>NZ_LR733839.1:0-5348 GCF_902506445.1 Pseudomonas sp. 9Ag
CCGGAAAACAAATCGTCTGTGCAGCGATGCGCAAGCTGCTGCACATCGCCTATGGGGTACTTAAATCGGGCCAGCGTTTCGACCCTCAACTGGCCCTTGCTCGGTAATGGGGAAGACGGTATCTACGTCACCTGTAGGGTGGGCTTCAGCCCACCAAAGCCGGAAAACAGACATTGATCCCGACCGCTTCAGCCCAGCGGCTTATAGGCCTGATTGACCTGCTTCGACTGGTTCAAACGCGTCAGCTCCCCAGCCAATCGCTCTCGCTCCGCTCTACCAGCCTGTTGAAGCTCGTCATAAACGCGTGAAACCTCGGCCAGTTGCTCGCGTAGCGCCAGGTCAGATGCATCTCCATCACCTAGTGCGGCCACCAGGGCACGGCATTCTTCATCCAACAGCGCAACGGCTTCCCAATCGCCCGCTGCGAATGCATCACGCAACTTGTTCGCGAGTAGTGAGAATGCTTGCTTGGGTGACGACATGGGCATCCTCGTTTGTCAGCGCATGGTGAATAAATCGGAAGCCGATCCGCAGAAGGCTCAGAACAAAAACTCACGCCTTGGGCGCAATCTGGTCCCAGGCCACCTTGATCTCGCCCAGCAGCCTACCTACTTCGTTCAACTTCTCAACATCGTTATGCCGGCTTGCCTCGAACAGGCGCATCGTCATGTATTCGTAGAGGCGATCCAGATTCTCGGCCAGCTCACCACCGATGCTCTTGTCCAAAGCATCGCGCAAGCCGCCAATGATATTTATAGCCTTGCCGATCAAAACGCCTTTCTCGGCGAACGCATCACGCTCCATGGCTCCTTTAGCCTGAGCGATACGATCCAGGCCGCCTTGCATCAACATCTGGATCAAGCGGTGCGGATCAGCCTCGGTAACCTGAGCCTTCACGCCAACCTGCTGATACTGCTTCATTGCCGACATTGCATACATTTGGATAGCCCCCTTGCTACATCACATTTCCATGTACAGCGTATCGGTCGACAACAGCCAAACTTGAATAGTAATCGGATCTGCCAAAACGGAAAAAACCGCCTGGATGGCGGTTTGATTCGTACACCTAGATCACCTCTTCGAGTTGTTGGCTGCCCAAGGCAGATTCTCAAGGGATGCCAACAGGCTTGCAGAAGTGTTAGACAATCGCCCGACCAGGGAATCCATCGCATTGAACTGCTTCAGGAGTCGCTCCTGGAGCGACGTGATGCGACGGTCAAGATCTTCCTTCTGCTTGTCGATCTTCGTAATCGTCTCGGTCATTGCCTTGTTGCGCTGTTCGAGAATCCCACCGGTTTCGGTATAGGGCTTGAGCTTCGCGTCGAGCCGGGCAGCCAAGCCGGTATCGCCAGTGAAGAAATCGGACAATTTATCGAAATTGTCAGCCAGCGTCTTGTCCAGCTTGGTGCCGTCAATGGCGAGCGTGCCGTCTTTCTGGGTCGTGATTCCCATATCAGTCAGCGCACGAATGGCACCGTCACCCTGGACATTCACCAGTTCATTGCGGATCGTGCCGAGTAGCGTTCGAGCTGTGGCGTCCCCCACAAGCGCTCCAGTAACTGGCGTCTTGCCATCGCCTACGGGAGTTACCTTTGTCTGTGCGTTGACCACGCCAATAAGCTTGTTGTAAGCGTCAACAAAGGACTGAACTTGCTTTTTTACGCCACCCTTGTCTTCCGCCACAGTAATTGTCAGAGGCTCGTCAGCAGCCGTCTTGGCCTTCAGATCAAGCGTAACGCCCTCGATTGCGCCATCAACCTTGTTGTTCTCACTAATGACCTTCAAGCCGTCCACATACAGCTCGGCGCTTTGGGCCTGGGAAAGCACTCGCGCTCCACTCTCTGTGCTCGAAGCATTACCGTCGAAGGAAAGCACAGACAGTGCCGTCTGTCCAGTTGCTGCTGCCGTCTCGTTAGCAACCGCGATCGTAATATCGCGACCGGCACCTGTCTTGTTGCTGGTCAATACGAGCCGAGAGCCAAACTCGTCGGTCACAATCGTTGCGCTTACCCCTTTGTCTTTGCCTGCCTCGTTTATAGCGTCACGCACGCCGGCAAGGCTGTTATTACTCTCGTCTACCGTGACGGAAAAGGTTTCCTTTGAAGGCGGTGTCCCTGGTACGCCGAGAGAAATATCAAGCGTGCCGCTAGCAAAAGCAGCGGGCGCCTCGGCGGAACTCTGAATGGCGGCAAGTGCTATCTTGCTATTGGTTGCGAGGCTTTTAACTTCGACCTGATACGTGCCGGCATCTGCAGTGGTACTGGCAGTTACACCGACAAGATCCGACTTGCTGGAATTCGCTGAGCGCGCCTGAAAAAGGTCGGCCTTGTTCAACGACCCAAGCGCCGTCTGGAAATCGCTGATAGCGCCCTTCAAAGCGCCCATAGCAGTGATCTGGGTGGTAGTTTTCTTTTCAAGATTGGCGAGCTGCGTCTCTTTCGGCGCACGCTCAGCCGCGACCATGCTGGACACGATACTCCCGATGTTTATACCGGAACCTATACCTATGTCAGCCATAACCGCACCTCGTCAAAAATATGTTGGCCAGTATCTAAATACATGAATCGTACCGATCAGGCTTTGGCTTCGAACATCAAACTGCGCATCTCGTCTAATCGCTCAGTCAGCCGAAGAATTTCTTCTGACGGAATCTGCCGAACAACCTTGCCCGAGTCGCCATCGATAACCTGCACAACCACGTCACCGGTTGAATCATCGACGCTGAAATTCAGGTCACGTTGAATACTCTGCACCTGCGAACGGAACCGCTCGACCAGATCGGTCATGTCAGCAGATGATTTCGCATTCGTTGCTTTCTTTGGTTGACCCGAATCGTCAGACGCAGAAAACCCAGCCTCCTTGAAGAGGCTGGGCGAAGCACCAGCTATTATGGGCGATGTATTTCCGCCCGATATCTTTGCGACGTCCATTGATTCACCTCTCATGAATCAATGGGGGCAGAGCTAGCTCTCCCCCCATCGTTAACGCCTTCTGCTCGATTACTGCAGCAGACTTAGAACAGCCTGCGGCAGCTGCTTGGCCTGGGCGAGGATCGCGGTACCAGCCTGTTGCAGGATCTGGTTCTTGCTCAGGTTTGCGGTTTCAGCAGCGAAGTCGGTGTCCTGAATACGGCCGCGAGCGGCGGAGACATTTTCCGAGATGCTTTGGAGGTTGGCAATTGTGTTGTCGAAGCGGTTCTGTACAGCGCCGAGATCTGAACGCTGCGAGTCGATGAATGCGATTGCTGCATCTATCACATCGACTGCATTCTGAGCGCCATATGCACTGCTTACATCAACATCGCTGATTTTAGCCAGTTTTCCTGCAGGCTCCCCTGTGATTTTTGCAAGGTCAGCAGCCGTCCCTGTAGAGAGCGAATATGCAGCCGAAGAGCTGAGCTTTAGAGCACCGTTGGCAACACCAACACCGGTACTTACATCAAGAGCGGTCGCTGGACCAAGGTCACCAGCGTTGTCGCTATTCGAATCCTCAGCTGAGCGAGCCTTCAGCGTAAGCCCGTTAGTAACAGCAGCTGGGGTTGCGGCACCATCCACGGTGTTAGCACCGGTGAATTTTATAGCTGCGCCGTCCGCGGAGCTGACCTCCAAGGTTCCATCGCCGTTAACTTTCGCAGATATACCGGAACCGCTTGCGTTCACTGCACTCACGACTTGATCGAAAGAAGTCAATCCCTTCAAATCGATAGTCGAATCCGCAGTTCCAGTACTAGTCTTCGAGACTTCGATTTTCAGATCAAAAGTGGCAACGTTCGCAGCCTTTGTCAGCACGGCATCAGTACGTGCAGACGCTTTTACCGGCGATCCGACTTGGTTGATCTTCTTCGCAACCTCACCGGCGGTGTCAGTCGTTGTGAATGCCTGAACGTCATAAGCCTTGCCGTTGGCAGAAATTTTCAAGGTGCCGGACGCATCGCCTGCTGCAGCTGTAGCTATTCCTAGCGCTGAGCCGGCCTTATCGGAAGTGTAGGCACCAATTTTGGCTGCGCTAGCATTGCCAATCGATACATCAATAGTCTCGTTCGCATTTGCACCAATCTGAAACGAAGTGGCACCAAACGAGCCATCAAGCAATTTTCTTCCTCCGAAAGTAGTGGTTTCGGAGATACGAGTCAGCTCGTTCTGCAAAGCGCCAACTTCTTTCTGCAAAGCGGCACGGTCGTTAGAGTCGTTACTACCATTTGCGGATTGCAGTGCGAGATCGCGCATACGTTGAAGGATGTTCGTCGACTGCTGCAACGCTCCTTCTGCTGTTTGTGCCAGAGAAATGCCATCGTTTGCGTTGCGAACTGCTACGTTGAGGCCATTTACCTGACTAGTCAGGCGGTTTGATATCTGTAGTCCAGCCGCATCGTCTTTAGCGCTGTTGATACGGCTACCGGTCGAGAGGCGCTGCATCGATGTTCCTAGCGCATTTGAAGACGACTGAAGGTTACGCTGGGTATTTAGCGACGCGACGTTAGTGTTGACTGTAAGAGCCATGATTTGCCTCCAAGGGCGCTAGTTACTTTGGTTGCCTGAGCTTACGACTCCGGGCCGGCTGTTTGCCCAGGCACCCATTGAGTTCGCATTCGATTAGCTTATCGGCGCCGTTTCGGTGAGCTTTAGGAGACAGTCGAAAATAATTGCAAGCCCCAAGAACAACCTGTACGACACCAGCGGATTCGCAACCAAGCGAGCCCGCCTGCACAGGTTTTCGGACAGTTGGAAGATTTCTTTAGCCGCCAGTAGGTTTCAGCAGCCAACGTGGCTCGAGCCCTAGAAAGCAACGGCCGGGCGATGCCGGTTTACACCATGCTATGAGCCAATTAACTCAGGGTAGTAAGCCATGGCTGCGCGCGCTGCTGTCATAGACATGAATAGTGGACGAACTGCAGCGTATCAGTTCGACGTCCTGGACATCATCCAAACGGTGTACTCAGGCGGTAGGTGAGCTAGGTAAAGCTATTAAATGCTACATCGAATCAGTGTTGCCCTCATGGCCAAAGCGAAAGCTGTAGCTCAACAACGCTCAAGCGCAACGCGCTACCAGCAAGCCTCTGCCAGCTACTCAATACAGCCTGCGAAGCGAATGCTGGGCGGTAGCACTTCGGCTCACCCCGATAACAGCGCCTGACTCTTCTCCAGAATGGAAACGACTATTACTGAGCAAGCGTAACAGGTTATCCGTCAGCCCCCATCAGCGACCGACCAGCAATTTTCTCGCGCCCAAAGACAAACCCCCGATCCTCTTACGAAGATCGGGGGTTTGGTGTAGAAGCTTGACGATGACCTACTCTCACATGGGGAAGCCCCACACTACCATCGGCGATGCGTCGTTTCACTACTGAG
>NZ_LR733836.1:0-2882478 GCF_902506445.1 Pseudomonas sp. 9Ag
CCTAGACGCCAGCAACTGCGCGGCTTTGAGGGGGGGGTGGGTTCACTCGCCAGGGGTCTTGCTGGCACCTCCCTCCGGCCTCCAGTTTGCCAGCTTGGCCGCTTCCTCTACGCCTGTCGCGTTCGGCGTGCCATCTTCCTTGGTCAGGCCATAGGCGGCGGCGTGTTCGTTGAGCCACTTGGTTAGGGCTTGCTTTGGCGTCTTTCCGCGCAACCGTTCGGGGTCGCTGGTCACGGCTTCCCATGCCCGAATGGCTGCTGCCAGCTTGGGCGCATAGTTCGGGTGCGTTTTTTCCAGATAGCCGGGCTGGCCTTCCTCTCGGTTGGGAAAAAAGAACCCAGCGGTAAAGCCGCGTGTCAGCAACCAGGCGCGGATATCGTTCGTTGCGATTGATGTCAGATCCCAATCAATGAGCGGCTTGTAAAAAAGCTTTCCATCAGCAGAAAGCACTTCCCCTTCTTCCGCTGTTCGGCCGCGACCATCCTCAAAAAGAATTTCGTTGTATTCAACGTCGGCGAGTGCGTCCGCATAACCATATTCTCGAGGAGAAACTCGGATTTTGGCGCTAAGTGTTCCGTCTCGGATCGCCCCTTTCAAAGCAGTAACCGCTGCCTGAAAGCTTGGGTCTAACCGAGATGGCTGCGAATTGTATTCAGCTAGCCGCAAGTAACGATATTCGCCATTGTCAATTAAGCTCGGCGTCTGTCCTATAATCAGTGCGGCAGCTTGATAAGCGTTCAGCGACTCGCAAAGGCGCCAATAATCAAGTTCATCCATTGCACCCTCCCAGGCGCTCCCACTTCCTAAATAAATCGGCTGGTCAGGCGGTGGGAAGTCCGCTTTTCGCTCCGTCGAGCTGGGCCAGCCAAAAAAACCGTTAAGCCTTGCGCTTGATGCTCACTACATTGGCGCCAGCACATAGCGCGTCTATCGAATCGGCCCAGGCTTGCATCATTTCCCGGCGCTGCTCCAGGTAGGTGGCGTGGTTGTAAATATCGCGGATTTCGTCGTTGTCGCCGTGCGCTAGCTGGCGTTCGATCCAGTCGCGGTTATAGCCGCGCCCGTTGAGTTCGGTGCTCAGCAGGTGGCGGAAGCCGTGTCCGGTCTGGCGGCCTTCGTAGCCCATCAGGCGCAGTGCCTTGTTAATCGTGTTCTCGCTCATTGGCCGGTCGGGGTTTTGCTGGCCTGCAAACACTAGCGGGTAATCGCCTGTGATTTCCTTGAGCTGGCGCAGGATGGCAACGGCTTGGCGGGGCAGGGGAACCACATGCGGGCGGCGGGCTTTCATGCGCGCTTTCGGAATGGTCCAGGTGGCGCCGTCCAGATCGAACTCCGACCACGGCGCCTGGCGCAGCTCACCAGGGCGAACGGCTGTCAGCACCAGCAAACGGATGGCGCAGCGGGTCAGGGTGTTGAGCGTGGTCGATTCGATCTTGCCCAGCAGCTCGGGCAGTTCGGCAAAGGCAACGTGCGGATGGTGCCGGGTGGCTTTAGGCGGTGCGGCTACTACGTCCAGATCGGTGGCAGGGTTGGCTTCGACTACGCCACTGGCCAGACCAAAGCGGAATATCTGGTGTAGCCATTGGCGAATCTTGCCAGCGGCATTCAGCGTGCCCCGCGCTTCGACCTTGCGCACCAGCTCGACCAGATCGGGGCGGGTGATGGCTTTGACCGGGCGGGCACCGATGCCGGGTATCAAGTCGTTTTCCAAATACAGCTTGGCTTTGTATGCCGTGCTTTCGGCCCAGCGTGGCGCGTTGTAGGCATACCACTCCCGCGCCAGCGTCTCGAATGTCACGCCATCGACCCGCTGCGCTTGTCTGGCGGCTTTTCTCTGCTCGCCGGGGTCGGTGCCCTCGGTTAGCAGTTGGCGGGCCTCGTCGCGCCTCTGGCGGGCTTTCTGGAGCGTGACGGCAGGATAGGTGCCAAGCGCCAGCATCTTTGCCTTGCCGTCGAAGCGGTAGCGATAGCGCCACAGCTTCGAGCCGGTCGGCGCCACTTCCAGGCATAACCCGTTGGCGTCCGTGAGCCGGTATAGCTTTTCCTTCGGCTTGGCGGTGCGGATGGTGGTATCGGATAAGGCCATTGCAATTCCCTCGCAAGCCGCGCCATTCGGGCGCCCCATTGTGTCGCTGTGAGTAGATTTTTAGACCGAACCGGCTCTACTCACGAATCTACGCACAATTGTTTGGGCTTACAAGGGAAGGGTAGGGAAGTGCAGACAACAAAAAACCCGCACTAGGCGGGCTTCTTGTGGGCTTTCGGGTGGTTTTGGCACCACCTGAAATTAATAGATGGTGCCCAGGGACGGAATCGAACCGCCGACACGGGGATTTTCAATCCCCTGCTCTACCGACTGAGCTACCTGGGCAACGGGGCGCTATTAGACGGATTTGCCGTTTGCCTGTCAAGCGTGGCTTTGAAAATATTTAGTTAGAACGGGCATTTAGCGATATATGCAGGCGCTTTGGTCTCTAGGCGCGACAGCAAACCTTGGCGCTGGCTCTTGCTGCGCCAAGGTTGCGAATACCTTATTCGCTCGGCGGCACGTAGCCTTCGGCCTGGGCGTATTCTTCGCCGGAGAGATATTTGTCCATCTCGGTCTGCAGGAATTTGCGGTCCTCGGCGTTCATCATGTTCAGCCTGCGCTCATTGATCAGCATGGTCTGGTGTTTCTGCCAATCGTCCCAGGCCTTCTTCGAGACGTTTTTGTAGATGTCTTCGCCCTTGGCGCCAGGATAAGGCGGGCGCTCCAGACCGGGCAGTTCTTCTTTGTACTTGCGGCAATTCACGGTGCGGGTCATGACATCTCTCCTGCGTTCAATTCGGCGGCGGCGCGCTTGAGCAGCGTCTTTACCGGGGCGGCAAGCCCCAGTCGCGGCGGGGTGGCGAGGTTATACCAGAGCCAGTCCGGCTCGGCCACGGCGCCGACTTCTGACGTGACTCTGATCAGCCAGGGCTCGATGGCCAACTGGAAATGACTGAAGGTATGGGTCAGGGTGGGGAGCTCGCGGCGCTGCTGCAATTGCAAGGCGTGACGTGCAGCGAGCGGGTCGAGCGCAGCTAGATCATCCAGCTCCGGCAGGCTCCAGAGTCCGCCCCACAGTCCCGTAGGTGGGCGGCGATAGAGCAGTATGGCGCCCTCATGGTTGGCCAGCAGCGGCATCAGGGTGCGCTTGCGCGGTAATGTCTTGCGCGGCTTGGGCGTCGGAAACTCGGTTTCGCGGCCCAGCAGGTGGGCGCGGCAGCCAGTCTTCAGTGGGCAGAGCAGGCAGCTGGGTTTGCTGCGCGTGCAGAGTGTCGCACCCAGGTCCATCATTGCCTGGGTGTAATGGTTGACTCGTGTTTGTGGGGTCAGCCGCTCGGCCACGTCCCACAGCTGCCGGGCTACCTTTGGCTCGCCTGGATAGCCCTCCAGTGCGGCAAAGCGGGCCAGCACGCGCTTGACGTTGCCGTCCAGAATTGGTGCCCGCAGGCCCATGCTCAGGCTGGCAATGGCGCCGGCAGTGGACCGTCCAATGCCGGGCAGCTCGGCCAGCTGTCCCACGTCCTGCGGAAATTCACCGCCATGCTCGGCAACAACCAGTTTGGCGGTCTTGTGCAGGTTTCGTGCACGGCTGTAGTAACCCAGCCCGGTCCATAGATGCAGAACTTCGTCCTCTGGCGCGCTGGCCAGGGCTTCGACGGTGGGTAGCGCTGCCATGAAGCGGTCGAAGTAGCCGAGCACGGTGCTGACCTGCGTCTGCTGCAGCATGATCTCCGATACCCACACACGGTAGGGCGTGATGCCTTGCTGCCAGGGCAGATCCTTGCGCCCGTGGCGGTCGTACCAGTCGAGAACGGCGACGCTGAACTGCGCGTCGCTCAACGCTTGCTGGGTCATCGATTGAACAGGCCTTTCAGTGCGTCTTTTAATTCGGGACTGACCTTGTCGCCCAGCTTCTCTTCGATGGTCTCGTTGAGCTTGTCTCCGGCGAGCCGGGCGGCGATTTTGCCGAGGCGGTCGTTGTCGAAGCGACAGGCCTTGGCACCCAGTTCGAGCGGACCGCGGCAGCGCAACGGCCATTCGATACCGACATACCGTTCATTAACTGCACAGGCCGGGTCGGGCATGTCGCCCTTGTCACCCTCGATCACGAGGCCGATGCGGTAGTCCATGCCGAGCACGCGCAGGTCAACATCACCTTCGCCGTTCACCGTGAGACCGGGAATGCTGACCTTCAGGTCGGGGTTGCTGGCAACGCCATTGCGCAGGGTGAGGTTGCCTTTCAGTTCGCGGAATGGCGTGTCCTTGCCGCGCGGCTCGCTGCTCAATGGTTTGCGGTTGAGGGTGGCAATGGCGCGACAAAGCTGCTGCTCGAGGTTGGCATCGACGAGGATGCCGTTGTCGATGATGAAGCCGATCTTGCCGTTGAAGTTGTCGATCCAGGCTTGCTGGCTGTTGCCCTGGGTGCGGATGTCGCTGTCCAGGTTGAGCAGGCCTTTGATCACCACCTCTTCGCCCTGGCTTTGCAGCAGGCCTTCGATGGGGACGCGGGCCAGGCGGGTCTGGGCGGTAATCAGGGGCACCTGCGGTCGGACATCGAGACTGGCGGAAGCTTCAACTCGACCGTTGTAGAGGCCGCCACGCAACTGCTCCAGCGTCAGCAGACCGCCCGCCGTGCGCGCTTTGAGGGCGAAGCTGTCGACCGGCAGCTTCATTGCAGTGAGGTTATCGATGCTCAGGTTGATGCGCGTGTCCAGATTGCGCAGGGCGCTGACCGGCAGAGCGGTGGTGCTACTCCATGCCTGCTGGGTTGGTTTGTCTGGCAGAGGCGTGGTGCCACTGCCGATAACTGCCGCTTGGGTAACTTTGACCTCGCTTTGACGCGCAGCGCCGGCAGAGTCTTCCTTTGCTGGCGGCGGCAAATAGCGGTCGAGATTCAGCTGGTCCCCGCTCAGGTCGACTCGCAATGCTTGCTTGGCAAAATCACTGACCGCGATTTGGCCGGTAAAGGTGCTGCCGTCCAGCTTCAGATTGATCTCTTCGAAGGTCAGGCTGGTCGGGGTGCCGGCAAGGCGGGTGACCAGCTCGGCCTTGCCCAGCGCGGTGTTGTCGGCCATGGCCGGGAGCTGTTGGCCGATGCTCTCGAGGAATTCTCGCAGGTTGAATTCGGCGATCGACAATGCTCCGGTGATTTTTGGCTGGTCCTGCAGATCGCGGGCCTTGAGTTCGCCAAGACCACGCAATTGATTGGCCGTGAACTTGAGGCTGGTCCACTCGGCGATATCGGCAGCCAGATCGGCCAAAAGCTGGCCCTGGGCGCTGAACGACAGTGTCTTGCCCTGCAATGGCTCGCCAGAGGCCTCACCGCTCAAGCGCAGATCTTCGAGCTGATAGCGCTGCAGCTTGGTATCGAAGCGCAACGCCCCCTGCAATTCGGTACGCGCGCGCATGACCGGCTTGTTGCTGCCGAAAAAGGCGTTGAGCTTGACTGGGATCGAAGTGGCTTCGCGAATGGCACCCGTGGTCAGTTCGATGCCTTCAGCGCTGAACTGCTGTCCGGTCTGTGCATCATGGTAGGTCACTCGTGCGTCGCTGATGGTCAGGCTGTCGATGTCCAGTTGCAACGGGCGCTTGGCGTTATCTGCCGTCTGCTCGTCATCCCCGGGTTCGGCCGCTTCTGCGGGTGGCGTTGCGCCTGGCGGTGTTTCGCTAGTGTCCGGGCGGCCCACGCCTTCCCAGTTACCACGTCCCTTCTCGTCGCGGTTAAGTGTCAGGTTCAGCCCATTGAGGGTGATGTCGCTCATCTCCACTTCGCGACTTAGCAACGGCAGTACCCGGACCGACAGCCCCAGCATGCGCAGGTCGGCGAAGGGGTGTTCGGGTGTCTGCACGCTGGCCAGGGTGGTGTCGTGCAGCTCCAGGCCGAGCCAGGGAAACAGGCTCCAGCCGATATCGCCGGCGATGTTCAGTTCGAGTCCGGCCTTGTCGCGAGCGAGTGTGCGGATCTCGTCTTTGTAGTCGTTAGGGTCGAACAGATGGGTCAGGGCAAAGCCCAATGCGACGATGAGGAGCAGCAACCCGAGGATTACCAGGCCCAGGATCTTGCCGAGCGCTTTCATGGACAGGTCCTTTGTGTTTGGCATTTCAAAAGCAGCGAGTATAGCGTCACGAACCACGGCTTTTGCCGTGGCTGGCGTTGGAGTGGTTACCTGCGTCTGGGTTCCTGTGTGCGATGGCGGTGCTGCCAGAGGACTATGACAGTCGGGGGAGAAACGTCGGCAGGGCTTAGATTGCGTCCAGTGGGAGATGTGCCCGTGCGGCCAAAGCTTGAGCCTCCAGCTGGTCTGCCGGTGCCGCCAGGTGCAGATCCTGCCCGGCTTCACTGGCCAGACGCCGACTTTCTTCGAGGATGCGTGCACCTACGCCCCGACGGCGAGTGAGCTTACGTACGCACAGGTGCGACAGACGCCAGTTGGACGAGCCTCGTTGCAACAGGGCGGCACCGAGCAGCCGGTCATTGAAACGACCCCCGATCAGGCTGTGGTCGGCCAACCCGGCCTCGATAAGGGCTGCTGCATCTGCGTAAGGCGTCAGGAGCCAGGCAGGGGCGTCGGCGAAGATTTTCGCCAGATCGATACGGTCCTGCTGGCTGGGCTCGGTTACGACTTCAACGAAAACGGGCATGTTGACCTGGCTGTTGTGGTGAGTGACGGAAAGGATAACCGTGCCGGCTCTGCGACGCACGACAGCGCAGCCGATAGGCCGGCCGGTGAGTCGTTGAGCGGTCAGCCTCCGTGCTGCTCGATCAGCCAGCCGGCAGTTTGCAGCAGCCGAGCCGCAGGGCGCGTATCGACGAGGGTAGGTTTGGGCCTATAATGCGGCTCATTTTTCGCCCCACGATCAGCGGAGCTGTTGATGTCCGAACGTACGGCTTGCGTAGAGCGCAACACCCTGGAAACCCAGGTCAAGGCCACCATCAACCTGGACGGCACCGGCAAGAGCCGCTTTGCCATCGGCGTGCCGTTTCTCGAGCACATGCTCGACCAGATCGCCCGCCACGGCTTGATCGATCTGGACATCGAATGCCAGGGCGATTTGCACATTGATGACCACCACACCGTCGAAGACGTTGGCATCACCCTCGGCCAGGCATTCGCCAAAGCTGTTGGCGACAAGAAAGGCATGACCCGTTACGGACATTCCTACGTGCCATTGGATGAAGCGCTGTCGCGCGTGGTGATCGACTTTTCCGGGCGTCCGGGTCTGCAGATGCATGTCCCCTACACCCGTGCCAGCGTGGGCGGCTTCGATGTCGATCTGTTTCAGGAATTCTTCCAGGGCTTCGTTAACCACGCCTTGGTGACCCTGCACATCGACAACCTGCGCGGGCACAACACCCACCACCAGATCGAGACCGTGTTCAAGGCGTTCGGCCGCGCGCTGCGCATGGCGGTGACGCTGGATGAGCGCATGGCCGGGCAGATGCCGTCGACCAAAGGTTGCCTGTAATGCAGACCGTCGCAGTCATCGATTACGGCATGGGCAACCTGCATTCGGTCGCCAAGGCGCTCGAGCATGTGGGTGCCGGTCGGGTGCTGATTACCAGCGATGCCCAAGTCATTCGCGAAGCCGATCGCGTGGTGTTTCCCGGCGTCGGCGCGATTCGCGATTGCATGGCTGAAATCCGCCGGCTGGGCTTTGACGAGCTGGTCCGTGAAGTCAGCGTCGATCGGCCGTTCCTCGGCATCTGCGTGGGTATGCAGGCACTGATGGAGCGCAGCGAAGAGAACGGCGGCGTCGATTGCATTGGCCTGTTTCCCGGTCAGGTGCGTTTCTTCGGCAAGGATCTGGAAGAAGACGGCGAGCGCCTCAAGGTGCCGCACATGGGCTGGAACCAGGTCGAGCAGGCTGTCAGCCATCCGCTCTGGCACAACATTCCCGCCGATGGCCGCTTCTATTTCGTACACAGCTACTACATCGAGGCCGGTAATCCGCGCCAGGTGGTTGGCCGTGGCCATTACGGCAAGGATTTCGCCGCCGCGCTGGCCGACGGTTCGCGCTTTGCCGTGCAGTTCCATCCCGAAAAGAGCCATACCCACGGCTTGCAGCTGCTGCAGAACTTCGCTGCCTGGGATGGCCGCTGGTAATGAGCCGGGCGAAGCTCAAGGCGCCGGTCTTGGCACTGGATTCAGCTCAGGAGCAGGCCGCACAGCAGATCATCAAGCGCTTTCTGGAAGACCGCTTCGAGTTGGAACTGGGTTCATTCGAGGCGCAAGAAGTGCTCGATCTGTTCGCTCGCGAGATCGCTCCGCTGTACTACAACAAGGCGATCTTCGACGTGCAGACGCACCTGAAAGAGCGCTTCGAAAGCATCGAAAGCGACCTGTGGGCGCTCGAGAAAAACTAGCGGCAGCGGCAGGCTTCTGCTGACGTTGCCAGAAATAGATACGCAGGCATGCTCGCCGCTATCGGCTTGCAGCTTGCCGCTCGTTTGACGAAGGAAAAAGCATGCTGATCATTCCCGCCATCGATCTCAAGGACGGCGCCTGTGTGCGTCTGCGTCAGGGCCTGATGGACGACGCCACGGTGTTCTCCGACGACCCGGTGGCCATGGCCGCCAAATGGGTCGAGGCCGGCTGCCGTCGCCTGCACCTGGTCGATCTCAACGGCGCCTTCGAAGGCCAGCCGGTCAATGGTGAAGTGGTCACCGCAATCGCTAAGCGCTATCCCGACCTACCGATCCAGATCGGTGGCGGCATCCGCTCCCTGGAAACCATCGAGCACTACGTTCGCGCTGGCGTCAGCTACGTGATCATCGGCACCAAGGCGGTCAAGCAGCCGGAATTCGTCGGCGAAGCCTGCCGCGCCTTCCCGGGCAAGGTGATCGTCGGCCTGGATGCGAAAGACGGCTTTGTCGCCACCGACGGCTGGGCTGAGGTCAGCAGTGTTCAGGCTGTCGATCTGGCGCGACGCTTCGAGGCTGATGGCGTCTCGGCAATCGTCTACACGGACATCGCCAAGGACGGCATGATGCAGGGCTGCAACGTCGAAGCCACTGTGGCGCTGGCCAATGCCAGTCGCATCCCGGTGATCGCCTCTGGCGGCATTCACAACATCGGTGACATCCAGAAGCTGCTCGACACCAACACGCGCGGGATTGTCGGCGCAATTACCGGTCGTGCGATTTATGAGGGCACGCTCGATGTTGCCGAGGCGCAGGCGCTCTGCGATCTGAAGTACAAGGACGAATAAGCCGTAGGGCGGACAACGCTTCGCTTGTCCGCCCTGCATCCGGTGACCCGGTGGACAACGCTGCGCGGTTGTCCACCCTACGAGAGAGATCGACCATGGCCTTGGCCAAACGCATCATTCCCTGCCTCGACGTGGACAACGGCCGCGTGGTCAAGGGCGTCCAGTTTGAAAACATCCGCGATGCCGGTGATCCAGTGGAAATCGCCCGTCGCTACGATGAACAGGGCGCCGACGAGATCACCTTTCTCGATATCACTGCCAGCGTCGACAATCGCGACACCACGCTGCATACGGTCGAGCGCATGGCCAGCCAGGTGTTCATTCCGCTGACCGTCGGCGGCGGTGTGCGCTCGGTGCAGGATATTCGCAACCTGCTCAACGCCGGCGCCGACAAGGTTTCGATCAACACCGCTGCGGTGTTCACGCCGGAGTTCGTCGGTGAAGCGGCTGATCGGTTCGGCTCGCAGTGCATTGTCGTTGCCATTGATGCCAAGCGGGTTTCCGCTCCGGGCGAAACCCCGCGTTGGGAGATCTTTACTCACGGTGGGCGCAAGCCGACCGGGCTCGACGCCGTGCTGTGGGCGCAGAAGATGGAAGCGCTGGGCGCTGGCGAAATCCTCCTGACCAGCATGGACCAGGACGGCGTCAAGAGTGGCTACGACCTGGGTGTGACTCGGGCGATCAGCGAAGCGGTGCATATTCCGGTGATCGCCTCTGGTGGCGTCGGCAATCTGCAGCATCTGGCCGATGGCGTTCTGCAAGGCAAGGCCGATGCGGTGCTGGCCGCAAGCATCTTCCATTTCGGCGAGTACACCGTGCCGGAAGCCAAGGCCTATATGGCCAGCTGCGGCATCGTGATGCGCTGATCGGCGCGTACCGGACTGCTCGAAGCTGCACTTACAACATACAAGGACACAGCCGCGACATACCGCGGCTGCCGCATCAAGGGACCCCGCCATGTTCAAAAACACATTGTTGTCGCTGGCCGCCAGCCTGTCGCTGATCACTTCTGCTGCGCACTCCGCGCCGGAACCAATCAATCTGCTCACCGAAAATTTCCCGCCCTACAACATGGCAGTCGACGGCAAGAATTTTGCGCGCGACGAAAACATTACGGGTATCGCCGCCGACATCGTCCGCGAAATGTTCAAGCGTGCCGGTGTGGAGTACACGCTGACGCTGCGTTTCCCCTGGGAGCGGATTTACAAGATGGCTCTGGAGATGCCAGGGTACGGCGTATTCGTCACTGCTCGGTTGCCGGAGCGGGAAGAGCTCTTCAAGTGGGTGGGGCCGATCGGTCCGGACGACTGGGTGCTGTTGGCCAGGGGCGACAGCACGATCGAAGTCAGCAGTCTCGAGCAGGCCAGCCAGTACCGCATTGGCGCCTACAAGGGTGATGCGATTGCCGAACACCTCGCGGCACAGGGGTTGGAGCCGTCGCTGGCCCTGCGCGACCAAACCAACGTGGACAAGCTCCAGGGCGGCACGATCGACCTCTGGGCCACCGGTGATCCGGCTGGGCGCTACCTGGCCAAGCAGCAAGGCGTAAACGGCCTAAAGCGGGTGCTCAAGTTCGACAGTGCGGAGCTCTACCTGGCGCTCAACAAAGGTGTCCCTGATGAGACCGTAGCCAGGCTGCAGGCCGCGCTGGAGCAGATGCGCGCTGACGGCACGCTAGCCAGTATCCAAGGTCGTTATCTGTAAGCGGTCTTTCCGGCCGCATCTCAGCTTGTTCCGATTCGTAGCGTTGTTGCGCCACAGCGCCCCGTTTCGGAACGTTATGCTGAGTCTCCTCAGCGAGCACAGGAGAGTCTCCTTCCGTTTCGCCCGTCGCGCAGCTGTAAGGGCCTGGGGTGATGGCAATATGATGCTCAAGTTTGTGCGGTTCGTCCCATTTCGGCTGTAGCCACGCTACGCCTGGATCGCAAGTTGCTAAACATTAAAGGTGCGACACACGCATGGGCTCTGCTAGTCAGTTGTCAGCGTTGTGTCGCCTGCGGATGTTTTGCATACGGGGGAGGGTGCGATGAGACGAATTCTAGCGGCCGGGCTGTTGCTGGTAATGGCCGTCTCGGCCAGGGCAGCACTGCCTGAAGACTACAAGGTGGTGCTACTGACCGAGAATTTCCCGCCGTTCAATATGGCAGCGGACGGCAAGAACTATGCAGCAGACCACAACATCAGCGGGATCAATGCCGAGATAGTGCGCGAGATGTTCAAGCGTGCCGAGATTGATTACAGCCTGACGCTGCGTTTCCCCTGGGAGCGCATCTACAACCAGGTCCTGGAGCATCCCGATCAGGGACTGTTTTCTACCACCTATACACCTGAGCGTGAGCCGCTGTTCAAATGGGTCGGCCCGCTGGCCAGTACCGGATGGGTGCTGCTGGCCCCGGCAGGCAGCCCGATGCGGCTGAGTTCGCTTGAGCAGGCCAAGCAGTACCAGGTCGGCGCCTACAAGAACGACGCGGTTAGCCAGCACTTGGAAAGCAAGGGTTTCGAGCCGATCAACTCACTGCGCGACCAGGAAAACATCGGCAAGCTGCTCAAGGGGCAGATAGATCTTTGGGCGACAACCGACCCGGTCGGGCCCTACCTGGCGAAGCAGGAGGGGGTGAGCGGTCTGACTACGGTGTTGCGTTTCAACGACGCGCAGTTGTTTCTTGCCCTGAATAAAGAGACGCCGGATGAAGTCGTCTCTCGGTTGCAGAAAGCGCTGAATGAGATGAAGAGTGACGGCGCCATCGATGCCATCATGCGTCGCTACCTCTGACCTTTCGTCACCGATACAGGCCGTTTGCGCCATGGGCGATCATGGCACGGTTGCCTCGGGTGGCGATCATTTGGCCGAGGTCCACCCAGTCGATACCCTGAGCAGCCAGCTTCGGCAGCTCCCGCTCCAACAGGGCGAGCGTTGCCGGGTGTGGGTGACCGATCACCACCACTGAACCCTGCCTGCGAGCGAGCTGTACGGCGGCGTGAAACTGCGCGGCCACGGCTTCGGGACTGGGGTCGTCATCGAGAAAAATGTCACGAGAAAGACTCGCCAGGCCGATGCGTTGCGCAGTCGCAGCTGCAACGGTAGCGGCATTGGTACGACTGTCGAGAAAGAACAGGTGGCGTTGTTGCAGCTCGCGCATGAGCGAGGCCATGGGCTCTTGGCGGTCGGTCATCTGGCTGCCCATGTGATTGTTAACACCGCTGGCATGCGGCACCTTTGCGAGGGCATCGTTCAGCCGCCGGTCGAGCTCCGCTGCAGGCAACTGCGGTTGCCAAGCGTAAGGCCCATCAGCAGGGGCCATGGGCAGGTGCAACATAACGGTCTTGCCTGCCGCGTTGGCTCGCTCCGCCAGCTCTGTGGCATGCCGAGTGTCAGGCAGGATCGCCATGCCCACAGGGCCAGGCAAGGCCAGAACGCGTGCATCGCGCGCCGCGTTCTGGCCCAGGTCATCCATGACCAGTGCCAGTTTTGGCATTCGCGAAACGGATGCCAGATCGACGGCATCGCCGTTGTCATGGGCATGGGGCGCGATATCCGTTGCGCCAACAGCCGCAAGCGGAACCAATACCCCCAACAGCGAAGCTAGAACCCTGGGCATCAACTACTGGCCGCGGGTGAGGTTCAACCCCTTGAGCAGATTCAGCGCCTGACCGAGTTGGTAGTCCTCATCCTGAGGGCGTGGAGATTCACTGACGATCGGCGCCGTTGTGGGCCGGTCCTCGCCCCCGTTGCCATTGCCAAGGTGTCCGGCCAGATCGGCCTCGCGAATGCCTTCCGCAGATTGTTCACGCGTCAGTTTGGCGCGGGTGACCCGAATATCCGGCTCGATTCCCTGGGCCTGGATGGAGCGACCATTAGGCGTGTAATAAAGCGCAGTGGTGAGCTTCAGAGCTCGGTCGTTATTCAGCGGAAGTACCGTCTGCACCGAGCCTTTACCGAAGCTGTCGGTCCCCATGACCACGCCCCGTTTCTGATCCTGCAAGGCGCCGGCCACGATTTCCGACGCCGAGGCGCTGCCTCCATTGATCAGCACGACCAGCGAAACGCCTTCGCTGGCGTCGGCCGCGTCTGCGTTGAAGCGCAGTTCGGAGTTTGCGATACGGCCTTTGGTATAGACGATCAATCCGTCAGTCAGGAAATGGTCGGATACCTCCACTGCCGCTTGGAGCACCCCTCCGGGATTGTTGCGCAGATCGAGCACCAGTCCGTTGAGCTTCTTGCCATTTTCCTTGCGCAAGCGTGCCAGGGCCTTACCCACTTCCTCGCCAGTATTGATCTGGAATTGCGTGACGCGCAGGTAGCCATAGCCCGACTCAAGCAGCTGACTCTTGACGCTGTTTACCTTGATCACGGCGCGGGTGAGCTTGACCGTAAAAGGCTTGCCGCCCTCGCGCACCAGCGAAAGCGCTATGTCGCTGCCGGGTTTGCCGCGCATCATGCCCACCGCATCCATCATCGACATGCCCTTGGTCGGCTTGCCGTCGATCTTGACGATCAGATCGCCCGCTTCGATGCCGGCCTTGGACGCCGGGGTATCGTCGATCGGCGATACCACCTTGATGAAGCCGTCTTCGATCCCGACTTCGACGCCCAGGCCGCCGAACTCGCCGCTGGTGCTCTCCTGAAGATCGGCGAAGGCATCGGGTTCAAGGTAGGCGGAATGGGGGTCGAGGTTGCTGAGCATGCCCTTGATGGCATTCTCCAACAGTGTTTTGTCGTCGACCGGCTCCACGTATGCGGCCTTGATCCGGTCCAGTACTTCGGCAAAAGTCCGCAGTTCTTCCAGTGGCAGAGGCGCTTTTTGCGTCGCGGTGTTCAACTGGAGCGGTTCTGGGGCGATCTCGGGGGGCGATTGCTGCGCCAAGGCGCTACCGTGCATCCCCAGCATGATGGTCAGGGCCAGGGTGGTGGGTTGGGCAAAACGGCACAGGTGCAGCATGTCTGACTCCAGTTGTGAGGGGCGCGCTAAGGCCTGATTGGCCTATCCCTGAGCGCGACACCATTGTGCCGGATCGCTCGGGCGACCCTGTTGGCGAATGGCGAAATACAGTGCGGCAGCCTCTTGCCCGCCACTGGTTCCTACGGTGGCGATCGGGTCGCCTGCCTTGACGATGTCTCCTGCATCACGCAGCAGACTTTGATTGTGTCCATAGAGGCTGAGATAACCGTTGCCGTGATCAAGGATCACCAGCAGGCCGGCACCACGCAACCAATCGGCGAAGACCACGCGGCCTCCATGCACAGCTCGGACTTGAGTGCCAACGTCAGCGCCAATCAGCACGCCGTCCCACTTGGTTCGAGCATCGCCGCCGCGCGGAGTGCCGTAGCGTGCCACCAATCTTCCGTCTACCGGCCAGGGCAGCTTGCCCTTGGCCTTGGCGAAAGGACCGCCAAAATTTCCGCCCGCACTTGAGACGAGCGGGCCGGACGGTGCTGGGCTAGGGCGGCCGGCCTGCTGTTGACGCGCCTGCTCTTGTTCGCGCTCGCGGGCCATGGCCAGTTCGCGTTGGCGCGCTTGTTCAGCTTCCCGCGCCTGGCGTGCAAGGGTTTCTTCAATGGTCTTGAGTACGCGCTCCAGCTGCGCCTGCTCCTGCTTGCGTGCTTTGAGCTTCTGGTCGCGACTGGACAGGTCTTTATCGAGTTTGGCCAGCGCCAGTTGGCGCTCCTCACGGACTTCGGCCAGTTGCGCCCGCCGTTGTTTGAGGCCGTCCTGCTGCTCGGCCAGCGTGGCCTGCTGCTTCTCAATACCGGCTTCGACGCCGGCCAGCTGACGCAGCGTTTCATTGAAGCTTTCGAGCTGCTCGAAGCGGGCTTTGCTGAGGTAGTCGTAGTAGGTCAGGGTGCGGCTGAATTTTTCCGGATTCTGCTGGTTGAGTAGCAGCTTCAGGTATTCCTCACGACCGCTCTGATAAGCCGCGCGTGCCTGTATGCCGATCAGGCGTTGTTGTTCGATACGGGCGCCTTCAAGCGTGGCTTTCTCGTCATTGAGGCGTTCCAGCTCGGCCTCGCTGCGATCAATTTCCTGTTGCAAGGAGTCGACCTGTTTCTCCAGCTGGCCCATTTCGCTTTCGGTCGTCTGCAGTTGCTTCTGGACCGCGGATTTCTCCTGTTCGATCTGTTTGAGCAGCTTCTGCAATTCTGCGACGTCCTGGCGTGCCGCTTCGATCTGCTTGCGCGCATCCGCGCGCTCGTCCGCAATGGCTGAGCCAAGCAGGCAGAACAGTGCGAACACGAGAAATATACGGGACATGAGAGGGCGTAACCGAGAGTTCAACGACCGTCGTAGTATGCCTAAAAAAGCACGGGCAAGCTGCACGCCATCTGCTACAGATGACGTGGGCGATAACCGGTACGCCTTTGCGGGCGCATCGGTGCTTGTCTCGTGGCGTTTAGCAGTTAGAACGATTCAGCTCAGCTCGACAATTGAGCGTCCGGTCATCTCTGGGGGTACCGACATGCCCAGCAGCGTCAGCATGGTCGGTGCCACATCGGCGAGCACGCCGCCTTCGCGGATGGTCAGGTTGCGCTTGCCCACATAGATGAAGGGTACCGGCTCGCACGTATGAGCTGTGTGTGCCTGTCCGGTCATCACGTCTTCCATCTGCTCGACGTTGCCGTGATCAGCGGTGATCAGCGCTTCGCCGCCGACCTTGTCCAGCGCTTCGACGATCCGTCCAACACACTTATCCAGGCATTCCACGGCCTTGACCGCGGCGTCGAAAACACCGGTATGGCCAACCATGTCACCGTTGGCGTAGTTGACGATGATCACATCAAATCGCCGGTTCTCGATGGCATCGACGATGCGGTCGGTCACCTCTGGCGCGCTCATCTCCGGCTGCATGTCGTAGGTGGCGACCTGCGGAGAGGGAATCAAGATGCGCTCTTCGCCGGCAAAGGGTTCCTCGCGGCCGCCCGAAAAGAAGAAGGTGACGTGAGCGTACTTCTCTGTCTCGGCGATACGTAGCTGGGTCTTGCCATTGTCCGCTAGGTATTCACCGAGCACGTTCGTCAGACCTTCCGGAGCAAAGGCGCTTGGCGCCGGGATGCTCGCGGCATATTGGGTCAGCATGACGAAGCCAGCCAGCGCTGGCACACGGGCGCGCTGGAATTCGTTGAAGCCAGGCTCGACAAAGCAGCGGGTCAATTCACGTGCGCGATCGGCTCGGAAGTTCATGAACACCACGGCATCACCGTCCTCCACGCGGACTGGCTCGCCAATGGTGGTGGCCTTGACGAACTCATCGCTCTCGCCGCGCTCGTAGGCTGCAATCAAACCGTCAACTGCATAGTCGGCGCGGTGTTCGGCCTTGCCGTCAACGATCAGGCTGTACGCCTGTTCGACCCGGTCCCAGCGGTTGTCGCGATCCATCGCGAAGTAGCGGCCGATCAGGCTTGCGACGCGACCCTTGCCCAAGCGGGTAAAGGTTGCCTGCATCAGTTCGATTGAGTGCTGTGCGCTTTTCGGTGGCGTGTCGCGGCCGTCGAGGAAGGCATGCAGGTAGATTTTATCGGCGCCGCGCTTGGCGGCCAGTTCCGCCATCGCGACCAAGTGGTCCTGGTGGCTGTGGACGCCACCGTCGGAAAGCAAGCCGAGGATATGTACCGCTTTGCCTGCACCCACGGCTTTGTCCACTGCGGTGCAAATGGTCGGGTTCTCGAAAAACTCGCCGTCACGGATGGATTTGGTGACCCGCGTGAAGTCTTGGTACACCACTCGGCCTGCACCCAGATTCATGTGGCCGACTTCGGAGTTGCCCATCTGGCCGTCCGGCAAACCGACATCCATGCCGCTGCCTGAAATCAAGCCGTGCGGTTGGCTGGCCAGCAGGCGGTCATAGACTGGCTTGTTGGCGGCGTGGATGGCATTGAATTCGGGACTGTCACTGTGTCCGAAGCCGTCGAGGATGATCAATACCAGGGGTTTGGGCGCGGCGGGCATGTGTCGGGCTCCTTGCACAGGTCGCGAAAAAAGGCGGCCAGTCTAATAGTTGGCCGGTTAGGCGTCACGATCCGCAGGGTTCAGCCCGGTGGGGGGGCTGTGTATACTGGCCCGCATTTTATCCCCCGGGTACCCTTTAGATGGTCGCTAACCTGATTGAATTTGTCTCTAATCACTATGTTCTGGTCAGCATCTTTCTGGTGTTGCTGGTTCTTCTTGCCATCACCGAGGCACGCAAGGGTGGCAAGAGCCTGAGCAACCGCGAACTGACCGGCCTGGTCAACCGCGATGAAGGCGTGGTGTTGGACGTGCGCGCGAAGAAGGAGTTCGACGCCGGCCATATCGTCGACTCATTGAACATTCCCCACGAGAAGCTGGTCAGCCGACTGGGCGAGCTGGAAAAGCACAAGGGCAAGACGATTGTGGTTGTCGATGCCATGGGCCAGCACGCCGGAACGGCCTGCCGCGAGTTGCAGAAAGCGGGCTTCACTGCCGCGAAGCTGTCCGGAGGGATTTCCAGCTGGCGCGGCGAAAATCTGCCAGTGGTTAAATAACTATGTCGAAAGTCGTGATGTACACCACCGCCTGGTGCCCGTTCTGTATCCGGGCCAAGAGCCTGCTTGATCGCAAAGGCGTCAGCTACGAAGAAATTCCTGTCGACGGTAAGCCTGCGTTGCGCTCGGAAATGGCGGCGAAGGCTGGAAGAACTTCTGTCCCGCAGATATGGATTGGTGACGAGCACGTCGGTGGCTGCGACGAGCTGCACGCGTTGGAGCGGGCAGGCCGCCTGGATGCGATGCTTCAGGCGTGAATCGATAAAAACGGCCTGTCGGTAGCGGATGAGTATTCCGCTACGGGCGGCGCGACTCAAATACGACATGCACAGCGAGAAGGCTTCACATGACTGAACAAGCAAACAACGGTGCCGCCGCAGGTCAGGAAGAGCAGGGCGCGCAGTTTTCCCTGCAGCGGATCTACGTCCGTGACCTCTCTTTCGAAGCCCCAAAGAGTCCGGAAATCTTCCGCCAGGAATGGAATCCGAGCGTTGCGCTGGATCTGAACACCAAGCAGAAGTCGTTGGAAGGTGATTTCCACGAAGTAGTGCTGACGCTTTCCGTAACGGTCAAAACCGGAGAGGAAGTGGCCTTCATTGCTGAAGTGCAGCAGGCGGGTATCTTCTTGATCAAAGGTCTCGAAGCGCAGGCCATGAGCCATACGCTTGGCGCGTTCTGCCCGAACATTCTGTTCCCCTACGCTCGGGAAACGCTCGACAGCCTGGTCACGCGCGGCTCCTTCCCTGCGCTGATGTTGGCGCCAGTGAACTTCGACGCGCTCTACGCCCAGGAAATGGCCCGCATGCAGCAGGGCGGTGAGGCTCCAGCTACCGCGCATTGATTCGGCGGCTGCCGCTCGTTGCGCACGGCTGTGGGCAACGAGCGAATCCTCTCTAGCGGACCTTCACGACCAGCTTGCCCACCGCCTTGCGCTGCCCCAGCGTATTGATTGCATCGGCTGCCTGTTCCAGGGCAAATGTCTGTGACACCAGTGGCTTGAGCTTGCCCTCGGCGTGCCATGCGAACAGCTGCTTGAAGTTCGCCGCGTTGTCGTGTGGCTGCCGTTGGGCAAAGGATCCCCAGAACACACCCACAAGCGAGGCGCCTTTCAGGAGTGGCAGGTTAGCAGGAAGCGAGGGGATATCTCCTGCTGCGAAACCGACCACCAGCATTCGACCATTCCAGGCGATGCTACGAAACGCTTCCTCGAACAGTGCGCCGCCAACCGGGTCGTAGATGACGTCGACGCCCTGGCCAGCAGTAAGCTCTTTCAGCTTTTCCTTGAGGCTGGTTTCGCTGTAGTTGATGAGTTCGTCGGCTCCTGCTTTTTTTGCCACTTCCAGCTTCTCGGCAGTCGAGGCGGCGGCAATGACCTTTGCCCCCATTGCCTTGCCGATCTCTACGGCAGCCAGGCCGACCCCGCCGGACGCGCCGAGGACCAGCAAGGTTTCGCCCGGCTGCAGATTGGCGCGCTGCTTCAGTGCATGCATCGAGGTGCCGTAGGTCATGCTGAAAGCCGCGGCGGTTTCGAAATCCATCTCCTGAGGAATCGGCAATACGTTGTGTCCAGGTGCCGCGACCTGTTCGGCGAAACTGCCCCAGCCGGTCAGCCCCATGACGCGGTCACCGACCTTCAGGTGAGTAATCTTTTCGCCTACGGCCGCGACCACCCCGGCCGCCTCGCCACCTGGGGAAAACGGAAACGGTGGCTTGAACTGATACTTGCCCTCGATGATCAGTGTGTCTGGGAAGTTGACGCCCGCTGCGTGCACATCGAGCAGCACGTCGCCCTTCTTGATCTGAGGGCTGTCGCACTCTTCTACGACGAGATTTTCGGCCGGGCCGAATGCTTTGCACAGGACAGCTTTCATCGAGTTTCCTTTTATTGTCGTATCTGGACTGATGGCACTCATGGCCTGGGTTGTGTCCGGTCAGTCTAGAAGGCTGCTCGGTCGACGCAACGAGCATGTTCGGCTCTGATGGCAATTCATAAGGCTGGGCTTGGGTCCGTGCGTATCACTGGGTATGCTGGCGCCAATAGCCCTAGGAGCAGTTCTGTGAAACGCATCATTCTTCTCTGTCTGGCCCTGGGCCTCGCGCTGCCCGTATTCGCCAACTCCCCTGAGCCCGAAGAGGGCGCAGCTGCAAAGACTGTCTACTACGGGTTGGTACCCGCATTGGTCGGCAACTATGGTTCCGACGGTAAACTCAAGTACTACAAGGCAGATATCGCGCTGCGAGTGACCGGCAGCGAAGCCGAGGCCAAGGTCAAGCACCATGAGCCGCTCATTCGGAATCAGCTGGTCATACTGTTTTCCCAGCAAACGGACGCCAGTCTCGGCTCGGTCGAAGCCAAGGAAGCGTTACGTCAGGAAGCGCTCAAGCAGGTACAGGCGGTGTTGACTCAAGAAGAAGGCAAGCCCTTGGTCGACGACTTGCTGTTCAACAATCTGATCATTCAGTAGCCGTGGTTCAGCGGGCGGCTTGCCTAGTCAACGCAGTGAAAGCACGGCCTGCCATTCCGTCTCGGAAACAGGCATGACCGAGAGCCGACTACCTTTCTTGACCAGCGGCATCTGCGAAAGCGCCGGCTGCGTCTTCAGTTGGGGCAGCGTCAATGTCACCGGAAAACGCTCGACGAAGCCTACGTCCACAGCATCCCAGGGATTTTTGGACGTAGTTGCCTTCGCATCGTAATACGGGCTGTCGGGATCCAGTGCAGTTGGGTCCTGATAAGCGCTGCGGGTGATTTTTCCGATGCCTGCGATACCTGGTACTGCGCAGCTGGAGTGATAGAAGAAGAACAGGTCCCCCTCGATCATGTTTCGTAGGAAGTTGCGCGCTTGATAATTGCGCACACCGTCCCAACGACCGGTTTCTAGTTGCTGTAGGTTTGCGATTGAAAACTCGTCGGGTTCGGACTTCATGAGCCAGTACGGCATGGTCTTTGCTCGCTGCTATCTGCATCTTGGGTTCTCAAGCGAAACTCCCCGACAACCGGTCGCAACGCCTGTTTGCGCGGCATCGGTGCATAGCGGAGAATGCCGCGCTTGAGGTTGGCATTGTCGAGTCTGAAAAACTAAAACGATACTGACTCGAATGAAACTATTCGCCTGGCAGGGGGAGGCGAAAACTATGAAACGCAAGCCAGATATTCTTTGGATATTGGTGCTGATCTTTGGCCTCGGTGTCGTTACTACCGGCTATACGCAGGGCCTTTGGGAGCAATCAGGAGATTCGTCTTCGATGGTTCCGATCAGTCACTCTCAGCAGCTTCAGCGCTGATCGAGTCCGCCGCATGGATGCGGCTAGCGACACTCTCCGCGTCACCCGCCCCGCCTCATCCCCCGTACCAACTCAGGTCCGTCACGGTAGCCTGCAGGCTCACATCCCAGGGTTCTAGCGGTAGTCGGTCCACCTTCTGGCACTCATGCGCGAGCCCAAGAAGTGTCGGTTTGTGACCATTTTTGCGCCTGCCGCGATATGCCAGGCTTCGGTCGTAAAAGCCGCCGCCCATGCCCAAGCGCCCACCGTCCTCGTCAAACCCCACCAAAGGCATCAGTACCAGATCGAGTGTCCAGATGCGCCTTTGCCGATTCGGGCGAAACGCGGGTTCTGCAATGCCAAAGCGATTCGGCCTTAGGCGCTCGTTCGGCATGAGCCGTTGAAACACCATGCGTGTCCGCGGCCAGGCGTTGAGCACTGGCAGATAGGTCGCCTTGCCGCGACGCTGCGCTTCAAGCATTAACGGGCGAGGGTCGATCTCGCCGTCGTTGGGCAGATAAAAGGCGATATGGCGAGCGCGACGAAACACCGGGTGCTGGGCAAGTTGACGGTAGAGATCTCGTGCCGCCAGCCGTTGCCGGGTCGGAGACAGTTGGCGGCGCGCCTGGCGCAGCTGACGTCGCAGCGCTGGGCGAGAAAGGCCTTTGGCTACGATCATGGGATGAGGCTCCCCAGCATGCCGCTGCCCGCGTAGGCCCTTGAACCCGAGAGTTCAAGGTGGCGACTACAGAGTACCTTAAGGCTTTCCGTCAGGCGGACATGCACACCGGCACTACGTGTAGCCTCCATGGTGTTGCTTATCGGGAGAGGGTCATCGCAGACTGGCGAACATGCCAGGGAGTGGGCGGGATTATAACGCAATCTGGCTCCCGTTCATCAGTTGCCGGTAGGGTTTGGATCGGCGGCTAAAGCGCTGTCGACTCTTTCCAGCAAAGAGCGAACATGCTCGCGGGCACTGTTGGCTTCGGCGTCCAGGCGGTCATGCTTGTGAAGCAGTTCATGAGTGATGTTCAGCGCTGCCATGACGGCAACGCGATCGGCACCAATGACTTTGCCACTGCTGCGAATCTCGCGCATCTTGCGGTCCAGATAATGGGCGGCGCCTTCGAGATTGCTACGCTCTTCGGGCGGGCAAGAAATGCAATATTCCTTGTCCATGATGTGCACGGTAACGGTGTTCGGCTGGGTCATGAGTCCTGCTCCAGAGCTTTCAGGCGCGAAATCATTGATTCGACCTTCACGCGGGCCATTTCGTTCTTTTCAATCAGATGAGCGCGCTCCTCGCGCCACGCCTGCTCACTCTGGCGCAGGAGACGATTCTGCGCCTTGAGTTGCTCGGTGCGCTTAATCAGCTGCTCCAGCTTGGCAGTCAGCAATTGCAGGTCGGCGTCTTCCATGGGATTCCCGGGTCAATGGCGCGAGCGCTGGGTGGGCCGGCTTCGATGGTCTTGGCTCGTGTGCCGATGCTAGGATACAAGGCCTTCATTCTAGACATTAGCGCCTCTGCGCGCCTAGCTGCCAATGCCCATTCAGAACTCGCCTTACGCTGCTTTCGCTACATTGTTGGCCAGCAGTGCCCAACCCGTCACACCCGCCGAGCTGCATGGCCTGTTGCTCGGGCGCAGCTGCGCCGGCGCTGGCTTCGATGCCGAAGCCTGGCTGATCGATGCTGTCGAGCTGCTGGGCGCCGAACCTGACGAGCCGGTGCGCCAAGCACTCATCGGACTGCAGGAAATGGTCAAAGGCGAACTCGCCGGCGATGACATTGCCATTGTCCTGCTGCTGCCCTCCGATGATGCACCGCTTGCCGAGCGCGCGCTCGCACTGGGGCAGTGGTGCCAGAGCTTTCTGGCCGGCTTCGGGCTGGTTGCCGGTGACCGTGCGCTGAGTGGCGAGGCCGTCGAAGTCTTACAGGACTTGGCGGCCATCGCCCAGATTCAGGATTCGCTGGACGAGTCCGAGGACGGCGAAAGCGACTACATGGAAGTCATGGAATACCTGCGCGTTGCGCCCTTGCTGTTATTCACCGAGTGCGCAAAACCCGTACCGCCGACACCCAAGCCCTCCCTGCATTGAGGACCGCCTGTCCATGACCCGCATTCCGAGAACCGAATACGTTCGCCGGCGCAAGGCGCTGATGGCGGAGATGGAGCCCAACAGCATTGCCATCCTGCCGGCAGCGCCGATGTACATCCGCAACCGTGACGTCGAGCATATCTACCGTCAGGACAGTGATTTTCAGTATCTCTCTGGCTTCCCCGAGCCCGAGGCTGTGATTGCGCTGATCCCAGGCCGGGAGCACGGTGAGTATGTGCTGTTCTGTCGCGAGCGCGATCCGGCTCGCGAGTTGTGGGATGGCCTGCGCGCAGGGCAGGACGGCGCCATCTCGGAATATGGCGCCGATGACGCGTTTCCTATCGGAGATATCGACGACATTCTTCCCGGTCTGATCGAGGGTCGCTCTCGCGTCTACTACGCCATCGGCAGTAACCAGGAGTTCGACCACCGGTTAATGGAGTGGATCAACACCATCCGCTCCAAGGCTCGACAGGGGGCGCAGCCGCCGAACGAGTTCGTTGCGCTCGATCACCTGCTGCACGACTTGCGCCTGTACAAGTCGGCGAACGAAGCAAAGGTGATGAGGCAGGCGGCAGAGATTTCTGCGCGTGCCCATATTCGTGCCATGCAGGCTAGCCGTGCGGGACTCTACGAATACCATCTGGAAGCTGAGCTCGATTACGAGTTTCGCAAGGGTGGGGCGAAGATGCCTGCTTATGGGTCGATCGTCGCTGCCGGAAAGAATGCCTGCATCCTGCATTACCGCGAGAACGATGCGGTGTTGAAGGACGGCGATCTGGTGCTGATCGACGCGGGTTGTGAAATCGACTGCTACGCCAGTGACATTACCCGGACGTTTCCGGTCAGCGGCCGTTTTTCGACGGAGCAAAAAGCGATTTACGAGCTGGTGTTGGCTGCCAACGAAGAGGCGTTCAAGCACATTGCGCCTGGTAAGCACTGGAATGAGGCACACGAGGCGACCGTGCGAGTCATCACCGCCGGGTTGGTGGAGCTGGGGCTGCTCAATGGCGATGTCAATGAGTTGATTGCCGCTGAAGCCTACAAGCCTTTTTACATGCATCGCGCTGGCCATTGGCTTGGGATGGATGTGCATGACGTCGGTGACTACAAGGTCGGTGGTGAATGGCGTGTGCTCGAGCCTGGCATGGCGATGACAGTCGAGCCGGGCATTTATATTGCGGCTGACAACCAGGATGTGGCGAAGAAGTGGCGCGGTATCGGCGTTCGCATCGAAGATGATGTAGTGGTGACTCGTCATGGTTGTGAAATTCTCACGAACGGCGTGCCTAAATCGGTTGCCGAGATCGAGGCACTGATGGCGGTTTCCGCCGAGGTCGCGTAGATGGCCGCGCTGGCAATCGTTGGCGGCGGGCTGGTTGGCGCCAGTTTGGCGTTGGCGCTGCAGCCTGGCGCTAAAGAGCGCGGCTGGACAATCGAGCTGATTGAGCCGTTCGAGCCGGGCCACGACTATCAGCCGAGCTACGACGCGCGTTCTACGGCGTTGTCCTACGGCACACGGCTTATCTACCAGCACTTGGGCGTGTGGGATCAAATCGCCGAGCGTGCAGAGCCGATCACCGATATTCATGTCTCCGACCGCGGACGGGCAGCTGTCACTCGGCTCGATGCCGCCAGCCAGCAAGTGCCAGCGCTGGGTTACGTGGTGGAGAATGCCTGGATCGGTCACTGTCTCTGGCAAGCACTTGATGACGATGTGGTGACCCGCCGCTGCCCTGCCGAAGTCGAACGCATGCGAGCGGTGCCGGGCGGCTATCGGCTAACGCTGACTGACGGTCAGACGCTCGACTGCGATCTCGCTGTGCTGGCCGACGGTGGCCGCTCGGGGTTGCGCGAGCACCTCGGTATCGAGGTCAAACAGTCTCCTTATGGGCAGACGGCGCTGATCGCCAATGTAACGCCCGGCACCCCCCACGGCGGGCGCGCGTTCGAGCGTTTCACAGATGAAGGACCGATGGCGCTGCTGCCGCTGCCTGATAACCGTTGCGCTCTAGTCTGGACTCGCCCGGAGCGGGATGCCGCGCGTCTTGCCGCAGCCCCTGAAGCCGAGTTTCTCGAGGAGCTGCAGCAGGCGTTCGGCTATCGGCTTGGGGGGTTCCAACAGGTTGGCGCGCGGCACCTTTATCCGCTTGTGCTGATCGAGGCGGAAGAACAGGTGCGCTCCGCTCTGGTCGTGCTGGGCAATGCTGCACACAGCTTGCACCCGATTGCCGGGCAGGGTTACAACCTATCCCTGCGGGACACCGAGGCGCTAGCGGTCGCGCTGTTGCGTAGTTCGGCGCCGCTGGGCGACCTGAGCGTGCTGCAGGGCTACCATCAACAGCAGCGTTCGGATCAGCGACTCACGGTGGGTTTTTCCGATCAACTGACCCAGCTGTTCGGTGAGTCGGGGCGCCTATCGGTCGCCGGGCGGAATCTCGGATTGCTGGGGTTGGATTTGCTGCCACCCGCCAAAGCCTGGTTTGCACGACAGGCTATGGGGATGGGCGTGCGCGAGCGTTAGGACTGAGTCGAGTATGCTGCGTTAGCAAGTACCGACACGTCGGACCAGCAGTATTTCGACCAGCCGCTGCGGCTGAACCCAGAGGTAGAATGCTCGAAGACGCGTTGGCGCGCGAGCGGACCGACTGTATGCAGGCTAGACGGGCAGGAGAGAGCAGTAATGCAAGCGGACCTCATCATCGTTGGCGCCGGAATGGTTGGCAGCACCCTGGCTTTGGCCCTGCAGGACTCCGGCCTTTCCATCATGCTGGTCGACGGCGGATCGCTGGACGTGCATCCGTTCAAAGCGTCGGACCCCTTCGAGCCTCGCGTCAGTGCCCTGTCGGCTGCCAGTCAGCGGATTCTCCAACGCGTGGGTGCCTGGGAGGGGATTGTCAGTCGGCGCGCCAGTCCTTATATGGACATGCATGTGTGGGATGGCTCTGGCACCGGTCAGATCGACTTCTCCGCCGCCGCGGTGCACGCCGATGTGCTTGGCCATATCGTCGAGAATCAGGTCGTGCAGGATGCTTTGCTCGACGCGCTGAAGAACCGTGGCTCAGTAGTACTCAAGGGCGATGCACGACTTGAGCAGCTACAGCAGAACGAGGACGGGTGGACTCTGACACTGTCTGGCGGACAGCAGCTGAGCGCCAACCTTGTAGTTGCGGCCGACGGCGCCAATTCTACGGTCCGCCAGCTGGCCGGCTTTGAAACTCGCGAGTGGGATTATCTCCATCACGCCATAGTCACCAGCGTGCGCTGTGCCCAACCGAACGAGCAGGCCGCGTGGCAGCGGTTCACCGACGAAGGGCCGTTGGCGTTTCTGCCATTGCAGCGGGAGGGCGATGCACACTGGTGCTCCATCGTATGGTCTGTCACGGAGGCTGAGGCACAGCGGCTGATGGCGCTGGACGATGATGCGTTCTGTCAGGCGCTTGGTCGCGCCTTCGAATATCGCTTGGGTGAGATAGTTGAGGCCGATCCGCGCTTATGTATCCCGCTGCGTCAACGCCATGCCAAGCGTTACGTGCAACCTGGTTTGGCATTGATTGGCGATGCGGCACATACCATTCATCCGTTGGCTGGCCAGGGCGTTAACCTTGGGTTGCTCGACGCAGCCGTGCTTGCAGAGGTGCTGCAGGCCGCGGTCGCGCGAGGCGCGCAGCTGGGAGATCCGCGGGTATTGGGGCGTTTCGAGCGGCGCCGAATGCCACATAATCTGACCATGATGGCGGCGATGGAGGGGTTCGAACGTCTGTTCCAGGCCGATCCGCTGCCGCTGCGCTGGTTGCGCAATGCGGGCCTGAAAGGTGTTCAGGCGCTACCGGCAGCCAAAGCGCTGTTTGTTCGTCAGGCGCTGGGCTTGAGCGGTGACATGCCGGACCTGGCTCGGATCTGATCGGTTGTGAGTTTCCCCGCCGTCGGGGCGCGCGAATTGTCGCGTTGAGAAAGTAAATGACATTCAATACTATTCAGTCTCTTGAACAATTTATAAGAGGCTGATCCATGCAGGCAAGCAAAGGTTTACTCGCCGTTCTCGCGCTCACCGCGCTGTCGAGTGCTGTACAGGCTGCCGACGAAGTAGTGGTTTACTCTTCGCGGATCGATGAGCTGATCAAGCCGGTTTTCGATGCCTACACCGCCAAGACGGGCGTCAATGTCAAGTTCATCACGGACAAGGAAGCGCCGCTGATGGCCCGCATCAAGGCTGAAGGCGAAAATACGCCTGCGGATCTGCTCCTGACGGTAGACGGCGGCAACCTTTGGCAGGCCGAGCAGATGGGTATTCTGCAGCCGATGAACTCGGCGGTTGTGAACGACAACATCCCATCGCAGTACCGCTCTTCTACTGATGGCTGGACAGGTTTGTCGCTGCGAGCGCGGACCATCGTCTATTCGCCTGAGCGTGTCGAAGAAGGCGAGCTGACTACCTACGAAGCGCTGGCCGACAAGAACTGGGATGGCCGTCTGTGCCTGCGGACCAGCAAGAAGGTCTATAACCAATCGCTGACCGCCACGCTGATCGAAACTCATGGCGCCGAGAAGACCGAAGAAATCGTCAAGGGCTGGGTAGACAACCTGGCCACAGACGTATTCGCCGACGACACCGCGTTGATTCAGGCGATCGACGCCGGTCAGTGTGATGTAGGTATCGTCAACACCTACTACTACGGTCGCCTGCATGCACAAAACCCGGATCTGAAAGCCAAGCTTTTCTGGCCGAACCAGGACGGTCGCGGTGTGCATGTCAATCTGTCGGGTATCGGCTTGACCAAGCACGCGCCGCATCCGGAGGCTGCACGCAAGCTGGTCGAGTGGATGACCACCGCCGAAGCTCAAAACATCTTCGCCGACATCAACATGGAGTTTCCGGCAAACCCCGAGGTGAAATCCTCGGCTGAGGTTTCTGCCTGGGGTGATTTCAAGGCGGACACCATCCCGGTCGAAGTGGCCGGTAAGCGTCAGGCCGAAGCGATCATGCTGATGGACCGTGCGGGTTGGCGATAAGCCGCTCTCGGCTGGCCGCCTAGGCAGCCAGCCAGGCTCTGTGCACATCTGAGTGCTGGGTTGCAGTTTGCAGCACGGCTATAATCGACGCCCCCGCACGCCGGGGGCGTTGTCTTTTTTGCTGTTGAGGCTTGCGTGTCCCACCCCGTCGAGCGCCGCTGGTATCCCATCACTTTCGCAATTGCCGCGTTGGTATTGCTGCCGCTGAGCGTCCTGCTGTTCAGTTGGAGCGATATCGATACGGACATCTGGTCGCATCTCTGGCAGACCCAGATGCCGCGCCTGATGGCCAATACGCTGACGCTGGTTCTGGGCGTTTCGGTGGGTGTAACCGTGCTCGGCGTGAGCCTCGCGTGGTTGACTTCGTTATGCGAGTTTCCGGGGCGGCGCTGGCTGGATTGGGCGCTGATGCTGCCTTTTGCGATTCCCGCCTATGTGCTGGCGTTCGTCTTCATTGGCCTGCTCGATTTCGCTGGGCCGGTGCAGACGCTGGCTCGGGAGTGGTTCGGCAGCGGCGTGCGCTTTCCGCGGGTCCGTTCCACCGGCGGTGTCATCACCGTGCTGGTGCTGGTCTTCTACCCGTATGTCTATCTGCTTGCCCGCTCAGCCTTCATTGCTCAGGGTAAGGGGCTGATGGAGGCGGCGCGCGTCCTCGGCAAGTCTCCCTGGAAGGCCTTCTGGAGCGTCGCGCTGCCGATGGCGCGCCCGGCTATCGGTGCCGGTCTGGCGCTGGCCTTGATGGAAACATTGGCCGATTTCGGTGCCGTTGCGGTGTTCAATTTCGATACCTTCACCACAGCGATCTACAAAACCTGGTACGGGTTTTTCAGCCTCACCAGCGCGACCCAATTGGCCAGTTTGTTGTTGTTGGCGGTAATGCTGGTGCTCTACGGTGAGCGGCGCGCGCGGGGAGCGGCCAGGCCGGCGAATGATCGGGCGCGCTCGGCGGTGCTCTATCGCCTTCGCGGTTTCAAGGCTCTGGCCGCCAGCAGCTGGTGTGGCCTGGTGTTTCTTTGCGCTTTCGTCATACCCGTGCTGCAGTTGCTGGTCTGGCTCTGGCAGCGCGGACGCTTCGATCTCGATGAGCGCTATACCGGCTTGATCCTGCATACCCTCTATCTGGGCGGTCTGGCGGCGTTGATCACGGTGACCGTGGCTCTGTTGCTGGCCTTTGCTCGACGCCAGGCACCGCTGCGTCCGATAAAAATGGCAGTAGGGTTGGCGAATCTGGGTTACGCGTTGCCGGGGTCGGTGCTGGCCGTGTCGATCATGCTCGCGTTCAGCTACCTGGACCGCGAGCTGGTGGTGCCGCTGTCCGGCTGGCTCGGTGGTGCGGAGAAGCCGATCTTGCTCGGCAGTCTCGGGGCTTTGCTGTTGGCCTACCTAATTCGTTTCATGGCGGTAGCCTTCGGTCCGCTGGAAAGCGCGCTGGCACGCATCCGGCCCTCCTTGCCGCAGGCATCACGCAGCCTTGGTGTCGGCGGCCCGGCGCTGTTCTTTCGGGTCTATCTGCCGTTGTTGTTGCCCGGAACACTAAGTGCCGCATTGCTGGTATTCGTCGATGTGCTGAAGGAAATGCCCGCCACGCTGCTGATGAGGCCATTCGGTTGGGACACGCTGTCGGTGAGGATCTTCGAGATGACCAGCGAAGGCGAGTGGGCGCGTGCTGCACTGCCTGCGCTGACGCTGGTGCTGGTGGGGCTGTTGCCGGTCATCCTGTTGATTCGGCGCTCTGCCCGGCGAGTCGGTTGAGCGCTCCATCACCTCACCGTGACCTGTCACGGCCTTGGGGCTACAATGCGCGCCATTCAAAATACGTCGGGCCGGCTGCTCGGCTCTAATAAGCTCTACACACGCCGCTTTGGCGACCTGCCCGGAAGGAGAAACCCATGGGTCAGCGTACTCCCCTCTACGATCAGCATCTTGCACTTGGCGCCAAAATGGTCGACTTCGGCGGCTGGGACATGCCGCTGCATTACGGCTCCCAGGTTGAAGAACATCATCAGGTGCGACGTGATTGTGGGGTCTTCGACGTCTCCCACATGACGATCGTCGATGTCGCGGGGGCGGATGCTAAGGCCTACCTTCAGCGTCTGCTGGCCAACGATGTGGGCCGCCTTGGGCAAGACGGCAAAGCACTCTATTCGGCGATGCTCAACGAGCGCGGCGGCGTGATCGACGACCTGATCGTCTATCTCACCGATTGGGGATATCGCCTGGTCGTCAACGCCAGCACCCGCGACAAGGACGTGGCCTGGATGCAGGCGCAGGCCGAGGGCTTTGCCGTGGAGGTGACCGAGCGTCCAGAGCTGGCGATGCTGGCTATCCAGGGTCCCCACGCACGGGCACGGACCTCCGAGCTGGTCAACCAGGCCCGCGCTGCATTGATTCACGAGCTCAAGCCATTTCATGGTCGTGCCGTCGGCGATTGGTTCATCGGCCGCACGGGCTACACCGGTGAGGACGGCCTGGAGATCATCCTGCCGGCCGACCAGGCGCCGGACTTTCTAAGCGAGTTGGTCGGTGCCGGTATTTCACCGATCGGCCTGGGCGCGCGTGACACGCTGCGACTGGAGGCTGGGCTGAATCTATACGGCCAGGATATGACCGAAGACGTCTCGCCGCTGCAGGCCAACATGGCCTGGACGGTAGCCTGGAAGCCGATGGAGCGTGACTTTATAGGGCGCTCCGCGCTGGAGACTCAGAAGGCGCAAAGCGATCTGCCGAAACTGGTAGGGCTGGTGCTCGAAGAGCGCGGCGTTCTGCGTGCCCATCAGATCGTTCGGGTCAATGGTATTGGTGAGGGCGAGATTACCAGCGGCAGTTTTTCGCCTACGCTTGGCAAGGCCATCGCGCTAGCGCGTGTTCCTGCCGGTTCAGGCGATCGTGCCGAAGTGGAAATTCGTGGTAAGTGGTATCCCGTGCGCGTGGTGCAGCCGACTTTCGTGCGTCACGGCAAAGTACTGGTGTAAATTCGGCCGACTGCAATTTTGCAACGGGCCGCAAAGCCTGCTTCGTGCCCGCAACCGACAGTTTTATTGAGGACCTACGAATGAGCGATATCCCCAGCGATCTGCGTTACGCCGCCAGCCACGAGTGGGCCCGTCTCGAAGCCGACGGTAGTGTGAGCGTCGGTATCTCCGACCATGCCCAGGAAGCGTTGGGCGACGTGGTGTATGTGGAACTGCCAGAAATCGGCCAGCAACTGACTGCTGGGCAGCAGGCCGGTGTGGTGGAGTCGGTGAAGGCTGCGTCGGACATCTATGCACCCCTCTCCGGAGAGGTGGTCGCTATCAACGAGCAACTCACCGACTCGCCGGAAGCTGTCAACAGCGAGCCCTATGGCAGCTGGTTCTTCCGGCTTCAGCCGAGCGATGCTTCGCAACTGGAGAAGCTGCTCGATGCAGAGGGCTACAAGGCCTCCTGCGACGCCGAAGCCTAAGCCTTCCCAACTCAAAAGCCCCGCAGTGCAGGCGCGTGAAAACCGAGCGTAGTCGCTTTTCACAGCAATCCGGCATATCGGGGCTTTCCTTTTTCGAGAGAAGCAGTGATGTCTCAAGTGCCGCGCCTTTCCCAGCTCCAGCAATCTGACGCCTTTCTGCGTCGTCATCTCGGCCCTGATGCCGCTGAACAGCAGGCCATGCTCGAAGCGCTCGGCTTGTCCAGCCGCGAAGAGCTGATCAAGCAGACCGTGCCGCCGGCGATTCGTCTGCAAGGCGACCTGGCACTGCCGGCTGCGCTGGACGAGCAGGAAGCATTGGCGCGCCTGCGGAGCTATGCGGAACAGAATCAGCTCTGGACCAGCCTGATCGGCATGGGTTATCACGGCACCATCACGCCCCCCGTCATCCTGCGCAACGTGCTGGAGAATCCGGGCTGGTATACCGCTTACACGCCTTATCAGCCGGAGATCGCCCAGGGTCGCCTTGAAGCGCTGCTGAATTTCCAGCAGCTGACCATCGATCTCACCGGGCTCGACCTCGCCAACGCCTCGCTACTCGATGAAGCAACCGCTGCAGCGGAGGCCATGACCCTGGCGCGGCGCATGGCCAAGAGCAAAAGCAACTGCTTCTTCGTCGATGAGAACTGTCATCCGCAGACGCTTTCAGTGGTGCAGACGCGTGCCGAGGCCTTTGGTTTTGAGCTGGTGGTCGGTGCGCTTGAGGATATCGCGGCGCAGGACGTCTTCGGCGCACTCCTGCAGTACCCCGACACTCACGGCGAAATTCGCGATCTGCGTCCGGCGATCGAAGCGCTGCATGCCAAGCAAGCGCTGGCCTGCGTCGCAGCGGACCTGCTCAGCCTGCTGCTGCTGACACCGCCTGGCGAGCTCGGCGCGGATGTAGTACTCGGCTCGACCCAGCGCTTCGGCGTCCCCATGGGCTACGGTGGTCCGCACGCCGCCTATTTCGCCACCCGCGACGCCTTCAAGCGCGCCATGCCTGGCCGCATCATCGGCGTGTCCAAGGACGCCCGCGGCAACACGGCGCTGCGCATGGCACTGCAAACCCGCGAACAACATATCCGTCGCGAAAAGGCTAACTCGAACATCTGTACCGCCCAGGTGCTATTGGCCAACATTGCCAGTTGCTTCGCGGTCTACCATGGCCCTGAAGGGCTCAAGCGTATCGCTCAGCGCACCCATCGGCTGACGTCGATTCTGGCCGGTGCGTTGGAGCAACGCGGCATCAAGCGTCTCAATCAGCACTTCTTCGACACGCTGACTCTGGAAGTCGGTGGCGCACAGACCGCGATACTCGAAAGCGCACGTGCCGCTCGGATCAACCTGCGCATCCTTGGGCGCGGCAAGCTGGGCGTCAGCCTGGACGAGACCTGCAACGAGCAGACGGTCGAGAGGCTCCTAACGGTCTTCCTGGGCGCAGATCATGGGCTGAGCGTCGTAGAGTTGGATGGCGGCGAAATCGTCAGCGGTATTCCGGCTGAGCTGCAACGCAGCAGCGGCTACCTGGCGCATCCGGTGTTCAATACCCACCACAGCGAAACCGAGATGTTGCGCTACCTCAAGCAGCTGGAAAACAAGGATCTGGCGTTGAACCAGGCGATGATCCCACTCGGTTCATGCACCATGAAGCTGAACGCCACCAGCGAGATGATTCCGATCACCTGGCCAGAGTTTGCCGACCTGCATCCGTTCGCTCCGCAGGAGCAAGCTCAGGGTTACAAGCTGATGATCGACGAGCTGGAAGCCTGGCTTTGCACGATCACCGGCTTCGACGCGATCTCTATGCAGCCAAACTCCGGCGCGCAGGGCGAGTACGCGGGGCTGGTTGCCATTCGTAAGTATCATGAGAGCCGCGGCGAAGGGCAGCGTGATATCTGCCTGATTCCGTCCTCGGCGCACGGCACCAATCCGGCGTCGGCACAGATGGTCAGCATGCGCGTGGTTATCGTCGAATGCGACAAGGCCGGCAATGTGGACCTGGAGGACCTCAAGCGCAAGGCCGCCGAGGCGGGTGACAAGCTGTCGTGCCTGATGATCACCTACCCATCGACCCACGGCGTCTATGAAGAAGGCGTCCGCGAGATCTGCGAAACCATCCACGCCCATGGCGGCCAGGTCTACATGGATGGCGCCAATCTCAACGCCCAGGTCGGCTTGGCGCGGCCGGCTGACATCGGTGCCGATGTCTCGCACATGAACCTGCACAAGACCTTCTGCATTCCGCATGGCGGTGGCGGTCCGGGCATGGGCCCGATTGGCATCAAGGCGCATCTGCAGCCATTCGTTGCCAACCATCCGGTTATCGAGCTGCAAGGTCCCAACCCAGAGAATGGCGCGGTCAGCGCAGCGCCCTGGGGGAGCGCCAGCATCCTGCCGATCAGCTGGATGTACATCGCCATGATGGGCCCGCAACTCCGGGATGCCACTGAGGTTGCAATCCTCAGCGCCAACTACCTCGCGATGCGTCTCGGTGAAGCTTTCCCGGTTCTCTACAGCGGTCGCAACGGCCGTGTGGCCCATGAGTGCATTATCGATCTACGACCCTTGAAGGCGCAGACTGGTATCACTGAGGAGGACGTCGCCAAACGACTGATCGACTATGGTTTCCATGCGCCGACCATGTCCTTCCCGGTCCCTGGCACCCTGATGATCGAGCCGACCGAGAGCGAGTCGAAAGCCGAGCTGGATCGTTTCGTCGAGGCGATGCTGAGCATCCGTGCGGAGATAGCCAAGGTGCAGGACGGCGGTTGGCCTGCAGAGGACAATCCGCTGGTACGGGCTCCCCATACATTGGCCGATGTCACCAATCTTTGGGATCGCCCTTACAGTATCGCCGAAGGCGTTACGCCCAGCTCACACACCCAGGCGCACAAGTACTGGCCAGCGGTGAATCGGGTCGACAACGTATTTGGTGACCGCAACCTGTTCTGTGCCTGCGTACCGGTTGAGGACTATCGCGAGTAGTGCCGCTCCGCCCGGTTTGATTTTTGAATCAGACTGGGCGGCATCTCTCCCTAAGGGTCAGCCTTCTTGATAAGGCTCGTCGGGCGCATCCTCGTCTTCTTCGCCGATCATTCCCAGCAGCTGCGCCAGCACCAGCTGTGCTTCTTCCACGCCCAGGCGTTTCGGTGCCGAGAATAGCTGGACGCTCACATCGTCTCCCCAACCTTTGCGGATGTCGCGCTGGATGGCCAGCAGCGCGTTCTTTGCTGCGCCAAAGGCAAGCTTGTCCGACTTGGTCAGCAGGATATGCAGCGGCATCTCGCTGGCGTTGGACCAGTCGAGCATCATGCGATCGAACTCGGTCAGCGGATGGCGGATGTCCATCATCAAGAACACTCCCGCAAGACTCTCGCGACTGCTCAGGTAGGCTTCCAAGTGACGCTGCCAATGTTGCTTCAGAGGGATCGGCACTTTTGCATAGCCGTAGCCAGGGAGATCGACCAACCGGTGGTGCTCGTCGAGGCTGAAAAAGTTGAGTAACTGGGTGCGTCCTGGCGTCTTGGACGTGCGGGCCAGGCTGGCGTGGGTGAGCGTGTTCAGCGCACTGGACTTGCCTGCATTCGAGCGACCGGCGAAAGCGACTTCCAGGCCTTCGTCAGCCGGGCATTGATCGACCTTGGCGGCACTGGTCATAAACGTGGCTTGCTGGCAGAGGCCTAGAATCGGGTTTTTTGGGAGCATGGGCTTTCCGGTGAGTGCGCGCGGGGGGTGCGGCAATGGTTCATTTCCGTTTCAGGAACGCCAGTATATAATGCCGCAGATTTTGTGTGCGCTTTGGTCTAAAAACGAGCCGGCTAGCCGCTCTGTCGGTCGCTTATGGCGATCGGTCGGAAGCGAGTGAGGCGTTGCTCCAGCGCCAGGTCAGACGTCACCCTGTTTATAACGAGCGTCGCCATGGCCCTAAGCGGTCGGACTGCCGAATAAGATTTCTTTAAACCCTTAGCCGTAGTTGGATGAGCTGATGAACAAAGTACTCGTGAGTCTGCTGTTGACCCTTGGCATCACCGGTATCGCCCACGCGGCTGGAAATGCAGAAGCAGGAAAAGAAAAGGTTGCCGTCTGTGGTGCTTGCCACGGTGCAGACGGAAACAGTGCCGCACCGAACTTCCCGAAGCTCGCAGGCCAGGGCTCGAACTATCTGTTCAAGCAGCTGCAGGATATCAAGGCGGGCAGCAGCCCCACAGCCGAGCCGGGCGTTGGCCGGAAGGTGCTGGAAATGACCGGTATTCTTGACCCGTACAGCGAACAGGATCTTCAGGACATGGCTGCCTATTTCGCCAGCCAGAAGATGACCATCGGTACTGCCGACCCGGCTCTGGTCGCCCAGGGTGAGCAGCTTTTCCGCGGTGGTAAGCTGGAACAGGGCATGCCAGCATGCTCCGGTTGCCATGCGCCTGACGGTGTCGGCAATAATCTTGCGCGGTTCCCGCGCTTGGGCGGTCAGCACGCGGCCTATACCGCCAAGCAGCTCACTGACTTCCGTGAGGGTGATCGGACAAACGATGGCGATGCGGCCATCATGCGCACCATCGCGTCGAAGTTGAGCAACAAGGAAATCCAGGCCCTGTCGAGCTACATTCAGGGTCTGCACTGATCGTTAATCCGATCAGCCTGCAAAAGGCGTTCAGGGCTTGAGCCTGGACGCCTTTTTTTGTTTTTGCCCTCGCTATAATGATTGTCAAGATATTGAAAAGCGTCGGAAAGCGCTGGCGAGCACGCATGAATTGCTGCAGCCTGTGGCGCTATCGGTCAGCCGTTCATTACCAAGGGAGTCACCATGCGTAAACTCGTTCTCAGTGCCCTTCTCGTTACCGCCAGCCTGTTTGGCTTTTCAGTCAGTGCGGCAGAGTTTCAGGCAGGAAAGGAATATGTTGAGCTGAAGAATCCGGTACCGGTTGCCGAGCCGGACAAGATCGAGGTTGTCGAGCTGTTCTGGTATGGCTGCCCGCACTGCTACCAGTTCGAGCCGGTGATCAATCCATGGATCAAGCAACTGCCTGATGATGTCGATTTCAAGCGCATTCCGGCGATGTTCGGTGGCGTCTGGAACACCCATGGGCAGATGTTCCTAGCGCTCGAGTCCATGGGGGTCGAGCAGAAGGCTCATGACGCCGTGTTTAGCGCCTATCATCGCGACGGTAACAAACTCGACACTCCGGAGAAGATGGCGGAGCTCCTCAAGGAGCAGGGAGTCGACAAGCAAGCGTTCCTCAAGGCTTATAACTCCTTTGGCGTGAAGAGCCGTGCCGAGCAGGCGAAGAAGCTGGCAATGGCTTATCAGATCACTGGCGTTCCGGTAATGATTGTCAACGGCAAGTACCGCTTCGATATCGGTTCCGCTGGCGGCCCGGAGCGGGCATTGGATGTTGCTGACTTCCTGATCGAAAAAGAACGCGCGGCCCGGTAAGCGCAGATGCTTCGTCGCTGGAGTTCACCGCGCTTGGCTGGCCCGGGCCAGGCGCGAGTCAATCCGATTTGTCTGGATTCCAGTGGCCTGCCCTGCGACGGCCGATTGCGTCTGCTGAGTTTCAACATTCAGGTCGGCATCAGCACCGAGCGCTATCATCATTACCTCACCCGCAGCTGGCAGCATCTGTTGCCGCACACTGGACGCGCGCGGAACCTGCAGCGCATCGGCGATTTGCTGGGCAACTACGATCTTGTGGCACTGCAGGAAGCGGACGGAGGCAGCCTGCGGTCAGGCTATGTCAACCAAGTCGAACATCTTGCGCAACTCGGCGCCTTTCCCTATTGGTACCAGCAGCTCAACCGTAACCTGGGACGCTTCGCTCAGCACAGTAATGGCGTATTGAGTCGACTGGAGCCGCAGGGACTGGAAGACCATCCATTGCCGGGCCCGTCCGGGCGCGGTGCGATACTGCTTCGGTTTGGTCAGGGTGAGGACGCCCTGGTTGTCGTGGTGATGCACTTGGCCCTGGGCGGCGGCGCGCGCACTCGCCAGCTGGCTTACATCCGCGATTTGATCGGCGGCTACCGCCATCAGATTCTGATGGGCGACATGAACACCCACGCCAGTGATCTGCTGGAGCATTCACCGCTACGTGATCTTGGCCTGCAAGCGCCGCAAATCGAAGCGACGTTTCCCAGCTGGCGTCCGCAACGCTGCCTGGATCACATCCTGCTGAGTCCCAGTCTGACCCTTGAACGTGTCGATGTGCTGGCTCAGGCGACTTCTGACCACTTGCCGGTAGCGGTGGAAATCCGCTTGCCAGACGCACTGCACGGTGCTGATGCATTGCCTGTACCTATGGATAGGACCTGATGAGCGACGACGCGCAACGCTGGAAAGACAAATATCTGCAGCAGTTGGAACAACAGGAGCAACTTGAAGGGCGCTGGAATACGCGACTGGATCTTCTGCGTCGTAGCCTGGTTCGCAGCAGTTTTGCCGTAGACGGCGCAGATCCTGCCGTCGAACGTTGCATGCGCGAGCTGCGTGACGTGCTACGTGACGACGTGCAGGATGATCGTCTGGGTGCCCTTGTCCCCCGACTCGAGCGCGCCGTACTCGACACCGAGCGCAGTAAACAGGAGCGCCTCAAGCAGTTGACCGAGGCGCTTGATCGACTGGCTTCGCAACTGCTTGAGCTGCCGCTGCCCAGTGAAATCCGCAAGCCACTGAAGCAGTTCTCACGGCAGCTTGGTGCGCGAGCCGCTCAATCGCGCGAGCTGCCCACATTATTGAGTGAGCTGGGTGAGTTGCAGAACCAGGCGTTGACTGCACAGCGGCCTTTAGGCGGCGCCACTTCGGTGGGCTTGCTCGGTCGGCTGTTCGGACAGCGCGAGCGCGCCAATGAGATCACAGCGAAACCCAGCGGTGATTCGTCAGCGTTTCCCGCTGAGCCTGCAAAGTCTCTTCAAGGACTGCCGCCCGTTGGGTCGCCGGAAACGCCCGAGCCTCTGCCTCAGCCAGACGGCCCGGATTCCAGTGCGCAGGCGGCGCAAGCGCTGCAAGCTGCCATAGATATCGCGGAACCGCGCAGCGATGTGCTAGCCGATGTGACGTTGCCGGAGCCGACGCCGGAGAATCAGCCGGCCGACCCGTATCGGTTGCCACCTTCGCCAGAGCAGGCCTATAGCGCTATCGCCGAGCGTGTTGAGTCGACGCTGCTCGGACTGCTGGAGAACCTGCGGCTTCCCGAACACCAGCAGGCGCAGGCGCAGGCCATGCGTGAGCGAATTCAGCAGGGCCTCAACTGGTATGAGCTGGTGCCAGTGCTCGATGATCTGGCTCAGTTGATGTTGGCGGTGGCGGATCAGGGGCAGCGTGAATTCGAAAGCTATCTTGGTCTGCTCAACGAGCGGCTGGCCACCATGCAGGACAGCCTTGGCGCGGCCCGTGAAGGGCACGTGCAGAGCAAAGAAACGGCCCAGGCGCTTGACGAAGAGCTGCGCCAGCAAGTCGGTGGCCTGCAAGACAGCATGCTCGGCGCCAAGGACCTTCCGAGCCTGAAGCAGACTGTTCAATTACGGCTTGATGGTTTGCTGGAGACCGTCGATGCGTATCAGCGTCAGCGAAGTGAACATGAACAGACCTTGAGTGACCGCCTTGGCACCCTGGTTGAGCGCGTGGCAAGCCTCGAAAAGGCAGCTACGGGAATGCGCGAACACCTCGAAGAGCAGCGCCAGAAGGCCCTGCGGGACCCGCTCACCACCTTGCCCAACCGAGCCGCCTGGGATGAGCGCCTAGAACTTGAGGTCGCACGTCATCAACGTTACGGCGGTGAGCTGCTGCTCGCGGTGCTGGACGTGGACCATTTCAAGCGTATCAACGACAGTTTCGGCCATCTGGCTGGCGATCGGGTGTTGAAGATTATCGCCAATGAGCTGCGCAAGCGGTTGCGCAAGACTGACTTCATCGCCCGCTTCGGCGGCGAAGAGTTCGCGCTGTTGCTGCCCGCGACGCCTCCCTCGGCGGGGCTCAAGTTGCTGGACAATCTGCGCACCGGTATCGAGAACTGTCCTTTCCACTTCAAGGGAGCTCGCATCCAGGTAACGCTGTCGGGAGGGCTCGCAAGCTTCGCTGCAGCCGATCGAGCCGAGCAGGTGTTCGAGCGCGCCGACCAAGCTCTCTACCGGGCCAAGGATTCCGGTCGCAACCGTATCGAAGCGGGCTGACGGGACGCGCTGGGAGCCCAAGGGCTGCCCCGGTATAATCCCGCGCTCTGTTCTGGCGCCGATCTCTCGGCGCTTCTCTGCGGGCCGCTCTCTGCCCGATCAGATGTTTAAGTCTGCGTCCTGTCGCTGTCGACCAGAGGTCTCCTATGAAAACCTTGATCCTCGCCCTGTTTGGCCTGTTGCTTGCCGGCTGCGCCAGCGGTCCGCGTATCGATACCCGCCATACTTCGCTGGGACATGACAGCCGCGCGCAGTTCATCGTGCTGCATTACACCTCAAGTAATCTGCAGCGGTCGCTGGAAATTCTCAAGGGCGACGGTGTCAGCAGCCACTATCTGATCGGCGAGGCGCCCGCGACCATCTACCGTCTGGTTGATGAGGATCGTCGTGCCTGGCACGCCGGGGATAGCCAATGGAACGGGCGCACCTGGCTTAATTCCAGCTCCATCGGTATCGAGCTGGTCAATCGAGGTTATATCGAAAGCGGCAACGGACGGCTTTGGTATCCCTACTCCGATGAGCAGATCGACGCTTTGATCGTGCTGCTCAAGGACATCATGCAGCGTCACAGCCTGCAGCCTGGCGCTATCATCGGGCACAGCGACATTGCCCCGCAGCGCAAGGTCGATCCCGGCCCGCTGTTTCCGTGGAAACGGCTGGCGGACGCCGGCCTGGTGCCCTGGCCGGACGCCCAGGCCGTAGCCCGTCAGCGCAGCCTGTTCGCGACGGCTTTGCCAGACGTGGCCTGGTTCCAATCGCAGTTGGCGGAGCAAGGCTACAAGGTGCCGGAGCACGGCTATCTGGATCTGGAAACCCGCAACGTCATTGCGGCGTTCCAGATGAAATACCGCCCGGCACGCTTCGATGGTGAGCCGGATGCAGAAACCGCAGCGCTGCTCGCGGTACTGAATGCAGCACGCTGAGGCATCAGCTCAACTGCGCGGGTTACAGCCGATCAGTCGTGAGTCGGCGAGTGCTGCGGTGCGGTGGATCGTGGCGACGCGGTATTCCGGGTCCGCCAGCATGGCGAGGAATGCTTCAGGCGAGGGATAGCGCACCAGCAGCACCTCGTCCCAATGTTCGTGCTCTGGCGCAATCAGCGCGACGCGGGCGTTGGCCATGATCTCCACGTCGCCTCCGGCTGCACGCACCTTCTTGATGGCCGTGCGGCTGTAGACTGCATAGGCTTCTCTGCCGGAGCACGGCTGCTGGTCACTCTCGGCAGGGTAGGCGGCTTGGTCGTTGAAGCGCAGCAGGTTGAGCATGAGGATTGGCTCGCCGGCCGGCATCTGCTCGGCGAAGCGCTTCAGCTGATCCTGGCTTGGATTGAGGCTGGGCATGGGGGCTCCTTTTTTATTCTGCTCGCCCTGCCTGGCTCAAATGGGCAGGGCGATATAGAAGATGGTGCCGTGGCCGATCCGTGAATGCACGCCGATACGACCACCATGCAGCTGAGCGATTTCCTTGCATAAGGCAAGGCCCAGTCCTGCGCCGCCACGGCGCCGACCGATCTGCACGAACGGCTCGAATATGCGCGCCTGCTGGCTGTAGGGGATGCCTTCGCCGTTGTCTTCGACACTCAGAATGACCCGTTCGCCGTGATGCCGCGCCAGCAGGCGGATCTCGCCGCCGTCCGGTGTGTGCCGCAGTGCATTGCTGAGCAGGTTGTCGAGTGTCCGGTCCATCTGCTGCCGATCTAGCAACAGGCTTGGCAGCGGCGTCTGCAGTTCCAGCTTGATTTCAATGCCGTTTTGCGCGGCGCTTGGCTGGAAACGCTGCCGTGCTTGCTCAAGGAGCGCGGCCGGGTCGCACGGCACGCGCTCGAGCTTTTGCTGGCCGCTCTGGTAGCGGGAGAAGTTCAGCAGATCGTTGATCAGTGTGACCAGGCGCTGCATCTCCTCATGCACAGTGGTGAACAGGTCGGCTTCGCGGCTGTTGTCTGGGTAATGCGTTCGTTCGCGCAGTAGGCTGAAAGCCATCTGCATGCCTGTTACCGGGGTGCGCAGTTCATGCGAGGCACGCAGGACGAACTCGTTGCGTACCCGCTCGAAAGTGCGCTGGTCAGTCACATCGTGCAGCACCATCACCGCACCGCTGATGCGGCCGTCGTGATGGTTCACGGGGCTCATGCGCCATGACAACAGGCGGCGCTCGCCGTCGGCTTCGATCACCAGATCTTCCGGCGGGGCGGATAACGGCGTGTCGGCCAGCACTTGCTGAGCGGCCTCGTCCAGCTCGGGGTAGCCGAGGGCTTGGCCAAGCGTTGAGCCGAGGTGTTCTGTCTCCCAGGCCAGTTGGCGTTGTGCGACCGGGTTGGCATGTTCCAGACGGCCTTGGCGGTCGATGATCAAAAGCCCGTCATCGATGCTGTCGAGCAACGCTTGCAGCCGTTGCTGGCCATCGACCAGCGCTTCGACATTGGTTTGTTTGAACTGGTGCAGGGCCTGTGCCATCAGACCGAAGCGACGAATTAGCGATGACAGCTCGGCGATAGGCGAGGTGGGCAGGCTGATATTGAAGTCGCCGCGGCCGATCTGGTCGGCCACGCTGGACAGTCGCTCGATGGGGTCTCCGAAACGCCGGGCAAAGCTGTGTGCGGTAACGAACCCGATCAGCAGCACCGCAATACCAGTCAACCCCAGCAGCCCGGCGAGCAGCTGCGCCCGCTCGCGGCTGCGAATCTCGGTGTCGCGAATCTGGTTGTAAGCAGCCTGCTGCATGTCGACCATCAACTCACGAACGCGGTTGAAGGATTGGCTGAGGGGATTATCCTCGAGCAGTGTCGCGTTCAGATTGGACGGTATTTCCAGCTGCACGGCAAAACGGGTGTAAGCGTCGCCGATGGCCTCATAAGCTTTGCGGTCCTGCTCGTCGGGGGCGTCCGCCATGCCGCGCGCCAGGGCGCTCAGGAAAACTTTGCGCGAAGCGTCCAGGGCTTCGGTGTCGCGGTCTTCCCGGACCAGCAGCAGCAGCTGGTTTCCCAGCGCCTGGCGCAGCTGCTGATTGACCTCGATGACACCGAAGTTATCGCGAATGAGGTGCTCCTGACTCTTGGCCATTTGCACGACGCTGACCAGGGCCAGCAGTAGCCCAAGCAAGGCCACAGTCATCAATGCGGAGAACCCCAGGAACAACCGGGTCCTCAGCTTCATCTGGATTTTCATAGGCCGTATTGCTTGCGTTTTCGATAGAGCGTCGAGGCGTCGATGCCAAGGATTCGGGCGGCTTGATCAAGGGTGTCGCTGGTGCTCAACACGCCCGAAATATGCGCTTTTTCCAGCGCTTCCAGACTGAGCGGCTCACCGATGCGCGGAGCATTGCTAACCGCCTGATCGGCCAAGCCGAGATGGCTGACTTCAATCATGTCCTGCGGGCAAATGATGCTGGCGCGCTCGACCACGTTACGCAGTTCGCGCACGTTGCCAGGCCAGCGGTAGGCTTTCAGTGCGCCTATGGCGCCGTCGCTGAAGCCGCGCGCCGGGCGTCCATAGCTCTTCACGAAGAATGCCAGGAAGCGTTCGGCGAGGGTCAGCACGTCTTCCGGCCGCTCGCGCATGGGCGGCAGGTTCAGGGTAATGACGTTCAGGCGATAGAGCAGATCCTCGCGGAATTTACCTTCGCGAACCATCTCCTCCAGATTCAGGTTGGTGGCAGCAAGAATGCGCACATCAGCGCGTCGGGTGACTGGGTCACCGACGCGCTCGTATTCTTTGTCCTGGATGAAACGCAGCAGTTTCGGCTGCAAGGCGAGCGGAAAATCGCCGATCTCGTCGAGAAACAGTGTGCCGCCGTCAGCCTGATTGACGCGCCCCAGGGTGCTTTCGGTGGCACCGGTAAAGGCCCCGCGGTTGTGTCCGAACAGCTCGCTTTCCATCAGGTCCGCCGACAGCGACGGGCAATTGATGGTGATGAAGGCTTTCTTCGAGCGCCGGCTCCAGTTGTGAATCGCCCGCGACAGTTCGCCTTTGCCCGTGCCTGACTCGCCAAGGATGAGGATGTTCGCGTCGGTATCGGCCACCTGACGGGCCGTTTCCAGCACATTCATCATCGCCGGGCTGTACGAACCCAGCGCATCGCTGCGTTTTTGCACCTCGCCTTCCAAAGCCTCAAGACGCGCTGCCATCTGACGAACTTCCAGCTGCTTGGCGGCCGACAGGCGCAGCTGCTCCGGGCTACATGGCTTAACCAGGTAATCCGCAGCGCCCGCCTGCATCGCGTCCACCGCGGTGTCCACGGCCGAATGAGCGGTCACGATGACTACGCGCATCCACGGCGCAAGCACACGCATCTGCTGCAGGACATCAAGACCGTTGTCTTCACCCAGGCGCAGGTCCAGAAAGCACAAGTCGAATACCTGTCGCTGCAGGATCGCTTCGGCCTGCGACGCGCTGGCCGCCGTGACCACCGTATAACCACGATCCTCGAGGCAGTAGCGGAACGTGCGCAGGATCGCTGCCTCGTCGTCCACCAGAAGGATGCGGCCGCCGGTGTCGGTCGTTTGGTCCATGAATGCTCCAGTCAGGCAAAAGCGGTAAATGTATGGCGAGTCGTTTGGGGGAAATCCCGGTGCTGTATCGCCGCCAGGTCGCCCGGCGCCAGCGTTAGTCTACGCAAAGCCATGCAAGTTGCACGGTGCATGAACGTCTTTCCTGCAGGCTGCAATCAGCACTGAAGCGACGATGAAGCGCAAGGCATTGATTATAAGAGGTTTCAGACGTTTTTATGGCTGGCACGGGGCTTGCGGTCGTTTAGCGGTAACGCGCGTATCGGCAGCAGTCGAGGCGCATCGCATCTGCATCAGGAGGCCCCCATGAACCAAGACATCACCCACCTCAACGAGCTCATAGAAATCACCCGCGATGGTCAGCATTTCTATCAGCATGCGCTGGAAGAAGTGAAAGATATCGAACTGCAGCATCTATTCCGCGATATGGCTCAGGCTAAGACGCACATCATTCAGGCGCTGTCGGTGAAGGTTGCGGCGAATCAGGAACAGCCCGCACAGGGAGGTACTACAGCTGGCAAGCTTCGTGAAATGTACGCCGATACCAAGGCACGGTTGGGCGACAGTGACGCGGTGTATATCGACCAGCTTGACCAAACCGAAGAGCGCATCCTGGCCGCCTTCGAAGATGCATTGAAAACTGCGGACCCTGATGTGAAGGCATTGCTGGCCATCGAGCTGCCGAAAATCCGGGCCTGCCATGAGCGTATTCACACCCTCAATCACCGTGACAACAACAGCAGGGATTAGTCCGTCGTGCAAATCGCCCGGCGCGGCGCAAGCGCATCGTGCAATATAAATTGGCGCAGCGACATTTTGATTGCATAAGTTGTTGAATATAAAGGAATAAATGTAAATCTCAGGAGTGGCACGAGCCCTGCAACATAACCACTAAGACAGACATGGCCCGCATGCTTAGAAGGAGTTGAGGATGAATCGTCAAGCACGTTTCCTACTGGTTGGAAAAGGTTTCCTTACCGCCGCTGTGGTCACGCTGATCGTTGGAGCCGAATATCCGATGTCGGAGCCGCTCAGCCAAACGCAGCAGGAGTCAGCGGAACGAATCCATATGTACGACGCTCAACCTGTAGGGATTGTGCAAACCGGACCTGCTCCGCAGACGATTGATTATGTGCAGGTGCGGTCTGAGCAACGTTGGGTTTTCTAGTTGGAGCTCGGCGAGCCGATCGTTAGCGATAGGTCCCGCTGAGGATGTTCTGAACCGAAGAGGAGTTACACCATGCTGAGTTGGGCTATCACGTTTCTGATTATTGCCATCATCGCTGCAGTACTGGGCTTCGGTGGTATCGCGGGCACTGCAACGGGCATCGCCAAGATCCTGTTTGTGGTTTTCCTGGTGCTGTTTGTCGCTTCGCTGATTTTCGGACGGGGCCGCGGCCCACGAGCCTGATGCATAACGCCGCCCGTCAGGGCGGCTGCACCGGCATAGGGAGGTTACAGCGGCTGGATGCCTTTATTTGAGCCTTCGCAGGAAGCGGAGTGCTAGTTACTGAGGTGAATCGTCCGAGGATCACCTATCAGCCCCTACAGCGGGGGAGCCAAGGGGTCGGGACGCTCTTCGATGGAGCGACCTAGGGGTACAGGGAGTGCCTCCGTAATGGACCGGGCTCGGCGAGTGCCAACCGAAGGTGGGACCTCCACCTTCGGTTTGCGATTTCTCCAGCGCTTCACGTCCTGCGTTATTTGTTCACTTCAAGGGCTATTCGAGCCCCGGCTGAACCAGCCTCAGCACGTTTTCGCTTCCCTCCGTATTTCTGCGCCCACCTTCGCTCGTCCTGTTTGGTTCATGGCTGTTCTCCAGCCGCACCGCTATCATCGCGCGCAGTCACTCGTTGGAGAATCACATGCTCAACGGCCTTTGGCTGGGCTTCTTTCTGGTCGCGGCAGTTGCTGCGCTCGGGCGCTGGCTGCTCGGCGACGACCCGGCTGTGTTTGCCGCCCTGGTCGAAAGTCTATTCGCGATGGCCAAGCTGGCTGTGGAGATCATGATCGTGCTGTTCGGCACGCTGACGCTCTGGCTCGGTTTTTTACGCATTGCCGAGAAGGCTGGCCTGATCGAGCAGCTGGCGCGTTTGCTCGGGCCGCTGTTCCGTCGGTTGATGCCGGAAGTGCCAGCCGGGCACCCGGCGTTGGGGTTGATCACTCTCAATTTCGCTGCCAACGGCCTGGGTCTGGACAATGCCGCCACGCCCATCGGCCTGCGCGCAATGCGAGCCCTGCAGGAGCTCAATCCGAGCAAGACGGTCGCCAGTAACGCGCAGATCCTGTTTCTGGTGCTCAACACCTCCTCGCTGACGCTGTTGCCGGTGTCGATCTTCATGTACCGCGTGCAGCAGGGCGCTGAAGACCCGACTCTGGTCTTTCTACCTATTTTGCTGGCCACCACCGCATCTTCACTGGCAGGCCTCTTGGCGGTTGCGCTGGTTCAGCGCCTGCGTCTCTGGGACCCGCTCGTTCTCGCCTACCTGGTCCCTGGGGCGCTGCTGCTAGGCGGCTTCATGGCGTTGCTGGCCGGGCTTTCGGCCACCGCGCTTTCATCCTTATCATCGCTGCTCGGCAACCTGACGTTGTTCGGTTTGATCATCGCGTTCCTCATCGTCGGTGCGCTGCGCAAAGTGCCGGTCTACGAGAGCTTTGTCGAAGGTGCGCAAGAAGGCTTCGATGTCGCGAAAAGCCTGCTGCCGTATCTGATCGCGATGCTGTGCGCTATTGGTGTGTTCAGAGCCTCCGGCGCACTCGATTTCGGACTCGACGGAATCCGTTGGCTGGTGGAAGCGTTGGGCTGGGATACCCGTTTCGTCGACGCGCTGCCCACTGCGCTGGTCAAACCGTTTTCCGGCAGCGCCGCGCGCGCCATGCTGATCGAGACAATGCAGAGTCAGGGCGTGGACAGTTTTGCTGCGCTGGTTGCCGCGACCGTACAAGGCAGCACCGAAACCACCTTCTATGTATTGGCCGTCTACTTTGGGGCGGTGGGCATCCAGCGGGCGCGGCATGCGGTGGGGTGTGCCTTGGCGGCGGACTTCGCCGGCATCGTTGCGGCGATTCTGGTCTGCTATTGGTTCTTCGGTTGACCGGTGCAAACAAGGGTTTCGAGTAGCGCTAAAAAAGAACCCGCCAATCGGCGGGTTAAAGCGTGGCTCGTTGCCAGACCCGAAATAACGGTTCGGCGAGAAACATCACCAGGAACAACCGCAGCACCTGCAAAGCGGTGACCAGCGCGACCGATAGCTGCAGCGCCTCGGCTGTCAGGCACAGCTCAGTAATCCCGCCTGGCATCATCCCCAGCATCAGCGACGTCTGGTTCAGCGTAGCCGCCCAACCGAGCACTTCGGCGAGGCCCGCTGCAGCGAGCATGGCCAACAGCGTAAACAGCAAGATGCGCAGCATGAATCGCGGCGCGCTGCGAAAGAACGGCCGATCGAAGTGACAGCCCAGCGAGCAGCCGATCAACCATTGTCCAAGCTGGCCAACACCCTCAGGCATGCCCAGATGCAGATCGAAGGTGGCACTGGCGACGGCACAGACCGTCAGCGGCCCAAGCATCCAGGGGTTGGGTTGGCCGAGCCGCTTCCAGAGCAGCGCAAGCAGCCCGCCCGCCGGCAATAGCACAGCCAGCCAAGGCCAGCTGACCGGAGACGGTGGTGGGGCGTCAACGGAGGGCAGGCTCCAGGTAAACAGCGCGGGAATGATCAGCACCACCAGCAGCAGACGCATGCTATGCGCTGCGGCCACCATTGCTGGCTGCGCCGCGTGGCGGCTGGCCAGATTGACCATCTCGCTGGCGCCGCCCGGCATGCTGGAGAAGAACGCCGTGGCGCGGTCGGTGCCGCTGCGCAGCAGGATGAAGATGCCGATCAGGCTCAAGAGCAGGGTGCACAGTGCACCGGCGAGAATCACTCCAAAGTGCTGGAGCACCTGCTGCATGACCTCGCTGGTGAAATGCAGACCGATAGCGCTGGCGATCAACCACTGGCCGGTCTGGCGTCCTCGGGGGATCTCGTTGACCAGCCACCCACTGCAGCGCACCGCAATGACCGCCAGCAGCGAACCGACCATCCATGGCAGCGGCCAGTTCGCCAGGCTTGCCAGCCAGCCGCCGAGGGCGCCGACCAGAGGCGTCGCCCACCAACCCGGCAGCGGGCGCGGCATATCAGGCGTGCGCCTCGTTCAGTTTGGCGCGGCGGCGCTGGCGCCACCAGCGCAGGCCCGGCATCGCCAGCATCAGAGCGGCCATAGCCCAGAGCACCAGGGTGATCGGGCTACCCCAGAGGATGCCCAGGTCGCCTGCGGAGATCGACAGCGCACGGCGCAGGTTGTCTTCCATCATCTCGCCGAGGACGAACCCGAGGATCAGCGACGACAGCGGGAACTCAAGCTTGCGCAGCAGATAGCCGAACACACCGAGACCCACCATCAGCACCAGGTCGAACGTGGTGCTGTGCACCGAGTACACGCCCACCACGCTGATCGCGGTGATCGCCGGCACCAGCACCCAGTTGGGCACGCTGAGCATCTTGGAGAACAGCCCGACCAGCGGGATGTTCATCACCAGCAGGATGACGTTGCCGATGAACAGCGAGGCGATCAGACCCCAGACCACGTCAGGCTGCTGCTCGAACAGCAGCGGGCCGGGTGTGATGTTGTACAGCGTCAGCGCGCCGATCATCACCGCCGTGGTGCCAGAGCCTGGTACACCGAGGGTCAGCATCGGGATCAGTGAGCCGCAGGCGGAGGCGTTGTTGGCGGCTTCCGGTGCGGCCAGGCCGCGCAGGTCGCCCTCACCAAACTTGCCACTATCACCGGCCATGCGCTTTTCGCTCATGTAGGTCATGGCGCTGGCGATGGTCGCCCCGGCGCCGGGTAGGGTGCCGATGACGAAACCCGCGCAAGCGCTACGCACCATGGTCCAGAAGGTCTGGCAGAACTCCTTGAAGTTGAACAACAGACGTCCGCTGGCCTTGACCGCTTTTTGCCCGCTGTGAGTCTTTTCCAGCATCAACAGCACCTCGCTGACGCTGAAGAAGCCGATCACCACGATGACGAACTGGATGCCGTCCGACAGGCTTACGCTGCCGAAGGTGAAGCGGTAAACGCCGGTCGTGGAGTCCACGCCGACCGTTGCCAGACCAAGGCCGATCAATGCTGCCATCAGCGTCTTGACCGGCTTGTCACCGACCATGCCGCCCAGGCAGGCGATGGCGAAGATCATCAGCACGAAGTACTCAGCCGGGCCGAACGCCACGGCCCATTTCGCCAGCAGCGGCGCGAACAGCACCACACCGCAGGTGGCGATGATGCTGCCGATGAACGAACTGACCGCCGACAACGACAGGGCGATGCCCGCCTTGCCCTGACGTGCCAGCGGATAACCGTCGAGGGTGGTCATCACTGCAGCTGCGTCGCCAGGGACATTTAGCAGGATGGCCGAAATACGCCCGCCGTACTCGCAGCCCAGATACACAGCAGCCAGGAGGATAAGTGCGGTTTCCGGCGGCAGGCCCAGGGCAAAAGCCAGGGGCAGCAGCAGAGCCACGCCGTTGATCGGGCCGAGTCCAGGCAGCAGACCAACCACAGTGCCAACAAAGGCGCCGAACAGCGCTACAAGCAGGTTCATCGGTCGCGTGGCGACATCGAAGCCCTGCCACAAGAAATTCAAGGTTTCCATTTTCAGCTCTCCAGCAAGCGCAGCACACCGAGCGGCAGCGGCACATCAAGCAACAGGTCGAACAGGCCAAAGAGCAGCACGCCCATCAGCACGCCGCTGATCAGGCACGGCAGCAGGCGTCCGTTGAACAAGAGGCCCAGGGCGAAGGTGGCCAGCGCCGTGGTGATGACAAAGCCAAGCTTCTCGAACAGCACTGCGTACGCCAGCAGTACCAGCACGCAGTAGAGGGCGCGACGCGCCATCGTCCAGTCGAAACGAGGCGTCGGCTCGCCGTGTGGTTTGCAGAGCAGCCAGAGCGCGCCGCAAGCCATCAGGAACAGCAGCAGTAGCGGGTAGGCGCGCGGGCCGACCGGGTCGTAGGCGAAGGGCGCCTCGAACCCCCAGGCGAGCAGCGCGAGGCCGGCGCAGGCGAGCAGCCAGGCCGCGGCAAAGACACGAACGTACATGATGGAATACCTCGGGAGGAGCCGGCCGCGGCTACCGGTCCGTCGGGACCGAAAGCCGCGAGCGGCAGGGTGTTACTTGACCAGACCGAACTCGGCAGCGAGTTCCTTGTAATCGGCGACCTGCTTGTTGACGAAGGTCTTGAGCTCATCGCCGGTCATCGACAGCGGGAACAGATCACGCTGCTCGCGCAGCTTGGCAAAGTCCTCGTCGGCCAGCAGGGTGTCGAACTGGGTCTTCCACCAGTTGAAATCTTCATCACTGACTTCTGGGCCCATGTAGAAGCCACGGATCACCGGCCAGCTGATGTCGTAGCCCTGTTCCTTGGCTGTTGGCAGATCCGACAGCTTGCCGGGCAGGCGATCATCGGACAGCACGGCGAGCACGCGAATCTTGCCGGCTTCGAGCTGCGGGGCGACTTCGCCGAGACCGCTGCTGGTCACCTGGACGTGGCCGCCCAGCATGGCCGTGAGGGTTTCACCGCCGCCTTCGAAGGCGACGTAGCGCAGCTTCTTCGGATCCACGCCAGCGGCACGGGCGATCAGCGCGGTCTGCATCCAGTCCTGACCACCAATGGTGGCGCCGGCACCAAAGACAACGCTGGCCGGATCCTTCTTCACCGCAGCGATGAGGTCGTCAAGGTCCTTGTAGGGCGCGTCGGCGCGTACCGAAATGGCGCCGTAATCGGTGCCGATGCCGGCCAGCCAGCGCACGTCGGTTTCGTCGTAACGACCGAACTTGCCCTGCGCCAGGTTCAGCAGCGAGCCGCTGGAGAACGCCGTGATGGTCGACGGGTCGTCGGCGCGCTGGGCGATCACCGCGTTGTAGGCCACAGCGCCGACACCGCCAGGCATATAGGTGACCCGCATTGGCGCCTCGAGCAGACCGGAATCTTTCAGCCCGCTCTGGGCCAGCTTGCAGGTGAGGTCGAAACCGCCGCCGGGCTTGGCCGGGGCGATGCACTCGGGGCGCTTGGGCTCGGCCATCAGCTGGCCGGACAGAACCAGGCAGGACGAAAGCAGGGCGATACGGCGGATTGCAGTCTTCATGGGTGTCTCCTTTGATTCTTATTGTGGACGGCTTTACCAGATCGGCAGGCTGTAGCTGACGATCAGACGGTTTTCGTCGGCGTCACGGGCGAAATCGGAGCGGAACATGGCGTTGCGCATGCGCACGGCGACATTCTTCAGCGGACCGGTTTGCACGACGTACTTGAGCTCGATGTCGCGTTCCCACTCGCTGCCGTTGCTGCCGCCGCTGTATTCGGCGTTGTCGCCGGAAATGTAGCGGGTCAGGAAGGTCAGCCCGGGCACGCCGATGGAGGCGAAGTTGTAGTCGTAACGCGCCTGCCAGGAGCGCTCGTCGGCATTGGCGAAATCGTTGATCTGGACGAAGTTGACCAGGTAGGGATCGCCGCCATCGATATAGGCGTAGCCGGTGTCGCCATTCATCTGCTGATAGGCGAGGCTGAGCTTATGACCGCCGAGGCTGTAACCCACCATGCCGTTCCAGGCCTGGTTGTCGATCTTGCCGGCATTGGCCGCGCCGGTGTCGTCGCTGATCATCAGGCGCAGGTCGGCGGTCAACGCCGAGTTCTTGCCCAGCGGCTGCACGGCCTGCAGATTGAAGAAATGCTGGCGGTAAATGTCGTCTAGCTCAGCCGCGTAGTAAGTGCCGATGAGCTTTTCGTTGAAGTCATAGCGCGCGCCGGCAAAGGTCAGGTGATCGGCCTCGGCCGCGCTGTCGAAACGACCATTTTTGTTGTTGATCTGCAGTTCCTGGGAATTGGTCGAGGCACGGTCGATGACCTTGTCCAGGCGCCCACCGGTCAAGGTCAGGCCGGTCACGTCCTGAGAGATCAAGATCGCACCTTCGAAGACCTGGGGCAGGGTGCGGCTGTCACTGGCTTTTACCACGGGTGTTTCCGGGATGTGGCTGCCGTAGCGGAGTTCGGTTTCCGAGATCTTCGCCTTGGCTGTCAGGCCGAGGCGGCTGAATTCGTCCGGGGTGCTGCCATCGTCGCGGACAGGGAGTAGATCGGTGTTGGCGCGGCCGCCGCCGGAGTCGAGCTTGACGCCGAGCATGCCCATGGCGTCGAGGCCGAAGCCAACGGTGCCTTCGGTGAAGCCGGATTCGATGTTGAGCAGAAAGCCCTGTGCCCATTCTTCACGTTTGGACTGGCCGGAGCCTTCGCGGAAATCGCGATTGAGGTAGATGTTCTGGGTTTGCAGAGTCGCGCTGCTGTCTTCGATGAAATCGGCCTGAGCCATGGGCGCCAGGGAGGCAGCCGCGACGGCGAGGGCAAGACGAGCAGGGGCGGGTTTAATTCTGACGACAGTCAGCATCCTTCAATCTCCACTATTGTTTTTGTTGTGGCGGCGTTGTGCCGCGCCAGGTGGATCGAGCCACCTGATCCCGATCCTAGGCGGCGAAACTTTCGCCAGGCTTTCAGGGGTGAAAGCAGCGTGTGGCGTGCCTTGCCGCTACACTGGCGCCCCGTTCCGTGTGTGGCAGAGGACAGGCAATGCGGATTCTTCTGGTCGAGGACCACCCCCAGTTGGCTGAAAGCGTGGCGCAGGCGTTGCGCGCGGCCGGATGGACGGTTGACCTGCTCAACGATGGCGTGGCTGCTGATCTGGCGTTGTCGACGGAGGACTACGCACTGGCGATCCTTGATGTCGGGCTGCCCAGGCTCGACGGCTTTCAAGTGCTGTCGCGCCTGCGCAAACGCGGCAAGACCCTGCCGGTGCTGATGCTCACAGCGCGCGGGGAGGTGACCGATCGGGTGCATGGGCTCAATCTGGGTGCCGATGACTACCTGGCCAAACCGTTCGAACTCTCCGAGCTTGAGGCACGAGTCAAGGCGTTGTTGCGGCGTAGCGTGGCCGCCGGCGAACGTCAGCAGAGCTGCGGGCCGCTGGTCTATGACCTGGATGCGCGGCGTTTCAGTCTCGGCGGCCAGCCGCTCAGCCTGACCTCACGCGAGCAGGCGGTGCTCGAGGCGCTGATCACCCGGCCCGGTCGGGTCATGAGCAAGGATCAACTGGCGGCGCAGGTATTCGGTCTCGACGAGGACGCCAGTGCCGATGCGATCGAAATCTACATCCACCGGCTGCGCAAGAAACTCGAAGGCAGCTCGGTGCGTATCGTGACCTTCCGTGGGTTGGGCTATCTGCTGGAGGCAGCGGATGCCTGACGCGCTACCCGCGCGCGCGGGCAGTTTGCGCGGTGGCTTGCTGCGCAGACTGGCCATGCTGCTGACCCTGCTGATGCTGTTCAGTGGCTGGAGCGCCTACTGGAACGGGCGCGCCGCCGCCGACACCGCCTATGACCGGACCTTGCTGGCCTCGGCCCGCGCCATCGCGGATGGCCTGGTCGCCAGCGATGGGCAGCTACGCGCCAATGTGCCCTATGTGGCGCTGGACACCTTTGCCTACGACAGCGCCGGGCGTATCTATTACCAGGTGCTGGATACCGAAGGGCGGCTGGTGAGCGGCTACGAGCATCTGCCGGCGCCGAGCGCCGAGATTCGTCGCACTGATGACTATCCCGCGCTGGCTCGCTTCTATGACGGAGAATTCCGCGGCGAGGGTGTGCGGCTGGTGAGTCTGCTGCAGCCGGTGAGCGAGCCAGAGCTCAACGGCATTGCTGAAATCCGCGTCGCCGAGACGCTGGGCGCGCGTGAGCGCCTGGCTCGCAGCCTCTTGATCGACACCCTGTGGCGGGTCGGTCTGCTGGCTGTTACCGCGCTGCTGCTGGTCTGGCTAGCGGTCAGCGCGGCGCTGCGGCCGCTGGGCAAACTCAGCGAGGCCGTCGAGGCGCGACAGCCTGACGATCTGCGGCCGTTGCCGTTGATTACCGTGCAGCGCGAACTCAAACCACTGGTTGCTGCGCTCAATCAGTTCACCGAGCGTTTGCGCGGGCAGTTCGAACGGCAGGCGCAGTTCATTGCCGACGCCGCCCATGAGTTGCGTACGCCCTTGGCGGCGCTCAAGGCGCGTATCGAACTCGGGCAACGTGAGGCGCAACCGCAGCGCTGGCAGGAAACCCTGGAAGAGGCTGGCGCGCACACCGACCGGGTAATTCACCTGGCCAATCAGCTGCTGTCGCTGGCGCGCATCGAAACCGGTGCGCAATCGATTGCCGAAGGCGGCGCCCAGCGCCTCGACCTCAGCCAGCTGGCACGCGAGCTGGGGCTGGCGATGGCCGCGCTGGCGCACAAGCGCGGCGTCGCGCTGGCGCTGGAAGCCGAGCAGCCGGTCTGGATCGACGGCGAGCCGACGCTGCTGACTGAACTGCTGAGCAACTTGCTGGATAACGCCCTGGCGCACACACCCAAAGATGGCAACGTGGTGCTACGGGTAGCGAAAGGCGGCGTGCTGGAGGTCGAGGACGATGGGCCGGGAATACCGGAGCCTGAGCGCGACAAGGTCTTTGCGCGATTTTATCGGGTGCATCAGCAGGGGCAGGGGGCCGGGCTTGGCCTTGCCATTGTCGGCGAAATTATTCGTGCCCATCGGGCCACTGTCGAGCTCGGTCAGGGCGCGCTGGGCGGGCTGCTGGTCAAGGTGAGCTTCCCTCCACCGGCTCCCGCTTCAGCTGACTGACAGCTCGGTGGCCTCGTCCGGTTCGGCAATCGCCACCTGATTACGGCCGTTGTGTTTGGCCCGATAGAGTGCCGTGTCAGCGGACGCCAGCAGTTGCGCTGAGGTGCAACTCGCCGGCGGCTGCAGGCTTGCGACGCCGATGCTGATGGTCAACGCCAGGCGCTCCCCGTCGTAAACAGGCCGCAGCGCTGCCACCGCCGCGCGGATTCGCTCAGCTTGCTCGCGGGCTTCGCGGCTGTTCATGCCGGGCAGCGCCATGACGAATTCTTCGCCGCCATAGCGTGCAACCACATCGCCCGCCCGTTGACCGTATTGCCTGAGCGTATCGGCTACCAGGCGCAGGCAGTCATCGCCGAACGGATGCCCGTAGCTATCGTTGACCCGCTTGAAATGGTCGATGTCCAGCAGCAGCACCGACAGCGGCGTCTCGGTGCGCTGTGCGCGGCGGATTTCCTCGTCGATCATCACGTCGAAATGGCCGCGGTTCGACAGCTGGGTCAACGCATCGGTGACGCTCAGGCGAGTGAGCTGTTCGTTGACCATTTCCAGGCCGCGCTTGGCATCTTCAAGCGCACGGGTGCGCTCGTAGACCCGTGCTTCGAGCGCCTCGTTTGCGCGTACCTGCGCCTCCAGGGCCTGTTGTTGCGCCTGCAGACGCTGTTCGCGTTCATGAACAAGCGCCTCAGATGCTTGCAGTGCGCTCTGCTGAGCCAGAACCCGGCGGTCCCGCTCCTGATTGATGCGCTGCGCCAATGCCATGGAAAGCAGAACGAACTCGGCAAACATACCGATCAGCTGGCCGTGCAGGGTCAGCGGGTTCAACGGCAGCATGCCGTCCAGCGCCAGCAGATGGACGATGGTCGCCAGTAGCAGTGTCGACCAGGCAATCGTGAACAGCCTTGCCGAACTGTTGCCGCGAACCCACAGGTTGATGACGGCGGCCATCGTCAGGATGCAATGCACCAGCGCGATCTGCTCGGCCATTAGATAGCGTCCGAGCGAGGGCGCGAACAAGAGGACCAGAATCACCACGCCCCAGTAGCCCATCAGCACCCAGGTGACCAGCCAGGGCCAGCCGCCGTAGCGACGAATCTTGAGAAAGCGACTGGCGAACACTAGCGGGGTAAAAAAGCACAGCGCCGCGGATAGCGCGTAGAAACGGCGGGCGATCTGTGGCATTTCGGGCCACAGAAACAACTGACCGAAGCCGGTGATCGTAAGGACGTAAAAAAGCGCGCTGAGCAGATAGAGGACATAGAGCAGATAGGCCACGTCCCGAGTGAACACAAACAGGCTGCTGTTATAGAGAAGGATCACCAGCATCCCGCCAAAGAACAGGCTGATCAACGCGATGTCGGTAAACTTTCCTGCTGCGAACGCCGTCTCGTCAAAGATGACCATTGGCAAGGCCATCAGCTCGTGCGCCTGTACATGCATGTACACCACGGCTCGATCATTGGCCCGCAGCTCCAGCGGGAAGACCAGGTTGTGGTCTGCCAGCGGTTGATGGCTCTTGGGTATGTGATCGCCAGCCTGCATCAGCGGACCCCACTCGCCCTCGGCCGGGTAGAACAGGCGAACACGCACATTGTCCAGGATTGGCCATTGCAGGCTCAGGTACCAGCGGTCGGCGTTGGCTGCCCGGCTGTCAAGGTCGAAGCGCACCCAAACGCCTTCAGGCTGTTTCTTGAGGTTGGGCTTGGCCAACGGCTGCCATTGCCAGGAGGCCGCTTGAGCCGTCGCGAAGCCGGCGTCCGAATGCCCGGATACCCACTCCAGCCCGCCCACTTGGAGTGCTGCACCGCTTTTACTGACGACGCCAGGAACCACAGCAGCGGTTACCTGGCCCGACATGAGGCTGGCAAAGGCTGTTAGAAGGCAGAGTAAAAGCCGGCGGAAGCGCATCGGGTGAAAGGTCTCGTCAAACGACCCGTCGCGACGCGTAGGCAACCGATAGGGTCAGGCAGTGGTTTGGCCATTCAAACGATACGGCTAATGTCGCTTTGATACCACTGCCAGGCTACTAACGGCTCGGCCATCCATCGGAACGGGGCTCGGAGCCTTCTCGGCCGGCTAGCCGCGTCGCCGAGTCCAGAATTGCTGTACCAGCATTTCCATGCTGTCAGCCAGCTGAGCGACACCCGAAGCGGTCTCTCGGCTGCGCAGTCCGCTTTCTACATGGTGGTCGGAGCCGCTGCGAATGCTCACGATGTTCTGATTGATGTTCTCGCTTACGGCACTTTGCTGCTCGACCGCCGAGGCAATCTGCAGGCTCATGTCGCTGATCTCGTTCACTCGATGGTTGATGCCTTGAAGCGAGCGTGCCGCCTGCTCGGCCTGCTCGACACTTTCCATGGCCTGATCTCGGCTGCGTTGCATCACCTGCACCGCCTGACGCGCTCCGCCCTGCAGCGCCGCGATCATGGCGTTGATTTCCTGGGTGGACTGCTGTGTCCGTGACGCCAGGCTGCGAACCTCGTCCGCGACCACAGCGAAGCCACGCCCCTGCTCCCCCGCCCGGGCGGCTTCGATGGCAGCGTTGAGTGCTAGCAGGTTGGTCTGCTCGGCGATGCCGCGGATGACATCCAGCACCTTGGTAATATCGTTGCTGTGCGCCTCCAGCTCGTGAATGACATCGCCGGCGTGCTGAATGTCCTGGGCCAGTCGGCCGATAGCTGCGCCCGTCTGATTGACCACATCCGTGCCGGTTGCAGCTTCACTGTTCGCTCGGCTAGCCGCTTCGGCGGTGCGCTGGGCGTTGTTGGCGACTTCCTGCACGCTCATCGCCATCTGGTTGATGGCGGTGGCAACCTGGTCGGTTTCGCTCTGTTGGCGCGATGCGCTCTGTGCACTGCTGTCCATGGCGCCCACCAGCTCCCGAGCATGCGTGCTCAGCTGGCGTGAAGCATCGCCAATTCGGCCGACCATGGCGCCGGCTTCGGTTTCCAGAAGTTTCATCGCATAACTGAGCTGACCGAACTCGTCGCGGCGGCCCGCATAGACCAGTTGACCGACTGCATCGTCTCCAACCTGACGAGCCTGAGCAGCGAGACGTTGCAGCGGTGCCAGCGCAACGTACGCCAGCACGCTCCCACCCATCGCTGCCGCTGCTGCTGCTCCCAGCGCGGCCACAAGGCCTGCGCCACCTAACAATGCGCCCCCGATGGCGCAGGGTGCAGCAACGAGCGCGACGAGAAGCGCCACGCGGCTGCGGGCACTGAGGGGCGCGCGACGCAGAGCCGCTGGTGGCCGCTTTTCCCGAAGCTGCGCATAGAGCGTTTCGGCTGCTGCCACTTGAGCGGCCTGCGGCTTGGTCCGCACCGATTGATACTCGACCACCTTCCCGTTGCGGCTGATCGGGGTGACAAAGGCGCTGACCCAGTAGTGATCACCATTCTTGCAACGGTTCTTCACCATGCCCATCCATGATCTGCCAGCACGAACGCTGGACCAGAGATCACCGAATGCTTCGGGAGGCATGTCGGGATGGCGGACGATATTGTGATGCTGACCCAGCAATTCACATTCTTCAAAACCGCTGATCTTGATGAAATCGGGGTTCACATAGGTGATATCACCGTTGAGATCGGTGGTGGACAGTATGTTGGCTGTCTCACTGAAGGATACGTCGCGTCCGGTGACCGGTAAGTTCAAGCGCATGGTGAAGTTCTCTGGAGCTAGCTAGTTGTTCCGCCACGGACGTCTTGACCGGTGCCCGGACTGGCGCACCTCGCAACCTTGCTAACCACCTTGCGGTGAATTCCTCGGACTTCCAAACGGATCCTGTTCGGTCTCGCTGAACCCTGCATCAGTCGGCCTCGGAGCGCTGCGGCTCGCAAATAGCTCCGGTCGTAGGGCAGCAACAATGATGTGGGTGATGTCATTGTGATATCACGGTATCCAGTCATCTATTCGACCAAAAGACCGAGCTCATTAGTCGGGTAATGGCGCGGTGCCATGAGCAATCTTATACGCATTAAGATTCCTGTACATATATCTGTATAGGTTTTTCAGGTTTTATCCACTTTGACGAGCAACCCTGTATCTCGAAAGCGGTCATAGCCAGGGTCATAGGGCGGCCATGAAGCGCTGAGGTTGCCGTCCGGGCTGTTAGCGGGGCATCGGCCTGCTAGACTCCAAACGTCCCGCGTGGCTCACGAGGCCTGCAGGGCAATTCCAAAACAACCAATAAGGAGTGGATCCATGAAAGGCAAATCCTTGGCATGGATATTTTCCGCCGCGTTGGCGGGAACTGGTCTGAGCGGTATGGCTCAGGCGCAAGAGCAATTCGTCACCATCGGTACCGGTGGTCAGACGGGCGTCTACTACGTCGCGGGTCAGTCGATCTGCCGCTTCGTCAACCGTAACGCCGAGGACCTCAAGTGCAACGCGCCAGCCAGCGGCGGCGGCGTGGCGAACGTCAATGGGCTGCGCAGCGGCGAGTTCAACTTCGGCATCATGCAGTCGGATCACCAGTACAAGGCTATGGAAGGCCTGGAGCCGTTCAAGAGCGAAGGCGCGATGGAAGACATCCGTGCCGTGTTCTCGCTGCAAAGCGAAGTCTTCACCGTACTGGCGCGCCGTGATGCAAACATCAAGAGCCTGGATGATCTGAAAGGCAAACGCGTCAATATTGGTAATCCCGGCTCCGGTCAGCGGGACACCCTTGAAGAAATCATGAAGGAGAAGGGCTGGGACAAGTCGGCCTTCTCGCTGGCTGCCGAACTGAAGCCGGCTGAGCAAGCCAGCGCTCTGGGCGACAACAACATCGATGCCATGACCTATTTCGTCGGTCACCCCAATGGCGCGATTCAGGAAGCGACCACCACCGTCGATGCCGTTTTGGTTCCGATCACCGGCCCGGAGATCGACAAGCTGCTGTCCGAGAAGAGCTACTACACCAAGGCTGAAATCCCGGGCGGCATGTACAAGGGCAATGACAGCGCCACGCAGTCGATTGGCGGCAAGGCAGTGCTCTCCACCACGTCCAAGGTCGATGACGAAGTGGTCTACAAGCTGGTCAAGTCGGTGTTCGAAAATATCGAGCGCTTCCAGCGTCTGCACCCTGCTTTCAAGGACCTGAAGCCGGAAGACATGATCAAGGTAGGTCTGTCTGCACCTCTGCATGATGGTGCAGTGCGCTACTACAAGGAACGAGGCTGGATGTAACGGCCTTACGGCTCGCTGCATCATGGTGGGCGGTCCTCCGTCCGCTTTCGCCTGAGAACCCGCGTGCCTTGTGCCGCGGGTTTCGCGGTTTCCGTTCCCTGAAAAAACAGGCCAGATTTCATGCAAGACAACCAACTTTCCACTGAAGAGCTGATTGCCAAGGACGTCGGCGCGCGGCTGCCCGAAGGCGTCATGGCCAAGCTGATCGCCGGCCTCGCGCTGCTCTGGTCGCTGTTCCAGCTGTGGATCGCCTCGCCGTTGCCCTTCATGCTGCGCACCGGTGTGTTCAACAACACCGAGGCGCGTTCGATTCACCTGGCGTTCGCCTTGCTACTGGCGTTCCTCGCCTATCCGGCATTCAAGCGCTCACCGCGCGACCGAGTGCCACTGATCGATATCGCGCTCGGGCTGATCGCTGCCGCCAGCGCCGGCTATCTGTTCATCGCCTATGAGCAGCTGGCACAGCGCCCCGGCAACCTCACCACCATGGACCTGGTCACCGCTTGCATCGGCATTCCGCTGCTGCTGGAGGCCACGCGTCGCGCCCTTGGCCCGGCCCTGGCGGTGATAGCGCTGATCTTCCTCGGCTACAGCCTCGCCGGCCCGTACATGCCCGGCCTGCTGGCGCACCGCGGGGTGAGTTTCACCGCACTGGCCAACCACCAGTGGATCACCACCGAGGGTGTATTCGGTATCGCCCTGGGCGTCTCAACCAGTTTCGTGTTCCTGTTCGTGCTGTTCGGCGCGCTGCTCGAACGCGCGGGTGCAGGCCATTATTTCATTCAGCTGGCCTTCAGCTTGCTTGGTCATTTTCGTGGTGGTCCGGCCAAGGCTGCGGTCGTGGCGTCGGGCATGACCGGGTTGATCTCCGGCTCCTCCATTGCCAACGTGGTGACCACCGGCACATTTACCATCCCGATGATGAAGCGCACGGGTTTCTCTGCGGAGAAGGCCGGCGCGGTGGAAGTGGCCTCATCGGTCAATGGCCAGATCATGCCGCCGGTGATGGGTGCTGCGGCCTTCCTGATGGTCGAGTACGTCGGCATCCCCTACGTTGAAGTGATCAAGCATGCCTTCTTGCCGGCGCTGATCTCCTACATTGCGCTGGTCTACATCGTTCATCTCGAGTCGCTCAAGCTCGGCCTTACGGCGTTGCCTCGCGCAAACGTGGCCAAGCCCTGGATGCAGCGGCTGATTGGCTTTGCCTTTGGCGCCGCACTGATTTCCGGTGTGTCGCTGGCGGTCTACTACGGGCTGGGCTGGCTCAAGCCTGCGCTGGGCGATGCGGCAATCTGGGTGATTGGTGTGTTGCTGGCCGTGGTCTATGTGGCCCTGCTGAAGGTCGCCGCGAGCAACCCGCCTTTGCCTGCCGAAGATCCCGACGCCCCGCTGGAGAAACTGCCGCAGACGCGTCCGGTATTGCTCTCAGGGCTGCATTTCCTGCTGCCGGTGGTGGTGCTGGTCTGGTGCCTGATGGTCGAGCGTCTGTCGCCCGGCCTGTCTGCCTTCTGGGGTTCAGTGATGCTGGTCATCATCCTGCTGACCCAGCGACCACTGCTCTCAATGCTGCGCAAGGATGGCAGCCACCAGCACGGCACCTTCATGGATGGCGTGGTTGACCTGCGCGAAGGCCTGATTGCCGGTGCGCGCAACATGATCGGTATCGGCATCGCCACAGCGGCGGCCGGGATCATCGTCGGCGCGGTGTCACAGACCGGTGTGGGCCTGGTGCTGGCTGACCTGGTCGAGCTGCTGTCCATGGGCAACCTGATGCTGATGCTGCTGCTCACGGCATTCCTCAGCCTGATTCTCGGCATGGGGCTGCCGACCACCGCCAACTACATTGTGGTGTCCAGCCTGCTGGCGCCGGTTGTGGTGGCGCTGGGTCAGCAAAGCGGGCTGATCGTGCCACTGATTGCGGTGCACCTGTTCGTCTTCTATTTCGGCATCATGGCGGACGTCACGCCGCCGGTCGGGCTGGCCTCGTTCGCGGCTGCTGCTGTGTCCAAGGGCGATCCGATCAAGACCGGTGTGGTGGCGTTCTACTACAGCCTGCGCACCGCCGCGCTGCCATTCCTGTTCATCTTCAACACCGACCTGCTGTTGATCGATGTGGACTTCTGGCACGGCGTGGTGATTTTCGTCATCGCGACGCTGGCGATGCTGATCTTTGCGGCGGGCACGCAGGGCTACTTCCTGGTTCGTAGCCGCTGGTATGAAAGCATCCTGCTGCTGTTGATCGCCTTCACGCTGTTCCGCCCAGGCTTCTGGATGGACATCGTCCACGACCCGTACCGGGATATACCGCCGAGCCAGCTGGTACAGGCGCTAGAAGCGGTCGATGAGGACAGCCAGCTGCGCCTGCGCATCCGCGGCGAAGACGCTGTGGGTGATATGCGCGAGTTCAGCCTGCTGGTGGCGATCCCTGACGGCGAAACCGGCGAACAGAAGCTGGAGAAGCTCGGCGTGATGACCTACGAGGAAGACGGAAAGGTGCTGATCGACAGTGTGACCTTCGGCAGTCCAGCCGCCGATCTGGGACTGCAGTTCGACCAGGAAATCCTCGCGGTGCGAGCGCCCACTGACCGCCTGCCGAAGGAGTGGATGTGGCTACCGGCCTTGCTGCTCTTTGGTCTGGTGGTCTGGATGCAGCGCCGGCGCAAGCTGGACTGACCATCTCGCAGCGCTGACTAGCCCCCGGCCATGCCATGCATCGCCGGGGTTTTTTTGCCTGTGGAACCCTGTAATTGCGTGGGCCGGGCAGGCCTAGTCACTGCGCCGATTAGGCTGGCTTGCCGGGGAGGTGCTCGGTTGTAGGTGTTTCCCGAGCAGTCGAAGTCTCGCCAGTAGCGCGTTGTTTGCCGTTGCCGGAGCCTTCCAGCGCCGCGTAGGCCGCGCTGCAGAACAATGAGTTGAGCCGCTTCATGTCGGCGATCAGCTCCAGATGCGCAGCGCTGGTTTCGATGCTTTCCACCACCTGCTGATGCAGACGATGGACATGGGCGTGGGCCAACTCGCGCTCGAGCTTGCGGAACTGGCGCTTCTGCTGCAGCAGCTGGCGGGCGCTGTGTGAATCACCGGACAGAAACACCGACAAGCCCAGCCCGAGATTGGCAGTGAGCAGGGTATGCAGCTGGCTGAGCTCATCCAGTCCGCTGTCGGAGAACGAGCGGCGTTTGGAAATCTTCAGGTTCTGCACCTTGCCCAGCATATGCTCGATGATGTCGCCGGCCTGCTCCAGATTTATCGCCAGTTCGATGATCTCCGCCCAGCGCCGGCTCTCCTGTTCGGCCAGATCGTCACGCGGCATGCGTGCCAGGTAGAGCTTGACCCCGCTGTACAGGGCGTCCACGTCATCATCCAGACGACGTATGTCCTCGCCGGGCTCCGGCCGGTCTTCGCGCAGCGCCTCGAGCAGGCGCGCCAGCATCGTTTCCACCAGGTCGCCAATACGCAGGGTTTCGCGCGTGGCATTGGCCAAGGCGAGCGTCGGCGTATCCAGCGCAGTGGGGTCGAGATGGCGCGGCTGGGCAATGCCGTTGTCCTGAACCCGCTCCGGTAGCAGTCGCTCGCAGAGCCCGGCCATCAGGCCCACCGTTGGCAGCAACAGCAGGCAGCGCAGCGAGTTGTAAGCCAGGTGAAACGCGACCACCTGGGTTTGTGCGCTGAAGCCAAGCGTCGCCATCCACTCGACCAGCATCGGAAGAAACGGCAGCACCAGCAGGCCAGCGAGCTTATACAACAGGTTGCCGAGCGCTACTCGACGAGCCGGAGCAGGTTGCGGCGTGGCGTTGAGCCAGGCCAGAACACCGCTGCCAACATTGGCGCCGATAACCACGCCAAGGGCAACCGGCAGGCTGATCAACCCGGCACTGGCCAGGGTTGCGGTCAGCAGCACGGCGGCAAGGCTGGAATAGGACAGTACGGCAAACAGCGCACCGACCACCACGGCGAGCAAGGTGTCGCCGGCCAGGGACGAGAACAACACCCGCATGCCGCGCGCTTCGGTGATGGGCGCGGCCGCGGCCACAATCAGTTGCAACGCGAGAATGATCAGGCCGAGGCCGATCAGCACCCGGCCGAGTTGTCCGGCGCGGGTCTGTTTGCGCGAAAGAAACAGGCAGACCCCAAGCAGGGTGAACAGTGGTGACAGCCAAGCCAGGTCCAGCGTCAGCACCCGCGCCATCAGCGCCGTCCCGACATCGGCGCCAAGCATGATTGCCAGTGCGGTGGGCAGCGCCATCAGGCCCTGGGCAACGAAGGAAATAGCCAGCAGGGCGGTGGCGTTGCTGCTCTGTACCAGCGCAGTGACGCCAATCCCGGCGGTAAAAGCCATGGGCGCGTTGGCCATGCTGTGGCCGAGCAGCCGACGCAGATGCGAGCCATACACCCGCATGATCCCGGTGCGCACGATGTGCGTCCCCCAGACCAGAAGCGCGATGGAGGACAGCAGATGCAACAGCGTCAGCATCGGGCAAGGCCTCCGGCTCTGGATGGTCAACGGCCACAGCTCCCTGCACCTGGGAGGACAAAAAGCTGTGAGTTATAGAACGTTGACCATCGCCGGTAGCCGGCCGTTCACCAAAATGACATCAGTGATGACGCCACAGGTGCCTATTGCCGAGCCGTCAGGCTCATTTAGGTGTGTAGTAGCCCACGCCCAGCAGGACGTCATCGACTCGACGGATCAAGGTGTGTTTTTTCTCTACCGCATTGGTGGCCGGGTTGCGCCACACGTAGTCGACGGTGCCGATGCCCTTGTCCTTGGCCATTTCGATCATCTGCTTGAACAGCGGCGTACCGGCGGCGTCGGTGATTTCACGAACGTCGACGCCCACCAGGTTGGGCGAAGCGCCACTCGCGCGGTATTTGCCGTCCTCCAGGCCAATGACGAAAACGTATTCGTCGTTCATCACGAAGCGGCCCTGAGGGTCGTTGAAGGCCTGATAGGCTGCCTCTTCTCCCGAACGTTTCACCAGCGAGACGGCTTCGTCGAGCATCTTCTGAGCGTGCTCGGCGGAGGAGCGCGGGATGTAGTAGCCGACCACCAGAATCTGATCGCCGACCTTGCGGTACAGGCTGGTCTTGTTCTCGACCTTGTTGTCGGCCGGGTTCAACCAGTGGTACTTGACCTGGCCGCTGTCGCTGGTCTTGGCCCCTTCGACTATCTCGCGGATGAAGGGCTGGCCGGCGGCATCCTTCAGATCCATCACGTTGAGTCCGACCAATGCACGGGAAGCGCCGTTGCTGGCGAGCATGGTCCCGGCCGTGTCCAGAACAAACACATAATGCTGGCCGTCAACGAAGCCGCCCTTACGGTCATTGAAGGCTGCAAGGGCTTGCTCTGGCCCCGCTTGCTGCAGGTGTGTGGCGGCGCGATCAAGCAGTGCGTTGGCCTGTCGTGCATGGCTGCGTTCTACCGAGCCTTTGGCCTGGGCTCCATCAGTGGCGGAATACGCCAGCGGTGAGGCGCATAGCGCTGCGCCCAGTGAAAGAATCAGCAGGTTCCGGTGGTTCAGTTTCATCGGTTGCTCCTAGCCTGAGGCAGGCGATGGCTGCAAAGGTGCATGGGGACTGCCTGCTATGAAATATCCTACGGCCCGTGGGGGCATTGATATTGATCACAAGGACCGTTGGCTTCCTGCAAAAGGAGTAGGAACAATCGCCGCATGGCAGATGGGCGACACGCTCCGCGCGCCGACCCGAACTTGCTACCCTTGCCCGCTGACCCAACCGAAGCCGCCCCGATGCTCAGCCTCTATCACGCTCCTGACCTTGAAACCCTCGGTGAACTGGCCACGCGCCTGCTCGCCCAGCCGCTTGCCGACCCCTTTGCCCCGGCGCTGGTGGTGGTGCCGAGCCAGGGCATGGGTCGCTGGCTGACGCTGGAGCTGGCGCGCAAGCAGGGCATCGCCATGCAGCTGGAGATTCAGCTGCCGGCCAAGTTCGTCTGGGACCTGAGCCGCACCGTGCTGGGCAGCCTGCCGGAGCAATCGGCGTTCTCCCCGACCACGCTGACCTGGCGCCTCTATGGCTGGCTTTGCGAGCCAACCAATCTTGAGCTGGCGCCACGTCTGGCGCAGTACCTCGACGGCGGTGACGAGCGCCGACGATTGTCGCTGGCGGCGAAGATCGCTGACGGCTTCGACCAATACCTGCTCTATCGCGACGACTGGCTGGCGGCCTGGGAACGTGGCGAAACGCTTGATCTCGGCCCCGACGAATCCTGGCAAGCACTGCTCTGGCGTGAGCTGACCAAGGACGGCCACCCGCACCGCGCGCGGCTGCTCGGCGACCTGCTACAGCGGCTCTACAGCGACGAACCCTTACCCGGTCTGCCGGAGCGTCTGCTGGTGTTCGGTATCAGCAGCCTGCCACCGCACCACCTGCGCGTGCTCGACGGTCTTGCGCGGCATATCGACGTGGTGGTCTGCGCGCTCAATCCAAGCCGAGAAGCGTGGGGCGAGATCAGGGATATCCGCGAGCTGGCGCGCCAGCCCGAGAGCGGTGCTGACGATTGGTACCTGGACGTGGGTCACCCGTTGCTGGCCAGCCTTGGCAAGCAGGGCCGGGACTTCTTCGATTCCTTGTTCAGCCTGACAGCCAGCGAAGGCAGCCAGGAGTTCGGCCTGTATTCCGAAGACGAAGACCTGCGCGACGACAGCCTGCTGCACGCGTTGCAGAACGACATCTTGCGCCTGCGCACCCGGCAGCCCGAGGAGCGCATCAGCCTGGCCGAGGACGACCGTTCGCTGGAAGTGCATATCGCCCATTCGCCGCTGCGCGAGGTGGAGATTCTGCATGACCAGCTGCTGGCGCGTTTCGCCGCCAACCCGGCGCTAACGCCTGATCAGGTGGTGGTGCTGACCCCCGATATCGAGCGCTACGCACCCTTTATCGAAGCCGTGTTCGCCCCCCGCGAGGGCAGCCCGCGGATTCCCTACAGCCTGGCCGACCGCAGCCTGCGCGCCGAGATGCCGCTGATCGAGGCCTTCCTCGAATTGCTGATGCTGGCGCAGAGCCGTTTCACCGCCGAGGAAATCCTCGCCTGGCTGGAGCAGCCGGCTGTTGCCCGTCGCGCCGGAATCGAAAGCGAAGACCTGCCGCTGCTGCGCGACTGGTTACACGACGCCGGCGTGCGCTGGGGCCGTGACGGCAGTCAGCGGGCGCGTCTCGGCCTGCCGGACGAATCGGCTTTTACCTGGCGCCAGGGTCTGGACCGTCTGCTGCTGGGCTTTGCCGCGCCGCCGCAACTGGCTGGCGACCACGCGCCACTGCTCGGCGAACACTGGCCACTGGATGCCCTGGAAGGCGCGCGCGGGCAGTTGCTGGGGCGGCTGGTGGAATTTGTCGAACGTCTCGGCACACTGGCCGATCAACTGGCTCGGCCGCGTCCGTTGGCCGAGTGGGCCGATGACCTGCAAATCCTGATTGACACCCTGTTCGACGAGCGCGAAGCCGGCGACACGCTGCTGCTTTTGTCCCAGGCCTGCGCGGCGTTGCGCGATCAGGCCCAGGCTGCTGACCTCACGCGACCCATCGAACTGGAATTGGTGCACCAGCAGCTCAGCACCGCCCTGCAGCAGGGCGGCGGCGCCTCGGGCTTTCTCACCGGCGCGGTGACCTTCTGCACCATGGTGCCGATGCGCAGCCTGCCGTTCCGCGTGGTCTGCCTGCTGGGCCTGGACGATGGCGCCTTCCCGCGGCGCACGCCGCCGTCGGGCTTCGACCTGATCGGCCGCCATCCACGGCGCGGGGATCGTGCACGACGTCTCGATGACCGCTATCTGCTGCTGGAAACCCTGCTCTCTGCGCGAGAGGCGCTGTACCTGTCCTATGTCGGCCGCGACCCGCGTGACAACGCGGTGTTGCCGCCTTCAGTGTTGCTCAGCGAAGTGCTCGAAGCGGTCGATATGACCGCTGTGTTGCCGCCTGCTGATCTGACATCCAAGAGCGCCAACGAGCCTGCGCCCAAGACGGCTAGCCAGAAGATCCTTGTCGCCCACCCATTACAGCCGTTTTCTCCACGCAATTTCGGCGACGCGCCCTGTGCGGGTTTTTCGCTGCCCTGGTTCCGCGCCGCGCAGCGTCTGGCCGAGCCGCCGCAGACCCAGCCGCAGCCGTTCGCCAGCCTTCTCTCCGAGCCTGACGAGGCCTGGCTGACCATCGAGCCGTCGCAGCTGTTGCAGTGCTTCCGCCATCCGGCGCGCTTCCTGCTCGAACAACGCCTCGGTTTGCGCCTGGCTGACGATCAGGAATCGCTCGCCAGCGACGAGCCCTTCGATCTGGAGATGCCGGCCTGGAACGGCCTGCGGCGCCTGTCACTGCAGGCGATGGAGCACGGCTGGAGCGATGAAGACGAACGCCGCATGGCCTGTGCTGCCGGTTGGCTGCCCACCGGCGAGCTGGGGCAGGCGCTGTGGGGCAAGCTTCGCGGGCCGGTGCTTGCCTTCGCGCCGCGCCTGTTCGAACTGCGCCCGGACGCCGTGCCCGAGCCGCTGCCGGTCGATATCACCCTGGCCGGCGTGCGCGTGCACGGTTGGCTCGACGGCGTGACGCCGGCCGGATTGTTCGGCTGGAAACTCGGCAAGCTGGGCGAATGGGATCTGCCGCCGTTCTGGCTGCGCCATCTGCTGCTAAACCTGTCTGCCACGCCGGGTATCGAACGCAGCAGTTTGATGCTTTCGCCTGCAGGCGATTGGCAGCTGGGCCCGCTGGCGAACGCCACCGAGCTGCTCGAACCCTGGCTCGCCGCCTATCGCAGTGCCATCCGTGAGCCGCTGCCGCTACTGCCGCGTAGCAGCCATGCCTTCGCCAAGGGTTATCGCAAGCCAGCCCGCGGCAGCGAACCGCTCGACTGTGGCCGCAAGCGCGCCCGTGAAGCCTGGCTGGGGGCGGAATTCAGTCCTATCGCTGCCGAGGCTGAAAACCCTTGGAACGCCTTGGCCTTTCGCGACCGTGATCCGCTGGATGAGCGCTTCGAAACCCTGGCCCAACAGCTAATAGGTCCCGCACTGGATGCCTTGGCCGATGAGGAGGAAGACCAATGAAACTCGACCTGCTCGATTCGCCTTTCGACGGCCGCTCGCTGATCGAGGCCAGCGCCGGCACCGGCAAGACTTGGACGCTGACGGCGCTTTACGCCCGTTTGCTGCTGGAGCGGCAGTTGTCGGTGGGGCAGATCCTCGTGGTCACCTACACCACTGCAGCCACGGCCGAACTGCGCGAGCGCATCCGTGCGCGGTTGGCCGATCTGCTGGCGGTCTATGAAGGCACGCCGAGCAGCGACGATTTCCTCAACCGCTTGCACGCGCGCTACCCGGATGAAGCCTCGCGCCGCCGCCTGTTGCTGGCCGTGCATGGTTTCGACGAAGCGGCGATCTTCACCATTCACGGCTTCTGCCAGCGCGCGCTGCAGGATGCGGCCTTCGAGGCCGGTGGCGATTTCGACAGCGAGCTGACCGCTGACGACCGCGAGATCATCGACGCGCTGCTCGCCGACGCCTGGCGCAGCGAACTGGCTGACGCCGATGCAGCCTGGGCGCGCTTCCTGGCGAAGAGCCGAATCACACCCGTCTGGCTGCGCCAGCGGCTGCGCAGCCACCTGGGCAAGCCCTATCTGCGCGTCGAGCCGCAAGGGGCGCCCGTTGCCGCCGACCTGCGTCCGGTAGAAGCGGCCTGGCAGCGCGCTGCCGAATTGTGGAAGCGAGCTGGCAGCGCTTGGGTCGCCGAGTTGGTGGCCCATGGCGGGCTCAGCCAGAGCACCCACAAGAACATCAAGTTCGCCCCCTGGCAGGTGGAACTGGACGCCTATTTTTCCGACCCGGCAGTGATGTTCGACCTGCCCGACGGCGCGGCCAAATTCGGCGTTCGAGCTTTGAACAAGGCCTGTAAGAAGGGCTATGACGCGCCGGTCTGTGAGCTGGCCCATGCACTGGATGAACTGGCCGATCAGGTCGCCGAAGCGCTGCCGGCCGGCAAGCAACGGCTGATCGCCCTGCAGGTCGCACTGCTCGAACGGCTCAACCGCGAATTGCCGGAGCGCAAGGCGGCGCAGCGGCTGTTGGCCTTCGACGATCTGCTCAACCGGCTGGATCAGGCGCTGCAAGGGCCTGTCGGCAAAGACTTGGCGGCTTCGTTGCGTGCCACCTATCCGCTGGCGTTGATCGACGAGTTTCAGGACACCGACCCGATCCAGTACGCCATCTTCAACCGCATCTACGCACAGGCCAGCGAGGCGTCGCTGTGTTTTGTCGGCGATCCCAAGCAGGCGATCTACGCCTTCCGCGGCGCGGATCTGGCGACCTATATGACCGCCAAGCAGCAGGCCGATCGCGACCCCTTCAACCTGCCGACCAATTACCGCTCGACGCCGGAGCTGATCGCCGCGTTGAACCAGCTGTTCGATCATCCGCAGCCGTTTGCCCAATCTGATCTGCGCTATCCAGCAGTAGGTGCGGCCGACAAGCCGCGTGCGAGCTTGCGGCTGGTGGAGGCGGACGAAGCGGCGCCGCTGTCGCTGGTCTGGCTCGGCGACGATCCGCTGGGCAAGGGTGAGGCCGGGCAATTGGCGGCGAGCGACACCGCACGGCGTATTGCCCTGCAGCTGGCCGGCGCCGCCGAGGGGCGCGCCGGTTTCGACAAGGACGGCGTGTTCACCCCCCTGAAAGGGGGCGACATTGCCGTGCTGGTCGCCAACCACCGGCAGGCAGGGATGATCGCCGACGAGCTGGCCACCCGTGGCGTGCCCAGCGTGCGCCGTGGGCGCGACAGTGTCTGGCGCAGCGAAGAGGCGGGCGAGCTGGCCGCCGTACTCGCCGCCTACGCCGAACCCGGTCGCGAAGGCTTGCTGCGCTACGCCCTGGCCACGCGCCTGCTGGGCCGCAGCGCTGCCGATCTGGCCCGCTGCCAGGACGATCAACAGCAGTGGGATGCCGAGCGTGAAGCCGCCGAACGCTATCACCAACTTTGGCAGCAGCAGGGTTTTATGCGCGTGTTCCGTGCCTGGCTCGACGAGCAGGCGGTGGCCGAACGGCTGCTGGCGCGGGTCGACGGCGAACGTCGGCTGACCAATCTGCTGCACCTCGGCGAGTTGCTACAGGCCGAGAGCTTGCTGCGGCCTGGGCTGGAACCGCTGCTCGCCTGGTTCAACGCCCAACGCGGTAGCGAAGGCGCCGGCGAAGAAGCGCTACTGCGCCTGGAAAGCGATGCCGAACGGGTGCAGATCGTCACCATCCATACCAGCAAGGGCCTGGAATACCCGTTGGTGTTCTGCCCCTTCCTCTGGGACGGCAAGCTGCTCGGCAAGAACCGCGACAGCGCGCGTTGTCACGATGCGAGCGGCCAGCCGCTGCTGGACCTGGGCAGCGATGAGCTTGAGGAAAACCTCGACCGCGCCCGCGAGGAAGTCTTCGCCGAGCAGTTGCGGCTGGCCTACGTCGCGCTGACGCGCGCCCGTGATCGGCTCTGGTTGCATTGGGGCCCGGTGTGCCTGTGCAAGCCGAAGAAGGACGGCACGCTCGCCGACGAAGGCCTGCACACCAGCGCGCTTGCTTGGCTGCTGCACGGTCGCGAACTGCCTGGTACAAAACCGCTGACCGAACTGGGCAACTACTTGGCCGACCTCAACGGCGGCAGCCTGCGCCTGGCCATCGAGCGACTGGTGCAGGGGAGCAGCGGCCATATGGCCTTGCTGCCATTCGAATCACGCGAGGCCAGCGCGCAGGGCCCCGGTCGGGCGTTGCCGCCTCAGGAGCTGTCGCAGCTCGGACGCAGCCTGCACAGTGCCTGGCGCATCGGCAGCTTTTCCGGCCTTGCCGCCGGGATGCACATGGAGGCCCCGGACCGCGACGCCCTGGCCATCCCCGATGCTGGCGAGCCCGGCAGCGGCTTCTTCGCCTTTCCCCGCGGCGCCCGCGCCGGTACTTGCCTGCATGCAATCCTCGAAGACTGGGCACGTGGCAAAGGCGAACTAGAGGCGCTGGTCGAGCCCGCTTTGCAGGCATACGGCCTGCCGCTGGAGTGGAAAGATATCGCCATCAGCCATCTGCAGAAGGTGCTCGAAACCGATATGGATGGCGCGGGTTTGAGCCTCGTGGCGTTGCAATCGGCTAGACGCCTGCCCGAGTTGGGCTTCACCTTCCCGGTGCGTGACCTGGACGTAGCGCGGCTGCGCAGCCTGCTGGTCGATCCGGCCAACGGCCTTGCCGAACCGCTGCGCGAAGCGGCGGCACGGTTGGAGTTCGACAGCCTCAAGGGTTTCCTGAGGGGCTTTATCGACCTGACCTTCGAGCACGACGGCCGCTGGTATATCGCCGACTACAAATCCAACTGGCTCGGCCCGGATGCGGGTTACTACGGTGGCGAACGGCTGCTGCAGGCGCTGGCGGGCGAGCATTACTACCTGCAATACCTGATTTACCTAGTGGCGCTACGGCGCTTTCTGCGTCAACGCCTGGCGGGTTTCCAAGACGAGCAGCTCGGCGGCGCCTTCTACCTGTTCCTGCGTGGCATGCCGGATGCCGGGGTGTATTTCGCGAGGCCGGATGATGCCTTGCTCGATGCGTTGGATCGGTTGTTTGAGGAGGGGCGGTGATGGTGCGCTTTGGCGGCATTGACCGCGAATGTGGGCGTGGCAGCGCCTTCCTGCCTATCAGGAGCGACATATGACCCTTGCCGGTCTACCCCTCGGCCCGCTGGAGCGCGCACTCGTCGCCAGCCTGCAGCGGCTCGAACCGGCGGCACCCGAGCCGGTGCTGCTCGCCGCCGCGCTCTGCTGCGAGGCGCTGGCATCGGGTGACGTTTGCCTGCCGCTCCAACGCTTCGCCGGCAAGCGCCCCTGGCCTGAGGCCGACCTTAGCCTGCCGTCGCTGGCTCAATGGCGTACGCAGCTTGAGGCTTCCCCGTTGATTGGCGCGCCAGACGATTACGCGCCGCTGACCCTGATCGGTGACAGGCTCTACCTGGCCCGTTACCAGGCTTATGAACAGCAACTGGCCGAACAATTACTGGCCCGCGCGGCGGACGCGCCGGATGTCGATGACGCTCAGCTGAGTGACAGCCTGGCGCGTTTGTTTGCGTTCAATCAGCAAAGTCCCGACTGGCAGCGCCTCGCCGCCGCTCAAGCGGTACGCCGGCGCCTCGCGGTGATCTCCGGCGGCCCGGGTACCGGAAAGACCACCACTGTTGTGCGACTGCTGGCGGCATTACTGGAGCAGCCCGGTGGCGAACGCCTGGCCATCGGCCTCGCGGCACCTACCGGCAAGGCTGCTGCGCGCATGGCCGAAGCGATCCGCAACGCCAAGGCCGATCTGCCGGTCAGTGATGCCGTCAAGGACACTCTGCCGGACGAGGCGCGCACATTGCACCGCCTGCTCGGCAGCCGCGGCGACAGCCCGAAGGTGCGCCACGATGCGGCCAACCCGCTGGCGCTGGATGTGCTGGTGGTGGACGAAGCCTCGATGGTCGATCTGGCGTTGATGGCCAAGCTGGTCGCCGCGCTGCCACCGAAGGCGCGCCTGATCCTGCTCGGCGACAAGGACCAGTTGGCCGCTGTCGAAGCCGGCGCGGTGTTCGCCGAGCTGTGTGAAGGACGTGGTTTCGATAGCCAGGCCGCGGCCGATCTGCAACGCATTACCGGGCAGGACGTAGCGGTCGAGACGCCGCGCTCGCGGCTTGGCGATGCGGTGGTGCTGCTCACCCACAGCCACCGCTTCGCCGGCGACAGCGGTATCGGCGAGCTGGCGCGGCGAATCAATAGCGGCGATGCCAAGGGCACGGTCGCGCTGCTGCAGGAAGGGCGCGCGGACCTCGCCTGGAGCGCAACGCCCAGCCCCGCCGCACTGATCGAACGACTGGAGCAGGGCTATTCGCCCTATCTGCAGGCAGTACGCCGGGCCGATCCATCCGCCGCGTTCGAGGCCTTCAACGGCTTCCGCGCGCTCACCGCCCAGCGCGAAGGCGCGTTTGGCGTTACCGGCATCAACGAGGCGCTGGAAGCGCGCTTCAAGCGACGCCTCGGTGTGCCGGCGCGCGAGCGCTGGTATCCCGGCCGCGCAGTGATGGTCCGGCAGAACGACTACGCGCTGGGCCTGTTCAACGGCGATATCGGCCTGTGTCTGAAAACCGAGCAGGGTCTGCGGGTGTTTTTCGAAGGTGACGAGGGCTATCGCGGCTTTGCCCCAGCGCGCCTGCCGAGCCATGACAGCGCCTTCGCCATGACCGTGCACAAGAGCCAGGGTTCGGAGTTTGCCGAAGTGCTGCTGGCGTTGCCGGAACAACCCAGCCCGCTGCTGACGCGCTCGCTGTTCTATACCGGTATCACCCGCGCCAAGCGCAAGGTGGAGATCTGGGCGCTGCCGGCGCGGCTGGCCGAGGCGGTGAGTACCCGCGCGGAGCGTGCCGCCGGGCTCGCCGAGCGCTTGGTGTCTAGCGACGCAATGAACAGATCCGAAGCGGCTTCCGTGGCCAAGCCGTCGTCGATCAGCGAACCGGTGGCCGATCAGCTCAGCCTGTTCTGATACGTGCGCGGCTGCTCGAAGCCGGCCTGTTCGCGACGTTTCTCGGCCGGTTTCGTGAAACGGTTGCGCGTATGCCTTGAGGGATTCTGTTCCGATGGGCATTCGCTGATAACTGACAACCGACAACTGGGGCCTGCGATGAAAAGTTTCTTTCTTATTGTATGGGCCTTGCTCAGTCTGACGGCCACCGGTTTCGTGGCGCGCGAGCTCTGGATCGCCCCATCTTGGATCAACGCGTTAGCTTTGCTGTTGCCCGCCTACTACAGCCTCTGCTTTTTCCAGCTGATTCGTGCAGCCTTTCGTCCCTGGGGGCTGCTAGGGCCACGGCGGCGTGGTGGGTTCTGGGTGTGCCTGTTGTTGCTGCCGTTGTGTCTCTGGCCACTTCGGTCGGCTTACGAGATCTGGCAGGCGGGGGCCTATGGGCTCAGGGATGATGGCGATGAAGCCCGCCTGATGATCGTTCGCCCGCTGCTCGCATGGCTGCAGGAGCTGGTCGGCTACCTGGGCCCGATGCTGGTGTTGGTTGCAGCCGGGGTGGGCATGGCACTGCTGCTGTTGCGCCTGTCGCGCGGCCAGGTTGTTCGCTAGCGGCATACGCTTCGCTGATCGCGATGCTTCTTTCAATAGTGGCGCAGGCTGCGCTCCATTCGTTTGCAAGGGCGGCAAGGGTGTTGATGAAGGGATTTTGGAACCGGACTCTGCTGTTAAGCCTGGCCGTTTGTTTCGGCGCGCATGGCACGGAACTGCAGCTAGTGACTGGCGATGACTACGCCCCGCTCACGGGACGAGCGCTGTCCGGGGGAGGGATGCTGACGGCGGTGGTGCAGGCGGCACTCGACCGCAGCGGGACCGCGTCGTCGCTTGCCTGGCAGCCCTGGAAGCGGGGCTACATGATGACCCTGCGCGGCGAGTACGACGCGACATATCCCTATATCCGGGCCAAACAGCGCGAGCAGGCGTTTCTTTATTCAGCACCGCTGTACGTCTCCGAGCAGCACCTGTTCAGTCGCGCCACGGATGCGGTCGAGGTCGATGAACTTGCCGGCAGCAGCGGCAGACGGCTTTGCCTCCCCCTGGGCTGGCAGCTGCCAGTCGCGGTTCAGTCGCTGGTTGATCAGGGGGTGCTGGTCCGCCATTCGCCGCGGGGTTTGAACGAATGCGCACTGTTGCTGTTGCTCGGTCGAGATGACTTCTTTCTGGCCGATCTTCAGCTGGGCCTCCATGCCCTGCAGTCAACCGGAGCGGCTCGGTCGCGGTTTCATGTTTCCGGCTCGGTGCTGAGCCGTCAGACGATGCATCTCATCGTCCCGCGCAGCCGGCCAGACGCCGCACAACTGATCGAAAGCTTTGACCGGGGGCTTCAAGCCCTGCGGGAGAGCGGCGACTATCAGCGGCTGATCGAGTCGTTCACATCCGACGAAGTGTCCCGGCGCCAACTCACCACGACCGCGCAATGACAGCTGCGATGACGTTTGTTCGGTGAGGATGTCAGCGTTCGAGCAGCGTCAGCACCAGCGGCAAGCTGGCCGCGGCGAGTAGCGTCTGCAGGGTGATGATGCCCGCCATCAGATGACTGTCACCGCCGAGCTGGCGGGTCAGCACGTAGGCGGTGGGCGCCGTGGGCAGGGCAAAGAACAGCACGATGATGGTTGTTTCCATTGCGGGCAGATGGAGCAGCCTGGCGACCGCATAAGCCAAGAGTGGAACCGCCAGCAGTCGCAGGGCGCTGTTCCAGCCGAGCGCGGGGATTTCACCACCGAGCTCCCGCGGCTTCAGCGCTGCACCGACGCACAACAGGCCCAGGGGCAGGCTGGCAGCGGCGAGCAGGCTCAACAAGCGATCAGTGCCGCCGGGCAACCCCAAGCCTGAGAGATTCACCAGCGCGCCGGTCAGGCAGGCGAGTATCAGCGGGTTTTTCAGGATCGGCAGCAGCAACGAGCGCACGCTGACGCCGCGCTCGGCGGTCAGCGCCCACACCGACATCACGTTTACCGTGGGTACCATCAGCGCCAGCATCAGTGCTGCCAGCGCCAGTCCTTCCTTACCAAACAGGCTGCCCACCGCCGCCAGTCCGAGATAAGTATTGAAACGCAGGCCGCCCTGAGCAAAGGCACCGAAGCGGGCCGCCGGCCAGTTGCGTACGCGTTTGAGCAGTAATAAAGCCACCCACACGAGCCCCAATGCGAGCATGACTGCCCCGGCCAGGCGAGGCAGCGCGGGGTTGTCCAGCGGAGCGGTGGCCAGGCTGCTGAATAGCAGTGCCGGGAACAGTACGAAGTAGTTGATCCGCTCGGCGCCTGGCCAGAATGCCTCACTGGGAAAGTCCCGCAGTCGCAGGAAGTAGCCGGCAATGATCAGGGCGAATAAAGGCCAGAGGGCGAGCAGAAGGGCGGTCACGCGGTACATCCAACAATGTAGGTGACTCGATAGTGGCGCCTCGCGCCGGTGTCGGCAAGAGACGCGCGGCGTATCTGGCGCTGCGTCAAAGCGGCTGTTGCACGTTCATCGGGAAATCAGTAGCGATGATGTCCAAGTGATATCATTGCCGGCGCCTTACCATGAGCCACCCTGATGCAACCCCTAGAACAGCAGTCCGCTGAAGATTTCCGCGATACCCCGCATGGCAGACAGCTGCTCGGAGGCTTTCGTGGTTTGCTGTTTGCGCCAGACCTGGAGCGCGAGTTTCGTCGTTACCTGGGACGTCAGGCACGCTTCGCACAGGTACTGGGCGCCTGCCTCTTGCTGGTCGTGGTTGCTGGCTACCACTATGTCGAATGGCAGCTGTATGCCCAGTCGGACCGGCAGTGGCTTCGTGAACTGGCGCTATTGCGCTTGGTGGAGGCGGCACCGGGCGTCGCGATTCTCGTGATGACGCTTTTCAACTGGCGAATCCGTCTGGTTGCCAACCGCCTGTTCCCGTTGCTGCTGGTGCTGGTCGGAATCGTCGCTGCGCGCATCGATATCCACTACGAGGTCTCCCAGCCAGAACTGGCGTTCCGCTACGGTGCGGGTCTGTTAATCGTCTGTTCGTTCTTCTTTCTCGGCATTACCTTCTGGCGCGCGCTGATCAGCGCGGCATCGATCATCGTGATCGATATCCTGATGGCGGCGCTCATCCTGTCGTCTAGCGAAATGCAGGTGCACTGGATCGCGGTCAGTTATTACGTCCTGCTGTTGTTGATCGGAGCAATCAGTCGCTATATCCACGAGTACTCGCAGCGTGAGCAATTCCTGGTGCGCCAGCTCCTCGGCTGGGTCGCTCAGCACGACTCGCTGACTGGCCTGGCCAACCGCCGTAGCTTTGATACAGCCTTGCGGCAGACGCTGTTGCAGGCCCGCCGGGACCGCCAACCGTTGGCGCTGATACTGCTGGATCTGGACAATTTTAAAGCCTACAACGACAGTCTGGGCCACCCGGCTGGCGATGCGCTGATCCGTGATTTCGGCGAGCTATTGGGCCGCTTCTCTCGGCGGCCGATGGACCTGGCGGCACGGGTTGGCGGCGAAGAATTCGCCTTGCTGCTGCTCAACTGCGATGCGAGTTCGGCGCAGGCCATAGCGGCGCAGCTGCTGTCGACATTCACCGAACGTGCCATACCGCACCCGGCATCGGCTCAGGGCGCTTGCGCCACGACAAGCATTGGCATCGCAATGTGGCAGCCGGGGCAGACTGCCGAGCAGCTCTATCAGGCTGCCGATGCCGCGTTGTACCAAGCCAAGCAGGATGGAAAGAACCGCTACGTGCTGCGGTGACCGTCGCTCAGCGGCGCGGTGTGACGGGGCGGGTGCGTCCGCTGCCGTCAATGGCCACAAAGACGAACACCGCCTCGGTGACCTTGCGCCATTCGCTGGACAGCGGGTCGTCGCTCCATACCTCGACCAGCATGCGGATCGAGCTGCGGCCGACATCCAGCGTCTGGGTGTAGAACGACAGCTGCGCGCCGACTGCCACCGGCACCATGAAGGCCATGCGGTCGATGGACACCGTGGCTACACGGCCCGCGGCGACGCGGCTGGCCATGGCCGTGCCGGCCAGATCCATCTGGGACACCAGCCAGCCACCGTAGATATCGCCGAAACCGTTGGTCTCACGCGGCAGGGCGGTCAGCTGCAAGGCCAGGTCGCCCTGCGGGATTGGGTCTTCCTGTTCGTATTCGTTCATCGCTTGGACTCGCGGCGCGTTTGTTTTTCTTGCGCGAAAAAGCCCGCAGCAGTGCGGGCGGGGCGAGTATAGCGGCTGTAGGTAGGGACAGCGACCGGACAGGCCTAAAGTTCAGTATCGTCACCAGATTGTCATATTCAGTTCATAGAGTGTTCACACGGCCTGCAGACAATGGCCCCCGTTCCAAACACTGACACACCTCTGCTAGGAGCATGGAATGAAACTGAATCGTTTGATGGCGGCCTTGACCTTTGTTGCCGCTGGTGTAGGCGCTGCCAACGCAGTGGCCGCGGTTGATCCAGCACTGCCGACCTATGAGAAAACCTCTGGCGTATCCGGCAACCTGTCCAGCGTCGGTTCCGACTCCCTGGCCAACCTGATGACCCTGTGGGCTGAAGACTTCAAGCGCGCCTACCCGAACGTCAACATCCAGATTCAGGCCGCCGGCTCCTCCACTGCACCGCCTGCGCTGACCGAAGGCACTGCCAACCTCGGCCCGATGAGCCGTCCGATGAAGGACAACGAAATTCAGGCCTTCGAAGAGAAGTACGGCTACAAGCCGACGGCCGTGCCGGTCGCCATCGACGCCCTGGCGGTGTTCGTCCACAAGGACAACCCGATCAAGAGCCTGGACATCGAGCAGGTCGACGCCATTTTCTCCAGCACCCGCCTGTGCGGCGGCGAAAAGGACATCACCACCTGGGGTGACGTCGGCCTGACTGGCGAGTGGGCGAGCAAGCCGATCCAGCTGTTCGGTCGTAACTCGGTCTCCGGCACCTACGGCTACTTCAAGGAAGAAGCGCTGTGCAAGGGCGACTTCAAGCCGAACGTCAACGAGCAGCCGGGGTCCGCTTCGGTGGTGCAGTCGATCTCCAGCACCCTGAACGCCATCGGTTACTCAGGCATTGGCTACAAGACTTCCAGCGTCCGCGCTGTGCCCCTGTCCAAGGGCGGCGAAGCCTTTGAAGCCAACGAAGAGAACGCTCTGGCTGGCAAGTTCCCGCTGGCTCGCTTCTTCTACGTCTACGTCAACAAGGCGCCGAACAAGCCGCTGAGCCCGATCGACGCCGAGTTCCTCAAACTGGTGCTGTCGAAGCAGGGCCAGGAAGTCGTGGTCAAGGACGGCTACATCCCGCTGCCGAAGAAAGTCGTCGACAAGACCCTCAGCGACCTGGGTCTGCAAAACGACTAAACCCAGCAGCGTTCAGGCCTGCAGCGACCGCTGCAAGGCTTGAGTACGACGCCCGCCACGCACCTTGCGCCGGCGGGCGTCGTCACGTCACCTCGCTGTAATTTTTCTGTCACACAGCTGCATTAAATTAGGCGCCCTACCGGCCATCAAGCCAGGAAACGACTCGCGCCAACGCGGCGCAGCAGTTTTAAGCGGCCTGAGTGGCCAGGAACCTTCGCATGAACGATATCGAGACCATGAGCGCGAATTCCGATGTGCAACGGCTGGATTTCAATACCCCTGCCTTGCAACGCAAGCGCCGTATCCGCGCACTGAAAGACAAGCTGGCGCGCTGGTATGTCTCCATTGGCGGCCTCGCGGTGCTCGGCGCCATCACCCTGATTTTCTTTTATCTCGCCCAGGTCGTGGCGCCCATGTTTCAGGGCGCCGAACTGGAAGCGCGTGAAGCGCAGCAGCCAGCCTGGCTGGCCGACGCCAGCGAGCCGCTGCTGCTGGCTGTGGAAGAGCAGAACAAGGTGGCGATGCGCCTGGGTAGCGATGGCGCCGTGCGTTTCTTCAGCGTACCCACAGGCGAGTTGCTGCGCACCGTAGAGCTGCCACTGCCGGCCGGCAGCCAGATCGTCTCGGTTGGCCAGGACACGCCTGGCAATCGCCGCATGGTGCTGGGGCTGAGCAACGGCCAGGTGCTGGTTGCCGAGCACAATTACAAAGTCAGCTACCCGGAAGGCACTAAGACCATTACGCCGCAGCTGGACTATCCCTTCGGTGAGGAGCCGCTGAACCTCGACCCGCAAGGGCGGCCCATCGAGCATGCCGGCATCAGTCTCAACGGCTCGACCCTGATGGTCGCAGGCGCGACGAATGGCGCTTTGCATGCCTTGAAGATCGCATCCACTGAAAACCTGATGACCGGTGAAACAACGCTTGAAGAGGAGCGCATGGATCTGCCGCAACTCTCCGAACCGATCAAGGCGCTGCGTATCGACCCGCGGCACATGTGGTTGTTCGCGGTGAGCGGTCGCGCCAGCGTCGACGTCTTCGATGTGCGCCGCAAGCAACTCAACGGACGCTACAAGTTGCTGAGCGGCAAAGGTGAGATCACCACGGTGGCCTCGCTGCTGGGCGGCATCTCGCTGATGGTTGGCGACTCGACGGGCGGCATCGGTCAGTGGTTCATGGTGCGCAGCAGTGATGGCCAGGCCGAGCTGAAGAACGTGCGCAACTTCCAGCTGGCCGATCAACCGATCACGCAGATTCTTCCTGAAGAACGCCGCAAGGGTTTCCTTGCCCTCGACAGCGCCGGCACCCTGGGCATCTTCCACAGCACGGCGCATCGCGAGCTGCTGACCGAGCAGGTCGCCGAGGGCGCCGCCGTCGCCGCCATGTCGCCTCGGGCCACGCGCCTGTTGGTCGAGTCAGGTGACCAGCTGCAGCGTTTCGTGATCGACAATCCGCACCCGGAGATTTCCTGGAGCGCGCTGTGGGGCAAGGTCTGGTACGAAAGCTACCCGGAGCCTGACTACGTCTGGCAGTCGACCTCCGCGACGGGTGACTTCGAGCCGAAGCTGAGCCTTTCGCCGCTGGCGTTCGGCACGCTCAAGGCGGCGTTCTACGCGATGCTGCTGGCCGCTCCGCTGGCAATCTGCGCCGCGCTGTACACGGCCTACTTCATGGCGCCGACGCTGCGCCGCAAGGTCAAGCCGGTGATCGAACTGATGGAGGCGCTACCGACGGTCATCCTCGGCTTCTTTGCCGGCCTGTTCCTCGCGCCCTACCTGGAAAATCACCTGCCCGGCATTTTCAGCCTGCTGTTGCTGATGCCCGTGGGCATCCTTCTGGCCGGCTGGTTCTGGAGCCGGTTGCCAGAAAATATTCGCCTGAGCGTGCCGGATGGCTGGGAAGCCCTGCTGCTGATCCCCGTCATCCTGGCGGTGGGCTGGGGCTCTCTGGCGGTCAGTGGACACCTGGAGAACTGGTTCTTTGGCGGTGACATGCGCCTGTGGCTGTCCAACGACATGGGCATTCCGTTCGATCAGCGTAACGCCCTGGTCATTGGCATCGCGATGGGCTTCGCGGTGATCCCGACCATCTACTCGATCGCCGAAGACGCCGTGTTCAGCGTGCCGCGCAGCCTCACCCTGGGTTCCCTGGCGCTGGGTGCGACGCCCTGGCAGACGTTGACCCGCGTGGTGCTGCTGACGGCCAGCCCAGGCATCTTCTCTGCGTTGATGATCGGTATGGGCCGTGCCGTGGGCGAAACCATGATCGTGCTGATGGCCACCGGCAACACGCCGATCATGGAAGCCAACATCTTCGAAGGCATGCGCACCCTGGCGGCCAACGTGGCGGTGGAAATGCCCGAATCGGAAGTGGGCAGTACCCATTACCGGGTGCTGTTCCTCGCCGCGATGGTGCTGCTGATGTTCACCTTTGTGATGAACACTCTGGCCGAGCTGATCCGTCAGCGCCTGCGCCGCAAGTACGCCAGCCTCTAATACAGAACGCAGCCGGCGACGGCTGCGACAAGTTTTCGACAAAGGTATCGATCCGTGAAAAAGGATTCGCTGAAAACCTGGATCAAGAGCGGCAGCCCCTGGGTCTGGATGAACGCCGGCGCCGTTTCCATCGCCGTGATCATGACTCTCGGCCTGCTGGCGGTGATCGCCGTGCGCGGCCTGGAGCATTTCTGGCCGGACGACGTTATCGTCGCCGACTACCAGATTCCGGGTGCCGAGCCGCGGGTCATGGCCGGTGAAGTGGTACAGGCCGAAGAGGTACCGCGTGCACGCTTGGCGGCCAGCGGCTTGCCGGTGGACGTCGAAGGCGGCGAGTTCATGACCCGTGAACTGCTCAAGGTCGGTAACCGCGAAGTTTACGGCGCGGATTTCTCCTGGGTCGTTGGCGAGTGGCTGAGCAACTCGCGCAAGCCGGCCGATCTGGTGGCGCTGGAGCGCCGCGAGTGGGGCAACTTCTATGGCGAGCTGTTGAACGTCAAGGAAAGCGGCCAGCTGGTTGCCGAGGGCGAGGCGGCATGGCCAGAGCTGCAAAAGCGGATTGACCGCATCGACGAGCTGCATGCTGACATTGCCAAGCTGGAGAAGGTCGACATCGGCCGCATCAACCATGGTCTGGAACGCCTGCGCCTGAAAACCCGCAAGCTTGAACTGGATGATCAGCTCGATGCGGCTGCCCAGGCCGAACTGGATGCCGAGCGTGCGCAGTGGGACGCCGAGTACAAGGCGCTTGAGGGCGAGCTGACCTCGCTCTACACCGGCTTCAACCGCGACAGCATCACCATGCGCACCATGGACGGTCAGGAAAAGGAGATCAGCCTCGGCAAGATCGTCCGCGCCTATCGCCCGAACGCCATGTCGACGCTCGACAAGCTGGGCTTCTACTTTGCCAAGGTCTGGGAGTTCGTCAGCGACGAACCACGTGAGGCAAACACTGAAGGCGGCATCTTCCCGGCGATTTTCGGCACTGTGCTGATGACCATCATCATGGCGGTGATCGTCACCCCGTTCGGCGTGATCGCCGCGGTTTACCTGCGTGAATATGCCAAGCAGGGCGTACTGACCCGCATCATCCGCATCGCGGTCAACAACCTCGCCGGGGTGCCGTCGATCGTCTACGGGGTGTTCGGCCTGGGCTTCTTCGTCTACGTCCTGGGTGGTTCGCTTGATCGCATCTTCTACCCCGAAGCAGCGCCTGCGCCGGTATTCGGCACGCCGGGCCTGATGTGGGCCTCGCTGACGCTGGCGATCCTGACGTTGCCGGTGGTCATCGTGGCCACCGAGGAAGGCCTGGCGCGGATTCCGCGAATCCTTCGCGAGGGCTCGCTGGCGCTGGGTGCGACCAAGTCCGAAACACTGTGGAAAGTGGTCCTGCCAATGGCCAGCCCGGCGATGATGACCGGCCTGATTCTCGCCGTGGCCCGTGCCGCCGGCGAAGTGGCTCCGCTGATGCTGGTGGGTGTGGTCAAACTGGCGCCGAGCCTGCCGCTCAACGGCAACTACCCCTACCTGCACCTCGACCAGAAGATCATGCACCTGGGCTTTCACATCTATGACGTCGGCTTCCAGAGTCCCAACGTCGAGGCGGCGCGGCCATTGGTTTATGCGACAGCGCTGCTGCTGGTGCTGGTGATCGCGACGCTGAACCTCAGTGCGGTCGTGATCCGTAACCACCTGCGCGAAAAATACAAAGCGCTCGACCACTAACAGCCGACAGACCCGCTGGAGGCCCGGCGCTGCCACGATTGCAGCCCGCGCTTCTAGCCTCCAGCGATACGGAGACATCCATGTCACAAGCAAAGACGCATTCCATCGACATTTCGGCGCTGGGTCGCGACAAGCGCGCGCTGAGCCTGGCCAACGAAGCCGTGGCCATCGAAGTGCCTGACCTGAGCCTCTACTACGGCGAAAAGCAGGCGCTCTACAACGTCAGCATGAACATTCCGCGTCAGCGCGTAACGGCCTTCATTGGTCCGTCCGGTTGCGGCAAGTCGACCCTGTTGCGCTGCTTCAACCGCATGAACGACCTGGTCGACGGTTGCCGCATCGAAGGCGCCATCAACCTCGACGGCCACAACATCTACCGCAAGGGCGAAGACGTCGCCGACCTGCGTCGCCGCGTCGGCATGGTGTTCCAGAAGCCCAACCCGTTTCCCAAGAGCATCTACGAGAACGTCGTCTACGGCCTGCGCATCCAGGGCATCAAGCAGAAGCGCGTGCTCGACGAGACCGTCGAATGGGCGCTCAAAGGCGCGGCGTTGTGGGAAGAGGTGAAGGACCGCTTGCACGAGTCGGCTCTTGGTCTTTCCGGTGGTCAGCAGCAGCGTCTGGTGATCGCGCGGACCATCGCCGTGCAGCCCGAAGTGCTGCTGCTGGACGAACCCAGCTCAGCGCTCGACCCGATTTCCTCGTTGAAAGTCGAAGAGCTGATCTACGAGCTCAAGGCCAAGTACACCATCGTCATCGTCACGCACAACATGCAGCAGGCCGCGCGGGTATCCGATTACACCGCGTTCATGTACATGGGCAAGCTGATCGAATATGGCGACACCGATACGCTGTTCACCAATCCCGAAAAGAAGCAGACCGAAGACTACATCACCGGCCGCTACGGTTGATGCCATGGGAAATCTCCTCTGGCTTTGTCGGGCGCGCTTGCCGTACTACTCGTACTGTCAGCGCGCGCCCTCCGCGCCAGTGAAGATTTCCCAAGGGCCTCAACGTTAACTCGACAATTTTTCAGGTGCGCTGCGCACCAGAGCCGCCTAGCGGCAGCCTCCTCGGAGCGAAAAGATGATCAGCAAAGACAGCCACACGCAACACATCTCCCAGCAGTTCAACGCCGAGCTGGAAGAGGTGCGCAGCCATCTCCTGGCCATGGGTGGCCTGGTGGAAAAGCAGGTCAACGATGCGGTCACCGCGCTGATCGATGCCGATTCCGGGCTCGCGCAGCAGGTGCGCGACGTGGATGACCAGATCAACCACATGGAGCGCGACATCGATGAGGAGTGCATCCGCATCCTCGCGCGCCGCCAGCCGGCAGCCTCCGACCTGCGCCTGATCATCAGCATCTCCAAGTCGGTCATCGATTTGGAACGCATCGGTGACGAAGCCACGAAGATCGCCCGTCGCGCCATCGAACTGTGTGAGGACGGCGAGTCGCCGCGTGGTTACGTCGAAGTGCGCCACATCGGCGATCAAGTGCGCCGGATGGTCCAGGAGTCGCTGGATGCTTTTGCCCGCTTCGACGCCGAGCTGGCGCTGTCGGTGGCGCAGTACGACAAGACCGTCGACCGCGAGTACAAGACCGCGCTGCGTGAACTGGTCACCTACATGATGGAAGACCCGCGCTCGATCTCCCGCGTGCTCAGCGTGATCTGGGTGCTGCGCTCGCTGGAACGGATCGGTGACCACGCACGCAACATCGCCGAAATGGTGATTTACCTGGTGCGTGGCACCGACGTGCGCCACCTGGGCCTGACCCGCATGGCTGAGGAAGTCGCCAACAAGCGCAGCTGATCTGATTGCTCGACGGCCCTGGCTGGTGGGCTGAAGCCCACCCTACATGGAGTCTGAGTCAGTGGCTGGTTGCGTATCGACGGCAGAAAGAAAGATGGGGCGGGGCGCTCGGCTTCATTCTGTCCGTTAGTCCGACCGCCCGCCGGTAGGGTGGGCTTCAGCCCACCGAGGGCATGCCCGCTGTCGTGTGCTCAGCGCGATGCCAATGTCTCGCTCAGGTAATCGATCAGCACCCGTTGCTTGGGCGGCAGGTGCTGGTTCTGCCGCCACAGCAGCCAGGCTGCGCCTTGGTACGAGCCGGTGTAGCGCCACTGCGGCAGCACCTCACGTAAACGTCCCTCAGCCAGTGCCTGCGCCGCCGTGAACTGCGGCAGCACGGTGAGACCGATATCGCCCAGCGCCGCCTCCAGCCGCGCTTCGCTGTGGTTGCAGATGTAGCGCCCCCGCACTGTCACCACTTCCTGCTGTTCGCCGCAGCCGAAATGCCAGCGGTTGTCGCCTGCACTCTCCCCCAGATACAGGCAGCTATGGCGCAGCAGTTCCTGCGGGTGCTGGGGCTCACCGTGCAGGCTGAGATACGTCGGGCTGGCGCACAGGATTTGACGCACCGCTCCGAGTGGCTTGCCAGCCAGTTCTTCGGGCGGTTGATCAGTGACCTTCACCAGAAGGTCAAAGCCATCCTCGATCAGATCCGGGCTCTGATCGCTGACCTGCAACTGCACATCGACATCGCTGTAGCGCTGCAGGAAGCCCGGCATCAAAGGGCTGATGACGAACTTGCCGTAGGCCTTGGGCACGCTTAGGCGCACCAGCCCACGCGGGCTGCTCATCAGGCGCTCACCGATGGCCAGTGCCTGGTCGGCGGCGTCCAGCATCGTGCGGCAGTGCGCATAGCACTCACTGCCGGCTTCGTTCAGCCGCAGCTGGCGCGTGGTGCGCTCCAGCAGTCGTAGCGACAAGGCGTGTTCCAGTCGCGCTACCTGGCGACTGACCGCCGAGGCGGTGGTGCCTAGTTCACGGGCCGCTGCGGAGAAACTCCCGGCCTCGACCACGCGCACAAAAACCGCCATGCCCGGCAGCAGAGAGGCGCTGTCATTCGTTCTCATGACGCACAAGTCCTTTTCCGAATCGCTGGATTATCGATCTCAGCGTAGCAATGGACAATCGACTCGTTGATTCAACCGAGCAATCGAAATGCAGAACTTGAGTGGTATGGCGCGACGCAACCTCTGGCTGGCCGATGCCATGCTGCTGGTGGTGGCGATCATCTGGGGCAGCAGCTATGCGGTGGCCAAGCAGGCGCTGTGGTTCTATCCGGTGCTGGGGTTTCTGGCCATTCGATTTGGGCTGACGTTCATATTGCTGTTGCCACAATTGCGCGGAGAAGGGCTACGTGCGATTCGACCGGGCTTGCCGTTGGGCTTGGTGATGCTGTGCATCTTTCTTTGCGAGACCTGGGGCGTGATGCTGACAACGGCCAGCAATGCCGCGTTTCTTATCAGTTTGTGCGTGGTGTTCACGCCCTTTGTGGAATGGGCGATGTTGCGCCAGCGTCCAAGTAACCTGTTGTTCGCCGCCTGTGCGCTGTCGCTGGTCGGCGTCTGGCTGTTGACTGGTGGAATGGCGATATCCCTCAACCTGGGTGACGGGCTGATGCTTGTAGCAGCGGTGCTGCGCGCCGTACTGGTCTGTCTGACGCGACGCCTGACTGCCAATCTCGGCGTGCCGCCCCTGGCATTGACGGCGGTGCAGAGTGGAGTGGTCGCATCGGGTTGCCTGGTGCTGGGTCTGTCGTTGCCGGGAGGCCTGCCGGCCTTGCCGCAGAGCCCAGCGTTCTGGGCCGCCACCTTGTATCTGGTCGGCTTCGCAACCTTGTTTGCGCTCTATGTACAGAACCTGGCGCTGGGCCGTACCAGCGCGACGCGGGTGTCATTACTGATGGGCTCGGAACCGCTGTTTGGCGCCCTCATCGCGGGGCTCTGGTTTGGCGAACGACTGGGCATGCAGGGATGGATTGGCGGGCTGCTGATTATGATTGCGACACTGGGCACCTTGTGGCTCAGCCGTTCGGATTCGCCTGCGCCGCGTTCGTCTACCGTTGATGGTGCGTTACCGGCAGGGACTGATCGCCAAACGGTGGGCTGAAGCCCACCCTACGACCATTCACCATTCACCATTCACCATTCACTATTGGTGCGGTTGGCCTGCATGCGCGGGTTAGTCTTCTCTCACTCTGCAGGCTCCGCTTTGTAGGGTGGGCTTCAGCCCACCACAAACCACCCGGAAGCATATTGCCCCCAAACCGCTGTTCGGCGGGCTAAAGCGGAGCGCTGCCTGGCCCCGCCATGCCGGCGAGCGCTCTTCACGGCGCCAACCGGGCTCAGTCTTTGCGTAGGTTGGCTAGTAGTCCCTCAATCGCTACCTGTCGCTCGCTGTCTTGCAACCGTGCGCCTGGATTCAGTGATGACCATTGCGGATGCGCGCGACAGCGGTGCAGCGCCTCGGGCAGCTTGCCTTCGCGCCAGGTCTTGTCGTCCGGTGCATCAAGACGGATCGCCTCCATCGCGGCGTGCCCACGGGCGGCAAGGGTTATCAGCAGTTGGCGCTGACGCAGGGCAAGCAGGCGCAGTACCGCATCATCAACCGTCAGCTCGCGCTGGCCCTTGAATTTGCCCAGCAGCCGGTTCCCATAGTGCCTGGCGGTCTGCGCACCGCCGCCGGCAAGCGCGCCCAGCAGCGCCGCGGCACCCATGGTGATGCCGCCGACCATCAGGTCGACCCCGGCACCGGCGGCGGCGCCGGCCGCCATCCCGCCGCCGATTTTTACGCCCAACTCCTTCAGCGTTTCGGGATTGAACAGGTCGTCGCCCCAGCGTCCGTCGAGCAGTGGCAGATCGGCCGCCGCGGCATCCTGCGAGCGAAAGCCATAGAGCCGCAACAGGGCTTCGACGCAGCCCTGTTCGCGGGCGCGTACGGCGTCATGCAGCTCACGGATGGCCCCGCGCTCGAGGTCTGGCTGCGCCGCCACGCTACGGCGGCAGGCGGCAACGTCGACCAACAGTTCGGCGATCAGGCGGTTGCCTTCGCTCAGCCGTGCCAGGGCCTGGGCTTCATGGTCGTCGATCAGGCGCTGCAGCTTGGGCCGCGACTGTTCCAGCAGCAGCGCCAGGCTTTCATAGAGCCGGCGCTCGCCGTCGATCGGCGGCGCCACGCTGTCGAAACGCACCAGCGCATGCAGGCCCAGCCGCGCCAGGGCTTCACGCCACTGTTCCTCTCGATGGCCAGGCTGAGCGACGAAATTGAGCACCGGCAGCAGCGGTTTGCCGCAGCCGGCCAGCACCGCCAGCTCATCCTTGTATTTGGCAAGCACCGGCTCGCGCGCATCGATCACGTAGAGCCCGGCGTCGCTGGCCAGCAACTGGCGCAGCACCTTGGCCTCCTGCTCGAAACGCTGGCGCGCTTCGCTGCCGTCGAGAAACCGCGCGGTGCGGGCCGGGCCGTCGAGGCGCTCGCCAGGGCGTTCGATTCGCTCCAGATGGTCGAGCAGGGCAATGGCGTCTTCCAGGCCGGGGGTGTCGTAGAGCTCGAGCAGCGGTTCGCCATCGACCGACAGGCGTGCGCCTTCGACGTGACGGGTGGTGCTCGGTCGATGCGAGACCTCGCCAAAGCTGACGTCCCGGGTCAGGGTACGCAGCAGCGAGGTCTTGCCGACATTGGTGTGGCCGACCAGGGCGAGTTTTAGCGGTGCGCTCATGGTCGAGACTCCAGTCTGGCTGTGGTGCGGCAAGGGACGAATAGAGTGGCTCCAGCAGACATCCGCTGCTGTTGTAATAGCCCGCGTGCAGCCGAAGCTGTCGACGTTGCCACCGCTTTGATCGGCAGCACGCTGGGCCTTACCAGAATCGAGCCAAGCTCAATCATGGCCAGTCTCCAGCCAGCTCACCGGGGCGCTTCCCGAATGGGGTAGACCGAGGCCATCCAGCGCCTGGTGCCAATCCTGCAGGCGATGGCTGTCCAGCGCTTCGCCAGTGGGCTGCTGCAGCAACCAGATGCGACTCTCTGCGGCGCAACGGCTCAGCTCGCCGATAAGGGCCAGCGTGCCACGGTCTGGTGAGCGACGCGGGTCGCAGGCAATGGCCAAACGCTGCGGTGGGAAGCGGGTCAGCTGTTCCAGCAGCCGCCGGCGTTGCTCGCGATCATCCAGCACGCCTGCATCGGCGACCGTTTTCGGCAGCTTGGGCGGCCAGGGATGGCTCTGGTCCAGCTCGATGCCGACCAGCACCGCGCCCTCGCTGCCGTCCAGTTGCGCTCCGGCGCTCGGCGCATGCAGCTGTGGCGGCGCGGCATCATTGATGCCGAGGCGTTCAGTGGGTGGCTGAAGCCGCTCACGCAGCAGGCGGTAGGCCGGAAGCTGCAGGTCGAGCCGCAGCTGTGCCCGTCCACGCCGCCAGCGCCAGAGGCAGAACAGCGCCAGCAGCAGGCGCGGAATCAGCCCGTAGATCAGCAGCACCCCGACCAGCCAGCCCGCCCAGCTCTGGCGTGCGCTTTCCGCGTCACTGGCAAGGTCGCCGCTGGCGCGGATCTGAGCGATGTCCGGCACGCTGAAACCCAGCAGCGACGGCAGCGCGCCGAGCGCTTGGGTCAGGCTGATAAATGTGCTTTCGCCGAGGATGGTGGTTTCCCAGACGAAGCCGTAACGACGTGTCGCCAGCAGCGCGAGCAGGGTCAGCAGCGCGCTGGCCATCGCTATCAGCCAAACACCGTGTACCCCGAGCCCGAGCAGCCAGCGCCCAAGACGCCGTTGCTCCAGAACCGCCAACAGCGCCGGGGCCAACTGCACGGCGCGGGCATCACGGGCCAGCTTTTCACTGAGCCAGAGCCACAACCGGCCCAGCGCACCTCCGGCATCGCCAGCAAAGACGAAGCCCAGCAGCCAACCCAGCAGGGTCAGCAGGTTCAGCCCGAGCAGGCTGCCCAGCGCCCAGAACACGTTGACCGGCCGAATACCGTCACCCAGCGCTGCAAATGCCAGACCGGCACCGGTCAACAGCGCCAGCAGAACCAGCGCGAAACCCGCCAGCCGCGCGCCCTGACGCCAATGGCGCAGTGCGTCGATCAGGCCGTCACGGCGTGCCAGCCACAGTGCGCGGTGCTCGATCAGTTCAGGCAGTTCACCGCCCTGTGCTCGGGCCTGGCGATTGGCTTCGGCGTCGTCCAGCGGGCCGGCGTGTTCTTCGCGCAGCCGCACGGCTTCGGTCAGCCAGAGACGGTCAAGGGGATTCGGTGATGGCGGAGGAGGTGCGGGCACGCGGTTTCTCGGAGAAGGGCTCGGTCCTGAGGATAACCGGTGCCGGCCACAAGGGCGAACAGCTCAGCGCGCCCGGATACGCTCCTGCCAATAACGCCTTACCGCGAAGAAAAGCGACAGCGCGGTGAGCACGATGAAGATCCAGGTGATGGGGCCGCGGAAGAAGATCATGGGGTCGCCGCGGCCGATCAGCAGCGTGCGCCGCAGGTTGTCCTCGAACATCGGCCCGAGAATGAAGCCCAGGAGGAAGGGCGCTGTCGCGAAGCCGGTGCGGTTGAACAGATAGCCGATCACGCCGAAGAGCAGCATCAGGCCAATGTCGAACAGGCTGTTATTCACGGCGAAGGCACCGTAAACGCAGAACATCAGCACGATGGGGAGGAGGATAGCCTTGGGAATCTCGGCGATCAGCGAGAAATACTTGATCACGCCGTGACCGACGAACAGCAGCACCGCCGAGCTCAGCATGATCCCGCAGAACAACGCGTAGACAAGCGTCAGGTTTTCCTGGAACAGCACCGGGCCAGGCGTGAGGCCATGGATCATGAAGGCGCCAAGGATGATCGCGGTGATGACGTCGCCGGGGATGCCCAGCGACAGCAGCGGAATGAGCGTCGCGCCAGCCACGCCATTGTTGCCTGACTCGGCCGCGGCGACGCCTTCAAGCTCGCCCTTGCCGAAATTTGCCCGGTTGGCCGATCGGCGTTTGGCTTCGCTGTAGGAAATGAATGACGCGGCGGTGGCGCCGGCGCCCGGAATGGCACCGATGATCACGCCGATAAACGAGCCGCGCACGATGGTTACCAGGCTGGACTTGAGCTCGCTAAGCGTCAGGCCTGCTCCGCTGGAAGCGGCGCGGATATGGGGGCCAGCCTTCTTCAGGTAGAAGTCGATCACCTCGGGTATGGCGAACAGGCCGATCAGCAACGGCACGAAGGACACCCGGTCCATCAGGTTGTAATTATCGAACGTCAGGCGCTGGCTGCCGTACACCGCATCCATGCCGATCATGGAGACGATGACGCCGAAGCTGGCGGCGATCAGACCCTTGACTGGCGAGTCGCCCGCGATGGAGACGATGATGGTCAGCGAAAAGCAGATCAGCCAGAAAAACTCTGGCGGCCCGAAATTGAGCGCGACCTTGGCCAGGTAGGAGGCAAACAGGATCAGCGCCAGGTTCGATAGCACATCGGCAATACAGGACGAGTAAAGCGCCATCTGCAGCGCCTTCTTTGCCTTGCCCTGTTGCGTCAGTGGATAGCCGTCGAGCAGGGTGCAGGCAGCGGCCGGAGAACCTGGCGTGTGAATCAGGATGGCGGTGATCGAGCCGCCGTACATGCCGCCCTTGTAGATGCCGACCAACAGCAGAATTGCCGTCACCGGCTCCAGGGAAAAGGTGAAGGGCAAGGCCAGTGCTACGGCCATGGTCGCGGTAAGGCCAGGAATCGCTCCGATGACCACCCCAATCAATACGCCGATAAAGATAGCGATGAAATTGTCGACGCTGAGGAACAAGTCCAGGACTTCGGAAAAACCTTCCATTCGGTTACTCGCGTGAGGGCGCTGTCAGTTCCAGAGCGTGCCGGAGGGCAGCGGGACATTCAGTACGTGGATGAACAGCAGGCTTACCAGCCACGGCAACGCGATCGCCAGCAGGTAAAGCCAGGGCTTGCGCACAGGGTGAGCGGCAAACAACAAGAGCGTGCCAAGGATGCCAGCAGCGATGGCGCCGAGCAGGTCGAACAGCACCCAGTAAGCGCCCAGCCCGGCCAACATCAGCAGCCAGCGCCGGGCCGGCGCACGTTCGGATTCGTCCTCTGCCATTTGGTCCGGCGGCCGTAAGCAGCCCTCGACGATCAATGCCAGCGACAATGCCACGATCAGCCAGCCCGCCACGCTGGGTAGCCAGCGTGGCGACTGCATGGGATTGTCGACCATGGGCGCTTCGTCGATATGGTTCGGCACTAGATAGAACAGGAACACCAGCGCCGCGATCAGCCAGAACGCGCCCAGCCATGTGTTGAGATTGGCCCAGCGCGGGCGGCGCAGCGCGGCGTTGGTGGTCATGGCGCGTCTCCGATCAGTTCAGCTCGGCCTGGCCTGCGACGCGCTGCCAGCGTTGAACGTCTTCAGCAACGTAGTCGCGGAAGCTATCGCCTTCCTCGGTCGCCGGCTCTCCGCCGATCTGTGCGGCGAAATCCTTGAAGCCCTGATCGTCCATGACCTTGTCCAGCGCGGTCTGTAGCGTCTCGACGGCCTGGTCGGACATCTGGTCGTCGGCGATCAGCCCGAACCAGGCGGTGGTGACGAATTCGCCAAGACCCAGGTCCGCGCCGACCTTCGACAGCGGCTCGACATCGGGCAGGTAGGGCGATGCCTCTTTCGAGGTCACGGCCAGCGCCTTGAGCTTGCCGGACTGGATGTGCGACAGCACCGTCGGCATGTTTTCAAAGGAGACGTCGACGTCACCGCTGAGCAGTGCCGGCAGCGCTTCGCCACTACCGCGGAAGGGCACGTGGGTCATCTTGGTGCCGGTCATGGTCTTGAACAGCTCGCCGGACATGTGAATCGAGCTGCCGATGCCGGCAGAGCTGAACGTCATTTCCTTGGTCTTGGCCGCCTCGACGAATTCCTCTACCGAGTTGTACGGGCTGTCGGCCGGTACCACCATGACGTTGGGGATTTCGATGATGTTGCGGATGAATTTGAAGTCTTTTACCGGCTCGTAGGGCAGCTTCTTGTAGATCACCGGGCCGATGGTATGCCCGGGAGACGCCATCAGGATGGTGTGATCCGCGCCACGCCCGCCGCGGGCCAGTTGTCCGGTAGCCATGGTCGAGCCGGCGCCCGGCCGATTCTCGACAACCACCGTGCCGACCTGTTGCTGCAAAAGATCGGCGACTTTGCGCGACAGCACGTCCGTCGTACCACCCGGCGCGTAGGGCACCACCAGGCGAACGGTGTCGGTCGGCCATTTGGCGGCCTGGGTCAGCGAGGCGAGGGGGAGCGTGGCAGCCAGGAGGAACAGGCTCAGGGTGCGCTTTATAGTCAGGGGCATGGTGGTGTTCTCTTCTTGTAGTTGTTGTAAGTCTGCACGTGTAGCGATCAGCCGACGCTGCCACCTTAAAAGGATCGAACCCTGACGGGAGTCCGATGAGCGAAAAACGGTTCGGTAATCGCACAGATGTTTGCAGGCCATCTGTTGTGGTTTCGACCCGCTTGCGCCAATTTCGTCGCCATCGCCCGTTCAAATATGTAGGAGAGTCGATGAGCGTTCTGCAAGGCATCAAGGTACTGGATCTGACTCGCATCCTCGCAGGGCCCTGGTCGACCATGGCCCTGGCCGACCTTGGCGCCGAGGTGTGGAAGATCGAAAGTCTGGAGGGTGATGACACCCGCAGCTGGATGCCGCCGGCCAAGGCCGGCATCTCCACCTACTACCTCAGCGCCAATCGCAACAAGCAGAGCCTGGCGGTGGATATGCGCAAGCCCGAAGGCCGCCAGTTGATCCTCGACCTGGCTGCGCAGGCCGATGTGGTAGTCGAGAACTTTCTGCCGGCGAGTCTCAAGCGCCTCGGGCTGGATTACGAAACACTGGCCGCGATCAATCCACGGCTGATCCATTGCTCGATCACCGGTTACGGCCGCGGTAACCCGATGGAGAACCGTCCAGGCTACGACTTCATCATTCAGGCCGAGAGCGGCTTCATGTCGATCACGGGTGACAAAGAGGGCGAGCCGATGCGCCTGGGTGTTGCCTTCATCGATCTGGTGACCGGCATGAACGCCGTTCAGGGCATTCTTGCGGCGCTGTACGAGCGCGAAAAATCCGGACTCGGCCAGTCCGTGGATATTGCCCTGTCCGACAGCGCGCTGCATTTTCTGGCCAACGTCGCCTCTGGCTATCTCAACACCGGCAAGGTGCCGCAGCGCTACGGCAATGCCCACGCCAGCATCGTGCCCTACCAGCTGTTCAACACCGCAAACGGCAGCATCGCTCTGGCGGTGGGCAACGACGAGCAGTACCGGCGCTTGTGCCTGGAGGTACTCAAGCGTCCTGAACTCCACAGTGATCCACGCTTCACCCAGAACAAAGGCCGCACCGAGCATCGCGAGCTGCTGATTCCGCTGTTGCAGCAGGCATTTGCGCAGTGGCCCAGCGAGGCTTTGATCGAAGCCCTGCGCGCGCAGGCGATCCCGGTCGGCGAAGTGAAGGATGTCGCGCAGGCGCTTGAATCGGAAACGGCACGCTACCGCGATCTGGTAGTCAGCGCCGAGCATCCGGTGGCAGGCGAGGTGCGTATGGTGCGCAGCCCGTTGCGGCTGTCGCGCACGCCGACGGTTGCGGCAAAGGCCCCGCCGTTGCACGGCGAACACACCGACTCGGTGCTCGGGCGGGTGCTGGGTAAGGATCAAACCAGCCTTAACGCATTGCGCGAAGCCGGCGTCATCCGCTGACACCGGCTGCTTGTCACCTCCCCCCAGCCAGGGGCGATCAACCCGTGGCTGTATCGGTCAGTTCTGCTGTTGGCGCAGGCGTACGGCAATGTCCGGCTGGTCGATGAACAGCCCGTCGATACCGGCATCGAGGAAGGCCTGGATGTCAGCCTCGACATTGCCGCGCTCGGCTGGCGAATCGCCGTTGCGCAAGTTGGTCGGCAGGAACACGTTCTCGGCGCGGAAGGTGTACGGGTGCACCTTCAGGCCCGCCGCATGGGCGTTCGGCACGAAGTCGGTCGGCTGGCCGAGATTGCCGTTGGCATCGCGCGGGATGATGTAGCCCTTTTCCGGGCCGACGCCGGCTGCATAGCGGGAGATCGCCTTGAGCCCTTCGGCCGTGGCCATCTGTGCGTAGGTCAGGTCGCTGCCGCGAACCTTTTGATCGTAAGGCTGACCGCCGCCAAACAGCTGGACCAGGCGCAGCTGCGTCATCCGGCTGAGGATTTTCAGGTTTTCCACTTCGAACGACTGGATATAGACCGGCGCGCTGCGGCCCGCGTAGCCGTTGCGATGAAGAATGCTGACCAGCGGCTTTTCCATCGCCAGGCCAAGTTTCTGGAAGTGCGTCGGGTGCTTGGTTTCCGGGTACAGGCCGATACGGCGGCGCTCGCTCAGCTGCAGGATCTTCACCAGATCGATGATTTCCTGCAGCGTCGGGATTTCCAGGCTGCCGTCCATTCGCGCGTTACCCGGACGGATCGTTGGTATACGCTCGATGGCGCGCAGTGTCTTCAACTCGGCCAGGGTAAAGTCTTCGCTGAACCAGCCGGTGAGCTTCACGCCATCCACCCTCTGCGTGCGCTTGCGGTCGGCGAACTCGGGGCGTTGCGACACGTCGGTGGTCAGCCCCAGCTCATTGTCATGACGGGCTACCAGCTCGCCGTCGCGGGTCATCACCAGATCGGGTTCGACGTAATCGGCACCCTGCAGAATCGCCAACGCGTAAGAGGCGAGCGTGTGCTCGGGCACGTAGCCGCTGGCGCCACGGTGGGCGATGATCAGCGGACGGGGTTCATCGCGCCCGTGCTTGGCGGCAACCGAAGCATCGGGTGTGGCGGCAAACGAAGCGACCGGCAGCAGCAGGCTGCAGGCGGCAAGCAGGTGGCGCAGGGTAAGGCGGCTGTGGCGGGCCATTGCGGGCGTCTCCTTGGAAGGGGAGCGGTTAGCCTGAAGTTTGATAATGACCACAGCTTGACGCTTCGGTAAACCGGATATGACCGTTCGATGATGCTGACGTGTATCTGGCGGCGCTGACTGCCCGGCGGGCGCTCTGCTATCCTCGCGGCCATGAATCAGACCTCTCTTCCCCTCGCAATGATCGCAGCCCTGGCGGATAACCGCGTCATCGGGCTGGACAACAAGATGCCCTGGCATCTGCCGGCCGACCTCAAACACTTCAAGGCCACGACCCTCGGCAAGCCGATCATCATGGGTCGCAAGACCTGGGATTCGCTTGGCCGCCCACTGCCGGGGCGCTTGAACCTGGTGGTCAGCCGTCAGCCCGATCTGCAAGTCGAAGGTGCCGAAACATTCACCACGCTGGATGCTGCGCTGGTTCGCGCCGAGCAGTGGGCGCGTGAGCAAGGCGTCGACGAGCTGATGCTGATCGGCGGCGCGCAGCTCTATACCCAGGCCCTGGGTCAGGCGCAGCGGCTCTATCTCACCCGCATCGAAGCCAATCCCGCGGGCGACGCCTTTTTCCCCGCCTATGACGAAGCTGACTGGGAACGTGTCGACAGCGAGGCACACCCGGCCGAGGGTGAAACGCCGGCTTACCGCTTTGAGACCTGGCAGCGGCGCTAAGCCCGTCACCCTACGCTTCCTTGACTGACGCCAAGTCCTGACCTGGCGTCAGTGCTTATGCTTTCCGTCCGCTCCACACGAGACATTTTCCATGCACAACGACAAGCCGAGCCCAGTGCAATGCGACGCTGAGCAGGCGGAAACCATTGCGCCGATATTTGTCCGCCATCCGCTCTGGGAGGACGCCCTTGCGCTGCTCTTGGGCACCGCGATGGTGGCGCTGGGGATCGCCTTCTACAGCCACGCCGGGCTCTTGACCGGCGGCACGGTCGGTCTGGCCTTTCTGCTCAAGTACTTCGCCGGCTGGCCTTTCGGGCTGGTGTTCTTCACCCTGAACATTCCGTTCTATCTGTTGGCCATCTGGCGCATGGGCTGGAGCTTCACGTTGCGCACCGTGATCGCGGTGGGACTGGTGTCGCTGCTGGCCGAGCTGACCCCGAACTGGATCCGCTTTGCCGAGCTGAACATCTACTACGCGGCGCTGTTTGGCGGTTTCGCCATGGGCGTCGGGCTGCTGATGCTGTTCCGTCATCGGGCCAGCCTCGGCGGGGTAAACATCCTTGCGCTGTTCCTGCAGGAGCGCATCGGGCTGCGCGCCGGCACTTTTCAAATGGGCATCGATGCATTGATCGTGCTGGCGGCGGTCTTCATCGTGCCGCTGGATAAGGTTGCGCTTTCGGTGCTGGGCGCGGTGGCACTGAATCTGGTGCTGGCGATCAATCACCGCAGCGACCGCTACATGGGCGTGAGCTGAGCGCTTAACCCAGCGTCACCAGCTGCGCGCGCGGCTGGCCGTCCTCGATGTCCAGCAGCGCCAGGCTGATAGGTAAGGTGAAGCGGCGGCGGCCTGCGCTTCCCGGATTGAGGAAGAGCACGCCGTTGACCTGCTCGATCTTCGGTTGGTGTGAATGGCCGGCAATCACCACGTCGACCTGCTCTGCAATCGGGTCGATGCCCATCGTCTTGACGTCGTGGGTGACGTAGACGCGCAAGCCGCCGATTTCCAGGTCCAGATGCTCCGGGACCTCCGCCGCCCAGTCACCGCTGTCGACATTGCCGCGGATCACATCGAGCGGCGCCAGTGCGCGCAGCCCCTCTAATACCTCGGGTTTGCCGATGTCGCCGGCGTGGATGATGCGCTCGCAGCCTTGTAGCGCCGCGAGGGTCTCAGGGCGCAGCAGGCCGTGAGTGTCGGAGATGACGCCGATGCGCATGGTGGCTCCCGTTTTCGAAATTGCCTGAGGGTTGGGCAAGCGAGACTTGGCCCTGGTTCGATCTTGCGGCAGTCTGGCGCTCGCCTAAACGAAGGGGAAACAAATGGAGCAGGTCGATTGCGTCGTGATCGGGGCCGGCGTGGTGGGGCTCGCAGTCGCGCGGACACTGGCCCTGGCCGGGCGCGAGGTGTTGATACTGGAAGCCGAAGCGGCAACCGGCACCGGCACCAGCTCGCGTAACAGCGAAGTCATTCATGCCGGCATCTACTATCCGCAGGGCTCGCTGAAGGCACGGCTGTGCGTGGCCGGGCGCGACGCGCTTTATGCCTTCTGCGAGAGCCACGGCGTTCCCTACCGGCGCTGCGGCAAGCTCATCGTTGCCACCGATGACTCGCAATTGGCAGGACTTGACGCGTTACAGGCGCACGCCTTGGCCAACGGCGTAGACGATCTGCAGCGGCTCAATGGCGCTGAGTTGAAGGCATTGGAGCCGCAGCTCAACGCCGTGGCTGGCCTGTTGTCGCCCAGCACCGGGATCGTCGACAGTCACGCCTTGATGCTGGCGCTGCAGGGTGATGCCGAAGCCGCGGGCGCGCTGCTGGCCTTGCTGGCACCAGTGGAGGCTGTCGAGGTGATGGATGACGGCTTGAAACTGGACGTCGGCGGGGCTGAGCCGATGACCTTGCTCGCCAAGACGCTAATCAATTGCGCAGGTCACGCAGCTCCTGCGATTGCGTTGCGCACCAAAGGGTTGCCTGTCGACAAGGTGCCGCCGCGCTATTTCGCCAAGGGCAGCTATTTCAGTCTGGCGACTGCCACGCCGTTCCGCCATCTGGTCTATCCGATGCCCGAGCCCGGCGGCCTGGGCGTGCATCTCACGCTGGACCTCGGCGGGCAGGCGCGTTTCGGCCCTGATGTCGAGTGGGTCGACAGCCTCGATTACAGGATGGATGAAAGCCGCGCTGAGGGCTTCTACGCGGCGATCCGACGTTACTGGCCGGCATTGCCCGATGGTGCGCTGCAGCCGGCGTACACCGGCATTCGGCCGAAGATCAGCGGGCCCGGCGAGCCGGCAGCGGACTTCTATATCGACGGGCCTGCCGAGCATGGCATTGCGGGGCTGGTGAACCTGTTCGGCATCGAATCACCAGGACTGACGGCTGCCCTGGCGATTGCCGATGAGGTCTGCCGGCGCCTCGCTAAGGAAGCGCGGACCGGTTGATCAGACCGGATCCTGCTCCGCACTTGCTGGCGACTCGGGCAGGAACCAGTTCATCACCAGGGCGCAGATGCCGCCGGTGGCCACGCCGGATTCCAGCACGTTGCGCAGCGCTACCGGCAGGTTCGCGAGGAACTCCGGCACCTGAGAAAAGCCCAGGCCCAGCGCCAGCGATACGGAAATGATGAGCAACGCGCGACGGTCCAGCTTGATGCCCGCGAGAATATTGATGCCAGCGGCCGCTACCGCACCGAACATAACCAGAGCTGCACCGCCCAGCACCGGCTCCGGAACCGCCTGCAGCACGCCGGCGACTGCCGGGAACAACCCGAGGATCACCAGCATCACCGCGATCCACATACCGACGTAACGGCTGGCGATGCCGGTGAGCTGGATGATGCCGTTGTTCTGCGCGAACACCGAGCTCGGGAATGTGTTGAAGAAGCCCGCCAGCAGCGAGTTGGCGCCGTTGACCAGCACGCCGCCCTTGATGCGCTGCATCCATAGCGGGCCTTCCACCGGCTGACGCGAAAGCTTGCTGGTGGCAGTGATGTCGCCGATGGCTTCGAGTGAGGTGACCAGATAGATCACCACCATCGGAATGAACAGGCTCCAGGAAAAGCCGAGGCCGAAGTGCAACGGCATCGGCACTTCGAACAGCTCGGCTTCGCGCATACCAGTGAAGTCCAGTCGGCCCAGGTAGGCGGCCAGCGCATAGCCGATGGCCATCGCGATGATGATCGCGCAGCTGCGCATCCACTGCACGGGCAGGCGGTTAAGCACGACGATGGCGGCCAGCACCACGCCGGAGAGCAGCAGGTTTTCGCGACTGGCAAAGGTACCGTTGCCCATGGCCGAGTAGCCGCCACCCATGCTGATCAGCCCGACCTTGATCAACGTCAGCCCGATCATCAGCACCACGATGCCGGTCACCAGCGGCGTGATCAGCCGCTTGATGAAAGGCAGCACGCGCGAGACGCCCATCTCAATGAACGAGCCGGCGATCACTACGCCGAAGATCGCAGCCATTACGCCTTCGACCGGCGTGCCCTGCTTGACCATCAGCACGCCGCCCGCGATCAGTGGGCCGACGAAGTTGAAGCTGGTGCCCTGCACGATCAGCAACCCGGCGCCGAGCGGGCCGAAGCGCTTGCACTGCAGAAAGGTGGCGATGCCGGAGATCACCAGCGACATGGAGACAATGATGTTGGTGTCGCGCGGCGATACGCCGATGGCCTGGCAGATCAGCAGGCCGGGCGTGACGATCGGCACGATGATCGCGAGCAGATGCTGCAGCGCGGCGAGAAAGGCAATCCATGGGCGTGGCCGGTCATCGAGGCCATAGAGTAGCGCTTCGTTCGTGTCGCTCGCGTTGAGCTGTTCGGGGGCGTTCATGGGCATCCTTGCGGATTGAAAAGGAGCGCGATTCTACTGAGCGCTGCCGGTCTCGCACAGGGCAAGCAGCCGGCAACCCGCACTGATCCACGTCGTGAGGTAGCCGCAGTCCACTGCGACAGCACGGTAGAGGCACCCGTCGGAACGTTGGGTCACCGTGCATGCCGACTGGAGGCTGTAGGCGTGTGCCCGGCGGACCAGATGGTGGCTCGAGCGTTGGAGCCTCGCTCGCTGTACAGCAGGCATAAAAAAGCCCGACACGATGGTCGGGCTTTCATTGTTGCTGCAACGCAGACGATCAGCCGTCCAGCATCGCCTTGTTGCGCACCGCGCCCTTGTCGGCGCTGGTGGCGAGCAGGGCGTAGGCCTTGAGCGCCGTGGTCACCTTGCGCGCGCGTGGCTGGGCCGGTTTCCAGCCTTGCTTGTCCTGCTCGATGCGGCGGTGGGACAGTTCTTCATCGCTAACCTGCAGCTGGATGCTGCGGTTGGGGATGTCGATCAGTACCTTGTCGCCGTCGCGCACCAGGCCAATGGCACCGCCCGCTGCGGCTTCAGGCGAAGCGTGGCCGATGGACAGGCCCGAGGTGCCGCCAGAGAAGCGGCCATCGGTGAGCAGCGCGCAGTCCTTACCCAGCCCCTTGGACTTCAGGTACGAGGTCGGGTAGAGCATTTCCTGCATACCGGGGCCGCCTTTCGGACCTTCGTAGCGAATGATGACGATGTCACCGGCCTTCACTTCGTCATTGAGGATGCCTTTAACAGCGCTGTCCTGGCTCTCGAAGATCTTCGCCGTGCCTTCGAACACGTGGATGGATTCGTCCACGCCGGCGGTCTTCACCACGCAACCGTCTAGAGCGATGTTGCCGTAAAGCACGGCGAGGCCGCCTTCCTGGGAATAGGCATGCTCGACGCTGCGGATGCAGCCGTTTTCGCGGTCGTCATCAAGGCTGTCCCAACGGGTCGACTGGCTGAACGCCGTCTGCGTCGGGATACCAGCCGGGCCCGCCTTGAAGAAGGTATGTACCGCTTCGTCCTGGGTCTGGGTGATGTCCCACTGGGCGATACCTTCAGCCATGGTGCGGCTGTGTACGGTGGGCACGTCGGTGTGCAGCAGGCCGCCACGGGCCAGTTCGCCAAGGATGGAGAAAATGCCGCCGGCGCGGTGCACGTCTTCCATGTGGTACTTCTGGATGTTCGGTGCGACCTTGCACAGTTGCGGCACCTTGCGTGACAGGGCGTCGATGGCGCGCAGGTCGAAGTCCACCTCGGCTTCCTGAGCTGCTGCCAAGAGGTGGAGGATGGTGTTGGTGGAACCGCCCATGGCGATATCCAGGGTCATGGCGTTCTCGAACGCGCGACGGCCGGCAATATTGCGCGGCAGAACCGACTCATCACCTTCACCGTAGTAGCGCTGGCACAGCTCGACGACGGTACGGCCGGCGCGCAGGAACAGCTGCTCGCGGTCGCTGTGGGTCGCCAGGGTCGAGCCGTTGCCGGGCAGGGCAAGGCCCAGGGCTTCGGCCAGGCAGTTCATCGAATTCGCGGTAAACATGCCGGAGCAGCTGCCGCAGGTAGGGCAGGCGCTGCGCTCGTATTCCGCGACCTTCTCGTCCGAGGCGGTTTCGTCGGCGGCGATGACCATGGCGTCGACCAGGTCCAGGCCGTGGCTGGCCAGCTTGGTCTTGCCGGCTTCCATCGGGCCGCCGGAGACGAATACCACTGGGATGTTCAGGCGCAGCGCGGCCATCAGCATGCCGGGGGTGATCTTGTCGCAGTTGGAGATGCAGACGATGGCGTCGGCGCAATGCGCGTTGACCATGTACTCCACCGAGTCGGCGATGATTTCGCGCGACGGCAGCGAATAGAGCATGCCGTCGTGGCCCATGGCGATGCCGTCATCGACCGCGATGGTGTTGAATTCCTTGGCGACGCCGCCGTGCTTCTCGATCTCGCGGGCGACCAGCTGGCCCAGGTCCTTCAGATGCACGTGGCCTGGCACGAACTGGGTGAAGGAGTTGGCGATGGCGATGATCGGCTTCTTGAAGTCTTCGTCCTTCATGCCGGTGGCGCGCCACAGCGCGCGGGCACCAGCCATGTTGCGGCCGTGCGTGGAGGTTTTCGAGCGGTAATCGGGCATGACGGTTCCTGCGGCTAATCAGTTGGTCGAGTGGTGCTAATGGTGAGCGTCACCTGTGCCGCATGCAACGACAGGTAGCCGTGCGTGCGCAGGGGCCGGATCGAGGCGGGGTATCGCTCGGGCGGCCTGGGCTCATGGCCCGCCGGGGGATAGCGGCGAGGAATGCGGGCGATTCTACGCGCGTTACTGTCAGCGAGCCAAACGGCGCGATTGCCGGCGCTCAACCAGGCTGAGCCGACCGCATCAACACTGGAGCTGATGACGCGTTATTCAGCCAGCGCCAAGCGAAGCCGTTCATCCGCTTAACCGGTGCCTGAGGTGGCGCAGTGAGTTTTGCTGGCTAGGGTTGGTTCGGGCTGGCTGGCCACCCGTAGTTCAGGATTCGGGCGGGTGGCCTGGGCGGTGCCTTGCGTCGGCTCGGATTTCGAGCAGGCGCCAACGTAGCTTCAGATAAATAGAACAAGAAGAGGAATACACATGCTCGACATCAAACTCGGCGGTATTGCCGCTGCGCTAGCCCTGGCGTTTTGCGGGTCTGCCATTGCTGCTTCGCTGCCGGACACACCCGGAGCGCCGTTTCCGGGCGTGACCAGTTTCGACCGTTCCGGCCCCTACGCCACCACCAGTCGCAGCGAAGGCCCGAACTGCCGAGTCTATCGGCCCGCCACGCTGGGGCAGGGCGGCGTGCGGCATCCCGTGCTGCTGTGGGGCAACGGGACCGGAACGGGGCCATCCGCGTATTCGGGCCTGTTGTCGCATTGGGCCAGTCATGGCTTCGTCGTCGCCGCGGCAGAGACCTCCAATGCCGGAACCGGGCAGGACATGCTGGCCTGCCTCGATTATCTGGTGCAGGAGAGCAACCGCAGCTTCGGTACCTACGCAGGCGTGCTCAATACTGGCCGCGTCGGGACTTCCGGTCACTCCCAGGGCGGCGGTGGTTCGATCATGGCCGGGCAGGATGATCGCGTGAGCGTGACCGCGCCCATCCAGCCCTACACCATTGGCTTGGGGCACGACCTGGCGTCACAGCAGAACCAGCAAGGCCCGATGTTCCTGATGTCCGGCGGTGGCGACACCATTGCCTTTCCCTATCTGAACGCGCAGCCGGTCTATACCAGGGCCAACGTGCCAGTGTTCTGGGGAGAGCGGCGTTATGTCACTCACTTCGAGCCGGTCGGTGATGGCGGGGCGTACCGCGGACCGTCGACGGCCTGGTTTCGCTATCACCTGATGGATGACGAAACGGCCCGCAGCACCTTCTATGGTCGCTTCTGCGGGTTGTGCACCAGTTACTTGTGGAGCGACCAGCGCAAGGGCATCGAGTAAGCGTCCGTCGAAGCCCTCGTACGCGTCTCGGTGCGAGGGCTTCGTCTGTCGTCAGACGCTGATCAGCTGTTGGGCAGGATGCGGCAGGTGATGCTCTTGATGTAACGGGTTTCCGGGATCGCTGGATGAACCGGATGGTCCGGCCCCTGACTGCCGCGTTCGAGCAGTTGGATATTGCGATCTAGGTGGCGGGCGCTGCCGAGCAGGATGTTCTGCAGGTTGTCTTCTTCCAAATGCATGGAGCAGCTGGCGCTGACCAGGATTCCGTCCTTGTTCAGCAGACGCATGGCGGCTTCGTTCAGGCGGCGGTACGCGGCTTCGCCATTCTTGATGTCCTTCTTGCGCTTGATGAACGCGGGCGGATCAGTGATGACCACATCGAAGCGCTCTTCGGCGTTCTTCAACTCCCGCATCGCTTCGAAGGCATCGCCCTCGACGCAGGTCATCTTCTCGGCCACGCCGTTGAGCGCAGCATTGCGCTCGACACCATCCAGCGCGAACGCCGAAGCATCCACGCAAAATACTTCGCTGGCGCCGAAGGCCGCGGCCTGGACACCCCAACCACCGATGTAGCTGAACAGATCGAGCACGCGCTTGCCTTTGACGTAAGGCGCCAGGCGCGCGCGGTTCATGCGGTGGTCGTAGAACCAGCCGGTTTTCTGGCCTTGCAGCACCGGCGCTTCGAATTTCACGCCGTTTTCTTCCAGCGCCACCCATTCCGGGACCACGCCAAAGGCGGTGTCAACGTAGCGCTCAAGGCCTTCGGCGTCGCGGGCGCTGGAGTCGTTCTTCCACAGCACGCCGCGCGGCTTGAGCACCTGCACCAGCGCTTCGAGCACGGCGTCCTTGTTGCGCTCCATGGTGGCAGAAGCCAGTTGCACCACCAGATGATCGTGGAAGCGGTCCACCACCAGGCCGGGCAGCAGGTCAGAGTCGCCGTAGATCAGGCGGTAACAGGGCTGGTCGAACAGGCGATCTCGCAGCGAGAGGGCGACCTGGATGCGATGCACCAGCAGCGACTTGTCCAGGCTGTGCTTGAGGTCGCGGGACAGCAGGCGGGCGCAGATCAGGTTGTTCGGCGAGACGCCGACAATGCCCAGCGGCTTGCCCCCAGCCGCTTCGAGAATGGCCTGATCACCGGCAGCAAAACCGCTCAGCGGGGTGGCTGCGGTATCCACCTCGTTGCTGTAGACCCACAGATGGCCGGCGCGCAGGCGGCGGTCGGCATTGGCTTTGAGGCGCAGGCTGGGCAGGCTCATCGGGAGGCTCCGGGAAAAGGGCGCGATTATAGGCGAGCGGGCTGACAAAAGCGCTGGCAGGATGCAGAACGGGCAGCCGGTTGGCCCAACGCTGCTGCACGCGGTTGCTTCCAGCAGGTGGCTCTGATGAGGCATCGGTCAGGTCGCGTCGACCGGATTCGCGATGCCTCTGCGCGACGAGGCTGGCGTCAGTCGGCGAGGGCTTTGACCAGCGCTTCGCTGAACGCCGGGATATCGTCCGGCTTGCGGCTGCTGATCAGATGACCATCGACCACGACCTGCTCGTCGACCCACTGAGCACCGGCGTTTTTGAGGTCGTCGGTCAGCGATGGCCAGCTGGTCATCTTCATGCCCTTGACCAGACCGGCCGAGGCCAATAGCCAGGCGCCATGGCAGATCACGGCGATGGTCTTGTTTGCTCGCGCCGCGTCGCGGACCAGCGCCTGAGCCATCTCGTCGGTGCGAATGGTGTCGGAATTTACCACGCCGCCAGGCAACAGCACGGCGTCATAGTCTTCCATGCGAATGCTGTCGAAGGTCTTGTCGACGTGAAACTTGGTGGCCGGTGTGGTGTGGTTCCAGCCGGTGACCTCGCCGTTCGATGACGAAACGATCTCAGCGGTCGCGCCGGCTTTTTCCAGCGCTTCCTTAGGGCCAGTCAGCTCGACCTGCTCGAAACCATCGGTTACCAGGATCGCTACGCGTTTGCCTTTCAGCGAATCGGCCATCTCGTTTCCTCCTCGTCGGATTGCAAAGTGATCTACTTGAATCCGACCATGAACTCGGCCAAAGTTCGCACTCTTTTCTTAGTGGCCTTGTGCTATTCGCAAGGCCTGGCCGCCTCCATGTCCATCGAACTCACCGACGAACAGATCCGCAGCGTGCTGCAGGGGATCAGTGTTCCACCGCAGCCGCAGATCATGGTTGATCTGCAGATGGAACAGGTCATGCCTGATCCCGACCTGCGCGCGATTGCGCGGCTGATCAGCCAGGATCCGGGGTTGTCGGGCGCCTTGCTGAAAACCGTGAACTCGCCGTTTTTCGGCCTTGCCAACCGCATCGCTTCGATTCAGCAAGCCGTCAATTTGCTGGGTTGCCGTTCGGTGATCAATCTGATCAACGCGCAATCGATCCGCGGCGAGCTGACCGATGCCGCCATCGTCACGCTCAATCGTTTCTGGGATTCGGCGCAGGACGTGGCCAGCACCTGTCTGGCGCTGGCCAAGCGGATCGGTCTTCCGGCACCTGATGAGGCCTATACCCTCGGTCTGTTTCACAACTGCGGCATCCCGCTGATGCTGACCCGTTTCCCCGGCTATATGGCCGTGCTGGAAGAGGCTTACGCCAGCGTTGGTCCCGAGACGCGCATCACCGACATCGAGAATCGGGTGCTCAATACCAACCATGCCGTGGTGGGTTATTTCGTCGCGCGCTCCTGGAAATTGCCGCAGCACCTGTGTGAAGCCATCGCCAATCACCACAACGCCATGGCCCTGTTCAGCGACGAGTGGAGCGATCCGCAGATCAAGACGCTATTGGCGATCCTGAAGATGGCCGAGCACATCTGCGCCTGTCATCGCGTATTAGGTGAGCAGCCGCAAGACCATGAGTGGGATGCCGTGGCGCAGCTGGTGCTCGAATACGTCGGCCTGTCGGAATACGATTTTGAATGCCAGCGCGACATCATTCGCGAACTGGGCGTCGGCTGACCCGGCTGCGCGTTAGCTGCTAAGGTCGCCATCCGGTCCACACTGCATATTTTTCTCTGATGCCCGAACTCCCAGAAGTTGAAACCACCCGCCGCGGTATCGCGCCGCACCTGGTCGGCCAGCGTGTCAGCCAGGTCGTCGTGCGCGAGCGGCGGCTACGCTGGCCGATTCCAGACGATCTCGATGTGCGGCTGTCGGGCCAGCGCATTGAAGGCGTCGAGCGGCGCGCCAAATACCTGCTGATAAAAGCGGAAGTCGGCACCCTGATCGCACACCTGGGCATGTCCGGCAGCCTGCGTCTGGTTCCGGCGGATCAGCCGGTCGGAAAGCACGAGCATGTCGACATCGTGCTGGAGTCCGGCATGGGGCTGCGCTACACGGATCCACGGCGCTTCGGTGCGCTGCTCTGGAGCGATGATCCGCTGAGTCACGTGCTGCTCGCCAGCCTGGGGCCGGAACCGCTGAGTGATGCGTTCGATGGCGAGCGTCTGTACCAGATGTCGCGTGGACGCAGCATGGCGATCAAACCCTTCATCATGGATAACGCAGTGGTCGTTGGCGTCGGCAATATCTATGCGAGCGAGGCGTTGTTCGCTGCCGGAATCGATCCGCGGCGTGCCGCCGGCGCAGTGTCACGGGCGCGCTATATGAAGCTGGCCGTAGAGATCAAGCGCATCCTTGCCTACGCCATTGAACGTGGCGGCACCACGCTGCGTGATTTCGTCGGCGGCGACGGCAAACCGGGCTATTTCCAGCAGGAGCTCCTCGTCTACGGCCGGGGCGGGGAGTTTTGTAAGACCTGTGGCTCGACCTTGCGCGAAATTCGCCTCGGCCAGCGGGCCAGTGTTTATTGCGTACGCTGCCAGCGATGATCTCGCCTGAGTGCGCAGGCGTTGACGTTGTTCACGATCAATAACCGACGGCCGCTGCTATAGTGGCCAACACCACAATTACCTGCCTCGTATCGCCCAGCTGAAGGACCACACCATGAATCTGTTTCGCTCCACTGCTGTTGTCTTGGCCCTGACCACAGGTCTGCTGACGATGCCCGTGCAGGCGCAATCGGTACAGCAGAACGCCAGCGGCGATCCGATGTACACCGTCGAAGCTCCCAAAGCCTTTTCCATCGTTGGCGATCTGTTGATTGCGCGCCCGTTGCTGATCGCAGCCACCGCCATTGGCGCAGGGCTGTTCGTGGTCAGCTTGCCGTTCAGCGCCATGGGCGGCGGCATCAAAGAGGCGGGTCATGCGCTGGTCGTCGAGCCAGGCGCTGCAGCCTTTGCTCGCTGCCTGGGCTGCACCCGCGTCGGCTACAACCGCCAGGACTGAATCCCCGGCCAGCATCGGTCAGTCTGAACTGCGATGACCTGCCATTCACGGCTCCGCCGCTTCACTGCGTGCGGAGCCGTGCTGTTTCCGGGGTTCGATTTGTTTCGCTGGATTGCCTGCAGACGCAGCCAGGCGTGTGAGTGCCAGCCTGTAGCGAGATCGTTTGGAGTTTTAGGCGAGAGGGAGTGCTGACCTCACCGTTCGGGTGAGGCCGCAAAAGATAAATCAGGCCTTTCCGGTGATGATCATGTACTTCTGCATCAGCTCGTCCTTGCTCTCGACATTGCTCTCGTCGAGGGGGATGCAGTCCACCGGGCAGACCTGCTGGCACTGCGGTTCGTCGTAGTGGCCGACGCATTCGGTGCAGAGGTTCGGGTCGATGATGTAGATTTCCTCGCCTTGGGAAATTGCGCTGTTCGGGCACTCGGGCTCGCACACGTCGCAGTTGATACAGTCATCGGTGATTATCAGGGACATCCAGCTGGCTCCAGCTGCGGCATCTGCCGCAGCGCAAGTAATAACGACGCGCCAATTTTGCCGCATCGACTCGCCCGGTGCACGCGGCAGTGATCACCCTTTTGTCGATGAGTGTCCGCCGCGCAAAGGCTGGAATGCTTCAGCGCGAGCCGTAGCGCTCGGTCAACGCCTTCATCACCGAGGGGTGAACGAATTTGCTGACATCGCCGCCAAGCCGGGCGATCTCGCGGACCAGGGTCGAGGAAATATAGGAAAATTTTTCCGATGGCGTCAGAAACAAACTCTCCACGTCCGGAACGAGCTGACGGTTCATATTGGCCAGCTGGAACTCGTATTCGAAGTCCGAAACCGCCCGCAGGCCGCGCAGCAGCACGTTGGCTTTCTGTTCGGTGACGAAGTGCGCCAGCAGAGTGGAAAACCCCATCACCTTGACGTTCGGCAGGTGCGAGGTCACTTCCTTGGCCAGTGCAACGCGTTGTTCCAGCGGGAACAGCGGATTCTTGTTGGGGCTGGCAGCGACGGCAATGATGACTTCATCGAACAGGCGCGAGGCGCGCTCGACCAGGTCGGTATGGCCCATGGTGATCGGGTCGAAGGTTCCCGGATACAGCACTCGATTCATCGCGGCGTCCTGACGCTTGCGTGGGGGGTGGATGGTAGCGGCTCGGTGTCGGCAGCGTAAAGCATCAAAGCGGATGGCTGCCGAATGTCAGCACAACGAAGCCGTTCATGGGTTTTTCAACCTTTCGGCCAATTGACTCGAGAGGTTCGCGGCAAGGCCATAGATGGACAATTGCGGGTTGGCACCGATGCTGGTGGGAAACAGCGAACCGTCGTGGATCGACAGGTTGTCCAGCTGATGATGCCGGCCAAGGCTGTCAGTGACCGCCTGACGCGGGTCTTCGCCCATGGCGCAGCCTCCCATCACATGGGCGCTGCCGAGACGCGTGCGGTACAGCTCCAGACTCAGCCCATCGATCATCTGGCGCGCGTGTTCGAGGCTGGTGGCATGACTGGCGTCGCTGTGCAGCGGCAGGACGGTTCTGGCGCCCGCAGCGAACTGGACATCCGCCATGCTGTGGTAGGCGCGGCGAATCCCGTCCCAGGTGTAGGGCGTCATCCGGTAGTCGAGGGTGGGGGTGCCGTCGCTACGTAGCTGAACCGTGCCCTCGGCGCTGTCAGGGTGAAAGCCGTCGCGCATAAGCGCAATCATGGCATTGGTATGCGGCAACTGCTCCATGCGCAGGGCATTGTCGATCCCTCCGCGGCCGAGCAATGTTGCGGCCAGGGCCGGGTGGATGGGCGGCACTTCCAGCTTGTAGGACATACGCCCGGCGGTGCCGTCATCCCATTGGAACTGATCAGAATAGATCGACTGGGGCGCGCCGTAGAACGGGTTGATCACCTGCTCGAACTGGGCGGCAGAGAAATTCACCAGATGCAGAAAGGTGCGTTTACCGACGCGCTGATGTGGGTCGGGCGCGTCTGAGCGCAACAGGATTGCCGGTGTGTTGATCCCGCCGCCAGCGAGAATGTAGTGGCGAGCACGCACCCGAATCTTGTGGCCGGTCGGCGCGACGCTGCGCGCATCCATGGCGAGGCACTCCAGTGCGGTGACGCGCGACTTGTCCAGAACAAGGCGCTCGGCGCGAGCGAGGTAAAGCAGCTCGCCGCCGGAGTTCAGAGTGGCCGGGATGGTTGTCACCAGCATCGACTGCTTGGCATTGGTCGGGCAGCCCATGCCGCAGTAACCCAGGTTCCAGCAGCCTCGCACGTTGCGCGGGATCACCGCCCAGCTGTAACCGAGCGCTGAACAGCCGTCGCGGATCACCTGATTGTTGGCGTTGGGCGGCAGTGGCGATGGCTCGATGCCCAGACGCTGTTCCATGCGTTCGAACCAGGGCGCCATGGAGTGTTCGGAAAGCCCTTTGACGGAATGTTCACGAGCCCAGTGCTCCAGGGTGGCAGCTGGGGTGCGGAAACTCGATGTCCAGTTCACCAGTGTCGAACCGCCGACGGCGCGGCCCTGCAGGATGGTGATGGCGCCGTCCTTGCTGGTACGGCCGATCGCCTCCTGATAGAGCGAGGCGTAGGCGGACGGCTCCTGCATGTCGAAGTCGCGGCTGCTGCGCAGCGGGCCCTCCTCGATCAGCAGTACCTTGTAGCCGGCTGCGCTGAGGAGCTCGGCACTGGTGGCACCGCCAGCCCCGCTGCCAACGATGGCAATGTCGGCGTCGAGTGTAAGGTCCCGTTCGAGCTGCGAACCGTCATGGGTCTTCCAGCCTCGGGCTATACCTTCGGCAAAGGGGTCGGTAACAGGCATTGCGGATTCCTCAAGTCGGTCGAGCGGTCACTGCATTCACTGCTAGATAACCGGCGGGCCGGGGTAGCCGCAGTGACGCCAGGATTCCGGTCGGCCATACCAGGCCATCAGGATCATCTGCTGAAGTGAGGCATGACCCTGGCGCAACAGTGCGACCGAGCTGTTCTCCCATCGCTGTAGAAACGCCTGTACCTCGCCATCCTGCGCCTGTTCCCAGGCGCCCCATATGCCAGTCAGCGGGCCGCGGGTGAGGGTAAGAGAGAGCAAATCAAACAACTGCTGCACCTGTTTCAACACGGCGGGCGACAGATGAGCGAGCCCTTGATCGAGGTTCGTCAGGGTGCCCTGCACGGCGCTGGGCATGTTCGATTCCGGCACGGTACCCTCCAGCAGGACTGGCGTCAGGCGCTGTAGCATCGGCAGGTCGCTGTCGCGCAACTGCGTGAAGCCCGCAGCAGACCGCTCGCCACGACAGCCGGACAAACTGCCGAGCAGGCCTGCGCCGGCCAAGGCGGCGCTGCCAAACAACCCAACCCTGAGAAGGCTGCGGCGGGAAAATGATCGCTCGGTACTGGTCATTGTTGTTGTCACCGATTGCGCTTTTTCAACGCACGAAGAGCTTGTAGACCAGCTTCTGCAGCGCCTTGCCGTAAGGGGGGTAGATCATTCGGGCGGCATTGAAGCGCTGCTTAATGAATACCCCTTTGGCCTTGCTGAACGTAAGGAATCCGTCGTGCCCGTGGTAGTGGCCCATCCCTGACGGGCCAACGCCACCAAAGGGCAGATCATCCTGTGCGACATGCAACAGCGTGTCGTTGAGGCAGACACCGCCAGAATGGGTATGACGCAGCACATGGCGCTGCTCGCTCCGGTCGTAGCCGAAGTAATACAGCGCCAGTGGGCGTGGACGTGCGTTGACATAGGCGAGCGCCTGGTCGATCCCGTCATATGGCACCACCGGCAGCAGCGGGCCGAAGATCTCGTCCTGCATGACCTGCATCTCGTCGGTGACGTCGAGCAGCAGGCAGTGCGGCATGCGCCGGTCCTGTCCCTGTTCGAACAGCGGGAGCAGGCGCGCACCCTTGGCCTGGGCATCGTCCAGATAGCCTTGCAAACGGGCATGCTGCCGCCGGTTGACGATGGAGGTGTAGTCCGGATTGTCCGCCAGCTGCGGATAAAAACGCTGAACGACCTTTCGATAGGCCTCGACAAAGTCATCGATGCGCTGCCGTGGGACCAGTACGTAGTCCGGCGCGACGCAGGTCTGCCCGGCATTGAGCGTCTTGCCAAAAGCGATGCGCTCGGCAGCGTCGGCGAGCGGCACGTCGTTCGAGACAATAGCGGGCGATTTGCCGCCCAGCTCGAGTGTCACCGGCGTCAGGTTTTCTGCGGCGGCTCGCATGACGTGCCGGCCTACGCTGGTGCTGCCGGTGAATAGCAGGTGGTCGAAAGGCAGCTTGGAAAACGCGATGCCTACCTCTGCCTCGCCGAGGACAACCGCGACCTGGTCCTCGGGAAAGATCTGCGCGAGCAAGTTCTTGAGTAGCTGGCCTGTAACCGGTGTCGACTCGCTCATCTTCAGCATCACCCGGTTGCCGGCAGCCAGCGCGCCGATCAGCGGGCCGATGGCCAGATACAACGGGTAGTTCCACGGCACGATAATGCCGACCACCCCGAGTGGCTGGTAAACGACGCGGGCGCTGGCGGGCTGAAAGGCCAGCCCAACACTGCGCCGAGAAGGCTTCATCCAACGCGGCAGGAGGCGTTTGGCGTGGCGAATGCCATGCAGGCTGGGCATGATCTCGGCGAGACAAGTCTCGTCAGCCGAGCGATTACCGAAATCCTCACTGATGGCATCGATCACCGGCTGCTGATGACTGGCGAGCAAGTCATACAGCGCTTCTAGCCACTGCAGACGATCCGCTGCAGTAGGGCTGGGATAGGCCTGAAAAGCACTGCGCTGACGCTCGAATAACGCCTGCAAACGCTCGGTTTCGAGATGGGTGGGATGCGAATACACAGCGTCGGCAAGCATGAACGATGCTCCGGAAGGCGACAGATCGAAGATTTCTAGAGTAAAAACTCTAAACTGTCAAACCTGTGCGCGTTCACGGCGGTCGGGTTACCTTTGCGTTCCGGCTCTAGCACGACGAAAGTAGCTTTCCGCAATGTCCCCGAAACCAAGAACCCGCGAGCGCATCCTGCAGGCCAGCCTCGAGCTGTTCAACGCCCAGGGCGAGCGCAGCGTGACCACGAATCACATCGCTGCGCACCTGGAGATTTCGCCCGGCAACCTCTATTACCACTTTCGCAACAAGCAGGCGATCATCGCTGAATTGTTTGATCGCTATGAGGGGGCAGTCGACGGTTTTCTGCAGCTCCCCGAGGGGCGCGCAGTTACCATGGAAGACAAGACCTTCTATCTCGAGTCGCTGCTTTCGGCAATGTGGGACTATCGCTTTCTGCACCGGGACCTAGAGCATCTTCTGGACGGCGACGAGGTGCTGGCGGAGCGGTATCGAAGCTTTGCGGAAAGCCATCTTAGGGTGGCTCGGCGCATCTATGGGGGGTTTGTCGATGCCGGTGTTTTATATATGACGGAGGCACAGGTCGAAGCAGTCGCTCTCAACGCCTGGATCGTCGTGACTTCCTGGGTACGTTTTCTGTGCACCGCTGGGTGGGGGCAAGGTTGCTTGACCGAGCCTATGTTGCGCCGCGGCATTTACCAAGTGCTTGCACTTGAGGATGGGTTTGTATCCGATGGTGCCAGGCCGGCTTTCGATGAGCTGCGTCGACGCTTAAAGGTGCCATTGGTGGCGCTTTTCTCAGTAGTCTAGAGAGAGCTGTTACCAATTACCGGAAAGGGATTTTTTTGGCGGCATCAGTTGTCAAGGTATTGACCTTTTTCGGGCTGGGAGTCAGCCGTCTGTCGCGCATAGTGGCAATTTGATTGTAATGGCATTTTGGTTATGAGCTAATGGGCCCGTTGTAATTCTCCGTTGGTAACGTCATGCGGAATGTCCAAGCCCTTACCTGCCGTCCTGGCCTAACGTGTCAATCGCTGTGTTTGCGTAGGCGCTGGTGCCTCGTAGCGCTGCTGCTTAGTATGCTGATGCCTAGCGGTTATTCTATTGCTAGCGCCTCGGCAGCACCCGGAAGCGTAGCTTTCTGGTACGCAGACAATCCGCCACTGGCTGAGCTTTCGCAATTCGAATGGGCGATACTCGAGCCCGCTCACGCAATCCCTTCAGACATAGATTTTCTTCGCTCGCAGGGTAGCCAGCCCTTTGCCTATCTTTCAGTCGGTGAGTACGACGGCGACATCAATGAACTAGAGAGTGGCGTGGCGCGGGGAGCAAGCGAGGTCCGCAACGAGGCGTGGTCCAGCCAGGTCATGCTTTTGACCTCTCCTGCTTGGCGACACCACCTTCTGCGCCGTGCGGAAGAGCTGGCCAATCAAGGCTATGCCGGGCTTTTTCTAGATACGCTGGACAGCTTTCAGCTACTGCCTGAGGGCGCTAGAGAGGCCCAGCGACAGGCGCTTCGGGATTTCTTGGCTGAGCTGAGTCAGCGACAGCCTAACCTCCTATTGATCTTCAATCGTGGATTCGAGGTACTCCCCGAGCTGCCGGGTGTTGCTGCGGCAGTGGCAGTCGAATCGATCCACTCCGGATGGGACGCCCATACCCAACGTTATCGAGCGGTCCCCCAAGAAGACCGAGACTGGCTTAGCCTCCATCTTGAGCCACTGCGCGCTCAAGGCGTGCCCTTGATTGCCATCGATTACCTTCCTTCGTCGCGACGTGAAGAGGCGCGCGCGCTTGCCAAGCGGTTGTGGCAAGAGGGCTTCGTGCCGTTCGTGACAATGCCGGACCTTAACTATCTTGGTATCAGTGGTGTCGAGGTCCAGCCCCGGCGGATCGCGCTGGTTTACGACCCGCGCGAGGGCGCGTTGACGTCCAATCAAGGCCATACAGTGCTAGGTGGTTTGCTGGAGTATTTGGGCTACCGAGTGGACTATCTGCCGGCTGACCAACTGCCTGGTGATCCATTTGCAGGCCTGTACGCAGGGGTGATCACTTGGATGACCAGCGGCCCGCCTGATGACGCGGCAGCGTTCAATCAATGGTTGGCTAAGAGAATGGATGAGTCCGTTCCGCTGGCGATCATGGCTGGATTGCCGGTCTCCAATGATGGACTCTTGAAAAGAATGGGGCTGCGCCGCGTTCAATCCCCGGCAAAGGGGGACGTGATAGTTGCCGATCACGACGAGACACTTTTGGGTCGTTTTGAGGCGCCTGTGGTCGTTCGTACTCGCGACCTCGTTCCGCTTACGCTGATCGACGGCGGTGATGCAGCTGCGGCGCTTGCGCTAGTAGATACCGATGGACGGCAGTACGTGCCTGTAGCTATTGGGCCGGCCGGCGGCATCGCGTTGAACCCTTACCTCATCGAAGAGGGCCGAGACAGTCAGCGCTGGATAATCGATCCCTTTGCCTTTCTGCAGCGCGCCCTTCGACTGCCTGCTTTACCGCGCCCTGATGCCACCACTGAAAATGGCCGTCGCATCGCCACAGTGCATATCGATGGCGATGGCTTCCTTTCGCGTGCTGAAGTGACCGGGTCCCCATACGCAGGGCGCGAAGTGCTCGACGCGTTGATCAAACCGCACCCGTTTTTAACTTCAGTGTCGGTGATCGAAGGGGAGGTTGGACCCAAGGGTCGCTATCCGCATCTGGCCAGGGAACTTGAACCTATCGCTCGGGAAATCTTCGCCGAGCCGAAGGTTGAGGTGGCAACCCACAGTTTCAGTCATCCATTCTTCTGGCAGCCAGATCAGGTACGAAAGCGTGAGGGGTTCACGGCGGAATACGGAATGATGATGGCCATCCCCGGCTATGAAAAAATCGACTTCACTCGAGAAGTGGTGGGGTCCACAGCCTATATCAACGAGCGTCTGACCAGCGCGAAGAAACCGGTGAAGATGATCTTCTGGTCAGGCGATGCTTTGCCGGATGCGGCGACGATCAAGTTGGCTTATGACGCCGGATTAGCAAATGTAAATGGTGGCAACACAGCGTTGACGAACGCCCATCCATCGCTGACCGGCCTATCACCACTTATTAGGCCCACAGCCGGCGGTATTCAGTACTACGCACCGATTATCAACGAAAACGTTTACACCAACTTGTGGCGCGGGCCGTATTACGGTTTTCGTGGCGTACTTGAAACGTTCGCCCTCACGGATATTCCTCGACGCCTGCGTGGATTGCACCTTTATTACCACTTCTATTCGGGCACTAAGCAGGCATCAATTCGTGTCATGCAGGACATCTATCGCTCGATGGAGGCCGAGCAGCCGGTATCGCTGTGGATGAGTCAGTACTTAACGCGCATGCATGGATTGCATCAGGCGAGCCTGGCGCGCCTGGCTGATGGGCGATGGCAGTTTCGAGGCATGGATGGACTGCGCACCCTGAGGCTGGATCCAGCTCTGGGCTGGCCGGATCTTGGGCGTTCGCAGGGGGTCGCGGGCGTCCGTGACTTGCCTCAAGGGCGGTATGTACACCTGAGCAATCCCAACGCGGTGCTAGCCCTCCGAAGTGAACGTGATCTACGACCCGCACTGGAGCAGGCGAACCTGCCGTTGCTCGACTGGGACTATCTTGATGAGCATAAGGTCAGATTGTCATTTGCCGGTGAGATGCCCCTGAGTTTCACGGTACGCGCAGCAAACAGGTGCTCACTCAATGTCAGTGGAAAACGCTATCCGGCGACTGGCAAGAATGGCCTGTGGCAGTTCGATCTACCTATGAAACGAGTGGCTGATGCGCAACTATACTGCCAATAGCCCCACTCGATTGTTGAGTCCTTGGGCACTACTGCTAATAGTAGTGCTGCTGGGCGCATTGCTCGTGCTGACCTATACCGGCGAAGATGCTCTTATGCCCGGCGAGGAACAACCTGATGCTGTCTCCATCAGCTACGCCGAACTGTTGCTCCAAGCGCACCCGGATAACACCAGTCTTCGGCTCAAGCTGATTAAGCAGTTGATCGAGCTAGGTGATCTCCGACGGGCCCGCTCGCATGTCTACCAGCTGCCTGAAAGTGAAGCTCATCGCGTACGTTTTTTGCTTTCCGAATTAGCAGTGCTTGAAGCTCAAGCAGACCCTCAAAGCCTGACGTTGCAAGCTCGCGCTGCTCTGCAAGATCAGATGCGAGCGGTAGACCGCAACAGTATTTCAACCGATGAGCTTATTCGTTATGCCCGTTATGCACTGTCGCTCACCGATCCGGGGCTGGCGGCGCCCGCCTATCGTGACCTCACTGCGCGGGATGGCGAGCGCCGTGATTACTGGTTAAACGAGGCCGCCCAGGCCCACTTGGGTGCTGGTGAAGTGCTGGCGGCTGCGGGGCTTTTCAATGAACTGCTCAGTAATGCTGAGACAACAGCCGACCAGCGTCGGTATCTGCAGCAGGCGTTCTCAGCGCTGTTATCGGGAGACCGGAGCGAGCAGGCCGCAGAACTCGTTCATCGTCATCTGTCATTGATGAACGCAGGGGACGGGGCGCTAATGGGCGCGGCAGTGCAGGCGGGAATTGGCAGCCATCGTTATGACTTGGCGACTGATCTGATGACGTCATGGCGCAAGCTGCAACCAGATGATCTAGCTGCGCTAAAAGCTGAGTTTGGTCTGCATCTCGCGGCTGGAGAGCTTGAGCAGGCGTGGGACGTTGGCCAGCGTCTGGCGACCGCTGAGTCTTCAGATACAGGGCTCCTCAAGCAACTCGCCCAGCTCGGTGAGTGGACGGGGCACACCGTGGCAGCGCTGAACTTCTGGCTACGGCTGATTCAGTTAGAGGATAACCCGTCCATTCGAGAGCATGCCTGGCGTTTGGCAGCTCAACTATTTGACTTCGACAACACTATCGCTTTGCTGGCCGGTACCGGAGCGGGGCGTCAATTGACGGACGTAGAGCTGGACACGCTTGTATACAGTCACAGCGAGCGGGGCACGCCGGAACAGGCCGAGCAGTGGTTGCGTAATTATTTGCGGTTACAACCTGGTCATCAGCTTGCATGGATGCGTCTGCGTCAGATACTTGAGCAAACGCAGCAATTGGCTGCAGAGTCAGTAATTTGGGCTGCCATAGAACACCGTTTCGGCCTGACCATCGACCAGCGGGTCGACTGGGCGGAAGTCGAGTGGCAGTTGTTCAATCCTCAGTCTGCATGGCAAGTACTTAACTCCATCGAAACCGACTCGGTGGCCGACGAGGCGTATTGGCGTCTGCGGGGCGAGCTGGCGTGGGAGTTGGAGCGAGACGCGGATGCGCTTGAAAGCTACCTCAGGCTGGGCGTACTGAGCGTTACCCCAGACAGTACGACGGAAGAGCGGCTGATTACGTTATACGAGCGCAGCTCGCCCGAGCGGGCTCTGGACGTCATGATTGCTAGCTGGAAGCGTAGGCCAACGCCGGCGATCCTTAGTCGAGCGCTGCAGATGGCTATGCAGCTCGGGGATATGACTCGTCTCGATGTATTGATACGAGAGGGTCGTATGCTGCCCAGCAGCGACAGTATCAGTGCCCTTTGGAGTGCGCGCGCACTGCAAGCTTCGGAGGCCGGAGACAGCAAAGAGGCGGAGCGGCTTTACCTCGAAGCGCTGGCGCGGTTCCCTGAAACCGGCGAATTTCGACCTCAATTGCTCTGGCATTACATCGACCAGGGCCAGCAGGCACCGCTCGTTCCTTTGTTGCGGCAATGGGAGGGCCTTGCAATTAAGCGGAGTGCTCTTTGGTTGCCCTTCGCCAATGCCAATCTGCTGCTTAATCGCAGCAATCAGGCATTGCGCTGGTTCTATCTTTACTTGCGGCTCAATCCCGACGACAGCCTGGTGCAGGCAGCCTATGCAGACGCCCTTGAGAGTGCCGGTTATTCGGACCGCGCGCTACGCTTGCGGCGCCATGTGCTACGCAATCTCGAGATGCCCACCCATGGAGCGGATCCTGCGCAGTATCAGATTTATTTGAGGCTGATGTCCGCACGAGGCGCAGGCTTGGCGGCTAACGCATTGGCGCTACGCTGGCGCGATGGTTCACGGTCAATGTTGCAGCTTTGGTTCGACCAGTTCAGCGAGCAGCTCGACACACTCAATCAGAGTTCGTTGAAGGGCCAATGGTTGGCATGGGCACGGCGCAACGAGCTGAAAATCAGCCGCTACGCCGAGTTGCAGGAAGCGCTGCAGGTGAATAATCGCCTGGTCCTGGAACGCCTGCTTGCTGATGAAGGGCTGGACCCGGCGCAACGTGTCGAGGCGTTGCAGCGACTGGGGTCTAACGGACAGGCGATGGCAGAAAGCCTCGCTGCGCTCTCTCCCAAGCCACCTGTCATCGTTCGCCAGCAGTTGCTTCGGCAGGCGTTGGCACTGCAGGAACTCAATCCCCAAGGTATTCAAGTAGGCATGCGTCGACAGGATTTCGGCTCAGTGAAGCTTCAGGGCCCAACCGCGCTGGTTGCAAGGCAGCTGGATAATGATTGGCATGCAAGCCTTTCGCTCTCACGGTTGGACTATTCAGGAAGCGGCCTGCTGAATGCTCAGCCTGGCGTCGAGCAGGCGGCCGAACTCGATTTGACCCGAACATTGGATAAGGGCTCTTTGACTATCGCACTGGACACCAGTGACCACGACGAGGGCGATCGCTTTGGCTTCGGTATTTCCAGACGACTTCAGCTTACGAGTAAGGATGCCCTTGAGTTTCATGCTGACTGGCAGCGTCAGGCCGAAGAAAGTGGGCTCCTGCGAGCGCTGGGACAACGAGATGGGTTTGGTGTAAGCGGCGCTCATGTTATAAGCGCGCGCGATCAGTTCAGTTGGTCGCTGGCCCATCAACGTTACAGCTTGTTGGACGGCAAAGCGGTGGGTAGCGGACAACAGGCGAATTTCGAGTTAAGCCATGCGGTGTTCTTCGAAGGGCCTGCCTGGACGCTACGCAGCGGACTCAGCTATTCGAAATATCAATTAAAGAATGACCAGCTTCCAGACGATACGGATTCTGCTACCGACGAGTCCCTGTTAACGCCGGCCGCGCTTCTACAGGAGCGATTCGGTCAGCTTTACGTTGGTAGCACTTGGCGTCGCGGTTTCCCCGGCGCTTTGAATCGCGGTACAGCGCAATTCAGCTGGTTGCTTGATGTGCAGGCGGGCTGGCAATGGACCGAACAACAAACCAATTACGCGATTACTACGGGCGTCGGCATGGAAGTGCTCGGCGACGATGAGTTGGCGTTCACCTTTGGTTACCAGTCTGCACCGCGCAACGGTGACGGCGAGCCGGGTGGAGCGCTGGGTGTGACTTATAGCGCCCGTTTCGGGCGTTGATGCGGAACTTACAGGGAGAAACAACCATGTCGTCCATCCACTTGCTAGCCTTGCTGGCCGTGGCATTTTTCGTTGGTGGCTGCACCACCTTTACCGACCAGGACGCGTCTGCCTTGCCGCGTGCCGCTGCCTGGGGACTCGTGCCCATCGTGAACTACTCGCAGGCACCGCAGGCGGGCGAGCGCGCCGAGCAGATCCTGCTGAGTGTTTTGGCCGAGCAAGGCTTGCAACTGCGTCATTACCCTATCGTGACCCAAGCCGACGTGCCGCTGCTGGATGATCGCGAACGTCTTTCCCAGGCGCTGTCCTGGGCAGAGTCCGAGCGCCTCGACTACGTCATCAGCGGTAGTGTGGAGGAGTGGCAGTACAAGAGTGGTCTTGATGGCGAGCCTGCTGTGGGCATTACGCTTCAAGTAATTGAGCCGGCCACTGGGCGGGTCATGTGGAGTAAGAGTGGTGCGCGTGCCGGCTGGTCCCGTGAAAGCCTAGCGGGCACCGCGCAGAAGGTGCTGCGTGAGCTTGCCGGCGCGATGCGTCTCGAGTAATGGCACTCAGCTCGGCACATAAGGACTTCACGCTGGCGCCACGTGCTAGCGGCGCTGTTTCCTGGCTGGAGACTTGGCTTCTCAGCGGCTTGGCAATTGCACTCGGCTATTGGCTGACTCCTGACGACCCGCTGATGGTTGACGGATCTTTCCCCTGGCCGGTCATGGCACCGCTGCTGCTGGGCATGCGCTATGGCTTCATGCGCGGCCTGGTCAGTGCGGTTCTGCTTATTCTGGCGCTGATTGCCTATCACCGTTACGGCAACGGGCTATATCCCGAAATGCCAGCGTCGTTCATCGTTGGTGTGTTGATCAGCGGGATGCTGGTAGGCGAATTTCGCGACATATGGGAGCGACGACTCGAGCGCCTGGATATGGCCAACGACTACCGTCAGCTTCGGCTCGACGAGTTCACGCGCGCTCATTACATCTTGCGTATCTCGCATGATCGTCTCGAGCAGCGAGTCGCAGGCAGTGACCAGAGCCTGCGTAGCTCATTGGTTGGCTTGCGCAATCAGTTGCGTCGTTTGCCGCGTGGTAATGATCCGCTTGCTGCGCTGGCCGAGCCCGTGTTGAGCCTACTTGCACAATACGGCGCGTTCCGGACAGCAGGGCTATATCAGGTAAGCGAAGGCTTAGTCGCGCCAGCGCCACTGAGTGCCGTCGGTGAAGTCGGCCCAATGAGCGGGCAAGACCTGCTGATGCGCATGTGTCTACAGCGTGGAGAGTTGGTCAGTATTCGAGAGCAGCTGCTTGAGCGCGGCGAGCATCGACAACACTCGCAATATCAGCTTTGCGTCCCGCTCATCGACACCGAAGGTCGTATCCTGGCCGTACTGGCTGTGGAGCAGATGCCGTTCTTCGCTTTCAATGATCGCGTCTTCGGCCTGCTGGCGATCCTCGCCGGACACATCGCCGATCTGATCTTGAACGATCCCAAGACCCTTCAGCTTCAGGATTTGGATAGCCAGGAGTTCAGCAAGAACCTTAAGCGCTCGTTGATCGATGCACAGCAACATGGGCTGGATGCCAGTCTTTTTGCCCTGGAGGTGACTGACTCCTCGCATAGTGATGAACTGCTACGGCTAATTGAGGGAAGCCGGCGCGGGCTTGACCTGCAGCTCAAAGTGATTAATCAGCGGGCTAACACTTGCGTTCTGGTTTTGCTGCCGCTGACCTCAAGCGAGGGCGCTCAAGGCTATCTGTTTCGCCTTAATACGTTGCTCAGCGAGCGTTTCGGCGTGGGCAATACGCTTGAAAGTCTTCAGGTGCGGGTATCCGCCCATGATCTAGGTGCTGCCAAAGGCAACGATGCTTTGCACCATTTTCTCTATAACGAGTGCGCACTGAATGATCAGCAAGTGGCTATTTAGTGGTGCACTGCTGTTCGAGGTAGGCAGTTGGGCGGCTTTTCACGAGCAACTTAGCGTCGCACAGGCGACTTCGCTTTATCTCGGCGCCCACCTGCTGAGCAGTGCCATGCTCAGTGCAGGCATCTGGTTGCTGCTGCCACAACGCTACAAGCATCCACTGCCCTGGAGTCCCTTGTTCGTCTTCAGTCTTGCTTTCTTCGTGCCTGGCTTGGGAGCGGTAGGTGTAGCTGCGTCCCTTTTCCCAGCACTCTATCTGCCTCGTCGCCAACAGGAACAGAGCTGGGATTCTATGGGTGTGCCCGAGCTACCTTTCCGCCCGCAAGAGCGCGGCAAGGCGCTTATGTTCAACGATGGAGGGCTACAAGATGTACTGCGGCATGCCCCCGATACTGAGAAGCGACTCACAGCATTGTTCGCTACACGCCGGATGCCAGCTCGCGAGGCTATACCCATCCTAAAACTGGCATTACGCGATCCGTCCGATGATGTACGCCTATTAGCGTATTCAATGCTCGATAAGCTGGAGAGCGAGATCAACCATCGCATAGAAACCACGTTGCAAAAGCTTTCAGCGGCCGAAGGCATGCACCGAGCGGCACTGCATGATGCACTGGCACGCTGGTACTGGGAGCTCGCCTATTTGGGGCTCGCGCAGGGCAGCGTACTTGAACACGTGCTCGAGCAGGCCCGAGAGCATGCGGAGCAGACCCTCAGCGCTGCCAGTAACCCCTTTGCACATGTACTGGCAGGACGGATTGCGCTTGAGCAGGCGCGGCTGGATGCAGCAAAAATTCATTTCAACCAGGCAGAAGCGGCAGGCACTGGGGTGCAAACGCTAGCGCCCTTTCGCGCCGAGATCGCCTTCGTCGAAGGCCGCTACGAAGATGTTTCTAAGCAGCTGCAAAAGTTGCCCGAGGATGTCCTGCAGCGCCCACCTTTTGCTGCTCTAGCGAAGTACTGGCTGTGAGCAAAACACTACCTGAAACGCCCACCGCCGATGTCTGCCTTCTACTAGAAGGAACCTGGCCCTACGTACGTGGCGGCGTATCCAGCTGGGTCAATCAACTGATCCTGGGCCTTCCTGAACTCACGTTCTCAGTGTTCTTCATCGGCGGTCAGCGCGAGGCTTACGGAGAGCGCCAGTACAAGATACCGACGAATGTGGTGCACATTGAGGAGCATTTTCTCGAGACTGCCTGGCGTCCGGGAGATGCAGTGGTCGCTGCCAAGCGAGAGGGGGCTACGGGCAACATGCGAATGTTGCACCAGTTCCTGCATCATCCAGAGGAGCCCAGCATTGAGCTGGGTGAGTCAGTCTTGGAACTGTTGGCCTCGGGGCAAATGAGCCTCGATGACGTCCTGCACAGTCGCTCCAGTTGGGAGGCTATAACAGACGGCTACACACGGCACTGCAGTGATCCTTCGTTCATCAACTATTTCTGGACGCTGCGCACCATGCAGGCGCCGCTTGTCATGCTTGCGCAAGCGGCGGCCCGGTTGCCACGCGCAAGGGCCCTGCACTCGGTGTCGACAGGGTACGCAGGGTTGCTGGGAGCGATTTTGCAGCGCCGTTGGCAGTGCGCTTATCTCCTCAGCGAGCACGGTATCTATACCAAGGAGCGCAAGATTGATCTGGCGCAGGCCAGTTGGATATCAGAAAGTCCGGACGAGGCGCTGCGCACCGGGCTGGATACCGAGTTCAGCTATATCCGCAAGCTATGGATACGGTTCTTCGAACGCATCGGGCTGCTCACTTATCGAGCGGCCGATCCGATCATTTCCCTGTATGACGGCAACCGTCAGCGGCAGATCGCCGATGGCGCCGATCCAGCGCGCACGCGCGTGATTCCCAACGGAATAGCCATGGCTCCATGGGGCGACGCTTTGCAGCGTCGGCCTTCAGGCATAGCACCGGTTATCGGATTGGTTGGCCGAGTGGTGCCCATTAAGGACGTAAAAACCTTCATTCGCGCGATGCGCGGCGTGGTCAATACCATTCCCGATTCAGAAGGCTGGATCGTCGGCCCTGAAGAAGAAGACCGCGCTTACGCCGCCGAATGTCGAAGCCTGGTAATCAGCCTTGGGCTTGAAGGCAAAGTGAAATTTCTCGGCTTCCGTCAGATACACGAGCTTTTACCCAGCCTCGGGTTAATGGTGCTGACCTCGATCAGCGAGGCGCAGCCGCTAGTGATCCTAGAAGCCTGGGCTGCCGGTACGCCGGTGGTGACGAGCGATGTCGGCTCATGCCGTGAGCTGATCGAAGGCGCACCTCACGAGGAGCCGCCACTGGGTAGCGCAGGCGAGGTGGTGGCTATCGCAGATCCCCAGGCTACATCCCGAGCCATCATCGAACTGCTGAGTGACCCTGAACGTTGGCGATCAGCACAGTCGGTTGGTCTTCAGAGGGTGAATCGCTACTACACCGAGGCGATCATGCTCGACCGTTACCGCAACCTTTATCGCAACGCCACGGGAGAAGCCTGACATGGCCGGGATAGGGTTCGAGCTGCGCAAGATTCTGTCGAGGGACTCCTATACGGCCACACTCCGCGCCTATGTTTACGCTGGGCTGATCAGTTCTGGGCCATGGGTACTGTCGATCATCAGCGTCATGGTCATCGGGGTGATGAGCCTTGGTGTGGTCGTGCCTGAACTGCTGATTCGGCAATTCTTGGTGAGCGTGACCTATTTGATGGCTTCGTCGCTGATTTTCACTGGAGGGGCCCAGCTGTTGTTCACCCGCTTCATATCTGATCGCCTGTTCGAAAAGCGGCAGGAGCTAATTCTGCCGAATCTGATCGGCATATTGCTCGTGATCACGATTTCTTCGGGAGTGCTTGGCTTTCTCTTGCTCAGCCTGCTGTTTGACCAGCCGTTTCTCTATCGCTTGCTGATGCTGGCTAACTTCGTGGTGCTTTGTAACCTTTGGCTTACGATTATCTTCTTGTCCGGTATGAAGGCCTACAACCGTATTCTGCTGGTCATGGTGGCGGGCTATTCACTGATGGTGCTGTGCTCGTTCCTGCTGCGCTTTTTGAAGCTCGACGGGTTGTTGCTGGGCTTGCTAATAGGGCATGCCAGCCTGTTCTTCATGTTCCTGTTCGATATCCTGCGTGAATATCCTGCCAAGCAACTGGTGGCGTTTGACTTCTTCAAGCGCAAGCAGGTGTACGTCAGTTTGATGTTGACAGGGCTGTGTTACAACCTTGGGATTTGGATAGACAAAATCGTTTTCTGGTTCAACCCCAGTACGTCCAGTCACGTGATTGGTCCGCTGCGTGCCTCGATGCTTTACGACTTGCCGATCTTCCTCGCTTACCTCGCGATTATTCCTGGCATGGCGGTGTTTCTTGTACGCATCGAAACCGATTTCGCCGAATGGTATGACCGGGTCTTTTCGGCCATACGCGGTGGCGAAACGCTGCAGCATATCGGTCAGCTCAAGCAGCAGCTGATCCTGTCAGTGCGTCAAGGGCTTCTGGAAATCTGCAAGGTCCAAGGGTTAACGGTGGTACTACTGTTCCTGATCGCACCGAAGCTGCTGGCCTGGCTGGGGATATCGGCTTATTACTTGCCTCTGTTCTACGTTGACCTCATCGGTGTGAGCATCCAGGTCGTGTTCATGGCGCTTTTAAACGTGTTTTTCTACCTGGACAAGCGCAGCATTGTGCTCGAGCTGTGTTTGATCTTCGTGTTACTCAACGCTGTGCTGACGGTTGCCAGTCAGCACCTGGGGCCTAGCTTCTTTGGCTACGGATTCACGTTGTCGGTATTGACTTGCGTGTTGCTAGGGCTGGTCCGCTTGTCTAGCTCTCTTGAGGATCTTGAGTACGAAACTTTCATGTTAGGCCGCTAGCTCTGATCGCACCTAGCGAGCGGCTGACACCAGCCACTCCGGTATCCGCCGCTCCAGGTAATAGCTTGGCTTGAACAGCGAGCCCTCGACGAAGCCGACGTGCCCGCCGGCCCTATGCAGTTCCAGCGTGGTGGTGGCTGAAAGCTCATCGGGTTCTGGCACGCTGTGGCGAAATACAAACGGATCGTCCTCGGCCTGGATTAGCAGGGTAGGGATGCGGATGTCCGGCAGGAAATAGCGGCTCGAGGCGCGGCGATAGTAGTCGCGGGCATCGGTATAGCCGTGCAGCGGGGCGGTGAAGCGGCCATCGAAGTCCCAGAAGGTGCGCATGCCCTCCAGCGATCCCAGGCGCTTCAATGCCGAGAGATGGGCGTCATTACCCGTGCTTGCGAAGAGTCGCTGCTTGTCCCTGACATAGGCGACCATCTCGCGCATGAAATGCGCCTGATACACCCGCGAAAAGCCCAATCCGATACGGTCAGCGCACTGGTCCAGGCGAAAGGGTACGGAAACCGCCACGGCCCTTTGCAGCGGCGCGGCCCGGCCGGTCTCGCCGAGGTATTTGAGCAGCACGTTGCCCCCTAGCGAATAACCCACGGCATAGAGCGGCGCCAATGGCCGTGCGGCCTGTAGGTGAGCGATCACTTCGCTCAGGTCATCGCTGGCGCCGGAATGATAGGCGCGCGGGAGCAGGTTCGGCTCGCCAGAGCACCCTCGCCAGTTGATGGCGACGCTTGCCCAGTTTCGGCTCGCCAGTTGCCGTTGCAGGCCGAGCACATAGAGCGAATTCGATGAGCCGGTCAGGCCATGCAATACCAGCACGAGCGGTGCCGCGGGATCATGTGGGCCGTGCCAATCGAGATCGATGAAGTCTTCGTCTGCCAGCCATAACCGCTCTCGCCGGCGCTGAAGCACAGGCGTTCGGCGGCAGAACGGGTTCCATAGCGTTTGAAGGTGGCCGCCGGGCAACCACCAGGCCGGGGCGAAGGGGGGATCCATTTCAGGTGCAAAGTCTGTATCGGGAATGGTGGCGGACATGATCACCCTGGGTCGATTGCAATGCGATCCGTGTGGCCTGGTTGCCTTGGTCCAACCAGGCCACGGTGCGGCCCGAGCCTTACGCTTCGCCGGTGCGCTCCCACAGCGCATAGTTCACCTTGCCCGCCTGTTTTTCGCGGTGCAGACGCCAGTTGCCAGGCAGGCCGAGGCTAGAAGGGGCGGCTTCGCTCTCGGTATAAACCCAGGCGTGCTTCGCCAGCCAGCCCCGGTTCTCCAACAGTTCGCAGGTGGGCTGCAGCAGGTTCTTGTTGAACGGCGGATCGAGAAACACCAGGTCGAAGGGGGTCGGGCTCTGGGTTTCGAGATAGCGCAGAGCATCGCTCTGTAGCAGCTGACCCTGGCCACACTTGAGCGTGTCGAGATGCTTGCGCAGGTTGGCAATGGCATTGGCGTTCACATCCAGCGCGAGGGCCATACTGGCACCGCGCGAGAGGGCTTCTAGGTAAAGCGCGCCACTACCGGTAAAGGGGTCGAGCACGCGCGCACCGGAGAGGTAGGGTGCGAGCCAGTTGAACAGCGTCTCGCGCACCCGATCAGGTGTCGGTCGCAGGCCCTCGGCGTCGGGGAAACCGAAGCGACGGCTGCGCCATTCACCGCCGATGATACGCAACTGGCCTTGGCCCCCATGGGCGGAGGGGCGGACGGGTGGATTGGCCATCAATGCTCCGGAACGCTGCTGGGTTGTTCGAGGGGCTTCGTGCTCGGCGGGGGCAGCGGCTTCTGCTCAACCTGCGGACCTGCGGTGACAATCACGAAGTCGTCCGGGCTCAGATGCTTGTTCATCGCGGCCTTGACGTCTTCGACCGACAGCGCCTGGACCTGTTGCATGAAGTCTTCAAGGTGGGTCAGCGGCAGATCATAGAAACCGATGCTTCCCAGCTGGCCGACAATGTCGCTGTTGCTTGCCGTCGACAGCGGAAAGCTGCCAGCGACTTCGCGCTTGCTGCGCGCCAGCTCAGCGTCGGTTGGACCCTTCTCCAGATATTCGGCCACCAGACGCTGAACCAGCGCCAGCGTACCTTCAGCCAGTTCGGCACGAGTCTGCAGATTGATCATGAACGGGCCGGCGACCTGCATTGGACTGAAGCCGGAATAGACGCCGTAGGTCAGCCCGCGTTTTTCGCGCACCTCCTCCATCAGACGCGTGCCAAAACCGCCGCCGCCGAGAATCTGATTGCCTAGATACAGCGCGGCGTAATCAGGATGGCCACGAGGAATGCCCAGTTGCGCCAACATCAGGTGGGTCTGGTTGGAGGGGAATTCGATGTTTTGAGTGCCAGCGGTTGGCTCGCTGGGTGACGGCGGGGGCGCCAGGGCGGGGCCCTGTGGCAGCGCTGCGGAGACCTGGGCGGCGATGGCCTCGGCTTCCTCGCGGCTGAGGTCGCCAACAAGCGCGATCACTGCATTAGCGGCGGTGTACCCCTTTTGATGAAACGCGCGTAGATCTGCGACGCTGATGCCGGGGATCGACTCGGGCGTACCTTCGCTGGGATGAGCATAAGGATGGTCGCCATAGAGCTGCTTGAAGAGTTCGAGACTGGCGAGCTTGCCCAGGTTCTGCTTCTGGAATTCAAAGCCTGCCAAGACCTGGTTCTTGATTCGCTGTAGCGAGTCGTCGGGAAAGCTCGGTTGGCCCACGACCTGACTGAATAGCTGCAGCGCCGGCTCGCGCTTGTCCGGCTCGCTCAGACTGCGCAGGCTGGCGATCGCCATGTCGCGATAGGAGCCGTTGCCAAAATCTGCGCCAAGGCCTTCGAAGCCTTCGGCGATGGCGGTGACGTCCTTGCCTTCAACGCCTTCATTGAGCATGGCGTTGGTCAGCATGGCCAGCCCGGGCACGCCATTATCATGGCTGCTGCCAGCGGCAAAGGACAGGCGCAGGTCGAACATCGGCAACTGATGCGCCTCGACGAACAGCACCTTGGCGCCGCCGTCGGTCTGCCAGCTCTGGATGTCGAGTTCGCGACGGGCCAGCGGCTTGTCGCCGAGCTCGGCCAGTGATTCGATCTGTGTGCTGGCGGCTTCGGCCTCCTTGGCCTCAATGGCGATGGCCTGTCCGGACTCGGCCGGTGTGGCGACGGTTTCTTCGGTCGGTACCGGAATGGATGCGACGGCATCGCCGGCTTCTTCGTTGCAGGCGGCCAGGCCGAGGCAGGACGCCAGCGCCAGGCCGAGCAGGCCGCGACGCAACAGGTGGCGATCACTCATCGCTGGACTCCTCGGGTAGAACATGGGCAACGCTCAGGCGCGAGCGAGTGAAGTAGGTGCGAGCGGCCTGCTGGATGTCCTCGGGCGTAACGGCTTCCAGGGCGCTGAGCTCTTCGTCCATCAGCCGCCAAGAGAGCCCGACAGTTTCGAGCTGACCGATGGTGGTCGCTTGCTGGGTGATGGAGTCGCGCTCGTACACCAGCCCGGCGATGACCTGAGCGCGGACCCGCTCCAGCTCCTCGGCCGATGGTGCGGTTTCCTTGAGCTGTTCCAGCTGCTTCCAGAGACCGGCCTCGACTTCTTCCAGCGTTCGGCCTTTCTGCATGTTTGGCGCGGCGCTCAAGGCGAACAGCGTGTCGCCGCGAGCGTAGGCGTTGTACCAGGCCGAGGCGCTGGTCACTAATTCCTCGCCTCGTTCGAGTTGCTGGGGCAGGCGAGCGCTGTAGCCGCCGTCGAGCAGCGCGCTAATCAGCCGCAGCGCATGGATCTGCCTCGGGTTTTCGCTGGTGGCCAAGCTCGGCGTGTTGAAAGCCATGATCAGACTGGGGACCTGGGTTTGCACATGCAGGCGCAGCCGGCGCTCACCGGGCTCGTCCAGTTCCAATGGACGATTGGCATTGGGTACGTCCTGTTTCTTGATCGGCCCGAAGTAGCGTTCCGCCAAGGTGCGGACTTCATCGACCGTAACGTCGCCGACCACCACCAGGGTTGCGTTGTTGGGCGCATACCAGCGCTCATACCAGGTGCGCAGGTCCTCGACCGTCATCCGCTTGAGATCGGCCATCCAACCAATGGTCGGGATGTGGTAGCCGCTGGCTGGGTAGGCCATGGCCTCGAAGCGCTCGAAAGCCAGCGCGCTGGGCTTGTCGTCGGTGCGCAGGCGGCGCTCCTCCATGATCACTTCTATTTCGCGTTCGAATTCCTCTGCCGGCAGTTTGAGACTCGCCAGACGATCGGCTTCCAGTTCGAAGGCTACGGCCAGGCGGTCGCGCGCCAGTACCTGGTAGTAGGCGGTGTAATCGTCGCTGGTGAACGCGTTTTCTTCGGCGCCCAGTTCGCGCAGGATGCGCGAGGCGTCGCCAGGGCCAAGCTTGCGGCTGCCCTTGAACATCATGTGTTCGAGGGCGTGGGACAGCCCGGTCTGTCCGGGCGACTCATAGCTGGAGCCAACCTTGTACCAGAGCTGGGAGACCACTATCGGCGCCCGGTGATCTTCTCGCACGATCACCTTGAGGCCGTTATCCAGAAAGAACTCGTGGGTGGGCTGGGCTTCGGCAGCCATGACCAGCGGTAGGTACAGGGTGCCGAGTAGCAGGGCTGCGGCGCGGCGTAGCATCAGAGGCATAAGAAGAAAGGCTCGTTCAGTGATCGATCCCGCCCGCGAGGACGCTGGCTGGTGAGGACACGCGGGCCATGGTACTGGGGCACTTGTGTCAGGGCAAAGGCATATGGAGATGCTTGCCGGTGCGGCAGGCTGGGCGGATGGCCACGCTTAGCGAAGGCCGATGCTCAATGCTAGGATAGCGCCCGTCTGGCTGGTGGCATGTCCACCGGCGTATCGCCCTCTTGAGAAAATCTTCTCCATGTTTGGTTCAAACGACGATAAGAAGGCGCCGGCCGAGGCTGGCGAGAAGAAAGGCTTGTTTGGCTGGTTTCGCAAGAAGCCGCAGTCACCAGCGGCCGAACCGCCGCCTGCCGAGCCGCTGGAAGACAGCCAGCCGTTCGCCGACGAGCCCGATACCGCATTGCCCGACGAGGCAGAGACGGTCGAAGAGTCCCCGCCTGCCGAGCCAGAGCCTGCCCAGGCGGAGCCCGAAGAGGAGCCGCAGATCAAACCGGCCGCTGAATTGCAGCTTGAGCCCGAGGCAGAGCCCGAGCCTACGCCGGAGCTGATTCAGCCTGAAGAAGTGCCTGAATCGCCAGTGTTGGCCGAGATTGCCGTCGAGCCTGCCCCGGCTCCGGTTGTCCAAGAACCCCCAACCAAGCTCGGCTTCTTCGCCCGGCTCAAGCAAGGTCTGTCGAAAACCAGCGCCAGCATTGGCGAAGGCATGGCCAGTCTTTTCCTTGGCAAGAAAGCCATCGATGATGATTTGCTCGATGAGCTGGAGACCCGCCTGCTGACTGCCGACGTTGGCGTAGAGGCCACCACGGCGATCATGCAGAACCTGGCGCGGCGAGTCTCGCGCAAGGAGCTGGCTGACAGCGGTGCGCTGTATAAAGCGTTGCAGGAAGAACTCGCCAGCCTGCTCAAACCTGTGGAACAACCGCTGCTGATTGACGGCAGCAAGCAACCGTTCGTGATCCTCGTGGTAGGTGTCAACGGCGTTGGCAAGACCACGACCATCGGCAAGTTGGCGAAGAAGCTGCAACTCGAAGGCAAGAAAGTCATGTTGGCCGCAGGCGACACCTTCCGTGCGGCTGCAGTCGAGCAGCTGCAGATCTGGGGTGAGCGCAACAACATCGCGGTGATCGCCCAGCACACGGGGGCGGACTCCGCTTCGGTGATCTTCGATGCGGTGCAAGCGGCCAAGGCCCGGGGCATCGATGTGCTCATCGCCGACACCGCCGGACGCCTGCATACCAAGGACAACCTGATGGAGGAGCTGAAGAAGGTCCGTCGGGTGATGGGCAAGCTCGATGAAACTGCGCCGCACGAAGTGCTGCTGGTGCTCGACGCCGGCACCGGTCAGAACGCGATCAACCAGACCAAGCAGTTCAATCAGTCGGTCGAGCTGACCGGCTTGGCACTGACCAAACTCGACGGTACTGCGAAGGGCGGCGTGATCTTTGCTCTGGCCAAACAGTTCGGCACGCCGATTCGCTACATCGGCGTTGGTGAAGGCATCGATGACTTGCGAGCCTTCGAGGCGGACGCCTTCGTCAACGCCCTGTTTGCCGAGAAGGGGACGGGCGGAGCCTCGTCATGATCCGTTTCGAGCAGGTGGGCAAGCGCTATCCCAACGGCCACGTCGGATTGCACGAGCTTTCCTTCCATGTGCAACGCGGCGAGTTCCTCTTCGTTACCGGGCACTCCGGCGCCGGAAAGAGCACTTTGTTGCGTTTGCTGCTGGCGATGGAAAGGCCCAGCAGTGGCAAGCTTCTATTGGCTGGCCAGGATCTGTCGCGAATCAGCAATGCGCAGATTCCGTTTCTCCGTCGGCAAATCGGCGTGGTGTTCCAGAACCACCAACTGCTGTTTGATCGCACCGTGTTCGACAATGCCGCATTGCCGCTGCAAATCCTCGGGTTGAACAAGCGCGAAATCGGCCAGCGCGTAATGACCGCGCTCGAGCGCGTCAGTCTGAAGGACAAGGCGCTGCAGTACCCCTCCGATCTCTCCACCGGTCAGCAACAGAGGGTCGGCATTGCCCGCGCCGTGGTGCACCGCCCGGCATTGCTGCTTGCCGACGAACCGACCGGCAACCTCGACCCGCGTCTTGCGGCTGAAATCATGGGTGTGTTCGAAGACATCAACCGCCTCGGCACCACGGTGCTGATCGCCAGCCACGACCTGGCGCTGATTGCCCGCATGCGCCACCGCATGCTCACGCTGCAACGTGGCCGATTAATCGGCGACGGGGAGGCCACCCGATGAGCGCACCCGAGCAGAACCCGAATCCAGCCGAACGCGCGGGCGGTGTACGCAACAAGCCCGAGCAGCCGAAGAGCGATGAGCCGGACTTCAACACCCTGTTTCATGCCTGGGTTGAAAGCCACCGAGCCAGCGTGGTGGACAGCGTCGGCAGGCTGATCAAGCAACCGATCGGTAGCTTCTTTACCTGCCTGGTCATGGCGGTCGCATTGAGCTTGCCGATGGGGCTGGCGCTGTTACTGGACAATGTTGAGCGGCTCGGCGGCTCCTGGCAGCGGGCGGCGCAGATTTCGCTGTTCATGCAGCTGGATGTGGACGGGGTGCAAGGGCAGGTGCTGCGCGAGCAAGTCCTGGCGATGCCCGACGTGTCCGAAGCCAGCTGGATCAGTCGCGAGCAGGCTCTGGAAGAGTTTCAACAGCTGTCGGGGCTCGGCGAGGCCTTGCGAGAGCTGCCGGAGAACCCGCTGCCAGGGGTCATCCTGGTGACGCCCAACGAAGTTGATCGCGATAACCTCGAAGCGCTACGCCAACGCTTGGCGGAGTTACCCGGCGTCGAGCAGGCGCAGCTGGATCTGCTCTGGGTCGAGCGGTTGACCGCAATTCTCAAATTGGGCGATCGGTTCGTGTTCGGGCTTAGCCTGTTGCTGATTGCGACGCTGCTGCTGGTCATCGGTAATACCATCCGCCTGCATATCGAAAACCGGCGCACCGAGATTGAAGTGGTGAAGCTGGTCGGCGGTACCGACGGCTACGTGCGGCGTCCGTTTCTCTACATGGGCGCGTTGTACGGGCTGGGAGCAGGCCTGATGGCCTGGGTCTTGTTGGCTTATGGCCTCGGCTGGTTGAACGAGGCGGTCATAGGCTTGGCTGGCTTGTATAACAGTGACTTTGGTCTGGCAGGTGTGCCAGCCGATGACGGGCTCTCGCTCGTGCTGGGTGCCGTGCTGCTGGGTTATATAGGCGCCTGGCTAGCCGTGGCGAGGCATTTGAGCGAGCTTTCACCCCGCTAAGTTATTGAGTTATATGGAGTTATTAGGCTGTAAGGAAACTTTTCCACAGGCTTGCAGTCTCATGCGGCAGTGCTAAACTGCTGCAGCTTCATTTTTGGAGGACCTGCATGACATCTAATCTCCAACCTGTTCAAGCTCTGGTCCCGGGAGGCAATCTCGAGGCCTATGTGCAGACGGTCAACAGCATTCCGCTGCTCACGGTCGAGCAGGAACGCGACTTGGCTGGACGTCTGTTCTACCAACAGGACCTCGAGGCCGCCCGTCAGATGGTGCTGGCCCACCTGCGCTTCGTCGTACATATCGCCCGCAGCTATTCCGGCTACGGTCTGGCACAGGCCGATCTGATCCAGGAAGGCAACGTCGGCCTGATGAAGGCGGTCAAGCGCTTCAACCCGGAAATGGGTGTGCGTCTGGTCTCCTTTGCCGTGCACTGGATCAAGGCCGAAATCCACGAGTTCATCCTGCGCAACTGGCGCATCGTCAAGGTCGCCACGACCAAGGCGCAACGCAAGCTGTTCTTCAACCTGCGTAGTCAAAAGAAGCGTCTGGCCTGGTTGAACAATGACGAGGTCGAGCGGGTTGCCGACAGCCTCGGCGTTGAGGCTCGCGAAGTCCGCGAGATGGAAAGCCGTCTCACCGGGCACGATATGGCATTCGATCCCTCTGCCGATGCGGATGATGACAGCGCTTATCAGTCGCCAGCGCATTATCTCGAGGATCATCGCTACGACCCGGCTCGGCAACTCGAGGATGCCGATTGGAGCGATAACTCCAATTCGAACCTGCACGAAGCACTGGACACGCTCGATGAGCGTAGCCGCGATATCCTTCAGCAGCGTTGGCTGAGCGATACCAAAGCGACTCTGCATGATCTCGCTGCTAAGTATGGGGTTTCTGCTGAGCGGATTCGTCAGCTTGAGAAAAATGCGATGAACAAGCTCAAGGGTTCCATTCAGGCTTGAGTGTTCATACCTGAATCTCCATCCCGAGCCTAGAGGCGCTGCAACTGCAGCGCCTTTTTTATAGTCGACCGAAAGGGCACGGCCGGACTATCGCTGGCATCAGCGGCAGTGCCTGGAGTGCTCCAGGCTGTCGGTAAGAGCAATCAACAACTGGGCCGCGCTGATGGGTTTGTGTAGCCAGGTGATCCCCGTGTCCTCGGCGTTCTGCTCGAAATGGCTGGCCGCCGATATCACGATAATCGGCAGGTCACGCGTGTCAGGGTTGCGACGCACCTCGTCAATCAGCTCGCGTCCGCTGCCGTCAGGTAGATGTAAATCTAGCGTCATGGCCTCGTAACGGATGCTGGCCAGCTTGTCTCGAGCCGCGTGCAGGCTCTGCACGCGATCAACCGCGTAACCGGCATCGCGCAGCATCAGCAGCAGCAACCGGCCGGTGTCCGGCTCGTCTTCGATCACCAGCAGTCGAGGCTGGCCTTGGTCCGGTGCCATGCTGGCCGACTCGAGGATTGGCAACTCGCACCAGAACGTTGTGCCTTGGCCTTCGGCTGTATCAAAGCCAACACGGCCGCCCATCCGCTCGATGAATTCCTTGGTAATGGCGAGCCCCAGGCCAGTGCCGCCCTTCTGGCGACTGTCGGAGGCATCAGCTTGCGCAAATTTTTCAAATACCCGCGTCTGGAAGCTTGCCGGGATGCCCGGCCCCTGATCGGTCACGCTGATGCGAACATGGGTGGGGTCAGGCTGGCTGCAATGCAGAGTGACCTGACCTCCTTCCGGGGTGTATTTGATCGCGTTCGAAAGGAAGTTGGTCAGAACCTGCTGCAGGCGCAAACCGTCGACCCATACCTGCACGTTGACCGGGTCACACAGTAGGCAGTCCACCCCAAAATGTGCGGCGAAGGCCTGGTTGCTGGTCATCGCCTCATCCAGCAATTGGCGCAGCGAGTGCTCGCGCATATCGAAGGTCATCTTGCCTGCGGTGATCTTCTCCATATCCAGCAGATCGTTGATCAGGTAACCCAACCGCAGGCTGTTGCGGTGCGCGATCTCCAGCATCTGCTGGATAGCAGGCGGAGTGTCGCCCAGGGCGCCGCCGGTGATCAGGCCCAAGGCACCGCTGATCGATGTCAGCGGGGTGCGCAGCTCGTGGCTTACCGTCGAGACGAACTCGTCTTTCATTTGTTCGATGCGCTTGTGCTCGGTCAGATCCATGCTGGTGCCGCTGATTCGCAGCGGCTGGCCGTCGCGGTCGCGCTGGATGTAGCCGCGGATGAGTACAGGCGTGATCTTGCCGCTTTTGTGCTGCAGACGTAGCTCGGTGGTGAAGTGATCGACCGCCGAGAGCATGGTCTGGGCCAGTTGGGTCCGCTCCTGAGGCAGATCCTCAGCTACGATGAGTCGCTCCCAGAGCTTGAGATCCGAACTCAACTCGCCGGGACGGTAGCCGAGCATGTGCCAGGCGCGCGGCGATGCATAGAAGGTTCCCGCTTCGAGATTCATGTCCCACAGACCGTCATTGCTGCCTTTGAGGGCAAGGCTGAGGCGTTCTTCACTGAGCTGAAGGGCGCGTTTGTTTTCGCGGATGTCTTCGGTCATCTGCTGGGCCAGCGCTTCGGCACGGCGGCGTCTGAGCAGCAGCGAAGACGTCAGCAGGAACAGCAGCGCGCTCAGGCCGGTGCCGAGGCCCGTTATCAGTCCTTTGTTGGTATGGAAAAACTGCTCAAAGGCCGGGCGACTCTCTAGGCGCAGCGTCCATGTCTGGCCATAGAGATTCAGCTCTACCACCTTGCTGTATTGGGCTTGCCCGATATCAGGGGCATCTTGACTGGCAAAGATCAGCTGCTCGGCTTGCTCGGTATCGCCTGCGTAGATGTGCAAGCTCAGGTTGGGGTTGGCTGCGCCTAGGATTCCTCGCATCAGGTCGTCCAGGCGGTAGGGGCTGTAGACGAAGCCCTTCAACGCTTGCAAACGCTGAGTCACCGACGTTAACGGCTCATCAGGATGGTAGAAGGGTACATACATGAGGATGCCCGCCTGTACCTTGCCGTGAGTTTCCTGGCGTAACGTGACTTTCCCTGTGATCTGGGTTGTTCCGGTTTCGGCAGCGCTGAGCATGGCCTGCCGGCGAACCGGCTCGGAGAACATGTCAAAGCCGAAAGCGGCCAGGTTGCGATCGCGGAAAGGTTCGAGGAAGACGATGGGGGTGTATAGCGAGCGGTCCGTCCCTTTCGGGTAGACATCGTAGTCGGTATAGCCTTCAGCCCGGACGCTCTGCACATGGCTCTCGAGATCAGACGGCAGCAGCGCCTTGGCAAAGCCGACCCCCTGAATGCCCGGGTAGCGCTCGGCCAGATGCAGTCGCTCGTTGTATTCACGCCACTCCGCGCGCGATACCTCTCCAGAGGCATCAAACAGTCCAGCCGCCCCGAGCAGGATCTGCTCGTGGTCCGTCATGCGTTTATGAATGGCTTCTATGGTGGTGTTTACCAACAGGTCGAACTGCTTGAGCGCGGCCCGCTCCTCTTTCATCTGCAGATGATTGAGAAGGGCCAGCTGTAACAACAGCGCCAACCCGAGTACGAGCCACGCGATGCTGTTACGCCAGTGAAAGAATTGCCGCACCTTGCTGAACGGTGCACTTGTTTCGCTCATGCTATCTGCCGTGCGTGAGTGACGAATGGCGAGAAGGTATCGTCGCCCGGTTCGGCGACCTTCCTCACATGCGGGGCGTCGCCCGGCATTCACCCCGTATATTCATCGCAGCTTACTCGCTGGGATGGCGTACTGCCATAACGCCCCGACAGAGCGCACCGGCTGTTACCCTGGTCTTTGGACGGGCGCTAAAGCCGGCCCGTCACGGTATGTTTCGAGTTGCCTTCAGCGTGACTGGCTCGCTGATAGTTTGTTCAGGTATCCGCTGCCGCCCAGTTGCCTCACCTGCTTCCGTATCCAGGCGGCGCGACTGCGCACATGCGGACCGGGTCGACCGGCATTCCACTCGCGAGGATTAGGCAGTACAGCGGCCAGCTGGCTGGCCTGGCTGGCAGACAGGTAGGGTGCGCCAATGTCGAAATGATGCTGTGCGGCGGCTTCGGCGCCGAATATCCCATTGCCCCATTCGACGCTGTTCAGATAGACCTCCAGAATCCGCTGTTTCGGCCACAGCAGTTCTATCCAGCCGGTGAGCCAGACTTCCAGTCCCTTGCGCAGCCAGCTGCGTCCGGACCAAAGAAACAGGTTCTTCGCCACTTGCTGGCTCAGGGTGCTGGCGCCACGGAGCGAGCCGCCACGTTCGTTGTGCTCGAATGCGGCGCGAATCGCAGCGATATCGAAGCCCCAGTGGTCGGCGAATTTCTGGTCTTCGGCTGCGATGACCGACATCTTCAAGTCGTCCGGCAGTTCTTTCCAGGGCCGCCAGTTGCGTTGCAGGTCAATGCTTTCACCGCTGGTCCAGGATTCGATCTTGCGTTCAACCATCAGCGCTGTGAAGGGCGGCGGCACCCACCGCAGCACCAGCACCAGCAATACGGACAGAGCCGTCAGCCATAGCAGCAGTTTGGTGAGTCGGCGTAGCAGGGCTCGAAGCATGGGGCGTGGTCGCAACCGGGGAGAACGGGCATTATAACGGTGCATACAGTCCCTGACCGGAAGGCCCCCGAATGATTCGCCCGTTTCTTATGCTCGCTGGATTCTTCGGCTTGACTGGCGTCGCGCTTGGCGCCTTTGCAGCTCATGGATTGAAAAGTCGTCTGGCTGCTGACTACCTCGCCGTGTTTCAGACCGGCGTGCACTACCAACTGATCCACGCGCTGGCGTTATTCGGCATCGCCTTGCTGGCGCTGCATGCGCCGAGCCGTCTGCTGGTCGCCGCAGGAGGCTTGTTTACGCTGGGTATCCTGCTGTTTTCCGGCAGCCTCTATCTGCTGACCCTGACTGGCGTCGGCAAGCTTGGAATCATCACACCCATCGGTGGCACGGCGTTTCTGGCCGGCTGGATCTGTTTGATGGTGGCCGCCTGGAACCTGCGCTTCTGATCGGACCGCATTCGTGCGGCGGAGATGAATGGTGGCTGCGGCTGCCTTGGTGGACCGAGTCGATCGGGCTAGAATGCTGGCCCTTTTGCAATGGTGGCGATCACTATGCACATCCAGTTGAACGGTGAGCGCTTCGAGCTCCCTGACGGTCAGTCGGTGGCCGATCTGCTGCAGCGCCTGGAGCTGACTGGGCGCAGACTGGCGGTTGAGCTCAATCGCGAGATCGTGCCGCGTAGCCAACATGCCGCGACGACGCTGGTCGAGGGCGACCAGATTGAAGTCGTACATGCGATTGGCGGCGGCTGACGAGCCCGCCGCGTCGATAATTCCCGGACGTCGCCCGTGCAGCGGCGTATTTCACGCTTCATTTGATCTGTACAGGATGGTCGCATGAGCCCAGTTCCGCACGACAAACCCTTCACGCTTGCGGGCCGCACCTATCAGTCGCGCCTGCTGGTAGGCACCGGTAAATACAAAGATCTCGACGAGACCCGAGCCGCCATCGAAGCGTCCGGTGCGCAGATCGTCACCGTTGCGGTGCGCCGTACCAACATCGGCCAGAACCCAGGCGAGCCCAATCTGCTGGATGTGATCTCGCCGGACCGCTACACGATCCTGCCAAACACTGCTGGCTGCTATGACGCCGAAGAGGCCGTGCGCACCTGCCGCCTGGCCCGTGAACTGCTCGATGGGCACAAGCTGGTCAAGCTGGAAGTACTGGCGGATCAGAAGACTCTGTTCCCCAACGTGATTGAAACCCTCAAGGCAGCAGAAGTGCTGGTCAAGGATGGTTTCGACGTCATGGTCTACACCAGCGACGATCCGATCATCGCCCGCCAGCTGGCCGAGATGGGTTGCATCGCGGTCATGCCCCTGGCTGGTCTGATTGGTACGGGGTTGGGTATCTGCAATCCCTACAACCTGCGCATCATTCTTGAAGAAGCCAAGGTTCCGGTTCTGGTTGACGCCGGGGTAGGCACGGCCTCCGACGCGACCATCGCCATGGAACTCGGCTGCGAAGCCGTACTCATGAACAGCGCGATTGCCCATGCGCAGAATCCGGTGCTGATGGCTGAGGCCATGAAGTACGCGATTGACGCTGGCCGCCTGGCCTATTTGGCCGGCCGCATGCCGAAGAAGCTTTATGCCAGCGCCTCGTCGCCTCTGGAAGGCCTGGTTCGCTAGTTCTCCCTTTCCTGTTTCTGGCCGCGTGATCGCTCGATCACGCGGCCAGCCTTTTTTAACTGTAGGTTCGTTCATGAGTGACATTCCAACCCCGGCCGAGGGCCAACGGCGCATGCGCACCATCAAGAGCTTCGTGATGCGTGCAGGTCGCATGACCGAAGGGCAGCAGCGTGGCCTGGATCAGGGCTGGCCCCGGTTCGGCCTGGAGCTGGCGGACGGCCTGCGAGATTTCGATGAGGTCTTCGGGCGACAGGCACCGCGTACGTTCGAGATCGGCTTTGGCATGGGCCACTCCACCCTGGAAATGGCCGCGGCGGCTCCTGAGCAGGACTTCATTGCGGTTGAAGTGCACTCGCCAGGCGTTGGGGCGCTACTAAGCGGACTTCTGTCACAAAAGCTGAACAACGTACGCATCTACAGTTGCGATGCGCTCGAAGTGCTGCGTGAATGCGTCCCCGATGCCAGCCTGGACCGGGTCCTGCTGTTTTTCCCCGATCCCTGGCACAAAAGTCGCCACCACAAGCGGCGCATCGTTCAGCCGGCATTTGCCGAACTGGTACGGCAGAAACTCAAGGTCGGTGGTGTGTTGCACATGGCGACCGACTGGGAAGCCTATGCGGAGCACATGCTCGAGGTCATGAGCGTTGCACCTGGTTATCGTAACCAGGCAATGAGTGGCAGCTACATCGAGCGTCCCTCGGAGCGTCCAACGACCAAGTTCGAGCGGCGCGGTGAGCGACTCGGCCACGGCGTCTGGGACCTCAAGTTCGAGCGCATCGACTGATCCATTGAAATACGCGTCACCGTTACATCCGGCAGAGCCGCGACCCAGCGGCCCAGGGACGATCCAATAACGAGAAATGCCAGGAAGGCACGATTCCCAACGCCTCAACGAGCGCTCTGCCTGCGGGTCAGAGCCGTCATCTGCCGCGCCAGCCGCGCTGCAAGGAGCAAACAGATGTACAGAAAATTCGGAATTCTGCTGCTGGCGGCCTGCGCCAGCCAGGCTCAAGCCAAGGTCGACGACATGCAGGCTGTGCGCCTGGGCCAGGATCTGACCCCGCTGGGTGCCGAACGCGCTGGCAACGCCGCTGGCACCATTCCGGCCTGGACGGGGGGCGTGCAGCCACCGGCAGGCTACGAAGTGGGCATGCACCACCCGGACCCTTTTGCGGCAGACCCGGTGCTCTACCAAGTGGATCAGAGCAACGTCGGGCAGTACGCTGCCTTGCTGCCAGAGGGGCTGCGAGCGCTGGTCGAACAGTATCCTGACTTCCACCTGCGGGTATTTCCAACACGTCGCAGTGCCAGCAACCCGCAGCGCATTTATGATGCTACACGGCTGAACGCGGTCAATGCCGAGTTGATTGCCAACGGCAACGGGATCAAGGGCGCCTTCGCTGGCATTCCATTTCCCATCCCGCAGGACGGGATGGAAGTGATCTGGAACCATGTCTTGCACTACAAGGGCGACCAGACTCACTTCGTCAACAATCAGGCCGTCGTCATCAACGGCAGCCCGACCTATATCAAACGTGATCGCGAGATCTACTACGTCTACAACCGTGAAGGCATGACCCAGGCCGACCTGGACAATACTTCGTTGTATTACAAATACCGTGTGACCGCGCCGGCCAAGCTCTCGGGAACTGCCCTGGTGGTTCAGGACCCGCTCGATCAGGTCCTGGCGGTGCGCAAGGCCTGGCGCTACAGCCCGGCGGACCGCCGCGTTCGGCGGCTGCCGTCGCTCGCTTACGATTCGCTGCAGCCCGACACCAGCGGTCTGGCCACAGCGGATGTGGTGGACTCCTTCAACGGCGCACCGGACCGCTATGAGTGGAAGCTGGTCGCCAAGCGCGAAATGCTGGTGCCGTACAACAGCTACGCGGTCCACCAGCAGGGCATTCCCTACGACAACATCGTCGGTCCGCGTACCTTAAATCCGGAACTGCTGCGCTATGAGTTGCATCGGGTCTGGGTCGTCGACGCCACACTACGCAAGGGCTACAGCCATCCCTATAGCAAGCGCCGGTTCTATGTCGATGAGGACAGCTGGTCGATCCTGGCGGTCGACCTGTACGACGAACAGGGGGAGCTGATCGGCCTGCAGGAGAGCCATCCGATCAGTTACTACGAGCTTCCGATGTTCAACAGCACGGTCGAAACGCTATACCACCTCAAAGAGGGCAACTACTTCGTCGATGGGTTGGATAACAACGAGCCGATGTATGACTTCGGGGCCAGGCTTGGTCCGCGTGACTTCTCGCCGGCAGCGCTGCGTCGTGGTGGCAACTGACAGATTGCCAGTAAACAAGAAGCCGCCTAATGGCGGCTTTTTTGCGTCTGGATCCGGCGGCTTTGCTTGATCAGTTGCGGTCGGCGACGACGCCGATAATGAACAACACCAGCAGCAGTACCGGCGCAAGGGTGTAGTTGTTGAACTGCGCCAAACCCTTCGCCAGCCAAGGGCTGAGATAGATGATGCCCAGACCGTAGACCAGCGCGCAGAAGATCACGAACGCCAGTGTTCGAAGGACGAAGTTGAGTCCGCCGATGTTTTTCTGCACCCACGCATTCAAGGCGGGGCCGAACAGGACAAACAGCGTGGCCATGATCGCCAGGGAGATATCAAACAGGTGGTGGCGACTCCAGCGCGACAAGGTGGCGATGAGGTCCAGTACGAGATCCATGCAGGGTCCTTAGGGCAGGAAGAGTTGCAACAGGTCGTTGAGAAAAAGCTGGCCTTTGGCGGTAGCCACCAGCCGCTGCGGGTCAGGCTCCAGCAGGCCGCGCGCTTCAGCGTCGCGTCGTCCGGCGGCCAGCAGGTCCAACGAGAGGCCGGTGCGCTGAGTGAACATCAATGAAGGCACGCCGTCGGTGAGGCGCAGCACGTTCATCAGGAATTCGAAGGGTAATTCGTCCTGCGCGAGCTGCTTGTGGCCCGCACGGAAGCGTTTGTCCGGGTCGAGATAGTCTTTGGGCAGGCGGGTTTTCCAGTGCCGGTAGATCTCGCCGTCTGCTGCGGTCCACTTACCATGGGCACCCGCACCGAGGCCGAGGAAGTCGCCGAAGGTCCAGTAATTGAGGTTGTGCCGCGCCTGCCGACCCGGTTGCGCATAAGCCGAGGTTTCATACTGGCGATAGCCGTGTTCGGCGAGCAGCGCCTGTCCGGCTTCCTGGATGTCCCAGAGGGTTTCGTCTTCCGGCAATCGGGGCGGTTTGTTCCAGAACTCGGTGTTCGGCTCGACCGTAAGCTGGTACCAGGACAGGTGCGTAGGCTGTTGGGCGATGGCGATGCGCAGGTCGCTCAGCGCGTCCTCCAGGCTCTGCTCGGGCAGGCCATGCATCAGGTCAAGGTTGAAGTTGTCAAAGCCCGCCGCGCGCGCCATGTCGGCAGCCCGGATTGCTTCGTCGCCATCATGGATACGACCGAGGGCCTTCAGCTTGGCGGGCTGGAAGCTCTGAACGCCGATCGACAAGCGGTTGATGCCGAGGCTGCGATAGTCACGGAATTTTGCCTGTTCGAAAGTGCCGGGGTTGGCCTCCAAGGTGATTTCGATGTCCTCGGCGAACCCGACCCGCTGCCGCATGCCATCAAGGATTCGCGCCAGCGCGCTGGCGGAGAACAGGCTCGGCGTGCCGCCACCGAAAAAGATCGATGTCAGCCGGCGGCTCTGGATCTGCTCCAGATCGGCATCAAGGTCAGCCAGCAGCGCGTCGACATAAGCGCCCTCGGGCAGCGAGGCACCGGCAGCATGGGAGTTGAAATCGCAGTACGGGCATTTGCGCACGCACCAAGGGATGTGGACATAAGCCGCCAGGGGCGGCAATTCCAGACGCGATGCCGCAGGCGGCTCCGGAGCGCCGCCGTTGGGACCTGCGGTCATGCGATCCCCAGGCGCTGCTTGAGCAGGGCCATGGCGCGGGCGCGGTGGCTGAGCTGGTTCTTGTCCATCGGTGCCAGCTCGGCGCTGGAGCAGTCACGTTCCGGAACCCAGAACAGGGGGTCGTAACCGAAACCATGCTCTCCTTGGGCGCTGTGCAGAATACGACCCTGCCAGAGCCCTTCGCAGAGAATCGGCAGCGGATCGTCGGCATGCCGCAGCAACGCCAGCGCGCAGACAAACTGAGCGCCGCGCTCGGCGTCCGGCACGTCTTTCAGAACATCGAGCAGTTTGGCATTGTTTGCCGCATCGCCCTGGCCATTGGCGTAGCGCGCCGAGTAGATGCCGGGAGCGCCGCCCAGATGATCCACAGCTAGCCCGGAATCATCGGCCAGCGCCGGCAGGCCGGATATGCGCGCCGCGTTGCGTGCTTTGAGAATGGCGTTCTCGACAAAGGAAAGCCCGGTTTCCTCTGGTTCGATGTCGCTGAATTCACCAATCGAGCGCACACGCACGGCGTCGCCGAGCATGGCCTGCAGCTCCTTGAGCTTGCCGGTGTTATGGCTGGCCAGCACCAGTTCGTTGAAAAGCATCATTCGTCCGGGAAGACTTCTTGGCTGAAGTCGAAGTTGATCGCCGGGGCGCCGGCAGGCTGCACGTTCAGGTTGAAGCGCAGGGTTTCTTGCGAGTCGAAAGGGAACTGAGCCAGGTAGTAGATGGCCTGCTCGCCTTCTTTCAACTGCTTGAAGTTCAGGGAGTAATCCTGTCCGAGGAGGTTCTTAACCGTGCCACTGACCTGCGCTGCGGTCGGTTTGCCGGACTTGAGCACCGATATGTTGAGCACGCCTTGAGTCTTGCTGCGCACCACGCCAGCTGCGGCGGCAATGTCAGGCTGCAGGAAGCCGGAATTGAAAGCGATATAGTGCACATCGTATTCGCCGACGCTGTGTTTGCGCTCGGCCACGGCGGGCAGAGCGAATAGCAGGGCGAGCAGGCATAACAAGCTAGATTTCATGAGTTACCTCCAGCAATAGCGGTCAGCGGTCAGCGGACGGCTCCGGTGACACGATAGATACCGATTTCACCAATCAGATTAGGCCACAAGCGACTCGCCATGCCGTGCTTGTGATGGCGATCCACGGCCAGGCGCTCAAGCACCCGTGCGCCGAGTTCGTGGGACAGTCGCTCGAAGTCCTCGAAGGTGCAGAAGTGAATGTTCGGCGTGTTGTACCAGGTGTAAGGCAGAAAATCCGACACCGGCATGCGGCCTTTGCTGGCCAGGTACCAGCGGCAGCGCCAGTGACCGAAGTTGGGAAAGGTGATGATGCATTCGCGGCCGACCCGTAGCATTTCCTTGAGCAGCTTGTCCGGGTAGTGGACCGCTTGCAGCGCCTGGGTCATGACAACCATGTCGAAGCTATCACTGGCGAAGTTGCCGAGGCCCTTATCGAGGTCTTGCTCAATGACGTTGACACCTTTCTCGACGCAGGCGGCAATGTTGTCCGGGTCGATTTCCAGGCCATAGCCGCTGACCTGCTTGTTGTCCCGAAGCCAGGCCAGCAGGTCACCGTTACCGCAGCCCAGGTCGAGCACGCGGCTCCCCGCCGGGATCCAGTCTTGGATGATGTCCAGGTCGGCGCGCATATGGGTTCCTTATACGGCTATACGGTTCATGTAACCGCGAAAGGCCTGTAGATAACGAGGGATCGGAATCAGGAAGGCGTCATGGCCCTGCGGAGCGTCGATCTCCAGGTAACAGACGTTTTTTCGCGCCGCCATCAGCGCGTCGACGATTTCATGCGAGCGTTCAGGCGAGAAGCGCCAGTCGGTGGTAAACGAAATCACGCAGAAGTCTGCCTTCGCCGTCGACAGTGCCTTGGCCAGGTCATCTTCGTAGGCTGCGGCCGGGTCGAAATAATCCAGCGCCTTGGTCATCAGCAGGTAGGTATTGGCATCGAAGCGGCCGGAGAACTCTTCGCCCTGATAACGAAGATAGCTTTCGACCTGAAATTCTACGCTGTTGAAATCGTAGTTCAGCTTCTCGCTCTTGAGCCCACGACCAAACTTGGTGCCCATGGCGTCGTCGGACAGGTAAGTGATGTGGCCGACCATGCGTGCCAGCATCAGGCCCCGCTTGGGAATCACGCCCTTCTCTTGAAAGTGGCCGCCATGAAACTCCGGATCGGAAAGGATGGCCTGGCGTGCGACCTCATTGAACGCAATGTTCTGCGCTGACAGCTTGGGTGCAGAAGCAATCGCCACGCAATTACGCACGCGCTCGGGGTAACTCATGGTCCATTGCATGGCCTGCATGCCACCTAGGCTGCCACCGACTACAGCAGCCCACTGCTCAATGCCGAGCATGTCGGCCAGGCGGGCCTGGCTGTTGACCCAGTCCTCGACAGTAACAACCGGGAAATCCGCGCCATAAGGTTTGCCCGTGGCTGCATTGATGCTGCTGGGGCCCGTTGAGCCATTGCAGCCGCCGAGGTTGTTCAGGCTGACCACAAAGAAACGGTTGGTGTCGATGGCTTTGCCCGGACCGATGCAGCTGTCCCACCACCCCGGTTTGCGGTCTTCCGCGTCATGGTAACCGGCCGCGTGGTGATGGCCTGACAGCGCGTGGCAGATGAGCACGGCATTGCTGCACGAGGCGTTGAGCTCGCCGTAGGTTTCGTAGATCAGCTGGTAATCGTTCAGCGTGCGGCCACAGGCGAGTGCCAGCGGCTCGGCGAAATGCGCGACCTTCGGACTCACCAGACCAACGGAATCGGTTGGGATAGCTGTGGGCATCGACCCTGGCTCGTACTGGAAGAAGGCGGCAAAGTCTAAAGGTTAGCGCGCCTCAATTCATCCTCAATCGCAACGCCGGTGTCAGCCCAAGTTGGCGCTGGTGAGGCTGACGACCTTGCCTTGGCGGCGAATCGGTGCCGGTTTTCGCAGCACTCGCAGCATTTCACCCGCCTGGGCCAGCTGTTGCTCCAGCTCCAGGCTGTACCGCGCGAGCGCGCGCCCGCGCTGGCTGCTTTGCTGGCTATCCTGCGCCAGGCTCTTGAGGCGCAGCATGTGTGCTTCCAATTGCTGCTTGTGTTCCAGCGAATGCTGCATCAGCGGCAGCAGCGCTTCATTGGCCCAATGCTCGGCTTCCTGGCGTAAGCGCTGATGCATGGCGACCACCTCCTGAACAAGGGTGGCGAAGAAGCGACGGGTCAAGGTGCGCTGCTCGGTGAGCAGCGTCTTGAGCTGCAGGCGGAACTGGTCGGCCTTGCTTTGCAGGTCCTTGAGTTCTTTCTGGTACTGCGCCAGACGGAACAGCGGGGCGTCCACGCCGTGCAGCGGATTCTCGTCGTTATGTCGCCTGTAGATGGCCGAAACCATCTTGTTGGCCAATGCCGCCTCGTGCTCAAGCGCAGCGATATCCTGTTCTACGGAGCGGAAAAAATGCACGATGCTGAGGTTGATTCCCAGAGTGGTCAGGCTGCCGGTCAGGCTGCGTCGCAGGCGAGAGAGGTGTTCCTCGAGCCGTTCCGGGCGCACCGTCGAACGCAGAAGCTCGCCCTGGCGTTGCAGTAATCGCTGGTTGGTTTTCAGCTGCAGCAGGCGCTTGTGGTGCTGGTTATGGTCATGGCGGGTACGGGCTGTCAGCTCGAGGAGCATCTGGCCGCTGTCCTGGCGATGGCTATCGAGCAGGTGGCATTGCTCGCGGACCTTGGCCAGCCGCTGGGTCAGGATATGCTGGCTGTTTTGCAGCAAGGCGAGCACCAGGCGCACCACCTGTTGTTCCAGCAGATGCTCCTTCTGAGCAAGGATGCGCTCGCTGAGTAGATGTTCCAGTGCAACCAGTTGACTGCGCTCGAGCAGGCTTTGATCGCCGCGAATCTTGGCCAGCAGGGCCTGCTTGGCTGAGAGAGGAAGCACATCCTCCACTGCGATGCCCAACTGTTGCGCCGTAGCGGCCTGCATCCGTTGAATCGCCTCACTGACAAAGGTCTCACCGGAGACGTCGTCCCACAGAACATCGATCTTGTTCAACACGGCAAACAGACGGTTTCGTCCACCGTCGTTGAGCTGGCGAATGTGCTGTTGCCAGATACCCATGTCGCTGGCCGTCACGCCGGCATCGGCCGACAGCAGGAAAATTACCGCGTGGGCGTTAGGCAGCATCGACAGCGTCAGTTCCGGCTCGCTGCCGAGCGCGTTGAGGCCGGGTGTATCGAGGATGCGCAGGCCTTGGCGCAGTAGCGGATGGTCGAAGCTGACCATGGCGTGTCGCCAAGCCGGCACCAAGACTTCACCGTTAACTTCGGACGCTTCCAGCACATCGGGGTGGAAGCCCAGCTGGATAGCCTGCTCGGCGGGCATGGATTTCGCGGAAGCTACCTGGCCGAACGATTCGACCATGGCGTCAGGATTCGCGGGATCCAGCGCAATGTTCGTCCACAAGCGTGGGGCGCGCTTGAGCTGGGCGATGCTGGTGTCTTCAAGGCGGGATTCGATCGGCAACAGGCGAATGTAAGAACGTTCCGCGCGGGGATCGAAGAACAGCTCGGTCGGGCACATGGTGGTGCGGCCGGCACGCGACGGCAGGATGCGCTGGCCATACTCCGAGAAGAACAGGCTGTTGATCAGCTCCGTCTTACCGCGCGAATACTCGCCGACAAACGCGAGGGTTATATGGTCGGTGCGCAGCAGTTTCAGCGAACGGTCCAGGCGGGTTTCAACCACCTCCGAGTTCAGCCGGTTGTGCGCCAGCCAGCTGCGGTAACGGGTTATTTCGCGGATAAGGTCGCGTTTCCAGGAGACATAGGCATCCACCTGCCGGTCGAGTCGTTCCATGGTCGTGGTGCTTCCTGAAAGGCGTAGGAGGCGATTATCCCCGCCACCCGGTGCGGGTCAATCGAGCCTTTTGTGAACCACCGCCCAAAGCCTGCACAAGGCTTGGGGCGGTTTCAGGCTCAGATGAGCGAGCGCAGGATGTTGGGCATGTGGGTCATCATTGCCAGGTTATTGATGACCAGCATGTCGATCAGTTTGATCGCCAGAAACGCGAAAATCGGCGAGATATCCAGCCCACCCATGCTTGGCAGCAGACGGCGGAAGGGCGCCAGTGCCGGTTCGCAGATCTGGCTGACCAGTTGAGCGCCCGGGTTGTGACTGCCAGGTGCGACCCAGGACAGGATTACGCTGATGATAAGCGCGTAGAAGAAGATGTTGATGAACAGCCCGGTCACGCCAATGACGGCCCAGACCAAAAGCTGCAGCGGGTTTCCGATGGTGCCGAACGCGATCATCAGGATCGCCGCCATCAGTAGGATCTGGACGATGATCGCTAGTACCAGTGAGGACAGGTCTAGCCCGCCGATACTGGGGATGATGCGGCGCAGCGGCTTGAGCAGCGGGTGCGTGGCGCGGACAATGAACTGGCTAAGCGGGTTGTAGAAGTCTGCCCGGACCAGCTGCAGGATGAAACGCAGCAAGACGATCAGCAGGTACAGGCTGCCCAGCGTCTGGACGATCAGGATCAGGGCTTGCGAGAGTTGCGACATGAAGGCTCCTTAGTTGCCCAGTTGTTCGGCGAGTTCGGCCGAGCGTTGTGCGGCTGCAGTCATCGCTCGCTCAACCAGGCTTTCGAAACCGCCCGCTTGGAAGGCTTTGATCGCCGCTTCGGTGGTTCCGTTCGGCGAGGTGACACGACGTCGCAATTCGACCGCTCCAACATCGCTTTCACAGGCCATTCGGGCAGCACCCAGGGCGGTATGCATGGTCAGTTGTGCGGCTGTATCGCGTGGCAAGCCCATTCGCTCACCCGCAGCGGTCATCGCTTCGATCATCAGGAAGAAATATGCCGGGCCACTGCCCGACACGGCGGTCACGGCGTCGATCAGCGACTCCTTGTCCAGCCAGAGTGCCAGTCCAACCGCCGACAACAGCTGTTCGGCTTGCTGCTTTTGCGAATCGGTCACCTGATCGTTGGCGAACAGCCCGCTCACACCCTGACGCAGCAGGGATGGGGTGTTCGGCATGCAGCGAACGATCGCCCGTGGTGTTGTGTCACCCAGCCAAGCCTGCAGGCTGGCGCAATCGATGCCCGCGGCAATCGAGACGACCAGCTGATTCGCTTGCAGGTGTGCAGCCAGGTCGCGGCAGACCGCCTGCATCACCTGCGGTTTGACCGCGAGGACCACTACGTCCGCGCCTGCAACAGCCTGGGCGTTGTCGGTAAAAGCCTCGATGCCATGAGCGGCTTCGAGTTCGCTGCGTTTGTCGGCGCCGGGATCACTGGCGCACATCGAGGAGGCCGGGATGCCTTGGGCGCGTAGGCCGCCAATCAGGCTCGCGGCCATGTTGCCGCCACCGATGAAGGCGATACGGGGAGTGCTCATGTGGGATTCCTTGTTAGTCATGCGGTGGGGCGTCTGCAGCCACCTGAGAGGGGTAGGCACGGGCGCCGAACAGGGCAGTGCCTATGCGAACCCAGGTGGCGCCCTCGGCAATGGCTGCCTCCAGGTCCTGGCTCATGCCCATGGAAAGGGTGTCCAGATCCAGCGGCAGTTCGGACTGCAGTTGGCGTAGGCGGGCGAACGCTGCGCGCTGCTCGGCTGGATTGTCAGTTGGTTCGGGTATCGCCATCAGGCCGCGCAGGCGCAGGCGAGGTAAGGCGGCGATGGCCTGGGCCAGCTCGTGAACCTCTTGCGGCTCGCAGCCGGACTTGCTGGCTTCACCGCTGACGTTGACCTGCAGGCAGAGGTTCAAGGGCGCCAGGTGGTCGGGACGCTGATCCGAAAGACGCTGGGCGATTTTCAAACGATCCACCGAATGCACCCAGTCGAAATGCTCGGCGATCAGCTTGGTCTTGTTCGATTGGATGGGGCCGATGAAATGCCAAACCAAAGGCAGGTCGGCAAGTTCGGCCTGTTTTTCCAGCGCTTCCTGCAGGTAGTTTTCACCAAAATCGTGCAGGCCCGCTTCGCTGGCCTCACGGATGGCCGCGGCCGGTTGGGTCTTGCTCACCGCGAGCAGCAGCACCTCGTCGGGATCGCGCTCTGCAGCTTGCGCCGCCTCACGGATGCGCGTTCCGACCTTTGCAATATTCGTCGCTATCGTGGACATTACCTGCGCCTGCCACCTTAGGGTCTGCGCGGCATTCTACCTGCTTGCTTGTAATTGGGGAGTCCCATGGATATCACAGAGCTGCTGGCCTTCAGTGCCAAGCAGGGTGCGTCGGATTTGCACCTGTCTTCCGGCTTGCCGCCGATGATCCGCGTCGACGGCGATGTGCGCCGGATCAATCTCCCTGCGATGGACCACAAGCAGGTGCACGCGCTGATCTACGACATCATGAACGACAAGCAGCGCAAGGATTTCGAGGAGTTTCTCGAGACCGACTTCTCGTTCGAGGTGCCTGGTGTGGCGCGCTTCCGGGTCAACGCCTTCAACCAGAATCGCGGTGCTGGTGCAGTATTCCGGACCATTCCGTCCAAGGTGCTGACCATGGAAGACCTCGGCATGGGCGAAGTCTTCCGCAAGATCACCGACGTACCGCGCGGACTGGTGCTGGTCACCGGGCCGACCGGTTCGGGCAAGTCGACCACCCTGGCGGCGATGCTTGATTACCTGAACAACACCAAGTATCACCACATCCTCACCATCGAGGACCCGATCGAATTCGTTCACGAGTCGAAGAAGTGCCTGGTCAACCAGCGTGAAGTGCATCGTGACACGCTCGGCTTCTCCGAAGCGCTGCGCTCGGCGCTGCGTGAAGACCCGGACATCATTCTGGTCGGCGAGATGCGCGACCTGGAAACCATCCGCTTGGCGTTGACTGCAGCGGAAACCGGCCACCTGGTATTCGGCACCCTGCACACCACCTCGGCGGCCAAGACCATCGACCGGGTAGTCGACGTGTTCCCGGCTGAAGAGAAGTCCATGGTCCGCTCGATGTTGTCGGAATCCCTGCAGGCCGTGATCTCCCAGACCCTGTTGAAAAAGGTTGGCGGTGGTCGGGTGGCGGCGCACGAAATCATGATTGGCACCCCTGCGATCCGAAATCTGATCCGTGAAGACAAGGTGGCGCAGATGTACTCGTCTATCCAGACCGGCGGTTCGCTGGGTATGCAAACACTGGATGCCTGCCTTAAAGGCTTGCTGGCCAAGGGGCTGATCTCACGCGACAGCGCCAAGGAAAAAGCCAAGCAGCCGGAAAACTTCTAAAACCTATTGGGCCTGGCGCTAAGCCGGGCCTCTTCGCATTGTTATAGCGCGGCTACGCCCGGACTACGAGAACGACGATGGAATTCGAGAAACTGTTGCGCCTGATGGTCGAAAAGGGCGGCTCCGATCTGTTCATTACCGCTGGTGTGCCGCCGTCAATGAAGGTCAACGGCAAGATCCTGCCAGTCAACAAGACGCCGATGTCGCCGGAGATGACCCGCGAGACGGTTCACGCGGTGATGAACGAGCAGCAGCGTCGTGAGTTCACCGAAAACCACGAATGCAACTTCGCCATCAGCGCGCGCGGCATCGGCCGTTTTCGGGTCAGCGCCTTCTATCAGCGCAACCTTGCCGGCATGGTGCTGCGCCGAATCGAGACCAACATTCCAACGCTGGAAGACCTGAAACTTCCCGAAGTGCTGAAAAAGCTGGCGATGACCAAGCGCGGCCTGGTGTTGTTCGTCGGTGCGACCGGTACCGGCAAGTCGACCTCGCTGGCCGCGATGATCGGCTACCGCAACAAGAACTCCAGCGGCCATATCATCTCCATCGAAGATCCGATCGAATTCATTCACCAGCACCAGAGCTGCATCGTCACCCAGCGTGAAGTCGGGATCGACACGGATTCCTTCGATGTGGCACTGAAAAACACCCTGCGCCAGGCGCCGGATGTGATCCTGATCGGTGAAGTGCGGACCCGCGAGACCATGGACTATGCCGTGGCCTTCGCTGAAACCGGGCACCTATGTTTGGCGACCCTGCACGCCAACAACGCCAACCAGGCGCTGGATCGCATTATCAACTTCTTCCCCGCCGATCGGCAGCAGCAGGTCTGGATGGACCTGTCACTGAACCTCAAAGCCATCGTTGCCCAGCAGCTGATCCCGACGCCCGATGGCAAAGGCCGCCGCGCGGTGATCGAGGTGCTGATCAACACGCCGCTGGCGGCTGATCTGATCCGCAAGGGTGAGGTTCACGAGCTCAAGTCGCTGATGAAACGCTCCACCGACCTTGGTATGCAGACCTTCGATCAGGCGCTGTACAACCTCTATGTTCAGGGCGAGATCACGTACGAAGACGCCTTGGCGCATGCCGACTCCTCCAACGATCTACGACTGATGATCAAGCTGGGGTCGGAAACCGACGGTGAACACCTCACCAGCGTTTCACAGGGGCTGACGTTGGAGGTCAGCGACGACGATCCGGGACGCAGCTTCCGTTGATATGGCTAGCCAGGCCGGCTGATTCGCTTGCCTGGCTGGTTGGCCACGCGCTCGGCCTGACCGTCACGTTGTGCTCCGGCGCGCGCTTGGCTCATCAGTTGAGGAATTAGGGCGCCCTCCGGCAGGTTCTTCCAGAATCGAACCGGCAGGTTGCTCTCCATGACGTTGCGGTTCAGCCGCGCTGGGTTGAAGGTGCTTTCGTAATAGGTCTTCCACAGTTCCGCCCCTGGATCCTGCGCATTTTGCGCAAGCCGTCGCCAGGCGGGCGGGCACGCGGCGGCATAGTGCATGACCGCTCCATCCCAAAGCACCGCATCGATTGGCGTTGCGATCAGCCAGGAATTCAGCCCCATCCGTTCAGCAAAGTGTGGTGCTGCACTTACGAGAACATCATGGGCAGGCTCGAACCAGGCGGCATAGTTCGGCGACTCGCCGCAGCCTGTCGGGCTGAAACGCAGAAAGGCATGCATGTGGTGCGCTTCACGGCGCACGGCCTTGATCCGTGCGTGCAGCTCAGTTCCGTCGATGTCGCCGACCAGCCTGGCTGTTTGATCGCCTTTTGCGACCCGCCAGAGCACGCGATACAGCAAGCTCCACCGATCTGCCGTACGAAAGCGGGCAGCGCTTTCGAGCTCTTCGACCAGTTGTCGCGGAATGCGAACTGGCGGTCCTGCATCGACTGGTTCGGACGTATCTGGCTCATCGAACAAGCCACCTAGCTCGTCCTTGCCAAGCCACTCGACTTGATGCGGCGCGACGCCGCTTTGGAGCAGTTCACGGGCCCTGTCGCGCCAGCCATCAAAGCTCCCATCAAACCGCACCTGCATCACCACAGGCCCATTTGTACCGGGCCGTCACTGAGGCTCCGGCGCAAGGTTGCAGACTCCCGATTGGCAAGGCTTGGTCGGTAGTCTTGTGTGATGACAAAGGGTTTAGCCTTTTCAAGCGAGCAGCGAAGCCGTGTCAGGTCTTCGAAGCGGATGCGCTTCTGCCGCCGCAGGGCGACCAGCCGTTTGGCGCTCAGGATCCCGATACCGGGGATGCGCGCGATCAGTGTCGGCTCGGCGCTATTCAGGTCAACTGGAAAATGCTCACGATTGGACAGCGCCCAGGCCAGCTTCGGATCGATGTCCAGCGGCAGGTTGCCTGGGCCCGCCAGCAATTCGCTGGCCTTGAAGCCATAGCCGCGCATCAGGAAGTCCGCTTGGTACAGGCGATGCTCGCGCAGCAGTGGCGGTGCCTCAAACGGCACGGTTTTGGGGCTATGTGGGATGGGGCTGAAGGCGGAGTAATAGACGCGCCGCAGTCTGAAGTCGCCATACAGTGATTGGGCGGTGTGCAGAATGGTGCTGTCATCGGTGGCGTCAGCCCCGACGATCATCTGCGTACTCTGACCGGCCGGTGCGAAGCGTGGTGCGCGCTGTTCTGCTTTGGCTTCAGTCTCGCCTTCATGAATGGCGTGCATCGCCTGCTTGATGGTCACCACCTGTTTCTCTGGCGCCAGGCGGATCAGGCTGGCCTCGGTCGGCAGTTCGATGTTGACGCTGAGGCGGTCAGCGTAACGGCCCGCCTCCGCAATAAGTTGCGGGTCGGCATCGGGAATCGTTTTCAAATGAATGTAGCCGCGAAACTCGTGCTCTTCGCGTAACAGCCTGGCCACACGGTTGAGCTGCTCCATGGTGTAGTCCGCCGAGCGGATGATCCCGGAGCTGAGAAACAGGCCGCTGATGCAATTGCGGCGGTAGAAATCCAGTGTCAGCGTTACCACTTCTTCTGGAGTGAAGCGTGCTCGCGGAACATCGCTGGAGCGCCGGTTGACGCAGTACTGGCAGTCGTACAGGCAAAAGTTGGTCAGCAGGATCTTCAGCAGCGCGACGCAGCGACCGTCCGGCGTGAAGCTGTGACAGATGCCCATGCCATCCGTGGCGCCAAGTCCGCTGCGGCCTTTTGAGCTGCGTTTGGGCGCGCCGCTGCTGGCACAGGACACATCGTATTTGGCGGCGTCGGCCAGGACGCTGAGCTTCTCGATCAATTGCATAGATCACCATGATGCTGGTTGGATATACAGTATCATGGCGGCTCAGGTGCGTGGTGTCCGCTCGGCAGGCGCTGCAATTGAGTGGGAATCGGATAAGCTCACGAAATACCCAAACCGGACTGCGAGGCTCAGATGCGTCAAAACACCCATAGCACCCTGATTGGCTATCTTTTGTGGATCTTCGGCTTTCTTGGCTCGCACCGCTTCTACTATGGCAAGCCGATCACCGGCACCATTTGGTTCTTCACGCTCGGATTGTTTTTTGTCGGTTGGATCATCGACCTGTTCCTGATTCCGTCAATGGATCGTGAAGCGGACATGCGCTTCCAGCCTGGTCCGATCGACTACACCGTCGCCTGGATTCTGCTGACCTTTCTTGGGATATTCGGCGTGCACCGGATGTACCAGGGCAAATGGATCACCGGGCTGATTTATCTTTGCACCGGTGGGCTGTTTTTCGTCGGCATCCTTTATGACTTCTGGACGCTGAACAGTCAGGTGTCGATGCAGAACATGGAAAAACGCATTGATCGGTGATCAGACGCTTACCGTTCGCAGCCCTGCTCGGCTGCGAACGGCTGGGTAAGCGGCCTAGCCTTGGAAGGCGACTCGGCCGTCAACCAGGGTGTAGCGCACGGCCCCGGGCAGGCAATGCCCGATGAACGGGCAATTGCGGCCTTTCGAGTGCCAGCGCTCGCCGGCCAGGGTCGAACTGCTCGGGTCGAAAAGGACCAAATCCGCGGCTCCGCCAATCGACAGTCGGCCGGCCGGCAGCTTCAGCGCCGCGGCCGGGCCGCTGCTCAGGCGAGCCAGCAAGGTCGGCAGGTCCAGCAGGCCGTCTTCAACCAGGGTCAGGGCGAGAGGTAGGAGAATCTCGGCGCTGCTGATGCCCGCCTCGGTCTCGCCGAACGGGGCCTGCTTGGCGTCCGCTTCATGCGGTTGATGATGGCTCGAGATCACCGAGATGACACCGCTCTTCACCGCCTGACGAAGGCCCTCACGGTCGCCGGCACTGCGCAGAGGCGGCTGCACATGGTAGAGACTTGAGAAGCCGTGCAGCGCTTCGTCGGTGAGGATCAGCTGATACATCGCCACGTCGGCGGTGACCGGCAGGCCACGAGCTTGCGCCTCGGCAATCATCTGGGCGCCGCGGGCCGTAGTGAGTTGGCTGAAGTGCGCGCGCACACCGGCTTGTTCCACCAGCAGCAGGTTACGCGCCAGGGCGATGGTTTCCGCCGTTTCGGGAATCCCGGCCAGGCCGAGAAAGGCCGCGGCGGGGCCTTCATGGGCCAGGCCACCCTCGGACAGGTCGCTGTCCTGAGAATGGATGACAACAGTGAGGTCGAATGTTGCAGCGTATTCCAGCGCTCGGCCCAGGTTGCGGTTGCTGGTGAAATTGGCCAGGCCATTGCCAAAGGCGACGCAGCCTGCGTCTCGGAGGGCGACCAATTCCGAGAGTTGTTCGCCTGCCAGGTTGCGCGTCAGTGCGCCGATCGGGAGAACCTTGGCATGGCCGGACTCGCGGGCACGGTCGAGGATCAGTTCGGCAACTGCTGCGGTGTCCAGTACCGGCTTGGTCTGCGGTGGGCAGCACAGACTGGTGATACCGCCAGCGGTTGCCGCAAGCGTTTCGCTGGCAATGTTGCCTTTGCGGCTATAGCCCGGTTCGCGAAGTGCTACCGATAGGTCGACCAGGCCGGGCGCAGCAATCAAGCCGCGTGCATCAATGGTCTTTGCCGCGCTGAATCCCGAAGGCGCCTGGCCGAGAGCGATGATCTTGCCGTCCTGACAGTAAATATCAGTGATTTCGTCGCGTCCATTGGCCGGGTCGATCAGGCGAGCACCGAGGATATGGGTAGGCATCAGTTCTGCTCCTCGGCCGCGTATTCCTGTTCGAGTTGCCGTTGTGCGGTCTGCCCGCTCATCGCCATGGACAGCACCGCCATACGAATCGCGATGCCATAGGTGACCTGGTTGAGGATGACCGACTGGGCACCATCGGCCACTGCCGATTCGATCTCGACGCCGCGGTTGATCGGGCCGGGGTGCATGACGATGGCGTCCGGTTTGGCCAGCGCCATGCGCTGAGTGGTCAGGCCATAGAGGCGATAGAACTCGCCCTCGCTGGGCAGCAGGCCGCCCTGCATGCGTTCGCGTTGTAGGCGCAGCATGATCACCACATCGACATCGCGCAGGCCTTCGTTCATGTCGTGGTAGACGTTCACGCCGTACTGCTCCAGGCCAACGGGTAGCAGCGTCTTCGGGCCGATGACACGAATGTCGGGACAGCCCAGTGTTTTGAGCGCGAGCATATTGGAGCGGGCTACGCGCGAATGCAGGATGTCGCCGACAATGGCCACCGAGAGTTTTTCGAAGTCACCCTTGTGCCGGCGAATGGTGAGCATGTCGAGCATGCCTTGGGTCGGGTGCGCATGGCGCCCATCGCCTCCGTTGATGACTGCTACATCCGGGCACACATGTTCAGCTATGAAGTGGGCGGCGCCCGAATCAGCGTGGCGCACTACGAACATGTCGGCGGCCATCGCTTCGAGGTTGCGCAGGGTGTCGGTAAGTGTTTCGCCCTTACTGGTCGAGGAGGTCGAGACGTTCAGGGTGATGACGTCCGCCGAGAGCCGCTTGGCCGCCAGCTCGAAGGTGGTGCGCGTTCGCGTCGAATTTTCGAAGAACACGTTGCAAACGGTTTTGCCTCGCAACAGCGGAACCTTTTTTACCGCTCTGGCGCCGACCTCGAGGAACGAATCGGCAGTGTCCAGGATTTCCGTTAGTAGGGCACGGGGCAGGCCATCCAGCGAGAGGAAATGGCGCAACTGACCATTATCGTTCAGCTGTAGCGGGCGCTTGGCGTCGGTAGGCGTCATCGCGAGGGTCTCAATTGGCGGAGGCGAGGGTCTGGAATTCGAGCGTTAGCGGGCTTGGGCCAAGGAGCTTTACCCGTTGTTCGGGCGCCAGTGAGAGTGTGGCACCCACCACGTCCGGCCTGATCGGCAGCTCGCGGGCATTGAGGTCCAGCAGGCACACCAGGCTGACGCTAGCAGGCCGGCCGTAGTCGAACAGCTCGTTCAGCGCTGCACGAATGGTGCGGCCGCTCATGAGCACATCATCGACCAGGATCAGATGCTGGCCTTCGATTTCGAATGGTAGCTCCGAGGGGCGGACCTGGGGATGCAGGCCATTCTGGGTGAAGTCGTCGCGGTAGAACGAGACGTCCAGTATCCCCAGTGCTTCGTTCTTGGCCCGTTGTTCAAGAAGTGCCTGGGCGACCCAGACGCCACCCGTGCGGATGCCGATGAAACGAGGCTCGCTTATGCTCCGGCTCTTGAGGTGCTGATCCAGGGTTGCAGCCATTTCCGGGAGCAACTGGTCGGGGTTGGGCAGGGTCATGATTTCTCCTGGGGCCGCTTCATGCAGTTTGCTGGGCACTCAGCCAGCCTTCGAGTAAAAGAGCCGCAGCGAGGGCATCAACGGGGCGTTCACGGTAACCGCCGTTCTGGCCGCCACGCAGGCGCTCGCCTTTGGCTTCATATGTGGTGAGGCGCTCGTCATGGGTATGCACTGGCAGGTTGAAGCGACCGTTGAGGCGGCGTGCGAACTTTTCTGCACGAGCGCTCATCTCGCTGCCACTGCCGTCCATGTTTAGAGGCAGGCCGACCACCAGCGCATCCGGTTGCCACTCGCGTAGCAGAGCTTCGATCTGTGACCAATCAGGTACGCCGTTTTGCGCCTTAAGCACACAGAGCTCACGCGCCTGGCCGGTCACCGCCTGACCGACGGCGACGCCGATCTGCTTGGTGCCGTAGTCGAAGCCGAGCAGTAGTCGCAGCGTACTCATGCGTGGCCGACCTGGCTGCTGAGCAGCCTGAGATCGACACCCAGCGATGCGGCAGCGGCCGTCAAACGCTGATCGTAGGGCAGGTCGAAAAGGATCTCAGGCTGCGCCGGGCAGCTCAGCCAGGCATTTTCCGCCAGCTCCGCTTCCAGCTGGCCAGCCTCCCAGCCCGCATAACCGAGAGCAATAAACTGCTGCTTTGGGCCATAGCCGTCGGCGATGGCGAAGAGCACATCTTGAGAAGTCGTCACGCCGAGCGGGCCCAGATCAAGTGTTGCCTGGAATTGCGCATCGGCAGGATGCAGCACGAAGCCTCTATCGGTCTGTACCGGTCCGCCCGAAAAGATCGTCAGGTGCTGGCTGCTGGCATTTCCTGGTTGCTCCGGGCGGAGCTGCTCAAGTATGTCCGCCAGGTTCAATCCGCTCGGGCGGTTGACAATGAGCCCCATCGCGCCATCCCGGTTGTGTTCAACCAGATAAATCAAGGTCTGGGCGAAATTGGGGTCCGCCATATGTGGCATGGCGATTAGAAAGTGATGCTTTAGGTAGCTGGGCGAGGTCGCGTTCATGGGTGCTAGCTTAAGCGTTGCGGCCTGGGCCGTGAAGCGGCTGCACCAAATGCCATAGCCGACGCGGCACGCGCGTCCTTTGTCAGCGGCTTGACAGGCGATCGCCGCGCTCGAAGCGCCAGGTTCGGATGATTTCGACCTGATCGTAATTCTGCGCCAGCTCGCCGGCAAAAGGCGCAAAGGGCGCCGCAAGTCTGACGATGCGCATGGCGGCCTCGTCGAGCATCGCCTGGCCTGAGGATTCGAGTACTCGGAGCTCCTGTACCGCGCCGTTTCGGTCAACCACGACCAACATTCGCAGACTCCCGTAGATGCGTTGACGGCGCGCCTCATCTGGATAGTTCAGGTTGCCGATGCGCTCGACTTTCTTGCGCCATTCGTCGCGGTACCAGGCACTGATGTCGCGCATGGTGGCAGCGCTGTTCTGGCGGCTGACACGAGGCCGCTTGGCATATTGCTCGACCTGCTGGGCAAGTTCGGCTTCGAGGCTGGCGATTTCTGCGCTGAGCTGCGAACTGTCATAGACGGGAGCCGGTTGCGCCTGTGGCTGCGGCTTGTTCTTTTGTGGCTTGGCCGGTGTCTTTTCAGGTTGCGGGGCGCGCGTTGCTACGGCTGTCTTGGGCGCCTCGCTAGGGTTGCTTGGCGGGGGCGACGAAGTGGGCGAGACCTTGCGTACCTGGGTGTCCTGGAATGGCGCTTGCTCAGTTGTTTTTGGCGAGGCCTTGTGCTCCAGCGTGCCGCTGCCTTGCTGATTGTCCTGAGCCAGGAAATCCGCTTCCTTTGGCTTGTTTTCGCTCTTAAACGTGGACAAAGTGATTTCCAGCGATTTGCTGGTCTGCTCTGGTTCTGAGAGCGTGAAGCCGAGCCCTAGAATCAGGGCACCGTGAAGCGCGGCTGCGAGAAATATCGTAAAGCCGAGACGGTCTGCCGGACGGACTCCGGTAGGGGCAAGAGAGGGTTGGCGTGTAGCGGCGTTCATCGCATTTCAGTCGGCTTGAAGTGCGCGCAGTCTGCCCAGCGTGACTGTAAAAGTCTATGAACCAGGCGGCAGCTTTGATGGGTGGCTACGACGATGCGTCGACCGAAGCGCAGCAGGCAATTGAAAGAGAGGCGGTTGGCACTGCGCCAACCGCATTTGAGCTAAACGTTGGATTCGCTCAGTTTTGCTGCGATGGCGTCCATCAGGCGCTCGCCGATGCGGGTATCGAAGGCACTGTCAATCTCGCGGATGCAGGTCGGGCTGGTGATGTTGATCTCGGTGAGGAACTCACCAATCACGTCCAGGCCGACGAAAAGCAGCCCGCGTTTGCGCAGCTCCGGCCCCACAATCGCGGCGATCTCCATGTCGCGCTCAGAAAGTGGCTGTGCGACGCCGCGTCCCCCGGCGGCGAGATTGCCGCGCGTTTCGCCCACTGCGGGTATGCGCGCCAGGCAGTAGGGCACCGGCTCGCCGTCTATCATCAGGATGCGTTTGTCGCCTTCCGTGATGGCCGGAATGTAGCGCTGCGCCATAATCTGACGGCCGCCATGCTCGGTCAGTACCTCGAGGATCACTGATAGATTCGGGTCGCCTTCGCGGTGGCGGAAAATCGATGCGCCACCCATTTCATCCAGCGGTTTGAGAATGATGTCACGCTGCTCGCGAGCAAACTCCCGCAGAATGTCGGACCGCCTGCTGACAAGGGTCGGTGGGGTGCATTGCGGAAACTGGGTGGCAAAGAACTTCTCGTTGCAGTCGCGCAGACTCTGCGGGCGATTTACCACCAGCGTGCCGGCCTGCTCAGCAAGCTCCAGCAGATAGGTGGCGTAGACATACTCACTGTTAAAGGGCGGATCCTTGCGCATCAGGATGACATTAAGGTCGGCAAGAGCGCTGTCTACTTCTTTCTCTGTTTCGTACCAGCGCTGGGGGTCGTTGAAGACCTGGATCGGGCGCATGCGGGCCCGCGCCTCGCCGGCAAGCTGGTAGAGATCGCGTTGTTCCATGTAGTAGATCGTCCAGCCGCGGTCCTGGGCTGCCAGCAGCATGGCCAGGGAGCTGTCTTTCTTGAATGCGATCTGCGCGATTGGGTCCATGATGATCCCGACGCGAACAGTCATGTGGTGGTCTCCAACGAGGGGCAGGCAAGCGCTGCCAGAGGCTTGAAATACCGACGCAGATTGGCGGCGGTTGTGCGCTGGGTCAAGGAAAATCCCGCTGCTCCGGCGGCAGATAGCTTGCTTTTGAGGAGTGTGCTAAAAAGGTCCGGCGATTGGGTGCAGCCCATCGATGACAGGGCCTCCAGCGCACTGACATAACGATAAACTACGACTCACCGAGGCGATGGTAGGGCGAAATGGAACAGCACTCCGAGGGCTTGAAGGTCATGGTGATCGACGATTCGAAAACGATTCGTCGCACCGCCGAAACGCTGCTGAAAAAAGTAGGTTGTGATGTGATCACGGCGGTGGATGGCTTCGATGCGCTTGCCAAAATTGCGGATAGTCATCCGCGCATCATCTTCGTCGATATCATGATGCCCAGGCTTGATGGTTATCAGACCTGCGCGCTGATCAAGAACAACAGTTCGTTCAAGTCCACGCCGGTGATCATGCTGTCCTCGAAGGATGGTTTGTTTGACAAGGCCAAGGGGCGGATTGTGGGGTCTGACCAGTACCTCACCAAGCCGTTCAGCAAAGAAGAATTGCTCGGTGCTATCAAAGCACATGTGCCTGACTTTGCACCGGTAGAGCAAGTATCCTGAAGTCCGGCCCATTGTGCCGCTGAAGCCTTTCCTACGGAGAAATCATGGCTCGCGTTCTGATTGTTGATGACTCGCCGACCGAAATGTACAAACTGACGGCCATGCTGGAGAAGCACGGGCACGTCGTTCTCAAGGCCGAAAACGGCGCCGATGGCGTAGCGCTTGCGCGCCAGGAGAAACCAGACGCGGTGCTGATGGATATCGTCATGCCCGGCCTGAACGGTTTTCAGGCGACTCGTCAGCTGACCAAAGATGCTGAAACCAGTCACATTCCAGTGATCATTGTGACGACCAAGGACCAGGAAACCGATAAGGTCTGGGGCAAGCGTCAGGGAGCCAAAGATTACCTGACCAAGCCGGTGGACGAAGCGACATTGCTGAAGACCCTGAGCGCCGTACTTACCGGTTGATTAGCGGTTTCGGGATTCGGACGAAGGAAGTTACCAGCATGTCGGATACGCCTACGCCTTTTGAGCGACTCCTGGATATCGACAGCCGTTGCAGGGCTTCGGCTGCCGGATTGCCGTCGCAGCAAGAAGCTGTCCAGACATGGGCTGGTATCGGTTTCCGAATGGGAGGCCGACTGTTCGTTGCGCCGATGGGAGAGGTTGGCGAAATACTCCATGAGCCGCGTTATACCCTGCTTCCCGGCGTGAAGGCGTGGGTAAAGGGAGTGGCCAACGTCCGTGGCAGGCTTTTGCCGGTCATGGACCTGTGCGGCTACCTAGGGCTCGAGTTGTCGCCTTTACGCAAGCAGCGGCGTGTGTTGGTGGTGGACCACCAGGATGTGTTCGCGGGACTGACGGTCGATGAAGTGTTCGGCATGCAGCATTTTCCGGTAGATGCATTCTCCGAACAGTTGCCTCCTGTCGAAGCCTCGATTCAGCCATTCATTCACGGTGTCTTTCAGCGCGAGCAGCCCTGGCTGGTTTTCAGTCCGCACGCGCTTGCTGCGCATCAGAAATTTCTGGACGTGGCGTATTGATTTAGGTGGGGTCGGCTGATGCCGGCCTTTTGGTTCTTGGAAGGAAACGTACAGGTGGTCCAGGCGGGGGCCGGAAAAATGAAAAAAATGAACGCGAATGCATTGCTGGCAGGGGTACGTAGCAATACGTTGATCGCCGGCCTGTTTATCCTTCTGATCGTCTCGATGGTGTTGCTGTTCGTGAACTTCGCGTACATCAATACACAGGCCGACTACGATAACGAATACGTTGGACACGCAGGTGAGCTGCGAGTTCTCTCCCAGCGCATCGCGAAGAACGCGGTTGAGGCGGCCACCGGTACCCCCGAGGCATTCGACTCGCTGAAAGATGCTCGCAACGACTTTAGCGAGCGTTGGAGTTACCTCTCGGTTGGCGATGATCGCATCGGATTGCCTGCGGTACCTGAAGCGCTGCAATCCGAAGTGGCAGCAGTGCAGCAGGATTGGGATACGCTGCGGCAGAACACCGACGCGATCCTTGCCAGCGAACAAACAGTACTGTCCTTGCATCAGGTGGCAGCCACCCTCGCCGAAACGATCCCTCAGCTGCAGGTTGAGTATGAGGAGGTCGTGGACATCCTTTTGGAAAGTGGCGCTCCAGCCGCTCAGGTTTCCGTGGCCCAGCGTCAATCACTGCTTGCGGAACGTATCCTGGGGTCGGTCAACAAGGTGCTTTCCGGTGATCAGGACTCTGTGCAGGCCGCAGACATGTTTGGTCGCGACGCCAGCCTGTTCGGTCGCGTGCTCAGCGCCATGCTGGAAGGCAACGAGGCCATGGGCATTACCCGGGTCAGCGACGTCGAAGCATTGGATCGGTTGGCCGCCATTTCAGAGTTGTTCCAGTTCGTTTCCGGATCGGTAGACGAGATTCTGGAAACCTCACCGGAACTGTTCCAGGTACGTGAGTCATCGAACAGCATCTTCGAGGTTTCGCAGACGCTGCTCGACAAAACGTCCGAGCTGACCCAGGGGCTTCAAAGCCGTGCCGAGGCCCGTTACGTCAATACCCTCGCTGGCTATGTCCTTGGTGCACTGGCACTGGCTTCGATTCTGCTGATCGGCCTGGTCATGGTTCAGGTTACGCGTCGTCGGTTGAGCGAAACCGCGGAAAAGAACGAGCGTAACCAGACAGCGATTTTGCGTCTGCTTGACGAAATCGGCGACCTGGCTGACGGTGACCTGACGGTCGCCGCCACTGTTACCGAAGACTTCACTGGTGCTATCGCTGACTCGATCAACTACTCCATTGACCAGTTGCGCGATCTGGTTGAAACGATCAACCAGACCGCCGTACAGGTGTCCGGTGCGGCCCAGGAAACCCAGGCAACCGCAATGCATCTGGCCGAAGCATCCGAGCATCAGGCTCAGGAAATTGCTGGTGCCTCCGCGGCGATCAATGAAATGGCCGTGTCGATTGACCAGGTATCGGCTAACGCCGCCGAATCCTCGGCGGTAGCCGAGCGGTCGGTAGCGATCGCGAACAAGGGCAACGAGGTGGTGCACAACACCATTACCGGTATGGATAACATCAGGGAGCAGATTCAAGACACTTCCAAGCGAATCAAACGTCTCGGCGAGTCCTCGCAGGAGATCGGCGATATCGTCAGCCTGATCAACGACATCGCCGACCAGACAAACATCCTCGCACTGAATGCCGCGATTCAGGCCTCCATGGCCGGCGACGCCGGTCGAGGCTTTGCGGTCGTTGCGGACGAAGTACAGCGTCTTGCGGAGCGTTCCTCTGCTGCAACAAAGCAGATCGAAGCGCTGGTTAAGACCATTCAGACAGACACGAACGAAGCGGTTATCTCGATGGAGCAGACCACGTCCGAAGTGGTTCGAGGTGCCCGCCTGGCCCAGGACGCAGGGGTCGCTCTGGAGGAAATCGAAAAGGTATCCAAGAGCCTTGCGGCGCTCATCCAGAACATTTCCAACGCGGCTCGCCAACAGGCGTCGTCGGCTGGCCATATTTCCAACACCATGAACGTCATTCAGGAAATTACCTCGCAAACATCTTCCGGTACCACAGCTACCGCGAAGAGCATCGGTAACCTGGCCAAGATGGCCAATGAGATGCGGCATTCGGTATCCGGCTTTACTCTGCCGGAAACGCAGGATCAGGCCTGATTTGAGAGCGCGGCGGCCTGAAACGGGCCGCTGTGGAATTTCCTGGATAAGGGGCAGGGTATGCAGCCAGGTGTTGATTGGTCACTGAGACCCTTGGCTGATATGTCGGCAGCGGAATTCAATGACTGGCAGACCCTGCTCGAGGAGCGTTCTGGCCTGGTTGTGACCGAGCAACGACGGATCTTTCTCCAGACCAATCTGAGCCGCCGCATGCGCGAAGTCGGGGCGCAGGATTATGCGAGTTACTACCGCCAGGTCACCGACGGTCCTCGAGGGGCTGTTGAATGGTCCACCCTGATGGACAGTCTGACTGTACAAGAGACCCGTTTTTTTCGTCATCCGCCGTCGTTTGCAGTGCTTTCCGATTACGTACAGCAGCGTGTCGAGTCGCGGACTGCTGCTCGGCCCTGGTCGCTGTGGAGCGTTGGTTGTGCAAGCGGCGAGGAAACCTACTCGTTGGCGATTTGTGCAGCTGAGGCGCTTAAGAGTACCGACGGTGAAACACAGTTTGGTGTGATAGGAAGCGATATCAGTCTCAGTGCGTTGAGCCGTTCACGTGAGGGCCTCTATGGTCTACGTCGACTCGAACATCTGGACCCCGACCTACGCGAGCGGTATTTCCAGCCACTGGCGGGTGATCGTTTTCAGGTGGTACCCAGTCTGGCAGCGAGGGTGTGCTTTGCCCGACTTAACGTGCTGGAGCTGGCCGGTGCACCAATGTCCGATGTGGACGTCATTTTTTGTCAGAACCTGTTGATCTACTTCCGTCGCTGGCGCCGCCGCGAAATCCTCAATCGTCTTGCCGAGCGCCTGGCGCCGGGAGGGTTGCTGGTTATTGGCGCGGGTGAGGTGGTCGGTTGGCAGCACCCGGAGCTGGTTCCGGTGGCTGATAGTCAGGTTCTGGCCTTTACCCGGAAATGTTTATGAGCGGAGTCGCTATGGGTGATCGGCACGATTATGTCGCCCTGGAGTGGGTGAAAGGCGAGATTGCCGAAACGCTGAAGCAGGCACGGCAGGCCTTGGAAGCGTTCGTCGAAAACCCGCAAGACTCGACGCGGATGCGCTTCTGTCTGACCTATGTACATCAGGTGCATGGCACCTTGCAGATGGTTGAGTTCTATGGCGCTGCACTGCTTGCCGAGGAGATGGAGCAGTTAGCTCGTGCGCTATTGGATGAAAGCGTTGCCAGCCAGGCCGAAGCGCTTGAAGTGCTCATGCAGGCTATTCTGCAGATGCCGGTTTATCTGGATCGTATCCAGAGTGCTCGGCGCGATCTACCCATGGTGGTCCTGCCGCTGCTCAACGATCTTCGAGCGGCACGTGGCGAGAAGCTGTTGTCGGAAACCAGCCTGTTTTCGCCAGACATGTCCGTGCGAGCGCCGGCCCTTTCGGGCGAATTTTTGGCGCAGCGACAAACCGAGGATTTGCCAACGCTGCTTCGAAAACTAAGGCAGATGTTGCAGGTCGCGTTGGTCGGGGTCATTCGGAACCAGGATCTATCCACCAATTTAAGCTACATGGCACGTGTCTTTGCGCGCCTAGAAATGCTCTGTAAGGATGCACCCTTGGGCGCGCTATGGCAGATCGCATCCGGTGTAGTGGAGGGGCTCGCCAGCGGCGCTGTCGCCAACGGCACCACGGTTCGAAACCTATTACGTCAGGTAGACAAAGAGCTCAAGCGTCTGGTCGCGGAGGGCGCTGAGGGCATCAATCAGGCAGCTCCTGACGAGCTGACCAAAAATCTTCTGTTCTATATAGCCAAGGCGCCGGCCCAGAGCCCGCGAATCCAGGCGTTGAAGGCTGAGTACAGCCTGGATGATGCGCTACCCGATAGCACGCTGGTCGACGAAGAGCGGGCCCAGCTTGCTGGACCGGACCGCGGCGCCATGCGCTCGGTGGTGGCTGCATTGTGCGAGGAGCTGGTCCGGGTAAAGGACAGCCTGGATCTGTTCGTGCGCAGCGATCGTACGGGCCTCACGGATCTCGGAGCGCTACAGTCGCCGCTCAAGCAGATCGCCGATACGCTCGCTGTGCTCGGTTTCGGTCAACCACGGCGGATCATTCTGGACCAGATCAGCCTGGTCGAAGGTTTGGCGAATGGGCGCCAGCAGCCTGACGACGCAGCTCTGATGGATGTCGCAGGCGCGCTGCTGTACGTCGAAGCGACGCTCGCCGGCATGGTTGGCGGCACCTCAGCTGAGCATGGTGGCGAGGACAGTCACCTCCCAACCACCGATGTCGGGCAGATCCATCGCCTGGTTATCCGCGAGGCGCGTACGGGGCTGGAGCAGGCGAAAGACGCCATCATCGAGTTCATTGCCTCCCAATGGAATCATCAACATCTGGCGCGTGTTCCGGAGTTGCTGACCCAATCCCGCGGCGGACTTGCAATGGTTCCCCTTGCCCGCGCCGCGGCCTTGCTGGATGCCTGTAACCAGTACATCCAAGAACAGCTGCTCGCTAAACAGGCAATCCCTGATTGGCAAAGCCTGGATACGCTTGCGGATGCCATCACCAGCGTCGAATACTACCTGGAGCGCCTCAGTGAAGACTGCGGCTCACAGGGTGACCTGATTCTCGATGTGGCAGAAGAAAGTTTGCAGGCGTTGGGCTATCCGCTCAGCGTGCAGGCTCCAAGTCAGTTTGAACAAACGGACTCGGAGACGAGTTTCGAGCTGTCAGATCCGCTCGATGAAATCGAAGTGCTCTCTCTGGAACCTGCATCAGAGTCTATAAGTACCCCTGAGACTCAGGACGCGAGCTCGCTTTGGTCAGACCCTTCGCAGACCGGGTTCGACTCGCAGACCAATGTCGATCTGATCCACGACGAAGAGTTGAACGTCGCCGATGTCGTTGAGGTTGAAGCGTTCGACTGGTCGGGAGAGGATGCCGAGCTGACCGAGGCAGAGCCGTCGCAGGCGATTAGCACTGAGACTGTCGAGACGTTGAGCGATTCCCAGGGTCAGCCTGCCGATGACGAGATCGGCTACGAAGTCGATTGGTGCGAAGCGGAGATGACGGCACTCGATATGCCCGAAGTCTCGTTGCCCGACCCGGTGACTCAGTCGGCTAACGACGAGCCGGTCATGACCGTGGCGGACGTATTGGCAACACCTGTTGCTTCCGTCAATCCCCCGGCACGGGATGTTCCGCCAAGCCTTCTGCCGCCTCCTGAGGGTGAAGAGGCAGTCGATGATGACTTGCTGGAGGTGTTCATCGAGGAGGCTGCCGAGGTTCTCGAAACCATCAGTGAGTACCTGCCGCGCTGGTGTGAAGATCCCATGGACAAGGAGGCGCTCGGCGAGGTGCGGCGTGCCTTCCATACCCTCAAGGGCAGCGGGCGAATGGTCCGTGCTTTGGTCATTGGAGAACTTGCCTGGTCTGTCGAAAACCTGCTCAACCGGGTTCTGGATCGCAGCATTGAAGCTGGCGAGCCAGTCAAAAAGCTGGTGAGAGATGTGGTGGCGTTGATGCCGGCGCTAGTCGAAGAGTTTGCAGCCAAGGCCCAACGCCAACGCGACGACGTCGACCTGCTGGCCGCAAACGCTCACGCCTTGGCCCGAGGGCAGTTGCCAGAACCTGACCCGCAAGGCGGCGTCGCACAAGACCAGCTGGCCCAAGAAGAAGCAGATGAAGATGTGCTAGATCCGCAGTTGCTGGAGATATTCCGTAATGAGGCTGAAGCGCATCTGGCCACACTCGTCGACTTTCTCGCCGATTGCGCGCAACGCTTGCCGCAACCAGTAACCGACCCTTTACAGCGTGCGCTGCACACCCTCAAGGGTAGCGCCCATATGGCGGGCATTCTGCCCATGGCTGAAGTTGCCACACCATTGGAAAGAATGGTCAAGGAGTTCAAGGCCAACCTGATACAGATGGATCTGGCCGAGGCCGAGCTTCTACACACCGCTGAGCAGTTGCTCAGGCGTGGACTGGAAAATCTCGAGCGTGAGCCGCTGGCGGCCATCGAGGGAGCGGAGGCGTTCATTGCTCGCGTGCATGAGTTGCATCAGGCCCGACTGGCGGATGCCGGTGAGCGAGGCGACAGAGAGCACGGCGAGCCACGCGACCCTGGCATGATTGCGCTGTTTCTGTCGGAAGGCATGAACATCCTGCTTGACGCCGAAGCGCTACTGCAGAGTTGGCGCGAGCATCCAGCCGAGCGGCAAGAATTGACCGCGCTGTTGGAAGAACTGACGACGCTGGGTCTTGGCGCCCAGATGGCCGAGTTGCCACAGATCGACACACTGTGTCAGGTGTTGCTTGATCTCTATGCCGTTGTGCAGGAAGGGCGTCTAGCGGTCAGCGCCCGGTTCTTCGATGACGTCGAACAGGCACATGAAGCCTTGGTCGGCATGATGGATCAGGTCGCGGCAGGTCTGCAGGTGACCGGGCAGCCCGAGCTAGTGGCCAGACTTGAGAGTTTGCTCGCCGAGGCGATTGATCCGCTTACGTTGGAACAGCCGGTCAACGAAGTTTCCGGAGAGGGTTCTGTCACGTTTGCGTCAGCAGACAGTGTCCCCGAGCCTCTGGCCGAAGCCGAAGCCGAAGCCGAAGCCGAAGCCGAAGCCGAAGCCGAAGCCGAAGCCGAAGCCGAAGCCTGGCCTGTCGAGCCTGGCTTGGGCGAGGACGAGCTGGACGGAGAAATGGTCGAGATCTTTCTCGACGAAGCCGTCGATTTGCTGGATAGCGCCGGCGGCGCCCTGGAGCGCTGGCTCGGAGATCCGTCTAATCAGTTGGCGCTATCGGCATTGTTACGCGATCTGCACACGCTCAAGGGCGGCGCACGCATGGCTGAAATTCGGCCGATCGGCGATTTGGCACATGAGCTTGAAACGCTCTATGAAGGCCTTTCCGATGGTCGCTACTTGCATACCGATGACCTCGCCACACTGTTATTACGCAGTCACGATCAGCTAGCGGTGCAACTTGAGCAGCTTCAGGCACACCAGCCGATGGATGCCGCTACAGGGCTCATCGAGCATATTCGCGCGTATCGGCAAGGTGTCTCGCCGAACTTTGGTCCGGTTGCTTCGACCGACGATGAAGTACCAATGGCCGAAGAGGGCGCGCAGAGCACGGATGCTGCTTTTGAAGAGGCTGAGCCGCTGGAAGCTGTAGAGCGGCTTGATGATTCCGTGTTGGCGCTTGAAATGGACAGCGATGACCTTGAGCTGGAAAGTCCTTCAGCTAACGACCTCCCGTTTGCAGCGTCAGGCCAGCCTGAGGAACAGTTTGTCGCAGCGTTGCCCGAAGAGTCGGAGGCGGTCGCGCGGCCGGAGTCGATGTCGGCGGACGAGCATGGCAAGGCCGGAGAAGGCAGCTGGGAAAGTCGTGATCCGGAGCTGGTGGAAATATTCTTGGAGGAAGGCTTTGACATCATCGAACGCGCCGGAGCATCGCTTCAGCGTTGGATGGAAGATGTAGGCAACAGTTTTGAAATCGAGGCGTTGCAGCGAGACCTGCATACCTTGAAAGGCGGTGCGCGGATGGCGGATATCCGCGAGATCGGCGATCTTGCTCATGAGCTGGAGTACTTGTACGAAGGACTGTGTGCCGGTAATTACCGCGCAAGTGAGACCTTGTTCACTCTGCTTCAGACCTGCCATGACCGGCTCGCCGAGATGCTTGACGCCGTACGCGCTTTCCGAGATCTGCCTAACGGGAAAGACCTGATTGGGACCATCCAGCGGTTTCGCGCGAACCCTGAAGAGCAATTGAGCATGCCGAGCAGCGTTGCTTTGAAGGCAGCGGAGGATGCTGCTCAAGACGCCGCCGAAGCCGAGATTCTGGATATTTTCGTCGAGGAAGCCGACGAACTGCTGGAGGAAATGGAAAGCGCTCTTGGACGCTGGGAAGCCACGCAAGATAGTACGGCCCCTCTGGGCGACATGATGCGCGTGCTGCATACGCTGAAGGGTGGCGCGCGGCTGGCGGCCCAAGGTCGCCTGGGCGACATGGCGCACGATCTGGAGCAACGTCTCAGTGAGGCGCAACTCCAGGGTGATCCGTGGACTGACAGCTTGTTTATGGACGTGCAGGGCGGCTACGACGCGTTGCTCAAAGAGGTTGAGTCGATGCGCGCGCGGCTTATACCTGAGCCCGACGTGCCTACAGACCATCAGGTTGAGGAAAGTCTTCACGGCGACCACCCCGACTCATCGGTAATCGTGCTCGAAACGCCTATCGTAGCTGCCAGTGCCCAGGCTTCGGTCAACAGTGCGCCGGCCAAGGTTCTGCCGTTCATCCGACGCGCCGAACAGGCCGCACTGGATGCTGCATCACGTCGCGCGCCGCAGGAACTGGTCAAGGTACCTGCTGAACTCCTGGAAGGTTTGGTTAATCTGGCGGGGGAGACATCGATCTTCCGCGGCCGGGTTGAGCAGCAGGTCAGCGATGTCAGCTTCACCCTGGGTGAGATGGAAGCTACCATCGAGCGGGTGCGCGATCAGTTGCGGCGGCTGGATACCGAAACTCAGGCGCAAATTCTCAGCCGCTATCAGGCTGAGGCGGAGCGTGCGGGGTATGACGATTTCGATCCGCTGGAAATGGACCGGCACTCCCAGCTGCAGCAGCTGTCACGCGCGTTGTTCGAATCGGCATCTGACCTGCTGGATCTGAAAGAAACCCTGGCCGCACGTAATCGTGACGCGGAAACCCTGTTGCTGCAGCAGGCGCGCGTCAATACGGAGCTCCAAGAAGGCCTCATGCGCACCCGCATGGTTCCCTTCGATCGTCTGGTGCCGCGTTTGCGCCGGATCGTTCGCCAGGTAGCGGGCGAGTTAGGTAAACAGGTCGAGTTTCTGGTCGGTAATGCGACCGGAGAAATGGACCGTAGCGTGCTGGAGCGCATCGTTGCACCGTTGGAGCATATGCTGCGCAATGCCGTTGATCATGGGATCGAAGTAGGCACTAAGCGTGTCGCGGCGGGTAAGCCCGAGCAAGGCAATATCCGTCTCGATCTGAGCCGTGAAGGCGGTGACATTGTGCTGGCGTTGAGCGATGACGGTGCCGGTATCAACCTCGAAGCCGTCCGCCGGAAAGCGATTGAGCGCGGCTTGATGCAACCGGGTAGCGAACTATCCGACCATGAGGTGCTGCAATTCATTCTGGAGGCGGGGTTCTCCACTGCCGAGCAAGTGACGCAGATATCCGGACGCGGCGTCGGTATGGATGTGGTGCACTCGGAAGTCAAGCAGCTCGGCGGCTCCATGAGCATCGAGTCGACTCTCGGCAAGGGAACACGTTTCCTGATCCGCCTGCCCTTTACCGTGTCGGTCAACCGGGCGCTGATGGTGTACTCAGGCGAGGATCTTTATGCGATCCCGCTCAACACGATCGAAGGTATCGTACGTGTGTCGCCGTACGAACTCGAAGCCTATTACCAGCCTGGAGCATCGCGCTTTGAATACGCTGGCCAAACCTATGAGTTGCGTTATCTAGGCGAGCTGCTGAATAACGGACAGCGCCCCAAGCTGGTCGGACAGAGCCTGCCTTTACCGGTCATCCTGGTGCGCTCGAACGAGCACAGTGTCGCGGTGCAGGTCGATAGCCTCGCCGGTTCCCGTGAAATTGTGGTGAAGGGTCTGGGGCCGCAATTTGCCACTGTCCCAGGGATCTCCGGTGCGACCATCCTCGGCGATGGCCGGGTCGTGGTGATCCTCGATCTACTCGCGACCATTCGTGTCCTGCATGCTCACTTACTTACCCAGCAGCAGCCATTGCGTCTGTTGGGCGAAGACGAGCCGGTCGATGTCGAAGTCGATCGGCCTACGTTGGTGATGGTCGTGGATGACTCGGTGACCGTGCGTAAGGTCACCAGTCGTCTGCTCGAGCGTAACGGTATGAATGTGCTGACAGCTAAAGACGGCGTCGATGCGATCACGCAGCTGCAGGAACGCAAGCCGGACATCATTCTGCTGGACATCGAGATGCCGAGAATGGATGGCTTCGAAGTGGCAACGCTGGTGCGCCACGATGAGCATTTGAAAGATCTGCCCATCATCATGATTACCTCGCGTACCGGCGAGAAACACAGAGACAGAGCCATGGCCATTGGCGTTAACGAGTACCTAGGGAAGCCCTATCAGGAGTCGCTGCTACTCGAGACGATCCAGCAGTTGGTCACGCGTCATGAATGAAATCAGCCCCGCCCGCATTGGCGTTATCGCAGACACCTCTCTGCAGCGTCATGTGCTGCAGCAAGCGTTGAGCGCGAACGGTTACAACGTCGTGCTTAACTGTGATCCGGCACGAATCGAGGAAGCAGACCTGACGGCGGCGCAAGCCGACCTGTGGCTTGTAGATCTGGCGCAGACGGAAGACTCCCCTCTGGTCAACGCCTTGCTCGAGCGGGACAGCTGTCCGGTACTGTTCGGCGAGGGCCATGCGCCGGAGCGGCACTCCGAACATTATCCGCGCTGGGAAAGGCGCATGTTTGGCAAGCTGAAGCGCTTGGTCGGTGACCCTTCCCGGGTCGTCGGGCCGCGTCTTGAAGTGCTGCATGGAGATGCAGAGCGTGCTACCCGTCTGTCGTTGCCCGGCCCGCTACTGGCGGCGGCTGAGTCGATCTCCGGCGAGCCCGCTCGAGAGGTCTGGCTACTGGCGGCGTCGCTGGGCGGCCCCGAGGCGGTAAAAGCGTTTCTCGATGCGCTGCCGGTAGGGCTGCCGGTTGGTTTCGTCTACGCCCAGCATATCGAGGCAAGTTTCGAGTCTGCCCTGTCGCAAGCGGTTGGGCGACACAGTGAGTGGAGCGTCAATCAGAGCAGGGCTAACGACTTGATTCGCTGCGGCGAAGTCGTGGTGGCACCTATCAGCGAAGAAATGGGCTTTGACAAGGATGGCGCCATGTCGCTCTCCGGGCGCTGCTGGCCGGAGCCATACAGCCCGTCCGTCGACCAAATGATGCTCAATCTGGCTCAACAGTTCGGTAACCGTTGTGGTGTCATCGCGTTCAGCGGCATGGGCAGTGATGGCAGTGCTGCTGCCGCTTATGTTCTGCGCCAGGGCGGCAGGGTCTGGACCCAGCGTGCCGATTCCTGCGTCTGCTCAAGCATGCCGGACAGCCTGCGCGAGGGCGGCTACAGCTCGCTCAGCGGTGATCCGCGGGAACTGGCCCAGGCTTTGGTCAATCACTTTGCGCAGCAGGCCAGCCGGCCCGTTGCGGCATTGCAACTGGATAACCCATGAGTCAATCCGCTATCACTCAAGACGCCTCTGCCAGCCTGACCGGGCTTCTGGTCCCTTTGGCCGACCGCACGCTGCTTTTGCCCAACGTTGCAGTAGCCGAGCTGATTCCATATCGCGCTCCGAACTCGGCGCAGGGTAGCCCGGCCTGGTTTCTCGGACAGGTGGCCTGGCGAGACCTGACATTACCTCTTCTGTCGTTCGAGGCGGCTTCTGGTGGCCAGCCTGAGACAGGTTCGAGGGCCCGCGTGGCCGTGCTCAACGCCTTGGGTGGCCGCGATCATGTCAAGTTCATCGCCTTGCTCGTTCAGGGCATCCCGCGTTCGGTCAAGGTTGACTCAAGCTTGGCGCGTTCGGATGTCGCCTTGGCGCCTCTGGAATTGGATGCGGTCAATCTCGGCGACGTCCAAGCGCGCATACCGGACCTCATCGCGCTGGAACAGAAACTGGCGGATGCTGGCCTGATCTGATCCTGCCCAGACCGGCCGACGACTGTTGATCGATCACTCAGGCATCAGGCTGGAAATCGCCCCAAAGCTGCTGCGCGAGACTAAGCGCAACCACCGGTGCTGTCTCCGTGCGTAGCACGCGCGGGCCCAGCCGGGCCGGTTGGAATCCGGCGCTGTGCGCCAGGTCGATCTCGGCATCGTTCAAGCCGCCTTCAGGGCCGATCAGAAACGCTAATGTCGCAGGCGGGGTATGTGCTGATAAAGGTTCAGCCACAGGATGCAGGACCAGCTTCAATTCCGCTTCCAGCGTCACCCAGTCCGGCAGCGACATCGGGGGATGGATGATTGGAATGACTGAGCGACCGCACTGCTCGCACGCGCTTATGGCGATCTGGCGCCAATGAGCCAGGCGCTTGTCGGCCCGCTCATCTTTCAAGCGGACTTCGCAGCGCTCGCTGACGATCGGTGTGATCTCCGCGACCCCTAGCTCGGTGGCTTTCTGAATCGCCCAGTCCATCCGTTCGCCTCGCGAAAGGCCTTGACCCAGATGAATGTGCAGCTTTGATTCAGGCAGCCCGGCCAACTGATCGCGCAACATTACCGTAACCTGTTTCTTGCCTACCTCGGCCAATTCGCCGCGGTACTCTGTTCCGCTGCCATCGAAGAGCTGCACCGCTGCGCCAACATTGAGCCGCAACACTCGGCTGATGTAATGAGCAGAGGCCTCCGGCAGCTGCTGGAGGCCAAGCGAGAGTGGCATGTCGATGAAAAAGCGGGAAAGGCGCATGGCTGGGTACGGGTTAGAAAGGGAGACGCAGTTTAATGGTTTACCGGGTACGCCTGTAGCCTGCTAGCGGCTAACCGGGATCGCGGAACTCATCCGGGGCGCCAGCTGAAACCGCAACGCTGATGTCTGCTCGCGTGGCAATGTCGATGCCTTCGGTCGCCACCTCGGCAAGAAAATCGATCTGTTCCTCGGTGATGGTGTACGGCGGCAGAAAGTACACAACGCTACCCAGCGGTCGCAGCAGTGCCCCCCGCTGCAGTGCGTGCTGATAGACCTTCAGGCCGCGACGTTCTTGCCATGGATAAGGCGTTTTGCTGGCTCGATCCTGAACCATTTCGATGGCCAGAGCCATTCCGATCTGACGCACCTCGGCGACCTTCGGGTGGTCGCTCAGGTGGGCCGTAGCGGTTTTCATGCGTACGGCCAGTCGCTTGTTGGCTTCGATGACGTTGTCTTGCTCGAAGATATCCAGCGTGGCTAGGGCTGCTGCGCAGGCCAGCGGGTTGCCGGTGTAGGTGTGCGAATGAAGGAAGGCGCGCAATGTAGAGTAGTCGTCGTAGAACGCCTGATACAGCTTGTCTGTGGTCAGCACCGCAGCCATAGGCAGGTAGCCCCCGGTCAGGGCTTTGGACAGGCAAAGGAAGTCCGGCGTTATGCCAGCTTGCTCGCAAGCGAACATGGTGCCGGTACGGCCAAAGCCGACAGCGATCTCATCATGGATGAGGTGCACGTCGTACCGGTCGCAGGCCTCGCGCAGCAGCTTGAGGTAGATCGGATGGTACATGCGCATACCGCCAGCGCCTTGAATCAGCGGTTCGACAATCACCGCTGCGATCTCACCATGATGCTCGGCCAGCGTCTGTTCCATATGGGCGAACATGGTGCGTGAATGTTCTTTCCAGCTGACGCCGTCCGGGCGCAGGTAGCAATCCGGGCTCGGGACCTTGAATGTGTCCAGAAGGAGCGGCTTATAGGTGTCGGTGAACAGTGCGACATCGCCCACTGACATGGCAGCAACCGTTTCGCCGTGGTAACTGTTGGTCAGAGTGACGAATCGCTGCTTGTCCGAGCGTCCGATATTGCGCCAGTAGTGGAAGCTCATCTTCAGCGCAACTTCGATGCCGGTTGATCCATTATCGGTGTAGAACACTCGATCAAGGCCCGCAGGTGTGATGCTTACCAGTCGTTCCGACAGTTCGACGACTGGCTGATGACTAAAGCCGGCGAGCATGACGTGTTCGAGCTGATCGAGTTGGTCTTTGATGCGTTGATTGATGCGTGGGTTGGAATGCCCGAACACATTGACCCACCAAGAGCTCACGGCGTCCAGATAACGCTTCCCGTCGAAGTCCTCAAGCCACACGCCCTCACCGCGCCGGATCGGAATCAGAGGAAGTTGCTCGTGATCTTTCATCTGGGTGCAGGGGTGCCAGAGTACGGATAGGTCACGCTGCATCCAGCTGTCGTTCAGGCTCATCATTGCTCCTTGGCATAGGCGTCGGCGCAGCCTAGCAGAAACAACACGGCGGTCCGTTCAACGGAAACGGATCTATCTACCAGGCCGATATTTTGAAACGAAAAAATGCGATTCATTTCGATCTGTTAGCCGTTAGGCTAAGCGCGTTCATCATTTGGGACTTTAGCAATGCAATGGCGGAATTCTTCCAGTAACTACGGTCTGGTCAGTATCACGATGCACTGGCTGGTGGCGGTCGCTGTTGTAGTGCTGTTTGCGCTGGGTTATTGGATGGTCGGGCTGACCTATTACAGCAGCTGGTATCGGACCGCTCCGGACATACATAAGAGCATCGGTCTGCTGCTGCTGGCCCTGATGGTCTTGCGCGTCATCTGGCGCTTTCTCAATCGCGGTCCGGCGCCACTCGCAAACCACGGGCAAATGACTCGGCTGGCGACCAAGGTGGGTCATGGCGTTCTATACCTTGGGCTGTTCGCGGTCATGATTTCTGGATACCTCATATCCACCGCGGATGGCCGCGGCATCAGCGTGTTTGGATGGTTCGAAGTGCCCGCGTTGATTACCTCGATTCCCGATCAGGAAGACATAGCCGGCCTGATCCACGAATACCTCGCCTGGGCGCTGGTGATTTTCTCCAGTCTGCATGCCCTGGCGGCTCTCAAGCACCATTTCATCGATCGCGATCCGACGCTCAAGCGGATGATCGGGCGCGCCGATGCCTGACAGACCTCAAAAAGGAGTACTCCATGTTAAAGAAAAGCTTCGCTGCGTTGGCCCTGGGCTCAATGCTGTTCGCAGGCCAAGCGCTTGCCGCTGATTACGCGATTGATACCAAAGGCCAGCATGCCTTCGTCAACTTCAAGATCAGCCACCTTGGTTACAGCTGGCTGTGGGGTTCGTTCAAAGAGTTCGACGGCAACTTCAGCTTCGATGCCGCGAAGCCCGAAGCAAGCAGCGTGAATGTCACCTTGCAGACGGACAGTGTGTTTTCCAACCACGCTGAGCGCGACAAGCATCTGCGCAGCGAAGATTTCCTGAATGTCTCCGAGCATCCAACCGCGACCTTCGAGTCCACCTCGGTCAAGCCGACTGGTGACGGTACTGCTGACATCACTGGCAATCTGACCCTGAACGGTGTGACCAAGCCGGTCGTGATCGCCGCCAAGTTCCTTGGTGAAGGCAAGGACCCATGGGGCGGCTACCGCGCTGGCTTCGAGGGCACAACGACACTCACGCTGAAAGACTTCGACATCAAGATGGACCTGGGTCCGGCTTCGCAAACCGTTGACCTGATCATCTCCGTGGAAGGCGTACGCCAGTAACTAAACGTGGTTCACCGAACGCCGGCGCAAGCCGGCGTTCTGGTTTCTAGCCACCCGACACCGCTCTTCTCGAAACGCAGCGGCCTACGCGCGTGGTTTGCTCAATCAGCGCAATAGAGCGCCTGAGACGCTATTGGCTGTTTACAGACACTGATGAATGTAAGTATATTCCCCCTCATTCTGCCATTCGAGTCTGCCCAGGCCTTTCTCCCCTAGGGCTAGCTGTTCAACGAGGTCACTTTCGATGCCAATCAAGCCAGCCAGTGCTGTTCTGATTCCACTCTTCGTCGCCGTAGCATTGCTGAGCGGCTGTCAGGAAGAACCAGCGGCGGCGCCAGCGAAGCAGCCGGCTCCACAGGTGGGTATCGTGACGCTCGGGGCCGAGCCGTTCGAATTGACTACGGAACTGCCAGGCCGAACCACAGCCTTCCGTGTCGCCGAAGTCCGTCCGCAGGTCAGCGGGATCATTCAGAAGCGCCTGTTTACCGAAGGCAGCGAAGTGAAAAAGGGGCAGCAGCTCTATCAGATTGATCCGGCCGTCTACGAGGCCACTTTGAAAAGTGCTCAGGCGAAGGAGGTCTCGGCCAAGTCGCTGTCGGATCGCTATGCGCTGCTGGTCGAGGAGCAGGCGGTGAGCCAGCAGGCCCATGACGAGGCCCGGGCTGCGTCGTTGCAGGCCCAGGCCGAGCTTGAGCGGGCGAAGATCGATCTGCGTTATACCAAGGTGCTGGCGCCCATCTCCGGCCGCATCGGCCGCTCTGCGGTGACCGAGGGCGCACTGGTCAGCAATGGGCAGGCGCAGGAACTGGCGACTATTCAGCAGCTCGATCCGATCTATGTCGATGTGACCCAGCCGGTGCAGGACCTGATCGCCCTGCGGCGTGATCTGGAAAGCGGCCGCCTGCAGCAGGCCGGAGAGAGCGCGGCGAAGGCTCGGTTGATCCTGCCCGACGGATCTGAGTATCCGCATGACGGCACGCTGGAAGTAGCCGAGGTGGCTGTAGACGAAGGCACGGGCTCGGTCACCATCCGCGCCAAGTTCCCAAACCCTGAAAAAGATCTGCTGCCCGGAATGTTCGTCCACGCGCGACTGCTGGCGGGGGTACGTGAGCAGGCCTTGCTGGTGCCTCAGCAAGGCGTTACCCGTAACGCTCGTGGCGAGCCGACGGCGATGGTGGTGGGCGCCGACAACAAGGTCGAGCTGCGCCAGATCAAGACCGAACGTGCAGTGGGTAATCGCTGGCTGGTCAGCGAAGGTTTGCAGCCCGGTGATCGCGTAATCACCGAAGGCCTGCAGTTCATTCGCCCGGGTGTCGAGGTCAATCCGCAGCCTGCCGGCAACGTCAAGCAGGCCGGGCAGAGCGATGCTCAGGCTGGCACTGCTGCCGCTGGCCAAGAGGAATAACCACACATGTCCAAGTTCTTCATCGATCGGCCCATCTTCGCCTGGGTAATTGCCCTGGTGCTGATGCTTGCCGGAACGCTGGCGGTGCTCAATCTGCCGGTCAACCAGTATCCGAGCATCGCACCGCCGAACGTATCGATATCGGTCAACTATCCGGGCGCGTCGGCTCGAACCGTTCAGGACACCGTCGTGCAGGTCATCGAGCAGCAGCTCAATGGCCTCGATGGGCTGCGCTACATCTCCTCGGAGAGCAACTCCGATGGCAGCATGACCATCAACGTGACGTTCGAGCAGGGCACCAACCCTGACATTGCCCAGGTCCAGGTCCAGAACAAGCTGCAGCTCGCGACGCCCCTGCTGCCTCAGGCCGTTCAGCAACAGGGCATACGGGTGTCGAAATCGGCGCGCAACTTCCTGATGGTGGTGGCATTGGTGTCGAAGGATGGGCAGCAGACAAACTTCGACCTGGCCAACTACATCGTGGCCAACGTACAGGATCCAATCTCCCGTACGCCGGGTGTTGGTGACTTCCAGGTGTTCGGCGCCCAGTACGCCATGCGCATCTGGCTCGATCCGTCCAAGTTGCAGCAGTTCCAGCTGACGGCGGTGGACGTTCGATCCGCTATTCAGGAGCAGAACGTCCAGGTTTCATCCGGCCAGCTCGGCGGCCTGCCAGCGGTGGAGACTCAGCAGCTAAACGCCACGATCATTGGCAAGACCCGGCTGGAAACGCCGGAACAGTTCGAGAAGATCTTGTTGAAGGTCAACGCCGACGGATCACAGGTGCGCCTGCGTGACGTCGCCAGGGTCGAACTTGGCGCCGAGAGCTATGCGATCCGCGCCGAGTATAACGGCCAGCCGGCAGCCGGCCTGGGGATACGCCTTGCCGCAGGCGGCAATGCACTCGATACCGCCAAAGCGGTGCGCGCAACGATTTCCGAGTTGGAGCCCTTCTTCCCGCCGGGCGTCGAGGTGGTTTACCCCTACGACACCACGCCGGTGATCTCGGCGTCCATTGAAGGCGTTGTGCATACGCTGCTGGAAGCCTTCGTACTGGTCTTTCTGGTGATGTTCCTGTTCCTGCAGAACCTGCGGGCCACGCTGATCCCGACTCTGGCGGTGCCAGTGGTGATCCTCGGCACCTTCGCGGTCCTGCTGACATTCGGATACAGCATCAATACGCTCACGATGTTCGCGATGATTTTAGCCATTGGCTTGCTCGTGGACGATGCGATCGTGGTGGTGGAGAACGTCGAACGGGTGATGCGCGAGGAGGGGCTTTCCGCACGGGAGGCCACTCGCAAGTCGATGGGCCAGATTCAGAGCGCGCTGGTGGGTATCGGCGTGGTGCTTTCGGCTGTGCTGTTGCCTATGGCCTTCTTTGGCGGCTCCACCGGGGTCATCTACCGACAGTTCTCCATCACCATCGTCTCGGCCATGGTGCTTTCGGTGCTGGTCGCACTGATCTTCACCCCGGCGTTGTGCGCGACCATCCTGAAACCGCATAGCGGCGATCACGAGGGCAAGCGCGGGTTCTTCGGTTGGTTCAACCGCACCTTCGAGCGCGGCACGCTGCGCTACGAGCGGGGTGTGGCTGCTGTACTGCGGCGCAAAGCGCCCTACCTGCTGATGTACCTGCTCATTGTCGGCATCATGATCTGGATGTTCACCCGCATTCCCACTGCCTTTCTTCCCGAGGAAGATCAGGGTGTGCTGTTCGCCCAGGTGCAGACGCCTGCCGGTTCGACCGCGAGCCGCACCCAGGAGGTCGTCGAGCAGATGCGCGAATACCTGCTGACTGAGGAAAGCGAGACGGTCAATTCGGTGTTCACCATTACCGGTTTCAACTTCGCCGGTCGTGGTCAGAGTTCAGGCATGGCTTTCATCATGCTCAAACCGTGGGAGGAACGCACCGAGCCCGGGCAAGGCGTATTCGAGCTGGCACAGCGTGCGCAGGGCTACTTCTTCAGCCTTCGGGACGCCATGGTGTTTGCCTTCGCGCCACCCGCGGTAATGGAGTTGGGCAATGCCACCGGTTTCGATGTCTATTTGCAGGATCAGGCCGGGCTTGGCCACGAGGCCCTGACCAAGGCTCGCGAACAGTTCATGCAGCTCGCTTCCGAGGACCCGACGCTCACCGGTGTCCGCTTCAACGGGATGCGTGACGAGCCGCAGTATCGGTTGATCATCGACGATGAAAAAGCGCGTGCCCATCAGGTTTCCCTGGCGGCGATCAACGATTCGCTGTCCATTGCCTGGGGCTCAAGTTACGTCAATGACTTCATTGATCGGGGTCGGGTCAAGCGCGTCTACATGCAGGGCGAACCTACCTCGCGGATGAATCCGGAGGACCTGGGCAAGTGGTACGTGCGCAACACTGAGGGCGAGATGGTGCCCTTCACCGCCTTCGCCACGGGTGAGTGGACTTATGGCGCACCGAAGCTGACGCGTTTCAATGGCGTGCCGGCAATGGAGATTCTGGGCGCGGCCGCACCGGGTTACAGCTCCGGCGAGGCCATGGCAGCGGTTGAGCGGATCGCCGCGCAGTTGCCAGCGGGCATCGGTTACTCCTGGACTGGCCAATCCTATGAGGAACGTCTGTCCGGATCGCAGGCGCCCGCGCTCTATGCATTGTCGCTACTCGTGGTATTCCTGGCGCTTGCCGCGCTGTATGAGAGCTGGTCGGTTCCGCTCTCGGTCATGCTGGTAGTGCCGTTAGGCATTGTCGGTGCACTGGCATTCACTATGGGTCGCGGGTTGTCGAACGACGTGTTCTTCCAGGTCGGACTGCTGACCACGGTAGGCTTGTCGGCACGGAATGCGATCCTGATCGTCGAGTTCGCCAAGACCCTGCATGAGCAAGGCATGACGCTGACCGCCGCCGCGATTGAAGCCAGCCGTATTCGTTTGCGCCCTATTGTCATGACCTCCCTGGCGTTCATGCTTGGCGTGCTTCCTCTGGCAATCTCCAGCGGGGCGGGGGCAGGCAGCAAGCATGCGATCGGTACCGGGGTGATCGGCGGCATGCTCAGCGCCATGGTCTTGGCGATTTTCTGGGTCCCGCTGTTCTATGTCCTGGTGTCTTCGATGGGTAAGCGCAGGAAAACCGGCAGCGACGAGCAAAACGGAGAGGCGCAATGAACAAGTCACTATTGAGCCTGGCGCTGATGGCAGCGCTGAGCGGTTGCTCGTTAATACCGGATTACCAGCGACCTGACGCACCTACGGCTGCCAGCTGGCCCGAGGGTGAAGCGTATGTCGGCTCAGCCAGGGCAGCGAAAGGGCAGCAGATGGAGATGGACTGGCAGTCCTTCTTCAAGGACCCTGCGCTGCGTGAACTGATAAGGGTGGCCCTGGAAAACAACCGCGACCTGCGTATCGCTGCGCTGAACGTCGATGCTTATCGCGCCCTTTATCGCGTGCAGCGGGCCGATGTGTTGCCGCTCGTAAGTGGCGATGCAGCCGGTAGCCGTACTCGGACCCCGGGCGATCTCAACCAGACCGGCGAGGGCGCCATCAGCAGTCAGTACAGTGCGACGCTTGGGGTGTCCTGGGAGCTCGATCTGTTCGGGCGTCTGGGTAGCCTGCGCGAGCAGGCATTGCAGGAATTCCTCGCCACCGAGGCGGCGCAGCGGAGCACGCGAATCAGCCTGATCGCCAGCGTTGCCAACGCCTGGCTGACCTTGCAGGCCGATCAGGCCCTGTTGCTGGTGAGCCGCGACACACTCAAGGCCTTCGAAGAAAGCCTCTCGCTCACCCAGCGCAGTTTCGACGTTGGCGTAGCCTCGGCGCTTGAGTTGAGCCAGGCACGCAGCGCGGTCGATACGGCACGGGTAGGGATCGAGCGTTACACCCGCCAGGTGGCGCAGGACCGCAACGCCCTTGCCTTGCTGCTTGGTCGGAATATTCCGGTGGAGCTGCCGGCCGATGGTCGGCTGGAGCGCGACCTGCTGGCCACGGTTCCGGTGGGGCTGCCGTCGGACCTGCTCTATAAACGACCGGACATCATTCAAGCCGAATACCAGCTACGCGCCGCCAATGCGAATATCGGGGCGGCGAGGGCAGCGTTCTTTCCGCGCATCAGCCTCACCGGTGCAGTGGGTACCGCGAGCAGTGAACTGTCCGGGCTGTTCGATGGCGGCTCCAGCTACTGGAACTTCGCCCCGAGCATCAGTGTGCCGATCTTCAATGCCGGGCAGCTGCGGGCCAACCTCGACTATGCCGAGATCAGCCGCAATATTCAGGTGGCGCAGTATGAGCAGGCCATCCAGACAGCTTTCCGGGAAGTGGCGGATGGGCTGGCTGCTCAATCGACCTACGTTCGCCAAGTGCAGGCTCAGCGCGATTTGTTGGAAACCAGTCAGGATTATTACCGTCTTGCCGAGCGCCGTTACCGCACCGGTATAGACAGCTATCTGACGCTCCTCGATGCACAGCGACAGCTGTTCGAAGTACAGCAGCAATTCATCAGCGACCGTCTGGCGCAGATGGTCAGCGAGGTCGAACTGTTCAAAGCGTTGGGCGGCGGTTGGGATCCCCAGGACGAGGCTATCCCAGGTCCTGGTTGACCTCGTGTTGTGGCGCTTGCCGTCGCTCGCTGATCTTACTGCTCGGCGAAAAGTAAAAGGCTCCAACAAAAACGCCGCCCTCAAAGGCGGCGTTTTTGTTTGTTGCTACCTGTCAGCGATTGCGGGTCAGCAATGCCGGTTTCTCGCCACGAGGCTTGGTTGGCAGTTGTTCCAGCTGCTCGATGCTGGGCAGGCGGTCCAGCTTCGACTCCTTGTGGATGATGACCGGCTGCTTTTCCTTCGGTTTCTCGGCAACGTCCCGACGGGCGCCACCGCTGTCACCCTCGATGCGGCGTCCTTCATTCTTGCGGCGTGGCTGGCTGCCACGGGCTGATTGGCCTTGACGCTTGCCTTTGCCCTGAGCGCCTGCACCGGCAGTAGCCGCGCGAGGGCCCGCCGCGGCACGTGGTTGGCCGCCGGGTTGAGCCGGGGCGCCGGGGCGACGGCCACGTCCCTGCTTGTTCTGGTAGGGACTGACATAGTCGACGCTGTTGCCGAAGTTATCGACTTCGTCATCAAGAAATACGTCCGGAGCGCGATCATTCGGTATGCGAGGCGGACGGCTTGCCGGCGCGGCAGCTGTCTGCTCTGCTGAGCCCTGCGCTGGACGCGCATTGCGCGGCTTGTTGCGGCCGCGACGGTTGCGGTCGCCCGCTTTCGGCTCGCCAGCGGCCGCTTCGGTGGTTTTGGCGGCGCGCTCGCCGCGCGGTTTGCGTTCGCTATTGCGGGCAGGACGAGGCTGGCGCGGTTCGCGGACTTCCGGCTTCTCCGCTTCGATGGAGGCGGCGTCGAAACCCATTAAGTCACCGTCGGGAATCTTCTGCTTGGTCATCCGCTCGATGCCTTTGAGGAGCTTTTCCTCATCGGGTGCAACCAGCGAGATCGCTTCGCCGCTGCGACCGGCGCGGCCAGTACGACCGATGCGGTGAACGTAATCTTCCTCGACATTGGGTAGCTCGAAGTTGACCACATGGGGTAACTGGTCGATATCCAGGCCGCGGGCCGCGATGTCTGTCGCGACCAGAATGCGCACGGCATTTGCCTTGAAGTCAGCCAGTGCTTTGGTGCGAGCGTTCTGGCTCTTGTTGCCGTGAATCGCGACAGCCGGCAGGCCGTGCTTATCAAGGTATTCGGCGAGGCGGTTGGCGCCATGCTTGGTGCGGGTGAACACCAGCACCTGTTCCCAGGCACCCTGAGTGATCAGGTGAGCCAGCAGGGCGCGCTTGTGTGTGGCCGGCAGACGGAAGACTCGTTGCTCGATACGCTCGACCGTCGTGTTCGGAGGCGTGACCTGAATTTTCTCCGGCTCGTGCAGCAGCTTGCTGGCGAGGTCGGTGATGTCCTTGGAGAAGGTGGCCGAGAACAGCAGGTTCTGGCGCTTGGTCGGCAGCTTGGCGAGAACCTTTTTGACGTCATGGATGAAGCCCATGTCGAGCATACGGTCGGCTTCGTCGAGGACCAGAATCTCCACGTGGGAGAGGTCGACGGCCTTCTGGTTGGCCAGGTCCAGCAAGCGGCCAGGGCAGGCGACGAGCACGTCGAGGCCCTTGGCAATCGCCTGCACCTGCGGGTTCATGCCGACGCCGCCGAAGATGACCGCGCTTTTCAGCGGCAGGTCGCGGGCGTACAGCTTGAAACTGTCGTGAACCTGGGCGGCGAGTTCGCGCGTCGGTGTCAGCACCAATACGCGTGGCTGACGCGGACCATGGCGGTGCTCGCGATCGGGATGGCCACCCGGGAAAAGAATTTCCAGCACGGGAAGTGCGAAGCCACCGGTCTTGCCGGTTCCCGTTTGTGCAGCGACCATCAGGTCGCGTCCTTGCAACACGGCGGGAATGGCCCGCTGTTGCACTGGTGTAGGCTGGGTATAACCGGCAGCCTCGACGGCACCGGCCAAAGCCTCGGAGAGACCGAGGGAAGCAAAGGACATGAGTAATCCTGTCTCGTATAGGGCGAAGCCCTGGATGGTCATGCCTGGCTCGAATCGCGACTGGCGTGCGATCCCGTCCGGTCCTGCCGCATCTCAACGATGACGACATCCGGGCGTAAGCCTGGCGGAAGCGCGGAGTATAACAGAGCCTGTTATCACCGCATTGGTAGGACAGTGTGGCAGTTCGCAGGTTCATTGACCAGCTCCCTGTTTTTCAGAGAGCTGGTCGTTGCGTCAGCGGCTCAGCTTGAGATTGTCCCAGATTGCCAGGCTCGGCTCGGCCTGGTTCAGGGTGTAGAAGTGCAACCCCGGCGCACCGCCGGCGAGCAGCTTCTCGCACATCTCGGTAATGACCTGCGCGCCGAACGTCTGGATGCTCTCCATGTCGTCACCGTAGGCTTCCAGTTGCTTGCGCACCCAGCGTGGAATCTCCGCACCGCAGGCATCTGAGAAGCGCGCCAGCTTGCTGTAGTTGGTGATCGGCATGATGCCCGGAACGATCGGCGTTTCGACGCCCAGCTTGCGCACGCGCTCGACGAAGTAGAAGTAGCAATCGGCGTTGAAGAAATACTGGGTGATGGCGCTATCGGCGCCGGCCTTGGCCTTGCGCACGAAATTGGCCAGGTCATCCTCGAAATTGCGTGCTTGCGGATGCATTTCCGGATAGGCAGCGATTTCGATGTGGAAGTGGTCGCCGGTTTCGGCACGAATGAATTCCACCAGCTCATTGGCATAGCGCAGCTCACCGCTGGCCATGCCCATGCCCGACGGCAGATCACCGCGCAGGGCGACAATGCGCTTGATGCCGGCGTCCTTGTACAGGTTGAGCAGCTCGCGCAGCTCCTGCTTGCTGCCGCCAACGCAGGACAGGTGCGGCGCCGTGGACACTTTAACCTCGCCGTCCAGCTGCAGCACGGTGTTCAAGGTGCGATCGCGTGTCGAGCCGCCAGCACCATAAGTGCAGGAGAAGAAGTCCGGTTTGTATTCGGCCAGGCACCTGGCAGTTGCCAGGAGTTTTTCGTGCCCGGCGTCGGTCTTGGTCGGAAAGAACTCGAAGCTGAAGCTATGGCTACGTGTGTGTGACATGACAATTCCTTTCGGCAATCAGCCGCACCGCACTCGGACGAACTGGTCGCCAGAGTGCCGATGCGGCATGGCCTCGATTAGTAGCGGTAGCTATCCGGCTTGAACGGGCCTTCGACTTCAACGCCGATGTACTCGGCCTGGCTCGGCGTCAGGCGAGTAATGACACCGCCGAAGCCCTTGACCATTTCCGCTGCGACTTCCTCGTCGAGCTTCTTCGGCAGCACCATGACGGTGACGTTCGCGGTCTTTTCAGTGACCGGCAGGTCGGCAAACTTCTCGTTGAACAGGTGGATCTGCGCGAGCACCTGATTGGCGAACGAGCCGTCCATGATCCGGCTCGGGTGACCGGTCGCGTTACCCAGGTTCACCAGGCGGCCTTCGGCCAACAGGATCAGGTAATCGTCGTTCTGCGCATCGAAGCTGCCCGGACCGGTGCGGTGAATTTTGTGCACCTGCGGCTTGACCTCTTCCCACGCCCAGTTCTTGCGGGTGAAGGCTGTGTCGATTTCGTTATCGAAATGGCCGATGTTGCAGACTACGGCGCGCTTCTTCAGCGCTTTGAGCATGCCGGCGTCACACACGTTGGCGTTGCCGGTGGTGGTGACGATCAGGTCGACCTTGCCCAACAATGCAGTGTCGATGCACGCGTCGGTACCGTCGTTCAGACCGTCCTTGTACGGGGAGACCAGTTCGAAGCCGTCCATGCAGGCCTGCATGGCGCAGATCGGGTCGACTTCCGAAACCTTGACGATCATGCCTTCCTGACGCAGCGACTGAGCCGAGCCCTTGCCCACGTCGCCGTAGCCAATGACCAGCGCCTGCTTGCCGGACAGCAGATGGTCGGTGGCGCGCTTGATGGCATCGTTCAGGCTGTGGCGGCAGCCGTACTTGTTGTCGTTCTTGCTCTTGGTGACCGAGTCGTTGACGTTGATCGCCGGGATCTTCAGGGTGCCTTTCTTCAGCATGTCCTGCAGGCGATGCACGCCGGTGGTGGTTTCTTCGGTGACGCCATGGACGCGCTCCAGCACCTGCGGGTACTTGTCGTGCAGGATCTGGGTCAGGTCGCCGCCGTCGTCGAGAATCATGTTGGCGTCCCACGGCTGGCCGTCCTTGAGGATGGTCTGCTCGATGCACCACTCGTACTCTTCTTCAGTTTCGCCTTTCCAGGCGAACACCGGGATGCCCGCCGCGGCGATGGCTGCAGCGGCCTGATCCTGAGTGGAGAAGATGTTACAGCTGGACCAGCGTACTTCGGCGCCAAGTGCGGTCAGCGTCTCGATCAGCACGGCGGTCTGGATGGTCATGTGGATGCAGCCGAGGATCTTTGCGCCTTTCAGCGGCTGCTCGCCGGCGTACTTGTGGCGCAGTCCCATCAGGGCAGGCATTTCTGATTCGGCGATGATGATTTCGCGACGACCCCAATCGGCCAGGGAAATGTCGGCGACCTTGAAATCGTTGAAACCTGCAGGCGTCATGACAGCGCTCATTGAAGAGTTCTCCATTCGTTTTGTGCGAATGGGCGCCGTTGATGCGTATGGTTAACGCCCTATCCGAGCCTGACAGACCCCTGAATGGTAAGCCTGCTGCAGCGCCCCTCGGACAGGTGGCGGGCACGGCCGAACGGTGCCGGCGGTGTGAAGCCCGGCGATTATAGCCGCGCCCGCAGAAGATCCCAAGCCCGGCGCGCAATGCTGATCAGCGAGCGTGATTGGTATCTCGGGCGCAGCTCCACCGGTCAATACGCCGGCCGACGTGCCGGCCAGCTGGCCGGCGGTCGGACTGCTTTTCAACTGGCCTTCGTAAGGTCTCAGATGAAACCCAGTATACGAGGCAGGAAAAGCGATAGTTCCGGTACGAAGGTCGTGACTATCATCACGGGCAACGCCACGAAGGCCATCAGCGCCAGCGCTGGCGCTACGGTTTTGTGGATAGACACTTTGCCGATTCGACACGCCATATAGAGGATCGGGGCGACCGGTGGGCTGTTGGCGCCGATCACGACGGAGCAGGCGACGATCGAGGCGAAATGAACCGGATGCACGCCGCTTTCGACCATCAAAGGCAGGAACAAGGGCGCAATCACCACCGTGACCGATACATCGTCCATGATCATGCCGGCGATGATCAGGAAGATGTTCACTGCGATCAGGATCAACAATGGATTCTGAATCAGGTGGGTCACCAGCTCGGTCAGGTCCTGCGGAATCCGCTCGGATGCCAGGATTCGCCCGATCATAAAGCTGAACAGGAGGATGAGAATCACCGTGCCGGTAGTCTCGGCCGCGGAGACCACGCTGCGGGCAAAGCTGCCCAGGTTGAGATCCCGGTAGACGAAAAAGCCGATGAACATGGCCGCGAATGCAGCCACCGCTGCGGCTTCGGTGGGGGTGAATATGCCCCCGTAGATCCCGCCGAGAATGATCACGGGCAGTGACAGCGCCGGAATGGCGCGCAGGGTTGCTTTGCCTTTACCCGGAAGCTGCCCGATACCGTCGCCCGCGGCACTCGTGATTTCATTGAAGAAGCGACCGACACTGAAACGGTTGGCCGCGATCAAGCCAATGATCAGTAGAACCGCCGGTCCAACCGAGGCGGCAAAACAGGCTGCCACCGACTGACGGGTTACCACTGCAAACAAGATCATCGTGATCGAGGGTGGAATCAGAATGCCCAGCAGCGATGAAATGCCCAGCAGCGCGGCCGAGTAACTGCGTGGGTAACCGCGTTGCTCCAGTGGGCCGATCATGATCGTGCCGATCGAGGCGACAGCAGCGGTAGCCGTACCGGCGATGGCGCCAAAGATGCCGGATGCCATCACCATCGAGGCGCCCATGCCGCCACGGCGCTTGCCGATCATGACTTCGATGAAATCGACCAGCCGACGGGCGATTCCTCCGCTCTGCATCAGGTAGCCGGTTAATACGAACAGCGGCAGCGCAATCAGAATTACCGAGTCGAGAGAGCGGTAGCCCTGCAGCATCATGGTGTTCAGATTGGCATCGTAGGCGTATACCAGATACGCCAAGACGCCGGCGAACGACCAGGCGACAGGTACACCGATGATCATCAGCAGTATCAACAGGCCAATTGCAATAAAACCTTCCATATCAAAGCTCCTTTTGGCTCAGCTGTTTAATGCCGGCCAGTGAGCCGATGACGTCCCTCAGCGAGTAGCAGCTGCAACCAATGGCCGCGAGCATTATGGATGCCTGGGGCAACCACAGCGGGATGCCCATTCCCGGGGTCGATTGCGGACGGCGAAGCCCCCAGCTCAGCATGCGGTAGGCGAGTACCACGAAGAACAGGCAGATCAGGAACGAAATCAGCGAGATAAGAGCCTTGTGCATCAGCTGAAATCGCTGGCCGGTGATCTTCAACTCGATGAAGTCGACCTTGAGATGCTCGTTGCGCCGGCAGGCGATGGTGCCCCCGAGCATATAAAGCCACATGCCGAACAGCATGATCAGCTCCAGCAATCCCACCATGGACCAGCCGAACACATAGCGGGCCAACACCAGAAACAACATCAGACCAACCACCAGCAGACTGGCAACGAACGCTGCGGCCTCTAACAACCAGCCCACGCCTTTATCCAGTCCGGAAAAGAATTCTCGGATCATTTTTCTTCCAGCGTATGAACAAGCCGGCCCGCAAAGCGGGCCGGTTGTGGATTAAAGCCTGAAATTCGCTGATTACAGCGGAGAGGCGTTCTTGCGGATGGTGTCCATGATCTCTGGGCCCACTTCCTTGTCCATCTGTGGCCAGACCTTCTCGCGCGCGGCTTTGGCGAATTCGCGGATCTGCTCCTCGTTAGGCTCGAAGTACTTCATGCCCGCTTCCTGAGCTTTGGCGATGTAGTAATCGTCCTGCTGTTTGGCAGCCTTGAACTGCTCGTTCATGATCTCGATAGCCGCGTCGCTGACGATCTTCTGCTCCTCTTCGCTCATGTTTTCCCAGGTGTCCTGGTTGGCGGACAGAATGCCGGTCATGAAGAAGTGCTTGGTCTGCACGTAGTAATCCAGGGAATCGCGGAAGTACTCGTAGTCCCAGTAGATGACGTTGCCGGCTTCACCATCGACCACGCCGGTCTGCAGCGCTGTGTAGACCTCGCCCCAATCGATTGCGGCGGTCTGGTAACCCAGCGCCTGCATGGTCTGTGGCGCCGGGAACACGGTCATGGTGCGTACTTTGAGGCCATTCGCATCGGCAATATTCAGTGCATATTTGCCTTTGGAGGCAACACCGTTGAACCCTTCCGGCCAGGGGCCGAAAAACTTCAGGCCGATATCGCTGTAAATCCCGCCCAGCATGTTATTGACCCAGCCGCCAGGGCTGTAGGCCTTAAGCGCTTCATCCCAGGACAGGGTCATGTAGGGTGTGTAGATAACGCCGATGCGCTTGTCGTAAGACGTCATCGGCCAGTTCAGCATCAGATCGACGTCACCGGCGACATGCAGGTCAAACACTTCCTGCTGGCCGCCAAGCTCGTTCTGGTAGAAAACCTTGGCTTTGATCTCGCCGTCCGACTTCTGCTCGATCAGCTCACCCCACTTTTTCAAGGCGTCGCCCGCCGGTGAACCCTTGGTGCCAGAGTCTGTAGCGAGTTTCAACGTCAGTGCCTGGGCATGCGTGCTCATTATCAAGACAGATGCTGCCGCACCAGCGAGTAACGTCTTCAGCGTGGCTTGGATTGTTCTCATTTTTTTCACCCTAGCTCCCTAACGGTTATCAAAAAGTGCGCAGATAGGCGACAGGCCTGTGCGACGTCTAATAGGTTCTGCGCAACCAGCAGGACCCACTCCGACATGCCTTCCGCCCCGACCATCAAGCTTCGGGGCCTGTCAGCGCTTTGAAACAGGACCGCATTGCGCGGTGCATCAAGGCCTATTCCTGATGCACGGGGTCTGTCTGGCTCCACGGTTCAGCCGTAGCGACAGGGCGCAAGGTTTGCGGTCAAGTACGGAACCGATGGTACGAATGCCATCCTTGGCGAGTGTTCTGGAAGCGACGCGTTGGCACCGGAAAACGATGCGGCAGTGACGGAGATTGATTTACGTCAACGATTCGGCCGGTTGGAGCCCGTGGGCAGCTAGTGGAGGCAAGGCTCGTGTGGCTCTGGATCCTCTCAGGACTTCGAGCACTTCGAGCAGACACTACGCGGTTGGCTTTCTCCAGATGAGCGGCCGCTGGCGCAAAGACGCCCCCCAAGCTGGCTACAGCCGTGATCCTGGTAGGGCCTACCCTGGCGCTGGCGCAGGGATCAGTGAGCGCGGTCCGTATCGCGCGTGCAGATCCGCCGAACCAGCCTGCCAATGCTCAGTCCCTGGACCAGGATCGAGAACAGCACCACCAGATAGGTGATGTTCAGCAGCAGATTGCGCTCGTCGCTGGCTGGCAGCGCCAGCACCAACGCTACAGAAATGCCGCCTCGCAGCCCGCCCCAGGTGAGGATGCGCACGGTGCCGTTGGGCAGTGCGCGGCCCATTTTGCGCAACAGAAAGGCTGCCGGGCCGACTGCCACCAGGCGGGTGCCAAGGATGAGAAGGGTGACGCACAGCGCAATCAGCAGGTACTGCGCGCTGAATGGCAGTAGCACCAGCTCCATGCCGATCAGCACGAAGAGCACTGCGTTGAGAATCTCGTCGAGTAGCTCCCAGAAGTTATCGAGGTTGTCCCGGGTGTGATCCGACATGGCATGCCGGCGCCCCTGGTTACCGATGATCAGTCCAGCCACCACCATGGCGATGGGACCGGAGACGTGCAGGTGCGTGGCCAGGGTATAGCCGCCCAGCACCAGCGCGAGGGTCAGCAAGACCTCCACCTGGTATTGGTCGATGCTCTTGAGCAGGGCAAAGGTCAATGCGCCAAGCAGAGCGCCGAGCAAGATGCCCCCTCCGGCTTCCTCGACGAACAACCATATGGCTTCCCCCGCGCCGGGCGCTTCGCCGCGGGCGAGCACGCCCAACAGCACGGTGAACACCACGACTGCGACCCCGTCGTTGAACAGCGACTCGCCGACGATGGTGGTCTCCAGTGCTTTTGGCGCACCGGCCGAACGCATGATGCCGAGCACGGCGATGGGGTCGGTTGGCGAAATAAGCGCGCCGAACAGTAGGCAGTAGAGCAGCGGCGGCTGGAGTCCGAAAAGGTCGAGGATCCACCAGCTGCCCAAGCCGATCACGGCTGTGGAAAACAGTACCCCGACCGTAGCCAGTAGACCGATCGCCCAGCGGCGGGCGCGCAGATCGGCCAGGTTGATGTGCAGCGCGCCGGCAAACAGCAGAAACGACAACATCCCGTCCATCAACAGGTGATTGAAGTCGATTCGCCCGACCAACGCCTCGATCTGCGCTTCCAGCTCCGGCAGACCCAGCACCGTCAACCCATGCAGCAGCAGCGAGAACACCAGCGCCGTGGCCATTACGCCGATGGTGGGTGGCAAACCGATGAAACGGTAGTTGAGGTAGGCGAGCAGTGCCGTGAGGCTGATGAAAATGGCCGAAAGTTCTAGCATGGGGTCCTCAGGTCAGCGTCCATAGGCTGCAAAGAGTGGACTAGATGAGGACGCAAATGGTGCCGGGCGGATTATGCGCTTGGCGAATCGCGAACTCGGTCATCGACTGAGCGGTCGAACGCTAAGGTTCGGTGAACCTCGCCGGGCGAGTGACCTTCAGGAGCTGCCAACATGAACCTCTTGTTTCGTTCTGTTCTGCTAGTCATTACAGCCGGGCTGAGCCTGCCGGCTGCCGCCAATTCCTGCTATGTCAGTGCTGAAACGTCCGGCGCAGTGCCGCCGCCGGTGGTGACCGAGAAGTGCTTTCGCTACGAGGGCATGGGCGACAACAACATCGACTGGGTCTGTCAAAACAACGAGGCGGTGAAGAACTCTCGCCGGGAGATCCTCGACAGTTGCCCATCCGGTCATTTCGGCGTTTGTACGGCCGCGTTGACGCCCGCAACCTTGGCCAACGAACGTGCCACCGGTAGCCAGGCGACCAGCACGCCCGCGCCCACCACTGTGCCCGAGCAGGCGCGCATCATCACCTACTACTACAAGGCAACCGACCACGCTCAGGCCAAGATCGACTGTGAAAGTGCGGGTGGTGAATGGTCGCAGTAGGCGGATGAGGTTTGGTGATACGGCTGGCAGGGGCGATAATCGCCGGCCGTTGTATTTGCGAGTAGTCGAACCATGAAGTTGTTGCCGTTGAGTGTGTCGCTGGTCACCGTGTTGGCGCTGTTGGCTGGCTGTGATCGCATCGATCCCGATTCTCCTCTCGGCAAGCGCAAGGCCATCTATCAGCAGATGCTCGACGTCAAGGAAGACCTGGGCGGCATGCTGCGCGGTCGCCTGCCTTTCGATCCGGAAGGCTTCACCAGCGGAGCGGCGAAGCTTGATCAGTTGTCCCGCCAGCCTTGGCAGTACTACCCAGAAGTGAAGGAAGCGCAGAGCGATGCCCGTGACGACGTCTGGCAACAGCAGGCGCGGTTCAAGCAGATGGCACGTGAACTCGAGGCCCGCACTGCCGCGCTCGTGGCAGCGACCACACAGACGGCGGTGACTGCGGAAACTGTCTCGCCGGCATTTCAGCAGGTTGAAGATGCCTGCGAAGCCTGCCACAAGGAATTTCGCGCCTATTGATCATGTGCGCCTAACGCTGTCAGTGCTTGGCCGCTTCCAGTTGCTTGCGCGCCTGATCGAGGCGCCGCCTGCTCACCTCGATCACCTGCTGATCACCAGTTCCCAACGCCTCGCGCAGCTGCGCTTCGCGCGTCGTCGCCAGGCGCATCGCGCGTTCGATCTCAGCGTGGTTGGGCTGCAGTGGGACTACACCACTGCAGCGCTCGGTCAGGTTTTGCAGCTGAGCTTCCAGTAAAACGCGTTGACCGCTGTCGCCGTTCAGGCGGGCGTCCTTTATCTGCTGGCTGATGTGCTCGCGCTGAGCGCTGCACGTGGCATCCGTCTCTGCGGCGGCCATCGCTGGCTGATTCACGCAAAGGCAGAACAGCATAGAAACGAGGAGATTGTGCCGGCCGGTCATGCACAGGTCCTTTTTTTGTTGTGATGTCATATGACTGGAGGCGAGCGGTGAAGTGCCGCTAGAAACCGACGATTCCGGCCTCACGCAGCTGCTGTCGCAGCCGTAGAACGTCCGGCGACGTGAAAAAGGCGCGCAGGTGCTGAGCGCGTGTTGCGCCAATGCCGGGCTCCGCTTGCCATTGCGTCAGGCTGACATTGGCCACGGCTTCCCAGTTCTCGGCGGGGATTGCATCGGCGCCAGGAGGTGCGCCGAGCGCGCGTAGCCAGGTGGCAAGGGGCCGCTCGCGGGCCAGCTGGAAACTGCTAAACAGGCTGCTGGCACTGGCGTCACCGATGCCCGGAATCTGTTGCAGACGACGCTGATCGAGCTGCAGCCAGTCAAGCAGGTCTTCGACCAGCCCGGATTCCACCAGGGTTTGCCAGGTCCCAGGCCCCAACCCTGGCAGGTCGAGACCGTGCTTGCCGCTGAGCCAGACGAGGCGTGCGACGAGCTGCTGCTCGCAGCCAGGGCTGGCTTGCCAGCAACTCAGGAAATGGTAGTCGCCGGGTGCGGGCGCCTCGACCCGTTGCCGCTGCTGCATGCGCCAGACGACACGCTCGAAGCGCGGAACAGTCAGGCCGGCCAGGGTGATCGCGACCTGATCGTCGGGCTGCACGTCTTCCTGTTGCCAACGCCTCACGGAGCCGAGGCTGACGCGGCTGACAAGGCGGTCATCCAGCTGTACCGGCTCCAGTTGCAGCACCGGCGTGATTCTGCCGCTGCGGCCAATGCTGAACGTTACCTCGCGCACCCGGGTGACGGCTGTCCGCAGTGGGTATTTCCAGGCGACTGCCCAGTGCGGTGGCTGGGCCTGCCAGCGGGCAGCCTCCGGACGTTGGCCTTGGCGTAGCACGATGCCGTCGGTGGCGAACGGCAGGCGGTGGTGAAACCAGTACTCACGCCAATCTCCAGCTTGCTCGGCGGTATTCAGCGGCAGGGTCATCGCGGCGCTATCGCCGAAGCCCATCGCAATCAGTCCTGCAAGGCGTGCCTGCATGTCCCTAGGGCCGTTGGGCCAGTCCCAGACAAACAGGCCGATCTGCGCGGCGGTTTCCCGATCCAGCACCTGCCTCGCCATCGCCCCGGCGACACGGCTGCGTGCCCCGACACTGCCGGCTTCGGCCTGGACATGGTCCTGCAAGCGCCAGTACAGCTCACCCTGCAGGATCAGCTCTCCGCTGACGGGCAACGTTAGCGGTATGGCCTGTAGCAGTTGGGCCCGGTCGGTCCAATCCTGCCCGTGACTGCCGTTGCCGCGGCTTACCAGCCGGACCAGAGAGCCGTTCCGGTAGTGCAGCGTCACTGCGACACCATCCACTTTCGGTTGCACCCAGACATCCGAGCGAGTCGCGAGCCATTCCTTGACCGCCTCGGCATCTGCAAGCTTGGCCAGCCCGGTTTGGGCGACCGGATGGGCTACGGGGCCTTCGGCGCTGTCAAGCGGGTCCGCCGCAGGGGTTACTTTGATTGCAGCAAAGCATTCTTGCCATTGATCCAGGCGCTGCCGGGCCTGGTCATAGATTTCATCATCGACCAGCGACAGGCCGCGCCGATGATAGGCGTCGTCCCACTCTGCCACCTGGGCGGCCAAGGCTGTGAGTTCTGTTTCGGCTCGGCGGTTCGGCCAGTCAGGGCACTCGGCCATTGCCAGGCAGGAGAAGGTACAGAGCGCTGCTGCAATTAAACGCTGCATAAAGAGCATCCTTGCTCATTGAGGTCGGCACATTCTGCCCCCCATGCTCAGCTGCGGCCGTGCGCTAGCGCATGTTGAACAGTTCCTGATGGAAATCGCTGGCCGGCAGGCCGTGCTCGGCTAGGTCATGGCGCAGTTCGCTGCCGAAGCGGGCCGGCCCGCAGAACCAAACGTCGCGGTTTTGCCAGTCGGGGACCAGCTGGCGAACCCGTGCTGGCGTAAGCCGGCCCTGTTCGGCTGTCGTCAGGACGTGCAGGCGTATGCGGGCTGCTTCCGCCAGCGCTCCCAGGCCCGCGATGAAGCCCTGGTCCGGTGCACCGGTGCAGTAGAAAAGATCGACTTGGTGGCGTTGCTCTTTATCCACCGCCAGCGCCTGCAGTTGGCCGATGAAAGGCGCAATGCCAATGCCGCCGGCAATCCAGATCTGTGCTGGTGCGCGTCCGCGAAAATCAAAACAGCCGTAAGGGCCTTCTATCGTGACGGCATCGCCGCTGTGCAATGTTTGCGGCAGGGTGCGGGTGTAGTCACCGATGCCTTTTATTGAGAACGACAGCTGGCCGTCGTTCTGCCAGGCACTGGAGAGGCTGAACGGGTGCGGGCCTTCAGTCTCGTCAAACGTGACAAAGGCGAACTGCCCCGGCGTGTGCCCCGGCCAGGCGCCGTCCAACATTATGTGCACCTGCAAAACGCGGTTGTCGGCGTGGTAGGTGAGTTCTTCAATGTGGCCGACCACCTGATGTCTGCGACCTACCCGACGCAACAACGAGACGCCCGCCGCGAACGAGCCGGCGGCAAGTAGCAAAGCCATGGTGACGCCCAACACTGAAGACCAGTAGACCGGCGGCATCAGCATCACGCTGTGCGCGACCAGCACCAGATAGACCAGGCCCAGCCAGCGATGCGTCTTGAAGAACCAGCGATAGGGGAACTGCTTGAGCAGCGCGAGGATGATTAGCAGCGCGGCCAGGTAGAACGCCCACTCACCGATATCCTCGGCAAAGCCGCGCTGCTGGTGGAGCCAACCGATCAGCCCTTCCTGGATCTGACCCGCGCCGCGTCGCGCTGGAGGTTGGAGCCAGCCCAAATCCACCAGCCATTTAGGAATTTGCGCCCACCCCCAATGCACTGCCGATACCACCAAGGCGGCGATGCCCAGCCATTTATGCAACCGGTAGTTCTTGTCCAGTCCGCCCAGCAGGCGCTCCAGCCACTGTGGGCGGATGGCGAGGTAGATCGCCGCGCTCATGGCGGTGATGGCAAGAGCGCCACTGTAATGAACCATGTCTGCGCGCAGCGGCCAGAAACGGGAGTAGTCGACTGGGACGACGCCAGCTGTGGTGAGCCAAAGAACGGTTACGGTTGTGAACAGCGTGACGAAGGCCAGTCTGATCCGCTGCATACAAGGCCCCTCCTGTTGTGCCGACGGCATGAGCAGCATGCGCTTGCGATACGGCTGTGGGCATGATCGTTATCAACGGCATTGATTAGTGAGCTAATCAACAGCGCCGTACAATCGTCAGCCAAATGTTTTGCGGAGTGATTCATCTGTGCAACCCGTGATCACCATCGAGCACCTCACCAAGACCTACGCCTCAGGACATCCGGCGCTCAAGCAGATCGATCTAGAGATCCACAAAGGCGAGATCTTTGCCCTGCTTGGGCCCAACGGCGCGGGCAAGACCACACTGATCAGCATCATCTGCGGCATCGTCAATCCCGGTAGCGGACGTGTGTCGGTGGATGGCTTCGACATCATCAATGACTACCGCGCCGCGCGTTCGAAGATCGGGCTGGTGCCGCAAGAGCTGTTCAACGAAGGATTCGAGAGCGTCTGGGCGACGGTGCGGTTTTCTCGCGGTCTTTTCGGCAAGGCGCCGGACGACGCTTACCTTGAGCAGCTGCTGCGCGACCTGTCGCTGTGGGACAAAAAGAGCGCGCGCATTATCGAATTGTCCGGCGGCATGAAGCGCCGGGTGATGATCGCCAAGGCGCTGTCGCACGAGCCGAGCATCCTGTTTCTCGACGAGCCTACAGCCGGCGTCGACGTTGAGCTGCGCCGCGACATGTGGGAAATGGTCCGCCGCCTGCGCGAGCGCGGTGTGACCATCATTCTCACCACGCACTACATCGAAGAGGCCGAGGAGATGGCCGACCGCATCGGTGTGATCAGCAAGGGCGAGATCATCCTGGTCGAGGACAAGAAAGCGCTGATGCAGAAGCTTGGCACCAAGCAGCTGACCCTGCATCTGCAACGGCCGCTGGCAGAGATTCCGGCGGAGCTGGCCAGCTATCCGCTCGAACTGGTCGACTCGGGCAACCAGCTGGTGTTCACCTTTGATGCCCAGCACGAGGACACCGGCATTGCTGACCTGCTCAGGCGCCTCGCCGCCCACGGCATCGACTTCAAGGACCTGCAGTCGAGTCAAAGTTCTCTGGAAGAAATCTTCGTCAGTTTGGTGAAAGGCAGCCGCACATGAATTTCCATGCAATCCGCGCCATCTATCTGTTCGAGTTGGCGCGCACCTGGCGCACGCTGTTGCAAAGCATCGCCACCCCGGTCATTTCCACATCGCTGTATTTCGTGGTCTTCGGTTCGGCTATCGGTTCGCGCATGGAGGCGATGCACGGCATTCCCTACGGCGCCTTTATCATTCCCGGCCTGATCATGATGGCGCTGCTCACCGAGAGCATTTCCAACGCATCGTTCGGCATCTACATGCCGCGCTATTCAGGGACCATCTACGAGGTGCTGTCGGCGCCAGTGTCGTATCTGGAGATTGTGATCGGCTATGTCGGTGCGGCAGCGACCAAGTCGATCATTCTCGGCCTGGTGATCCTTCTCACGGCGCGCTTGTTCGTCGATTACGAGATCGCTCATCCCTTTGTGATGGCGCTGTTCCTGGTGCTGACGGCGGTGACCTTCTGCCTGTTCGGTTTCATCATCGGCATCTGGGCGGACGGGTGGGAAAAGCTGCAGATCGTCCCATCGCTGATCGTCATGCCGCTGGCTTTTCTGGGCGGCAGTTTCTACTCCATCGAGATGCTTCCGCCGCTCTGGCAGAAGGTCACGCTGTTCAACCCGGTGGTGTACCTGATCAGCGGCTTTCGCTGGAGCTTCTACGGCGTTTCTGACGTTAACGTCGGCATCAGCCTGGCCATGACGCTGGGCTTCCTGGCGCTGTGCCTCGGGTTGATCTGGTGGATCTTCAAGACGGGCTATCGGTTGAAGAACTAGCCTGAATGAAAAAAGCCCCGCTCAGCTTTTGCTGGCGGGGCTTTTTTGTGCCGGCGGGCTGTGTTTTACAGGCCTGCAGCGGCGCGCAGGGCGTCAGCTTTGTCGGTCTTTTCCCAGGTGAAGGCGGTGAAGGTGTCGCCACCGACCGTCATTTCAACTGGAGTACGCCCGAAGTGGCCATAGGCTGCGGTGGCTTTGTACATCGGGTGCAGCAGGTCGAGCATGGTGGTGATTGCGTACGGACGCAGATCGAAATGCTCGCGGACCAGGGCGACGATCTTCTCGTCGCTGAGCTTGCCAGTGCCGAAGGTGTTGATCGAAATCGAAGTCGGTTGGGCCACGCCGATGGCGTAGGAGACCTGAATTTCGCAACGCTCGGCCAGGCCGGCGGCGACGATGTTCTTCGCCACGTAACGACCGGCGTAGGCGGCCGAACGGTCGACCTTGGATGGGTCCTTGCCGGAGAACGCGCCGCCGCCATGACGGGCCATGCCGCCATAGGTGTCGACAATGATCTTGCGTCCGGTCAGGCCGCAGTCGCCCACCGGGCCGCCGATGATGAACTGGCCGGTCGGGTTGATGTGGAACTGGGTGTCCCTGTGCAGCAGCTCAGCCGGGATCACGTGTTTGACGATCAACTCCATCACCGCTTCCTTGAGGTCGGAATGCTTAACCTCAGGATTGTGCTGGGTGGAGAGCACGATGGCGTCGATGCCGACCACCTTGCCGCCTTCGTAACGGCAGGTGACCTGGCTCTTGGCATCTGGACGCAACCACGGCAGCAGGCCGTTCTTGCGCGCTTCGGCCTGGCGTTCGACCAGTGCGTGGGAGAAGCGGATCGGGGCGGGCATCAGCACGTCGGTTTCGTTGCTGGCGTAGCCGAACATCAGGCCTTGGTCGCCAGCGCCCTGATCCTCCGGCTTGGTGCGGTCAACGCCCTGGGCAATGTCCACTGACTGCTTGCCGATGATGTTGATGATGCCGCAGGTGGCGCCGTCGAAGCCGACTTCCGAGCTGTTGTAGCCGATGTCGACAATAACGTCGCGCACCAGCTGCTCGAGGTCGACCCACGCGCTGGTGGTGACTTCGCCGGCGACAATGGCGACACCGGTTTTGACCAGCGTTTCACAGGCCACGCGGGCGTGCTTGTCCTCGGCGATGATGGCGTCCAGCACCGCATCGGAAATCTGGTCGGCAATCTTGTCCGGGTGCCCTTCGGACACGGACTCGGAGGTGAAAATCGAGTATTCGCTCATCTATCGGTTCCTAATTACCGGTGGGTGAGTCGGCTGTCAGGGGCGAGCCGGGAAAAGTACCGGGTCTGGATCTGAAAACCGTTTTTCAAGCCAATGTAGAGGCTCTCGCCGGGCGTGAGCCCCGCGGCATCGGCCCAACGGGCCAGATCGTCCTGTTCGAAGCCCAGCCAGAGATCGCCGCAGGCCTCCTTGGCCCAACTCTGGTTGTGGCTGCACAGCTCGGTGATCAGCAGGCTGCCGCCCACGTTCACCAGCCGCGCCAGTTGCTTGAGTGCTTCACCCGGCGCGGCCAGATGATGCAAAACCATGTTCAGCACAACGCAGTCGGCTGACGGACATTCGTCCTGCAAGGCGTCTGCAAGTTTCAACTCGACATTTTCCAGCGCATCCTGCTCGCAACGTGAGCGAGCCAGCTCAAGCATTGCCGGGCTGTTGTCCACTGCGACCACTCGGGCGAACCGATGAGCCAGTTCCGGCAGAAAGCCGCCGTCGCCGGGGCCTACCTCCAGCGCAGTAGCCTGGCCTGGAAGATTCAGCGCATCGAGCAGCGCGACCACGCTGTCGCGGTACTGCGGGAAGCCGGCGATCATGTCCTGCCGCGCCTGAAAGCTGCCGGCCATTCTTGCGAAGAAGTCTTCGCTGGCGGCGCTGCGCTGGGCATGCACCGCGGCAATGCGTGCCTGCACATCCAGCGGCAGGCTCAGCTGATCAACTTCCTCCAGCAGTGCGGCATGCAGCTTGCCGCCAAGGCTGTCGCTCTGGGGGAGGGCGCGGCGATAGAAGATCGCGTTGCCTTCACGGCGCGTCGCCAGCAGGCCGGCTTGGGTCAGCACCTTGAGGTGATGGCTGATGCCGGATTGTCCGGTGGCAAAGATCTGCGCTAGCTCGAGCACGCCGAACGAGTCGCTGGCCAGCGCACGCAGCACGTTCAGCCGCAGCGAATCGCCGCCGGCCTTGCACAGGGCGGCGAGCTGATCGCTGTCGTCGAAAGACATCTGGGGAATGCGCAGGCTCATAGGCAGCGCAGTCTAGTCGGTCGATTTTCGTCCAGCAATGGCAATATCAAAAAGTTTTGATATTGGACAAGCGGCGCCTTAGCCGATCAGGCTGTTGACGCCCATGCCGCAGGAGACCAAGCCCAGGGCCAATAGAAAAAAGTTGGGCAGCAGATCGAGCAGCCCCTGCAGGCGGTCATTGCTCGACAGTTGGCGTGACACCAGACTGTAGGTAATCAGAATGGAAACATCGACCAGCGCCCAGATGGCGATCAGCGCCAGCGCCTGCGGCGCGAAGGGTTGCGCCGGCAGAATGAAGCCCGGCAGAAATGCGAGAAAGAACAGGATGTCCTTGGGGTTGGACAGCCCGACCGCCATGGCCCGCCAGAAGTAGTGTGACTGCGGGCGGGGTACCTCCCTGGCTTCTTCGCCACCGCCGCCACACAGGCCGTCGGCGCCAAGCCAGATCAGATAGAGCCCGCCGAGCACCTGGCCCCATTCGAGAATCACCGGTTTCAGGTCAAGGGCCAGATAGATCAGCATCAGTGCGGCGATCAACAGCAGTTGCGCGGAAATCACGCCGCCGAGAATGGTCCAGGCCGGCCAGCTGCGCCGTGCATCGGCGACGACCAGTGCGACGACTGGGCCGGGGGAGGCGATCAGCAGGGCGACCGCGGCAGCAAAGGCGAGATAGGTGGCGTTCATAGCTCGGTTACCAGTTCGAAGATGCGCGATTGCTTGCCCAGCTTTTCGGTGTAGAAGCGCAGGTTGCAGCTGGCGAAGGTGCGCTGCATCCAGCGGTCGCTGCCATCGAAACGGGCCGTGAAGGGGCTACGTGCGTGTGCGGTCCGGCGGTTGTCGATGATCAGCAGATCGCCATGGGTGAGCCGCACCGGCTCGACCACCTCCCAGGCAATGGCGCGCAGTCGCTCCAATGCACGCTGGGCCCGATCGCTGTAGGCGACCATGAATTGCGGGTCGAAGCGCAGAAAGGGCGCGTCGGGGTCGCCGTAGAGCACGGTTTGATGCTTGTTGATATCGATGCGCTGGTTTTTCTCGCTGGGGCCGTAGTCGGACAGAAAGTTGTACGGCTCGTTGAGAAAGAACACCTGATCTTCGTAGGAAAGCCGGTCGAGAATGCGTTCGGCCGAAGCAATGTAGGTAACGGCTTCAGCCGCCGGATCCTGGCGCAGGCAGAGCAGCAGCAAGTAGTCGGGCTGGATCGCGTGAAAAGCGTTCTCGGTGTGCAGGTCGAGTTCGGTGTCGAAGCTGTCCGAAGTCGCGGCGCGTGACTGCGTCTGCTGCGGGAAAAAATTGTTGACGATGCAGCCGCCCGATTCCTGCACGTAGCCGATGGGTTCGCCCAGCAGGGCGGTAGCTTGCAGCAGCAAGCGCTCGCTGCGGTCGTCTTGCTTGTTCAGCTCGGTGCGTGAGGCGGGCGTCGGCGGGATCTCGCCGATGTCCGTGTCCTCCACGAGGACAAAACCCTTGGCGTTACCCATCAGCTTGAAATCGAGGATATCCGCTATCTGTGTTTGACTGAGCCCCCCGTGACGAATGCTGGCAGATAAAAGTTGATCGAACTCACGAGTGGGCATGTCATCCTTCCCTAGCGTTATACAGGCAGAGGCCTCTTTTTTGAGTCGGTGTCAGCGCGAGGCTGGCCCGATTGCTGGCGAGTATTGGTGGGGCCTGGAGGGTTGCAAAATGGAAAAAACGGCCATATGGCATGAGTTTTACTCATGCTGGAGTCTGCCGGCATGACGTTGCGCATGCCGCCGCTCTATGCGCTGCGCGCCTTTGAGGTCGCGGCACGCTTCGGCTCGTTCACACAGGCCGCGGAAAGTCTGTGCATTACCCAGAGTGCGGTCAGTCGACACGTGAAGACGCTGGAAGAAAGCCTCGGCTGCCCGCTCTTCGAGCGGCGCGGTTCACGGCTGGCACTGACCGACACCGGACGGCTGCTGGCGCAGGAACTCAAGGTCGGCTTCCGAACCATCGAGAACGCCTGCATCGCCATCAACCGTCAGCAGGATGCACTCCGGCTGAAAGCGCCGTCGACGCTGACGATGCGCTGGCTCCTTGGCGCGCTGGAGAGTTTCCAGCTCGACCAACCGCAGGACCGCGTGCAACTGACCAGTGCTTGGATGGACCTCGACTCGGTGGACTTCCACAACGAGCCTTTTGATTGCGCCATCCTGCTCGGCCATGGCGGGTTTCCGGCGGACTGGAACCGGGTCAAGTTGTTCGATGAGTGGCTGGTGCCGGTCTGCTCACCGGAGTTTCAGGGCGGATCACCCTGGACAGCCGCGCGCCTCGCCGATGCAGCGCTGATCCACCCCTCGCGTGACTGTCGGGATTGGCGACGCTGGTTGCAGCGCGTCGGCTGGGTCGAGTCAGTCAACTGGCAGCAAGGCAAGCTGTTCGACACGCTGGAGCTGGGAATTTCCGCGGCGGCGCAAGGGCATGGCATCTCGATCGGCGACCTGGCGTTGGTCAGCGCCGAATTACGCAAAGGCTCGCTGATGCTGCCGTTCGACCAGGCGGTGCGCTCCGGCGATAGCTATTACCTGGTATGGCCGGCAGCCGGTGAGACGCCCCCGACGCTGAGCCGAATGAAGGACTACCTTCTGCAGCATTTGCCGGACATCGGCAGCTGTGGCGTCAGGCTGCTCGACTAAAGGCGGGCGTTGGCGGCGGCTCGGCCCTTATTCAGTCATTGCCCCGCCACCCGCGGTAGGGGAAAATGGCCGCCTTTTTCTTCGTACACCCCCGCAGGAGATTCAGCGATGCCCAGCCGTCGTGAGCGAGCCAATGCCATCCGCGCCCTCAGCATGGATGCTGTGCAGAAAGCCAACAGCGGCCACCCGGGTGCCCCCATGGGCATGGCGGACATCGCCGAGGTGCTCTGGCGTGATCATCTGAAGCACAGCCCGACCAACCCTCTCTGGGCCGATCGCGACCGCTTCGTGCTGTCCAACGGCCACGGCTCGATGCTGATCTACTCGTTGCTGCATCTGACCGGCTATGACCTGTCTATCGACGACCTCAAGAACTTCCGCCAGCTGCACAGCAAGACCCCGGGTCACCCGGAGTTCGGCTACACCGCGGGCGTCGAGACCACCACCGGGCCGCTGGGTCAGGGGCTGGCGAATGCCGTGGGTTTTGCCCTGGCCGAGAAAGTCATGGCGGCGCAGTTCAACCGCGACGGGCACAAGATCGTCGACCACCACACCTATGTATTCATGGGTGATGGCTGCCTGATGGAAGGCATCAGCCATGAAGTGTGCTCGCTCGCGGGCACCCTGGCGCTGAACAAGCTGGTCGCTTTCTACGATGACAACGGCATCTCCATCGACGGCGAAGTCCATGGCTGGTTTACCGATGACACCCCGCGCCGCTTCGAGGCCTACGGCTGGCAGGTGATTCGCAACGTCGACGGCCATGACGCCGACGAAATCCAGATAGCGCTCGAGACGGCGCGCAAGAGCGACCGGCCGACGCTGATCTGCTGCAAAACCATCATCGGTTTTGGTTCGCCGAACAAGCAGGGCAAGGAAGAGTGCCACGGTGCCGCGCTCGGTGATGCCGAGATTGCCCTGACCCGTGAGGCGCTGGGCTGGACGCATGGCCCGTTCGAGATTCCGGCCGATATCTACGCCGAATGGGATGCCAAGCAGAAGGGCGCTGACGCGGAGAACGAGTGGAACAAGCGCTTCGCCGCGTACGAAGCCGAATTCCCGGGTCTGGCATCCGAGTTCAAGCGGCGCATGGCAGGTGAGCTGCCGACCGACTTTGCGGAAAAGGCCAGCGAGTTCATTCGTGAAGTTGCCACCAAGGGCGAAACCATCGCCAGCCGCAAGGCCAGCCAGAATTGCCTGAATGCCTTCGGCCCGCTGCTGCCTGAGTTGCTCGGCGGCTCGGCGGATCTGGCTGGCTCCAACCTGACCCTGTGGAAGGGCTGCAAGCCGGTGGTTGCCGAAGATGCATCAGGCAACTACATGTACTACGGCGTGCGCGAGTTCGGCATGGCTGCAATCATGAACGGCGTTGCGCTGCACGGCGGCCTGATTCCTTACGGCGCTACCTTCCTGATGTTCATGGAATACGCCCGCAACGCTGTGCGCATGTCGGCGCTGATGAAGCAGCGTGTGCTCTATGTTTTCACCCACGATTCCATCGGTCTCGGTGAAGACGGCCCGACTCACCAACCGATCGAGCAGCTGACCAGCCTGCGTACCACGCCGAACCTGGACACTTGGCGCCCGGCCGACACGGTCGAATCAGCCGTGGCGTGGAAGCACGCCGTCGAGCGCAAGGACGGCCCGAGCGCGTTGATCTTCTCGCGTCAGAACCTGCCGTATCACATTCGCGACAACGAAACCGAGTCGTCCATTGCCAAGGGTGGCTACATCCTCAAGAACTGCGCTGGCGAGCCGGAACTGATCCTCATCTCCACCGGTTCGGAAGTCGGTCTGGCCGTCCAGGCCTATGACAAGCTGACCGAGCAGGGCCGCAAGGTCCGCGTGGTGTCGATGCCCTGCACCAGCGTCTTCGACGCGCAGGACGCCGCCTGGAAGCAGCACGTGCTGCCGGTCGAAGTCGGCGCGCGCATCGCCATCGAAGCGGCCCATGCGGACTACTGGTACAAGTACGTCGGGCTCGACGGCCGCATCATCGGGATGACTACCTACGGCGAATCGGCTCCGGCTGGCCAGTTGTTCGAGGAGTTCGGCTTCACCGTCGAGAACATCCTCGCGGTTGCCGAAGAGCTGCTGGAAGACTGATAGGTAAGCTGAAAGCTGGAGGCTTGCTTTAAGCCTTCCAGCTCAGGTTTTGCGACATCACAGCAGCTGAGAAGGGGCGGCTCAGGATTGTCGGTGGCGGCGGTACGAACCACTTCCGGTCTTGGCTTCCCGCTTCCAGCTCGCACAAGACGAGCCGCGAATGCCCCGAACTTCCCCTTACCGCATCGCCCTCAACGGTTACGGCCGCATCGGTCGCTGCGTGCTGCGTGCTTTTTACGAGCGCGATGCCGCGTTTGATTTCGAGATCGTTGCCCTCAACGACCTTGCCGACATGGCCAGTCTGGAATACCTCACCCGTTTCGACTCTACTCACGGCCGTTTTCCCGGTGAGGTGAGCGTGGATGGCGATTGTCTGCACCTGAACGGTCATTGCGTGAAAGTGTTGCGTGAGTCGACGCCTGAAGCGGTCGATTGGCGCGCTCTGGGAGTGGACCTGGTGTTGGAGTGTTCCGGTGCCTACAACACTCGGGCCGGTGGGGAGCGCTTTCTCGCTGCAGGCGTTCCGCGGGTGCTGTTTTCGCAGCCCATGAGCGGCGCCGCGGATGTCGATGCAACAGTGGTCATGGGTATCAATCACCAGCGGCTGACGGGCGCCGAGCGGCTGGTGTCCAATGCGTCCTGCACGACCAATTGCGGCGTGCCGCTGCTCAAACTGCTCAACGACGCGATTGGTCTGGATTACGTTTCGATCACCACCATTCACTCGGCGATGAATGATCAGCCAGTGATCGACGCCTATCACCACGATGACCTGCGGCGCACGCGCTCGGCCTTCCAGTCGGTGATTCCAGTCTCCACCGGCTTGGCAAAAGGCATTGAACGCCTGCTGCCGGAACTCTCGGGGCGGATTCAGGCCAAAGCCGTGCGGGTGCCAACGGTGAACGTGTCCTGTCTGGATATCACGCTGCAGATGACGCGTGATACCGATGCGTCGACGATCAACCAGATCCTGCGGGAAGCCGCTGAATCCGGGCCGTTGAAAGGCCTGCTCGCGTATACCGAGTTGCCCCATGCCAGTTGCGATTTCAATCACGACCCGCATTCGGCGATCGTCGACGGCAGCCTGACGCGCGCCTCTGGGCCGCGGCTGGTGAACCTGTTGGCGTGGTTCGACAATGAATGGGGTTTCGCCAACCGCATGCTCGACGTGGCCGATCATTATCTGCGCGCCGCCCACCGCACTTAGCCGCCGCACCGGGCGTCCGCGGCTTGAAAACATCGCCGTTCTTGAACTTAAGGAAGATCACATGACCGTTTTGAAGATGACCGACCTCGACCTCCAGGGTAAGCGCGTGCTGATCCGCGAGGACCTCAACGTGCCGGTCAAGGATGGCGCAGTGAAAAGCGACGCGCGCATCCTGGCCTCGCTGCCGACCATCAAGCTGGCGCTGGAGAAGGGCGCGGCGGTGCTGGTCTGCTCGCACCTCGGCCGTCCGGAAGAGGGTGTGTACAGCGAAGAAGACAGCCTCAAGCCGGTCGCCGATTACCTGAGCAAGGCGCTCGGTCGCGAAGTGGCGCTGGTCAAGGACTACCTCGACGGCGTCGAGGTGCAGGCCGGCGAGCTGGTGCTGCTGGAGAACGTGCGCTTCAACAAGGGCGAGAAGAAGAACACCGACGAGCTGGCGCAGAAGTACGCCGCGCTGTGCGATGTGTTCGTCATGGACGCCTTCGGCACTGCCCACCGTGCCCAGGGGTCGACCCACGGCGTCGCCAAGTTTGCCAAGGTCGCCTGCGCCGGCCCGCTGCTCGCGGCTGAGCTAGATGCACTGGGCAAGGCATTGAAGAGCCCGGCACAGCCGATGGCGGCCATCGTCGCTGGCTCCAAGGTTTCGACCAAGCTGGACGTGCTCAATAGCCTCAGCCAGGTCTGCAATCAGCTGATCGTCGGCGGCGGCATCGCCAATACCTTCCTGGCGGCGGCCGGCTACCCGGTGGGCAAGTCGCTGTATGAAGCGGATCTGGTCGACACTGCTAAGGCCATTGCTGCAAAGGTCAGCGTACCGCTGCCGGTTGACGTAGTCGTCGCCAAGGCCTTCGCCGAAGACGCCGAAGCCACCGTCAAGGCAGTCGCCGACGTGGCCGAAGATGACATGATTCTGGACATCGGTCCGCAAACGGCGGCCAATTTTGCCGAGCTGCTGAAGTCTTCCAAGACCATCCTCTGGAACGGCCCGGTTGGCGTGTTCGAGTTTGATCAGTTTGGTAACGGCACCAAGGTTCTGGCCCAGGCGATTGCCCAAAGCCCGGCGTTTTCCATCGCCGGTGGCGGTGACACCCTGGCTGCTATCGACAAGTACGGTGTCGCGGAGCAGATCTCCTATATCTCCACTGGCGGTGGCGCCTTCCTCGAGTTCGTCGAAGGCAAGGTTCTGCCCGCTGTTGAAGTGTTGGAGCAACGCGCGAACTGAAGCAGCTGATGGCCTTTTGTCGTTACAAACGTAACGGCAAAGGCAACCCCTGCGACGGGTTGCTGTCTCTGTTCTGTCCAGATGAGGAATGGAGACTCACCATGCGTTTCGCCGCAATAGCTGTTTGCTTTATTGGCCTGGCCGGTTGTGCCGGAGGTTCGCCGGACTCGCTCTGCGAAGTAATCGACCCGCCACCGGCACAGAGCCCGACTGCGCAGAATGATCAACGCATTGAGATGCAAAGCACGGGCGACCCGACTGCAGGAACCGCCGCGGATATGCAGGATTGTCCCTGAGCCAGCAAGGAGGACCAATGAAAGGTCTGCTCATTCCGATTGCTGCAGCACTGCTCGGCGGGTGCGGGCACTGGCAATCCGGTCCGGATGCGCCCTTTGTAGTTTGGAAGTGTCAGAGCGAGCAAAACATCGCCTGGCGCTATGCTGATGACAGCCACCAGATGGTGGAGCTGAAAATTGGCGACAGCCAGCAGGTTCACAGGTTGCGCAAGGAACCGGTGACCCGTGGTGCTTTCTATAGCGATGGTGTTGTGGCCTTCCATGACAAGGGGACTGGTGCGCTGGTCTATCGTCTGGCTGATGACAAACTGCTCGCCCATGGTTGCAGTGCGTCGTTGATCAATATCTGATCTAACAAGCGGCTGGCTCCCCTGTTTTAAGGCGTTTTTACCGGGTCTGATGGCTTTTGAGCCGTCCACCACTACAATGCCGCGCCATACCGCGCGGTGCTTGAACACCGTCAGCCCTTGCGGCAGGCTTTACATGATTAATCGACCCTAACCGGGAGAAAGGAAAACATGGCACTCATCAGCATGCGCCAGATGCTCGACCACGCCGCCGAATTCGGCTACGGCGTGCCGGCCTTCAACGTAAACAACCTCGAGCAGATGCGAGCCATCATGGAAGCGGCCGACAAGACCGACTCCCCGGTGATCGTCCAGGCTTCGGCCGGTGCTCGCAAATACGCCGGCGCGCCGTTTCTGCGCCACCTGATTCTCGCCGCGGTGGAAGAATTCCCGCATATCCCGGTGGTCATGCACCAGGATCACGGCACCAGCCCTGACATCTGCCAGCGCTCGATCCAGCTGGGCTTCAGCTCGGTCATGATGGACGGCTCGCTGCGCGAAGACGGCAAGACGCCGTCCGACTACGAATACAACGTCCGCGTCACTCAGCAGACCGTTGCTTTCGCCCACGCCTGTGGTGTGTCGGTGGAAGGCGAGCTGGGTTGCCTGGGCTCCCTGGAAACCGGTATGGCCGGTGAAGAAGATGGCGTCGGTGCAGAAGGCATGCTGGATCACAGCCAGCTGCTGACCGATCCGGAAGAGGCTGCCGATTTCGTCGCCAAGACCAAGGTTGACGCCCTGGCCATCGCCATCGGCACCAGCCACGGCGCCTACAAGTTCACCAAGCCGCCAACCGGTGACACCTTGTCGATCCAGCGCATCAAGGAAATCCACAAGCGCATTCCTGACACTCACCTGGTGATGCACGGCTCCTCCTCCGTACCGCAGGACTGGTTGAAAATCATCAATGAGTACGGTGGCGACATTAAGGAAACTTACGGCGTGCCGGTCGAGGAAATTGTCGAAGGCATCAAGTACGGCGTGCGCAAGGTGAATATTGATACGGACCTGCGTCTGGCCTCTACCGGTGCGATCCGCGAGTTCATGGCGAAGAACCCCAGCGAATTCGACCCGCGCAAGTACCTGGCCCAGACCGTGACCGCCATGCGCGACATCTGCATTGCGCGTTACGAGGCGTTCGGCACCGCCGGCAATGGCTCGAAGATCAAGCCGATTTCCTTGGAAGGCATGTTTGAGCGTTATGCGCGCGGCGAGCTCGACCCCAAGGTCAACTGAGTCGATGCGTTGAAAAACGAGCCCGCCTAGTGCGGGCTCGTTGCGTTTGGGGCGTTGTTCTTTGCGTCAGGCTAGCAGCTGCTGAATCTGGCTGCGCAAAGAATCCAGTGAGAACGGCTTGGCGAGGATCGGCGCGGAGCGCGCAATCTCGCTGCCTGATTCCTGGATCTCGATCGGGTAACCGCTGATGAAGATGATCTTGAGGTCGGGTCGCAGCTTCAATGCGGGCTCCGCAATCATCACTCCGGACACGCCGCCAGGAAGACGAAAGTCAGTCACCAGCAGATCGAGTTGCGGCTTTGTCGCCAGGATCTCGAAGGCCCGCGGCGCATCGGCGGCCTCCAACACCTTATAGCCTTCGCCGGCGAGGTAATCAGACAGCAGGGAAAGGATGTGAGGTTCGTCTTCGACGAGTAAAACGACTTTCTTGTGTGCTTGGCTCATCGGAGCGATTCTCGATGTGTTTCATGAACATAGTGCGGTAGGGGCATTAATCCACGCGGATCAGCGTTGGAGCGAGTGCCGCTGCGCAAGTTCAGCGATGTGCCGCTGCCAGTCAATCGTTTGCTGCGATTTGCCCAGCTTTTCGCGATGCCACATGCATTGGCAACCGGCAGTCGAGTAGTTAGGCTCCCCTTTTCATCGCTGGAGTGCCCTCATGCCTGACGAAAATCATCGCGCTATTTCGGAGCTGACGCTGGATGACTATCGCACCAACGCCGAGGCCTTTCGCGATGGGACTCGAGACCACGACGTCAGCCAGAACATCGATGCGTTACTCCGGCACATCGAGGGCAAGGCGCCGCTGCGTATTCTCGACCTTGGCTGTGGGCCAGGGCGGGATCTCAAAGCGTTCACAGCGCGCGGGCATATTGCGGTCGGCCTCGATGGCGCCGAGCCCTTCGTGACAATGGCACGTGCCGAAACGGGGTGTGAAGTGCTGCATCAAAACTTGCTTGAATTGGATCTTCCGGCCGAGTCCTTCGACGGCATTTTTGCCAATGCGGTGCTGTTTCATCTGCCCAGTCGCGAAATCGCCGGAGTCTTGTCGAGACTCCACGCGGCACTTCGGCCTGCCGGGGTATTGTTCTGTTCCAACCCACGCGGCGACAACCAGGAAGGCTGGAGTGGCGCCCGCTACGGCACCTGGTACGACTGGCCTACGTGGCAGCGCTTGCTGCATTCCGTCGGATTCATTGAATTGGAGCACTACTATCGCCCGCCAGGGCTGCCGCGCGAGCAACAACCCTGGCTTGCAAGCGTCTGGCGCAAGGCCTGAGCGCTCGACAGCGAACTTCAATATTTGTTCTTCCGCACAGCAGAATGCATGCCGTAAGCGTAACCGTCATGCGTTTTGCATGCGTACAAAGCGCCATTATGTGACGCAAGTCGCTGAAATGACGCGAGTTTTTATGTTTGCCCGGTTGGCATGATCGATGCTCTAGCTACGTACGCTGGAACATAACCGGAGTACACAATAATGATTGCCGCTGAAAAAGTTCTCTCTGCCGCGTTTCCCGAGTTTGAAGTCGTCACCGCACCTCGTCCTGATGGCGGGCTCCTGCTAACGCTTCGTAACGATGATCGGGACGTCATCAAGCGGGCCCTGTCCAAAGGACAGACCCAGACGAATATCCAGCTTGAGTGGGTCATCAGTTCGGTCCGCCGTGACCTGGCGCTGGAAGCGGGAATGTCGCCCGCCATCGCCCGGCTCCAAAGCCAGAGCCGTACCGGGCTGCCCACCTACGAGTACGCCTGAGTCGGGCGGCAGGCCTGTATTGCCACAGGCCTGCCGTACTCGGACGTGCCTGCCTAGCGCTGACGATCAGACCGAAGAGCCTGAATGCAGTGCAAACCTGATGAGAGGGAACCCAATGAACGCCATCGACCTGTTGATCGACGACCACGAGAAAGTCAAAGATATTCTGACGCGCCTCACCGATACCACCGAGCGTGCCGTCAAGACCCGCACCGAACTGTTACAGAAGCTGGAAATGGAAGTGTCGATCCATACCCAGCTGGAAGAACAGATTCTCTATCCAGCCTTCAAGGAAGCGGGTGGGAAAGAGGAGAAGACCATGTACCACGAGGCCAAGGAAGAGCATCGTGCAGTTGATTCGCTGGTGCTTCCAGACCTCAAGGCTACTGACCCCTCGACGCTTGAGTTCTCCGGGCGCGTGAAAGTCTGCAAGGAGCTGCTCGAGCACCACATCGAGGAAGAAGAGTCCGAAATGTTTCCCACGGCGCGTGAGTTGTTCAGCGATGACCAGCTGAGCGAGATGGGACAGCAAATGGAAGAGCTAAAGAGCCGCCTGAAGAAAGAATTCGCTGCGAAACAGGCCGCCTGACTGATCGCCGCCGGGGCGCAACGCCCCGGTCTAGCCTGGTCGATCAAAGCAGCAAGCCCCGCCTATTGCCCCGCTGATCTGCATCAATATTCCCCCACGACGCTACTGTCAGGCTTGATGGCTTACTGCTACTAGCTGGCGTGTTTGCCTGCATGTAGTTGCTCAAGTGAAAGGAGCTGCGCTTTGTGGCTCCAGAGTAGGTGGCGGATGGAAGACGAGCTGAAGGAATTGCTGCAGCGGATCGGTCTTGGACCTGAGGCGATCCGTACGCGCATGCGCTTTCTGGAGTGGCAGCCCAGCGATGGCGCGAGGCTGAACAGTGCAGCTGCCGACCTGGACGATGCGCAAGCCCGGTTCATCGAGCGCCTTTATACCCACATGGCTGCGTTCGATACACCGACCGCCATGTTGGCCGATCCCCAGCGGCTGGTGCGGCTCAAGCACAGTCAGCAAAGCTACTACGAACGGTTATGGAACGGCCCGTACGACCGCGACTATGTGAAGGATCGTTTGTTGGTCGGGCTGGTGCATCAGCGCGTGGGTGTCGATCTGGAGTGGTATCTGGGTGCCTACCGACTGTATCTCGGTGACATGCTGGCCGAGCTACTGGGAGATGCTCCGGGTTACGCGGTGTTCAACAGCCTGCTCAAGGCAGTGTTCTTTGACATGATCCTCGCCATCGACACCTACACGGTGGCGCAGCGGCAGGCGCTGGAGGACAGCGAAGCACGCCTTGCCCGTGCCTTGAGAGGCACAGAGGATGGCATCTGGGACTGGCACATCGATGCAGATCAGCTCTATCTCTCCGAACGCTGGATGGCCATGCTGGGCCTTTCCGCCGAGCCCGGATACACCAGTGACAGCTGGTTCAAACGGGTCCATCCGGATGACCTGGCGGGCCTGCGCGAAGCCATTTCCACCCACCTGGGTGGCCGTACCGCAGCGCTGAACCACGAGTACCGCATTCAAACTCACTACGGCGAGTACATCTGGGTGCAGGTGCGCGGCGTGGTCGAGCATTGCGAACGCAGCGGGCGGCGCATGGCCGGTTCGCAGACCAATATCAGTGCGCGCAAGATCGCTGAAAGCTGCCTTCATCACGCGGCCCGTCACGACCCGCTGACCGGGCTGGCGAATCGTCTGCACATGGATGAGCTTCTCAGCGCCGCGCAGCAGCGCAGTGGGGTGCGTGAATCAGCGCTGCTGTTCGTCGACGTTGATCGCTTCAAACTGATCAACGACAGCCTTGGTCACCGTGTCGGCGATCAGGTCCTGGTGGAAGTTGCCCGGCGTCTCTCCGGCTGCCTGCGTCCTGGTGATCATCTCGCCCGTTTCGGCGGCGACGAGTTCGTGGCCTTGCTCGGCGACCTTGCCTGTGCCAGCGACGCCGAGCGGGTGGCGCAGCGCATGCTCAATGCACTGCGTGCGCCGTTGCAACTGGCTGAGCGGACACTGACACTCACGGCCAGCATTGGTATCGCTCCGCTGCAGCGTGATGGCAAACCGCTGGATGCATTGCAAGCCGCCGATCTGGCGCTGTACCGCGCCAAGGACGCTGGCAAGAACCAGTTCGCCTTGTACTGCGAGGGGCTGCAAAGCACGGCCCAGCGTCAGCTGGAGCTGCAGAGCAATTTGGCGCAGGCGCTAGAGCGCAACGAGTTCACGCTCTGTTACCAACCGATATGTCGCCTGGTTGATGGTCAGCCCCATCTGGCCGGGGTCGAGGCACTGTTGCGCTGGCAGCATGACGGTCGCTCGGTCGGCCCCCAGGAGTTCATCCCGATCCTCGAGGAGTCCCGCGAGATCGTCCGGGTCGGCGAGTGGGTGTTGCACGAGGCCTGCGCGCAAGTCCGTCGCTGGCAGCAGGCCGGTCAGGCGCAGCTCTACTGCTCGGTGAATCTGTCGATCAGGCAGCTGCAGCAGGCGGACTTCATCCACCGTCTGATCGCGATACTTGGCGAGACGCAGCTGCCCGCTTCGAGCCTGGTACTGGAGATCACCGAGACCCTGTTGATGCAGCACAGTGATGCAGTACTGGCGACCCTGCAGGAGATCGCCAACCTCGGTGTACGTCTGGCGCTGGATGATTTCGGCACCGGCTACTGCTCGCTCGGCTATCTGAAGCAGTTTCCTCTGCACATTCTCAAGGTCGACCGCAGTTTCATTGCAGGGGTGGGAGAAGATGCGGATTCCGCCGTGATCAGCCGGGCCATCATCGGGCTGGGCCAGAGCCTGGATCTGACGGTGGTTGCCGAGGGCGTCGAAGAGCCGAAACAGTTGGCATTTCTCGAGGCCGAACACTGCGAGTACGCTCAGGGCTATCTATTCAGTCGACCTTTGTCAGCCATCGACCTGCGCCGGAGCTTCCGTAATGACCACTGTGTCGACGGCCTTTGGCAGCTGGCCGCGTCGGCCTAGCCGGTTTGCCTATTGAGGGCTGAGGGCAGTCATTCGCAACCGTCGGGCGGCCTGGGCACTCGGGCGGGGCACTCCAGGCTGTCTGCAGGGTCAATTTTCTTAGGGATTGACTCATGCCCGCAGGCTATTCGCGGGCTCGACGCTTGGAGGTATTGATGCGATTAGCCTATCTGTTTGCCCCTGTGCTTGGCCTGGTCCTTGTAGGCTGCGGGCAGGATGACGCTGAACGGGAGGTAGTGACGCCCGAACCTGCGATCGAAAAGCCTGAACCGCCGTTCACCGGGGCGCCACCGTCCAACGATGGAGCGGGTGCCGGTCCTGAAGCCGGTGCGCCGTTGGCGACCGGTGCAGAGGGCAGCATGGACACAGCGCCAGCGGACAACGGCAGCGGTCTGGGCACCGCGTCTGGGGCGGGAACCGCGCCTCACACCACACCCGGCGCCTCAGGCGCTGCTCAGTAAAATTCCGAATTATCTGATTGCATGTGCTGAAGCCGCCCAACATGAGGTTGGCGCACTGCACGGCAGGAGAACTGATATGAAATCCAGACTGATTGCCATGACTGCGGCACTTCCGCTCGCATTGACACTGGCTGGCTGCTCCCCGGACGACGAGCCGTCGGCGCTGCGCAATGTCGAACGGAACCAGCAGGAGTACCAGAACACGGCGACTGACCCGGCCGGCCCGCGTGAAATCTCACCGCCTTCCAATATGACCAATCAGTAGTGGGTCAGACGTACTGCGCCGCGGCGTAACCCGAGGCCCAGGCCCACTGGAAGTTGAAGCCGCCGAGGTGGCCGGTGACGTCCAGTACCTCGCCGACGAAATACAGCCCCGGCGATTTCTGTGATTCCATCGTCTTGGATGAGACTTCCCGGGTGTCCACCCCGCCGAGGGTCACCTCGGCGGTGCGATAGCCTTCGGTGCCCGCCGGCACCAGCCGCCAGCAGGCCAGTCGCTCGGCGATTTCGGTCAGTTCGTTGGCTGAATACTGCTTCAGGGGTTTAGAGGTGAGCCAGTGTTCCGCCAAGAGCCCGGCCATTTTGCGCGTGAACAATTCGCCGAGCAGGGTCTTCAGTTCGGTATTGGGGCGCTCGCGGCGTTGCTCGTCCAACCACTCGCTCAGGTTCAGATGCGGCAACAGATTGATCTCGATGGCATCGCCCGGCTCCCAGTAGGAGGAGACCTGTAGAATCGCCGGACCGGACAGCCCGCGATGGGTGAACAGGATGTTTTCACGGAAGCTCTGGCCGTTGCAGCTGACCAAGCAATCCTCGACTGAAGTCCCCGACAGCGCTTCGCACATCGACTTAAGTTGTGGCTCGGTGATGGTGAAGGGCACCAGCCCTGCGCGGGTCGGCAGCACGGTGTGGCCGAACTGCCGCGCCACTTGATAACCGAATCCGCTCGCGCCGAGAGTCGGAATCGACAAGCCGCCTGTGGCGATCACCAGCGACTGACAGGCGACCGGGCCTGCATCGGTCTGCAGTTGGTAACCAGCCTCTGCTTTGTCGATCTGTTGTACGGCCGTATTGAGCCGCAGGTCGACGCCGGCCTGCTCACACTCGTCAAGCAGCATGCCGAGGATGTCGCTTGCCTTGTTATCGCAGAACAACTGGCCCAGCTTTTTCTCGTGGTAGGGCACGCCGTGACGGCTGACCATCTCGATGAAGTCCCACTGGGTATAGCGGGCAAGGGCTGACTTACAGAAATGCGGATTGCCGGAGAGGAAGTTGGCCGGCTCGGTGTAGAGGTTTGTGAAGTTGCAACGGCCACCGCCGGACATGAGGATCTTCTTGCCGGCTTTGTTGGCGTGATCCAGCAGAAGCACCTGACGGCCCCGCGCGGCTGCGGAGAATGCGCACATCAGCCCGGCAGCACCCGCGCCGATCACCACCACGTCCATTTGCACCACCATGCACCTCAAGCAGAAAACGCGAGATGGTACTCCTGCCGCCGCACCTCTGCAGCCGGGGTTGTTGGCAGCCGACAAAACAACCCATGCGTTCGGCTCGCTTTGTGCTTTGCTAAGAGGATGATGGCGTGTCGCTAGTAATGTCGTGAGGGGTGTGTGACGAGGCTCAGACGTTTTCTGTGGTTGGTCTTGCTGCTAACAAGCACTCAGCTCTCGGCCGAAGTGCTGCGCCTAGCCGGTAATGTCTGGCCGCCTTATACGGACCGAGGCTTGCCGGAGCAGGGACTGTCGGTCGATCTGATCCGCACGGCACTGGGCCGCGCCGGCTACCGCGTCGAATACCGGGAGGTGCCCTGGGAGCGCGCGCTGCTGGGCCTGAAGAATGGCCGATACGACATGATAAACGGCTGGCCGGCCGTGGACCGTGCCGGCTACTCCCGCAGCTCAAGGCCGTTTTTGACCAACCGCATGCGCTGGGTCCAACGACGCGATAGCCACATTCGCTATGACGGCATAGACAGTCTGATAGGTTTGCGCATCGTGTTGAGCCGCGGTTATTTCTATGGCAGCGGCCTGCAAACCGATGCGCGACTGATCAGGGGATACGCGACTGATTTCGTGCAAGCGGCGCGTATGTTGCTCGCCGGCCGAGCCGACCTGACGCTGGAAGATGAGCGCACCGCGCTGTTCCACTTCAGTCGCGAACTTGAGGACGTAAGCGATGAGCTCTCGTTCCTGCCGGGTGAGTTCAACCTGCTCGACCTGTCGCTTGTCGTGCGCAGCGATCACCCCCTGCAGGCAACAATCATCGCGGCGTTCAACCGGGAGATCGCCGCGATGGTGGAAGACGGCAGCTACGCGGCGATCTTCCATCGTCATGGCTTGCCCGCACCCTTGGCGTTGCCTTAGCGCTGGGCCTGCGGTTGTTGTTTGATCAGGTGCGCTGCCATGCTGCGTAGTGGTGCCAGCTGTCGGCAGATCAGCCCCAGCTGGGTCTGCAGCAGACGATGGCTATCGTCGATGTCTTCCGAGGTTTGCTCCAGCTGCTGCGCCAGCGCTTCCTCGGCTTCGCTGTAAACGGCAACCGGCTGATCGTGTTGCAGCCCGTCGGCCAATTCGTCGAGGCTGCGCGCCAGTTGCTGGACCGCACTTTCCAGTATGTCATCCCGGGCATCGGCCGGCAGGCTTTCGCGGTGTGCGCCCAAGCCTGACAGGTAATTGAGCAGCGTGTGCGAGAGGATCAGGAAGCGAAAGCCGGTTTCGGCGTCCTTGCGGAAATGTCCAGGCTCCAGAAGCATGTTCGACAAGGTAGTCGAGAGGGCTGCGTCCGCGTTGTGCGCATTGCGGCGCGCCAGTCGATAGGCCAGATCATCGCGTTTGCCGCTTTCGTATTGCGCCATGATCTGCCGCAGATAATCGGCACTGCGTGCGAGCGTATTGGCAACTACCTGATTGAGACGCCGGCCCTGCCAGTCCGGCAACACAAAGAATACGGCGGCTGCCGCAATCAGGCTGCCCAACAGGGTATCGACCAAGCGCGGCCAGAACAGCCCGTAACCGTCACCGACCTGATTGAAGCAGAACAGCACCAGCAGTGTGATTGCGGCGGTCGCCAGGGTGTAGCGGCTGCTGCGGGTAGCGAAGAACACCACGCCTGCGATCACGGCGAACAGCGCCTGTACCTGCTGGCTGGGAAACAGGTCGAACAGCGCCCAGCCCACGGCCAAGCCGAGCGCCGTTCCAGTCACGCGCTGGACCAGCTTGATGCGCGTTGCGCCGTAGTTGGGCTGGCAGACGAACACGGTGGTCAGAAGCACCCAATAGCCCTGTTCGGGATGGATGGTGTGAAGCACGGCATAGCCGCAGAGCAGCGCCAGGCTCATGCGCAGAGCATGGCGGAACAGCAATGAGGTGGGCGTCAGCTGCAGGCGGATACGGTTGAACGCATCGCGCAGCGATTGCGGCTGTCGATCCAGCAGGCTGCTGTCCTGCTCGCCTTCCAGTGCATCAGGGTTGGTCGCCGTGGATAGCTGGCGCTGCATGGTCGCCAGATTGCCGGACAAGGCACGCAACGAGCGCAACAGTCCGCGCCATGCCGGATTGCTCTGCATCCGCAGATGTTCGAGCGATGACTCCAGATCCGCCAGCGCCTGTGCATTGGCTTCGCTGTAGCGAAACGGCTGGCGCAGCTGAACGGCATTAGCGAGGTCCACGCAGGCAACGCCTTGCAAGCGCAGCAGCCTGCCGCAACGAAACAGCACGTCGCAATGAAAGAACGCCTCGGCCAGCTCCTGGTAAGGGTAGTGCGAGGAACCGACGCGCTCGTGCAAGTCCTGTGCGAGGAAATAGAGTTTGAGGTAGTGGCTGATTTTCACTCCCGGCCGCCCATTGCCCAGGCGATGCAAAAGGGTTTCCTTGGTGGCGTTCAGGGCGCTCACCACGCGGCCATTCTGCTGCGCCAGTTGCAGGCGACGTTCTTCCACATCCAGCTGGCGCACCGGCTCGAAGAGGGAGGCCTTGAGTTTGTAGTACTGCCCCAGCTCGCGGTACAGGCGGGCCAGACTTTGCTGAACGGGTTGGTGCGCGAACAGCGCATTCCAGAGGACCGAGAGCAAGCCGTACCAGGTGGCGCCAGCCAACAGCAGCAGCGGGTCGCGCCAGGGGTGCAGCGCTTCGCCACCTCGCTGGTCGGCCGCAATCATGCTGTAGATCGAAAGAATCAACGTAGCCTGGGCGATGGTCGCGTAGCGCTCGCCCAAAGCTCCGAGCATGACCAGGCTGAACGCCGCGGCCGCCATGCCAAGCGCGAAGAGCAGAGGGAAGGGGAACAGCAGCTGCACCGATACCGCGGCGATGCTGAAGCACAGCAGTGTGACCAGGAGTGCTGATAGGCGCCCCAGCCAGCTGTCGTCGGTCTCCGCGAGGGCGCTGGCAATGACGCCGAGAAACAGTGGAATCGCCATCGCGGGCTGTGCCAGGTACCAGCTCAAACCCATGCTGCCGGCCAGCGCGATCAGCACGCGAAGGCTGTAGCCGAACTTGTCCAGCGCCCAGAGCTGGCGCAAGGAATGGTTGAGCGAGGGTGAGCGCATATGAACGAGTCGGACCTGTCGGCGATAAGAAGAAGGTTGGACGCCGGCCGTGAGGGGACGTCACGGCAAGCGAAGCAAAGCTTATACCGTCCATCCGTCTCGCATCACCGGAACGAAACCGCACGGTCATCGTTTAGCCGTATTCGTCTGGCTTCATTCATGCCGCTCCCTCCCATTCCTATAAAGAGGACACCGCATGAACCGTGAACACGATGCCAGCCGCCGCAGCCTGCTCAAAGGTGGCGCTATCACCGCCGCCGTTGTTGCCAGCACACCTTTCCTCGGCACTCTGGAAGCCTTCGCAGCGCGAAATGCACAGGGTCGCGGTGCCGGCCTGGTTCGCAGCAGCTACGGTCCGTTGCGTCCGACCAAGGACCTGAGCACAGGCCTGGAATTGCTACAGCTACCCGACGGCTTCCAGTACAAGAGCTTTTCCTGGACCGGCGACCTGATGGAAAACGGCCAGCCTGTACCCACGTCGCATGACGGCATGGGCGTCATTGAGGTGCGTCGCGGCCAACATGGCCCGGAAATCGTGCTGGTGCGTAACCATGAAGCCAGCACCGGTCCGCTGATCGACGCCACCGGCATCTACGATGACGTGACCCTTTCCAACGGCCAGCGTCCGGCCGGCGGTACCACCAACCTCTACGTCTCCCGCGACATCATGCAGCCGGTACGCACCCTGCCGAGCCTCGGTGGAACCCGTACCAACTGTGCCGGCGGTGTCACGCCTTGGGGAACCTGGTTGTCCTGTGAGGAAACCACGGAAGACTACAGCGCCGTAGGTGGTCGTACCCATGGCTATGTGTTCGAAGTGACAGCCGATCCAGCTTTGACGACCGGCCAGCCCATCGTTCAGATGGGCCGCTTCCGCCACGAAGCGGTCGCCGTAGATCCGAGCAACAGCTACGTCTACCTGACGGAAGACGCCCGCAACCAAGCCGGTTACTACCGTTATATTCCTACCGACGCGAGCCAGCAGCCAGGTTCGCTGGCCGTGGGCGGCATCCTACAGGCGGCGCGGGTTCGCAACCTTGCGTTGGCCGACTTGCTGGCGCCAAAACAAGGCGACAGCTATCAGTTGGAGTGGGTCGAGGTGTCGAACCCGAACCTGGCGCCGCAGCCTGAAGGCAGTGGGCCCTTCGCGCAGGCGCGTCGTGCCGGTGGCCTCAGCATGAGCCGTGGCGAAGGCATCTGGTACAGCGAAGGCAAACTCTACATTGTCGACACCAGCGCCGGAACCGACAGCCAGGGGCGTGCCGGTTACGGCAACGGGGCAGTGTGGATGCACGACCTGTCCAGCGACCGCTTGACCTGCATCTTCGCCTCTACCGACGCCGAAATCGCCAACAACCCGGACAACATCACCGTCAGCCCACGAGGCGGTGTGCTGCTCTGCGAAGACGGTGGCGGTGTGCAGGATACCTACGGCTTCGGTGAGCGCCTGTTGGGCCTGACCACGGCCGGTGAGGCGTATATCTTCGCCAAGAACAACGTGGTGTTCGATGACGTCCAGGCCGCTGTGGCCGGGAAGAACGTTTCGGGCGGCGACTACCGCAACCGTGAGTTCTGCGGCGCCTGCTTCGATCCGACCGGGCACTTCCTGTTCGTCAACATCCAGACCCCCGGCATCACCTTTGCCATCTGGGGTCCTTGGGCTCGCGGTTCGCTGTAACCCGCGCCATCGGCGAGTCGAGCGAAAGGACTTCTCGGCTCGCCAGCAGCGCCGTTCGTTTTATCGGTCGAGTGAGCTAGCGCTGCTTCTTCGAGACGGGCAATCCGTTTCGTCACGAGCCCGTACGCGGGGATGCGACAGGCTCGGTTCTTCCCGTTCGACTAGAGCGTGCGGACTTTCAGCGACCGGCCTTTGATCTTGCCGGAGTTGAGGCGATTCAAGGCCTGCTTGGCCACGTCGCGCTCGACGGCAACGAACGCCTGGAAGTCGAAGATCGCAATCTTGCCCACCTGCTTGCCGGGAATACCCGCATCGCCCGTCAGCGCGCCAAGGATGTCGCCCGGTCGCAGCTTGTCCTTGCGCCCAGCGCCGATGCACAACGTTACCATCGGCGGCTGCAGCGGGCCGCCCGGCTGCGCTTTTAGCTCGCTCAGCGGCTGCCAGTTGAGCGGTGCCTTCTGCCGATCCTCGATGGCCTGGGCGCGGTGGCCTTCGGCGGGTGCGACAAGGCTGATGGCAATGCCTTTCTTGCCGGCACGACCGGTGCGTCCAACCCGATGAATGTGGATTTCGGAATCGCGCGCCAGCTCGACGTTGATCACCATGTCCAGAGCGTCGATATCCAGCCCGCGGGCCGCGACATCGGTCGCGACCAGCACGGACAGGCTGCGGTTGCTGAACATGGCCAGTACCTGATCACGGTCGCGCTGTTCCAGGTCGCCATTGAGCGCCATGGCAGAGATGCCTTTCGCGGTGAGGGCGTCGACCAGCTCCTGGCACTGCTGCTTGGTAAAGCAGAAGGCCACGCAGGTTTCCGGACGGAAGCTGGCCAGGACATGAATCACGGCCTGCATGCGCTCTTCGGGGTCGATCTCGTAGAAGCGCTGCTCGATCTGGGTGTCGTCATGCAGGGCTTCGACCTTTACCTGCTGCGGGTCGCGCATGAAGGTCGACGCGAGTTGCTTGATGCCGCTGGGGTAGGTCGCGGAGAACAGCAGGGTCTGCCGCTTGCTCGGGGTCTGCCCGATGATCTCGGCAATCGCGTCGTAGAAGCCCATGTCGAGCATGCGGTCGGCTTCGTCGAGGATCAGCTTGTTCAGGCCGTCGAGTTTCAGTGAGCCTTTTTTCAAATGCTCCTGAACGCGCCCAGGCGTGCCAACGATCACATGCGCGCCATGTTCCAGCGAGCCGATCTGCGGGCCTATGGATACGCCGCCGCAAAGCGTGAGGATCTTGATGTTGTCAGCAGAGCGCGCCAGCCGGCGTAGTTCTTTGGCCACCTGATCGGCCAGTTCACGGGTCGGGCAAAGTACCAGCGCCTGACAGCCGAAATAGCGCGGATTGATTGGCTCCAGCAGTGCAATGCCGAAGGCGGCAGTCTTGCCGCTGCCGGTCTTGGCCTGCGCGATGAGGTCCATACCCTTGAGCATGACCGGCAGGCTTTGCGCCTGGATTGGCGTCATTTCGGCATAGCCGAGCGCGTCGAGGTTGGCCAGCGTTGCAGGGCTGAGGGGCAGGGTGGCGAAGGCTGAACTGGGCACGGTAGTGATCTGCTGGAAAAAGTGAGGCGCAGTCTAGCAGGCGGCTGACTTTCACGCGTTACGCCCGTGGCCCGCTGCATAGGGCGGAACGGATCGCTGCGACGGTCGGTCCCACTGAGGTCAATACTGATTCAGGAGGCCGCTTTGTCCCGTTTGTTGTTGCTGTTGAGCGCGTTAACCCTTCCCGCCGTGGCCGCCGAGCCAACCTTGTTCGGCCGCTATGAGCAGATCAAGATCGAAGACCTCGGCAAGACCCTCAAAGCCAAGATGGACACTGGCGCGATGACCGCCTCGCTGTCGGCGCGCGATATCGAGCGTTTCGAGCGAGACGGGGAAGACTGGGTGAGATTCCGCCTGGCTGTCGAAGGCGCTGACGACACGCTCTATGAGCACCGCCTGGCGCGCATCGCCGAGATCAAGACCCGCAAAGAAGAGGCCGTCGACCCCGACGACGATACGGATGCGGAGCGTGGGCCGGATGTCGCCGAGCGGCCAGTGGTGGAGATGCAGTTGTGCATCGGCGACCAGATGCGCGAAACCGAGGTGAACCTGACCGACCGTAGCCACTTCCGCTATCCGCTGTTGATTGGGGCTACGGCAATCCGGGATCTTGAGGCTGCTATCGATCCTGCTCAGAAGTACACGGCAGGCCGTCCCACCTGCTAGTTCGCCTAGTGCGATCCGAACGGGCGCGAACGCTAACCGCTGTCCGCGCCCAGCACACACATCGGTTCCCTTTGTGGTTTGCGGGAGCGCATTCGCTCTGTCGGTGCGTATTGAAACTCCGAGGCAAACTGGATCTCGCGTTGTGTAACGCAAATATAATCTTGCGGTGCTAATTAAGGTATTTAGGTTAGCTGCCATAGTCTTAATTATTAGCCGGAAGAAAGGTTAATTATCGTTGTTTGATTATATGTGGGAGCTACTTATATCAAGCTAATAAGTGGCGGTTGGCGATTGATAAAACCCATGTAAGTCAATTCTGTTCAGCTTCGTGACTGATGAGTCAGCTTGAAGGCTCGCCCTCAAAGCAGCAAGTGCCTTGAATGTTTGATCGTCATTTCGTTTGAGGGTGCAGTCAGAAGCGCGCCTCCTGCGCTTAAGGGCAGCGTGCCTCCTACGCGCTGCCGGTGCGCTGGCTTGCGGCCAGCAATCTCGATAATCGCAAGCCTGGCAACGGTCGAGGTCTCGTTTAATCGCTCGTTCTAGAGCGCGTCAGACTAAAGTCGGGGCTATCATTCCACGACACATCCTTGCTAAATTCACGATGTGGTTCCCTTCACCCGTAATAAAAATAAGACGGAGAACGTCATGGCCGACAGCGACAAAACAAATGCTGCTGCGTACTGGAAGGCGAATGTTCGCCTGATAACTTGGAGCCTGGTGGTCTGGGCTCTTGTCTCATATGGTTTCGCCATCCTATTGCGCCCTTTACTCGCCGGTATCCCGGTTGGGGGTACTGACCTGGGGTTCTGGTTCGCTCAACAGGGTTCCATCATCACGTTCATTTTGATCATCTTCCACTACGCGTGGCGGCTGAACAAACTGGACAAGGAATTCGGGGTTGAGGAGTAACCACAATGAGCCAATATTGGATCAACATGATGTTCGTGGGCGCCTCGTTCCTGCTCTATATAGGAATCGCGGTCTGGGCTCGCGCAGGGTCAACTAAAGAGTTCTATGTCGCCGGTGGTGGTGTTCACCCCGTAACCAACGGCATGGCAACGGCGGCAGACTGGATGTCTGCAGCTTCCTTCATTTCCATGGCTGGTCTGATCGCCTCCGGCGGTTATGCCACCTCGGCTTACCTGATGGGCTGGACCGGTGGCTACGTGCTGCTGGCGATGCTGCTGGCGCCTTACCTACGCAAGTTCGGCAAGTTCACGGTTCCGGATTTCATCGGCGACCGTTTCTACAGCCGTGGCGCGCGCCTGGTAGCGGTGGTCTGCCTGATCCTGATCTCCGTGACCTATGTAATCGGCCAGATGGCAGGTGCGGGCGTGGCGTTCTCTCGCTTCCTTGAAGTGAGCAATTCCACCGGTATCTGGATCGCAGCCGTGATCGTGTTCGCCTATGCGGTATTTGGCGGCATGAAGGGCATCACCTACACCCAGGTGGCGCAGTACGTGGTTCTGATCATTGCCTACACCATTCCGGCCGTGTTCATTGCGATGCAGCTGACTGGCAACCCGATCCCGATGTTCGGCATGTTCAGCACTCACACCGAATCCGGTATGCCGCTGCTCGACAAACTGAACCAGGTTGTCACCGACCTTGGCTTCGCCGCTTACACCGCGGACGTCGACAACAAGCTGAACATGTTCCTGTTCACCATGTCGCTGATGATCGGTACCGCCGGTCTGCCGCACGTCATCATTCGCTTCTTCACCGTACCGAAGGTGGCTGACGCTCGTTGGTCCGCTGGCTGGACACTGATCTTCATCGCTCTGTTGTACCTCACAGCACCGGCCGTTGCCTCCATGGCACGCCTGAACCTGGTTCAGACCATCTATCCGGAAGGCCCGCAGGCTGAAGCGATCCGTTACGAAGATCGTCCAGAGTGGATCCAGACCTGGGAAACGACTGGTCTGATCAAGTGGGAAGACAAGAACGCCGACGGTCGTGTGCAGATGTACAACGACACCAACGCTACCTTCGCTCCGACCGCTACTGAGCGTGGCTGGAATGGCAACGAGCTGACCGTGAACAACGACATCATTGTTCTGGCCAACCCGGAAATCGCCAACCTGCCGAGCTGGGTCATCGGTCTGATCGCTGCGGGTGCTATCGCTGCTGCGCTCTCGACTGCTGCGGGTCTGCTGCTGGCGATCTCCTCTGCCATCAGTCATGACCTGATCAAGACACTGATCAATCCGAAAATCAGCGAGAAGAACGAAATGCTGGCCGCGCGGCTAGCCATGACGGCAGCGATTCTGCTGGCGACCTGGTTGGGCCTCAATCCTCCGGGCTTTGCGGCTCAGGTGGTGGCTCTGGCGTTCGGTCTTGCAGCCTCGAGCCTGTTCCCAGCGCTGATGATGGGTATCTTCTCCAAGCGTGTGAACAGCAAAGGCGCTGTCGCAGGGATGCTGGTTGGTGTGATTTCCACCGCCGTGTACATCTTCCTGTACCTGGGCTGGTTCTTCATCCCTGGCACTGCAAGCATCCCGAACACGCCTGATCAGTGGTGGATGGGCATCTCCCCGCAGGCCTTCGGTGCCGTAGGTGCGATGCTGAACTTCGCTGTAGCCTACGCCGTGTCGATGGCTACCGAGGCTCCGCCGCAGGAGATTCAGGACCTGGTCGAGAGCGTTCGTACCCCGAAGGGTGCTGGCGTTGCGCTTGATCACTAACTGATAATGCAGCCGAACGTCAGACATGCTCTGACACAAGGTTGAGGTAGAAGTCGGGCTTCCATATGGAAGCCCGATTTTTTTAGGGGAGTTGTATATGTTCTGGCATCTAATCGCGGCAATCGTCGCGGGTGTGGCGGGGGCAGGTATTGGACTGCTGCTGCGCTCACTGACGCGTAAGCGGTTGCCGATGTGGATCATTCCTGTATGTGCGGGTCTGGGAATGCTGAGTTACACCATCCACTACGAATACACCTGGTTCGAAGCCAAACAGGCACGCCTGCCCGAGGGCAGCGTGGTCGTTTCGAGCGATGAGGGGGAAATGTTGTGGCGCCCTTGGACCATGATGTATCCCATGCCGTTGAGCTACACGGTACTCGATCAAGCCAACGCACAGGTTCAGGATACAAATCAGGGCCGTATCGCCCGCTTTGTTCTGTATCGCTTCGACAAGCAGCATCTGACTTCCACTGTGGTCAGTCAGCGCTATCAGATGATTTGCGCGGAGAAAGCCATGTTCAGGTTGAACGAGGCAGGTCAGGCCAAGATTGAAACCTTGACCGAACTGGAGGCCGATTCGTCGTTATATCAGCGCATCTGCGTATCCGACATGCGTTAAGCCTGTCGCGATCGAAGCGTTGTTTCGATCTGATGGAGCGCAACGCAGTTCGCAGCGACGCCTGGTCAGGAAGGCCGGGCGGCAGGCTGAAGCCTTGGGGAATGTCAGTCCTGGTTTCGAGGCTGCCCTGCTTGGGCGGGTGCTGTCATTCTCCTGCGCAGCAGCGGCCATACTCCAAGTGCTGCCGGCAGGCCTAGGCCGAGCCAGGCAAGCACATCCCACCAGCCATCCCCCAGCAGCGCAGCGAAAAGCCCGACGAGGCCGAGCCCCGCAATCAGGCCCGGCAGCAGGAAGTTTGATTCGCGCCAGCTCATGCAACTGCCTCGCGAGCTGAGGCCTGCATGCCACGGCGGCGTACCCACCAAAGATAAAGCCCGCTGCCGAGGACGATGATTGTAAGAACATCGAGCACGGCCCACAGAATCTGCATTGGTCGACCGCCGTAATCACCGAAGTGCAGGGGTTGAGACAGACCCAGTGCATCCATGTACCAGGGGCGATCGCCGACGGCAGTGGCCTGCAGCGTTTGCGCATCGATCAACACCGGGGTAAGCAGGTGCGAAGTCAGATGGTTGCTGCCATTCATGAATACCGTGTAGTGATGCTCGCTGGAAAAGCGCGTTCCCGGAAAGGCGATGAAGTCTGGCTGCATACCCGGCGCTGCCTGGGCTGCGATCTGCAGCAGATCGTTGGTCGGGGCGCGGGTCGTCAGGGGCGGCGCGTCACGGTAGGGCGCGAGCATCGTCGCCAGTGACTCAGCGCGCCATGCCTCGATCAGCAGATCGGCGCAGGCGCTGACCACGCCAGTAATGCCCACCACCAGTGCCCAGCTGAGCGTGACGATACCGATCAGGTTGTGCAAATCGAGCCAGCGCGTCCGGCTGGAGCGCTCATGACGCACCCGAGCGAACTTCAGCCGCCGCATGAAGGGCGCGTACAGCACCACGCCGGAAATGATCGCCACGATAAACAGAATGCCCATGGAGGCCAGGAACAGCTTGCCAGGTAGCCCGGCAAACATGTCCACATGCATGCGCAGGAAAAACATCATCAGCCCGCCATTGGCCGCCGGCATTTCAACCGCTTCGCCGGTACGTGCATCGAGCATGAAGGTATAGGACGAGTTGGGCTCGGTCGCCGCGGTGGCTGCGGTAATCGCCACGACGCCGTTGGGCTCGTCCGCTTCCCAGCCGAAATACTGCACGACCTCATCCTGGCGGTGCCGTTCGGCGGCGGTCACGAGTTGTTGCAGATCGAGATGCGGCGTACCGGGCGCCATCTCACGCAGCTCCGGAGCATCGCCAAGCAGATGCTCCAGTTCGTGATGGAATATCAACGGCAAGCCGGTGACCGCCAGCAACAGCAGAAACAGCGTGCAGATCAGGCTGGTCCAGGTGTGGATGAAGGACCAGCGGCGGATGGTGGCGGCCCGCATTAGAACTCCAACTGCGCCGATAGCTTGAGCGTGCGTGGTGCTCCAAGGTAATGGCTGCTCAGCCAGTATTCCTCGTCGGTGAGGTTGCTCAGGTTGGCGCGTAGGGTCAGGGCACGCTCATCCCCCAAGGCCATGCGATAGCGACCGCCCAGGTCGAATGTGGTGAAAGACGGGATGGTGTTGTCGTTGGCCTCGTCGGTGTACTGCTTGCCCGTGTAGAAGGCGCCACCAGTGAGTGTCAACCCGGGTACGCCGAATATCGCGTATTCGCCGTAGAGCTTGGCCAAGTGCCGCGCCACGTCGACCGGCCGGTTGCCGTCGTTGGCAGCATTCGCCGCGCCTTCCACGACTGGATCGAGCAGGGTGACGCCGCCCACCAGTGTCAGCGCTGGGGAAACGTGGCCGGTGATGCCGAACTCCAGACCCTTGTTGTGCTGCATGCCATCCTGAACAAAGAAATTGGCGGCGTTGGTGTAGGTGTTGGGCTTCTCGATGTCGAACAGCGCAACGGTGAACAGCGCACCGCCAAGCTCGGCTTTCGCACCGATTTCGTACTGTTCGCTGACGATCGGCGCCAGCGCCTGCCCGGAGTTGTTCGTGCCGCTCGGCGCTACGCCACCCGTCTGCAGGCCTTCGATGTAGGTTACATACGTGGTAAGCCACTCGATCGGCTTGTAGACGAGCGAGACGTTGGGCGAGGTTTCGGTTTCGCTGTAGTCCTCGATCACCGGCGCGCTGCCGAACGCGTCGACCCAGACGAAGTTGTCGCTGAAGGTCTTGATACGCGAGTGCGTCACGCCAAGGATCGTCGACCACTGCTCGTTGAAGGTGATGACGTCACCGATCAGCACACTGTCGCCCTGGCTGCGGCTGGCCAGATGGTAGTCGCCATCGCCGAGGTCGTAGGCCGGCTTGGCCACCTGCGGCCGCTCGCTGAAGGGCGCTTCGGGTGTTACCGATACATATTGAGGGCCCGGGAAGGGGATGTAATCGGTGTTGTAGCGAACCCGGGCGATGTTTCCCTGGTAACCGAAGGTCATCGCGTGGCCGACACCTGCGGTGTCGAAAACCGCATCGAGGAACAGGTTGCCCGAGGTCTCTTCGGTTTCTACCGGGGCGAATGCATAGAGCGGCTGAACGTACACGTCGGCCGAATTCACGGTCGGTCCCGTATAGGCGTATTCGGTGGTGTATTGGCTGTAGCCGAGCGCACCGCGCAGGCTGAACACGTCGCCCAGGCTCCACTGGAAGCGGCTGCCGACGCGGTCATGGCGACTGTCGTTGTAAGCCCAGCGCTGGCTATAGAGCTCGTCGTTCTCCAAGTCGTCGGCATCGGGCCGGAATGTTTGATCGGCGAAGTACCAGTAGCTGGTGAGGCCCCGCGTCTCGCTCTGCTTGTGCGAGGCGTCGAACTGGATGAGCAGGTCGTCGCTGACGTTCCAATCCAGCGCAACACTGGCCATGTGACGACGTTCGACCTGTCCGTCGATGGCGGTTTCACCATCCTGGGCGAGCAGGTTGACGCGGTAGGCAAAGCGGCCTTCGCTGTCGATCGGCCCGCCGAAGTCGCCATGCAGGTACTGGTTATCGCCGCCGGGGGTGCCGTAGGTCACGCTGTTGTAGCGCTCGGCAGTGGGGCGCTTGAGCACGTAGTTGACCAGTCCGCCGGGGCTGGCCGGACCATAGAGGAAGCCGGACAGACCGCTGAGGATTTCCAGCCGTTCCATTTCCTCGATGAAGTTGCCGCCATCGTAGCTGTTGCTGAAGCGCAGGCCGTCATTGGCGATGCTCAGGTTGCCGACGCCGCTGAAGCCGCGAATGGCCACTGCGCTGGCGTAGCCGGCGCTGGTCGGGGAGGTGAACTGAGTGGTGGGGCTGAGCTTGAAGATGTCGTCACTGGAGGTGGCCTGGATGTTGTCCATCAGCTCCGAGGAAATCACGGTTACCGAATAGGGCGCATCTTGAAGAGCCATTCCACCCAGCGCGCCGACGTTCTGCACGGCACTGGCGCGGTAGCCGCTTTCTTCGCCGCCGTTTGCCGCCGCCTCGGTTGCCATCACGGTCACATCCGGCAGAGCCATCGCATCGGTCACAGCAGGATGAAGGCTATAGCTACCCGACGCGCTCTGGCGCAGCTCAAGCCCGGTTCCTCGCAGCGCTTCCTGCAGTGCACCCTGGCCATCGAAGCGGCCTTGTACCGGCTCGGCCATGCGGTCGCGGGTCAACGCCGGATCGATGCTGAGCACCAGTCCCGCTTCGCCAGCGATACGGTTGAGCGTCGAGCCCAGTGGCCCGGCGGGCAGGGCGTACTCGCGAACCTCGCCAACAGCCGCTTCGCCGTTGGGCCCCTGGGCCAATAGGGGCAGTGGCGTGACGGCAATTGCAACGGCCAGGAGGCTGGGGCGAAACAGTGAAAACGATGGCATTTGTGAATAACTCCCGAATAGGAATATGTCTCAGTTATTCATCAGGCCGGATCAGAAATAAAAAGTGATAGGGGCAGCTGAAAATATTTTCGTAGGCCTGCAGCGCCCCTGTATGGGCGCCGCCGTTACTTGTCCGGCCGGCTGACGGGTTGCGCTGGCACCACCTTGACCCACCAATCGGTGTGGCGCTCGATTTGCACCGGTAGGCTGGGTGGCAGCGCAGCCAGCGCGCGGTCAGTATCGTGCAGCGGGAAGCTGCCACTGATACGCAGGGATTCGAGGCTTGGATCGAGACCAAGGTAGCCAGGGCGATACTCGCGAAGTTTTGCCAGCAGCTCGGCCAATGGCAGGTCTTCCACAACAAGCATGCCCCTGCTCCAGGCATCTGCCGCGGCCGGCGCCTGTTCATTCTGGTCGAGATGATCGCGGTGCATCAGTACCTGCTCGCCTGCCTGCACGGTGCGACCAGCTTGCAGGCCGCTGGGAAGCGCGGCCACGGCTGATCGGAGCACGACTAAGCGGGTTGCGTTACCTTCTTGCCGAACGATGAATCGCGTACCGAGCGCACGCAGATCGCCCTGTTCGGTTTCAACTATGAAGGGTCTCGGATCGTTACCCGGTGCTGTTTCAACAAGCACTTCACCGCGGTGCAGAAACACTCGGCGCTCTTGCTGATCGAAGTGAACATCCAGAGCGCTGCGGCTGTTCAGTTGTATGTAGCTGTTGTCGGCCAGCGTAACGCTCAGCTGTTCACCCGCGCCGGTGTGCTCGTCGGCCAACCACACGGGTAACGGCTGCGACTGCAGGGCCGTTCCGACACCCAACGTGCCCAGCAGGGCCAGACTGAGAAGCGCGCGCCCAGCCGTTCGCCGTCCGGAGTTCGCACTGAGCTGCAGCGCTCTTCGCGCGGTTGGGGAGTCAATGGTCCCGAGTTGCTGATCGATACCGCCTAGCTGCGCCCAGGCCTTGCCATGCTCAGCACTTTCGTTCAGCCAGCGCTGCAGCTCTTTTCTGGCCTGAGCGCTTACGGCACCGTCGCCAAGGCGTAGCTGCCAGGCGATGGCCTGGTCGAGAACTCGGGCTGATACCGGCTGCCGATCCAGGCTCATCTTGGCTCACCGTAAACGGCGATGTAGCACTGGCGCAGAGCCTGGGCGAGATACTGGCGCACGCGCGGGACGGATACGCCGAGCCGTGACGCGATCTCCGCATGGGGCAGACCGTCCAGACGGTTATAGAAGAAGGCTGCACGTGCATTGGCTGAGAGCTCGCCCAGCATCAGGTTCACTTCGCGCAATGCCTGAAGTACCTGCAATTGCTCTTCGGCACTGGGCTGCGTTTCTTCCGGCTGCTGGGCGAGTTCATCAAGGTAAGTACGCTCCAGTGCACTGCGACGAAAATGGTCGATCAACAGGCCGCGGGCAATCGTCGCCAGCAAGGTGCGTGGCTCACGCAAATCGCCTATGTCGTCACGCTTGAGCAGTCGGACGAAAGTGTCCTGGCTCAGGTCTTCGGCGCGATGAGGGCACGCCTGGTGGCGGCGCAGCCAGTTCAACAGCCAGCTGCGATGATCGCGATACAGCGAGCCGACGAACTGTTGATGGGTTGACCCAGCCGACAAGCGAATGCTCCAAGGCCGATGGATGGCCAGTAACGAGAACTATTCGCACATGATCGCAAGTTGTCGCCAGCGGCGCAACGCAGATGTCGCGCTCATTCATCCGTGACTGTTTAGCCGAGCGCTACATGAATTGAGCCTGTTGCCGTTTGCGCCAGTTAGCCAAGCGCAGGTTGATGGCATCCAAGCTGTCCAGCCCTTGTCGGTGCGCCTTGCTGAACAGAATCAACGCCAGCTCGGCGGTGGCCAGTGCATCGGCGCTGGCGTGATGGCGCTGCAGCACATGCAGCCCGAAATGCGTGCACCAGTCGTCCAGACCATTCTGTCGCGGGCGGTTGTCTGGGCAGAGCATCGGCGCCAGTTCGGCGACATCGATGAAAGGATGACGCAGCTTGTAACCGAGCGTTTGCTTCAGTGCACGGGTCAGCATGCGCTGGTCGAAACCTGCGTGAAACGCCAGGATCGGGCTGTCGCCGACAAACTCCATGAGATCCAGAAGCGCTTCGGCAGGGTCCTCGCCCGCTTCGAGTTCGCTGGGCGCGATCCCGTGGATCAGCACGCTCTCGCTAACCTTTTGTGCCGGGCGCAACAGGGTCGATTCGAACTGATCGCCCAGTTGGATGCCGCCTTGATCGATCACCACGGCGCCAATGGACAGGACGATATCGCGACGCATGTCCAGGCCGCTGGTCTCAAGATCGAGCACTACCATGCGCTGCGTGGGCAGCGGACAAAGGCCCAGCGCGGCGGGCTCGGCAAGCTGATCGCGCCGTTGCAGTTGTTGCAGTTCGAGGGTCGGGCCGCGATGTCTGAACCAAGGCATATTCATAGCTGATAGCGAACCGCCAGGCTGCTCTGCAGGCGCTGCGCCTGGCGAAAGGATTCACGCAGGATACGCCGGTCAAGATGGTTGAGGGTGTCGGGGTCGAGTCGGTTTGAATACGGCCGTCCTTCGCGCGCCTGCTGCTGATGCTGCTGCATGCGGGTCTGCTGGATGAAATGGTAGGCCTCTTCGTAGGCCGCGCCATCCTTCTCGTCTATGACATCCTTTTCGACCAGCTGGCGCAGGCGGTCCAACGTGTTACATGCGGTGATGCCGTGGCCCAGCGCGAGCAGGCGCGCGCCGTCGACGAAGGGCGTCAGGCCCTGCACCTTGAGATCCAGGGTCGCCTTGCCGTCGCCTTTGCGGGTCACCACGAAATCGCGAAAACGCCCCACAGGCGGGCGATGGCGCAACGCGTTTTCCGCCATCATGCGCTGGAACAATCGGCTCTCGCCCACTTCTTCAAGCATGTTGGCGCGCAGCTGCTCGCAGCCTTCGCTGGGCCCCCAGATTGCGCGCAGGTCGAAATAGATGGTGCTGCTCAGCAGATTTTCCGGTGTCGATTCGCGAACGAAGGCACTGAAGCGTCGCTGCCATTCCAGCCGTGACAGGCACAGCTGTGGATTGCTGGCCATGATGTTGCCTTTGCACAGGGTGAAACCGCAGGTGTCCAGATCGCGGTTGATGCGCTCTGCGAGCGGCAGCAGGGACCCTCGGATCTGTGCGGCTTCGGCTGCATCGGCGGCTTCGAAGAGTATGCCGTTGTCCTGATCGGTATGCAGGGTCTGCTCGCGACGCCCTTCGCTGCCGAAACACAGCCAGGTGAAGGGAATGCCGGGGTCACCGAGCACTTCGATGGCCAGCTCAATCACGCGGCAGACGGTATGGTCGTTGAGCAGGGTGATGATGTGGGTGATCTGTGTCGACGACGCGCCGTGTGCCAGCATGTTGTCGACCAGTTGCAGAATGCGGCTGCGGATGATCACCAGTGTCTCGACGCTGTCGGCGTGGGAAATCGCCTGCGCCAGGTGAACCAGGTCGACGCGCTGCAGCGAGAACAGGTCGCGTTCGGAAATCACTCCACTGAGCAGACCTTTATCGACGACACAGACGTGAGCGATATGACGTTCGGTCATCGCAATCGCGGCATCGAACGCGGTTGCATCCGGTGGCAGATGGAAGGGGTCCTGCGTCATGAACTCGGCAATCGGGACGGACAGGTCGGTCGTACCGGTACCGATCACCCGGCGCAGATCGCGCAAGGTGAAGATGCCCTGCGGGTGAAGTTCGAGGTCGGTGATCACGATGCTACCGGTGTTGTTCTCGTGCATCAGTGCTACCGCATCGGCCAGTGGCATCGATGGCAGACAGGAGACCGGATGGTGCAACGCGAGCTCGCCGATGCTTGTCTCCAGCGAGTATTGCTCGCCCAGGCTTTCCACGGCCCGCATCTGCGCCTGCTGATTGACCAAGTCGAGCAGGCTGCTGACGCCACGCATGGCGAAGTCACGAAATGCGGCCGATTTGGACACCAGCTTGATGAAGGCGGGCTTGCTCAACAGATAACAAAAGGTATCTTCGGCGGCGAAGTGCCCGGTGCGAGTGGCCCGTTCGCCCATTAGCGCGGCCATCGGGAAGCATTCGCCAACGATCACTTCAAAAGTGGTGTCGGTGCCGCGCTTGCTGGTGTGTGGGCGCTGGCCATGCACGCGGCCCTGCTTGATGATGTAAAAGTGTTCGACGACACCGTCATCGGGCGAAATAATGCAATCGCCTTCACTGTAGAAGCGCAGCTGGCAGTTCTCTACCAGATAGGCGAGATGTCCCGGTTCCATCTGGTTGAAAGGCGGGTACTTGCGCAGAAATTCCATGGTCCCATGAATGTTCTGCAGCACGGCGGTCTTGCCTGCCTCGGCGAAAGCATCGGCTTTGCTCATGGTTCGGTTCCATTTTTTGGGCCCAATGGTGGGCTGTGGGTCCGGCGTGGCACATTGGACGTAAGTCTAGTCGCGCGGGCGCCACATCGGGCTGACACGGGTCAGCTCATGGAGCCGGGGTGTTGCAGGGTTTTTCGCTCATAAAAAAACCGCCCGATGCAGACGCAAGGGACGGTTCTTTCAGTTGCAGGTCAAGATCACGGCAGGGTGAACAACACCTTTACCGAATCGTTGACTGCCGCGCTGTCGACGTAGCCGATGGCGTCGGCTTCCGCCGCAACTTTCGCGACCATTGTGGCCTCGTCGGCCACACTGGTCATCGGCTGGCCTTTACCAGTGAACACCAGACCGGACCAATACGACTTGAGCTGCGACTCGTTCTTGTTGGTCACCGCCGAGTAGAAGCTCTCTTTGGCCGGCGTCCAGTCCTTGAGGTCGACGCCTTTCATGGACTTGTCCTTGCCCAGAAAGATGTTGGCGACCTCAGACTGCGACGGCGCTTTGGCCGCGCCTGGATTGACGATGACGGCGACCTCGGCCTGAGCCAGGGATGCCATGCCAAGCAGTGCAACACTGCCGAGGATGCGAAGGGATGCTTTCATCTGGACGCTCCTCAGAATACGAAATCGACGCCGACGGAAACGATGTCGCCGTCGTAGTTGCGGGCAGGAACGCCGCCGCGTGCGCCACCGAAACGCTCGTATACGGCGTTTTCGTAGACTTCCTGGGCGTTGCGGGTGAACACGCCGTCATAGCCGTTCTTGGTGTCGACGCGCTTGTACTCGCCCTTGACCACGACGGTCGGGGCGGCCTGGTAGTTAAGGCCCAGGGTCCAGGAGCTCTGACGACCGCCGTTGTCGTCCAGCTGTGCATAGGTCACGTGTGGCAGAAAGTCGCCGAAGCGACGGCCGCCCATCAGGTAGAAGGAATCGATCGATTCCATGTCGTCGTTCTCGATCATGCGCGAGGTCCACTCGTTGCTGCTGACCCAGACGCCGTTGTCGTACTGGTAGCCAATCGAGGTGAACTTGCCTTTCTCTTTGTCCAGTGTGAGCAGGCTCAGGGGCGCAACCACACCCGGCGCTACGGTGACGGTGCCGCTGATGTCGGTGGTGATGTCGGCTTCCACATAACCGATGCGCAGGGTGCCGAAATCGTTGGTCGCCATGCTCACGCTGGCGCCGAACAGCTTGCCGTAGTCGATATCAAACTGCTCGTCGTAGGCATAGTAGTCACGATTCTTCGACTGGCCACCGGCAACCTGGAAGGTCACCGAGCCGTAGGACAGCGGCACGGTGTAGACCGCGTCAACGCCTTCGTAGTTGGTCACCTGAACTTGGCTGTAAACCTCATCGGGCAGGCGCAGCCAAGGGTAGCTGTAGCCGACGTCAAGGCTCTCCGAGTACATGTACACCGGGCTACGCAGGCGACCGGCACGGAGCATCAGCTGATCACTGGTCTGCCACGACAGGTAAGCCCACTCGAGGTTGGCTTTCCACTCATCCTGCTGCGCCTTGACCGTGGCCTGAACGGTCACACCGACGGTGTCGGTCACGCCGTAGCTCAACTGCGCACCTAACTTGGACAGCTGGTCGCCGCGCCAGGAATCGTTGGTCTGGCCTTGGACACCATAGCTGCGGCCTTCATCTTCGCCACCCAGGTGGGTGACGCCGACAGTGCCAAAACCGTTTAGGCGGTGCTCACCTTGCTCGAGAGCGAAGGCTTGAGTGGTTGCCAGGCAGACGGCTGCCAGGCCGATAACACGTACTGCGGTCATCAGGATGCTCCTAAAGCAATTTAAACGCGGAATTGGGCCGTGGCTGCACGCAGGTGATCGCCCGTGCTGACCAGTTGCTCGCCCAGTCGGGCAGTGGCTTCGGCGCCGTTTGCGGTTGCTTGTGCGTCCTGCTGCAACACTTGGGTCTCTTGTTGGATGGAACTCGACAGGCCGATCTGCTCCTGAGTGAACTGAGCGATACCGGCATTGAGTTCGTCGATCTGGTTGACGGTGCGGGCTATGGTTTCGAGCAACTGGGTCGCTTCGACCGAGCGTTCGATGCTGGCGCGCGATTTCTCGCCATTGCTGTTCATCACATTGAGCACGGTGTTGGCGCTGCTTTGCAGTCGCTGGATGATCTGCTGAATCTCGGCAGTGGAGGCGGAGGTTTTCTGCGCCAGGTTGCGTACTTCGTCAGCCACCACGGCGAAGCCGCGGCCCTGTTCGCCGGCGCGGGCGGCTTCGATGGCGGCGTTCAATGCGAGCAGGTTGGTCTGTTCCGCAATACTGCGGATCACGGTGAGCACCGAGCCGACTTCCTGGGTTTCCTCTTCCAGCTGCTCCATGGCCTTGACTGCGCCCATCACACTGTCGCCCAGGTCACTGATACCGGTCGACAGGCTGCCAACGTGCTCACGCGCGGTGGCGGCCTGGCGCGCGGCCGAGTTGGCTTCGTCCGAGGCCTGCTGCGAGCGCTGCGCGACCTCCTGGATGCTGCCGGTCATGGTGAGGATGTCGCGGGTGATGGAGTCAGTGTGGTGCTGCTGCGACTTGGCGTTCTCTTCCGAACCCTGAGTCAGGTTGTAGAGTTCCTTGGAGACCTGGCCCAGTGGGCTGGCAGCTTCGATGATCTGGCGGATGGTGCGCTGCAGCTTGTCGAGAAAGCCGTTGAACAGCTCGATCATGGCGCCGATCTCATCGTTAGACTCGACATTGACGCGTTGGGTCAGGTCGCCGTCTCCACGTGCGATGGACTGCAGAGAGGCGATCACGCCGCGTACGTTTGACATCACGCTGCGAATCACCAGCCAGGCGCCGAGGCCCACAACCACGATCAGCACCAGGCTCAGGATGATTCCCAGTCGAGTGGTGTTTTTGTTGGTTTCGCGGGTTTCGGCCAAGGTCTGTTGGAAATCCTGGTAGGCGCCGGTGCGGAAGTCAGTGGCCAGTTTCTGCGCTTGGGCAAGGTCACTGGCCATACGATCAAGACTGGGGCGTAGATCATCGAACGAGGCACTGCCGTCGATCAGCTTGGCGGAAGCGTCGAGCGCGTTGTCGGCGTACGCCTTGACCGCCTTGCGCCAGTCGTTGAGCGCCTGAAGCCGTTGCGGCTGGGTGTTCAGAAGCGTGGCGAGCGCCTGCTGCTGCGCATCGATTTCACTGAGCCCTTCGCGCGCTTCGCCGAGAATGCCCGACTCTCCGGCGGCCACGGCATTGTTCAACAGGCCGGGAATACGAGAGAACTGAAAGATCACCGCGTCAGTTTTTTCCAGAGTGGGATAGCTTTGTGTCTCGATGCTGACCAGGCGCGAATCCGTCGCAGACAGCTGCAGCGAGGTATAGCCGACATACAGAATCAGCCCGAGCAGGGCGACGGCGGGGACCAGCGACAGCTTCGCAGTGAGCGAGAAATTCTTGAACATGCATCGACTCCACAGTGGGTGGCGGATACTACGTAATGGCCACTAGAGGCGCATTGCCATCTGTCGGATAAATTGTGACTTATTTTGGCAATCCGGTCACGTTATCGGATGTCGCAGGCGGAACTTGAGCGCCGTTGGGCGGCAAACACCCATAAAAAAACCGCCCCGAAGGGCGGTTCTTTGTGCAGCGGCGTTGCGGGTTACAGGCCGTTCTTGGCCTTGAACTCGCGACGACGACGGTGCAGGACCGGCTCGGTGTAGCCGTTGGGCTGCTTGGTGCCTTCGAGGACCAGCTCCAGGGCAGCCTGGAAGGCCACGCTGTTGTCGAAGTCCGGCGCCATCGGGCGGTATACCGGGTCGCCCTGGTTCTGACGATCGACCACTGGCGCCATGCGCTTGAGGCTTTCGACCACCTGATCCTTGGTTACCACACCGTGACGCATCCAGTTGGCTACGTGCTGGCTGGAGATGCGCAGGGTGGCGCGGTCTTCCATCAGCGCGATGTCGTTGATGTCCGGCACCTTGGAGCAGCCGACGCCCTGTTCGACCCAGCGAACCATATAGCCGAGGATGCCCTGCGAGTTGTTGTCCAGCTCGTTGCGCTTCTCTTCCTCGGTCCAGTTGGTGTCTTGCGCCAGCGGGATGGTGAGGATGTCGTCGATGGACGCTTTCTCACGCTTGGCCAGTTCGACCTGACGCGCCTGCACGTCGACCTTGTGGTAGTGCATGGCGTGCAGGGTGGCGGCGGTTGGCGACGGTACCCAGGCGGTGTTGGCACCAGCCATGGGGTGGCCGAGCTTCTGCTCGAGCATCGCGGCCATCAGGTCAGGCATGGCCCACATGCCCTTGCCGATCTGCGCTTTGCCCTGCAGACCGCACGCCAGGCCCACGTCGACGTTGTTGTTTTCGTAGGCACTGATCCACTTCTCGGACTTCATCGCAGCCTTGCGTACTACCGGGCCGGCTTCCATGGAAGTGTGGATCTCGTCGCCGGTGCGGTCGAGGAAGCCGGTGTTGATGAACACCACGCGCTCGCGCGCTTCCTTGATGCAGGCCTTGAGGTTGATCGTGGTGCGACGCTCCTCGTCCATGATGCCGACTTTCAGAGTGTTGCGCGGCAAGCCGAGGACGTCTTCGACGCGACCGAACAGTTCGGTGGTGAAAGCCACTTCTTCCGGGCCGTGCATTTTCGGCTTGACGATGTACATCGAGCCGGTGCGGGTGTTCTTGCGGCTGGTGTTGCCCTTGAGGTTGTGGATCGCGGAGAGGCTGGTGAACAGGCCGTCCATGATGCCTTCAGGTACTTCGTTGCCGTCCTTGTCGAGGATGGCATCGTTGGTCATCAGGTGACCGACGTTACGGATGAACAGCAGGGAACGGCCGTGCAGAGTGAGTTCACCGTTGCCATCGGCCTGGGTGTAGACGCGGTCAGGGTTCATGGCACGGGTGATGCGCTTGCCGCCCTTGTCCAACTCCTCGGCCAGGTCGCCCTTCATAAGGCCGAGCCAGTTGCGGTAGACGATGGTTTTGTCATCGGCATCGACGGCGGCGATGGAGTCTTCGCAGTCCATGATGGTGGTCAGTGCCGATTCCATCAGCACGTCTTTGACGCCGGCTGCGTCGGTCTGGCCGATGGGGCTGGCCGGATCGATCTGTATCTCGAAGTGGATGCCGTTGTGCTTGAGCAGCACGGCAATCGGTGCGCTGGCATCGCCCTGGAAGCCGCGCAGTTGCGCTGGGTTCTGCAGGCCGGTGGTGTTGCCATCCTTCAGCGAGACGACCAGCTTGCCGGCCTCGATGCGGTAACCAGTGGAATCGGCATGCGAGCCGGTTTCCAACGGGGCGGCTTCGTCGAGGAAGGCGCGTGCATAGGCGATGACCTTGTTGCCGCGGATCTCGTTGTAGCCCGGGCCCTTGGTGGCACCGTCTTCTTCGGAGATGGCATCGGTGCCGTAAAGCGCGTCGTACAACGAGCCCCAGCGCGCATTGGCGGCGTTCAGCGCGAAACGCGCGTTCATGATTGGCACCACCAGCTGCGGGCCGGCCATGCTGGCGATTTCTTCGTCGACGTTCTGAGTAGTGGCCTGGAAGTCTTCGGCTTCCGGCAGCAGGTAACCGATTTCCTGCAGGAAGCTCTTGTACGCCGCTGCGTCGTGGGCCTGACCGGCACGCGCCTGATGCCAGGCATCGATCTGCGCCTGCAGCTCGTCACGCTTGGCCAGCAGCGCGCGGTTCTTCGGCGCCAGGTCGTGGATGACGCTGGAAGCGCCGGCCCAGAAGGCATCGGCATCAACGCCGGTACCAGGAATCGCTTCGTTGTTCACGAAGTCGTACAGGACTTTGGCGACCTGCAGGCCACCGACTTGAACGCGCTCAGTCATTACTCGCCTCACTTGGTTCTTCTTCAAATCTGTCGGACTGTTTCTTCTTGTAGTCCGGGTCGACGGATACTACATGAAGCCGTTCGGAAAATCAGTCCGCCACTCGGCGTAGGCCCAGGGCCCGCAATTGTCTGTTCATCGGGCAGCCAGAGGGCCTTGGAATCGACACTTTGCCGCGGCGTCGACGGTGTTTGTTCTATACCTATGGAGTCGCATGCCACGGGAGCGGTCCATTACTCTCTACAGCCGCACGGCCAGCGCCGGTTGCCGTATTTCCCTATTGAAGGAGCCACAGATGGATCATCTCGTACTTACCGTGATTGCCGAAGACCAGCCGGGGCTGGTCGAATGCCTGGCCAAATGCATCGCCGAGCATGGCGGCAATTGGCTGGAGAGCCGCATGTCGCGGATGGCTGGTCAGTTTGCGGGCATCCTGCGGGTGGCTGTGCCCGCTCAGGCCCACGCCGATCTCAGCGAGGCCTTGCAGCAGCTTGAGCAGCAGGGCATTCGTGTGCTCTTTGCCCAAAGCGGCGCCGAGCCGGAGCGGAGTTGGCGGATGATCCAGCTGCAGCTGGTAGGCAACGACCGCGCCGGTATTGTCCGTGACATCACGCAATTGCTGGCCCGGCACGGCGTGAACCTGGAAAGCCTGGACACCGATGTGCTGCCTGCACCGATGACCAACGAGTTGCTGTTCCGGGCCGATGCACGGTTGGCCGTGCCGACCGAATTGTCCCTGGACGACCTGCAGGAACACCTGGAAACGCTTGCCGATGACCTGATGGTGGAGCTCAAGCTGCAGCCTGCCGACTGAGCTGCCGTCAGCGCACGCTGGCTTTACGCATCAGTCGCCAGGCGTCGTAACTGTAGACGGCAAGGCCGGCCCATATGCAGACAAAGGCGAGCTGGCGATCAGCCGGAAAGGGCTCGTCGAACACCCACACCGCGAGCAGCAGCAGCAACGTCGGCGTGATGTACTGCAGGAAGCCCAGGGTCGAATAGGGCAAATGCCGGGCCGCTGCGTTGAAGCACAGCAGCGGCAACAGCGTGACGGGCCCGGCGGCCACCAGCCAAAGCGCTTGCGGTTGGGTCCAGAACGACCATTCGGTGCTCGGGCCGCTGCCAAAGAAGAACAGCCAGCCCAGCGCGATCGGCAGCAACAGCCAAGTTTCCACTACCAGCCCCGGCAGTGCGGCGACAGGTGCTTGCTTGCGCAGCAGTCCGTAGCTGCCGAAGCTCAATGCCAGAGCGATCGACACCCAGGGGAAGTCGCCCAGGGTAACCAGCTGCAGCAGCACACCGATGGCTGCCATCGCCACAGCCAGCCATTGCAGCGGGCGCAGCCGCTCGCGCAGGACAATCAGCCCCAGCAGCACGTTGACCAGCGGGTTGATGTAATAGCCCAGGCTCGCTTCGAGCATGTGGTTGTGGTTCACCGCCCAGACGTAGATCAGCCAGTTGCTGGCGATCAATACGCTGGAAATCATCAGTACGCCGATCCGCCGCGGATGGGCCAGCAATTCCTGCCACCAGCCGGGGTGGCGCCAGAGGCTCAGCACCAGCGTACCGAACAGCGCCGACCAGATGGCTCGCTGAGTGACGATCTCGAGCGCCGCGTACTGCTCGATGGACTTGAAGTAGAGCGGGAACAGGCCCCAGATGGAAAAGGTCATCAGACCCAGTAAGTAACCCTTGCGCAGATCAGCGGTGGCCATGGATGTCCTGATAAACGGGGCGGCGGAGAGCCGGTCATTTTGCGCTTAGGTAAAGGTATTTGTCTGCCTCGGGCGCTCTCGGAAGCATTCGCAAACACCCGCCATTGAACGTGCCCGGCTGCAGCCCGTCAGACATTGCACGACTCAGGGGTCGCCGCTGCGACTCGACAGCCACACGAGGTGTTCGATGAAACTGCAGAACAAGGTCGCCCTGGTTACCGGCAGCTCCCAGGGCATCGGCCGCGGCATCGCCATACGCCTGGCCAAAGAAGGCGCCGATCTGGTGATCAACGGGCGGCACGATGACGAGCAGGCGCGTGAAACACTCGAGCTGGTGCAAGCCCAGGGGCATCGGGCCTGCTTCATCGCCGCTGACGTTGCAGAGCCCGCCAACTGCTACCAGCTGATCGAACAGGCCATCGAGCAGATGGGCCGGCTGGATATTCTGGTCAATAACGCCGGAGTGCAGAAGCACGCAGCCTTTCTCGATGTGAGCGAGGCGGATTACGACCAGGTTCTGAACGTCAATCTGCGTGGCCCGTTCTTCCTGTCACAGGCCTTTGCTCGTCACCTGCGCGACACTGGACGCGGCGGGCGGATCATCAACAACAGTTCGGTTCATGAGGAACTGCCGTTCCCCAACTTCAGTGCTTACTGCTCCAGCAAAGGCGGACTCAAGATGCTGACGCGCAATCTCGCGATCGAGTTGGCCCCGCTGGGGGTCACGGTCAACAACGTTGCCCCTGGCGCGATTGAGACGCCTATCAATCAGACCCTGATGAACGAGCCGGAGAAGCTTGCCGGGCTGCTCGAGAACATACCGGCCAAACGTCTCGGGCAACCTCACGACGTGGCGGGAGCGGTGGCCTTTCTCGCCTCGGACGATGCCGACTACGTCACTGGCACTACACTGGTGATAGATGGTGGACTGCTATGGAATTACAGCGAGCAATGACCGATACCTCTTCGAACGCCTTCGATTACGACACCCGCGCGGTGTCGGCCGCAGATACGCTGAGCCCGGCGGACCGTTACCAGGAGCTCTTCGTGGCGGTGCAGATGCAGCGCGTGTTTCCTGACAGCAAGACCTTCGTCGACTGCGCCCCTCGGCAGCATCCAGAGCGCATCCTGGAAGCCTACCGGGCACAGAACAGCCAGCCAGGTTTCGATCTGCGCAACTTTGTCCTTGAGCATTTTGAGGTCTACCAGCGAAAGCCAATCGAGTTTGTCGCCGACCCCGACAATACCCTGGCGGAGCACATTGATCGGCTCTGGCCGGTGCTGACCCGAAAGCCGCGGCAGCACCCGGAGTTTTCCTCGCTGTTGCCGCTGCCCCACGACTACGTGGTGCCGGGCGGTCGCTTTACCGAGCTGTACTACTGGGACTCCTACTTCACCATGCTCGGTCTGGACGAAAGCGGGCATTGCGAGCTGCTGCGGTCAATGGCGGACAATTTCGCCTACCTGATCGACACCTACGGTCATGTACCCAACGGCAACCGTTCCTACTACCTGAGTCGCTCGCAACCGCCGGTTTTCGCGTTGATGACCGATCTGTTCGAGGAGTCCGGCGTGCACCGCGCCAGCGATTACCTGCCGCAACTGCGCAAGGAACATGCGTTCTGGACCGACGGCGACGATCAACTGCGCCCGGGCGAGTCTCATCGACGCTGCGTCTGTCTGGCCGATGGCAGCGTGCTCAACCGCTATTGGGATGAGCGGGACACGCCGCGCGAGGAGTCTTACATTGAAGACGTCGAAACGGCGCGCTCCTCCAGCCGGCCTGCCCATGAGGTTTATCGCGACCTGCGCGCCGGGGCCGAGTCCGGGTGGGATTTCAGTTCGCGCTGGCTGGGCGATCCTCAGCGGCTATCGAGCATTCGCACCACACAGATCATTCCGGTGGACCTGAACAGCTTTCTCTACAACCTTGAGCGCCAGATCGCCCGTCTCAGTCACGCCAAGGGCCAGCATGTCTGTGCCGAGGCGTTCCGTCAGCGTGCCGAAAAGCGTCTGGCTGCGATCGACCATTACTTGTGGAACGAGCAGCAAGGCGCCTATTTCGACTACGACTGGTGCCTGGCGCAGCCGCGGGACAACCTTACCGCCGCGACTCTGACGCCGCTGTTCGTCAAGCACGCCAGCGCCGAGCAGGCGGAACGGGTAGCTGAGGTTGTTCGTGAGCGGCTGCTGGCCCCCGGCGGACTTTCCACCACCGAAGTCAGTGGCAGCGGTGAGCAGTGGGACCGCCCGAACGGCTGGGCGCCGCTGCAATGGATGGGCATCCGTGGACTGCAGCATTACGGTCACGATGCGCTGGCACTGCAGATCGAAGAGCGCTGGCTAAAGATCGTTTCACTGCTGTTCGAAAGCGAGAGCAAGCTGGTGGAGAAATACGTGCTGCGGCCCTGCACCGAGCACGCCGGCGGTGGTGAATACCCGTTGCAGGACGGCTTCGGCTGGACCAACGGCGTGACTCGCAAGCTGATGCAGGCCGACCCGTCTCATGAAGCTCACCGTTGCCGAGCCGGCCGCTGCCGGGTGGAGTGAGCAGGGCGGACAGCTGCCGAGACTGTGGCGGGTCGGCAGCCCTGCCATTTGCGAGCAAGCGTTCCTACTCAACGAGACAGGATGCCTTTTGTAGGAGCGAGCTTGCTCGCGAAGCGTTGGGAGATGCCGGCAGCTAAGTTACCCGCTTGCCAGAGCGCGTTTGCCGGCTGCGAACCCTAGAGATCTACCGGCGATACGGGCTAGGCAATGCGCCGTTCAGATCAAGCGTGCCCTTCTCCACGAACCGCTGCGTGCCGAACGTCCTGCCGCCCGCCAGCTTGCCTCGCAGCACATAGGGCACTTCATCCATGGCGATATGCTCAGCCAGGCCCAGCGCTTGCCGCGCGGCAGAGAATGCCGAGATGGTCATCGGCACGCTCAATACGGTCTCGCCGAAGCGTGGGATGGTGCCGCTTGCGTCGCTGACGCCGCTGGCCAGGTTGCGCCCGTTGATTTCCAGCTCCAGCGCGATGCCGTCGTAATCCAGTGGCCGATCGTTGGGGTTCTGCACCCGCAGTTTCACCGCCATGCGCAGCTCCAGTCCTTCCCCGGGCAGCGGTTGGATGCCGGCCACCTGTACGTTGAGCGGGTCGTGCTTGAAGAAAGCCGCGCAGCCAGTGAGGGTCAGCATCAACAGGCAGACCGACAGCAGGCGAACAACGGGTACGGCGGAGCGCAAGGGCATAGGGGTCTCTACTCGGTTTTCTTGGTGAGGTTACCCATGCCCTGCAGCAGCTCCATGGGCAGCGGAAAGACGATGGTCGAGTTCTTGTCGCCAGCGATGTTGCTCAGCGTCTGCATGTAGCGCAGTTGCATGGCGCCGGGTTGGCGCCCGAGCATCTCGGCGGCCTGCATGAGTTTTTCCGAGGCCTGCAGCTCGCCCTCTGCATGAATGACCTTGGCGCGACGCTCGCGTTCCGCTTCTGCCTGCCGGGCGATGGCACGAATCATCGATTCATCCAGGTCGACATGCTTGATCTCGACATTGGCGACCTTGATGCCCCAGGCGTCGGTCTGTGCGTCAAGGACCTGCTGGATGTCATTGTTGAGCTGTTCACGCTCGGCCAGCATGTCGTCCAGATCATGTTTGCCAAGCACCGCGCGCAGCGTCGTCTGCGCCAGCTGGCTGGTCGCCGAGTGATAGTCCTCGACCTGGATGATCGCCTTCTCAGCATCCAGCACCCTGTAGTACACCACCGCGTTGACCTTGACCGAGACATTGTCACGCGAGATCACGTCCTGAGTCGGCACATCGAGCACCAGGGTGCGCAGGTCGACCCGTACCATCTGCTGGATGCCGGGAATGATCAGGATCAGCCCCGGCCCCTTGACCTTCCAGAAACGGCCCAGCTGAAACACCACGCCGCGCTCGTATTCGCGCAGGATGCGGAAGGTGGATGCCAGCAGCGCAATCACCAGCACTGCGACGGCGACAAAGCTCATTTCAAAACCCATGTTTCACCTCTTCTCGATTGAGGGCCCGTCGGCCGCGGTCACATCCAGTTGCAAGCCATGCCGTGCTACCACGCGAACCTGCTGGCCCACCTGCAGCGGCGCCGTTCCCCGCACTTTCCAGTGCTCGCCGTGCAGCTGCACCCAGCCATTGCCGGGACTATCGGCCTCGACACCGGTGACTCGGGTAAGCGTCCCGATCAGCTCGCCATCACCGGTGACCACGGGCTGTCGCCGGGCTTTGAGCGCCATGCTGACGATGGCAAAGACCAGCAGCGCGCTGATGACGCCAAGGGTGCCGATCAGGGCCAATGGAATGCCGAAGCCTGGCACCTCCGTGTCGATCAGGATCACTGAACCGGTGACAAAGGCGGCAACGCCGCCAAGGCCTAGCACGCCGAAGCTGGGCACGAAGGCTTCGGCGACCATGAACGCAAGGCCCAGGAGAATCAGGGCGACCCCGGCATAGTTGATTGGCAGCAATTGCAATGAAAACAACGCCAGCAGCAGACAGATCCCGCCAATGACGCCGCCGGCGCCGGTGCCTGGGTTGGAGAACTCGAAGACCAGTCCGTAGATGCCGATCATCATCAGGATCAGCGCAACGCTGGGGTTGGTAATCACGGCCAGCAGGCGGACTCGCCAGTCCGGGTCATGGCGCTCGACAGTGGCGCCAGCTGTCCTCAATGTCTGCGGGCCGGTGGTGGTCTGGATGGTTTGCCCGTCGAGCTGGTTCAGCAGGTCATCAAGGTCGTCAGCCAGGTAGTCGACTACGTTCAGCTCCAAGGCCTCGGTTGCCGACAGACTGACAGCCTCACGCACGGCCCGCTCGGCCCATTCGGCATTTCGCTCGCGCAGTTGCGCCAGGCCGCGAATATAAGCGGCTGCATCGTTCACCTGCTTGCGGCTCATGGCGTCTCCGCTCTTTTCGTTTTCTTTATCGGCCTCCGGTGAAGGCGCCGGTGGTCCGCCGCCGCTGCCACCGATCTGCACCGGGGTTGCGGCGCCGAGGTTGGTGCCGGGGGTCATCGCGGCGACGTGGCTGGCGTAGAGCAGGTAAGTGCCGGCGCTGGCCGCCCGCGAACCGCTGGGCGTGACGTACGTGGCGATCGGCAGAGCGCTGGCGAGGATCTCCTTGATCATCGCGCGCATCGAGATATCTAGCCCGCCAGGCGTGTCCAGCTCCAGCACCAGCAGCTGCGCATCGGTCTCCTGCGCCCGCTGGATGCCGCGGATGACGTAATCGGCGCTGGCCGGGCCGATAACACCGTCGACCCTCAGCACCATCACCGGCCCGGCCGCCTGTGCGGCACTGGCGAAGGCCAGCATCAGGCCAAGCAGCCAGGCGAATCGGTTTACCAGACGACGATGCATCAGCTGTAACCTCCCGGTCGGCGGCAGGCCGATGATTGATGAGGCGGTTCTCTGAGGATAGTCCAGTCGGCCGCAGGTTCCTCTTCGCTGTGCGGTACCTTGATCCAGGTCATCGGCAAGGGGCAGCGCCCCTGGTGGCCGGGTGATCAACGAGTCTCACATCTCGTGCGAGGCCGAACAAAAAGGGGGGCGATCAACGTCGCAGCGTGCCGTTGCGTGATGCTCCGCTCCGCCGAAGTTTTGAGTGCATTCATCATCTCAAACGCGGTGGATGTGGCTCGCTGGCGGCACGCTGTTTGACTGCCATGAGCATTGCCCCTTCTCGCCCCATGTGGCAGCGTGAAACGGACGCAGCGTGAGTGCTGAATAAAAGTGGCGAGGCGCTGATCAGCAGCAGCCACGTTAGCCAAGGCGTTGGAGCGCCTGCGGGGAGGTGGAATGGGACAGCAAGACGATGACCGCGTTGGCGGCGCGGTGCGGACAGCGATGGGTTACGTCAGGTGGATCGGTTTCGTAGCCTGTTCGCTCGCGGCGTTGGGCTACGCGGCGATCGGAAACTACAACATGACCGGGCTGATGCTGGCGTTGGCCGTGCTGTCATGGATCAACATCCGACGTAAGCGCAACAGGCCTGAACCGCCTGCTCGTCTTTAAGCAATAAAAAACCGGAATGTTGGGTGTCATGTTCGACTATTCGCTTATGGCGACGGGCTTGGATTATCGGCGATAGTCGGCTGGCCTCGCGCTGTTGCTTGGCGTTGCACGTGGCTCACAAGGCATACGGCATCGACGCATTCAGCTGACTGCATTCCAAGGCCAGCCGCGTTCTCTCCTTCTTGCGCCCTTCGGGTGCCCCAGGCGACTCAAACGGTCGCTACCGGATTTTGAAATCGCTGCCTTTGCGGCTGCGGTTGCTCCATCGAAACGTCCCGACGCGCTATCTGTAGGCGCGCCGATTGCTGCAGTCAAAGGAACCCCTTTCCGGCTAACCGGTCGATTCACAGTAGACCGATTGGCTAAACCAGACTTAAGGGGAACCACAATGGACCTGATCCGCATCATCATCGCGATATTGCTGCCGCCGCTGGGGGTGTTCCTGCAGGTAGGCCTGGGGGGCGCCTTCTGGCTTAACATTCTGCTGACCTTGTTGGGCTATATCCCGGGAATCATTCATGCGGTCTGGATCATTGCCCGTCGCTAAGGGTTGACCCGCGAGCAATCGGGCCCGGCCATTCGGCCGGGCTTTTTTGTGCTTGCAAGCGAGGCGGTGTAAAGTCCCCGATCGACTGCGTGGCTTGTGGCATCTCACGCGAATCACCAAGAACTTGTCGGGATCGGAGACGTTCGCCTCGCGCGGATGCATCTGCCGGCGTGGCCGTGGGCCACTGTCATGGGCACAGTGGCCTGGAAGGAACCAGATGGGCGACTCTTTCATCGATCAGAATCACTTCAAGCGAATCCTCAACCGCAACGTGGCGGTGCCTCTGGGTTTCGGTTTCCTCAGCGCGTTTTTCTTCAGTGCCATTGTTTACTTCCTGCTCAACGTCGGCCACTGGGTCGAGCGCTCGGTGGTGGGCGTCGGCTATGCCCACGACATGCTCAAGGTGATGGGGGATCTGGAGGCCTCGATGCGTGGCTACCTTATTGCGGGGGAAGAGGTGTTTCTCGAACCCTACCGTAATGAGCTGCCAGTGTACGAAAGCCTGTTCGAACAGATGACCACGTTCGCCGCCGACGATCCGGTACAGCTGAATAGAGTCGAGCGCATCGGCCGGCTGCATGAGCAATGGATCGCTTTCGCCGGGGAGGCGATCGAGCGCAGGGATCAGAACCAGCCTGTCATCGACTATGTCCGCAGCCACAGAGGGCTTGAGCTGAAGGAAGAACAGCGTCGTCTGCTCAATGAGTTCATCGCCCACGAACGGCAGGTCCGAGCCGAACGTACCGACACGACCGAAGCGATCACCACCGCGCTGATTGGCGGTTTTCTGCTGTTCAGCCTGATCTTCAGCGGCCTGCTGGTCTATTTCGGGCGGCGTGATCTGATCAGTTTGTCGGACAGCTACTCGGAGTCGCTCGAACAGCAACAGGCGCACGCCGCCGCTCTGGAAAAGCAGGCCTGGTATCGCACAGGCCAGACCCAGCTCAGTGAATCAATGATTGGCGAACAGGCCTTGCCGACCTTGGGTCAGAACGTGCTTGGCTTCCTCGCGCGCTACCTGGGCATGAGTGTTGGCGCGCTCTACGTCACGCAGGATGGCAAGCTGCAGCGCGTCGCGGAGTTCGGCTGGGACCGGGAACGTCTGCAATCCGGTCGCTCGTTGGAGCTTGGCGAGGGGCTGGTGGGCCAGGTGGCCCTGGAGCGCCGCGTTATGCGGCTCGACAATGTGCCGCAGGGTTACCTGAACGTCAGCTCGGCGCTGGGCAGCGCTGACGCAGCGTCGGTGCTGATCTTTCCTGTCGAGGACAGCGGCATGGTCAACGCCGTGCTTGAGATCGGTTTCTTGCGGCCCTTGCTTGATGAAGACCGTGAGTTGCTGCAGCGGGTCAGCGAGAACATCGGCTCGGCCATCGAAGCCGCGCGCTACCGTCAGCGTCTGCAGCGCATGCTGGCTGAAACCCAGCAGCTCAACGAGGAGCTGCAGGTGCAACAGGAAGAGCTGCGCGCAGCCAACGAGGAGCTCGAAGAGCAGTCCAACGCCCTGCGTGAGTCGCAGGCGCACATGGAAGAGCAGCAGGCCGAGCTGGAGCAGACCAACGAGCAGCTCGCCGAACAGACCCAGGCGCTGGCACTGCAGCGCGACGAAATGGACCTGAAAAACCATCGCCTGCATGAGGTGCAGCTGATGCTCGAAGAGCGCGCTGATGAATTGCAGCGCGCCAGTCGCTATAAATCGGAATTCCTCGCCAACATGTCCCACGAGCTGCGCACGCCGTTGAACAGCTCGCTGATCCTGTCGAAATTGCTGGCCGACAATCCGCACGGCAATCTGCAGGAAGACCAGGTGCAGTTCGCGCGCTCGATCTATTCGGCGGGCAATGACCTGCTCAATCTGATCAACGACATTCTGGATATCTCCAAGGTCGAAGCCGGCAAGCTGGATGTCCATCCCGAGCTGTTGATCCTCACGCGACTGGTTGATGGCCTGAAGAGCCTGTTTCTCGCCCAGGCGCTGGAAAAGACTTTGCAGTTCGACGTTCAACTCGACGAAAGCGTGCCGTCCAGCCTCTTCACCGACCGCCAACGGCTGGAGCAGATTCTCAAGAACCTGCTGTCCAATGCCTTCAAGTTCACAGAAAAGGGCTCGGTAGAACTTCGGGTCACGCGCCGTGACGACCAGCAGATCGCCTTTGCCGTGCGTGATTCGGGAATTGGTATTCCCGCCGATCAGCAGGATGTGATCTTCGAAGCCTTCCGTCAGGCCGATGGCACCACCAACCGCCGTTATGGCGGCACCGGGCTGGGCTTGTCCATCTCCCGCGAACTGGCCCAGCTGCTCGGCGGCACCATCGAGGTCAGTAGCGAGCCGGGGGCCGGCAGCGTGTTCACCTTGATCGTTCCGGAGAACTACAGTGCCCCGGTGGCCGAGCAGGAGCCCGAGCCTTTACCTGCACCGATCAATATCCAGGCAGCGCTTGCACCCGTGGCGACGCCTATTGCTGCAACGCCGCGACCGGTGCTGGAGCAAGCCCAAGGCGTGGCGTCCCTGACGGACGATCGCGAGCGCTTCCCGTTCGAGCGCTCGGTGCTGGTAATCGAGGACGAGCCGCAGTTTGCCAGCATTCTTCGCGACCTGGCCCACGAACTGAAATACAGCTGCCTGATCGCGCAGAACGCCGACCACGGCTTCGACACCGCGGTGCAGTACCGACCCGATGCGATCCTGCTGGACATGCGGTTGCCAGACCATTCCGGGCTTACCGTGCTTGAACGGCTCAAGGAAAACCCCATGACGCGGCACATCCCGGTGCACATCGTGTCGGTGGAGGATCGCAAGGAAGCCGCGATGCAGATGGGCGCCATCGGCTACGCGACCAAACCGACGACCCGCGAAGACCTCAAGGCCGTGTTCGGCCGCTTCGAGGAGAAGTTGGCGCAAAAGGTCAAACGTATCCTGCTGGTCGAAGACGACGCCCGTCAGCGCGAAAGCGTCTCGCGGCTGATCGAGGACACCGATATCGAGATCACCGCGGTGGAGTTTGGTCAGCAAGCCCTCGAGCTGCTGCGTACCACGGTGTTCGACTGCATGATCATCGACCTCAAACTGCCGGATATGGATGGCCATGAACTGCTCGAACGCATGGCGCGCGAGGACATCTGCTCCTTCCCGCCGGTGATCGTCTATACCGGACGTAACCTCACTCGTGATGAAGAAGCGGCGCTGATGAAATACTCGCGCTCGATCATCATCAAGGGCGCGCGTTCGCCGGAGCGATTGCTCGATGAGGTCACGCTGTTCCTGCACAAGGTGGAGTCGGACATGCCGCCGGAGCGCCAGAAGATGCTGAAAAGCGTACGCAGCCGGGAAAAGGCCTTCGAGGGCCGCAAGATTCTGGTGGTCGACGACGACGTGCGTAATGTCTTCGCCCTGACCAGCGCCTTGGAGCAGAAAGGCGCGCTGATCGAGATCGCGCGCAACGGCCATGAGGCCATTGCCCAGTTGCAGAACGTTGGCGATATCGATTTGGTGCTGATGGACATCATGATGCCGGAGATGGATGGCTTCACCGCCATGCAGGAGATCCGCAAGGACCCACGCTTCGCCAAGCTTCCAATCATTGCGGTGACTGCAAAGGCGATGAAGGATGATCAGGATCGCTGCCTGCGGTCGGGCGCCAACGATTACCTGGCCAAGCCCATCGACCTGGACCGTCTGTTCTCGCTGATTCGCGTCTGGCTGCCAAAGGTGGAGCTGCTCTGACATGCCGGACCGCAACCAGGCCATCGAGCTGAAGCTGCTGATCGAAGCGATCTACCTGCGCTACAGCTACGATTTCCGCGACTATTCCAGTGCTTCGCTCAAACGCCGCGTGCTGCTGGCGCTGAAGCAGATGCGCTGCGAGAGCATTTCGGAGCTGCAGCGCCGGATTCTCTACGACTCGCAGGCGTTCATGGAGCTGCTGCAGTTCCTTACCATCCCAGTGAGCGAGATGTTCCGTGACCCCAGCTACTATCTGGCGCTGCGTGAGCAGGTGATCCCGGTATTGCGCACTTACCCGTCACTGAAGATCTGGATTGCCGGTTGCAGTACGGGCGAAGAGGTCTACTCGATGGCGATCCTGCTCAAGGAAGAAGGGCTGCTCGAACGCACAATCCTGTACGCAACCGACATCAACCCAAGGTCGCTGGAGCGTGCGCGTCAGGGCATCTTCAACATCGATAACATGCGCCAGTACACCGATAACTACCAATGTGCCGGTGGCAAGCACAGCTTGAGCGATTACTATACGGCCGCCTACGACTCGGCAATCATGGATAAGTCCTTGAAAGAGAACGTAACGTTCGCCGATCACAGCTTGGCAACCGACAGCGTATTCGCCGAAACGCAGTTGATTTCCTGCCGCAACGTGCTGATCTATTTCAACAAGCCGCTGCAAGACCGGGCCTTTGGCCTGTTTCTCGATTCGCTCTGCCACCGGGGCTTCCTCGGCCTCGGTAGCAAGGAAACCCTCGAGTTTTCCGGCTATGCCGGGCGGTTCGAAGCCTTCAACAAGCAGGAAAGGATTTTCCGCAAGCTATGAAAGCGCCTGCCGAAACCTCAACCAAGCTGCCCGCCCGGCCTGTGGATGCCGTGGTGATCGGCGCGTCGGCTGGCGGGTTGTCCGCGCTCAGTGCGCTGGTGTCGGGGTTGCCGCGTACGTTTCGCTTGCCGCTGCTGATGGTTCAGCATGTGCCCCCGAAAGGGCCAACCCAGCTGGTGGAGATCTTCCAGCGCAAGACCGATCTGGCCGTGAAGGAAGCGCGCGACAAGGAGCCGGTGCATGGCGGCACGCTCTACTTCGCAGCGCCGGGCTATCACCTGCTGGTTGAGGCGGACATGACGCTGTCGCTCAGCCAGGATGAGGCGATGCATTTTTCAAGACCTTCGATCGACGTGCTCTTCGAGTCTGCGGCAGATGTCTGGGGCGACCGCGTTGCCGGCATCCTCCTGACCGGCGCCAACGAGGACGGCGCCGCCGGGCTTGAGGCGATCAAGCAGGCCGGCGGCCTCACCATCGTTCAGGAGCCCGGCGAAGCCGAGGTGCCGACGATGCCACTTGCTGCACTCCAGCGCTTCGCGCCGGATTACATTTTGCCTTTACGCGATATTCATCGATTGTTGCGTGATCTGGAGTGACTGATGCCCAACCAAACCGATGAAGCGAACCTGCTGATCGTCGATGATTTGCCGGAAAATCTGCTGGCGCTGGAGGCCCTGCTACAGGGCCCGGGCATCCGGGTGCATCAGGCCGAGTCGGCAGAACAGGCGCTTGAACTGCTGCTCCGCCACGAGTTCGCACTGGCCATTCTCGATGTCCAGATGCCCGGTATGGATGGTTTCCAGCTGGCCGAGCTGATGCGCGGTACCGAGCGCACCAAGCAGATCCCCATCGTCTTTGTCAGCGCCGCTGGGCGCGAGCTTGACTATGCGTTCAAGGGCTACGAAAGCGGTGCCGTCGACTTCATGCAGAAGCCGCTGGACACCCATGCGGTGCGCAGCAAGGTCAGTGTGTTCGTCGACCTTTATCGCAACCGCAAGCGACTGGCGCGTCAGCTTGAAGAGCTGGAGCGCAGCCGCCGCGAACAAGAAGTGCTGCTCGACGAGCTGCGCAGCACCAAGGCCGAACTGGAGAATGCGGTGCGCATGCGCGACGACTTCATGTCGATCGTCTCCCATGAGCTGAAGACGCCGCTCAATACGCTCATTCTGGAAGTGCAGCTGCGTAAGTTACAGCTCGGTCGCGAGAGCGCCGCGGTGTTCAGCGAGGACAAGCTTCGGCAGATGGTCGACAAGGATGAGCGCCAGGTTCAGAGCCTGATCCGCCTGATCGACGACATGCTCGATGTGTCGCGTATCCGCACCGGCAAGCTGTCGATTCGGCCGACGCAGGTGGATTTGGGAAAGCTCGTAGCCAGCGTGGTGGAAAATTTCGCCCCGCAAATGGAAGTGAGCGGCTGCACACTGCTGTTCCAGCGCCCCGAACCGATCATCGGTTGCTGGGACGAGTTTCGTATCGAACAGGTGCTGGCCAATTTGCTCACCAATGCCATGCGTTACGGTGCGGGTAATCCGGTTCAGGTGAGTGTCGGCGCGAGCGAGTATGGTGCCTGTATCGAAGTGCGCGACCAGGGCATCGGTATCAGCCCGAAGAGCCTGGAGCGCATCTTCTGCCAGTTCGAGCGCGCCGAAGGCAGCGAATGCAGTGCTGGCCTCGGTCTTGGGTTGTTCATCGCAGAACAGATCGTCAAAGCGCACAAAGGCCAGATTCAAGTCGAGAGCGAAGAGGGCAAGGGTGCGTTGTTCAGGGTTCTGCTGCCATTGAATGCCAACGCCTGAGGCGCATGGGTGCGCATCAGGTCCAGGTCAGCTGAGGCCATCCCCGGGTTTCGGCTTGTTCGCGCAATAGCGGGTCGGGGTTCACCACATGCGGATGCGCCACTTGCTCGAGCAGCGGCAGGTCATTGATCGAGTCGGAGTAGAAGTGCGCGCCCTCCAGCGATTCGCCCGCCGCCTCTGCCCACTCACGTAACCGCGTCACCTTGCCTTCACGGTAGGTCAGCACACCACGGGTGTTGCCGCTGTAGAAGCCGTGTTGTTCCTCCAGCTGAATGGCCAGCACTTCTCTGATCCCGAGGCGTTCGGCAACGGCCCCGACGAGGAACTCCGCCGAAGCGGAAATCACCAGAATGCGGTCGCCGGCCTTGCGATGCTCGGCGATGCAGCGCATGGCGTCGTTATAGATCAGCGGCTCGATCACATCCTCGACGAAGGGTTCGACGACATGGTCCACCTCTTCAGCCGTGCGGCCTACCAGGGGTGTCAGGCTGAAGGCCATGTAGTCTTCCATCGCCAGCGTGCCGAAGGCGTATTCAGCCATCAGCTCGGCATCCTTGCGCAGGAAGGATTCTCCATCCACCCAGCCGATCTTGGCCATTTCATGGGCCCAGAGGCTGGCGCAGTCGCCGTCTATCAGTGTTTCGTCCAGGTCGAAAATTGCCAGGGCCATCAAGCCACCTCGTGAATTGCCGAAGCGTCGATGGTAAGGCCAACCTGGCAGCCGCGGGGAAAGAGATCGGCGGCGGAGCGATTCAGTACATCGACCAGCAGTTCAACTCCGCGTGCTTCTACGCGGTAGCGAATCACGTTGCCAAGCAAGCTGTGGCTTTTGATCACGGCGGCAATGTTGCTGCCGCCGTCGGCCGAGTTGCTCAGCGCGATGGCTTCCGGACGGATCGCCACCTGCCCATCAACCGGGCGTTGCAGCAATCGCGAGGCGATGTCCGGGGCGAGCAGGTTGTAGTTGCCGATAAAGCCGGCGGCGAAGGCATCCACTGGTGCGGTGTAGAGGGTTTCGGCATCGGCGCTCTGGACGATGCGGCCGGCGTTCATCAGCAGGATGCGATCCGACAAGGTCAGGGCTTCCTCCTGATCATGGGTGACGAAAATGGTCGTCAGTCCCAACTCCTGCTGAATCGCGCGGATCTGCTCACGCAGATGCTTGCGGATGCGTGCATCCAGCGCTGACAAGGGCTCGTCTAGTAGCAACAGGCGAGGGCGGGTCACCAGCGAACGCGCCAGGGCCACGCGCTGGCACTGGCCGCCGGAAAGCTGGCTCGGGTAACGACGGGCGAAATCACTCAGCTCGACCATCGCCAGCACCTCGCTCACCCGCCGTGTGCTCTCGTCTCGGGCGATGCTCTGCATGCGCAGGCCGAAGGCGACGTTCTGCTCCACGGTCATGTTGGGAAACAGCGCATAACTCTGGAACACCATGCCGATCTGCCGCTTCTGTGGTGCAAGCGGCACGAGATCCTCGCCATCGAGCAAAAGCTGCCCGCCATCCACCTCGGTCAGTCCGGCGATGCAGCGCAGAAGCGTGGATTTACCGCAGCCAGACGGGCCGAGCAGGGTGATCAGCTCACCCTTGGCGACTTCGCAATTGATGTCGCTGAAGACTTGGGTATCGCCAAATGATTTATGCAGGCCGCGAATGGAAAGGTAGCTCATGAGGGTTCCTGTCTCGAATTGCCGCTGCGGTGGCATGGATCAATTTGAAAGAGCTGGGCCATACGGGGCACGCTCGACGAACTCAGCTACATTCCTGTGTAGGGTGGGCTTCAGTCCACCGTCTATCTCGAGAGCTAACGCCCACCTCTCGGAACTAAAACCCACCCTTGTATCTCGACTACCACGCTATGTTGGGGTGATAGTTCCCGACTGATCATCGGGGGAAGGCCAGGAAGCCGTATCCACCCTTAGGCTTTGAGCCTGCGACGTAGATAGCGCTGCGGCCTTCCGGAAAACAAATCGTCTGTGCAGCGATGCGCAAGCTGCTGCACATCGCCTATGGGGTACTTAAATCGGGCCAGCGTTTCGACCCTCAACTGGCCCTTGCTCGGTAATGGGGAAGACGGTATCTACGAAACTGCTCGCGCCGTCATGCTGTGCGCTCACGATTCAGCCGAGTCGCCGCCCAGGTAAACACCAGCACAAAGAAGAAATAGGAAATCACCAGCGCGCTGTTGAAGTGGCCGCTGCTGTTTTTCATGTTGTTCAGGTACACCTGCAGGGTTTCAAAGCGCGTGCCCACCAGCAGGTTGGCAAAGACGAATTCGCCGAACAGAAAGGAGAAAGACAGAAACAGCGACACCATCAGCCCCTTGCGCAAGTTGGGCAGCACCACCAGAAAGGCTGCCTTCCAGGTGCTGGCGCCGAGCAGGTGAGCGGCATCCATCAGGTCGCGCAGGTTGATCGCCTGCAGGTTGTTGCTGATCGCGCGATACATGAACGGCAGGGCGATGGTGAAGTAGGCCCCGATCAGGATCCACGGCGTACCGACCATCGCCAGCGGTCCCGAGCCATACAGCTGTAAAAGCCCGACCGAGGACACCACCGGCGGCACCGCGAAGGGCAGCAGGATCAGGATGTTCATCAGGCCGTCGAGCTTCGGGAAGTGGTAATGCACCACGAACAGCAGCGGCAGGATCAGCACCACCGCCAGCGCCAGGGCGCCGAAGCAGACCAGCAAGGACTGGCCGAAGGCACGAAGAAAGCGCTCTTCACTCCACAGCTGCAGATACCAATTGAAGGTCAGCCCGTCCGGCAGGATCGTGGCCGACCAGCTGCTGGATATCGAGTAGAGAAAAGTCGCCGCCAATGGCAGCAGCAAGATCAGGAACAGCAGCCACACCACAACGTGGTGGTAGAGTTGGCCGCGCCTGGCTTCAACGGCTCGCATGGTAGCTCCGCTTCAGCAGCAGCTGGTGCGCCACGGTAATCACCGCCATCAGCCCGACCAGCACCATCGCCAGCGCACTGGCCATGTTCGGGTCCAGCGAAATGTCCCCGGAGATCATCGCCGCGATGCGGATCGGCAAGACGTTGAAGTTGCCTGTTGTGAGGTAGTAGACGGTGGCGTAGGCGCCGAGTGCGTTGGCCAGCAGGATGACGAAGGTGCCGAGCAGTGCGGGCGTCAGCACCGGCAGGCCTATATAACGCCAGTAGCTCCAAGTTCCCGCGCCCAGCAAGGAAGCGGACTCGCGCCAGTCTTCGCGCAGCGCATCGAACGCGGGGTAGAGCAGCAACACGCCCAGCGGAATCTGGAAATAGGTGTAAAGCACGATCAGGCCGGTCTTCGAGTAGAGGTTGAAGTCCTCAATGATCCCGGCCTGCTTGAGCAGGATGGTCAGCGCCCCGTTGAAGCCGAGCAGGATGACAAAGGCGAATGCCAACGGTACGCCCGCGAAGTTGCTGGTCATGTTGGAGAACGCCATGACGAAGTCACGCAGCCTGGAATTAACCTGACGCAGCGAGTAACTGCCGAGGATTGCAATGACGATGCCGAACAGGCTCGACCAGAAGGCGATCTGCAGGCTGTGCTTGATGGCTTGCAGGTAGAACTTCGAGCCGAAGATCTTATGAAAGTTGGCCAGGCCCCAGCCTTCGGGCGTGTTCAGGCTGTTGACCGTCACCCACAGCAGCGGGGCGATCTGAAAGGCAAAAAAGAACAGGGCGAAAGGCAGCAGGCAGAGCAGCGCCAGGTGTTTGCCACGTGTTGGCCTGCGGCTGACGGCGGTCGGAGCCGCATGGTCGCGTATGGCCGCGGTCTTGACGTTGTTCTGGAGCGGCGCGGTCATATCAGCAGCTCCTGGCACAGCGGTTTGTCGTGGGCTACGCCGAGCAGCTCACACAGCGTGCCGCACAGCTCGGTCTGTTTCGGGGAGGCGGCCGGGTCGAGGCTGAACGCCGAGCCGAAAACGAACAACGGCACTTCACGCTCTTCCGGCAACAAGCCGTTATGGGAACGATCGTTGTTCATGCCGTGGTCGGCGGTGACCAGCACCTGATAGCCGTCATCCAGCCAAGGCTGCAGATACTCCGCCAGCAGGATGTCGGCGCGCCGCGCCGCGTTGCGGTATTGAGACGAATCCAGGCCGTGCTTGTGGCCGGCATCGTCGATATTCATTGGGTGCACTAGCAGGAAGTCAGGCTTATGCCGCAGTCGCAGGCTTTCCGCGTCGGCAAACAGATGTGAGTCCGGGTAATGGTCTTCGTAGTAGAAATGCCCGTGCTGGATCGGCAGCTCCGGGGTCTCGCTGTGACGGTCGCGTGCCGCGTGAAACGGCGCGCGGTTATAGAGCTCGCTGACCCAGTGATAGGCCGCGGCCGCCGTGCTTTTCCCGGCATCTTGCGCGTAGTGGAAGATGCTGCGCTCGGTGGACAGCCGTACCACATCGTTGTGAACGATGCCGCTTTCGATGGGCGGCACGCCGGTGAGGATGCACTCATACAGCGGTCGGGACAGCGCGGGCAGCTCGCACTGCAGCCGATACAAGGCGCCGCGACCGGCCATGCAATACGCCTGAAGGTGCCCCAGCGCGTGCTCGGCTACCGAATAGCTCAGGCCGTCGAGGATCACGAGGATGGCTTTGCGCATGAGGCGTTCCTGTTGAAGGCAGTCAGTAGATGGGGAGGGTGTGCGTCAGCCCACCCTCCCCGTCGATGCCTCACTCCATCTCGATGATCACGTTTTCCTGCCACTGCTGCGGCAGCGCCTTGGAGGTCGCTTCCCAGGCTTCGGCATTCTCGATGGGCTTGACCTTGGCGTACTGCTCGTTCGACAGCAGTTTGGCCTGCACATCGGCCGGAAGGGTCAGGTGCTCGGCACGAATTGGCCGCGCGTTGCCCTTGGCCAGGTTGATCTGACCGGCGTCGGACAGGATGTACTCACGTGCCAGCTTGGCGGCATTGGGGTGCTTGGCCCACTTGTTGATGATGGTCGAATAGCCGGAGATCACTGATCCATCGGAGGGAATCAGCACTTCGAAGCGGCTCGGATCGATCTGGTCGCGGTAGGACAGGCCGTTGAAATCCCAGACCACACCGACTTCCACTTCGCCACGCTCCAGCGTCTGGATCGTCGGGTTCGACAACGACAGGCGGCCCTGCTTAGCGATTTCGGCGAAGTAATCCAGACCCGGCTGGATATTCGTTTCGTCACCACCGTTGGCGATGGCGGCCGCCAGTACTCCGTTTACGGCCTGAGCGGCGGCGCTGACGTCACCGATGGCGACCTTGTACTTGCCATCCTTCAGCTCGGCCCAGGAGGTCGGCGCCTTGTCGACCAGTTGCTTGTTGACGATAAAGGCAATCGAGCCGGTGTAGGCCAGCATCCAGTGACCGTCCTTGTCCTTGGCCCACTCAGGGATCTGCTCCCAGGTGCTTGGCTTGTAGGCCTGGGTGACGCCCTGCTGTACGGCAATCGGCCCGAACGCGGCGCCAACGTCGCCAATGTCGGCCGTGGCGTTGTCTTTCTCGGCGGCGAACTTGGCGATCTCCTGCGCCGAGCTCATGTCGGTGTCCATGTGCTTGAGGCCGTATTTCTTCTCCAGATCCTGCCAGGTGTCCTTCCAGTTGGCCCAGCTGTCCGGCATGCCGACGCTGTTGACCTCACCTTCCGCACGCGCCGCCTCTTCGAGGCCTTTCAGGTCCGTTTGTGCAGCGTTTGCCGATGTCGCCAAGGCAATCGCCGATCCCAGCAGTGATGCCAGCAGCAGTCGTTTCATCAGAAGCTCCTTTCGCAGGTCAGTTTGGTCTAGATCAGCAAGACTGGAGCCAATCTAGGGGGTGCAAATGACATTTTGATGTCGTTGCCTCCGCCGCCGCCCGTTAGAGCGACACCGCGACAGGAGTGCCGTAGCAAGCCTAGCTCAGGCTGAGCGCCTTGCTTTGCGCGGTTTCATCTGATTTCACCGATACGCTTGATCGGGCCAGAGCAGACGCAAATGGGCTGCTTTACGCACTGATGTCATGCGCCGGTCATTTAGCTTGCCTAGCCTGAAAGTCGGCTTCAGCCAACAAATGATGGGAGCAATCGCTCCGCTTTGGCACTGGTCTGGACCAGCTTGGGGGGTAAGTGATGCGTGATGAAGCACCGCGAGCGGTTACGGCAATCTGCCGGTCCTTGCAGGAGCAGATCGCCCACGGGTTGCTCCAGCCCAGTGGCCAGCTACCGTCTGAGCGCAAGCTCAGCGAGCTGTTCGATACCACGCGTATCACGCTGCGCGAGGCGCTGGGCCAGCTGGAATCACAGGGGCTGATCTACCGCGAGGATCGTCGAGGCTGGTTCGTCTCACCGCCTCGGATTGCCTACAACCCGCTCGTGCGGAGCCACTTTCACGCCATGGTTCAAGAGCAGGGCCGGACCCCAGCGACGGAGGTCCTGTCGGCCCGGTTGGTGCCCGCTGCGGCAGACATGTGCGCGCGACTGGGATTGCCGGCGTTATCCGGCGTCGTCCAGATCCGCCGTGCCCGGCGTATCGATGGCCGCCTAGTGCTCTACGTCGAACACTACCTGAACCCCAGTTATTTCCCAGGCATCCTCGACTTCGACCTGACCCGCTCCCTGACCGAGCTATATGCCAGCGAATACGACATCCACTACGGCCGCGTCCGCTTCGATATGGTCCCCACTGCCCTCCATCCCGAAGCCGCGACAACCCTACGCACCGCCCCCGGCAGCCCAGCCCTGCGCATCACCCGCCTCAACCGCGACCAGCAGGATCGGTTGATTGATTGCGACGTGGAGTATTGGCGGCACGATGCGATTCATGTGTGCGTGGAGGTGCCGGAGTGAAGGCGGCCGCTCATGAATTAGCGCGGCAGGTATATTTGTGCCCTGGCTGGGAGGTGACTCATTGCGGCAGAGGGCCGGCTATACATCTAGCCCCCGTTCACGCTCCAGATCGATCAACCGCGTGGTTGGACCATCGGGTTGCAGGCGCTCGCTCACAATCTGTGGCCAGCGGTTGCGTGAGCGGCTTTTGGCGATTGTGTAGGTGTACTCGTGTAGCCAGTTTATGGGGTAATGCAGCACCTCCCAGACCAGCATGAAGGCATCGGTCCACTCCAGGTAGTTCTTCCCGCCATTGGCGGCTTTCTTCTTGGCTATCTTGGCCAGCGTCAGTGAGTGCCAGTCAGTACCTTTGATATTGCTGGCCTTGAGCATTTCCTTGATATAGGCATCCGAATCGCTGCGTTGGCCGTTTTCATCAAACCAGGGGCCGTTATCCATATAGGCACGCAGCCACTCCCAGAAGCCTTCTTGCATCTGCAGCGTCTTGCCCATGGGCAGCCCGAGACTGACGAGCAGCGCTTTATCCGGCTCCCCCAATCGGCGCACAAGAACTTCCAGTGAAGCGTTACGCATACCGCCGGTATGGGGGCCGACCATCACGTACTCGCCGGCCAGCGCTTGAATATTGTCCCATGGGCTGTGGTAGAGCTCACCGTTGTGGTCGAAATATACCTCGCGGGTACGGCGGTTGAAGAGGATCGGCAGGGGAAGTGGGCGACGGGTTTCCCAGAGAAAGGGGACGATGAACAAGATGACAGCCAATGTCAGTCCAATCCAAACGCCATCTATTCTCCCAGTCAGGATCAGAATGGCACTCATGAGGATTGTCGCTGCTCCGCCAACGCCGCCCAATACGCCAGTAAGCATTCCCCTATCAGTATCGCCTCCTGTCTTAAGGGCCAAATAGTGCTCGGTATGTTCGTCGGTAACGAACATTTCCCAGGGCTTTTCCCCCGTGGACTGGTCTGCGCGCAACAGTATGCTGGGCGCTTGCCCGAAGCGGGCGCGAGCTCGCTGGATCAGGTCGCTTACAGCCATGCGAGCTCCTTGATCTCGATAGGTGGCAGGGTCAGGCCTTCGATGGGCGAATAGCTCAGTTCGCCATGAATGGCATCGAGTTCGTTGCCGTTTTTTTCATGGTAAACGCGGCGGTAGACAGCAACGCCAGGTTCGGTTCTGACTCGGGTTCCGCCGTGATGATCGAAATCTCTACCCGTCCATTCCACCGCCTTGCGGGTTCCGCCGAAGCCAAGAAAGGTGCCCCAGGTTTCGTGCCCCTTGAAGTGGATCATCTCGTCGGTCAGGGTATCCCTGCCCGGTAGGCGCAGCAGTACATAGGTGCTGGTCTGCATGCCGTGATAGGGATTCAGCTCGTTGAAACGGTAAGCCTGGAAGCTGATGGGGAAGACGATTTTATAAAGCTCGGTCATCGATTGTTCGTAACTATCAGCCCAGTCGGCAGGGCGGATACCAAAGCGGGTGCGCTTGACCCAAGTTTCCAGTGGCGTGTCTTGAGTATATTGCCGGGCGATCACTCCACCGACAATCAGCAGGGTCCAGCCCAATGCGCGGGTGGCTAGGTGCGGGACGACGCTAACCCCTCGTCCTATGGCTGCAGCCTCTCCGGCGATTACCGCCGCACGGGCGGCGCGTATCGACCGAAAACTCTGCACGTACAAACGCAGGTTGGCGGCGGAGGCCAGGGAAAGCCCGGCATTAATACTCGCGGTATCGATATCGCCGGCTTGGTAGGACTCCAACGCCTCAATACTGAAGACCATTACATCAAAGCCTGAGGTGACAGATTGCAATAAAGCGGTGCTTGCGCCGATGTTCAAGGCTTTGGCCAGAGCGGCTTGAGACGAAAGAGACTGGGTGCCTGCAATCTTGGTGGTGGCTTCCCAGTCTACTTCGGCAACTTTTTGTGCTATCGCGGATGTAGCAGAAGCAACACCAAAAGCCCCTCCCGTAAAACTCAGCCAGCTTTTACCGGACTGCTTTTCGGTTAGCTGTGCCCCGCCCCAAACAAAATTCATCCCCGCGACTAGGGCGACCAAACACTTGACCGGAGCCTTTTCCAACCCGCTCTTGCTAAGGTCGAGCATTCCCTTGAGATTGACGTCGGCTGCCAAGTGCCCGGTCAATGCGGGCAGGTCTTTGGCCGGCAGCAGCCGGAAGAACGGCAAGGCATCACTGACCGCAACGCTTAATTGTGTGGGCCTGAGCTCGGCGGGCAGTTGGGGTCGTGTGCCCATCAGGTCGCTCATCCACTCCCCGACTTGGCGCTGACTGACGGCCTCGATAGCCAGGCGCTGCTGACTGCGCGCCAGCGCGGCGGCCAAATATAGGCGTCCGGCAGCCTTGGTGCCATCATTGGCTTGTTGCAGGCCTACACCAGCAATTGGGGCAAGGGCGGCGAACAGCGCCTCCCGTGCCGATCCCTGAATATGCCGAGTCAGTTGTTCGGCCGCCTGGTTAAGTCGTTCCGCCACCTTGCGAGCTTCAGTCAGAGCGCTAGCGCCATTGTCTCTGGCGCCATCGGCGAGCCCGACAATGGTGTTGATCTCGCCAATACCCAGGCGCTTACCCAGTCCCAATAGTGACCAGACCAGCCAGGGTTTACCTGCTTGTTGCTGAAGCATTAGGGCGTTAGAGATGGCTTGAGCACCGGGGCCGGTTGTCGCTGGACCAAGACACGCCGCGGCGAAGTGCAGCTCAAGCTCTGTTCGTGGACCCGGCTGGGTAATGTCGAAATGGCCACAAGCGGTATCTAGGCTCGCGGGACCACGTTGTGCCAGAGTGCTGAACCAGGCTGACCAGAGCTCACTGAGACGACGTACATCGGCACTGTATGCATCCTCTTCCTGAGTTTGCTCCTGCCAGGCGGTTTGCAATTTGCCGTAACTGGTCATGTTTCGTAGCTGCCCGCCAATTTGCGAATCGCTATCGGCCAGAGACTTGAGTACACCGGCCATGGCCCAATCTTCGCCACGGACTTCCCGGGTGACGTTGAAGGCTTGTTGGCGGGCGCGGAGTAATTCAGCCAGATCTAGCAGTACGCCCCATGGGTCGTCGATTAAGGCATAGGACTGCTGTTCGCACCGTTGCATATCCTCCAGCAGTTGTGGCCAGGCTGGACGATGAGCAGTGGATGGTTCGCAGCTCCAGCCATACCAGTTGGCGTCCATGTAGTCGCCGATACGCTCATGGACGTTACGTGCCTGGCCACTGAAGGGCCCCGCTCCTGGAATGATGGTACGCATCACTCGTTGGCGTACCTCTGTTTCGCTTTTGGCTGCCGCGAACGACGTATCGGACCATTGTCGTGGCGACCAAGACAACATAGCTGGTGTCCCGGCCGGGAGGAGTAGATAAGGCAAACTACGTCCGTCAATGACCTTCCCGCCACGGGCTGTCTGGGAAAAGGTTGCTTGGCTGACTCGGTACTCGACTAATTGCTGCAGGGTGTTTTGCCAAACGTATAACCAGCCATCACGCAAAAGGCGAGCGGTGTAGTTAAGAGGGCGGCCTTGCAAGGGCTCGAAGGAATCACCAATAGCGGGAAAGTTGCCCTGCATGATGGGCAGATTGTAGGCTGCGGTATCAACTGCTTGCGTTGGCCCGAGTGCGTAGCGCAACGGCAGTACGGCGCTAAGAAGGGGGCAGCCTGCTACCGTCAGGCTGGATGGGCCTGGCATTTGAGCAGTCATAGAAGAGCCTCCTGTGCCGTGTCGTTCTGCTCCGCGAGCGCTTCGAGCAGTCGCCAGTCGAGAGTCATTTGCGCTGCGAGGCCACACTCGGCTGGCGCGCCATCATTTTCTGGGTGTTCGTTTTGCCACGCACAGAAAGTTTTGCCTTCGTGATGAAGCCATACGCGTGAGATTCGATGCCAGAACCCTTCTGGCCATTGCACTCCGCGCTGCCATGCCTGAAAGAGTGGTCGGGCGTCACCCAAGCGCAGCCAAAACTCACCATGTTCGGGCGTGAAAACGCGGAGGCGTCGCCGCAGGATGCGCTGCATGTCGTCCATTGATGCAGTGCTTTCCAGCCAAAGCCCATCCTTGATTTCGGCTCCGTGACGCCAGGCTTCATAGGCCATGCTGCCGACTGAAGCATCAAGCAGGATAGGCCCCCCGTCGGCGATGGCTTCATAGGCCGTACCCAGGAGTAGCGGTGTTGGTTGATGGCTAGGAAAGTGCTGATACAGCCATGCCGTTGCGTGCTTGTATCGTGCACCATCCAACAGAATGAAGCCGTTCCCATCGGGCATTACGGAGCTCATGCCCTATCTCCCTTTGATGTCTTGGCGGCGTCGCATACTTCACAGATCCCCGCGCGGGTACTGCGAAACAACATGTTTTGCTTCACCAGAGCTTCCAATGACATCCCTGGCACATCCGCATCTGCCGGCTTGACTTGTCCCGGCAGCACCGGCGCCGCGCCTGTGCCTTTCCCCGGACTTCCGCCCGAGTTCATCCTGATCAAAGGCCCGACCATCGTAATGCCGCTGGCATCGAGTTTGATGAAGCTGCCACCAGCCTTGAAGGTCAGTTCGCTGCCTGCTTCGAGCACGACCTTCAGGCCGCTGGAGAGGTGGATCTCGTTGCCGGCTTCGATGAAGTGTCCACTGCCGATCTTCACGTGTTGGTTGCCGACAGCAGTAAGGTGGTCGTTGCTGCGGACTTCGGTTTTGCGATCTGCGTGGGTGGTGCGGTGTTCCTCGGCCTTGAACTCGCTGTAGCTGTTGGCCTCGACGGTGTCATGGCGCTCGTGGCCGATGCGGATTTTCTGGTCGTGTTCGATGTTCTCGTCCCAATCGCGCTGGGCATGGAGGTAGATCTGTTCGGCGCCCTTGCGGTCTTCGATGCGCAGTTCGTTGTAGCCGTCACCGCCGGGCGAGCTCAGCGTCTTGAACACGCTGCGAGTCTTGTTGGCCGGCAGGTCGTAGGGGACCTGATGTTCCTTGTGATACAGGCAGCCAGTGATCAATGGCTGGTCGGGATCGCCTTCGAGGAAGGTGACCAGCACTTCCATGCCGACGCGGGGGATGGCAATGCCGCCGTAGCGGTCGCCGGCCCAGCCGGACGAGACGCGCAGCCAGCAGCTGGTTTGTTCATTGGCTTGGCCTTCACGATCCCAGAAGAACTGCACCTTCACTCGGCCGTATTTGTCGCAATGGATCTCTTCGCCAGCCGGGCCGGTCACTACCGCGCTTTGGCTGCCCAGAATGCGGGGTTTGGGGTGATTGAGTGCGGGCCGGAAGGGGACAACCCAGGGCGTGGCGGTGAAGTGGTTGCGGTAGCCCTGGGTGAAGCTGCTGGCTCCGAATCCTTGGGCGATACCCTCCAGCTCCTCATCTCTAAGCCCGGCGCTCCAACGCTCTTCCCTAAAGGAAGAGAGGGTTGGTGCGTGCGGGAGCGATGCCTCGGTGACTGACTCTTCGAGGACTTGCGGTTGTTTGCCTTCATGGTGGATAGCGGTAAGCAGCCACAGCTGGTTCCAGTCGGCGCGGGGATGATCGGCTAGGGGCAGAAACTGTCCGGAGGCCAGCAGTGGTTGGTCGCTCACGCCCTCGGCCAGCTCGAAATCGTGGCGGTGCCGCTCCAGAGTACGCCGGGACAGATGTTTGCCTCGCTCGCGATCGACGAAGCGGCCTGGATAGTCATAGTCCTCAAGGTCCGGCTGAGTGCTGCTGCTAACCTCCGATTCCATCGTCAGACGAGGTTTCTCGAAGTCGTAATCGCGCCGGGTAACGCGGCTGGTGCGGGTCTCGACGCGCACGCCGAAGCGCTTGATGACCGGCTTATCGGCGACCATACCGCTGTCCTGCTGATAGGCAACGGAGGCAAGCGTCGGGAACACCGTCTGGTCATCACCAAATACCAGCAGGTGGCCGGTTTCGCTGTGCTGAAAGTGGTAGTGAATGCCTTCTTCTTCGCAGAGGCGCTGGATGAAGCGCAGATCCGTTTCATCGTACTGAACGCAGTAGTCCCGCTTGGGATAGAGCACCGGTCCAAGGTCGAAACGATGGCGATCGCCAGCAAGGATGCCGTGCTCATCAAGCACCTTCGCAATGATCTGCGGTACCGAGAGTTGCTGGAAGATACGTTGGTTAGTACGGTGTGACAGATAGGTGAGCTGTGGACGCAAGGTGACGCGATAGCGCGTCAGACGTTTGCCTGAATTGCCTTGCGCTGCACTGTAGATCAGGCCATGGATACCCTTGCCGCCAAGCGACAGGGTTAGAAAGGCGCGCTGATGCAGCAGGCTTTCCAGGTCGAGATCGGGGCGTTCGCTGACCAGTTCGAGATCGAAAGCGAAGGGCTGTGAGATGGCCTCTCGCCCTTTGAATTCGAGTACCTGCAGGTCATGTTGGACGCCTTCAACAATTAGGCTGAAATGCGTTTCGTTGGCCGGATTGAACATTCCCTGTTCCTTTGTAACCAGTCCATGGCAGCGATCCGATAGCGGTTCGCAAGGCGGCAATGCCTGTGTTTCAGGCGTGCCGTAACGCGGATTGGAGCAGCACCCAGTTCCGCAAAAATCTGGCAGCTATTTTCGCCCTTTTGGGAAATTGGTCGTGTGAAGCACTGCGTTGTTTACTGCATCTGTCGGCTGAAAACGCATCGGCCAGGTAAGCCTGGCCGATGTGAGGTAACAGTGGCCGCGAGGCCTGATCCGGGCTTAGGCCGAGATCGGGGTGCGCCAGTCATCGGAGCCGGAAGTGCCGGAGACTTCGTGGGTCCAGACGATTTTGCGGTAGGTGAAGTACACGTCTTCCAGATGAGTGAAGTGGGACATGTTCGGATCCTGGCAGTTGGGCATGCGTGACTGCACGTCAACAATTACCGCGTCTTCCAGTTCGATGGTGAAATAGTGCTCCTGAGTACCCGTCGAAGACGTGCGGTACCACTCCAGGCGGCACTTGTTCAGTCGCTCGCCGGAAGTCAGGGAGTTAAAGATCAGTGGCGACGACTTGTCGAATACTTTGGTGATCATCAGCGGCTTATGAACGCGCTGGCCGGTTGGTTGGCCGGACTGCGGGTCACGCGGAATGATGACCTGGTGCTGGAAGGCCTGCACCAGAATCTGGTCTTCGTGTCCTTCCTGGAAAATATTGCCGACCGAGTCCTCGGTAAAAGTGCCTGCAGTGATCAGGCCTTGCTTGGTGCCTTCGAGGGACAGATACGCTGGTGTTGGCATGAACGCTCTCCTTGCCTTGTTGAGTGCCGGAATGGCCCAAACACTAGTACAAGGTGCATGCCAAAGTATAAAAGTATATGTAGATCAGTAGCTTAGATAGGATTCCGTTCTATGTTTCAGCCCGAGTGGGGGACGGCTCACATTTAGCTGGGCAACTTTCTGCCGAGCGCTGCGCAAGGTTTGGCGCAAGTGCGCTCAAGCCCTGCGACTGTGCGCCTTGCAGCTGGGGTAGCCAGGTTCAGCGGTTAAACAATGCGCAGCATATTGCGCAGTCCCGGACTCAGGATGAGCAGCTGATTTCCAGGTGCTTGCCCCACTCCGGAGGACGCTCAGCGTAGCGCTCCATGCCTGGTTGCTCGTCGAAGGGGCGGCTTAGCACCTGATGCAGCTCACGCACCGGGCCGTAATCACCGGCCTCGGCGGCCTCGATTGCCTTTTGCGCCAGGTAATTGCGCAGGATGTACTTCGGGTTGGCCGCGTGCATGCGTGCCCGGCGCGCTTCGTGATCGTTGCCTTCGCGTTCGCTACGTTGGCTGTAAGTAGCGGCCCAGTCATCGAAAGCCGTGATGTCGATGAAATCCTCGCGCAGCCGCGCGAGGACCAGCTCTGCCGGGCTGTCGCCGAGTTCGCGGAAGAAGCGCGTGTAGTCGATGGCGCTGCTCTGCATCAATTGCAGCAAGCGCTGAATCAACTCTTTGTCGCTGTCCTCGGCGGTCTGCAAGCCCAGCCGCTTGCGCATCAGATCCAGCCACGCCGCTTCGTAGATCGGCAGGAACAGGTCCATGGTTGCGCGCAATTGTTCGATGGCGATAAAGGGCGTCAGTGCCTGCGCCAGCGCGGCGAGGTTCCAGTGCGCAATCGGCACCTGATTCTCGTAGGAATACCGACCGGCGTGGTCGGAATGATTGCAGATGAAGCGCGCATCGAAGTCATCGAGAAAGGCGTAGGGCCCGAAGTCGAACGTGATGCCGAGGATGGACATGTTGTCCGTGTTCATCACGCCGTGGCAGAAGCCGTACGCCTGCCATCTGGCGACCATCTCGGCGGTGCGCTCCAGCACTTCACGGAAGAAGGCATGGTAAGGCTCCGGGTGCTCCAGGCATTCGGAGAAGTGGCTCTCGACAACATGATCGAGCAGCTTCTTCAGCTCGTCGTGCTGCTTGGTGTAGTAGAAGAATTCGAAATGGCCGAAGCGCACATGGCTGGGCGCGAGGCGCATCAGCATCGCGCCGCGCTCTTGGCGCTCACGGTAGACCGGCGTATCCGAACCGGTCACGCAGAGCGCGCGGGAACTGGGAATGCCCAGCGCATGCAGGTGCTCACTGGCCAGGAACTCGCGGATCGATGAACGCAGCACAGCACGGCCATCACCCATGCGGGAATAAGGCGTCATGCCGGCGCCTTTAAGGTGCAGATCCCAGTGTTCACCGGCCTCGTTGACCACTTCACCGAGCAGCAGCCCACGTCCATCACCCAGCTGCGGGTTGTAGCTGCCGAACTGGTGGCCGGAATAGACCATCGCCCGCGGCTGCGCCGTGGCCCAGAGCTTGTGGCCTGAGAACAGCTCGGTGAACAGCGTATCGTCGCGGCTGGGTGGGTCGAGATCGAGCAAGCCCATCGCGGCTTCGCTGGCGACCACCAGTCGCGGCTGTTCCAGCGGCTGGGGTGTGACCTCGGTGGAGAACACGTCGCCAAGGCGGGCGAAGCGATTGTCGAACTGCAGCTCGGTAAGCGTTTTCACAGCGGCTCCGGCAATGTGCGGGTCGGCGCCCGGTTACGGGCGCGCTCAGGTTTTGGAGTGCCAGGCCGCCGTTGATGTTCCTCAGGTCTGGCTGTCGGCTGGCGGCGCGCTTGGCTTGTCGTCAGGTTGATTCAATCGCGGCGCTGTACCCAGCTGCAGCACTTTGCCGTCAAGGTTTTTCAGGAACACATCGACCTGACGGAACGCGATATTGATCCCCGCCTTGGAAAACTCGCGGTCGATATAGCGGTTGATCTCGTCGGTTGCCGGGTTGCGGTCGCCAAGGTCGCGCACGTGGATACGCAACTCGTGATCCAGCGTGCTTTCGCCGAAGTTGAGGAACAGGACCAGTGGCTCCGGGTCCTTGAGCACTCGCGGGTTTTCCTGGGCGGCTTTGTAGAGCAGTTTTCTGGCCAGATCCAGATCCGAACCATAGGCCACGCCGACCTTGATCGTCACGCGGGTGACGGTGTCGCTCAGCGACCAGTTCACCAGCTGGCCGGTGATAAACGTCTTGTTCGGAACAATGATGTCTTTGCGGTCGAAGTCAGTGATGGTGGTGGCGCGGATACGTATGCGGCTGACCGTACCCGACAGGTTGCCAATGGTCACCACGTCGCCGATCCGTACCGGGCGTTCGAAGAGGATGATCAGGCCGGAAATGAAGTTGGCGAAGATCTCCTGCATGCCGAAGCCGAGACCCACAGAAAGCGCAGCCACCAGCCACTGCAATTTGTCCCAGCTGACGCCAAGGGTCGACAGCGTGGATACGATGCCGATACCGGCCAGCAGGTACGACAGCAGGGTCGTAGTGGCATAGGCGCTGCCCTGCGCCAGATGCATTTTCGACAGCACCAGCACTTCCAGAAGCCCCGGCAGATTGCGTGCCACCGCTATCGTAATGGCGACGATCAGCAGGGCGCCGAGCAAGTTGTTCAGCGTGATCGCGTTGGTGGTGGCCGCATCGCCCGTGCCACTGACGAATTCGTAGAGCACCACGTTATCCAGGTACGAGACGACACTGATCAGGTCGGCCCAAACCCAGTAGAGCACCACAAAGAACAGGCCGAACATCGCCAGTCGTGTGAGGCGCAGCGACTGCTGGTTGACCTGCTCGATATCCAGCGCGGTGTCGCCGGTTGACTCGCTGTTGTCCATCGCCTCGTCGGTCTGGGTTTCGCGCTTGGACAGCGCCCGCTGATAGGCGAGGCGTCGTGCGGCCACAGTCAGGCCGCGGATCAGCGTCGCTTCGATGACGATCCAGGCCAGCAGCAGATACAAGGTGTCGATCAGGCGACCTGTCAGTTTCAAGGCCGTGTAGTAATAGCCGAAACCCACCACCAGGATCAGCGCCAGGGGCAACACGCTGAACAGCAGGCCGATGAAACGCCGCACCGGCGGCGCGTTCTGGCTCGACGGGCCCTTGCGCAGCAGGCGCATCAGGCGCCAGCTCATCAGCGCAAAACAGACCAGCACCACGACGATGCCGACCACGTCGTCGACCAGGCCGGCCGGCTGATGCTCGGCAATTGCCACCACGGCCACCAGCGCCATGACCACCAGGCCCAGCCGCCGGATTTCGTTGCGCAGGAAGGCCACCTGCGGCCGGAACCAGCCGAAGTGCGCCTCGGCGACGCGATTGGGCGAGAGCATGCGGTAGGCGCTGTAGAACACCAGCCAGGCCTGGGCCATTTGATAGAACGCGGCACCCAGGCTGATGTTCTGCCCGCGGCCGTCCATCTGCAGCAGATAGCCGCACAGCGCGAGGAAGAGGGCTCCCGGCAGCGCCAGCAGCAGGTTCAAGAGCAGTGCCAAGGGGGTGTGTAGCTGGCTGTCATGGCGGAAATGACCGATGTCAGCGCTTAACGAGTCGAGCTTGGCGTTGATCGCGTTGCGGCGCCAGAGCAGCACGCCGATCAGCAGCAGTAGCGGCACGAAGAACAACGGCCGCTCGATCAGACCGGCGCCCAGCGCACCGAATGCCGAGCCCCACGGCATTGCGCGTAACTGGCGATCGAGCAGCGTCGGCACGCTTTTGAACCAGTCCAGGTCCAGCGGGCGGTTGCTGGGAATCCAGAACATCTGCTCGTCCAGCGTGTTGCGCAAGGCTTCTGCCTTGCTCTGTAGCTGGCGCTGATTCAGCTGCAGCGTGATCGATTCGCTGAGCAGGGCGTTCAGTGAGTGGTTGAGCCGATCAAGCAGCTCGCTGCGGGTGCGAACCAGCTCCAGCAGCGCACTGCGCAGCTCAGGCGTCACCTCGCCGGGGGGTTGGTTGGCGAGTTGCTGCTCGACATAGTCCTCGACGTTGCCCGCGGTTTCACGGCGCTGGTTCAGTTCGAACTGGTAGAGGCGAATGTCAGCGATTTCATCGGCGAGGTCCTTGTCCAGCGTCAGCTGCGGCAGGGCCTGCTTCTGTTGATAAAGAATCTTCGACAGCAGCAGGCTGCCTTCAAGCACGGCGATCTGCTCTTCCAGCGCCTGATCGGCCTGGTTGAGTGTGTCGAGCTGTTGTCGGGTCTGCAGGTTTAGCTGGGTCAGGTCGTTGAGCCGCTCGGTGGCGCGTAGCAGGTAGCCAGACAGGCGCTTGTTCTCGGCGCTTTCCGCCGGCAGCAGCTTGTCGGAGCCGGCCTTCTCGGCTTTCAGTGAAAACTCGGCAACCGTTTGTTCGGATTCCTCGCGACGCTTGTTGTTGATGGCCGCCTGCAGCGCCATGGTTTCGCGCTCGGCGCGGGTGATGCGTTCTGACAGCAGATCGCGGCGGGCGATGCCCAAGTCCTGCAGCAGGCTGTTGCCGGCCAGCTCGTTGCGGCGCAAGTCGATCTGGGCATTGAGTGCGGATTTCTCCGCGGCAAGCAGTTCGCGGCGTTCATCACTCAGTGGCTTACCGCCTTCACGGCCGGTCTTGAGCAGATTGTTGATCTCGTCGATCCGAGTCTGCGACTTGCTGATGTCGGCCTGGGCGCGCTCGGGGCGGGTTTGCGCGCTGATGATCATGCTGTTGGCGGCGGTCAGAGCCGTTTGCCAGGTCGATAGCTCCTCGACGCGTTTGGCCAGGCGCTGCTCCAGTGCCGGGACCTTCAGCTTGGCCAGCCTGTCGGCCAGGTCGCTGGTGTCGATGCCTTTGAGTTTGCTCAGCGCCCGCTGGGACTCGACAATTTCCTTCGGCGCACTGGCCAGTTCGGCCTTCAGTTCGGTCAACCGTTGTTGTGCGGTAGCGGCCTGCTCGGCAAGGCGTTGGGCGCGCTCGTCCGCGCTCGGCTGTGCGGGTTTCGCCTCCTCGGCAGCCGGCTTGCTGCCGGTCAGCCCGGGGATGGACTGGGCGAAGGTCGAAGCGGGAGCGAAGGCGAGCAAGGTCGCGAGCAACAGGGTACGCAAGGGTGCCATGAACGTTATCGAGTGAAGAAAAGAGTGCGGAGTCTAAGGGCTGCAGGAGGCCGAGGCGAGCCCATAGATCGGAACGCTCTGGCGCGGGGCGTTGCGCTCGTTCAGCGATCAGAAATGCAGCGAGGGACCTGGTTTGTTGCCCTCGGGAAACTTCAAGCCGACCTTGCGCACCCGGCCGTGCTCCATGGTCGCGATGGTCCAGGTCAGGCCATTCCATTCGATCTGATCGCCGGTGACCGGCTTGCCACCGACGCGCTCGGCCATGAATTCCCCGATCGTCTGGTCGCCGGCGACATCCCCGAGTTTCAAACCGTACAGCGCCGCAAGGGCGCTCATTTCGGCCTCGCTTTCGAGGATGAAGTCACCAAAGAAGCGCATGTCTCGCCCGCGCTGTGGCGCCTCGCTGAACAGTTTGCCGAGCGCCGGCAGGTCTTCTTCGTGGCCGATGACACAGAGAATGTCGTCCACCTGCAAGCGGGTGCTGCCGGAGGGGTGCAGCAGGGCCTTGCCGCGGAACAGCGCGGCGATGCGTGTACCGGTGGGCATCTTCAACTCACGCAGTGCGGCGCCGATGCACCACTTCTTGGCGGTCAGGCGATAGATGAACATTTCCCACTGGCTGGTGGTGTGAATCTGCAACCCGGCGCGGGAGATCGGCAGTGGCGAGGGCGGCACCTCGACCTTGGCCTTCTTCGCCGCCCAGGTCAGCGTGGTGCCTTGAAGCAGCAGCGAAACCAGCACGATGAAGAACGCCACGTTGAAGAACAGTTGAGCGTTTTCCAACCCGGCCATCAGCGGAAAGACCGCGAGGATCACCGGCACTGCGCCGCGCAGGCCGATCCATGAAATGAACAGGCGCTCGCGCAAGTGGAAGCTGCGAAACGGTGCCAGGCCGATGAACACGGCCAATGGGCGTGCAAACAGGATCATCCACAGCGACAAGCCCAGTGCCGGCAGGGCGATGGGCAGCAGCTCGCTGGGTGTGAGTAGCAGGCCGAGCACAAGGAACATGCCGATCTGGCTGAGCCAGGCGAGGCCGTCGAACATGTGCAGAATGCCGTGGCGGTTGCGGATCGGCCGGTTGCCCAACAGCAGGCCGCAGACATAGACGGCGAGAATGCCGCTGCCGCCGATGGCGCCGGACAGCGCGTAGATCATGATGCCGCCGGCCACCGCCAGCAGCGGATAAAGACCGTCCGCCACCGAGAGACGGTTGATCAGGTGCAGCAACAGCCAGCCGCCGGACAGCCCGAGGAGGGTGCCGATGCCGAATTGTTGCAAGAGGCTGAGGAAGAAGCCCCAGCCGAACCCGGTCTGACCGGATGCGAGCATGTCGATCAGCGCGACGGTCAGAAACATGGCCATCGGATCGTTGCTGCCCGACTCGATCTCAAGCGTCGAACCGACCCGTTCGTTGAGCCCCCGGCCGTTGAGCAGGTTGAAGACCACAGCAGCGTCGGTGGAGCCCACGATGGCACCGATCAACAGCCCCTGCATCAGCGGCAGATCGAACAGCCAGGCCGCGGCCAGGCCGGTCAGGCCGGAAGTCACCACGACACCTGCAGTCGCCAGCGAAAAGGCTGGCCAGAGCGCGACGCGGAAGGTGGCGGCGCGGGTGCGCATACCGCCGTCGAGCAGGATGATCGCGAGCGCCAGGTTGCTGATCAGAAAGGCCAGCGAGTAGTCGTCGAAGACGATGCCGCCGATACCGTCGACGCCTGCGAGCATGCCGACCGCGAGAAAGATGACAAGGATGGGCACGCCGAGGCGTGTCGACAGAGAGCTCATCAGGATGCTCGCCGCAACCAACAGGGCACCGACAAAGAACAGTTGGTTGATATGGCCGATATCCAAACGCGCTCTCCGAAGGTTAGTGCTGGCAAGCATGCAGGCTGCATGCCAGCGATTCTAACCCGCGGTTTTGACGTGCTGTCAAAAAAGCCCGGCAGAGCGACGGGCGTTTCGAAGAGGGCGCAGAGCCGCTGCTAGGCGGCAGGGGAGTGGTGAGACGCCGACACGCGCCAGTGCAGCGCGTGCCGGGTGCCCGGTTAGAACCAGTTTTCCTGCATGCTCAGGCAAGTGTCGTCACGACCGGCCAGCAGATCCAAGTCGTGATGGCAGCTCGGCACTTCCCAGGTCAGGAAGTAGCGTGCAGCCTGGAGCTTGCCGCGGTAGAAATCGACATCTGCCTCGTTACCCTTGGCCAGGCCTTGTTCTGCGCGTATCGCCTGTTCCAGCCAGCGCCAGCCGATCACGGCATGACCGAAGACCTTCAGGTACAGCGCCGAGTTGGCCAATGCCTGATCGATCTTGCCAGCCATCAGATCGCCAAGCAGGGCCTGGGTGACCTCGGTCAGACGGGCCAGAAGCTTCTCCAATGGCTGACGCAGTGCATCCAGCGAGCTGAACTCGCCAGCGCGCTTGCAGGTGCCCTGGATCAGGCCGAGCAGTTGACGCAGCCCCGCGCCACCGTTCTGCGTCAGCTTGCGTGCCAGCAGGTCGAGCGACTGGATGCCGTGGGTGCCCTCGTGAATCGGGTTGAGCCGGTTGTCGCGGTAGTACTGCTCGACCGGGTATTCACGGGTGTAACCGTGGCCGCCGAGAATCTGGATCGCCATCTCGTTGGCCTTGAGGCAGAACTCCGACGGCCAGGATTTGACGATGGGCGTCAGCAGGTCCAGCAGTTCGTGGGCATTCTTGCGCTCTTCCTCGGTTGCCGCAGTCTGCTCTTCGTCGACGATGCGCGCGGCATAGAGGCCAAGATCAAAGGATCCTTCGACATAGGCTTTCTGCATCAGCAGCATGCGCTTGATGTCAGTGTGCTGAATGATCGGCACCTGCGCCGATGCCGGGTTCTTGCCATCGGGCAGGCGGCCTTGCGGACGCTCGCGGGCGTAGTTGAGCGAGTACAGGTAGCCGGCGTAACCGAGCATGATCGCGCCCATGCCGACCCCGATACGCGCGTCGTTCATCATCTGGAACATGTACGACAGGCCCTTGTGCGGCTCGCCCACCAGATAGCCGACGCACTCGCCGTTATCGCCGAAGTTCAATGCAGTAGAGGTGGTGCCGCGCCAGCCCATCTTGTGGAACAACCCGGCAAGGATCACATCGTTGCGCTTGCCCAGCGATCCGTCATCGTTGACCAGGAACTTGGGTACGATGAACAGGCTGATGCCTTTTACGCCGGGCGGAGCGTCCGGCAGCTTGGCCAGCACCATATGCACGATGTTCTCCGATAGCGGATGGTCGCCGCCGGAGATGAAGATTTTGTTGCCCTTGAGGCGATAGGTGCCGTCGTCCGCCGGTTCGGCGCGGGTGCGCAGGTCCGACAGGGATGAGCCGGCATGCGGCTCGGTCAGCGCCATGGTGCCGAAGAAACGGCCTTCGAGCATCGGCTGGAGAAAGCGCTGCTTCTGCTCGTCACTGCCGAACACTTCGATGAGGTGCGAGGCGCCCATGGTCAGCATCGGGTACGAAGAGGTGCCGATGTTGGCCGACTGGAAATGAGCGAAGCAGGCACGGGATAAAAGGTTGGGCAACTGCATGCCGCCGTCGTTGAAGCTGCGCGAGGCGTTGTGGAAACCGGCCTCGATGAACGCATCGACGGCAGGCTTCACTTCCGGGATCAGTACGGCTTCGCCGTCCTTGTAGATCGGTTCGTTCTCGTCGGCCTTGCGGTTGTGCGGGGCAAAGAGGTTCTCGGCGATGCTGCGGGCGGTGTCGATGGCCGCGTCGAAGGTTTCGCGACTGTGGTCAGCGAAACGCTCACGCTGGGTCAGGCCTTCTGCGTCCAGCACTTCATAGAGTTCGAAGGCGAGGTTACGCGGGCAGAGCAGAGTCTCGGGCATGAAAATTCCTCCGTTTACATGCACTCGAGTCTAAGGAGCCGGCGAGACGGCTGCCTAGCACCATACATTCGAGTGATGGGTCGACACAGCAGCGTCTTCTAGGACTTGCCCCAGCGGGCTCAGTGTGGCCTTGCGCAGAAATATTCGAGCAACTGCGCGAGGTGACCGTCACCGATGCCTGCGTCGATCAGGTGTTGTTCGGCACGCGCCAGGTGGCCTTCGACATGCTGGCGAGCCGCCTCGGGGCCGAGCAGGGCGACGACGGTGCTCTTGCCGGCGTCTTTGCCTGAATCCTTGCCGATCTGCTGCGGGCTGAGCCCGTCGGCCAGATCGTCGAGGAGCTGGAAGGCCAGCCCGAGTTCGGTGGCAAACCCGTTGAGGTGGCGTGTGCAACTGGCGCTGGCGTCGGCCAGTAACGCAGCGGACTCCACCGCCGCCGTGAACAGCGGGCAGGTCTTCAGGCGGTTGGTATGGGCGATGGCTTCCAGCGGGCGGGCGCGCTGCCCCTCGCGTAGATCGTGAAACTGGCCGCGAACCAGACCCTGCGCCCCGGTGGCTTGCGACAGCAGACGCACCAGCTGATTGCGTATCGATGCCTCAATGCCGGCTGTCGTGGCCGCTATGCTGAAGGCTTGGCTGAGCAGTGCGACCGAGCCCAGGACCGCGACATCTTCGCCGAACTGGCGGTGGATGGTCGGCCGGCCGCGGCGCAGCTCGGCGTTGTCCATGCACGGCATGTCATCAAGAAACAGTGACGCCGCATGCACCATTTCCAAAGCACAGGCCAGATCGAGCCCGGTATCGGACGCCGTCGTTTCCTGCTGCAGATCCTTGAGGGTCAGCAGCAGGAGCAGTGGGCGGACGCGCTTGCCCGGCGCGAGGGTTCCTTCGCGCATGGCCGTGGCGATGGCATCCTGCGGGGGGGCTAGCGGTAGCCATTGGCCTAGCCGTTCGTCAACCTGGGCACGCAGCGTACTGACTGTCCGTTCGAAGTCGTGTTGCGCGTCTGGCAAAGCGATGGCCATGACGACCTCCTGTATCGTTTTTCGTTAGATATCGTGACAATACCTGTACAGAGTGTATAAGTCTTGGCACTTTTAATGACCACTACCGTCCACATAAGGTCATCAAACGAGGCGCTGCATGACTAAAGAAACTATTGCGGAACGTAAGAACGATCATCTGGACATCGTTCTCGACCCGCGTCGCGCCTGTTCCATGGTAGACCCGGGCTACGCCGCCCTGACCTTCGAGCACTGCGCGGTGCCGGAGTTGCGTCTGGACGACATCGATATTCGCGCCTCGTTGTTTGGCCGGACCCTTTCGGCCCCATTGCTGATCAGCTCGATGACGGGCGGCGCGGCACGGGCCACGCAGATCAATCGAAACCTGGCAGAGGCGGCGCAGGTGCTTGGCATTGCGCTGGCGGTTGGCTCACAACGAATCGCGCTGGAAACTGATGCGGATCAGGGGCTGACCCTGCAGCTGCGCGAACTCGCGCCCTCGATCCCATTGCTGGCCAACTTCGGCGCCGCCCAGCTAGTCGCCGGTTACGGGTTGGACGAGGCGCAGCGAGCCGTCGACATGATCGAGGCCGATGCGCTGATCATTCACCTCAACCCGTTGCAGGAAGCGGTGCAGGTCGGCGGTGATCGCAACTGGCAAGGCGTGTACGCAGCGCTCGAAGCGCTGGCCTCGCGCTTGCCGGTGCCGTTGGTGGCCAAGGAGGTCGGTGCGGGTATTTCGCCGAGCGTGGCGCAGCGACTGCTCGATGCAGGTGTGTCGGTGATCGACGTCGCCGGCGCAGGGGGCACCAGCTGGGCAGCGGTGGAGGCTGAACGCACCCTGGACCCGCAACAGCGCGCCATCGCCAAGGCATTTACCGGCTGGGGCATACCCAGCGCGCAGGCGATCTCGAACGTTCGCCGCGCCTGCCCGAACGCGCAGCTGATTGCATCAGGGGGCATTCGGGACGGTATTGATGCGGCCAAGGCAATTCGCCTCGGCGCCAACCTGGTGGGCCAGGCCGCCGGTGTGCTGGACGCGGCGCTGATCAGTCCGGACGCCGTGGTCGCACATTTACAGGTGTTGAGCGAGCAGCTGCGCATCGCCTGCTTCTGCACCGGTTCGGCGAGTCTGGCGGCGCTGGCCAAGGCGCCGCTGCTGGCACCCTTCGATCCCTCGACGCTGTGATGCAGCGGCACGACTGCCAACCGGCCGACCGGCGAGGTTCGCTTAAATGACTCATTTCGCCGTGATCGGGCCGGCGTTTCACAGCCATGTGCGGGCCATGGAGGCGGTCGCCGGTGAGCTGCTGGCACGCGGTCACCGGGTGACGGTCGTGCAGCAGGCAGACGTTGCCGCGATGCTGCGCGACCCTCGCCTGGGGTTTGCCCAGGTCGGCGCGGGCTCGCATCCGCCAGGCTCGCTCCAGGCGGTGATCGACCGTGCCGCGCGGCCCGGCGGGCCATGGGGCATACGCCGCGTGATTGCTGATATGGCCTCAGCGACTGATATGTACTGCCGAGAGGCGCCAGCTGTGCTTCGCGCCATCGGTGCAGACTGCATAATCGCCGATCAGATGGAGCCGGCCGGTGGGCTTGTGGCCGAGCATCTCGGGCTGCCGTTCGTGTCGGTGGCCTGCGCATTGCCGGTCAATCGCGAAGCGCTGGTGCCGCTGCCGGTCATGCCCTGGCGCTATCGTGCTACGCCCTGGGGCGAGCAGCTGAACTTGCACAGCAGTGGTGTCTATGACCGCGCCATGCAAGCGCACGCCGCGGTCATCGCACGCCATGCGGCCGCGTTTGGCCTGCCGCCTCGCCAACGCCTCGATGAATGCTTGTCGCCGCTGCTGCAGCTGAGCCAGACAACCCCCGGTTTCGATTTCCCGCGTACGTCGCTGCCCGAACATTTCCACGGCATCGGCCCGCTGCGTTCGGCGCTGAGTGACGAGCCACCGCTGGATATTCCGGTCGCGCCCGGCAGGCCATTCGTATTCGCCTCGCTGGGCACCCTGCAGGGCGATCGCTTCGGCCTGTTCCGGCGCATCGCTGCGGCCTGTCGCGAGCTGGATCTGCAGCTCTTGATCGCCCACTGTGGTCGTCTGGATGCGTCGCAAGAGCGACGGCTGCTCAAGGCAGGCGCCAGCTGGGTCACCGATTTCGCGCCGCAGCGTGCGGTGCTGGCGCGAGCGGATGCCGTGATTACCCATGCCGGGCTCAACACCGTGCTCGACGCGCTAGAAGCAGGGGTGCCAAGCCTTGCATTGCCGATTGCGTTCGATCAGCCCGGTGTGGCTGCTCGGGTGGTGCATGCCGGCGTGGGCTTGAAGCTCGACCCGCGCTTGGCCAGTCGTCGACGCATTGTGCAGGGGCTGCGGCGACTGTTACGCGAGCCCGGCTTTGCCGAGCGTGCCAGGGAGCTGGGCGACGAGGTACGCGCGGCCGGCGGGGCGCCGCGGGCGGCAAAATTGATCGAGGCGGCGCTCGATGCTGAAGCACCGGCCTTGCAGAGGGCAGAACATGGCTGATGCGGACCTGATCCTGGTCGGTGGCGGTCTGGCCAATGGGCTGCTGGCCCTGCGCTTGCGGCAGGCGCGTCCGGATTTGCGGTTGTTGATTATCGAGCAGGGTGAAACCCTCGGCGGCAACCATACCTGGTCCTTTCACGAGCACGACCTGACGCCAGCCCAGCAGGCCTGGCTGGAGCCGCTGGTGGGCAATCGCTGGCCTGGCTATGAAGTGATTTTCCCGGATATGCAGCGCCGGCTGGGCAGTGGCTACGCCAGCATTTTTTCTGATCGATTTCATCGGCTGCTGATGTCGGAACTGGCAGACGGGGTGCGCCTGAACACCACCGTCACCCGGGCAGAGCCGCGCCAGGTGCGACTGGGTTGCGGCGATGTTCTGCGCGCCGGGGCGGTGATTGATGGGCGCGGCGTGCGCCGGACCGATCAGCTGGCGCTGGGCTTCCAGAAGTTTCTCGGGCAGGAGCTGCGCCTGCATGAGCCGCATGGCTTGCAGGAGCCGATCATCATGGACGCCAGCGTCGCTCAGCAGGATGGTTACCGGTTCGTCTATGTGTTGCCGCTCAGCGCCGACACCCTCCTGATTGAGGACACCTATTACGCCGACGGCGATGCCGTTGCGCCGGGCACTTCGCGAGACAACATCCGGCGCTACGCCGAGGCACGCGACTGGCGCATCGCCAAGATGCTGCGCGAAGAGCAGGGCGTATTGCCCATCGTGCTGTCAGGCGACCTGCCGGCGTTCTGGGATGAGGCGTGCGGCGTGCCGCAGACGGGGCTGTCAGCCGCCCTGTTCCACCCCACCACTGGCTATTCCCTGCCTGATGCGGTGCGTCTGGCCGATCATCTGGTCGCGCTGGACCGCTGGGATGCCGACAGCCTGTTCGCGGCGATTCGCGACTATTCGATGCTGCAGTGGCGGCAGCGCGGGTTCTTCCGCCTGCTCAATCGCATGCTGTTCATGGCTGGGCCGGCGGATCGACGCTGGGCGGTCATGCAGCGCTTCTACGGTCTGCGGGAATCGCTGATCCAGCGCTTCTACGCAGCAGACCTGACCACCTGGGACCGCTTGCGCATCGTCTCGGGCAAACCTCCCGTGCCGGTGGGCGAAGCGCTGCGAGCGCTGGCCGCCGGCAATCTGCACCACAAGGAAAAGCAATGAACGAGGCAACTGGCGTTGTGAAGCGGGCGGTGGTGATTGGGGCCGGTTTCGGCGGACTGGCGCTGGCGATTCGGCTACAACGTGCCGGCATCCAGACCACGGTGCTGGAAAAGCGCGACAAGCCGGGCGGCCGCGCCTACGTCTATCACGACCAGGGCTTCACCTTCGATGCGGGGCCGACGGTCATCACCGATCCGCCTGCGCTGGAAGAACTCTTCACCGGCGCCGGCAAGCGCATGGCCGATTACGTCGAACTGCTGCCGGTCAGCCCGTTCTACAGGCTGTGCTGGGAAGATGGCTACAGTTTCGACTACGTCAACGACCAGGCCGAGCTGGACAAACAGATCCATGCGCTGAACCCGAAGGATGTTGCCGGCTACCAGCGCTTTCTCGCCTATTCACGTGCGGTGTACGAGGAGGGCTACGTCAAGCTCGGCACCGTGCCCTTCCTGTCGTTCCGCAGCATGATTGGCGTCGCGCCGCAGCTGGCCAAGCTGCAGGCCTGGCGCAACGTGTACAGCATGGTGTCGAGCTTCGTGGAGAACGAGCGCCTGCGCCAGGCGTTGTCATTCCACTCGCTGTTGGTGGGCGGCAACCCGTTCGAGACCTCCTCCATCTATGCGTTGATCCACGCGCTGGAGCGGCAGGGGGGCGTCTGGTTTCCACGCGGTGGCACTGGCGCGCTGGTGCAGGGCATGGTCAGGCTGTTCGAAGACCTGGGCGGCAAGCTGGAACTGAACGCCGAGGTCGCGAGCATCGAACTTTCCGGTGGGCTGGCAAGGACAGTGGTCACCTGGGACGGGCGCCGCTTCGTCACGGATGCGGTGGCTTCGAATGCCGATGTGGTGAATACCTACAAGCAGCTGCTCGGGCATGAACAGCGTGGTCGCGACGAAGCCAAACGGCTTTCCGGCAAGCGCTTTTCCATGTCGTTGTTCGTGATTCATTTCGGCCTCAAGCGCCGTCACGAACACTTGCAGCACCACACGGTGTGCTTCGGGCCGCGCTACCGCGAACTGATCGATGAGATCTTCAAGCGCGAGACCCTGGCTGATGACTTCTCGCTCTACCTGCATGCGCCTTGCGTCACTGACCCCTCGCTGGCGCCGGAAGGCTGTGCCAGTCATTACGTGCTGGCGCCGGTGCCGCACCTGGGCACGGCCGACATCGACTGGGCCGTGGAGGGGCCAAAGTACCGCGACCGCATCTTCGAATACCTCGAACGTCACTACATTCCCGGGCTGCGCGAGGATTTGGTCACGCACAGGATCTTCACCCCGTTCGATTTTCGCGACGAGCTCAACGCCCATCTCGGCTCGGCGTTTTCGCTGGAGCCGATCCTCACCCAGAGCGCCTGGTTCCGCACGCACAACCGTGATGACGTGATTCCCAACCTCTACATCGTCGGTGCCGGCACGCATCCCGGTGCGGGTGTGCCGGGCGTGGTGGGTTCGGCCAAGGCCACGGCCGGCCTGATGCTGGAGGATCTCTCCGGATGAACGATCAGGTGATTGATCACTCGACCCAGGCGATCAACGTCGGCTCCAAGAGTTTTGCGGCGGCGGCCAAGCTGTTCGACGAGCGCACCCGTCAAAGCGCGGTGATGCTTTATGCCTGGTGCAGGCATTGCGACGACGTGATCGATGGCCAGACTCTCGGGCACGGCCAGGTCGAAGGTGACCGTTCCACCGGAGAAGCGCGCCTGGCCGAGCTGGTGGACCTGACCGAGCGCGCTTATGCCGGCGAGCCCATGCAGGATCCGGCTTTTGCTGCGTTTCAGCAGGTCATCCAACGTCATCGGATTCCTCTGGAATATCCGTTGGAGCATCTGGCGGGCTTCCGCATGGATGTGCAGGACTACCGCTATCAGACTCTCGACGACACGCTGCTGTACTGCTACCGCGTCGCCGGGGTGGTGGGCCTGATGATGGCGAAGGTGATGGGCGCCGAAGCGGAGGGGACGCTAGACCGGGCCTGCGATTTGGGGTTGGCGTTTCAGTTGACCAATATTGCGCGGGATATCGTCGAGGACGCAGAGATCGGTCGTGTCTATCTGCCGGCCGACTGGCTCGCGGAAGTGGGAATCCCGGCTGATCAAATAGGCATGCCGTACAACCGGCCAGCGCTGGCGCTGCTCGCGGCGCGCCTGGTCGACCTGGCGGAGCCTTACTACCTGTCGGCCTCGCAGGGGTTGCGCGACCTGCCATTGCGTTCGGCCTGGTCCATTGCCACGGCGCACGGCGTTTATCGGCAGATTGGTGTGGAAGTGAAAGCGCGAGGCGCTGCGGCCTGGGACACGCGTGTATCGACGACCAGCGCGCAGAAACTGCAGTTTCTCCTCGGCGGTGGTGTGCTGGCGTTGGCTTCGCGTCGGATGCAACTCACGCCGCGTCCCGATTCCCTCTGGACACGTCCGCGTCGGGCTTAGCGTTTGTCTTGCGCAGCGGCCCGTCATGCAGCTCGCGCAGCTGCTGCTTGAGCACCGGCAGCGGCGGCGCATAAAGGAATCCAAAGGACACGCAGCGCTCTTTCCCTTCAACGGCATGGTGCATGCGGTGCGCCTGATAGAGCCGCTTGAGGTAGCCATTGCGCGGTACGAAGCGCAGCGGCCAGCGGTGATGCACCAGCCCGTCATGGGCGACGAAGTAGAGAAAGCCATAGGCCGTCATCCCGGCGCCGATCCATTCCAGCGGGCCGTAGCCCGCCGTGCCCAGCGCGATCAGCAGGATCGCGACCCCCGCGAAGACCACCGCATACAGATCGTTCTTCTCGAACCAGCCGGTGCGCGGCTCATGGTGTGACTTGTGCCAGCCCCAGCCCCAGCCATGCATCACGTACTTGTGCGCCCACCAGGCAAACAGCTCCATGCCGGCCAGGGTCGCTAGAAATACCAGTGTGTTAGTCAGCACGGTCATATCCGATCCGTTCATCTGCAGGTCACGCCAGTTTACGCGCTACGTCGCCGTAATGGACCCAGCTCCGACGCCTGGCGCCGCCCTGATTGTCGCCTAACTTTTCCATCCGGATGCAAGCGTTTCGGTCAGCTGTGCCGCCGGGATCGGCTGACAACCGCTGACGTTCTGCCCGGCCCACAGCGGTGAGAAGTGATCAAGGCCTTGAGGCTCAGCAGCGGCGCGCAAACTGCCGATAGCATTGCCTGCCAGCGGAAACGCCGGCACGGCGTCTGGCCGTGCGCCCAGTTCGCGGATGAGGCGATTGACGATGCCCCGCGCGGGCCGTCCGGAGAACAAGGTGGTCAGCACAGTGTGCTCGGCAGAAGGGCTCTGCAAAGCCTGGCGGTGCAGCGGACTGGCGCGGCTTTCGTCGCACAGCAGATAAGCGGTGCCAACCTGCACCCCCGCTGCGCCAAGTGCCTGTGCGGCGGATACGCAGCGAGCACTCGCAACCCCGCCGGCCGCGATCACCGGCACGTCCAGCGCGGCAACCAGCTGTGGCAGCAAGGCAAAGGTGCCGAGCTGCCCGTTGATGTCTTCGCTGAGAAACATGCCGCGATGCCCGCCCGCTTCAACGCCTTGGGCAATTACCGCATCGACGCCTTGCGCCTGCAGCCAGCGGCCTTCTTCCAGCGTCGTGGCGCTGGATAGAATCTTCGCACCGGTTGCTTTAACGCGCTGCAGCAGGTCTGGCGCTGGCAGGCCGAAGTGGAAGCTGACCACCGGCGGACGATGCCGCTCCACCACTTCCGCCATTGCAGCATCGAACGGCTTGCGGGTTGCGCCGCTGGGGATGCTCGCCGGGTCGATGGCGAGTTCTTTCAAGTAAGGCGCCAGCGCTGCCAGCCAGGCCTCGGTTCGTGAGGCGTGGTCGGCAGGCGTCTGATGACAGAAGAAGTTCACGTTGTAGGGTTTGCGCGTCAGTGCTGCGATAGCGGCCAGCTCAGCATCAAGCGTCTCTGCATTGAGCATGCCGGCTGGAATCGAACCCAGCCCGCCGGCGTTGGATACTGCTGCTGCGAGCTGATGGTTCTGCGAGCCGGCCATCGGTGCCTGAATCACGGGTAGGCTGATCTCGAAGAAGGTGCGGATATCCATCGGAATTCCTTTGAGCGGCTGGGCGAGACTGCTGACTGTATCAGCCGTTTGTCGTGGATTCGCCTCTCAGGTTGCGTCTCAGCTTAGCGAGGCCCTGCGAATCGCCGCACTGCGCAGTTAGACTGTGCGCACTTCAGGAGTACCCGATGAACTACCGCCACGCTTTCCACGCCGGCAATCACGCCGACGTCTTCAAACACCTCGTGTTGTCCCGTCTGTTCGCCATGCTGGCTCGCAAGGAGGCGCCGTTCGCCTACCTCGACAGCCACGCTGGCGTCGGCCTGTATGACCTCGCCGGCGACCAGGCCAGCCGCACCGGCGAATGGCTGCAGGGCATCGCCCGCCTGTGGCAGGCAGAGGATGTGCCGGCTATGGCGCAGGGCTATCTGGACGTGATTCGTGCGCTCAATCCCGACGGCACCCTGCGTTACTACCCCGGCTCACCGGAGCTGGCACGACAGCTGACGCGCCCGCAGGATCACCTGCAGCTCAACGAGAAGCACCCGGAAGACGGCCGCCTGCTGAAAGACAACATGACAGGCGACCGCCGCGTGGCGGTGCACCTGGGGGAGGGCTGGCACGTGCCACGCGCCTTGATGCCGACTGCCGAAAAACGCGTCGTCCTGCTGATCGATCCGCCTTTCGAGCAGGCCGACGAGCTGAGCCGCTGCGTGACAGCGCTGAAAGAAGCGCTGGGGCGTATGCGCCAGACCATCGGCGTGATCTGGTATCCAATCAAGGATGAGCGTCAGCTCAAGCGCTTCTATCAGGACCTGTCACGCAGCGGCGCACCCAAGCTGCTGCGTGCTGAGCTGTTCGTCCATCCCACCGACGAGGCGCTGCGACTGAACGGCTCCGGCCTTGCGATCAGCAATCCGCCGTGGGGGCTGGAAGAGGAACTGCGCGAGCTGCTGCCCTGGCTGGCCAAGCTGCTAGGCCAGAGCGAGGGCGGCTGGCGGCTTGATTGGCTGATCGAAGAGGCCTGATGCGGCGTGATCCACCCTACGAAACGGTGTCTGTAGGGTGGGCTTCAGCCCATCGGAGGAGCGCCCCGAGCGTCGTAGGATGCGCCAGTCGCTCGGTGATCAAGGCTGCAGCTAGAACAGCTTTAGCGGCTCTTCCTGCAGCGCCGACATCTGCTCACGGAGGATCAGCACCTGATCACCCCAGTAGCGTTCGGTGCCGAACCAGGGAAAGCTCATCGGGAAAGCCGGATCATCCCAGCGGCGCGCCAGCCAGGCGCTGTAATGCATCAGGCGAAGCGCGCGCAAGGCTTCGATCAGCGGCAGTTCGCGTGGGGCGAAGTCGTGGAATTCGCTGTAGCCATCCACCAGTTCAGACAGCTGCCCGAGGCGTTCGTGACGCTCGCCGGCCAGCATCATCCAGATGTCCTGCACCGACGGCCCCATGCGGCAATCGTCCAGATCGACCAGGTGAAACGCATCGTCACGGGCGAGGATGTTGCCGGGGTGGCAGTCGCCATGCAGGCGGATCGGCTGAAACTCGGTGCGGGCGAAGACATCGTCGACGCGCTTCAGCAGGTCGCGCGCCACCGACTCGTAAGCCGGTAGCAGACTCTTGGGCACAAAATCCCCTTCAAGCAGCGTCGCCAGCGACTCATGGCCGAAATGCTGGGCGTTCAGCGTTTCCCTGTGTTCGAACGGGCGGCTGGCGCTGACCGCGTGCATGCGACCCAGCAGCTGGCCGAGGCGGTAGAGCTGATCCAGATTGCCCGGCTCCGGGGCGCGGCCGCCGCGGCGCGGAAACAGCGCAAAGCGAAAACCAGCATGCTCGAACAGGGTTTTGCCATCACGCTCGAATGGTGCCACGACCGGAATCTCCCGATCAGCCAGTTCCTTGGAGAACTGATGCTCTTCGAGAATGGCCTCGTTGCTCCAACGGCCTGGGCGATAAAACTTCGCCACGATGGGTGTTTCGTCCTCGATGCCCACTTGATAGACGCGGTTTTCGTAGCTGTTCAATGCCAGTACGCGGGCGTCGCTGATAAAGCCGGTGCTTTCCACCGCATCGAGCACAAGGTCAGGCGTAAGCGTGTCGAAGGGGTGGCTCATAGTCGGCTCCGCAGGCGGGCAACCAGTGTATTGCACTGGTGTGTTTACACAACCGCGCAGTGCCTTGCTACTCGCCAGGCTTCGGTGTTCGCGCCAGGCAATAGACATCCACACGTGCCGCGCCAGCGCGCTTGAGCAGGCGGGCCAGTGCCTCGGCGGTTGCGCCCGTGGTAAGCACATCGTCGATGATCGCCAGATGACGGCCAGTCAGGCTCCGGTCGTCACTCAGAGCAAACGCCTGGCGCAGGTTTCGGCGCCGACTCGCCGCATCGAGCTGCTGTTGCGACTGGGTGTCTTGGACTCGCTGCAGAATCTTCGTATCGACCGGGATCACCAATGCAGTGCTCAGCCAGTCGGCGATCATATTCGCTTGATTGAAGCCGCGTTGACGCAAGCGTTTGCGGGCCAGGGGCACCGGCAGCAAGGCGTCGGGACGCGGTAAACCCTCATCGAACGCATGCTGCAAATGACGTGAGAGCTGCTCTGCCAGCAGTCGGCCGAGTGGCCACTGGGATTGGTGTTTGAAGCGGGTGATCAGGGCGTCTACCGGAAAGGCGAAGCGCCACGGCACGCTGACCTGGTCGAACGCGGGCGGTCGCTTCAGACATTCGCCGCAGATCAGTCCGGAGGTCGGCAATGGCAAGGCGCAACGGGAGCAGTGCTCGCGCAGCCAGGGAAGCTCGGCTTCGCAGGGACCGCAAACCGATTGACCGGTTTCACAGCGCTCATCACACAGCGCGCAGCAATGCTCAATAGTTAACCAGTTGTAAACCATGATTCCTTTCCTGGTTGACAGCGCCTCGGCCTTGGCTAACCATTTCGCATCCGTGCCTGGCCACCGAGCCGCCATTCATTACAAGGATTACTCATGAGCGCCACTGCCGCTTCCGTTACCCGTCACGACTGGAGCCTCGCTGAAGTCAAGGCGCTCTTCGAACAACCCTTCAATGACCTGATCTTCCAGGCTCAGGGCGTGCACCGCCAGCACTTCGATGCCAACCGCGTCCAGGTTTCGACATTGCTGTCGATCAAAACCGGCGCCTGTCCGGAAGACTGCAAGTACTGCCCGCAGTCAGGCCACTACAACACCGGCCTCGATAAAGAAAAGCTGATGGAAGTGCAGAAGGTCCTGGAAGCGGCTGCCGAAGCCAAGGCCATCGGCTCGACGCGCTTCTGCATGGGTGCAGCCTGGAAGCATCCGTCCGCGAAGGACATGCCTTACGTCCTGAAAATGGTTGAAGGCGTGAAAGCCCTGGGGCTGGAAACCTGCATGACGCTCGGCAAGCTCGATCAGGAGCAAACCAAGGCACTGGCTGCCGCGGGTCTGGACTACTACAACCACAACCTCGATACCTCGGCGGAGTTCTACGGCAACATCATCACCACCCGCACCTATGCCGACCGTCTGGAGACGCTGAGCTACGTACGCGAGTCGGGAATGAAGATCTGCTCAGGCGGCATCCTCGGGATGGGCGAGTCGCTGAACGACCGCGCTGGCCTGCTGATTCAACTGGCCAACCTGCCCGAGCATCCCGAGTCGGTGCCGATCAACATGCTGGTGAAGGTCAAGGGCACGCCGCTGGCCGAGGAGCAGGACGTCGATCCCTTCGACTTCATTCGTATGCTTGCCGTGGCGCGGATCATGATGCCGAAATCCCACGTGCGGCTGTCCGCCGGTCGCGAGCAGATGAACGAGCAGATGCAGGCCCTGGCCTTCCTCGCCGGCGCCAACTCGATTTTCTATGGCGAGAAGTTGCTGACCACCGGTAACCCGCAGGCCGACAAGGACATGCTGCTGTTCAAGCGTCTGGGCATTCAGCCCGAAGCGCGCGAAGAGCACGACGACGAAGTGCATCAGGCTGCCATCGAGCAGGCGCTGGTCGAGCAACGTGACAGCAAGCTGTTTTACGACGCCGCGTCGGCCTGAGTAGCGCCAACGAAAAGTACGACCCCTGTAGCCGCGAAGCTCCCGATGCATCGGCGCGGCTACAGGTTCGCCAGCAAGCTGGCTCCTACAGAAGCCCTCTGCCATGCCGTTCGATCTTGCTTCACGTCTCGCCGAGCGCCGCGCCGCCCATCTCTATCGCCATCGCCCGTTGCTGGAAACACCGCAGCAGCCGGAGGTGACGGTCGATGGCGAACCGTTGTTGGCGTTCTGCTCCAACGACTATCTCGGGCTGGCCAGCCACCCTGATGTGATCCGCGCTATGCAGCAGGGCGCCGAGCGCTGGGGCGTGGGCGGCGGTGCTTCGCATCTGGTCATGGGGCACAGCACACCGCATCACCAGCTCGAAGAGGCGCTGGCCGAGTTCACCGGTCGACCGCGGGCGCTGCTGTTCTCCACCGGTTATATGGCCAACCTCGCAGCCGTCACCGCGCTGGTGGGGCAGGGCGATACGGTGCTGGAGGACCGGATCAATCATGCGTCGCTGCTCGACGCCGGCTTGCTCAGCGGCGCGCGCTTCTCCCGTTACCTGCACAACGATGCGGACAGCCTGGCCAAGCGCCTGGGCAAGGCCACCGGCGACACGCTGGTGGTCACTGACGGTGTATTCAGCATGGACGGTGATCTGGCTGACCTGCCCGTGATCTGCGCGACTGCGAACGCCAAGAATGCGTGGGTCATGGTGGACGACGCCCACGGCTTCGGCCCGTTGGGCAAGACCGGCGGCGGCATTGTCGAGCATTTCGGCCTGGGCATTGATGACGTGCCAGTGCTGGTCGGCACGCTCGGCAAGGCCTTCGGCACCGCTGGGGCCTTCGTAGCGGGCAGCGAGGACCTGATCGAAACGCTGATCCAGTTTGCACGTCCCTACATCTACACCACTAGCCAGCCGCCTGCGGTGGCCTGCGCCACGCTGAAAAGTCTGGAGCTGTTGCGCAGCGAGGGCTGGCGTCGAGATCATCTGAACGGCTTGATTGCACGATTCCGCCAGGGCGCCGCCGAGATCGGCCTGACCTTGATGGACAGCCCGACGCCAATCCAGCCGATTCTCATCGGTAGCAGCGAGCGGGCCCTGAAGCTTTCGGCGGCGTTGCGCGAGCGCGGGATTCTGGTCGGTGCCATTCGCCCGCCAACCGTGCCTGCCGGCAGTGCTCGGCTGCGGGTGACCTTCAGCGCGTCGCATAGCGAAGCGCAGGTGGAACGACTCTTGGATATCCTGGCCGAATGCTGGAATCGAATGGCCGAGGAGCCTGAAGCAAATGCCTGATCAGCTGTTTTTGCTGCCCGGATGGGCGTTTGGCCCGGCTGCGTTGCAGCCTTTGTGCGAGGCTTTGTCAGAGCTTGCGCCGGATCTCGATGTAATCATCGAGCCCTTGCCGGAGCTTGCCGAGGCCGGTGCCTGGCTGGATGAACTCGACCGCCGTGTACCCGATGACAGCTGGTTGGCCGGTTGGTCGTTGGGCGGGATGCTGGCGTCGCAGCTCGCAGCGCGGCGCGTGAATTCCTGCCGTGGGCTGGTCACCATCGCCAGCAACCCGTGCTTCCGCGCTCGACCACAATGGCCCGAGGGCATGGCGCCGGATATTTTTGACGCCTTTCAAGAGGCGTTCCGGCTTGATCCCGAGGAAACACTGAAACGTTTCCGTCTGCTCTGCAGTCGCGGTGGCTACGATCCGCGAACGCTGGCCCGTCAGCTGGAGGTCAGCCAGTCCGATTCAGCGCCGGCTGTGCTCGATGCAGGCTTGCAGTTGCTCGCTGAGCTGGACGGACGCGGCGCGTTGCACGGCTATTTCGGACCGCAATTGCACCTGTTCGCCGGTGGCGACGCGTTGGTGCCCTCGACGGCCTGTGACGCACTTCGACGCTGGATGCCGGGGATCGAAGCCGAACTGATCGCGTCGACCAGTCATGCCCTGCCGCTGGAGCGGCCGGATGACGTGGCGGCAACCATCGCGGCATTCATCAAGGGCAGAGCGAAATGACGGATGCGGCCACGGCACCGACGTTGGAGACGGAAAGCGCCCTGCCTGACAAACGTCAGGTCGCGGCGTCATTCTCCCGCGCTGCGTCCAGCTATGACGCCGTGGCCGAGCTGCAGCGCACGGTCGGTAACACGCTGATCGAGCGTTTGCCATGCTCAACGGCGCCGGCGCGCTGGCTCGACCTGGGATGTGGCACCGGCTATTTCTCTCGAAGCCTTGCGAGCCGTTTCCCTGTTGGCGAGGGCATCGCGCTGGATATTGCCGAAGGCATGCTGCGCCACGCCCGACCTCAGGGCGGAGCGAGCCGTTTCATCGCTGGCGATGCCGAATGCTTGCCGCTGCGTGATGCGTCGGTGGATCTGATCTTTTCGAGCTTGGCACTTCAGTGGTGTGAAGACTTCTCCGCCGTAGTCGGCGAGGCGAAGCGGGTGCTGCGTCCTGGTGGTGTGTTCGCCTTCAGCAGTCTGTGCAGTGGCACGCTGCAAGAGTTACGCGACAGCTGGCAGGCGGTGGACGGTTTTGCTCATGTGAATCGCTTTCGTTCGTTCGGCGCGTACCAGCATCACTGCACTCACAGTGGTTTGCAGCTGGAGCGGTTGGAGGTCGAGCCGGAGGTGCTGCATTTCGCCGAGCTGCGGCAGCTGACCCACGAACTCAAAGCGCTCGGCGCACATAATCTGAACCCTGGCCGTCCGGGCGGGCTGACCGGTCGCGCACGTATTCGTGCGCTGATCGATGCCTACGAGCGGTTCCGTACGCCGAGCGGGCTCCCAGCGACCTATCAGGTTGTGTATGGCGTGTTGCGCAAGGAAATGACATGACCGTGGCTTATTTCGTCACAGGCACAGACACCGAGGTCGGCAAGACCACCATCGCTGCCGGGCTTCTACATGCGGCGCGGCTGGCCGGTCTCAGTACCGCGGCGGCGAAGCCTGTGGCATCCGGTTGCGAAATCACGGCCAACGGCCTGCGCAACAGCGACGCGCTGGCGCTGCTCGGTGAGTGCACACTGCCGCTGCGCTACGAACAGGTCAATCCCATGGCCTTCGAGCCGGCGATAGCGCCGCACCTGGCCGCTCGCGAGGCTGGTGTCGAACTGACTGTCGCGGCGCTGGCCGAGCCGGTTCGTCGAGTGTTGGCGTTGCACGCTCAGTTCTCTCTGGTGGAAGGCGCAGGTGGTTGGCGCGTTCCGCTGGCAGGAGACGAAATACTTTCCGATCTCGCCATAGCGCTCAGCCTCCCGGTCATCCTCGTGGTCGGCGTGCGCCTTGGCTGTATCAACCATGCGCTGCTCAGCGCCGAGGCCATCGAGCGAGATGGACTTAGGCTGGCAGGCTGGGTCGCCAACATCGTCGATCCTGCCACCTCACGGTTGCAGGAAAATCTCGCGACCTTGGAGCAGCGCCTTGAGGCATCATGCCTCGGCCGGGTGCCGCGCTTGGCGACTGCAAGCCCGGCCGAGGTTGCGCGCTACCTCGACCTGTCAGCGCTCCGGCTCATGCCGTCCAGGGCGTGAACACGCGTTTGTTATAGCGACGTGGAACTGGCGTCAGCGGAGCGGCTCTGGTATCAATGATAGCTATGTGATCTCAGAGGGGTTGAATCATGCAGATCAACAACAGCCTTTTATCTGCCGGCCTTGGCGCGTACCAAGCCGGACAGCAGCGAGTTGACCAGGCCAGTGGCGTCGTGGCTGATCGCACACTGCCGGCTGCTCAAACCTCTCAGGCCGTGGCTGACACGGTCGAGCTGACCGAGCAACTGGTTCAGATGAAAGTGGGTGAGCATCAAGCCAAAGCCGGCGTCCGCCTTCTGCAGACTGCCGACGAAGTACTCGGCACCTTGGTCAACACCAAAGCCTGACCTGCGCCGGCCTGTCTGGCCGGCCGTCTCGCCCGATCTCGGGCACCGTTACCCCTGTCTATGGTTATTCAGATGCCGACGAATGGCGTCATGGGCACTGCTTGACATCGTTCAGGCCTAAACGTATGTTTCAAACGCCTGTTTGACCTGCCGGGGCGATGCCGGATGGTCCAATCAAATCAAGCGTGGCTGATCTGTCGGCCACCTGAATCAAGAACCCACCGCTGAGGTTTACGATATGCCTGACTACAAGGCCCCCTTGCGCGATATCCGCTTTGTACGTGACGAATTGCTCGGCTACGAAGCGCACTACCAAAGCCTTCCGGGTTGTGAAGACGCCACCCCGGACATGGTCAACGCCATCCTTGATGAAGGCGCCAAGTTCTGTGAGCAGGTGATTGCACCCCTCAACCGAGTAGGCGACACCGAAGGTTGTACCTGGAGCGAGAGCGGCGTGAAGACGCCCACCGGCTTCAAAGAGGCTTATCAGCAGTTCGTGGAAGGCGGCTGGCCGAGCCTCGCCCATGATGTCGAGCACGGTGGTCAGGGCTTGCCTGAATCGCTGGGCATGGCCATCAGCGAAATGGTCGGCGAAGCCAACTGGTCTTGGGGCATGTACCCCGGCCTGTCTCATGGCGCCATGAACACCCTGCACGAGCACGGCACGCCCGAGCAGCAGCAGGCCTATCTGACCAAGCTGGTGTCCGGCGAGTGGACCGGCACTATGTGCCTGACCGAGCCGCATTGCGGCACCGACCTGGGCATGCTGCGCACCAAGGCCGAGCCTCAGGCTGACGGCAGCTACAAGGTTTCAGGCACCAAGATCTTCATTTCTGCTGGCGAACACGACATGGCCGACAACATCGTCCATATCGTTCTGGCTCGCCTGCCCGATGCGCCGCAAGGCACCAAGGGTATTTCGCTGTTCATCGTGCCGAAGTTCCTGCCGAACGCCGAAGGCGGCGTAGGCGAGCGCAATGGTGTGTCCTGTGGCTCGCTCGAGCACAAGATGGGCATCCACGGTAATGCTACTTGCGTGATGAACTTCGACGCTGCCACCGGCTTCCTGATCGGCCCGCCGAACAAGGGCCTGAACTGCATGTTCACCTTCATGAACACGGCCCGCCTGGGTACTGCTCTGCAGGGCCTGGCTCACGCCGAGATCGGTTTCCAGGGTGGCATCAAGTATGCGCGTGAGCGCCTGCAGATGCGTTCGCTGACCGGCCCGAAAGCTCCTGAGAAAGCCGCTGACCCGATCATCGTGCATCCGGACGTACGCCGTATGCTGCTGACCATGAAGGCCTTCGCTGAAGGCAACCGTGCAATGCTTTACTTCGCTGCCAAGCAGGTGGATATCACCCAGCGCAGCAAGGATGAAGAGCAGCGCAAGGCTGCCGATGCAATGCTGGCGTTCCTGACGCCGATCGCCAAGGCTTTCATGACCGAAGTTGGCTTTGAAGCGGCCAACCATGGCGTGCAGATCTACGGTGGTCACGGCTTCATCGCCGAGTGGGGCATGGAGCAGAACGTTCGCGACAGCCGTATCTCCTGCCTGTACGAAGGTACCACCGGCATCCAGGCGCTCGACCTGCTGGGCCGCAAGGTGCTAATGACCCAGGGCGAGGCGCTGAAAGGCTTCACCAAGGTCGTGCACAAGTTCTGCCAGGCCAATGAGGGCAACGAGGCGGTCAAGCAGTTCGTCGAGCCGCTGGCCAAGCTGAACAAGGAGTGGGGCGACCTGACCATGAAGGTCGGCATGGCCGCGATGAAGAACCGCGAAGAAGTCGGTGCCGCTTCGGTGGACTACCTGATGTACTGCGGTTATGCCTGCCTGGCCTACTTCTGGGCCGACATGGCGCGCCTGGCTTCGGAAAAGATCGCAGCTGGCGAAGACGCGGATGGCTTCTACACCGCCAAGGTGCAGACGGCGCGTTTCTACTTCCAGCGCATCCTGCCGCGCACCCGCACCCACGTTGAAACCATGCTGTCCGGAGCTGACAACCTGATGGACATGGATGAAGCGCACTTCGAGCTGGCCTACTAAGGTCTCTCGCAAAAAAGAAACCGCTGCTACGGCAGCGGTTTTTTTTGTCTGTTTTTCGCTATGCAAGTCATTGTTGTTCACCTCGTGGGTGAACCTGTCATCAAGTGCAGGCAGAATGCCTGCTTTCCTCACGGGCGTTACCGGAACCGCCGTGCCTCGTCTGAGTCCAGCTCGCTTCAGTCATTTCTATGCACCCCTGACGTTATTGGCCGGAGGGCTTGTCGCTGCGCGTCAACCGACGCTGAATGAGTTCTTCACGTCGCTGTTCAATGTGCTGCCCACCGTGTTGCTGTTGCTAGGTGGGGCCTTCTGCATCGCCTATGCGCGGGTTCGGGAGACCTTTCTGCTGCTGACGGTTTATATCGTCTATTTCCTACTCGATACCCAGGTCGACCATTACCGGCTCACCGGCGCGCTTCTGCCAGAGGCTGCACTCACGTTCCACCTGTGCAGTCTTCTCTTGCCGGCGCTCTACGGTCTGTATGCCCTTTGGCAAGAGCGTGCACATCTGTTGCAGGACGGTCTGGCACGGCTCGCTGTCGTATTTGCCGTCTCGGTCCTGGCGCTGGCTTTGGCGCGGCGCTTCCCTGCGGGGGTGCTCGACTGGCTGACGGACGTTCGCTGGCCGTCATTGCAGGCTGACTGGCTGCAATTGATCCAGCTGGCCTATCCAGTATTTCTGATCGCCATACTCGGGGTGCTGGCGCAGTACCTGCGGCGGCCACGGCCAGTGCACGCGGCGCAGTTGATTGCGCTGATCGGCCTGCTCCTGATGCTGCCTCAGGTATTCAGTCGACCCGGTGCGCTCAACGTCTTGAGCAGCTTGATGATGCTGGTGCTGGTGGTCTCCATTGCCCAGGAGGCCTATCAAATGGCGTTTCGTGACGAGTTGACCGGCCTGCCTGGCCGTCGCGCCCTGAACGAACGGCTGCAGCGCCTGGGGCGTCACTATGTAATCGCCATGGCTGACGTCGATCGGTTCAAGGCCTTCAACGACACCCACGGACACGACGTGGGGGACGAAGTGCTGCGCCTCGTTGCGAGCCGGTTGCGCAAGGTCGGTGGCGGTGGTCGTGCCTATCGCTACGGGGGCGAAGAGTTTGCGCTGGTATTTCCTGGGCGTGAGCTGGCGCATTGCCTGCCGCATCTTGAAGCCGTGCGGCAGGCCGTCGAGAGCTATCCACTGCAGCTGCGCGACAAGTCCAGCCGGCCAAAGGATGCGGAGCAGGGGCGGCAGCGCCGCGGTGTCGCTTCGGCAGCCGCGGTCTCGGTGACCATCAGCATCGGCGTCGCCGAGCGCCTGATGACGCAGCGCAGCCCCGAGGAAGTCATCAAGAAGGCCGATCAGGCGCTTTATAGCGCCAAAGGTGCAGGGCGCAACTGCATCCGATCGCATGGAGAGAACCGCCGCGGTGCGATGCGTACGTTGAAAGAGGTGAGCGCCGACGGCTAGGGCGCAGCTGGAAAACAGCCGGTGTTGACGGTGCGATCGGTGGGGCAGCCGGCGGTTATGGCGGCGCATTCAGCGCCTGCAATGTGATGGCGAGCGGGTCGATCTGACAGTAGCGTGGCGGCATAACAATGCACTGTGCTGTTCTGGAGAACGATATGCCCGCTTACAAGGCTCCCCTGCGTGATATGCGCTTTTTGATCGACGAAGTGTTCGACTTTCATGGCAGCTACGCGGCCAACGGTGCAGAAGACGCGACGCCTGACACGGTCAGCGCCATCCTCGAAGAGGGCGCCAAGTTCTGCGAGCAGGTCCTTGCGCCACTTAACCGAAGCGGTGACGAGGAAGGCTGCCATTTCGACGACGGTGTGGTAGTGACCCCGAAGGGCTTCAAGGAAGCCTTTGCGCAGTATGCTGAAGGCGGCTGGATGGGCCTTGCCTCGGATCCTACCTATGGCGGTCAAGGTCTGCCTCACTCGCTGGGGCTGGTGGTCGGCGAGATGGTCGGCTCGGCGAATACCTCCTTTGGGATGTATCCGGGGCTGACCCATGGCGCCATGGCTGCGATAGCCGCCCACGGTACCGACCAGCAAAAACAGGCCTACCTGACGCGCATGACCGAGGGCCGCTGGACCGGCACCATGTGCCTCACCGAATCTCATTGCGGCACGGATCTGGGCATCATCAAGACCCGTGCGGTACCGCAGGCTGATGGCGGCTATGCGATCAGCGGCACGAAGATCTTCATCTCCGCCGGCGAGCACGACATGAGCGAGAACATCGTGCATCTGGTTCTGGCGAAACTCCCCGACGCCCCGGCCGGAACCAAGGGTATTTCACTGTTCATCGTGCCCAAGTTCCTGCCTGACGCGACCGGAGAAGCGGGCGAGCGCAACGCTGTCGCCTGTGGCTCCATCGAGCACAAGATGGGAATCAAGGCCTCGGCGACCTGCGTGATCAACTTTGATGGTGCCAAGGGTTTCCTCATCGGTGAGCCCAACAAGGGTCTCAACTGCATGTTCACCATGATGAATCATGCTCGGCTTGGCACCGGCATGCAGGGCTTGTGCAGTGGCGAGGCGAGCTTCCAAGGCGCCATCCAATACGCCAACGAGCGTTTGCAGATGCGCGCACTGACCGGGGCGAAGTTTCCCGAGAAGCCTGCCGACCCAATCATCGTGCACCCCGATGTGCGACGCATGCTGCTGACCATGAAGGCGTTCAACGAGGGCAACCGAGCCCTGGCCTACTTCACCGCGCAGTTGCTCGATCAAATACACAGCCCGGACGCCGACAAGCGCAAGGAAGCCGAGGATCTGCTCGCGTTTCTCACCCCTATCTGCAAGGCCTTCATGACCGACACGGGGTTGGAAGTGACCAATCTCGGCATGCAGATATTTGGCGGCCACGGGTACATTCGAGAGTGGGGCATGGAACAGCTGGTGCGGGATTGCCGCATCGCGCCGATCTACGAAGGTACCAACGGCATTCAGGCACTCGATCTGCTGGGCCGCAAGGTGCTCGGCAGCCAGGGCAAGCTGATGCTTGGTTTCACCAAGCAGGTACACAAGTTCTGCGAGGCTAACGCGCAGCATCCTCAGCTGCAGCAATACGTCACGCAGCTGGCTGGCCTGAATCGCGAGCTGGGCGAGATCACCACCCGAATCGGCATGGCCGCGATGAAGAACCCTGACGAAGTTGGCGCGGCCTCGGTCGACTACCTGATGTACTGCGGCTACCTGATTCTCGGCTACTTCTGGCTGCGCATGGCCGTAGTGGCACAGGGCCGGCTCGACGAGGCGGGCAGCGATGCGGCCTTCTATCAGTCGAAGCTGACCACTGCCGAGTTCTACTTTGCTCGCCTGCTGCCGCGCACCGCAGCCCACAAAGCAGCCATCGAGGCCGGTAGTGCCAGCCTGATGAAGCTGGCCGCTGACCAATTCGCTTTCTGATCCATCAGCAAACTCTTTAGCCCGCCTCGTGCGGGCTTTTTTATGGGCGATATCAGCTGGGCCTCGTGGATGGTGGGCGCACCAGCAAGTCTGCCTTAAGCGTCGAGATGGGAACCGGTCAGTCATTTAAAGACGCTTCGGGCGCCGATTGGTCTTCAGTTAGACTCGCGAAACTGCTGCGGCCAATCGGCCGGGTGACATGTTTTCTGCGAGGTCCTTTCCATGGCTGACTACAAAGCACCGCTGCGCGACATGCGTTTCGTCCTAAACGAAGTCTTCGACGCCCCGAAGCTCTGGCAGACGATGCCAGCGCTGGCGGAAGTCGTCGATGCGGAAACCGCCGAAGCCATCCTCGAGGAGGCGGGCAAGATCACTGCCAATTCCATTGCGCCCCTCAACCGCAGTGGTGATGAGGAAGGCTGCCGCTGGGTCGACGGCGCGGTAACCACCCCGGCGGGATACCCGGAGGCCTATCGCCTTTATGCTGAAGGCGGTTGGGTCGGTGTAGGCGGTGACCCAGCCTACGGCGGCATGGGTATGCCGAAAGCAATCTCGGCGCAGGTCGAGGAGATGATGAACTCGGCCAGCTTGGCGTTCGGTTTGTACCCCATGCTGACCTCCGGCGCCTGCCTGTCCATTTACGCCCATGCCAGCGAAGAGCTGAAGCAGAAGTACCTGCCGAACATGTATGCCGGTGTCTGGTCCGGCTCCATGTGCCTGACCGAGCCACACGCTGGTACCGATCTGGGCATCATTCGCACCAAGGCCGAGCCGCAGGCGGACGGATCGTACAAGGTCAGCGGCACCAAGATCTTCATCACCGGTGGTGAGCACGATCTCACCGAGAACATAATACACCTCGTACTGGCCAAGCTGCCCGATGCGCCGGCAGGTTCACGCGGTATCTCGTTGTTCCTGGTCCCCAAAGTGATGGTCAACGAAGACGGCAGCCTTGGTGAGCGCAACAGCCTCGGCTGCGGCTCGATCGAGCACAAGATGGGCATCCAGGCCTCGGCCACCTGCGTCATGAACTTTGACGGGGCCACCGGTTGGATGGTCGGCGAGCCGAACAAGGGCCTGGCAGCGATGTTCACCATGATGAACTATGAGCGTCTAGGCGTGGGTATCCAGGGATTGGCCACGGGCGAGCGTTCCTATCAGAGCGCCATTGAGTACGCGCGTGAGCGTATCCAAAGTCGCGCGCCGACTGGTCCGGTAGCGCAAGAAAAGGCCGCCGACCCAATCATCGTGCATCCGGACGTGCGCCGTATGCTGTTGACGATGAAAGCGCTGAATGAAGGTGGCCGCGCTTTTTCCAGTTACGTGGCGCTTCAACTGGACATCGCCAAGTTCAGCGATGACGTCGAAGCCCGCGAGCGTGCCGAGGCGCAGGTGGCTCTGCTAACGCCAGTTGCCAAGGCGTTCCTCACCGACATGGGGTTGGAGACCACTGTCCATGGTCAGCAGGTGTTTGGCGGCCACGGCTTCATTCGTGAGTGGGGGCAGGAGCAGCTGGTGCGCGACTGCAGGATCACCCAGATTTACGAAGGTACCAATGGTATCCAGGCGCTGGACCTGCTTGGACGTAAGGTTGTGGGCAGTGGTGGTGAGCTTTACAGCGCGTTTGCCGAAGAAATCCGCGGCTTCTGTGCAGCAGCGGGCAGTGAGCTTGAAGAGTTCACGGCCCCTCTGAAAGCAGCACTGGAGAACCTTGACGCGCTCACCGCCTCTGTCATCGACAGCGCGAAGCGCAATCCCAACGAGATCGGTGCGGCCTCGGTCGAATATCTGCATGTGTTCGGTTACACGGCTTACGCCTATATGTGGGCCCGGATGGCTGAAGCCGCACTGGGCAAAGAGGCCCAGGACGACTTCTATGCCAGCAAGCTAGGCACCGCGCGGTTCTATTTCGCACGACTGCTGCCTCGCATCCACTCGTTGAGCGCCACCGTACGGGCCGGCAGTGAATCGTTGTATTTGCTGGATGCTGCGCAGTTCTAAAAAAGCTTAATCCGTGAAGGCATATTGAAATTAATTGGCCATCTTTGGGGACAATGTGCCATTGCCTCAGTCATAGATCTGCTTCGCTTGTAGTCAATCGCTTACACGCAACGCCAAGAAAAGGTTTGTGTGTAAGTGAATGCTTACAAGTCGTGGTGCGAACTGCTACTACAGGTTTCTCTGACCGATCGGTAGTCTTTTCCGCCATGGACGCTGCGTAGGGAAGCGCTTCAGCCACAAAACGGACGCGTAGCGGAACGACGCCAGGAAGGCGTAAGTCACGGATGTCGGTTACAGTCTGCAAAGGCCCCGCTTCGGCGGGGTTTTCTTTTTTCATACAGCAGAAACCAGGCGTTACCTGAGTCATTGAATTCTCAATGATTCGAGTTTCTATCGACTAGCTCCAACCGAGTTTCGCCTGAGGCTCAGGCGATCTGGCGCAACGGCGTCACACAAGCCGCTAACAATCCGTGCTCCCTGGTTTGGCGCCTAATGACCATCAGTCAGTCATCGACGCCGTGTCGCTTCAGGCCGGCATGCAGACGCCGGTGCCTCCCAGCCCACAGTATCCGCCTGGGTTTTTCGCCAAATATTGCTGGTGATAGGCCTCGGCGTAGTAGAACGCTGGCAGATCGCCAATCTCTGTGGTGATGCTGCCCAACCCGTGCTTGTTCAGTTCTGTCTGAAAGCGCGCTTCGCTATCGCGTGCCATTTCGAGTTGAGCCTCGGTAAAGCAATAGATCGCCGAGCGGTACTGAGTGCCAATGTCGTTGCCTTGGCGCATGCCCTGTGTAGGGTTGTGCGCCTCCCAGAACAGCTTGAGCAGGTCACCATAGGAGATCTGCTGGGGATCGAAGACCACCAGCACGGCTTCAGTGTGCCCGGTGAGGCCGGAGCAAACTTCTTCGTAGGTGGGGTTTGGCGTGTGGCCGCCGGCATAGATCACCGCGGTTGTCCAAACACCGGGCTGCTCCCAAAAACGTCGCTCGGCTCCCCAGAAACAGCCCATGGCAAACATGGCCTGCTGCAGGTGCGCCGGGAAAGGTGGTTGCAGCGGGTTGCCGCTGACGAAGTGGGCTTCGGGTACCGGGACGGGTGTGGCGCGTCCGGGCAGGGCTTGTCCCGCATCAGGTAGCGCTTGTTTATGAACGAGAATTTGCGAGCGCAGGGTCATTGTGGTCCTCATGCCTTGGGCAGGTTTTCAGCTAGCCTAGGCTACCAAGCTGACAAATCCAACGCGCGCGTGCCTGGACGGTAGGCGCAGACCGTTAGAGCCAGTGTGGGTATCGGCGTAGCGAGGTCAGTAGCTGGTCGCCGGGGATGGGTTTGTCGAACAGGTAGCCCTGCCCGATATCGCAGCGCTGATGGCGCAGGAAGTTCAGCTGCTCGACCGTCTCGATGCCTTCCGCAACCACCTTCAGATTAAGGTTGCGAGCCATGGCAATGACCGCTGAGGTGATCTCGATATCGTCCTGGTTAACCGGGATGTCCTTGATGAAGCTGCGGTCGATCTTGATCACGTCGATGGGGAATTTCTTCAGGTAGCTCAGCGAGGAATAGCCGGTACCAAAGTCGTCCATGGCCAGCGTGACCCCGAGGGCCTTGAGGCCTAACAGTTGCTGGCGGGTCTCTTCGGTCGCTTCGAGCAGCAGGCTTTCGGTCAATTCCAGCTCCAGGCGGTCCGGCGGCAGCTGTTCTTCGGAGAGAATGGCGGCGATAGAGCCGACCAGGTCGGGGTCTGAGAACTGCTTGGGTGAAAGGTTGATCGCGACCTGCGGTGTGCCGATACCCAACGCTGCCAGCTGCAGTCCCATCTTGCACGCTTCACGTGCAACCCACTTGCCTATCGGGATGATCAGCCCGGTTTCTTCGGCAACGCCGATGAATTGATCTGGGCGAATCATGCCTTTTTCCGGATGGTTCCAGCGCAGCAGCGCTTCCAGGCCTTGCAGCCGACCGCTGCGCAGACAGAGCTTGGGTTGATAGAAGACCTCAAGCTCATTCTGCACCAGCGCACGGCGCAGATTGTTTTCGACGAACAACTTGTAGTTGGCCTCGGCATGCAAGGCTTCGGTAAACACCTGTACCTGATTCTTGCCGTTGGCCTTGGCCTTGTGCAGGGCTTGGCCGGCGTGTTTCATCAGTGTCTCTGGATCACGGCCATGCAGAGGCGAGCAGGCCAGGCCGAGGGAGGCGCTGACGCTGATCAGCTGCTTGTCGACGAACAGGGGTTTGTCGAGTATGCGCAACACTTGATGCGCCAGCAGCTGGCCCTCTTCCAAGTCCATGTTGTCGAGTAGGAGGGCAAATTCGTTGCTGGCAAAGCGCGCGAGCACGCTGTCGCGGTTGAGGCTATTGCGCAAACGGCGAGCCAGGCTGGCGAGCAATTTGTCACCGGTCTGGTGCCCGAGGCTGTCATTGATGCGCTTGAAGTTGTCGATATCCACCAGCAACAGACACAGCTGAGGATCTTTGCTGGCGGCGAAACGCTCCTCGATGCTGCGGATGAAAAACGGACGATTTCCGAGGCTGGTCAAGTTATCGGTATAGGCCAGGCGTTCGATGTGCTGCTGCGCCAGCTTGCTCTGCGTGATGTCTTCGTAAATGCCGATGTAATGCGTGAGCTCACCGCTTTCGCCAAATACCTTGGAAATCGACAGCTGCCCCCAGTAAGGCTCCAGATTTTTGCGGCGGCTTCGGAATTCGCCCTGCCAGCTGTTGCTCTGTGACAACGCCGATGAGGTGTCAAAAAGCAATTCGCTGAGGTTTTCCAATGCAGTCAGGTCCGCCAGGCGGCGACCACGCACTTCATCGGCTGAAAACTGGGTGATGGAGGTGAAGCTCGGGTTCACGTATTCGACGATGCCGTCACGGTCGACCAGGATGAACGCGCTTGCACTCTGTTCGACGGCGCGTTGGAAGAGGTGCAGGGTGTGAGTGGCACTGACGCGCTGCTGATTGGCCAGTACTTGAGCGTACTGATCGGCCAGTTCGCCAGCGAACGCTACCTCATCGGCATGCCAGACCCTGACGCAGCCGGAGTGTTCCAGGCAGAGCACGCCGAAAACTTCCCCACCCACCCGGATCGTTGCGTCAAGGATCGACGTGATGCCTCGTGGCTTGAAGAATGACTGCGTGAGTTCCGCTGTGCGGGTGTCTTCGGCAACGTTTTGCACGTCGATCACTCGTCCACTGTGCAGCGCGTCCATATAACGCGGGCAAGCCGATATGTTCAGTGATGACGGGTATTCCAAACTGCCGCTGTCGCGGCAGTAGGCCGCAATAGCCTCTAGCTGATCTCCCTTCAGATGCCATATCGAGGCCCGAGCAATCCCATAGGCTTCGCTGGCGGCCTGGGTGATCAGCTGGGCTGCTTCGAGCTGTGGGTCAGCTGCGCTGTAACGGTGCCGTGCCAGGCGCACAATAAGGCTCTGTTGAGCACGGGAGCGAATCAGGTGCTCGAGGTGCTCATCCTGGGCCTGCTGATAAAACTCCAGCGTCGACCGTAACTTTGCGTTCTCGGATTCCAGGGCCGGGGAGGCCCGCTCTGCATGGGGTTCGACAATCAGGTAGCCACGCACCAATTCTCGACCATACTGTTGGCAGAGTTCGCCGATCTCCAACATGTCCAGCGGCCCACCGTAGGTGTGTAGGCAGTAACGAATGGAGTAGTGGCCCAGGGTTGCCAGCTGCGCCTGCACGACGTCATGAAGTTTAAGGCGAGCCTGCGGCTCCATGAGGCTGGCGTAAGGCGAGTCGATGAGAGAGCAGAGATCCTGCGCTGGTTGGCCCAGGTAACGCTCGCAGGCGGGATCGAGAAACAGCAGGGCCCAGCTGGATTCGTTCAAACGCTCGAAACGCAGCATGCCCAGCCTCGAAGGCACTGGCAACTGCGTCACAACCTCGGTCGCCAAACGGCTGGCGGCATCGGTATGTATTTTCATCGAGCGGTTTGCTTCCAGTATGCTGCGGGAGTCGCTTCGTTAGCCGCAGCTTAGACGCTTTCTATGGCGTGGCGATGGCTAAATAATATTAATTACCGCAAGGGTGCATCATGCAGCAGGGACTGACAAGTCGGCTATCAAAGTTACTGTTAATCTCGATTTTCCTGATCACCAGCGGACAGCTCAAGGCTGCCGAGCCAAATACCCTGGGCTCGGATGAATCGTCCCGCTATCTGGGCGAGCTCAAGACGCTTTATCTCACCCAGAACGAACGAAAAGCCCTGCTTGCGCACAGCAATGCGCTGCTTAAAACCTATGGATTGCGTGCGGCCTATCAAGTCGGGCAAGCCAACCCAGAGGATCTCGAATACCAGCTCAGCGCTGGAGCGCCTGGCGAGTTGCGTATTCGTGAGGAGCGCCGCGATGCGTCCGGCAACGTCGCTGTACGTAACCGTGGGTTCTCGGTGTTCGGCATGGACCCCTACATTCAGTACCAGTGCCCGCCGCAAGGCGTGGCCTGCACTTTCGTCGGCGCAGCGGGCGGCGAACCATGGCTGACCATCCTCCGTGACCCCAAGGGGGCCGAGGAGCTGGCGAAGGCGCTGTCGTTCCTGTTCCGCAATCTGCAGAAGGGCTAAGGACGTTTAGCGTTATCTCACAGACAAAAAACCCGCCTGAAGGCGGGTTTTTTGTAACTCATCGGATCACAACAGCATCGTGCGGATGTCCGCCAGCAGCTCGGACAGGCGCTTGGTAAAGCGCGCCGCTGCGGCGCCGTTGATGACGCGGTGGTCGTAGGACAGCGACAGCGGCAACATCAGGCGAGGCTGGAAGGCCTTGCCATCCCACACCGGCTGCATGGTCGCCTTGGAGACACCGAGGATCGCCACTTCCGGCGCGTTGACGATTGGCGTGAAGCCGGTGCCGCCAATGTGGCCGAGGCTGGAGATGGTGAAGCAGGCGCCCTGCATGGCGTCGGGCGACAGCTTCTTGGTGCGTGCCTTCTCGGCGAGCTCAGCTGCCTCGGCTGCCAGTTGCAACAGGCTCTTCTGATCGACGTTCTTGATTACCGGCACCAGCAGGCCGTCAGGCGTATCGACGGCAAAACCGATGTGCACGTACTTTTTGCGGATCACAGCCTTGCCGCTAGGGGCTAGCGAGGCATTGAACTCCGGCAGTTCCTTAAGCAGGTGTGCACAGGCCTTGAGCAGCAGCGGCAGCACGGTCAGTTTGACGCCTGCTTTCTCGGCGACAGCCTTTTGCGAAACGCGGAAGGCTTCCATTTCGGTAATGTCGGATGACTCGAACTGGGTCACGTGCGGGACGTTGAGCCAGCTTCGATGCAGATTGGCAGCGCCCACCTGCATTAGCCGGGTCATTGGCACTTCTTCGACTTCGCCAAACTTGCTGAAATCGACCTCCGGTATCGGCGGAATGCCCGCGCCACCGGTAGCACCCGCGGCCGGCGCTTGCTTGGCCTTGTGCATCATATTCTTGACGTAGGCCTGCACGTCTTCCTTGAGGATCCGTCCTTTCGGCCCGGTGCCAGGAACATCGGCCAATTCGACACCGAACTCCCGTGCAGTCATGCGGACCGCAGGGCCGGCATGTACCTTGGCGCCGGCCTTGCTTGGGCCGCTCACGGCCGGAGCAGGGGCAGCGGCCGCTCTAGATTCAGGTACGCCTTGCTTGTTCGGCGCGACTGCCTGCTGTTGCGGGGCTGCTTCCTGCGGTTTGGCTTCGGCCTTCTTCGCCGGCGCTGTGCCAGCCACCTTCAGGGTCAGGATCAGGTCGCCGGTCTTGGCATCATCACCGACCTTGATCGACAGGGACTCCACCACGCCAGCCTTGGGCGCGGGAATCTCCATGCTGGCCTTGTCCGATTCAAGGGTGATCAGCGACTGGTCAGCCTCGACGCTGTCGCCGGCCTTGATCATGACTTCGATAACCTTGGCGCTGCCGCTGGAGCCGATGTCCGGAATCCGTACTTCCTCCACGGATCCGCCAGCTGCTTCGGCGGGCTCTTCAGTCGCCTGCTCGCTAAGCTTTTCCTTGGGTGCACTTGGCGCCTGGCCTGCGGGGGCAGGGCTGGCCGCGGCTGGCTTGCTCGCCGCCTCACCCTTGAGAATCAGGATCAGATCGCCAGTGCCGACTTCATCGCCCACCTTGACCGATATGCTTTCGACCACGCCGGCGGCGGGAGAGGGGATCTCCATGCTCGCCTTGTCGGATTCCAGGGTGATCAGCGGCTGCTCGGCGGCAATGGTGTCACCGGCCTTCACTGAGATTTCGATCACGCTGGCCTTGCCGGAAGAGCCAATGTCCGGAACCTTGATCTCTTGCGATTCGCCTTCGTCGGCGGAAGCCGATGCGTTGTCATCGCCCGCTGGTGTAGGTGCTTCGGCTTCATCAGTCGCACCGCCACTGCTGGCACCGGCTGGCTCGGCAGCGGCTTGCGCCGGCGCCTCGCTGGTCTGTTCTTCTTCGCTCTCAAGCTCCAGCAGCTCATCACCTTCTTTCAGGCGGTCGCCGAGCTTGACCTTCAAGGCTTTCACCACGCCCGCCTTGGGCGCCGGAATTTCCATGCTGGCCTTGTCGGATTCGAGCGTCAGGATGCTCTGGTCGGCTTTGATACGGTCGCCGACCTTGATGAACAACTCGATTACTTCACCCTCACCGCTGCCGATGTCGGGTACGCGTATGGTTTCACTCACAATAGGTTCTCCTGTGCGCACGCATCAGCAATCCAGAGGATTGCGCTTCTCGGGGTCGATACCGAACTCGGTGATGGCGTTGGCCACGACCGTGCGTTCGATGGCGCCGCGAGCGGCGAGTGCCTGCAGGGCAGCGACCGCGACCCAGCGACGGTCGACTTCGAAGAAGTCACGCAGCTTGGCGCGCGAGTCGCTGCGGCCGAAGCCGTCGGTGCCCAGCACTTGGTATTCACGCGACGGAACCCACTGGCGAATCTGATCGGCGAACAGCTTCATGTAGTCGGTGGACGCGATGACCGGACCTTCGCGGCCTTCCAGGCACTGCTCGACATAGCTCTTGCGGGGTTCGTCGGTTGGGTGCAAGCGGTTCCAGTGGTCCACCGCCAGGCCATCGCGGCGCAGCTCGTTGAAACTGGTCACGCTCCAGACGTCAGCGCCCACGCCCATCTTGGCGAGGATGTCCACCGCGGCGCGTACCTCGCGCAGGATGGTGCCCGAGCCCATCAGCTGCACGCGGTGCTTGAAGTCGCCTTTGGCTTCTTCGAGCAGGTACATGCCTTTGAGAATGCCTTCCTCGACACCCTGCGGCATGGCTGGCTGCTGGTAGTTCTCGTTCATCACCGTGATGTAGTAATAGACGCTCTTCTGCAGCTCCATCATCTCGTGCATGCCGTGGTGCATGATCACCGCCAGCTCGTAGCCGTAGGTGGGGTCATAGCTGCGGCAGTTGGGGATGGTGCTGGCGAGGATGTGGCTGTGACCGTCCTCATGCTGGAGGCCTTCGCCGTTCAGCGTGGTACGGCCCGCGGTGCCGCCCAGCAGGAAGCCACGGGTCTGTGCATCGCCCGCCGCCCAGGCCAGGTCGCCGATCCGCTGGAAGCCGAACATCGAGTAGAAGATGTAGACCGGCAGCATTGGCTGGTTGTAGTTGCTGTAAGCGGTACCGGCTGCGATAAACGAGGAGAATGCACCGGCTTCGTTCAGGCCTTCCTGAAGAATCTGGCCGTCCTTCTCTTCGCGGTAGTACATCACCTGGTCGCGGTCGACCGGCTCGTACAGCTGCCCCACTGGGGAATAGATACCCAGCTGGCGGAACATGCCTTCCATACCAAAGGTGCGCGCCTCGTCAGCGAGGATCGGCACGATGCGCTTGCCCAGGTCCTTGTCCTTGACCAGCTGGGACAGAATGCGGCCAAAGGCCATGGTGGTGGAAATCTCGCGATCGCCGGAGCCGTCGAGTACGGCCTTGAGCGTTTCCAATGGCGGCGTCGGAATGCTGAAGCTCTTCGGCCGGCGCTGCGGCAGCGAACCACCCAGCTTTTCGCGGCACTTGCGCAGGTAGCGCATCTCGGCGCTGTCTTCGGCTGGTCGGTAGAACGGCAGTTCTTCGAGCTGCGAATCGTTGACCGGGATGTCGAAGCGGTCGCGGAATTTCTTCAGACTGTCGATATCGACTTTCTTGGTGTTGTGGGCGATGTTTTTCGCCTCACCGGCACCGGTGCCGTAGCCCTTGATGGTCTTGGCCAGGATGACGGTTGGCTGGCCCTTGTGGTTGACCGCCTGGTGGTAGGCTGCATAAACCTTGTAGGGGTCGTGGCCGCCGCGGTTGAGCTTCCAGACTTCCTCATCCGACATGCTCTCGACACGCTTGAGCAGCTCGGGGTCGGCGCCAAAGAAATGTTTGCGCACGTAGGCGCCATCTTTGGCCTTGTAGTTCTGGTACTCCCCGTCGATTGCCTCGTCCATGCGGCGCTGCATGCGGCCGTCTTCGTCGGCGGCGAACAGTGGGTCCCACAGGCGGCCCCAGACGACCTTGTTGACGTTCCAGTTGGCGCCTTTGAACACGCCTTCCAGTTCCTGAATGATTTTGCTGTTGCCGCGAACCGGGCCGTCGAGACGCTGCAGGTTGCAGTTGATGACGAATACCAAGTTGTCGAGGTTTTCACGGCCGGCCAGGGAGATGGCACCCAGGGTTTCCGGCTCGTCGCACTCGCCGTCGCCGATGAAGCACCAGACGCGCTGCTTGCCCTTCGGAATGAATCCGCGGTTTTCCAGGTACTTCATGAAGCGCGCCTGGTAGATCGCGGTGATCGGCCCGAGGCCCATGGACACGGTCGGGAACTGCCAGAAGTCCGGCATCAGGTGCGGGTGCGGGTAGCTCGACAGGCCCTTGCCATCCACTTCCTGACGGAAGTTGAGCATCTGGTCTTCGCTCAGGCGGCCTTCCAGGAACGCGCGCGAATAGATGCCGGGGGAGGCGTGACCTTGGTAATAGATCAGGTCGCCGCCATGCTCTTCGGTCGGAGCCTGGAAGAAGTAGTTGAAGCCGATGTCATAGAGCGTCGCGCTGGAGGCAAAGGTGGAAATGTGTCCACCCAGGTCCGGGTCCTTCATGTTTGCACGCATCACCATCGCCAGCGCGTTCCAGCGGACCAGGGAGCGGATTCGACGCTCCATGAACAAGTCGCCGGGCATTTTCGCTTCACGGGTGACGGGGATGGTGTTGCGGTACGGCGTAGTGATGCCGTAGGGCAGCGGGGTGCCGCTACGGGTTGCCAGCTCCCCCATCCGGGTCATGAGATAGTGGGCGCGGTCTTCACCTTCGCGGTCGAGAACTGACTCGAGGGCGTCCAGCCATTCCTGGGTTTCGACGGGATCGAGATCTTGCATGGCTTGCTCCAGGGCGGAAAGGCTTCCAGAATCGGTTGCCTGCTTCGCGGCCGGCTTTGTGAGCCGGTGCGTATATGTTCTTGGATGTGGTGCCGGGGGTAGAGCCGGGCTCTGTAGTTTTACTACAAAACCGCAACCGATTCAGCCCCCTGTTGGGGTATTTCGTAGTAAAACTACAATGTGACGGGTCGGTCGGGCGGGCTGGCTCCGGCGTCAGGGGCTCTACTCCGGACGTTATCGCTATCCTTCTGGCCGTTCTTGTACAAAGGAACATTCATGAGTTTGCCATCGCTGGTTGCACTGCCGACGTCGCTTCAACCTTTGGTCACCCGTGCTGAGGAGACGTTCCTCGACGCCTTGCGCGACACATCGGAGCAGGCCGAGCAGCTGTTTTCAGCATGGCCAGCCTCTCGCCGCGAGGCCTTCGGTCGGGTTTGCGCCGCCAGCGACTTCGTCAGCGAACAGGTTAGCCGAGATCCCGAGATGCTGCTGCAGCTGGCCGAAAGCGGCTTGCTGGAGCGATCGCTAAAGGATGGTGAAATGCGTGCGGCGCTCACCCAGCTGCTTGGCGATTGCACTGATGAAGATAGCCTGGCTCGCCGGCTGCGGCGGTTCCGCAACCGCCAGCAGGTGCGAATTATCTGGCGTGACCTGACTCGCCAGGCTGCTCTTGCCGAGACCTGCGGCGATCTGTCCGACATGGCTGACGCCTGTATCGACCTGGCGTACCAGTGGCTATACGAGCGCCACTGCGAGCAGTTTGGCGTTCCGACTGGTCGACGCAGCGGCGATGCTCAGCACATGGTTGTGCTTGGCATGGGCAAGCTGGGCGCACGTGAACTGAATCTGTCCTCGGATATCGACCTGATCTTTGGCTATCCAGAAGGTGGCGAGACAGTTGGGGCAAAGCGCTCTCTGGATAATCAGGAGTTCTTCGTTCGCCTCGGGCAGCGGCTGATCAAGGCGCTCGACGCGCCGACAGTCGATGGTTTCGTTTTTCGCGTGGACATGCGATTGCGGCCCTATGGCTCGTCCGGCTCGCTGGTGTTGAGCTTCAATGCGCTTGAGCAGTATTACCAGGATCAGGGGCGCGACTGGGAGCGCTACGCCATGATCAAGGCGCGCGTGGTCGGCGGCAGCGAAGCGGCGGGCAAAGAGCTGCTGGAAATGCTCAGGCCCTTTGTTTACCGGCGCTATCTCGATTTTTCCGCGATCGATGCGCTGCGCACCATGAAACAGTTGATCCAGCAGGAGGTCCGGCGCAAAGGCATGGCCGCCAACATCAAGCTGGGCTCCGGTGGCATCCGCGAGGTGGAGTTCATCGCCCAGGCTTTCCAGCTCATCCATGGAGGGCGCGACCTTAGCTTGCAGCAGCGCCCCTTGCTCAAGGTGCTGACAACCTTGGCCGGGCAGGGCTATCTGCCGGCTGCTGCCGTGGAAGAGTTGCGCGAAGGCTATGAGTTTTTGCGCTACACCGAACATGCGCTGCAGGCCATCGATGATCGACAGACGCAGATGCTGCCGGAGAATCAGACCGACTGTGATCGCGTCGCCTTGATCATGGGCTTCGCTGACTGGGAGGCCTTTCACCAGCAGCTTCTCTATTGGCGCGGCCGGGTTGACTGGCATTTCCGTCAGGTCATTGCCGATCCCGATGAAGACGAAAGCGCCGAAGGCGAGACGTTGGTCGGCGGCGAATGGCTGCCGTTGTGGGAGCAGGACTGGGACGAGGAATTCGCCTGTCGTCAGTTGAGCGATGCGGGTTTTCGTGATGGTCAGACCGCTTGCCAGCGACTCGCTGCCTTGCGCAGCGGCAATCAGGTGCGCACCATGCAGCGGTTGGGGCGGGAGCGTCTCGATGCCTTCATCCCGCGGCTTCTGGCTCAGGCGGTTGAACAGGACGATCCGGATCTGGTGCTGGAACGCGTGCTTCCTCTGGTCGAGGCGGTGGCTCGGCGTTCGGCTTATCTCGTACTGCTGACTGAAAACCCAGGCGCGTTGCAGCGGCTGCTTGAGCTTTGTGCCGGAAGCCCTTGGATCGCTGAGCAGATCACCCGCTTCCCGTTGCTGCTCGACGAGCTGCTCAATGCCGGCCGGCTGTTCAGTCCTCCACAGGCGCCGGAGCTCGCTGCCGAGTTGCGCGAGCGGCTAGCACGCATTCCCGAAGACGATCTCGAACAGCAAATGGAAGCATTGCGCCACTTCAAGCTGGCGCACCGTTTACGTGTCGCAGCGTCCGAGATTGCCGGCACGCTGCCGCTTATGAAAGTCAGCGATTACCTGACCTGGCTCGCGGAGGCCATTCTCGAAGAGGTGTTGGCACTGGCCTGGCGCCACACCGTCGCACGGCACGGCCAGCCGCAGCGTGCAGACGGTTCGCTGTGCGATCCGGCCTTTATCATCGTGGGCTATGGCAAAGTCGGTGGAATCGAGCTGGGACACGGCTCCGACCTGGATCTGGTGTTCATTCATGACGGTGACCCGAACGCCGAGACCGACGGCGCCAAACCCATCGATGGCGCGCAGTTCTATACCCGCCTCGGGCAGCGCATCATTCATCTCCTTACTACGCAGACTACCTCGGGGCAGCTCTACGAGGTCGATATGCGCCTTCGTCCGTCAGGCGTCTCCGGCTTGCTAGTGAGCTCGCTGGGCGCCTTCAATCGCTACCAGAGTGAGGAGGCCTGGACCTGGGAGCATCAGGCGCTGGTGCGCGCTCGAGTCTTGGTGGGCTGCTCTCAGCTGGCAGCAGATTTCGAGAAGGTTCGGGCTTCGGTGCTAGGGCGCTCGCGAGATCTTGAGCAGTTGCGTGGTGAGGTCGGCGAGATGCGCGCCAAGATGCGCGACAACCTTGGCACTCGTGCAACCGGTGCCGGCACTGCTGAAAAAGCCTTCCTGGCTGATAGCGAGTTCAATCTCAAGCAGGACGCCGGTGGTATCGTGGATATCGAATTTATGGTGCAATACGCGGCTTTGGCGTGGTCGCACCAGCATCCGCAACTGCTGCGCTATACCGACAATATCCGCATCCTCGATGGGTTGGAGCAGGCCGGATTGATGACCGGCGATGAGGTTCGGCTGCTGCAGGATGCCTACAAGGCATACCGCGCCGCGGCCCACCGGCAATCACTGCAGAAACTGCCTGGCGTTGTGAGCGGGGACCAATTTCAAGACGAGCGTCGCGCGGTGATGCGCATCTGGCGTGAGCTGGGACTCAGCTGAACTCGTCTGCAAACAGCATTTATCGAATCTTGAGGTGGCAACAATGTCGATGGCCGATCGTGATGGCGTGATCTGGTATGACGGTGAGATGGTGCAGTGGCGCGATGCGACCACTCATGTGCTGACCCACACCCTGCATTACGGCATGGGCGTGTTTGAGGGCGTGCGTGCCTACAACACACCGGCCGGCACCGCGATCTTCCGCTTGCAGGCCCACACGGATCGCCTGTTCGATTCGGCGCACATCATGAATATGAAGATGCCGTACTCGAAAGAGGAAATTAACGAGGCGACCCGCGCCGCTGTACGTGAGAACAACCTTGAAAGCGCCTATATCCGTCCGATGGTTTTCTACGGATCAGAAGGTATGGGGCTGCGCGCCAGCGGCCTGAAAGTACATGTGATCGTCGCCGCCTGGCACTGGGGCGCCTACATGGGCGACGAAGCGCTGGAAGTCGGTATCAAGGTCCGCACCAGTTCCTTCACGCGTCATCACGTCAACATCAGCATGACCCGCGCCAAATCCAACGGCGCTTACATCAACTCCATGCTGGCACTACAGGAAGCCATCTCCGGCGGCGCGGACGAGGCATTGATGCTGGATCCGGAAGGCTATGTGGCTGAGGGTTCAGGCGAGAATATTTTCATCATCAAAGACGGCGTGATCTACACCCCTGAAGTTACTGCGTGCCTCAATGGCATCACTCGTGGCACCGTGCTGACCCTGGCCGACGAGCTGGGTATCAAAGTGGTCGAGAAGCGCATTACCCGCGATGAGGTTTATATCGCTGATGAAGCCTTCTTCACCGGTACTGCTGCAGAAGTCACTCCGATCCGCGAAGTTGATGGTCGAAATATTGGTGCTGGCCGTCGCGGCCCGGTAACCGAGCGCATCCAGAAAGCCTATTTCGATCTGGTTTCCGGCAAGACCGATGCGCACGCTGAATGGCGGACGCTGGTCAAGTAAGCGCCGTGTCCGCCGTAAGCGCGACCTGCTTGAGCGGCCTGCGCTTGCAGCCTGAGGCCCGAAGCGTGAAGCTGCCTTTATGAATATTCTGATTGTGGGTCCTAGTTGGGTCGGCGACATGGCGATGGCGCAGACGTTGTTCGTCTGCCTGAAACAACGCCATCCCGACTGCCAGATCGACGTGCTCGCGCCGGAGTGGAGCCGGCCGATCCTCGAACGAATGCCCGAGGTCAGGCAGGCGTTGAGTTTTCCGGTGGGTCACGGTGTGCTCGACATGGCGACCCGACGCACTATCGCGGCGAGCCTGCGTGGGCAGTATCAGCAGGCAATCCTGCTGCCCAACTCGCTGAAGTCTGCGTTGGTGCCGTTTTTTGCGGGCATACCCAAGCGTACCGGCTGGCGTGGTGAGATGCGATTCGGCCTGCTCAATGACATGCGCAAGCTGGATAAACAACGCTATCCGCTGATGATCGAGCGCTTCATGGCGCTGGCCTTCGAGCCCGGCGCCGAGCTGCCCCAGCCGTACCCGAAGCCGTCGCTGCGGATCGTCGAGGAGACCCGCGACGCAGCGTTGGCGCGTTTCGGGCTTTCACTGGATCGCCCGGTGCTGGCGCTTTGTCCCGGTGCCGAGTTTGGTGAGTCCAAGCGTTGGCCGGCCGAGCATTTTGCCAAGGTCGCCGAGGTGAAGATCCGTGAAGGCTGGCAGGTCTGGTTGTTTGGCTCGAAGAACGACCATGCTGTCGGTGAAGAGATCCTGCAGCAGTTGATTCCCGGGCTGCGTGAAGAGGCCCTGAACCTGGCGGGCGACACCAGTCTGGCTGAAGCCATCGATTTGCTCTCCTGCGCCGAGGCGGTGGTGTCCAACGACTCGGGGCTGATGCACGTAGCCGCCGCGCTCGGGCGGCCGCTGGTTTCCGTCTATGGCTCGACATCGCCGGCTTTCACGCCACCTTTGTCCGAGCAGGTTGAGGTTGTACGTCTGGGGCTCGATTGCAGTCCATGTTTCGAGCGCACCTGCCGTTTCGGTCATAACAACTGCATGCGCGAACTGAAACCGCGCCCGGTCATCGAGGCGCTGGGGCGCCTGGTTCCCCAGCCGGTCGAGGTGCGCTGAGTGAGGGTTTTGCTGGTCAAGACCTCTTCGCTGGGTGACGTGGTCCATACGCTTCCGGCGTTGACCGACGCCCAGCGCGCCATTCCGGGTATCCAGTTCGACTGGGTGGTGGAGGAGGGTTTCGCTGAGATCCCTGCCTGGCACCCTGCGGTGGCGCAGGTGATCCCCGTGGCGATTCGTCGCTGGCGCAAACATCCTCTGCAAACCCTTCGCTCAGGTGAGTGGAGGCGCTTCAAGGCGCGTCTGCGCGAGACCCGTTACGACCTGGTCATCGATGCCCAGGGACTGCTGAAAAGCGCTTGGTTAACCCGTTACGTCACGGCGCCTGTCGCCGGTTTCGATCGTGCCTCGATTCGCGAACCGCTGGCGGCGCGGTTTTATGACCGATGCTACAGCGTGCCGCGGGAACAGCATGCTCTCGAGCGGGTACGACAGTTATTTGCCCAGGCGCTCGGTTATCCGGCTCCCGCAGCAGTCGCTGAGTACGGCTTGGATCGCAGCCAGCTGGCTACGCCCGTCGAGCAGCCTTATTTACTTTTCCTGCACGGCACCACCTGGGCAAGCAAGCATTGGCCGGAGCGTTACTGGCGCGAACTGGCCGAGCGCATGAGCGAGTTCGGCTGGGCGATCCGCTTGCCCTGGGGTAACGCGGAGGAAAAGGCCCGAGCCGAACGAATCGCTAAAGATCTGCCAGGTGCTTCGGTATTGCCCAGGCTCAATCTGGGTGGTGTTGCCAAGGTGGTCGCCGGCGCGCGTGCTTGTGTAGCGGTTGATACGGGGCTTGGTCATCTCGCCGCCGCCTTGGATGTTCCGAGTATTTCGCTCTACGGCCCCACGTTGCCGGGCCGCGTCGGTGCATATGGCCGTTCCCAAATACACCTGTGCGCGCCTGGGCCGAACGCCGGCAAAGGTGACCGCCACAAACCCTGTTTTGACGAGCTGCCTTCTGAGCGCGTCGCAAGTGAACTCAAGGCCCTGTTGCGGTCATCGGAGACGCCCTGATGCAACTGGCCTTTATCCTCTATAAGTACTTTCCGTTCGGCGGGCTACAGCGCGACTTCATGCGCATAGCCCTGGAGTGCCAGCGCCGCGGCCATGCAATCCGGGTCTACGCGATGATTTGGGAGGGCGAAGTGCCTGCGGGTTTCGAAGTCTTGATAGCGCCGGTCAAGGCGATCTTCAATCACACCCGCAACGAGCGCTTCACTGCCTGGGTTGAAACCGACCTGGCCAAGCGACCAGTAGATCGAGTGGTCGGCTTCAACAAGATGCCGGGGCTTGACGTTTATTACGCCGCAGATCCCTGTTTTGAAGATAAAGCTCAGACACTGCGCAATCCGATCTACCGCCGCTGGGGCCGCTACAAGCATTTCGCGGAATACGAGCGAGCAGTATTCGAGCCTCGGTCCAATACCGAAATCCTGATGATTTCAGAGGTGCAGCAGCCGCTGTTCGTCAAACACTACGCGACGCCCGCCGGCCGTTTTCATCTACTGCCGCCGGGCATTGCCCAGGATCGACGGGCGCCGTCCAATGCCGCAGAGATTCGGGCCGATTTCCGTCGTGAGTTCAAGCTAGAGGACGATGACCTCTTGTTGGTGCAGATCGGTTCCGGGTTCAAAACTAAGGGACTCGACCGCAGCCTTAGAGCCGTCGCTTCGCTGCCTCGCGAACTGAAGAAGCGGACACGCCTGTTCGTTGTAGGTCAGGACGATCCCCAGCCGTTTTTAATGCAGGCCAAGAAGCTGGGTGTAGCCACTCAGGTCGAGTTTCTCAAAGGCCGCAGCGACATCCCCCGCTTTCTGCTCGGAGCGGACCTGCTGATCCATCCTGCGTACAACGAAAATACCGGTACTGTGTTGCTAGAAGCGCTGGTTGCCGGGCTTCCGGTCTTGGTCACTGATGTGTGCGGCTATGCACACTACATTGCCGATGCCGACTGTGGCCGTGTAGTGCCCACGCCGTTCGTCCAAGACACCCTTGATCGTCTGCTGGCCGAAATGTTGGCGAGCAATGAACAGCGAGTTCTTTGGTCGCAGAATGCCCTCGCGTTTGCCGAGCGCGCCGATCTTTACAGCATGCCCGAGCGGGCTGCCGACGTGATCCTTGCGGAGCGCTCATGAAGCTGATCGTCGCTGAACCCTTCAAAACCCTATGGGCCGGTCGCGATCCGTTCGAGGCCGTGGAGCAGTTGCAAGGGCAGGTCTACCGAGAGCTTGAAGGCCGGCGCACGCTGCGCACAGAGGTCGACGGACGCGGTTACTTCGTCAAGATCCACCGCGGCATCGGCTGGGGCGAGATCGTCAAGAACCTCAGCACGGCCAAGCTGCCAGTGCTCGGAGCGGGGCAGGAGTGGCGAGCCATCCAGCGCCTGCATGATGTGGGTGTACCGACCATGACGGCAGTAGCCTACGGCGAGCGCGGCAGCAATCCCGCCACACAACATTCGTTCATCATCACCGAAGAGCTGGCGCCGACAGTCAGCCTCGAAGATTACAGCGCCGACTGGTTAAGCAACCCGCCCGATCCGCGCTTAAAACGAGCACTGATCGTTGAGGTGGCGCGCATGACCGGCGCTATGCATAACGCCGGTGTAAACCATCGAGACTGTTACATCTGCCATTTCCTATTGCACACCGATAGGCCGGTAACGGCCGATGGCTTCCGTCTTTCCTTGATCGACCTGCATCGTGCCCAGACCCGCAGCAATACCCCCCGGCGCTGGCGCGACAAGGACCTGGCAGGGTTGTACTTTTCAGCGTTGGGCATCGGCCTGACGCAGCGCGACAAGTTGCGTTTTCTGCAGGTCTATTTTCAGCGGCCATTACGCGAGGTCTTGCGCGAGGAGGCTTCGTTACTCTCCTGGCTGCAACGCAAGTCCGAAAAGCTGCAGAGCCGATTCCAACGCAAATACGCGACAGGTGCGCAGGGGTGATTCGTTGGCAAGTCGCTGATGGAGTAAACGCCGACGCGGTGCGTGCCTTTGGCAGTCTTGAGACAGTGTTCGCATTGAGCGGCGAGCCAATAACGCGTGATCCATTGTCCGAGGTACTTCGTGTCAGCGTTGCCGGGCAGCGTTATTACATAAAACGCTATTGGGCTGCGGGTAAAGGTTTGCGGCGTTTCATCGGGCGTCCGCGGGTCGAAGCTGAGTGGCAGAACTTGCAGCATTTCCACGATTGGGGTGTGGCTGTTGCGCCACTGGTTGCCTGGGGGCAGCAGCGCCGTGCGGGATTCTTTCAGCGAGGGGCGTTGATCACTCTGGAGGTGCCCGGCACTGTCGATATGGCGGCCATGGCTAAGGATGGCGATGCGCGCTTGGCGGATCCTTTGTGGGTGCGCCAGCTTAGTGAACAGTTGGCAAGCGCGACGCGGACGCTGCACGACCATCGCTTCGCTCACAACGATCTGAAGTGGCGCAACCTATTGGTCAATGAGGCGGGCAAGCTGTTCCTGATTGATTGTCCGTCGGGTGACTTTTGGTGGGGGCCGATTCTGCGGCATCGTATCGTCAAGGACCTGGCCTGCCTGGATAAGGTGGCCAGATGCACCTTGTCTCGAACCCAGCGACTGCGGTTCTTCCTACTCTATCGTCGGCGAGGGCGGCTTGGTGCCGACGACAGGGCGCTGATCAGGCAGATATTGGTCTATTTCAAAGGACGAGAATGAGAGATTTCATTTCGCCAGCGCACGCCCGCTCACTGCGCAGCGCAGGCCTTGATAGTTTCGACGCGTTGTGGCGTTTGGAGCTGAACGCCGTCGATGCGCCGAATGCGGCCGAAGGCGGTTGGAGCAGTGTGTACCGACTGGACATCGGTGGCGCTGGTTATTACCTCAAGCGGCAAAGTAATTATCTGTCGCGCAGCTGGCGCCATCCTTTCGGAGAGCCGACGTTCGCCGCTGAGTTTCGCAACATTTGTCGCTATCAGCACAAGCAACTCCCCACTCTGGACGTTGCATTCTTCGCCCAGCGCCGCGCTCAAGGTGAGGTTAGCGCCGTACTGCTGACTCGTGCGCTGGATGGTTGGCAGGACCTGAGTAGTCTGCTTGATCGGTGGTCTGGTATAGGGATTGTGAGCCGCAACGCGGTACTCGCTTCCTGCGGGAGGCTGGCTCGTCAGCTACATGGCGCAGGGGAGGTGCATGGTTGTTTTTATCCCAAGCATATTTTCTTACGTGAACATCTCGGCGCTTACGAAGCATGTCTGATCGATCTGGAAAAGACTCGCTTGCTGCTGGGGCGAAGAGACCGCATACGTGATCTAGAGGCATTGGTCCGTCGTGCGGAGTTGTGGCGCGAAGAGGAGTTGCGATACCTCTTGGCCTCTTACCTGGATGAAAACGCTGACAGCCGAGCGATTGAAGACTGGCTGAAATCTATCCGTGCGCGCCACCACTACAAGGCAGCCAAGGCATGAAGCTCGCACAGCTGCGCTCGGCTGGCCGTACCCCGTCTCTTCCGATGATCATCGCGCTGGGAGCCGACGAGCTGCATATCATGCAGTGGCTGCGTGTACTGCCGGGGCAGCGCTATGTGGCTCGCGCTCAGTGGCGAGGTGTCCAGGTACTTGCCAAACTCATGGTGGGTGATCGCGCCCGGCGTCATTTCGATCGTGAACTCGCCGGTGCGCAGCTGCTCGCCGCGCACCGTCTCACAACGCCAAACTTGCTGGACAAGGGATTTGAGGATAGCGGCGGTGGATGGCTGCTGTTCGAATATCTCGAAGATGCAAAGAGCCTGCACGAGGCCTGGCTCGCTGCGGCTCGTCAGCTGCCATTGAGCGAAGCCCAGCGAGATGTGCTTGGCAGTGCGCTGGCCGAAATTGCAACGCTACATGCCAAGGGTCTCTGGCAGAGCGATTTGCATCTGGACAACCTGATGCGCCACGAGCAGCGGCTCTACCTTATCGATGGTGGTGGCATTCGTGCCGAGACCCCTGGCCAGCCGTTATCGAGGGATCGCGTGCTGGAAAACCTGGCTGTCTTCTTCGCCCAGCTTCCCACAGCTCTTGAGTTCTTCATTGAAGAACTATTGGTGAACTACTTGTTGGTCAACAGTGCACATGCCCTTCCGCTCGAGGCGCTTGTGGACAAGACTCGTGTGGCCCGCCAGCAGCGCCTCGCCAGCTACCTCAAGAAGGTCGGACGCGATTGCACGGCGTTCAGCGTGCACCGCGATCATGGCGGGGTAGTTGCTGTACGCCGCGAGTACGAAGCCGAACTGCGCGGCGTGTTAGCAGACCCGGATGGCTTCATTGCCGCAGGCGTAGCGCTCAAGCGGGGCGGCAGTGCCACGGTTGCGCTTGTTGATACCCAAGACCGACCCTTGGTGGTCAAACGCTACAACATCAAGGGCGTCATGCACTGGCTCAAGCGCTTCTGGCGGCCATCTCGGGCGTGGCACAGCTGGGTAGAGGCGCATCGCCTCGAGGTGCTGGGTATCGCCACGCCGCAGCCGCTAGCCATGATCGAGATGCGTCGTCTCGGTCTTCGCGCACGCAGCTATCTGATTACCGACTATATAGGCGGGCAGGATATAATCGCGCGCTTCGCCCCCTACGTGGATGGTGCTCCGCCGGAGCATGAACTGCTGGCGCTTGAACAGTTACTCGCAGCGCTGATTCGTGAGCGCATCAGCCATGGCGATCTGAAAGGTACCAACGTTCTATGGCAGGACGGCAGCTGGGCGCTGATCGACTTGGATGCGCTGCAGCAGCACCATAGCCATGCTCGATTCCGTCAAGCTTTTGCCAAGGACCGTGAGCGCTTACTGCGCAACTGGCCCGTCGACAGCGCTTTGTACCGTTTGCTGGACCATCGTTTACCGAAAGGCAGCTTGGAGCAGGACGCTTGAAGCTGGAAGAAACGCCCACGGGCTAGTACTACAACGCGCTATTGCTTCGAGCCTCCGGCTTTGAGCTCCAGGCTGCTTTCTCAAGAGGCTTTTTACAGTGGCACTGACAATTCTCGGCCTTTCCGGCGCCCTCAGTCATGACCCATCCGCCGCCCTTTATATCGACGGCAAGCTGATCGCTGCCGTCGAGGAAGAGCGTTTCGTACGCGACAAGCATGCGAAAAATCGTATGCCCTACGAATCAGCAAAATTCTGCCTGGAGCAGGCTGGTATCAAACCTGCCGATGTCGATGTGGTCGCCATTCCGTTTGCACCGATCAGCATCCTCGAGAAAGCTCGCTGGCATTACGCCAAGCGCTATTGGTACGCGCCGGATCGAGCGCTAGATGCCATTCTGTTTGGTAATCGCCGCTACAAGCGCTACCACAAGCGAATCCAGTGGTGCCTGCAGCAACTGGGATTCGATCTGAAGAAGATAAAAATCGAGCCGGTTGAACATCATCTGGCCCATGCATCGAGTGCCTATCACTGCTCCGGTTTCACCGAGAAAACAGCAATCCTGGGTATCGACGGCAAGGGTGAGTACGCCACGACGTTTTTCGGCTACGGCGAGAACGGCCGCATCCATAAGATAAAAGAATTCTACGATCCGGATTCGCTTGGTGGGCTCTACGGCGCGATTACCGAATTCCTTGGCTTCGAGATGCTCGATGGCGAGTTCAAGGTCATGGGCATGGCGCCGTATGGCGATGCCGCCAAGTATGATTTTTCGCGCCTGGCCAAATTCGAGAATGGCGAGCTGGTCATCAATACTGATTACGCCAACGTGATCGGCTTCCGCCGCTACAAGGAAAAGGGCAAGGGCTATTACTTCTCTCCCAAACTGATCGAGTGGCTGGGGCCTAAGCGCGAAGGCGATATCGCCGACGACCCCTACATCCACTATGCCGCTGCCATGCAAGCCTTGTTCGAGAAGCTGGCGCTGCAGATGATGGATCACTACCTAGGCGACATCATCCGCGAAACCGGCAAGATCGCCTTCGCGGGTGGCTGTGCGTTGAACGTCAAACTCAACCAGAAGATCATCGCCCGGGACGAGGTCAAAGAGCTCTTCGTCCAACCCGCTTCAGGCGATGCAGGAACGGCGGTAGGCGCGGCGGCGTATGTCTCGCATCAACGGGGCGTGCCTGTCGAGAAAATGGAGCATGTCTACCTCGGGCCCTCTTACTCGAACGAAGACATCATCGCAGCATGCGCGCGCCATCCGAGCAAGCCGACTTGGCAGCAGATCGACGACATGCCGCAGCGAATCGCGCAGATCATGGTCGACGGCAATCCGGTGGCCTGGTTTCAGGGGCGTATGGAATTCGGCCCGCGCGCGCTTGGCGGCCGCTCGATTATTGGTTGCCCGAGCGTTCCTGGTGTGGCCAACCGGATTAACGAGCAAATCAAGTTCCGCGAGCGCTGGAGGCCATTCTGCCCATCCATGCTCGATACCGTTGCAGCTCAGATGCTCAAGGTCGACCATCCTAGCCCGTTCATGACCTTCACCTTCGAGGTCAACGAGGGCTGGAAAGAGCGCGTCGGTGAAGTGGTGCATGAGGACGGCACCTCGCGCGCCCAGGTCCTGGAACGCCGCCATAATCCACGCTGGTACGATCTGATGCTGGAGCTGGAAAAACTCACCGGTAACGGCGTGTCGCTGAACACCTCTCTCAACCGTCGCGGCGAGCCAATGATCTGCTCACCGACGGATGCATTGAACATGTTCTACGGATCGGACTTGCAGTATTTGATCATGGAAGATGTGTTGGTGGTCAAAGATGGGATGGGTAGGAATGACGGTGCATGAACCGCTGATAAGCGTCGTTATCCCTGCTTACAACTATGCGGCAACGTTACCTCGTGCTGTTGAGTCGGTGCTCGTTCAACTGGATGAAGCTTCAGCTGAACTTATCGTAATCGACGATGGTTCAACTGATGATACGCCAGTAATAATCGAAGCATTACTAGCAGCCCGGCCGCAATTCCGATCATTGCGCAAGGAAAATGGCGGTGCGGCATCGGTGCGCAACCGTGGCATCCGCGAAGCACGTGGGACCTATCTGATTTTTCTCGATGCGGATGATGAGCTGGCGCCTGGCGCTTTGGGGTTGCTCGCTAGACATATTGCCGAGCATGGGCATGCCCGCATGGTGATTGGTGGGCATTGCGCCATCTCAGATACCGGTAAGCGCCGTGTTCATCTGCCCCAGGCCCTGCCCAATACGCCAGTGGAACGGCTTCGAGGCTACCTGCTGGGCAAGCATATCGCGCTCTCCAACGGCGCTTGTGCGATGCACCGAGAAGTCTTTTCTCGCGGGGACTACCCAGAGCGGTTTCGTAGCGCCGAAGATATTCCCGTATTTAGCCAAGTGTTGGCTAATTATCCGTGCACCGTTTTAGCTGAGCCTTTGGCCTTGATCCACAAGCACGACGACAGTCTTCGTCATCAATTTAGTCATGCAAAATCCGGAGGGCTGGCTCTCGTAGATGAGGTTTTTTCCCCGCAACGACTGGGTAAAGAATTTCAGGCGCTGAGAAATGAGTTCTTTGTTCAGCGCTGTTTGTCGCTGTTTCGAAGTGCCTATCTGGCAGGTGACGTTGAGGCTGCTAAATCATACTTCCAAACAGCATTACGGCATGATTGGCGTGTTGTATTGAATGGCTCTTATGTTCGTAAAGCGTTCCGGTTGTGGTTGGGTCATTACTGATGGCGACGAAAATAAAAGTCTTACAATTGCAAAATAGCTTTAACGTGAATGCCTCTGATTTAGCTGAGCAGATAATCCAGGGGCTACCAAGCGATATATACGAGGTGACCACTGTTTTCCTGCGTGGTGGTCCAGAGCCCGGCGAACCTGAGAGTAGGGCGGTGCGCTCGGAGTATTTTGGTCTGAGTAGTGCCTCGACTAAGGGGCTGCGTGTCAACGCGCTATGGAGGCTCTACAAGCACTGCCGTGCTCAAAATTACGATGCCGTCGTTGCGCATCGCTTCAAACCCATCAATATGATGATGTTGCTCAACCGCTTCTTACGCATTCCTGTCTGCATTGGGGTTTTACATGGTCTTGGCGAATATGATCGTGCATATCGTCGGTGGGAGTCGCGGTTATTAATGAATAAAGCTTGGCGGTTAGTTGGCGTGTCTCGAGCCGTCTACAATGATTTAATCGCAAGCGGCGCGGGCAGTCCGGAAAATGTTCGCCAGATCAATAATGCCATCGATATATCCCGTGCCGAGCGCTTGCAACATTCTAAGTCGCATGCGCGTCAGCTACTCGATTTACCTCAAGACGCATTTGTAATTGGAACAATAGGCCGACTGGTGCCGGTAAAGGCGCACATACACTTGCTGCAAGCGTTTGTCGAGATAAAGGATGAGTTTCCTAAAGCGCTGCTTGCCATTATCGGCGAAGGGCGCTCACGTCAGGAGCTAGAAGCTTTCATCCGCGCTCATGGCGTGGAGGCGCGAGTGCGTTTGCTGGGGTCGCGTGATGATGCATTGCAATTTGTCAAAGCATACGACGTGTTTGTAATGTCTTCGATTAGTGAGGGCTTGCCACTCGCATTGCTCGAGGGAATGAGTGCCGGGTTGCCAGTTATAGGCTCTGATATCGATAGCATGCGACCTATCTTGGAAGATAGCGGCGGGCGTACGTATCCAGTAGGCAAACCCTTGGTGTTGGCGGAGCGACTGCGTGAAGTTATGTCGCTGTCAGAAAATGAGCGTGTGCAAGAAGGGCGGCACTCATATGATTATCTTTGCCGGGCACATGCTATCGATGATTTTCGGAAGCAATATCGAGAGCTATTAGAAGATATGTTGAATAGGTCGTGCCATGACTGAACTTCCTTTGGTGACGGTAATAATTGCCTCTTATAATCATGCGCCGTATATCGAGGAAAGCATTCTTAGTGTTATTGAGCAAACCTATCCGAACATCGAATTGCTGGTTGTAGATGATGGGTCCAAGGATGACAGTGTGGAGCGTATTCGGCGCTTACATGAAAAATACGGGTTTGATTTCAGAGTTCAGCCGAACCAAGGGCTTTCTAGGACGCTAAACGAGAGTATTGCCCGTGCAAAAGGGAGTCTGATTGCGCCGCTGGGCTCAGACGATGTGATGTTGTCGGAACGTATAGCGACACAGGTCGCCTATATGGAAGGTAAGCCCGAAGTCGGGATATGTGCAGGCAATATTAAAACGATTGATGCGCAAGGAAATCTCATTCAGAAGCGGTGCCGTGCGAGGCCATTTCGTCGACTCGATTTCAATTCAATGTTTAACGCTCTTGAAGATGGGCCGCCAGCACCTACCTTGTTGTTTCGTCGCGAAGCTTTGCAAGCTGTGGGTGGGTTTGATCCGACAATTCGTCTCGAAGATTTACAGGTCGAGTTAAAAATCGCTTATGCAGGCTATTTCATCGATGTGCTAAGCGAGGTTCTGGCCAAATACCGAGTACATGGTGCCAACACCTATAAGGACCGGCGCTTCATGGTGGAGCAAGTCATGGCAACTTACGCATGCTTCAGTGATCATCCAGCTTATCCAAGCGCTTGCGCAAAGTTTTTAAATTCCATGGTGCTAAAGAGCGCCCGTGACGATAAGCAGCTTTCGCGGGAATTGCTGCGGCAACTGCCAGTACGCTTCTGGAACGGAAAGACAATACGTGGCTTGGTGCGTTTGGTTTTTGGCTAAGCGTGAAAACTTCAGCCTAGGCGCTCCATATAGTGTTGGCGAAATCGCACAACGCAGTGGCGACTTGGGTTTTCCATTTCGGAAAAATCAAGGAGATACTGCGTTCTTGCCGGGCAGCAGGCGAGAGGGCATCGCAGGTTAACTGATGGATCCAGCCCTATGCCCGTGCGATGATGGCAAGCATCTTTTCGCTTTGCAGTAATATCGAGTCACTGGGTGGCATGAACGAGCCGGTTGAGTTGTTGGTTCAGCTTCAGGGCGGCTCTTTGACCGCAATGTTCCGCATAGCCTTCCGTCAAAGAGGAGACGTGCTGTACCGCTAGCCAGTTACTATCCTCTCCATAGCGCAGCATATGGGTTAGGTTACGGCGACGCTTCCAAGGCTTAAGCGGTTCGTTGCTGATCGACATGTCGGATACGTCAATCAGGCCAAAACTTCCGTCCGGCAGCTTGATGACGTTACCCAGATGCAGCGAGCGAAAATAAATCCCTAGTTGGTGAAGGTGTCCGAGAAAGGCTCCAAATGCTTCTATTTCTAATTCCCGCTCGGCATCGGTTAGGGCTCTCCAGCGGTTGCGTAGCGTATCGCCTGGAAGGGGCAGGTATAGAACGCCATCGACCTTTGACGTCTTAATTTGTATGAGCTTACTTACTGCTGGTGCTGGCACGCCCAGTAGTCGTAAGTGCTGTGCGTTACTTGCAAACCGGCGCGATGGAGGCGCCCAAAGTGCAGTTGAAAAAAAGCGCTTGCGCCTAAACAGTTTCAGGTATGTGCCGTCCGCAAGTTTCGCGACCTTTACCCCATGGCCGTCTGCTTCGATTACATCCGCACCTTGCAGTAAGTGGTTGAACTGTTCCTCAGTTAGGGCATTGAGCAGTGGCCCCTTTTGACGCAGGCTGATGGAGAGTGCGGCGATGAACGAAAGCGGTATCCAGATAAGAAACCAATTTTCGTTCGGGCGAGATAGGAAATTGCTGCCTTCAGTAAGGCCGGCAGCCAGTCCGTACACCGCCAGTGCGGATGCCAGCTGGAGGCATGCTTGTTTGTTCAGGCAGCGTACAAGCGCAATCGCATACATGACTAGCCAAAGGGTTAAACCGACTATTCCGAGCTCTAGGAGCACTGCCAGTTCAACATTATGTGGATCGCTTAAGGTACGTCCGAGCCCTGCTATCGTGAATGTGAACTCAGCGCCGTATCCGTGACCGACCCATGGGTGCTCAGACGCCTGGCGTATGGCTTCGCCCCATAGTTCAGGTCGGAATGACAAACCCCGTTGTAGCAATACGTCTGGCCTCAGTAAGAATCCAGATATGACGATAAAAGCCATCGCAGCTACCAAATAGAGTGCCCGCCGCCCTCCTAAAGCCGCCATCCAGATGCTCACCATACCCAGCGCCATTAAGGGGGTTCGTGAACCCGTCGCCAGCAAGGCCGCTATTAGTGGCGCCGCGAACATGATGGGAAGCCAAGATGGGCCGTCGCGATCCGTCAGCCATACGGCCATCCAGTAAGCACAAAAAAAACCGTATACATGAGACGACAGAAGGGGGTTGGACAGGGCTCCGGTGCCGATCATGCGCCCGCCGTCATTCCTTGACAGAAAAATTGCCAAGCCCGCCATGGCTGCTGCCGACGCCAGCATGGCTGCAATGCGTAGCGCTTTTAATAACCTTTGCTGATCCTTCAGCGCGATGATGGCGCAGGCAGCGAACATCATGAATACGTATAACGGCCGTTTGGCGAGACTGCTTGGGTCATCTTCAGTCTGAGTCCAGGAAAGACTCAACAATAGCCACGCGGCCATGACGAGAAACGCCATCACGATAGGTTCACGAATCAGCATTCGCCAATACTGAGGTTTGGCAAGCATAACGATTAGCGTGGGCGCGGCCAGCAGCGCGTAGTAGAGCTTGGTGTATGAGCTGGTGTCGTTTACCCAGAACAAGCCGGTCAACAACACCACATAACCAGCTATAAGCAAGCGGCCGGCGACGAACGCATCCAGCCAGCGAGTACAGTGGGCTAATCGAATCACAGGAATACTTCGGCTATTGCTAAAAGCCCAGCATAGTAATGCATTAGCCCGGACCGAGGCAGCCATGGCTGTATGGTAATCTCTCGCGTCTCTTCAAACGTTAACGCGTGGACGTATGCCTGATAACCGCTCTAGCGAGAGCCAGACTTCAAGCGTGACCATTTATTTTCGGCTGCTTGGCTATGTGAAGCCCTATGTGGGGTTATTCGGCCTCAGCATTTTGGGCTTTCTGATTTTTGCCTCTACCCAGCCGATGCTCGGCTATATCCTCAAGTTCTTTGTGGATGGGCTGAACAATCCGGGCGGCAGTTTTTTTGCTCAGGTGCCTTACCTAAACGGTCAGGCTTGGCTGGCAGACCTCAAGCTTTTGCAAGCCGTCCCACTGTTGATCGTGCTGATTGCCATCATGCAAGGCGTAGGCTCCTTCTTGGGCAACTATTTTCTTGCCCGCGTTTCTCTGGGCTTGGTGCATGATTTGCGGGTGTCGCTATTCAACAACCTGCTCGTCTTGCCTAACCGCTACTTTGATAGCCACAATTCCGGCCATCTAATTTCGCGTATTACCTATAACGTGACGATGGTGACCGGTGCCGCGACGGACGCGATAAAGGTAGTGGTGCGGGAGGGCATGACCGTGATCTTCTTGTTCGCCACGCTGTTGTGGATGAACTGGAAGCTGACGCTCGTGATGGTGGCGATTCTGCCACTCATCGGTGTAATGGTATCCAGCGCCAGCAAGAAGTTTCGCAAGCAGAGCAAGAAGATTCAGGTCGCGATGGGTGACGTCACCCATGTGGCGTCCGAGACGATTCAAGGTTACCGGGTGGTGCGTAGCTTCGGTGGCGAGTCGTATGAGCAGAGTCGATTTTTTGATGCCAGTAGCGACAACACCGGCAAGCAGCTCCGCATGGTCAAGACCAATGCGGTCTACACCCCTACATTGCAGTTGGTAATTTACAGCGCGATGGCAGTGCTGATGTTCCTGGTGCTGTACATGCGTGGAGACGCGTCGGCGGGTGATCTGGTCGCCTACATTACGCTTGCCGGTTTGCTGCCCAAACCCATCCGGCAGCTCTCAGAGGTGAGTTCTACGATCCAGAAAGGCGTTTCTGGAGCAGAAAGTATTTTCGAGCAACTCGACGAGTCGCCAGAAGTCGACAAGGGCACGTTCGAGCGCGAGAAAGTAACCGGAAAACTGGACGTCAGCGACCTGAGCTTCGTCTATCCAGGTACGGACAAGCAGGTGCTGCACGACGTCAGTTTCAACGTCGAGCCTGGGCAGATGGTGGCGCTGGTTGGGCGGTCGGGCAGTGGCAAGTCGACCCTGGCCAACCTGATTCCGCGCTTCTACCACCATGATCGTGGGCAGATCCTGCTCGACGGTATGGAGATCGAGGATTACACCCTTCGCAATCTGCGCCGGCACATCGCTTTAGTCACTCAGCAGGTCACACTGTTCAATGATACGGTCGCCAACAACATCGCTTATGGCGACCTGGCGGGCGCCCCGCTCGAGGATATCCAGCGCGCCGCTCGCGATGCCTATGCCGATGAATTTATTCAGCAGATGCCTCAGGGCTACGATACTCCTGTCGGTGAGAATGGCGTGCTGCTTTCCGGTGGGCAGCGCCAGCGTCTGGCCATTGCCCGCGCGCTGCTGAAGAACGCACCGGTTCTGATTCTGGACGAGGCTACGTCAGCGCTGGATACAGAGTCTGAGAGGCATATTCAGGGTGCACTGGATCATGCGATGGCAGGGCGTACGACGCTGGTCATCGCCCATCGGCTAAGCACGATCGAGAAGGCCGATCTGATCCTGGTGATGGAGCAAGGTCGCATTGTGGAGCGTGGCACCCATGCGCAACTGCTCCTGACCAACGGCCCATACTCCCGCTTGCACGAAACACAATTCAGGAGCGATGAATCGGCATAAGCGGGCATTGCGCGCCAAGGCCGATGCTTGCCATGCCCGCTCAAGCCAGCGCTGCGCCGGCCTGGGCGGTTCGTCATGTTATGATCGCGTGTTTTTTTGCCCCGGAGCCCTCATGAAACTGTCCATGCCCCGTTTCGACCAAGCCTCCGTCCTGGTGGTTGGCGACGTCATGCTCGATCGTTACTGGCATGGCGGCACGTCGAGGATTTCGCCGGAGGCGCCGGTGCCGGTGGTCAAGGTCGAGCAGGTAGAGGATCGGCCGGGTGGCGCCGCCAACGTGGCTCTTAACATCTCGGCATTAGGTGCGCCGGCCGCGCTGGTTGGTGTCACGGGCGTGGATGAAGCCCGCCAAAGCCTGATTGATAGCCTGGCTGCAGCTGGTGTGCAGGCACACTTTCAATCCATCGAGCATCAGCCGACCATCATCAAGCTGCGGGTGATGAGCCGGCACCAGCAACTGTTGCGGATGGACTTCGAAGAGCCGTTCGACACCGATCCGGCCGCGTTGCTGCGCGACGTCGAGCAGCTGTTGCTGGGTGTGAAGGTGCTGATTCTTTCCGACTACGGCAAAGGTGCGCTGCGCAATCATCAGTCGCTGATTCAGGCCGCGCGCAAGCGTGGCATTCCGGTGCTGGCTGACCCTAAAGGTAAGGACTTCGAAATATATCGCGGCGCTTCGGTTATTACGCCGAACCTCGGTGAGTTCGAGGCCATTGTCGGTCACTGCGCAGACGAGGCCGAACTGGTCGCAAAGGGCGCGGAACTGATGCACAACCTGGAACTTGGTGCCCTCTTGGTGACCCGCGGCGAGCACGGCATGACGCTGTTGCGTCCGGAGTATTCACCGCTACACCTGCCTGCCCGCGCACGTGAAGTATTCGATGTCACTGGCGCTGGCGATACGGTGATTTCGACGTTAGCGGCGGCCATTGCTGCTGGAGAGGAGCTGCCGCAAGCGGTCGCACTGGCCAATCTTGCCGCCGGTATCGTGGTCGGCAAGCTGGGCACCGCCTGCATTAGCGCGCCGGAACTGCGCCGAGCAGTGCAGCGCGAGGAAGGTTCCGAGCGTGGGGTAATGACGCTCGAGCAGTTGCTCACCGCGATAGAAGATGCGCGCGCCCAAGGCGAGAAGATCGTGTTTACGAATGGCTGTTTCGACATCCTGCACGCCGGGCATGTGACCTATCTGGAGCAAGCCCGCGCTCAAGGGGATCGCTTGATCGTCGCAGTGAATGACGATGGGTCGGTGAGTCGTCTGAAGGGGCCGGGCCGGCCAATCAACTCGGTTGATCGGCGCATGGCGGTGCTGGCTGGGCTCGGCGCGGTCGATTGGGTTGTATGTTTCGCGGAGGACACACCTGAAAATCTGCTCGCCGAGGTCAAGCCGGATGTGCTGGTCAAGGGCGGAGATTACGGTGTCGATCAGGTTGTCGGTGCGGACCTGGTCACCGCCTATGGCGGTGAGGTCAAGGTGTTGGGGTTGGTCGAAAACAGCTCTACTACGGCCATCGTTGAAAAAATCCGCAAGCGCTAAGCCTGGCCGCTGCCCAGCCGACCAGGCTGGGCAGCCTTTCCAGTTCAAATCAACCGGATGCCGCCACGGCGAGGGTCTTGATCCAGTCGCGCCAGCTAATTCGCTCTTCGCGCACGACCAAATCGTCTTGGCCTGCAAAGCTTTCCGACAGCCACAACCCGCGCGTACTGGCCGGAACGGGCTGTCCTTTGCGCAAGGTGTACAACGCGGCGGTCGGACGGCCCTGCAGCAGCGGAACCAGATAAAGATCGGGTCTGCTGCGGGACAGCTCTGCGACGAGCTTGCCGTCTTCCAGCCGTTCATCGACATGAAACAGGCTGAGCTCTCGGGTTTCCTTCGGTAGATCGAGGCGCATGTCGTACACCAACTGCAGGGAAGCGGTCGGCAGATGAACGTAGGCTCGCGGGCGCTCCATCAAGGTCATCTGGCCGCATTGCACCGGTCTCGCCGAGCCTGAAAGCGAGGCCAGGTTGAAATGCACAGCCTCCCGATAGCGCAGGCTGCCCTCATAGGGAGCCGGTAGCCATGTGTCCCCGAAGCGCCCGGCGAGCCAGCCCTCAGGCGTTTCCAGCAAACATTCTTCTGCAACTTCCTGAATCGCGGTGAGCAGAGGCAGACTGAGTTCGTGGGCCGGTACGTAGCCGGAAATCAGCTTGAGTACCACGTCGCCTCGGTCCTGGCGTTGCTGGCGCACCAGTACCCAGTACTCCTGGCCCTGCCAGCAGATCGTCAGGCGTACCGAGACGCCGAGGTTAGCCAGTTCGATATTGAAGCGGCTCGGATCGTTCACGGCTACCGGTCGGCGACGTTCGAGCATCTCGCTGAAGTTCAGCGGACGCCCAAGGCTCTGGTAGCGCAAGCCTTCCGGGCTGGCTTCGACGAGCAGCGGCAGGGTCTTGAAGGCGGTCGGATTCTTGCGGATCAGTACGCGCGGCATTCGGCTCCTCCTGGCAGTCGGCGGCCGTCTGGCCATTTATTGTTGTTGGGATAAAACGGATGCGGCGGTACGTACGTTAGCTGACAAGTGTTGCGGGTTGATGGTGCCGATGATTGCCGCGCCGACGCCAGGATGACTGAACAACAGCTCGAAGCTGAGCCGTACGGGGTTCTCGTCTGGCTTCAGGCAAACATGGCCGCTGGCGAGCGCCTTCTTGACCAGGATGCCCTTGGCGTTTGCCTGAGCGTAGTCGAGCACTGGCCGTTCGGCCTGCTCGTTGAGGTTGTAGGTCACCATCGCACAGTCGCCCTGCTCAAGGGCAAAAAGGCCGCCTTCGACGGTTTTGCCGGACAGGCCGTAGCCAAGAATCTTACCTTCGCGCTTGAGCTCGGCGAGCGTTTCGTAAACGCCGCTGTTCTGCAGAATGTCCAGGTCGCGCCCATCCGAATGCACTAACACCAGTTCGATACGGTCGGTCTTTAGCCGCTGAAGGCTGCGTTCCACGGAAAAACGGGTATGGGCTGGCGAGAAATCGAACTGCGATTGACCGTCGACGAACTCCTCGCCGACCTTGCTGACCACCACCCAATGATCGCGCTGGCCCAGCAACAGCGGGCCCAGGCGCTGTTCGCTGACGCCGTAGGCGGGGGCGGTATCGATCAGGTTGATGCCTAGATCGCGCGCCAAATCGAGCAAGTGACGCGCCTGTGCATCGTCGGGAATGCGAAAGCCGCTGGGGTACTTCACGCCTTGATCACGGCCCAGCTTGACCGTGCCCAAGCCCAATGGCGATACATTCAAGCCGGTGCTGCCCAGCCGGCGGTGCAAGGCATGAAGGGTGGTTTCCATCAGACCAACCCTTCCCAGAATGGCCCAGTGATCGCGGGGCGCGGCAATTCGGGCAGTGGCGTCAAGGGTTGCGGCTGGATACCGTCGCGGATCAATGCGGCCTCGACCCGATCGGCGAAGTCTGGGGACAGCGCCAGTTTGGTCGGCCAGCCCACCAGCAGGCGCCCCTGTTCGGCGAGGAAGGCGTTATCCGGTCTGGCCAGTGCGGATTGCGCAGGCTCGGCCCGGTCGATACGCAGCGTGGCCCATTTGGCTGCCGACAGATCTATCCAGGGAACCAGCTCGGCCAGCTCCTTCTTCGCGGCGGCAATCTGCGACGCTTCATCGCGCGCAACCCCGCCGGCCTCGGCCAGATCGCCGCCCAGGTACCACACCCATTCGCCGTCGGCAGCGGGGTGGCTGGTTACCGTAATGCGGGGTTTGGAACCGCCGCCCAAGCAGTGCGCATAGAGTGGCTTCAATGTCGGCGCCTTGACGATGACCATGTGCAACGGGCGCTTCTGCATCGCAGGCTGAGCGAGGCCCAGCGCATTCAGCAGTTCGGCATTCCCCGCGCCGGCAGTCAGGACAATGCGTTGAGCGCGGAACGAGCGACCGTCGACAATCAACCCGCTCAGCTCGCCGTTTTCCTGTAGAGGCTCGATTCGCTCGGCCTTCAGCAGGCCTGGGCCCGACAGCTCTGCGAGTCGCTGGATCAGGCTGGGCACGTCCAGCACCAGCTCGCTGAGGCGGTAGACCTTACCTTTGAAGCGAGGGTCCTGGAGCGCCTGTGGCAGCTCACCGCCCTTGACCTGGCCGACACGCGACCTGACGGCCTTGCTGGCGAAGAAGCTGGTGAGGTTGCCCGTCAGGGTGCCTGGCGACCATAAATAGTGAGCGTCCGATAGCAGGCGTACACCTGAGAGGTCCAGCTCGCCGCTACCGGCAAGCGCCTCGCGCCAGCGTCGTGGCATGTCGGCGATTGCTTCCGATGCGCCGGTCAACGCGCCGCTCAATGCGTACTTGGTCCCGCCGTGGATGATGCCCTGAGACTTGACGCTTTGTCCGCCGCCGAGCACACCCTTGTCCACCAGCAGCGTCGAATAGCCCAGTCGGCGTAGGCGTGCGTTCAGCCACAGGCCGGCGACTCCGCCGCCAACGATCAGAACATCGGTGCTCAGTGACTCGGACATGAAGGGACCTCTTGGAGAAATCAGGCGCGCAGTATAACCGCTCACCCCTGAACATCAGCCGATCCGGCTCAGTGTCCGGTACTGCCGGAAAACATCTGGATGACCACCACGCCAGCGACGATCAGCGCCATGCCTAGCACCGCCGGTAGATCGAGCTTCTGCTGATAGATTACTGCTGCGGCGATGCTCACCAAGACGATGCCGAGGCCTGCCCAGATGGCGTAGGCAATGCCCACCGGTATGGTCCTGACCACCAGAATGAGAGGCTGTAGCCCGCGATCACCAGAAACAGCGGTAGCGGGCGACTGAAGCCAGCCAGCGACTTCATGGAGGTGGTGGCAATCACCTCGGCGGTGATAGCGATGGCGAGATAGAAATAGCCAGTCATACGGTCTCCGGTTGAGGGCAGTGCCGGTCTGCGCTGCGTTCATTCGGCTCCCGCGGAACGGGCAAGTTCTGCGCAACGGTAGCGGATTTCGCTTTGCGCTTCGCTGTGGCCGTTGCGTCCGACGCTTTGCTAAGCTCCGCGCCCATGAATCGTGCCCTCTATACCTTGCTGTTTCATCTCGCCTTGCCTCTGGTGTTTGCGCGTCTGTTCTGGCGTGCTCGTCGAGCGCCGGCTTATGGCGCGCGAATCGGCGAGCGCTTCGCTGTAGGGCTTCCGGCGTTCCAGCCGGGTGGCATCTGGGTGCATGCGGTGTCGGTCGGCGAAAGCATTGCTGCGGCACCGATGATTCGGGCGCTGATGGAGCGCTATCCATTGCTGCCGATCACCGTGACCTGCATGACCCCGACGGGCTCCGAACGCATCGAGGCGCTGTTCGGCGACAGGGTGCAGCACTGCTATCTGCCCTATGACCTACCGTGGGCAGCGGCTCGCTTTCTGCAACGCCTGCAGCCAAAGCTGGCGGTGGTGATGGAAACCGAGTTATGGCCTAACCATATTCATCAATGTGCGCAGCGGGGCATCCCTGTAGCGCTGGCCAACGCGCGCCTGTCTGAGCGTTCAGCGCGCGGCTACGCACGCTTCGCCCGACTGACCGCGCCGATGCTGGCCGAACTGAGCCTGATCGCCGTGCAGACCAGTGCCGAGGCCGCACGCTTTCGAAAACTAGGTGCTCGTAAGGAGAGCGTGCAGGTCACCGGCTCGATCAAGTTCGACCTGAATATTGATCCGGCGCTGCCCGAGCGCGCTTCGCAACTTCGTCAGCAGTGGGATGCCATGTCGCGACCGATCTGGATCGGTGCCAGCACCCACTCGGGTGAAGACGAGATTTTGCTCGCAGCGCATCGACTGCTCCTCGCTGAAAGGCCCGATGCGCTGTTGATCCTGGTGCCGCGTCATCCTGAGCGCTTTCGTTCGGTGTATGAGCTGTGCGGCAAACAGGGCTTCAGCACGGTTCGCCGGTCCCTCGCTGAGCTGCCGAAGCCCGAGACTCAAGTGGTGCTTGGCGACACCATGGGCGAGTTGCTGTTTCTGTTCGCCTTGGCCGATGTCGCTTTCGTCGGTGGCAGCCTGGTGCCTACGGGTGGCCATAACCTGCTGGAGCCAGCCGCGTTGGGCAAGCCCGTGCTGACGGGGCCACATCTTTTCAATTTCCTCGATATCGCCGCACAACTGCGTGATGCAGCTGCACTTGCTCAAGTCAGCAATGCACCTGAGCTGGCATCGGCGATAGAGCTGTTCTGGAACGATCCCGAGCGCGTCGGAAAGGCACGCAGCGCAGGCCTGAAGGTTCTGAAGAACAATCAGGGCGCGCTTGGGCGTTTGCTGGAGGGGTTGGGTGCCTTGCTCAAGTAGCGAGGCGTCAGGCTGTTCGGCCGTTTCCGCCCTGTCGGCCACGAGTGTCCGCTAGACCCCGCGCTGAACCGGTTGTAGATCAGGCCCGTTTTGGGCCCCGATCATGGCGTGCCTCGATCCGCCTCAGAATATTGGGTCGGCTCGCCACGATTAATCGATGCGCACCGGGCGGGCGAAATTCTCAGACAGGTCCGGCGGCAGGAAATCGGTATCCGGGTCGTAGTCGGTTTTCAGATACCGCTGCAGATCTTCCAGATCACCAGGGTTGAGTGTTCCGGCGGCCTGTTTCAGGCGCAGGCTGTCGATGATGTAGTCGTAGCGGGCATTGTTGTAGTCACGCACCGAAGCAAACAGGCGGCGTTGCGTGTCGAGCACATCGACAATATTGCGAGTACCGACCTGATAGCCGATATCGGTGGCTTCTAGCGCGCTCTGGTTGGAAACGATCGATTGCCGCCGCGCCTGCACTTGCTCCACATCGGTATTCACCGCGCGATAGAGGTTGCGCGTGGTCTCGACCACCTGGCGACGCAGGCTTTCGCGCTGTTGCTCGGTCTGGGTTAGCTGATGGAAGGCTTCGCGGCGCCGAGAGCTGATCAGGCCGCCGCTATAAAGTGGAATGTTCAGCTGCAGCCCGATGCTGCGCTGCTCGACATCACCGGTGTAGCGAGGGATACCGGTCACCGCTTCGCTACCTGTATTGGTGAACCCCAGGCTGTCGTTGTCGCCCTTGCTGTAACGCGCCACGGCGTCGAGTGTTGGTGCATGACCCGAACGGCGCTGGCGTAGGGTTTCCTCAGCCGCGTTGACGGCCTGATTGCTGGCCAGCAAATCGAGGTTCTGTTGCGTGGCGGTGTTGACCCAGGCGCTGGCGTCGTTAGGAATGGGCGGCAGCACCGGCAAGCTGTGCTCAATGCCTTCTAGAGCCAGGTATTCGCGGTTGGTCAGGGTAAACAGGGCCTGGAACGCATCGTCCACTTGCCGTTGCGTGAGCAGCCGGTTGGCGCGTGCGGTATCGAAGCCTGCTTGTGCTTCCAGAACATCGGTCCGGTCGGACAAGCCAACTTCGAAACGCTCATTGGCCTGGTCGAGCTGGCGCTGAAAAGCTGACTCTTCGGCCTTGGCCGCGGCCAGGTTGTCCTGGGCGCGCAATACGGCAAAGTAGGCTTGCGCGGTCAGGCGAATCAGATCCTGTTCGGCGATTGAATATTCCAGCGCGGCCTGTTCGCTGATGGCTTCAGCCGCCTGTAACTGGAACCAGCGTTCAGGGCGAAAGATCGGCTGGCTGAGGGTTGCCTGATAGACGGTGCCGCTGCGTGACAGCGAACGCGAACCCATGGATGTATCGACATCGGTGCGCGTATTGCTGAGCTCCGCGCCGCCGCTGAGGTTCGGTAGCAAACCGGCACGGGCCTGGGGCACGACTTCCTGGATCGCCTGGAGCTGCGCGCGAGCCGCCGCAAGGTCGGCGTTGTTCTCAACGGCCTGTCGGTAGACGCTGACCAGGTCGGTCCGAGCGGAAAGCGGTGGCGCTGTCTGGGCCCAGGTCAGCCCGGACGAGGCGGCGGTCACGGCGAGTGCCAGCGTGAGTCTGCGCAGCATGTGCGTCTTTCCCTGAAGCGAAGTGATGGGCAAGGCTATGCGTGGTCATGCGGGCGGTCAAGGCGCTTGAGCAGGGTGTTCGGGACCTTGTTGGAGGCGATCAGGCAGCAGGGTGGGCGGGGAGGGATGTGACCCGACGGTCGCGGCGCTTGCCATCGGCATGGTATTCCCGGTCAGTCTTGATTAGACTCGGCCCCGTTCTTGTCGGGGTGCCTTGAAGCGAAGGCTGAGATCGGAAAGTTCCGGATCCCGTTGAACCTGATCAGGTTAAGGCCTGCGTAGGGAACAAGATGTGCTCGCCAGTCGTTCCGGCAAGCTCTCTCGGCGCCAGTTCCGGCGCGCCCGATGCCCTTTATCCGCCGTGTTTTTCAGGTTCGCCCCGACAACTTTCGAGGAGCCAGCCTGATGCGTGCAGAACAACAAAACCTGAGTGAATCAGCCCAGGTCGACCAGGGGTCGATCCAGCCTTTTCCGCGTTCGCGGAAAATCTATGTGCAAGGTTCGCGACCCGACATCCGCGTGCCGATGCGCGAGATCAGTCTCGACGTCACACCCACGGATTTCGGCGGTGAGATCAACGCGCCGGTGCTGGTGTACGACACCTCCGGTCCCTACACCGATCCGAGCGTGACCATCGATGTGCGGAAAGGCTTGGCCGACGTGCGCTCGGCCTGGATCGATGACCGTGGCGACACCGAACTGCTTGACGGCCTGACCTCGCAGTTCGGCCAGCAGCGCCTGGCCGATGCCGAGCTGACCAAGATGCGCTTCGCCCATGTGCGCAATCCGCGCCGCGCCAAGCCGGGCAAGAACGTCAGCCAGATGCATTACGCGCGTCAGGGCATCATCACGCCCGAGATGGAATACATCGCCATCCGCGAAAACATGAAGCTGCAGGAAGCGCGCGCCGCCGGCCTGCTCACCGAGCAACATGCCGGGCAGAGTTTCGGGGCGTCGATCCCGAAGGAGATCACCGCCGAGTTCGTGCGTGACGAAGTGGCCCGCGGCCGCGCGATCATCCCCGCCAACATCAACCACACCGAGCTGGAGCCGATGATCATCGGGCGTAACTTCCTGGTGAAGATCAACGGCAATATCGGCAACTCGGCGCTGGGCTCCTCGATTGAAGAAGAAGTCGCCAAGCTGACCTGGGGCATCCGCTGGGGCTCGGACACGGTGATGGACCTGTCGACCGGCAAGCACATCCACGAAACCCGCGAGTGGATCATCCGCAACTCGCCGGTTCCGATCGGTACCGTGCCGATCTACCAGGCGCTGGAGAAGGTCAACGGCGTGGCCGAGGACCTGACCTGGGAGCTGTTCCGCGACACCCTGATTGAACAGGCCGAGCAGGGCGTTGACTACTTCACCATCCATGCCGGTGTGCTGTTGCGCTACGTCCCGCTGACCGCCAAGCGCGTGACCGGCATCGTCAGCCGCGGCGGCTCGATCATGGCCAAGTGGTGCCTGGCGCATCACCAGGAGAATTTCCTCTACACCCACTTCGAGGAAATCTGCGAAATCATGAAGGCCTACGACGTCAGCTTCTCGCTGGGCGACGGCCTGCGTCCGGGCTCGATTGCCGATGCCAACGACGCCGCGCAGTTCGGTGAGCTTGAAACCCTCGGTGAGCTGACCAAGATTGCCTGGAAGCACGACGTGCAGTGCATGATCGAAGGCCCCGGCCACGTGCCGATGCAGATGATCAAGGAGAACATGGACAAGCAGCTGGAATGCTGCGATGAGGCGCCGTTCTACACCCTCGGCCCGCTGACCACCGACATCGCGCCCGGCTACGATCACATCACCAGCGGTATCGGTGCGGCCATGATCGGCTGGTTCGGTTGCGCCATGCTCTGCTACGTCACGCCGAAAGAGCACCTGGGGCTGCCGAACAAGGATGACGTCAAGACCGGCATCATCACCTACAAAATCGCCGCCCACGCCGCTGACCTCGCCAAAGGCCATCCGGGTGCCCAGATCCGCGACAACGCCTTGAGCAAGGCGCGCTTCGAATTCCGTTGGGAAGATCAGTTCAACCTCGGCCTCGACCCAGACACCGCACGCGCCTTCCATGACGAGACCCTGCCGAAGGATTCGGCCAAGGTCGCGCATTTCTGCTCCATGTGCGGGCCGAAGTTCTGCTCGATGAAGATCACCCAGGAAGTGCGCGAATACGCGTCGCAGAACGGGCTGACCGATGAGCAAAAAGCGATCGAGGCCGGCTTCAAGGAGCAGTCCTCGCGCTTCAAGGACGAAGGCTCGGTGATCTACAAGCAGGTGTAGCGGCAGGGTCGCTATCACTCCGGTGACTGTGTCGTAGGGTGGATGTCGCTGATGCATCCACCGTGCTGCGGCTTGGTGGGTCGATGAAGCGTGATTCACCCTGCGACACAGCAGGACCGCGCCTAGCCGCTTATCGCGGCGCGGTCACGCCGGGCGCAGCTGCATGGCTCAACTGTAGGGTGGAAAACGGCGGAGCCTTTTACACCCATCGACCAACCGGTCCTGCCGAAAATGATTCGGCGGCCAATTGGTACCTCTCTATTTGAAGCAGATAAGCCTTCGGCGTCATCCGCTCTTTGGATCGCTGCTGAAATTCCTTTCGTGAGGCGAAACATCGTGCTCACGGTTGTGCCGGGCGACCGGTTTCTCTGAGATAACAATGTGAACATTCCAGGTCGTTATTCCCCGCATCAGATGATCGCCGCTGAGCACCGTGTATTCGGAGGGCGTGATCTGTTCTCCCTGTGGTTCTCGCTGGGCGTCGGCCTGATGGTGCTGCAACTCGGCGCGTTGCTGGCGCCGGGCCTGGGCATGAGCGGCGCCTTGCTGGCGATCCTCAGCGGAACCGCTGTCGGCGTGATATTGCTCGGGGCGGTTGCGGTGATCGGCAGCGACACTGGATTGTCCTCGATGGCCAATCTGAAGCGAACACTGGGTGACCGCGGCGCGGTGCTCCCGGCCTTGTTGAATCTGGTTCAGCTGGTCGGCTGGGGCGCCTTCGAGATCATTGTCATGCGCGATGCGGCAAGCGTGCTGTCTGCGCGGGCGTTTGGCGAGCAAAGCGGTTGGGTCAACCCCGCACTCTGGACGTTGTTCTTCGGTGCGCTGGCGACGCTACTGGCAATCACCGGCCCGTTGACCTTCGTCCGTAAGATTCTGCGCAAATGGGGCATATGGTTGCTGCTCGGCGCCTGCGTCTGGCTGACCTGGAACCTGTTCGACAAGGCCGATCTCCAGGCGCTGTGGGTACGTCAGGGTGACGGCTCGCTGCCGTTTGCGCTGGGCTTCGACATTGCCATCGCTATGCCGCTGTCCTGGCTTCCGCTGATCGCAGACTACTCGCGCTTCGGTAAGGCGGCGCGGCGCGTTTTCGGCGGCACCGTGCTGGGCTTTTTTGTGGGTAACGTCTGGCTGATGAGCCTTGGTGTTGCTTATACCCTGGCCTTTGCTGACAGCGGTGAGGTTAACGCCCTGCTGTTGGCGCTCGCCGGTGCTGGCCTGGGGATCCCGCTGCTATTGATCCTGCTGGACGAGTCGGAGAATGCTTTTGCCGACATCCATTCCGCTGCGGTCTCGGTTGGCCTGCTGCTGCCGTTCAAGGTTGAGCGGCTGGCGCTGGCCATCGGTGCGTTGTGTACCTTGATCGCCTGGTTTGCACCGTTGGCGGAGTACCAGAACTTCCTGCTGCTGATCGGCTCGGTGTTCGCTCCGCTGTTTGGTGTGGTGCTGGTGGATCACTACCTGCTCAGAAGGCGGGGCCGGCTGCAGGTAGCCAGTACGATGTTGCGCTGGGAGACGCTCCTGGCGTGGGGCTGCGGCGCGGCCGTCTACCATTTGCTGGCAAACGCCTGGCCGGAAATTGGTGCCAGCCTGCCGGCACTGTTCCTCTCCGGCGGGTTGCTGCTGGTTTTGAGTCGCTTTGGCGGGGCTACGGCAGGTAGGCCGGTTTCAGTATCCCGCTGAGCTCGCGGTACGCAATCTCCAGTTCAGGGTGGCCGCTCGAATACGGCGCGATGCTGTAGACGTCATATTTGAGCAGCACCTTGTCTCGTAGCAGCGCAATGTTGGCGGTCCGCTGGAAGGGCCATTGGCGGCTGAAAGCGGCGTCGTGCTCGTTGACTTGCAGCCATTGCTGGTGCGCCTTCGCTGCGACACGCCAGAAAGCGCCTTCCTTTCCGGGCAGTACAACATCGGCAAGCTTCAGCTCACGGTCCTGCTCTCGGTCGTAATTGATGAAGCCGCGCCCGGGCATTCCGTGAGCGCCGCCGGTGTGTATATAGCTCGAAAGCTCCACCACCAGCAGCGGCCCATGCTGCTCACGCAACTTGGCTTGAAGGTAGCTGCTCCAGCCGGGTTCCGCGTCTTGCAGGAAGGTCTGTTGATAGCCCTCGAGTGACGCCGGGACCTGAGCATCCAGGCTGACTACCGTCATCTCGCGCAACCGCTGGTCGATCAGCGCGTTCAGTGCCGGCTCGTTTTCAAACAGCTGAGTATCTATGTTCACCAAGGGGCAGCTATCGTCTTGCTCAGGGCAGCTGGTCGGACGTTGCTCGCTGAGGATCTGACGAACGTCTACGGGCGGCTCGCCACCGAAGTGTTGGCAGCCGCCGATGAGCAGGCTGAAAGCTGTTAAGACGATGGCATTGCGAAGTGGCATCAATGGACTGGCTCCTGCGGCGGCTTCAGTGCGGGTTCGAGTGCGTGGGCGGAGCGAAGTTCGAGAATAGCCAGCTGGGCATCTTCCTTCATGCGAGCGGTCTGCAAGGGGCTGCGCCTGAGCAAGCGGCGCGCTAGGATGGCAGCAGAGAGACCGCTCACGCTGTGACGGTTGCAGCCTTTTTCCGGCGCCGGCAGGTGCTGGAACAACCCGATATGTGAGTAGTGCATGAACGATATTTTCAAAGCAGGCGCCGACGATGTCGAGATCATCAGCCGCGAGCGCTGCTTCAGTGGCTTTTACAACCTTGACCGCTTCCGCCTTCGCCATCGTCTGTTCCGAGGGGGCATGGGCGCCGAGATCGAGCGCGAGCTGTTTGTTCGGCACGATGCCGTCTGCGTGCTTCCTTATGATCCTCAGCGCGACGAGGTCGTATTGATCGAGCAGTTTCGTGTCGGCGCCATGGCGCATGGCGACAACCCGTGGTTGGTGGAAACGGTGGCCGGCCTGATCGACAAGGACGAGCAGCCTGAAGAGGTGGCGCGCAGGGAGTCGGTGGAAGAGGCAGGCCTGGAGCTCGGCGAGCTCTGGCCGGTGTCTGTTTACTATCCTTCGCCAGGAGGCAGCACCGAGCGCATACATCTCTACGTCGGTCGCTGCAGCAGTGTTGGCGCCGGCGGCGTGTTCGGGCTGGAAGAGGAGGGTGAAGACATCCGTGCAGCGGTGTGGTCTCTTGATGAAGCATTGGAGGCGCTGCGCGACGGCCGGATCGATAACGCGGCGACGATCATCGCGCTGCAGTGGCTGGCGTTGAACCGCAGCGAGATCAGGGAGGCATGGATATGAGGCGAACCCGCGAGCGATACCGCGTCGACCTGCTGGAACTTCAGGCGGCCTGCGAGGCAAATTATCTGCGTCTGATGCGTTTGCTTCCGGAGATGCGCAACCGCCCGGACACGCGCCGGATCGCCATGAGCCAAGGGGACCGACTGCTCGGCGTGCTGGTGCTGACTGTCACCGAGAGCTGCCCCTACACCACCACCGTTCAGATCAGTCAGCAGGACTGTCTGCCCTGGTTGCCAGTGCCGCAGATGGACGTGCGTGTCTACCATGATGCGCGTATGGCTGAAGTGATTGGCGCCGAGAACGCCCGGCGTTTCCGCGGCATCTATAGCTATCCCAACGCGCAAATGCATCAGCCCGATGAAAAAAATCAGCTCAACCTGTTCCTCGGGGAGTGGCTCGGTCACTGCCTGGCCTGCGGTCACGAGCTGGAGTCTGTGCTTTAAGCGGAACAGCGCGCGTCTGAAGTGGTGATGGCGTTGTGCTATTGATTCTGTGATGCTCCCAAGCGGTTCTGTGATGCATGCCCGCATCGCGCGGTTTACCCCTGCAACTCCCAGCCACCATAATTCTTCTGCGATTTCGCCAAAGGAGACGGGTCTTGGCTGCTGCGCCGCTCACTGTTGAAAACGACTCGGTATTGCTCGTACAACTGACCGATAGCCACCTGTTCGCGGAAGCAGGCGGCAAGCTATTGGGGATGGATACGGCTGAGAGTTTGCAGCGCGTCGTCGATCTGGTTCTCGATGAGCAGCCGCGTATCGACCTGATGTTGGCGACCGGCGACCTTTCGCAGGACGGCTCCCTTGCCTCCTATAAGCGGTTTCGCCAGTTGTCCGAGCGTATCGACGCGCCGGTTCGCTGGTGTCCAGGCAACCATGACGAGTTGGCCCCGATGCAAGAGGCGACCCGTGGCAGCGACATGATGGCGCCCGTGCTTGATATCGGTGCGTGGCGGGTCGTCATGCTCGATACGCTGGTGCCAGGCGCGGTCTTCGGCATGCTGCGTGAAGAGCAATTGGCCTTGCTGGAGCGAACCCTGCAGCAGGCGTCGGACCGGCCTCATCTGGTCTGCCTGCACCATCACCCGGTCTCGATTGGCAGCCGCTGGATGGACAGTATCGGACTGCACAACCGTGAGGCGCTGTTCGAAGTGCTTGACCGTTTCAGCTGCGTCAAAGCGCTGCTCTGGGGGCACATCCATCAGGCGTTCGATAGCGAACGTCGTGGTGTTCGCCTGCTAGCCACTCCCTCTACCGGTGTGCAGTTCGCGCCCGGCAGCGAAGACTTTCAAGTCGATACGCTTGCGCCCGGCTACCGCTGGTTGCGTCTGTACGCTGACGGCTCGCTCGATACCGGTATTTCGCGAGTGGTTGGCATCGACTTCGTAGTCGATTACTGCGTCAAAGGGTATTGATCGTCGCAGGTCTGTGAAGGTGTTGGCGCTGACGCAGTCCCGCACTGATTGGCCTCGGGCTTCCCTGGCGGCTTGCAGCGTGCGCGCCTCGCCTTGTAGCCTTCCCATCCTTTGTCAGTCCAGCGAATCAGCATGCCTCGCGAACAGCCCACCATTCTCTATATGCATGGCCTCAACAGCTCACCGTTGTCGCATAAGGCCAGCCAGCTGACAGCAGCGCTGGGTCGGCTGGACCGAACTGACTCGCTGCAGGTGCCGGCGTTGCATCATCATCCACGACAGGCCATTGCGCAGCTTGAGACGGCGATTGCAGAGCTGGGGCGGCCGCTGCTGGTCGGCAGCTCCCTCGGCGGATACTATGCAACGCATCTCGCCGAACGACACGGGCTCAAGGCCCTGCTGATCAATCCGGCCGTTACGCCTCATTGCCGTTTCGATGGTTATCTCGGGCCCCAGACCAACCTCTACAGCGGCGAGGTTTGGGATCTGACCGAAGACCATGTCACCGCACTAGCCGAGCTGGAGGTGCCATCGCCGCAAGATGCCGAGCGCTACCAGGTCTGGTTGCAGACAGGTGACGAAACGCTGGATTACCGCCATGCGGCTGATTACTACAGGGGCTGTGCGGTGCGCATCCAGGCCGGTGGCGATCATGGTTTCCAGGGGTTTGCCGAGCGGCTTCCTGCCTTGCTGGCGTTTGCCGGCTTCGATCCGGCCCTGTTTGCAGACGTCGATTTTTCCGATTTATAAGGACATCACGAGACGCACATGTCTTATACCGCCGAAGCCATTGAAGTCCTCTCCGGCCTGGATCCGGTGCGCAAGCGACCAGGCATGTACACCGACACCTCGCGGCCCAACCACCTCGCCCAGGAAGTCATCGACAACAGTGTCGACGAAGCGTTGGCGGGGCACGCCAGCTCGGTCCAGGTCATCTTGCATCAGGATAATTCCCTTCAGGTGATCGACGATGGTCGCGGCATGCCGGTGGACATCCACCCGGAGGAGGGGGTATCGGGCGTCGAGCTGATCCTCACCAAGCTGCACGCCGGCGGCAAGTTCTCGAACAAGAACTACCAGTTTTCCGGTGGTCTTCACGGGGTTGGCATTTCCGTAGTCAACGCGTTGTCGACCCGAGTGGAAGTGACGGTCAAGCGTGAGAGCAACGAATACCGCATGGCATTCGTCGACGGTTTCAAAGCCAGCGAGCTGGACATCATCGGAACGGTTGGCAAGCGCAATACCGGCACCAGCGTTCACTTTTGGGCCGATCCGAAGTACTTCGATAGCCCGAAATTCTCGATCAGTCGACTCAAGCATGTGCTCAAGGCCAAAGCCGTGCTTTGTCCGGGACTGAATGTCAGCTTCGAGGACAAGAACACCGGGGAGAAGACCGAGTGGCATTACGAGGACGGTCTGCGCTCATATCTGGTCGACGCTGTCAGCGAGTTTGCTCGGCTACCCGACGAGCCCTTCTGCGGCAGCTTGGCCGGCAGCAAGGAGGCGGTTGACTGGGCCCTTTTGTGGCTACCGGAGGGCGGGGACAGTGTTCAGGAAAGCTATGTCAACCTGATCCCCACTGCGCAGGGCGGCACCCACGTCAACGGCCTGCGTCAGGGGTTGCTGGATGCCATGCGGGAATTCTGTGAGTTCCGCAATCTTCTGCCACGTGGCGTCAAGCTTGCGCCGGAAGACGTCTGGGAGCGGATCGCATTCGTGCTCTCGACAAAGATGCAGGAGCCGCAGTTCTCCGGTCAGACCAAGGAGCGTCTGTCTTCGCGGGAGTCGGCCGCGTTCGTCTCCGGGGTGGTCAAGGATGCCTTCAGCCTGTGGCTGAATGCCCACCCTGAGCTGGGCTTGCAGCTCGCCGAACTGGCCATAAGCAACGCCGGGCGCCGGCTCAAAGCGAGCAAGAAGGTCGAACGCAAGCGCGTCACCCAGGGGCCGGCGCTGCCCGGCAAGCTGGCCGACTGCGCGGGGCAGGATCCGGCGCGCTCCGAGTTGTTTCTGGTCGAGGGTGATTCCGCAGGCGGTTCCGCCAAGCAGGCGCGCGACAAGGAATTTCAGGCAATCATGCCGTTACGCGGCAAGATCCTGAATACCTGGGAAGTCGACGGTGGCGAGGTGCTGGCCAGCCAGGAGGTGCACGATATCGCCGTGGCCATCGGCGTCGATCCCGGCGCGGCGGACATTTCCCAGTTGCGCTACGGCAAGATTTGCATTCTCGCTGACGCTGACTCGGATGGCCTGCACATCGCAACCCTGCTCTGCGCGCTGTTCGTTCGTCACTTCCGCCCGCTGGTGGATGCTGGTCATGTCTATGTGGCCATGCCGCCGCTGTACCGCATCGACCTGGGCAAGGACATCTTTTATGCACTCGACGAAGCCGAGCGTGACGGCATCCTCGATCGCCTGCTGGCGGAGAAACGTCGTGGCAAGCCGCAGGTCACGCGCTTCAAGGGTTTGGGCGAAATGAACCCACCCCAGCTGCGCGAAACCACCATGGACCCGAATACACGCCGACTCGTGCAATTGACCCTGGATGACTTCGACGGCACGCGTGAAATCATGGACATGCTGTTGGCCAAGAAGCGCGCCGGCGATCGCAAGAGCTGGCTGGAATCCAAGGGCAACCTCGCGGAGGTGCTGCTTTGAGCCTTCGTTGGGCGGCGCTGCTGTGCGCGCTGGCGGTGCCGTTCTCGGCAACGGCCGCGCCTGAACTGACCATGCTCAGCGAGCATCCCGTCGAGGGGATCGCCGCGGGCAATCTGTCCGGGCTGGCCTGGTGCGGTGATGCACTCTGGGCAGTATCGGACCGAGAGGACAATGTCCTGTACCGCCTTGATGGCAGCGATACCGTCTGGCAGGCGGAGGTCGAGCGCTTCGAGTTGCCGCCGGTACCAAGTACCGGATTGTCTTGGGGCGTGCGTATGCGCTCTGCGTTCACCGGCATGCTGCGTGGTGGTGAAATGGATTTCGAAGGCCTGAGCTGCGACAGCCTGGGCAATCGTTATCTGGTCAGCGAAGCGCATGCCGCTGTGCTGCGAGTGAGTCCAGCGGGCACTGCAGAGTGGCTCAATTTGCCGGGTGCGGTGGTGCGTCAGGCACGGGCTAGCGGGATGCTGCTCAAGTTCAACGCCATGTTCGAAGGCGTAGCGGTCGATCCGGGCGCCGATCGTCTGTGGCTGGCCGCAGAGCACAGTCGCCGAGGTCTGATGGTGACCCACCGAACACAGAACAGCTGGCGCTGTACTGGCGGCTGTGTATTGCTGGTAGGCGGCGGGCGCGATTCAACGCCCCCCGAGATGGGCGACGACACCCAGCCGCGGCGCTTTTCAGGGCTCACCTTCCATAACGGAAAACTGTTTACGCTCGAACCGGTGACTCACCGGGTCTGTCGGCGGAACGTGGAGAATGGGCACCGTGAGGCATGCTGGTCCTATGCGGACACGGCAATGGCTGAGTCGCGCCGTTACGACACGCCTTTCGGCAATGCCGAAGCCCTCTGGGTCGACGCGGAAGGCGCCTGGATCGGGCTCGACAACAATGAGCTTACGCGTGCCGACGGCGAGAAGCGTCCTGTCGTCTGGCGCTTTGCTGCGCCCAAGGGCGGTTGGGGTGCCAAGCAGTGAGTCAGCCTGCCGGGCGTCGCGCCGGGCGCATCATGCTGGTCCTGGCCTGGGGGGCCGGGTTGCTGCTGGCCACGCGGTTCTTTTCGGACTGGGAACAGAGCCGCTTCAACCCCAATCGCGAACCGGTGTCGGTCATCCAGGGCGAGCAGATAGAGGTGCACCTGGACAGCAACCCCCAGGGGCATTTCGTGGCCGATGGCCAAATCAATGGCGAGACAGTGACCTTTCTGCTGGACACCGGCGCTACAGATGTCGCAATTCCCGCCAAGCTGGGTGATCGCCTTGGCCTGTCCCGCGGCGCTCCGGTGATGCTGCACACCGCCAACGGGCAGACCACCGGTTACCGGACCGTACTGGACAGTCTCGCCCTTGGCGACATTCTGCTGCACGACGTACGTGCCATCGTGGCGCCAGGCTTTGGTGGTGAGCAGATCCTGCTTGGTATGAGCGCCCTGAAACAACTCGAATTCACCCAGCGCGCCGGCACTCTGGTGCTGCGCCAACACGCCACGGATCGACCATGAGCGAAACTATCGACCTGAGCCTGGACGGCGTGGAGCGTCGCTCCCTTGCCGACTTCACCGAGCAGGCCTACCTGAATTATTCGATGTACGTGATCATGGATCGCGCACTGCCGCATATCGGCGATGGGCTCAAGCCCGTGCAGCGGCGCATCATCTATGCGATGAGCGAACTGGGACTGAACGCTGATTCGAAGCACAAGAAGTCGGCGCGAACGGTGGGCGACGTGCTCGGCAAGTTTCATCCCCACGGTGATTCGGCCTGTTATGAAGCCATGGTGCTGATGGCTCAGCCGTTCAGCTACCGCTATACGCTGGTCGACGGTCAAGGTAACTGGGGCGCGCCGGACGATCCAAAATCCTTCGCGGCCATGCGTTACACCGAGGCGCGGCTGTCGCGCTACTCCGAGGTCTTGCTCACCGAGCTGGGGCAGGGGACCGTGGAGTGGGTGCCCAATTTCGACGGCACCCTCAACGAGCCCGCGACCCTGCCCGCGCGCCTGCCCAACCTGCTGCTCAATGGCACTACGGGGATCGCGGTCGGCATGGCGACCGACGTGCCGCCGCACAACCTGCGCGAAGTGGCCGCCGCGTGCGTGCGTTTGCTAGACGACCCGAAAACCACCGTCGAACAGCTCTGTGAGCATGTGCAGGGCCCGGACTACCCGACCGAGGCGGAAATCGTCACACCACGCGCTGATCTGCTGAAGATTTACGAAACCGGCCGAGGCTCGGTGCGTATGCGCGCGGTGTATCGCGTCGAGGACGGCGATATCGTGGTCACCTCGCTGCCGCATCAGGTCTCCGGCTCCAAGGTGCTGGAGCAGATCGCGGCGCAGATGCAGGCGAAGAAGCTGCCGATGGTCGCTGATCTTCGTGACGAATCGGATCACGAGAACCCGTGCCGGATCGTCATCATTCCACGATCCAACCGGGTAGACGCCGACGAGCTGATGCAGCACCTGTTCGCCACGACCGAGCTGGAGTCGAGTTACCGGGTCAACACCAACGTTATCGGCCTTGATGGTCGACCGCAGGTGAAGAACCTCCAGGTGCTGCTCAGCGAGTGGCTGACTTACCGCATCGGCACCGTCCGGCGGCGCCTGCAGTTCCGTCTGGACAAGGTCGAGCGACGCCTGCACCTGTTGGAAGGCTTGCTGGTCGCCTTTCTCAACCTCGACGAGGTGATCCATATCATCCGTACCGAGGATCAGCCCAAGCCTGTGTTGATGGCGCGCTTCGAGCTGTCCGAGCTTCAGGCCGATTACATCCTCGACACCCGCTTGCGCCAGTTGGCGCGGCTGGAGGAAATGAAGATCCGCGGCGAGCAGGACGAGCTGGCCAAAGAGCGCGAAAAGCTGTTGGCATTGCTCGGCAGCGAGGCCAAGCTGAAGAAGCTGGTACGCAAGGAGCTGATCGCTGACGCCGGGACCTACGGCGACGACCGCCGTTCGCCAATCGTTGCGCGCGCCGAAGCCCGCGCGCTATCGGAAAACGAGCTACTGCCTTCCGAGCCGGTCACCGTGGTGATTTCCGAGAAGGGCTGGGCGCGCTGCGCCAAGGGCCATGACATCGATGCCACCGGGCTGTCCTACAAGGCCGGCGACGGCTTCAGGGCGGCCGCTGCAGGTCGCTCCAATCAATACGCCGTGTTTATCGATTCGACCGGGCGCAGCTATTCGCTGGCGGCCCACTCGCTGCCCTCGGCGCGTGGCCAGGGCGAGCCACTCACAGGCCGTCTGACACCACCTCCTGGCGCCGGTTTCGAGTGCGTCTTGCTGCCTGAAGACGAGTCGCTGTATGTAATTGCTTCGGATGCCGGTTATGGCTTTGTGGTTAAAGGCGAGGATCTGCAGGCCAAGAACAAGGCCGGTAAGGCTTTGCTGTCGTTGCCGGCGGGTGCGCGAGTTGTCGCGCCTCGGCCGCTGAAAAGCCGTGATCAGGACTGGTTGGCGGCCGTTACGACCGAGGGGCGTCTGCTGGTATTCCCGGTGCGCGATCTACCGCAGCTGGGCAAGGGCAAAGGCAACAAGATCATCGGCATTCCGGGGGATCGGGTCGCCAGTCGTGAAGAGTATCTGACGGATCTCGCCGTGCTGCCGGAAGGCTCAACGCTGGTCTTGCAGGCCGGCAAGCGTACCTTGTCGCTGAAGAGCGAGGATCTGGAACATTACAAGGGCGAGCGCGGGCGGCGGGGCAACAAGCTGCCGCGCGGCTTCCAGCGCGTGGATGCGCTGTTGGTCGAATAAGTTACCGGGTCGAAGAGGCCCTGAAGGCTGGCTTCTGATGGGCGTTTCGCGGAAGATAGCCGCCTTCCGATTTAGCCGATTAGCGATGCGGTGGCTGCAATTGCCGGCTGCGTCGCGGGCCAAAAAGACAATCAGCGCGGTGGCTGACGGTAAAGGATGGCGGCGGCGCCGACAGATAGCCGCCTTGCGACGTCGCCCAAGCCCGGTGCAAAGGTAGAGATGAACGTGCAACGCTTCACAACTGTATTGCTACTTGCCTGTGCCAGTCTGGCCGGGTGTGTCACCCAACCCGTGCCGATGTATCGACTCGACAACGGCGCTGTGGAATTGCCGGCGCAAGCGGCGGATGGCGCAGCGGTTCTCTTGGGGCCGGTGAGGTTGGCAGACTATCTGCAGCACGACGCCTTGCTGCAGCGGCTGCCGGATGGCAGCCTCGCCGCTGACGGCCAGCGGGCGCGCTGGGCAGGCAGCCTGCAGGGCGACATCAGTCAGTTGCTGTTGCGCCAGTTGGCCTCACGCCTGAAGACTCAGAGCCTGGAGCTGAGTCCCGGCAGTAAGGGCTTCAGCCCTGAGGTTCAGATTGAGCTTGAGATTACCCGCCTGGATTCCGGTCCTCAGCATCCTGCTGTGCTGGAAGCTCAATGGCGCGTGCTGGACGGGCAGGGCAAGCGCCAAAGCAGTCGTCTGGTTCGGTTGCAGGAGCAGCATCAAGGCAGCGCGACCGATCAGGTGCGCGCGCAAAGCCTGCTCCTGCAGCGGCTTGGCGAGATGATGGCGAGTGCGGTGGAGCCAGTGATGGTGGCCAAGGCGCGGACCAAACACAGCGTCAGCAAAGCACCGAACAAGCCAGAGGCTGCTCCAGCAATCCCAGCGGTGGAGCCCATCAGGACAGACCTGGAAGTGTTTCGCTTCTGAGCAGGTGACCCTTGCCCAAAGCGTCGATACGCACCGTTGCGCTCAGTTCGGGCAATCCCCGGTAGGTGGATCGTACCCACTACGCCGTGGACAGTTTCGCTGGCGTAGCTGGCGCCAGCCTCTTGTAGTAGCTATCCGACAATCGCTCCGCAGCGATGCGGGCGCGCTGATTGCGCTCTGCGGATTTTCAACCTTTCCGACTGACGCCACGGCCACGATGGCCGACTCTCATGTTTCGGCCGAGTGCTGGCGTCAGCTGATGCGGTTGCGCAGCTCGTGCATGCGCGCGAGCTGGCGCTCCAGTAGCGAGGGGTAGGGTTCGAGCAGCCGTTCGACGCAGCAGGCGCCCTCCGGGCTTGCAATGGGGCGGATGCGAGCACGCTGGCGAATCAGGTTGTCTTCGCCAATTCCGCGTTCGACCAGCAGCAGGTTACGGCTGTGCTGCGACATGGCCAGCGCGGCCTGTGCCGGCTCGCTGAGCAGCAGATCACCCTGGCTCAGGTCATAAAGCCCTTCGCCTTGAGTGAGCCCCAGCTGCAGTTGCAGCGTGATGCCGCTATCGGCGACCTCGATCTGCAGGGCGTGACCCAGCGCGCGCATCAGCTCGCCACAGCAGAGCGCATGGGTCAGGTAGTTCTGCTCGTCGTCCTGGCTGTGGAAGAGCATCAGGCTGCTGCCGTCGTTGAGCGTATGCAGCTCGGCCTGATACAGCGTCGAGGCCTGTTGCAGGCAGTCGCTGTAGCGCTGCAGCAGCTCAGTCAGCCGTGCGCGGGGTAGGCGGCGCAGTTGTTCCTGGGCGCCGAGCTGAATCGCCAGCACACCGCTTTTGCCAGTCGTGGCTGGCGCTGCGGGGGTGACCACTGCCGGGGAGGGCGCTGGCTGCGACTTGGGCTCATCGAAGGGCGGGTCGTCATCGAAATCGTCGTCGAATGAGTCGTCCGTAGCCTGATCTTCCGTCGGGAGGCTTTCAGCCACATCGTCGAGATGGCTCCGAAGATCCGTGTCAGAACGCTCGTAGTCGTTGACCGGAACTGCGACTGGCACCTCGAAATGCGCCGAATAGAGATCCTCCATGCTGTCGTCCAGCTCGATCTCTGGCTCCGGCTTCTCGGGCACCAGCCGTGCCTGCAGCTGCCGCGCAAGTTCACCAATCTCATCTTGCCGACCTGCGCCCGGCGCCGGGTCATCGGGGTCGCGCAACCACAGGCGCAACTGCATCAGGGGAAGCGAGAGCTGCCGGCCCAGGCGCATGCTTAGCGTAAGCGTCAGCGCCAGCAGGATGAGGCTGAGCAACCCCATGCTTTGCAGGCTGATGGTCATGGGTTGCTGGAACTGCTGCATGTCGAGGCTGATGCGCAAGTGCCCGGCGATCACCTCCTGGAAACTGATGGGGGTGGAGTAGAGGCCTTCCTCGTCGCCCAACAGACTTCGCTGCGGGCGGGCGCCCGACTCGGCCAGCACGCGGTTGTCCACACTGTAGATCGCCGCATGCGCCACCAGCGGGTTCTTCACCAGATTGCTCAGCAGCACATTGAGGCTAAGGATGTCGTTGGCCACCAGCAGATCCGTCGCCGAGGCGGCCGTCTGGGTGATCAGGCTTTGCCCCAGGGCATCGGCCTGCTGCTCCATCGCATGCTTGAATTGCATGCCCATGACCCAGGCGTAGATGATCAAGGCCAGCGCGACCAGCAGTAGCGTGTGGCTGGCTACCCGCAGAACCAGCGGAACACGACGCTGGCGCAATGCGCGATAGATCAGCAGGAAGAAATTGTCGGGCTTGACGGATGCGGGCCGGTTCACAGAGCGCGGCTCTACTCTTGAGGAAAGTGGCGCGCAGTATACGGAAAGCGCTGTGGGGGCTAAAGGTCACTCGGTCAAAGCAGACGAATTGCAGACCCGGCAGAGTGCAGATGCATGTTGAAAACTGGTGGTGTGCTGAAGCGTTAGCGCAGTCCTGCTGTTATAGAATGCCGGTCTTCTTTGCATAGGAGCTGCGCCTTGCGCGAAATCGTCCTGATTAACATCACTGGGGAAGACCGCCCCGGGCTGACCGCGGCAATCACCGGCGTACTCGCTCAAGGTGGTGTGAATATCTTGGATATCGGTCAGGCCGTGATCCACGACACCCTGTCGTTTGGCATTCTGGTGGAAATACCCGATACCGAGCGTGCCTCTTCTGTCCTCAAGGACGTGCTGTTCATGGGATACAAACATGATCAGCAGGTGCGCTTCACGCCCGTTGCGGAGGCAGACTACCAGCAGTGGGTGGCCGGGCAGGGCAAGGCCCGGCACATCGTCACCCTGTTGACCCGCAAGGTGACCGCCGAGCAGTTGCAGCGCGTCAGTTCGATCACCGCCAAGTATGGCCTGAACATCGATCACATCGACCGGCTTTCCGGTCGCCAGCCGCTGGACATGCCGGAAGAGCTGGGCAAGGGTTGCATCGAGTTTTCTGTTCGCGGCGAGCCTGCCGATACTGCGGCGTTGCGCGCCGAGTTTCTCAGTGTGGCGCAGGAGCTCAACGTCGATATCGCTTTTCAGCGCGACTCGGTTTTCCGTCGCAATCGCCGGCTGGCGGTGTTCGACATGGACTCGACACTGATCGAGGCGGAAGTCATTGACGAGTTGGCCAAGGTGGCCGGCGTTGGTGACCAGGTTTCGGAAATCACCGAACGCGCCATGCGCGGCGAGTTGGACTTTCGCGCGAGCTTCCGGGAGCGTCTGGCATTGCTGGAAGGCCTTGAGGAGCGCGCGCTGGCGGAAGTGGGTGCCCGGCTCAGGCTCACCGAAGGCGCCGAACTGCTTTTTGCCGAGCTGAAGCGCCTCGGCTACAAGACCGCCATCCTGTCGGGGGGCTTCACTTATTTTGCCAAACAGCTGCAAGCCAGACTGGGTATCGACTACGTCTATGCCAACGAGTTGGAGATAGTCGATGGCAAGCTCACCGGTGTAGCGCAGGAGCCTATTGTCGACGCACAGCGCAAGGCGGATCTGCTTCGCGAGCTGGCCGAGCGGGAGGGCCTGAGGCTGGAGCAGACCATTGCCGTTGGCGACGGTGCCAATGATTTGCCGATGCTTGGGTTGGCGGGGTTGGGTGTCGCCTTCCGAGCCAAGCCTCTGGTCAAACAGTCGGCCAAGCAAGCTATCTCGACATTGGGTTTGGACGGGATTCTTTACCTGCTTGGCTTCCGCGATCGTGAAGGAACGGAATAGGTGAACTGGAAGCTAAGCGGTTAAGGCTTCAGCTTCCAGCTAAGGCTTGCCTTATGGCTTTATCGCCACCTTGAGCACCCCGTCGCGCTGATTGGCGAAGAGCTCATAGGCGTTGGTGATGTCGTCGAGGGCGTAATGATGGGTCACCAAAGGGGCGAGGTCTACGCGCCCTGAGGCCACCACGTTCAGCAACCGTCGCATCCGCTCCTTTCCTCCCGGGCACAGCGAGGTCACGATCTTGTGGTCGCCGAGCCCGGCATGGAAGGCGCCAAGCGGAATGGTGAGGTCGGCTGAATACACGCCCAGGCTAGAAAGCGTGCCGCCAGGCTTGAGCACGCGCAAGGCGCTTTCGAACGTCGACTGTTGGCCAAGTGCTTCGATGGAGGCGTCGACGCCGCGGCCACCGGTGAGCCGGAGGATTTCCTCGACTACATCCGTTTGCTTGAAATTCAATGTCACGTCAGCGCCCATCTGTCGCGCAATGTCCAGGCGTGCATCGACACCGTCGACAACGATGATCATCCCGGCACCCCGCAGGCGTGCCCCAGCGGTCGCGCAGAGTCCGATCGGGCCCTGAGCAAAGATGGCCACTATGTCGCCGATCTTGATCTTGGCTGCTTCGGCGCCAGCGAATCCGGTAGACATGATGTCGGGACACATCAGCACCTGTTCGTCGGTGAGGCCGTCTGGGACCGGCGCCAGGTTGCCCTGAGCGTCCGGGACCAGTACGTACTCGGCCTGGGTGCCGTCGATGGTGTTACCGAACCGCCAGCCGCCCATCGGCTTGTAGCCGTGGCAGGCGCAGCCGCCGTCCTGAGAGGAAAGACCGTCCTGGCTGGCATAGGAAGAGAAGTTAGGGCAGATCGCGCCGGCGATGACGCGCTGACCCTCCTGGTAGCCTTGAACATTGCTGCCGAGCTTCTCGATTATCCCCACGGGTTCGTGACCAATGGTCAGGCCGGCGGCGACGGGGTACTCACCCTTGAGAATGTGTACATCGGTGCCGCAGATGGTCGTGGTGGTGATGCGGACCAGGGCTTCGTTGGGTCCGACGTCAGGGATGGGTTTGTCAACAAGCTCGATTCGACCGGGTTCGACGAACGCGGCGGCTCTCATCATGGTCATGATGTTTTCCTCGCAGGCTGGGTCAGAACACTCTAGTCCAACCCTGGCAATGGGGCCTGACAGAGGTCAATTACTGCGGGATCGCGGTGGGTTGGACCGGTCCTTTGGTCGGGAGAGATACGAGCGGTCGCAGGGAGGCCGTTCCGCTGGCAGTCAATCCTCGTCAGAGGAAAAGTTGTAGTCCATCGACTGGCTCGGGCCCTGCAGGTATTGCCCTTGGATATAGCCGACGCCCGCCTGCCAGAGTGTGGCCAGTACGGTGGCGCTGTCTACGAAGGGCACAATGGTCTGCTTGGCCTGTTCATGCAGCTGCGCCAGGAGCTGCTTGAGCGCTTCCTGATTCTCCTGACGGCTCAGGTCCTGAGTATAGGAACCATCGATCTTCACAAAATCGGCGTCAAGGTGCTTCAGTGTATTGAGTGGGTTAAGCACGCAGCCGAACTGGTTCAGCGCTACGCGGCAGCCGAGTCCTGCAAGCCCCTGAGTAAGTGCCTTGGCCTGTCTCAGGTAAGCGACGGCGTCGTTTTCGTCCAGTTGGAAAACCAGTGAATCAGGCGGCAGTCTTGAAGCCTTGAGAGCCGCTCCCAGCCAGCTAAGCAGGGATGGATCCTGCAGGCTGGTGCCGGACAGGTGAACCATCAATCGCGTGCTGTGGCCCTTGTTGCGGTGCTCGGCGAGCAGTTTGATCGAGTTGAGCAGCACCCAGCGATCGATCTTGCTGGCCAGTCCTGCCTCTTTCGCCGCATCGAGGAACTCGCCCGGTGGCACCTCTGCGCCTTCGGGATCGAGCAGGCGAAGCAGCACCTCATAGTGTTCGTGGCTATCTCCGCGCAGACTGATGATCGGTTGGAACAGCAGGCGGAAGCTGTTCTTTTCCAGCGCCTGCTGCAGCATCGCGAGGACATTGCCCCGGCTGGCGGCAGCCGCCAGCTCGCGGGCCGGGTCATAGACTCTCAGGGCATTGCCATCGGTCAGCTCTTCGGCGCAGCGGTGCGCGCGGTCAACCACGTCCCGAGCTTTCGCAGTCTGTTCGTCGAGAGCGGCAACACCGATACTCAGACTGGTCTGAACGGTACGACCGCCGACATCGAACAGATGTCCTTCGACCTTCTGCAGCAATTCGGTCAGGGGCTGTTCGAGCTGCTTGGGCGTAGCCTCCTCCATCAGGACCGCGAAGGCATCATCCCCGAAGCGCGCCAGCTCGGCATTTTGCGGAAACTGCCCGCGCAGCAGTTGCGCCAGTTCGGCCAGCAATCGATCCGAATCGCCAAGGCCGATCTCGGCCTGCAGGCTGGCGAAGCGATCAATGCGGATGTAAGCGAGGCTGGAGTTCTTTCCGGCATTCACGGCGCGCTCAACTGCGCCATCCAGCGACTCAAGGAAATGGTTGCGGTTGTAAAGGCCGGTGACCAGATCCTGGCTGCTGATCTCGCGCAGCTTTTCCAGTTCGGCATTGTCGCTCTCTGCACGTATGACGACCTGAATGCAGGGCTCTCCGTCGTAGCTGGCAGGCGAAAAATGCATGCTTGCCTTGAAGCCGCTGCCATCGGCGCGGACGCCTCCGCAAACCAGTTCGGCGCTGCCCTGCAAGCTTTGATAGTTCTTCAGGAAACCTTTGAACTCGCCCTGATCGCAGGATGCAATCAGGTCAATCATCGGCATGCCTTCGAGCTCTTCCACATCCTCGTAGCCAAACAGCTCGAGGTAGGCGCGGTTGGCGTAGATATGCATGCCGTCATGGACATAGGCAATGGCATCCACCGAGCTCTCGAGCAGCAGCTGACAACGCTTTTCGGCTTCGCGTAGCGCCAGTTCAGCGGAGCGGCGAGCGCGGCGCTCTTCGAGGTTCGCCAGCTCCCTGCTGGCTACCAGAATCAGCCATTCATCCTCACCTTGTGGCAGCGCGCCCTGAGCGCCCAGAGCAAGGGCTTCGGTGATCGCGTCGCTGTCGTTGCCGTCGATCAGTTGGATGACCGGGATGTCCTTGGCTTGCTTGCGGATCGCAACTATAGCTTCGCTAGGATCGAGGTTGGTGCTGGCTGGCGCGTTGATCAGCAAATCCCAGGTCTGCTGCAGCACATCGGCCAGGTCTTCGCTGGACGTCAGTCGATGAACGCGCGTCGCCTGGCCTGCGTTACGAAACAGGCTGACCAGTCGCTCAGCTTCATTCTGCGAATCCTCGAGGATCAGCAGGCGGATGGTTTTCTTTTGCGGGGCCATGGCTGCAGCTTTAGAACGCGCCGTAGAAGGGGCGTGGAGGCTAAAAAACGGTGATCGGCAATCTACAGCGTGTTCCAGAGTGAGTCAAAATCTTCGCCCCGTGAAGTCGCCTGGGTGCCGCGCGCTGTGATCGGCGTCTCCTGAGCGGAAGCGGTGAGGCCCAGCAATTGATACTCGAACTGGTTATAGCTGCTGGTGCCCGCTTGCCGGCAACAGAGCATTGCGCGGTGCTCGTCACCGTTCTGGTTTATCTGCACCTTCTGGCCTTCCTGAAAGGGCAGGCGCGGAACGATCAGCGTAGCTGGGCGCGAGATCACGCTGATTTCCGGTAGCAGCAGGGCGCGCAGGTATTCGCTGCCCTGATCAGTCTTGCGTAGCAAGCGAAGCCCGCAGGGCTGTGCCTGAGGCGCGATGAGCTCAACCCCCATCTGCGGTCCGCTGCCGCGGACTTGGCGGACCCAGCGCACCACTGCGACGCTCCAGGTTTTGCTGGCGGTGTCCTGCAGGCCGAGCAGCTCGCCTGCCTGAAGTTGCGCGGGGACCTCGCCCGGCCAGGACAGGCAGTAACCACCAGGGCTCTGGTCGACCCGTTGCACTTCGAATGTGGGAAACAGGTTCTCGGCTGCAGGCTGCGCGGCGTCGCCTTCCTCAATCATCTTGGTCGATGCGGTAACAGGGCGCACGAACTCAATATGGTCCTCCTCGGGCAGTCGCTCTTCCTCCACGACTTGGGCGTCGAACGCCACGGACCAGACGTCAGGTGCGGCATTGTTCAGTTTGAATACAGCGGAGCGAGTCGCGTCAGGACGTTTCAGCAGCTCGCCGAAGGGGCGTTGATCTGCCAGGTAGTAGTGCAATGCGCTCATGCCGATGCACAGGGTCATCGCGCCCTGTGTCGGCGCACGTTGAAAGCTGCGCTCGGAAATGTCGCCCCAGGCGGCAGCCAGATGTTGCAACAGGTCCGGGTTCAGCCCTTCTGGGATGGCGAGGGCTTTGTGCTCAGGAGCCTCTGCGGGCGACTGCAGGTGTGACTGGATGGCTTTGACCAGTCCATGCGGATCGATGCCGAGTAGATCGGCGCGGGCATTGGCGGGATACATCGATCTGTAGCGCGGTGGTCCATCGATACGCGTGGATACGCCGAACAGGCTGGTTGGGCCCAGTCCGGCTTGCAGATGGACCAGGACACTCCAGGGTTCGAGCAGTTGCGCGAGTTGACCGATACCTTGCTGGCGCATCTGGTTGCAGCGCGCGCTGCCCAGCATCAGCGCAACGATATAGCTCTGTTCCGCGCTGAGGCCTGGGACCCTGTAGCACAGGTCGTCATTAACGATGGTGCGGTGTACGCCGTGAGTAACCGCCAACGCGTACAGCTGATGCAGCTCCAGCCACAGGCCTTCAGGAGTTGGACTGTAGAGCTGTGTAGAGCGCACGAGCATGGTGCTGAGGCTGCGGATAGCACGCTGCAGGGCAATGGTGAGCAGTTGCAGGCGGTCACGCCCAGTCTGTGGGGCCAGCTCGGCGGAGATCAGCTTGTAACCGATGGCGAGGTGGTTGTGCAGTGCCTGGCAAAGGCTCGCCACCTTTCGCGGTCGCTCGCCGAGCACGATGGGCTGGTTGATGAAGTAGCGTTCCAGTTCCCGGCAGACGAAATGGATTTCTGGCCGCAGCAATTCAAGCAGCTGCAGTCTGTTCGTTGCCGGTGTACGAAACTGATTGATCTCGCGCATGGCCTGATACAGCTGCCGCGCAGTCTCTCCAAGGTTCGCCTTGGGCAGGCCTGAAAGCCAGCGTCTGACGCCGCGCACGCTGGGCTCGCAGAAGGATAATTCCTGACAATCCGGCGTCGGCACGCGCAACAATAATGGCTGGCTCTGATTATCCAAGCGATGAACTCCGTGGCATGCCTGCAGGCGTACCACCAACGGCGATGGTGGCCTTTGGGGGCTCGTCACGCCGTAATGTCAATATGCAATCGTTATGGTCAATCATAGCGAACCAGCAGCAATTGGCCAGCGCTAGCCGACCATTGGCGGGTGTCAGAGCTGAGGAGCGTCAGATGGCGTTAGCGCTATGTCGCTCGCCGGCTTGGCTTGGCCAAGCCCTTCTCCCATGCGGACCGGTGTCAGTGCCGACAGCTGCTCGGACCAGGCAATCCGGTCCGCTCCAAACAGCAGAATAACGGTGGAGCCGAGCTTGAAGCGGCCCATTTCTGCCCCCTTCTCCAGATGTATGGGTCCGCGCGCTGCTTCGTCGTAGTGAAAGGTCTTGAGCGTGCGTTTGGGCGGCGTAACCAGTCCGGCCCAGACGGTTTCGATGCTGGCGACGATCATTGCGCCCACCAGCACCATGGCCATCGGTCCGTGTTCGGTATCGAACAGGCAGACCACCCGCTCGTTGCGAGCGAACAACTCCGGGACCCCTTCAGCCGTGACGGTGTTCACCGAGAAGATGCGGCCCGGGACGTACACCATTTCCCTCAGGGTGCCCGCCAACGGCATATGCACACGATGGTAGTCCTTCGGCGACAGGTAAACGGTGGCGAAATCTCCACCCATGAAGGGCGCGGCACGTTGATGGTCGCCGCCAAGCAGTTCCATCACGCTGTAGCTGTGACCCTTGGCTTGAAAAATTCGCCCTTGCTCGATCTTGCCGAGCTGGCTGATGGCGCCGTCACAGGGGTTGAGGACCGCGCCGGGGGTCGGGTCGAGCGGGCGGGCGCCGTCTTTCAGCGCTCTGGTAAAGAAGGCATTAAAATGTTCGAAGGCAGTCGGCTCTTCGATCTGCGCTTCGTGCATCGGCACGCCGAAATGACGAATGAAGGCCTTGATGAAGCTGTTTTTCACCCAGGGCAGGCGGCACTCGGCGAGGCAGCCGGCGAGGCGCGAAATAAGGTGATGTGGCAGCAGATACTGAATGAATACAAACAAGCGATCTTTCATGGATGACCTTTTCATTGCTGGATCGGGGTATCGGGTAGGTTGCCCCATTCGCCCCAGGAGCCAGGGTACCCCTTGACCCGCGGATAGCCCAAGGCCTTGGCCAGCAGGTAGGTGAAGCCGGAGCGGTGGTGCGTCTGGCAGTGGGTGATAATTTCCTTGTCGGCCGTAATGCCGAGCGCTTCCAGCCGTTCAGCGATGTCTTCGCGGATGCGCATCGCGCGTGCCGGGTCCATGGCTGCGGTCCACTCGAAGTTGACGGCGCCGGGGATGTGCCCCGCGCGTGCTGCGAGTGCTTTCTCGCCGCGGTATTCCTCAGGCGAACGCGCATCCCAGATGACCAGGTCGGAAGCACCGAGCCGGCTTTCGAGATACTCACGGGTCGCGCTAGGGGCTTCGTCGAGCTGCAGCGGAACCGGCCCGCCTGCAGCGACAGGGCTGTCTTGCGACAGAGGGCGCTGTTCCGCCAGCCAGGCGTGCAACCCGCCGTTCAGATAGTGGTAATGGGAATGGCCGATGACATCAAGCAGCCAGATGAAACGGCCGGCCCAGCCACCCCCTTCGTCGTCGTAAACCACGTAGACGGCGTCGGCACGATGCCCTAGCGCGCCAAACAGCGCTTCCAGCTGAGGCTTTCCGGGCAGTTGCCCCGGCGCCGGCGGTTGACCGAGCTGAGTCTGCTTGGGATCGACGAAGCGTGCGCCAGGCAGGTGCCCTTCGGCGTAGCGGGCCGCGCTGGTCAGGTCGACCAGAATCAGCTCCGGTGCATTCAGGCGCTCGGCCAGATCGGCCGGTTCGATTACCAGCGGCAGGGTGGAAAAGGCGGACACGGCAAGCCTCAAGCGGATGGAAAGGGGCAGTCTAGCGAAAAAATCAGCGGACGCGTTTGCTGAACGTCGCCAGGGCGCGCTCGATGCACTGGGTCGTTTTGGTGAAGGCCTGCAACCCCATCTCGCTGAATGCCGTGTTGTTCTGATCGACCACCAGCAGCATCACCACACGATCGTCCAAGCCGACTGAGCGCAACAGGATGTGTTCGCTGGGGAACAGTGCTTTCAGTGCGCCGGGTAACAGCGCGGTGAATTGGGCAAGGTTATCCGGCTTCAGCCTCAGTAGAGCTGGTTTTTCCAACAGTCCGCGCAACACCTGGCTTTGCTCGGGTTCAAGTGTCAAGCGGGTGGCCTCGCTTGGCAGTCCGCTGGCTTGCTGGCCGACCAGGCGCTGTTGCTTGCGATCTACCAGCAGCAACAGAACGCGTTCCATGCCGGCGCACGTCAGTGCTTTGCAGGCCGTCGCAGTGAGTTGCAGCACATTGTCGAATGGGCAGGGGACGCTGAGCAGCTCGCGGCAATGCTCGCGCCATTGGGCCAGGGTTTCGGTGTCTGGCAGTTTCGCGGCTTTTTCCACCTGGAATAGGCTTTCCCATGGCCAGAGCAAGCCCTGGGCCGGATGCCACAGTTCGGTTGGGCCGATCACGCGGGCGCTGGCCACCGCCTGCTGATGCGCCATTTGCTGCAATTCGGCGAGCGGGACCTGAAGGTAGAGCCCGGCGAGCCGCTGCCAGCGCAGGCTGTGAATGCCGCTCCAGCTGTGGTGCGCCGACAGCGCCAGGCCGTTGGCGAGCACAATGGTGTTGCTCGGCAAGGTGAGCCAGCGGCGCAGCGCGGGGTCGGCGTCGAGCATTTGTTGCTGGTGCAAGGGGTGTTCATTATCGCGGGCGATATGCAGTGCCTTGATCAGCATCCGCCGGTGTTCGTTGAGGAGCCGGTAGCCTTGGGCAATCCAGCCGGGCAGCCCCCAATGCTCGGCGGTGGCAATGCAGAGCTCGAGCAAGGAGACGCCGAGCAACGACTGCTCGACCTGGCGAGCGGGCTCGCGCTTGACCAGGACGCGTTGCTCCCAGTCTTCCAGCAATTGCGGGTGTGCGGCGACCAATGCCCATGCTGGCGATAGAAACAGCAGACTGCTCCAGTGGATCTCCTGCCAGAGCCGCGCGAGGCGTGAAGCGAACAACCCGTTAGCCTGCTGGCTGGCGTGACTGCTGATCAACATCAACTGCCGCAATGGCGCTGGAATATCGGTTGGCTGCGCGGCGGGCACTTTCGCAAACAGGGCTTCGGCGCGCTTCAAGCCGATGCGGCTCAGCGCAACCTCAAGGCTCTCGGCCGGTTTGCTGGTTGATGCCGCGCTGCGGTTGGCTTCGCGGATCACGGTAAGTGCGAGGACCGGGCTTTCCTGGATGAGATCTGAAATCTCGCGCATGGAAAGGCTGCTGTCGCCCAAGGCCCGTTGCACGCGGGCATAGGGACCGGCAGCCGCCGGCAGGACAACGGCGTCCAACGTCTTGAGCCAGGCTTCAAGCGTGCGGGGGAGTGGTGTCGTAGTCATGGCGCCGCCGAACTAGCATTTCATCGGGATGGCCTTTAGTCTGGCGCAAAAGTTCCGATAACCAGAACAATTCTTTTCATCTGCCCTTCCGCCTGACCCCAATCGAGCTCGTGCGACATCGCGCGGCTTGTTTCAGGTGCCCTGAGATCAGGTTTTAGACGTACCTACCTATGGCAAAAATAATCGGCATCATCGTGGTAATCGCCAGCGTCCTTGGCGGTTTCATTCTGTCCGGCGGCAAAGTCGCCGCACTCATTCACCCGTTCGAGGTAATGATCATCGGTGGTGCCGCACTTGGCGGCTTTCTGCAGGCCAACCCTGGCAGCACGACCAAAATCGTGTTCAAGAAATCGCTGCAGATGTTTGGCAATCGCTTTACGCACAAGTACTACCTGGAAGTGCTGGGGATGCTCTACGAGATCCTCAACAAGAGCCGCCGCGAGGGCATGATGGCCATCGAAGCAGACCTCGAAGATCCAGCCGCCAGCCCGATTTTCAGCAAGTACCCGGCGATCCTGAAGGACGAGCGGATGACGGCCTTCGTCTGTGATTACCTGCGCATCATGTCCTCGGGAAACATGGCCCCGCACGAGCTGGAAGGCCTGTTCGACATGGAACTCAATGGCCTCAAGGAGGAACTTGAACATCCGTCTCACGCCGTGGCGAAGATTGCCGACGGCTTGCCCGCGATGGGGATCGTAGCTGCGGTACTGGGTATCGTGATCACCATGTCGGTGCTCGCTTCGGCAACCAACGCGGAGATCGGTGAGAAAGTTGGTACGGCCCTGGTAGGTACCTTCCTCGGTATTCTGGCGTCCTACGGCTTCTTCGGCCCGCTGGCGGCGGCGCTTGAGCACGACGCCAAGGAAGAACTGAATCTGTACGAGGGCATCAAGGCGACCCTGGTGGCCTCGGCGTCCGGCATGCCGCCGACGCTGGCGGTGGAGTTTGGTCGCAAGGTGCTGCTGCCGGCGCACCGTCCAAGTTTCGCTGAGCTTGAACAAGCGATGCGTGGTAGCTAAGCGCAATCATGGACAATACCCAACCAATCATCGTCAAGCGGGTCAAGAAGGTCGCCGCGGGCCACCACGGTGGCGCCTGGAAGATTGCTTTCGCCGACTTTGCGACCGCCATGATGGCGTTCTTTCTGGTGATGTGGCTGATGTCCTCGGCCACGCCTGAACAGAAGCGTGCGATTTCAGGCTATTTCCAGGACCCGATTGGCTTCACCGAAAGCGCCAGTCCGCATGTGATCGATCTGGGCGGTACGCCAACGCCTGCGCCGGACCGTACGCTAAACGACGTTGTCGACCCTGCCATGCAGCAGAGCCAAAGCCAGGGCCAGAGCGAATCGGCGATGGATGCAGCACAGGCGGAAACCTTTGCCGAGCAGTTGGAGCGTGAACGTCTCGACCTGTTGCTTCAGGAGCTGCAGAACAAGGTTGACGAAAATCCGGAGCTGACACGCTTCAAGGATCAGATCCTCTTTGAAATCACCCAGGACGGTTTGCGTATCCAGATCATGGATGCGGCCAACCGTCCAATGTTCGCCCTCGGCAGTGCCCAATTGCAGCCGTACTTCGAGGATATTCTGTTGGCCATGGCCGACACCATCCGTGCGGTGCCGAACAAGATCAGCATCAGCGGCCACACCGATGCCAAGCCTTATTCCGGGCGCGGCGAGTTCGGTAACTGGGAGTTGTCGGCCGGGCGCGCCAATGCGGCTCGGCGCACGCTGGTTGCCGGTGGCTATCCGGATGAGCAGATTGCTCGGGTGGTGGGCTATGCCTCTTCGGCCTTGTTCGATCGAGAGAACCCGCTGAACCCCGTCAACCGCCGCATCGATATTCTGGTGCTGACCAGAAAGGCGCAGCGCGACATCGAGGGCGAGCAGTCGGACGCGACGGGGAAAAGCGCAGACTCAGCAGCCACATCAGCAGGCAACGGGCCGGCGCCCTCGGCTGCGCCACCTGATCCGCTGCAAGCGCCGCAGTTGCGCGAGCGGCTGAACATCTTCGAGGACGGCGTGCTGCAGTTCGATCAGCCCGGCGGGAACTGAGCCGGGCATCTCAACCGCTTCTGTTTGGCGCTTGTCAGTAGTCGGCTTCTGTCAGGCCGCTGATGATATGTCGGTAGCTGGCCATGCGCTGTGGCTGGATCTGGCCCTCCTCCAGTGCTTTGAGCAGGGCGCAGCCTGGCTCGCGGTCATGCTTGCAGTCGCGGAAGCGACAGTGCCCCAGCAGCTCCTGGAACTCGATGAAACCGGCCTCGACGTCAAAGCGGCTTACGTGGCCCAGGCCGAATTCACGAATGCCTGGAGAGTCGATCAGCTCGCCCCCTCCAGGGAAATGAAACAGTCGTGCGGTCGTGGTGGTGTGCGTGCCCTTGCCGGTCATTTCTGACAGCGCGCCCACCCGAGTATCGACACCGGGCAGCAGGCTGTTGACCAGCGACGACTTGCCCACCCCTGACTGGCCGACAAATACGCTGACGTGCCCGTCGAGGCGCGCCTGCAATGCATCCATGCCCGCGCCGCCGTGTGCTGAAACCTCCATCAGCGGATAGCCCAGCTGGCGATAAACCCCTAGCAACGAGTTCAGCGCGCCTTCGTTCTGTGCGTCGATCAGATCTGCCTTGTTCAGCAGCAACAGCGGCGTGATGCCGGCATGCTCGGCGGCAATCAGGTAGCGGTCGATGAGATTGGCGTGGGGTTCGGGCAGTGGGGCAAAGACGATAACGATCAGGTCGACGTTGGCGGCCACCGGCTTGAGCTGACCGCGTGTGTCAGGTCGGCAGAGTTCGGACAGACGCGGCAGTTGCGCAACGATGACGCCGATGCCCTGGTTGCCCGGCCGCCAGACCACTCGATCGCCAGTTACCAGTGCTGGCAGGTTTGCCCGCAGGTGGCAGCGGAAGACCTGACCACAGTGCTCGCCTTCCTGAGCCTCGACTTCGACCTGCACGCCGAAGTGGGCGATGACCAGGCCTGTCTGCTCCGGGCCAAGATCGCCGCCCTCGAGCTCTTCCACCGCGCGCGATTCACGGCGCGCTGCGCGAGTGGCGCGTTCTTCCTGGATCTTCTCGATGCGCCAGCTTTGCCGGCGGTTGAGTTGGCGTTTGGCCATTTGTGTGCGGTGCCCAGGTATGAAAAGAGGGCGAGTCTAACATGCCCGTGAGAACACGCTGCGGGCCTGTTTTTGCTGGGCTTTCGGCCGGTAGACTAGCCAGTATCTACCGCTGGCGGCGAGCGCCCATGCCTGTCTCCTCATTGACCCGTTATCCCGCCTTGCTGGCGATGCTCAGTCAACTGCTGTCGCTGCTGCTCTGTTGGCTGTTGCTACTTGCACTGGCACGACTGCTTGGCTGGCATCTCAGCCTTTTAGGGGCAGCCTGTGTGCAAGGTGCGGTTGCTGCAGCGATCGGTCAGCGCCTCGGATTGTCGTGCTGGTGGCTGTCAATCAATCTTGGCTTCGTCCCCGGATTGGTGCTGTTACAAGATCATGCGTTGCCGCCCTGGTTGCTGCTGCTCGGCTTTCTGGTCTTGCTGATGTTGAACTGGAACGCCCTGACGGAAAGGGTGCCGTTGTACCTCACCGGTTCGGCAGCCGAGCAGTGCCTGGCACGTCGGCTAGCCGCTTTACCTGACGGGTTCCGCTTTATCGATCTGGGCAGTGGACTCGGCGGCACCCTGCTGCGGCTGGCACGGCAGTACCCGTCGGCACACTTCGTCGGTGTCGAGACGGCGCCGCTCACTTTTGCGTTGTGCTGGTTGCGCTGCCTGTTCCAGCGCAACTGCCGGGTCCGTTTCCGCAGTTTCTGGCGCGAGCCGCTGGCTGACTACGATGTGGTCTATTGCTTTCTATCGCCGGCACCCATGCCGGCGCTGTGGGATAAGGCCCGCGTGGAGATGAACCCAGGCTCGCTGTTGATCAGCAACAGTTTCGAGGTGCCTGACGTTGAGCCACAGGAAATCCTCGCCATCGATGACTGGCGGCATTCGCGCCTGTTTATATGGCGGCCTGGGGCGGCCGCACAACCTGACGGCCACTCCGCGAGCGGCTAAACTGCGCGACAAAGCCAAGGAGCTCACCATGCAGAACCCGCAGAATCTCATCTGGATCGACCTGGAAATGACCGGCCTGGATCCGGACAATGACGTCATCATCGAGATGGCAACCATCGTTACCGACAGTCAGCTCAATGTGCTGGCCGAAGGGCCGGTCATCGCCATCCACCAGAGCGATGAAATCCTCGCCGGTATGGACGAGTGGAATACGCGCCAGCACGGTGGCTCCGGCCTGACTCAGCGGGTGCGCGACAGCCAGGTTTCTACCGAGGAAGCCGAAGCCCAGACGCTGGCGTTTCTTGAGCAATGGGTGCCCAAGGGCAAGTCGCCTATCTGTGGCAACAGCATCTGCCAAGATCGGCGTTTTCTCTACCGCCGCATGCCTCGCCTGGAGGCCTACTTCCACTACCGCAACCTGGACGTCTCGACGCTCAAAGAACTAGCGGCGCGCTGGGCACCGGAAGTGCTGGCTGGATTTAAGAAAGGTGGCACACATCTGGCGCTGGACGACATCCGCGAGTCGATTGCCGAGCTGCGCCATTACCGCGAGCACTTCATCAAGTACTGATCACATTGCCGCGTGGGTTATGCAGAAACACGCTGGTCACGGGCTTCGTTTGCATGGACGCAGCCTGTAGCCGGTTACCGCCCCAATTTGCGTAGCTCGTCCGACTCGATCACTCGCGTGCCTTCGGCTTCTTCCAGCGCCAGGCGCCAGAGCGCGCGCGCCAAGGTGCAGGCCGATATGCCGCGGTATTTGCCCGGCAGCAGATAAGAGAGCGGGGCGGTAAGGCGTTCGACCGGACGTACTTGCATGCGCGGCCCCAGCAGCTGCGAAGGTCGCACGATGGTCAGTTGCGGCCAGCCCTGGGCGCGTAGCGCTTGCTCCATTTCGCCTTTGACGCGGCAGTAGAAAATCGAACTGGCGGGGTCGGCGCCCAGTGAGCTGACGACCAGCAGATGCCGTGCGCCCAGTTCCCGGGAGCGTTTAGCGAAGGCGACAACCAGGTCATGATCGATGGTGCGGAACGCTTCCTGGCTTCCGGCGTCCTTCAGCGTGCTGCCCAGGCAGCAGAACGCAGTGTCGATACTACCCGACAGCTGCGGCAGTAGCGCCTGCAGCGGCCCGATCGGGTTCTCGAGCCGCGGATGGCCGGCCAGCTGCTTGCGGCTGGGGGCGAGCACGCATTCCACGGTGGGTTCGTTGAGCAGGCGGTCGAGCAGGTGCTCGCCGGTTAGCCCGGTGGCGCCGGCAAGCAAAATACGCTGTGGCGTCAAATACATGGTTTGGCTTCCTGTAACGATCAGTCAGATGGCACTGGCTGCTGGTTGCTCAGCTTCCGCCAGTGTTCGACAACCTGCTCGGGCGCCCATATTTGCGGCTCCGAAGCTTGATAGTGGTCGGCTTGCTCCCGTTCGGCAACCTTCGCCTGTGCCAGCGTGAATGCCTGCACAATATCCGAAGTTTCCTGCAAGGCCTCGGCGAAGAGGGCGCGGCCGAAGTAGGTGAAGTCGCTTTCCTCGGAGCAGCCGAAGGACACTCGGTCGGCGCGAGCTGCGGTAATCACGAGCGTATTGGGGCTCTTCAGTGGCTCGATAAAACCGCCGGAATAGCAGGCCGAGATGACTAGGATCTTGTTGCGGTCGGCGAGTGGCTGCATCAGCGCGGCCAGGTCCTCGGCGGGCAAATCTTCCAGGGCCAATCGGGGCTGGGCCAGTACCAGCTGGTGGTCGGCCGAGCCGTGACTGGTCAAGTAGATGAAGATCAGGTCTTCCGGGCCGCTGCGCTCGGCCAGGCGGGCAATTGCGCGCTTGAGGTTTTCGCGCGTCGCCAGTGGCCGGTCTGCAAGGTGGTCGCGGTGGTTGACGAGGCTTATCTGACCGCGGGCGGCGAAGCGTTCGGCCAAGAAGTTGTCGACATAGTCGACCTCACGCATAAACACGCTCTGCTGGCCATCGCCGGCAAGGGTCAGGCCGTAGAGTTCGGCTGCCGGAGTGGAGGCCGGCACCGCATCAAGGGCGTCCGCCAGCAGCGCTCCCTGGCGCAGCAGGCCTAGCTCCAGCGGGTCGGCGAGGCGCTTGCCTTGAACGTTCTCAATCAGATGGCCGGCCCGCCAGGTGCCGCTCCTTTGAGTGCCGTCCGCGAGGAGAAGCGTGCCAACTCCATTGAACTGGCCTTCGCGAAAACGGCCACTGTAGCGGCCACCACCAGGCTGTTGCAGGTCACCTTCGCCGTGGTACTGCCAGCGCTTGAAGTGTCCGCCGTAGCGCGTGCCGTCAATGCCGACATATTCACCGCTGCCGCTGAGTTCGCCGTTTTTAAACTCGCCTTTCCAGACGTTGCCGGCAGCGTCTTCGTAGCGGCCCTGGCCATGGAAGAGGTCATCCTCGAACTGGCCCAGGTAATGCTCACCGTCGTTGCCGCGGTAAAGACCCTCGCCGCTGAGTCGGCCGTCGGTGAAGGTGCCGCTGAATACGCCGCTTGGGTCGCTGCGGGTGCCCTCGCCATTGGGCTGGCCACTGGCAAACGCACCCTCATAGTTGGAGCCCTCTGCCTCCTGCAGCTTGCCAGTGCCGTGGTAGAGGCCATCCTTGAAATCCCCCTCGTAGCTCAGTCCGGGCTCGTTGTAGCGGCCCTTGCCGTTGAGGCTTCCTCGTTCGAAATGCCCCTCATAAACGCCTCCGCTGGCGTAGCTGAAGCGACCCTGGCCATCGAATAATCCCTGTTTGAACGCGCCTTCGTAGCGATCGCCATTAGCGCCTCGCCAGACACCCTGGCCATGCCACTGCCCGTCCCTGAAAGATCCGATGTAATGGCTGCCGTTGGGGTAGTCGATACGCCCCTCGCCCTGCAATAGCCCATCGATCACCTCGCCCCGGTAGCGGCCGCCATCGGGCAGCACGGCGTCGGCGGGCATTAACGGTTCGCCATCACCGCAAGCGGTCAGAAAGCAGGCGAGCAGAGCTGGAGCGAGGTGGCGCATGCGGCTATCCAGAGGGGCGACGCCGCAGTATGCCGCAAACTCAGCGGGGTGCGACAACTGCGCCCATTTGGTCAGACAACGCAGAGTGCCAGGGTCTCGGCAATGTAAGCAGGCTTCTCCACACCCTCGATTTCCATCACGGCACGCGATTTCAGGAGCCACTGGCCCGGGTTCTTCTCGTAAGCGTCGAGCAGCGTCGCTGCTACGCGAACCCGCGAGCCCACTCTGACCGGCTGGATAAAGCGCAGGCTGTCGAGCCCGTAGTTGACGCCCATCTTGGTCCCTTCGGGACGGATCATCAGCTCGTCCATCAACATCGGCAGTAGCGACAGCGAGAGGAAACCGTGCGCGATGGTTCCGCCGAACGGGGTCTGCGCGGCCTTTTCCGGGTCTATGTGGATGAACTGGTGATCACCGGTGCAGTTGGCGAACTGATCGACTCGCTGCTGATCGACGGTGAACCATTCGGAGCGGCCTAGCTCTTTGCCAATGTAATCCTTGAGTTCTGCTACGGGTACTTGCGGCATATATCCTCCGGCGTTTGTTGTTTTGTTCGGATGTGGCGCAACGCTAGATCAGCACGCAGCCGAGGGCGAATCAACCAAGCATGGTTGGTGCGAATGGCGCGCCATAGGCTGATCGGAAGCTGCGCCGCGTGTCGCGGTGGCGAGATGCTTATAATTGCGCTCCTTTGCTCTGGAGGCTTCCATGCTGCTACGCGGACTAACCTGGCTGCTGTTGTTTCAATTGCTTGGCACTGCGCTCAACGTAATGGTGCTGCCGATGTTGCCGGGGCCCATCATTGGCTTGCTGTTGCTGTTCATGGCGTTGTTGGCTCGTGGCCAGGCGAGCGAATCGCTGCAGGTCGCTGCGAGTAGTCTTTTGCGTTATCTGCCCCTGTTGCTGGTGCCGCCCGCCGTGGGCGTGATGGCCTACACCGGGGCGATTCTCGAGGATTTCTGGGCCATCGTTGGCGTGCTAGTGCTCTCGCTGGTGGTGTCACTGGTGTTTACTGGCTGGCTGATGCAGACGCTGATTCGCCGTCAGCAACGCAAGGCAGGTCGCGCATGATCGCCATGCAGTGGCAGGCGGCCTGGGAGGCGGTAATCCATCACCCTTTGTTTGGCGTGTCGATCACCTTGGCAGCATTCCAGGTGGCCTATGCGGCTTACGAAAAAACACGCTGGGTATTTCTGCAGCCAGTGCTGGTGTCGATGGTGGTGGTGGTCGGTACGCTTGTGCTTTGCGGCCTGAGCTATGAGGAATATCGCGACAGCGCCCAGATGCTGACCGTGCTCCTCGGGCCGACTACGGTGGCGCTTGCCGTGCCGTTGTATCTGAATCTACGAAGGATCCGCGAACTGTTCGGGCCGATCATGCTTACCCTGCTACTGGCTGGCATCGGCGCCACGGCGCTGGGGATGGTGCTGGCCTGGGCTTTTGGTGCCGACCAGATGATCCTGATGACCCTGGCGCCCAAGTCAGTTACCTCGCCAATCGCCATGCTGGTGGCCGAGCAGATCGGTGGCGTGGTGGCGCTGGCAGCCGTGTTCGTGATGATCACCGGCATCATCGGTGCGATCATTGGTCCGGAACTGTTGCACCGCTTTGGCGTTCAGCATCCTGCCGCCCGCGGCATGGCGCTGGGTCTGACTGCGCATGCGGTGGGAACCGCCCAGGCCCTGCAGGAGGGCGATGAATGCGGCGCCTTTGCGGCGCTGGCCATGAGCCTGATGGGTGTGATGACCGCGGTGCTGTTGCCCTTGGCCGTGCTGATGCTGTCGTAAGGAGGCTGAATGAAGCTACCGTTGTTTCCGCTCGATACCGTGTTGTTTCCGGGGTGCACCCTCGATTTGCAGCTTTTTGAGGCGCGCTATCTGGACATGGTCAGCAGCTGTCTGAAGGCCGGGCATGGCTTCGGTGTGGTGCGCCTCATCGAGGGCAGCGAGGTGGGGCTGGCGCCGGCCGAATATGCCCTGACTGGTTGTGAAGCGCTGATTCGAGACTGGCAGCAGCGGCCTAATGGGTTGCTGGGGATTCGCGTCGAAGGCGGTCGTCGCTTCGATGTGCTGTCGGCCGAAGTGCAGCGCGATCAGCTGACCGTTGCCGAAGTCACCTGGCGCGATGAAGGCGGCGATCCGCCCTTGGGCGATGAGCATCTCGAGCTGGCGCTGCTGCTGGAGGCGCTCGGTCGCCACCCGATGGTCGAGGCGCTGGGGATGGGCAGTGCTGCTCAGGGTCAGCGATCCCTGGCACACCAGTTGGCCTACCTGTTGCCGTTTCGGCCTGATCAGAAACTCGACTTGCTGCAGCTGGACGATCCTGAGCTGCAGTTGCAGTCCATCCAGCGCTGGCTGGAGCAGTTGCAGGGCGATTCGACCGAATAGCAACGACGCCCGGTCGCTGGATGCTACTGATAGCGATACAGCAGCATGGCGCCTGGCAATGCCCAGATCGCAAAGGCCCCGATCAGTCCCAGCGTGGCCGGCAGGATCAGCCACCATATCTTCGGCGACAGTGCCGTCATCGGGGCGCGCCATTGAACAACGGCCAGGCTGGCGGCGCAGATACTCGCTGCCAGCACCGCGCCGGCGATGACGTCGGTTGGCCAGTGAACACCCAGGTAAACCCGCGACAGTGCGATTGCGGTGGCCGGCAGTGCGCCCAATAGCACCCAGGCCAGACGCAGGCGCGGCGGCTGTCCGCGACCGGCGAGAACTCCCAGCGTGAGAAAGAAGGCAAAGGCTGCCGAGCTATGACCGCTGGGGAAGCTGTAACTGTGCAGAGGTTCCAGCAGGATTTCCGGCCGGATCCTGCCGAATGTGGCTTTAAGCGCGCCGTTGGCCAGTGCGGTGCCCAGCAGCGTGAGAATGGCGAATGCTGCCGCGCGCGCCTGTTTGGTGACGATCAACAACAGGCTCAGTAATACAGCCGCCCACAGCTGGGTGTGGAAATCACCGGCTCGTGTGACGACCACCATGAAACGGTCGAATATCGGGCTGCGCTCACCCTGAACGACCGTCATCAGCCCTTCATCGAATTCCACCAGATAGGGCCAGGCGATAAACAGGCCGATCAGAACGGCGGCGCTGAGGCCAGCCGCAAGCGGCGTAACCCAGCGCATCTGATGCAGGCTGCCATGCACTACGCCGCCGACGAGCAGGAGCAACGCGGCGGTGACGAAGCCGGCCTCGCTCCAGAAACCCTCCGGTAAAGGCAGTCGCACGGCAGCTCCCGCTGCCCAGCCGGGCAGCAGATAAGCCATCGACCAGCCGGCCGCGGCGACCAGGCTGACTAAGAGAAAGCGCCCGAACGGCATATCGAGCATGCCAGCGGTTACCGGCAGCATGGGCCGCAGCGGACCGATGAAGCGTCCAACAAGAAGGCTGGCGATGCCGTAACGCTCGAAGTACACCTCGGCGCGATTCAGCCATTCCGGATGGTCGCGCAGGCCGCCGATGCTGCGAATATTCTGGTGGTAGCGTCGTCCCAGCCCGTACGACAGCAGATCGCCGAGCAGTCCGCCAGCGTAACCCAAAAGCAATGTCTCGCCGAGACTCAGTACGCCGCTTCCGGCAACTACCGCGATGGCGAATACCAACACTGTACCGGGCATCAGCAAGCCCACAACGGCGAGGCATTCGAGACAGGCGACGACAAACAGGCTAAGGCCAAGCCACTGAGGGTTTTCAGCCAGCCAACTGGAGAGTGCGGTGAGCCATTCCGGCATGGGTCTTTTTTTCCTTGGTTCGAGACGCTTCGACCCGGCATCTGGCGCCCGGGTTTCAAACGACTAATCATGATAGCGCTGGCGATGGCCTCTTGCGGTTGCCGACCCTGGTGGTTACGCACAGCCCGCTGGGCTGTGTAACCTGCAGTCAGGGGCTTTTTAGCCATTCGCCCGGCGCCGCTGTGCGCGAGGCGTGTGGGTCGCTATAATCAGCCGCTTTCCCTTCGATCAGGCCAGCCAGACCATGACCGAGTCCGTACTCGACTACATGACCCGCCTCGGTCGCGCCGCGCGCGAGGCGTCGCGCGTACTAGCGCGTGCCACCACGGCGCAGAAGAACCGTGCCTTGCAGGCCGCCGCCGCCGCGCTTGATGCGGCGCGCGAGGAGCTGGTCCGTGCCAATCGTGAAGACCTCGAGGCCGGGCGTGCCAATGGTCTGGACGAGGCGATGCTTGATCGTCTGGCGCTAACGCCGGCGCGTATCGACGACATGATCGAGGGGCTGCGCCAGGTTGCGAGCCTGCCTGACCCCATCGGTAAGATCCGCGACATGCGCTACCTGCCATCCGGCATTCAGGTTGGCAAGATGCGCGTGCCGCTAGGCGTCGTCGGTATCATCTACGAGTCGCGGCCCAATGTGACCATCGATGCGGCCAGCCTGTGTCTCAAGTCAGGCAACGCCACGATTTTGCGTGGCGGCTCGGAAGCGATTCATTCGAACCAGGCCATCGCTCGCTGCATTCAGCTGGGCCTGGCCGAGGCCGAGCTGCCAGCTGCGGCGGTGCAGGTTGTCGAGACCACCGACCGCGCCGCCGTTGGGGCGTTGATCACCATGCCGGAGTACGTGGATGTGATCGTGCCGCGCGGTGGCAAGGGGCTGATCGAACGCATCAGCCGAGACGCCAAGGTGCCGGTGATCAAGCATCTGGACGGCATCTGCCACGTGTTCATCGATCAGGCGGCCGACGTCGACAAGGCCATCCGCATCGCCGACAACGCCAAGACCCAGCGCTATGCGCCATGCAACACCATGGAAACCCTTCTGGTCCACGCGTCCATCGCTACCCGAGTGCTGCCACCGCTGGCGGCAATCTATTGCGAAAAGGGCGTTGAACTGCGTGGCTGCCCACGGACCCGTGAACTGCTGGGTAGCCACGTGTTGGCTGCCAGCGAAGAGGACTGGTCTACCGAATACAACGCGCCGATCCTGTCGATCCGCATCGTCGATTCTCTGGATGAAGCCATCCAGCACATCAACCGCTACGGCTCGCAGCATACCGACGCGATCGTCACGGAAAACTTCACCGATGCGCGGCGCTTTATTACTGAGGTCGATTCGGCGTCGGTGATGATCAACGCCTCCACTCGCTTTGCCGACGGTTTCGAGTACGGGCTAGGGGCTGAGATCGGCATTTCCACCGACAAACTGCACGCCCGCGGTCCGGTCGGCCTGGAAGGCCTGACCAGTGAGAAGTACGTGGTATTCGGCGACGGCCACGTGCGTACTTGATGAGGGAGACCGGCACCCCTCGGCGAATTGGCCTGCTCGGTGGCACCTTTGACCCGGTGCATATCGGGCATTTGCGCGGCGCTCTGGAAGTGTCCGAAATGGTTGGGCTTGATGAGGTTCGTCTGGTCCCCAACTTTCGTCCGCCGCACCGTGAGGCGCCAAACAGCTCCGCGCAGGATCGCTTGACCATGGTTCGACTGGCGGTGCAGGACTTGCCTCCGCTGACGGTCGATGCGCGCGAATTGGAGCGTGACAAGCCGTCCTACACCCTCGACACGCTGGAGTCCTTGCGTGCCGAGCTGAACGATGATGATCAGATTTTTCTCATTGTGGGTTGGGATGCCTTCTGCGGACTTCCTACTTGGCATCGCTGGGATGAGCTACTCGAGCATTGCCATATTTTGGTTATGCAACGGCCAGATGCCGACAGCGAAGCGCCGGAAGCGCTGCGGGACCTGCTGGCGGCTCGCAGCGTGAACGACCCGCTGACCATTGCCGGCAGCAGTGGGCAAATTGCTTTCGTCTGGCAGGCGCCGCTAGGGGTGTCGGCAACGCGTATTCGTCATTTTCTGGCCAGCGGCCGGTCTGTACGCTTTCTCGTACCGGACGCCGTACTGGCTTATATCAACGCGCACGGACTGTACCGGGCGTAGAACTGAGGTTGTTTCACATTATGCAAAATGATTCTTTGGCCCAGCTGGCCGTTAGCGCCCTGGAAGATCTGAAAGGCGCTGACATCACGACCATCGATGTCCGCGGCAAGACCAGCGTTACCGACTTCATGGTGATCGCCAGCGGCACCTCCAGCCGTCACGTAAAATCACTGGCCGAAAACGTGCTCGAGAAGGTCAAGGAGCAGGGCGTGCGCCCTCTGGGCAGCGAAGGTCTGGACGGCGGTGAGTGGGCTCTGCTCGACCTGGGCGATGTCGTGGTGCATGTGATGCAAGTGCCTACTCGTCAGTTCTATGACCTCGAGCGCCTCTGGCAGGGTGCCGAGCAGAGCCGTGCGCAGCACGCGGGCGAGCAGGAATAGCCGATCCGTGCGGATCAAGCTGATTGCGGTGGGCTCGAAGATGCCGCGCTGGGTGGAGGACGGTTGGCATGAGTATGCCAAGCGTCTGCCGTCCGAGCTGCCGCTGGAGCTGCATGAAATATCCCTCAACACTCGCGGCAAGAATGCCGACGTGGCGCGGTTGATTCGTCAGGAAGGCGAGGCCATGCTGGCGAAGGTGCAACCCGGCGAGCGCATCGTCACGCTTGAAGTGACGGGGCGACTCTGGAGCACTGAGCAGCTGGCTGGTGAGCTGGAGCGTTGGCGGCTCGATGCGCGCAACGTCAATCTCATGGTGGGCGGACCGGAAGGGCTGGCCCCTGAGGTGTGCGCACGAAGCGAACAACGCTGGTCGTTGTCACCGCTGACGTTGCCCCACCCGCTGGTTCGTATTCTCATCGGCGAACAGATCTATCGGGCCTGGACGTTGCTGTCAGGTCACCCTTACCACAAGTAGTTCAGCCAAAACCGAAGATGTCCCAGCCGATTCCCCTCAAGGACCACGAAAAAGACGCCCGTTTGGTGCGTAGTCGCGTTTTTGTGGGCGGGGCAATCGTATTGCTGCTGATCGGCGTGTTGATTGCGCGCCTGTATTACCTGCAAGTGGTGCAGTACCAGCACCATTCGACGCTTTCGGAAAACAACCGGGTCCATGTGCAGCCCATTCCGCCCAATCGGGGCCTGATCTTTGATCGTAACGGCAAGATCATCGCCGATAACCGGCCAAGCTTCAGCTTGACGGTGACGCGCGAGCGCGCTGGAGACTGGCGCGAGACCCTGGACGCGGTGGTCGAGGTGCTGGCGCTCTCGAGTGAAGAGCGCGAATTGTTCGAAAAGCGGGTGCTGCAGGGGCGCAGGCCGTTCGAGCCGGTGCCGATCATGTACGAACTGTCCGAAGAGCAGATTGCGCGGATTGCCGTCGATCAGTTCCGTCTGCCGGGGGTTGAGGTCGCAGCCCAGCTGGTGCGGCATTATCCAGAGGGCGAGCACTTCGCTCATTCGGTCGGATATGTCGGTCGAATCAACGAGGCCGAGCTCAAACAGCTCGATCCGGTCAATTACAGCGGCACCCACCACATTGGCAAGACTGGCATCGAGCGCTTCTACGAGGACTCGCTGCACGGGCAGGTGGGTTACGAGGAGGTTGAAACCAACGCGCGTGGGCGGGTGCTACGGGTGCTCAAGCGCACCGATCCGATCCCTGGCAAGGACCTGATGCTGACCCTCGATCTTGAACTGCAGCAAGCCGCCGAGGCTGCGCTGGCAGGCCGCCGAGGTGCGGTGGTCGCGCTGCAGCCGAAGACGGGCGAGGTGCTGGCGATGGTCAGTCAGCCTAGCTTCGACCCCAATCTGTTCGTCACTGGAATCAGTTTCAAGGCGTATGGCGCGCTTCGCGATTCCATAAATCGCCCGTTGTTCAACCGTGTCCTGCGCGGGCTCTACCCACCGGGGTCGACGATCAAACCGATGATGGCGGTGGCTGGCCTGGATGCCGGTGTGGTGACCGAGAACAGTCGCGTGTTCGACCCAGGCTTCTTTCAGCTGCCCAATGTCAAGCACAAATACCGGAACTGGAATCGCGGCGGCGACGGTTGGGTAGATCTGGAAACCGCGATCATGCGGTCCAATGACACCTATTTTTACGACCTCGCCCACAAGATGGGCATCGACCGCATGTATGACTACATGAGCCGCTTCGGTCTCGGCCAGCGCGTGGCGCTGGACATGTTCGAGGAAACTGCCGGCCTGATGCCGTCGCGAGACTGGAAGCGTGGCCGTTACCGGCAGGCTTGGTATCCGGGCGAGACAGTCATCCTCGGCATCGGTCAGGGTTACATGCAAACCACGCCCTTGCAGCTCGCCCAGGCGACAGCGCTAATGGCGACTCACGGTAAGTGGATCAGGCCGCACCTAGCGAAAAGCATCGAAGGAGAAATACCTGTCGATCCTGAACCGATGCCCGACATTCAGCTTCGCGACCCCGATTACTGGGACGCTTCCATCAACGGAATGGTGAAGGTATTGCACGGCGCCCGCGGCACGGCAAAGAAGGTTGGCGACACCGCCGCCTACCTCATCGCCGGCAAGAGCGGTACGGCGCAGGTCGTGGCCATCAAACAAGGCGAAAAGTACGACAGCGGCAAACTCGCCGAACGCCATCGCGACCACGCCTTGTTCGTCGCCTTCGCGCCTGTGCATGACCCGCAGATTGCTGTGGCTGTCATGGTCGAGAACGGCGAGTCCGGCTCCGGCGTAGCCGCGCCAGTGGCCAAGCAGGTGATGGATGCATGGCTGCTCAACGAGGCGGGCGAATTGAAGGCCGAGTACGCCCCGCCCCTGACGGCAGAGAGGCCCAAACCGTGAGCGGAACGTTTGACCGCACGCTTTCAACGACCGATGTGATGCGTCGCCGGGCGTCACTCTTACAGCGTATGCACATCGATGGGGTGCTGCTCCTGCTGCTGCTGATGCTCGCGGCCGGAAGCCTGTTCGTTCTTTATTCCGCTGGCGGCAAGAACGTTGATCTGCTGATCAAACAGGCGACTTCCTATGGCTTCGGACTGGGCGCCATGCTGGTCATAGCGCAGTTAGAACCAAGGTTCATGGCGCGCTGGGTGCCGGCGGGTTATCTGGCGGTTGTGGCATTGCTGGTTGCTGTGGAGTTCGTCGGCTACACCGCAATGGGGGCGACCCGCTGGATCAATATACCCGGGGTGATTCGCTTCCAGCCGTCCGAGTTCATGAAGATCATCATGCCGATGACCATCGCCTGGTATCTGTCCGCGCGCGCCTTGCCGCCTGGTATCAAGCACACCATGGTCAGTCTGGGCCTGATCCTCACGCCCTTCGTGTTGATCCTCAAGCAGCCGGACCTTGGCACTTCGTTGCTGGTACTGGTCTCCGGTGCTTTCGTGTTGTTCATCGCCGGGTTGCGCTGGCGCTGGATCATGAGTGCGATTGCGGCGCTGGTGCCGATTGCCGTGGCCATGTGGTATTTCGTGCTGCACAACTACCAGAAACAGCGCGTGCACACATTCCTCGATCCGGAAAGCGACCCGCTGGGAACCGGCTGGAACATCATCCAGTCGAAGGCCGCGATTGGTTCGGGCGGCGTGTTTGGCAAGGGTTGGTTGCTGGGTACTCAGTCGCATCTGGATTTTTTGCCCGAAAGCCATACGGACTTTATCATTGCGGTTCTGGCTGAAGAGTTCGGCCTGGTGGGCGTTTGCCTGCTGCTGCTGCTGTACCTGCTGCTGATTGCGCGTGGTTTGGTCATCACCGTTCAGGCGCAAACGCTGTTTGGCAAGTTGCTGGCCGGTGCGCTGACGATGACCTTCTTCGTCTACGTATTCATCAACATCGGCATGGTCAGTGGTCTGTTGCCGGTGGTAGGGGTGCCGTTGCCCTTCATCAGTTTTGGTGGCACTTCATTGGTAACCCTGCTATCAGGGTTCGGGGTTTTGATGTCGATCCACACCCATCGCAAGTGGATCGCACAGGTTTGAATAGAGTGAATTTCTTGGATCGATTACGGCGTGGCTGGTTGACACGAGCACTCTGCGGAGCGGGTCTTTTCGCGGCGCTAGGAAACTCCCCGGCAGTTTTTGCAGCAGATTATCAGGGCGAAAAGGTCGCCGATTTTGTGCGCGAAATGACTCAGGACTACGGGTTTGCCAGTGAGCAGGTGGCCGAAATATTGGCGCAGGCAGAGCGCAAGCAGGTGATCCTCGATGCTATCTCCCGACCGGCCGAGCGCGTCAAAGCGTGGAAAGAATATCGGCCGATCTTCATGACCGATTCACGAATTGCCCAAGGCGTGGATTTCTGGCGCGAGAATGAGGCAGCGCTGGCGCGCGCCGAGCAGCAATTCGGTGTGCCGGCACAGGTGATCGTCGCCATCATCGGCGTTGAAACCTTCTACGGTCGCAACACGGGCAACTACCGGGTCATCGATGCCCTGTCGACCCTGGGCTTCGACTACCCGCCGCGCCAGCCATTCTTCCGCCAACAGCTCAAAGAGTTCCTCTTGCTGGCCCGTGAAGAGCAAGTCGACCCTCTCACTCTGACCGGTTCCTATGCCGGTGCCATGGGGCTGCCGCAATTCATGCCGAGCAGCTTTCGCGCCTATGCGGTGGACTTCGATGCAGACGGTCGCATCGATATCTGGAAGAACCCGGTCGATGCCATTGGCAGCGCCGCGAACTATTTCAAGCAGCACGGTTGGACCGCCGGCGCGCCAGTCGTGGCGCGGGCTACGGTCAACGGTGAGCGACATGGCGAAGGTCTGACCGAAGGACTTGAGCCTGTGAAGAATGCCGCGGAATTGCGCGAGCTGGGTTGGCAGTGGCCAGCCGAAACGAAGATGCCCGACGACACTGCGGTAACGGCCTTTCGCCTGGAGGGTGCCGACGGCGACGAGTACTGGGTCGGCTTGCCCAACTTCTATGTCATCACCCGTTATAACCGCAGCGTCATGTACGCCATGGCAGTCCATCAGCTCTCCGAGCAGCTGGTCCAGGCGCGGGGTGCGCAATGACCGCTCGTTTACTGGCGGTAGCGGCCTCTGCTGTGCTGGTAGTCGGATGTTCGTCGGCGCCGACACCGTCGCCGGCTCCCGCGAAAAGCGCAGGCATCAGCGGGCCGGGTGACTACTCACGGCCGCACAAGGATGGCGCGCCCTGGTGGGATGTCGACGTTTCCAGCATTCCAGACGCAACGCCAACACCGCACAACGGCCCGTTCAAGGCCAATCCCTACACTGTGCTGGGCAAGACTTATTACCCGATTGGGGACGGACGCAATTATCGGGCGACCGGAACGGCATCCTGGTACGGCACCAAGTTTCATGGTCAGCCAACGGCCAACGGCGAAAAGTACGATCTGTATGGTATGAGTGCCGCGCATAAGACGCTGCCGCTACCCAGTTATGTTCGGGTCACCAACCTCGACAATGGCAAGGCCGTGGTGCTTCGAGTCAACGATCGCGGTCCGTTCTACTCGGATCGAATCATTGATCTGTCTTTTGCTGCGGCGAAGAAACTGGGCTATGCCGAAACCGGGACCGCGCGGGTCAAGGTCGAAGGCATCGATCCGGAGCAGTGGTGGGCCGAGCGTGGCAGGCCAGCGCCTATGGTACTGGCCCAGCCTCAACGGGTTGCAAAGCCTTCAGTTGCTGCGCTGGCGCAACCTGTCGAGCAATACACGCCGCCACCGGCGCAGCATGCTGGCGCAACTGTGCCGGTTGAGGTTGCCAATGAAACCTCGCGAGACGTATCTGGGGCGGGGGTCTACCTGCAGGTCGGCGCGTTTGCAAACCCGGATGCGGCTCAGTTGCTGCGTGACAAGCTCAGCAGCATGACCGGTGCGCCGGTGTTCGTAAGTTCGGTTGTCCATCAGCAGCAGATCTTGCACCGGGTACGCCTGGGGCCCATTGATTCCCCCGATGAAGCTGCGCAGCTCGAACAGAGCGTTCGCCTTGCCAATCTGGGAAACCCGCGGCGAGTAAGCGGCGATTAAAGCTGTACCTCGTTGATAGATACACCACGCTGACCTGTACCGTTTTTGCCACACCACCTTTCTGAGAGCGCAATGACTATCACCACCTTCGTGCACCGGCTGTTCCTCCTAACCGTGCTGGCCGTAGCGCCCACCGCCTGGGCCGAGCCGATCATTCCGTCACCGCCACAGCTGGCGGCCAAATCCTACGTCCTGATGGACGCCGCCAGCGGCAAGGTTCTGGTCGAGAATGCCGGTGATGAGCGCCTGCCGCCCGCCAGCCTGACCAAGCTGATGACGGCTTACATCGCCACCCTGGAAATCAAGAAGGGTCAGATCTCCGAAAGCGACATGGTGACCGTCAGCGAAAAAGCCTGGCGCACTGGCGGCTCGCGGATGTTCATTCAGGTCAATACGCAGGTTTCGGTGGACGATCTGCTGCACGGCATCATTATCCAGTCCGGTAATGACGCCAGCGTGGCAATGGCTGAGCATATCGCCGGTAGCGAAGAGGCCTTCGCCGACCTCATGAACAGCACAGCGCAGCGGTTGGGCATGAGCAATACGCACTTCATGAATGCCACCGGGCTGCCTCATCCAGAGCATTATTCGTCCGCTGCCGACATGGCCAAGCTGGCTCGCGCGATCATCCATGAGGATCCCGCGCACTACGGCATCTATGCGCAAAAGGAGTTCTTCTGGAACAACATCAAGCAGCCGAACCGCAACCTTCTACTGTGGCGTGACAAAACCGTCGACGGCCTTAAGACTGGCCACACTGAAGAGGCTGGCTACTGCTTGGTAGCTTCTGCAGTGCGTGATGACATGCGTCTGATCACCGCTGTCTTCGGCACCAATAGCGAGCAGGCGCGTGCCGCCGAGACGCAGAAGCTGCTTACCTATGGCTTCCGCTTCTTCGAGACCCGGACCTTCTATCAGAAAGGCGTTGAGCTAGCGACGTCCCGTGTCTGGAAGGGCCAGCAGAACCAGGTGAGCGCCGGGCTTGCCAGTGATCTGACCATGACCCTGCCGCGCGGGCAGATGGACAAGCTGCAGGCCGGCCTGACCTTTAATCCCGAACTCACGGCGCCAATCCAGCAGGGTGATGTGGTTGGCAAGGTTGAGGTCAGTCTCGATGGACAGGTGGTGCAAAGCACCGATCTGATTGCACTGCAGACCGTGGAAGAAGGTGGGCTGTTCAGTCGTCTGTGGGATAGCATTCAGCTGTTCTTCTTCAATCTCTTCAACTGACCTCTTGAGCGCGCCCAGGCTACCCGTCGGGCGCGCCCTTTGCGGATCATGAGTCCGTTGCCATGACTGTAAGTAAAAGTGAAACACAGCCGCCAAAAATCGAATTTCCCTGCGAGCGTTATCCGATCAAAGTAATTGGAGATGCGGGGGAGGGCTTCAGCGACACGGTGGTCGAGGTGATCCGTCGGCATGCGCCGGATTTTGACGAAACCACTCTGGTGACTCGAGACAGTCGCAACGGACGGTTTCTGTCCGTGCAGGTCTTGATCACCGCCACCAGCGTCGATCAGCTGCAGGCGATCCATGTCGATCTGCGCGCTACCGGGCGCGTGCACATGGTGCTGTGATGAGCGGCGAGCCCGCCAATCCGGTCTTGGGTGCTAGCTCTGTGGTAGAGGATGCCTCAACGATGAGTGGCCCCTCGTTGGTGGTGCGCGAGCTCGGCCTGGTGGACTATCCGATCGCCTGGCAAGCCATGCAGCGCTTTACCAACGAACGGCTGCCGGACACCCTTGACGAGATCTGGTTGCTACAGCATCCGCGGGTGTTTACTCAGGGGCAGGCTGGCAAGCCGGAGCACTTGCTGTTACCAGGCGATATTCCTGTAGTTCAGGCCGATCGGGGCGGTCAGGTGACCTACCATGGTCCTGGGCAGCTGGTGTGCTATTTGATGTTGGATGTCAGGCGGCTGGGCTTTGGTGTGCGCGAGCTGGTCAGCCGGATCGAGCTTAGCTTGATTGATCTGCTTGCCAGCTACGGTGTAGACGCCTTGGCCAAGCCCGATGCGCCTGGCGTGTACGTTAATGGCGCCAAGATCGCCTCTCTCGGCCTGCGCATCCGTAACGGCCGCTCGTTCCATGGTCTGGCGCTCAATGTGGACATGGACCTCGAGCCCTTCGGGCGCATCAACCCATGCGGTTATGCCGGCATGCGCATGACACAGTTGGCGGATCTGGTCGCTGGGCCAATAGCCTTTGCCGAGGTCAGTGCCCGTATGCGCGAACAGCTGGTCAAGCACCTCGGCTACGCGCAGCAGCAAACCCTGACAGGCGTAGCAATAAGCTAGGTAGGGCGACTGCCAGCTTTTCCAGTGCCCAAGGTTTGGCGGATAGGACGCCGCCTGCCCAGGCGCGTTGCCAGGAGCAGGCGGTGTCCGGTTCGATCAGTTCAGATTGAGGGTTGGTATCAGGCTGCTGTCGAATGGCTGACCGGGTACCGGCACCGGGGCGGCCAGGCCCAGGTTGTTCTTCTCGAAGACCCGGTCGGCTCTGTAGCTGGAGCGCACCAGTGGGCCGGCGGCTACTTCCATAAAGCCCTTCGCCAGACCGATATCGCGGAAGCGGTTGAATTCTTCCGGACTGACCCAGCGTTTGACCGGCAGGTGGTTACGAGTTGGCTGCAGGTACTGGCCAAGGGTAAGGATGTCCACACCAATGGCGCGCAGATCATCCATTGTCTGCAACACTTCCTCGTCGGTTTCGCCCAAGCCCAGCATCAGGCTGGTCTTGGTCAGCATCTCGGGGCGATGGCGCTTGGCGTGCTCCAGCACGCGCAGGGTCTTCTCGTAGCCTGCACGGGGGTCGCGTACTTCATGGGTCAGGCGTTCGACTGTCTCGACATTCTGCGCGAACACTTCAAGGCCTGAGTCCGCCACGCGTTCAATAGCTTGCAGGTCGCCGTCAAAGTCGGGCGTCAGGGCCTCCACGACCACCTGTGGCGTGCGCTCCTTGATCGCGCGGACACAGGCGGCGTAGTGTGCGGCGCCGCCGTCATCCAGATCGTCGCGGTCCACTGAGGTCAGCACGATATAGCGCAGTGCCATCAGCTCCACCGACTTGGCAGTGTTCTGTGGCTCTTCCTGATCCAGCCAGCCGTTGGGATTGCCGGTGTCTACCGCGCAGAAGCGGCACGCGCGGGTGCACACCGAGCCCATCAGCATGATGGTGGCAGTACCGTTGGACCAGCATTCGCCCATATTCGGGCAGTGGGATTCCTGGCATACGGTGCTCAGACGGTGTTCGCCGACATTGCGCTTGACCGCTTCGAAGCGGCTACCGCTTGGTGCCTTGACCCGCAGCCATTTGGGTTTGGGTTCGAAGACCTGAGGCTCGCTTGAGGCGCGACGCTTTTGGCCGTCCTTGATTGCGGTGATGCCCTGGGTGGTGCGGAATTTTTCGCCGCTGGCAATGGCCTTGGGTTGGGACGTGTCGGACATCGGCTTTCTGGGCTCCGCTAGAGGCTCCGTGGACGAGGCGGCTTGTGGCCGCCGCGCAGTTTATCACAGGCACTGACCGTTCAGTCGCGTCAGGCGAGCCGTGCGGTTGCTACATGAGCTGCCAGTGAAGAGGGCGGTTTGAGGCAAATGATGGCCGATTAAACGGGCCATGTGCGCTAAGGTTCCGCGCGGAGCCGTCCCAGCAATTCCTGCGTCGGATGGCCATCGGCGGGCCAGCCCAACAGTTGCTGAAAGCCACGGATAGCACTGCGGGTATTGGCGCCAATGATGCCGTCCGGTGTGCCTGGGTCAAAACCATGCATCGTCAGGCGCTCCTGCAATTCGACGCGCTCGGAGCGGCTCAGTGGCTGCTCACCTTTTGGCCAGCTTGCACGCACCCGGCCGGCACCGTTGAAGCGCTCGGACAGCAGCCCGATCGCCAGCGCATAGGATGACGAGTTGTTGTAGCGCAGAATGGCCCGGAAATTATCCAGCACCAGGAACGCCGGTCCGCGATAGCCAGCGGGGAGCAACAGCGTAGCTGTTGCCTCATCCATATCAGTGCCGCTCGGTAGTCCGGTCAATCCGAGCTGGCGCCAGGCGGCTACCGTTTTGCGGATAGCGTTGTCAGCCTGCGCATACTCGAACCCGTCCGGTAGCTTGACCTCGAAGCCCCACCGTTGCCCGGCGTTCCAGCCAGACGCCTGCAGGTAGTGCGCGGCCGAAGCCAGCGCATCGGCAGAGCTGCTCCAGATGTTACGGCTGCCGTCGCCATCGAAATCCACGGCATGAGTGTTGTAGGTGGTTGGAATGAACTGGGTCTGTCCCATTGCGCCGGCCCAGGAACCCCGTAGCTGATCGGCACTCACGTCGCCATGCTCGAGGATTTCCAGCGCAGCCAGCAACTGGCTTTTGGCAAAGCCCGGACGTCGCCCCTCGTGTGCCAAAGTTGCGAGCGAGCGAATAACGCTCTTGTCGCCCATGATCTGTCCGTAGCTGCTTTCCAGGCCCCAGATGGCCACCAGCGTGTTCCGGTCCACACCATAGCGCGCCTCAATGTCGTCCAGCGTCGCTTGATGTTGGGTTAGCAGGCGCTGGCCGCGCTCGACCCGCTGTTTTGATAGCGCGCCGTCCAGATATTGCCAGACCGGACGACTGAATTCTGGCTGGCTGCGATCCGCAATGATGATGCTCGGGTCAGGCGTGACACCTGCAAAGGCGCGGTCGAAAACCTGCGCCGAGACACCCGCCTGAAGGGCCTCGCTGCGAAAAGCGTCGCGCCATTCAGCGAAGCTCAGTTGAGCAGGCTCGGCTTCGGGTGGCACCACGTTGGATTCGGCAGTGCTCTGAGCCGGCTGGCTAGTCGCGGCCACCTCGGTTGGTGCGGCCGGCTCTGCGGCACAGGCAACCATTATGCTCAGGGCTGATCCGGCAATCAGAGTTCGCAGCAGCAGGACGGGGACGAAGGTGTAAAGCATGCACCACTCTCGGCAGGTCATCGGCAGATGACATTATCACGCTTTGAAGGGCTTGGCTTTTCAAGCCGCCAGAAGGACCGAAGCCTCCCAGTTGGTGGACTGGGAGGCTTCGCGGCGGTAGCTGCCTTTGCCTTTTTTCGGCTGTTCCTGGCGACAGCGGAACAGAGGTTGCGCTGCCAGGCTTTTGGCCTTGTTCGGCCGCTTTCGTTGCTTGCTCATCACGTACCCTCTTGCTTGCTCATGATCAGGCGAGGGCATCATAGGGGTTGTACAAAAAATGTCCAGCACCTGCCGAGGGCTGGCAAGCCTGGAGCGCTGATTCAACTCGCGAGAATCAGGCGGCCGATGCCAGCACTGCTTCGCCTCGCGCTACAACCGGATCTGACGTCCACACAGCTGTAGGCACAGATCAGTCAATCCGATCCAGGGATCGCCTTCGGCCTGGCCCTTGATCTGTTCGTCAATCTGTTGCGCGCCTATCAGCAGGCGTTGCCAGCCCGCTGCATCGTGACGTTGAAGCGCTTTGCTGACCAGAGGTTTGCGCTTATCCCATACCGGTGGTCGAGCCTGGCTGAACGCACGGTCTAGCGGTACGCCCTGAGCGTACTGATGGGCAATATTGGCGAGCTGGCGGACTTCGCGCGCGACGGCCCAGAGAATCACCGGCGCCTCGACCCCTTCGGCGCGCAAGCCAGCCAGCATCTGCAGAATGTGCTCCGGCTGACCAAGCAGCGCGGCATCAATCAGCCCAAAGACGTCGTAGCGGGCGCTGTCAGCCACGGCAGCCTGCACGGTTTCGGTGGTTACCTGGCCGCCCTCGGCTAGCAGTTTTAACCTTTCGATTTCCTGCGCAGCGGCCAACAGATTGCCCTCGACGCGGGCTGCGATCAGTTCTACGGCTTCCTGGTCTGCGGCGAGACCGGCCTGTGCCAGGCGCTGTCGAATCCACTGCGGCAGCTGTTGCGCATCGACCGGCCAGATCTGCAGGAACAGCACCTGTTTGCCATCGATCAGCGCCTTGGCCCATTTGGTCTTTTGGGTGTTGCCGTCGAGCTTGGGCAGGCTGATCAGCAGCACGGTGTCTTCGGCAGGTCGTGCAAGGTAGTCGATCAGCGCCGCGGCGCCCTTGTCGCCGGGTTTGCCGTTGGGGATGCGCAGCTCCAGCAAGCGCCTTTCCGCAAATAGGGAGAGGCTGGCCCCGGCTTCGATGAGCTGGCCCCAGTCGAAACCGGTTTCGACGTTGAGTACCTGGCGCTCGCTGAAGTCTTGTTGGCGGCAGGCCGCACGGATGGCGTCGCTGGCTTCCTGGCAGAGCAGGTGCTCGTCGCCACTGACCACATAGACCGGCGCTAGGGGGCCTTGCAGGTGCTTGGCAAGCTGGGCGGGAGGTAACTTCATCGGAAGGATCGAGAGCCTGCGTCAGCAGGCTCCCCGGTCTTCATTGCAGCGGCAGTTCGACGGGCGACTGCAACGGTTGTGCAGACTGCTCGCGCATCTGTGCCTCTATCGCCTCGGCTTCGGCGCGCTTCTTCGCTTCCGCGGTCTGCTGCAGCTGGTCGAGCTGTGCCGGCGTGATGTTGCGTAGGCGCATGCCCAGCTGCTGCAGGAGTTCGCGGCGCATTTCCCGACGCAGCTGGCTGGCTTCCTGATCCGAACTGATCAGGTTGCTGCTGTCATGGACATACACCTTGGATACTTCGACCTGGTCTTCCAGCAGCACTGTGTTCTGCGGGCCGCGGATCTCGTAGTCGAGACTCTGGGTCAGTTCGTACTCGGCAGTGCGTGCTGCGGTCGTATAGCTGGCGGTGCGTTGACGGGTCTGCTCACGCACCAGATCAAGGGTGTAGCGAGCACCCGGATAAACCCTGACGCCGCTGTCCTTGAGTAACTCTTCAAGCTGCTGCACGGTTTCGCCGTAGCTGTTGCGGGCTTGCAGATTGACTTCATCGAGCGCGAAGTTGGTATCGCCCGTTCCCCGCAGCTGGAAGCCGCAGGCGCTCAACAGCAGGGCCAGGCCAACCACCACCAGATTGCGTTTGATCATGTTGTTTTCCCCTTGCCAGCCTTAGCGCACGCGCCAAGACGAATCAGTTAGCGACGATATTGACCAGCTTGCCCGGTACCACGATGACCTTGCGGATCGTCAGACCTTCAGTGAAGCGCACAACGTTCTCGTTGGCGCGGGCCGTGGCCTCGACCTCTTCACGAGTGGCGCTCGCGGACACTTCGATCTGTCCGCGCAACTTGCCGTTGACCTGGACCACCAGTGTCAGGCTGTCCTGAACCAGGGCAGTCTCGTCGACCGTCGGCCATTGTGCATCGATGATCGAGCCGCTGTGACCTAGCTGTTGCCAGAGCTCATGACAGATATGCGGCGTAATTGGAGCCAGCAGCAGCGCAACGGTTTCGAGGCCTTCTTGAAGCAGCGCGCGGTCCTGCTCGGTACCCGTGGCTGCCTTCTCTAGCACGTTCATCAGCGTCATCACCTGGGCAATGGCGGTGTTGAATTTGTGGTGCTGGCCGACATCTTGACTGGCCTGCTTGATCGCCAGGTGAATCGCGCGGCGTACGGCCTTTTGCTCATCACCGAGGTTGGAGATATCCAGTCGCGCAACGGCACCCGCGCTGACGTGGGCGTGTGCCAGGCGCCAGACGCGGCGCAGGAAGCGACTGGCACCCTCGACGCCGGAATCGGACCACTCCAGGCTCATGTCCGGCGGCGAGGCGAACATCATGAACAGGCGGCAGGTATCGGCGCCGTAGCTGTCGATCATCGCCTGCGGGTCGACACCATTGTTCTTCGACTTGGACATCTTCTCGGTACCGCCGATTTCCACCGGCAGGCCATCACTGGCGAGTTTGGCGCCAATCACTTTGGCCTTGGCATCGCGCTCGACGATGACGTCGGCCGGGTTGAACCAGTCCTTGCCGCCATTTTCCAGGGTGCGGTAGTAGGTGTCCGCGATGACCATGCCCTGCGTGAGCAGGTTCTTGAACGGCTCGTTGGAGCTGACCAGCCCCTCGTCACGCATCAGCTTGTGGAAGAAGCGCGCATAGAGCAGATGCAGGATCGCGTGCTCGATACCGCCGATGTACTGATCGACTGGCAGCCAGTGGTTGGCTGCGGCCGGATCGACCATGCCCTTGTCATAATGCGGCGAGGCATAGCGAGCGAAGTACCAGGACGACTCGACAAAGGTGTCCATGGTGTCGGTTTCGCGCTTGGCTGCGGCGCCGCACTTGGGACAGCTGCAGTCATAGAACGCTGGCATGCGCGCCAGCGGTGAGCCGGCACCATCCGGTACGACGTCTTCTGGCAGCACGACCGGCAGCTGGTCTTCGGGTACCGGTACATCGCCGCAGCTCTGGCAGTGGATGATCGGGATCGGGCAGCCCCAGTAGCGCTGGCGGCTGATGCCCCAATCGCGCAGGCGGAACTGGGTGCGGGCCTGGCCGAGGCCTTTGCGCTGCAAGGCAACTTCCATGGCATCGAAGGCGCCGTCGAAGTCCAGGCCGTCGAACTCGGCGGAGTTGATCAGCTCGCCATGTTCACTGTAGGCATCGTTCCAGGGCGCGGGCGTCTGGTCACCGGCGCTGGTGCGTACAACAGGCTTGATTGGCAGATCGTATTTAGTGGCGAAGGCAAAGTCGCGCTCGTCGTGGGCGGGTACGGCCATTACCGCGCCTTCGCCATAATTCATCAGCACGTAGTTGGCGACCCAGACCGGCAGCAGTTCGCCAGTCAATGGGTGTTCAACACGCAACGACGTGGCGAGACCTTTCTTTTCCTGTGTCGCAATGTCGGCTTCGGCAACGCCGCCACGCTTGCATTCATCGATGAACGCTTGCAGTTCTGGATCGTTTTGAGCTGCAAGGGTGGCCAGCGGATGTTCAGCGGCAACGGCAACGTAGGTCGCACCCATCAGCGTATCGGGGCGTGTGGTGAATACCTTCATCACACCTTCGCTGCCGATGCTGGCGACGTCGTAAGGGAAGCTGATCTCCATCCCGCGCGACTTGCCGATCCAGTTGCGCTGCATGGTCTTGACCTGTTCCGGCCAGCCGTCCAGTTCGTCCAGGCTCTCCAGCAGCTCATCCGCATAGGCGGTGATCTTGAAGTAGTACATCGGGATTTCGCGCTTTTCGATCAGCGCGCCGGAACGCCAGCCGCGACCGTCGATGACCTGCTCGTTAGCCAGCACAGTTTGATCGACCGGGTCCCAGTTGACGGTACCGTTCTTGCGATAGATCACGCCCTTTTCATACAGGCGGGTGAACAACCACTGCTCCCAACGATAGTAGTCAGGCTTGCAGGTGGTGACTTCGCGCGTCCAGTCGACGGCCAGCCCCAGGCTTTTCAGCTGGGTGCGCATGTAGTCGATGTTTTCGTAGGTCCATTTGGCCGGCGCGACCTTGTTCTTCATGGCCGCGTTTTCCGCCGGCATGCCGAACGCGTCCCAGCCCATGGGCTGTAGAACGTTCTTGCCCTGCATGCGCTGGTAGCGGGCAATCACATCGCCAATGGTGTAATTGCGCACATGCCCCATGTGCAGCTTGCCGCTGGGGTAGGGGAACATCGACAGGCAATAGAAAGTGTCCTTGCCTGGCTGTTCGCTTACTTCAAAGGATTTCTGCGAGTCCCAGTGGGACTGCGCGGCGGCTTCGATTTCGCGGGGCTGATACTGTTCGTGCATGGCTACTGGCGTTGGAAAGGGGGCTGGCTGTTCGCATGCCAGCTCGGGCTGTCGCATGGCTGGCTCTAGGCCTGACACGGCGGCGCAACGGGTTGGATACGAACGCATAGAAGCGCCGTAGCATACATGACCCTTTGCAACCGAGGGAAACCCGATTTGCCAGCGCTGAGCGCCCCGTTTGTCGCGCGCGAGGTGGATGTTCGAGTCTGAACTACGCTTGTACAGGGGCGGGATGAACACGAGGTGAATCATGGGTAAAGAACGCCAGGCGGATGAGGGCAATCTGTACGGACGCGTGCTGCAGCGGCTGACACTGGCCTTGGAAGAAGCCGAACGAAGAACGGGTGATGAGACTGGTGCTACGGCCGAATTGGAGGTCGGCGGGTTGACCCCTGCGGAGTTCGACCTAATCCGTGCCTACCTGCAGCAGGATTCGCAGTGGTTGTCCGGTTGGCACGCCGCTGCCGAAGAGCAGGCGCAGCTGGACCGTCAGGCGACCCGGCCAGCGTTGCGCAATGTGTTGCGGCAGCACTCGAGCAAGCACTGCAAGCAGAGCCCGCCTGCGCTGCGGCAATCAATGGTCTGCGCGCTCTGTGGCACCAGCGTGCATTGGCCAGAGGGCGCCGGCGCGGTCGCTTGCTCGGCTTGCGGTTCGCAGTTGCTTCGTGCTCGGCAACGGTTGCATACCTACCCAAAGCACTGACGGCGTCCGTGCTGCCGACAAGCGGGCGCCTCGGCAGGTAAAGTGGCAGCGGCCGATCGACCGGAGCTGCACATGCCAATACGCTATTTCTTCAAACAGTTACTGCTGCCGCCCGGTGGGCTGCTGTTGTTATTGCTCGCGGCCTGGTGGCTGCGGCGTCGCTCACCACGGCTGGCAGCGTTCTGTTTCATGCTGGGGTTCGGCGGGTTGTGGCTGATGAGCCTGCCGGTGACTGTTGAGTGGGCAGCGCGAGCGATCGAAAGTGAAGTGGCGCTGAATCGGTCGCAGTGGGATGAGCTTGGGAAACGTGCGCAGGCGATTGTCGTGCTGGGCGCGGGTCGAGAACAGGCAGACCCTGCCTGGGGTTCCGATCAGCCCAGCCATATCGCCCTCGAGCGGCTGCGTTATGCCTCGCGGTTGGCGAAGGCGTCGGGTTTGCCGCTCCTGGCGAGCGGTGGGCTGCACTTTGGCGAGCCACCGAGCGAAGCGCAGTTGGCGGCCGAGGCGCTGGAACGCGACTTCGCTACGTCGACGCAGTGGCTCGAGGAGCGCAGCCGGACCACCTGGGAGAATGCGCGCTATAGCGCGGAAATGCTCAAGGCTGCGGGAATCAAACGCATCGTGCTGGTGACGTCCGCGTCGCACATGCCGCGGTCGCGCTGGTGCTTTGAGGAGGTCGGGCTGGAAGTGATCACTGCCCCGGTAGGATTCATGGGTGTCCCCAACGGGCGACCCTTTGGCGGCTGGCTGCCCGAGGCGAAGGCCGTCTGGCAGAACGGCATGCTGCTCAACGAAGCAGTTGGCATGCTGGTCTACCCGCTGCTTTATGACGGCGCCTCTGAGTAGAGGCACGTTGGACGCCGGCGGGCGCGATGAATATCAGCCTCGCCGACGTCGTACCAGGCCCCAGCCGAGCAGCAGCGCACAGATGGTGATCAAGGGCCAGGAGCGCCATTGCAGATAAGGCGTTAATCCCTGCATGGGCGTGACCTCGCCGTATAGCACCGCTTCTTGAAAAGCCGGGATTTGCTCGACGATGCCGCCGTGCGGGTCGATCAGCACCGTAACGCCGTTATTGGTGGCACGAATCATCCAGCGGCCTGCCTCTAGCGCTCGCATCTGGGCCATCTGCAGATGCTGCAGCGGGCCGATGGAGTGGCCGAACCAAGCGTCGTTGCTGACCGTGAGCAGGATGTCGCTCTGCGCCGCGAGGCCGGCGGCAAACTCGGGATAGACGACTTCGTAGCAAATGAACGGGGCGATCTGGAATCCCTTCGCCTGCAGCAGTGGTTGCTCGGGTGAACCGCGGGCGAAGTCCGACATGGGTAGATCGAAAAAGGCGATGAGGCCACGCAACAGATCTTGCAGCGGCACGTATTCACCGAACGGCACCAGCTTCTGCTTCAGGTAGGTACCTTGCGCGTCGCCTGCCGTGGTCAGGCCGTTGTAGTAGCGCAGCTCCCCGTCGGCGTTGGGCTGGCGTACCGGGACGCCGGTGATCAGGGCTGACTGCCGGTCCTGGGCGAAGCGGCTCATCATCGTCAGGTAGCCTTCAGCGTGCTCCTTGAGAATGGGCACCGCCGTTTCTGGCCACACTATGAGGTCCGCGGGCTTGCTGCGGAAGGTCATGTCGCGGTAGAGCAGCAGCTGCATCTCGAGCTTTTTCGGGTCCCACTTGATGCTTTGCGCAACATTGCCCTGCAGTGCGGCGACGGTAATCGGTTCGGCTTTTGCGGAGGTCCAGGCGTGTTTGCCGAAGGCCAGTGCGCCGCCCCAGAAGGCGACCAGCAGTATCAGGGCGCCACTCAGCGATGCCTTGTGGCGAAGGAGTTGCGGCAGCTCGACAAGCAGCGTGGCAGTCAGCGCGAGCGCAAAGGTCAGCAGCCAGACGCCGCCGACCGGCGCGAGCCCGGCCAAGGGTCCACCCAGTTGGCTGTAACCGGCGTAAAGCCAGGGGAAACCTGTCAGTACCCAGCCGCGCAGGGCGTCCAGGGCGAGCCAAAGTGCGGCGAACAGCAGGGCGTTGAGCAGTGGCGCCGCCGTCTGCCGTAACCAGCGGGCCCAAACCCAGCCCAGCAGCATGAAGAACAGTGCCAAACCGGCCACGAAGCCCAGTGTCAACGCGCCGGCCAGCACCGGCGGCGCCGAGCCAAAGTCGTGAATGCTGACGTAAACCCAGCTGACGCCCGAGGCGAACAGGCCGAAGCCATAGCACCAGCCGCGGCCAGCCGCCTGTTTGGGCGTCAGCTCGCGCAGGCCCAGATAAATCACACCCATCGATACCAAGGCCAGCGGCCAGATATCGAACGGAGCGAGAGACAGGGTGGTCAGGGCGCCGGCGGCGAGCGCCAGCAGGTTGCCGAGCCAGCCGGGGCGGGTAATCCAACGCATGGATGTTCCTTGGATAGCCGCCGCGAGCGCGAACGGCGTGCGGCGGGTGAATGCTAAAACGAGCTCATAAGTCAGCGCAGCAGCGCTAGCGGTTTTCGACTTCGGTACGGGTCAGGCGCAGCATGTGCACGCGGCGACTGTCGGCATTCAGCACGCGGAAACGGAAGCCATCTATCTCTGTCACCTCGTTACGCTTGGGCAGGTGACCGAAAGTGCTCATCACAAGGCCTGCGACGGTGTCGAATTCTTCGTCGGGGAACTCGCTTTGGAAGAACTCGTTGAAGCTGTCGATGGGCGTCAGCGCCTTGACCAGAAAATCCCCGCTCGGCAGCGGTCGGATGTAGCTGTCTTCTTCGATGTCATGCTCGTCTTCGATGTCGCCAACGATCTGTTCGAGCACGTCCTCGATGGTAACCAGCCCGGCTACGCCGCCATATTCATCGATGACGATCGCCATATGGCTGTGGTTGGCGCGGAACTCGCGCAGCAGCACGTTGAGGCGTTTGGACTCGGGCACGAAGGTGGCGGGGCGCAGCAGGTCCTTGATGTCGAAACTCTGCTGATCGCCCTGCAGGATCAGCGGCAGCAAGTCCTTGGCCAGCAACACGCCAATGACTTCGTCGAGGCTGTCACCGACTACCGGATAGCGCGAGTGCGCTGCGGAAATGATCGCTGGGAGAAACTCCTTTGGCGACTGGTCGGCCCTGATGCTCATCACCTGCGAGCGCGGCACCATGATGTCTCGCACTTGCAGGTCGGCGACTTGAATGGCGCCCTCGACAATCGCCAGGGCTTCGTTGTCGAGCAGTTTGTTCTGGTGGGCGCCGCGCAATACTTCCAGCAGCTCCTCACGGTTTTTCGGCTCATGGGCAAAAGCCTGGCTGATTTTCCCAAACCAGGACTTTTGCCCGTTGCTCGATCGGTCTTCGCTCATGTCTTTGACTCAATGGTCCTTGCAGTTGCCCGTTCGCGGGCTATTCGTCGGCATAGGGGTCAGCATGACCCAATTCGGCCAGCAATTGACGCTCGAGGCTTTCCATCTCCTCTGCCTCGTCGTCTTCGATGTGATCGTAGCCCAGCAGATGCAGACAGCCATGTATTACCAGATGCGCCCAGTGCGCCTGCGGCGGTTTGCCCTGCTCGGAGGCCTCGCGCTCGACCACTGGCACGCAAATCACCAGATCGCCAAGCAGCGGGATATCCAGAAGCGGAATGCCGTCCGGTCCGTCAGGCACATCAGCCGGGAAGGACAGCACGTTGGTGGCGTAATCCTTCTGCCGCCAGGTGCGATTGAGTTCGCGCCCTTCGGCTTCATCAACCAGGCGGATGGTCAGCTCGGAGTCGCCCTTGCGCTGGCGTAGCGCCAGCTCGCACCAGCGGTGCAGGGCGGCTTCGTCCGGAACGGTACCGTCAGTTGCAATCTGCAGGTCGAGCTCAATCACCTTGGCTGTCCTGTGACATGCGCTTGCCGGCCTGTGCCTGATTGCCCTCGAAGGCCTCGTATGCCTCGACGATGCGCTGCACCAGCGGGTGACGCACGACGTCCTTCGGCTTGAAGTGCGTGAAGCTGATGCCGTTGACGTCCTTCAGGACTTCGATCACGTGGGCCAGGCCGCTCTTGGTGCCGCGAGGCAGGTCGACCTGGGTGATATCGCCGGTAATCACAGCTGTGGAGCCGAAGCCGATCCGGGTCAGAAACATTTTCATCTGTTCGAGCGTGGTGTTCTGGCTTTCGTCGAGGATGATGAAGCTGTTGTTCAGCGTGCGCCCACGCATGTAGGCCAGCGGGGCAATTTCAATAACCTGTTTCTCGATGAGCCTGGCGACCTGCTCGAAGCCGAGCATCTCGTAAAGTGCGTCGTACAAGGGGCGCAGGTAAGGATCGATCTTCTGAGCCAGATCGCCGGGGAGGAAGCCGAGCTTCTCACCCGCTTCGACTGCCGGGCGTACCAGCAGGATGCGACGAATCTGCTCGCGCTCCAGCGCGTCGACCGCGCAGGCCACCGCCAGATAAGTCTTGCCCGTACCGGCTGGGCCGATGCCGAAGTTGATGTCGTTGTCGAGGATCGACTGCACGTAACGTTGCTGATTGACGCCGCGTGGACGGATATTGCCCTTGCGGGTGCGCAACGAAATGTTCGGGGTCGTGGATGAGTTGTTCAGCTCTTCCATTGCCGATTCCTGCAGGAACAGGTGAACCGTGTCCGGCGAGAGCTCAATGCTCTTGGTCTCGCGGTACAGGCGTCGCAGGAGGTGCTCTGCCGCTTGGGCCACATCGGGGGGGGCGACCAACTCGAACTGATTGCCGCGGTTGCGGATTTCCAGATCGAGGCGCTGCTCAATGAGGCGCAGATGCTCGTCGAACTGGCCGCAGAGATTGGCGAAGCGGTTGGCTTCAAAGGGTTCGAGGGTGAAACGATGAGGTTCTATGGGGGCGTTCAAGGGCTTTTAAGTGACCTGCTTTGCAAATAGGTTGGGTGAGAATAGCGCCGCGCGAGAAAAAAAGCAGCGCGCACCGGTCGTCGCGACCCGTGGCGAAAACGCAGCCGATGCCTTCGTTATCAGCTGCGGTTCAGTTATGCCGTGCGACTCACTGACTCTAGCAGCGTGCCACGCAACGAGTGCGGCAGCGCATCGTCAATGAACACATCAACGAACTGGCCGATCAGTCGGGGGTTGTCGCAACGGAAATTGACGATCCGATTGTGCTCGGTACGGCCCTGTAGCATGCCCGGGTCTTTCTTGGAGTAATCGGTGACGAGAATGCGCTGCTGCGTACCGGCCATCTTTCGGCTGTTCTCGAAGCCTTGCTGGTTGATCCGTTGTTGCAGGATCGCCAGTCGTTGCTTCTTCACCTCTTCCGGTGTTTCGTCCACCAAATCCGCCGCCGGCGTGCCGGGCCGCGAGCTGTAGACGAAGGAGTAGGAAAAGTCGAAGCCAACGTCTTCGATCAGCTTCATGGTCTGTTCGAAGTCCTTCTCGGTTTCGCCGGGGAAGCCGACGATGAAGTCAGAGCTGATCAGGATATCCGGCACGGCGGCCTTGAGCTTGCGGATCCGCGACTTGTATTCGAGCGCTGTGTGGTTGCGCTTCATTCCGGCTAGCACGCGATCTGAACCCGATTGAACCGGTAGGTGCAGATACTTCACCAGTTCTGGCACTTCGGCGTGCGCCTGAATCAGCGCGTCGGAGAACTCCAGCGGATGACTGGTGGTGTAGCGGATCCGGTCGATGCCATCGACTGCCGCGACCACGCGAATCAGCTCGGCTAGGTCGGCGGTGCGGCCGTCATGGGTAGCGCCGCGGTAACCGTTGACGTTCTGCCCGAGCAAGGTGACTTCCCGAACGCCGTTTTCAGCCAGATGGATGACTTCGGCGAGCACATCGTCGAACGGCCGGCTGACTTCTTCGCCGCGAGTGTACGGCACGACGCAGAAAGTGCAGTACTTGCTGCAGCCTTCCATGACCGAAACAAACGCGGTTGGGCCATCGACGCGTGGCTCCGGCAAACGGTCGAATTTCTCGATTTCGGGAAACGAAATGTCTACCTGAGGCTTTTTTGTGGTGCGCGCAGCATCGATCATTTCTGGTAATCGGTGCAGGGTCTGTGGGCCAAACACCACGTCGACATAGGGCGCGCGGTCACGGATTGCCGCGCCTTCCTGGCTGGCGACGCAACCCCCAACACCGATCACCAGCTGCGGATTTTCAAGCTTGAGCTCCCGCCAGCGACCCAGCTGGGAGAACACTTTCTCCTGTGCCTTTTCGCGAATCGAGCAGGTGTTGAGCAGGATCACGTCGGCTTCCGCCGGGTTCGCGGTGATCTCCAAGGGCTGCTGCTCACCCAGCAGGTCCACCATGCGCGAGCTGTCGTACTCGTTCATTTGGCAGCCGTGGGTTTCGATATAGAGCTTGCGGGTCATGTCTCGGGCCGGCGTTGTGCAAAAAATGACCGGCGATTATACGGCGAGGGCGTGGGCGATAAAAGTGAAAGCACTGCGGCAGGCGACGAGCTCAAGCGAAAGCAGCAGATACGACGGCGCGAGGCGGTAGGACGCAAGGGTATGGCTTGCCGAGTGTTACTCGCCTGCCGTCTGCAATTCCATCAGATAGTCACGAAATATCTGTCCAAGGACCTGGGTCGCGATTTCGTGCTCTTCGCGGCCCATCTGCGCCGAGACGCGGTCAGCGGTATCCAGCGCCTCTTCTTCGCCGTTGACCGCCGACATCTTCAATACCACGTAAGCCTGGACGTTGTTGGCTGGCACCCCTTCACCGCGAAAGAACATGACACCGAGTCGGTGCTGGGCCAGCGCGTGGCCCTTCAGCGACGCCTGCTCGAACCAGTGAAGCGCTTTGGCCAGATCACGTGGCGCGCGCCGACCGTTGTAGTAATAGTCACCGAGCTCATAGGCTGCCTGCAGGTCGCCCTGGCTGGCGGCGTGCTCGCACGCACGCAGCGCTTCGTTCATCGCTTCCGGGACGGTGTTCAGCGCGCAGCGGGAAGTGGCGGGAATCAGCAGCGAGTTGCCGCCCGCCATGCCCAGCAGGGGTGTGAGTAGCAGCAGGCAGCCAAGAGCGAGGCTGCGGCCGGTGCAAGTCATGAATCAAGGCGCCTCGAAGATCAGGGCGGTGACTGAAAAGTCCGGCGTGAAACGAGCCGACTGTCACATTATGGATAACCAGTGCCCTGCTTACAAAGGCTTTAACGGCAGGCACTCGGCTTTTTTATGTGGGGGCAGGGCTTTCTTCGCGCAAGTTGCCGGGCAGATGAAGCAATAGCCAGGCGATGATCGGAATGGCCAGTGCCAGCCACAGCTGCTGATAGGCCTGCAGCGGATTGGAGTTGAGCAGCAGCCCACCCCACGGCAGCAGTGCCATGAGCAAAGCACCTCCAGTCAACCCTGCTGCGGTCTGCAGGCGCACTGGCCACTGCAGCAACCCCGCATAAACGACCAGCAGAGCACTCAGCAGGCCCAGCGACAGTGCGTATGGCGCGCTCCAGCCCAACTGCCTGGCCAGCTCGAAAAACGCACACAATCCGATGACCACCCGACCCCAGGTGGGGCGGCTCCAGATCCATCTGCGCGACAGCGTGAGCGCGACTACGCCGACGAGCGGCAGGCCGAGCAGCAGCGTTGCCTGCAGCAGCCAGCGTTCTGCCTCGAGCGTATCGGCACCGAGCGCCAAACGTGCCGTCGCGCATGCGCCCGTTCCAGCAGCCAGACTGAACGCTAGCAACGCGGAGAACAGAGCCGGTTGATCCGGCTCGCCGTAGCCTCGCCGGGCGCTGCCGATCCAGATGGCGCTCGCCAGCCCCGTCAGCATCAAAAGCACGGCTTGTAGCAGGTCAGGCACCAGGCTCATTTCAGCTGAGCGAAGGCGCGTTCGGCCGCATCGAAGGTGATCTGCAGTTCCTTGTCGCCATGGGCGATGGAGGTGAAGCCGGCTTCGAAGGCGCTGGGCGCCAGGTACACGCCACCCTCGAGCATCAGGTGGAAGAAGCGCTTGAAACGTTCGGCGTCGCTGGCCATCACGTCGTCGAAGGTAACGATGGCGTCCGCTTGGCTGAAATACAGGCCGAACATGCCGCCAACCTGGGTGGTGACGAAAGGAATGCCGGCAGTTTCGGCCCGCTCTTTCAGCCCCTGCAGCATGCGTGTGGTGTAGGCGGTGAGTTCTTCATGAAACCCAGGGCGGTTGATCAGCTTCAGTGTCGTCAGTCCTGCCGCCATCGCCAGTGGATTACCCGACAGGGTGCCGGCCTGGTAGACGGGGCCGAGCGGAGCAATGCGTTCCATGATGGCGCGCTTGCCGCCGAAGCAGCCGACCGGCATGCCGCCGCCGATGATCTTGCCGAAGGTGGTCAGGTCCGGGGTGACGCCGTAGTGAGCCTGAGCTCCGCCGAGGGCGACGCGAAAGCCGGTCATCACTTCATCGAAGATAAGCACTATGCCGTGCTTGTCGCACTGCTCGCGCAGCCCCTGTAGGTAGCCGGGCGCTGGCGGTACGCAATTCATGTTGCCGGCAACCGGCTCGACGATGATGCACGCCACTTCGTTGCCCACCTCGGCGAGCATTTGCTCGACGGCTGCCAGGTCGTTGAAGGGCAGTGTCAGGGTGTGCTTGGCGAATGCTGCCGGTACGCCTGCAGAGCTGGGAACGCCCTGGGTCAGGGCGCCGGAACCGGCCTTGACCAGCAGGCTGTCGGAGTGGCCGTGATAGCAGCCCTCGAACTTGATAATGCTGTCACGTCCGGTATAGCCGCGGGCCAGGCGGATCGCGCTCATGGTTGCCTCGGTGCCCGAGCTGACCATGCGCATCATTTCCATGGACGGCACCAGGCTGCAGACCAGCTCAGCCATTTCGGTTTCCATCGCCGTCGGTGCGCCGTAGGACAGACCGTGTTGCAGCTGATTGCGGACCGCGTCGAGTACCTCAGGATGGCCGTGGCCGAGGATCATTGGGCCCCAGGAACCGACGTAATCGACGTAGCGCTTGTCATCTTCGTCGGTCACGTAGGCGCCTTCGGCATGCTTGAAGAACAACGGTGTACCGCCAACGCTGCGGAAGGCGCGTACCGGCGAGTTCACGCCGCCTGGAATTCGGTTCTGAGCACTTGCAAAGAGGGTTTCGGAACGGGACATGGGGCCTCTCTCGATACAGGAAAAGGGTTGATAAGCACGGCGATAGGCGCCGTGCAGTGTTCAATTAGTGGCGAATAGCTCGCTGAAAGCCCGCGCGCGGCGCTCGACTTCGCTGGCCGTATCGGCAGCGAACAGGGCGTGGACAACGGCGATCAGACTGGCGCCCTGGGCGATCAGCCCCGGCGCATTGTCGAGCGTCACGCCGCCGATCGCAGCGATCGGCACGTTGAAGCGCTGATGCGCCTCTGTCAGCAAATCAGGCGTCGCGGCGGGCGCGCCTGGTTTGGTGTTGGAGTCGAAGAACCGGCCGAAAGCGATGTAGCTGGCCCCCTCACGGATCGCCTGTTCAGCCAGATCCAGACGCGCATGGCAGGTTCCGCCAATGATGGCTTTACGTCCGAGCAGGGCGCGGGCTACCGACAGCGAGCCGTCTTCCTGGCCGAGGTGCAGGCCTACGCCCAATCGTGCAGCAAGCTCGGCGTCATCATTGATGATCAGCTGGGTCCCGTGACGATCGCAGATTTCTCGTAGCGCTTCGGCTTCGCGCAGGCGGCGCGCATCGTCATGGGATTTGTCGCGGTATTGCAGCAGGCGAGCGCCGCCTTTTACGGCGGCTTCGGCGTAGGGCAGCAGGCGCCCTTCGCCGAGCAGCTTACTGTCGGTGATAGCGTACAGGCCGCGCAGCTTCGTGTTGTCCTTCATCGGATGGCCTCCTCAGGCCAGGTCCAGCGGCAGACGCCGTGGAATGTATTGACCACGGCCTGGCGCTTCGGCGTCACGCAGGGTGCGCCAGGTGTAATCGAGGGCGGACTTCACTGCGCTGGCCAGGTCCTCGCCGAGGGCCAGCCTTCCAGATAGCGCGCTGGCCAGAGTGCAGCCAGACCCGTGATAGCTTCCCGGCAGGCGCTGGCAGCTGAAATCGTAGCGGCTACCGTCGCGGCAATAGAGACGGTTGTGAACTTCGGTCTCGTCGCCATGACCGCCAGTGATCAGCAGGTGACGGATGAAGGGCAGCAACTTCTCCGCGCACTCATCGGCGCTGCCATTCGGGAGTTCGGCAAGAATCCGGGCTTCGGGCAGGTTCGGTGTGGCAATAGTAGACACCGGGAACAGCCGTTCGCGCATGGCGTAGCCGACTTCGTCCTTGCCCAGCGCACCGCCGCCACCGGCGCGCAGCACCGGATCACAGACCAGCGGGACGCCCGGCAGCTTCTGCATGATTTGCAGTACCGTCTCGACCATCTCCACCGAGCCGAGCATGCCCAGCTTGACGGCGGCCACTGGCAGGTCGGCTATCACCGCGTGGGCCTGAGCCAGCACCCACTCCCGATCGAGCACGCGAAAGTCAGTGACATTGACGGTGTCCTGAACAGTGAGTGCGGTCACCGCCGGCGAGGCGTGACAACCTTGGGCAATCAGCGCTTCGATGTCCGCCTGCAGCCCGGCACCGCCGCTCGGGTCGTGGCCGGAAAGGCAAAGAACGACAGGGCGGGAGCAGTGGCCGGACATCGATGGGTTCCCCGAGTCATGGTGTGGTGGATTCGGCCGGGGCTAGGCGCAGCCGGATTTCATGGCGTGCGAGCTTATCACCAATCCTGCCAGGCAGCTCATGCCGGCACGGCTCGCTACTGCCGACCTATACGTTCGTCTGCTGCCCGGATGTCGTCGATTCTATGGCGCCAGAACCATGTTAAAGTGCCAGCACTTAGCTTCGGCTGTGTGCATTCGGAAGAACGGGGGTTCTTCTGGCGCAGCTCGACGGATTGTCTTCTTCATGCACCATATCCTCTTTTTTCTGCTCGCCCTGCTTCCAGCCATGGCGGGTGCCGTCGAGTTCAGCAGCGACACTCAGCGTCTTCCATTGGGCCACGTCATGGCAGTGCTGGAGGACCCAAGCGGTGACGCCACGATTGAGGAGGTGGTCGCACTCGATGCGGCTGGTCGCTTCGTCGAGAACCGTGAGGATGTCCTCAATGCCGGCTATTCACGCTCAGCGTTCTGGTTGCGCGTCGATCTGCACTACCGTGCCGAGCCGCCGGCCGCGCGCAGCCGCTGGTGGTTGGAGCTGGCGTATCCGCCGCTCGACCATCTCGATCTTTATCTGCCAGATGGCCGCGGTGGGTATCGCCTTGCCCAGCAGAGCGGCGACGCGCTGCCTTTCCACGAGCGCCAGATCAAACAGCGCAACCATCTTTTCGAACTGCAGTTGACGCCTGACCAGCCACAGCGGATTTACCTGCGTCTGGAGAGTCAGGGCTCGATTCAGGTTCCGCTGGCGCTGTGGGCACCGGTGGCTTACCTGGAAGAGCAGTCCGGGCATGTCTACGTGCTGGCCATCATCTATGGCGTGCTGCTGGTGATGCTGTTCTACAACCTGTTTATCTACCTCAGCGTGCGTGATCGCAGCTATCTCTATTACATCCTCTACATCGCCTCGTTCGGCCTGTATCAGGTCTCGGTCAACGGCCTGGGCGTGCAGTATCTGTGGCCTAACTGGCCGTGGTGGGCGAATGCCTCGACGCCATTTCTAATCGGCGCGGCCGGACTGTTTGGCTGCCAATTCGCGCGCAGCTTTCTGCATACCGCTGAGCACAGTCCCTGGATCGACCGCACCTTGATGCTGCTGATGGCGTTGGGCGCGGTGACGATGGTTGTATCGCTGACCTCCAGCTACGCATTGGCGCTGCGCATGGCGACCTTCCTTGCGCTCTGGTTCATTCTGGTGATTTTCGTCGCTGCCATCGTGGCATGGCGTAGGGGGATGCGGGTGGCGCGCTATTTCCTCATCGCCTGGTCGGCCTTTCTCATTGGCGGACAGATCAACACGCTGATGGTGCTGGGCTACCTGCCGCACATGTTCATTACCATGTACGCCGGACAGATCGGTTCGGCGCTCGAGGTGGCGCTGCTGTCGCTGGCCCTGGCCGACCGGATCAACATGATGAAGGAAGAGCGGGCTCAGGTGCTGGAGGAGACCGGGCGCAAACTCGAAGCCATGAACCGTGAGCTGGCCGAGAACAATCGCCTCAAGGATCAGTTCCTCGCCAACGTCACCCACGAGCTGCGCACCCCCATGCACGGTGTGATCGGTAGTCTCGACCTGATGCGCACCCTGGAGCTGAGCGGCGAGCTGGAGCAATACCAGCGTATCGCCACCGGATCGGCGCGCGACATGATGCAGCTGGTCAATGACATCCTCGCCTTGACTGAACTGCAGGCGGGCAAGTTGCGGGTGCGCAACGAGCCGTTCAGCGTGCGGATGTTGGCCGATGAGCTTTATGCCGAGTATGGCGCGCGTGCCGCAATGCGGGGTTTGAGCTTCGATCTCGAGCTCAATGGCGAGCTACCGGAGATACTGGTCGGTGACGTCGGAAAGCTGAAACAGAGCCTAGGCTACCTGCTCGACAACGCCATCAAGTTCACCTTGCGCGGGGGTGTCACGCTGGCGGTCAAGGGTTATGAGAGCACCCCCGGTTATATGCTCGATGTGACGGTGATCGATACAGGCGTCGGGTTCGACGCGCCTGTGGATGACTCGCTGTTCCAGTACTTCCGCCAACTCGATGGCAGCATGACTCGCCAGTACGGCGGGTTGGGTATCGGCCTGTCACTGTGCAAGCAGCTGGTGGCATTGCAGGGCGGAACGGTTTCCTGCCAATCCGAGCCTGGACGCGGCAGTCGTTTTCAGGTGCTCCTGCCCGTTGAAGTGAGCTAAGCGCGCAAGACCAAGCGTCTGAAGCTCAGGCGTATGGTCAGTTCTGGCCGTTGCATCGCGCAGACTTTGGCCGAAACCTCACTTTTGCCCTGCATAGCTGCGTGCTTCACTTCTCTGGCGGGTGCCACCAGACGATGCCCGCATCGGCCCGGTGATCTATTCCCATGACAGCGGTGAGTATCGCTAACCCATGGTTGCATGCCGTCGGGCCCCTTGCCGCTTCTGCCGAGGAGACCCGAGATGAGCCTGCAGCAATACGCCGAAACCCATGAGGTGCTGAATCAGGTGCCACCGCTGGACGGGGCCAACCTGTACCGCCTCGACCTGCCGCTGCAGGATTGGGTGCGGCGATACCGCGGCGGCTGGGCCGAGTCGCGCCTGGATGCGTACGGTGCATTGGCTGGCGGTCCGTTGATGGCCGCCGGATTTCTGGCCAACGAAAACAAACCTGTTTTCAAGAGCCACGACCGCTACGGCCACCGCATCGACCTGGTGGAGTTTCATCCGGCTTACCATGAGTTGATGGGCGCCGCGATTGCTCATGGCATCCCGTCGTTGCCCTGGACCGATCCGCAGGCCGGCGCTCAGGTGGCGCGTGCCGGGTTGATGTATCTGCACAATCAGGCCGAGTCCGGCAGCAGCTGCCCGCTGACCATGACCTACGCCAGCGTCCCGGCGCTACGACAGCAGCCGGGCATCGCCGACGTCTGGCTGCCGAAGATTCTCAGCCGGGACTATGACCCGCGCAACCTGCCGATGGAGCAGAAAAGCGGCGTCACCATCGGCATGGCCATGACTGAAAAACAGGGTGGTACCGACGTGCGCGCCAATACCACCCGAGCGTATGCGGTCGGCGCTGGCGGCCCCGGTCAGCCCTACGAGTTGGTCGGGCATAAATGGTTCTGCTCTGCGCCGATGTGCGATGCCTTTCTGACCCTGGCGCAAACCGATAAGGGACTGAGCTGCTTTCTCCTGCCACGACACCAGCCGGATGGTAGCCGCAACGGGTTCTATATCCAGCGGCTGAAGAACAAGCTGGGCAATTGGTCCAACGCTTCCAGCGAAGTGGAGTACCGCGGGGCCCTGGCCTGGATGATCGGAGAGGAAGGCCGCGGCGTGCCGACCATCATCGAAATGGTGTCTTCGACCCGCTTCGATTGCATGATCGGTTCCAGTTCCCTGATGCGCCAGGCGCTGACGCAGGCCATGCATCACTGCGCACATCGGCAGGTTGGTGGCCGTGCACTGATTGAGCAGCCACTGATGCAGAACGTGCTGGCCGACCTCGCGCTGGAGAGTGAGGCGGCGTTGGCGCTGACCATGCGTATGGGGCGCGCGCTCGACCACCCGTTCGATGAGCAGGAAGAAAAGTTCGCTCGGTTGGTAACGGCGATCGGCAAATACTGGATCTGCAAACGCGCCCCGGAAATGATCGCCGAGGCCAGCGAATGCCTGGGGGGTGCCGGTTACGTCGAGGACACCATCATGCCGCGGCTGTACCGCGAGGCGCCGGTGAACTCCATCTGGGAAGGCTCGGGCAACGTGCAATGCCTCGACGTGCTGCGCGCGCTGTCGAAGGAAGCCGGTGTGCTCGATGTGTTGTTCGCCGAGCTGGGAGACGGTCACGGCGATGCGCGTTTGAAGCATCAGATCAACAGGCTGCAAAGCGCTTTTGCCGATAAAGACGACATCCAGTACCGCGCGCGCCAACTGACCGAAGACGTCGCCGTCGCGCTGCAGGCCAAGCTGCTGCTTGAGGCCGGTAACGATGCCGTGTCGGATGCCTTTATCGCCAGCCGCCTGGAGGGCTGCGGTCGGGTCTTCGGCACGCTGCCGCGTGGTCTCGACATCAGTGCGCTGTTGGCGCGCAGCGCACCCTTTCTCGACTAGTTAGCGGTTGGGGCCGCCCCGTTGAGTTCGGCGAGAATGCCGGCCAACAGCGGCCGATCAATATTGCCGCCACTGAGCACCACGGCAATCCGTTCGCCTCGGTTGCGCTCGCGCTCCTGGATCGCCGCAGCCAGCGCAGCGGCACCAGCACCTTCGGCTAGATTATGGGTGTCCTCGTGCAATGCGCAGATGGCCTGGCGGATCTCGGCATCGTTCACACGCACGATGCGCGCGGCACCTCCACGGATGATCTCGAGCGCTTCGGGCGCAGGCATGCGGCAGGCCATGCCGTCAGCAAAGGTGTTCGCCGTGTCGGTGGTGACAATGCGTCCTTGCTCAACACTCTGCGCATAGGCGTCGGCCGCGCTGGACACCACCCCGATGATCTCGGTATCCAGACCCAGCAGGTCGCGGGTGCGGATCATCCCGCAAATGCCTGAGCCAAGCCCGATAGGCACATAGACGCGGCGCAGGTTCGGCACTGCTTCGAGCAGTTCCAGCGCATAGGTCGCGACGCCCCTGATCAGGTCCGGGTGCAGGGACGGGACAAAATGCCAGCCATTGGCCTCGGCCAGTTCGGCTGCCCGCAAACGAGCGGTATCGAAGTCGCGGCCGTATTCAACGACCTCGGCTCCGCAGGCGCGCATGGCGGCGTTCTTTTCCATGGAGTTGCCTTCGGGCACCAGAATCTGCAGTGGCAAGCCGGCCTTGCGCGCGGCCATCGCCAGGCTGATGCCGTGATTGCCACGAGTCGCGGTGATGAGGCCCGGTAGGTGCGGCTCCCGCTTGATCAACTCGTTCACGTAGAGCAGGCCGCCACGCACCTTGAAGGCGCTTGCTGGTGTGTGGTTCTCGTGTTTGACCCAAACCTCGCAGCCAAGCCGCTTGGCCAACAGCGGCCATGCGTATTGCGGAGTCGGCGGTACGCTCTGGTGGATCAATTCGGCTGCTTGGCGCAGTTGGTGAAGATCGAACATCGAAAGCTCCTCAGCGGGTTTGACGTCGATCCTAGGCGGCGGGCATTGTATGGGTAAATCGTTATATTGCATGGCAAACAATGTGGTTACCCAAACTCGAATCTGATAGTCAGCCACGTTACTTGGCACTGGTTGACGCCATCTCAGCCGCCATTGCAACTGGCGAGCTCAAGGCTGGGGATCGCCTGCCACCGCAGCGACGCCTCGCCTGGGCGCTCGACCTCAATCCGAGTACGACGATGCAGGCTTATCGAGAAGCCGCGCGTCGGCACCTGGTCGGTGGCGAGGTTGGGCGCGGCACCTATGTGCTGGCCAGCAGCCGCGAGGCCAGTCTATTCCGGCTGAAAACGCCGGACGCTCACCCTGAATTGGTCGATCTGTCGACCAACCTGCCGGTCCTCGACCCAGCCGATGAAGATATGCAGCGCAGCATGGCGGCGCTGTGCGCGACCGGAGAACTGGCGAGCCTGCAGGGATATCCTTCGGCGCGCAGCCTGCAACGTGGTCAATTGGCGGTGAGTGGCTGGTTGCGTGCTCGAGCGCTCGAGATCCCGCCGCAACAGGTGTTGCTCTGTGCCGGGGCGCAGCAAGGTGTGTTCGCTGCGCTGATCGGTTTGTGCGAGCCGGGCGAGCCGGTGCTGGTCGAGGCGTTGACCTCGCCAGGTATCAAGGCCGCCGGGCGCCAATTGCGCCTGCCGCTGCACGGCGTGGCGATGGACGAATTCGGCATCCTGCCGGACGACCTCGACCGTATGGCCCGAGCCACCTCGGCGCGCGTGGCTGTCCTGACACCCTGTATGCAGAACCCGACCGCTGTCAGCATGGATGCGCGGCGCCGCGAAGCCATTGCTGCCGTGGCGCGGCGACGCGGCTTGCTGATTATTGAGGACGACATCTACGGCGCACTGGGCGACGAGCCGCCGCTCGCTGCGGCACTGCCCGATCGCACGCTGCTGATCAGCAGCTTGTCGAAGACGGTCGCGCCCGGTTTACGCTTGGGTTTCATCGCCGGACCGGACCAGTGGCTGTCGCGTATCGATCCGGAAAGACAGGCGACCAGCTGGGCCTTGTCGACGTTATGCCTACGAATAGGTTGCGAGTGGCTCGAAGATGGCACTGCGGCTCGCCGGCTGGCCTGGCAACGTGAGCAGGTAACACGTCGCTGGCGGCTGGCGCAGAAACTGCTTGGGTCTGCTTCGTCAAATGCCTCGCCGCATCTGTGGCTTGAACTGGCGAAGGGTAGAGATCTGCCAATGCTTTGCCGCGAACTGGGGATCGAGGCGGCCACCGCGGACGTGTTCGCCGTTGGCCATGGCGCGCCCAACGCGCTGCGTCTGAGTTTGACCGCAGCGCCCAGCCTTGCGGTTCTGAAGGCGCGGCTGGAGGCGCTGGCGCTGGCGCTGCGGCTGGCGGCGGCTGATCCATGATCGCAGCGCTCCGGTGCTACCGCTGTCATCGAACAGCAGGCAAGATGTTTTCAACGAATAGACAAGGAAACCCACCATGAACCCAGCAGGCGAGACCTTTCGCATTGCCACCAGCGCTGAAGCGGCGGTGGACCAGCTTGCCGAGCTGCATCAGCAGGCTACCCGCGCACTGAACCAGGCGCTCAAACGTTATGTCACCACGCGCGAAGAGCCCGACGCGGCCGAGCGTGCGCTGTTCCGCTATCCCGAACTACGCCTGACCTACGAATGCCACGGCGAAGTGCCGGCCTCCACCCGCGCTTATGCCAAGGTGCAGGCGCCGGGGGTCTACAGCGTGACCGTGACCCATCCGGCGGCATTTCGCAGCTACCTGCTCGACCAGTTGCGACCCTTGATCAAGGATTTCGGTGTAACGGTCGAGGTGGGCATCAGCGAGCGGTACATTCCGTACCCCTATGTTATCGAGCAGGGCGACGAACTGGCGGGAACCGGCGTGACAGCCGCCGAGCTGGCTCGCGTGTTCCCCAGCACCGATCTGTCCGCCGCCACCGATGACATCGCCGACGGCCTCTACGACTGGGAGCATGCCGACCCTTATCCGCTGGCGCTCTTCGATGGTGCGCGGGTGGATTTCTCGCTGCGCCGGCTGGTGCATTACACCGGTAGCGACTGGCGTCATGTGCAGCCCTGGATCCTGCTGACCAACTACCACCGTTACGTCGACCAGTTCATCCGCCATGGCCTCGACATGTTGCGCGACGACACCCGTTTCGTGCGCATGGTGCTGCCGGGCAACATCATCATCGAGCGCGGCATGGACGAGGGCGAGGCGCAGTCCATCATCGGCGGCGTGCTCTGGCATCGGTACCAGATGCCGGCTTATCACCTGCAGGCCAAAGATGGCGACGGCGTTACCCTGGTCAATATTGGTGTTGGGCCCTCGAACGCCAAGAACATCACCGATCACCTGGCCGTACTGCGCCCGCATTGCTGGCTGATGATCGGCCACTGCGGCGGGCTGCGGCAGTCGCAGTCCATCGGCGATTACGTGTTGGCTCACGCCTACATGCGTCGTGACGGCATTCTCGACCGGGTGCTGCCTCCGCACATTCCGCTGCCGGCCCTCGCCGAAGTGCAGCAGGCGCTGCAGGAAGCGGCGGCTCAAGTCACCGGGGAGAAAGGCGAAGCGCTCAAGCGGCGTCTGCGCACCGGCACCGTGCTGACTTATGACGACCGCAACTGGGAGTTGCGCTGGGCGCAGGAGCGGCCGCTGATCAATCTCTCACGAGCCGTGGCGGTGGACATGGAGAGCGGCACCATTGCTGCCCAGGGCTATCGCCTGCGGGTGCCCTACGGGACGCTGCTTTGCGTATCGGACAAGCCGCTGCACAGCGAGATCAAGCTGCCGGGTTCGGCCAACGCCTTCTATGAGCGCGCCGTGACCCAGCACCTGAAAATCGGCATCGCTGCGCTGGACCTGCTGCGCAACCAGCTCAACTCGTTGCACTCGCGCAAGCTGCGCAGCTTCGACGAGCCACCGTTCCGCTAACGGATGGCGGCTCGCCGGACGCTTAGTCCTTCAGGAACTCCGGCAATATGGGGTCGCCTTTAGCCGGCAGGCTGTAGGCAACCACATAGTCGCCCGGCGGCGTCTCCATGAAGTGATGGCCGCCCGCGACGATCACCAGGTACTGGCGACCGTTGGCCTCGTAGGTCATCGGCGTCGCCTGGCCACCGGCGGGCAGTACGTCCTGCCACAGCACCTCGCCGGTATCAATGTCGATCGCGCGGATGAGGTTGTCGGTTGCTGCGGCGATGAAGATCAAACCGCCTGCGGTGATGACAGGGCCGCCGTTGTTCGGCGTGCCGACTTTCACCGGAAGGTGTGACGAGATACCGAATGGCCCGTTGTGGCGAGCGGTGCCCAATGGCTCGTTCCACAGCACTTTGCGAGTGTTGAGGTCGATAGCCATGATGCCGCCGAAGGGTGGGCGACTGCAGGGCACGCCTGTGAAGCCGTTGCGCCAGGCCTCGATGGACACGGCATAGGGCGAGCCCGCTTGCGGCACTGAGCCGCCAGACGAGGTGCTGCCGCCTGGTACCCCGAGTGGAACCATGCCGCGCTCGTTGGCCTCTTCGCGCGGGATGAGCTGGTCATACATGGCGATGTGGTTGTAGTTCAACACCAGGATGTTGCGGTCGGTGTTCACCGCCGCGCTGCCCCAGTCGTTACCGCCGTTGTAGCTCGGCCACTGCAGGAATGGCCTGTCCACGCTCGGCGGTGTGTACATGCCTTCATAACTGGCACGCTTGAACTGGATGCGGCACCACAGCTGGTCCAGCGGTGTCACTCCCCATGCGTCGGTCTCAGTCAGCTGCTCGCGTGGCGTGGACGGCATACCGACAGAGAAGGGTTGCGTCGGTGACAGCGTTTCGTCAGGCAAAGTGCTTGCGGGCACCGGGCGCTCCTCGACGGGCGTCAATGGCTCGCCAGTGCGGCGGTCGAGCACGTAGATATCGCCCATCTTGGTGGGTAGCACGACCGCTGGAACAGTACGTCCGTCGCCGACCGGAAAGTCGATCAGGCTGCCCTGGGAGCCGAGGTCATAGTCCCAGACATCGTTATGCACGGTCTGAAAGACCCAGCGCACTGTTCCATTGGTCACGTCCAAGGCCACAAGCGCGGTCGAGTAGGGTTTCTCGAACTCGCGGCGGTTGCCGCTCCAGTAGTCGACCGACGAGTTGCCCATCGGCACGTAGACCAGGCCGAGGGCCTCGTCGCCGGAGAAGATCGTCCAGGCGTTGGGCGTGCCTCGGGTGTAGACATCATCCCCTTCTGGCAGCCCGGTCTCGCCAGGGCGACCCATGTCCCAGGCCCAGGCCAGCTCGCCGGTGGCCGCATCGTATCCGCGGATCACGCCGGACGGCGCGTCTTCCTTCTGGCCGTCGAGCACTTGGTGCCCGACCACCGCGACACCGCGAACGATGGTCGGCGGCGACGTCACCGCGACGTAACCCGGTACAGAGTCGCCCATGCCTTCCATCAGATCGACGTGCCCGGCGTGGCCGAAATCGGCGCAGGGCACGCCCGTATCGGCATCGACCGCGACCAGTTCGGCGTCAAGCGTGCCCTCGATGATGCGGCGCTTGCAGGCGGTGTCATCGGGTACATCCGGCACCTCGTAGTAGCTCACGCCGCGGCAGGTGGCCGAGTAGGGAATATGGTCGGTGGAGACCTTCGGGTCATAGCGCCAGCGTTCACGACCGCTGCTAGCATCGAGCGAAATCAGCACGTTCAGCGCATCGCACAGGTAGAGATTATCGCCGACCTTGAGCGGTGTGGTTTCCGGCGCCCACTTCTTGTCCACCACTGATTGAGCGGGCAGGTTGCCGGTGCGATAGCCCCAGACTGGCTTGAGCTCGGAGACATTGTCGCGATCGATCTGATCGAGCGGCGAATAACGGGTGGCTGCATTGTTGCGGCCATAGGCGGTCCAGTCGGCTGGCTCGGGGGCGCCGGCAACCGTACTGGCTACGGTCGTGGCCGGCTCCAGCGTAGGGTCATAGGCGGTTGTTTGGGCATGGCTGAGTGGCAGCCAGATGAGTGTCATCAAGCCAAACAATCTAATCAGGTGCGTCATGCGTGCGCCTCTTTGCGAGTGTGGCGCCGCAGCACCGGAATAAAAGCCAGGGTAAGAAGGGCGATCACAGCCAGCGCCACCAGGCGTGGTGTCAGCGCCCAGGGGTCAAGGCCGACCTCCCAGATAGCCCAGACAACAGTCGCTAGGAATACCGCCCAGTAAAGCCAGACGCCGCTGATGCGTTGCATGAGCAGCAGCACGCCGGCAATCAGCATGCCGGCGCCAGCGATGAGGTAGTACCAGGAGCCGCCAAGCGTGATCAGCCAGACGCCGCCAGCGGCGAGGGCGAGACCAAACAGGGCGACGATGACGGCGAAGACTTTGAGCGCCCAGTAGGCGAAACCGTGGGCGTGAGGGGGGTTGGACACGTTGCGCTTCCTCTGTATGACCGATGGCTGAGGCGTCGCCGGTAGCGAACCGGCGAATGTGCTCAGCATTTGGGTCTCAGGGAGCGCTCAGGTTCCGTAATTGTTTCGATTTGTGTCCGATCAGGCTGCGAGCAACCAGGCACCGGTCAGCGCCGACGCGGCACCGGCGATGCGCACCAGTGGGGCAGCCACCTGTGGCAGGTTGCGTGCTATCGCGTAGCCGATACCGTGCAGTGCAGCGGTCGCGACGGCGAAGCCGGCTGCGTAACCCCAAGGGCTCGACAGCATGGGCAGCTCCAGGCCATGAGCCACGCCATGGCTAAGCGCAAACAGGGCGGTTAGCCCCGCCGCGAGGGCTAGCGGCGGGCGCACCGCCAATGCCACCAACAGTCCAAGGGCCAGCACCGATCCGGCGATGCCGGTTTCCATCGACGGTATTTCGAGGCCGGCAAAACCGAGCAGGCCGCCCAGCAACATCGTGGCGACGAACGTCAGGGGTAAAGCCCAGCGTGCCTTGCCGGTTTGCTGCGCCGCCCAGAGGCCAACGGCGACCATTGCCAGCAGGTGATCAAGGCCAAAGATTGGATGGGCGATGCCGGACATGACGCCCGCATGATCATGGCCGGGGTGTGCGACAGCCAATGCCGGGCTGAGTATCAGGGCTGCGGTGAACATCGATTTGCGCAGGTTCATCAGTGACTCCTTTGAATGGCGAATGAGGTTGTCAGGCGGCGCTGAGCATTCCTTGTTGTTCGATGAAGGCGATGATTTCGTCGAGGCCCTGGCCCACCTTCTGGTTGCTGAACACGAACGGCTTGTCGCCACGCATCTTGCGAGTGTCGCGGTCCATGACCTCCAGCGACGCGCCGACCATGGGCGCCAGGTCGACCTTGTTGATCACCAGCAAATCCGACTTGCAGATGCCCGGTCCGCCCTTGCGCGGCAGCTTGTCGCCAGCCGATACGTCGATCACGTAAATGGTCAGGTCTGAAAGCTCCGGGCTGAAGGTGGCAGACAGGTTGTCGCCACCGGACTCGACAATGATCAGGTCGAGCCCAGGGAAACGGCGGTTGAGTTGTTCGACCGCCTCGAGGTTGATCGAAGCATCCTCGCGGATTGCCGTGTGCGGACAGCCGCCGGTCTCGACACCGATGATGCGCTCGGGCGCCAAGGCCTCGTTCCGCACGAGGAATTGCGCGTCTTCCTGGGTGTAGATGTCGTTGGTCACCACCGCCAGGTTGTAGCGCTCGCGAAGGGCCAGGCAGAGCGCGAGAGTCAATGCGGTCTTGCCGGAGCCGACCGGGCCACCGATGCCAATGCGCAGGGGTTGGGTGTTCATGGTCTGTTTCCTCTTGTGAAATCTGGGCTCATGAGCGGAACAGGCGGCTGTACTGGCGCTCGTGCGCCATGCTCGCCAGAGATAGGCCAAAGGCGGCGCTGCCCCAATGTTCAGGCTCGATAACGGTTGCGTCGCGCTGGGCCTGTTGCAGTGTCGGCAGCAGTTGTGAGGTCAAGCGTTGTGCCGCCTGCTGGCCAAGCGGCAGGGTTTTCATCAGGACGGCCAACTGATTCTCCAACCAGCCCCAGAGCCAGGCGGTCAATGCGTCTTCGGGGCTGATGCCCCAGGCACGCGCGGCCAGGGCCCAACCCAGGGCAAGACCGGGTTCGTCGATGCGTTGAAACAGAGCGCGGGCCGGGGCGTCGAGTTCGGGCAGATTGTCCAGCAGTTGCTTCAGCGAATAGCCCATCTGCCGGCTTTCCAGCCGCAGCTCGCGGGTTTCGCGGCTGGCGCGATGGCACGCGGCTAGCCGCTCGACTTCGTCCCATTCTTCAGCCGCGGCGGCCTGACAATGTGCGAGCAGTAAAGGCGCTTCGAAGCGCGCCAGATTTAGCATCAGCTGGTCGCCCAGCCAGCGGCTGGCGCTGCTTTCGTCATTCACGCGTTGCTGTTCGACCGCCATTTCCAGGCCCTGCGAATAGCTGTAGCCACCAATCGGCAACTGCGGGCTGGCGAGCCGCAGCAGCGCGAAGGCAGCCGGGTTCACTTGCGGGCGCCAAATTGATGCAGGCGTGGCGCGTAGCTGAACTCGGCTTCGCCTGCGTGGGAGTGGTGATGGCCGCCACCGTAGGCGCCGTGCTCGGGCTGGAAGGGCGCCTCGATGGCTTCGACGCTGGCGCCCAGCTGCAGCAGCATGTCTTTCAAGACGTAATCATCCAGCAGGCGCAGCCAGCCGTCGCCTACCTGCAACGCCACATGACGGTTGCCGAGGTGATAGGCGGCACGTGTCAGCTCGAATGCACTGCTGCAGGTCACATGAAGAAGCTGCTCGGCGCGGGCCCGCACGCGGACAATGCGGCCATCCTCGGCACGCAGGCATTCGCCGTCATGCAGGGGTTGCTGACCGCGCTCGAGGAACAGGCCGACGTCTTCGCCGGTAGTGGTGAAGCAACGCAGACGCGATTTGCTACGGGCCTCGAAGGTCAGCGCCAGCTCGGCGTCGGCGTTGGCCTGCGGGGAGATGCGGTGGTGGATGACCAGCATGGAGAACAGTTCCGGTTGTGCAATGACGCACACCAGAGCAAGGCCCTTGCCAACGCGGCGCAACAGACGCGGTCCGCTGGCTGTGGCGGGTTCGTGCTTGAAAATGGGGCTTGAGGTTGTTCCGTTTCGGTGCGTGCGAATCGGCATCGCACCAAATTCGCGCGCTAATGCAGTGCGCGGACCATGTAGACGGCTGGTATTTGGTAGCTGGCCAGGTTGCTGGCTTGCGGCGGCTCCAACTCGGTCTGCGCAGCATAGCCAAGACGCGACCAGAAGGCTTCGGACTCCTGCACCGATACCAGCGCCGAATAGCGCAACTGATGCGCGCGTGCCTGTTCCAGGTTCTTGCGCACCAAAGCCGGGCCTATGCCGCGACCGCTGGCGCGTCGGGAAACGGCAAGGTCGTGCAGATACAGGCAGTCAGCTTCGGCGTGCGGTTGGAATTCGCCGTCCAGCGGGGTCACTTTGCCGACGCGCGAGCGGTAGGCAAACAGATAGGCGCAGACGCCCTCGTCATCCTCGGCCACCCAGGCAAGCTGCGGGCTGGCGGCGAGACGGTTGCAGATCACCGCTTCGCTCTCGAGTAATTCGGCGGAATAGGATTCTTCCTGAATCGACATCACCGCAGGTATATCGCGCACCTGCATCGCTCGTAACTGAAACATCAAAACAACACTCGGACGGAGGCGGCCAGCCATGAGGCTCGCCTGGGGGCGGCGATCATACGCGATTGCCGCGCGAGCGGAGCGGGTGCCGACAGACGTAGCGCAAACCAGCCATAAGGGTGGCCGTGACTGGATCAGGTGGCGTATTGAGCTTCTGCAGAGGCATGCAAGCGCTACGAGGTAAGCCGGCGTACTGCCCCTTCATCGGCTTCGTCTGGTCGGGTAGGCCAATGCCATCGCTGACGAAATGCCGATTTGCAGGCATAATTCTTAGGTTGCTACCTATTGTCGCGGTTTCTCCCATTGAATAACTCTCACCGGCCCCTGCTTGGCGTGTCGCTGATCTTGGTTTCTTGCCTGACGCTCGCCAGCCATGACGGGCTGTCCAAGTACCTGACGCAGCTGTACCCCGTGTTCCTGGTCATCTGGGCACGCTATATGGCGCAGACGACTCTGATGCTTGCCCTGTTCACGCCGCGCATGGGGCGGCGGGTGTTTCGTACCCTGCGGCCGAAGCTGCAGATCTGCCGTGGCCTGAGTCTGGTCAGCGTCAGCATGCTGTTCATCAGCGGCCTCAGTTACATTCCGCTGGCCGAAGCGACCGCGGTGATCTTCCTGACCCCGTTGCTCGTTACCATCGCCTCCGCCTTGCTCGGTGAGCAGGTCAGCCGCGCCCAGTGGCTGGCGGTCGGCTGCGGGCTGATCGGGGTGATGATCATCGTGCGGCCGGGTGGTGCCTTGTTCACGCCGGCGATCCTGCTGCCGCTCGGCGCTGCCCTGAGTTTTACCCTCTATCAGTTGATCACCCGCCGACTCAGCGCGACGGATCATCCCGTGACCAGCAACTTCATCACCAGCCTGGTCGGCAGCCTGGTGATGAGCGTGCTGGTCGTCTTCAATTGGCAGACGCCGACGCTGCATGACGCGCTGATGATGGCGGGGCTCGGCGCCATGGCCATGAGCGGTCATCTGCTGCTGACCAATGCGTTTCGATTCGCCAGCGCTGCGGCGCTGGCACCGTTCACCTATTCGCAGATCATCTTTGCCGGGGTGGTGGGGCTGGTTGCCTTTGGACACACGCCGGATCTCGGCGCCATCGTCGGCATGGCCATCATCATCGCCAGCGGGCTGGTCATGGCGTATGTGCAAGGGCGGCGACCGCGCCCGCCACTGTGAAACACCACGACGTGCCGGTGGCCGTCCGTACCGTTACCAACACTGAACAGACAAGGGCGATCGACCCTTGCGTGCGATTCATCAGGAAACCACATGCAACGTATTTCTCATCACACCCTGCGCAGCGAATTCCGTCGGCTGCTGGCCTCCGACCGCTGCTACCACACCGCTTCGGTGTTCGACCCGATGTCGGCGCGTATCGCCGCCGATCTTGAATTCGAAGTCGGCATTCTCGGCGGCTCGGTCGCCTCGCTTCAGGTTCTGGCTGCCCCTGACTTTGCGCTGATCACTCTCAGCGAGTTCGTCGAGCAGGCGACCCGCATCGGCCGCGTATCGCGCCTGCCGATCATCGCAGATGCCGACCATGGCTACGGCAACGCGCTCAACGTGATGCGCACCGTGGTTGAGCTGGAGCGCGCCGGGATCGCCGCGCTGACCATCGAAGACACGCTGTTGCCTGCCAAATTCGGCCGCAAGTCCACCGACCTGATCGGCATGTTCGAAGCGGTCGGCAAGATCCGCGCAGCGCTTGAGGCGCGCATCGATCCCGAACTCGCGATCATCGCGCGGACCAACGCCGGTGTGATCGGGCTGGAAGAAGTGATTGCACGCGTACAGGCCTACGAGGCAGCAGGCGCCGATGCGATCTGCCTGGTTGGCCTCGAGGATTTCGAGCAGCTGGAGCAGGTCGCCGAGAAACTCAGCGTGCCGCTGATGCTGGTGACCTATGGCAATCCGAAGCTGCGCGATAACAGTCGCCTGGCCGCGCTCGGCGTACGCATCGTGGTTAATGGCCACGCGGCCTATTTCGCGGCGATCAAGGCGACCTATGACTGCCTGCGCGAGCAGCGCCAGATCGATGCCTCCGACCTCAACGCCTCGCAGCTGTCGGTGAAGTACTCGACTGCCGAGGAGTACATGGTCTGGGCCGAGGAATACATGCAGGTCAAGGAGTGACCGGTTGCGCCCGGCGGCATGCGCCGTCGTGCATCTGCCTATGAGCTAGCGGAGAACCGATGAGCCCACGCCTGCTGACCTTCATGGTGGCGTTCGCTGCCTTTCTGGGGCCCTTCACCCAGACGGTCTACGCGCCAATCCTGCCGGAGCTGGGCGAGTCGCTGCAGACCACGCCGCTGCTGATCAACCTCAGCATCTCGATCTTCACCTTTGTCCTGGCGTTCATGCAGATCGTCTACGGGCCGCTGGTGGATCGGAGCGGCCGCAGGCGCACCCTGTTGCTCGGTCTAGCGTGCTACATCGGCGCGTCCATCGGTTGTTTTCTCTCGCCCAACATCGAGACGCTGCTGCTGTTCCGCGCCCTGCAGGCGGTAGGTATCGCAGCCGGTGCGGTGGTGGCGGTAACCGTGATCGGGGATCGGTTCGAAGGCGCCGAGCGTGGTCGGGCGATGGGCTCGTTCCAAATGATGGTGGCGCTGGGGCCGGTGGTCGGCCCGGTGGTGGGTGGCTTCATCGGCGAGCACCTCGATTTCCATTACGTGTTTTTGCTGCTCGCCGTGGTCGGTGCTGTTGCGTTGCTGAGTAATGCGATCTGGCTGCAAGAAACCCGTCCGGCTGGGAGCGCGCCGCGCGCCTTCCACCCCAGGGAGTACCTGGAGGTGGTGCGCAATCGTCAAGGGCTGGCAATCATGCTGCTGAGCTTTGTGCAGTACTACGCCTTCTACAACTACCTGGTGTTCATGCCGCGCGTGCTCGGCGCCACTTACGGCCTGAGTGCCAGTGAAAAGGGCCTGGTGTTTCTGCCGCTGTCGGTTGCCGTGGTGGTCGGCAGTTTTGCCGGTGGACGGCTATTGGCGCGCTGGCGGCCCCGCCCGGTGCTGGTGACGACGGCGGCGCTCAATGCCCTCAGCCTGCTGCTGTTTCTCGCGGTTGCGCAGTGGTCGCTGGCGGCGCTGGTGGTGGCGGTCAGCGCGTTTGGGCTGTTTCTCGGTCTTTCGCTGCCGGTACAGACCAGCCTGCTGATGGACCTGTACCCGCACAACCGCGCCACCGCGGTGGGCAGCTACAACTTCTTCCGTTTCATGGGCATGGCCACCGGGCCAGTGCTCGGCTCTTGGCTATATCGGGACGGCAACCTCGGCCTGCTCTATGGCTTCGCCGCGACTGCTTTCCTCATCGCTGTCTGGCATGCGCGGATGCGCTTCAAGCAAGGCTCATGACCATTGCCTAGAACAGCGAACGCTCGGCCTTGAACATGAAGTAGCTCTCGCAATAGGTGTTCTGGCCCGAGTAGACGCCGCACTCGCGGCCGCGAAGGCTCGAGTCGGTGTAGGAGAGATCCAGGCGTACGCCGAGCCAGGGGCGAGACAGGTTCAGCGACCAGTCATTGAAGACTTCAACACTGCCGCCCGGGTGATACATCGGGCTGTCCATCGAGTGGCTGGCGTATTTCAGCCGCAGGTCCAGCTCCAATGGACTGAGCCCACCAAGCTCCAAGAGCAGGGTACTGTCGGTGCGCCCCGGGCGGCTGCTGAGTGCGCCACCAAGGCGACTGCCGGCCAGGTTGAAGCCTGCGTAGTATTCGTGGCGATCGGCACCTTCCAGTTCCGGAAAGCTGTAGCGGATCACGCCCAGTTCGTAGCCTGGCGCCTGGTCGAAGCGGTGCTGGACGTAACCGATATAGCTGTCCAGCTCCAGCTGGTTGCCCTCGAGGATGCCCATGCTGGGTGCCCATTGGCCAACGTACCAACCACTCTCGTGGGTGAGGTCCAGCCCGCCGCGAAAGGTGCTGGCGGTTGCTGGGTTGACCAGTCCTTGGGCCATGCTGCGGGTAGGAGCCGTGCCGAGTCGCAGGTCGAATTGGCCCACCTCGCGCTCGACGACTTCAGATTGACTGGCGCATCCGCTCAAACCAATGATCAGCGCCGTCAGGATCTTCGTGTGCATCACCACTTCCCTGGGAGTGTTTACAGACAGTCGCGAGGCGACCTCGATCAGACAAAGCCGCGACGCAGAGCGTCTGGATTGGGCTTGCCGCTCAATCGGCTGGAAGGATAGACACTGCATTAGGCCGCCGAGGTCCGTTCGTCGATCCGGCGTCAGCGAATCGACGGGTGGCGCTGTAGCGTTGACGAAGCCAAAGGCGTGCCGCGCCCTTTGCGCGACTGAACGGTGCTCGTGGCTGATGTTCCAAACAGAAACACGGGCAAGTCCTGATGCTGGGAGGTCGCAATGGCTACGGGTTGGGCGAATGAAGGTGCGGTTCAGGAACAGATCGACAGCACCATTGAAGACGCGGTGCAACGGGCCCGCAGCCGCCTCGGGCGAGGTGAAAGTCTGGAGCGCTGCGAGGAATGCGACGCCAAGATTCCCGAGGCGAGGCGCCAGGCTGTGCCGGGCGTGCGCCTGTGCGTGAAGTGCCAGACTGAGCTCGACAAGCAAGAAGCCAAGTTCAGCGGCTACAACCGTCGGGGCAGCAAGGACAGCCAGCTGCGCTGAGACAATAAATCACGTCGCCGGATCGCACTCGCCGCGCGGGCACGGGTCACACAGCGGGACACCCACCCTTTCATGGAAGAGGAACACCCCATGACGATTTTCGAAGCCCTGCGGCTGAGTCACGACATCCAGCGCGACCTGTCCGAACGCCTGACGCAGACAAGCGGCGACTCCGCAGACCGCCAGGAGCTGTTCGCCCAACTCAAACACGAACTCTGGGTGCACTCGGTCGCCGAAGAGCGCCACTTCTACATCCCGCTGATGCGCGATGACAGCGGTGTCGACCTGTCCCGTCATGCCATCGCTGAGCACCATGAAATGGACGAGATGGTCGAGGCACTGGAAGAGACGGATCCCAGCAGCCCGAGCTGGCTGGTGCAGGCCCGCAAGCTGTCGGACAAGGTTCACCACCATCTGCAGGAAGAGGAGCACAAATTCTTCCAGATGGCCGGCAAGCTGCTCAGTGATCAGCAGAAGAGCCAGCTGGCCGGTGCGTACCTTGGCGCCTACGATGTGATGAAAGCCGAGCACGCTTAAACGAGCGCGGCACCTGTCGGCATGCTGAAGGTAAAGGTGGTGCCCGCCTCGGCGGTAGACGTCACCTGCATGCTGCCCCCATGCGACGCGGCAATCTCGTTGGCGATGTAGAGGCCGAGGCCAAGTCCAGACTGCGTGTTCGAAACCTCTCGCCAGTAGGGCTTGAACAACTGCGCCAGGCGATCGGGTGCTATCGGTTCACCCTGATTGTTCACCGACAGCGACAGTCGCCCATTTTCGATGACCGCGCGGACGAACACGCGTCCGGCCGCCGACCCGTGGACCAGCGCATTGGCAAGCAAGTTGGAAAGCAACTGTGCGAGGCGGTCCGCATCGCAACGGATCCCTCCCAGCGGGGCGATATCAGCTTCGATTGCGCGCTGCGGATGGGCACTTTGCATCTCCGAGACAATATGCGTCAGGGTGATGTGCAGGTCGTGGCATTCATCACGCTGCAACGGAATACCATTGCCCAGGCGGCCGCGGGCAAAGTCCAGCACGTCGTCCACCAGACGTGACGCGCGACGGGTCGCCGTCAGCATGTGTTCGGCAATGCCGGCGATCGACGCATCCTTCGAACGCCTGATCAGCAGCTGCGCGCCGGACAGGATCGACGAGAGCGGGTTGCGCAGGTCGTGCCCAAGCAGGGCGATGAATTGCTCGCGTAGTTCGGCTGTTTGCTGAGCATCCAGTAACGCCGCCTCGGTTGCCTCGAATTGCTCTTCGGCCTCCAGCTGGATGGCCAGCAGCTTGGCGAAGGACTCCATCATCGCCAGGATCGGCATCTCCGACAGATCCGCCGGTTGCGGGTCGAGCGCACAGACGGTGCCGAAAAAACTGCCATCGGTGCGAAACACCGGCGTCGAGATATAACTTTCGAAACCGTACATCTTTGGCGTGTGATGGTCGCAGTAGCGCCGGTCCTCACTTGCCTTGCTGATGATGATGGTTTCGTGAGACGTGTGAATTTCGTGGCACAGGGTGGTGGTGACATCCAGCTCGCCGCCGATCTGCAAACCGAAGTTGATCCGGTCGAGCACGGCGCAGGCTGTCCAGGAATCTTCAGTAACTCGCGCAACGGCTGCAAACCGTAAACCCGTGGTTTCGGATATCACCTGGAGGATCGCCGGCACGGCGTTGATGCGGCTGATCGCCGAAATGTCGTCGGTTATCGATCGGTTCATGCGGGTGTAATGGCGGCGCGTGAGGATGGCCGAGCACTTTATCACGGGCCGTTCGTTGCGCTGAATCGAGCCGACAGTCAGCCGGCTCGACTCGGATAGGCGGCTTACACCTGGGGTGTCAGCGGAGGTGTCTCGCCAGCCGGTACGATGTGTTTGCGCATCAGCAGGTAGTGCACCACGGCGCCGAACAGTGCGCCCAGCAGCCAGGCGAAGCCGGACAGGCTTTCCAGCCCCGGCATCCAGACCGAAGCCACCGAGAACACAGAGCTGATACCGAAGGCGATGATCGCCTTGCGGTTCCAGCCGGCGTTGAAGTAGTAGGTCGAGTTGGGCGCTGCCGAGAACAGCTGCTGCACATCCAGCCGCTGGCGGCGCACCAGGTAGTAGTCCGCCACGATGATGCCGTACAGCGGCGCCAGTACCGCGCCCAGGGTGTCTACGAAGGCGGCGATGCCCACCGCACTGATGAACGACACCCAAAGCGCACCGATGAAGAAGGCGATCGCAGCGGTAATGTAGCCACCGGTGCGCGCACTGATGCGTGCAGGTGCCAGGTTGGCGATGTCATAGGCCGGTGGGATGAAGTTGGCGACCAGGTTGATGCCCACTGTGGCGGCGAAGAAAGTGACTGCGGCGATCAGCGTCAGGCCGACATTGTCGATGCGCGCCACGATATCGGTGGGGTTGGTCAAGGTTTCGCCAAACACCACCACGGTTCCGGCGGTGATCACCAGGGCGATCAGCGAGAAGATCGCCAGGCTCACCGGTAGGCCGAGAAAGTTGCCGATACGCATCTGCCGCTCGTTCTTCACGAAGCGGGCAAAGTCACCGTAGTTGATTACCACCGCCGCGAAGTAGGCGACCATGGTGCCGACCACCGCAGCGAAGGCAGCAATCGGCCCGCCGGCATAGCTGCCAGTGCCACTGAAAATGGTACCCAGCGCGCCCGCGAGGCTGGGGCCGGCCTTGTAGCAGATGGCGATCATCATCGCGATCATCACTACATAGACCAGCGGCCCGGCCCAGTTCAGAAAGCGCGTCACCCAGTCCACGCCTCTCACGAACAATGCAACCTGGAATACGCAGACGATCACGTAGGCGATCCAGTCGATGGTAGTCAGCCCCAGCAAAGACGCTTCAGAGCCTTGACCGAACAACGTGCGGATCAGCAGCGCCACCGCGGTCGAAGCGAAGTAGGTCTGCACGCCGTACCAGAAGATCGCCACGATGCCTCGCACCACGGCCGGGAAGTTCGCCCCGCGTACGCCCATGCTGGCACGCGCCATGACCGGGAAGGGGATGCCGTACTTCACACTCGGTTTGCCGGTCAGCTGCACCAACCCCATGACGATGAAACCCGCCAGCACGATCCCGGCCAGTACTGCCCAGCCATTCAGGCCATAACTGATGAACAGCGTCGCGGCCAGGGTATAGCCGAACAGGCTCTGGATATCGTTGGACCAGACGTTGAAGATCTCGAACCAGCCCCACTTGCGCTTGTTGGGGGCGAGTGGGGCGAGGTCCTCGTTATACAGAGTAGGGTCGATCTGCTTGATCCGGAAATCGTCGTGATTCATAGGTGGGTGCTCTGTGCATGACTATCGTTGGTTTTTGTATGCAGTTCTTGTTCCGCGTAAGGCAGCAGTCGCGAAATCAGGAGGTTGATTATTGGGCGCAGCGCAGCCTCGCTGCCGGAAGCGTAGACGTCCCGGCTTGGTTCGGTGGGTGATCTGTATACAAGCGCGGGTGCGGGTTTGCCTGAAAAGACATTCACTTCTGGTTCGAAAGTGCATCGATGGCTCACACAACCCTCTTCGATGCACCAATTACGTGCTTTGCAGGCGATGCCAGGCGGTGGCAAGGAGAAGCGTGCGGTGATGAGCGGCCAGGAATCCGTGGCAGTGTGTGTTTGGAGACTTTCGAAGCAACGCGAGACAGACGCTCGTTTGCTCTAGAGCGGCAGTGGTGCAGTTCTGCCAGAGCATTGGTGCTGGCCCTGCATCTCGCGAGTTGCCTCGGCTCAGGAGCTGCAAACAAAAACCCCAGGCCCATCGTGGAGGCCTGGGGTTTTAATCGTTAGCCGAAGCGTGGCGACGCGGCCTGATTAGCGCTGCGTGACGGTTGCCCTGTTGCCGTTGCCCATTTGGCTGACGTTGGCGGTATTGGCAAATCCTGCCTGATCCACGGTGGCGATATTGAGTGCGCCGTCCTGCAACACGCTGACCCTGCTCGATTCACTGCTCTGGTCGACCATGGCGAAGTTTTCGCTGCCCAGCTGCATCAGGTCAACAGTGCTACCAAGACCTGTTTGATCTATGTCAGCGACGTTTTCGTTGCCGGTTTGGCTTACCAGGATAGAGCTCTCTTGGCCGGTTTGATCGATGAAAGCGTCGTTGCTTTCGCCGGCTTGATCAACGGTGGTGTCGTTGTATGCGCCTTCCTGGTTGAGCTCGACGTCATTGTTCCAACCGGTCTGGGTTACGTCAGCGATGTTCAGGGAGCCAGCCTGAGTGACGGTGGTGTCGTTGTTCCAGTTGTTCTGGGTAATGGTGACCTGGCCTTCCATGCCGGTTTGGATAACGGTTGCGTCGTGCCAAGCGCCGTCTTGGGTCACCTGGGAAAAGTTGTCCTGACCTGATTGCTGGGTGGTAGCGGTGTTCCGATAGAAAAAGCCGGTCTGGTATACCTCGGAAGTCTGGCCGACGCCTTCCTGATAGACGTTGGCGAGCTGATTCTTACCGGTTTGCTCGATAGTCGCTTCACTGCTGGCGGCGAACGCCTGGCTGGCGGATACCGCTAGGACGGCAGCGAACAGCGCGTTGAATTTGAACATTGGTTGTTTCTCCCTGGATTTATCGGTCGCGCAGCCTGTTGTTGTTTTTGGCCGACGCGGTTACCCGCAGCGCACAACGTTTCCTGAAGCGTTGCCAGCAATGCCTACCTTGAGCCTTGGTAGCTGGCGGCGCTTCGCATCCTTGCGTCCTTGGGGCGGGTGTTGCGCTTGGGTAGTCGAGAAGGTAGTTCACTGCCTTGTTTGCCTAATCAACCGTACGGTTGAAATTCGTGCATCAATCAACAGGCAGAGCAAGTCGCAAGCAGCTGGCCTGAATATTCTTTCGCTTTTTTGAGGGGGCGTTTGAATCGACTCGGGGAGGTTCAGGCTCCGATCAGCGGAGCTCGAATCGCGCAGTTTTTTTTATCAAGGATGGCGGGGTGGCGCTCCGCTTCAATCCGGTACAGCGGAGGATATCGACCCCGCACATGCGGCGGGGTGACTAAGTCGCGCCGGGTTACCAACGCGGTCAGAACAGAAAGTACCGCTGCGCCATTGGCAGTACTTCGGCCGGTTCGCACCAGAGCAGCTGGCCGTCGGCGCGAACCTGGTAGTTCTGCGGGTCGACCTGGATGTCCGGTGTGTAGTCATTGTGGATCAGGTCTTTCTTCTGCACCGAGCGGCAGCCTTTCACCACCCCGATCTTCTTCTTCAGCCCCAACTGCTCTGGCACGCCGGCCTCGAACGCAGCCTGGCTGATAAAGGTGAAACTCGAGGCATGCAGCGAGCCGCCGTAGCTGGCGAACATGGGACGGTAGTGCACCGGCTGCGGGGTCGGAATCGAGGCGTTGGCGTCGCCCATCAGGCTCGCGGCGATGGCGCCGCCCTTGAGGATCAGCGTCGGCTTGACGCCAAAGAACGCCGGGCGCCACAGCACCAGATCGGCCCACTTGCCCACTTCGATGGAACCCACTTCATGGCTGACGCCATGGGTGATCGCCGGGTTGATGGTGTACTTGGCGATGTAGCGCTTGGCGCGGAAGTTGTCGTTGCTCGCGCCGTCGCCCGGCAGGGCGCCGCGCTGCTTTTTCATCTTGTCGGCGGTCTGCCAGGTGCGAGTGATCACTTCACCGACGCGGCCCATGGCTTGGCTGTCGGAGCTGATCATCGAGAAGGCGCCGAGGTCGTGGAGGATGTCTTCGGCGGCGATGGTCTCGCGGCGAATGCGTGATTCGGCAAACGCCACGTCCTCGGCGATGCTCGGGTCCAGGTGGTGGCAGACCATGAGCATGTCCAGGTGCTCATCGATGGTGTTCTTGGTGAACGGCCGGGTCGGGTTGGTCGAGCTGGGCAGCACGTTGGGCAAGCCGCAGGCCTTGATGATGTCCGGCGCATGACCGCCACCGGCACCCTCGGTGTGGTAGGTGTGGATGGTGCGGCCCTTGAACGCGCCCAGTGTCGTTTCGACAAAACCGGATTCGTTCAGCGTGTCGGTGTGGATGGCCACCTGCACGTCGTACTGGTCTGCCACGTTCAGGCAGTTGTCGATGGCCGCCGGGGTGGTGCCCCAATCTTCATGCAGCTTCAGCCCGATGGCGCCGGCCTTGACCTGCTCGATCAGCGGTTCGGGCAGTGACGCGTTGCCCTTGCCGGTGAAGCCAATGTTCATCGGGAAGGCGTCAGCGGCCTTGAGCATCATCGCCATGTGCCAGGGGCCGGGGGTCACCGTGGTGGCGTTGGTGCCGGTGGCTGGTCCGGTGCCGCCACCGATCATGGTGGTGACGCCGCTCATCAGCGCCTCTTCGATCTGCTGTGGGCAGATGAAGTGGATATGCGAGTCGATGCCGCCCGCGGTGAGGATCATGCCTTCGCCGGCGATGACTTCCGTCGCCGCGCCGATGGCGATGGTCACGTCGGGCTGAATGTCCGGGTTACCCGCCTTGCCGATGGCAGCGATGCGGCCATCCTTCAAACCCACGTCAGCCTTGACGATGCCCCAGTGGTCGAGGATCAGCGCGTTGGTGATCAGCGTATCGACCACATCCGCAGCGCACAGCTGGCCCTGGCCCATGCCATCGCGGATCACCTTGCCGCCGCCGAACTTCACTTCCTCGCCGTAGGTGGTGAAATCCTTCTCGACCTCGATCCACAGGTCGGTGTCGGCCAGGCGCACCTTGTCGCCGACGGTGGGGCCGAACATGTCGGCGTAGGCTTGGCGGGAAATCTTCATTGAATCTCATCCTGTCCGTAGGGTGGACAACGCGAAGCTTGTCCACCAGCAATCTGGGTGGTGGAAAAGCCTTCGGCGTTTTCCACGGGGTGGCCATCCACCCTGCGAATCTGTAATCAGAGCGCGCCCATCACCCGCCCGGCAAAGCCAAACACCCGCCGATCACCGGCCAGCTCGACCAGCTCCACCTCGCGGCTCTGCCCCGGCTCGAAGCGCACCGCGGTGCCGGCCGGAATGTTTAGACGCATGCCGCGAGCGGCAGCCCGGTCGAAGGCGAGCGCGTCGTTGGTTTCGAAGAAGTGGTAGTGCGAGCCGACCTGAATCGGCCGGTCGCCGCTGTTGGCCACGTTGAGCGTCAAGGTGAGGCGGCCGGCGTTGAGCTCGATCTCGCCGTCCTGAATCTGGTATTCGCCGGGGATCATGGCTGGGACGTCCTGTTCAGGGTCAGTTGCATCATGGTCAGGTCCAGCCAGCGGCCGAACTTGCAGCCCACCTGGCGCATCTGGGCCGCGTGGATGAAGCCAAGCTGCTGATGCATGTGGATGGACGCGCGGTTCTCGCTCTCGATGGCCGCGATCATCACGTGCTTATGCATTTCGCGGGCGCGCTTGATCAGCGCCTGCATCAGGCTGCGGCCCACGCCGCCACCGCGTTGGCCGGGGCGCACGTAGACGGAATTCTCCACGGTGTGGCGGAAACCGTCGTGCGGGCGCCAGGGGCCGAAGGAGGCATAGCCGGCCACCTGTCCTTGATCGTCAATCGCGACCAGCACCGGGTAGCCCTGTTCGTGGCGCTCGGCCAGCCAGGCGCGGCGGTTCTCGAGGTCGACGACCTTGTCGTTCCAGATCGCCGTGCTGTTCTGCACCGCGTCGTTGTAGATCTCTAGGATGCCTGCGAGGTCGGCATCCAGGGCGTCACGTATCTGCACGTTGAGTTCCTTCAGTAACGGTTCAATTCGGCTGCAGTAGACATTGACCCGCGTTTCAGGGAATAGGTTGGTGCACCGTGACCAGCTTGGTGCCGTCCGGAAAGGTCGCTTCGACCTGGATCTCCGGAATCATTTCCGGCACGCCTTCCATCACCTGCTCGCGGCTTAGCAGGGTGGTGCCGAAGTGCATCAGCTCGGCGACCGTCTGGCCGTCGCGGGCACCTTCTAGCAGGGCGGCGGAGATGTAGGCCATCGCTTCCGGGTAGTTGAGCTTCAACCCGCGGGCGAGACGGCGCTCAGCCACCAGCCCGGCGGTGAAGATCAGCATCTTGTCTTTTTCTCTTGGCGACAAATCCATAACAGCTCCAGTCGTGGGGTGGATGTCACTGTTCACATCCACCGGCTCGTGGCGGCAGACCACGCAGCGTTATTCAGTGCAGCGCGCACGCAGGCGCGCCAGGGTTGGGTGGGCAACGGCGCAGCCTTGCCCACCGCTCATTCACGTACTCCAGATTCGTGGCGCCACCGCCTCGCGGCCCAGCAGTTCGGGGCGCAATAGCCGCCATAAATCGATCAACCAGGCGCGCGCATGCAGCGCTTCGTCGCAGAGGCAGCGCGCTACTACCAAGCCGGGCAATTGCGTGAGGTCGCCGCGCACGCGGCCGGGCAATTCACGGCAGCGCTCCATCAGATCAGCGTGGATCTCGCCGCTGACAATCATGGTCGCAAACACCGGCTGACCATCGAGACCGATTGGCGAATCCAGCAGGCCATCGTTGCCCACCACACGCTGGCGTTCGTGCCAGAGCAGGTCACCGTCGCGGCGGATATTCAGCTGTGCCTGAAAGTGGCCCGCATCGAAGCGCTCGCCACTGGCCGGTCGGCCCAGCGCAATGATGTCCCAATAGAACAACCGGGCGTTGCCCTCCAGTTCGATGGTCGTGGTGAGCTCGGCCTGTGCCGCCGAATAGACGATGGTTTCCTGCGGCAGCCATTCCAGCGTCGCGCCGGCCTCGACGCGCAATTGCACGTTCTGGAACGCCGGGCCGCCAGCGCGGTACCACTTCGCCGCGCCAGGGCTGGTCAGCTGTGCCCAGGCGCCGCTGCGGACCGAGGCGCTGATATCCAGTCGGTCGCCACCAGCTATACCGCCCGGCGGGTGCACGATGATGTGCTGACAGACTTCCGGCCCTTCGGGATAGAGATGCTTCTGCACTCTCAGCGGCCCGCTGTGGCGGCGCAACACCGGACGTGTCGAGCCGTCGAAGCGGGCGTAGGCCAGTTCGAGTTCGGCATTCCAATGAGGCGTGAACAACGGGGTAAGGGCAGTCATGAGCCGGAAGTCAGCATATTGATGACTGACGTCGAGCAATTGTCATGCCTCCCGCGCCATGGCGGTGCGCTGAACGGGCTCGCGGGGTGGTAAGGCGATAAATGAACCGGTCCATGCGGCTCGGCTATCGGCCGCTGACGCCCCCGATTGGTGCATCGTAAAGCCACAACATCCATAGCGAACCAATTTGGTGCGAATGACCCAACGTTTTAATGGCGCGTTCCGCTTGATTTGACCCGTTATGCATTAAGGCTCGCTCTGCACAGGCTGGAGAGTCGCTGAAACAGATTGTTGCCAGCATCACGCTGCTTTATGGGCCTTTATCTCTTCCAAGCGGCTCGTTTGACGAGGGTGCAAGCGAGTGCCAATGTCAGTCAGGCGCAGTTCCGATGCCCAGCGGCGGTCGAGCGTTCGACCCGCTTGTCTGGCGGCACACGGTAATCGCTCGGTGGCACCCATAAAAACAAGATCCACGGAGACGCCGCATTGAATCTATTGTTTCAGCAAGTGCTCAACGGCTTGACCTTGGGCAGCATCTACGGGCTGGTCGCCCTTGGCCTGACGCTCGTCTACGGCATCCTGCACATTCCCAACTTCGCCCACGGCGCGCTCTACATGGTGGGGGCCTTCGCGTCGTTCTTTTTCATGACCGATCTGGGCCTGCATTACTGGATCGCCATGCTGCTGTCCGGTCTGGTGGTGGCCGCGCTGGCGGTGCTCTGCGAGCGATTGGTGTTTCACCCGCTGCGCAATGCCCCGCCGATTCACGACAAGATCGCCGCCATCGGCATCCTGCTGTTTCTCGAAGCGGTGGTGCAGATGTTCTGGGGTTCGGACTTCCGCCGCATGGCCTCGCCCTATGCTGGCATCCTCAATTTCGACGGGCTGATCATTCCCGAGCAGCGCCTGTTGATCATCGTCGGCGCCTTTACCCTGATGCTGGCGCTGCACCTGTTCCTGCGCAAGACGATGCTGGGCTCGACCATCATCGCCATGGCGCAGAGCCGTGAAGGTGCCTTCCTCGTCGGCATCGACTCCAACCGCGTGGCGATGCTGACCTTCGCCATCTCCGGCATGCTCGCGGCTTTTGCCGCGACACTCTATGCGCCGATCAACCTGGTGTACCCGGCGATGGGGCATCTGGTGATCATGAAGGCCTTCGTCATCATCGTGCTCGGCGGCATGGGCAGCATTCCCGGCGCCATCATCGGGGCAATGATCCTCGGCTTTGCCGAGAGCTTCGGCGGCTTCTACCTGTCTTCGGATTACAAGGACATCATCGCCTTCTCGTTGCTGGTGGTGATCCTGTCCTTCCGCCCGACCGGGCTGTTCGCCAAGGGGGCTCACTGATGCATCGGTTCGCCTCGTTACTGACTGGTCGCGGCTGCAAGCTGGTCCTGCTGGCTTTGGCCCTTGCGTTCCCTCTGTTCGCCAAAAGCGAGTACCAGGTCTACGTGATGGCCAGCGCTTTTATTTGGGCCATTGCGGTGTACGGCCTGAACATCATCACCGGCTACTGCGGGCAACTGAACCTGGCCCACGGCGGCTTCTTCGCCATCGGCGCCTATGCGCTGGCCATCCTTACTGCTGACCATGGCTGGAATTTCTGGCCGGCGTTCGTGGCGGCGGCGCTGGTTTCCGCTGCGGTTGGCGCGCTGGTCGGCATCGTCTCGCTGCGCTTGAAGGAGCACTTCTTCGCCATCTTCACGCTGTGCGTCGGCTTCATCATCTACCTGCTGATCGACAAGTGGGAGGAGCTGACCCACGGCGCCATCGGCATCCGGAGCATTGCGGCGCCGGACGGCTTCGGGCTGGTGGACTTCAGCCAGACGGTGCCGTTCTACTACCTGGCGCTGTTGTTTCTGCTGTTGGCGATCTGGTTCGCCGGTCGCCTGGCGCGCTCCCTGTTGGGGCGCACCTTTATGGCGATCCGCAACGGCGATGCGCTGGCCCAATCGCTGGGCATCGACCTGATGCGCAACAAGCTGCTGGCGTTCGTGCTCTCTACTACCTACGCCGGTATCGCCGGAGCGCTCTATGCCTCGATGATCCGCTTCATCGGTCCGGAGGAGGCCAACCCGAACCATACCTTCGACATGATCACCTACCTGCTGGTCGGCGGCTTCGGCACCCTGTTCGGACCGCTGGTCGGTACTGTTGGAGTGGTCTGGATCACCCAGTCGCTGCAGTTCCTCGAGGACTACCGGATGATCATCTTCGGCCCGCTGATCGTGGTGCTGGTGATCTTCATGCCGCGCGGTGTCACCGGCACTTTCCTCGGCTGGAAACTGCGCAAGGACACTGAAGCGGCGCGGGCTCAAGACCCAAAAGCCAGTAGCAAAGTCACCCCAGGCAGCGAGGTGAACAACAATGCTTAAGGTCGAAAACTTAACGAAGATGTTCGGCGGCCTCGCGGCAGTGCACGATGTCAGCATTGAGTTCGAAGCGCGCAAGATCAACGCCATCATCGGCCCCAACGGCGCCGGCAAGAGCACCTTCTTCAACCTGATTTCCGGCGTACACAAGCCCAGCTCGGGACGCATCCTCATTGACGGGCATGACGTGTCGCGGATGCGCTGCGACCATGTCGCCCGGCTCGGTGTCGGCCGTACCTTCCAGACCACGCACCTGTTCGAGCAGGCTACTGTGCTCGACAACCTCATCGTCGGCCACCGTTTGCGCACCCATTCGGGCCTGTGGGACGTGTTGATCAACTCCAAGCGTCTGCAGCGCGAGGAGCGTGAATGCCGCGAGAAGGCCCGCGCCGCGCTGGACTTCGTTGGTCTGGCGCATCTGGAAAATCGGGTGGTGCTGGATATCTCTCAGGAAGAACGCAAGCGCGTCGCCTTCGCCCTGGCGCTGGCTACCGAACCGAAGCTGGTGCTGCTCGATGAGCCGGCGGCGGGCGTCAACCCGGAGGAAACCGAAGGCCTTACGCTGCTGATCCGCAAGATGGCCGAGCACGGCCTGACCGTGTGCCTGATCGAACACAAGATGGACATGATCATGGGGCTGGCGGACAAGATCATGGTGCTCAACTACGGCGAGAAAATCGCCGAGGGTACGCCCGCCGAGATCAAGGCGAACCCGGCCGTCATCGAAGCCTACCTGGGGAGTGACTACGATGCTGCAGCTTGATCGGGTCGATGTCTGCTACGGCAGCTTCAAGGCACTCACCGAGGTCTCAATGACGGTTGGCGTCGGCGAGCTGGTGGTCCTGCTCGGCGCCAATGGCGCGGGCAAGACCACCTTGTTCAACACCATCAGCGGGCTGCTCAAGCCGACTGCCGGAAGCATCACGCTGGAGGGCAAGCGCATCGATGGGCTCAAGCCGTCAGCGCTGGTCGCCGCCGGCGTGGTGCATTGCCCGGAGGGACGCAAGCTGTTCCCGCAGATGTCGGTGGCGCAGAACCTCGCGCTCGGCGCCTACCTGCACCGCCGCGACAGTGCGGGGAACAAGCGCAACCTGCAGGAGGTGTTGGACCTGTTCCCGATTCTTCACGACAAGCGCAACCAGCCCGCCGGCTCGCTCAGCGGTGGCCAGCAGCAAATGGTGGCGATCGGGCGCGCGCTGATGAGCCGACCAAGGCTGTTGATGCTCGACGAGCCCTCGCTCGGGCTGGCGCCGCTGGTGGTCAACCAGATGTTCGAGGTGATTTCCCGCATCAACAAGTCCGGCACAAGCGTGCTGCTGGCCGAACAGAATGCCTTCGCAGCCTTGAAGATCGCCCACCGCGCCTACGTCATCGAGGGCGGCAGCCTGGTGATGGAAGGTGACCAGCAGGCCATGCTGGGTAACGAAGCCGTGCGCAAAGCCTACATCGGCGCCTGATCAGTCATGACCAAGGAGACAACAATGAAAACGCTCAAAGCGCTTGGACTGGCGATTGCCACCCTGACCGCGGCCCAGGCCAGCGGTGTATATGCCGAGCAGACGCTCAACATTGGTTTTACCGGCCCGCTCAGCGGCGGCGCTGCACTCTATGGCGAGAACACCCTGTCGGGCTTGCGCATGGCAGTTGAGGACACCAACGAGGCAGGCGGCATCAAGGTTGGAGACGAAACCTACAAGGTCAACCTCATCAGCCTCGATGACAAGTACTCGCCGAGCCAGGCCGCGACCAACGCCAAGCGGCTGGTGAAGGAGTCGAATGCCGCGGCGGTTTTCGTCCCCCATACCGGCGGCGTGTTCGCGCTGCAGGACTTCAACGTTGCCGACGACTTCCTGATCATGGCCTACACCAGCGTGCCGTCGGTAACTGAGCAGGGCAATCCGCTGACCGTGCGTATCCCGCCGGAATTCACCGGCTATGTCGATGCCTTTTCTGACTACGCGCTCGAGCATAACGGCAAGAAACTCGGCATCGCCGGCGCAACGCACGAGTACGCGAAAATCTGGACCGACATGATCACCAAAGCCTGGGAGCAGAAGGGCGGCGAGATCGTCGAAAGCAATCCCATGGACTACAACAAATCGGCCGATTTCTATACCGGTGTGAGCCGGGTGATCGCGTCGAACCCGGATGTGATGTTTGTTGGCGGCGCCTCGGAGCCCACTGGGCTGGTCATGCAGCAGGCGCGTCAGATGGGTTTCCAGGGCGGCTTTATCGTCATGGATCAGGCCAAACTGGATGAGATCGCCGCCGTCACGGGCGGGCTGGAACTGCTGGAAGGCGCGATCGGTGTGGTGCCGCTGTCCGAATACGACGGTGAGGAGGCGAAGGCCTTCGTCGAGCGGTACAAAAAAGCGCATGGCAAAGTGCCGGGCTCCGAAGCTGCCTACAACTACCTGGCTTTCCACGCACTGGTCAAGGCCATGGAACTGGCTGGCAGCACCGAGCCGCAGCAGGTAAGAGCAAAAATGGAGGAAGCGCTCAAGAGCATGGACCCGAAGTTCAACCTCTACTCCGTACAGGGCATGACCGAAAACGGCGGCTTCATTACGCCGACGACCATGGCCGTGGTGGAGGGAGGCAAGATCGTTCGCAAGGAGATCGAGTAACCTCCACAGCCAAACGGCCCTCTTGGGCCGCTTCGGTGACAGGCTTCTGCAGTTACTCTCGATTCTCTTCACGCCCTGCAGGGCGACCGGTCATGATCGGTTCCCCCTGACAGCTGGCTCGCTTCCAACGCCGAGCTGGCCCATCTGCCTGCTTACCGCACAGCTCGTCCATCTTCGTGATGCCTGATGCAGTACTCGAACTGAGGCATCACCGAAAGTGGGACGCATGCCTTCGCCGTTACGAGGCACTTAGCCTGGAGGCGAAGCTCATGCATCCCTCGATGCCGACTTTACTGGTCCCGATCGATGTTGAAAGGCGACCACGCCTGCCGGGTGGGCATCACTTCGAGGCGGTTGATGTTGATGTGGTCCGGCAGGGTCGCGACGTAGAAGATCTGCTCCGCGATGTCCTCGGCGGTCAGCGGAGTGGTGCCGCGGTAGAGCTTGTCGGAAGCGTCCTGGTTGCCCTTGGTGCGGACCAGGGTGAATTCGGTTTCGGCCATGCCGGGGGCAATGTCGGTGACCCGAACGCCCGTGCCCAGCAGGTCGCAGCGCAGGTTGTAGCTGAACTGCTCGACGAATGCCTTGGTGGCGCCGTAGACGTGGCCGCCCGGATACGGCCAGTGGCCGGCAACCGAGCCGATGCTGATGATGCTTGCGCCTTTGCCCGTTTCGATCAGGCGCGGCAGGAGCGCGTGGGTGACGTTGACCAGCCCCGTCACGTTGGTATCGATCATGGTGTGCCAGTCGCGCAGGTCGACCTTCTGCGCCGGCTCCGGGGCGAGCGCCAGGCCTGCGTTGTTGATCAATGCCTTGACCTCGCGGAAGCCTGCGGGCAGCTCGGCAACCACCTGCTTCACCGCCTCGGCGTCACGTACGTCGAGCGTGGCGATGTGCACCGGGACCTTGGCCGACAGTTCTTGCTGCAGCGCTTCGAGCCGCTCCTGGCGGCGCCCGGTCAGGACCAGCGCCCAGCCGGCCTCGGCAAAGCGGCGGGCAGTGGCTCGGCCGAAGCCGGATGTTGCACCCGTGATGAAAACCACGTTGTTCATGCAGGGACCTCTTGTCTGTTAGGCAGGCCGTATGCGGCCGACTCAGGGAGCTTACTGCGTCAGGCGGCCAAGATCAGCAGCCTGTTGCCCCCGACGGCTGGAGCCGGTCGGCTAAGGGTGTTGATAGGCGAATACGGCGGATAGGCTCGCCGCTGTTTGAGTGCGGCCAGAAAGCCAGAATTCCGCCAGCGGGTGGCTGTCGAATCAGGACGGCTTGAGCGCTATATCGCTACCAGCCCCCGCACGCCCTCGGCCTCCATGGTCTCGCCGCGGCCTTGCTGGATGATCTCGCCGCGGCTCATCACCAGGTACTGGTCGGCCAGCTCGGCGGCGAAGTCGTAGAACTGTTCGACCAGCAAGATCGCCATGTCGCCGCGCGCGGCGAGTTTCTTGATGACCGCGCCGATTTCCTTGATCACCGAGGGCTGGATGCCTTCGGTGGGTTCGTCGAGGATCAAGAGGCGCGGCTTGCTCGCCAGCGCGCGGCCGATGGCCAATTGTTGCTGTTGGCCGCCGGACAGGTCGCCGCCACGGCGGTGCTTCATTTCCTTGAGTACCGGAAACAGCTCGTAGATGAACTCGGGTACTTCCTTGGCTTCCTTGGCACTGAAACGGGACAGGCCCATCAGCAAGTTCTCTTCGACGGTCAGCCGACCAAAGATTTCGCGTCCCTGGGGCACGTAGGCAATCCCGGCGTGCACGCGCTGGTGCGGTTTGAAGCCGGTGATCGGCTTGCCTTCCCAGGTCACCGCGCCTTCCTTGGCCGGGATCAGGCCCATCAGGCATTTCAGCAACGTGGTCTTGCCGACGCCGTTGCGCCCGAGCAGGCAGGTGACTTCGCCGACCCTGGCGTCGAACGACAAGCCTCGCAGGATGTGGCTACCGCCGTAGTACTGATGCAGTTGCTGGACTTGCAGCATGTGCGACTCCTTCACTTTGGTGGATAAGCCAGATAAGCCTCTGGCGTTATCCACCCTACGATTAGCTTGCGATGATGCGGACGCCGGGGTCCGGCCAGGCCTACCGGGTGCGCGTGGAAAAGGCTCCGCCGTTTTCGGTGGATAAGCCTGCGGCGTTATCCACCCTACGTTGCCGGGCGGTGGATGACGCTTCACCCATCCACCTTCATGCGGCCTCGATGGACGAACGGCGCCGAAGCATTCACCGCCCCAGATACACCTCGATCACGCGCTCATCGTTCTGCACGGTCTGCAGCGAACCCTCGGCCAGCACCTGGCCCTGATGCAGCACGGTCACGTGATCGGCAATGGTGTCGACGAAGCCCATGTCATGCTCGACCACCATCAGCGAGTGCTTGCGCGCCAGGCTTTTGAACAGCTCGGCGGTGAACTCGGTTTCGGCGTCGGTCATGCCCGCCACGGGCTCGTCGAGCAGCAGCAGTTGCGGGTCCTGCATCAAGAGCATGCCGATTTCCAGAAACTGCTTCTGGCCGTGGGACAGCAGCCCGGCCGGGCGATTGCGCGACGTATTCAGGCGAATGGTGGCGAGGACTTCGTCGATGCGGTCGCGCTGTTCGCCGTTGAGCTTGGCTTTCAAGCTGGCCCACACCGATTTGTCTGTCTTCTGCGCCAGTTCGAGATTCTCGAACACGCTGAGTGCCTCGAATACCGTGGGTTTCTGGAATTTTCGACCGATGCCGGACTGGGCAATCTCGACTTCACTCATGCGCGTCAGGTCGAGGGTGTCGCCGAAGAAAGCGGTGCCGCTGTCGGGTCGGGTTTTACCGGTGATGACATCCATCATGGTGGTCTTGCCGGCGCCGTTGGGGCCGATGATGCAGCGCAGTTCGCCGACGCCGACGCCGATGTAGAGGCTGAGGTTGGTCAGCGCCTTGAAACCGTCGAAGCTGACGTTGATGTCTTCCAGGCTAAGGATGGTGCCGTGACGGGCATCAAGACCTTTGGTCTTCACCCGGCCAAGGCCGATGGCGTCGCGGCCGCTGCCGAGTGCATCTGTTGGTTCGATCAGTTCGGGTACGGGTGCGGTTTTCATTGTTCGCCCCTCCGGCGCAGCAATCCGATGACGCCTTTCGGCAGGTACAGGGTGACAACGATGAACAGCGCACCGAGAGCGAACAGCCAGTATTCGGGGAAAGCCACGGTGAACCAGCTCTTCATGCCGTTGACGATGCCAGCACCGAGCAGCGGGCCGATCAGCGTGCCGCGCCCGCCAAGGGCAACCCAGACGGCGGCTTCGATGGATTGCGTCGGCGCCATCTCGCTGGGGTTGATGATGCCCACCTGCGGCACGTAGAGCGCACCGGCCAACCCGCAAAGCACTGCCGAAAGGGTCCAGATGAACAACTTGTAGCCTCGCGGATCGTAGCCGCAGAACATCAGCCGGTTCTCCGCATCACGCAGGGCCGTCAGCACCCGACCGAACTTGCTGCGCGCCAGCTGCCAGCCCAGCAGCAGGCTACCGGTCAGCAGCAGTACCGTCGCGAAGAACAACGCCGCACGGGTGGCTGGTGCGGTGATGTCGAAGCCGAGGATGCGGGTGAATCCGGTGAAACCGTTGTTACCGCCGAAGCCGGTTTCGTTACGGAAGAACAACAGCATGCCGGCGAAGGTCAGCGCCTGCGTCATGATCGAGAAGTACACGCCTTTGATCCGCGAACGGAAGGCAAAGAAGCCGAACACGAAGGCCAGCAGCCCCGGCGCCAGCACCACCAGACACATCGCCCAAAGAAAGCTGGAGGTGCCGTACCAGTACCAGGGCAGTTCGGTCCAGGCGAGAAAGCTCATGAACGCGGGCAAGCCGTCGCCTGCGCTTTCACGCATCAGGTACATGCCCATGGCGTAGCCACCGAGGGCAAAGAACAGACCGTGGCCGAGGGACAGCAGGCCGGCGTAACCCCAGACCAGATCCAGCGCCAGGGCGACGATGGCGTAGCAGAGAATCTTGCCCACCAGCGTGAGGGTGTAGGCCGAGACGTGAAAGGCGTTGTCTGCGGGGAGCAGGTGCAGCAGCGGCATCGCCAGCAGGATGACCAGCACCAAGCCGAGGGCAACGACTGTGAGTGTCGGGCCGGCTTTCTGCGCGGCTGTGACGGTGAGTGGCTGGTTCATGCGCAGCTCTCCTGTAGGAGCGAGCTTGCTCGCGAACAAAGGGTTGGTACCTGCACGCAAGCCGATACGCATGCAAGGCGTGGCGTAACGCCGTGGAAATTCTGCGTTCTGCAGCTCGGCGTGTAGCGCGGTTCGCGAGCCAGCTCGCTCCTACGGCGATGCAGGCGGTGAGTCGATGAGGAAATCAATCGATCACCCTCCCTTTCAGCGCGAACAACCCCTGCGGACGCTTCTGGATGAACAGGATGATCAGCGCGAGGATGAGGATCTTGCCTAACACGGCGCCAATCTGCGGTTCGAGGATCTTGTTGGCGATGCCGAGGCCGAACGCGGCAAAGATGCTGCCGGCCAGCTGACCAACGCCGCCGAGCACCACAACCAGGAAGGAGTCGATGATGTAGCCCTGTCCCAGGTCCGGGCCGACGTTGCCGATTTGCGAGAGCGCCACGCCGCCGAGCCCTGCGATACCCGAGCCCAAGCCGAAGGCCATCATGTCGATACGCCCGGTCGGCACGCCGCAGCAGGCAGCCATGCTGCGGTTCTGGGTCACGGCTCGCACGTTCAGGCCGAGGCGAGTCTTGTTTAGCAACAGCCAGGTCAGCAGTACCACGAACAGCGCAAAGCCAATGATCACCATGCGGTTGTAGGGCAGCACAAGATTCGGCAGTACTTGCAGGCCGCCGGAGAGCCAGCCGGGGTTGGCGACCTCGACGTTCTGCGCGCCGAACATTACGCGCACCAGCTGGATCAGAATCAGGCTGATACCCCAGGTGGCCAGCAGGGTTTCCAGCGGGCGACCGTAGAGGTGACGGATCACGGTGCGTTCCAGCGCCATGCCGATGGCGGCGGTCACAAAGAAGGCCACCGGCAGCGCCACCAGCGGGTAGAAGGCCAACGCATCCGGCATGAGTCGGGCCATCAGCACTTGCACCATGTAGGTGGTGTAGGCGCCGAGCATGAGCATCTCGCCGTGGGCCATGTTGATCACGCCCAGCAGGCCGAACGTGATGGCTAGGCCCAGCGCCGCGAGCAGCAGGATCGAGCCCAGCGACAATCCGCTGAACGCCTGGCCGAGCAGCTCGCCAATCAACAGTTTGCGTTTGACCTGGGTGAGGCTGGTTTCAGCGGCCTTGCGTACGGTGGCGTCGGTTTCCGTCTCATCGGCGAGCAGGTTTTCCAGACGGACACGGGCCAGCGGCGCGCCGGTTTCGCCGAGCAGGCGTACGGCGGCCAGGCGCACGGCGGGGTCTTCTGCGCTCAGTTGCAGGTTGGCCAGCGTCAGGGTAAGGGCTTCGCGTACGGCCGGGTCATCTTCCGCCTCGAGGCGCTGTTGCAGGAGTGGAAGCTGCTCCGGTTGACCACTGCGCTGCAGGCGCTTGGCGGCGCTGAGACGGTCTGCTGGGTCGTCTGAGAACAACCGATGGCTGGCCAGCGCGGTGTTGAGCAAGCCGCGTAAACGGTTGTTCAAGCGCAGTTTCTTCGGCGTGCCGACGGGTTCGGCGTCGCCTTCGAAGGCACGATATGTGTCGCCGTCGTTAAGAAAGGGGGTCTTGTTCTTGTCGATGACGACGCGGCTGGCACGCAGCGCTTCGATCAATGCCAGGCGCTCGGGGACCGGCGCGATGGCCCATTCTTCAAGGAGCTTGGCCTGCTTGGACGAGCTCGCCTTGGCGTAGTCGGCTGCGTCTCCGGCGTGGGCTGCCCAGGGCAGGGCCAGCAAGAGCAGCAGAAATATTCGGTACAGGGCAGTGTTCATCTGTGCATTCCCCAAGGGGTGCCGCGGGCTCTCTTGATGGAGCTGGCGACGATCGAGGTGGATGCCCAGAGGGCATCCACCTGCGGAGTCGAGCTGACGTAGGGTGGATCGGGACGCGTAGTCGGTGCTTCATCCATCCATCACGAAGGCCATCCTCAGTTCGACTTCACCGGGTGATCCGGCTTCTTGTCGTTGCCCGGAATGTACGGGCTCCACGGCTGGGCGCGGACCGGACTTTCGGTTTCCCAAACCACCGAGAACTGACCGTCGTCCTGGACTTCGCCGATCATCACCGGCTTGTGCAGGTGGTGGTTTTTCTCGTCCATGGTCAGGGTGTAGCCGCTCGGTGCTTCGAAGGTCTGGCCGGCCAGCGCCTTGACCACGGGCTTGACGTCGGTAGTCCCTGCCTTCTCGACCGCCTGCGCCCACATGTGGATGCCGACGTAGGTGGCTTCCATCGGATCGTTGGTCACCGCCTTGTCAGCACCCGGCAGGCCTTTTTCCTTGGCGTAGGCCTTCCATTGGCTCACGAACTTGTCGTTGACCGGGTTTTCCACCGACTGGAAGTAGTTCCACGCGGCCAGGTGACCCACCAGCGGCTTAGTATCGATGCCGCGCAGTTCTTCTTCACCGACCGAGAAGGCCACGACCGGCACGTCGGTCGCTTCCAGGCCCTGGTTGGCCAATTCCTTGTAGAACGGCACGTTGGAGTCGCCGTTGATGGTCGAAACGACGGCGGTTTTGCCGCCTGCGGAGAACTTCTTGATGTCGGCGACGATGGTCTGGTAATCGCTGTGGCCGAAGGGGGTGTAGACCTCTTCGATGTTCGATTCCGGTACGCCCTTGCTGATCAGGAAGGCGCGCAGGATCTTGTTGGTGGTTCGCGGGTAGACGTAGTCGGTGCCGAGCAGGAAAAAGCGCTCGGCGCTGCCGCCGTCTTCGCTCATCAGGTACTCGACGGCCGGAATGGCCTGCTGGTTTGGCGCCGCGCCGGTGTAGAAGACGTTCGGCGACATCTCTTCGCCCTCGTACTGCACTGGGTAGAAGAGCAGGCCGTCGAGCTCTTCAAAGACCGGCAGCACGGATTTACGCGAAACCGACGTCCAGCAACCAAAGGTCACCGCGACCTTGTCCTGGGTCAGCAGCTGCCGGGCTTTTTCAGCGAACAGCGGCCAGTTGGACGCAGGGTCGACCACCACCGGCTCGAGCTGCTTGCCCAATACGCCGCCGTTGGCGTTGATTTCGTCGATGGTCATCAGCGCCATGTCTTTCAGGGATGTTTCTGAAATGGCCATGGTGCCGGACAGCGAATGCAGGATGCCGACCTTGATGGTCTCGGCGGCCTGCAGGGTGAACGGGAACAGACCGCTGAGCATCAGGGCACTGGCGGCGAGGGTGGACTTCAGTAGGGGACGGCGTTTCATTGTGGGCGGCTCCTTGGCTGTCCATGCGCAACTGTGGGGTTGGTCCTTTGGGACAGGGAGCGCTATCGCAGCATCCGTGCCAATTCACTGTAAGCCCTCTGATTCGGTGCTTCTGGCGCGTTTGGGAAATGCGCTCTAATGGAGCACTAGGCCCCGGTCGTCCGATTTCGGGGCGTCCCATGAGACGGCGGGGCACGCCATGCACCGCACTGGTGCGCTTCGCCTGTTGGCGTTCGACGTATTGGCGGGTGTCGCATCGCTCCACGCCATCCTGGGGCGCGGTCGTGTGGCGAGATGAATCTGTGGGGGCTTGGGTAGGATGGATGTCGCTTTCTACATCCACGGCTGGCCATTGGGTGTTTCGTAGATGGATTGAGCCAGCGATACCGGCTGCCGTATGCGCCGCGTTCATAGGTTCAGCCGGAATGGCACTGTCGCTTGCCGGCTGGCAGGGCTCGCCCTAGCATGGCCGGCCTGTTCATGAAGGCCTCGTTATGTCGCGTACTTCACCCCCACGCCCACCGCGCTCTGTTCAAGGTCGCACTCAACCCCGCCGGGTCGCCAAGGCGCCGCCTGCGGAACCGCGCCTGTTGCTGTTGAACAAGCCGTTCGATGTGCTCACCCAGTTCAACGATGCCGATGGTCGCGCCACTCTGAAGGACTTCGTGCCAGTGCCGGGTGTTTACCCGGCCGGGCGGCTGGATCGCGACAGCGAAGGCCTGCTGCTGCTGACTAATGACGGACAGCTGCAGGCGCGCATAGCCGACCCCAAACACAAGCTGGCGAAAACCTACTGGGTGCAGGTGGAAGGCGAAATCAGCGCCGAACAGCTGCGGCGGCTATGCGAGGGGGTCGAGCTCAACGATGGCATGACGCTGCCCGCCGAAGCCCGGGCGCTCGACGAGCCGCAGCTGTGGCCGCGCACTCCGCCGGTGCGGTTTCGCAAGAGCGTGCCGACCAGTTGGCTGGAACTGGTGATTCGTGAAGGGCGTAACCGTCAGGTGCGCAGGATGACCGCAGCGGTCGGTCTGCCAACGCTGCGGCTGGTGCGGGTCAGGATCGGGCCCTGGTCGCTGGACGGTCTGCAGCCAGGCGAGTGGCGGGAAGTGGCGGCGCAGTTGTGAGGCGTCGGCAGGGCCAAGCGATCAGTGCGGAATGCCCTGGGTCACTTCGATGACATAGCCGATGATCGGCTTCGCCAGAAAGGCAAACAGGCACAGGCCCAAGCCCAGAAACAGAATGGCAGTGCCAAGGCGCCCGGCTTTCGACTTCTTCGCCAGGTCCCAGATGATGAACGCCATGAAGGCCATCAGGCCGCCGACCAGGACGATCATCATCCACTTCTCAAATACTTCAGGCTCCACGCGTTACTCCTGACTGACATCGACGAATGCGCCCGAGGCTGATGGGGCGCGGCAGCGGTGCAGTATACGCCCGCGGCGGGCGCTCAGCTGCTCCGGGAGATTGGACGGCGCAGCGCTAGATGGGTTCGAACGGGAGGCTGTTTCGAGCTTGGGTGCTTGATCAGTAGTGGGACTTGATAACGTCGATACCCTTGTTGAGCACTGTGCGCCAGGCCTGAAGGTCTTCTTTTTCCAGCTGCCGATCATGCTGACCGATGGTTTTCAGCAGCGCGGCGATCCAGAGGTCATAGAGCTCGGGACGGATGTCCAGATGGCCGCGAGAGTGGCTCTTGCCCAAGGCCTGGAGTTTGGTGTCGGGCATGCCGCGGGCGAACAGGACCAAATTGAGGATGCCGGCCCGCAGCAGCTGTTTCTGCGCCGTCATGTCGGTTTTGACGAACTTCTCCCGCACTGCCGGCGAGCTGGCCAGAAAGGAGGCATAGAAGTCGTCGAAGAAGTCTGCGCTCGCGCAGCAGCGGCCGTAGCTCTGCATGACGCGGTTGGTGTCTTTCATGAGGCATTTCCCTTGCACGAAGGCTGATCGCTGCGCCTGCCAGAAACCATTCGGAGGTGAGCAGAATAGAAAGGCGCGAATTATAGGTAATAGCCCTTCGAGCTGTGTGGGTTGCAAGTGTGAGCGGTGTCTCAGCCTCGCAAATGCTCCAGTGGCAGTTCGGTACTCGATGACACCTGCCGCAGGACAAAGCTTGACCGCACGCTGGTGACACCTTCGATGCGGGTCAGTGTGCCAAGCAGAAAGGCCTGATAGTGGTCCATGTCCGGTACCACGACCTTGAGTTGATAGTCGGCGTCCATCCCTGTGACCAGGCTGCATTCGAGCACTTCCGGGCATTTCCCGATCATTCCTTCGAAGTGTTCGAAGCGCTCCGGCGTGTGCCGGTCCATGCCGATCAGCACGTAGGCGGTCAACGTCAGGCCGAGCTTCTTGCGGTCGAGCAGGGCGACCTGGCGCGCAATGTAGCCGTCGTCTTCGAGCTGTTTGACCCGCCGCGAACAGGGCGACGGTGAAAGGCCGATGCGCTCGGCCAGATCCTGATTGGAAATGCGCGCGTCGTGCTGCAGTTCGGCAAGAATACGCAGGTCGTAGCGATCCAGTTTGCTCATGATTGGCTACTCGCGGGGTTTGGTTGCGCGTAACTATGCATCCGGGCGCAATGATTGCGCAACAGGCCTTGATATGAGCAATTTTCGCAAACATCTGTCGGGGCGCGGGGCGTAAGCTTTATCCAACTTCAGCCCCCGGCAGAACTGACGCGGTACTTACCCCGCCGCGCCAACCGTATACCTTACCGAGGTCATCGGTCCGGGCCAGCACCGCCCACAAGGCGCTGTCAAAGAATCCGCCACAAGCGGCCAGCGAATTCAGAGCAGTATTGAAAAAAGACCACGTCTCGCCACGTGGTCTTTTTTTATGGGCTGGTGGTCGGTTCCAGGCTGGGTTGGGGCCTCACCACTTCCAGCGGATCGGCATGCACCAGCACCTCGGCGCGCGGGTACTTGGCGTGGATGGCGCCTTCGACCTGGTCACAGAGTGCGTGAGCCTCGATCAGCGGCAGATTTCCGGGCAACTCCAGGTGCATCTGCACGAACCAGCGGGTGCCCGAGACGCGGGTGCGCAGGTCATGACAGCCAACCACGCCGGGTACATCGCAGGCCAACCGATGCATGTCCTCGCTGATCTCGGGCGGGAGCTCGGTATCCATCAGTACCGCACCGGCCTCGCGGACGATGCTCAGCGCGCTCCAGAAGATGTAGACGGCGATGGCGATGCCGAATACGGCGTCAAGCCGTTCCCAGCCATAACCGGCGAGTACCAGCGCGACAAGGATGCTGCTGTTGAGCAGCAGGTCGGAACGGTAATGCAACGAGTCGGCACGGATCGCCGTGGAGCCGGTTTCGCGCACCACGCGGCGTTGATACATCAGCAGCGCCACTGTTAGCGCCAGTGACAGCAGCATCACCGCGATGCCCAGCGTGGGTGCGCCCAGCGGCTCAGGATGCAGCATGCGATCGACGCCCTGGACGCAGACCAGAATCGCACTCACCGAAATGAAGGCACCCTGACCAAGCCCGGCCAGTGCTTCGGCCTTGCCGTGGCCATAGCGATGATCCTCGTCCGCGGGGCGCAGTGAGTAGTGCACCGCCAACAGGTTGAGCAGCGAGGCGGCGCCGTCCAGCAGTGAGTCGGTGAGCCCCGCCAGCAAGCTGACCGAGCCACTCAACCACCAGGCCAGCGCCTTGCTCGCGGCCAGCGTCAGCGCGACGGCCAGCGCCAGTCGCGTGGCGCGTCGCATCAATCTGGCGTGTTCGGCACTGACGCCTTTGCGCTCGCGGGTGTGCTGCATCAGGCGGCCGGACGCAGTCCGAAGGCGGCAAGTTGCTCGACGCTGCCGTTGTGCTGGATCAGGCGAGGATCATCCAGGGGCAGACTGCGTCCGGTTTCGGTCTCGATGATCGCCTTGAGCTTGGCCTGGTCGATCACGCCATCGGCGCCGATGGCTTCCTGCAGTTTTTCCGGGGCCATGGAGTAGTTGTCGTCGGGCAGGTAGATCGCGCCGGTGGCGAAGTCGATGCCAAAGGCGATCAGGCCGGGGATGAGATAGAAAATCAGCCCTACCGCGTTCAACGCGGCGATGGCGGGATCGATCCGGCCATCGATCTGCCCACGGCGGTCGGGGTAGAACAGCGTGCCGCAAGCGGTCAGTTGGGTGAACAGGGAGACGGCCAGCACGCCGCCGATGACACGGGAACGAGTACGCATAAGGACCTCCGGGGAAAGTGGCGCAACTATACAAGGGCTGAGTGATGTTTTCCCGATATCAGACACTCCCGCTGCACGCTCTGTTCGGCGTTGTTGCACCGCGTATAACCACAGCGCTCTGTGAGGCTGCGTCGAGGACTGCGCCCGCTATAATCGCGGCCCTTGAAGCGGAGTTCCCATGATTGCCCTGCCCATCGATGAAGCCCTGCCGGCGCTGCGCCAGGCCCTGCTAGCGCGTGACGAAGCGGTGCTAAAAGCACCGCCCGGTGCCGGCAAGACCACCCGAGTGCCGCTGGCCTTGTTGAACGAGTCATGGCTCGGTGGGCAGTCGATCGTCATGCTCGAGCCGCGCCGGCTGGCGGCCCGTGCGGCGGCTGAGCGCCTGGCCAGCGAGCTGGGCGAGAAGGTTGGCGAAACTGTCGGCTATCGCATTCGGCTGGACAGCAAGGTCGGGCCGAACACCCGCATCGAGGTTGTCACCGAAGGCATCCTTGCGCGTCGCTTGCAGGACGATCCGGCCCTTGAAGGCGTGGGGCTGGTGATCTTCGATGAGTTTCACGAGCGCAGCCTGGACGCCGATCTGGCCCTTGCGCTGACCCTCAATGCGCGCGTGCTGCTGCGCGATGAACCGCTCAAGCTGTTGCTCATGTCCGCCACGCTGGAAGGCGCGCGGCTGTCGACTTTGCTGGATGACGCACCGGTGGTGCGCAGCGAGGGCCGCATGTTTCCGGTCGTGCAGCGCTGGGGACGACCGTTTCAGGCCGGTGAACGCATCGAGCCGCGGGTCGTGCAGACGGTGATGCAGGCGTTGGATGAGGAATCCGGCAGCGTACTGGTCTTCCTGCCGGGCCAGGCTGAGATACGTCGTGCGAACGATTTGCTGGCCGAGCAGCTGGCAGGTCGAGACGAGGTCATGCTTTGCCCGCTGCATGGCGAGCTGGAGCTGACCGCCCAGCGCGCCGCCATCGAGCCTGCGCCGGCGGGCAAGCGCAAGGTGGTGCTGGCGACCAACATTGCCGAGACCAGCCTCACTATCGAGGGCGTGCGGGTGGTGGTCGATGCCGGGCTGGCGCGGGTGCCGCGGTTCGATCCCGGCAGTGGCATGACCCGTCTGGAAACCCGGCGTATTTCGCGTGCTTCGGCGACCCAGCGTGCCGGGCGCGCGGGGCGGCTGGAGCCTGGCGCCTGCTATCGGCTGTGGTCGGAGGATCAGCACGCGCAGCTGGCAGCTTATGGCGACGCGGAAATCCTTCAGGCCGATCTGGCCGGCGTCGCGCTGCAGTTGGCGCGCTGGGGTGTCGAACCGGATGAACTGGCCTGGCTCGATGTGCCGCCTGCTGCGGCCTACCGACAGGCGCAGGACCTGCTCCAGCGCCTCGGTGCACTCAGTATTAATGTCCGTGGCGGTTGGCAGTTGACCGCGCACGGCCAGGCCATGGCTGAGTTGCCGGCGCATCCGCGTATTGCGCATCTGTTGTTGCGCGGCCAGGCACTTGGCTTGGCGTCGCTGGCTGCCGACATTGCCGCCTTGTTGGTCGAGCGCGATATCCAGCGCGGCGGCGGCGTGGACATCTCAACCCGTCTCGGGCTGCTCGATGGCAGCGCGGGCCGGCATTCCGGCGCGCAGCGGGTGCGCCAGTTGGCGCGACAGTTTCGCAGCCTGCTGCGAGGTGCCTCGGCTGTTGCTCCTGCCGAGGCGACCGATCATCGCTGGCACGGGGCGCTGCTGGCGTTCGCCTATCCCGACCGTATCGCTCGCCAACGTCGGGACGGTGGTGGCGAGTACCGTTTGGCTAACGGTCGCGCTGCGGTCTTCGGTGAGCCGGATGCGCTGATGAAAGAATCCTGGCTGGTGATCGCCGAGCTGGGCAGCCGCCAGGGCCAGCGAGAAGAGCGCATCTACCGCGCGGCGGCGCTGGACCCAGGGTTGTTCGAGGCGGAGCTGGCCGAGATGGTCAGCTTGCGCGACGAGCTGGAATGGGACGAGCGCGAAGGCGTGCTGCGGGCCGAGCGGCAGCGGCGGGTTGGTGAGCTGGTGCTCAGTCGCGAGCCTCTTCCTGGCCTGGATGACGAAGCGCGTGGGCGAGCGCTGCTCGGGCTGGTCCGGCGCAAGGGGCTGGAGCTGTTGCCGTGGACGCCGGAACTGCGGCAGTGGCAGGCGCGTATCAGCCTGCTCCGGCAGATCGACCTGGCGGCTGGCGCTGACAGTGACTGGCCTGACGTCAGCGACGAAGCGCTGCTGGCTCGGCTGGAGGACTGGTTATTGCCGTATCTGGGCAAGGTTTCGCGTCTGGCGCATTTCGCCCAGCTGGATCTGAAAGCCATGCTCGCCACCTTGTTGCCCTGGCCGCTGCCGCAGCGCCTTGACGAACTGGCACCGGTCGCCATCGGCGTGCCGTCCGGGTCGCGGGTGCGGCTCGATTACAGTGAATCGCCGCCGGTGCTGGCGGTGCGCTTGCAGGAGTTGTTCGGCCTGGGAGATACGCCACGTATCGCCGGTGGGCGTTTGCCGGTGAAGCTGCACTTGCTGTCACCTGCGCGCCGCCCGGTGCAGGTAACACAGGACCTGGCGAGCTTCTGGGCAAACACCTATATCGATGTGAAGAAGGATTTGAAAGGCAGATACCCGAAACACTATTGGCCCGATGACCCGCTGGTAGCAGAGCCCACCGCGCGCGCCAAGCCGCGCGGGACCTGAAGTTACGGCTGCACGCCGCCTGCTTCACAAGTAGCGCGCACCCGGGCTGATCACCGCCGATGCCTGTCAGCGCCCATATGCGCTTGCGTCTATTCAGGCAAGCTTAGATCTTCTCCGGCCGCTGCCATCTCGGCATAGGCGCGATCCAGCGAGTCGACCACCGTCTGGCTGTCTTTGGCATGGCGCGACACGATGAATCGTATGGCGACCTTATGCAGCTCGACATGGGGAAGCGCCTCCATGCCGAGCTGTTTCATCGCCTGGTTCACCGGGGCCTGGTAGTCGAGCAGATAGTCGGCGCGGCGATGCTTCAACATCTCCAGCGCCGACGTGTGGGTGGCAGTCCGGTGCAGGAGAATCTGCAGTTGCGGGTCGTGCAGCATCCGGTTCACCTGCGGCAAATAGTTATAACCGCCGATGGTGATGACACCGCGTTTGCGCAGGCTGTCGGGGATGCTCGGGGGCGGTGTGTCGGGCCGGTGATAGAGGTTGAGGCTGATGTGGGTGAGCGTTTCGCGGCCCTCGAGCGTATCGGCAAGCAGCTCCGGCTTTCCCGGCGCGCCGGGCCAGAGGTCGACCGTGCCGCTTTGCAAGGCGCCATACAAGCGGGCACTCGGCAGGCCGCGGAACTGCGCCTCAAAGCCCGCATGGGCGAGTACACGCCGAGTGAGGTCGACCAGTGGTCCGCTTGGGCGGCCCTGGGCATCGCTGTAGATCGCTGGAGGGAAGTCGTAGTAACCGACGGTCAGGGTTCTCTGCGTTTCGGACGAGGCAACGCAAGGCGCTGCCAGAGCCGCTGCTAACGGTATCCAGAATAATGGCTTCAAGGTAATTCACTGCCCCTTGTGATTCGCGCACGCCCAAGCATGGCGCGCGACGCCTCCGGCTGTCCAGAAGGGGTGCGCGGGCTGGTCCCGGCTACTGCGCCGCGGCGATGCCCCCAGCGGACAAGGAGCAGGCTGGCTATGCTTGAGGCTAGCGCTGCCGGGCTGATCGGGTTCGGTGACCCGGAACATTCGATGGAGAGGTTTATGTATCGCAAGGTATTCACCAGCAAGGTGTTCGATCGCAAGGTGGTGGTGATCACCGGCGGCTGTGCGGGCATCGGCCGCGCGCTGGCCGAGCGGATGGCCCAAGCTGGAGCACGGGTCGTCATCTTCGACCTCGAGCAGAACGTCATCGACGGACTGGTGCAGCATCTGGCGGACCATCACAACGCCGATGCGCTGGGGCTGTGCTGCGACGTGTCGGATGCCGTGGCGGTGCAGCGGGCCGTTGCGCTGGTGGTGGAACGCTTCGGCGGTATCGATGTGCTGATCAACAACGCCGGAATCACCCATCGCAGCCGTGTTGCCGATACCAGCCTGGCGGTGTTCGAACGGATCATGGCGGTCAACTTCTACGGCGCGTTGCATTGCACCCAGGCGGCGCTGCCGAGCCTTGTCTCGCGGGGCGGGCAGATCATCGTGCTCAGCTCGCTGTCGCAGTACGCGCCGGTGCCCGATCGCGGCGCTTACAACGCCAGCAAGCATGCGCTGCACGGGCTGTTCGAAACCCTGCGCAGCGAGCTGGCCGATACTGCCGTCAATGTGATGCTGGTGTGTCCGGGGTATACCGCGACGGACCTGCGCAAAAACGTGCTGATCGGTGATGGGTCCACCGCGCCGCAGCCGGTTCTGACGGTAGGGCGCGTAGCGTCGCCGCAGGATGTGGCGGAATCCATCTACCAAGGCGCCCTGAAACGACGGCGGTTGCTGGTGCTGTCGAACCTGGACTGGCGTGCGCGCCTGGTGGCGCGCTGCTTTCCGCGCGCCTTCGAGCACCTGCTGTTACCGCGGCTGGCAGGTGCGCGAACTTCGCAGGGCACGGGCTAGGCGATCGGCGCGTCGCCGTAGAGCTTTTGCATCAACTCGACGTCCCAGTAGGCAGCTTCGATCTTGTGGCCATCGAGATCGCGGACAAAACAGCCGTAGTAGGGCTCGCCATACGCTTCGCGTGGTCCCGGAGCGCCTTCGTCGGTGGCGCCGGCGGCCAGCGCCGCACGGTGAAAGGCATCGACAGAGGCCTTGTCAGGTGCGAAGAAACCGATATGTGTGCCGTTGCCAACGCTGGCCGCCTGGCCGTTGATCGGCGTCTGCAGCCAAAACTCGGGGTAGTCACGGCCCCAGGCAATAGCGCCCGGGTGGGCCATGATGCGCTTGCAGCCGAGGGCGGCAAGGGCCTGATCGTAGAAGGCAGCCGCCTCATCGAAACGGTTGCTGCCCAGGGAAACGTGGGAAAGGATGCTGGGGTTGTGATCGCTCATGGGAACGGCCTCCGCAAAGGATGGAGACCAAGCCTAGACCCGCAGGTCGTCTCTTGCCTCCAGCTACGTCACCTGGATTCGTCGCGCGCGATGGCCGGCGCGCTGCAGAGCATGAAGCAGCGAAACAAAACGACCGTAGCCAATAGCTGCACCAGTCCGACCACAGAGTCGACCACCACGGCGAGCGCGCCTGGCGCTGTATCGCCAGCCCAGAACTGTGCGGCCATCCAGGCCTCCAGAAGCCACAGCGGCGCCAGCACGACGAGGATGCAGCCGAGTATCAGCAGGAAGTGACCACGGGTTTCCAGGAAACTCTGCTTCAGTGCCGCCAGCGGGCTCAAACCGCGTATCACCAGCAGGTATTCGGCAAAGGCGATTTTGACCATCACCCACAGCCCGGGCAGCACGAACAGCGAGGCGCCGAGCATGATCAGCAGGGTGCCCAGACCGGCCAGCACCGCCATCGATGGCCATAGCGGTAACGCGCGCATCATCACCTCACGCAGCGGCGGTGCGTGACCGCGGCTACGTGCGTCAAGAAACAGGATCAGCGCGGCGATATACAGCGGATAGAAGATCAGGCCGACCAGCAGCTCCTGAGCCGGCATGGCGCCCTTGCCGATCAGCTGGTCGATGGCCAGGCGAACGATGCTCTCCAGCAGGATCAGTGGCAGGCACAGCCGCGCGATGGACAGCAGGTTGCGGGAATAGAAAAACCAGGCGTCACGGAGGATGGACAGGACATTCATCGCAGGGCGGCAGCTCATGGGGAAATCAGGCGCGCACTTTAACAGGCCGGTGGAAAAGTAGACGAGGCAGGCAAGGCGAGGGGCAACGATCATCGGCAGTAATAGCCGAGAAGCGCAGTGTGGTGGCCAAGTGAGTATTTCGACCGGGCTGGCGATCCTGGCTGTGTTCAACGAAGTATTGCCAATGCAAGTGGTTTGCATCGGGCTGGTTATGCCAGGCGACCGGCCGGCGACACGGGCGCTGCCGCAGTCCATACTGGTTGGCCATTCATCCGCCCGGGTCGCCGCGTGAAGAAGATTGCCCTGTTTGCTGATGTGCAGAATCTCTACTACACGGTGCGCCAGGCCCACGGTTGCCACTTCAACTATGCGGCGTTGTGGGCCGAGGTCAGCGAGCGCGGTGAAATCGTTGAGGCGTACGCCTATGCCATTGACCGGGGCGATGCCAAGCAGCAGCAGTTCCAGCAGATCCTGCGCAACCTCGGGTTCACGGTGAAGCTCAAGCCCTATATCCAGCGCAGCGACGGCTCGGCCAAGGGCGACTGGGATGTGGGCATCACCATCGATGTGCTGGATGTGATCGGGCGTGTCGATGAGGTGGTGCTGGCTTCGGGCGATGGTGACTTTGATCTGCTGCTCGACCGGGTGCGTGCCGGCGGTGCCGAAGCAACGGCCTATGGCGCGCCCGGTCTGACGGCGAACTCGCTGATTCGCGCCGCCACGCGCTACGTGCCCATCGAAGGCAAGCTGTTGCTGCGTTAAACATCGGAACGCACGAGCTGAAGCTTGAAGCGAGTTTGCCGGTTGGTGCGACCTGTCCACGCTGTTTTCGCTTGTAGGTTGCGTCTTATGCCTCCGAGCGGAGTTGCGGTGGATGTAAACAGCGACATCCACCCTTGTATCTCGACTACCACGCTATGTTGGGGTGATAGTTCCCGACTGATCATCGGGGGAAGGCCAGGAAGCCGTATCCACCCTTAGGCTTTGAGCCTGCGACGTAGATAGCGCTGGAAAACAAATCGTCTGTGCAGCGATGCGCAAGCTGCTGCACATCGCCTATGGGGTACTTAAATCGGGCCAGCGTTTCGACCCTCAACTGGCCCTTGCTCGGTAATGGGGAAGACGGTATCTACGCTTGGCTTCCAGCTTCCAGCTTCCAGCTTCCAGCTTCCAGCTTGCTTTCGAGTAAACTGCGCAACCTGTTTTCGTCCTCCCGGTTACCGTCATGACCTTCGCCTCTTTGGGCCTGATCGATCAGCTGCTACGCACCCTCGAATCGCTTGATTACACCCAGCCGACGCCCGTCCAGATCAAGGCGATACCGGCCGTGCTCAAGGGCCGCGACCTGATGGCCGCCGCGCAGACCGGCACCGGCAAGACTGCGGGTTTCGCCTTGCCGCTGCTGCAGCGGCTGCTCCATGAAGGCCCGCAGGTGACCAGCAATTCGGTCCGAGCGTTGGTGCTGGTGCCGACTCGGGAGCTTGCGGAACAGGTGCACGAGTCCTTCAAGACTTACGGGCAGGACCTTCCGCTGCGCGCCTATGCGGTCTACGGCGGCGTCAGCATCAACCCGCAGATGATGGCCTTGCGCAAGGGCATCGACGTGCTGGTGGCAACGCCTGGTCGGCTGCTCGATCTGTACCGGCAGAACGCTGTGAAGTTCAGCCAGGTGCAGGCGCTGGTGCTGGACGAGGCCGACCGCATGCTCGACCTCGGCTTCTCCGAAGAGCTCGAAGCGCTGTTCAGTGCACTGCCGAAAAAGCGCCAGACGCTGCTGTTTTCCGCGACCTTTTCCGATGCGATTCGGCAGATGGCGCAGAAGCTGTTGCGCGACCCGCTGTCCATCGAGGTCAGCCCGCGGAATGCCGCCGCCAAGACGGTCAAACAGTGGCTGGTGCCTGTCGACAAGAAGCGCAAGTCTGAGTTGTTTCTGCATCTGCTGGCCGAAAAGCGCTGGGGCCAGGTGCTGGTATTCGTCAAGACGCGCAAGGGCGTCGATCAGTTGGTGGAGGAGCTGCAGGCCGAAGGCATCGCCAGTGACGCGATCCACGGGGACAAGCCGCAGGCGTCGCGGCTGCGCGCATTGGAGCGCTTCAAAACCGGAGAGGTACAGGTGTTGGTGGCGACCGATGTGGCTGCACGCGGCCTGGACATTCATGACCTGCCGCAGGTGGTCAATTTCGACCTGCCCATCGTCGCCGAGGATTACGTGCACCGCATCGGCCGCACCGGGCGGGCGGGCGCCACGGGTGAAGCGGTGTCGCTGGTCGCTGCTGACGAAGTCGATCAGCTGGCGGCCATCGAAACCCTGATCCAGCAGGTTCTGCCGCGCCACGACGAGCCGGGCTTCGTCCCGGATCATCGGGTGCCGACGACCCAGCCGGGCGGGCAGATCATCAAGAAACCGAAAAAACCAAAGAAACCCAAGGAGGGTGCCGGCAAGGGCCGCATCCACCTGGGCAACTGGTTCGATGAAAGCGAGAAGCCCAACGCCAAGCCGATCCGCAAGGTGCCGAGCCTGGGCGGCTCGAAACCGGCGAAAAAACGCTAGTCGGCATATGCCCTGACGCGCTGTGGTTGCCTCGCCACCATTGAGTAGCAGAAGCATCCGAATGAAACGCTGGTCAACGCGGCTGTCATATCGACAACGCCGAGCATCGCTGGAACCGTCAGCGGCTCGGAGCTTTCCGTGAATCATCCTGACAGATAGTTGAGAGGTCTCTTGTGGCAAACGCGGAAGCGGAGCTGTACTCGCTTGGCCGAGCTGACGTATGGGCTGGCTTCAAGCAGCTGACGCCGATTTCGCTGTTCGTCGTGGTGTTCGGACTGGCCTTTGGTCTGGCCGCGACACAGGCCGGGCTAGACGACTATTCGATCCTGACGATGAGCGCGCTGGTATTCGCCGGGGCTTCGCAGTTCGCCTCGTTGGAGCTCTGGGGCACCCATGTTCCGGTCGTTCCGCTGGTGGTCACGGTGTTTGCCGTCAATGCGCGACATCTGTTGATGGGCGCGACGCTGTATCCCTATCTGCGCCATTTGCCGCCGGCGAAGCGCTTTGCCGTGATGTTGGTCGTCTCGGATGCCAACTGGGCGATGTCCATGCAAGCCTTCAATCTTGGCAAGCCGGGGCTTGGCATCCTCTTCGGTGGTGGCCTGGCGCTCTGGACGTTCTGGGTGCTGGGCACCTGGTTGGGGCTTTATTTCGGCAGTGCCATCCATGATCCGGTCAGTTGGGGACTGGACATGGTTATGGGCTGTTTTCTGCTGGCGATGGTCGTCGGCGGCAAGAAGGATCTGCGGATGACCGTGATCTGGATCGTCGCCGGCGGGACGTCGATGTTGGCGTACTGGTACCTGCCCGCCAACAGCCATGTGGTAGTCGGAGCGCTGGCCGGTGGCCTGTTGGGCGCGCTGTGGATGGAGAAGTCGAAGTGACGCTGCAGACGGCGGGATCCGGAGCGCTGGTCATCATTCTGATCATGGCCGTGGTCACCCTGGTGACCCGTTGGGGCGGAGTGTTTGCCATGTCGTTCGTGCCCATCAGCCGGCGAACTGAACAGTTCATCAGCGCCATGTCCGGTTCGGTGCTGGTGGCCCTGCTGACGCCGATGGCGGTCAACGGGGATAACGGCGCGCGACTAGCCTTTCTGGCCACCGCGGTGACGATGCTCCTGGTCAAGAAGCCGCTGCCGGCGATCACGGCAGGGATCGTCGTCGTGGCGTTGTTCAGGCATCTGGCTTAAGCGAATGCCATCCGCTCAGGGCTTGGTCGAGCCATCAATCCCCAGCCAGCGCAGCATGCCCACCGCTGCAGCTCGACCACTGGCAAAACAGGCGGTCAACAGATAGCCACCGGTGGGCGCTTCCCAGTCGAGCATCTCGCCGGCGCAGAACACGCCTGGCGCCTGGCGCAGCATCAGGCCCTCGTCCAGTGCTTCGAACGGCACGCCGCCGGCACTGCTGATGGCTTCGTCCAACGGACGTGTGCGCAGCAACCTGATCGGCAGCGCCTTGATCGCGGCTGCCAACTGTTGCGGATCATCGAAGGCCTCGGCGGGCGCGAGCTCCCGCAACAGCCCCGCCTTGACACCCTCAAGGCCGTGCTGACGCTTGAGGTGCTTGGCCATCGATTGCGAACCGCGCGGCTTGGCCAGCGAGCGAAGGATACGCTCCGGTGCATGGTCGGGCAGCAGGTCCAGCGTGACGGTAGCGCTGCCGTTCTGCTCGATTGCCTGGCGGATCTCGGCGGACAGCGCGTAGACCAGACTGCCTTCGATTCCTTTGGCCGTAACGACGAACTCACCCTTGCGCGGGGCGCCACCGGTAAGTGCGAGGCTTACCGTTTTCAGCGGCGCGCCGGCAAATTTATCCAGCAGATGCTGGCTCCAGGCTTTCACTTCGAAGCCACAGTTTGCGGGACGCAGTGAAGCAATCGAGATACCGTGCTGTTCCAGCAGCGCAACCCAGGCGCCGTCGGAACCCAGGCGAGCCCAGCTGCCTCCGCCCAAAGCAAGCAGCACGGCGTCCGCGCGGACGCTGAGGTCGCCATCCGGGCTGTGCAGCTTGAGCTTGCCGTCAGCGTGCCAGCCCAGCCAGCGGTGACGCGTATGAATCTGTACGCCGGCGTCACGCAGGCGGCGCAGCCAGGCACGCAGCAGCGGTGCAGCTTTCATGTCCGTGGGAAACACACGCCCTGAGGTGCCGACGAAGGTGTCGATGCCAAGCCCGTGAATCCACTCGCGCAGCTGCTCGGGTGTGAACGCCTCCAGTTGAGGACGAAGTGCCGTTGCGCGTTCGCGATAGCGCGCGACGAAAGGCTCGAAAGGCTCGGAATGGGTGATGTTCATTCCGCCGACGCCGGCCAGCAGAAACTTGCGGCCGACCGAGGGCATGGCGTCATACAGGTCGACGGCAATGCCTGCCTGACTCAGCACTTCGGCCGCCATCAACCCGGCGGGGCCGCCGCCGATAATGGCGACGCGAGATTCTGGTGTGCGCATTGAATAACGTGGCCGTGGTTCGGAGGCGGCCATTCTAGCGGTTCGCGATCGGAAGTCTGCAGCGAGGGAAAAGAGAGTGGGGCGGGTTACGGAGTTGAAGAAGCCCCGGCGCTGGGAGCGCCGGGGTGCAGAGGGTTAAACCGCGTCGGACTGTTTTGGCTGACGGCGGAAGCCGAACATGCCGGCGAAACCAGCCACAACGGCGTTGATCAACAGGGTGATCAACAGCGCCCAGCTCGCTTGGGAAACCCGTTTGGCAGCCTGCTCGGCAGCTTCACGGGCTTTCATCTCGGCCTGAGCGCGCAGTTCCTGGAACTTGATGTAGGCCTGCTGATACTGCTGCTCGATCTGGCTGACCATTTGCTCGGCTTGCTGCTCGCTCATGTTGCCGCGCTCTTGCATCAGGTTGACCAGCGCTTCGCGGTCGGCGGCGTTCAGCGTTTCCTCAGCCTTCTGCTGGATCTGTTCGATCAGCTGGGTCAGTTGCTCATCGGCCTGCTGCGGTTGCTGTTGAGCCTGTTCGACGCGGGTTTGCGCCTGCTGCTGAACCGCTTCGGCGTCCTGTTCGAGGTTCTGTGGCGCCAGCTGCGGCTTGCCGGTCTGACGCAGCGCCTGCTTGATTTCCGCCTGGATGTCGCTGAGGTCAAGGTTGATATCCGCCTCTTTGACCTGCTGCTTGATCTCACCGCCAATCGCTGGCGCTACCGAGGCAATGCCGGAGCCGACTGCCTGCAGGCCCGAACCGACCATGCTGGCCGTGCCCGATACGGCGGAACCGACCAGGCTGGCGATTAGATAGACCGTGACCAGCGTCGTCACTGCCCAGACCAGCAAGCCGTGCAGCATGCCGTGACGAGGCGCCATGCGACCCGCGACATAACCCCCTATGGCCAGCGACACGATGCCGGCGAGCACCATCCAGATAACGGCGCCTTTTCCAAGGCCTGCAACAGGATTGGCTTCGGTGGCCGGGTCGATGGTGGCTGTGCCAATGGCAGTACCCAGGAGGTGCAGCAGCAACGAAATGGCCAGAGCCAATGCGATGCCGGCGAACACGGCACTCCAAGATGCGTGGGGCCGGTAGCGAGTGCGAACGTTGCGATAGGCCGTGGTGTCGCGGTCAGTTTCGAGCATTGGAGCGTCCTCATTGTTATGTTTGCCAGTGCTTGAACAGCGGTCCAGACGTGCCGGGGCAGTTCATTCACACATAGAAGTGAGGGTTTCGCTGTCGATCGAAGTTCCGCACTGCGGTCTTCGGTGTGACCAGTGGTGTCAGCCTAAGCCGTGGCGCTGCCAGGCGTCGGCGGCGCTGATGTGCAGCTGCGCATGGCGTCGGGCAAGCCGCGCGCGGTCCTTGTCGTAGCCGCCGCCAATCACGCCGACCACCGGAATGTCCCGCCCCAGACAGTGTTCGATCACGGCGCTGTCGCGCATGGCCAGGCCTTCGTCGCTGAGCGCGAGCAGGCCCAGCGCGTCGTCGCGGTGTACATCGACGCCAGCGTCATAGATGACCAGATCCGGCTGATACAGCGGCAGCAGGTAGCTGAGCGTATCGTCGACGACTTTCAGGTAGTCGGCATCGCCCAGGCCTGGCGCCAAACCGATGTCCCAGTCGCTGCGGGCCTTGCGCGTCGGGAAATTCTTTTCGCAATGCAGTGACACGGTGACCGCGTCCGGCACCTGCTCGAGAATTCGTGCAGTGCCGTCGCCCTGATGCACATCACAGTCGAAGATCAGTACACGACCGACGCGGCCGCTCTCCAGCAGCGAAAGGGCGATAATGGCCAGGTCGTTGAATATGCAGAACCCAGAGGCATGGTCGTAATGGGCATGGTGGGTGCCGCCCGCCAGGTGACAGGCCAGCCCGTGCTGCAAGGCAAGGTCCGCGGCCAGCAGCGAGCCGCCGACCGCGCGTACGGTGCGCTGCGCCAGTTGCGGGCTCCAGGGCAGGCCCAGGCGGCGCAGCTCCTCGCGGCTCATGTCGCCGCTGCAGTAGCGCTCGACATAACCACGGTCATGGGCGAGTGCCAGCCTATCGGGCGGGCAGAGTTCGGGACGTAACAGCGCTGCATCCGTGGTCAAACCGCAATCGACGAGGTGGTCGCGCAGCAGCCGGAACTTCTCCATGGGAAAGCGGTGCCCCGGCGGCAAGGCTGGGCTGTAATCGTCGTGAAAAACCAGCGGCAGAGACATCGAATCGGGCCCATTGAGGTCAACAGCGAGTATGCAGAGCCGCCACCGAAATCTTCAAGGAAACAGCACGGACGAACCGATGGAACGTATTGAACTGGAAACACCGCGTTTGCGCCTGCGCGCCTGGCATGATGCCGATCTCGATTATCTGTATGAGTTGTGCAGCGATCCGCTGGTGATGCGCTATTTCCCCAAGCTGCTCTCGCGTGATGAATGCGCTGCGGTGATGGCGCGCAGCCGGATGCATTTCGCGCGATTCGGCTTCGGTTTCTGGGCGTTGGAGCTGAAGAGTGACGGCCGTTTCATCGGTATAGCCGGGCTGTCCTGGAGCCGTTTGCCGCTGCCGTTCTGCCCGGTTGTGGAAATCGGCTGGCGGCTCGCCCATGAGCATTGGGGGCAAGGCTTCGCCCGCGAAGCGGCGGAGGCGTCGCTGGCATGCGGTTTCGATCAGTTGCAGCTGCCGGAGGTGGTGGCTTACACGGCAGCAATCAATGAGCCTTCACTGGCGTTGATGCAGGCGCTTGGCATGAGGCACGAACCTGAGGATGACTTCGACCATCCGATGATTTCCGAGGGTGATCCCTTGCGCCCTCACGTGCTGTATCGAATGACGCAGGATCGCTGGGCTGAACGGCGTCGATAAGCGCAAGCAGTGGAGCCGCTTCGGTGGAATCCGTAACATTGCGCGCCTGCCTCGTGCCTCGCATACATAAAGGAACTACACCATGAGCGACACCCTAGACACGCTGGTCAACCTGCTGTCGCTGGAGCGTATCGAAGAAAACCTCTTCCGCGGTGCCAGCCAGGACCTGGGCTTTCCCCAGCTGTTCGGCGGCCAGGTGGTCGGTCAGGCGCTGTCCGCCGCCAGCCAGACGGTGGCGCCGGAGCGTCACGTGCATTCGATGCACGGTTACTTCCTGCGCCCTGGGGATTCGCATCATCCGGTGGTCTACGACGTCGACCGGGTGCGTGACGGTGGCAGTTTCACCACGCGCCGCGTGAGCGCGATCCAGAAAGGGCAGACCATCTTTACCTGCAGCGCCTCGTTTCAGGCCGACGAGACCGGGTTCGAGCATCAGTTGCCGATGCCTGACGTGGTCGGCCCCGAAGACCTGCTCAGCGAATGGGAGCTGTTGCACAAGCTGACACCACTGGTCCCGGCGCGCGTGGCAGAAAAGCTGCGCCGTCCAAAACCCATCGAGATCCGTCCGGTCACGCTGCAGGACCCCATCAATCCGCAGCCGATCGAGCCTGTTCGGCACATCTGGTTCCGCGCCGATGGCTCGCTACCGGACAACCCGGCCCTGCACAAGTACCTGGTCGCCTACGCCTCGGACTTCAGCTTTATCGGCACCGCCCTGCAGCCACACGGCGTCAGCTCCTGGAGCAAGTTCATCCAGCTGGCGAGCCTTGACCATGCCATCTGGTTCCACCGCGAAGTGCGCGCCGATGAATGGCTGCTGTACTCCATGGACAGCCCATGGGCCGGTAACGCGCGTGGTTTCGCCCGCGGCAGTATCTTCAACCGCGCGGGTGAACTGGTCGCTTCGGTGGCGCAGGAAGGCCTGATTCGCGTGCGTGAGGACTGGAAGTGAGCCTGGCCGATGCGCGGCACTGGGTGTTCGACATGGACGGCACCCTGACCCTTGCCGTGCATGATTTCCCAGCGATCAAGCGGGCGCTCGACATTTCCCAGGAGGACGACATTCTGCATCACCTGGCTGCGCTGCCGGCTGACGAAGCCGCCAGCAAGCGCGCCTGGCTGCTCGATCACGAGCGCGAGCTGGCTCATGCGGCGACACCCGCGCCAGGCGCCCGTGAGCTCCTGCACATGCTGCGTGACCGGGGTTGCCGGCTTGGCGTGCTGACGCGCAATGCCCATGAGCTGGCGCTGGTAACCCTGCAGGCGGTGGGCATGGGTGACTGCTTTGCCAGTGAAGACATCCTCGGCCGTGACGAAGCACCACCGAAGCCCGATCCGGGCGGCTTGCTGCATCTGGCGGACAAATGGAGCATCGAACCCAGCGAGCTGGTGATGGTGGGTGATTTCCGTTTCGACCTGGAATGCGCCAAGGCGGCAGGCGCGCGCGGCGTGCTGGTCAACCTGCCAGAAAACCCCTGGCCTGAGCTGACCGATCTGCACGCCCGTGATTGCCTGGCGTTGCGCCAGCTACTCAGTGGCTAGCCCAAGCATCGCCCAAAGATCGGCATGCATTCAGCGGTAGGGTGGATCACGCTCTACCGATCCGCCGCGCTGTCAGGCTGGACCAGGACGCGGGTATGAGAAAAGGGACATCCCCGAAACGGATAGCCGACCTATCCGAGTCGGGAGGATGCAATTGCTGAAGACGCTTCCGTAGATGGCTCAGTAAAGCGCCTGATACAGCTTGCGGCGGTAGGTTGTGACCAGCGGATGGTCGCTTCCCAATAAATCGAATACCTGCAGCAACGTCTTGTGCGGCAGGCCGTCCGCGTAGCCGCGATTGCGCACGAACAACTTCAACAAACCGTCCAGCGCCGCTTCGTGCTGCTGGCGTGCCAGCTGCTGAATGGCCAGCTGGTAAGCCGCCTCGTCATCTTCGGCGTCCTGCGCCAGGCGGCTTTTCAGATCGGCCACTTCCGGCAGATCAGCGGCTTGGCGCAGAAAGGTCAGCTGCGCGCGGGCGCCGGCAAGTGCCTGCTTGTGCTCGTCGCCCTTGACCGCGTCGAGCACCAGTTCGGCTTCGCCAAGCTCGCCACGCTCGGCCAGGCAGCGCGCATAGAGAATCAGTGCTGCCGCGTTTTCGTTGTCTTCGGCCAGCAATTGCTTGAGCAGATTTTCCGCGTCGCTGATGCGCCCTTCGGCGAACAGCGCTTGGGCGGTTTCGAGCAGATCAGCTTCCGGCGCGGCTGGCGCCTGCACGTGTGGCTCAAGCATGGCGCGAATGGCCGATTCCGGCTGAGCACCGGCAAAACCGTCGACCGGCTGACCGTCCTTGAACAGCACCACGGTAGGCAGGCTGCGTACGCCGAAACGCGCCACCACGTCCTGCTCGATATCGCAGTTGACCTTGGCCAGTACCAGTTGGCCCTGATACTCCTCGGTAATCTTCGCCAGGAGCGGCATCAGCGCTTTGCACGGCGCACACCACTCGGCCCAGAAGTCCACCAGCACCGGCTTGTGAAAGGAGTTTTCCAGCACCAGCTGCTCGAAATTGGCGCTGGTGACGTCAAAGATGTAGGGAGTCTGGCTCATTGAAATTCTCGGAATGGGCACATGCGAAGTAGGCGTGCATGTTAAGTGGGGGCGAGGCGATTCGGAAGCAAGGGTGCAGGTTGCAGATGCTCAGCGGCTGGGTGCAGCCAGCGGCCAGCTTGCCAGCTCGGTGTAATGAGCACCTTGTGCGGTGTTTTCTGAGAGGTAGAGCCCGAAGTGGTTCACGGCCCAACGGAAAGCCCGTGGCTCCATAGTGGGCAAGGCGTGAACCTGCCGCGACAGGGTGACATGCGGCAGGAACGGGCGAGAATCAAGCACGACACCTTGCGCGGACAGTCCGGCGTGCAATTGCCCGACGAGGTCAATCAAGGGCGAGGGGCTCAGGCTGGGCGTCAAACAGGCGAAATTCTTGCCGATCATCTGCAGCTGGTCGAGCTGCAGCAAGAAAGCGTCAACACGCAGGCTGTCCGCAAGCTGCTTCAAGCCATCCACCGCTGTTGCCGGTTGGTTACCGAGAAAAGCCAGAGTCATATGCAGGTTGGCCTGGGCGACAGGGCGACCGCCCAGCGCGTGACTGTCGCGCCAGTTGCAGATGGCACTCGCAATGTCGGGAGGGCAGGACAGGGCGAAGAACAGGCGTAATGGTTTGTCGGTCTGCATGTGTCCTCCAGAGCAAAGCCTGCGCTGCGCTTCAGCACATTGCGATGGGCACAGCTTGGCGATGGGCGTGGTAGAGGCTGACCCGGCGAAACTCCGCCGGTTCGGCCAGATCCGTCCAGGTGCAGGCGTCGAGAATATCCAGACGCTCATACAGGGGGTGCTGAAAGTCCCGCACGCGGGAATCGGCGACCAGTGCCACCTGGCCGCGGCTGAGAAACTCATCGAGCAGGGGCAGGTTGGCCCGGTCATAAAGCACATCGGCGACGATGATCAGGTCGTAGCGGTCAGCCTCGGTAAAAAAATCGTCCGAATAGTTGAGCTGCACACCGTTGAGCTCCGCGTTGGCGCGACACGCGGCCAGGGCCAGCGGGTCCAGATCACAGGCCACAACCTCTGCGGCGCCGGCCTTTGCTGCGGCAATAGCCGCGACACCTGATCCCGCACCGAAGTCCAGGACGCGCTTGCCTCGCACCCATTCCGGACGCTCGGCCAGCCAGCGCGCCAGGACCAGGCCGCTGGCCCAACAGAAGCACCAATAGGGCGGCTCTTCGAGAATCCTCCGGGTTTCCTCGGGGCTGAAGGCGCGGTCCATGTTCAGCGCATCGATCAACCACAGTTGGACATCCGTGCCGGGCAATGACTCGATACTCAGCGAAGCATCGCCGAGCAGTTCTGCCAGTGCCTGTTGCAGCGCAGCGGGCGGCTTCATGGGGCTGGCACCAGATGCAACGGGCCGAGGGACTGGTTGGCCGAACTGCTGACCTGCACGGCGGGCAGGCGCATAATCAGTTGCCCAGAACGGGTCACGCGTCCGCGCAGTTCCACATCCCGGCCCTTGGGGAATTTCTCGGCATTGAACTTGAGAATGAACGGCAGCTCGGTTCCCCGGCCTTGCAGCCTCACATTGCTCAGCAGTCGGTCTGGCTGGTCACGACGGTTGACCTCCAGCAGCGCCAGCTCGACTTCACTGTCAGCGGGTACGCCGATCAGGCTGCCGTGCAATTCGTGCATCAAGGTGCTGGCCTCGGGCGGCTCTTCGAAGGTGACGGCCGCGGTAGGGCGCTGGGAACGCTCATTCGCACAACCAACCAGAACCAGCAGCAGAGCAGGTAGAACAAAGTGGCGTAACAGCACGAACGGCTCCATAACATGACGTAGATGCGCGCCTGTATAGCAACAATCCGCTCGATTTGTCTTGCTGGCGGGATGCGCTACCATGGCTCTCCCGACGTCTGACAGCTCTAGCCCATGCATTGTCCCTTCTGTGGTGCACATGACACCAAAGTCATCGACTCGCGCCTCGTGGCCGAAGGCGATCAGGTGCGCCGTCGCCGTGAGTGCCTCGCTTGCGGTGAGCGTTTCACCACCTTCGAGACCGCTGAGCTGGTCATGCCTCGGCTGATCAAACAGGACGGCAGCCGTCAGCCGTTCGACGAGGAAAAGCTCCGTGCGGGCATGCAGCGCGCGCTGGAAAAACGCCCGGTCAGTGTCGAGCGCCTCGAAGAAGCCATCGCTCATATCAAGCATCGCCTGCGTGCCACCGGCGAACGCGAAATCAAGTCGCGTGTGCTCGGCGAGCTGGTAATGGTCGAGCTGCAGAAACTCGATGAGGTCGCCTATATCCGCTTCGCGTCCGTTTACCGCCGCTTTCAGGACCTCAACGAGTTCCGTGAGGAAATCGAGCGCCTGTCCCGCGAACCCGCCAAAACCGAATGAGCGCCAACGATCACCTCTGGATGGCCCGTGCGCTGCAGCTGGCGCGCAAGGGGCTCTATTCGACGCACCCTAATCCGCGGGTCGGCTGCGTCATCGTCAAGAGCGGTGAACTGGTGGGTGAAGGTTGGCACGTGCGTGCTGGCGAGCCGCATGCCGAAGTCCACGCCCTACGTCAGGCTGGCGAGCGCGCCGCTGGCGCAACCGCTTATGTCACCCTTGAGCCATGCAGCCACTACGGCCGCACACCGCCCTGCGCCGAGGCGCTGGTCAAGGCGGGGGTTGGCCGGGTAGTCGCAGCCATGCAGGACCCCAATCCACAGGTGGCCGGTCGTGGCCTGGAGCTGTTGCGCAGCTCGGGCATCGAAGTCGCCAGCGGCGTGCTGGAAAGCGAGGCCCGCGCCTTGAACCCTGGTTTCATCAAGCGCATGGAAACGGGGCTGCCTTACCTGCGGGCCAAGCTGGCGATGAGCCTGGATGGGCGCACCGCGATGGCCAGCGGCGAGAGTCAATGGATCACCGGGCCGGATGCACGCGCCGAGGTACAGCTTTTGAGAGCGCAGTCAAGCGTGGTGCTCACCGGCGCCGACACGGTGCTGATGGACAACGCTCGGCTGACCGTGCGTGCTGCCGAGCTGCGATTGGATGACGAACTGTCCGCGCTGGCGTTGCAACGGCAACCGCTGCGGGTTCTGGTCGACGGGCGACTACGTGTGCCGTTGGACGCTCCCTTCTTCCAGGCCGGACCTGCACTCGTGGTGACCAGCAACGAAGTTCAGGCCGCTCGCTATAGGTCGGCGGGCCATGAGCTGCTGGCGCTTCCCGGCGAGGCGGGGCGTGTCGATCTGCGTCGTCTGTTGCATGAACTGGCCAAGCGCGATGTCAACGAGGTGCTGCTCGAAGCCGGGCCGCGCTTGGCCGGCGCCTTTGCCGCGCTGGGCCTGATCGACGAATACCAGATATTCGTTGCCGCCAAGTTCCTTGGCTCCTCGGCGCGGCCTCTCCTCGATCTGCCGCTGGAACGTATGAGTGAGGCGCGCGAACTGCACATAAAAGACATCCGCGCCGTTGGCAGTGACTGGAAGGTTGTTGCCGTTCCGACCAACTGAAGCCCGGTGTTTATTCGATGCCGATCTGCGTGTCGTAAAGTGTGAAGCCGCGGGCTTGGTAATTCTGAAGTGCGCTCAGGTGGTCGAGGGTGCAGGTATGGACCCAAACCCTTCGCGTGCCCGCCCACTCCCAGGCGCTGCTAGTGGCATGACTTAGCAGGCCCCCGCCAAAACCGCGGCCGAAGAAGGCAGCCTCCAATCCGAAATAAAGGATTTCCACGTCGTCACCCTGTCGACGCAGCTCGTAATAGCCCGCGATGGCACCTCGGTGGTAAGCGACCCAGGTGCGATGGTTTGGGTCTTCAATTTCTTGTTGCCAGACTTCGTCGGGCTGGTCGAGTCGCTCGGTCCACTGCCAGGGGGCGCCAATCAATCGATACAGAAACTGATTGAAGTGGAACTGCTTTATCTCGCATTCGCTGACTAGCAAGTCATTCGGGATCGGCTTTGCCCGAAGCTGCGAAGGGGCAGTCATTTCGAGAAAGTACGTTACTGTTTGATCAGTCAATGCGGCACCTCGCAGCACATCAAAGGGCAGCACAGCATACGGGATCGAGCCCGGTCATTGGCCTGAGCATGAAGCCCGGCATGGTCTCGCTGCCCGAGGCGTGCGAGAACATGCCTTCCTGGCTTCTAGTTAACCGGCCTTAGCCCATTGTGATCCAGCTTGGCCCGGCGTTTATTCGCTCCCAGTAATGATCGCGCCAGCGCGCTTTCGTGATGCGGATTGCCGAAGTGAAACAGCGCCGTGGCGCGCAGCATAGAGGGATCGCATACGTCATTCGCATGCAGGCTGCGGTAGCCCGAGAACAGATACAGGTTGCCGGGCACCAGCTTCAGGCGGATCGGTTTCAGCCAGCCGCGCCGCACCGCAAAGGCGACCAGCTTCTGACTTACAGTGTTATGCAGCACGGCCTTTTCAATAACGTTGCGCAACGCGTTGAATCGGATATGCCGCGTATTGGGAAAGATGATCAGGTCGCCGCAGTGTTCGCCTTCAGTCGGAATGTACAACGGTAGCAATGCGGTAACGGCCGTGGCGTCGAAGTGGTAGAAGTGCGATTGCCTGAGCCCACTACGCCCTTGCAGACAGCGAATAACCGGAAAGACCTGCTCCTCAGTGGCCGGCTCTCGGCCCGACTGAAGGCGGTAAAGCTGCGCCATTCGGTCCTTGAATGGCATTGAGAGCGCCAATCCTGCAAACATGGTGCCGCTCAGCTCTTCGATACCATGAATGCAGAAATACTCACCGTCGCGGGTGGCCGTTTGTTGCTTGATGAAGGCGCGGCCCAGTTCGAGTTGTTCGGGTGAGATGTAGTGCTCTATGACCGTGTAGCCCTTGCGGTCGATCTGGGCAGCATGTGCCTCAGCCGACGGTTCCATAGCCGTAACCTCTGACATACCCATCCCTCATGGCACATGTGAAGGTTCGGAGCGTTCGTCCTGATCGTGTCCTGGTCGGCGCGGAGGATCTGCAACTACGAGCGGATCCTGGCTCGGCGTGTCGGTACGAAGAATGCGGGCGTGACGTTCCTTCCTGATCGTCTTGTGTTGCACGGGTGCAGCTGGCGGCGTCGGCGCGCGAATAGACCGCTGCGACGCGTATGGACAAACAAACGCAACGGTAGTTGCTTAGATGTTTAAAAATGTTTCGCTGCCGCAGCGCCGGTCTGGCGGTCGTTTGTCGGCTGCAGAATCGACGCAACTGTGGTAAAAACTGCGCCGGGCCTGAAAGGGCCCACGTTCTCAGGGCGGGGTGAGATTCCCCACCGGCGGTAATGGCACAGTTCTGTGCCTAGCCCGCGAGCGCTTGCTCAGGCAAGGTCAGCAGACTCGGTGTGATTCCGGGGCCGACGGTATAGTCCGGATGAGAGAGAGCGGGATGCCTCGACGGGCGCCTTTCGTGCGCGCGTCCACTCCCTATCGATCTGCAGCGCCCTGTTTTATCCAAAACAGGAGTTCGTCATATGCATCGTTTCAACAGCCTTCCACGGGAGGCCGCATGTTCACAGGAATAATCGAATCCATCGGGACCATTGGTGCCATGACGCCGAAGGGCGGCGACGTTCGAGTGCTGGTCGAGACCGGCAAACTGGATCTGGGCGACGTCAAGCTCGGCGACAGTATTGCGGTCAATGGCGTCTGTCTGACCGCCGTTGAGCTGCCGGGCAACGGCTTCTGGGCCGATGTCAGCCGTGAGACGCTCGCGCGCACCGCCTTCGTTGATCTCAAGACCGGTAGCCGGGTGAATCTGGAGAAGGCCCTGACGCCGACCAGTCGCCTCGGCGGGCACCTGGTCAGCGGTCACGTCGATGGCGTGGGTGAGGTGGTTTCGCGTGAAGAGAATGCCCGCGCCGTGCAGTTCCGTATCCGCGCGCCACGCGAATTGGCCAAGTACATCGCGCTCAAGGGCTCGATCACCGTCGATGGCACCAGCCTGACGGTCAATTCAGTCAATGGCGCGGAGTTCGAACTCACCATTGTTCCGCATACCCTGGCCGAAACCATCATGGTCGACTACCGCCCCGGGCGGAAGGTGAATCTGGAAGTGGATCTGCTGGCGCGTTACCTGGAGCGCCTGCTGATGGGTGACAAGGCCGCCGAACCCAATGCCTCGGGCCTGACCGAAAGCTTCCTCGCCGAACACGGCTACCTGAACCCGGCTCGGTAAACGAATAGAAGGAATGGCCACCATGGCTCTGAACACCGCTGAAGAACTGATCGAAGATATTCGCGCCGGCAAGATGGTCATCCTCATGGATGACGAGGACCGGGAAAACGAGGGCGACATCATCATCGCCTCCGAATGCGTGACTGCCGAGCACATCAATTTCATGGCTCGTTTCGCCCGCGGCCTGATCTGCATGCCGATGACCCGCGAGCGCTGCGAAACCCTGCAGCTGCCGCTGATGGCGCCGCGCAACGGCTCCGGCTTTGGCACCAAATTCACCGTCTCCATCGAGGCGGCAGAAGGTGTCACCACCGGTATCTCTGCCGCCGACCGCGCGCGCACCGTGCAGGCCGCCGTGGCACGGAATGCCGTGGCCGAAGACATCGTCAGCCCCGGTCATATCTTCCCCCTGATGGCGCAGCCGGGCGGCGTCCTGGCGCGCGCCGGGCATACGGAAGCGGCCTGTGACCTCGCTCGCATGGCCGGTTTCGAGCCGTCTGGCGTGATCTGCGAAATCATGAATGACGACGGCACCATGGCGCGTCGCCCAGAGCTCGAGCTTTTCGCTGAGCAGCACGGCCTGAAGATCGGCACCATCGCCGACCTGATCCACTACCGCATGATTCACGAGCGCACCGTCGAGCGGGTTTCCGAGCAGCCATTGGAAACCGAGCTGGGTCAGTTCACGCTGGTCACCTATCGCGACGACGTGGAAGACACGGTGCACATGGCGTTGACGCGCGGTGAGATTTCCCCCGAAGAGCCAACCCTTGTGCGCGTGCACAACATGGAACCCCTGCGCGACCTGTTGCTGGTGACCGTGCCGGGGCGCTGGAGTCTGCGCGCGGCGATGAGCGAAGTGGCAAAAGCCGGCAGCGGCGTGGTACTGCTGCTAGGCAATCCACTGACCGGACCGCATCTGCTGGCCCAGCTCAACCGTCAGCAATCTCCGAGCCCGGCAACTTACAGCACCGTCGGTGCCGGATCTCAGATCCTCCGCGACCTCGGTGTTCGAAAGATGCGCTTGCTGAGCTCGCCGATGAAGTTCAATGCGATATCCGGCTTTGATCTGGAAGTTGTAGAATACCTGCCCGCCGAATAAACGATGTCAGGGCGCCGCGATGCAACGCGGCGCCTTCGTTCTTTAAAGAGATGAGAAACCACCTATGACACTGAAGACCATCGAAGGTACCTTCATCGCCCCGCAGGGCAAGTTCGCCCTGGTCGTCGGCCGCTTCAACAGCTTCGTTGTCGAGAGCCTGGTGAGTGGCGCAGTCGATGCGCTGGTGCGCCACGGCATCGCTGAAGACGCCATCACCATCATCCGCGCGCCGGGTGCCTTCGAGATTCCGCTGGTCGCACAGAAAGTTGCCCAGCAGGGCGAGTACGACGCGATCATCGCCCTCGGCGCGGTCATCCGTGGTGGCACCCCGCACTTCGAATACGTGGCTGGCGAATGCACCAAGGGCCTGTCGCAGGTTTCCATGGAGTTCGGTGTGCCGGTCGCCTTCGGCGTGTTGACTGTCGATTCCATCGAACAGGCTATCGAGCGCTCCGGCACCAAAGCTGGCAACAAAGGCGCCGAAGCTGCCCTGTCCGCGCTTGAAATGGTGAGTCTGCTGGCGCAGCTGGAGGCCAAGTGAGCCTTAATCACGACGACAGTCAGGATGCTCCGCAGCCAAAGGCCAAGGGCAAGATCGCGACGCGCCGCGTCGCGCGTAGCCTGGCAATGCAGGCGCTGTACCAGTGGCACATGGCAGGCCAAAGCCTCAACGAAATCGAGGCGCAGTTTCGCGTCGACAACGATTTCTCCGGCGTCGATGGCAACTACTTCCATGAGCTGCTGACTGGCGTTGCGCGCGCGAAGACTGAAGTCGACGGCGCCATCGTGCCGCATCTCGATCGTCCGCTCGAAGAGCTCGATCCGGTTGAACTGGCCATTCTGCGCCTGTCCACCTTTGAGCTGATGCATCGCGTCGACGTCCCGTATCGCGTGGTGATCAACGAGGGCATCGAGCTGGCCAAGGTGTTCGGCGCCACTGACGGGCACAAGTTCGTCAATGGTGTGCTGGACAAGCTGGCGCCCAGCCTGCGCAATGCCGAGGTCAGCGCACACAAGCGCTGAGCCATCCGCCTGATGGGTGAGTTCGAGCTGATCCGCCACTACTTCGCCGCCGCCGCTTGTGCCAGGGCTGGCGGCGATGTCGCGCTGGGCATCGGCGATGACTGCGCGTTGCTGACCGTCCCGGTCGGCGAGCAGCTGACAGTTTCCACAGACACGCTGGTTGCTGGCGTGCATTTCTCCGATCCGTGCGATCCCTATCTGCTTGGTCAGCGTGCGTTGGCTGTATCGACCAGCGATCTCGCCGGGATGGGCGCGACGCCCATTGGTTTCACGCTGGCGCTGACGATTCCTTCCGTTGATCCCGACTGGCTGAGCGAGTTCGCCCGTGGTCTCGACACCATGGCTGCTGGCTGTGACATGCGCCTGATCGGCGGCGACACTACGCGCGGCCCGCTGAGTATGACGCTGACGGTCTTTGGGCGCGTACCGATAGGCCAGGCGTTGTTGCGCAGCGGCGCGCAACCAGGCGATCTGCTGTGTGTTGGTGGAGCGCTTGGCGATGCGGCTGGGGCGTTGCCAGTGGTGCTCGGCGAGCGAGAAGCGAGCTCAGTCGAGGCTGCAGCGCTGCTAAGGCGCTACTGGTCGCCGCAACCGCAGCTCGCGCTCGGTCAGGCGCTGCGGGGCAAGGCAACCGCGGCGTTGGACATATCCGATGGCCTCTTGGCCGACTGCTCGCATATTGCCAACGCGTCCTCTGTTTCCCTGGTCGTCGAGCAAGCGAGGGTGCCGCTGTCGGATTCGCTGCTGCGTTTTGCCGGTGCCCAGCGGGCGCTGCAGTGCGGCTTGGCAGGAGGCGATGACTACGTTCTTGCGTTTACCTTGCCAGCTGATGCGTTTCCCATCATGCAGGCTGAAGGCTGGCCCATTCATGCGATCGGCCACGTGGCCGCGGGTGAGGGCGTTCGGTTGGTCGATGCAGAAGGGCATTTCGTGGACGTCAGCCATCAGGGCTACAACCACTTCACGAGCTGAGCCGTTGCTGCTCGATTAGAACAAGAGGACCACCGTTTGACCGATTCCCTGCAGCCTGTCGCCGAACCAATCCCTCATTCGGTGTGGAGCAATCCGTGGCATAACCTGGCCTTTGGTTTCGGCTCCGGCACGCTGCCCAAGGCACCCGGCACCTGGGGATCCCTTGTGGCGCTAGCGTTCGTGCCCCTGTGGCAGATGCTGCCGGCGTGGGGCTACGGCGCGCTAATCCTCGCCAGCATGCTGTTCGGCATCTGGTTATGTGGCAAGGTCGCCCAGGATCTGGGCGTGCATGACCACGAGGGCATTGTCTGGGACGAGTTTGCCGGTATCTGGATTACCTTCTGGCTGGTGCCGGCGGGCTGGTACTGGCTGCTGCTCGGTTTTGTCGTGTTCCGCCTGCTGGATATCCTCAAGCCCTGGCCGATCAGTTGGGTGGATCGTCAGGTGCATGGTGGGCTGGGCATCATGCTTGACGACATCCTCGCCGGCTTCGCCGCTTGCGGTGTGATGCATATTGCAGTGCGGTTGCTGGCCTGACCCGGCTTGGGCTCTGGCTGTGCATCGGATCGCTGCAAGGCCTGGATGCTCTATGAAAGAATGCGACCTGCCCAGATTCTAGGAGCCGCCGCTGATGCGCCCTGTTGCCCTGCTGTTCGCCGTTGGCCTTTCACTCGTCTCGCTCGCTGTCACGGCCGCGCCCCGGGTGCAGGTTGTCGGCCTGTTTCCTGGCGCTGCGGTATTGAATGTCGATGGCCAGCGCAAGCTCGTACGGGTTGGCCAGGTGGCGCCGGGCGGTGTAGAGGTGGTCAGCGCAGATTCGAAAGGCGCCGTTCTGCGGGTAGATGGCGTCGAGCGCAATTATGGGCTTTCCCGTGAGCTGAGTTCAGGGTTCGCCGAGCCTGATCGTCGCCAAGTGAGCATCGCTCAGGGGCAGGGCGGTCACTACTGGATAGCCGGTTCGGTCAATGGACAGCCCGTGCAGTTTCTCGTCGATACCGGCGCCACCTCGGTAGCGATCAACGAAATCCAGGCGCGGCGCCTCGGTATCGACTATCGAGTTGACGGCCGGCAGATCGTCGTAGGCACGGCAAGCGGCACGGCGAAGGCCTGGCGGGTCAACCTCAACAGCGTGAAAGTCGGCGCGATCGACGTGCTCAGGGTCGAAGCCGTGGTGGTGGAAGGCAGCTCACCTACCGACGCCCTGCTTGGCATGAGCTTTCTCAGTCGCGTCAGCTGGCGCGAGGATCAAGGCGTTCTGAAGCTCGAATCCAAGATATAGGCGAGGCCCCTCGTGATAGAGCCTTGCCTATATCCACCGAGGTCTGCGGTATCTTCCGATACAGCTTGCCGCAGCACTGCTGTTACAATATCCGCTTTTCCGCCTTCTGGAGTTTCTCCGGTGTCAGTCGTGTTCGTCGCCGCTTCCCAACTGCCGACGCCGTTCGGTGTGTTCACCATGCATGGTTTTCTCGATCAGGACACTGGCAAGGAACATGTCGTACTGACTCTGGGCAATGTGGCCGACGGCAAGCCCGTTTTGGGTCGCCTGCATTCCGAGTGCCTCACCGGTGATGCCCTGTTCAGCCTGCGTTGCGATTGCGGGTTTCAACTAGAAGCTGCGCTGCGTGCGATCTCCGACGAGGGTCGTGGGGCGTTGTTGTATCTGCGTCAGGAAGGCCGCGGCATCGGCTTGCTGAACAAGATCCGCGCCTACGAGCTGCAGGATGCCGGCGCCGATACTGTCGAGGCCAACGAGCGCCTGGGCTTTGCCCCGGACATGCGTGACTACGCTATCTGCCTGCCAATGCTCGAGCATTTGGGCATTGCCGAAATCAAGCTGATGACCAACAACCCACGCAAGGTAAAGGCTTTGCAAGGGTTCGGCATTCGTGTCGCCCAGCGCATGCCGCTTGAAATCGCTCACAACCCGCATAACGAAAAATACCTCGCTACCAAGGCCGGCAAGCTCGGTCACATGCTCGGCGAGATCCATCAGGGCGAAGCCGAGCAGTCGTGAATCGTGCTGCCGCCCGTCGCCAGCTGTCACTTGATGGCTGGCTGCAACTGCTGCTGGTAGTAGTGCCGGTGCTTGCTGCCAACCAGCTTCCCGAGCTGACTGGTAGCCACCAAGATTTCCTTGCGTTCCCGTTGTTCTTTATCGGCCTGGGCCTGTTGTTTCTCAGCTTGCCGCGCTTCACCACGTACAAGCATGCGCTGATCAAAACCGAGCGAGCGTTCGACAGCGAGGCAGAGCCCTCAGCGTGGTCCGCGTTGCGAAATGTTCGTCTACGCGCCCTACGAATTGCCGGGCTGCCGGCCTGGGTCGCTGCATTTGGCGCACCGCTCGGGGTCGAACCAGTGGCACAGCTGCTGCTGGTGTGCGGCAGCCTGATGCTGCTTGTTCTCTATCGCGTCCCACGTCAGCTTCAGTGATGCGTACCTTTCTGCTGTGCCTTGCGCTGCTGGCGTCGCCGCAATTGTCGGCCGTCGAGCGCGTAATCAGCCTGGCGCCCTCGCTCAGCGAGATCATGCTGGAGCTGGACGCCAGCGATCTTCTGGTCGGCGTTCTCGACGGTGGCGAACGGCCGGTGGCGCTGGAGGGGGTGCCCTCGGTCGGGCGTGTGGGACAGCTCGAAATGGAGAGCCTGCTCGAGCTGCAGCCAACTCTGGTGCTGCTCTGGCCAGACAGTATCAGCCGTGCGCAGCGCGACCAGCTCACTCAATTTGGCATTCCGGTACTTGTCGCTCAGCCGACCTCTTTAGCGCAACTCGCCAACCAGTTTGCCGTGATCGGTCAACGCGTGGGGCGAAGCGAACAGGGACAAGCACTCCAGCGCCAGTTCAATCAGGGTTTGGATCAGCTGCGTCAGCGCTATCGCCGTGAGCCCCCGCTGGACGTGTTCTACCAGATATGGAATCGCCCGCTTTACACGCTCGGAGGTCCTCAGATCATTGGTGAAGCCATCGAAATCTGCGGTGGTCGCAATGTCTTCGCCGATCTGCAACTCCCCGCGCCGCAGGTCAGCGTGGAGTCCGTGCTGTCCCGTAACCCTGACGTAATCCTGGCTGGCAGCGGTGCTCAGCTGTCCGAATGGAACGCCTGGCCCCAGCTGAAAGCGGTGCGTAAAGGGCAGCTCTGGGAAGTGCCCGATAAGGGGCTGGAGCGACCGAGCTTCCAGATGCTTGGGGCGATCGAGAAGCTCTGCGAGGTGATGGGGCAGGCGGTTTACTGACCGGGCGCAAGACGCCCGCACTCCACTGCGAACTGGACAGCCGGCCTTATCCCCTGGGTTCAAAAGCGATAGCCCACACTTAGCTGAATATCTTCTTCTGGCGCTGGGTACAAAGCCTTGTTGCCTGCTTGCCAGCTGTTGTAAATGGCGTAGCTGTCGTAGCGCTTTCCAGTCAGGTTGTTGATGCGAAGTTTGGCGTTGAGGTTTCGGTATTCGTACCGGATAGCGGCATTGAACAACGTATAACCACCCTCCTTTGGTAGCGCCAGGCCATCATCGCTGGCTAAGTAACGCGGGCCTGTATAGATGGCCTCAAGATATCCGTGAAGATTAGCAATGATCTGGTAGTCCAGATGCATGGCGGCACTGTGGCGTGATACCCAGGGGATTTCATTGCCCTTGTTGGCACCTGCACGCAGCTCCGTATCGGTAAAACTGTATTGGCCTCCGACGCGAAGTCGATCGGTCAGTTTACGCTCAGCCTCGAGCAGCAGGCCTTCGCGCCGAGTCTGGTCCAAGTTTACATTAGCGCCCCAGCCACCAAAGGCATAAGGCGCGTAGAGCAACTCATCGTCGAGATCGAGCCGGTAGAGGCTGGCCTGGTAGAGTTGGGTGGCGTCTTGCCAGGCGATTCCCGCTTCCCATGACTCGCCCGTCTGTGGTTTGAGAAATTCGATGCCAGGCTCGACGAGCGCGTTTTCGTTGACGTTGGCCCAGCGCAGAACTTCCTCGCGTTTAATGAATGCGTGAGTCTGGTCATTCACCTGCCAGCTCAGCGCTACGCTCGAGCTGTCTTCGCTGTCGCTGCGCGTACGGCCGTTGTGTCTGTTATTCACTTCACTGATGCGATAGCCGAGGCTTAGAGTCAGGCGATCGGTTAGCGGTTGGTTGACTTGCGTGTACCAGTCTCGCTGCGTTTGCTCGGCGTCGCTGCTTAGCGTCGGGTAGAACGCATACGTTGCCTGGTAATCGGCCTTCAGGTAATCGAAGCCCAACAGCCACTCGCCGCGGCCTGACGTACTGTCCCAATTGGCGGTGAGGCGAGGGCTGATGGTTTCGACGCGGGTCCCTTCTGTGAACGGACTACCTGAAATCAGGCCCGCCCCATCGCTGTCTCTGATGCTGTAGTCCAGGTTCGCGGTCCAATGGCGACCTAATGCCTGTTCGCCCGCAAAGCGATGCACGTCCGTCTTGCTGTTGTTCCATTCGTTCGAGGTGCTTGCTCTGCGGTCGGCGCGGCGTTGCGCGATGGTGAGGCTGCGCGGGTAGAGCAGCTCATCGTCGATGTTCTGGTATTCGTACAGAAGCCAGCCGCTGTCATGGTCATAGCGGAGGCGTCCGAACAGGTCGCGGTAGCTGGCGTCGTTGTGGTCGCGATAGTTGTCCGTATTCCGGGTCTCGCCGCTGATATACGCCGAAAGACCACCTCCGAATGACTGAGAAACATGGCCTCGGTATGCCTCCAGATCATGACTGCCTTGGGTGGTTTCGATATAGGCTTCGTTGCCGGACGGGCGTCGCGTAACGATGTTGACCACCCCACCGACAGCCTGGTCGCCGTATAGGACTGTTCCGGCGCCGCGCAAGATCTCGATCCGCTCGATGTTTGCAAGCGGTACGCTATTCAGGTCCGGGCCGCTGAGACTTGGATTGTTCAGCCTCCGGCCGTCGACCAGAACCAGCACGTTGTTCACCGCGTTGTCCCCGAAACCACGCAGGCTGATGGAGGCATGGTTGCCGTCACCGAGCGTGTCACGGATCTGGATACCAGCTTTCCCGTTCAGCACCTCTATCAGGCTACTGGCTGCACTCCGCTCGATTTCGTTCCTGTCGATCACTCGAGTGCTGGCCGGAGCAGGCTTTTCCAGGGCAGTCGCTCGGGTGATGACCATTGGAGGAGCTTGGTAAGGCTCCAGGGCGGCAGCAATGCTCGGCAGCAGCGCCACGGCCAAGGCAATAGGAGACAGTTTCATCAGGTTCGATCCTCAAAAGTTCAACGCTTTTGAGAAGGGCAGGAACAAGGGCGGAATGACGGGCAGCCGCGCTTGACGGTGCTGCCCTCCGCAACACCAGTCGAATCCGTCAGGCCGGTCTCCGGGCTTTCGACACGCACCTTGCTCGCCTTCCCGTGACGTGCACAGTGGCGGTTGAGCGGGCGGTGATCCTCTGATCACGGTCGATTACCGTTGCGGGGGCAGCGCCGGCCTTGCTCTTCGAGCGCACCGGCTTCCCGTTTAATGCGGACCTGGAGGTCGCGCACACCTGGGCGGATTGGAAATCGCGCGAACCTTACGGCCTGGGCTGGGGAAAGACAAGCGAATGAATGGTGCGCCTCAACGCAAGCGTTTCGACGGTCAGAATTGGTCAATTGGATCTTGATGTGGCGCATGGTGCGCTAGGTCGACCTGCCAAGCCGGCTGTAGAAGCCCAGCGCGAATCATGCTGTCCTCGATCCGCCGAGCATGGGGCGGATCGAGGTGACGCAACTTTCGCGGTGTGGCTAGCCGTCTCGCTGCTACCTGCGGTGGCGCTGGACCCTACGGCTGGGTGCGCAAGTCCGCCAGGCGCGCCTGAACCGCAGCTTCAATTCCGGCGGCGTCCAGTCCGCACTCCTTGATCATCTCGGTGGGTTTGGCATGTTCGACATAGTAGTCGGGCAGGCCAAGATGAAGGATCGGTGTGCTCAGGTTCTGCGAAGCGAGGAACTCGCCGACCGCGCTGCCAGCACCGCCCATGATGCTGTTCTCCTCGATGGTCACCAGTAGGTCGTGGCTGTCGGCCATCTGGCGAACCATCGCCTCGTCCAGGGGTTTGACGAAACGCATGTCGACGACGGTTGCGTCCAGGGCTTCGGCAACCTGCATGGCTTCCGGCAGTTGCACACCGAACACCAGCAAAGCGACCTGCTTACCTTCGCGCCGCACCACTGCCTTGCCGATTTCCAGCGGTTCGAGGCCCGGTTCCAGGCTTGCGTTCGGGCCGGTACCACGCGGATATCGCACGGCGGCGGGACCTTCGAAATGATAGCCGGTGGTGAGCATCCGGCGCATCTCGTTCTCATCGCTTGGGGTCATCACCAGCATGCCGGGGATGCAACGCAGATAGGTCAGGTCGAAGCTGCCCGCGTGGGTCGGACCGTCCTCGCCAACCAAACCAGCGCGGTCGATGGCGAAGAGTACGTCGAGGTTTTGCACCGCGACGTCATGAATCAGCTGGTCGTAGGCACGCTGCAGGAAGGTCGAATAGATCGCCACCACGGGCTTGGCGCCTTCACAGGCCATGCCGGCAGCGAGGGTAACCGCATGCTGTTCGGCAATCGCGACATCGAAGTAGCGGTCAGGGTAGCGCTCGCTGAAATCGACCAGGTCGGAGCCTTCTTTCATCGCCGGGGTGATACCCATCAGGCGCGGGTCTGCCGCAGCCATATCGCACAGCCACTGGCCGAACACATTGGAATATTTGGGACCGCTGGGTTTCTTAGGCTTGACCGGCGCGCCGATGGGTTCGAGCTTGCTGATCGCGTGCCAAGTGATCGGGTCGACTTCGGCCGGGGCGAAGCCTTTGCCCTTTTTTGTCACCACGTGCAGAAACTGCGGGCCGGAGAGATCTCGCATGTTACGCAGGGTGCCGATCAGGGTCGGCAGGTCATGGCCGTCGATGGGGCCGATGTAGTTCCAGCCGAGCTCTTCGAACAGTGTGCCGGGGACCAGCATGCCCTTGGCGTATTCCTCGGTGCGACGCGCAATTTCCCAGGCGCCGGGCAGGCGCGAGAGGACCTTTTTGCTGCCTTCGCGCATGCTCGAATAGGTACGACTGGAGAGAATCTTCGCCAAATAGTTGGATAGGCCGCCAACGTTGCGCGAGATCGACATGTCGTTGTCGTTGAGCACCACGAGCATGTCTGCACCGACTTCCGGTGCGTGGTTCAGCGCTTCGAAGGCCATCCCGGCGGTAAGCGCACCGTCGCCAATGACCGCAATCGACTTGCGTTTCTTGCCTTGCATTCGGGCGGCGATGGCCATGCCCAGGGCGGCACTGATGGAGGTGCTGGAGTGGCCGACGCCAAAGGTGTCGTACTCGCTCTCGCTGCGGCGCGGAAAGGCAGCGAGGCCATCCTTCTGACGCAGACTTTCCATGCGCTCGCGGCGCCCGGTGAGGATTTTGTGCGGATAGGCCTGATGACCGACATCCCAGACCAGGCGGTCTTTCGGCGTGTCGTAGACATAATGCAGGGCAATGGTCAGCTCGATCACGCCAAGGCCAGCACCGAAGTGCCCGCCGGTCCGGCCCACGCTGTAGAGGAGGTCCTGACGCAGTTCGTTGGCGAGTTCTTCGAGTTCCGCTTCGCCTAGGCGGCGCAGCTGCTCGGGCGTAGCCGCGCGATCTAGAACGGGCGTCGCAGGGCGGACCCGAGGAATCTCATGAAACGTCTTGGGCATCGGGCGAATCATTTTGGCTGAAAAAAGAGCCGCAGTTTACCCGATGGTTACAACGATAAGAACGCCTCAAGCATCAACGGTCACCGCTGGGGCGAACAGCCACAGCGGCGAGCACTTGCGATTTGGCTTTCAGCTGCGGCGTTCGACGATAAAGCAGGCCAGCTGGCGCAGCGGCTCGGCTCTAGTTCCGAACGGGGCGAGTGCGGCGAGCGCCAAGTCGCGCAACTCAAGCGCATAAGCCTTGGCGCTGTCCATGCCCAGCAGCGCCGGGTAGGTCGGTTTGTCACGCGCGATGTCGGCACCCTGGTGCTTGCCCAGCGTCGCGGTGTCGCTTTCCACGTCGAGGATGTCGTCCTGTACCTGGAAGGCCAGGCCCACGGCTTGCGCATATTGCTGCAGCGCTGACAGCGTCGACGCGTCGGCACGGCCGCTGGCAAGGGCGCCGAGGCGCACGCTGACCTCGATCAGAGCACCAGTCTTATGCCGGTGCATCAGCTCCAGCGCGGTTCGATCAAGCTTCAGACCCACCGAACCAAGATCGATGGCCTGGCCACCGACCATGCCGGCCGGTCCGGCTGCGCGTGCGAGGCTGGCGACCATGTCCAAGCGCAGTGACGGATCCGCAGGATTATGGGCATCCAGCGCCAGGGCCTCGAACGCCAGGCTCTGCAGGCCGTCTCCGGCGAGAATGGCGCAGGCTTCATCGAACGCTTTGTGCGTGGTGGGCTGGCCACGACGCAGGTCATCGTCATCCATCGCTGGCAGATCGTCATGGACCAGCGAATAGGCATGAATCAGTTCGACAGCACAGGCTGCACCATCTGCCAGCGCAACCTCGCCCTCGAGCGCTTCGCATGCGGCGTAGACCAGCAGCGGGCGGACGCGCTTGCCCCCATTCATCACGCTGTAGCGCATGGCCTGATAGAGACGGTCGAGTTGCGGCCGAGGCGGGGAGAAGAGCGTGTCTAGGCAGCTGTCTACGCGTTGCTGGCAGCGTTTCTGGTAGGCGCCGATCATGCTTCCGGGTCCACCTCGAATGGCGCTTCCTGCAGTTTGCCGTCGCGCTCGAGGAGGATCTGCACCTTCTGCTCAGCCTGGCTCAAAGCAGCCTGGCAATCGCGAGTCAGGCCGATGCCCTGCTCGAAGCAGGTCAGCGAATCCTCCAGCGACAGCTCGCCACTTTCCAGACGCTCGACCAGCTGCTGTAACTCGGCGAGGGATTGTTCGAAATCGAGGGCGACTTTCTTGCGGGCCATGCGGGAACCTGTTCTCTGCGGCTGCTCTGAATCGGGCGCGACACTAGCAGAGCTCTGCGGCAGAAGCCATAAGCCGAGCGGGCTAGATGCCTGTCGGTCAAGGCAGGTACATGGCCTTGAAGTAGTAAACGGTCATGACGCTGCCGACCAGGATGACGAACAAACGCAGCCAGGTGGCGGGTAGTTTCTTGCTCAACGCGCCGCCCGCGTAGCCGCCGAGCGTGGTGCCCACCAGCAGGATCGCCAGCTCGTAGCCGCTGACTCGTCCGGCAATCACGAAGGTCGCCGTTGCCACGCTGTAGATCACTGCAGAGATCAGGTTTTTCAGCGCGTTGGCGCGGACCAGCTGATGGCCTTCGATGGAAAAGGCCGCCAGTTGCAGGATGCCCATGCCGGCGCCGAAGTAGCCGCCGTAGATCGAGACCAGTCCGTGAGCGGCCAGCGATGTTGGTGCGTGAGGCGGCACCGCATTGGTGTCCTTGCGGCGCGCCGCGAGCCAGCGGCTCAGCCAGGGACTGGCGGCGAACAGTGCGGTGGCGAGCAATAGCAGCCAGGGAATGAGCAGACTGAAGACGTCATCGCCGCTGGCCAGCAGCAACAGGCCGCCCAGCAGACCCCCGACCAGGCCCGCCAGCAGTAGGGGGATCAGGTAGCGACCAAGGGGGCGCAAGGCCGAGCGTGCGGCCCAGGCGGCGGCGAGGCTGGCGGGCCAGAGCGCTACGGCATTCGTCGCGTTGGCGGTCACGGGTGGCAAGCCGGTTGCCAGCAGTGCGGGAAACGAAAAGAAGGTGCCGCCGCCTGCGAGTGCGTTCATGCCTCCCGCAGCAAAGCCGGCGGCGATCAACAGCAGCATATCGAACAGGGGCATTGGAAAGGCTCGCGGCAAAAGAGCCGAAGAGTATCGCTGCCGCTTTGTTGCGCCAAGCATCCCGTTTGCAGCTCTTAGCAGCGACCCGTGTCAGCGAGGCGCCTGCAGGCCGTGTTTTGTTCTCGGATGGAACGGTGCGCATGCCAGGTCTCGTTGACACCGGACTGGCCGCAAGCGAGGAACTACTGCCTACGGCTGCGTATCGTCGCCAGCCAGCGGCGCACTGCTCAGCTCGTTGAGGATGCCGCAGCCGTGCATCGCGCTGTTGCCAGTGCAGCAGCTGCGCAATTCCTGCAACTGACGTTCAAGGGCATGGAGGTTTTCCAGTCGCGTGCGGACGCGTTCGAGCTGCTCGTCGATCAGCAGGTTAATGTCTCCGCAGCTGGCATCCGGGTGGTTGGAGAACTCCAGCAGCCGGCGGATATCAGCCAGGCCAATGTCCAGTGCGCGGCAATGGCGAATGAACGTCAGCTGCGCCAGCTGCTTGGATGAATAGGACCGATAGCCGTTGGCGCCGCGCTGCGGGGCGGGCATCAAGCCGATCTTTTCGTAATAGCGAATGGTCTCGACGTCAACCTCGGCCGCTGTGCTCAGCTCGCCTATGCGCATCATGGCCTCCTATGTGTCGGCTTGATTCGGTAAATGGGGCTTGACCCTGGAGTTGCTTCAGGGTGTGCAATGGCTTCGAATATAGTTCAGGAGGACATCCGATGTCGTCGAGATGCTGTGATTCCGGTTGCTCTACCCCGGCGGTCAATCCGGGCTTCCGCAAGGCGTTGTGGGTCGCGCTGGCGATCAATCTGCTCATGTTTGTCGTGGAAATCATCAGCGGGATTCGTTCCGGCTCGGTTTCCTTGCTGGCCGATGCCATCGACTTTGCGGGCGATGCGGCCAACTACGGGATCACCCTGGTGGTGTTGTCGATGGGGCTGGTCTGGCGATCGCGCGCGGCCATGGTGAAGGGCTTGTCGATGCTGGCCTTTGGCGTGCTCGTACTGGGCAGAGCCGGCTGGTCAGTGTATGCCGACGTGGTGCCCGAACCGCTGACCATGGGCATCGTCGGCACGCTGGCATTGGTTGCCAATGTCATCGTTGCGGTGATGCTCTACACCTTCCGCGAAGGCGATTCCAACATGCGTTCGGTCTGGCTGTGCAGCCGCAATGACGCAATCGGCAACATCGCCGTGATGATTGCCGCCGTCGGGGTGTTCGGCACTGGCGCCGGCTGGCCTGATCTGGTCGTGGCGCTGGTCATGGCCGGGCTTGCATTGTCAGCCGGCTTCTCGGTCGTTCGGCAGGCGCGGCAGGAGTTGAAGTCCCACTCAGCGACTCCGGCCGAAGCTGTCTCGACAGACACCAAGGCAGGTTGACCGAGCCATGGGTCGAAATCTGCCCGGCCGGGCCGTGGCAGGGCGCCCATGCGTGGCCCTAACTGGCGATGGCGGCGACCAGCGCGATGACGAGTACGGCGATCACTGCCAGGCCACCGGCGGCCAGTTTACCGACCGTTTCGGCACTCAAACCGAGTGCCTTGTCCTTCACCTGACTGCCGAACCGGCCGTCGATTCGGTGCAGTCCGTCGACCGGCTGGAACAGGTTGTCAGGCTGTTCATCACTGACCGGCTCATCGGTCATCTGCCCGCTCCAGGCCTGCTTGGCCATCATCCGGTCGAGCAGGCCAGGCATGAACATGTTGCCGATGATCGCCTGGAACGAGGCGCGCCCCAACCAGAGTTCACGCGGTGCATCGGTCGCGGCGCGCAAAATGGCGCGTGCGGCCACCTCTGGGGTATGGATGGGCGGAACCGGCTGCGGGCGTTTGCCCATCTTGTTACGCGACCAATCGAACTGCGGCGTGTTGTGCGCAGGAAGCTGGACCATGGTCAACCGGACCTTGCTGTTGGTATGGATCAGTTCGCAGCGCAGCGAATCGGTGAAACCTCGGATCGCGAATTTCGCCGCGCAGTAGGCGGATTGCAGCGGAATCGAACGGTAGGACAACGCCGAGCCGACCTGAACAATGGTGCCCCGGTTGCGGGCCTCCATATAGCGTAGCGCCGCCAGCGTGCCGTGAACGAAGCCCAGATAAGTCACCTCGGTGACCCGCTTGAATTCCGCGGCGCTGGTCTTGTTGACCGGTCCGAACACCGTGGCCATGGCGGCATTGACCCAGACCTCGATCGGGCCCAGCTCCGCCTCGATTCGCTCGGCGGCGTGGTCGACGGCATCGGCATCGGCAACATCGGCTGAAATCGCCAACACCTTCGCCCCGGCCGCTTCCAGTTCTTCGCGTGTGTCGGCCAGGCCCTGCTCACCGCGTGCGATCACCGCCACGCGAAAGCCCGCCTGCGCGAACGCATGGGCCGTTGCGCGGCCTACGCCAGCAGTGCCTCCACAGATCACGGCAGTCTGTTCGCGGTCGCTCATCTAAAAGCTCCTTGTCTTTGATGGGTTAGCGCAGCAGCGCGTTCCAGCCCGCATAGCGGTGGCGAATCGGTCCGCGCGGCAGGCTCAGGCCAATGACCAGTACGCCGGCGATCAGGCTGCCAACGGTGGCGGCGAAGCCGGCACCCTCCAGAAAGGACGGAGCGGCGATCAGCCAGGCACCGATCGGCAAGTTGAGAAAACGTAGCGGGCGCGCCACTTCGGCAAAGGCCAGCACCGAGACGGTGATCAACAATGCGCCCATCAGGTGGTCGCTGTTGGCCATGGAACCCTCGGTGCCGAATATCAGGCGTGTGCACATCTGCCAGACGCCGAGGATGCAGAGCAGCGCAAGGCCCCACGGGGGATTCACGCCGCGAAGCCCTTTCAAAGTCATGGACGACAGGCTGTTATCGAATTCGGGTGTGTTGTCCTCGCGCGCGCCTTCCATCGCGTCGCCTTGCCAGAAGGTTTTCCAGAACGGCTTACCACGCCTCTTGGCGTCTTTGAGGAATTGGCCCATGGCCACCAGCTCATTCAAGGCGTAAGGCATCATCACCAGCATCGCCAGCGCCTGGACCAGGCAGAGCGTGCACCAGGTGTCGATGAAGATCGGCTGGGCGATGATGAAGAAGATACTCACCGCGCCCAATGGCACCACGACCACGCCAAACCCGGCGACCATCCAGGGCATGGTCCGCCAGCGACGCGCGTCGCCCATTACCGCCATCAACAGTTCGATCATGTAGGCCATGACACCGACTCCGGCGTCGGAGACCGGCCAGGCGCGGGACATGTCGGAGGTGATGATGGTCTCGGTGCCGTTGGGCTCGGTCCCAAAGAACGGATCCCAGGCGTTGGCGGTATGCCCCAACTGATAGCCGGCCAGGTACCGGGCCAGCAGGATGCCGATCACCGCCAGAAAGGCGATGGGCAACCGCTGCAGCCAGGTCGATGGATTGTAGTCCCAACCCGGCGGCACGGCTGCCTTCTGCATCATGCCGCTCATGCTCATGCCGGGCATCATCGGCACCAGGGTCGAGAAGGCGATCACCAGCCCGCCGACCAGAAGTGCATTGCCGTAGCCGGCGGGCGAGGGCGTCCAGAACAGCAGCGGTGCCAGCATCAGCCAGAGACCCATGACCGTGTTAGCCCATTGCGCCCAGGCGATACGCTTCAGCGAAAGGATCGAAAAAAGCACGATCAACGCACCACTGACGACGTCGTTCCAGGTCATCAGCAGGGCGCGGGTGGCGACACTCGGTAGGTCACGTTCGGCCGCCAGTCTTGGCAAGTCCAGATCGGTTGGTGCGATGTTCAAGTAGCCAAAGATGAAGGGGGCGCTAAGCACCCATAGCCCCAGCAGTGCATTGACGAAATGGCACCAGAGCGTGGCGAGCCGGCGTCGCTCCATCATCTGCATGTGTGCGTCCATGCTCATGTCGGATGGCATGGCGCCCTGTCTCAGGTATTCACCTTGATGCTCCACGAATCCCCCGCATGACTGGTCGTTTTGCTGAGATCTGCCCAGGCAGCCAGGGCTGTCGCCTCGCTGGCGGCGACAGGCTGCTGTTCAGTTGACCGGAGGGGCTTGGGTGAGTTGCAGAAAAAGCGCCGGGCTTGCGGATCGATGCCGACCGCAGCACTGAGCGTGCTGGCTAGCGCGCAATGCCCGGTCGGGTTTGATGGCTGTTACTGCTCAGGCTCGGAGCAACTTGGCTCGATGGTAAAGGTCTTGGATGAATCCACCAGGCCAACCTTTTCCAGCGTGCGGCGGCCAATCAGCACCGGGTAATTCATCTTGTCCCGGTCGTTTAGCGAGAACTGCTCTTCATACATTTGGCTGCCGAGGCAGACCTTCATCAGCACCACCGGCCGCTCTTCGGCGCCGCCTGCACCACGCACCTTTATGTCGCGGATCAGCGGGCGTTCCAGGCGAGTCCGCACCTGCTTGTCGGTGTTGATGTCTTCCAGCTCGACGGTAAATCGTACCCAGTCTTCGCCATCCTTCTCGAAATGATCGATGTTTTCCGCATGCATGGAAGAAGTCAGGGCGCCGGTGTCGAGCTTGAATTTCACCGCGACCCTTTCAGGAAGGATCAACCCTTCCTCGACCCAACCGAGCACCTGTGGCGAGTCAGCAAGGCCTGGCGTGCTGCCGAGCGAGAGTGCTGCGGCTGCAAGCATTAAGGTGGCGAAGCGGTTACGGATGGAACCTAGGGGATGACGCATCTGAGACCTCGATCAGCAAAAGCTGTGGTTTCGATAGAGTCGTCTCGTTTGGAACCGTTCACGTTTTTTCATGACGGGAACAGCAAAGTGGCAGGGGCGAGGGACCGTCAAACGGCGACGACAAGCCATTGCTATTTCTCATGGCCTTCATTGAAAAAAACAATCGGACGGCTGCCGCGCCTTGCACTCCATCTTTAGGGTCGCCTGCAATCAGTGCAGTTCGCAGCGACCATTTTTGACCACATAGGAGGCAGTGAATTAGGGAAGCCCAACCTGAGAGGTGAACCATGTTCGTCCATAACAAACGACTTCAATACACCGTGCGAGTAGCCGCTCCGAATCCGGGACTGGCCAACCTGATGCTCGAGCAGTTCGGCGGACCGCAAGGCGAGTTGGCCGCTGCGATGCGCTACTTCGTCCAAGGCGTAGCCGAGGATGACCCAGGCCGCAAAGACATGCTCATGGACATTGCGACCGAAGAGCTCAGCCACCTGGAAGTCATTGGCTCCATCGTCGGCATGCTCAACAAGGGTGCCAAGGGTGAGTTGTCCGAAGGTGTCGAAAAGGAAGCGGATTTGTATCGCTCTTTGACCGGTGGCGGTAACGATTCGCACATCACCTCGCTGCTCTACGGCGGCGGTCCGGCGCTGACCAATTCGGCGGGTGTGCCCTGGACGGCAGCGTATGTCGACTCCATCGGCGAACCGACCGCAGATCTGCGTTCCAACATTGCCGCCGAGGCGCGCGCCAAGATCGTCTACGAGCGTCTGATCAACGTGACCGATGACCCAGGCATCAAGGATGCACTCAAATTTCTGATGACCCGCGAAATTGCGCATCAGAAATCCTTCGAGAAGGCCTTGCACGCGATTCAGCCCAACTTCCCTCAGGGCAAACTGCCGGGTGATCCGCAATTTGCCAACGTCTACTACAACCTTTCGCAGGGCGAAGGCGACTTGCGCGGCCCTTGGAACCAGGGGCCGGAGTGGGAGTTCGTCGAGAACCCAGAGCCGGCTGTAGATGGCGGAGATGGAAAACCCTCCGTCGATCTGAGCAAGGCACAGCAGAAAGTAGTGCAGCAGATGGCGGTGCGGACCCAGTCCGACGTCTCCGTCGATCCGCTGACCGGTGCCGATCTCGGTTCGGGAGAGGCAATCAAGAAAGGCAAGAGCTGACGGGCGAACGCTGCCGATTCGTCTGTAATCAGACGCATCGGTAGCGTTCTGTTTGCGGCCTCGTGAGCCGGCCTTTCAGGCCGGCTTTTTCGTGTCGGACGACCCGTTGCCGCGAGGTGAGCAGTGGCGTCGGCGTGTTTCGTCTGGCTGCATGTGCGTGTGGACGTGTAGCTCGCATCAGTCTCAACGCTGGGACGGAACCGAAGCGCCACCTGCAGAGCTCTAGCAGCAAAACCCTGGCCAGGCGGCCAGAGCCTGCAGCTGTCTGGTCGGCCGCGCCTGAGCGAGCAGGCTGCCTTCCAGCAGCCTCGCCGTTACGCCTGTTTCACCGAAGCCGAGGCGTCCATCAGCTTGTCCATGGTGATCGGCAGGTCGCGGATGCGCTTGCCGGTGGCGTGGTAGACCGCGTTGGCAACCGCGGCGGGTATCCCGGTGATGCCGATTTCGCCAATGCCGCGCGCGCCGAACTCGTTGAACTTGAAGTCCGGATAGTCGAGCAGGATGACGTCGACGTCCGGCTGGTCAGCATGAACCGGCACCAGGTATTCGGCGTAGTTGTTGTTCACCGGGCGTGCATCGCGGTGGTCGTAGTCAGTCTGCTCGAAACGCGCCATGCCGATGCCCATGACAATGGCGCCCTCGACCTGGTTGCGCGACGTCAACGCGTTGATGGCGCGGCCGACATCGATGGCGCTGACCACGCGGGTGACGCGCAGGTTGGAGATACCCGGGTCCCAGCGTACCTCGACAAAATGTGCACCGAACGAGCGGAAGGCATAGGTCTCGGTGGGGGCGCCTTCGGTATGCGCCTCACCGTCGGCACTGGCCAGCTTGCGGGCCTTGAGCACCTCGGCGAAACCGATCGACTTCCCATCGGTGTTCTTCAGCTGACCGTCTTCGAAAGTAAGGTCCTCTGGCTTGGCATCTGGAAAGGCCCCGTTTTCCGACGTCGCATACTCCTTGAGCACCTCGATGGCCTTGCGCCCGGCTGCGGCGATGGCGGGCAGGGTGGTCGCCGTCGCCCAGGAACCGCCGGAGATCGGCCCGGACGGATAGGAAGAGTCACCGAGCTCGACCTCGATCTTCTCCAGCGGTACGCCGGTTACATCACTGACCGCCTGGGCCACGATGGTGTAGGTGCCGGTACCGATGTCTTGGGTTGCACAGGAAGCAAAAGCGGAACCGTCGGCACGCAGCGAAACCCGCGCATCGCAGGGCCGGCGGATCGCCTCCCAGTTGCAGCTCGCCATGCCCCAGCCAATGATTTCATTGCCCTCGCGCATCGAGCCGATTGCTGGATTGCGTTTGGCCCAGCCAAAACGCTCGGCGGCCTGGTCGTAGGCTTCACGAATCTGATTGCTCGACCAGGGCAGTCCCTTGCTCTCGTCAGTGTCGGAGACATTGCGACGGCGGAATTCGAGAGGGTCCATGCCGAGTTGCTCGGCCATCTCGTCCATCGCCGATTCCAGCGCAAACATGCCCGGCGCCGCGCCTGGCGCGCGCATCGAGGTGGGCGTGCCGCGGTTGGTGCGGGCCGCAGCGTGGGTCACGCTCAGGTTGTCGCAGCTGTACAGGCCCTGGGTCATCTTTCCGCACGACTCGACGTAGGTATCGACCTGGTCGACCGTGGACGTGGTGTAGATCGTCTCATGGCGCAGCGAGACCAATCGACCAGAGTTATCGGTGCCCAGTCGCATCCGCTGGCGAGTCTCGGGGCGGTGGCCAGTGGTGGTGAACATCTCCTGGCGCGGTACCACCAGCTGCACGGGCCGACCGACTTCACGGGCGGCCGCCGCCGCGGCAATGGCGTTCGGCCAGGGCCATAACTTGCTGCCGAAACCCGAGCCGAGAAACGGCGTCAGCACCTCGACCCGATCAGGCGATAGGCCAAACACCTTGGCGTAGACGTTGCGTGCATTCACCACGCCCTGGGTCGTGTCGTACATGGTCAGCTTGCCGTCATTCCAGGCCGCCACGGTGGCGTGCATCTCCATCGGGTTGTGCGTCTCGACCGGCGTGTAGTACGTGGCATCAATGGTCTTGGCCGCGTTCCCGTACGCCTGTTCGGGATTGCCCCGGGTATGGTTGGATTTTTTCTGCATCTTGCTGCCGTTGCGTTCGACAGCCTGGTCAAGATTGGCGATGGCGGCGCTCTTCTGATAATCGACCTTGACCTTGTAGGCGGCTGCACGGGCGTTCTCGAAGGTGTCAGCCACCACCAGCGCGACGAACTGGCCGGCGTAATAGACCTTGTTGTCTTCGAACGGCAGGCGCACCTCGTCGACCTTGTTTTCCTGCGCCATACTGCTGGGCGTGTGGTACAGCTTCGGGAAGTGGTTGTGATGAAAGATGTCGATCACGCCGGGAGACTGTTTCGCCACGCGGGTATCGATGTTGGTGATTTCGCCGCGGGCGATGGTGCTGAACACGCCGTAGGCATACACCATGCCGGGCAGGTTGTTGTCCGAGGAATACTTGGCGCGGCCGGTCAGCTTCTGTGGGCCGTCGATGCGCGGCTTGGCGGCACCGATGATTTTCTCGCTCATGGTTGCGGTCCTGTATTGGCTGGCTTCATCCGGCGGTGAGGTTGGTCAGCGTGCGCACGATGGCTTGCTGCCCCAGCGGAATCTTGAATGCGTTGTGCTCGTAGCCCTTGGCCCCTTGCATGGCGATGCGCGCAGCCTTCTCGAACGTGGCGGTGTTAGCCGGTTGCCCTTTGAGGGCCTGCTCGGCTTCCAGGGCGCGCCAGGGTTTGGTCGCGACGCCGCCAAGTGCCAAACGCGCATCACGGATGGTGTTGCCGTCGAGCGCAACGATGACTGCGCTCGAGGCCAGGGCAAACTGGTACGAGGAACGATCGCGCAGCTTCAGATAGCCGGATTTCCCGCCCTGCAGCGGCGCATCCAGGGTGACGTGGGTGATCAGCTCATCATCCTTGAGCGCGAACTCTTCCCAGGGCTTGTCGCCCGGTAGCAGGTGAAAGTCGAGAAAGTCGATATCACGTGCCCCATTGGGGCCGACCACGTTGACCTTGGCGCCAATGGCTGCCATGGCCACGCACATATCGGAGGGATGACTGGCGATGCACTGATCGCTGGTCCCGAGCACCGCATGCACCGAGCGGTTGTAACCGCCAATGGCCGAGCAGCCTGAGCCGGGGTCACGCTTGTTGCAGGCCGAGGTGCCATCGCGGAAGTAGGGGCAGCGCACCCGTTGCATGACGTTGCCACCGGTGGTCGCCTTGTTGCGCAATTGCGTCGAGGCGCCGGACAGCAGCGCTTCGGACAGCACCCGGTAGTCCTGTTCTACACGCGGATGGCGGGCCAGCGCGGCGTTGGAGACCATGGCGCCGACCTTGAGTCGTCCGTCATCCAGTTCTTCAACCTGACCGAGTTGCAGCCGATTGACGTCGACCAACAACTCCGGGCGCATGATGTCGAGCTTGACCATATCCAGCAGGTTGGTACCGCCGGCGAGAAACGAGGCGTTTTTGCCCGCGGAATAAGTTGCGACCGCCTGCTCGACGCTGTCGGCGCGGCTATATTCAAAATGGCGCATGGCGATCTCCTAGGCGGGCTTCATCTGCTTACGCGCCGACTGGATGGCGCTGAGGATGTTCTTATAGGCACCGCAGCGGCAGATGTTGCCGCTCATGGCCTCACGCACGGAGAGATCGTCCTTGCCGACACTGGGGTCGTTGAGGATGGCCACGGCCGTCATCATCTGGCCCGAGGTGCAGTAGCCGCATTGATAGGCGTCGTGTTCGAGAAACGCCTGCTGGATGGGATGCATCTGGCCGTCGCGCTCCAGGCCTTCGACCGTGGTGATCTCGTCACCGCCGTGGGCAATCGCCAGGCTCAGGCAGGAATTGATCGCCTGACCGTTGACGTGAATGGTGCACGCGCCGCACTGGCCGTGATCGCAGCCTTTCTTAGTGCCGGTCAGATCGAGCTGATGTCGCAGCACGTCGAGCAAGACCATGTTGGCCGCGACATTCAGGGTATGGGGTTTGCCGTTGACCTTGAGCGTGATTCGCTGTTGGCCGGCCGCCGGGCCCGCTTCGCCATCCGCGCGCTGCGCAGCCGGCTCTTCCTTGTCGTCATTGACGTACCCGACCCGACCCCAGGCGGGCACCGCTGCCGCCGCCAGGCCGGTCGCCCCGACCGCCTTGAGAAAGGCGCGGCGCGATCTGGATGCGGCGTCGGGGTCATGAATCTCGACACCGTTGCGCGGGTTGCTGTCGCGGGCGTCCTGGCCCGGAGGGTTGCGGTTGTCATCGGCCATGGTCTGCCCCATCGCTGGGCTGCCTTGTGGCAGCGGGTTGCTGACTAGCGTTCTTCGCACGCCGTCCTGATTCCTGCGACGGTTGTGCCGGCAGGGTTGCGATCCAACCGTTTGGACTGCCATAGGTCGGCAAGCGTTTCAGGGACGTGGGTGCGCAGGGGATGGGAGTAGAGTCAGCCGAGCGGGGGCAGGCCACAACAGACCTTGCTATAAGGACCAGAAGCCCCGGCATCAGCGGGCAGGGCTTCGGCTTTTGACGTTGCAGACGGGGCGCTGCCGTTCGTCGATTTTGAAACCGTGTGCGGCTTGGCCGGCCCTACGGCAGCCCCGTCGGGCCTAGGATCGTCGGCGGTAACGTTGTTTGCCGTCTTTGACGGGTCACCGCCGGCTGAGCAGGGGGACCACGACATTCGAACTGGGACGGCCCAGCGCTTCGCTGATCGCACCGCTCAGCGCCTGCTGTGTAAAAGGCTTGGCCAGCGTGTGCAGCAGGCGACCTTCCTCAGACAGATCTGCATAGCCGCTGACCAACAGGATTGGCAGGGCGGGGTGCTCGGCTTTAACGGTTTTTGCCAGTTGGGTTCCGGTCATTCCAGGCATCATCTGGTCGGTAATCAGAATATCGAAGGGCTGGGCTTGGCGTAGCGCGTCGAGGGCCGCGTCGCCACTGCTGACAGCAGTCACTCGATGCCCCAGATCCTCAAGCAGTGCGACCGTGTTGTCCAACACGAGTGGATCGTCGTCGACTACGAGAATCGTCAAGTTTGATAGAGGTCGAGTAGTCAGCTCACTGTCATCGACTGCTGCGGGAGCGGCTGTTCTGGCAGACACGCCCAGGGGCAGCCAAAGCTCGATGGTGGTGCCCACGCCTGCACTGCTGGTGATTTCCATTAGGCCGCCGGACTGCTCGGCGAGCCCATGCGCCATCGACAGACCCAGGCCGGTGCCTTTACCGGGGCCTTTGGTGGTAAAGAAAGGTTCGGTTGCGCGGGCTAATGTTTCGGGATTCATGCCGGTGCCGTTGTCATTCACGATCAGTGCGACAAACTCCTGGGCCCGTTGTCCGGCGGACTCCAGCGCTCGCAGCTGCCCTTCGATGCAGATCAGGCCGCCTTCCGGCATCGCGTCTCGGGCATTGACGACCAGGTTGATCAACACCATTTCGAGCTGATTTGCGTCAACGTAGGCCGGAGGCAGACTGAGAGGAAACCGCGTGTCGATGGTGATGCCGGTTCCGACTGAACGTTGCAGCAGCTCACGCATGTTCAGTACCAGGTCCGGCAGTTCGACTGAACTGGGGTTTAACTCCTGCTTGCGTGCAAAGGCCAGCATGCGTTGAACCAGACTTGCGCCACGTTGGGTAGCCAGCAACGCGTTATCGATCAAGGTACTCGCCCGGGCCGGGTCGTGCGGCAACCGCTTGCGCAGCAGTTCGAGATTTCCGCTCACCACCGCGAGCAGGTTGTTGAAGTCATGTGCGATACCGCCAGTCAGCTTGCCGATGGCTTCCATCTTCTGAGCCTGGCGAAGGGCGGCTTCGGCGTTACGGCGCTCGGTGATGTTTACCAGCCCACCAATGATGAGTGCGCCTTGGATGGTCTTCTCCAGGCGAGTGGAAGCCAGTACATCGATGAAGACACCGCCCCTTGCGACCAAGCGGTACTCGGCGTTCAGGCATTCGCCAGTACCCAGCAGCACGGGCCAGTCCTGATCCAGCATTTGCCGCGCCGAGCGCTCGGTCATGAAATTGATCAGTGGACGGCCGATCACGTCCTCACGGCGATAGCCCATCAATATGAGCCATGCATCGCTGACCGACTCCAATCGGCCCTGGTCATCCAGCGAATGCAGCGGCAACGGAGTCTTGCTGTACAGCTCCCGGAAGCGCTCTTCGCTCTGGCGCAATGCAGCTGCTTCGTGATCGCTGATAATCGCCATGCGTCTGTCGTACATGGAGGCGGTAAGGCCCAGAAACAGCACGACGAAAGTTGAACCGGCCACCGCTAGCGCCAGTGTCAGTAGATCCAGATTGCTGGACGGGGCCGGCATCGCGTCGTCCATGGGCGTGAAGTTCGCGCCAATCATCGCCGAGTAATGCATGCCCGCCACGGCAAAACCCATGGCAACGGCTGACCCAGCCTGCAACAGAAAGCGCCGACTTTGTGCCGAAAGCCAGAGAGATGTGGTTGCTGCGCCAATGGCAATGGCGAACGAAATGCCAACCCAAAGCGGGTCGTAGGTCAGTTCGGCGTGCATCGTCATGGCAGCCATGCCCATGTAATGCATGGCCCCGATCCCGATCCCCATGAGCAGCCCGCCGACGCCGAGCGTCTTGCTTCCAGGCCCACGGATGTTTACTGCGAAAAAGCCGATGGCGGTTACCACAATCGGCACGGCCAGCGACCAGAGCGTGAGCGCCAGGTCGTACTTGATTTCCATACCAGGCATGCCGAACGCGAGCATCCCGACAAAATGCATCGACCAGACGCTGCCGCCCATGCATACGGCCGCCGCGCACAGCCAGGCGTGCTTCATCCAGTTCTCTGCCGCGCGTGCCCGGCTGGCCAGGTCCAGGGCCGTAAAGGAACCGGCGATGGAGATCAGGATGGAGAGGCACACCATTGCGGTGTTGTAGGTGGCAGGCATCGTTGAATCCGCTAGACGTTGATGGCAGTCGCCCTGTTTAGTAGACGAGTCACAACTGGTGTTAGGGTTCCCGGTCGCGGTGGAGTTTCCTGAGAATTGTGATCGCCTCGCGGCTGACGCTTAGCAGGAGGCGGGCACGTCTACGGCTTACGCCATCCGCCGGGTCTGAGAGCGGCTGTGTCTGTTGACGAGAAACATGCAGGCAATAAAAAAGCCGGCTTGTGGCCGGCTTTTCTTCAGTGCTTCGGCTTACTTCTGGTAAGCCTCGGCAGCTTTCATGATGGCTGCGCGAGCGGCGTCGGCGCCTTCCCAGCCTTCGACCTTGACCCACTTGCCCTTCTCGAGATCCTTGTAGTTCTCGAAGAAGTGCTTGATCTGCTCGATCAGCAGCGGGGGCAGGTCGGTGTATTCCTTGATGTCTGTGTAGAGCTGGGTCAGCTTGTCGTGCGGGACGGCGATCAGCTTGGCGTCGCCGCCGGCTTCGTCGGTCATATTCAGCACGCCGACCGGACGGCAGCGGATAACCGAGCCCGGCGCAACCGGATAGGGGGTTACAACCAGTACGTCGAGCGGGTCGCCGTCGTCAGCCAGGGTGTGCGGGATGAAGCCGTAGTTGGCCGGGTAGAACATCGGCGTAGCCATGAAGCGGTCGACGAACAGGCAGTCAGTGTCGTGATCGATTTCGTATTTGATCGGCGCGTGGTTGGCCGGGATTTCGATGGCGACGTAGATGTCGTTTGGCAGGTCTTTGCCGGCCGGGACTTTGCTGTAGCTCATGAACATTGCTCCGTGGTCGGCCGAGGCGGCCTGGGGCGAAAAAAGTGGGCGCGATTATAGGCGCAGTGTCGGGCGTTTTGCCATGCCGGCGGTGGCGAAGCTCGCTGGTCCGGCAATGCGCGCATTCGACGGTCACAAATCAGTGAGGTTCCGCGTACTGCGGATGGCTGGCTTGCAGTTGCTGCAGGCGTTTCAGCGGGTCTTGTCGATAGAAGGCCGCGAGCTGCCGGTAGACCTCTGGATAGGCCTCGTGCAGCACGTCCGGAGCGCTGAAGAAGTACTCGCTGGTGACGGCGAAGAATTCGGCCGGGTTCTCCGCGGCGTAGGGGTCGATGGCGGTGTGGGCATGGGGATGGGCGTCCAGCCGGGCGTTGAGGGCGTCGTACGCCTTTTGCATGGCGTGAGCCCAATCCTCGATACGCATGGTGCGGTGCAGCGGGGGCAGGCCGTTGGCGTCGCCGTTGAGCATGTCGAGCTTGTGGGCGAGCTCGTGGATCACCAGGTTGTAGCCTTCCCAGGCGCCGCTTTGCCGGACACCTGGCAGGGCGAGAATTACCGGCCCCTGCAACCAGGCTTCGCCGCTGTGCTCGCCGTCCCACTCATGCATCACGCCAGTGGAGTCGCGGTGCTTTTGCGGGCTGTGGAAATCGTCGGGGTAGATGACGATTTCATGGAAGCCCTGATACCAGTCCAGATCCGCCAGGTGCAGCAAGGGCAGCTCGGCCTGGGCGGCCAGGCGCAGCCGGTCAGCCGGCTCCAGTTCGACGCCGGGCAGAGCGGTCAATCGTTTGGCATGCAGGAACAACAAGCTGCGTTCGCGCAGGCGTTCGGTTTCTTCGGAAGTTAGTCCATCGAGAATCGGCAGGCTGTCGAGCACGCTTTGCCAGAGCGCCGGTTCGATGGCGAGACGGGCGAGGATGCGCTTGCGGCGCCAGTCGCGAAAAGACCACATGAACGAGCTTCCAACCTGGGGGCGATCACCTTAAGCGCGGTGGCGATGGGCAGCAAGCGGGTGGCTCTGTGGTAAGGGCGCAAGTGGCGCGCCTATGTGGGTGAAATGGTGCGGACGCTGGCCTATCGATGCGTTCAGTCGTCAAAGCATCTGCGGTTGAGTCTCGCGTGCCTCGGGCAGCTGGCAGCAACTCCGCTGTGCATCGTCTGTCGCGACAGGCGATTCATCAACCGAGCAGGAAATTGCCGACCTTCGGCGTGCCGTCATCCAGGCTGAGCATTTCCGCTTCGTCTTTGAGATTTACGCCAGAGAGCTGCCGACGGCAGGCTTCACGCATCAAGTGAATCAGGCGGTGGGCGGCGAGGTTGTAGCTCAGGCCTTCGAGGCGGATGTTGGAGATGCAGTTGCGGTCGGCATCGGTGCGCCCGACCTTGGGCGCATAGGTGAAGTACAAACCCAGACTGTCCGGTGAGCTCAGGCCGGGGCGTTCGCCGAGCAGCATGACCACCATCTTCGCCTTCAGCCGCTCGCCCACCTCGTCACCGAGCGCGACGCGGCTCTGCTGCACCAGGCTGATCGGCGCAAGGCTCCAGCCGTCTTTCTCGATCTGCTCCTCGATTCGCTGTAGCAGCGGCAGGGCGTGGCGCTGTACGGCGAGCGCCGAAAGCCCGTCGGCAATGACGATGGCCAAGTCGTAGCCCGCCTCATGTTGCTGCGCGTGGTCGTCTACCTGCTCGGCCGACTCGTCGCTCAGTCGCCGTCCCAGGTCTGGCCGTTGCAGATAGGTGTCGCGGTCCGGTGCGGCGCTGTGCAGCTGCAGGACGCGATGGCCGCGTTGTTCCAGCTGCATGGCCAGAGCTTCGGTGTCCAGAGTGAGGTGTACGGCGTCGCGGGCCTGGGCGTGGGCGTATTGGAAATCCAGTTGAGCCTCGGTGGGCAAGCTGGCGCCGGCTCGGCCCAGTGCGATCCGTGCCGGGGTGTGTTGACGTAGGTGCGCCCAGGGATTGGTGATCGCGGTGGGTGCTGGAGGTTGGCGGCTCATAGAGCACTCCTTGGAGCGGGTAGACCAGTGCGTGCGATGCGGGGCTTCATGTCATGCGCTCCAGCGCCTGGCGGAAGGCCGGTGGGAGCTGGCTGCCCATCTGCAAGCGGCCGCCGTCCTGGCGCAGGATCTCCATCTTCGCTAGCCATTCCTCGAACTCTGGCGCCGGGCGGAGGCCGAGGCTCTGACGCAGGTAGAGCGCATCGTGGAAGGAGGTGGTCTGATAGTTGAGCATCACGTCGTCCGAGCCGGGTATGCCCATGATGAAGTTGATGCCGGCGGTGCCGAGCAGGGTCAGCAGCACATCCATGTCGTCCTGATCGGCTTCGGCGTGGTTGGTGTAACAGATGTCGCAGCCCATGGGCACGCCGAGCAGCTTGGCGCAGAAATGGTCTTCGAGCCCGGCGCGAATGATCTGCTTGCCGTTGTAGAGGTATTCCGGGCCGATGAAACCGACCACGGTGTTCACCAGCAGCGGTTTGAATTTACGGGCCACGGCATAAGCGCGCGCTTCGCAGGTTTGCTGATCGACGCCGTGATGGGCATTGGCCGACAAGGCGCTGCCCTGGCCGGTCTCGAAATACATCAGGTTGTCACCCACCGTGCCGCGCTTCTGCGACAGGCCTGCCTCGTAGCCTTCCTGCAGCAGCGCTAGGTTGATGCCGAAACTGCTGTTAGCCGCTTCGGTGCCGGCGATGGACTGGAACACCAGGTCCAGCGGCGCACCGCGGTTGATCGCCTCGATAGAGGTGGTGACATGGGTGAGGATGCAGCCTTGAGTCGGAATTTCGTAGCGACTGATGACCGCGTCGAGCATCTTCAGCAGCTCGCAGATGCCGCTGGTGCTGTCGGTGGCCGGGTTGATGCCAATGACCGCATCGCCATTACCGTAGAGCAGACCGTCGACGATGCTCGCCGCGATGCCGGCGGCTTCGTCGGTGGGATGATTGGGCTGCAGGCGGGTGGACATGCGCCCGCGCAGGCCGATGGTGTTGCGAAAGCGCGTCACCACGCGGACCTTTTGCGCCACCAGAATCAGGTCCTGCACGCGCATGATCTTCGATACCGCGGCGACCATCTCCGGCGTCAGCCCTGGCGCCAGGGATTTCAGCACCGCCTCGTCTGCATCGTCCCCGAGCAGCCAGTTGCGGAAGTCGCCCACAGTCAGGTGGCTGACCGGGGCGAAGGCTTCGGCGTCGTGACTGTCGATGATCAGCCGCGTGACTTCGTCGGTTTCATAGGGGATCAGCGCTTCCTCGAGAAAGCGCTTGAGCGGGATTTGCGCGAGACACATCTGCGCGGCGACCCGCTCGGCATCGCTGCCCGCCGCGACTTCGGCGAGAAAGTCGCCGGAGCGCGCCGGGCTGGCCTTGGCCATGACCTCGCGCAGGCTGTCGAAGCGCCACTGGGTGCCGCCTACGCTGTGGGTGTATGCCGCCATGACCCGTCTCCTGCTAGTTAAGCGACGCCTCGGCGTTCTCAATCGCCGCAAATTCCTCTTCCGGCGTACCGGCCACCAGATGATGCCGGCTGTAGAGAGCGAAGTAGGCGATGAAGGTTCCGTAGATCACCACGGCGGCGATCACCACCCGTGGGTCGACCAGAAATCCGGCGACCACCGCGATGCAGGCCAGCACCAGCGCCACGCCTGAGGTCAGCACGCCGCCGGGCGTCTTGTAGGGGCGGGGCAGATCCGGCCGGCGCATGCGCAGGACGATGTGCGAGGCCATCATCAGCACGTAGGAGATGGTCGCGCCGAACACTGCGACGAGAATCAACAGGTCGCCCTGGCCGGTTAGTGACAGCAGGAAACCGATAATGCCGGGGATGACCAATGCCATGACGGGCGCTTTGTTCTTGTTGGTCAGCGACAGCTTGCGCGGCAGGTAGCCAGCCCGCGACAGCGCAAAGATCTGCCGCGAGTAGGCGTAGATGATCGAGAAGAAGCTGGCGATCAGCCCAGCCAGGCCGACAAGATTGACGAAGCCGCTCATCCAGGTCGAAGAGCCGTAGGCGGTGGTCAGCGCTTCCACCAGCGGGTTGCCGGATTCGACCAGCGTGCTGGAACCCGCGCCACCAGGGCCGACGAGCAAGATCAGCCCGGCGAACGCGGCCAGAATCAGCATGGCGCCGATCAGCCCGCGCGGCATGTCGCGCTGTGGATTCTTGGTTTCCTCAGCGGCCAGCGGCACGCCTTCGACGGCAAGGAAGAACCAGATCGCATAGGGGATCGCTGCCCAGATGCCCACATAGCCGTAAGGCAGGAAATTGCTGGCGCCAGCGGCCGTGGTCGGTGCGATGTCCAGCAGCTTGTCGACGGAGAAGTGCGGCACCATCGCGACGATGAACACCGCGAGCGCCAGCGCGGCGATCGCCGTGATGATGAACATCAGCTTCAGCGCCTCGCCGACGCCAAAAATGTGGATGCCGATAAAGATGATGTAGAAGGCCAGGTAGATAGCCCAGCCGCCGATGCCGAACAGCGACTCGCAGTAGGCACCGATGAACACGGCGATTGCGGCCGGCGCGATGGCGTATTCGATAAGGATTGCAGTGCCGGTGAGAAAGCCGCCCAGCGGGCCGAACGCGCTACGAGCAAAGCCATAACCGCCGCCTGCAGTGGGAATCATCGAGGACAGCTCGGCGAGCGAGAAGCACATGCACAGGTACATCGTCGCCATCAGCAGCGTGGCGATGAAGAGGCCGCCCCAACCCCCTTGGGCGAGGCCGAAGTTCCAACCGGCGTAGTCGCCCGAGATGACGTAGGCGACGCCGAGGCCAACCAGCAGCACCCAACCAGCGGCGCCTTTCTTGAGCTCGCGTTCCTGAAAATAGGTACTGCCAACTGCTTCGAAATCGGTGGCGTGGGTCGCGGGTGTCGCACTGCTGCGTTCGAGAGCCATGGAGGATCATCCTTTGATGGGGTCGGGTACGGCAGGATCGTTAAAGCAAGCGCTGTGCCTTTGCGCGATCTACGGCGTTTGGGAGCCTCTTGAGTGGAAGTGCAGCCACGGGTGCACCAGCCCGACGCCTTGCGGCGCGGGCGGGCACTCTTTATGGGCTAGAAGTTATGGGCTAGAAAAACCCCAGTGGATTGATGTCGTAGCTGATCAGCAGGTTCTTGGTCTGCTGGTAGCTGTCGAGAATCATCTTGTGGGTCTCGCGACCGACGCCGGACTTCTTGTAGCCACCGAACGCCGCATGCGCCGGATAGAGGTGATAGCAGTTGGTCCAGACGCGCCCGGCCTTGATCGCGCGGCCCATGCGATAGGCGCGGTTGATGTCGCGGGTCCAGACGCCCGCGCCGAGGCCGTACTCGGTGTCGTTGGCGATGGCCAGGGCCTCGGCTTCGTCCTTGAAGGTGGTCACGCCGATCACCGGGCCGAAGATTTCCTCCTGGAACACGCGCATCTTGTTGGTGCCCTTGAGTAGCGTCGGCTGGATGTAATAGCCGGTGGCGAGGGAGCCTTCGAGTTTCTCTGCTGCGCCACCGGTGAGCACTTCGGCGCCTTCCTGTTTGGCGATTTCCAGATAGGACATGATCTTGTCGAACTGCTGCTGGCTGGCCTGGGCGCCGACCATGGTGTCGGTGTCCAATGGATCGCCACGCTTGATCTGCGCGACCTTCTTCATTACCGCTTCCATGAACGGTCCGTAAATCGACTCCTGCACCAACGCCCGAGACGGACAGGTGCACACCTCGCCCTGGTTGAAGAAGCCCAGCACCAGCCCTTCGGCTGCCTTTTCGATAAAGGTCGGCTCGGCCTGCATGATGTCTTCGAAATAAATATTCGGGCTCTTGCCGCCCAGCTCAACGGTGCTCGGGATGATGGCCTCAGCGGCGCGCTTCATGATGTGCGAGCCCACCGGTGTCGAGCCGGTGAAGGCAATCTTGGCGATGCGCTTGCTGCTTGCCAGGGCCTCGCCGGCTTCACGGCCATAGCCCTGAACCACGTTGAGCACACCGGGTGGCAGCAGGTCACCGATCACTTCCATCAGCACGGCGATGCCCAGCGGCGTTTGCTCGGCAGGCTTGAGCACCACGCAGTTGCCGGCGGCCAGCGCTGGGGCGAGCTTCCAGGCGGCCATCAGGATCGGGAAGTTCCACGGAATGATTTGCCCGACCACGCCCAGCGGTTCGTGGAAATGGTAGGCAGCAGTGTGCTCATCAATCTCCGCAGCGGTGCCTTCCTGGGCGCGGATGCAGCCGGCGAAGTAACGGAAGTGGTCGGCGGCGAGTGGAATGTCGGCGTTAAGGGTTTCGCGCACGGCCTTGCCGTTGTCCCAGGTTTCGGTAATGGCGAGCATCTCGAGGTTCTGCTCGATGCGGTCGGCGATCTGCAGCAGGATCAATGAGCGCGCCTGTACGCTGGTCTTGCCCCAGGCATCGGCGGCGGCGTGGGCGGCGTCCAGCGCCTTCTCGATGTCGGCAGAGTCGGAGCGTGGAAACTCGGCAATGGGCTGACCGTTAACCGGGGACAGGTTGGTGAAGTACTGGCCGTTGGCAGGCTCGACGAACTCGCCGTTGATGAAGTTGCCGTAACGGGACTTGAAGGAAACGACAGCGCCTTCGCTGCCGGGATGGGCGTAACGCATGGTGAGTCTCCGGGGCTTGTAATTGTGTTGGGACTGCTGTCATCCAGCGTAGAACAAAGTCCGTTCGTCGGCTGGCGAGGCGACGTGCGGTGTACCGCTGGTCGGGCATTGGCAGCGCCAGTGCTGTGCTAATCTGCGCCGCAGTTTTCGGCGCCCACAGGCGTGGCTGTGCCACTTGCTCCGATTGCTCGGCGCGGCGCTTTTCAGAGGTCATTCATGCATATCCATATTCTCGGCATCTGCGGCACCTTCATGGGTTCGCTGGCAGTGCTGGCCAAGGAACTTGGCCATCGCGTCACCGGTTCGGACGCCAACGTCTATCCCCCGATGAGCACTCAGCTTGAGGCTCAGAGCATCGAGCTGACCCAAGGCTACGAGCCCAGTCAGCTCGAACCGGCGCCGGACCTGGTAGTGATCGGCAATGCGTTGTCACGTGGCAACCCGGCCGTGGAATACGTGCTGAACAAGGGGTTGCCTTATGTGTCCGGCCCGCAATGGTTGGCCGATCACGTGCTGCAGGGCCGCTGGGTGCTGGCCGCTGCAGGCACGCACGGCAAGACCACCACCAGCAGCATGCTTGCGTGGGTGCTGGAACACGCCGGCATGAGCCCGGGCTTTCTCATCGGCGGCGTGCCGCAGAATTTCGGCATCTCGGCGCGTTTGGGTGGCACGCCGTTCTTCGTGGTTGAGGCGGACGAGTACGACAGCGCGTTCTTCGACAAGCGCAGCAAGTTTGTCCACTACCGCCCGCGCACGGCGATCCTCAATAACCTTGAGTTCGACCACGCGGATATCTTCCCGGACCTCGCTTCAATTGAACGCCAGTTCCACCATCTGGTGCGCACGGTGCCGGGCGAAGGTTTGGTCATCCATCCTCAGTCCGAAGAAGCGCTCAAGCGCGTTATCGGCATGGGCTGCTGGACGCCGGTGCAAACCACCGGCGAAGGCGGGCAGTGGAAGGCCAACTTGCTCAGCGCTGACGGATCAAGGTTCGAAGTCATTTTCGACGGTGACCTACAGGGCGTAGTCGACTGGGAGCTGACCGGCCAGCACAACGTCAACAACGCACTGGCAACGCTGGCTGCAGCGCGGCACGTGGGCGTATTGCCGAAGCAGGGCGCCGAAGCGCTGAGCGAATTTCGCAGCGTCAAGCGACGCATGGAAAAGGTCGCCGAGGTCAACGGCGTGACCATCTATGACGACTTTGCTCATCACCCAACCGCGATCGCCACCACGCTCGATGGGCTGCGCAAGCGTGTTGGTGATACGCCAATCATTGCGGTGGTCGAGCCGCGCTCGAACTCGATGAAGCTCGGCGCCCATCGTGAGGGCTTGGCCGAATCGGTCGCGCTGGCGGATCAGGCGATCTGGTACGCGCCGCCGAATCTCGGCTGGGACCTGGCCGCTACGGTCGCCGGCTCGCCGGTCAAGACGACTGTGTGCGATTCGCTGGACGCCATCATCGCCAAGGTCAAAGCCGACGCCACGCCGGGGACGCAGGTGGTGGTGATGAGTAACGGTGGCTTTGGGGGCTTACACGTCAAGCTGGCCGCCGCACTGGCGTAGGGTGGAAAACGCCGAAGGCTTTTCCACGCGTAAGGGTGCGGTGGTGGAAAACGCTTCGCGGTTTTCCACCCTACGATTCTAATGGTGGGCTGAAGCGGAGCGCCGCCCGGCCCACCCTACCTCAATGCTCATCCACGCCCCGTAAGGTGGGCTTCAGCCCACCAGGAACAGCACGCACCAGGACAAGAACAACTTATGAACGGACCGGAACGCATCACCCTCGCCATGACCGGCGCCTCTGGCGCGCAATATGGCCTGCGCCTGCTCGATTGCCTGATTCAAGAAGACCGCGAGGTGCACTTCCTGATTTCCAAGGCGGCGCAATTGGTGATGGCGACCGAGACCGATGTTGTGCTGCCGGCCAAGCCGCAGGCCATGCAAGCGTTTCTCTCCGAGTACACCGGAGCGGCGTCGGGGCAAATTCGCGTGTTCGCCAAGGAAGACTGGATGGCGCCGCCGGCTTCCGGCTCCGGCGCACCGACCGCGATGGTGGTGGTGCCGTGCTCGACCGGCACCTTGTCGGCCATCGCCACCGGCGCCTGCAATAACCTGATCGAGCGTGCGGCGGATGTTGCCCTTAAGGAACGCCGACAGCTGATCCTGGTGCCGCGTGAAGCGCCGTACTCGAGCATCCATCTGGAACACATGCTCAAGCTGTCCAATCTCGGAGTGACCATCCTGCCGGCATCACCGGGCTTCTATCACCAGCCGCAGACTATCGATGACCTCGTCGACTTCATCGTGGCGCGCATTCTCAACCTGCTCAACATCCCGCAGGACATGCTGCCGCGTTGGGGCGAGCACCATATCGTCAGTGACGATTGAGTGTGGCTGCGTAACCGGGCAGAGGCACCGTCTCCATCCCGTGACTAATGACCAGGAGCGGTTATGAAACGATCTGTCATGCGGCGCTGCTCGATACTCCTGACTGTTCTGCTGCTCTCCGGCTGCGGCACCGTGCGCACCCTGGATGCCGCCAAACCCGGCGCACCCATTGTCTATTCCGGCACCCGCTTGGACTGGTACAGCCTCAACGGGGGTTGCTGTCCGCAGGACCGTTTTGGTGCCAAGGCGCCCAGGTATGCGGCGGTCGATCTGCCTGCCAGCGTGTTGCTTGACACGCTGTTGTTGCCCTTTGCCCTCGCCGCCGTATTGGGTGTTGGGCTTGGCGTCAGCGGCGGTCTCTGAAACGTTCTGAGGTGACACTGCCTGGCCTGTTACTGATCTGGGTCCAGCGTGGGGCCACGGAAAGGGCCATAGTCGCCGTATCTGCAATATGTTGCACATGGTGGTCAGGACCAGGAGGGAAGGGTGAAAGAACAAGCTCAGTTTCACGTGAGTTACTGGTTTATCGCCGTCCTGGCGTTTCTCGGCATTCAATACCTGCTGACGGTACAGCAGGAAGTGGCGACGATCCCCTACAGCGAGTTCGAGCAGCACCTCAAGGATGGGCGCATCGACGAGCTAGCGATCACCGAGCGACGTATCGAAGGCACTTTCAAGGAGCCGTTGCCCAGCGGGCAGCGACGCTTCGTCAGTAACCGCGTCGAGCCACAGTTGGCCGAGCACCTGCAGCAATATCCGGTGCGCTACACCGGCAGGGTGGAAAGCACACTGGTGCGCGACCTGCTGTCGTGGGTCGTTCCGGCGGCGCTGTTCTTTGGCATCTGGCTGTTTCTGCTGCGCCGCATGAGCGGTGGCCTTGGCGGCGGCATGATGCAGATCGGCAAGAGCAAAGCGCGGGTCTACGTCGAGACTGACATGAAGGTCAGCTTCGCTGATGTGGCCGGCGTCGACGAGGCCAAGGACGAACTCAAGGAAATTATCGAGTTCTTGCGTGATCCGCAGGCCTACGGCCGCCTCGGCGGACGCATGCCCAAGGGCGTGCTGCTGGTTGGCCCGCCCGGCACCGGCAAGACGTTGTTGGCGCGGGCCGTGGCCGGCGAGGCAAAGGTGCCGTTCTTCTCCATTTCCGGCTCCGAGTTTGTCGAGATGTTTGTCGGGGTGGGTGCCGCGCGGGTGCGTGACCTGTTCGAGCAGGCCCGTGCCCAGGCACCGGCGATCATCTTCATTGATGAACTGGACGCCCTCGGTCGCGCCCGTGGCGCCGGGCCGCTGTCCGGCGGGCACGATGAGAAGGAGCAGACGCTCAACCAATTGCTGGTCGAGATGGACGGCTTCGATACCTCCAGCGGACTGGTCTTGCTGGCCGCCACCAACCGGCCGGAGATTCTCGATCCGGCACTGCTCCGCGCTGGCCGGTTCGACCGTCAGGTGCTGGTCGATCGCCCGGACAAAGTCGGGCGGGTACAAATTCTCAACGTCCACCTGAAAAAAGCCAGGCTGGACGCTGATGTCGATCCCCAGGCCATCGCTGCGTTGACGCCTGGATTCACCGGTGCCGACCTGGCCAACCTGGTCAACGAGGCGACGCTACTGGCGACCCGGCGTCACGCCGAGGCGGTGAACATGGAAGACTTCACCGCCGCCATCGAGCGCATCGTTGCTGGTCTGGAGAAGCGTAATCGGTTGCTCAACCCACGTGAGCGCGAGATCGTCGCCTATCACGAAATGGGCCACGCGCTGGTCGCCATGGCACTGCCGGGCGTCGACCCGGTGCACAAGGTATCGATCATTCCCCGTGGCATGGGCGCGCTGGGCTATACCATTCAGCGACCCATCGAAGATCGCTTCCTGATGACCCGCGAAGAGCTGGAAAACAAGATGGCGGTACTGCTCGGCGGCCGGGCTGCGGAGTGGTTGGTGTTTGCCCACCTGTCCACCGGTGCGGCGGACGACCTGGCCAAGGTCACCGACATTGCCCGGGCGATGGTCACCCGCTACGGCATGTCCCGGCGCCTCGGCCATATGGCATTGGAGCGCGAGCCGAACTCCCTTTTGGGCAACGAAGCGATGCTCGGCCTCAAGCCGCAGCATGATTACTCGGAAAGTACCGCCACAGCGATCGACGAAGAGGTGCAGGAGCTTGTTCAGTCCGCTTTTCAGCGCAGCCTTGCGCTGCTTGAGGCACGACGGGAGCTACTCGAGCGCAGCGCGAGCAGGCTACTGCAGCAGGAAACGCTGGAAGGTGAAGAGTTACTCAGCTTGAGTGCTGCTTCAATTAGCGCCTCGGCGGAGCCGATGCGCCCTTAGTTCCCCCTATTTGAGGCAGACGAAGAGCGTTGTTCATGCTGCATCAGTGCCCACTCGACATGCTCGCGCACCAGCTCGGCCGGGTCATCGCGGCGCGCCTGCAGCGCTTCCAGTACAGGAATGCTGGACGGAGCGTTGCCGAGCCCAACGGCCAGGTTGCGTAACCAGTTCTGATAGCCCGTCCGCCGCAGCGGCGAGCCCTCGGTGCGGCTCAGAAATTCGTCTTCTGTCCAGCGGAACAGCGTGGCCAGTTCGGCATTGTCCAGGCTGTGGCGGGGCTGGAAGTCGGTCTGCTGGGTCGGTTTGGCGAAGCGGTTCCAGGGGCAGACGATCTGGCAGTCATCGCATCCGAACACGCGGTTGCCGATTTTCGAGCGCAGCTCGACGGGGATCGGACCTTTCAGTTCGATGGTCAGGTAGGAAATACATTTTCGGGCATCCAGCACGCGTTCGCCGACGAAGGCCTCGGTCGGGCAGATGTCCAAACAGGCGTGGCAGCTGCCGCAGTGGTCGCGCGGGGTCGGCTCGTCGACAGGCAGGGCGATGTCGACGAAGAGTTCGCCAAGGAAGAACCAGCTGCCGGCTTTCCGATTGAGCACCAGGGTGTTCTTGCCGATCCAGCCGAGGCCGGCCTGCTGTGCCACGGCCTTTTCCAGCACCGGTGCGCTGTCGACGAATGCGCGGAAACCGAACGGGCCGATCACCTGCTGAATGCGCTCGGCCAGCTGTTGCAGGCGCTTGCGGATCAGTTTGTGATAGTCGCGGCCCAACGCGTAGCGGGACACGTAGGCTTTTTCCGGGTGCGCCAGTCGCTCGGCCATGCGGGTGTCGCCTGGCAGGTAGTCCATGCGCAACGACACGACTCGCAGCGTACCCGGCACCAGTTGCTCCGGGTGGGAACGTTTGCTGCCATGAGCAGCCATATAGTCCATCTCGCCGTGGTAGCCGGCTGCCAGCCAGCGTTCGAGGTGGGCCTCGTGCTCGCCCAGATCGACACCGGTGATGCCGACCTGCTGGAAGCCGAGCTCGCGGCCCCACTCCTTGATGGAGTCGGCAAGAACGGCTGGGTCGAGGGTGGTGCTGGACATGGCTTCGAATCGTCGGGCATTGCGGTGGGGGAGCGGGTTAACGAGGCGGCCCCGCGGAGGCGATCGCCGATCTGCCGCGGTGCGCACCACGAGACGACCGTGACGCTTTGATCCGCCACCGATGCGCGGGAGCGGGTCGGGCTGCGCATGCGTATAATTCTGCCAGATATTCGCTCGGGTGATTCATGTCCCAGACCACCGATACATTTCCCATCCCGCTTTACTCTGCCGCTCAAGTGCGTGAGCTCGATGCTCGGTTGATCGCGGCCGGGACCCCCGGTTACGAACTGATGCAGCGTGCCGCGCATGCGGCGTGGCGTGCCTTAAGGCGCCGCTGGCCTGATGCAGACGAGATCAGCGTGCTTGCTGGTCGGGGCAACAATGCCGGGGATGGCTATTTGATTGCGGCGTTGGCGCAACGTGCCGGTCGTCAGGTCAGGGTGTTGGCCGTGGGCGATCCGCAGCAACTGCAGGGCGATGCCGCCCAGGCCTTTGCTGAAGCCCAGGCAGCCGGCGTTGAGGTCACGCCTTGGGCAGCCGGTACGGAGTTGCACGGCGTGCTGGTCGATGCGCTGCTCGGTACGGGTATTGCCGGCGAGGTGCGTGAACCCTATGCCAGCGCCATACGCGCGATGAATGAAAGCGCGCAGCCGATCCTCTCGGTCGACCTGCCGTCCGGATTGTGTGCCGACACGGGGCATCAGCTCGGCGACGCAGTGCGGGCCGAGCTGACTGTAACCTTTATCGGCCTCAAGTTCGGCCTGTTTACAGGCCAGGGTCCGGATTGTATCGGAGCGCTGGTATTCGATGACCTGCAGGCCGATGCGGAGGTCGTCGCACAGATCAAGCCGTCCGCTCTGCGCTTGTGTGAGGCGAACTTGCCGACTCTATCGCCCCGCTCGCCAACTGCTCATAAGGGCAGCTTTGGTCAGGTGCTGGTCATCGGTGGCGACCTCGGCACCGGCGGCGCCGCATTGCTCAGTGCCGAAGCCGCGCTACGCTGCGGCGCCGGCATGGTAACCCTGGCGACGCGTCCCGAGCATGTCACTGCCTCGCTGGTGCGGCGTCCGGAAATCATGTGCAATGGCGTCGAATCCACCTATGCATTGACGGCGCTGACCCAACGCGCCGATGTGCTGGTCATCGGGCCTGGCATGGGCCAGGCGCCCTGGGGGCGCAGTTTGCTGTCGCTGGCACCGCAGTGTCGCGTCCCGCAGGTGTGGGATGCCGACGCACTGAATCTGCTGGCGAGAGGTGCGGTCGAATTGCCAAGTGACTGTCTGCTCACACCGCATCCCGGAGAGGCGGCGCGGCTGCTGGGTATTTCCGTGGCTGATCTTCAGGCCGACCGACCCGCCGCCGCTCGTGCTCTGGCGGCTCGCTTCGGTTGTGCCGTATTGCTCAAGGGCGCCGGAACCCTGATTGCCGATCACAACGGTCGGTTGGTGCTGTGTGATCGCGGGCATCCGGCCATGGCCAGCGCGGGCCTCGGCGATGTCTTGGCGGGGGTTGCGGGTGCATTGCTGGCGCAGGGGCTGGAGCCTTTCGAAGCGGCCTGCCTTGCGGTCTGGTTGCATGCAGTGGCAGGCGAACGTCTTGGTGCCGAGGGACGCGGGCTGGTTGCCGCCGATCTGATTCCTATGGTCCGCCAGTTGCTCGAGGAGCATTCGCCATGTCTGACCTAACACTGTTGGCTGCCGACGAAGACGCCATGCTGTTGCTGGGGGCGCGCATCGCCCAGGCGACCGGCGGCCTAGGTGTGATCTACCTCCACGGTGACCTTGGCGCCGGCAAGACCACGCTGTCGCGTGGGCTGATCCGTGGGCTGGGGCACAAGGGCAAGGTCAAGAGCCCGACCTTTACCCTGGTCGAACCTTATGAGACTCCGGCTGCACGAGTGTTCCATTTCGACCTGTACCGTCTGGTCGACCCGGAAGAGCTGGAATTTCTCGGCATTCGCGACTATTTCGAAGGGGACGCCCTGTGCCTGGTAGAGTGGCCAGAGCGTGGCGCCGGCATTTTGCCAAAGGCTGACCTGGACATTACCATTACGCCGCACGGGGCCGGTCGTATGCTGCGCCTGACGCCACATGGCGAGCGCGGTGAAGGCTGGTGTTCCATCCTGACCGTCGGCAATCAATGAACATCATGGGGTTGGGTATGCGCATGCGCGCGCTGGTGAGTGGTTTGGCATTGATGTTCGCGGCCATGCAGGTTCTGGCGGCTTCCGACGTCCAGAGCGTGCGTCTATGGCGAGCGCCGGACAACACACGGTTGGTCTTTGACCTGTCCGGCCCTGTCCAGCACAAGGTATTCACCTTGACGGCTCCGGATCGCATCGTCATTGACGTCGACGGCGCCAATCTGGCCAAGCCATTCGATCAGCTGCCGCTGCAGAACACGCCCATCTCGGGGCTGCGCGCAGCGAAATACGATGCGGACACCTTGCGGGTGGTCATTGACCTGAGCGCCGAGGTTTCGCCAAAAAGCTTTACGCTCACGCCGAACCAGCAGTACGGCCATCGGCTGGTGGTCGATCTGTTCGACAATGCTGCTGATGCGGCCGCGGCGTCCACTGCCAGCGTCCCGGCGACTGCTACGCCGAGTACGCCAACTGCTCCTGTATCGCCGACCTTGCCGGCGATCAAGCTGCCCCCGCTGCCAAGCAGCAAGCGTGATATCGTCATTGCGATCGACGCCGGGCACGGCGGAGAAGACCCCGGCGCCATCGGTCCTGGCAAGATTTATGAGAAAACCGTGGTGCTGGCGCTTGCCAAGGAGCTGCAGCGCCAGATCAATACCGACAAAGGCTTCCGCGCCGAGCTGGTGCGCACCGGTGATTACTTTATCCCCTTGCGTAAACGCACCGAAATTGCCCGCAAGAAGGGCGCTGATCTGTTCGTCTCCATTCATGCCGATGCGGCGCCGCGGTCGTCGGCCTACGGCGCGTCGGTGTTTGCTTTGTCGGATCGCGGTGCGACATCGGAAACTGCACGTTGGCTGGCTGACAGTGAAAACCGTTCGGACCTGATCGGCGGTGCCGGAAATGTCAGCCTGGGCGACAAGGACCAGATGCTTGCCGGCGTGCTGTTGGATTTGTCGATGACCGCTTCGTTGTCCTCCAGTCTTAACGTCGGGCAGAAGGTGCTGAGCAACATGGGTCGGATCACGCCGTTGCACAAACGTCGCGTGGAACAGGCCGGGTTCATGGTGCTGAAATCACCAGATATCCCGTCGATCCTGGTAGAGACCGGGTTCATTTCCAATCCATCCGAGGCGCGGAAGCTGCAAACCGCAGCGCATCAGCAGGCCTTGGCGCGCTCAATCCACAGCGGCGTGCGACAGTTCTTCCATGAAAATCCGCCGCCCGGCACCTACGTTGCCTGGATGCGCGACTCCGGCAAGATTGCCAGCGCGGCGCGCGAGCATGTCGTTCGTTCAGGCGAAAGCCTGGCGCTGCTTGCTCAGCGCTATCAGATCAGCTTGCCTGCGTTGCGCAGTGCCAACAGCTTGAAAAGCGACGTGATCAAGGTTGGCCAAACGCTGAATATTCCAGCGACGACACTGGCCTCACAGCCATGATCGAGGCTGCGCGCATCCAGCTGCTCAGTCCGCGGCTGGCGAACCAGATTGCCGCCGGTGAAGTGGTTGAACGACCCGCTTCGGTGATCAAAGAGCTGCTGGAGAACAGCCTCGACTCGGGGGCGACCCGGATCGAAGTGGACGTCGAACAAGGCGGCATCAAACTGCTGCGGGTGCGTGATGATGGCTGCGGTATCCCCGCCGAAGATTTGCCGCTGGCCCTGGCTCGGCATGCGACCAGCAAGATCCGGGACCTGGAAGACCTCGAGCGGGTGATGAGCCTGGGTTTTCGCGGTGAGGCGCTGGCGTCGATCAGTTCGGTTTCTCGGTTGACCTTGACCTCCCGTACGGCCGAGGCAGCCGAGGCGTGGCAGGTCGAAACCGAGGGCCGGGACATGGAGGCTCGCGTTCAGCCAGCGGCGCATCCGGTCGGTACTTCAGTGGAAGTGCGCGACCTGTTCTTCAATACGCCGGCGCGGCGCAAGTTTCTGCGTACCGAAAAGACCGAGTTCGATCACCTGCAGGAAGTGATCAAGCGGCTGGCTCTGGCGCGGTTCGATGTGGCCTTTCACCTTCGGCACAACGGCAAGGTGGTTCTTGCGCTGCACCCGGCCAATGACCCGGCATCCAGGGCTCGCCGCGTCGCATCGGTCTGCGGTCCGGCCTTTCTCGAGCAGGCGTTGCCGGTTGAGATTGAGCGTACCGGCTTGCATCTCTGGGGGTGGGTCGGCTTGCCTACGTTCTCCCGCAGCCAGGCGGATCTGCAGTATTTCTATGTGAATGGACGCATGGTGCGCGACAAGCTGGTCGCGCATGCGGTGCGGCAGGCTTACCGCGATGTCCTGTTCAATGGTCGGCACCCGACCTTCGTGTTGTTCCTCGATGTCGACCCGGCGGTAGTGGACGTCAATGTTCATCCGACCAAACATGAGGTGCGATTTCGCGACAATCGCATGGTGCATGATTTCCTGTACGGCACCTTGCACCGCGCGCTCGGTGATGTGCGTCCGGAGGATCAGCTTGCCGCGCCAGCGAGTGTGGCGCCGGTAACCAAGGTCTCCGGTCGTGATGCCGGAGAGTTCGCCGGGCAGAACGAAATGAGCCTTGCTGCCAACGTGCTGGAACAGCCGCAAGCAGAGCAGCCTGCCTGGCGCGGAGCCGGCGCGGGTTATCAGGCGCCTCGGCCGATGCCAGTCGGCAACCTTGCAGAAGCGCAGGGCGCTTACCGGGAGTTCTTCTCGCCGCTGGCTGAGGCGAATGCAGCGGCCCTGCCGGAAAGCCAGGACGATGTGCCGCCGCTTGGCTATGCGCTGGCTCAACTCAAGGGCATCTATATCCTCTCGGAAAATGCTCAAGGGCTTGTGCTGGTGGATATGCACGCCGCTCATGAGCGAATCATGTATGAGCGCCTGAAAACCGCGATGGCCAGCGAAGGGCTGCGTGGCCAGCCGCTGCTGGTTCCCGAATCGATCGCCGTCAGCCAGCGCGAAGCCGATTGTGCTGAAGAACATGCGCAGTGGTTTCAAAGGCTTGGCTTCGAGTTGCAGCGATTGGGCCCGGAAAGCTTGGCGATCCGCCAGATTCCGTCCTTGCTCAAGCAGGCCGAGGCGACCCGGCTGGTACAGGATGTGCTGGCCGACCTGCTTGAATACGGCACCAGCGACCGCATTCAGGCACACCTTAACGAACTGCTTGGCACCATGGCATGTCACGGCGCGGTCCGTGCAAACCGACGCCTGACCGTGCCGGAGATGAACGGCCTGTTGCGTGATATGGAGCAGACCGAGCGCAGTGGTCAGTGCAATCATGGGCGTCCGACCTGGACTCAGCTGGGCATGGGCGACCTGGACAAGCTCTTTCTCCGGGGGCGATAGGCAGGCGGTCCGGCCTTTACGCTGGCGCCTGCATCACCCTCGATACATTTCTTTGAGCATCCGATGTCACGACTACCTCCCGCGATTTTTCTCATGGGTCCGACCGCCGCCGGTAAAACGGACCTGGCGATCGAGCTTGCTCGTGCCTTGCCATGTGACCTGATTAGCGTCGATTCCGCCCTGGTCTACCGCGACATGGACATCGGAACCGCCAAACCTTCTGCCGAGCTGTTGAGAGCCTTCCCGCATCGGCTGATCGATATCAGGGACCCGGTCCAGAGCTACTCGGCCGCCGAGTTCGTCAGCGATGCCCTGGCCGCAATGGCTCAGAGCACCGATGCAGGGCGCATTCCGCTGCTGGTCGGCGGTACTATGTTGTACTTCAAGTCGTTGCTCGAAGGGCTGGCGGATATGCCGGCCGCCGATGCAGAGGTGCGCGCGGCGCTCGAAGCACAGATGCGGGCGGAGGGCGCTGGGGTGCTGCATCGCCAACTCAGCGAAATCGATCCGGTATCGGCCGCGCGTATCCATCCGAATGATCCGCAGCGTCTGATCAGGGCGCTTGAAGTCTATCGAGTCAGCGGTATCAGCATGACCGAGCATCGTGCTCGGCAATCCGCTCAAAAAGCCGGAGCCGGCACGCCAGACGGCTGCGTCTTGCCTTATACTGTCGCGCAGTTGTCCATAGCGCCTGCTCAACGGCAGGTCTTGCACCAGCGTATCGAGCAGCGTTTCGTTCAGATGGTTGAACAGGGCTTTGTTGCAGAGGTCGAAGCTCTTCGCGGGCGCCCTGATTTGCATGCCGAACTGCCGTCAATGCGAGCGGTCGGCTATCGTCAGGTCTGGCGCTATCTGGACGGTGAGTATTCGGCGCCGGAAATGGTTGAGCGTGGGGTGATCGCAACCCGGCAACTGGCCAAGCGTCAAATGACCTGGTTGAGGGGATGGGAGGGGGTTCACTGGCTGGAAAGTTCGGCCCGCGACAATCTGCCGCGAGCATTGAAATACTTGGATAGGCTCGCCATATTGAGCTGACACTGCTATTTGACCGGCTATTCTCAATCACTGATCGGCCGTGTTCGATTTCGAATAATTAATGAAAAGATCCTTTAAGGAGTGCGGCACATGTCAAAAGGGCATTCGCTACAAGACCCTTACCTGAACACCCTGCGTAAGGAGCGCGTTCCGGTTTCCATCTACTTGGTCAACGGTATCAAGCTTCAGGGTCAGATCGAGTCATTCGACCAGTTTGTCATTCTGTTGAAGAACACGGTTAGTCAGATGGTTTACAAGCATGCCATCTCGACTGTCGTTCCTGGCCGTCCGGTGCGCCTGCCTGCTGCTGGCGATGCTGAGCAGTCCGAGTCGGGTAACGAATAAAGGGAGCCTTCTTTGTTCTTCGAACGTCCCGGTGGTGGTGAGCGGGCTATCCTGGTTCATCTGGATGCTCAGGATCCAGCGGCGCGTGAAGACCCCCAAGAGTTTCGGGAGCTGGCGCGGTCAGCTGGCGCTGAGACAGTTGGTTTCGTCAATGTTGCCAAGCATCAACCTTCCGCCAAATTTCTAATCGGCAGCGGCAAAGTCGAAGAGCTGCATGACCTTGTCAGGGATGGCGAGGTCGAGCTGGTCATTTTCAATCACACCCTGACGCCCAGCCAGGAGCGCAACCTCGAGCGAGCGCTCGAATGCCGTGTGCTTGATCGGACCGGGCTGATCCTCGATATCTTTGCTCAACGGGCACGCACGCACGAAGGCAAGTTGCAGGTTGAGCTGGCTCAGTTGGATCATATGAGCACTCGACTGGTGCGGGGCTGGACTCACCTTGAGCGGCAGAAGGGGGGGATTGGTCTGCGCGGCCCTGGCGAGACACAGCTTGAAACTGACAGGCGCTTGCTGCGTGTGCGTATCCGCCAGATCAAGCAGCGGCTGGAAAAGGTTCGTAGTCAGCGTGAGCAGGCTCGCCGTGGCCGCAGACGTGCTGACATTCCGCTTATATCCCTGGTGGGCTATACCAACGCGGGGAAGTCCACTCTTTTCAATGCTTTGACCGAATCCGAGGTTTACGCCGCCAACCAGCTTTTCGCTACGCTGGATCCCACCTTGCGTCGTCTGGATCTGGATGACCTGGGGCCGGTGGTGATTGCTGATACGGTTGGATTCATTCGTCACTTGCCGCACAAACTGGTCGAATCGTTCCGGGCCACGCTCGAAGAGTCGAGTAATGCTGATCTGCTGCTGCATGTCATCGATGCTCACGAGCCTGAGCGGGATCAGCAGATCGAGCAGGTGCTGGCGGTGTTGACCGAGATCGGTGCGAATGAACTACCGATTCTTGAGGTTTACAACAAAGTGGATCTGCTTGAAGGCATCGAGCCGCAGATCCAGCGCGATGCCGATGGCGTACCGCAGCGGGTATGGGTCTCGGCGCAACAAGGGTTGGGGCTGGATCTGCTGAAGCAGGCCATTGCTGAACTGCTTGGTAACGACCTTTACGTAGGGACGCTTCGGTTGCCTCAGCAGCTTGGGCGCATGCGTGCGCAGTTGTTCGACCTTGGGGCCGTGCAGTCCGAAGTTCACGATGAAGAGGGTGTCAGCCTGCTTGATGTACGTTTGCAGCGTGTCGAGCTGCATCGACTGATTAGTCGCGCGGGCTTTGAGGCGGAACAGTTCTTCGAGCAACACACTTTGCAATAAAGCTCGGGGGGCTTTTAAGCCGTTCGTTCCGGGCTTTCGGTAGCATTGGCGGACGCGCCGCTGGCGCGTCTTTAGCTTTATTTGAATGGAGAGCGCTATGGCTTGGAATGAGCCGGGTGGCAACTCGAACAACCAGGATCCCTGGGGTAGTGGTGGTGGCGGTGGTCGTCGCGGTGGTGACGATCAGAAAGGTCCGCCTGACCTGGATGAAGCTTTTCGCAAACTGCAGGACAGCCTTAACGGCATGTTCGGCGGCAAGAAACGCAGTGGTGGCTCCTCGGGTGGTGGTTCGGGGCGCCGCGGTGGGTTTGCGCTGGTCTGGGTTGGTCTGGTGGTGTTGCTCGCTGTCTGGCTGTTCAATGCCATCTACATTGTCGATGAGCAAGAGCAGGCTGTGGTGTTGCGCTTCGGGAAATATCACGAAACCGTGGGCCCAGGTCTGAATATCTACTTCCCGCCGTTTGATCGGAAGTTCCAGGCGAACGTGACTCGAGAGCGTTCCTACAGCAAGCAAGGGCAGATGCTTACCGAGGATGAGAACATCATCGAAGTGCCTTTGACCGTGCAGTACAAAATCAGCGACCTTCAAGCGTTCGTTCTCAATGTCGAAGATCCGGAAGCATCGCTGCAGCACGCTACTGATAGTGCTGTACGCCACGTTGTGGGTTCGACTGCGATGGATCAGGTGCTGACCGAGGGCCGCGAGGCTATGGCTGGCGAGGTCAAAGAGCGTCTGCAACGGTTTCTCGACAACTATGGGACCGGCATTATCGTGACTCAGGTGAACTTGCAGAGTGCCGCTGCGCCGCGCGAGGTTCAGGAAGCGTTCGATGACGTTATTCGTGCCCGAGAAGATGAACAGCGCGAGAAGAACCAGGCCGAGTCCTACGCTAACGGAGTGATCCCTGAAGCGCGCGGTCAGGCCCAGCGCATGCTGGAGGAAGCCAGTGGTTATCGTGATGCGGTGATTTCGCGGGCACAGGGTGAGGCGGATCGCTTCTCCAAGCTGGTGACCGAGTATCGAAAAGCGCCAGACGTAACGCGTGAGCGCCTCTATCTGGAAACCATGCAGGAGCTGATGAGCAATACCAGCAAGGTTCTCGTCACCGGCGAGCAGGGCCAAAATAATCTGCTGTATCTGCCGCTGGACAAGATGGTCAACAGTCGCGGTGCTGCGTCCGAGCGATCCCCTGCAGCATCGGCGTCAGGTGCTTCGACCCAAACTACGAGGCTGCCGCCGGAGTTGGATCCGCGTGAAGTGCGTACAAGGGAGGTCCGCTAATGAGCAATAAATCCCTTACCGCCCTTATTGTGGGTGTGGTGCTAGCGATCGTGGCGTGGAATAGCTTTTACATCGTCTCGCAGACGGAGCGAGCGGTAATGCTGCGATTCGGTCGTATCGTCGAGCCCGACGTGAAGCCAGGCCTGCACCTGAAGATTCCTTACGTCAATAGCGTGCGCAAGTTCGATGCGCGGCTGATGACGCTGGATACCACGACGTCGCGCTTTCTGACGCTGGAGAAGAAGGCGTTGATGGTTGATTCCTATGCCAAGTGGCGTGTGGACGATGCCGAGCGGTTCTACACGGCGACTTCGGGTGTGAAGCAGATCGCCGACGAGCGTCTCGCGCGGCGTCTCGAAGCTGCACTACGCGACCAGTTTGGTAAGCGGACCTTGCACGAGTCGGTGTCCGGTCAGCGCGACGAGCTGATGAGTCTGGTAACCAACAGTCTGAACCGAGCTGCGCAACAGGAACTCGGGATTGAAGTGGTGGATGTTCGGGTCAAGGGCATCGATCTTCCGCGCGAAGTGAACCGCAGCGTGTTCGAGCGGATGAGCTCCGAGCGTGAGCGTGAAGCCCGTGAGCACCGCGCGAAAGGCAAGGAGTTGGCCGAAGGCATTCGTGCCGACGCCGATCGTCAGCGTCGGGTGCTATTGGCTGAAGCGTTCCGTGAGGCTGAAGAGCTGCGCGGTGATGGCGATGCGCAGGCGGCAGCCATCTATGCCGCTGCTTACGGGCAAGATCGGGAATTCTATTCCTTCCATCGCAGCCTTCAAGCCTACCGTGAGAGCTTCGCCAACAAAGAAGATGTCCTGGTGCTCGACCCTAAAAGCGATTTCTTCCGTTATCTGGAGTCCGCAACCGCGCAGTGATAGCAAATGGGTCGTCCGGCGGGATGAGAACTGTCCGCCGGGTGACCCGTTAGCGAAACATTGTTATGATCCGCGAGCCGGGAAAATCCCGGCTTTTTTGCGTCTGCGCCCCGGCGGTAGCAGGCTGATCCGGGCATGGCCAGCCATGCTGATCCCCTGGGAGGGGCGTGGCGCTGTCGTCATGGTTCGAACACAATCGCACGCGACCGATGGGCGGCTAAGGCTTTTGCCCCGGCGTTCGTCTGCTTGACTAGGCTTGCCGTATCGAGAGGTGATTGGCGAAATGGCAACGATAGACCGCTGGCTTCTGCCAGATGGCATTGAAGAAGTGCTGCCCCCCGAAGCGGCGCGTATCGAAACTGCACGGCGTCGTGTGCTGGATCTGTTCCAGTGCTGGGGCTATGAGCTGGTTATCACCCCTCATGTAGAGTTTCTCGAATCGCTCCTGATTGGCGCTGGGCAGGACCTCGACCTCAAGACGTTCAAGGTCGTCGATCCGTTGTCAGGCCGTCAGATGGGGCTACGAGCGGACATCACGCCTCAGGTGGCGCGTGTTGACGCGCATACGTTGCGCCGTGAAGGCCCTAGCCGCCTGTGCTATGCCGGCAGCGTTCTGCACGCCAAGCCACAGGCTCTCGCCACGTCGCGAAGCCCGATTCAGTTGGGCGCTGAGCTTTATGGCGACAGCAGTACTTCCAGCGACCTTGAGGTGATCAGCCTGATGCTGGAGACCCTTCTGCTCGCTGATGTGCCGGACTTGCACATGGATCTCGGGCATGTGGGGATCTATCGCGGGTTGGCGCGCGCCGCCGGCCTCTCTGGAGATGCAGAGCAGCGCCTTTTCGATGCCTTGCAGCGTAAGGCCATGGACGAGATCGCGGCGCTGACCGCTGATGTCGAGCCTTCGCTGGCAGCCATGTTGCGCGCGTTGGCGCGGCTCTGTGGTGGACGCGAGACGCTCGATGCTGCGCGCGAGCTGCTTGCCGATGCACCTGCTCCTGTTCTTGAGGCGCTGGAAGGTTTGGCGCAAGTCGCCGACCAGTTGGCGATGCGGTATCCCGAGCTGCCGTTGTATTTCGATCTGGGCGAGCTGCGCGGCTATCACTACCACACAGGTGTCGTTTTCGCGGTATTCGTCCCAGGCGTCGGTCAGTCGATCGCTCAAGGCGGGCGGTATGACGATATTGGTGCAGATTTTGGTCGGGCGCGTCCGGCGACCGGCTTTTCAACAGATTTGAAAACGTTGGTCAGGCTGGGCAATGCCGAACTCGTTGGCCCGTCGGCCGGTGTGTGGGCGCCGCACGGTACGGATTCGGCGTTGTGGCAGGCAATCCGTAAGCTGCGTGCGCGGGGCGAGCGGGTGGTTCAAGCGTTGAGCGGGCAGCAGGTTGATGCGGCGCCGGGCGTTGGCTGTGACCGGCAGCTACTGTTGCAAGAAGGTTCCTGGGTTGTTTCGCCGCTGGACCGCTGATGTGGCTGTGCTGGCAGGTTTTCCAGATTTTTCGCCGGTCATGACCGGTATGCTTCGCCAAGAGGACAAGGTTTATGGGTAAGAATGTCGTGGTCCTGGGCACCCAATGGGGTGATGAGGGCAAGGGCAAGATCGTTGATCTGCTGACCGACCAGGCTGCGGCCGTGGTGCGTTTCCAGGGCGGTCATAACGCCGGGCACACACTGGTCATCGATGGCGAGAAAACCGTACTGCACCTGATTCCGTCCGGAATCTTGCGTGAAAACGTCCAGTGCCTGATCGGTAATGGCGTGGTCGTGGCGCCGGATGCCCTGATGCGTGAGATCACCAAGCTCGAAGAAAAGGGTGTCCCGGTTCGCGAGCGTCTGCGTATCAGTCCGGCCTGCACCCTGATCCTGCCGTATCACGTAGCTCTGGATCAGGCGCGTGAAGCATCGCGGTCCGAAGGTAAGATAGGTACAACAGGGCGTGGTATAGGGCCGGCTTACGAGGACAAGGTCGCTCGCCGTGGCTTGCGGATTGGTGATCTGTTCAATCCTGAGCGCTTCACGGTCAAGTTGCGTGAGCTGCTCGAGTACCACAACTTCATTCTGCAGAATTTCTACAAGGTCGAGCCTGTCGACTTCCAGAAGACTCTGGATGAGGCACTGGGCTACGCCGAAATTCTTCGCCCGATGATGACCGATGTCTCGGCGCGGCTGCACGAGTTGCGTAAGCAGGGTGCGCGCATCATGTTCGAAGGCGCCCAGGGCTCGCTGCTCGACATCGATCATGGTACCTACCCCTATGTCACCAGCTCCAGCACCACGGCGGGGGGTACAGCTACCGGTTCCGGTTTTGGTCCGCTCTATCTGGACTATATCCTCGGCATTACCAAGGCCTACACCACGCGCGTCGGCTCTGGTCCGTTCCCGACGGAATTGTTTGATGACGTGGGTGCTCGTCTGGCTGAGCGTGGCCATGAGTTCGGCTCGACTACCGGCCGCGCTCGGCGCTGCGGTTGGTTCGATGCGGTAATCCTGCGTCGCGCAATCGAGATCAACAGTGTCTCGGGTATCTGCCTGACCAAGCTGGACGTACTGGATGGCCTCGAGACCATCCGCATCTGCGTCGCTTACAAGGACCGCAACGGTGAAATGCTGGTCGATGCGCCGACCGATGCGGACAGTTATCAGGGCTTGCAGCCGGTTTACGAGGAGCTTCCCGGATGGGCTGAGTCCACTGTCGGGGTAAAGTCGCTTGAGGCGCTGCCGGCTAATGCGCGTGCTTACATCAAGCGCATTGAAGAGCTCGTCGAGGCACCAGTCGACATTATTTCAACTGGCCCGGACCGCAACGAGACCATCGTGCTGCGTCATCCCTACGCCTGATCGCTGGTGTGACATTAAAAAACCGCCCTCGGGCGGTTTTTTTGGCCAAGGCTAATGGCTTGTAGCTGCCAAGAAAGAGCATCAGTAGAGCGTTGAGCTACCGCTTATGGCTTGGCGGCCCTTCGGGTGGAGTCCAGGCAGCAGAAACGAAAAAACCGAGCCAGTGGCTCGGTTTTTTCTGAAGAGTGGTGCCCAGGAGAAGACTCGAACTTCCACGATGTTGCCATCGCTAGGACCTGAACCTAGTGCGTCTACCAATTCCGCCACCTGGGCACATTGCGATGATTGCTCATCGACTTCTGTCGATTGCTGGTCGAGGCCGACAAACCTCGTGTCTATGAGGCGCTTGCTGTTGCAAATGTCTCATCGGATAAATGGTGCCCAGGAGAAGACTCGAACTTCCACGGTGTTGCCACCGCTAGGACCTGAACCTAGTGCGTCTACCAATTCCGCCACCTGGGCACTGCAAACGATGATACTTCATCGTTTCCGTGTTACAACGTCTACCAGACATTGTGGGCGCGAACTATACGGGCGAGGTTATGCCTTGTAAAGCCCCGTCCAGGAAAAATAATTTGTGCGAAAGCTGCCGTCGGACGGCGTTTCGCGCTTCAATAGATATAGGGCGTTCTGCCTCTATAAATGAATGAAAGGTGACATCTCTTAATGGCCGATTGGCAATCCCTCGATCCCGAGGCCGCACGTGAAGCGGAAAAGTACGAAAACCCCATCCCTAGTCGCGAATTGATCCTCCAGCACCTGAGCGAGCGCGGCTCGCCAGCGGCGCGTGAGCAGCTGGTGGAAGAGTTCGGATTGTCCTCCGAAGATGACATTGAAGCTCTGCGCCGCCGTTTGCGTGCGATGGAGCGTGACGGCCAGCTTATCTATACCCGGCGTGGCACCTATGCCCCGGTAGACAAACTGGACCTGGTTTGCGGTCGTGTTAGCGGCCATCGCGACGGCTTTGGCTTTCTGATTCCCGATGACCGCAGCGACGACCTGTTCCTGAGCCCGGCGCAGATGCGTCTGGTATTCGATGGCGACCGCTGCCTGGCTCGCGTAGCCGGCCTTGATCGTCGCGGCCGCCGCGAAGGCGCCATCGTGGAGATCATCGGTCGTGCCCACGAAACAATCGTAGGTCGCTATCAGGAAGAGAGTGGCATCGGCTTTGTGATGGCCGATAACCCCAAAATCCAACAGGAAGTCCTGGTCACGCCCGGCCGTTCCATGGATGCCAAACCGGGTCAGTTCGTCGAGATCAAGATCACCCACTGGCCCACTCAGCGGTTTCAGCCTCAGGGCGATGTGGTCGAGGTGATCGGCAACTACATGGCGCCCGGTATGGAGATCGATGTCGCGCTTCGCAGTTTCGATATTCCGCATGTCTGGCCGGATGCGGTCAAGCGTGAAGCCTCCAAGCTCAAGCCGGAAGTCGAGGAAAAGGACAAACAGAAGCGCGTCGACCTTCGCCATCTGCCGTTCGTTACCATCGATGGCGAGGATGCGCGTGACTTCGATGACGCCGTCTATTGCGAGAAGCTCAGTGGCTGGAAGCTGTTTTCCGGTGGTTTCCGTCTGTACGTGGCGATTGCCGACGTTTCGCACTATGTGAAGGTTGGCTCGGCGCTGGATCAGGAAGCCGAAGTGCGTGGGACTTCGGTGTACTTCCCCGAGCGGGTTGTCCCGATGCTGCCGGAAGAGTTGTCGAATGGGCTCTGTTCACTGAATCCGCACGTCGACCGCCTGGCAATGGTCTGCGAAATCACCCTGAGCAAATCGGGGAAAATGACGGATTATCAGTTCTACGAAGCGGTCATCCATTCCCACGCACGGCTGACCTACAACAAGGTCAGCAGCATGCTGGAGCAGCCGTCTTCAGCCGAAGGTAAGCGCCTCGTAGGTGAGTACGGTGAGGTGCTGCCTCATCTCAAGCAGCTCTACGCGCTGTACAAGATACTGCTCAAGGCGCGCCATACCCGCGGGGCAATCGATTTCGAGACGCAAGAAACCCGCATTGTTTTCGGTGCAGGGCGCAAGATTTCGGAAATCAAGCCAACCGAGCGCAACGATGCGCACAAGTTGATTGAGGAATGCATGCTCTGCGCTAACGTGGCCACAGCACGTTTCCTGCAAGACCATGAGATTCCTGGCTTGTACCGTGTGCATGATGGCCCGCCGTTGGAGCGCCAAGAAAAGCTCCGGGCATTTCTCGGTGAGCTGGGCCTTACATTACACAAGGGCAAGGAGGGGCCGACGCCCAAGGATTACCAGGCGCTGCTTGAGCATATCCAGGGTCGTCCCGACTTCCACGTGATTCAAACGGTCATGCTGCGTTCGCTTAGTCAGGCGGTCTATAGCCCCGATAACAACGGGCATTTCGGCCTGAATTACGAGGCCTACGCACATTTCACATCGCCGATTCGCCGCTACCCCGACCTGTTGATTCATCGGGCGATCCGCAGCGTGATTCGCTCCAAGCGCGATACGTCCCATGTCCGCCGGGCGGGCGCGACCAGCATGCCTAAAGCGCGCATCTACCCGTATGACGAGGCTGCGCTGGAGCAGTTGGGCGAGCAGTGCTCGATGACCGAGCGCCGCGCTGACGAAGCGACCCGTGATGTTGTGAACTGGCTGAAATGCGAGTTCATGAAAGACCGCGTCGGTGAGAATTTCCCCGGCGTCATCACGGCCGTGACCGGCTTCGGTCTGTTCGTCGAGCTGACTGATATCTACGTCGAAGGGCTGGTGCACGTAACGGCAATGCCCGGCGACTACTACCACTTCGATCCCCTGCATCATCGTCTCTCCGGGGAACGTAGTGGGCGCAGTTTCCGTCTTGGTGACAGCGTCGAGGTGCGCGTCATGCGTGTCGACCTGGACGAGCGCAAGATTGATTTCGAGTTGATTGGCGGTGGCAGCAAGACCGGGATCGGCGAGCGAGGTGCCTCTGACGCCCGCGGCGCGCGCAAGGACGGCCGCAGCAAGAAGAGCGCCGATGCACCTTCATCGAGGGGCCGGGAATCAGTCAGCGATGACGTGCGCAAGAGTCGTGAAATGAAAAAGGCGCTGCTGAGCGACGCCAAGGCAGGCAAGCCCTCGAAGAGCAAGCCCAAGCGCAGTAGCACGAAACCGAAAGCAACCGGCAAGGCGGCGCCAAAGTCCGACGGTGCCTCGCCGCGCAAGCGTAAGGCCAAGCCATGAGTGATCTTGAAAAGATCTATGGCCTTCATGCCGTCGAAGCGTTGCTCCGCCATCACCCGAAGCGGGTCAAGCAGATCTGGTTGGCAGAGGGGCGAGACGATCCGCGCGTGCAGAGCCTGCTGCAGTTAGCTGCCGACTCCAAAGTGCGCGTCGGTCAGTGCGAGCGTCGCGAAATGGACGCCTGGGTCGAGGGCGTGCATCAGGGCGTGATTGCCGAGGTCAGCCCCAGTCAGGTTTGGGGCGATGCGATGCTAGAGGAGTTGCTAGATCGGACCGAGGGTGCACCCTTATTGCTTGTGCTCGACGGTGTAACGGACCCGCATAATTTGGGAGCCTGCCTGCGTACTGCCGATGCGGCCGGCGCACTGGCAGTGATCATCCCGAAGGACAAATCCGCCACACTGAACGCTACGGTGCGCAAGGTGGCCTGTGGAGCTGCTGAAGTCATTCCGCTGGTCGCCGTCACCAACTTGGCTCGAACGCTGGAAAAACTGCAACAGCGGGGCCTGTGGATCGTCGGCACGGCTGGAGAAGCCGAGCAGGAGATCTACGATCAGGATCTCAGTGGGCCGATCGTCATGGTAATGGGGGCCGAGGGCAAGGGCATGCGGCGCCTGACCCGTGAGCACTGCGACTTCCTGGTTCGCTTGCCCATGGGCGGCAGCGTCAGCAGTCTCAATGTCTCGGTTGCCACCGGGGTATGCCTGTTCGAAGCCCTGCGTCAGCGACGCTCTGCACGGCGCGCCAGCTAGTGCCCGCATAGCCGGGATTTTCCCGTTAGGAACGTTGGCTTCAGCGGAAACGGATCGTTTTCGCTGCGGTCAATTGTCCGTTCTGAATCTGACGCAAGATCGTCACTTTTTGCTTGGCTGGGCGTCGGGTTGTCCGGGCGCCAGCTTATGGTTGCAGCCAGCGCCAGGCTTGCATCACGGAGGTGGTATGTCGCAACGCCCTTCTTTCGAGGCCCTGTTCAGGGTTTCGCCAAACGCCTACCTGCTGCTCGATCCCGATCTGGTGATCCTGGATGCGAACGCGGCGTACCTGAAGCTGACCGCGCGCAGCCTCGAAGAGATTGCGGGACGGCGAATTCAGGATGCGTTTGCCGCCGACCCGCAGTTTCCTGAGTCGACTCATGTCGACGAACTGCTCGACTCGTTTGCTCGGGTCCTGAGTACCAAGGCGTTGGATACTCTTCCCGTGATCCGCTATTCAATTGCGGTCAACTCCAGCAGCGGTGCGGCGTATGAGGACCGCTATTGGAGTGCGACACATACGCCACTGTTGGATGACCAGGGCGAAGTCGTCGCCATCCTCCAGCACACTGTGGATATCACTGAGCTGCAGCAGCTGAAGGATTCCATGCGCTCGGCTGAATCGTCTGGACAACCGGCGCAACAGATCGAGGCGGCGATCATTTCCCGAGCGCGGTTCATCCAGGATGAAGGCAATCAGCTGCGCCGATTGTTTGCACAGGCGCCTGGTTTCGTCTGTTTTCTGCGCGGCCCCGAGCACGTATTCGAGCTGGTCAACGAGGCGTATCAGCAGCTTACCGGACACCGCCAGCTGCTCGGTAAGCCGGTGCGCGACGGGTTGCCCGAGCTGGAAGGGCAGGTCTTCATGTCGCTGCTCGACGAGGTCTACCGTACGGGCGAGCCCTATACCGGCAGAGGAATGCGTGCGCTGCTGCGTCGTCGTCCAGGCGCCGAGCCCGAGGAAGTGTTTGTAGATCTGGTGTTTCAGCCAATCATCGAGCGCGATGGCCGGACGTCCGGTGTTTTCGTGCTCGGCAGCGACGTTACCGAGCAGCATCGCAGTCAGCAGGAGCTGCGTGAGTACCGCGAGCATCTTGAGGAATTGGTGCGTGAGCGCACCCGCGAATTACTGGACAGCGAGTCCGCGCGCCGCGCCGCACAGGCAGCCCTGATGCAGGCGCAAAAGCTTGAGGCTGTTGGCAAGCTTACCGGGGGCATTGCGCATGATTTCAACAACATGCTGCAAATCATCGGGGGAAATCTGCAGCTGTTGCGCCGCAACATTGGCAATGACGAGACGGCTCAGCGGCGGCTGGAATCAGCCGTTGGTGGTGTAGAGAAAGGTGCTCGTCTGGCTTCGCAGCTTTTGGCCTTCGCCAGCCGCCAGCCTTTGCAGCCGCAGTCCGTGGACATCGGTAATTTGCTGGATCAGATGAGTGAGCTGCTCAATGGCGCCTTGGGGCGCGCGGTGCAGGTTGAAGTCGATGTGGCGCCCGGTCTGTGGCCGGTGTTGGCCGATGTCGGCAATCTCCAGGCGGCAATACTCAATCTCGCGGTCAATGCGCGCGACGCGATGAGCGGTGGCGGCACCCTCTGCCTGCGTCTGCGCAATTGTGATCTGGGCTCAAGCGAGCTTGCCGGGCAGCCTGGGGTCGAGCCCGGTCCATTCGTGGAGCTCGCAGTTACCGATGTGGGCGAGGGCATGCGTCCGGAAATCCTCGAGCGCGCGTTCGAGCCCTTCTTTACCACGCGTAAAGACAGCAACGCGTCCGGTCTAGGTCTGAGCATGGTCTATGGCTTCGTCAAGCAAAGTGGTGGATTCGTTGTGCTGGAAAGCGACGAAGGCGAGGGTACGTCGGTCCGGGTCTACTTGCCGTGTAAGGTTGCTTTGGGCGAACAAGGTATCGATTCTGTCGGGATGTCCGAGCAGCGCGGGTCGGTACCAGCATCGTCCGAACAGATCGAGGGGGAGTCCGCTTCAGGTCTGAGGATCCTCTTCGTCGAAGACGATCCGACTCTGCGCATGCTCACCGGTGAAGTCATGGACGAGCTGGGACACCAGGTCAGCCTTTGCGAGTCGGCCGAGGCTGCGCTTAAGCAGCTCGAACAGCATTCATTCGACGTGTTGCTTACTGATGTCGGGCTGGCCGGCATGAGCGGCATTGAGCTGGTTCGAGAGGCCAGGATGCGCGATGCCAGCCTGAGTGTCGTTATTGCTTCGGGCTACGCAGTCGATGCGCGGGAAGTGGGGCTGGATGACCTGCGTACCATGCTCAAGCCCTACGATATCCACCAGGTCCGATCGTTGCTTGAAAGCATCCAGGCCGAGCGGACCATCGCCGGGCGCGACTGATCGCGGGTTGGTTAAATATTCACCAAATCGCCTTGCGTGGTTGTCCGGGCTTCTCTAGAATTGCGCCCCTTGCCCGGATGGCAGGCGTTTGCGCGCCTCTCTGGCTGGCAAGTCAACATAACTGATTCACTCCTTGCCTGATCCGCGTGGTGCGGCAGGCTGCAACCCGTAAGGAGCAACAATGCGTCATTACGAAATCATCTTTCTGGTCCACCCCGACCAGAGCGAGCAGGTTGGCGGCATGGTGGAGCGTTACACCAAGCTGATCGAAGAAGACGGTGGCAAGATTCATCGTCTGGAAGACTGGGGCCGTCGTCAGCTGGCTTATGCCATCAACAATGTTCACAAGGCTCACTACGTGATGCTGAACGTTGAGTGCAGCGGCAAGGCACTGGCTGAACTGGAAGACAACTTCCGCTACAACGACGCCGTCATCCGTAACCTGGTCATCCGTCGCGACGAAGCCGTGACTGAGCAGTCCGAGATGCTGAAGGCTGAGGAAAACCGTAGCGAGCGCCGTGAGCGTCGTGATCGCCCTGAATCTGACTCTGCCAATGAAAATGACAGTGACAGCGACAGCCGCGACAACAACGCTGACGAGTAATCCACGGACCTATTGAGGAGCCTATTTCATGGCACGTTTTTTCCGTCGTCGTAAGTTCTGCCGTTTCACTGCAGAAAACGTGAAAGAGATCGACTACAAGGATCTCAACACGCTGAAGGCCTACATTTCCGAAACCGGCAAGATTGTTCCTAGCCGTATCACCGGAACCAAAGCACGTTATCAGCGCCAGCTGGCTACCGCTATCAAGCGCGCCCGCTTCCTGGCCCTGCTGCCCTACACCGACAGCCACGGCCGTTAATCGAACTGTTGGACAGACGTAAAGGATAGATCGCATGCGCGCCCTGGCTGAGTTCATCATGCGCGGCCGTATGCAGGCAATTGTTGTGGTGGCTGGCTCTGCAGCGCTGCCAATGTTGTTCTGGCTGTCCGCTGCGGCGGGAAGTCTGGTGTTGCTGCGTCGCGGGTTGAACGACGCACTGGGCGTAGTGGCATGGGCTCTGTTGCCCGCTCTGGTCTGGTGGTACTTCGGTGATCCGCGGACCTTGCTGGTACTGCTGGGATCGTTCGGGTTAGCGCTGCTGTTGCGCAACCAGAGCTCCTGGTCTCGTGTGATGTTGTGCAGCGTAGGGCTCGGGATGTTGTACGCCTGGGCGCTGGGAATGGTTTTCGGCGAGCCAATCGCGGCACTCGCTACCGAGTTGCAGAAAGTGCTACCCGACATGCTGTCGGATGCCTATCAGCAGCTTTCGGTGGAAGAGCAAGCCCGATTGGGAGCATTGCTGGCTCCGGTTCTGACCGGTTTGTTGGCAGGGCTACTGCAGATCACCACGCTGCTCAGTCTGATGCTCGGGCGGTACTGGCAGGCCTTGTTGTTCAACCCGGGTGGGTTTGGCCTCGAGTTTCGGTCGCTGCGATTTTCAGCGTTGCCTGCGATGGTGTTGTTGATGGGCGTGCTGCTGGGACCAAGTCTCGGTGTGCAGGTGGCGATGCTGGCGCCGTTGTGCAGTGTTCCGCTGGTCTTTGCCGGTATCGCACTAATACACGGGTTGGTGGCAAAGAACCGGATGTCACGGTTCTGGCTGGTGGGGCTTTACGTCACGCTGGTGCTGTTCATGCAGTTGATTTATCCGTTACTGGCCGTTATGGCCATTGTCGACAGCTTGTTTGATTTTCGCGGTCGGGCATCTCGTGATGACGATGCGGGACCTGCGAACGGTGAAGGTTAAGTTAAAGAGGTAAGACTCAAATGGAAGTCATCCTGCTAGAAAAAGTCGCAAACTTGGGCAACCTGGGCGACAAGGTAAACGTCAAGTCTGGTTACGGCCGCAACTATCTGCTGCCGCAGCGCAAGGCTACTGCTGCAACTCCGGCGAACATCGCCGAGTTCGAAGCTCGCCGTGCTGATCTGGAAAAAGCTGCTGCCGAGCGTAAGGCTTCTGCCGAAACTCGCGCCGCTCAGCTGGCCGAGCTGGAAGTCACCATCACCGCTACTGCGGGCGATGAGGGCAAGCTGTTCGGTTCCATCGGCACTCACGACATCGCCGACGCACTGACCGCCTCCGGCGTTGAAGTGGCGAAGAGCGAAGTCCGTCTGCCGAACGGCACCATCCGCCAGGTTGGTGAGTACGACGTAGCTGTGCACCTGCACACCGACGTCGAAGCGACCGTCAAGCTGATCGTCATCGCTGGCTAACAGCGGCTATCGTCTGGCACCTCGGGTGCCTGACGGTTACCATCGGGCACGTTTCCACGCGAGTGGAACGTGCCCTTTGTTTTTCTGAATGCCAAAGAATTCCGAGTGCCATGAACGACATCAGTGTGCCCCAGCAGTACGACCTGGAAACCGCAGCGCTCAAGGTGCCGCCACATTCCATCGAGGCCGAGCAGGCCGTGCTGGGCGGCTTGATGCTGGACAACAATGCGTGGGAGCGCGTGTTGGATCAGGTATCGGACGGTGACTTTTACCGCCATGACCACCGACTGATCTTCCGCGCTATTTTCACGCTTGCCGAGCGAAACTCTCCCTTCGACGTAGTGACGCTCTCAGAGCAGCTGGATAAAGAAGGCCATCTGCCGCAGGTCGGTGGGCTGGCCTATCTGGGTGAGCTCGCCAAGAACACCCCGTCCGTGGCAAACATCAAAGCCTACGCGCAGATCATTCGTGAGCGTGCAACGTTGCGCCAACTGATCGGCATCAGCAACGACATCGCCGACAGCGCTTATGCGCCGCAGGGGCGCACAGGCGACGAGATCCTCGACGAAGCTGAGCGGATGATCTTCCAGATCGCCGAAGCGCGCCCCAATACCGGTGGGCCGATCGGGATCAATGACATTCTGGTCAAGGCTATCGACCGGATCGACTCCCTGTTCAATGCGGGCGAGGACATTACCGGGCTGTCGACTGGCTTTACCGATCTGGATGAGGCGACGAGCGGCCTGCAGCCCGCGGACCTGATCATCGTTGCCGGCCGTCCTTCCATGGGCAAGACCACCTTCGCGATGAACCTTGTGGAAAACGCTGCCTTGCGCTCCGATAAGGCCATCCTGGTCTTCTCGCTGGAAATGCCCGCCGACTCTATCGTGATTCGTATGCTGGCTTCCCTGGGCCGAATCGATCAGACCAAGGTGCGAACCGGTAAGCTCAGCGACGACGACTGGCCGCGGTTGACCTCGGCGGTCAACCTGCTCAACGACCGTAAACTGTTCATCGACGATACTGCTGGTATCTCGCCGTCGGAAATGCGCGCCCGCACACGCCGTCTGGCCCGCGAGCATGGCGAAATCGGCATGATCATGGTCGACTACCTGCAGTTGATGCAGATTCCCGGTTCCAGCGGCGACAACCGGACCAATGAGATTTCCGAGATTTCGCGCTCTCTGAAAGGCCTGGCCAAGGAATTCAATTGCCCGGTGATCGCGCTTTCCCAGCTCAACCGCTCGCTTGAACAGCGACCCAACAAACGTCCGATCAACTCTGACCTTCGTGAGTCTGGAGCCATCGAGCAGGACGCCGACATCATCATGTTCGTCTACCGGGACGAGGTGTATCACCCCGAAACGGAATACAAGGGCGTCGCCGAAATCATCATCGGCAAACAACGTAATGGTCCAATCGGTACCACCCGGCTGGCGTTCCTCGGTAAGTACTCGCGCTTCGAGAACCTGGCGCCGGGCAGTTATCAGTTTGACGATGAGTAACCAGCCGACGCTCAGCGGCTTGCGGGCCTGACGGAAAGCGCCGGACAATACCGGCTCACTCCTGTCCTGAAGGGCTTTCCATGCGTCCCCTGGTTGCTACGGTCGATCTTGCCGCGCTTCGTCACAACTATCAGCTAGCCAAGCAGTGCGCTCCAGGGCGCAAAGCCTTTGCCGTAGTCAAGGCGAATGCCTATGGGCACGGTGCAGCAGCTGCGGTTGAGTGCTTGCGCGACATGGCTGACGGATTTGCGGTGGCGTCTCTGGAGGAAGCGGAGCAGGTTCGGTTGGTCGACGCGAACGCACGGCTGTTACTGCTCGAAGGCTGCTTCGAGCCGAGCGAGTATGTCGCCGCAGCCGAGCTTGGGTTGGACGTTGCAGTTCAAGGCGAGGCTCAACTTGATGCGCTGCTAGCTGCAGTTATCGAACGGCCCTTGAATCTGTGGCTGAAGCTCGACTCCGGCATGCACCGCTTAGGCTTCAGCGCCGATGGTTTGCGTCGCGCCCATGCTCGTCTGCAAGGCGCGCCGCAGGTTGCCGAACTGAACCTTATGAGCCATTTTGCCTGCGCCGATGAGCGGGGGCATCCGCTCAACGAAGCGCAGCTGGAGCAGTTCAGCAGTCTTCTGGATCTCGCATTCGACAACCGCTCATTCGCCAATTCTGCCGCTGTGCTGACGATGTCTGCTGCGCACATGGATTGGCTACGTCCCGGAATCATGCTCTACGGTGCTACGCCTTTCGCCGAGCTGAGCGCCGAAACCCTGGGGCTGAAGCCGGTGATGACGCTGACGGCATCGATCATTGCAATCCGCGAGGTTCCTGTGGACGACAGTGTCGGCTACGGCGCCAGTTGGGTCGCCCAGCGTCCTTCGCGCATCGCCACGGTCAGCTGCGGTTATGCCGACGGGTATCCACGTACGGTGCCGCCCGGCACTTGCGTAATGATCTGTGGGGAGCGGGTGCCTCTGGCGGGCCGGGTCTCGATGGACATGCTCGCTGTCGATATCACCGATCTGCCGCAAGCGGTGCTCGGCGATGAAGTAGAGCTGTGGGGCAACGAGATTCCAATTGACGAATTAGCGCAGGCCTGCGGCACCATTGGCTACGAGCTGCTGACCAAGGTTACCCAGCGCGTACCGCGGCGTTATATCAACGGTTGAACGCGGTTTCGCCTGTGCAGCGACGGTAAAAGCCGACCGACGTGGTCGGCCTTCCTGATCATTTTTTGTGCTATATTCCGCGCCCGTTTTCGTTGCCCCGGTTTCTAGCCATGCACGCAGCCAAGCCCCTGTTCGACTATCCCAAGTACTGGGCCGAGTGTTTCGGTCCAGCGCCATTCCTGCCGATGAGCAGGGAGGAGATGGATCAGCTCGGCTGGGATTCGTGTGATGTCATCATCGTGACCGGTGATGCCTATGTCGACCATCCGTCGTTTGGTATGGCGATCATTGGGCGGCTGCTGGAAGCCCAGGGCTTTCGCGTTGGCATCATCAGCCAGCCGGATTGGCAGAGCAAAGACGACTTCATGAAGCTCGGTCAGCCAAATCTGTTTTTTGGCATCGCTGCCGGCAACATGGACTCGATGATCAATCGCTACACGGCTGACCGCAAGGTCCGATCGGACGACGCCTACACGCCGGGCGGGCAAGCCGGAAAGCGCCCGGATCGAGCGAGCCTGGTCTACAGCCAGCGCTGCAAGGAAGCTTACACCGACACCCCGGTTGTGCTCGGCGGCATCGAAGCATCGTTGCGCCGCATTGCCCACTATGACTACTGGCAGGACAAGGTACGTCGCTCGATCCTGATGGACGCCACGGCTGACATCCTGCTGTATGGCAACGCCGAGCGTGCCATCGTCGAAGTAGCGCAGCGCCTTGCGCGCGGTGAGGCGGTCGAGCAGATCACCGATGTGCGCGGCACAGCATTTATCCGCCGTGACGCCCCGGAGGGCTGGTTCGAAATCGACTCCACCCGTATCGATCGTCCGGGCAAGGTCGACAAGATCATCAACCCCTATGTAAATACTCAAGATTTGCAGGCGTGCGCCATCGAGCAGGAGAAGGGTGCGATTGAGGACCCGAACGAGGCCAAGGTCGTTCAGCTTCTGCCCAACCCGAAGATCGAGCGGGATAGGACCGTCATCCGGTTGCCTTCTTTCGAGAAGGTTCGCAACGATCCTGCGCTATATGCTCATGCCAACCGCGTGCTGCACCTGGAAACCAACCCAGGCAACGCTCGCGCGCTGGTGCAGCGACACGGCGATCACGACATCTGGCTGAACGCGCCTCCCATCCCGCTGACAACCGAGGAGATGGACTACGTATTCGCCTCTCCGTACGCTCGTGTGCCGCATCCGTCCTATGGCGGCGAGAAGATTCCCGCCTATGACATGATTCGCTTCTCGGTGAACATCATGCGCGGGTGCTTCGGTGGCTGTACCTTCTGCTCCATCACCGAGCACGAAGGCCGGATCATTCAGAACCGCTCGCACGAGTCGATCCTGCACGAGATCGAAGAGATGAAAAAGCTGCCGGGCTTTACCGGCGTGGTATCGGACCTTGGTGGGCCGACGGCCAACATGTACCGCATCGCCTGCAAAAGCCCGGAAATCGAGCAGCATTGCCGCAAGCCGTCCTGCGTCTATCCGGGCATCTGCGAGAACCTCAATACCGACCACAGTTCGCTGATCGAGTTGTACCGCAAGGCCCGGGCTTTGCCAGGCGTCAAGAAAATTCTGATCGCCTCCGGGCTGCGCTACGACCTAGCTGTCGAGTCGCCGGAGTATGTGAAGGAGCTGGTTACTCATCACGTTGGCGGTTATCTGAAAATTGCGCCTGAGCACACCGAGCGCGGCCCGCTGGACAAGATGATGAAGCCGGGTATCGGCAGCTACGACAAATTCAAGCGGATGTTCGACAAGTATTCGAAGGAGGCGGGCAAGGAGCAATACCTGATTCCGTACTTCATCGCGGCGCACCCTGGCACCACCGACGAGGACATGATGAACCTCGCGCTCTGGCTGAAAGCCAATGGTTTCCGCGCTGATCAGGTTCAGGCGTTCTACCCGTCACCCATGGCGAGCGCCACGGCGATGTACCACAGCGGCAAGAACCCGCTGCGCAAGGTTACTTACAAGAGTGAAGGCGTGCCCATTGTCAAAAGCGAGGAGCAGCGTCGTCTTCACAAGGCCTTTCTGCGTTATCACGACCCGAAGGGCTGGCCGATGCTGCGCGAAGCCCTGCAGCGAATGGGTCGAGCCGACCTGATCGGCAATGGCAAAAATCAGCTGATTCCGACGCACCAGCCCGCGACCGAAGGCTATCAAAGCGCCCGTCGCAAGAATTCAACGCCGGTGGGCAGTAAAAAGGCCGGGCAGGGCGGGAAGATTCTCACCCAGCACAACGGCTTGCCTCCGCGTAGCCACGACGGCAACGCGTGGGACAAGCGCGAGGAGGCCAAGGCGGCAGCTGAAGCGCGGCGTAAGGCAGCGGCCGGTGGCGGTAAGCCTGGCGGAAAGAGCCGAAAGCCATCCCAGCGTCCGGCTGTCCCTCGCTAATCGACAGCAGGCGCCTGCCTGAGGCACCTGCTTTCAGCCTTTGAAAGCCAGCGTCGCCTGGTCTAGCTCGCTGGCCAGCTGCAGCATCTGTTCGCTCTGCTCTCGGCCCCGGCTGATATGTGTCAGGTTGCTGTTGCCCAGCTGGTGGATGCGCTCGCTGTGGCCGCGGATTTCACTGACCGCTTCGCTCTGCTGTGCGGTGGCCAGCGCGATCTGTGCGGCCATCTGTTCAATTGAGCCGATGGTGGTCACGATCTGGTTTAGCGCCGAATCCGCTGTTTCGGCCAGTTCAGCCGTTTCTTCGGCGTGACTGACCTGCATGCGCATGGCCTGGAGCGATTGATGCGCAGCCGTCTGCAGACTACCGATCAGCAGTTGAATTTCCTCGGTAGCGCCGCTGGTGCGCTGCGCCAGGGTACGCACTTCGTCTGCCACGACGGCAAACCCTCGGCCCTGTTCCCCAGCTCTCGCGGCCTCGATCGCTGCATTGAGCGCAAGCAGGTTGGTCTGCTCGGCGATCGAGCGGATGACGGTCAGTACCTTGCCGATGGTCCCGGTTTCGTCCGCCAGGCGTTCAATCGCCAAGGCATTGTTCTGGACCTCACTGACCAGCCCGTGCAGTCCGCTCAGGCTTCTGCCGATCACCTCCTGGCCCTGGGTGACGGCCTGGCCTGCTGCGCGCCCGGCCGTGGCCGTCTGGTCTGCACTGCTAGCAACATCCTGGATGGTGGCTTCCAGCTCTCCCAGTGCGTCCCGGATCTGCGCGGTGTCGCTGCTCTGGCGGCTGGCGCCGCGGTGCAGGTCGTTGCTCATTTCTGCCAGGCTGCGACTGTTTCCGGTCACCGCCTGCGCCTGCTGGCGCAGCGTGCCGACAAGCGTGAGCAGATAGGTGCGTAACTGATTCAGCGATGCGCCAATTTCCACCAGTTCCGGGGTCTTAGAGTGCAGGGCGACTGGCTTTTCGAAATCGCCAGCTGCCCAGGCCGAGAGCGCTGGCGCGAGCTGGCCCAGCGAGCGAGTGAGCTGCCGCTGTAGACGGTCGATGGCGAGCGCGACCAGCAGGATTATCCCGATGATGGTGCCCTGAATCAGCCGAACTTCTGTCTGGATTCGTCCATGTTCACTGCGGATCTCCGGCTCCAGATCGTCCAATGCCGTCTGTAGGGAGGCTATTTTCTGCTCGGTGCTGTCCCGAAGTTTCAGGCGTTGCACGATCAGCTCGCGGGTGCGTTTCAGCTCACCCGGATATCGGGTGAGGAGACTGGATAGGTCGCGCTTGAGAGCGATGCCCATGTCTTCCGCGGGTCGCGCCTGGGCTTGCTCGTCAAGATCAAGTAGCGCTGCGAATGCGCTCGCACCGGATTTTTGTTCGCTCGCCACCCCGAGTAGTGGCAGCGCATCGAGCGTTTGAGCTTCCTGCGCTAGCGCTTGTAGTGCTTGCTCCACCTCGACGACCAAATCGTCGTTGCCGCTGGCGGTCAGCCTGGCGCGCGCGTGGCTGAGGCGAAGCAGCTGCCGGCTGGCTTCGAACAACGGGGGTTGATACTGGGTTGCGGCTTCATGCTGATCTTGCGCGGCATAGCGATGCAGTTGCTCCAGCGTGCCCGCTATCTCACGCTCGGCCTGCAGTAGCAGGCCTTGGGGATCGCCGGCCAGCTTGCCTGCAGCGAGGAGCTCGGTAGCCGTGAACTGGCGCAGCTGTTCGAGGCTTGGCTGCAGGCGATTGGCGAACGGGCCGGGTAGGGCGCTGACGTCTTCTGCTAGCCCCTTCAGCTCAGTCAGCGCGGTGTTGTGTCGCAGTGCGTCGCCGCTGCTCAGGTAATCCTGAATGTTGTTGGCGACCTGGTGCTGAAAGCGCTGGGAAAGGCTCAGGTACTGCCCCATCAGCTGGTACGGACGTCCCAGCGCATGCTCTGACCACCAGAGCGTTGCGCCCAAGGCAAAGCAAATGGCGATGAGCAGCAGGGTGTTCAGCGTAGTAAGCGACTTCAAGCGCATCCTGGCCTCCGGAGGTTCTGGAGGCTAGAAGATATGGCTATTTGATGTCAGTTCTGTGACGGCAGGAACCACTCCACCCGGTTTCGGCCAGCGTGCTTGGCAGTGTAAAGCGCTTCGTCGGCTTGCTGTGTGAGCAATTTGGTGTCTGCGTCGGGCGTGAGCTCGGCAATGCCGCAGCTGAAGGTGCACGACAAGTCTGCGGGCTGTGCCGGGTAGCGAATCTCGGAAAAGCGTTCGCGGATCTCGTCCAGGACCTTGGCTGCGTTGTGCACAGTGGTGTCGGGCATCACCACCGCGAATTCTTCACCGCCGTAGCGACCGATATGGTCGGTCTTGCGCAGGCGTTGCTTGAGAAACAGCGCGAGGCTTTTGATCACCCGGTCCCCCATTGGGTGGCCAAAGGTGTCGTTGACCTTCTTGAAATGGTCGATATCGATCATCGCGAAGCACAGCGGTTGCCCGTCGCGGCGGGCGCGTGAGCTGGCGTCTTCGAGTAACTGCAGGCTGTGCGTATGGTTATACAAACCGGTCAAGCTGTCCCGGACGATTCTGGCTTTCAAGCTGCGGGCTCGCTCGGCGCGGGTTCGAACGGTCGCGATCAGGTGGCTAGGTTTGATCGGTTTGGTCAGAAAGTCATCGCCGCCTTCGTTCATGGCGTCGAGCTGCTTGTCGAGGTCGTCCTCGGCCGAGAGGTAAATGATCGGCACGCTGACGTAGCGTTCATGCTGCCGGATCACTTTGGCCAACTCAGTACCCATGCATTCGGGCATGTACATGTCGAGGATGATCAGATCCGGTTGGAATTCAGCCAGGTAGTTGATCGCCTGGATCGGCTCGTTGAGCGTCTGGGTGATGATCCCGGCATTGTTCAAGACCCTTTCGGTGTGGGTCGCCTGGGCCCGCGAATCGTCAATGATCAGAACGCGGAAAGGCTCGGAGTGGGCGGTGCGGGTGAAAATCTCGATCTTTTCCAGCAGGCATGAGGCATCGATGGTGCCGGTAAAGAATTCCAGCCCGCCGGCGCGCACGGCCGCCAGTCGCATAGGTGTGTCGGTTTCCTGGTGGCTGAAGAAAATCAGCGGCAGCTTTTCTTCCAGCCCTTGCTGGATGCGCTCGGCAAGCCGAAGGCCCTCGCCGGGACCATTGAAATCGACATCCATGACGATTGCAGCCGGGTGCCGTTCATGCATCGCAGCGCGGAATTCGCTATCACTGCCGAAGGCCTGCGCATTCATGCTGAAGAATTCGAGCTGGCGAACCACGTGCTGGGCGCGTTGATGGTCTTCCAGCGCAATGTAGACCGGTTTGCTCAATGGCGGTACGTAGGCGGACTGCCCGCGCGGATCGCCGTGGCGCAAACCGGTACGTGCGAGACGGTAGACCAGTTGGCTGAGTGTGGCGATGGTATCGCTCGACAACCGTCCGCGATTGTCGCTGATGTCGCTCAGGCAATCTTCGATGCCAAGCGCGAGCAGCCGATGTTCGGTTTGTTCGAAGCGCTCGGCGAATTTCCTCAACCGCTTGTTGGCATCTGCCAGCGCCGACCGGCAACCGTCATTCCATTCGCTGCGCTGCAGTTGTTGCCAGACTTCGAGCACCTCCCGAGCCTGATGAATGACCCGTTGTGCGAAGTGCTGTTTAAGTTCTTCCTGGTCCGACATGTCCGGTTCCCTGGCCCGCTGCGGCAGTGCTCTCAGAGGCCACTGTGGTGGCTCAATGCTACCACCTATCCGTCGTTTGCAAAGATGCCGCATAGGCGGTCTGGTTCTCATTATGAGGCTTGCTTTCGACCGGCTGCGTTATAGTGGTTCACATGCCGCACGCTCCGCGTGACCGGCGATCGAATCTTTGAATTTATGAAGAGAAGGACAGACGCCCATGTTGGATTGGAAGAATCGCTTCGGCCGCCTCGGCTTTTCGGGAAATTCAGCCAGAGCGGATGGGGCGACTCGCAATCCGCTACTGCTGGGGCTTGCCGTTCTGATCGGGCTGTACTTGCTCGTGGCGCTTTTGGTCGGCTGGTACTGGAGCTCCGAACCTGACCGATTCCCGGTACAGCAGAATGTGCGGCAAGCCGCTGAGGCCTCGCAGCAGCAGATCGTTAACGGCTACACCACGGTCGAAACCCTTAAGCAGGTAGCTGGCACCTTGCTCGACAAGCCCGGCGGCTATCTGACTAATGACATTGCCCCGCCCGGCCTGTGGCTGGACAACATGCCAAGCTGGGAATATGGCGTGCTGGTTCAGGTCCGCGACCTCAGTCGCGCTCTGCGCAAGGACTTTGCGCGCTCGCAATCCCAGTCGACGGAAGACCCTGATCTGTCCAAAGCCGAACCGCTGTTCAATTTCGACAATCGCAGCTGGGCACTGCCGGCGAGCGAATCGGAATACCGTAACGGGATCCGTTACCTGAATCGCTACTTGGCACGCTTGAGCGATCCGGCATCCAAAGCTCAGTTCTATTCGCGCGCTGACAACCTGAATAACTGGCTTGGAGATGTCGGTACTCGGCTGGGGTCTTTGTCCCAGCGCCTGTCGGCCAGCGTCGGTCGCGTGCGCCTGGACGGGCAGTTGGCGACGGAGCTTGAGCGCGAAGGCGTAAGTCAGGTGGTTGAAGAAGAGCGCGTCGAGACGTCCTGGATGCAGATCGATAACGTGTTCTATGAGGCGCGAGGGCAGGCATGGGCCTTGTCGCATCTGCTGCGCGCTATTGAAGTGGACTTTGCCGACGTATTGGCGAAAAAGAACGCGGCGATTAGCGTGAGGCAGATCATCCGCGAGCTGGAAGCTGCGCAGGAACCGCTGTGGAGCCCAATGGTGCTCAACGGTAGCGGCTATGGGGTCTTGGCCAATCACTCTCTGGTGATGGCGAATTACATCTCGCGAGCCAACGCGGCGGTCATCGATTTGCGTAACTTGCTGTCACAGGGATAACGGGCGCTCCGCGACCCTGCGGGGTCGCGGTCTGGGTGCTCAATCCAGTCCCAGTTTCTTCAGCCGATAGCGCATGGAGCGGAAGGACAGCCCCAGCCGTTGGGCTGCTGCTGTGCGGTTCCAGCGGGTTTCTTCCAGCGCCTGCATGATCAGTTTGCGTTCGACCTCTTCGAGATGGTCTTCGAGATTGTCGATCTGCGCCAGACTTGCTTCGCCATTCTCGGGCATGCCCGGAGCGTCGGACAGGCGCAGGTCGCTGGGTTTGATCTCCTCGCCTTCACAGAGCGTGTAAGCGCGTTCAAGCATGTTTTCCAGCTCACGTACGTTGCCGGGAAAGCGATAGCTCTGCAGTTTTGCCAGTGCGTCAGGTTGCAGTCTGGCCGGCGTCTCTCCGCATTCCTGGGCGAGACGGCGAAGCATCACTTCAGCCAGCTGGGCGATATCCTCACGGCGTTCGCGCAGAGGCGGCACGCGCAATTCGATGACATTAAGCCGGTAGTACAGGTCCTGGCGGAAGCGGCCCGCCGCGACTTCACTGGCCAGATCTTTATGAGTGGCGCACAGAATCCGCACATCGACCACCACTTCCTTAGCTCCGCCAACCGCGCGCACGGCCTTTTCCTGAATGGCGCGCAGCAGTTTCACCTGCATCGGAAGCGGCAGATCGGCGACTTCGTCGAGAAACAATGTGCCGCCATTGGCTGCCTGGAAAAGGCCCGGTTTGTCTTCCATCGCGCCGGTGAAACTGCCCTTCTTGTGCCCGAAGAATTCGCTCTCCATCAGTTCTGTCGGGATCGCCCCGCAGTTGACTGGAACGAAGGGCTGTTCATGTCGCGGCCCTTGTTCGTGAATCAGCCGCGCAACCAGCTCCTTGCCGCTGCCCGACTCGCCGCTGATATAGACAGGTGCCTGGCTGCGCGCCAGTTTGCCGATCTGCTTGCGCAACAGGTTCATTGGCGGCGAAGCGCCAAGCAGGCGACTGTCGACTGTCAGCTCATTGGGGTTCGGTGTGCGCAGCCGTAATGCCGTATTGACCAGTTCGCGGAGACGGCCGAGGTCCACCGGTTTGGTCAGGAAATCAAAAGCGCCGGCCTTGAGCGCGCCAATGGCAGTGTCAAGACTGCCATAGGCGGTAATCATGGCCACAGGCAGTTGTGGATACTGCTGCTGAATGAATTGCACCAGCTCCAAACCGCATCCGTCCGGCAGTCGCATATCGGTGAGGCAGAGGTCGTAGTGCTCGCGTGCTAGGCACTCGCGGGCCTCCTTGAGGTTGCGGGCGCTGCGGGTGTCCAACTTCATACGTCCGAGGGTGATCTCCAGGAGTTCACGGATATCGGGTTCGTCATCGATGATCAGCGCTTTCTGGCGGGCGGTCATGGTCTCGGTCTTTGAAAAGAAGAAGCGGGATGCCCAATGTTAACGCCACAGGGCCTGCCTTGTACCGCCGCATGGCCGATGTGTGATCCGTTGCGTCTTAAGCAGGCCTCAGCTCAGCTTGCGTGGGTGCGCAAAGACAATGCGAAAGCAGCTGCCGCCCTCGTCTCGCTCACGGTAATCCAACCGTGCCTGATTGCTTTCGCAGAGCTCTCGGGAGATATACAGCCCAAGGCCCGTGCCCTTGTTTTCTGTGGTGAAGAACGGCTCGAAGATGTTCTGTACCTGCTCGGTCGGCACACCTGCACCATCGTCGAGCACTTCCAGCACGGGCAGATCACTGGCCTCGTCCCGGAAGACTTTTAGCCACACCTGTGCTTGGTCGTGCTTCTGTCCACTGTAGCGCAGGCCGTTCTGCACCAGGTTGGTCAGTACTTGAATCAACTGGTTTGGGTCCATGCGCGTCTGCAGCGAGCTGCCCTGAGTCTCCACGTGGACAATTTGCTGAGGCGGCAGCGTCTGGCGAAATTCGCTGGCAAATCGGTGCACCCAGTATTTCAGATCCAGCAGCTGGGGTTCGGCCTGGCGCCGGCGCGACAGCTGCAGCACATTTTCAATGACCAGATTCATGCGCCGCGAATGATCCTGAATGATCTGCGTAAGCCGCAGATCTGCAGCGTCTAACACCTCCGACTCCTGCAGCAACTGCGCCGCATGACTGATGGCACCGAGCGGGTTGCGAATTTCGTGAGCAATGCTGGCGGTCAGTCTGCCAAGCGACGCGAGTTTGAGCTGCTGGGCCTTTTGCGCGATCTGAGAAATGTCTTCGAGAAACACCAGCGTGTCCTGCTTCACGCCATGCTGGAGCGTGGCGAAGCTCGGCTGCAGGGTCGCGCCGTCGGGCGTGGCCTTGAAGTTACTCGGCCGCAGAGTGGGGTTGTCTCGCCAGCGTTGCAGGCCTCGAATGACCTCCGGGCAACGAGGTCCTAGCCGTTCGCCCGTCAGGGCCTCTTGTCCGAGCAGCTCGAGGGCTCCCTGATTGGCAAGCAGCACGCGCTCCTGTGCATCGAGGACGAGGATTCCAGTGCGCATGCGCTGCAGAATCTGGGCATTCAGGGCTTCAAGGTTGGCGACCTCTTCGGCGCGCTGGCGGGCAAGGGTTTCGCTATCCTGAAGTCGTCTGGTCAGGCCCTGCACCAGCAACGCGGCAGCGAAGCACAGCGTGCCAAGTGCGGCGGCCTGTACATACTGACTGCTCGCCGCGCTGTCGCTTAGGCTGAGGTAGAACGTCAGGTAGATGAGTCCGGTGGCGGCGACTGCCGCGATGAAAAAGCCGACGCGGCCGTGCAGCAAGATATTGGCAATAGCTACCGCTACGATCAGCAGGTTACCGATACCACTTGGCGTACCGCCGGCGAAGTAGAACAGCGCGGCCAGCAGGGTGACGTCCACCAGCGCGAGCGCCAGTACCGGCAGTTCCCGCTTCGGGTTCTGCAGCAGTACGGCGGCAAAAATGTTGAGAATCAGATAGAGCCAGGCGCCGTAGTAGAACGCCGTCGGGTTGATCATGCGCATCAGGTCGTTGTGCAGGTCGCTGCTGATGAGCAGAACCAGCACCAAGCCGATTACGACGCGATAGAGATGGTAGAGCCGAAGGATTCGTCGGCCCGTGTAACCGAAAAACGTCAGGCGTTCAGTTCCCACCCGACTTGTTGTCCTGTTCCAGATGCGCCTGGCTGCAATACCACCGGTCATGACTCTGCAGTGCTTGCTCACGTGGCAGGTGTACGCCGCACTGAACACAGCGGACGGTCATGACCGTGGTCTCTTGCGGTTTATCGGAGGCTGTGGGCTTGCTGGTCAGACGGCGCCAGAGCCAGAACGCCGCCGCGATCAGGATGATCCAGAACAACAGTCGAAACAGGCCCATATCTCTACTTCCTGGCTAAGCTGTTCGGGCCTGCCGTTCTGGCAGGCTGCGGTTGGGAACTCAGTCGAACAGGCCGAAGGTCATATAGCTCCACCAGGAGCGGTCTTCGCCTTGCTCTTCTTTTGCGGCTTCGGTTTCCGCTTCCCTCAACACCGGGCGCAGTTCATCCGGCAGATCCTGGGCGGCATTCTCATACTGACGCACCACGTCGCGGTTGGATTGCGAGCGGTCAGGCGCTTTGTTTTCAGTGTCGATCAAGCCGAGTGTGGCGCGGGACAACCAGCTGCGGTTGTCGGCCTCTTCCTGGCTTGGCACGAATTCGCCGTCTTCCAGGCTGGGGTGTTGCGGGTAGTTGAGTTTGAGCGTTTCGAGGCTAGTGCCAGCGAGCTCCTCGAGACCAAGGCGCTGATAGGCTTCAGTCATGACGGCCAAACCATCGCCGACTGCGGGCGTACCCTGGAAGTTTTCTACAACATAGCGACCACGGTTGGCGGCCGCTACGTAGGCCTGGCGACGCAGGTAATAGTCAGCAACATGGATTTCGTTCGCGGCCAGCAGGTTACGCAGGTAGACCATCCGTGCCTTGGCATCCGGGGAGTAACGGCTGTTTGGAAAGCGTGTGGTCAGCTGGGCGAATTCGTTGAAGGAGTCACGTGCAGCGCCGGGGTCACGTTTGGTCATGTCCAGCGGCAGGAAACGCGCCAGCAGTCCGCGGTCCTGGTCGAAGGAAGCCAGGCCCTTCAGGTAGTACGCGTAGTCCACGCTTGGGTGCTGCGGATGCAGGCGGATGAATCGTTCGGCCGACGAGCGAGCGGCTTCCGGCTCGGTGTTGCGGTAATAAGCGTAGATCAGCTCAAGCTGCGCCTGTTCGGCGAAGCGGCCGAACGGATAGCGGGATTCCAGTGCCTTCAGCTTGTTGATCGCGCTGGTGAAGCTCTTATTGTCCAGGTCGGCTTGTGCCTGCCGGTACAGTTCCGCTTCGCCGAGGTTTTCACTGATGGTTTCGTTGGACGAACAGGCAGCGGTAAGGGCGAAAATGGCGATCAGCAGCAGGTGTTTCACTTGCATGGCGGCTTGCGTCCCTGTGACGGCTGGCTGTCTTGCGCTGAGCCGTCCTGTTATGATGGGCGCCCCGGCTGGCCGGGACAAAGACGCGGTATTTAAACACAAGCGTGTTACTGAAACCAAAGGCTGCACCCGTGTCGCTGTCGAGGGGCTGCTCAGGCTTAGGATCTGCCCGTAGGCGTCCTGCCTGCCGACAAGGTCACGCCCCCCTTTCTCATGTCCCGGCTCATCGCCTGTCGCAACCGGCCAAACCGCACGGTTGCCTCTCCAACTATTGAAGCGCCCTTAATTATGTCCACGATCACCACCCAGGCCATCCATCTCCGCGCCGAGGTGCCATTCGACCTCGGCGGGCAGCGCCTTGATCAAGTCGCGGCACAGCTGTTCTCCGAGCATTCCCGTTCGCGTCTTGCAGCCTGGATCAAGGAGGGACAGCTCACGGTCGACGGCGCTGTATTGCGCCCCCGCGACACTGTACATGCGGGTGCCATCCTGGAGCTTTCTGCCGAGCAGCAGGCCCAGGGCGAGTGGGTGGCTCAGGACATTCCGCTGGATATCGTTTTCGAAGACGAGCACATTCTGGTACTGAACAAGCCGTCCGGGTTAGTGGTGCATCCTGCCGCAGGGCATGCCGATGGCACCTTGCTCAACGCCTTGCTGCACCATGTTCCGGATTTGATCAACGTGCCGCGTGCCGGCATCGTGCATCGCCTGGACAAGGACACCACCGGATTGATGGTGGTGGCCAAGACTCTGCAGGCCCAGACGCGCCTTGTCGAGCAGCTGCAGGCGCGCAGCGTCAGCCGCATCTACGAGGCCATCGTTATCGGCGTGATCATTACTGGCGGCACCGTCAATGCCGCCATTGGGCGTCATGGCCAGCAGCGTCAGCGCATGGCGGTGGTGGAGGGCGGCAAGCCTGCCGTGAGTCACTATCGGGTGCTCGAGCGCTTCCGGTCGCACACGCATGTCCGGGTCAAGCTTGAAACCGGGCGAACCCACCAGATCCGTGTGCATATGACACACATTGGCTATCCGCTGGTGGGTGATCCGCTTTATAGCGGGCGTTTTCGTATCCCACCAGCCGCTAACCCGACCATGGTGCAAACGCTGAAAGATTTTCCGCGGCAGGCATTGCATGCGCGCTTTCTTGAATTGAACCATCCTGTCAGTGGCGAGCGGCTGAAATGGGAATCGCCATTGCCGGACGACTTCGTCTGGCTACTGACACTCTTGCAGCAGGATCGCGAGGCGTTTAGCGGATGACGGAATGGCCAGAGGACTGGATCCGTCCCGACTGGCCGGTGCCTCCGCGTGTAAGGGCTTGCGTCACCACGCGCCGCGGCGGCTTGAGCCAAGCTCCGTTTGATGGCTTCAACCTGGGGGATCATGTTGGCGATGCGCCCGACCGGGTGTCGGCGAATCGACAGCACTTGCAGCGGCTGCTCGGCTGCGAGCCGGCCTGGATGAGCCAGATCCATTCTAGTATCGCCGTTGAGGCGGACCCGCGCAGTTGTCCGACTGCCGATGCCTGCTGGACGGGCGAGGCGGGGGTCGCCTGTGCGGTGCTGACTGCGGATTGCCTACCGGTATTGCTCTGCGACGTCGACGGCGCACGCGTTGCGGCTGCGCACGCGGGGTGGCGCGGTCTGGCTTCAGGCGTGCTGGAAGCCACCGTGGCGGCTATGGCGGTTCCGGGGTCACATTTGATTGCCTGGCTCGGTCCGGCGATAGGGCCGACGGCGTTCGAGGTTGGCGGCGAGGTGTGCGATGCGTTCATCGCTGGCCATCCTGAATGCTCCGAAGCCTTTGTGCCCAGCCATCGCGCGGATCGCTTCATGGCGGATATCTACCAGCTCGCCCGAATCCGCCTGGCGGCTTGCGGCGTTACAGCGGTCTATGGCGGTGGTTTCTGTACTGTCAGCGATGCTCGTTTCTACTCCTATCGCCGTGCCGCCCGTACAGGGCGCTTCGCCAGCCTGATCTGGCTGGACTGAGCGGCCGTTCACCTGTTCCTGGTATTTCACCCCTGACTCGCTTTACGCCATGGGGCTGACCTGCGTCAAGGTCGTGCGGCTTGAATCTCCAACAATCAGCCTTATCTAAGGTTCATCTCGCAGGCTTTCGTTCGGAGTGCGTTTCATTGCACGGCCTGCTTTACCTAGAAAGGTGATTCCATGCGTATCGATCGTTTGACCAGCAAGCTTCAACTTGCGCTTTCTGATGCCCAATCCATTGCTGTTGGCTTCGACCACTCGTCCATTGAGCCTTTGCATCTGATGCAGGCGCTGCTCGAGCAGCAGGGCGGTTCGATCAAACCACTGCTGATGCAGGTGGGTTTTGACATCAATGGTTTGCGCCAGGCATTGACCAAAGAGCTCGATCAGCTGCCGAAACTGCAAAATCCGACCGGTGACATGAATATGTCTCAGGACTTGGCGCGCCTGTTGAACCAGGCCGACCGCCTTGCGCAGCAGAAGGGTGACCAATACATCTCCAGCGAGCTGGTGTTGCTCGCTGCTCTGGAAGGCAGCACCCGGCTGGGCAAGCTATTGCTCGAGCAGGGCGTCAGCAAAAAGGCTCTGGAAAACGCGATCAGCAATCTGCGGGGCGGCGACGCTGTCAACGACCCGAATGCTGAAGAGTCACGGCAAGCATTGGACAAGTACACCGTGGACATGACCAAGCGCGCCGAGGACGGCAAGCTCGACCCGGTGATCGGCCGCGATGATGAAATTCGCCGGACCATTCAGGTGCTGCAGCGGCGCACCAAGAACAACCCGGTGCTGATCGGCGAGCCAGGCGTGGGCAAGACCGCCATCGTTGAGGGCTTGGCGCAGCGCATCGTCAATGGCGAGGTGCCGGACGGCCTCAAAGACAAGCGTTTGCTCGCGCTGGACATGGGCTCACTTATTGCGGGGGCCAAATTCCGCGGCGAGTTCGAAGAGCGGCTGAAGGCAGTCCTCAATGAACTCGGCAAACAGGAAGGCCGCGTCATTCTATTTATCGACGAGCTGCACACCATGGTTGGTGCCGGCAAGGCGGAAGGCGCGATGGATGCCGGCAACATGCTCAAGCCTGCGCTCGCGCGCGGAGAGTTGCATTGCGTTGGGGCAACCACTCTTGATGAGTACCGCCAGTACATTGAGAAGGATGCTGCGTTGGAGCGTCGCTTTCAGCGTGTGCAAGTCGATGAGCCGAGCGAGGAGGACACCATCGCTATCCTGCGTGGCTTGAAAGAGCGCTACGAGGTGCACCATGGCGTGTCTATCACCGATGGCGCGATCATTGCGGCGGCAAAACTATCGCACCGCTATATCACGGATCGGCAGCTGCCAGACAAGGCCATCGACCTGATCGATGAGGCGGGCAGTCGCATCCGCATGGAAATCGATTCCAAGCCGGAGGAGCTCGATCGTCTTGACCGGCGTCTGATCCAGCTGAAGATCGAGCGCGAAGCATTGAAGAACGAGGACGACGAGGCGACCAAGAAGCGTCTGGCCAAGCTCGACGAGGAAATCGTCAAGCTGGAACGCGAATATGCCGACCTCGAAGAGATCTGGAAGGCGGAAAAGGCTGAAGTGCAAGGCTCCGCCCAGATGCAGCAGAAGATCGAGCAGGCCAAGGCGGATCTGGAGGCTGCGCGGCGTAAGGGCGACCTGGCGCGTATGGCCGAGCTGCAATACGGCATCATCCCCGACCTCGAGCGCAGCCTGCAGATGGTCGACCAGCATGGAAAGACCGAGAACCAGCTGCTGCGTAACAAGGTAACTGATGAGGAGATCGCCGAAGTCGTCTCGAAGTGGACGGGCATCCCTGTGTCGAAAATGCTCGAAGGCGAGCGCGAGAAACTGCTGAAGATGGAAGACCTGCTGCATCAGCGCGTGATTGGGCAGCACGAGGCGGTTGTATCGGTGGCCAATGCGGTTCGCCGCTCGCGGGCCGGGTTGGCCGACCCGAATCGCCCCAGCGGTTCCTTCCTGTTCCTTGGCCCGACCGGGGTAGGCAAGACTGAGCTGTGCAAGGCCTTGGCCGAGTTCCTCTTCGACACCGAAGAGGCGATGATCCGCATCGATATGTCGGAGTTCATGGAGAAGCACTCGGTTGCGCGCCTGATCGGAGCCCCACCGGGCTATGTAGGTTATGAAGAAGGTGGCTATCTGACCGAGGCCGTGCGCCGTAAACCCTATTCGGTGGTTCTGCTTGATGAGGTCGAGAAGGCTCATCCTGATGTCTTCAATATTCTGCTGCAGGTTCTGGAAGATGGTCGTCTGACCGACAGCCATGGGCGAACCGTGGATTTCCGCAATACCGTGATCGTCATGACCTCAAATCTTGGATCCACCCAGATCCAGGAGTTGGTGGGCGATCCTGATGCGCAGCGTGCTGCTGTCATGGACGCTGTAAGTCATCACTTCCGGCCGGAGTTCATCAACCGGATCGACGAGGTGGTGGTTTTCGATCCGCTGGCTCGCGATCAGATTGCTGGCATCGCTCGCATCCAGCTGAGCCGCCTGCGGCAACGACTGGCTGAGCGGGAGCTGAGTCTGGAGCTGAGTGACGAAGCGATGGATAAGCTGGTCGCAGTGGGTTACGACCCGGTCTACGGTGCGCGGCCTTTGAAGCGAGCTATTCAGCGCTGGATCGAGAATCCGCTGGCGCAGCAGATACTGTCTGGCGCCTTCGAGCCCGGTACAAGCATCTCAGCTAAGGTGGAGGGTGACGACATCGTCTTCGGCTGATTTGAGGGGCGATGGCGCCGTTCTTTCGTGCGGTGCCGGCAGTTCCAATACCAGCGGAGCGGGGTAGTGCCACCGCATCGTGCAAATCATTGTAGTAAATCGCATTTTTTCTGTTGACAGCCGCGCCGAGAACCGTAAAATGGCGCGCCTCGGAGGGGGGAAGGCAAGCGGTAGCGCGGACCACCTGAAGAGCTGGAAATGAAGTTCCGCGATAGCTCAGTCGGTAGAGCAAATGACTGTTAATCATTGGGTCCCAGGTTCGAGTCCTGGTCGCGGAGCCAAAATCCAATCGGGGTATAGCGCAGTCCGGTAGCGCGCCTGCTTTGGGAGCAGGATGTCGGGAGTTCGAATCCCCCTACCCCGACCATTTTTGGGTCGTTAGCTCAGTTGGTAGAGCAGTTGGCTTTTAACCAATTGGTCGTAGGTTCGAATCCCACACGACCCACCAAAACCGCCTCGCAAGGGGCGTAAGAAGCCGGGAGATCCGAAAGGGTTTCCCGGTTTTTTTTGCATTGAAGTTTATCGGCGCGTTTGTTCCGCTCGTCTCGCTAAAAATCTGTTCTCAGTGCCAGTGCCTCTCGTGATGAGTTGGCGCTGGCACTGTCTGTGGAAGTTAATGCAACTTGAGGCGCGGCACTGTGCTGGTGCTGAGTTTGTCCCCGATCATCATCAGGCCGGTACGAGCGACGCCGTACAGTGCGATCTGGTGCATCCGATACAGGGACACATAGAACATTCGTGCCAGCCAGCCTTCCAGCATCACGTTGCCGGTGAGATTGCCCATCAGGTTGCCTACGGCAGAGAAGCTCGACAGAGAGATCAGCGAGCCGTAATCGCGATAGCGGTAGGTGGGCAGGTCCCTGCCCTCAAGCCGCCGGGCGATCGATTTGGCGAGCAGTGACGCTTGCTGGTGCGCAGCCTGCGCTCGTGGGGGTACGTTGCGGTCACTGTCCGGTTGCGGACATGCAGCGCAATCGCCGAAGGCGAAAATGTTCTCGTCGCGAGTGGTCTGCAGGGTAGAAAGGACTTGCAGCTGGTTGATCCTATTACTTTCCAGCCCGTCTATCTCTTTCAGAAAGCTTGGCGCCCTGATGCCTGCTGCCCAGACTTTCAATGTGGCTGGGACGAAGTGGCCATCTTTGGTGTGCAGCCCTTCATCGGTCACTTCACTCACTGCGGCGTCAGTCAGTACCGTAACGCCCAAATCTCTCAGCGTCTGGTGCACTGGCTGGCTGATCCGTTCCGGCAACGCGGGCAGCACCCGCGGCCCTGCCTCAATAAGCGTGATGTGGACGTTTTCAGGCTTGATGCCAGTCAGTCCGTAGGCGGCGAGCTCACGCGCGGCGTGGTGAAGCTCGGCGGCAAGCTCGACGCCAGTTGCGCCAGCGCCGACGATAGCCATGTTGATGGTGCCCTGGTGGCCTTCGCTGGCGTGGGCGCGCATGTAGTGGCTCAGCAGTAGGCGGTGGAAACGCTCCGCTTGCTCGCGTGTGTCGAGAAAGATGCAATGCTCGGCGGCGCCCTTTGTGCCGAAGTCGTTGGTCGTGCTGCCAACTGCGATTACAAGCGTGTCGTAGCTCAGTGTGCGAGCCGGCACCAGTTCAACGCCGTGGTCGTCGAATGAGGCGGCAAGGTGAACGCATTTGCGCTCACGCTCCAGGCCGCTCATGCGGCCCATCTGGAATTCGAAGTGGTTCCACTTTGCCTGCGCCACATAGTTGAGCTCGTCAGCCGACGAATTCAGCGAGCCTGCGGCCACTTCATGCAGCAAAGGTTTCCAGATGTGGGTCAGGTTGGCGTCGATCAATGTAATGCGGGCCTTGCCACGCTTGCCCAAGGTTCTACCCAGGCGGGTGGCAAGCTCCAGGCCGCCAGCGCCGCCGCCGACTATTACGATGCGATGTGTCATGGAATGAACTCATAAGGCTTTGCGGGATTCGGTTTGGCGCCTTGGTGGTGACCATGTTAGTCACAGGACCAGGCGACTCAGGAGGCGGCTCAGCAGGCCCAAGCCGAGCACCGTTACCAGGACCAGCACAAGGAGCAGCCAGGGGCGGAAGGGCCGGCGCTCGACTTGGTGCTGAGGTGCGTTGAGATAGTGGTCAACGCGCTCCTGGTCTTCGGGTTTTAGGCGGCTGGGCATACGCACCTCGAATGGGGGATGCAGGCATTCTAGCGGCGCAGGGGCAAAAGCCAAGCAAGACGCTGCCTGGGCATTGGCTCTCGGTTGGCAGATTGACGGGAAGGGGAGAGCTACTGACTACAACACTAGGGTGGGGAGCAGCCCCTGGACCCTAGCGGCCGTTGTTGTTCTTCAGGCTCCGAAGATTGCCAATCACCGACTCAAGGGCGCGATCAAACAGCAACGCGTCGTTTAGCAGGCGTATGGCGCCGCGGCGGAACTCTATCGCCAGGCCCGTGCGGGTCTTTTCCAAGACTTTCATACCGGTGCGGTTGACGAAGATGTATTTGCCCGTGGGTTTGATCACCGCAGCAAGCTTGCAGCGGAGCTTGTGCTCTTCGTCTTCCTGGAACTCGACCCAGCTGCCGACTCTCAGGTTATCGACCTGCGTCAGTGCTTCGTCGTTATCGTCCAGATCTATTTCCGGCTCATGTTCGCGGGTTTCACCTGGGGCGAGGAGAACAATCTCCTCGTTAACCTCGATCATCGCCTGGTTTGCCGCCTGATTGGCGGATTCTTCGCGCGGTGGCAGCACAAGCTTCTGTTCGCCTGCGACATCGCCCTGATCGAGCAGTTCGGTGGCTGGAGCGGGATTGGCCGGCTGGTTCAGTTGCTGCAATGTCTGCACATGCAGCGCTTCGAGACGAGTGAAAAAGTCGCTGGTGGAGAAAGGGTCGAACGCCGCGCTGACCAGGCCTTCTCGAAGGTTCTTGAGCAAGCTTGGTACCAGCTCCAGCAGCTGTGCGCGCGACTCGACGTCTTCGTGAGGGGCGACGCTCCAGATCAGGTCATCCATGGTCGCCAGCGCGGCCTGCCACTGTTCCGACTGGGTGCCATGCTTCAGGCAGGTCAGTAGCAGAACCTTGCTCCACGCCTCTTGCAGCAGACGGACAACCACCTCGGGTAGCGTTTTGCCAAGCAGGCGCTGATTGAGCGCATGTTCAACCTCCTGGCGGGCCATTTCGGCCTTGGCGCGACCTTCCTCGGCGTCTCTTGTGCGCTGCTCCAGCAGTTCGCTCCGGCGTCGCTCGTCACCAGTGAAGGCGAGGAAATCGGCGAGCAGTTCGGAGAAGATAGCAGGGTCATCGACGAAATCGTTCAGTAGCCGAGCCACAATCTGCTCGATCTTCTGATACAGGCCCTCACGCTGGACTTCGTCCTGATCGGCCCAGCCCATGGCGGCTGAGGCGATCTCGTTGAGCAGGCGTCGGGCTGGGTGGCTGCCGCGGCTGAAGAAGGTCTTGTCCAGAACCGCTACTTTCAGGACGGGGATCTGCAGCCTTGCGATCAGTGCCTTGAGCGAGTCGGGGAGGGTGCGGTCGTCGAGGATGAATTCGAACAGCATCGATACGAGGTTGATCACATCCTCATCGACTTCACCAACTACACGTGACTTGCCGCTCTTGGCGCTGACGCGGTGTAGCAGTTGCTCAAGCTGACCTTGGAGGTCGAATTCATCGACCTGCTGCGGAGCACGTGACTGCAGATGAGAGAGCAGCCGCATCAGGTCATTGCTGGAGATCGGGATGGCGTCGCTGGGCAGGTTGCGGGCAGGTAGCGCACTTCCGCGCAGTTCTGACAGCAAGGCTTGCAAGTTTCCGAATGCTTCCTGCACGCCGCTGTCGGCGTAAGCGGGTGCATCGCCAAGACCTGTTCCGTGCCTCGAGGCGCTGCTTCCTGGTGTAGTTGGGCGATTCGGCGAACGGCGCGGCTGAGCTGATTGCAGCTCCGGCAGGACGTTAGCCGCGACCAGCACCTGATTAGATTCGGCATAAAGCTGCTCAAGATCTGTCAGCACGTAGCGCTCGAACAGTTTGAGAATGATCAGCTTGACCTTGATCTCGACGCCCAGGCTTCGGCAGGCTTCGAGAAAGTACTCGCAGAGTTGCTGAGGACCCAGGGGGTTGTTCTTGTCGTCCAGCTTTTTGCTCACCAGCACATTTATGCGGGTGGTGAGGTGGCTGAGTGACTGGCTGGTGCGACTCATCACCTTGGCAACCATGGTGTCGATCGCAACGGACTCTTCCAGTTCGTCGTTCTGCACCAGTGCCAGGTTTTCAAAGGAGGCTTCTGGCTCTGCCGGCTTGCCGATCTCGTATTGGTTAAGTTTGGAAAAAGACTCGAAAACCTGCTGCAAGAAGCTGCGCTCGATGCCGCGGCGCTTCATGCGCAGGTCCCGCATCGCTTCAAAGAAGGCGTTCTGTTCGGCGTTGCTCGTAGCGCGGTCCGCTATCTCGAAAAGCGAGTCGTCGGCATTGTCGAATAGCGTCTGCAGCGCCAGGCGCAGTTGCTGAGCGGCTTTGTCACGCACACTGATGAGTGCGACAGGCAATCTGCCTGCCGCTGAATTCTGCTTTTGCTCAGGGGCAGCCTTGAGGTGCACCACTTTCGCATCAGTTCGCATTGGAACGCTCCGGTCGCCTGCTTTCAAGGCGCTCAACAACACTTGTCAGGCCGCTGATAGTGAATAGAGGGCAACGGCTAGTAAAGTAGTGGCATATAGCCATTTCCATGGCGCCAATCTATCGTCTGATTATAGGCTTCTCGTTCGGCAATGAATTCCGAGTTCTGTCTTGGACATGATGCAGCTCACAGATGCTCACGGAAAACCTCTGAACTGCAAGAAGCCTTGCAGATTATAGGGATAAATCCATATTTTGCTGAGACGTTCCCCTTCCGCTGCGACAGGTCAAAGCTCGCCGTATACTTTCGCCCAATTTCATGGGAGCTCTTCGTGACCAATCTCACTCTTGCGGATCTTTCCGCCGAAATCGAATCCAACGTCCGCCGCGCACTGGCCGAAGACGTAGGCACTGGTGACATCACCGCGCAATTGATTCCTGCCGAGCGCCTCGCCCAGGCAAAAATCATCACGCGAGAGGCGGCTGTTATCAGTGGCACTGCATGGGTCGATGCCGTGTTCCGACAGCTGGACCCGCGGGTGGCGGTGCATTGGCGCGTGGTCGATGGTGAGCGAGTAGACGCAGACCGCGTGCTGTTCCATCTGGAGGGGCCTGCGCGCGCACTTCTCAGCGGCGAGCGTGCAGCGCTGAATTTTTTGCAGACGCTGTCGGGGGTTGCGACCCGTTGCCGACAGTATGCCGACCTGGTCGAAGGCACCGGCGTACGGCTGCTCGATACACGCAAGACTATTCCCGGGCTGCGTATGGCGCAGAAGTACGCCGTTACTTGTGGCGGTTGCCACAACCATCGGGTCGGTCTGTACGATGCTTTTCTGATCAAGGAAAACCATATCGCCGCCTGCGGCGGGATAGCAGAAGCCGTTGCGGCTGCGCATCGCATTGCTCCGGGAAAACCCGTAGAAGTCGAAGTAGAGAGCCTGGACGAGCTGGAGCAGGCGCTCCATGCAGGAGCTGACGTCGTTATGCTTGATGAGCTGAGTCTGGCTGATATGCGCACCGCAGTAGGCATAACAGCGGGGCGGGCAAAGCTGGAGGCGTCAGGAGGGATAGATGACGGCACCCTGCGTGCGATTGCCGAGACCGGTGTTGACTATATTTCCATCGGCGCGTTGACCAAGCATGTGCGGGCGATTGACCTGTCCATGCGTCTGACGCAGTAGCGCAATAACGAGGCGGCACTGAGTGCCGCCGGTCAGCCTTAGTGTTTGCTTTTCAAACCGAAGTTTTCATGCAGCGTGCCCGGTACATCCTCGTCTTTGGGCGCGTAGTCCTTCGGCGGCTCGGTGAATGTCGGTGAACTGAGGCGCTCGCGATGGCTGTGGTTTTCTTCGCTGTGCAGCGCCGCGAGCAAGCGTTGGCGAGTCTGCTCGTCGAGCGCCAGCTTGTCCGCACCTTCGGATAAGTGATCCTGCATGTCCTGATAGCTGTTGGTCAGCTTGCGTAACAAGCTGGCCGTGGTATTGAAATGGGTAACCACTTCGCTTTGATAGGTATCCAACCGTTCCTGCAGTTCGTCCACCTGACGTTGCGTGCTATTCGGTGCGCTGTTTCGCGCAATCAGGTAACCAATGACGATGCCGACGATCACGCCGACGATCGGGAGCAACCAGGTCGCGAAGGTCTGTTCCACGAATACTTCCTCTATAAAAACGGCTGTGCTGTTCAGCGGCGAAACCTTGCGCTGGCGGTCGGGCAGGGCGGCTGTCGGGCCGGGACGCAACTGCTTTTGCGCGGGCTGCACCGCCTGATGCGGTGGTTTTTCCACGGCTTGATACGTTAACGTCTCGTTCCTGCCCTGTATACCGCAACGCGATATGCGATCACTACGCAGGTGCAAGCAAGACGAGCCAACTAGCCCCAAGGTCACGGAGTTACCCTGTTGAAACGCGAAAACCCCATTTCCATAGAGGGACCGGCCGGCGCGCTGGAAGGATTGTATTTCGATCAGCCCGAAGCATGCGGACTGGCGTTGATCTGTCATCCCAATCCGGTCAAGGGAGGGACCATGCTGAACAAAGTGGTCTCGACCTTGCAGCGCACCGCCCGCGATGCCGGCTATGCAACGCTGCGTTTCAACTTTCGCGGTGTCGGTGGCAGCGCCGGCAGCCACGACATGAACATGGGTGAAGTTGAAGACGCCGAAGCCGCCCTGGTCTGGCTGCGGTCTCAGTATCCCGAGCTGCCGCTCACCCTGCTGGGCTTCTCTTTTGGAGGCTTCGTTGCGGCTGCGTTGGCCGGCCGCATTGAGGCGCGCGGCGAGTCGCTGGAGCGACTGTTCATGGTGGCGCCCGCGGTATCGCGGCTGTCAAACCTGCCCCTGGCCGAACGGTGTGCACTGACCATTATCCAGCCCGACGACGATGAAGTGATCGATCCAGCCACGGTGCATGCGTTTTCAGCCGAGCTTCAGCGCCCCCACGAGTTGTTGAAAGTGGCAGAATGCGGGCACTTTTTCCACGGCAAGCTGGTGGAACTCAAGGACCTGGTTGCGCCGCGGCTGGGCTGATTCCGGCCAGGCCGCGCTGACTGATCGAGAAGACCGAATGAAAACCCGAATCCTCACCGGTATCACTACCACGGGCACACCACACCTGGGCAACTATGCTGGCGCCATCCGGCCGGCCATCGTGGCCAGCCGCGAAGCCGATGCCGACTCGTTCTATTTCCTGGCGGACTACCATGCGCTGATCAAGTGTGACGATCCGCAACGGATCCAGCAGTCGCGTCTTGAGATCGCAGCCACCTGGCTGGCGAGCGGGCTGGATGCGGAGCGCGTAACCTTCTATCGCCAGTCGGACATCCCCGAGATTCCCGAGCTGACCTGGCTGCTGACCTGCGTCGCCGGCAAGGGCTTGTTGAACCGGGCGCACGCTTATAAGGCATCGGTAGACAAGAATGTCGAGAAGGGTGAAGACCCGGACGCCGGGATCACCATGGGTTTGTTCAGCTATCCGGTGCTGATGGCCGCAGACATCCTCATGTTCAACGCACACAAGGTCCCGGTCGGCCGCGATCAGATTCAGCATGTGGAAATGGCCCGGGATATTGGCCAGCGATTCAACCACCTGTTCGGCAACGGCAAGGAGCTGTTTACCGCGCCCGAGGCGCTGATTGAAGACAGCGTTGCAACCCTGCCCGGCCTCGATGGCCGCAAGATGTCGAAGAGCTACGACAACACCATCCCGTTGTTTGGCAGCGCCAAGCAGCTGAAAAGCACCATCGCTAGGATCGTTACCGACTCCCGGCTGCCTGGCGAGCCAAAGGATCCGGACGACTCTCACCTGTTTACTCTGTACCAGGCGTTTGCCACGCCGGCTCAGCTGGCCGAGTTCCGTGCCGAGCTGCTGGGCGGGCTTGCCTGGGGCGAAGCCAAGCAGCGGCTGTTCGAACTGCTGGATAACGAGCTGAGCGAGGCCCGTGAGCGTTACCACGCGCTGATGGCGCGTCCTGGCGACCTGGAAGACATCCTTCAGGCTGGCGCTGCCAAGGCGCGCAAGGTGGCGACGCCGTTCCTCGGGGAATTACGCGAGGCGGTCGGGCTGCGCAACTTCCGCAGCGATGTGACAAGTGCCGCGCCGGCAAAGAAGAAAGGTGGCAAGACTGCCCGCTTCGCCAGTTTCCGTGAAACCGACGGCAGCTTCCGTTTCCGCTTCTTCGCCGCGGATGGCGAGGAACTGTTGCTGTCCCGCGGATTCAGCGATCCAAAGGCTATTGGCGTCGTCACGCAGCGCCTGGTCGCGCAAGGTGTTGACGCGCTGGAACTCCGTGCCGATGAAGACGATCAATTCAGCTTGTGGCTCGACGGCGAATGCCTTGCCGACAGCCCGAGCTACGCTGATGAGCAGTCGCTGGAAGCAGCCATGTTGCGACTGCGCCAGGCGTTGGCGACATTGATGGCTTAATTGCCGGCAGATACGCCGACCGCTAGCCGGTCGGCCGGATGCATCCGGTATCCCGTTTTCACTCGAGGCTGAGCGCTTGAACGATCTGCGTAAATTGCCAACCACCGAGCGCGCGGCTAAAGTGTCGGCCCCGTTTCACTACCCAGACCCCGCCATGACCCCTCTTGAGCGCTATCAGGCAGACCTGAAACGTCCCGACTTCTTCCATGATGCAGCCCAGGAAACTGCGGTCCGTCATTTGCAGCGTCTATACGACGATCTGGTCGCAGACGACCGCACGAAGACCGGGCTGATGGGCAAGCTGTTCGGCAAGAAGCACCAGGAGCCTGTGAAAGGCCTGTATTTCTGGGGCGGCGTTGGCCGCGGCAAGACCTATCTGGTCGACACCTTCTTCGATGCGCTGCCATTCGAACAGAAGACCCGTACGCACTTTCACCGCTTCATGAAGCGCGTGCACGAAGAGATGCGCACACTCAAAGGTGAGAAGAACCCGCTGACCATCATCGGCAAGCGCTTCGCTGACGAGTCGCGGGTGATCTGCTTTGACGAATTCTTTGTCTCGGACATCACTGACGCGATGATTCTCGCGACACTGCTCGAAGAACTCTTCAAGAACGGTGTCAGCCTGGTCGCGACGTCCAACATCGTGCCAGACGGACTCTACAAGGATGGTCTGCAGCGTGCGCGCTTCCTGCCAGCGATCGAGCTGCTGAAAAAGCACACCGAAATCGTCAACGTCGACAGCGGCATCGACTATCGTCTGCGCGCGCTGGAGCAGGCTGAGCTCTATCACTTCCCGCTCGACGCCGAAGCCGAGCAGAGCCTGGAGAAGAGCTTCCGCAGCCTGTTGCCCGAGCAGTGCCGCATTCAGGAAAACGAGGCGCTGATGATCGAGAATCGCGAGATCGTTGCGCGCAAGGTTGCCAGCGGCGTGGCCTGGTTCGAGTTCCGCGAGCTGTGCGACGGTCCGCGCAGCCAGAACGACTACATCGAGCTGGGCAAGATCTTCGATGCAGTGCTGGTTTCCAACATCGAGCGGATGGACGTCTCCAAGGACGACATGGCCCGCCGCTTCATCAACATGGTCGATGAGTTCTACGACCGCAACGTCAAGTTGATCCTCTCCGCCGAGGTCGAGCTCAAGGATTTGTATGCTGGTGGGCGCCTGGAGTTCGAGTTCCAGCGCACGCTGAGCCGCCTGCTGGAAATGCAGTCGCACGAATACCTGGCGCGCCCACATAAGCCCTGATCCCGTCAGGCGACAGGAACGGCAAGTCTGCGCCCTGGCGTGACTTGCCGTTTGTGTTTATGGCTCAAGCGATTTTGTGGCGGTACTGCTGCCGGTACTGATTCGGTGACAGTTCGGTGTGCTGGCGGAACAGTCGGGCAAAGAAGCTTGCATCGTCGTAACCCACTTCATAGCTGATCGTCTTGATGCTCTTGCGGGTGGTGGAGAGCAGGGTCTTTGCCGTTTCGATGCGCAAGCGCTGAAGGTAGTGAAGTGGCTTGTCGCCGGTCGCTGTCTGGAACCGTCGCATGAAGTTGCGAATGCTCATGCCATGATCCCGCGCCACGTCTTCGAAGCGAAATTTCTCCGCAAAATGCTCTTCAAGCCATTCCTGGATCTGCAGAACGCGGGTGTCCAGATGCAGCTTCTGCCCGCCAAAACCAATTCTGCCCGGGCTGTAGTTGCGCCGAACCTCGAACAGGATGTCTCGCGCCATGCCCTGAGCGATATGTGCGCCGCAATAGCGCTCGACCAGATGGATGTACAGATCGCAGGCCGAGGTGGTGCCCCCCGCACAGTAGAGATTGTCGCTGTCGGTCAGATGCTTTTCCTGGGTAAACAGCACGCGCGGAAAGCGCTCCACAAATTCCTGAGCGAAGCGCCAGTGAGTGGTGCTCTCGCGGCCGTCGAGCAACCCCGCCGCAGCCATCCAGAAGGCCCCGCTGGCCTCACCGCAGATCGCGCTACCCGCCGCATGCCGCTCCTGTAACCATTGCGACACCTGTGGATAGCGTTGGCTGATGGCGTCGAAGTCGCCCCAAAACGCTGGCAGAATCACTGCATCTGCGTCATCCAGGGCGCCGTCCACTTCAATGCGTGGGCCGCTGAATGTATTGACCGCAAGACCGTCCGGGCTGACCAGTGAGGTCTCGAAGGCGGGGTTGAGGTCGAGCCCCAGCTGCTTGCCATAACGCAGGCTGGCCATGTGAAAGAAGTCTTTGGCATGCAGCAGGGTGGATGCGAACACTCCGTCTGTAGCCAGAATGCTGATGCGTTTAAGGGGGTGGTCGGTGAGCATGCGAGATCAGGCTGTTCCATTGTTATTGTTTGGGACAAAGCAGGGTAAAACTGCCGCAGTCCGGCGGGAGCGTCTTATTTTTTTGCCTGACTGTCCAGTCCCAATCATGAATGGATCGTGGAACCGTACCTTCGGTTGACCGTCTGAACACGCAGAAGAGGGCCATCATGACTGCACACACACCGCAAACACGTGCCGAATTCTGCGGCTGGGATGGAAGCACCAGTGCAGCGCGCGAGATCCAGAATCAGCTGGCGAAGAAGGTTGTTTTGACCGACGACTTCGGTCCCTTAAAGCTGGTCGCCGGCGTCGATGTCGGCTTCGAGGATGGCGGCAAGATTACCCGTGCCGCGGTCGTTCTCCTCGATGCCGAAACCCTCGAGCCATTGGGCCACGCACTGGCAAGAATTCCGACGTGCATGCCCTACATTCCGGGGCTACTGTCGTTCCGCGAGCTGCCTGCCGTGCTGCAGGCGCTCGACTCTCTCGGTCAGACGCCCGATCTGATCTTTTCCGATGGGCATGGCATTGCGCATCCGCGGGGGCTTGGCATTGCTGCTCATCTGGGTGTAGTTACCGGCCTGCCGACCATCGGCGTGGCGAAAAAAATCCTCACCGGGCTTCATCAGCCGCTCGGCGAGCAGCGCGGCAATCAGGTCGACCTGCTGGACAAAGCAGGAAAGGTGATCGGCACGGTTTTACGCAGCAAGGATAAGGTTCGCCCTCTGATCATTTCGCCGGGCAACCGGGTCAGCCTGGAAAGCGCCCCGCAATTGGTCATGCGTTACGTCACCCGCTATCGACTGCCTGAGCCGACGCGCCTGGCCGATCGTCTGGCCTCGCGCCGTGATGAGAAGCGCGTGGCCGTCAGTAAGTGATGGATCCGGAATAGCCTGGCCGCTTGCAGCGGGGCAGCTGCAGGCGCTAGCCTGCAGGCCTCCGTTCAGCCAGGTTTCGCCGCGATGCAGTTGGATCATGCGACAGGATGGTGCCGAGGCATTCGCCATTGCCCTTCGCCCAACTTCAACCTGCGTCCGGACGGCGAGATTTCGCTGCTGGTCATTCACAACATCAGTCTGCCACCGGGCCAGTTCGGAACCGGAAAGGTCCAGCAATTCTTCCAGAACTGTCTGCCCTGTGACGAGCACCCCTTCTTCGGAGAAATAGCGAACCTGCAGGTGTCCGCGCATTTCCTGATCGAACGTGACGGCGCGATTACCCAATTCGTCTCCTGCCTCGATCGCGCATGGCACACCGGTGTGTCGTGCTTCGGTGATCGGCAAAGCTGCAACGATTTCTCCCTTGGTATCGAGCTGGAGGGCACCGACGAAATGCCGTTCAGCGAAGCCCAGTACGACAGCCTGACTTCTCTGTGTCGTCTGCTTCAGCAAGCCTATCCGGCAATCACGCCGGAGCGGGTTTGTGGCCATAGCGATATCGCGCCGGGTCGCAAGACCGACCCCGGCCCCGCATTTGACTGGCAGCGTTTGCGCACCGCTTCGATCGTGGCGTGAAACTGCCTTGATAGGATTCGACAGATGATTTTTCTCGTGGTGTTCTTGGCGCTGGTCATCGATAAGCTCACCGATTGGCGTCGCGTGGTACAGGATGACGGGCCTTGGCTGCGCTTGCTGGGGCGGGTCGAGGGCGGTGCGGGGACGGCTTATGGGTCATGGCTGAGCCTGTTCTTTCTGGTGCTGCTGCCTGTGCTGTTGCTTAGCATGCTGTTGCTGGCGCTTGAGCCGCTTGCCTATGGCTGGCTAAGCCTGCCTCTGCACTTGCTGGTGTTGCTCTACAGCCTGGGCCGCGGTCAGGGCAAACGTGAGCTCGGGCCGTTCCGCGATGCCTGGCGTCGTGGCGATGACGAAGCCGCTGCGCTGGTTGCCGAACGTGATTTGGGGCTCAGCGCGACGGACGCTCCGGGCCTGTTGCGTGCTGTGGAAGCACAACTGCTCTGGCGCAGCCATCAAGGCTTTTTTGCGGTGATCTTCTGGTACGTGCTGCTCGGTCCCGTCGCGGCGCTCGCCTATCGGCTGTTGGCGTTGACCATGGATCACGCGAAGGCCGAGGCCGTACGCGAGCGGGCCAGCCAGTTCAGGCATGCCTTCGACTGGCTGCCGGTGCGGGTTCTGCTTGCCAGCTTCGGCTTGGTCGGCAATTTCGTCGCTGCCAATCGCGCCATGCTTGAGGACCTGTTGCACTGGGGCGTGCCAGCGCCACAGTTGCTGGCCAAGGTCGGTCCCGTGGCGGCGGACCTTGAAGAGTCTTACACGGGGCAGGCGGGCATCCTGAGGCTCGACAGCCTTGCCGCCTTGCTGGTGCGTGCTCGCATCCTCTGGTATGCGGCAATCGCGCTGTGGATTCTCTTTCTCTAACGCGTCAATAACGCCCAGCGCGAGCTGCGGACGCCCTGCATAAGTGTGGTGGATATGCCGGAATCGGCGTGTCTTCTGCCAGTTGTCGGGGTGTCACTCTGCCATTACCTTAAGTTACACAAGCCCCGTCCGATATCCCGTATAAGTTTTCTCGCACCATTCTCTGACGAGCCCTGCCGCAGCCTCGACGCTGACGGCAATACAACAAAAATTGGGAGACGTCTTTTGAAAAGTCTGTTGTATCCGGCTATCGCCCTGATGAACCGTCTGAGCTTCGGCATGAAGTTCAGCCTGATCAGCGTTCTCTTTTTCGTCCCCATGCTGTTGACCAACTTCTATCTGGTGCGCGATTCGTACCAAGAGTTTGTAGGCACTCGCACTGAACTGCGCAGCCTGGAACTACTGGGCACGGCGTTGCAGCTGCGCCGGGAAATGGAAGACTGGAAAGATCTGGTCGAGATCGAAGGCATCATCGGCCAGACCGGTGAAGTGCAGGCGTTGGTAACACGCCTGGCCAATGCCGAACGAGAACTTTCCGCCAGGATGCAGAACCTGACGCCGGTCAGCGACAACCCCGAGCAGGTCGCCGAATTCACCCAGCGTCGAGATGAACTGGACGCCGCGCTGCGTGAAGCGCAGTCGCAGCAGTCGCTGCAGGCCAAGGCGGCGATGGCTCGTGCGTTGCTGGGCAAGGCCCAGGTTATGATCAAGCTGATCGCTAGCCAGTCGGGCCTAAGCCAGGACAGTCAGCGCGATGTGCGGCTGCTCTCCGAACTGCTGACCTCGGCGACGCCGTCCATCACTGCCGCGCTCGGTGAAGGTCGGGCAGTGGGCTCCTATACCTTTGGCCAGGGTTACCTGAACTCCGATGCCAGCAACAAACTGGACGACCTCTTGCTCGAGCTGGAGAAGCAGCAGGCGCAATACGCTGCCCAGCTGCAGGATGTGCTGGGCAGCAGCCCTGCCGCGCAGCGCCAACTGGATGCTCAGGCGACGGCAAGTCGCAACTCGCTGCAGTCGAGCAGCGACATCTTCCAGGACCAGGTGATCATGGCTGAAGCCCTGGATCAGCCATGGGATAAATTCTACGACCTGATCAGCGCCGAGATGGCGAAGACCTATGCGCTCAATGACGCCATTCTCAGCTTTCTTGACGATGAGCTCGAGCAGCGCCTCGAGCAGAAACAACTGCTGATGGTGCTGCTGCTGACCGCGCTGGCGTTGGTTTTTGTGCTCGTCGTTTACCTCTACAGCGCGTTCTACATATCGACTCGTGCGTCGTTGCGCAGCCTCGGCGCGACCATGGATAAAGTGGCTGCCGGCGACATGACGGCACGCTTCAAGGTGCAAAGCCGCGACGAACTCGGTGAGCTGGGCCAGGTGTTCAACGAGACCGTTTCGAAGATCCGTGAACTCATCGAGCGCGTCGGGCACACGGTGGGCGAGGTGGAGCGTCAGGCTTCGCGCGTCGAGACTGTTTCCGGCGAGAGCAACCAGACGGTGTCCGAGCAGCGCGGGCAGATCGAGCAAGTTGCCACGGCAATGAACGAGATGTCAGCGACTGCGCAGGAAGTAGCCACCAGCGCCGAAGCCGCAGTGGGCAGCGCGCAAAGCGTCAACGACGAAACCGTCAGCGGTCGTACCCTGGTCGAGGCGCAGGTGAGCGGCATTGGTCTGCTGGCTGCCGAGATCGAACAATCGGTCACCGTGATCAATCAGCTGGCAAGCGACAGCAAAGCCATCAGCCAGGTGCTGGATGTCATCAAGGGCGTGGCAGAACAGACCAACCTGCTGGCGCTCAATGCCGCAATCGAGGCGGCGCGCGCAGGTGAGCAGGGTCGCGGCTTCGCTGTTGTGGCCGATGAAGTGCGCAGCCTGGCCAAGCGCACTCAGCAGTCCACCGAAGAAATCGAGCAGATGATTGGCCGCCTGCAGGGCGGGGTCGGCGCAGCAGTCAAGACCATGCACTCCAGCCATTCGATGGCAGAAGAGACCGTAAGCCAGTCGGCACAGGTTCAGCAGGCGCTCGAGAACATCCTTGGCGCGGTCGGTGTCATCGTCGATCAGAACCAGCAGATCGCCGCGGCCGCGGAGCAACAGACCGCTGTCGCCCATGACATCGACCGCAACATTGTCGCGATCAATGAGGCTGGGCAGCGCACCGCCGAAGGCGCAGGCCATACCGAGCAGGCGAGTCGCGAACTCACCGAATTGGTTGGCCGCCTGCAGCAATTGATCGGCGCGTTCCGCGTCTGATCCTCTCTCCGTTTGGCGCTTAGCCGCTCATCGGCGTTGTTGAACAGCGCCTCCTGCGCCCGGGTCTGCCGAACAGGCAAACCCGGGAGTGCGTCATGTCCAGCACCGCAAAGAAAACCGATCCGAAGCTATGGGAGCAGGTGAAGCGGGAAGTCACCGACGGCGACAAGGGCGGCGAGCCTGGCCAGTGGTCGGCGCGCAAGGCCCAGTACGCCGTGCAGGAATACAAGAAGCGCGGCGGCGGCTATGACGGCAAGAAAACCGCCGACAACCACTTGCGCGAGTGGACCCGCGAAGACTGGGATACCAAATCCGGAAAGCCGTCCGGGGAAACCGGCGAGCGCTATTTGCCCAAGAAGGCTCGCGAGTCAATCAGCGACGACGAATACGCCCGAACGACGCAAAAGAAACGAGCCGATAGCCGTCGCGGGCAGCAACACTCCAGCCAGCCGGCCGATGTGGCGCGCAAGACCAGCCGCGGGCAGGAGCCAGCACTTAGCGGGCTGAACAAGACCGAGCTGGTGCGCCGCGCTGCTCAGCGCGGCATTCGTGGACGATCAACGATGAAGAAAGATGAGTTGGTTGCGGCGCTCAAGCGCGAGGGCGAGCAATGAACGAGCTGAGTGACGAGGCCAAGCGAGACGTTCGCGATGAATTCCATCGGGTGGTCAATATGTCGCCAGCCAAGCTCCGCGATTGGCTTGAGAGCGAGACCAGCCGCAGCGTTGGCATGACTTCTGGCGGTGAAAAGGTCACCGCCTCGGATGATGGCGAGGCGGTAGGGCACGCCATGGGTGAGCGTATCCTCGCGCTCAAGGCAAAGCGGCAGGCTGAACTGGGCGAGGACGATTACCAGGCCATGCGCAAGGTTATCGGTTATGTCCACCGGCACCTTGCTCAGCGTCCCAAGGCGGACATTCGCGACAGCCGCTGGCGTCATTCGCTGATGAACTGGGGACACGACCCGCTAGAGGACTGATTAGCTGTCTGGATCGGAGCCCAGCGCTTGCCAGCTTTCTGCCCTCGGCTTCGGCCAGCCGATTAGCGGTTCCAGCCAAACAGCTCGCAGCTGTTGCGGTAACTGGCATCCGCCAATTCCTCAGGGCTGATGCCGCGCAGCTCCGCCAGCTCGCGACAGATGTCAGGGAGGAATTCAGGGCTGTTGCGCTGGCCGGCGTGGCTGTGGGGCGTGATGTCCGGGGCGTCGGTTTCCAGCACGATGCTTTCAAGCGGCAATTGTTGCAGCACCCGGTGCATTCGATGCGCCTGGGGCCAGGTTCCCGCGCCGCCCAGTCCAAGTTTGTAACCCAGCTTGATGTATTCGCGGGCTTCTTCCCAGCTGCCGCTGAATGCATGGGCAATGCCGGTGCGCTTGAGCTTGTAACGCTTAAGGGTGGCGATCATCTGCGCATGAGCGCGGCGGACATGCAGCAGCACCGGCAGCTCGAACGCGTTGGCTAGCTCGAGCTGCGCTTCAAGTAGCTGTTGCTGCCGGTCCTTGTCCGGGTCTTCGATGTAATAGTCGAGGCCGATTTCCCCAATTGCGCAGAGCTTGTCCTCGCCGCGCAGGCGTTGAAGCCAACCGCGCAATGCGTCGATGTGTTCTGGTCGGTGGTCCTGTAAGAACACGGGATGCAGCCCCAGCGCGGCATATACGGCCGGCTCATCCAGCGCCATCTGCCAGACCCTGTCCCAGTTCGCTTGATGCACACCGAGCACCAGGACCCGCTCGACACCTGCGCTGGCGCAGCGGGCCAGTACCTCTCCGCGGTCGGCATCGAAGGGGTCGAAGTCGAGGTGGGTGTGGGTGTCGATCAGGGGCACGGCAGTCATCTCCTTGTTTTAGCAGTTTGCAGCGGCGTGGTTCAGCGGTGCGCTTCTTCTTCGATCTGGATGTCGCTGACGCCCAGCTCGGCCATCCGGCTGTGCTCGCTGGCGCGTTCCGGGATTTCCCAAGGCGCGTCGACGCTGGCGCGCGGCTCTCTGACGTGGTGCAACAAGATTTCCAGTTCGGCCTGCTCTAGTGCAGGCGCTTCGAAGGCGCTCAACGTCAGGGACGCCGGCTCGCCATTGATCAGGTAATGGATGCGGTAGCGCTTCAGTTCGGTCATGGCTGGTCTCTCTTGCGGTGGCATGTACTGCATGCGACCGCTGAAACCTCGTCAGGCTCCCGATTCATCACGCTCTGATTCAAGCAGGGCAGCCTTGCGCTCGACACCCCAGCGGTAGCCGGTCAGTGCCTGGTTGGCACCGACAACGCGATGGCAGGGCACCAAGAGCCCGACCGGATTGCTGGCGCAAGCACGGGCCACGGCGCGCGCATGGCTGCCAAGGTTCGCCGCCAACTCACCGTAACGGCGAGTCTCACCAGGCGGAATGCCCTGCAATGCCTGCCAGACCCGTTGCTGGAAGGCGCTGCCACGCAGGTCCAGCGGTAGTTGGGCAGCTCGGCTCGGCTCCTTCAGCTGAGCGACAATTGCCTTCAGCCATTCGCCGAGCCCGGCCTGATCAGGCACCAGCTCCGCCGCCGCGAAACGTGACTGCAGATCGTCGAGTAGCGCTTGTTGTTCATCGCCGAACAGCAGGGCACAGATGCCCTTGTCGCTGGCAGCCACCAGCAGCAGTCCCAACGGACAGGCGCTGGTGGCGTAGCGCAGGGTCTCTCCGGCGCCTTTACGTCGGCGCTTAGCCGGGCTGAGTGCTGCAGTGTGCTGATAGACACCACGCGTGCTGCCGTAGCCGGCGTCCAGTGCGGCACCGAGTACTGTTTCGGCGTCTGGCAGCTGCATCTCAAGCCGCTCGCGTCGGCGCGCTGTGGCCCAGGCGCGCGGCGTCAGGCCGGTTCGTGCTTTGAAGGCACGAGCCAGGTGCGAGGAGGACAGACCGATGCGGCCGGCCAGCTGATCCAGGGTCATCGGCTCAGGACTTTCATCCAGCAGCCGGCAGGCCGCCACCACCAGCTCGTCGAGCTGCTCAGCGAAACTCTTGCCCTGGGGGGAGCAGCGCCGGCAAGCCCGGAAACCCGCAGCCTCGGCCTCGTGGTTGTGTCTGAAGAAACTGACACCTTCCCGCTTGGGGCGACGCGCCGGGCAGCTGGGGCGGCAGAAAATATGAGTCGAGTGCACGGCAAACACGAAGCGCCCATCGAAGCTTGGATCGCGATTGCAGAGCGCTTGCCAGCAGTGGTCGAAATCGAGCATTGGGAGGCTCCGTGGGTGAAGGATTCCGATTGTCCGCCCTGGCCGATCCCGATGCCAATCCACAGTGCGCTTTCAAACTTGCGGGCGAACATGGAAGCCCGTTCGCGATTGCCGTAACCTGCAGATCTGCATAGCCAAAAAGGGTCTGTAAGCCGCTGATGAAAACGCCAAAACGACTCGAGCCGTTGGTCGAGGATGGGCTGATCGACGAAGTGTTGCGCCCGCTGATGAGCGGCAAGGAAGCAGCGGTTTATGTAGTGCGCTGTGGTGACGAGCTGCGTTGCGCCAAGGTCTACAAGGAAGCCAACAACCGCAGCTTTCGCCAAGCCGTCAAATATCAGGAGGGCCGCAAGGTCCGTAGCAGCCGCGATGCGAGGGCCATGGCCAAGGGTTCCAAACACGGGCGCAAGGAAAAAGAGGAAAACTGGCAGAACGCTGAAGTGGCCGCCTTGTTCAGGCTGGCAGACGCTGGCGTGCGCGTGCCTAAACCGTACGACTTCCTCGATGGCGTGCTTCTGATGGAGATGATCTCAGGCGAAGACGGCGATGCCGCGCCGCGTCTGAACGACGTCGATCTTCACCCTGACGATGCACGTGAATTTCATGCCTTCATGATCGGCGAAGTGGTGAAGATGCTCTGTGCCGGCCTGGTGCATGGCGACTTGTCCGAATTCAACGTGCTGCTCGACGAGCATGGCCCGGTCATCATTGACCTGCCACAGGCGGTAGATGCGGCGGGCAACAACCACGCCTTTGAAATGCTCGAACGGGACGTTGGCAACATGTCGGCCTATTTCGGCCAGTTTGCGCCCGAGCTCAAATTCACCCGCTACGCCAAGGAAATGTGGGCGCTGTACGAGGACGGCAAGCTGACGCCGGAGTCCGAGCTGACCGGTGAGTTTGCCGAGCCGGAAGATGCCGCCGACTTAGACGCTGTGATGCGGGAGATCAAGGCGACCCTGGCCGACCAGGCGCGTAAGGAAGCCTTGCGTAACGCAACGGATGAGCCCAGCGATGAGCCGCCGACACCGCCATGGATGCGTAACTGAACGGTGAGCGATGGTGTGCGGGCCGTCTCTTTGGTTGGCTTGCCGAGGAGACTCTAGCCTAACGCCGTTATTCCACAGCATTCGAGCCCGACGTTGCTGACGCGGGCTCGTTAGTCTGCACCGCACTTGGGTTGATTTCCCAGCCGCCGCCGAGTGCTACAAACAGTGCGACTTGTGCCGTCGCAAGTGCGGTACGGCCCTGCAGCGCTTGTTGCCGAGCACGCAGGGAGCCGCGCTGGGCGTCCAATACTTCGTTGAGATTCGCCTCACCCAGTCGATAGCTGGTCTGCGCCAGCTCATAGGCGTATTCACGATGACGAAGGGTGGTCCGTAGCGAGTCCAGGCGGCGTTTCTGTCCGTCGATGCGCACCAGTGATCGCTCGACCTCTTCCAGCGCTTCGGCCAGCGCCTGCTGGAAGCCGAGGTAGGCGCTTTCACCTTCCACATCAGCCAGGTCGATTGCCGCGCCCCGTCGGCGATAATCGAGGAAGGGCAAGCCAAAGGTCGCACCGAGACGCGCGAAGTTCGAAGCGGTGGAGAAGGCATTGCCCAGTGCCAGGCCAGAACGCCCGACTGCCGCCTGTAGCGCCAGGGTCGGGAACAGGTCGCGGCGGGCGGCCAGAGATTGCAGCTGTGCGGCCTGCAGCTGCGCCGCTTCGGCAATCAAATCCGGACGACGGCGCAAGAGATCCAGCGGTTGTCCGGGCGGGATGGGCCTGTCAGCGAGCGGCACCTTGGCCGGCGCTTCGAACTCGCGCGCCACGCTACCCGGCGGTTCGGCGAGCAGCGTATCGAGCGCCAGCCTGGCTTCGGCCAGGTTGATTTCCAGTTCATCCAGATCCGCCTGCAGAGAGGCGCGCTCAGCGGCACTGGCCTCGACATCCAGCCGGGTCACCTCGCCAGCTTGGAACATTCGACTGGCGATGTGCTCGAGCTCTGCTGCAAGTTCGATCCCCTCCAGCAGCAGCGCCCGCTGCCCCTCGAACGCGCGCACCTGCATGTAACCCTGTGCAGCATTGGAGGCCACCGCCAGCCGCGCGGCGATGGCTTGGGCTTGCGCCGAGCGAATCTGCTGCCGCGCACTGTCGGTTCGCGCCCGGGTAGCGCCGAAGATGTCCAGCTCCCAGCTGGCTTGCAGGGCGAGTTCCCAGGTATCGAAGGTGATCACGTCTTCGTCGGGAATGAACTGGCCTATGGGGCTATTGGGGTTCGGTTCATTGTTGTTCTCGATCCACTGACGGCTGGCCGAGCCTGGCAGCGCGAATGTGGGGAACAGGCCGGCGCGAGCCTGGCGCAATTGCGCGCGTGCAGTATCGACCCGCAGCATGGCCGAGCGAATGTCACGGTTGTTGTTCAGAGCCTTGCGGACTAGCCGAGTCAGCACCGGGTCATCGAACTGCTGCCACCAGTCGGCGAGCGTCTCGGCATCGGCTGGCTGCTGGCGCACCGCGTGGAACCAGCTGTCCGGAACATCCGGGACAGGCCGTTCCGGCACGCTGGAGCAAGCGCCGAGCGCCAACGCCAGCGCCCAGACCAGGGGGGTACGAGCCAATCGGCAGGGCATCAGGTTTCCTCCGGTTTGACGCGCATGAACAACAGGTACAGACAGGGCACGGCCAGCAGGGTAAGCAATGTGGCGAAGCCCAGCCCACCCATGATGGTGACGGCCATGTTGGCAAAGAAGGGGTCGAACAGCAGCGGCACCATACCCAGTACCGTGGTGCCTGCAGCCATCATCACCGGGCGAAGACGCGACGCCGAGGCCTCGACGATGGCCGTTAGCCGCGGTACCTCATCGGCAATCTGCCGGTCGATCTCGTCCACCAGCACCACGGCGTTCTTGATCAACATACCGGTCAGACTCAGCAGCCCGAGCAGCGCCATGAAGCCAAATGGCTGGCCGGTGATCAGCAGCCCCAGGGTGACGCCGCACAGCGCCATCGGCACCACCAGCCAGATCATCAGCGGCTGGCGGACCTTGGCAAACAGCAGCACCGTGACCAGCACCATCGCCAGGTACGGCACTGCAAGCGTGCTGGCCAGTGCCTGCTGCGCGTCCGAAGATTGCTCGTGGTCACCGCCCCATTCCAGTGAGTAGCCGGTCGGCAGTTCGATGTCCTCGAGCAGCGGTCGAATCCGCTCGAATGCGACATTGGTATTCTCCCCGTCGCGCGGCTCAGCACGCACGGCGATGGTTCGTTCGCGGCCGTAGCGGCGGATCATTGAGTCCTCGGTGGTCGCCTCGATGCCGTCCGCGACCTGCGCCAGCGGCACGTAGCTGCGCGTTGCCGGGCTCCAGATCAGCCGTTGCAGCAGTTCGCCCGGTTCGACGCGATCCTCTGGAGTGGCGCGCAGGAGGATCGGAATCAGCTCGTCCTGATCGCGGAACACGCTGACCTGCTGGCCTTCACTGGCGACAGACAAGGCTTGCGCGACCTGCTGGCGAGTAAGGCCAGCATCGGCCAGGCGGTCCAGGGCCAGCTGTGGGCGCAGTACGGGTACGGGGGATCGCCAGTCGTCACGGATGTTGAAGACATTGCCTTGTTCCTGAAGGATGCGCTGACCTTCGGCCGACAATCGTCGCAACTCGTCGAGTTCAGGGCCACTGATCCGCGCTTCGAGCTTGGCCTCGGCATTGGGGCCGAACATGAACTGCGCTGCGGCGACATCGGCGGAGGGGTAACGGCCTGGTAGCGTCTGGTTGATCTCACGAACCAGATCGGCGATCACCCCGGCCTCCTTGGTGCGAACCAGAAAGTGCATCAGCGCCGGGTTGGGCTGTTCCGGCGCGTAGGTGAGCATGAAGCGCGACGCGCCCGCACCAACAAAGGTCGACACATCGGTGACGCCGTCGAGCTGCTTCAGATAGCCCTCGACATCCTCGGCGGTGCGGCTGGTCTCGCGAATATGCGTACCCTGCGGCAGGAACAGGTTCAGATAGAAGATCGGCGTACTCGAAGGTGGGAAAAAGCTCTGCGGCACCCGACTGAAGCCCACTACGCTGAGGACGGTCAGCACAACCAGAACGCCCAGCGTTAGCCAGGGACGCGCGAGCACGGCGCCTGCCATGCGTCGGTAGCGGTTGTAGATCGGCCCGCTGTAGGCATCGTCCGGATCGGCATCCTCGTCCGTTTGGCCACCCTTGCGCTCAAGCAGGTAGTGCCCGAACAGCGGCACCACCAGCAGCGCCAGCAACCAGCTCAGCAACAGCGATGTGGCGATGACGAAGAACAGCGAAAAGAGAAACTCGCCGGTGGTGTCCTGGGACAGGCCGATCCCGGCAAACGCGAGGATTCCGATGATGGTCGCGCCCAACAGCGACCATTGCGTCTGCTGCAGGGTCTTGCGTGAGGCTTCCAGAATGCTCATGCCGCGCTGCTTCTGAATCAGCATTCCGTCGCAAACCACCACCGCGTTATCCACCAGCATGCCCATGGCGATGATCAGCGCGCCGAGGGAGATGCGTTCCAGCTCGATCCCGGCCATCCACATGACCAGCAAGGTGCCGAGTACCGTGAGAAACAGCACCGCGCCGATGATCGCGCCCGCACGTACGCCCATGGCCAGACAAAGCACGCCGACGACAATGGCCACCGAGAGGAACACATTGAGCGCGAAGCTGTTGACCGACTCGTTGACGATGCTGTGCTGCTGGTACAGCGGATGCAGCTCGGCGCCAAGCGGCATCAACCGCTGCATGGATTGCAGCTTCGCCTCGACACTGCGACCCACCTCGACGATGTTGCTGCCGGAAATACCGCTGATGCCTATCGTCAGTGCTGGCTCGCCGTTGTGGCGGATGATCTGCCGTGGCCGCTCGGCATAGTCGCGTTTCAGCGTGGCAATCGAGCCCAGATCCACACTCTGCTGGCCCTGGCCGACCGGCAGGGCGCGCAAAGCATCCAGCGAGTCGAAGGCACCTGTCGGGCGGATGTGTACAAAGAATTCGCCAGCACGCACGCCTCCCGCTTCAACGGCCGCATCGGCATCGGCCAATGCCGCGAGCAGTTCCTGAGGGGACAGGCGCAGCGCGGCCAGGCGCGCCTGGTCGACCTCCACCAGAATCCGCTCCTCACGCACGCCAGCGAGTTCGACCTGACCGACGCCGTCAGCGGTGATCAGCCCGCGACGCAGATCCTTGCCCACTTCATGCAGCTCTTCCAGCGTCAGGCCATCGCCGGTGAGGGCGAAGAAGATGCCATAGACATCGCCAAAGTCATCATTGACCAGCGGCGGGTCCAGGCCCGGGGGCAACTTCTGTCGGGCGTCCTCGACCTTGCTGCGTAGCTGGTCCCAGATCTGATCGAGCTGATCGCCCGAATAGCGGTCCTGGATCTCGACTCGGATTTCGGCCAGGCCGATCATCGAGCGCGAACGGATTTCCTTGACCTCGGAAAGCTCCTGAATGGCGCTTTCCAACGGCTCGGTTACTTCTTGCTCGACCTCCAGCGCGGTTGCGCCCGGGTACTGCACCGTGACGATGGCTTCCTTGATGGTGAATTCGGGGTCTTCCAGGCGGCCCATCTCGAAGAACGCGACGACGCCGCCGATCAGGCAGATCAGCACCAGAACCCAGATATTGACCGGCTTGCAGATGGCGTAACGGGCTAAATCCATCCGCTTACTTCCGCCGCTCGGCTTTGATCGGTTGGTCTTCCGAGAGCTTGCTGCCACCCGCTACGACCACCAGCATGTCGTTGTTCAGCTCGCCGCTGACCACCGCGTGGTCGTCTTCGATCCGTTCGAGCTGCAGGTCATGGCGCTGGGCGTGTCCGTCCACCGCCAGCCACAGGTAATGGCTGCCATTGGGTGCTGTCTGCACCGCATTGAGCGGCACGCGAAAACGCGGTGTTTTCTCGCTCTGTGGCTCGGCAGGCCGCTCGAGGCGAACCCGCATGGCCATACCTGGCAGCAGGTTGAAGTCCTCCGGCGGTTGGCCCTGTAGCGTCAGGCTGTAGGTGCGCGAGCCTTCGCGCGGCTGGGTGCTGTGTTCCTTGTATTCAAGCGGCAGCGTCAGGTCGGCAATCACCAGCTCGCCGACAGCCTGCAGCGTTTCATTCAGGGGGATGCTCAGCGCGGCTGTTTCGGGCAGGTCAACGGTGACTTCAATGTGCTGGTTGTTCTGCAACTCGAGCACCGGTGTACCCGTGGCGACCACCATGTCCGGCTCGACCAGCCGCCGCGCGACGACGCCGTCGAACGGTGCCTCCAGTGTGCTGTGCTTGATATTGCGCTGCGCGCTGTCGCGAGCGACGCGTGCTGCCACCACACTGGCCTGCAGCGGCTCTACCGCGGCGGGGGCGAGAATACCTTCGTCTAGCAACGCACGCTTGCGGCTCAGATCAGCCTCCAGCTGACGCAGCCGCGCTTGGGCCTCGCGCAGTTGCAGCTGGTAATCGGTGTCGTCGAGTTCGGCTACCGGCTGGCCTTTTTCGACGTGCTCGCCCTCGTCGACAAGGATGCGCTCGACGCGCCCCGGCACCTGGAACGCCAGCTGCGTGCTGGTCACGCTTTCGACCACACCGGGAAAGCGCAACGACTCGGGGCCGTTATCAATACGTTGCAGCGGCTCGACGAAGGCAACGCGTGGCGGCACCTGAACAGGTTCCTTGTCCTCGGCACAGCCGGACAGGGTCAGCCCAATGCAGATTGAGGCGATGGTAAAGCGATGTCGTGAGTGGCCTCGGGACGTTAAGAGCGGCATCCGTTCTCCTGGACAATGGCGACGAGCAAGACGTCGCGACAATGCGAAACGCCGCGACAGATTCAGTAGAACCCCGCTCTGGCTCGGGAGTTCGGCCTATGCTGAACTGACCCACTGGTCAGCTGGTTTTGCCTGCGGCAACGGGGCCACGGTCAATCCGCCGCCGATTGGGCGTATCATTGTTCGGCGTTCAAAAGTCAGTGCAGGAGAGAGTCGCAATGCAAGGTCAGCCACAGGTCATCGAATATCTCAAAGAACTGCTGCGTGGGGAGCTGGCGGCGCGCGATCAGTATTTCCTGCACTCGCGGATGTATGCCGACTGGGGGTTCACCAAGCTCTACGAGCGGATCAACCACGAAATGCAGGAGGAAACCGAGCACGCCGATGCGCTGCTCAAGCGCATCCTGTTCCTCGAAGGCACACCGGACATGACGCCGGAGGCAATGCATCCCGGCCACACCGTGCCCGAGATGTTGCGCGCCGATCTGGCACTCGAATACAAGGTGCGCGAAGCCCTGGCCAAGGGCATCACCCTGGCCGAGCAGCACGGTGATTACCAGACCCGTGAAATTCTCGAGCTGCAGCTGATGGACACTGAAGAAGATCACGCCTACTGGCTGGAGCAGCAGCTCGGCATGATCGACCGCATCGGGCTGCAGAACTACCTGCAATCGCAGGCTAGCTGATCTATCGCGAGGCCAGGCGCAATGCCTGGCCTTGTTGTATCCCGGATGGAAAAGCGGCGTTGCTCTGTCTAGCTGCGCTCAAGGGATGCGCTGGACGAGCAGCACCCGCCGGATTCCAGGTCCTTGAGGATGGGGCAATCCGGCCGGTCATCACCCTGGCAGGTGTCGACCAGATCCTGCAGGGTGTCGCGTAACCCCACCAGTTCGGCAATCTTCTGATTGAGCGCATCGATATGTGCGCCAGCCACGGCTTTCACATCGGCGCTGGCGCGCTGACGGTCCTGCCAGAGCCTGAGCAGCTTGCTCACTTCCTCCAACGAGAAGCCCATATCCCGCGAGCGCTTGATGAACGCGAGGCGATGCAGGTCTTCCTCGCCGTAGTGGCGGTAGCCGTTGGCGCTGCGTCCGGCAGGCGAGATCAGGTCGATGGACTCGTAGTAGCGAATCATCTTGGCTGACAACCCGCTTTTCTTTGCTGCTTGGCCAATATTCATGTGGGCATCCAGACAAGTCAGTGTTGGGCTGGTGGTGTAGCGAACCGCGCGCGGTGGCCCAGGACCTTGAGAGGCCGGTAGCGCGCGCGGGCTGCAGGTTCTATTCCTTCGGCTCCCAACGCTTGAGCAACAGCGCGTTGCTGACCACGCTGACACTCGACAACGCCATCGCCGCGCCCGCCACTACCGGACTCAGGAAACCGAAAGCTGCCAGGGGAATCCCCACCAGGTTGTAGATGAACGCCCAGAAGAGGTTCTGCTGGATCTTGCGATAGGTGCGTCGGCTGATCTCCAGCGCAGCTGGCACCAGCTTGGGATCGCCGCGCATCAGGGTGATCCCCGCCGCATGCATGGCAACGTCCGTTCCGCCGCCCATGGCGATGCCGACATCGGCGGCGGCCAAGGCCGGGGCATCGTTGATGCCGTCGCCCACCATCGCCACTACTGCGCCGCCTTTTCTTAGTTCGGCGACCGTGGCGGCCTTGTCCGCTGGCAGTACTTCGGCGTGCACACTGTCGATCTGCAGCGCCTCGGCCACCACGCGAGCGCTGCCGCGGTTATCGCCGGTGATCAGGTGGCTGCGAATATGCCGCGCATTGAGGGCAGCGATGGCTTGCGCAGCGCCATCCTTGAGGCTGTCGCCAAAGGCGAACAGGCCGAGCACGTGCTGCTGCGGTGCCGTTTCGATCAGCCAGGAGAGCGTGCGGCCTTCGCTTTCCCAGGCCTCGGCTTTGCCCGCCAGCTCGCCCGGCTGCAGGCCGCTGTCGTCCAGCAGCCGGCGGTTGCCCAGCGCCAGCGAGCGGCCATCGAGATCGCCGGCGATGCCGCGTCCGGTGAGCGACTGGCTGCGATCCACGTCGGCCACTGTCAGCCCTTGCTCGGCGCAGCGGTCCAGTACTGCCTGCGCCAGCGGATGTTCGCTGCCGCGTTGCAGCGCGCCGGCCTGTTGCAACAGCGCGGACTCGTCGCCATCAACGGCGTGCAGGTGAACGATGCGCGGTTTGCCGGACGTAAGCGTTCCGGTCTTGTCGAAGGCGACCGCCGTCACTGCATGGGCGACCTCCAGCGCTTCAGCGTCCTTGATCAGAATGCCGTGGCGCGCGGCGACACCGGTGCCAGCCATGATCGCAGCGGGCGTCGCAAGGCCAAGCGCACAGGGACAGGCGATGACCAGCACGGCAACCGCATTGATCAGCGCCACCTCGGCGGGCGCGCCAACGAACAGCCAGCCGGCCAGGGTCAACAGTGCAATCACCAGCACCGCAGGGACGAACACCTGACTGACCTTGTCCACCAGCTTCTGGATGGGGGCCTTGGCGGCCTGGGCATCTTCGACCAAGCGGATGATGCGTGCCAGCACCGTTTCGCCGCCGAGGGCCGTGGTGCGTACCAGCAACCGGCCTTCACCGTTGATCGCCCCGCCGGTGATGCTGTCGCCCGGCGCCTTCGCCACCGGCAGGCTTTCACCGCTGATCAGGGCCTCGTCGGCCTGGCTTTCGCCTTCGACCACTTCGCCGTCAACCGGAAAACGTTCACCGGGCTTGACCAGCACCAGGTCGTTCAGACGCAGGACCGCAATCGCTACCTCTTCTTCGCGGCCGTCGACCACACGTACGGCGCGATCGGGCCGAAGCGCCTCCAGTGCACGAATGGCTGCGCTGGTCTGGCGTTTGGCACGGCTTTCCAGGTACTTGCCCAACAAGACGAGGGCTATCACCACGGCGGACGCTTCGAAATACAGATGCGGCATCTGCCCGGCCTCCGCGACCCACCACTGGTAGAGACTCAGGCCATAGCCGGCGCTGGTGCCGATCGCGACCAGCAGGTCCATGTTGCCAGCCCCGGCCCGCACGGCCTTCCAACCCGCCACGTAGAAACGCGCACCAAGCATGAATTGCACCGGCGTGGCGAGCACGAACTGCATCCAGGGCGGCAACATCCAATGCAGGCCCAGCAGGTCGCCAAACATTGGAATGACCAGCGGTGCGGCGAGCAGCAGCGCGGCAATAACGGCCCAGCGTTCACGGCGCAGGCGGCTTTCGCTCTGGTCAGTGGCCGGCTCGCTATCGCTGCTGGCTTGTGCTTTGTAGCCGGCGGCCTCGACCGCTGCGATCAGTACTGACGAGTCGACCGCGCCGAGCACTTCGATACGGGCACGTTCGTTGGCCAGGTTCACCGAGGCGCTGCGCACGCCCGGCACCTTGAGCAATGCACGCTCGATGCGACCGGCACAGCTGGCGCAGGTCATGCCTTCGATGGCCAGTTCCAGGGTTTGTACCGGCACGCCGTAGCCCGCTTTTTCCACCGCCTGAACCAGTTCGGCGAGGTCGCCTTCATGGGTCTGCACGCGGACTTGCTCGGCGGCAAGATTCACCGCAGCGCTGTCGACGCCGGGCACCTTCAGCAGGGCGCGCTCGACCCGTCCGGCGCAGCTTGCGCAGGTCATGCCGGAGATAGGCAGCGTGTAGGTTGCGCTCGTCATGGTTTGCTCCGAATAGGCCAGTTGCCGCTGAGGATCAACCTTCACCTTGTGGGAAGGTCAAGTCCAGTAACAGGATGTCGCAGCCAAGCCTATTGACCCTGTCAGTGTGGCAAGGTTGAGCATGCTGGTGTGTCCAACGAGCGAAAGGAGCAACCGATGAAGACGTTCAACGTGAAAGGCATGACCTGCGAGCATTGCCGGCGCGCCGTCATTCAGGCGATCCAGTCCCGTGATAGCGATGCCAAGGTCGATGTCGACCTTGAGGCGGGCGTGGTGCAAGTGGAAGGCGGGCTGGACGAGGCGTCCATCCGCGAGGCGATTGAAGAAGAGGGCTATCAGGTCCAGTGATGCAGCACGCGGCAGCTGGTGCTGCCGCGTTTGCTAGGGATACGTCAGCGTACGGCGGAACTGTCCCAGTCCTTGACCAAGCCACGGAACACCGGGTCGATCAGTGCGGCGCAATCTTTTTCCGGATCGAACAGGGTCGGGTCGCGGGTCCAGTCGCTGAACACGCCGACGATCAGCGCGTGCAAAGTGCGTGCGGCCAGCCGCGGGGTGATGCCTGGGTACAGGCTGTCAACGGCGCTCTCCAGCAGTTTTTCGCAGAGCTCAATGAACTGGTTGATGAACGCCTGGTGGCGCTCTTCCGCTTCGCGTAATTCATCGGTGAATTCGCAACGGTGCAGGAGGATGGTCATGACCCGGCGCTTCTGCTCATCCCGACCCAAGGCACCGATGCCTTCGATACAAAGGTCATACAGCGCCCTCAGCGGCTGCTGCTGGGTGCAGCCGCAAAGCCGCTCGGCCATCTGTTCCGGGGGCAGGCGAACCTGGTTGAGCATTTCGTGAAACAGATGAGCCTTGTTCTGGAAGTGCCAGTACACGGCGCCGCGGGTCACGCCGGCGTCGCGGGCAATCTGATCGAGACTGGTGTGCGCCACCCCCTTGTCGAGAAACAGCCGCTCGGCAGAGGCGAGCAGGGCAACACGGGTCTTTTCGGCGTCTTCTTTGGTTCTTCGCATGGGTGAGCTACGGCAGCCTGTTGCTGCATTGAATAAGCCTTCGCGGCGGGCAATGCGGAGTTCGTCCTTTAACCTCTGCAACTTTGGATGTTTACAATCGTCTGTGTATGTAACAGCATCTCAGCTTCTCTGTAAACGTTCGATCTCGGTCGCGGCTTCGCTGCGTGTCGATGCTTCGGCTTTTTCCGCCCCGCGAGTTTCTCCATGCCCCTTCAGATTCTGCTCATTCTGGGCGCGCTCAGCGCCTTTGGTCCGTTGGCTATCGATTTCTACCTGCCGGCGTTTCCCTCGATGGCGCGCGCTTTTGCCACGGATGTGGAACACGTGCAGCTGTCACTGGCGGCTTACTTCATCGGCCTGGCCCTTGGGCAGCTGATCTATGGGCCGCTGGCGGATCGGTATGGACGCCGCTGGCCGCTGCTGGTGGGCGTGACGCTGTTTACCCTGGCGTCGCTGGCGTGTGCCTTTGCGCCGTCACTGGACTGGCTGATCGCTGCGCGTTTCGTCCAGGCGCTGGGTGGCTGCGCTGGCATCGTGGTGACTCGCGCGGTGGTCCGCGACTGGTGCGATCCGGTGCAGGGCGCCAAAGTCTTTTCGCAGCTGATGCTGGTGATGGGGCTGGCGCCGATCCTCGCGCCGCTGGCCGGCGGGCTGCTGATGAACGCCTTCGGCTGGCAGGCGATCTTCGTCTCGCTGATGATATTCAGCGCGCTGTGTGGCGTTGCGGTCGCGCTACGGCTGCCGGAGACCTTGCCGGCCGATGCACCCAAACACGCCTTGCGCGGAACCCTTGGGCGCTACGTCGCGCTGTTTCGTGACCGCGAATTCATCGCCTTTGCGCTCTCGGGCGGCGTGGCGATGGCCGGCATGTTTGCTTATATCGCCGGCTCGCCCTTCGTCTTCATCGAATTGTATGGCGTTCCGGCCGAGCACTACGGGTGGCTGTTCGGCAGCAATGCGGCGGGGTTCATCCTCGTCTCACAGATCAATGCACGGCTGTTGCGTCTGCGCGGCCCTGGTTTCTGGCTGCGGCGCCTGGTCTGGCTCTACTTTGCCTGCGGCGCGGCGTTACTGATGATTGCGCTGAGCAAGCCGGAGGCGCTCTGGCCGTTGCTTATTCCGTTATTCGCCGGCCTGGCGAGCCTTGGCAGCATTCTGCCCAATGCAACCGCCTGCGCCATGGCTAAGCAGGGCAAGCAGGCGGGCTTGGCGTCGGCGTTGATGGGCAGCATGCAGTTCTGTGTTGCCGCCTTCGCCTCGGCGGCCGTGGGTTGGATGCACAACGGCACAGCCGTGCCGATGGCCTTGGCTATCACGGTGTGTGCGGGCCTGGCGGCGTGCCTGGCTTGGTATACCGGCCAGAGCAGCCTATCCCAACGCAGCGAGACCGCCTCGTCCTGAGGCGGTCCCGCATCCGTCAGAACCCTTCAAGGACGATCTTGCCTTTGGCCTTGCCGCTCTCGATGAAGGCATGGGCGCGGCGCAGATTTTCAGCGTTGATGGTGCCGTAGTGCTCACCCAGGGTGGTCTTCAGCACGCCGGTGTCGATCAGTTCCGCGACCCGGTTGAGCAGTTGGTGCTGCGCAATCATGTCTGGCGTCTGGAACAGCGAACGGGTGTACATGAACTCCCAGTGCAGCGACAGGCTCTTGCGCTTGAGCAGGCTGATGTCGAGGCTCGCCGGGTCGTCGATCAGCGCCAGGCGACCCTGTGGCTGCAGCGCTTCGACAATCTGCGGCAGATGCGTATCGGTGTGGGTCAGGCTCGCGACGTGGGTTACGTCATTGATGCCCAGACGTTGCAGCTCGGCGGCCAACGGCTGGCTGTGATCGATCACCTCATGAGCGCCCAGCTCGCGCACCCAGGTTTGGGTATCGCTGCGCGAGGCGGTGCCGATCACTTTCAGCCCGGTCAACTGGCGCGCCAGCTGTGTGAGGATTGAGCCCACACCTCCCGCTGCACCGACGATAAGCAGACGCTGATCGCGATCTTCCTTGCCTTCGCTGATCTGCAAGCGCTCAAACAGCAGCTCCCAGGCGGTGATCGAGGTCAACGGCAAGGCCGCGGCGTCGGCAAAGCCAAGTGTGGCGGGCTTGCGTCCAACGATGCGCTCATCGACCAGGTGCAGTTCGCTGTTGGCCCCCGGCCGATCCAGCGCGCCGGCGTAGAACACCTCGTCGCCCGGGGCAAACAGGGTGACCTCGCTGCCTACCGAGCGCACCACACCGGCTACGTCCCAACCCAGCACCTGATGCTGGCCCGCTTCGGGCTGTACGCGCATGCGGATCTTGGTGTCGACTGGGTTCACCGAGATGGCGCGCACTTCAACCAGCAGGTCGCGCGGGCCGGGTGTGGGCTCGGGCAGTTCGATATCCAGCAGTGAATGCGGATCGTCGATGGACAGGGACTGTTGGTAGCCGATGGCTTTCATCGTGGGTCTCCTTTAGAAATGGGCGTTGAATGCCGCCATGTTCGGCTTTCGCGCTGCGATGAAAAACAGCATATTTCGCAGAGACTCTTTCAATGGAATATTGAAAATGCTGCGCAGCGATGACCTACAGGTATTTGTGCTGACCGCTGAACTGGGGAGCCTGTCGGCCGCTGCTCGGCAGCTGGAATTGTCGCCAGCCGTTGCCAGCGCGGCCCTCAAGCGACTGGAGACGCAGTTGGGCTGTCGTTTGCTGGTGCGTTCGACCCGGAGCCTGAGGCTGACCGATGACGGCGAGGCTTATCTGCCCCATGCGCGTTCAGCGCTGCAGAGCCTGCTCGAGGGTCGGCAACTGCTGGCCGGTGGGAAAGCGAGTATCAGCGGCACGCTGCAGCTGTCGGCGCCGTCGGACTTCGGCCGCAATGTGCTCTTGCCATGGCTGGACGAGTTTCAGCTGCAGCACCCGCGATTGAGCCTTCGGCTGTTGTTGGCCGATCGCAACGCTGATCTATTTCGACAGCAGGTCGACGTCGCGCTGCGCTACGGTCTGCCGGAAGACTCCAGTCTGGTGGCGCTACCGGTAGCTTCAGCAAACAGGCGAGTGCTTTGCGCCTCGCCGGGCTACCTTGGCATACACGGAGCGCCGCGCTCCCTTGCCGAGCTTGCCGACCATAACTGCCTGCGCTTCATGCTGGCGGGACGGGTGCACGAACGCTGGTGCTTCAGCGACGGTCGCCGTCCGCTGGAACAGGCAGTCAGCGGAGATCGCATCAGCGATGATGCCGATGTGGTGCGGCGCTGGGCGCTGGCCGGGCGGGGCGTTGTGTATAAATCCTGGCTGGACATCGCTCAGGATGTGCAGGCGGGGCGACTGGTCGTGCTGATGCCGGAGCTGCTGGGCGAGCCGACGCCGCTGAACCTGATCTGCGCCCACCGTGCGCATCTGGGCGAACGGGTGCGGCTGTTGCGCGAACATCTGGTCGAACGATGCCAGGTGCTGATGCAGCTGGCTCCGTTCTCGAGCTGACGGGCCGCGCTGCGGCGGCCCTTGCCGATCACTTCGCCAAGCGGGCGTCGAGGCTGTTCTGAGCCAGGCGGCGCGCCTGATCTTCGGTCATCCCCAGGCTTTCATGCAGCGCCATGAAATTCTCGGTGACGTAACCGCCGAAGTAGGCCGGGTCGTCGGAGTTCACCGTCACCTTCACGCCCTGTTCAAGCATCTGCAGGATGTTGTGCTGACTCATGTCGTCGAACACGCAAAGTTTGGTATTGGACAACGGGCAGACCGTGAGCGGAATCTGCTCGTCGATCAGGCGCTGGATCAACTTCGGATCTTCGGAGGCGCGCACGCCGTGGTCGATGCGGCTGACCTTGAGCAGGTCCAGCGCTTCCCAGATGTATTCGGGTGGGCCTTCTTCACCGGCATGTGCCACGGCGAGGAAGCCTTCGGCACGGGCCTTGGCAAAGACGCGCTCGAACTTGCTCGGCGGATGGCCCATTTCTGAACTGTCCAGACCGACCGCGAAGAAAGCGTCGCGGAACGGCATCGCCTGTTCCAGCGTCTTGAACGCGGCCTCTTCGGGCAGGTGACGCAGAAAGCTCAGGATCAGGCCGCTGCTGATGCCGAGCAGCTCGCGGCCGTCAGCCAGGGCGCCGCTGATGCCGCGCATGGCAACTTCGAACGGGATGCCGCGATCCGTGTGGGTCTGCGGATCGTAGAAAGGCTCAGTGTGGACGACGTTCTGCTCTTCGCACTTCTGCAGGTAGGCCCAGGTCAGGTCGTAGAAATCCTGCTCGGTGCGAAGTACGTCGGCCCCGGCGTAGTACAGATCAAGAAACTCCTGCAAATTGCCGAAGTTGTAGGCGCTGCGCAGCGCGTCGACATTGTCCCAGGGCAGGGCAATCTTGTTGCGTTCGGCCAGGCGAAACAGCAGCTCGGGTTCGAGCGAGCCCTCGAGGTGTAGATGAAGCTCGGCTTTGGGCAAGGCGTTGAGCCAGTCGTACATGAGAAACCCCCGTCCTGAAAAATTGCATTTAAGCATGTTGGAGGAGTTGACCCAAAGGTCAACTAACGATCCGACTGCACGTTGCCGAGCATTGCCCGAAATTGTTTGCCAGTCAGCTATTTGGCCTGTGCAAAAAACGAGCAAGTTGTTCCAAGCGAGGCCGGACGGGGCCGGCCGCTGACAGCCCAAAGCTTATCCACAAGCTTGTCCACTGCAATTGCGAATAACCAGACGAAACGATGATAGCGATCTGCAATCGCACGCTGGGCATGTTTTAGACAATAAAAAACGATGAAAATCAATGCGTTTTGGTGATATTTGCAGGCTTCCGGTGGCGCAGATCAAAAAATGATCGATATTGCCGGGGCCGCATTAAGACTGGGGTTGCAGGGTTGCTCACATTGTTATCCACAACTTGATGCACATAAATGGTGGAAAACCTGACGACATAAAAAAGCCGCACTTGCTGGTGCAAGCACGGCTTTCGAGCCTGGCGCGCCGTTATGACACGCGTCGCTACTTGTCAGTTTTGCTTGATGGGCTCGACAGGTTCACGCACAACGTCAGGCTCATCATCGTCAGGCATGGTCACATCGACATCAGGAACAGTGATGACCTTTTCCTTGGTGCCAACATCCACTTCTGGCGCATCGACGTCGTACTCAGGCATGTTGCCGCCTTCGACTTCTACGTCTGGCAGCGAGCCTTCTTCGGTTTTCTCGACATCGCAACCGGCCATGCCCAAGGTGGTCAGCAGCACGGCGCCGGGGATCAGCCACTTATATTTGCTTTTCATTCGTCAGACTCCTGTTTCGCAGCGGAATGCGTGTCTCGGCACTTCCACTCGTTTATGTTGGGGGACATGCGCATGACTGCGCCGACCCAACGGCAAGTGCCGCTGTTATAGGGACTTCTCTGATATCGAGCAGTTCAACGAGACGCGATGCTCAAGGCTCCAACAAGTGCAGTTCGGAGCGGCCACGGCTGATGTCGGACAGTAGTTTCTGCACCTGCGGCTGCAGCGCCGCTGGGAAGGCCAGTTGCAATTCGGCGCCTTCTGCGTCGAAGGTTTCGCTGTCAATCAGTGCGTCATAGTCACTCAGGCGCGACTTGAGCAGCGCCAACTCGGCGAAGCGGCAGTGACAGCTGCAGCGAACCCTGGCAACCAGCTCGACGCGCTCGCCAGCCTGCAGACATTTCGCCGCAGCGCCGCCATAGGCTCGGGCCAGGCCGCCAGTCCCTAGCTGGATACCGCCGAACCAGCGAATCACCACCACGACCACCTGGTCGCAGTCCTGCCCCTCGATGGCGGTCAGCATGGGTCGGCCTGCAGTTCCGCCGGGCTCGCCGTCATCACTGAATCGGTACTGATTGCCGACCCTCCACGCCCAACAGTTATGCGTGGCGCTGGCATCGCTGACTGCTTGGATGAACGCGTGGGCGTCTTCGGGGCTGGACACCGGCGCAGCCTTAGCGAGGAAGCGGCTCTTGCGGATGGTTTCCTGATATTCGCAAGGCGAGGCAAGGGTGGAGGTCATGTGCATCGCGGGCTGTGAAAAGGGATCGAGGATTGTAGCGGCGACCGTAGCCGAGCGGGGACCCGATGCTCCGGCCGCAGGGGGATGGAAGGACCACTGGGTCGATCAGACTGAACTTAGAACGGCGCGATCGGCACGAAATATCTGAAAGGGCGAACCATCGCTCCCCTCAACATCGACCATGGAGGTATCCAATGCTCAATGCCAAATTCGACGCATGCATCCAGGCTTGTTCCAACTGCGCCATCGCTTGTGAAACCTGCGCTGCATCCTGTCTGCGCGAAGACGACGTGAAAATGATGGCCCGCTGCATCGAGCTTGACCGAGACTGCGCCGACCTGTGTGCACTTGCCGCCACGCTGATGGCCCGTGACAGCAAGCTCGCCCAAGAGATTTGCCGCATCTGTGCGCAAGCCTGCCGCGACTGTGCTGAAGAATGTGGCAAGCACCAGATGGACCACTGCGAGGCCTGCGCCGAAGCCTGTCGCCAATGCGCTGAAGAGTGCGAAAAGATGGCGGCGTAATCGATATGCCGTTGGTTTCGAGGGTCGAGCAGCCACAGTTGCCGGCCCTTTTTCAGGCCAGCCAGTCCAAGGTCAGGATCAGCCTGCGCTCGCCGGGCGCCGCCTGCGGTGAGCGGTGGATGATGCCGGCGCCTTCGTTACCCTCCCATCTCTCTCCCTTGAACAGCGCGACTTCACCCGCCAACAGTCGCTCGATGCCCTGCGGTGCGACCGTGGGATCGCCAAGGCGATGGCGCGGTATGGCGTGTTCAGGCAGCCATTCGCTGCCCGCGCCGGCATAGGTGGTAAGCAGGCGCAAGGGCACATGGTCGACGTGGAAGCGTGGGCACATTGCCTTGTCCAGAATCCTCAGTCGCAGCCCGATCCGGCGTGCTTCGACAAGAGAGCTAAACGCACGGACCAACCAGGCGACGTCAGCCACGAAACCAGCGTGCCCGGCAATATCGCGGTAGGCCGTCGCCAGAGCAAACGTATCGACCTCGCCGTTTGCATCAGGCTCGATGGTCAGCGATTCGGCCAAGGGCTCGCCCAACGCCATCAAGGTCTGTGCGAAGCCGGCGATATGAGGCGGCAGCTGGCGCTGCCACACAGAGAGGTTGACGTTCTCAAGCAGCGCATCGCCCAGGACTGCCGGGGCGTGTCCGAATACTTGCTGAGGGATTGCGCTGACCGGCTGCCGCGCAAGCATCACGCAACCTCCTGATGCCAGGGCACGAACGGGTCCGGTAGGCGCAGCCATTGCTCAGGACCTAGGTTCCACTCGTAGTCGCTGAGCAGGCAGGCGTCGAGTTCGGCGCGCAGGCGATGGAAGTCGATGTGCTGGCCGATAAAGACCAGTTCCTGACGGCAATCCCCGCTGTCATCGCGCCATTTCGAGCGGATTGCCGCACGCGATTCCTCGTCTACGGGCCACTGGGCGTCCGGAGTGAAACGCCACCAGCGGCCGGCATATTCGTAGCGCATCAGCCCGCCGGCTTGGGACCAGCTACCGGCTTCCTGCGGGCGGCTGGCCAGCCAGAAATAGCCCTTCGAGCGAAGCAGCCGGCCGTTGCTCCACTCCCGGTTGAGGAAGGCATGGAAGCGTTCTGGATGGAATGGGCGACGCGCCAGGTAAGCGGTTGACGCGATACCGTAGGCTTCGCTCTCAGGAATGTGCTCGCCGCGCAGTTCCTTGAGCCAGCCCGGCGCCTGAGCTGCGCGCTCGAAATCGAAGCGTCCGGTGTCGAGTATTTTCGACAGCGCCACGTTGCCCATGCTGATGGGCAGGATTTCGGCGTGGGAGTTCAAACGGGCCAGGATGGCGCCCAGCTCTTCACGTTCGGCACTGGAGATGAGATCGATCTTGCTGATGAGGATCACGTCAGCGAATTCCACTTGCTCAATCAGCAGGTCGGTGATCGAGCGCTCATCCTCTTCGCCCAGGGTTTCGCCACGACTGGCCAGACTCTCGGCCTCGTGGAAGTCGCGCAGGAAGTTGACCCCGTCGACTACCGTGACCATGGTGTCCAGCCGTGCCAGGTCGGCGAGGCTCTGGCCCTGTTCGTCGCGAAAGGTGAAGGTCTCGGCCACCGGCAAGGGCTCGGAAATGCCGGTTGACTCGATCAGCAGGTAATCGAAGCGGCCTTCACGCGCCAGCTTGGCCACTTCCTCGAGCAGGTCCTCGCGCAGCGTGCAGCAGATGCAGCCATTACTCATCTCGACCAGTTTCTCTTCGGCACGGTTGAGACTGACGTCGCGCTGGACCTCGCCACCGTCGATGTTGATTTCGCTCATGTCGTTGACGATCACCGCGACGCGGCGACCCTCGCGATTCTTCAGGATGTGGTTCAGCAGCGTGCTTTTGCCGGCGCCCAGAAAGCCGGACAGCACGGTGACGGGAAGGCGATTCATGGCGGTCTCTCAGGCGGTTCGTTGGTGTTTTTCGCGCAGTTCCTGGCGCTCTTTGGCTTCAATGCAGAGCGTCGTGGTGGGCCGCAGCAACAGGCGCTTCAGCCCGATGGGCTCGCCGGTTTCGGCGCACCAGCCGTATTCGCCGCGGGCGAGGGCGTCCAGCGAGTCGTCAATCTTGTCGAGCAGCTTCTTTTCCCGCTCCAGCAGCCGGAGCTGCCACTGACGTTGCTCTTCAGCTGTGCCGATATCGGATGGATCGCTGCTGGGCTCTTGTTCGCGCAACTGCTGAAATTCGTCCTCAATGCGAGCCTGCAAATCGGCGCGCTGGTGCAATAGCAAGTCTCGGAAGAACCCTTGTTGGGCTTCATTCATGTAGGCGTCGGCGGGTAGCGCGAGGAGTTCGGTTTCGGTCATGGAGGTATGCACAGCCAGTTGGATGCAATAGTTATAACATAACATAAGGCACGCTGCGCAAACGGGAACGTTGGCCGGACGGCCAGCCGTGGCGGGTATCGGAAAGACAACCTGCGCTTGGTCAGGCGCAGGTCAGGTTTGCGGGTTAGTGACTGCCTTGCAGGCCGTGATAGGCGCGGTCGAAATACACCAGGCCGTCCGCGTCGTTCTGGTGCTTGAGTGCAAGTACTTCGCAAAAAAGGATGTCGTGAGTGCCGACAGTGATGCTGTGGCTGACGCGGCAATCGAAGGAGACAGCGGCACCTTCCAGTACGGGCGAGCCCGTCAGCCAGGTGGTCCAGCTCGCGGCAGCGAAACGTTCGGCCATCGGCGTTTTGCCGCCAAACTGGTTGGACAGGTTGCGCTGACCGCTGGCCAGTGTATTGACGCAGAGCTGCGCGTTGGCCGTTACAGCCGCGTGCGCTGATGCCGCTCGGTTCAGGCAGACCAGCAAAGTTGGCGGATCATCTGTCACGCTACACACGGCTGTCGCGGTAAAGCCGGCGCGCCCAGCGGGGCCATCGGTAGTGATCACGTTGACCGCAGCGGCGAGGCGCGCCATGGCGTCGCGGTAGTCCTGCTTGATCACAGGCGGGGTGGTGACGTTGGTGGGGTCGAGTTCAGCCAGGTTCATATCGGGGCTCCATCAGGCGAACGCGCAGGCGCGGTCGAAAGGCAGGCGCGGTAGCCGGTCGCGCAGCTTGCTGGTATCGCCATAGCCAAGGTTGATCAGCAGGTTGGATTTCCAGGTCGTGTCGTGGAAGAAGGCTTCGTCCAGAGCCTTGGCGTCAAAGCCGGACATCGGGCCGCAATCGAGGCCCAGAGCACGCGCGGCGAGGATCAGGTAGCCAGCCTGCATGGAGCTGTTGCGCAGGGCATTTTCAGCGATCAGTGCCGGCTGGCCGGCATACCAGCTACGGGCGTCGGCGAAGGGAAACAACTCGGGCAGCGTCTCGGGAAAATCCTCGTCATAGGCGACGATCACCGTCACCGGAGCACTCATGGTTTTGTCCAGATTGCCCTTGGACAGGCACGGCGCGAGCTTTTCCTTGGCCTCGGCTGTGCGCACGAAAACGAAGCGCCCGGGGCAGCTGTTGACGGCGGTCGGGCCCAGGCGAACCTGGTCATAGAGCTGTTCGAGCAGCGCGTCCGGCACCGGTTTGTCCAGCCAGGCGCTGTGTGTGCGGCCTTCGCTGAACAGGGTCGCAAGGGCTTGTGAATCAAATGGGGTGTGCATGTTCAGTGTCCTCAGGCTGCCGCGGCCTGGCCGCATTGCTCGGCCAGGAAGTCCAGCAGGACTCGGTTGAAGGGTTCGCTGTCGCTGACGCTGGAGGCATGTCCGCCGTATTCCAGCAATGCCAGTCGCGCGTTGGGCAGGACCTCTGCCATGTGCTGCGAGCGATTCCAGGGCACCAACATGTCGTCGCGGTTGGCGACCAGCAGCGTGGGCGTCTGGATCGTTGGCAGCTCGGCCTCGATATCGAAGCTCAGCAACGCGCCGATCCGCCGCAGCAGACTGGCCGTGGTCGGGAAGTTTGCCAGTGCGTGTTCATCGTCCTTCGCCAGTTTCTCGCTGTTGGCGACGATCCAGTCCGCCGGGTAGAGAAACAGCGATTGCGCCTGCACGTACGCGGCCGGACCGCTGTCGCGCAAAAGGTTCTGGCGTACGGCAAAGCACCGTGCGCTGTGAGGGTTGGGGCTGCTCCAGGCATTGACCAGCACCTGGCTCTGTAACCGTTGCGGGCTCAGCAGGGCCATTTGCAGACCAACAAGCCCGCCCAGCGCGTGACCGATGAAATGACACTGGTGAATATTCAGGCTGTCGAGCAGGTCCAGCAGTTCGAGCGCCATGGTGTTGATCGAGTAGCCCTCGGGTAACGAGGCCTGGCTCTTGTTAGTGCCGAGCTGGTCATAGACGACTACGCGGTAGTCTTGGCTCAGCACCGGCAATTGCGGCGTCCAGAACGCGCCCGCGCCGCCAAGGCCTGAGCTGCAGACCAGCGTCGGGGCGTCCGCCTCCTGGCGGCCGTAGATTTCATAATGCATAACGAACCTCCTTACAGATCAGAGCACGCCTGGGGGGCGCATCTGCCGCGAGAGGCCACGCCGGATGCTCGCCAACAGCACCTATGGATGTCTGGCAGAGGAAGCACGAGGCTGCTGGCCGAGCCGATTTAACTGATGGCCGACCCAGCCGCCCTGCGCTTCAGCGTGGCGCCTCGCACGTTGCTATTGGCCGACGTGCGCGATGCTGGCGATCTCGATCAGCGCATCGGGTTTCACCAGCCCGCACTGGATGCAATAGCGCGCGGGTTTCTCGCCGGGGAAGTACTCGGCATACACCTCGTTGACCTTCGCGTAATTGGCCCAGTCGGTAAGCATGATCATGTTGAAGGTGACGTCGTCCATGCTGCCGCCGGCGGCCTCGACGACGCCCTTGATGGTTTCCAGGACGTGTCGGGTCTGGGCGGCGGCGTCGCCGACGTGAACGACGTTGTTGTCCTTGTCGAAGGGCAGGGTGCCGGAGACGTAGACCACGCCATCGGCCATGGAGCCGGGGACGTAGGGCGCGAGCGGTTTGCCGGAGCCGGCGGGGATGATGGATTGCTTGGGCATGACGGTGATTCCTTGCAAGGCGATATTTGGGGCCGCTGCGAGGCGGCTCTGTCGTTATGAATCAGGAAACAGTGGCTGTGGCTTCGACCTGGGCGAAGGTGTTGCAGAAATCGTCCACGCTGGAGACCCAGCCAAAGAACGTCTCGATGTTGTACAGCGCTGCCTGCTGGGCGAACTCCGGCCCGGCCTGATGGGTTGCATCGGCCAGCACCACGCCGAAATATTCGAGATGGAAGCCATCGCGCAGCGTCGACTCCACGCACACATTGGTGGCAATGCCGGTGAACACCAGATTGCGGATGCCACGGGCGCGCAGCGTGCTGTCCAAGTGCGAGTTGAAGAACCCGCTGTAGCGCGGCTTGGGCACCACGATGTCGCCGGGCTGCGGCGTGAGCTCATCCACCAACTGATAATCCCAGCCGCCTTTGGCCAGCAGTGTGCCGCCCAGCTCGGGGCGCTTTCGCATGGTTTTCAGGGCGTTGGATTTGTGCCAATTGGGCGAACCCGGACCGCCGGCCTCAACATACTGAGCGTCCCAGCCGTTCTGCAGGAAAATCACCTGGATGCCCGCCGCTCGCGCAGCGGCCAGGGCCTGAAGAATCTTGTCGATTACCGGCCCGGTACTCGACACATCGAAGCCGGCCAGATCCAGATACCCGCCCTTTGTGGAGTAAGCGTTCTGCATATCCACGACAATCAGTGCCGTCTCGCTGGCGCTCATTGCCAGTGGTTCCGGACGTGCCGGCATTTTCATGATGTCGCCGGCGGGCTTCAGTCCGTAGCCTGAAAAATGCTCCGCGGCGTTCATCAGGCGGACTCCTTCAGCGGCTCGATGTGACGACGGCTCTGCATCAGCGGTTGGATCTTCTGGCCGAACGCCTCGATGCCCTCTAAGAAGTCATCGAATGTCAGCATCACGCCCTGCATGCCGGGCACCGTGGCGATCTCGTCGAGCATCCTGGCGACGTTGGCGTAGGAGCCGACGAGTGTGCCCATGTTGATGTTCACCGCTGAGGTGGGGTCCGCCATCTGCCTGATGTTGGTGTCGCTGCCGGAGGTCTTGTCCGCCGCGCCCTGTTCGCCCAGCCAGGCGATGGCTTCCTGATCGACGCCAGCCTTGTAGTGCTCCCACTTGGCGCGGGCGGCTTCGTCGGTCTCGTCGGCGATAACCATGAACAGCACACAGGAAGTCACGTTGCGGCCCGTCTTCTCGGTGGCCTTGAGCAACCGCTCCGTGGCCGGCGCGAAGGCGGTCGGCGTATTCACGCCCTTGCCGAAGCAAAAGTTGTAATCGGCGTACTGTGCGGAGAAGGCCATTCCGGCATCCGAAGAGCCCGCGCAGATGATCTTCATGTCCGCCTGCGGTACCGGGCTGACTCGGCAATCTTCCATCTGGAAGTGCTCGCCCTTGAAGTCGCTATGACCGGTAGCCCACAGATCGCGCAACACCTGGGCGTACTCGCCGAGGTACTGGTAACGGTTACCGAAGAATTCGTCGCCCGGCCACATGCCCATCTGGCTGTACTCGGGCTTCTGCCAGCCGGTCACCAGATTCACCCCGAAGCGGCCATTGGAAATCGAGTCGATGGTCGAAGCCATGCGCGCCACGATGGCCGGCGGCAGGGTGAGGGTAGCGGCGGTGGCGAACAGCTGGATCTTGCTGGTGACAGCCGCCAGCCCCGCCATCAGCGTGAAGGACTCCAGGTTGTGCTCCCAGAATTCGGTCTTACCGCCAAAGCCGCGCAGCTTGATCATCGACAGCGCGAAATCGAAACCGTAGCCCTCGGCCTTCTGCACGATGGCCTTGTTGAGTTCGAAGGTCGGCATGTACTGCGGCGCGTTTTCGGAAATGAGCCAGCCGTTGTTGCCGATCGGAATGAAAACACCAACATCCATGGGAAGCACCTCTGTACGCAATGGCTAGAAAGCGCTGCCCGAACGTGGCGGGCAGGGTCACAGAGGCTTTTGCAGAAAGCAGGCCAGAAGTTGAATTAACTTATATATCAATAAGATGGATCTGAATTGGATGGCTAGGTAGACCATTTGGTCCGAAACAGAGCACCTGGTTTGTGCGGGCGGCCCCTCCGTTGCGCAAAAAGCGCGCAAACAGCTTGCAGAGCGTCTGCTTGTGCCGCACTGGCCTCTGGCGCGCTACAGTAACGTCCCGTTTGCGCCCGACCGGTAATGCAGTGACAGACCAGACCCCAACAGCTCCACGCCGACGCCTGACCGCCGGCAAAACCGCCAAGAAGAAGGGCGCGGCACGTGTTCCCAGTGCCAGCGCAGTGGACCGCCGTGCCCGCATGATCGAGAGCAAGCGGGCCACCATCCTCAGCGCTGCCCTTGGGCTTTTTTCGCGCTTCGGCCTGCACGGCACCAGCCTGGATCAGGTCGCGACCCAGGCCGACGTGTCAAAGACCAACCTGCTGTACTACTTCGGCAGCAAGGAAGACCTCTATATAAACGTACTGCGGCAACTGCTCGAGGTCTGGCTGCGGCCGCTGCAGGCGTTTTCAGCGGAGCAGGACCCGATCGAGGCGATCAGCGACTACTTGCGCGTCAAGCTCGAACTCTCCCGCGACCATCCCGAAGAATCCCGGCTGTTCTGCATGGAGATCATGCAAGGCGCGCCGTTGCTGTTGGGCGAGTTGGAGCAGCCCTTGCGTGAGCTTGTCGAGAACAAGGTCGCCGTGATCCAAGCCTGGATAGATGCCGGCAAGCTGGCGGCAGTCAGTCCTCATCATCTGATCTTTTCGCTCTGGGCAACCACCCAGCACTACGCCGACTTCCGCGTGCAGATCGAAGCCGTCGCCGGCAAGACGCTGGATGATCCGGCATTCTTCGAGCAAACGCTCAAGAGCTTGCAGGCGTTGATACTGGATGGCGTCAGGCCGCGCTGACAGCGCATCGGGCTCCAGCCGGAGGCGCCCGAACATGAGCAAACCCTTGATCAACTGGCCGCTCAAGCGTAGCCGTACCGCAGTTCTCCTGTATCCATCCTTCAAGGAGCTTTTCAGTGTTCACGGTTAAAGCCACCCAGCACGTGCTCGCCGTAGATGACCTGGAGAAAACCGAGCGCTACTTTCTCGACGTGCTTGGTTTCTCTGTGCGATTCCGCGTCGAGGGCTGGTCATTCATCAGCCTCGGGGATTTTCACGTGATGCTCGGGCACTGCCCGGACGAAGTGCCGGCCCGTGATACCCATGAGCACGCCTATTTCGCATACGTTAACTGCGACGGCATTGACGAGCTTTACGCCAGATACCAGCAGCGAGGCGTCGTTATTTTCCAGCCGATATCCGACAAGCCATGGGGCATGCGCGAGTTTGGCGTTGCGACGCCCGAAGGACATCGGATGATGTTCGGCGAAGACATTGGCGATGTCTGATTGGTTGGGCCCAGTGGGTTTCCAATTCGACCAACCTCACTCCTGTTTTTTGTATCGCACCCGGATATCTACGGCTCAATGACCCACGCAGACAGCGCTTCATTCCCAGCGATGGATATCCGATTCTCGGAGATCGAACAAAACGTCCCTGCCTTGCCAGGGATCTACGAGATCCACACGAACGATGGCGAAGCGCTAAAAGTCGGGATCGGCGTCAACCTACGCAAGCGGCTGATTCAGCATCGCAGGTCGCGCCAGAGTCGGTTGGTGCTCAAGCCCGGTGGCAGTTGGGGAGACCCCGCCGATGTCAGAAGCACACAGTCGATATTGGCGAAGCACCTGTACTTCGCTGGTTGTGCCGATGGATATGATCTCAGCACGGAGGCGGGGCGACAGGCGTTCCTCGAGGAGCGCTGCTTCATCCGCTTCCGGGTTACTTCGAGCCGCAAGGAGGCCCGTTCGCTGGAGCTCGCGCTGGAGGCCAGCGGAGCCTTCCTTTTTCAAGGGCGGGTAAGTCGTCCCTTGCAGCGAAGCTGACCTCTGCGGGGGAGGCGTCAGCCGCTACAGGCTCCTCTCGGCTGGCTGCCTCCGCCGATCCCATTGCGCGATCTGCACCAGAACCACCAGCGTCACGATCGGCAGCAGCCCGATATTCACTGCGGCCCAGCCGGCCTGGGCGATCAATGCGCCGGAGGCGAAGGACATCACTGCGGCGACGCTACCGTTGCTCAATTCCATCAAGCCCTGCGCCCGTGCGCGCTCATTCGGCGCATGCCCGTGGCCGAGTTGCGTGGTGCCGGCCACCAGCATCAGGTTCCAACCGACGCCGAGCAGGCAGCTGCTGATCATGAAGTGCCAGTGGGTGATGCCGAGCAGCGCGACTATCGCACTGACGATCAGCAGGGCCGCGCCGCCGCAGGCGACCAGTCGGCAGCCCCAGCGGTCCACCAACGGCCCGGCGACGAAAGCCGGGAGGAACATGCCGAGCATGTGCCACTGGATGACTTGCCCGCTGGCCTGCAGATTCAGGCCTTCGCCATGCATCGCCAAGGGCGTGGCGTTCATCACCAGAATCATCAGACCGTGGCCGGCGGCAGTGGTCAGCACCGCGGCGCGAATGGTCGGCCGCGCCAGCAGTGCCCGCCAACTGACCGCTGGCAGGGCGGCGTGAGCAGCTGGTGCACCGCTGCTCGCCGGCAATCCAGCAAGCACCAGTACGCCCAGCGCCGCGAGGCTGGCAATCAGCAGATAGGTGCCGGCAAAGGGGACGGCAGTGATATCGCGCGCCATATGGCCGAGCGTGGGCGCGATCAGCGCAGCTAATACGCCGCCGCCGATCACGCAGGCGGTGGCGCGACCCTTGAAGGCATCACTCACCGCTTCCAGCGCGGCGAAGCGGTAGAACATGGCTGAAGCCTGGTAGGCGCCGATCGGCAACGCGCCAAGACACAGCAGGGTGAAGCTGTCGAGCCAGAGCGACAGCGCGCTGATCAGCCCGCCCAGCACGCCGGCCAAGGCACCGATCAGAAAACCGGCCCGCCGGCCGCGGCGCTGCATCAGCCCCGCTAGCGGCTGCAGGGCGAGCAAGCCGCCGAGCATCAGCAGTGCAAGCGGCAGGGTGGCGAGACCGGCCCCTGGTGCCAGGCGCAGCCCGACGATGGCGGTGAAGATGATCCCGGTCATCGAGCATGACCAGAACAACGCTTGAGCGATGAACAGGCGCAGGACCTGCGGATTGTTGAGCAGTAAGTGCATAGGTGCGGCTCCTTGAGGGTGACGAGCGGGCACAGCGCTGCCTGGCCAGATGCCGAGCGCGCTGGTGAACAGTGAGTGAGGTCGGACGAGGCGTCAGCCGAAGCGCTGGTAAAACTCTCGCGGGCTGACAGACAGGTGTTTCTGAAAGCTGCGCCTGAGGTTTTCCGGATGACCGAAACCGGTTAACCGCGCCACCGTCGCAATCGAGGCCTGCGCGTCGAGCAGCAGATTGCGCGCGGCCTCCAGACGCACCCTTTCGATGTACTGCCCCGGCCCTATGCCGGTTTCCTGGCTGAACAGGCGACAGAGAGTGCGCGGCGTCATGTGCGCCTGGGCGGCCAGTGCTTCGATAGAAAGATCGTCGCCCAGATGCCCGGGAATCCATTCCAGCAGCGCGGCCAGACGCGCCGCACTGCTGGTCGGTGCCATCAGCAGCGGGCTGAACTGGGTCTGTCCGCCGGGCCGACGCAGGAACATCACCAAACGCTGGGCGACTGCCAACGCCAGCGCGCGGCCGAGATCCGCCTCGACCAGGGCCAGCGCCAGATCGATGCCCGCGGTAACGCCCGCCGAGCTGAACAGGTGCGCCGCCTGCGAGTCGGTCGGGTCGTAGGTGTGCAGCCGATCGCCCTGCACCTCGATGGCCGGGTATGAGCCCAGGGCGGCAAGATCAGCCCAGTGCGTGGTTGCCTTGCGCCCGTCGAACAGCCCCGCCTCGGCCAGGATCAGCGCGCCGGAGCAGACCGATCCCAGGCGGCGTACCCTGGGTTCTGCCCTTCGCAGCCAGTCGAGCAGCGGTTGGTCATGCTTCTGCACATCCACGCCGACGCCGCCTGGCACCAGCAGCGTATCCAGCGTGGCGGGATCGCACCCGGCCCAGCTCGCATCCGCCACCAGCTTCAGCCCCGCCGAGGTCGCGACCGGGCCGGCACTGGCGCCGAGCAGCATCAGCTCGTAATGGCGCGGCAGGCCTTGTCGCTGCCGCTCGACGTTGGCCGAGGCGAACACCTGCATTGGGCCGGTGACGTCCAGGCTCATGACATCCGGGTAGATCAGGCAGGCGACGGTGCGGGTGGTGTCCATGGAACACCTCTCAGGGAAGATGCCTGCAGTCTGCTGCCGACACGCATCTGTCGCAATGACAAGGTTCCCACGAATCTTGCCAGAACTGCTGCGGGCGGCCATTCACCACCATCGCCCCCATGAGTGGAGCGTGACCTCTGCATACGGGCGCTGCGGGGTACGTGGGATCGGCGAGCGGACGGCTCTATTTCGATTGCGGCCTGGGCTCAGCTGTTCTTGGCCCGCAACCGATACTGCCCCGGTGTCATGCCCACCACGCGCTTGAAGTCGTGAATGAAGTGAGCCTGGTCGCTGTATCCGCAGGCGAGGGCGGTATCGAGCAGCGGCTGGCCGGTGCGTAGCTGATTGCGCACCAGTGCCACACGCTGAATGCGGCTGAACTGCTTAGGCGTCATCCCCACCTGATGGCGGAACAGGCGTTCCAGTTGCCGCTGGCCGAGCGGTACGCTCTGGAGCAGGTCGGTCAGGCGGGCACGGCCGCCCTCGGCCGCGATCTGCGCCAGCAGCTGTTGCACCGGCGTGCGACGCGCTTGGCTTGCTCTGAGGCGCCAGAGCAGTTCGCGCTCGACCACAGCCTGCTGCGCGTCCCGTTCCAGTTCAGCCAGCTGATCGATCAGGTGCGCGAGTCCAAGCCTGGGCCAGCTGGCGTCGTGGAATCCAGCCAGCTCGTCGAGACCGATGCCGAATACCGCGTCGCCCATGCCGGGGTGAAAGCGCACGCCCATCATCCTGACTTCACCGACCAGCTGGAGGCGTGCGCTGGCCAGCTGCGGGCCAGCGATCAGCGTCCGCAGGCTGCATTGAGTGCCATCGAAATTCAGCGGGTCGGCAAAGTTGAAGATGACGCCACTGCCGCCGTCCGGGTGCAGCATCTGCTCGTCGAACGTCTGCGAGCCGTCGCCTTCCACCCACCAGAAACGCTGAACGTACGCAGCCAACGCCGGGCTTGGCGGACGTGTGATGAAACCCTGAAGGGAGGGCAGGCGACCGTGGACGGAATCGGACATGACGGGCCCGTAGGAGGATGTCGAAAATCTACAATAGCGCAGCCTGTGGCCTGCGTAGCCTTGGTTGCATATTCAAACCGAGGAGTGACTCCAATGCGCATGAACTACCAGGCCGCCGCCCCCGACGTAATGACCGCCATGATTGGGCTGGAAACATACCTGGCACGGCAAAGCCGCCGCGAAGACGGTATCGACAAACCGCTGATGGAGCTGGTGAAGATTCGCGTCTCGCAGATCAATCACTGTGCATTCTGTATCGACATGCATACCAGGGACGCCCGCGCCATCGGTGAAACCGAGCAGCGCATCTATGCCTTGAGTGCCTGGCGCGAAACGCCGTTTTTCACTGAGCGCGAGCGCGCCGCGTTGGCCTGGGCCGAGGCCAATACGCTGCTGCCAAACGGAATAGAGCAAGCCCTGTTCGACGAGGTGCGCCAGCAATTTTCCGAGGCCCAGCTGGCCAACCTCACGCTGGCGATAGCGACCATTAATACCTGGAACCGCTTTGGTGTGTCCTTCGCGCCGGTGCCGGGCAGCTATCAGCCGGAGTAGTACAACCCTCTGCCGCCTGGCTGGAAAGGCGGGCGGCTCAAGGTTTGAGGTCCTGGTTGCTCATGGCGCAGAAGCTCTGCGCCTGCCTGGACGAAGTAAGCGCCCGCAGTTGAGTCATGCATTGGGCCTGGCTCGACGTTCGCGCTGCGCTGAGCATGGCCTGCCCATCGACGCTGATCAGGTAAGGCCGGTTGTAGCGGGGTCCGTCTCGCCAGACGCTAAAGCGAAGATCGCTCAAGGCGCAGCGGTATTGCATGTGGCCGGAAAACCCCTTGAACCGGTCGCTCCGGAAAACATGGTGGTATTTCTGCCAGTCACGGGCGCGCTGGCCTTCGCGCACTGCTTCGATGCAGCCGTCCAGCTCGGTGATGTCTGGTTCATGCAGGAAAATGCTCTGCGCCAGGCTCGAACCATCGAGTTGCATGGTTGCCACCAGATAGACCCGTTGTTCGGCCGCCTGCGTCGTGAGCGCCCCTAGCAGACCCAACGCCAACATCCCTGTCCTGATCAATTCGCCTGCTCCTGAATGGCTGTCTCTTCGAGGGACGCACCCTAGCCGAGGATGCTGTCTGCAAACAAGCGGGAGGCTTGAACGGAACGGCCCGCCGCGCTTGCCAGCCTCAACAACATGGGGGCGAACCCCCTCATAAGCCCGCATCGTCGAACTCAGTGTCCCCGCGTGAGCGTTGAGGTTGGAGACATCAAATGTTGCAAGCCCATCGTCGAAGCCGGCTAACGTTTGCCCGCTTTGCTGTAAATTGGCCTGCCATGAGCAACGAAACCTTTCTTACATGACCCTCCTGATAGCGTTCGCTGTCTTATCCATTCTCGTTTCATTCATCTGCTCGATCCTCGAGGCTGCGCTGCTGTCACTAACGCCCAGCTTCATCGCTCATCAAAAGGCTTCCCGTCCGAAGCTTTATGAACGTTTGAAAGAATTGAAAGACAAGGTCGACCAGCCGCTGGCTGCGATCCTGACGCTCAACACCGTCGCCCACACTGTTGGCGCGACTGGCGTCGGGGCGCAGGTCACCGTGGTGTTCGGCAATGGCTATGTCGGTATCGCATCCGCCTTGATGACGGTGCTGATCCTGGTGCTGTCCGAGATACTTCCCAAGACCATCGGCGCCCGCTACTGGCGCACCCTTGCGCCGTTCCTGCCGCCCATTCTCAATGGCATGATCTGGGTCCTCAAACCCTTCATCTTCATGTCGGACATGATCATGCGGCTCGTCGGCGACAAAGAGCCTGAGCACGATATCCGTCAGGAGATCAAAGCCCTGACAGTGCTTGGTCGCGAGAACAAGAGCCTTGATGAGGATGAGCAGCGCGTCATCCGCAATATCCTCGACCTGCACGACATCAAGGTTCGCGACGTGATGACGCCGCGCACGGTATGCGACTACACCTCGCCGGACACCAGCATCGAAGCGTTCAAGGAAAAGGTCGCCGACAGCCAGTTTTCGCGCTACCCGGTGATTGGCGATGATGAGAGCCCGCTGGGCCTTGTTTTCCGCTATGACGCCCTGGCGGCGCCGGACGACCAGGCTCCGGTTTCGACGATCATGAAGCCGCTGCGGGTAGCGCCGGAAATGACGAGCGTCGAAAACCTCATGACGCAGCTGCTGCAGGAGCGTCAGCACATGTGCCTGGTTTACGACGAGTTCGGTAGCTGGCGTGGGCTGGTTACGCTGGAAGACATCATGGAAACCATCATCGGCAAGCCGATCATGGACGAAACCGATGACATCCCCAACATGCGCCGCTTCGCCAAGCGCCGCTGGGATCACCGGATCAAGAGAGCTCGCCAAAACTGATCTGCGAGCGGAAACATGGACATCGCGAAGCGTTCCGCTGATGGCCTCAACCAGCACCGCCGTGCAACACGGCGGCGCCTTTTTCCGTCCTACTTCGGCTGCAATTCCAGCAAGCGACCCCCGTCGCCATCTTCCAGCAACCAGACGCTTCCGTCCGGGCCTTGTTCAACTTCGCGGATGCGCGTTCTCATGTTGTACCGTGCGGCCTCGCTAGCTTCTTCACCGTTCAAGGTGACACGGACCAAAGCCTCGGCCGACAGGCCACCGATAAACGCATCACCTTTCCAGTCAGCAAACCGGTCGCCGTCATAGATGACCAGGCCTGCAGGTGAGATCACCGGCGTCCAGGAAACCTTCGGTGCGATGAACTCGGGGCGCGTGTCGTGATCGGGAATCGGTCGGCCGCCGTAGTGGTCGCCGTTGGAGACTTCCGGATAACCGTAATTGCCGCCTTTCTGGATCAGGTTGAACTCATCGCCGCCTTCCGGGCCCATCTCGTGTTCCCACAGACGACCCTGCCCGTCGAAGGCGATCCCCAAGGGGTTGCGATGCCCCAGCGACCAGATCTGCGCCGTCACACCGCCTTTGTCCGCGAACGGATTGTCAGCCGGCACGCTGCCGTCTTCGTTCAGGCGGATCACTTTGCCGAGATTGGCGTTCATGTCCTGCGCGGGCGTGAATTTCTGCCGCTCCCCGGAGGTGATCCACAACTTGCCGTCCGGGCCGAACGCGAGACGATGCCCGTAATGGCCTTTGCCGGAAACCTTGGGCGACTGCCGCCAGATCACTTTCGGGTCTACTAGCTCGCCGCCGGCGGCGCTTCGCTTCAGGGTCGCGCGGGCGACGGCTGCGCCCCGGTTGCCGTCCTCGCCATGCTCGGCATAGCTGAGGTAGATGACGTTGTTCTGAGCGAAGTCCGGATGAAGGATGACGTCACCCAGCCCGCCCTGACCGCCATAGGCCACCTCTGGCACGCCGGTGATCTCATGAACCGTTCCGGTCTTTACGTCGACGTGCTTGAGCGCACCGCGCTTTTCCGTGACCAATGCCGTGCCGTCCGGCAGAAAGGTCATGGCCCAGGGTTCGGAGAAGCTGGCTCGTGGCGTCACGCTAAATGGCCACTGGCTCTTCTCAACCGTAGCGGGTGCGGCAATGGCGAGGGAAGCCGCGCCGGCAGCCACAGCGCTAAGGATCTGCAACGAAAGCTTTTTCATCGCCGTCTGTCTCCAAAAATCAGGCCCCAGTAAAACCGCACTGGGGCCATTCGAGCTGTGCTGGAACCTGTGTTGGCCATCTCGCCCAGCGCAGCCGGTCGTGGGCATTACTGTGTCCGGGTCACCCGCCATACGATGTTAGCCAAGTCGTCCGCGACGATGAGCGCCCCCTTCGGATCGACCGTCACGCCCACCGGCCTGCCGTGCGTTCCTTCGGCGGTGCGAAACCCGGTCACGAAATCCACCGGTTCGCCCGAGGGTTTTCCGTTCCTGAAGGGCACGAACACCACCTGATAACCGGACGGATCTTCACGGTTCCAGCTGCCGTGCTCGCCGACGAACACACCTTCGGCAAATTTTTCACCCATGACCGGCGACGAGAAGTCCACCCCCAGCGCCGCCACGTGCGGGCCTAACGCGTAGTCAGGTTTGATCGCCCTGGCGACCAGATCCGGGTCTTGTGGGCGCACGCGCTCGTCGACATTCTGCCCCCAGTAGCTATAGGGCCAGCCGTAGAAGCCGCCTTCCTGTACCGAGGTGAGGTAGTCAGGGACCAGGTTCGGTCCAAGCTCGTCCCGCTCGTTCACCACCGCCCACAGCTGGTCCGTGTCGGGGCGAAACGTCAGTGCTGTTGGGTTGCGCAGGCCCGTTGCGTAGGGCTTGTGAGCGCCGGTTTCTGCGTCGATTTGCCAGATCATCGCCCGGTCGACTTCAGCCTCCATCCCGCGTTCGGTGATGTTGCTGTTCGAACCGATGCCCACATACAGAAAGCGCCCGTCGGGGCTCGCCGTCAGCGCCTTGGTCCAGTGATGATTGATCCGGTAAGGCAGGTCGGTCACCTTCACCGGTTCGCCACTGGCTTCGGTCTGACCTTCCTGATACTCGAATCGCACCAGCGCATCCTGATTGGCGACGTACAGGTTACCGTTGGCCAGCGCCAGGCCGTACGGCGCATTGAGGTCATCCGCAAACACCTTCTGTAGTTCGTACACGCCGTCGCCATCCGCATCACGTAGCAGGGTCAGGCGATTGCCGCTTTTGACCGAAGTCGTGCCCTTTCCCTTGATGTAACCGGCGATCACATCCTTGGGCCTGAGCTTGGGCGCATTGCCTCCGCGACCTTCAGCCACCAGGATGTCCCCGTTCGGCAATACCAGCGTCTGCCGCGGGATCTGCAGATCGGTCGCGATCGCGCTTACCGTGAAGCCCTCGGGTACCGTTGGCTTCTTGTCGCCCCAGCCTACAGGGTCGGCAATCGTCATGCTTGGCAGCAGCCCGCGCTGAGGCTCGTCAAGTTTCGGGTTTTCGCCTTTTACCAAGGCGATGTCCTGATCCGCGCCGCCGCAGGCGCTCAAGAACAGCGCCACGGTCAGGGCGCTCAGTGGGCCTGCGTAATTCATGCTTCACCTCCCGAACGTAGATTGGTAAAGCCAATCCAGGTCGCTGCGCAGGCTAGGAGCGTCACGATCACCGACAGAACCAGGCCGGAGGGCATGCTCGCCCAGGCATCCTTGGCGTGTACCAGAGCGTTGAAAAAGCCGAGCACCCAGGTGGCAGCCAGCAACAGTAGATAGATCAGCGGCCGCCCATTCTTATGCGTGGCTTTGACCAGGTTGACCAGCGCGAACAGGATCGCCAACCCGCAGAAAACCAGGCCTCCAGCAATCAGCCAAGACGCAAAATTGGTCCACTGGATTTCGTAGGTCTGGAAATAGGCAATATCACTTAGCAGGCCGCCAAGAAACAGCGGAACGGTCCCCGCGAGCAGCGTCGCATGAGCCGGGTTCGGTACATGCCGGGAGATACTGTGTGTCGTGTGGTGCGTGCTGTGGGTGATAACGGTCACGGAGGCATCCTCATCGCTGGGCGATCCAGGCCTGATGCATCGCGCGGATGCGCCTGCTGCCTGGCTCGCTCTGACTGTGCATTAATGGGGATCGCACCGTTGGGCAGGAAGTTCACTTGTATCGACGAGGCGCTTGTTTACAGCGAAGTGAATCGGGATTGAGCGCCAACCGCGACCAATGGCTGCGCGAAGAAGACGAATGACCAAGGCCTCGCTTCTAGCTATCCATGTGAGTACGGGTATCAGGTCGAATGCTGCTTATACCCAGAGCTACTGAAAGTAGCAGGCTAAATGGCCGTCACGGAATGCGCCGTGTCGGTGAGCAGCATCGCCTAACCGGGCGCCCGAAATATGCCATCTAGCAGGGTTTCCTAGCCCGTCCAGTCTTAATTGGCTGAAGCCAGAGGCGTGCCGAGTATCGTCGTAATCGCTCCGCCCTCACGAAGGCTGACTCCTTTGAGCCAGTTAGCAACGGCACCTGGATTGTCTTTAATCCATTGCTTGGCGACCCGCCGGCGGTTGGTATTGGGTTCTTGTACCGCAGCCATCAGTTTGCTGACCGAAGCGATGGTGAAGGTCATGTTGGTAAACAACTGGTTAAGGTTCTGACAGTCCTTCGAGAAGCCGCCGCGCGCGACTGTACTGACCTCTGCCGCGCCGTTGTTTGGGCCGAAATAGGCGTCACCACCAGACAGGTAGGACATGCGAAGCTGTTCGTTCATAGGGTGCGGCTCCCAGCCCAGAAACACCGCAGATTTGCCCAGCCGTTGGGCGAGCTCGACATGATTGAGCATGTCGTTCTCGCTCGATTCCACCAGCGTAAAATCCTGCAGGCCGAATACGTTTCCGTCGATCATGCTCTGCACCATCTTGTTACCGCCATTGCCACGCTCAAGCCCGTAGATTTTCCCACCTAGCTCTTTCTGGAAGCGCTGAATGTCAGCGAAATCGTGCAGCCCAGCCTTGTAGGCAGGCTCCAGAACGGCGAGGGTATAGCGGACAACAGGTAAGTTGGTTTGAAGCTTTTCGATCCGGCCTGTATCCAGATGCGGCTGAGCAAGCGCGGCCTGCGCGGGCATCCAGCTGCCAAGAAATACATCAATCTTCCCGCCTGCCAATGCTGCGTACGTTTCCGGAAGCGATAGCCGTGAGACCTGGGTTCGGTAGCCTAGCTCCCCGAGTAGAAGCCGCGTGACAGCTGTGGTCATGGTGACGTCGGTCCAGCCGACATCCGCAAACCGCACCACCTCACATTGCGGAGACTCAGAAGCCTCAAGACTCCCTACACAAGTCAGTGAAACTGCAAGTATCCAGGTCATTAGACGTTTCATAAAACCTACCTGTTTCTGTTGAAGGTCTGTCAACTGGGAATTAATCACCCAGTGAGTGGCTAACAGCTATCACAGAGCAAATAGTGGACCACTCGCATTTGAGTTACGTCCCATTTTGGAACATCTATCCTCCTGGCAGGGCAGGGCAGGGTGAGAAAGGAATGGAACACAAGGGAGCGGGACAGACTTATTAAGGATAATCTGGGCTCATCACGGCCTCTCGCTCAAGATCGGCCACAGTCTAAACGAAGCGCCGACCTTTACCCGCGGCCCGGCCAATATCAATACAAGTGCTGTATTGCGTGTCACTATCACGTTCTTAAACGGATTCTAGTCTGCCCGTAAATTTCGAATGCGAACTTATATCTCTGCGATTTCGGCAGGCCCGCAGAGCTGAGAAATTTCTCGCCGTTAATCTGGAATTCGCTCCTGGACCACCAATCCACACCTAGCCTCATAGATAAGCGTCTGCAGATCATAACGTTTGGTTAAGGGGCGGGCTTTAGCCCGTCCCAGTGAGCGAAGCGAACGGTTTGATCCATTTGTTAGCGATCATCTGGAGATGGCAGTTGAGCATAGTACGAAGAATTTGAGTTCTCTGGATCAAGAAATGTTGGGCGCTTTTTTAAATCGAATGACTTCCGATATGACAAGTGTTCTGGATTGTATAGAGGATGGAACCTCTCGTCCAAGTTAGTCATGAGTAAATTAATGTCCTCTGGGAACTCCATCTCGTATGTTAGCTCTTGAACTGCTTTTAGAATTCGCCGAAGCCTAGCCTTTGCTTCTTCTTCTGCGAACTCTGGGAGTTGCTGCTCGAATCGATCAATGCGCGTCAACAATCGACGAACTCGTTCTGGGGTTGCTGCAAGCTGTCTTTGTTTGAGAATCACAGCCTCTGCGACGCCATCCTTTCTAAGCGAAGAGACGAGGATATTCTTGAGAGCTTTAGTGTCCTCAACGATCTGCTTTACACCCGAGCGGAAAGAACCGTAGTTACCAATTGCGACATAAATTGAGCCGGCCACCATTATCCAAACTTCGAGGCTTCCTTGTCGAAAACGAACCTCAGCTTTAACGTCTTGGCGATAAATTTCGGACGACAATCGTTTAACTAAGTTTTGTAGGTATGTCCGGCTCGGTTCTTGTTCATGAATTGGGATTTCCAGATCCAGCTTCAAGTAAAGGGCAGCGAGCCGACTCATTTGGTCTCCCTAGTTTTCGATTTGATCGCTAACGCTTAGTTCAGCAGCAGCAGCAGCAGCGGCCGCTGCGAAGCAGTGGGCGTCGGCTGGAACGTAAGGTTAGCATTAGTGCCTATATGTATCGATGTCGATGAAAGCACCAATTTCCCCTAAAAATTTCGTTGTTTCTACGTCAAATCCTATTGCCGGTGTCGATATATTGTCATCGACGGAAATAGACAGTACAACTTGAAGCTTCGAGAAAAGACCAAATCTTTTTATTGCATCGATAATCAACGTCTTCTTCGGCTGGAGCTGCTTCACGATTTCGCCTGCTATTTCGTATACATCAATGCACTCGTCAACAACATTGTCTGTGGAGAGGACCCAAGAACTGAACTTTGGAACACGGTCAGGGATTTTCTCACCTTTGCGCTTGGTAGACGTCGGCTTCATCCCCAAAAACTGCGTCAATTCCCCAGGGTCAAAGTCATCTCCGTTTAAGGCAAAATATACCCTACATTCATTGTTCTGCAACGTGATCTCCGTTCATAAGCGCTAACGTTTGGTTAAGGGGCGGGCTTTAGCCCGTCCCAGTGAGCGAAGCGAACGATTTGAACCAGCAGTTAGAAGTTCTCGCGCACGGATAACTTATTCTTTGGCTCCCAATAACCGCCGCTACCGTGATATGTCTCGGCGTGTAGGGAAAAGCGCTCGCTGCAATTTGAACAACAAAAATTGTATTCAACAATGTCGCCCCAACCTTCGCCTGATGCAACAGCTTCAAATGAATTTTGATTTATAGACTCAAGGTCTGGCAGTTCGATGATTGTGCCGTCTTCCACGTTTTGCTTGGCGATTTTGATTGCTTTGAGCAAGTCGTTTGGCTGCCGAATCGGGTAGCGAACACAAAGACTGGTGCACTTTTCACATGGCATCGGACGCTAACCTCTAACGTTTGGTTAAGGGGCGGGCTTTAGCCCGTCCCAGTGAGCGAAGCGAACAATTTGAACCACTAGTTAGGCATTTCATGCTGAGGTTGCACTCTTGAAAAGCACTGTAAGCCCTGTGCTCGGCGATTTATACCCGTGCGCGACGAAGAAGCTTTTCGCTTCTCCCAACGCCTTGATATAGACAGGTGCGCTCGGGAACCTTGCCTCGACTCGAGCTAGTAGATTGGCGGCTATACCTTGTCTTTGATAATTCGGATGCACTAGAAGCTCGCCAAGCATCGTATAAAATACTTCATCACTGAATGCGCTTACATAGCCAACAAGCAAACCTGTATCTATGCGTGCATGAGCCACAAAGGGATACGCGTCAATTGACTGTTGTAATTGTTCAGTAGAATTTTGGCCCCAGCCAACATCGACGAATAGCGTATTAAGCTCTTCGGGATCTACGGACTTCGATTCAGAAAAGAAGTATTTCATTTCGAAGCCTAACGGCAGAGGTAATGGGCGCCAACGGAGCGCAGCACAGCTGGCGTCCCGTTGGTCACCTTGTCATGAAACTTCAAAGCCAGATCGCTTATAGTTAACGATCCAACCTCTTGAGGTTACGACAATTGTCCTTCTTCTTTTGTCTGATTCATCAATGGCGCTTTCAATAAGATTGGCATCTTCAAGCAGCTTAAGTTGAGGGCGCATCGCCTGCTGTGTTTCGTATCCGAATTGCTCGTATTCACTGGGTGATGCAGCCCCGCCCTGTGCTATCAGATCATCGAAGACTCTCCAGGCTCTATTACCAACCCCACTGGTATCCTGTTCATATCTATCAGCAGTTTCCGCCATCCAAGCCTCTATGAGTTTCAGCTTGTCTTGGGAATCTTCAGTCAAGTTTCCTTCCAAGTAGGCCCACAACGAGAAGTCTTCGCAATACTTAAGAGCATTCCGGAGATTTCTGTTGCCAATTCTATATATATGACCAAAGCCTTCTGCTTCCACTGGCGCTTTAGCTTCGCCCATTGAGTAAACTTCTATTCGCTTCAAAAGTGCTTTTTCCGCACTCACGTCGTCTATTGGCTTAATATCAATTGGTTCGGCCAAAACTCCCTGCAGCCTGGGAGAAGATGCAGAACTCCGAACTATGCCTCGTGCTCCGCAAAGGACCCATCGGAGGCCGCTGATATTCAGCAATTCATCACGTATCGCTTCCAATAATTCCCTCGCTCCCCTTGAGGTTTCTAGCAATTCGAGATTATCAATTACGCAGATAAAGCCGCCTGCCGCACGAGAAGGAAAGCACTCTTGCAACCATCCCTTCACAGTTGCAATGAATCCTGACTCTGAAAAACCTGCGGAACTATTGGGCGCGGTCGATCGAGTTGCGTTTCCGCCAAAGCCAGCGACGGAGGCACCTCCCCCTATCAAGTGGAATAGCGGAGAATTAAGTCACTGATCGATTTTGTCGTCATCTGGAACGCTATATCCCTTTTCTTTCAGCAGTCCACTGCTAGCTATAAATTGCTGTGCAACGGCATACAAGACTCTTTGTTTGAAAGATTGCAGTGTGTCTTCACTGGTAAGTTGAAAAGGAGAAGATAGGGGAATGTAAGCCCCATGCTTACCATCTTCAAACTCTTTCAGTAACTTGTATCCGGCCACGGAAACTAGGCTGGTCTTGCCAACGCCGTTAGGGCCCTCAAGCGTCGGGTGCGTATCTGATGATCTGATGTAAGTCATCAGCTTACGAAGCTCAACATCTCGTCCAACTAGGAGTTCTGAACCCTCTTTATTAGCCAGGATTGGTTTTGGGCTATATGGATTGTCTCTAAACCCCAATTCTTCCCACATAATTCACCCTTAGAATCGTCAGATTTCTTTCATAACGTTTGGTTAAGGGGCGGGCTTTAGCCCGTCCCAGTGAGCGAAGCGAACGATTTGAACCACTTGTTAGGCATTCACAAAAGTCGAGCACGGTTACGGAAAACCTTTTTCGACGAGCCACGCCTTATATAATTTTTTGCCTACATACTTGAGTTTTAAATGATCTGCGCAGCTAGTTGCACGTTGAATCATCATGAACGCCTCGCCAAACCGATCATGGTTCAAGTTTTGTGGTTCGCCTAGGTTGTGATGTTTAACAGTATTTCGACCCGCATTCCATGACTTAAATATTTCCTGCTTTGATAAATGTGGGTGCCCCAAGCGTGTTCTTGTTCGATTTGCCCATTGCCATAAATTTTCTAGGGGATGAGTGCCTGTTTGTTCTTGAATGATTCTAGAGAGAATTTCTTCGGAGGCACCAAGTAGTGTGAGTGCAGAGACATATCGGCCACTCAGAAACAGGCCGATTCCGTCCTCTAACTGCTCGCGCGCTAATGCGATTTTTGTTGTTCGAGCCATTTTGCCTAACGATTAAGATAGGGGCCGGCTTAGCCGGTCCAAGCGAACGGAGTGAGCGATTCCAGCGGCTTGTTAGACGCATTCAGCCTTCGGTTGCGCTTGAATCATCTGGACGAAGCATTGCATATATAGCCATACCTACGAGAGCGATGAAGCCGAAAGCCATAATTTTTACTCCGCTTATCTCCAGTAATAAGCCAAGCCCTACACAAGCTATGGGATACCCGGTAATCCCCGCGACAAAATAGAGCGCTTTACCATCAGCTCCTCGGACGGTTGTGGCTAGAAGCCAGCCTGCCGCCATAGTTCCCAGTACTGCCCAGAGTGTAATCACGGAATTACTCCGTTTTTGTCTAACGTTTGGTTAAGGGGCGGGCTTTAGCCCGTCCCAGTGAGCGAAGCGAACGACTTGAACCACTAGTTAGGTTTAGCTTACACAAACCATGTGACTGCACCGACGACACAAATGATCGGAACGGACGCAATAACCAAAAATATGCCAAGGCAACCTGAACTGGATGAAGAATGAGAGTTTCGGCTTTCTTGTTGCTCTTTAGGTTGTTCGCGCAGCCACGCTTGGTGACAGGATTTGCAATATAGCCTATTCAGCCCTCTATTCCAGGCAAGCACTGTTCTCTCGTCGTGACTGGAGACCGCTCTGCACTTTGAGCATGAGAACAGTTTGTTTGCAGGCTGCTTCTTTCTGCTTGATATGAAGAAAATAACTAGTAGAAAAATTGCGCCAGGCACCAAGGCTGACTCTGGTGTACCTGTTTTTATGAATAGACCTAATGAGATAGCAAGAAGTACAGCCAGAGCAACGTAAGCAAAATAATCTAGCGCATCTTTCTTGACGGGCTCTGTGATTATTTTTTTAGAGCTCCCTGAGTTGGAAAGTGATACACCTTCAAGCAGCACATGCGTTGCTTTGAGTCGACCTTGAGAGTCTTTGGCCACTTCAAAAATTACGGCGTCACCAGCTTCAGGCTTACGAGTTGCCTTTTTGACGCTTGAGATGTGAAAGAAAACCTGTTCGTTTTTACCTTCAGGACTGATGAAGCCGAAGCCCTTATCATCCTTCCATGAGACTATTTTTCCTTTCATTCTTGCGGACCTCTCATTTTTAACGGCGTACCTAACGATTAAGCTAAGGGGCCGGCTTCGCCGGTCCCAGCGAACGTAGTGAGCGCTTTGAGCGCATTGTTAGGCATGATTAACACTCATCTCTGAGCCTGTCTTGCGCAGCACGCAAAATTTCGGCGTAGTTAGCATCAAATGGGACTGATAAGTGCTTTTCGAAAAGGCAGCATAGGTTCCAAAGCGCTCGCTGCTCCGATTGATCTTCGATAGTTAATTCATCGGTACTGCTGAATCGCTGCAAGAACTCAAATAGGACAAGTGCTTCGTCAGCTGTGAGAGGAATTAGCACGCTGTCAGATTGCTGGTGGCTCATGATGAATGCCTAACGTTTGGTTAAGGGGCGGGCTTTAGCCCGTCCCAGTGAGCGAAGCGAACGATTTGAACCAGTTGTTAGACCTGTGCGCGATTAGTTGCCAGAAAGTATAAGTGGGCTAAATTTAATTTTATGAAATTTAAAGTATTTATTATAGGCGGCTTCGCTAAGGTTTTTTACTTCACTGAATATACCAATGCTGCGTATTGCCAAAATTGCTGAGTTATCGAATTGATATTCACCGCTAGTCTGAGCTATTTCAATTGATGAGATTTTACCGTCTGCGCTCATTTGAACGTCAAGGATAAGGTGCGTTTCAGGCTTTATGTCTTTGGGTACTGTGAAGTTATTAAATATTTTGTTCGTATAAAGTACAAACAAGTCTTCTGGGTCGTTAGTGTTTAAAGTGTGCGCTTGCTGGTAGGTGAAATCTTCGGATAAAAGCTCTCTAAGGGCGCGTTGCTTCTTAGACTCTGTCGGTTCAGCTGGAATTGAGTTCTTAGGCGAAATTTCCTGTACTTGAACAGGCGTACTAACTGCTATTTCATCCCGGTTGGTATTTATAACTGTTTCTGTGGGATTGCAGCCTGACAGAAATGAGTAAGAAATAACTAGAGCTATTACGCATAGTTTCATGACACACAAATTCCAAGGTTGAGTCTAACGTTTGGTTAAGGGGCGGGCTTTAGCCCGTCCTAGGAGCGTAGCGAACGGTTTGAACCAGTTGTTAGGCGATAACGGTGCTGTAACGTTTGTTGATGGTATTTTGTAGCTTGATTAGCTCTTTGATTGTTCGCTGATACTCTTTCATTTCTTTGTTTGGAAGACTTATTTCGCCGTGTTCGTATGTTCGCTGACCGCGGTTTAAAATTTGAAAGCGCTTTGTGCTTAAATACAAGAATCGAATCACGTCGTTGTCATTTACCAGTGGCTTGCGAATATTGTCTATTTGCTTTTCTTCGTATTTTATTTTCTTGTCTGGAACGAACAGTATTGTCTTTATATTGAATGCCGGGTTGCGTGGGTTTATGTCAAGGTAGGTTCCGTTAGGCTGCTGCCATACTGAGTGAAACTCAGCCTCTATGAAAACCCCCGGCTTTTCCCAAACAGCCCAGCCAAATACCTGATTTCCGCCGAACTCCTGGACTTTTCTTCCAACCAATTCAAAGCATTCGTTTTCGGCTGTGCCGTGTACCGGAGAGCATTCAACTATCACGGGTTCGCTATGTGCACAAATGCTAGAGCAAAATTCCATCACATAAATTTGATTTGCATCGGCAGTTTTCATGCGACCTCTTTATAGCCTAACGTTTGGTTAAGGGGCGGGCTTTAGCCCGTCCCAGTGAGCGAAGCGAGCGATTTGAACCAGTTGTTATGCATTATTGACCGCGATAAACCACTTGGGCTGCATGGCCTCGAAATCCTGGCGGATATTGGACGGCAGGTAGCTGGCCGAATCCAGCACGAAAGGTTCGCCATCCATGCGCTTGAATACAACCCAGTGCCAGAAGTCTTTGCCTTCTTCCTGATGATGCTTGATGGACAACAACGCCAGATCGGGCAATGCCTCCCAGGATTCAAAAGGTACTTCGTCCTTGGAGGTTTGAACGCCTGTGCTGGACAGCATGCGTCGAACATACTGGGTATCGGACCACAGCGATTTGTCCGAAGCATGAATGCCCATGGCATTGGCTATGGCTTTCATCTCTGAATACGTTTTGCCAAGAATGTTAGCAACCGATGCAATTCCGCACCCAGTGATTTCTTCTTGTACTACCGGAGTGCGCACTGGCAACCCCTTAATGCATAACGCAAAGCTAAGCGGCGGCCCGTCAGGGACGTCCGGTGGACGGCCGTCAGGCCGGGAACGTACTTGAGCGATTTGTTACACATTGACTGAGTACTTGAGATCACGTGCCTCGTCTCCAGTCATGCCCCGAAACCCCCAACAATGGGCAGGTTGCTCCTTAATTGTTACTTCGATATCCACAGGAGATATGCCAACCACAGACTCAATCTTGTTGAAGAGCTCTTTGATCAGAGCTTTTTGGGTCTCGGGAGCCCGCCCCTGCATCATGTTGATCTCGATGGCAGTGTAGGCTGGAGTTCTGCCACCTGGGTAATAAAAATCCTCGGAATCCATCGGGATAAAACGATGAGCCCGCTTGTCTTCCGGCATTCCGAGTACGGACTGCATGCATCCGTGAATGACTTCGGAGAGCTGAGCCTTGACCGGGTTAAGGTGTTCTTTGATTCCATAGATGACTATCACGATGCCTCCTGCAATGTGTAACGTTTGGTTAAGGGGCGGGCTTTAGCCCGTCCCAGTGAGCGAAGCGAGCGATTTGAACCGATTGTTAGGCTTTTCAGGAGAACTCATGGAGTTCACCTTCTGTAACGTTCCACTCTAGAACCTCATGCCTCAGCTCAGCAAATGTTCGGAGTAGTTTGCCAAGCCTGTTTATCTGTGATGGTTCAGCACGGATACAAAAATCAAATATCTCTCGATCCGGCAGGCTCTGATTATTATTGAAGCGAAGCTGGATTGCACAGCCTCCGGCTGAGTTTGTGTTGAAAACGCGCAGTCGGAAGTAGTAAGCGGTGCGATCTTCTGGAGTTTCTGAGCCGATTTCGTGAAGAAAAATATCGCTACTATGTCGCGGGAACTGCTCTAACACGCTTGCCCATTCATGCATGGCTCTCGCATTTTCATAATATTCAAACCTGGCAGACAAGTTGCCGTTTGACGCGCTCACTACCAGATTTAAATGGTCAGGCTCTTCATACGGATGCCTTACGATGCGGAGGTGTGGTTTCATTGTTACGCCTAACGTTTGGTTAAGGGGCGGGCTTTAGCCCGTCCCAGTGAGCGAAGCGAGCGGTTTGAACCTGGTGTTAGCAGCTGCGCTAATACGGGGCAGCGATTTCAACCTCACTTGCAAGCTCTTTAAGTTTGTCCGAGATGGCGCCGTAACGACCTTTTACTTTTAACCACGAGCCTGCGGAGCCGACTCTTTCTTGGCCGATGGCATTTAGAACGGCCCGTTTAGACTTGGCGCTTTCATGGGCGGCATAATTTCTGACGCAGATAACTGCTCTAAAATTTGTTTGTATTTTTCTTTCTTGATTATTGTGATCAAGTAATGGTTGTCTGGAACAAATTTTTTGAGAGTTTTTATAAGTCCGTCCCGACCCTTGAAGTCGAAATAACTACCGCCAAGTACAAGATACTCACACACCTCGTCAGTAAGATGTTTTGGGAACTCGACACCTGTTGTTGAAGATATCGTTGCTGTGCTGTTGTTTATTGCACCAACTATTGCTGCTAGCATCATCTGCTCGAATTCGCGATAAAGTCGAATAACAGCATAGTCGTGGCACCAAGAATTTTGTTGATCTGAAAGACCTTGCGCCGGCCCGGCTACGAACTGTTGTAGTTCGTTGGCGTGCTCTATAAATTCCCGGGCAGATTTCTTGACACTCTTCTTTTTGGGCAAGGTAATTTCCTAGTAGCTAACTATAATTAGACACCAATTGGTGTATAAGACGCCCGACGGGACTGGTGTATAACATTCCTTGCCATGACTGCGCTCCTTGTCTAGGCTCAGCGGTTCGAAAGGACGATGACTGTATAAGGGAGTTATGCACCATGGACGGAAAGCCCCGATTGCTCGATCAGGTACGCGATCAGATCAGGCTGAAACACTACTCGATTAGAACTGAACGTGTCTATTGCGAGTGGATCAAGCGCTACGTACGGTTTCACAATTATCGGCACCCTATTGAGATGGGGGCTGCGGAAGTAGAAGTCTTTCTTTCTGACCTCGCGGTTCGCCGCGACGTTTCTGCTTCTACGCAGAACCAAGCGCTTGCCGCGCTGTTGTTTCTTTATAAGCAGGTGCTCAAGCAGGATTTACCCTGGCTGGGCGAAGTAGTGCGCGCCAAGAAACCTGCGCGTCTGCCCGTTGTACTGTCTATTCAAGAAGTGCAGCAGATACTCAGTCGGCTTGAGGGGGAGGTCGGCCTTGTCGCTCGACTCTTATATGGGGCCGGGCTTCGCTTGATGGAGGCCTTGCGGCTGAGGGTGAAAGACGTGGACTTTGCACGTAACGAACTCATCATCCGTGACGGTAAGGGGCAAAAAGATCGCGTCACGGTGCTGCCGGTCAGTGTGATCGAGCCTCTTAGACTCCACTTCGCGAGGGTGCGGGTGATGCATCAACAGGCGTTGGCCGAAGGCAACGGGGATGTCTATCTCCCGGACGCTTTGTCTCGTAAATACCCCAAGGCTCCTTGGGAGTGGGCTTGGCAGTATGTATTTCCAGCGACGGGACTGTCAGTGGACCCACGCAGCGGGGCCGTACGCCGTCACCATATGGATGAGAAGCGGGTGCAGCGCGCCTTTAAGCGTGCGGTAACGGCATCGGGGATTGCGAAGTTGGCAACGCCGCATACGCTCCGCCACAGCTTCGCGACGCATCTATTGGAAAGCGGCCAGGACATACGCACCGTACAAGAGCTGCTCGGGCACGCTGACGTCAAGACAACCATGATCTATACCCACGTGCTAAATCGAGGTGGTCTTGCCGTGTTGAGCCCGCTGGATCGCCTATAGAAAAAGGCTGGATGCGGTGCTGGCGTTTTCGGCGATGGCTCCATGGTCGCCGCAGAGAACCGATATAGCGCGTCGTTAGCCTCACGCTGTGAAACTGGGCGCTTCATGCTGCGGAGAGAACGTAGCTAACACCACCGTCTCGGAAAGCGACAGTCCGCTTTCCGAGAAACGGCGGGCGGTTACAGTTCGATGGAAATGCCAGCCTGCAACGTACGCGGGGCGCCTGGATAGGCCCAGACGTTCCAGGCACGCTCGTAATACTCTTCGTCGAATACGTTATCGAGGTTGAGGTTGAGGCGAACGCGGTCAGTCAGCGGGTAGTAGGCCAGCAGGTCGACAACGGTGTAGGCGTCCATGTCATACGCCGTGCTGGTTGTGGTGCCCTTGCGCGAGCTGACGTACTTCACGCCAACGCCGAGGCCCAGCCCATTTAGAGCGCCGTTGTCGAACTCGTAGGTGTCGAGCAGGTTGAAGCTGTGCTCCGGTACGTTGGCGAGGCGGGTTCCCACCGGTACGGCGGCACTGTTGCTTTCAGTGATTTCAGCATCAACGTAGGCATAACCACCGATGACACGCCATTGCGGTGTGATGTTACCCGCGACACTGAGGTCGAAACCGCGGCTGCGGACTTCACCGGCAGCAACTTGGAAGGCCTGGGAGCCAACGTTTGCCGGGTCAGCCGTCAGCACGTTTTCCTTGGTGATGTGGAACAGTGCGGCGGTCACGCTCAGGTTGTGTTCCGGCAGTTCGTACTTCACGCCGGTTTCGTAGGCGATGCCTTCTTCCGGGTCGAATGCCTGGCTGTTGCGGTCGGCGCCACGGTTGGGCTTGAACGAGCGAGAGGCGTTGGCGTAAACGGCCAATGCTTCGGTCAGGTCGTAGATTGCGCCAATGCGCGGCGACACGGCGTTATGCGATTGGTCCCAGCTGTTAGCAGCCGAAAGTTTGTTCACGTAGTTCTGCTCGAAGCGTTCCAGGCGAGCACCCAGCTGCAGGGTGAAGCGGTCGGTCACTTCGACTTGGTCCTGCATATAGAAGGCATAGGACTTCAGGTCTTCGTCGTCCCAATATTTTGGGCCTTCAATCGCTGGAAGTGGCTGGCCATAGACCGGCTCGTACATGTCGATGGGGAAGGCGCTCACGCCACCCGCGGAACGGTCGATCCGTGAGCTGTAGTTAAAGTCGTCGTACTCGATACCGGTCAGCAGCGTATGCATGAAGCCCAGTGCGCTGAAGCGGCCTTCGAGGTTGGCCTGAACGGCGAAGTCGTTCCACTCCAGCCAGCGCTCGCTGTAGTTGCGGCCTACAGTGCGGCCATCAGCGGCCAAGCCGTTGTTTTCGACTGCGCCGCCTTCGAGGCTGCCGTCTAGGTATTGCACGCCACCGCGCAGGGTCCATTGATCATCCAGCAGATGCTCGATGCGCAGCTGGGTCGTGGCGTTTTCGTTCGTGAACTTGCCGGCGCTTTCCTCGCCGAGGAAACGATCGCGCGGCAGTTCGCCTTGCTGGTTGGGGTAGCGCGGGAGGCCGCGGTCGAGCGGGTGGCGGTTATGGAGGTAATCGCCTTCGAAGATGATTGCGGTGGCGTCGCTGAGGTCCCAGCGAAGCACCGGCGCGATGTTGTAGCGTTCGCTTTCGACGTGATCGCGGAAGCTGTCAGCACCTTCGGCCACAAGATTCAGGCGATAGGTGAACTCGGCCTGCTCGTCCAGCGCGCCGGTGGTGTCTAGCGTGCCGCGACGCAGCCCTTCGGTGTTGAACTGGGTACCCAGTACGGTACGACGTTCGGCTTGCGGTTGCTTGCTGACGATGTTGAAGGTGCCGCCCGGGTCGCCACGGCCATACAGCATGGAGGCCGGGCCGCGCAGCACTTCGATGCGTTCGATCGTGGCGGCGTCCGGCATGTTGGGGTAGCCGCGGTTGATGGCGAAGCCATTGCGGTAGAACTCCTGGGAGCTGAAGCCGCGCACCAGGAACTCAGTCAGGCCCTGGCCGCCGAAGTTGTTGCCGCGCTCGACGCCACCGGCATAGTCCAGCGCGTCTTCAAGGCGCGTTGCGGCAATGTCTTCCACGACCTGTGCCGGGACCACGCTGATCGACTGTGGGATTTCGTGTATCGGCGTGTCGGTGCGGGTCGCGCTGACCGAGCGGGTCGCTCGATAACCGTCTACCGGCCCGTCGCCGCGCTCGGCCCCAGTGGCGGTGACTTCCATCTGCTCAAGCGCGATGGGCTCGTTGTTTGATTCCGGTTTTTCGGCAGCGTAAGCGGTGGCGGCGAGCGCCTGTAGCGACAGTACAGGCACGAGAAGTCGACGCATTGAGGCATTTCCTTTGGGGGCTTCGAGCGGAGGGGTGCAGATGCTATAGCTGTTGATAACTATTATCAATAACTCATGGCTGTTGGCTCGACAGCCGGATGCGTTGTGACGCCGCAAGCTGCTTGTGGTGAGCGCCCGCTTTTCGTGCTTGACGCACAAACCAAGTGCTCCGAAGCGGACCATTTGATCCGCTTTTGCATCGCTGGGCAGTTAAGTCATTGATCTCTAATCCAATTGAATCGGTGGCACGCTTTCTGCTCTGTCCTCGCCTGTCGTCCTAGCGTGCAAGCGGACTGCGGCGTGCAAACAGAGAAGCGCCTGCGCCACTGGCGACGCGCTCAGGTTCAGCCTTGCGACAGAGGAGTGCGTCATCCATGACTCTGCAATACGTTCCCATCATCGACCTGGCGCCGTACTTTTCCGGCACACCGGAGGGCAAGGCCCAGGTAGCCAAGGCCGTCGACCAGGCCTGCCGCGACATCGGCTTTCTGGTCATCACCAACCATCAGATCCCCACGGAACTGATCGAGCGCGTGTCGCGGTTGACGCGGCAATTCTTCGCTTTGCCACTCCCGGAAAAGCGCAAGGTCGACCGGCCCAGCCCTGACATGGTGCGTGGCTACAGTGCCGTCGCCGAGGAGAGCCTGTCGTACTCACTGGAGGAGGCGGCGCCGGGCGATCTCAAGGAATCCTTTTCCATCGGCCCCAGCGATGTGCCGGCGAAGGACTACTACCGCTGCGCCGCTGCCGGCCCGCATTTCGCGCCGAATGTCTGGCCGGCCGACATTGAAGGCTTCGAGCGGGCCTATCGCGACTATTTCGCCGCGATGAGCGAATTGGCGCAGTCGCTGATGCGCATCTTCGCCCTGGCGCTGGACCTGCCGGAAACCTTCTTCGACGACAAGATCGACAAGCACATCAGCATGTTCCGCAGCCTGAGCTATCCGGACCTAAAGGGTGAAGTCGAGCCAGGTCAGCTACGCGCCGGTGCCCATACCGATTACGGCAGCTTGACCATCGTCAAGCCGGACAACGCGTTGGGCGGTCTGCAGGCGCGCAACCGCCAGGGCGACTGGGTGGACGTGCCTTATGTGGAGAACGGATTCGCGGTGAACATCGGCGACCTGATGATGCAGTGGACCAACGACCAGTGGATTTCCACGCTGCATAGGGTGGTCAACCCGCCGGCCGACAGCGCCGCCGACAACGGTCGCCAGTCGCTGGTGTTTTTCCATCAGCCCAACTACGACGCGCTGATCGAGTGCCTGCCGAGTTGCTGCAGCGCCGCCAATCCGCCGCGCCACGCGCCGGTCACCTCCGGCGACAACCTGCTCTCCAAGTTCGTCAAGCAGACCACCTTCGGCAAAGGCCTGGAGGTCGCATGAGCACGCTGTCCTACGTCAACGTTTTCGCCCGCGACATCGAAGCCCTGAGCGGCTTCTACCGCGAGCTGTTCGGCTTCCGGAACATTCCCGAGATCGCCTCACCGATCTTTCGCGGGCTGGGTACCGGCAAGAGCTGCATCGGCTTCAACGCGCCGGAAGCCTATGAACTGCTGCATCTGGACGAATTCGCCGACACCCGCGGCTGCAAGTTCCTGCTGAATATCGACGTCGATTCGAAAGAAGAGGTCGACCGCTTGGTGCCCATTGCCGCCGCCATGGGCGCGACGCTGATCAAGGCGCCCTACGAAACCTACTACCACTGGTACCAAGCGGTGCTGCTGGACCCCGAGAAAAACGTGTTTCGCATCAACCACATGCTTTGACGATCCCACCATCAGGAAATCAAAAATGTTGAATAAGTTCATGAAACGGACCTTGTGTGCGGCGGTGGCTCTCGGCCTGGCGGCGACTGTTGGCGCCGCCTCGGCGCAGGAAGGGCAGGGGCTGACCCTCGATAAGCCGGCGAAGATCGCCATGCTCTACATCAGCCCGCGCAACGACGGCGGCTGGACCCAGGCCTTCGATGAAGCGCGGCAGAAGCTCGAAACCGAGCTGGATACCAAGATTCAGTACGTCGAGAGCGTGCCGGAGAACGCCTCTTCGATCCGCCCGGCGGTGGACCGCCTCATCCAGCGCGGCGCCAACGTGATCATCGGCACCGCCTTCGGCTACTCGGACACCTTCAAAGAACTGGCCGAAAAATACCCTGACGTGGCGTTCCTCAACGGCTCGGGCACCACCAACAGCGGCAATCTCGAATCCTTCTACGGCCGTACCTACGAAAGCCAGTACCTCTGCGGCATGGCCGCGGGCGCGGCGTCGAAGACCGGCAAGCTCGGCTTTGTTGCGGCCAACCCCTTCGGTCAGGTGAACTGGACGGTCAATGCGTTTGCCCTCGGCGCCCAGCAGATCAACCCGGAGGCCACTGTCACCGTGGTCTATACCGGCGCGTGGAACGATCCGGTCAAGGAACGCGCCGCCGCCATGGCGTTGATCGACGCCGGCGCTGATGTGCTCGGCCAACACGTCGATAGCCCGACGCCGCAGATCGTCGCCCAGGAGCGCGGCGTGCACGGCACCGGCCACCACCGAGACATGCGCGAGTTCGCCCCGGACGCAACCGTCTGCTCCTCGGTCTGGGTGTGGGACAAGTTCCTCGCCCCGGAGCTGAAGAAGCTCAGCGCCGGTAACTGGACGCCACCGGAAAACGGCGCGCTGCTGTCCATGGCCGAAGGCGGCACCGACGCTGCCTGCTGCGGCCCGGCGGTTTCCGAAGCAGACAAGGCGAAGATCATGGCCGCCCGCGAAGAGCTGCTCAAAGGCGAGAAGAAGATCTATGCCGGGCCCATGGTCGACCGTGACGGCACCGAGCGCATCGCCGCCGGCGAGGTCATGGCCGACCCTGCGCTGTGGCAGATGGACTGGTTCGTCAAGGGAGTGATCACCCAGCAATGAGCAACCTCAACGCGATCCAGCTGACCGGGGTGAGCAAGTCGTTCGACGGCTTCATGGCCCTGTCCCAGGCAGACCTCACCGTCAAGTGGGGCGAAGTGCACGCGCTGCTTGGCGAGAACGGCGCAGGCAAATCCTCGCTGATGAACATCGCCGCTGGCTTGTACGCACCGGAAAGCGGATCGCTGTTGATCAATGACAACGCGGTGCGGCTCAGCGGCCCGCGCGATGCGAGCCGCTACCACATCGGCATGGTTCATCAGCATTTCAAGCTGGTGAAGCCTTTTACCGTGGCCGAGAACATTCAGCTGGCCCTGCCCGAAGGGCCGGGTAACCACGCCTTCTCGGGCAGCCATCGGCAGCGCTTGGCCGCATTGGAGCAGCGGATCAGCGACAAGGCAGCAGAGCTGGGTTTCACCATCGACCCGCAGCAGGTCACCGAGTCACTGTCCGTGGCCGAGCAACAGCGGGTGGAAATTCTCAAGGTCTTGCTGGCGGGGGCGCGGATATTGATTCTCGACGAGCCGACAGCGGTGCTGACCGATGGGGAAGCCGAGCGCCTGCTGGAAACGGTGCGGGCCTTTGCTCGTCAGGGCGCGGCGGTGATCCTGGTCACCCACAAGATGACCGATGTGAAACGCTTTGCCGACCGCGTCACCGTGATGCGCGGCGGACGGACGATTCAAACCCTTGATCCGCAGACGGTCTCGGTGCCCGAACTGGTGCGCCTGACCGTGGGTGATTCCGCGCCGGCCAGCGAGTATCAGCCGGCGACGCCGGGCGAGGTGCGGCTGCAGGTGCGCGATTTGCGTTCGACCGGGGCTGGCGGACATGGCGCGCTAAATGGCGTGACGCTGAGCCTGCGTGCCGGCGAGATCTATGGCGTCGCCGGTGTCGGCGGCAACGGCCAGAGCGAACTGGCCAACGTGCTGATGGGGTTGCCGGAGCCCTGCCAGGGCACGCTGGACTTGGCGGGCTTCGGCGACTTGCGACGGGCCAGCCCGGAACAGCGGCGCCAGCTGCGCATCGCTGCGATCCCCGCTGACCGCTACGGCACGGCACTGGCCGGCGAGCTGTCGGTGGCCGAGAACTTCGGCGTCGGGCAGGTTCACAGCGGGCGCTATGGCTCGTTCTTCAACCTGCGGCGCAAGCGGCTGGAGGCCGAGGCCGCCGAGGCGGTGGCCGGGTTTGATGTGCAGGGCGTGCGCTCGCTGAAACAGAAAGCTGCGCTGCTCTCCGGAGGCAACGCGCAGAAGCTGGTGATTGCCCGCGAATTTTCCCGCGACCCGCAACTGGTGCTGGTGCACAGCCCCAGCCGCGGGTTGGACGTGCGCGCCACCGCCGCGGTGCACGGCCGGCTGCGTGCCGCTCGCGACGCCGGCGCGGCTGTGCTGGTGATCAGTGAAGACCTCGACGAAGTGCTGGCCCTGGCCGACCGCATCGGCGTGATGAGTGGCGGGCGCATGGTGGCCGAATTCGAGCGCCCGGCTGACCGACAGGCCATCGGCAGGGCCATGGTCAATCATGAAGAGCCTGTTCACCGAAAGCTCAGTGATGCAGCGGGTCAGCCAGAAGAGGTTCGGTCATGAATGAGCAGGTACGCCCCGTGATGCTGGATCAGGCTGCGTCAGTGGCGAAGCGGTCGAAACAGCCGCTGCTGTCGCGTCGTTACGCATTGGAGATCCGTCAGCAGCTGGCCTGGCATTGGCAGGCGCTGATTATCGGTCTCGCGCTATTGCTCGGCCTGGGCATTTCCGCCGCGATTCTGGTCGCCGCCGGGGTGCCGGCCGGCGAACTGCTCAACGAATTCGTCATCCTCACAGTGTTCGACGCGCAGAGCCTGAAGGCCGTTTTGTTCCAGGCCGCGCCGATGATTCTCGTCGGCTTGGCCGGGTGCATGGCCTTTCGCGCCAAATTCTGGAACCTGGGCCTGGAAGGCCAGATGATCTGGGGCGCCATCGGTGCCACGGCGATTTCGCTGTTCGAGGTCGGCCCTGCGGCGCTGCGCCTGCCGCTGATGCTGGCGGCGGCGATCTTCTGCGGCCTGCTCTGGGCGCTGGCGCCGGTGCTGCTCAAGCTGCGGCTGAAGGTCAACGAGATCATCTCGACGCTGATGCTCAATTACCTGGCGATCAATTTCCTGCTGCACCTGCTCTACGGCAGCTGGAAGGACCCGAAGAGTTCGTTTCCCTATTCGCCGCAGTTTCAGCCGTTCGAGCGCCTGCCCGAACTGTTCGAGGGCATCAGCGCGGCGGTGCCGCTGGCGGTGGTCGTCGCGTTGCTGGCGCTGTGGTTTCTCGGCATTTCCCGCGCGGGGTTGTACCTGCGCTTTGTCGATGCCAACCCGCGGGTGGCGGGGGCAGTCGGGGTGCCGGTGCAGAAGATGATCATCGGCACGGTGCTGATCTCTGGCGCCATGGCGGGTATCGCCGGGTTTCTGGTCACGGCGGGGCAGGAGGGACGGCTGACCCAGTCGTTCTATCAGGGCTACGGCTTCTCCGGCATCCTGATTGCCTTTCTCGCGCGCAACAATCCGCTGGCCGCGCTGGTGGTGGCATTGCTGATGGCGATGCTGTTCGTTGCCGGGCGCAGCCTGCAGGTGTTCTACCAGATCCCCTTTTCCATGGTGCAGCTGATCCAGGCGATCCTGGTGATCTGCGTCGCCTCCTCGGATTTCTTTATCCGCCACCGTATCCGCCGCGTTCAGGGAGGCGAAAGCTGATGGAGATGATCGCCAACTGGCTCGGCAATACGCCGGACTTCGCCGTGCCTTTCGCCCTCGCGGCGCTGGGGCTGATTCTCACCGAGCGTGCCGGGGTGCTGTCGCTGGGGGCCGAAGGGCTGATGCTGGTCGGCGCGTTGGCCGGTATCGGCGCTCAGCTGAACTACGGCACGCCGGGCATCTCCCTTTTCCTGGCCATGGTTGCAGCAGCGGTGGTGTCGTTGCTGTTCGCACTGATGGTGCTGGTGCTACGGATCAACCAGGTGATCGCAGGGTTGGCGCTGGTGTTCTTCTGCCAGGGGCTGACCGGGCTGCTCGGCACGCTGCTGGACTGGACCAACAAGCCGGTGAAGGGATTGGGCGCGGTCGAGCTGTGGCCGCTGTCGGAGTTACCGCTCCTGGGCAAAGTCTTCGTGCAGAACCCGCTGGTGTTCATGACGCCCTTGATCGTGCTCGCGGTGGTCGCCTTTCTCACACGCAGTACGACAGGGCTGCGGATGCGCGCGGTCGGGGAGAATCCGCAGGCGGCGGATGCGGCGGGCATTTCCGTAATGGGCTACCGGTTGGCGGCGATTCTCGCCGGCTCCGCGCTGATCGGCCTCGCGGGGGGCTATATCTCGGTGCTCAGTACCAAACTGTGGATTGCCGACATGACCGGTGGCCGTGGCTGGATTGCCGTGGCGCTGGTGATTTTTGCGCGCTGGTCGCCGTGGAAGGCGCTGGCCGGTGCGTTGCTGTTCGGCTGCATCGAGGCGCTGATCCCGCAACTGGCTGCCGCTGGCGTGCGCCTGCCGCAGTACTTCGTGCTGATGACACCCTACGCCGTCACCCTGGCGGTGATGATCTGGGTGGCCAGCGGCAAGCACATCAGCGGCAATCAGCCGGGCGCGCTGGGCATTCCCTTCATCCGCGAAGAGCGGCGCTAGCAACGCCGTAGTCTCTGGTTGCCGTCCGCCTGAAGCGGAAACTCACGGGCACTGTGCCGCAGCCGATGCGCCCGTAGTTTACGAGCGCATTATCCGACCGATCCGGATCAACGATCGCGGCTCGCGCCTTCGCGAGTCCGCGTTGAGTCGGCTGGCGTTTCGCTGGCGGGCGTTGGTGAAGCCTCGGTTTCGAGCGGGGTGCCGGCAGCGGGCTCGGCTTCCGGCTCGCTGGTCGGTTCGACCGTTGGCGTGCCGATGCTTTGCGCGGCGCCGCGGCAGGTCAGTTCCGCAAAGGGCCGGTCCGGGGAGTATTCGCCTGGCACTCGCTCTACCCGCTGAGTATTGGGGCTCACGCTGAAAACGGGCGGGGCGGAAGTGTCCGCCCGCGCATCGTCCGGCACGTGAAATTCGCAGGTCACGGTATCACCCGTGTTGTTCATCACCTTTACCGCCCGAATCCCCACCAGCTCACCGCCAGCCTCGGTGGTAGAGGTCGGCACGCCCATGGCGCTGACCTCTATATCCAGGTCGTTCAGGTGAGTAATCACGTCGGGCTTGGGTGTCTGGGCAAACGCAACAGGTGCGCAAAGGGCTAAACCTAGGGTGGTGAGCAGTGCCTTGGTCATGGAAACCTCCTCGAGTCGATGACTGCTTAGAAGGGTTCGAGGGGTGAGGGTTCGGTGCTGCACGCCGATTTGGTTGCGCGATGCCTGGTCTCGTTCAGTCAGGGCTACCTGTTCGACTTGAGATTACGGGCATAAAGCGCCTTGCCGCCGGTCGAGGTGGTGCCTCTTGCCTCCAGTTCGAAGCGCTTGGGGTGCGATTTGATCAGGTCACTGAGTTTCTTGAAGCCATACAGGCGCGGGTCGAAGGCGGGGCGGAGCTTGCTGATGTTGGAGCCGAGTTCGCCGAGCTGCACCCAGTCATCTTCATCATCGGCAATGTCGCTCAGCACCTTGGCGATGAACTCCACCGGAGCTTTCTGCGCTTTGACCTGGCTGCTCTTTTCGCTGCTCTTGGCGTCGTCGTCGCTCTTCTCTGCAGACACAGGAGCAGGCGTTTTGTCGCCATTGGCGGGCGGTTCCTGTGAGGTCTTGGGTGCGTCGGCGCGAAGGATTTCGGTGTAGATGAACTTGTCACAGGCTGAAACGAAGGGCGATGGAGTCTTCTGTTCGCCAAAGCCGTAGACGGTCAGGCCTTCTTCGCGGATTCGAGCGGCCAGACGGGTGAAGTCGCTGTCGCTCGAGACCAGGCAGAAGCCGTCGAAGCGTCGTGTGTACAGCAAGTCCATCGCATCGATGATCAGCGAGCTGTCGGTGGCGTTCTTGCCGGAGGTGTAGGCGAATTGCTGAATCGGCTGGATCGAATAGTCGAGCAGGACCTTTTTCCAGCTCCCCAGGTTGGGCTTGGTCCAGTCGCCGTAGATGCGCTTGACGCTGGCGACGCCGTATTTGGCGATTTCCTCGAACAGGCCTTCGACAATCGCGGCGGGGGCGTTATCGGCGTCGATAAGCACCGCAAGATGGATCTGCTGACGGGCGTTGCTGGGTTTGGCGGCCATGATTCGTCCTTGGATGGAAATGTGCCGACCATAACGCCAGTCGCAGCTGGGGGCCAGGGCGGCACTGCAGCTGTAGCGGTGACAGGCTTTGCCGTTCCGATTGAACCCTCGCGGCAGAGTCGGTTCCGACCTTGCGTCCAGGCTGCTCTACGCGCTCTGGCTGGTGCTGCCCAGCGTAGCGACTAGAGTAAGCCGTACCCCTTACGTTTCTCACGAAAAGGCGCCTTCATGACTTTCATCGTCGACTTTCTCAACACCATCTTCTGGGGCTACGTTCTTATCTACGGGCTGCTTGCGGTGGGTGTGTTCTTCACCATCCGCCTGGGCTTCCTGCAGTTTCTGCATTTCGGTGAGATGGTTCGGGCAATCAGAGGCGCGCGACAAAGCGATTCGTCAGGTATCTCACCGTTCCAGGCATTGTGTACCAGCCTTGCGTCGCGGGTCGGCACCGGCAACCTGGCCGGGGTAGCCGTTGCGCTTTACCTGGGCGGTGCCGGCGCGATCTTCTGGATGTGGGTTGTCGCGCTGGTGGGCATGGCCACGGCCTATGCGGAAAGCTCACTCGCGCAGCTGTACAAGGTGCGCGACGGGGAGGGTCAGTACCGGGGCGGCCCGGCGTTCTACATTGCCAAGGGCTTGAAGGCGCCGTGGGCTGGCGGCGTGTTTTCCGTGGCGCTGATCATCTCGTTCGGGCTGGTGTTCAACGCGGTGCAGGCCAATTCCATCGCCGACGCCATGGAGGGCGCGTTTGGTGTCCCGAAACTCTGGGTTGGCATTGCCATCGCCATTCTCGCCGGGCTGGTGATCTTCGGCGGGCTACGCTCCATCGCGCGCTTCGCCGAACTCGTGGTGCCGCTGATGGCGGGCCTGTATGTGCTGATGGCACTGGTCGTGTTGCTGATGAACATCACCGAGGTGCCAGGCGTGCTGATGACCATCGTCCGCAGCGCCTTTGGCCTTGAAGAGGCCGCCGGTGGTGTCGCCGGCTCGGTGACCGCGGCGATGCTCAATGGCATCAAGCGCGGCTTGTTCTCCAACGAGGCAGGCATGGGCTCGGCGCCCAACGTGGCGGCGACCGCGACCCCAGCGCCGCATCATCCGTCTTCCCAGGGGCTGGTGCAGGCGATGGGCGTGTTCATCGACACCATCGTCATCTGCACCGCGACCGCGGTGATGATTCTTCTGTCGGGCGTTCTGGAGCCCGGTTCGGGTGTGACCGGCACGCAGCTCACCCAGCAGGCAATGGAAAGCCACATCGGCGTGGCTGGGACCTACTTCATCGCCATCGCTATTCTGTTTTTCGCCTTTACCTCGATTGTCGCCAACTACGCCTATGCGGAGAACGCGCTGATCTTCCTGGGTGCCGGTAACAAACTCGGGCTGACCCTGCTGCGCCTGGCGGCATTGGGAATGGTGATCTGGGGCGCTTACGAGGCAGTCACGACCGTGTTCAACGCGGCGGATGCGTCGATGGGGCTGATGGCGACGATCAACCTGATCGCAATCACGCTGCTTTCCGGCACGGTGGTGAAGTTGACCAAGGACTATATGGCGCAGATCAAGGCGGGCGAGGTGCCGACGTTCAAGGCCGCGGATTACCCGGAGTTGAAAGCCAAGATCAACAACAATATCTGGCGCTGATGTGAAAACGCCCCGGCAAGCCTGCCGGGGCGTCGCATTACAGCTCGGTGGTTCAGCTCGGTAGCCGGTCCAGTGTTTTCGGCTCATGCATCGGGCAGCCGTTGTGACGAGCACGGAACTCGGATGACATCTCATAGGCTGGCTTGCGCGAACGCATGATGCCGCCGAGCGGTCGATGGGCCGCCAGTCCATGCCAGGGGCTGAAGGACATCTGGTCATCCACCACCGCTGCGCGGGCTTCGCTCCAGGCCGATTGCGGCTGCACCTCGATCCGCGCCACCGTGACGTAAGGGCTGGCATCTTCTGGCCAGACCACGCTGGCATCCTCGATGGGCATTTTCTCGATGTCGGTGGCGAGCTGAACGCGCAGCTCCCAGGTCCCGCCGTGCTGAGCGAAATGGTCGTTGATCGCCTCGCGCAACCCGTTCGGCTTGTCCTTCAGGTCGACGTTCTGGTCGGTCAAGGCTTTCAGCTCCGGGGACACCGGGGCCAGCGAAAGCTTGGCGAAATAGCGGCCGTAGAGCACTGGAACCACGCTGTAGTAAGTCTCCCCAAGCAGGTTGGTGGTGGGATGACCGCCCATGCCTTTGAGCGTTGCGCTTTCCCCTCCGGCTTTTTCCACCAAGCTCTCGGCACCGCGCAGGGCAGCAGACAGCGCTTGCTTGGCGCGGGGCGCGCGGTCGGTGGTCTTGGCGATCAGCTTCACCGACTTTAGGAAATCCTTGGGCGTCGGCACCATGAAGGCCGGCGCGTTGACCATGACGAAATCCTGGGTGACCTCGGCATCGCTGTTGGGCAGGCGTTCGCCCTCGACGCCGATGAGCTTGATCGCCAGCCCGCGCGGGGTCGAAACCTTGTCATCAAGAATGTCGCCTGGGTTGGTCGAGTAGCGCATCACCACCGGCATTTTTCCTGCTTTGGCGAAAGCACCCTGGGCCAGTTCCGGCGGCAGGTCGGGCAGAACCTCGATTTCGCCCTGCAACAGGCCGTGGCTCTTGGCATGTACGCTGCGAATGGCATGGCCGCCGTCAGCAAAGGTCGTCTCGGCGATCTCGCGCATCGCCTGGATCAGACCGGAAATGGTCTCGGACTCATCGTCCGGCACTTGCTCGAAATCGGGATTGAAAGGGAGGGGCGTTATGCTCAGGCGTTCGGTCATCGGCTCGGCTCCGTCGGGTGATGCGGGCTTATGAACTGCTGCGCCGCGGTCTTGAGTCGACAGTCGATGTCTGGAATCGTTTTCGAAGAATTTCGCCGCTGTTCCAACGCGGACGCTCAGATCAGCCTCGAAGGCAGGAGTTGACCAAGCGGCCGGAAGGTTGCGGGCCTACTGCGGAATCACGCCAAGCCCGCGCGCCATAAACGTCGCCAGCAGAGGAATCAGCAACAGAGCAAGCAGCTCGATGCGGATTACCGTTTTCACCCAGCGCGCAGCCGAAGGCGTGATCGACGGGACCTGCCCGGCCTTCAGTGCCGGACGCCACTTGAGGAAGGTCACGGTGGGGTAGATCGATAGCAGCGCGACGGCGACGAACAAGCCGACCTTGGCGTGAAAGAAGCTGTTGTTGAGGTAGTAGTCCAACCCCTTGCCATAGCGCATTGCTCGTGCGGCGCCGGTCAGCAGCACCAGGCCGGCTGCGATACCAAAGGCCAGATCAACGCGAAACAGGCTGCGGGCGCGTTTGAAATTCAGCGGCAGGCGGAACAGCTGGTGTTCGAGCACCAGCAGGGAGAACAGTAGGAAGATCGCCACGAAGTGCAGGTAGGCGGCGACGGCATAGGCCATTTTCTAAAGGTCCTTTGGTTAGGGTTGTTGCGCTGTGGCGTTGACAGCTGGCGCCGTATGGATCGAAGCGAACCATTGCCCCTGGCGTTGCAGGCGTCTGGCGATGCTCCCCAGACACAGGCCCCGCAGGAGCATGAAGGCGAGGAAGGCCAACCACAATCCGTGATTGCCCATGCCACGCAGCAACCAGCCCAATGGTAACGAAATCAGGACGGCTAGCAGCATGGCGTTTCGCATTTCCCGCGCGCGGGTGGCGCCAATGAACAAGCCGTCGAGCAGATAGCTCCAGACCGCGACCAGGGGCAGCGCGGCGAGATAGGGGAGGTAAGTCGTGGCGGTCTCGCGTACTGAGGGGATGTCGGTCTGCAGGCTGATGAACAGCTCGCCGCCCAGCAGGAAGAACAGCCCGAAGGCCAGACTTGCCAGCAGCGACCAGCCGCCGGCAACGGTCAGGATCCGACGCAGCTCGGTGCGGCTCTGTGCGCCGATGGCATGGCCACTGAGCGCTTCGACTGCATGGGCCAAGCCGTCGAGGGCGTGCGCCGTGAGCATCAAACCGTTCAGCAGCAAGGCATTGGCCGCCACCGTCGCATCGCCCAGCCGCGTCCCCTGTACGGTGACGAGGAAGAACACCAGCTGCAGCGCCAGCGAGCGCAGGAAAATGTCCCGATTGACTGACATCAGCGGGCGCCAACTGGCCCACAGGCGCAGCGCGTGGCGGTCCAGGCGCCCGGCATAACGCAACAGCGCGCCTCGGGTCAGCGCGAGACCGACCAGTACACCGCTCCATTCGGCAATGACCGAGGCGCGTGCGGCACCGGCCACGCCCCACTCCAGCCCGATGACGAACCACAGGTCCAGCGCGACGTTGATCAGGTTCGTCGTCAGCAGGATGGCCAGCGGCGCGCGGGCATTCTGGGTGCCGAGAAACCAGCCGATCAGTGCCAGGCTCGCCAACGCGGCGGGCAGGCCGAACAGGCGGGTGTGGAAATAGGCCTGGGTCAGGTTGTCCAGCTCCGCCGATGGCTGCATCAGCTGCAATGCGTAGCCTTTGAGTGGCAGTGCGACCAGGCTCAACAGCAGGGCGAAGCCCAGTGCCAGCAGTAACCCTTGCAGCAACACCTGGCGCAGCGCGCCGCCATCCTCGCGCCCGGCGGCCTGGGCGGCGAAGCCGGTGGTGCCCATGCGCAGAAATCCCATGACCCATACCAGCAGGGTATAGAGGCTGCCGCCGACGGCGACCGACGCCAGCTGATGCGCATGCGGCAGGTGGCCGATGACAGCACTGTCGACCAGCGCCACCAGCGGCACGGAGAGGTTGGACAGAATCATCGGCGCAGCCAGCGCCCAGACCCGTTTATGGGTGGGGGCGTGCCGCCAGGCGGTCAAAAACATGAAGGGCTCCAGAGCAGCCGCGCATGATACGTCGCGAGGGGCCGGAGCGCAGCCGAGTGATGGGGCTGGAGCGTGTTCGGCCTAGTGGTCGATGATGCAGGGCGCTACGAATCGCTCAGTGGATCAGCCAGCTCAGCAGCCAGAGCCCGAGGAACAGATAGATCACGCCAGCGATGATCGAGCGGCGGAAAAAGGCGCGAAAGGCGCCGACCAGCAGCATCAGGCCGATGGCCAGTGCAATGAGGCTGATCAGTGAACGGTCCATGCCAAGGGTGCGCGACAGACCCTCGAGAAAGTTGGCGCCAGCATCGGCGAACAGCCCGAAAAACCCACTGAGTGCATCGACGATGTAACGAATCACGGTGCCGAGCGCCTGGCCCAACCATTCGAAAAAGCTTTCCACCTGCATGCTGCACTCCTGACAAACGATATGCGGCCGCAAGCGCAGCCGTTCCCTGGCCATTGGGCTGTCAATCGGCCTGGCAGTTCCCGGCGTTGCGATTGAACCGCCACTGCGGCGATGGGTCAGTAGCAGGCTGATCGTCGCCATCGCGCGCACCGTCATGCAATTGCAATCCGTCCCGATCAGGCTATCCCGCTAGCGCCCAACGAGAAAAAGACGATGCCGACTGCCACCAGTACCCGCCCGCGTTGGTTGCCCCAGGTTCGCCCGCAGGTCTGGGCGTTGGGAATGCTGGCTGCAGGTCTGTTGCACGTTGCTGCCACCTTCCACCTCGATGAGCGGCTGTTCTATGCGCTGCAGTCGGCCTGGAACGCAGAGACCCACCAGGCGCGCAGCCTCTGGTTGCCCGAATATCAGGTGCGGGTCGAGGCAAAGCCGGTGGCGACCGTCGCCAACAACCTTTCCGGGCTGACCTTCGATGAGCAGCGCAACCAGCTCTGGGCCGTGGTGAACAACCCCGAAGAGCTGATTGCGCTCGACCTCAATGGCGAATTCATTGCCCGTTATCCGCTCAAGGGCTTCATCGATGTCGAAGCGGTCACCTACCTGGGTGACAACCTGCTGGCGGTGGCCGAGGAGCGCAGCCAGTCGATTGTGATCCTGCCGGTCCCCACAAGTCCTGGTGAGCTGGTGCGGGAGGATTACGCGGCTGTGTCGCTGTCGATGGGCGCGTCGGATAACGCGGGCTTCGAGGGACTGGGCTACGACCGTGCCGGTGATCGACTGTTTGTAGTGAAGGAACATTCGCCGCGCAAGCTCTACGAGATCCAGGGCATCAAGGCCAGCTTCAACGGGCAGCTGAATCTAAACGTCATCGACCGCGAAGCCTGGATCGAAGACAAAGACATGGCCAGCGATCTCGCCTCGGTTCACTACGACGAGCGCACCGGCCACCTGGTGCTGCTCAGCGACGAAGCCAAGATGATGCTCGAACTCGACAGTGAGGGCGAGCTGGTCAGCTTCCGCTCACTGTGGAGCGGCTTCGCCGGTCTCGATAACAGCGTGCCTCAGGCTGAGGGCATGACCTTTGACGACCGTGGTGACCTGTATCTGGTCAGCGAGCCCAACCTGTTCTACGCCTTCGAGCGCAAATAGTTCGACCGCCGCGCTCAGCCGCGGCGGATCATCCAGACGCCTGCGAAAATCAGCACCAACCCGCCTAGCTTGCCCAGGCTGATCGACGACTGACGAAAGCCCGCCCAGCCGAAATGGTCCAGCAGCAGCGCCATGCCCAGCTGCCCGGCCAGCACCAGTGCCATGAACAGCAGCGCACCGATGCGCGGGCCGGCAAAGGCGGCGGTGGCAATAAAGAACATGCCCAGCAGGCCGGCGCACCAGTGATACCAATTAAGCCCGCGTAACGCCTGGAGGCCCGGCATGTCTCGCTGGAACAACACGACACAGAGCAGCGCCGCTGTGCCCACCGCAAAGGAGAGCATTGCCGCGCCCATGACGCTGCCAAAGTGCTTGGCGACCTGTCCGTTGATGCCGGCTTGTAGGGGCAGGAAAGCCCCGGCAATCAATGGCATCACAAGAAGCCACCAGGCTGTGACAGGCATGCGAATGTCTCCGAGAGGCGAAATAAAAACCCGCCGGAGCGGCGGGTTGAAAGGGGAGCCAGCCGGCAATGTTAGCGCGGTGGGTATTGTGAAAGAACCTTGTTGACGGTTTCGCGGAACATCCCGGCCCGCTCCTGAGGGCTGCCGGGGTTGTCGCGCAGGACCTGTTCTGCGCTGCCGCGCCAGACCAGCTTGCCGTCGTCAGCGTCGTACAGATCCAGCTGCAAGGTGCCGACCTGATAGTGGATGGTGCGGGTGTCGGCGATCATCGGGCCACCCCAGTAACCGTGCCAGGGGCCGCCCCAGGCGCCGATCGACGAGGTGGTGTATTGCTGGCTGCGCTCATCGACGAGAAACCAGGCCTGCACCAGCAGATCCGGTTGCGCGCCTGACGCTGCCTGGCGCAGTCCGCGCTGATCCAGCTGTTCGCTGACGGCGCTGCGAATGCGCTGTTCGGTCAGGTCGCTCTTGATGCGCGGATCATCGGGGCGGTACTGCAGGGCAGGCTCTTTCCAGCTCCAAGTACGGTAGGCGGAAAAGTCGCGCTGCGGGTCGAAGTCGCGCTGCACCTGGGTGCTCTGGCAGGCAGCCAGCACCAGCAGCAGGGGCAGCATCAGCAGTGAACGGAGCATCTCGGTTCTCCTTACGTAAATTATGCAATCTCAGCGCGGCGGATAATCGGCGAGCGCCCGGTTCACGGCTTCTCGCGCGGCGTCCTTGCGTTCGGCCTGATCTCCGCCACTGCGGGCCTCGGCACGATTGCTCCAGACGGTCTGGCCAGAGCCGCTGTCGATCATCTCGATGCGCACCGTGACCACTTCTTCTTCATAGTTGCGCACCATCGGGGTGCTGCCGCCAATGCCGTAACCGGTGTTGTACCCCGGGCCGTAACCACCATAGCGCCCGGCACCGACGCCTACTCGGGGGCCATAGTCATCGTAGACCTGCCGCACGCGTGTCTCCATCTGTGCGCTGGCGCTGATCTGCACATCGCCCTTGGCGCCGGCTGGTGCCGGGCGCAAGCCGCGTTGATCGAGCGCGCCGGAGATCATTTCCTGCAGCTCCTCGGCACCCAGCGAAGCCGTACCCGCCGGAGGGTTGCGCCAACTCCAGTTCTGGTAGCTGGAAAAGTCCTGCGGCGCCGCCGGGTAGGTGGGCGACTGGATGCGTTCGATGGGCGGAGCCGGTGGAATCGGCGCAGAGTCGATGGTGTACGGGTTGCTGCCCTGGCACGCCGCGAGGCTCAATCCAAGCAGCGAGTAAAACAGGGGCAGCGCAGGGCGGATCGACATCGGGACCTCCCGGTCGGCTCAGAGCGGCCGACACAACCAGTGCAGGTAACGCCCAAGGCCGGCGAAGGTCGGATGGCGGCGGTAGGCCAGTTCCATCTCGATCAGGTCGGCAGCCTCGGTACGGGCCTGGAAATCGGCGGGCATGTAGTCATGGAATACGCGCACGCCACTGGTTGATTCGACCTGCCAGTGCGGTGCGAGTTGCGCCGCCAGTTCGCGCGGGTCGAGCGGCTGTTGCGGGGTCAGGCTCTGACGCTCGCCGGCATAGGTCTGGCTGCGCAACTTCTTGAAATGGCCCTTGAGCAAATTGCGATAGATCAGCGCATCGCGGTTGTAGAAGGCCAGCGACAGCCAGCCGTCTTCGGCGATCAGGCGGTGCAGAACCGGCAGGATCGCTTGCGGTTCGGCCAGCCATTCCAGCACCGCATGGCAGATGACCAGATCGAAACGACCTTCGACGTGGCTTTCTACATCCTGCCAGGGCGCCTGAATAAACGTACCGGTCTGGCCTGCTTCGGCGAACTGCTTGCGAGCGCCTTCGAGCATGGGTTCGGCGGGTTCGGCCAGCGTCACCTGATGGCCCTGCTGCGCCAGCCACAGGCTCATGTGACCGAGGCCGGCGCCAATGTCCAGAACGCGCAAAGGCCGCTCTGGCAGTACCTCGGTGAGATCCGCCTGCAGCACGGCGAGGCGGATTGCGCCCTTGGCGCCGCCGTAGATTTTCTCGGCGAAGCGCGTCGCCAGCTCATCGAAATGCCGGTCGCTCATCGGGCGAACCGCCGCTCGTTGTCGGCGAGCTTGGCCAGCAAGGCCTGCTCCATGTCGATGCCCAGCTCGCTGCACATCAGCAGCAGGTACATGAGGATGTCGCCGACCTCCTGGCCGGCATGCGCGAGTTTGTCGCTTGGCAGCTGGCGCGACTCGTCTTCGGTCTGCCACTGGAAGATTTCCACCAGCTCGGCCATTTCCACACTGGCGGCCATCGCAAGGTTCTTCGGGCTGTGATAACGCTGCCACTCGTTCTGATCGCGGATCGCGTGCAGGCGTTGGGTGATCTGTTCGATGTTCATCTAGGCTAGGGCGGCTCGTTGAAAGGCGACAAGCTTCCGCCAGCGCGTCGGCGCCCGCAAGGGGCGTCAGTGACGGCGCTGTTTCAGGACCCGTTCGATGGCGATAACGCCGGGGCGATAGTCGTTCTGCTCGATGGCGCGAATCGCGTGGCTCAACGCTTGTTCGGCGATCTGCTCATGCTGCTGGGAGATCGCGTTGACCTTGATTGGCAGGAAATCCAGCAATTGCGCATCGCCAAAAGTGGCCAGTTGCAGATTGTCCGGCCACAGCAGATCACGCTCGCGCAGCGCATCGAAGACGCCTTCTAGCAACACGTAGGCGGTGGTGATCAGGGCGTCAGGTAGTGACCCTTTGTCGAGCAGGGTCAGCATCTGTTGCCGGCCGCAGGCACGGCTGAACTGCTCGGCCCGCAGCACGCTGACCTGACCGGAATGGTTAGCCAAGGCGCGATGGAAACCTTCCTCGCGCTGCTGGCTGATCCGCAGGGCTGGCCGTGCACTGATCAATGCGATGTGGGCGGTGGGCGGGAGGTGCAGCGAGCGGGTCAATTGCACCGCCGCCTCGCAGTCGGCACTGACCACCGAACAGAAATGCTCCGCATCCAACGCCCGGTCGAGGGCGATTACCGGTAGGCCTGCAGCGAGCAGTTTTTGATAGCTGGCGTCGTCCCCTGGCAGGCAGCTGGCGACGATCAAGGCATCGCAGCGGCGCGAGCGCAGCAGCTGAATGACCTGACGCTCGGTGTCTGGCTCGTCATCGGTTCCGGCGATCAGCAGCTGGTAGCCGCGCTGCCGTGCCCGCTGCTCCAGCAGCTTGGCCAGGCGTGCATAACTGGGGTTTTCCAGATCCGGAACAACGAAGCCCAGCGTGCGCGACTGTCCTCGGCGCAGGCCGGCAGCCTGCTGGTCGAGCTGAAAACCCTGCTGCTCAGCCACAGCCATCACCCGTTCGACCGTGGCCGCGCTGATCCGCCGCTGAGCGGCCTTGCCGTTGAGCACGTAGCTGGCCGTGGTTACCGAAACGTTAGCAAGGCGGGCGATGTCGGTCAGTTTCAAACAGAGGGTCCTGAGACGGGTGGTATGAAATCGGGCTTCTAGAATTACCCAATATTGCGTAATGTGCCAGCCTTAGGTGAAACGTTTCAGCAGTCTTTCGGTCTGAAGCGCCAGCCCAGGATTCGGGCAATGCCGACGCAGCCGTCGGCCACAACAATCGCGAGCCCCGCAGGAGTTCTCCCATGCTTGAGTTGAATGCACAGCACATCCACATGCATCAAGCCGCAGCAGATAAGCCCGCGGCGCTGGCTCTGCTGGGCGAGGTGCTGGTCGCCGACGGGCTGGTGGCGCCCGGTTACCTCGACGGTTTGCGCGCGCGCGAAGCGCAAGGCTCGACCTTTCTCGGTCAGGGCATCGCGATTCCCCACGGCACGCCGGAGACCCGCGATCAGGTGTTCACCACCGGCGTACGGCTGCTGCACTTTCCCGCAGGTGTGGATTGGGGAAACGGTCAGCAGGTGTACCTCGCCATCGGCATTGCCGCGCGTTCGGATGAGCATCTGCGGTTGCTGCAGCTGTTGACCCGAGCGCTGGGCGAAGGCGATCTGAGCGAGGCGCTGCAAAAGGCGCAGAGCCCCGAGGCGATCATTGATCTGCTGCAGGGTGCGCCGCAGGCACTGGCGCTCGATGGCGAGCTGGTCGGGCTGGGCGTCGTCGCCGATGACTTCGATGAGCTGGCCTGGCAGGGCGTCAAGCTGCTCAAGCGGGCGCAATGCGTGGAGCCTGGCTTCAATGCCAGTCTGCCGCTCGGCCAGTCGCTGCCGCTGGGGGATGGCCTGTGGTGGCTCAGCAGCGAGCAGTCGGTGCAGCGTCCTGGCCTCGCTTTCGTCACGCCAGTCTCGAATCTCGAGCATCAGGGCCAGCCGCTCAATGGGCTGTTCGTGTTGGCCAGCATGGGTGAGGCGCATCAGGCCATGCTCGAGCGGCTGTGCAACCTGCTGATCGAAGGCCGCGGGCAGGAGCTGAGTCAGGCGACTTCCAGCCGCACGGTGCTCGAAGCTCTGGGCGGCGAGGTGCCCGCCGACTGGCCAAGCGCGCAGGTGCCGCTGGCCAACGCCCATGGTCTGCACGCGCGCCCGGCCAAGGTGCTCACCGAAATTGCCCAGTCCTTCGAGGGAGAGATTCGCGTCCGTCAGGCTGGCAGCGAAAACGCCGGCGTGTCGGTCAAGAGCCTGAGCAAACTGTTGGCGATGGGCGCGCAGCGCGGTCAGGTTCTGGAATTCATGGCCGAGCCCGGCATTGCCGGCGATGCGCTGCCGGCGCTGGTGCGCGCTGTCGAGGAAGGCTTGGGCGAAGAGATCGAACCGCTACCGGTCGCGGGGAGCGCGAGCGAGCCCCTCGAGATCACCGAGGGGCCTGCAGCGTCAGCCATCGAGCAGGCCGCGCTGCGCGCCGGTGAGCAGGTGAACGGCATCGCCGCGTCGCCGGGCATCGCCATCGGTCCGGTGCTGGTGCGCAAACCGCAGGTGATTGATTACCCCAAGCGCGGCGAGTCGCCGGCAGCTGAACTGCAACGACTGGACGCCGCGCTGGACAAGGTTCATGCGGAAATCGGCACGCTGATCGAAGAAAGCCAGGTCGCCAGCATCCGCGACATCTTCACCACTCACCAGGCCATGCTAAAAGACCCGGCGCTACGCGAAGAAGTCCAGGTGCGCTTGCAAAAGGGCTTGAGCGCCGAAGCAGCCTGGATGGAGGAAATCGACAGCGCAGCGCAGCAGCAGGAAGCCCTGCACGACAAGCTGCTGGCCGAGCGCGCCGCGGACCTGCGGGATGTGGGTCGCCGCATGCTGGCCTGTCTGACCGGTGTCGAAGCCGAGCAGGCGCCGGACGAACCCTACATTTTGGTGATGGACGAGGTAGCGCCCTCGGACGTCGCCACGCTCAATGCCCAGCGCGTCGCCGGCATCCTTACCGCTGGCGGCGGCGCCACCTCCCACAGCGCGATCATCGCCCGCGCACTGGGCATTCCCGCGATTGTCGGCGCTGGGCCGGGTGTGCTCGGGCTGGCACCCAACACCTTGTTGTTGCTCGACGGCGAGCGCGGCGAGCTGCTGGTCGCGCCGACCGACGCGCAGCTGGAACAGGCCCGTAGCGAGCGCGCTACCCGCGAGGAGCGCAAGCGCCTGGCAAATGAGCGACGCCTGGAGCCGGCCATCACCCGAGACGGACATCCGGTGGAAATCGCCGCCAACATCGGCGCAGCCGGCGAGACGCCTGAAGCGGTGGCGATGGGGGCCGAGGGCATCGGCCTGCTGCGTACTGAACTGGTGTTCATGAACCATGCCCAGGCGCCGGATCAGGCCACCCAGGAGGCCGAGTACCGCCGCGTGCTGGAAGCCCTCGAAGGCCGTCCGCTGGTGGTGCGAACCCTGGATGTCGGCGGCGACAAACCGCTGCCGTACTGGCCGATGCCGGCCGAAGAAAACCCCTTCCTCGGCGTGCGCGGCATTCGCCTGAGCCTGCAGCGTCCGGACATTCTCGAAACCCAGCTACGCGCCTTGCTCGCCTCGGCCGAGGGCCGTCCGCTGCGGATCATGTTCCCCATGGTCGGCAACATTGACGAATGGCGCAGCGCCAAGGCCATGGTCGATCGCCTGCGTCAGGAGCTGCCAGTGGCCGACCTGCAGGTCGGCATCATGATCGAGATCCCCTCCGCTGCGCTGATCGCGCCGGTGCTGGCGCAGGAGGTCGATTTCTTCAGCATCGGCACCAATGACCTCACTCAGTACACCCTGGCCATCGACCGTGGGCACCCGACGCTTTCGGGGCAGGCCGACGGCTTGCACCCGGCCGTGTTGCGCCTGATCGGCATGACCGTCGAGGCCGCTCACGCCCATGGCAAGTGGGTCGGCGTCTGCGGCGAGCTGGCCGCTGATGCGCTCGCCGTGCCGATGCTGGTCGGCCTGGGTGTGGATGAACTCAGCGTGTCGGCGCGCAGTATTGCGCTTGTGAAGGCGCGGGTGCGCGAGCTGGATTTTGCCGCCTGCCAGCAACTGGCCAAGCAAGCGCTGATGTTGCCCGGTGCACATGAAGTTCGCGCCTTCGTTGGGGAGCACTGCTGATGGCCCGCGTCCTCACTGTCACGCTTAATCCGGCCCTCGACCTGACGGTGCAGCTGCCGTCGCTGCGCCTGGGCGAGGTCAATCGCAGCGACAGCCTGCAGGTGCATGCTGCAGGCAAGGGCCTCAACGTGGCGCAGGTGCTGGCTGATCTCGGTCATCAACTGACCGTCACCGGCTTTCTCGGCGAAGGCAACCCGCAAGCCTTCGAGCAGCTGTTCGCCGCACGGGGCTTTGCCGACGAATTTGTCCGCGTGCCGGGTGATACCCGTAGCAACATCAAACTGGCCGAAGCGGGTGGGCAGGTCACCGACATCAACGGACCGGGGCTGATGGTGAGCGAGGCGCACTGCGCCGAGCTGCTGGCCCGCCTGGAGCGCCTGGCGCCTGTCCATGACCTGGTGGTGGTCGCTGGCAGCTTGCCTCGCGGCATCGCCAGCCAGTGGTTCGTCCAGCTGCTCAACACGCTCAAAGCGCTCGGCGTGCGGGTGGCGCTGGACACCAGTGGCGACGCCCTGCGTGAAGGCCTGTCGGCCTCGCCCTGGCTGATCAAACCCAACGAGGAGGAGCTGGGCGAGGCCCGTGGCATCGCGCTGAGCAAGTCGTCGGAGCTGACCGCCGAAGCGCGACGTCTGCAAGCCGAAGGTATCGAACACGTGGTGGTTTCGCAGGGCGCAAACGGCGTCAGCTGGTTCTCGCCGAACCTGGCACTGCATGCCATCCCGCCCAAGGTTCAGGTTGTCAGCACCGTTGGTGCGGGAGACTCACTGCTCGCCGGCATGCTCCACGGCCTGCTGGAAGGCTGGCCAGCCGAGCGAACGCTCACACACGCTACCGCAATCGCCGCGCAGGCAGTCGGGCAGGTCGGCTTTGGTATCACCGACACGACACAACTGGCCGGCCTCGAGGCCGCAGTGCGCCTCCAGCCGCTGAGCCAATAAATCGAACAAGAGGTGAAGGAATGAATCTTCTCATCGTCACGGCCTGCCCCAACGGAATGGTCACCAGCGTGCTGACGTCACGCCTGCTTGAAGCGGCGGCCCAGCGTCTGGGCTGGTCGACCGCCGTAGAAGTCCACGACCCCAAGGCCATCGGCTCGCCACTGACTCCCGCACAGATCGCCAACGCCGACCTGGTCGTCGTGGTAAAGACCGGTCCGTTATCGCTGCAACGCTTCGTCGGCAAGCGCGTCGCCCAGTCCACGCCACCCGAAGCATTGCTCGATCCGGAAGCCTTCCTGCGCAGCGCTGCCGAGACGGCGACCGAGTTGCAGGCGGCAGATGATGCCGAGCCCACGCCCGCCACCGGCAAGCCCAAACTGGTCGCCATCACCGCCTGCCCAACCGGCGTCGCGCACACCTTTATGGCAGCCGAAGCGCTGCAGCAGGCGGCCATACGTAAAGGCTATGAGCTGCAGGTCGAGACGCGCGGCTCGGTGGGCGCGCGTAATGTGCTCGAACCCCAGGCCATCGAGGACGCCGATGTGGTGTTGCTCGCCGCCGACATCGAGGTGGACGTGGCGCGCTTCGCCGGCAAGCGCGTGTATCGCTGCGGCACCGGCGTCGCGCTCAAGCAGCCCGAGGCAACGCTGGACCGCGCACTGAAGGAAGGCGCTGTACTCAGCGGTGGCACTGCGGCAAGTGATGCCGGTGGTGAACAGAAAGGTGAGAAGACAGGCGTCTATAAGCACTTGCTGACCGGCGTGTCTTACATGCTGCCGATGGTCGTCGCGGGCGGCCTGCTGATCGCGCTGTCGTTTGTCTTTGGCATCGAGGCATTCAAGGAGGAGGGCACGCTGGCCGCCGCGCTGATGAAGATCGGCGGCGAGACGGCCTTCCAGTTGATGGTGCCGCTCTTGGCGGGCTACATCGCCTACTCCATCGCTGACCGACCCGGCCTTGCGCCCGGCATGATTGGCGGTTTGCTGGCGGGCACGCTCGGCGCCGGCTTCATCGGCGGCATCATTGCGGGCTTTGTCGCCGGCTACGCGGCCAAAGCTGTCAGTCGCTGGATTCCCTTGCCAGCCAGTATCGAATCGCTGAAGCCGATCCTGATCATTCCGCTGCTGGCGAGCCTGGTGACTGGCCTGGTGATGATCTACATCGTCGGCACGCCGGTGGCCAAGCTGCTCGCCGGGCTGACCGAGTTCCTCGACACCATGGGCACCTCCAACGCCGTACTGCTCGGGTTGCTGCTCGGCACCATGATGTGCGTCGACCTCGGTGGGCCGGTGAACAAGGCGGCATACGCGTTCTCGGTCGGGCTGCTCGCGTCGCAAAGCTACGCGCCGATGGCCGCTACCATGGCCGCCGGCATGGTGCCGCCAATCGGCATGGGCATCGCCACGCTGATTGCGCGACGCAAGTTCGCGCAGACCGAACGCGAAGCCGGGAAGGCGGCGCTGGTGCTGGGCTGCTGCTTTATCTCCGAAGGCGCGATTCCCTTTGCGGCGAAAGACCCGCTGCGGGTGATCCCGGCCAGCATCGCTGGCGGCGCCCTGACCGGCGCGCTGTCCATGGCCTTCGGCGCGAAGCTGCTGGCGCCTCATGGTGGGCTGTTCGTGCTGCTGATCCCTAACGCCATCAATCATGCGCTGTTGTACCTGGTCGCGATCCTCGCGGGCAGCCTGGTGACCGGGGTGATCTATGCGGTGATCAAGCGGCCGGAAGCTCAGCCGCTTGCCGTTAGTGCGGCGAGTTGATCGGCAGACCGAAACCGCTGAACTAAAGGCCCTGCTGCCGCATCCACTTAAGGCCGGCGAAACTTGTGTCAGGAAGTTTCACCGGCCTTTTTGATTTAGACCCAACCGGCTGGAGCGTTTTACATGAGCATCGATTATGGGCCGCGGCCCTTGCGGATCACCCTGACGGCCGTCGTCGTTCTGGTGCTGGGTGTGCTGATGACAGGCGGGGGCGGATACCTGGCCGTGCTCGGTGGCTCCTGGTACTACCTGCTGGCTGGCATTGGCTTGCTGGTGGTGGCCGGTTTGCTGTTGGCACGACGCCGTGCCGCGATCTGGTTGTACGCGGTGTTGCTGCTGGCAACCCTGGCGTGGACGCTTTACGAGGTGCGTTTCGACTGGTGGCAGCTGGCCCCGCGGATCGATCTCTGGTGCATCCTCGGCCTCTGGCTGATCCTGCCCTTCGTCAATCGCTACGTCAGCGACCGGTTGGTCTGGCGAGATGGCGCGAGCGGCTTGCTCGGGATCGGCTTGCTGGCCGGTGCGCTGATGGCGGGCTACGCGCTGACGCAGGATTACCACTCGATCTCGGGCGAGTTCAGCGATGCGCAGATGCAGGGTCTGGACCCACAGGGCCAGGCCGGTCGCTCGAATAGCGAATGGCCCTCGTACGGCGGATCGGAACAGGGCGACCGCTATTCCACTGCTGACCTGATCACGCCGGATAACGTCGGCAACTTGGTTAAAGCCTGGGAATACCACACCGGCGACCTGCCAGGTCCGAACGATCCGGGCGAATTCACCTATGAGGTAACACCGCTTAAGGTGGGCAATAGCCTGTTCATCTGCACGCCGCACAGCATCGCTATCGCCATTGATGCCGATACCGGCGAAGAGCGCTGGCGCTATGACCCGAATATCAACCGCGAGGCCGGGTACTACCAGCACATGACCTGCCGTGGCCTGGCCTACCACGATGGGGCCCGCTATCTCTCCGCGGCCACGAATGGCGGTCATTCGAATCAACCGGCGGCTCGCTGTGCGCGTCGGCTGTTCTTGCCCACCAACGACGCCACGCTGGTCGCTCTAGACGTCGAGGATGGCAAACCCTGTGAGGATTTCGGCAATGGCGGCGTGGTCGATCTGAAGCTGCGGCTGGGCGAAGGGGCGCTGGGCGTTTATCTACCGACATCGCCGCCGGTGGTCACGGAGAAGCTGGTCATCATTGGCGGTGCCGTCACCGATAACGGCGCTGTGGATTCGCCCGGCGGCGTGGTTCGCGCCTACGATGTGAACACAGGTCGTTTGGTCTGGAATTTCGACCCGGGCAACCCGGACGCCACTGAGCCATTGCCGCCAGGTGAAACCTACACGCGCAGCACGCCGAACTGGTGGACGACTGCGACGGCCGACGAATCGCTCGGTCTGGTTTATATCCCTACCGGCAACCAGACACCGGACCAGTGGGCTATCGAGCGTTCCGCGCAGGCTGAGCGCTTTACCGACAGCCTGGTTGCGCTGGACTTGGCAACCGGCCAGGTACGCTGGGAGTTCCAGACTGTTCACCATGATCTCTGGGACCGCGATCTGCCCTCCCAGCCAACGCTGGTCGACATCGACCGGCCGGAAGGCAAAGTGCCTGCCATCATCCAGCCGACCAAGCGCGGCGACCTGTATGTGCTAGACCGCCGCACCGGTGAGCCCATCGTGCCGGTCACCGAGGTGCCTGTTCCGCAAGGCACCGATTATGGCGATTTCACCGCGCCCACTCAGCCGGTCTCGGCGCTGACCTATGCGCCGCAGGAGCCGCTGTACGAGAAGGACATGTGGGGCGGGACGCCGCTGGATCAGATGATGTGCCGCATCCAGTTCCGTCAGCTGCGCTATGAGGGCGACTTCACGCCGCCCTCTCAGAAGGGCTCGCTGATCTATCCAGGCAACGTCGGTACCTTCAACTGGCCATCGGTGGCGGTCGATCCGAGTCGGCAATTGCTGTTCGGTGCGCCTAATTACCTGGCATTCGTCTCGAAGATGTACAAGCGCAGCGAGGTCGATCCCGAGGCGCGTACCGGCGGTGGCGAAACCGGCCTGCAACCCAACCTCGGTGCGCCCTATATGGTCAGCCTGAAGCCTTTGCTGTCCGTACTGGGGCTGCCCTGCCAGAGCCCGCCGTGGGGTTACGTCACCGCCGTGGATCTTCGCACCATGAAGAAGGTCTGGATGCACAAGAATGGCACTAGCCGCGACAGCGCGCCGCTCGGCCTTCCTTTTCCTGTGGGCACGCCCGCGCTCGGAGGGCCCATCGTGACGGCAGGTGGCGTGGCTTTTATGAGCGGTACGCTGGACTACTACCTGCGCGCCTATGACCTGCAGAACGGCAGAGAGCTCTGGAAAGCGCGCCTGCCAGCCGGTGGCCAGGCCACGCCTATGACCTATGTATCCGAGCAGACCGGTAAGCAGTACGTGGTGCAAGTGGCCGGTGGGCATGGGTCGTTCGGGACGAAGATTGGCGATTCGGTGGTGGCTTTTACCTTGGAAGAGGAGCAGTAGCAAGGCGAGCTGGTTCAACGGCTAATTCGCGAGCAAGCTCGCTCCTACAGATACAGCGTGGGGCTTGGACTGCGGATGTATGAGCGAGCTTGCTCGCAAAGCTGTTTAACGTCGACCAGCAGCCTCGTCACAACCAGGCCGCATCCCAGAACGGGTAATCACCAAGGCGCTTGACCAACCCGGCGCGCAGCGGGTTCGCGACGATGTACCGGGCAACGTTGCGCAGGTCTTCCTCACTACGGACGGCTCTGTCGTGGTAACCCTTTTGCCAGATCGGGCCATGGTCGCCACGAAGCCTGTTGGTGGTGATTGCGCTCCGCGATTTTAGGCTCTGCATCACCTGGCTGAGCGAACCAGTTTTCAGCTGCACGAGCCAATGCAGATGGTCGGGCATGACGACCCAGGCTAAAGACTGAACGGGTCCGGAATTGCCGATCATGTGAATCTCACGCGCCAGTGTCGCCGCTGCGCCTGCCTCTATAAAGATGGACGATCGGTCCAGCGTTACACAGGTCAGTACGTAGGCCTGGTTTGGGAGGCTGACTCGCCCTTTGCGTAAGTCCCGTCCATGAAAGCGCATTCCGTTGCGTCCTTCTGTTGATAGCTGGGAGAGCGATCGTCACCTCATTCGCGAGCAAGCTCGCTCCTACAAGGTCGCTATGTTGGCCGTAGGAGCGAGCTTGCTCGCGAAGCCTTTGATGCATGCATGCTGGCGTGTTGCTGACTCAATGATGCTCGCGCGTCGCCCTGAATTTCACATCCGGCCAGCGCTCTTCCATCAGGCTCAGATTCACCCGAGTCGGCGCGAGATAGGTCAGGTGACCGCCACCATCGACCGCCAGGTTCTCGTAGGCCTTGTCGCTGAATTCCTTCAGCTTCTTCTCGTTATCACACTCGATCCAGCGCGCGGACCAGACGTTAATTGCCTCGTAGGCGCACTCGACCTTGTACTCCTCCTTCAGCCGACTGGCGACGACGTCGAACTGCAGCACGCCGACCGCGCCGAGGATGATGTCGTTGTTGCGCTCGGGGAAGAACACCTGGGTGGCGCCTTCCTCAGCCAGTTCCTGCAGGCCCTGGCGCAGCTGCTTGGATTTGAGCGGGTCCTTCAGGCGCACACGGCGGAACAGTTCGGGAGCAAAGTGCGGAATGCCGGTGAAGCCGAGGTTTTCGCCTTCGGTGAAGGTGTCACCGATCTGGATGGTGCCGTGGTTATGCAGGCCGATGATGTCGCCAGCCCAGGCCTCTTCCAGCTGCTCACGCTCGCTGGAGAAGAAGGTGAGGGCATCGGCGATGCGGATGTCCTTGCCGATGCGGGCGTGACGCAGCTTCATGCCTTTTTCGTACTTGCCCGAGCAGATGCGCATGAAGGCGATGCGGTCGCGGTGCTTGGGGTCCATGTTCGCCTGGATCTTGAAGACGAAGCCTGTGAACTTGTCCTCGACCGGCTCGACAACACGCTCGTTGGCTTCGCGCGGCAGCGGGCGCGGCGCCCAGTCGACCACGGCATCGAGTACATGGTCGACACCGAAGTTGCCCAGCGCGGTGCCAAAGAACACCGGGGTCAGTTGCCCCTTGATGAACTCGTCCTGATCGAATTCATGGCAGGCGCCCTGGACCAGCTCAAGTTGCTCGACGAAGCGGTCGTACTCGTCGCCGATGTGCTTGCGCGCTTCGTCGGAGTCGAGGTTTTGGATGATCTTCACGTCGGTGCGTTCATGCCCGTGGCCCGGCGTGTAGACGATGATGTAGTCGTCCTTGAGGTGATACACGCCCTTGAAGTCGCGGTAGCAGCCGATCGGCCAGGTGATGGGCGCGGCCTTGATCTTGAGGACCGCCTCGATCTCGTCGAGCAATTCGATAGGGTCGCGGATGTCGCGGTCGAGCTTGTTGATGAAGCTGACGATGGGCGTGTCGCGCAGCCGGCAGACGTCCATCAGGGCGATGGTGCGTGGTTCGACACCCTTACCGCCGTCGAGGACCATCAGCGCCGAGTCCACCGCGGTCAGGGTGCGGTAGGTGTCTTCCGAGAAGTCTTCGTGGCCGGGGGTGTCGAGCAGGTTGATCATGTGCTCGCGGTAGGGGAACTGCATCACCGACGTGGTAATGGAGATGCCGCGCTGCTTTTCCATTTCCATCCAGTCGGAGGTCGCATGACGGTCGGATTTACGCGACTTCACAGTACCCGCCACGGCAATCGCCTTGCCCATCAGCAGCAGCTTTTCGGTGATGGTGGTCTTACCCGCGTCGGGGTGGGAAATGATGGCGAAGGTGCGGCGCTTCGCGACTTCGGCGGCCTGAGAGGTCATGGCGGTCCCGGTATAGAAAGCATGTCGGAAAAAGCCGGCGATTATAGCGCAAAGGGCGCCGGAGGACTGCCGTGGCTGAAGCCCGCTCAGCCGCCTCGGTGCGAGACGGATGGAACATCCCCGCAGCGCATCTGTCGGTTTGAATACGGTAGGTTCGCCTGGAGCGATAAAAAAGGGAGTGAGTGCGGATTTTTCATTGATCTGAAACAGCTGTGGTTCTAAAGTTCGCGCCCGAACGTCCATGCTGGCAACGATCCATCCGGCTCAAGTACTGACGACGAGAGATCAGGATTCACCAGGTCGCCGCGCGGTTGCGACGATTTGGCCATGATACTCGGCGACATGCCTTGGGAAGTAGGCGAACCAAAGTGGGGAAACTGATCAGGCGTTCTTGCTCACCCCTAATCCGACTTTACGTTTCCCGATTTGGAGCCTTGCATGTCGATCAAGATCGAAGACTACTATTCCCGATCCACTTTCCAGAAGATGAAGTCCTTCGCTGACCAGCACGAGACGCCGTTTGTGGTCATCGATACCGAAACCATCGACAAGGCGTACGACGATCTGCGCGCCGGTTTCGAGTTTGCCAAGGTCTACTACGCCGTGAAGGCCAACCCGGCGGTCGAAATCATCGACTTGCTGCGTGACAAGGGCTCGAGCTTCGACATCGCCTCGATCTACGAGCTGGACAAGGTCATGTCCCGTGGTGTCGGCCCGGAGCGCATCAGCTACGGCAACACCATCAAGAAAGCCAAGGACATCCGCTACTTCTACGACAAGGGCGTGCGCATGTTCGCCACCGACTCGGAAGCGGATCTGCGCAACATCGCCAAGGCCGCCCCGGGTTCGAAAGTCTACGTCCGCATCCTCACCGAGGGCTCGACCACGGCCGATTGGCCCTTGTCGCGCAAGTTCGGCTGCCAGACCGACATGGCGATGGACCTGCTGATCCTCGCTCGTCAGCTGAAGCTGGAGCCCTACGGCATCTCCTTCCACGTCGGTTCGCAGCAGCGCGACATTTCCGTATGGGACGCAGCGATTGCCAAGGTCAAGGTGATCTTCGAGCGTTTGAAGGAAGAAGATGGCATCGAGCTGAAGATGATCAACATGGGTGGCGGCTTCCCGGCCAACTACATCACCCGCACCAACAGCCTCGAAACCTATGCCGAGGAAATCATCCGCTTCCTCAAGGAAGACTTTGGCGACGAACTGCCGGAAATCATCCTTGAGCCGGGCCGTTCGCTGATCGCCAACGCGGGCATTCTGGTCAGCGAAGTGGTGCTGGTGGCGCGCAAGTCGCGCACCGCTGTCGAGCGCTGGGTATACACCGACGTCGGCATGTTCTCCGGCCTGATCGAAACCATGGGCGAAGCCATCAAGTTCCCGATCTGGACCGAGAAGAAGGGCGAGATGGAAGAAGTGGTGATCGCCGGTCCAACCTGCGACAGCGCCGACATCATGTATGAGAACTACAAGTACGGCTTGCCACTGAACCTGGCCATCGGCGATCGCATGTACTGGATCTCCACCGGAGCCTACACCACCAGCTACAGCGCGGTGGAATTCAACGGCTTCCCGCCATTGAAAGCCTTCTACATCTAAGCCTCTGCGCTTATACAAAACGCCGCGAAGTTCGCGGCGTTTTTGTTTCCGCCTTCCGGCCGTTTCAAAGGCTGCTCTGTCAGCGTCGGCCGAACGATGCTTGTTGTGGGTCATTGCTCGCTAGAAACGCGGCCCGCTGCGGGCCGCGTGGCATGGCTTCAAGGCATCTGAACTTCGATCACACCGTCGGCGTTGATGCTGATTTGCCGGGTCCCGGCCTCGACATCAGGCGTCGGCATGGCATCCATGCTCTTCATCGATACGCTGCGCATCATCTCCGGCCGAAAGTTGCCGCCGCTGTTCAGGTTCAGGCTGACGATCTTGTAGTCATTTCCGCCCAGCGCCTCGGTGGCCAGCTGCGCGCGGGCGCGGAAGGCGGTTACAGCATCCTTGAGCAGGGCGTCTTCGTTCTGTTGGCGGATCGAGTCGGACACGCTGAAATACATGCCGCCCATCTGCAGGTCTTGCATCAGCTCTCCGGTGAGCTTCGAGAGCGCGGCAAAGTCTCCGCTTTCCAGGCGCAGTTCGGCGCGTTCACGCCATGCGGTGATCTTCTGGCCCTTTTCCTCATAGACCGGGTAGCTGCTACGGCTGCCCTGGCTGACTTCGACCTCTTTTACCTTCCGGGCGCGTTGCAGTGCCTTGTTGATTGCACGGGTGGTCTGCGCTGCCAGCTGCGCCGGGTCTTCATGCTGCGACTCGGTGAACAGCGTTACATGCATGCGGTCCTGGGCGACCTCGCTGCTGGCCTCGGCGCGCAGCGAAATCTGATTGTAGTGTTGCTCATCCGCTACGGCGGGAAGGCAGGCAATGCAGGCCAGCAGCGCAATGCTGCGCGGAACGGAAACGAACATGAGAGCTCCTGAATTCGAGGCACCAGCGGTGCGGCGCAAAGACTTTAGCCCTTTGCTCGCGAGTGCGCAGTTTTTCCGTGCGGCGCGTTGCCGCAGACAGGCTGTGTTTCGGGCGGCTTGGTTATACTCGCGACTTCTTTGGAGACCCCATGCACGCATCCGTTCACCTGCTGTCTGCCAGCCGCCAGAACCTCCGTCTGCTCACCCTGATCCGCGTCCTCGTGCTGGCTGCCCAGGCAGGCGCGGTAGGGCTTGCCTACGCCACCCAGCTGTTCGGTCTGCCGTGGTTTCATCTAGGGGTCACGCTTGGTGTTTCGGCGCTGATCTGTCTGGGTACGGCATTGCGGCTTCGCGGGCCTTGGCCGGTCACAGAGCTTGAATATGCCGGACACCTGGCGACCGATCTGTTGATCCACAGCGCCCTGTTGTATTACTCGGGCGGCTCGACCAATCCGTTCGTTTCCTACTATCTGGTGCCGCTTACCATTGCGGCGGCAACGCTACCGTGGCTGTACTCGGTGGCCTTGTCCGGACTCGCGCTTGCTGGGTACACCTTGATGCTGGTCTGGTATGACCCTGTCATTGTGCCGCCGGTTGATCGCACCACGCTGCTGGTCTATGGCATGTGGTTGAGTTTCGCGCTGGCCGCGGCGTTGATCACTTTTTTCGTAGCGCGCATGGCCGAACAACTGCGGCGTCAGGAGCAGCTTCAGGCTCAGCGTCGTGAAGAAAGCATGCGCGACCAACAGCTGTTGGCCGTGGCGACCCAGGCCGCCGGTGCTGCTCATGAGTTGGGCACGCCGCTGGCGACCATGAGTGTGCTGCTCAAGGAGTTGCGTCAGGATTACAAGGAGCCTGCGGAGCTCAGCGAGGATCTGGCATTGCTGCAATCGCAGGTCCAGTTGTGCAAGGACAGTCTGCGCCAGTTGGTCCGTGCTGCCGAAGCCGATCGGCGTCAGGCCATCGTCGAGCAGACCGTCCGCGAATGGGTCGAGTTGGTGTTACAGCGCTGGCACCTGATGCACCCGGAAGCCACCTATCGCTTCCAGTGCCTTGGCAAGGGCACGCCCCCGCGGCTGATGCCGCCGGCGGATTTGGGGCAATCGCTGCTCAATCTGCTGAACAACGCCACCGATGCCAGCCCGGACAATCTGGACATTCGGCTGGACTGGGACGCACAGTGGATCAGATTGACCATCCGCGACCACGGCGCTGGCGTACCGCTCGCCATTGCCGAGCAGATCGGCAGACCGTTTATCACGACCAAGGGCAAGGGGTTTGGTCTTGGCCTTTTCCTGAGTCAGGCAAGCGTTACGCGCGCGGGTGGCACCGTGAAGCTTTACAATCACGAAGAGGGTGGCACCCTGACCGAGCTGCGTCTGCCGCACGGCTCGGTACGGGCCTGACCAGACGCGATCATTACGCGAGGAATGCAAACATGACCGAAGAGTTGCAGCACGAAGGCGAAGAACAGCCTCATCTGCTGCTGGTAGACGACGACCCGACCTTTACTCGCGTCATGGCACGCGCCATGAGCCGCCGCGGTCTGCACGTCAGCATCGCCGGGTCGGCGGAAGAGGGCCTGGAGATGGCCAAGCAGGACCTGCCTGACTACGCCGTGCTGGACCTGAAGATGGAAGGCGACTCCGGACTGGTGCTGCTGCCCAAGCTGCTCGAGCTGGACCCTGAGATGAAGGTGCTGATCCTGACCGGATATTCGAGCATCGCCACGGCTGTGGAAGCGATCAAGCGTGGCGCCTGCAACTATCTGTGCAAGCCCGCCGACGCTGACGATGTGCTGGCTGCGTTGCTGTCCAAGCATGCCGATCTGGATACGCTGGTGCCGGAAAACCCCATGTCGGTGGACCGTTTGCAGTGGGAACACATTCAGCGCGTGCTCGCCGAGCACGACGGCAACATTTCCGCGACTGCCCGTGCGCTGGGCATGCACCGGCGGACGCTGCAGCGCAAACTGCAGAAGCGCCCCGTGCGGCGCTGACCGCACCCAGCGCCAATGGCTCCGGCTGTTGGCGCAGTGTTCTTTCAATGCCGGATCGATAGCCTGCCAAGGCTCGATCCGGCATCGTCGTTACCGTATGGTCCTCTGACTTTTCTTCTCGAGCCTCGCCATGTTGCCCGTGGTTCTGCAGACCCTGAGCGTTACCGCTCCGGTATTCGTGATGCTGTTCATCGGCGTCGCCTTGATGCGCCTGCGCTTGATCGACGCCACGTTCATCCACACCGCATCGACACTGGTGTTCAAGGCTACGATGCCAACCCTGCTGTTCCTGTCGGTCATCAAGGCGGACCTGAGCGCTGCGCTACAGCCAGGGCTGCTGATCTACTACGTTGGCGCTACGGTGGGTGGGTTTCTACTGGCGTGGGTCTGGGCGATCTGGCGCTGTCCGGTTGCCGATCGTGGCGTCTACGTTCAGGGCGCGTTTCGCGGCAATAACGGTGTAGTGGGGCTGGCCTTGGCGACCAGCCTCTACGGAGACTACGGGCTGTCCCTCGGCGGTGTGCTGGCTGGTCTGGTGATCCTCTTGTACAACAGTCTGTCCGCCATGGTACTGGCCATCTATAGCCCAGACGGGGAGGCCGATGCGGGGGCAATCATTCGCAGCATTTTGCGCAACCCTTTGATCATCGGCGTGACAGCGGCGCTACCTTTCGCCTACTGGCAGATCGCGTTGCCCGACTGGCTGATGACGTCTGGGCAGTATTTCGCTCAGCTGACCCTGCCGCTGGCTCTGATCTGCATCGGCGGCACGCTCTCGATTTCCGTGCTGCGCGAGAGCAGCAGCGTGGCGATGAGCTCGAGCCTGATGAAGATGGTCTGGTTCCCTGCGTTGGCAACGCTGGGTGCCTGGCTATGCGGCTTTCGAGGCGCCGAGCTGGGCATCCTGTTCCTTTACTTCGGCTGCCCGACAGCATCGTCCAGCTTCGTCATGGCGCGTGCGGTCAACTCCAATCACCAGTTGGCCGCGACCATTATCGTCATCACCACGCTCGGCGCGGCGCTGACTATCAATGCCGGGTTGTTTCTGCTGGGCTGGGCCGGCTGGATCTGACCAGCCGGCCCTGTGCGTCAGTTGCGCTGGGTCTTCCAGGCCCGACCGGAGATCACCAGCAAGGTGACCATGGTCAGAGGCACTACGTAGCCGATCATCGCGTCGCCGAAAACCTCAGCCAACGGCCGGCCGGTGCTGACCAGCACCAGGTAGACGGTATAGGCGACGTAGTACGCGACGAAAAGCAGACCTTCCCAGCGATTAATGGCGTAACCGGTAAAGAAGATCGGCAGGCAGGCCAGGGCGACGGCGATCATGACCGGGAAGTCGAAAGCCAGTGCATTGGCAGCCACGCCAATCGCATCGGGTGAGACCAGCGAGGCCAGGCCCAGGACGCAGAGCAGGTTGAAGATGTTGCTGCCGACGATGTTGCCGACTGCGATATCACGCTCGCCGCGTATGGCTGCGAGGATTGATGTGGCCAGTTCCGGCAGCGAGGTGCCGATGGCTATTACGGTCAGCCCGATGACCAGTTCCGACAGTCCCAGTGCGCGAGCCAGCGACACGGCGCCCTCCACCAGGAAATTCGAGCCGGTCACCAGCAGAACCAGGCCGGCAACGACCAGGCCGGCGTTGATCAAAGAAGCGTAAGGCTTGGGTGTTTCGTCGAGGCCGAACTCCTTGGCGAACTCGTCGTCGGCTGTGGCCGCTGCAGTGGCGCGGCGGCTGCTGATGATCAGAAACGCCGTGTAGGCGATCACCGCCGAAAACAGCAGTGCGCCGTCAAGGCGGCTAAGCGAGCCATCCCAGGCCAAGGCGTAGGTGACCAGACTGGCCCCGATCATGATCGGCACGTCGAGTCGAATCAGCTGGCGGGAGACGATCAGCGGCGCGACCAGCGACGTCACGCCAAGAATCAGCAGAACGTTGGCGATGTTGCTGCCGAGCACGTTGCCGATGGCGATGTCACCGCTGCCGTTAAGGGCGGCCTGCACGCTGACTGCGGTTTCCGGTGCGCTGGTGCCGAAAGCGACCACGGTGAGGCCGATGATCAACGGCGGGATGCCGAACTGAGCGGCCAGTTTTGCGGCGCCACGGACCAGTACCTCAGCTCCAGCCACGAGCAGTACCAGACCGGCTATCAAGTAAACAAACGTCATCGCGGACACGATGGGTAACTCCAAATGGGACAGGAAACGAAGGGACTTAGCGCTGGTGTTTCCAGGCGCGCAGAAAGATCACCAAAAGCGTGATGGCGGTCAAGGGCAATACGTACCAAGTCATTGCATGGCGCAGCAGGTTGATCGCCGGTAGGCCAGTGGAAAACATGATGAGGTAAAGCGTATAGGCGACGTAGTAGCCAAAGAACATCGTGCCTTCCCAGCGGTTGATCCGGTAACCGGAGAAAAAGATCGGCAGGCAGGCGGCGAACACGGCAAGCATCACGGGCAGATCGAACGCCAGCGCATTGGGAGAAATGGACAGGCCTTCAGGCGAAATTGCAGCACCGGCACCTAGCACCAGCAACAGGTTGAAGATGCAACTGCCTACGATATTGCCCACGGCGATGTCGCGTTCGCCGCGATAGACCGCCAGCAGCGAGGTCGCGAGTTCCGGCATGGATGTCCCAACAGCTATTACGGTCAGGCCGATGACCAGTTCCGACAATCCCAGCGTCCGAGCCAAAGCCACCGCGCCCTCGATGAGCAGGTTTGAACCCAATATCAGCAAACCCAGACCGACCAGCACCAGGGTCAGTTGAAGCACCCAGCCGAGCGGCTCGGCGTTACGGTCTGGGCCGTATTCGTCCCTAAACTCGTCAGCCTGAACACGTGCTTCCCGCTTGCTGGCGATCACCAGAAAGCCCGTATAGAGCAGCAGCAATGCGAGCAGGATCAATCCGTCAAGCTGGCTGATGCGGCCATTCCACGCCAGCGCGAAGGTCAGCAGGCCTGCGCCGATCATCACGGGTACGTCGAGGCGCACCAATTGTCGAGACACCACCAACGGCGCGACCAGCGCCGAAAGACCGAGGATGAGCAGGATGTTGGCAATGTTGCTGCCGATCACATTGCCAACGGCGATATCCCCGCTACCGTTCAGCGAGGCCTGAATGCTCACCGCCGTCTCAGGTGCGCTGGTACCGAACGCGACGACGGTCAAGCCAATGATCAGTGGCGAAATGCCGAAGCGTGCAGCCAGCTTGGAGGCGCCTCGTACCAGCGCTTCGGCGCCAGCAACCAGCAGCACCAGGCCGCCGATCAGGTAGGCCAGGGTCATCAAACTCATCAGTGTTCCTTAGAAAGCAATTCGGCAATCAGTCCAGCGTTTCGATCCTTACTGGCGCGATACCGTCTTCGAGCAGATCGATTCGATTCGCCGCCACTCGTGAGAGATCGATGATCCGGCCCGGTTTGAAAGGCCCGCGATCATTGATGCGTACGGTGACTTGCTTGCCGTTCTCCAGGTTGGTGACTTCCACGCGCGTGTCGAAGGGAAGCGTCTTGTGTGCGGCCACCAGCTCGTTCTGGTTGAAGGTTTCGCCGCTTGCGGTTTCCTTGCCTTGAAAACTGCGAGCGTAGTACGAAGCCTTGCCTTTCTGGACAACGGTGCTTTCGGTGGCATCCGCCTCCGGCGACTCGGAACAACCAGCGGCGAGGGCGAGCAGGATCGGGGCGGTCAGCATTCGGGTTTGCATCAGCAATCCTTCCTGAACGGATCAGGCTGCGGTTACGGGTTCAATCTCGTCAGTGTTGGATCGTCAATGGGCGCGGCCGTTCACTCGCTCATGAAGTTGCGGCGGGCGAGGTTGGCATCAGTAAAGGAGTGAAGGAGTAAAGGAACGGGCCCTGTCGGGCCCGTATCGGTCAGCCTTCCAGCTTGCTTTTGAGCACCTGGTTGACCTGAGCGGGGTTGGCTTTGCCTTTCGAGGCCTTCATGGCCTGACCGACAAAGAAACCAAACATCTTGCCGCGCTTGGCTTCGTCACTGGCGCGGTACTGTTCGACCTGCTCTGCATTGGCAGCCAGAACCTCATCAAGCATCTTCTCGATCGCACCAGTGTCGGTGACCTGCTTGAGGCCGTTCTTTTCGATGATCTCGTCGGCCGAGCCTTCGCCCGCCGCCATCGCTTCGAAGACCATCTTGGCGATCTTGCCGCTGATGGTGTTGTCCTTGATGCGCTGAATCATGCCACCCAGTTGCTCGGCGGAAACGGGCGACTGCTCAATAGCCAGGTTGTCCTTGTTGAGCAGGCTCGACAGCTCGCCCATTACCCAGTTGGCAGCCAGCTTGGCGTCGCCGCAAACCCTTTGCACAGCTTCGAAGTAATCGGCCATCTCACGGCTGGCAGCCAGTACGTCGGCGTCGTAGGCGGACAGGCCGAACTCGCGCTCGAAGCGCTCGCGCTTCTCGACGGGTAGCTCAGGCAGGCTGGCGCGTACCTCGTCGAGAAAGCTCTGCTCGATCACCACTGGCAGCAGGTCGGGGCAGGGGAAGTAGCGGTAGTCATTGGCTTCTTCCTTGCTGCGCATGGAGCGCGTCTCGTCCTTGTTCGGGTCGTACAGGCGGGTTTCCTGGACTACCTTACCGCCGTCCTCGATCAGTTCGATCTGGCGCTGGACCTCGTGGTTGATCGCCTTCTCGATAAAGCGGAACGAGTTGACGTTCTTAATCTCGGCGCGGGTACCGAACTCGGTCTGGCCTTTGGGGCGTACCGATACGTTGCAGTCGCAGCGCAGTGAGCCTTCGGCCATGTTGCCGTCACAGATGCCGAGGTAGCGCACCAGGGCGTGGATCGCCTTGACGTAGGCCACCGCTTCCTTGGCTGAACGGATGTCCGGCTCGGAAACAATTTCCAGCAACGGCGTGCCGGCACGGTTGAGGTCGATACCGCTCATGCCCTGGAAGTCTTCGTGCAGGCTTTTGCCGGCGTCCTCTTCCAGGTGCGCGCGAGTGATGCCAATGCGGCGGGTGCTGCCGTCTTCCAGGGTGATGTCCAGATGGCCTTTGCCGACGATCGGGTGATCCATCTGGCTGGTCTGGTAGCCCTTGGGAAGGTCCGGGTAGAAGTAGTTCTTGCGCGCGAAGACGTTCTTGTCAGCGATCTCGGCATCAATCGCCAAACCGAACTTGCAAGCCATCCGCACGGCTTCGGCGTTTAGCACCGGCAGGGTGCCGGGCATGCCGAGGTCGACCAGGCTGGCCTGGGTGTTGGGCTCAGCACCAAAGGTGGTGGCGCTGCCCGAAAAGATCTTCGACTGAGTGGCGAGCTGAGCGTGGATTTCCAGCCCGATGACGGTTTCCCATTGCATGTTTTTCGTCCTCAGAATCCGCTCGGAGCTTGTTTGTGCCACTCGGTGACCTGCTGGTACTGATGAGCGACGTTGAGCAGGCGACCTTCCTGGAAGTACGGGGCCAGCAGCTGCACACCTACCGGTAAGCCGTCGATGAAACCGGCTGGCATGGAGAGGCCCGGGATGCCGGCCAGGTTGGCGGTGATCGTATAGATGTCTTCGAGATAGGCCGACACCGGGTCGTTGTTCTTTTCGCCAAGCTCCCAGGCCAGATTCGGTGTGGTCGGGCCGAGGATGACGTCGACCTCGTCGAAGGCGCTGACGAAGTCATTCTTGATCAAGCGGCGGATCTTCTGTGCCTTCAAGTAGTAGGCGTCGTAATAGCCCGCTGACAGCGCATAGGTGCCGACCATGATGCGGCGGCGGACTTCGTCACCGAAGCCTTCGGCGCGGGAGCGCTTGTAGAGATCGGTCAGGTCTACGGGGTTCTCGCAGCGGTAGCCGAAGCGCACACCGTCGAAGCGTGACAGGTTCGAAGAGGCCTCGGCCGGGGCGATCACATAATAGGAAGGGATCGCATGCTGCATGTTTGGCAGGCTGATTCCCTTCACGGTGGCACCGAGCTTCTTCAACTCCTCAACGGCCGCCATGACTGCATCCGCGATCTTGGCGTCCAGGCCGTTTCCGAAATACTCCTTCGGCAGGCCGATACGCAGCCCAGAGAGTGGCTTGTCCAGCGAGCCTAGATAGTCATCCAGTGGCTGATCGACGCTGGTCGAATCCTTCGGGTCGAAACCGGCCATGGCGCCCAGCATCAGGGCGCAGTCTTCAGCCGTACGGGCAATCGGGCCGCCCTGGTCGAGGCTGGAGGCGTAGGCAATCATGCCCCAGCGCGAAACGCGGCCGTAGGTGGGCTTGAGCCCCGTCAGGTTGGTCAGCGCCGCTGGTTGGCGGATCGATCCACCAGTATCGCTGCCGGTGGCGGCAGGTAAGAGGCGCGCCGCGACGGCTGCTGCGGAACCGCCGGACGAGCCGCCCGGTACGCGGCTCATGTCCCAGGGGTTCTTCACTGCGCCGTAGTAGCTCGACTCGTTAGCCGAGCCCATGGCGAATTCGTCCATGTTCAGCTTGCCCAACGAGACCGCGCCAGCGGCAGAAAGCCGTTCAACGACGGTGGCGTCGTAGGGTGCTTGGAAATTGTCGAGAATCTTCGAGCCGCAGCTGGTGCGAATGCCCTGCGTGCAGAACAAGTCCTTGTGACCGATCGGCGCACCTAGCAGCGCACCATTTTCACCCTTGGCGCGGCGTGCGTCGGCGGCCTTAGCCTGGGCGATGGCCTGCTCTTCGGTGACGGTGATAAAGCTGTTGAGCTGTGGGTCGAGCTGCTGGATGCGGGTCAGCAGCGAGCGGGTCAGCTCTTCGGCCGAGAACTGTTTAGCAGCCAGTGCGCGAGTAATCTCTGCAAGGGTCAATTGATGCATGTCGGCGTCCTTCATTACTCGATCACCTTTGGAACCAGGTACAGGCCATCTTCCACGGCCGGGGCAATGGCCTGGTAGGCATCGCGCTGGTTGGTTTCGGTGACCGTGTCGGCGCGCAGGCGTTGGCTGGTCTCCAGCGGGTGGGCCAGAGGCTCGATGCCAGTGGTGTCCACGGCCTGCATGCGATCGATCAGGCCGAGGATGTTGTTCAAGGTCTCGGTGGTGCGGGGCAGGTCGTCTTCATTCAGACCCAGGCGGGCCAGATGAGCGATCTTTTCCACCTCGGAGCGTTCAAGCGCCATCGGAATTCTCCAGCGGGAAGCGAGTCGGGTGCCTTTCGTCGGCAAAGCGCGGCGAGTGGCGGCGGGTTCGAGTCGCAGCGGTGGGCATTCGAGCCCGGAAAAGCCGTCAATCTTACATGCCTGAGGGGCTTCTCGGTAGCGCAGCTGCGGCTTGCGGGGTTTTTCAGGGATGGCTGTATTTCGCGCAGTGGCTCACGTATGCCCCGATAACCGCGGACTCTCGCCTTGCCCTAACTTCGCACCATTGTTAGAGTTTGCGGCACTTTTTTCCCCACGCGTTTGCCCCAGGGCCCTTTTCCCATGTTCAAGAAACTGCGTGGCATGTTTTCCAGCGATTTGTCGATCGACCTGGGCACTGCCAATACCCTTATTTATGTGCGCGATCGCGGCATCGTCCTGAACGAGCCTTCAGTCGTTGCCATCCGTACCCATGGCAACCAGAAAAGTGTTGTCGCCGTGGGCACCGACGCCAAACGCATGCTTGGTCGTACCCCGGGTAACATCAACGCCATCCGCCCGATGAAAGATGGCGTCATCGCCGATTTCAGCGTCTGCGAAAAGATGCTTCAGTACTTCATCAACAAGGTTCACGAAAACAGCTTCCTGCAGCCCAGCCCCCGAGTATTGATCTGCGTTCCCTGCAAATCCACTCAGGTTGAGCGTCGTGCGATTCGCGAATCCGCTTTGGGCGCGGGCGCGCGTGAAGTGTTCCTGATTGAAGAGCCCATGGCCGCCGCCATCGGTGCCGGTCTGCCAGTAGACGAAGCACGTGGCTCCATGGTTGTGGATATCGGTGGGGGCACCACTGAAATTGCTCTGATTTCTCTGAATGGCGTGGTCTACGCCGAATCCGTTCGCGTCGGTGGTGACCGTTTCGACGAATCCATCGTGACCTACGTGCGCCGTAACTACGGCAGCCTGATCGGCGAGTCCACTGCCGAGCGCATCAAGCAGGAAATCGGTACCGCTTTCCCCAGCAGCGACATCCGTGAAGTCGACGTTCGTGGCCGCAACCTGGCCGAAGGCGTGCCGCGTAGCTTCACCCTCAATTCCAATGAGGTCCTCGAAGCGCTGCAGGAGTCCCTGGCCACCATCGTCCAGGCAGTCAAGAGTGCGCTGGAGCAATCACCACCAGAGCTCGCTTCCGATATCGCCGAGCGTGGTCTGGTCCTGACCGGCGGCGGCGCGCTGCTGCGTGATTTGGACAAGCTGCTGGCGCAGGAAACCGGTTTGCCGGTCATCGTCGCTGAAGAGCCGCTGACCTGCGTAGCGCGTGGCGGCGGCCGCGCACTGGAAATGATGGACCGTCACGCCATGGACCTGCTGTCCACCGAGTGACCTAGAAGCGGTAAGCTCCAAGCGACAAGCCGACAGCAGGCTCTGCTCTCGGCTTGTCGCGTTTAGTTTGAAGCCTGCAGCTGCGAGGATCCCTCCATCAAACCACTATTCGCAAAAGGACCGCTGCTCGGTGTGCGCCTGCTGGTGCTCGCTGTGCTTTGTGTCGCGCTGATGGTGGTGGATGCGCGCTTCGATACCTTGAAGCCACTGCGCAGTCAGATGGGGTTGGTTCTCACACCCTTCTATTGGCTTGCCGATCTGCCGGTGCGCACCTGGCAGCGCGCCACCGAGCAGATCAGCAGCAGCACCAGCCTGGTGGCCGAAAACGAAAAGCTGAAGGCCGAAGCATTGCTCATGCAGCGGCGTTTGCAAAAGCTCGCGATGCTGACGGAGCAGAACGTGCGCCTGCGCGAGCTGCTCAATTCTGCTGCGCTGGTGGATGACAAGGTAATCGTCAGTGAGCTTATCGGCTTGGACCCGAACCCGTTCACGCACCGCATCCTGATCGACAAGGGCGAGCGCGACGGCGTGTTTCTTGGCCAGCCAGTGCTTGATGCCAGCGGGCTGATGGGGCAGGTCGTTGAGGTCATGCCCTACGCCGCACGCGTGCTGCTGCTGACGGATGTGACCCATAGCATCCCGGTGCAGGTCAATCGCAATGGATTGCGCGCCATCGCGGTCGGTACGGGCAGCCCCGACTATCTGGAACTGCGCCATGTCGCCGAAACGGCAGACATCAAGGAAGGCGATCTTCTGGTCAGTTCCGGTTTGGGGCAGCGCTTTCCCAGTGGCTATCCGGTTGCCCAGGTTACTGAGGTGGTGCGGGGCTCCGGTCAACCTTTCCTGATCGTTCGTGCCATTCCCACCGCCATGCTCAACCGCAGCCGCTACCTGCTGCTGGTGTTCAGTGACTCGAGAACACCTGAAGAGCGGGCCACTGCTGCTGCCCAGGCCCAGGAGTCCGCCGACCGCCAGGCAGAAGAGGGAGCAGCCGCTGAAAGTCCTGCATCAGAGTCGCCGGCCTCCGTCGAGTCCGCCGCATCAACATCGACCGATGCGGCAACGCCAACGCCAACGCCAGCGCCAGTGCCGGAACCGGAGGAGCGACCATGATCCACGGTCGTTCAAACAACGGATGGGTTATCTGGCTGTCGCTGTTGTTGGCGCTGCTGCTCAGCGTGGCCCCCATGCCCCAGAGTTTCGGCCTGGCACGTCCGCTCTGGCTTGGCATGTTCATCGCCTACTGGGCAATTGCCCTGCCTCATCGCGGCGGCATGGCGGCGGCGTTTTTCTTTGGGCTGATGCTGGACGTGCTGTCCGGGACCCTGCTTGGGCAGAACGGCCTGCCGCTGCTGCTGATTATCTTTCTGGTGCTGAGCCTTCAGCAGCGCCTACGCATGTTCCCGTTGCTGCAGCAGAGTTTGGTGCTGCTGGTGATCCTCGGCATCGGGCAACTGGTGCAGTTGTGGCTCAACACTCTGACCGGAAACCGTCCACCGACACTGTTGTTCCTCGTCCCCGTGCCGGTGAGTGCACTCTTCTGGCCTTGGGTTTTCGTCGGGCTGGAATGGGCGCGTCGGCGCTTCAACGTTTACTGAGCCTTCCGTCCACGCTGGACGGCTTTCGGTCGTTGTCCGGATGTGTGAATCTGCTGCGCTCGCCCACCAAGGAGCCGGCATGTCCACTTTGTTTCTCGCCTCCGCGTCGCCACGACGCCGTGAATTGCTGACCCAGATCGGCGTTCCATTCTCCCTTCTTGCTGTTTCCATCGACGAAACGCCCAGTGCGGCGGAAACGCCCGACGACTATGTTCAGCGCTTGGCGCGGGAGAAGGCCTTGGCCGGCCTTTCACTCGTCAGCGACGGCTCGGCCTGTGTACTGGGTGCAGACACCACGGTCGTACTGGATCAGCGAATCCTGGGCAAACCAGTCGACAAGGCCGATGCGCTGGCAATGTTGAAGGCATTATCCGGACGTGAGCACCGGGTCATGACCGCCGTTGCGATAGCGAACAACTCAGGTTGCGAGGTGCGTCTGGTTACCAGTCGGGTGCGCTTCCGTCCGATCAGTGTCGACGAAGCCGAGGCGTACTGGGCCAGTGGCGAACCCCAGGACAAGGCCGGTAGTTACGCAATTCAGGGCTGGGGCGCGGTTTTCGTCAGTGCGATGGAAGGCAGCTATTCGGCCGTGGTCGGGCTGCCGTTATGTGAAACAGCCCAGCTGCTCGAGGCATACGGACTTCCGTACTGGTGTAAAAGCTCGGTATAGAGCCTGTGGCTTGGCGGCTTATGCCGTTAGAATCGAGGCAACTCGTCAGCTTCGGCTGCTATACCCACCGCCATCGGCCGAGAACAATAATGAGCGAAGAAATCCTGATGAACATCACCCCCATGGAGTCACGGGTGGCGGTGGTGGAAAACGGTGTTCTGCAGGAGGTGCATGTCGAGCGCACCCAGCGCCGGGGCATTGTTGGCAACATCTACAAAGGCAAGATAGTGCGGGTACTGCCTGGCATGCAGGCGGCTTTCGTCGATATCGGACTGGAGCGCGCAGCCTTCATCCATGCGTCGGAGATTTCCAGTCGCGAGGGTAACGCTGTCGAACCTATCAGCGCCCTGGTCCATGACGGGCAGGCGCTGGTCGTGCAGGTTACCAAGGATCCGATCGGCACCAAGGGCGCGCGGCTGACGACCCAGTTGTCGATCCCTTCGCGCTACCTCGTGTACATGCCCAAGACCAGCCATGTCGGCATCTCACTGCGGATCGAGGACGAAGCTGAGCGTGAGCGCCTCAAGCAAGTTGTGGCTGAGTGCGTTGCGGCCGAAGGCATCAAGGAAACCGGCGGTTTCATTCTGCGTACCGCAGCGGAAGGCGCCGGCAGCGATGAGATCCTGATGGACATCCGCTACCTGCGCCGCCTGTGGGAGCAGATCGACGGGCAAATAAAAACCGCTGGCGCGCCTTCGGTCATCTATGAAGACCTGTCGCTGGCCATGCGCACTCTGAGGGATCTGGTCAATCCGCGGATCGAGAAGATTCGCATCGACTCACGGGAGAACTTTCAGAAGGTCAGCCAGTTCGTTGGCGAGCTGATGCCCGAGCTCGGTGAGCACCTTGAGCATTACCCCGGTGAGCGGCCAATCTTCGACCTGTACAGCGTGGAGGACGAAATACAGAAGGCGCTCGAGCGTAAAGTAATGCTCAAGTCCGGCGGTTATCTGATCATCGACCCGGCCGAAGCGATGACCACCATAGACGTCAACACCGGTGCCTTCGTCGGTCATCGCACCCTCGAAGAAACCATTTTCAAGACGAATCTCGAGTCCGCGACAGCAATTGCACGCCAGCTGCGCCTGCGTAACATCGGCGGAATCATCATCATCGATTTCATCGACATGGAGGACGAGGAGCATCGACGCCAGGTGCTGCGAACACTGGAAAAGCAGCTGGAGCGCGATCACGCCAAAACCAACATCATTGGCATCACCGAGCTTGGGCTGGTGCAGATGACCCGCAAACGCACCCGCGAAAGCCTTGAGCAGGTGCTGTGCGAGCCGTGCATGTGTTGCCAGGGGCGGGGCAAGTTGAAAACCCCGGAGACTGTCTGCTACGAGATCTTCCGCGAAATTCTACGCGAGGCCCGCGCCTATCAGCCGGAAGGTTACCGGGTGCTGGCGAACCAGAAGGTTATCGACAGGCTGCTCGATGAGGAATCGGGCAACGTTGCCGACCTTGAGAGCTTCATCGGCCGCTCGATCAAATTCCAGGTCGAGACCATGTATTCCCAGGAACAGTACGACGTGGTGCTGCTCTGAAGAGAGGCAAGCCTGACCGTTCGGGCCTAGGTGTGCGGGGCATTTCCGTATGAGTCGGCTCTTGGCTTTCGTACTCGCCGCATTGCGCCGCAGTCTCTGGCTGGGTGCAATGGGCCTGATGTTGCTTGCGCTCTATGTGAGCCTTGGCCGACAGCTCGTGCCGCTGGCGGCTGAATATCGCCTCGAGGTACAGAACGCCGCTCGCGACCTGCTCCATATGCCGGTTACGCTCGGCGAGCTGGAAGGCCGCTGGCAGGGTTTATCTCCAGAGCTGGTGGCGCACAACGTGATGCTTGGTGTAGGCGACGGGGCGGTACGGCTGGATCGCTTGGCACTGGTCCCCGACGTTTCAGGCAGTCTCATGGCACGACAGCTGAAGCTGGACACCGTGGAATTTGCCGGCCTTCATCTCAGCATTGTGCAAACCGCTGACGGTCAATGGCGGGTCGATGGGCTGCCCGAGCGCGGCGATCAGCCGCCGCCGGACCTGCAGAAGCTGGTCACCCAGTTGCAGAGCGTCGGGCGTCTGCGGCTGCTGGACAGCCAGGTTACCGTCGAGGCTCACGATCAAGCGCCGATGACCTTGACCTATGCCAACCTTCAGTTGCGAACCCAAGGGCAGCGTCTGTGGCTGGACGGCCGTCTTTTGCTACCTGACGGCCAGCCCCTTAGTTTGCATGCCGAGGCATGGGCTCAGTCGAACGACTGGCTGGGGAGTAGAGCAGAACTGTACCTCAGCCTGCCGCAAAGTGATTGGGCCAACTGGCTGCCGGCCAGTCTGACGGGCAGCTGGAACCTCGCAAAACTCCAGGCGGGTGGCGAGATGTGGTTCGAGTGGCACGACCGCCGCTTGTCCCGGGCGGTGGCTCGGCTGAATTCACCGGCTTTGCGGCTGGGTCGGCTGTCCCTTGATCCGGTGCAGATGAATGATCTGGTGGTCAACGCCTACCTGGATCACGCGAGCGATGGCTATCGACTTCAACTTGACGGGTTGGCTTTTACCTTCGAGGAAGGTCGCTGGCGGGATACGACGCTGGTTGCCAGGCAAGACATGGCCAAAGACAGCTGGCATCTGCTGGCTGACCGCATCGCTGTTGCCCCGGTGGCTGAGCTGGTCCAGGCAATGATGCCACTGCCGGAGCGGGCCAGTGAATATCTGCAAGGGCTTGGGCCCAGCGGAACGCTGCGCAATCTGCAGGTCGACTACCGGCCTGCGCTGGGTGGCGACGAGCGTCTGGCTTTCACTGCCAATCTTGATGCGATCAGTATCGCGGCGCATGAATGGGTTCCGGCGATACGCAATGTGAGCGGCGCGGTACGAGGCAACCTGGGCGGCGGAGAGCTGCGTTTCGACAACCGTGATTTCGAGCTGCATCTGGCCAAGCTGTTTCCACGTCCCTGGGACTATCGGCGTGCCCGTGGGACCTTTCGTTGGGCCCTTGATGATGAGGCGGTCACCCTTGCTGCTCCTTACTTGCAGGTAGAGGGAGAGGAAGGCGATATCGCCGGTGATTTCCTGATACGTCTGATGCGCGATCCCGCGGCAGAAGACTACATGGACCTGCGTGTCGGGCTCTCGGATGGCGATGCGCGCTTCACCGAAAAATATTTGCCGACACGTTCGCCGGCGCTAAGCCCGGCTTTGACCGAGTGGCTCAATACGGCGATTCGAGGCGGCACCGTTGAGCAGGGTTATTTCGAGTATCAGGGTGCGCTGGCCGGCGAAGCGGCTGCCACAGCGCGCAGCCTGAGTCTGTATTTCAAGGTGAAAGACGCCGAGCTGGCGTTTCAGCCCGGTTGGCCAGTGTTGCGTGACGGTCGCGGAGAGGTGCTCATCGAGAACAGCGGTGTGCGCGTGCGCCTCGCGGAGGCCCGGATGCTCGACAGCCGCGTGCACGACGCCACGGCTGAGATTCTCCGCAACCATGACGGCCAGCCGCCTAGGCTGGATATCGATGGGCAGGTGGACGGCCATGTTCGGGATGCGTTGACCCTGATGCAGGTCGCGCCCATCGGCACAAACGGGATATTCGCCGACTGGCGAGGCGATGGGCCCCTGAACGGTACGCTCAGGCTCGGGATTCCATTGGCAAAAGGCGGACAGCCTCAGGTTGATGCCGAGTTTTCCACCGCCAATGCCTCACTGTTCATTGCACAGGCGAATCTGCAGGTCGACGCGTTAAGGGGTGACTTTCGCTATGAAAGCGAGCGCGGGTTCAGCGCGAAGACGTTCAGTGGCCAAACCTTGGGCAGTGCGATCAAGGGCAGGGCGACGGCGACCGGCGCGCCGGGCACGCCATCCACGCGAATCGAGGCGGCAGGAACAGTTGGTGTGTCACCCTTGTTGGCATGGCGAAAGATTGAACAGCCCGTCCCCGTGTCTGGGCAACTACCCGTTCGGTTGAGTCTCTTTCTGAGCAGTGCTGACAATCATCTGCAGGTTGATTCTTCGCTCTTGGGAACCTCTCTGGCGTTGCCTGAACCCTTCGGTAAATCAGCTGGGGATCGGCGCGACACCACATTGCGAATGACCTTTGGCGGTGAGCGACAGCGCTATACGCTTAGATATGACGCCCTCGCAGCACTCACTTTTGTTGCGCCAAGCGAAAACTGGCGCGACGGGGGCGGCGAGCTGGTGCTCGGTGGCGCCGCAGCGAACCTGCGCACCGACCAGGGATTCTACGTGCGTGGCAGTGTGCCGCGGTTTGATCTGAGCGAATGGCAGGCGTTGAGCGATCAATATGCTGGCGCGGCGACAAATCCAGGTAGCTCGATGTTACGACGAGCACAGCTCCAGATAGGCGTTTTCTCCGGATTCGGCACCGAGGTTGATGATCTTCGTGTCGACTTGCGGCGTCGTTCTGCGGGGTGGCTGCTTGGCTTGCAGAGCGAGACCGTGGCCGGGAACGTCCGCTTGCCGGATGCCGAAGACCGCCCGATTGTGTTGGGCCTCTCGCACTTGCGCTTTCCTGCAGCCGAGCCAAAAGAAGGTGACGCGCCGCCGCAGGACCGCCTGGCCGGCGTCGATCCAAAGGATCTTCCAGCAGTGGATATCTCGGTAGACAGGTTGTTCTTGGGCAATGAGCTGCTGGGGGCGGGCGCAATGAAAATTCGCCCCAGCGCCGAGGGGGTCTCATTTCAGGACCTCGACCTGGATCTCAAGGGGATCAAGCTCAAGGGGAGCGGCGGATGGGACGGTGAAAGAACCACCTACAAGGGGCGGCTTGCGGGCGGCAATCTGGCCGACGTGTTGCAGGCCTGGGGTTTTGCTCCTTCGACCACAAGCGAGGACTTCAGGCTGGACGTGGACGGGGGCTGGTCCGGCTCACCGGCTTTCTTCGCCTTGAATCGATTCTCCGGCCGGCTCGACGCCCGGTTGCGTAAAGGTCAGCTCAGGGAGGTGGATGGTGGCGCGCAGGCGCTGCGGGTCTTCGGTTTGCTGAATTTCGACTCGATTGGTCGACGGCTGCGGCTGGATTTTTCCGATCTGTTCAGCAAGGGGTTGAGCTATGACCGAATCAAGGCCGAGTTGCGTGCGACAGACGGCGTTTACGTGACGGCTGAGCCGCTAACGGTCGACGGGCCGTCCAGCAACCTGGAGCTAGACGGTCGGTTGAATCTTGTCGAAGATCGGATCGATGCCAAGCTGTTGGTGACACTCCCGGTCAGCAACAACCTGCCGTTGGCCGCGCTGATTGTCGGCGCGCCAGCCATCGGCGGCGCGCTGTTTGTGGTCGACAAATTGCTTGGCGATAAGGTCGCACGCTTCGCGACTGTTCAATACAACGTCGAGGGACCCTGGAAGTCGCCAAAGATCACCTTCGACAAGCCCTTTGAAAAGCCCAACTGAGCCTCGTTCCGGCAGTCGGGCGCTGCGTTCAAGTGAGCACCTAACATGACCCTCGCGGTTATTCAGATGGCCAGTCAGGCCGACATTCAGGCGAATCTCGCTAACGCCAGAAGGCTTTTGGAAAGCGCCGCTGAAGCGGGTGCGCAGCTCGCGGTGCTACCGGAAAACTTTGCAGCCATGGGGCGAGCCGATCTGCCGGCGGTCGGACGCGCCGAAGCCGAGGGCGCCGGACCGATTCTTCCGTGGTTGAAACAGGCAGCGATAGACCTCAGGTTATGGATAGTGGCTGGCACCTTGCCGCTGCCCGCCGATGGGCAGCCACGTTCACAGGTCAGGGCGTGCTCTCTGCTCGTTGATGATCAGGGGCAGCAGGTGGCGCGCTACGACAAGCTGCATCTATTCGATGCGCAGGTCAGCGATTCACGCGGTCGCTATAGGGAGTCGGATGATTACGCGGCCGGCGATCGCCTGGTGGTGGTCGATACGCCGTTCGGTCGGCTGGGCATGAGTGTCTGTTACGACTTGCGTTTTGCCGAGCTGTATACGGCCCTGCGTCTGGCCGGGGCCGAGCTGATCAGTGTGCCATCGGCGTTCACCACCGTTACTGGCCAGGCGCATTGGGAGATGTTGTTGCGTGCGCGGGCTATCGAGACGCAATGCTATATGCTGGCGGCAGCGCAGGGTGGCGAACACCCGGGCGGACGGTTGACCCATGGCCATTCGTCTATCGTGGATTATTGGGGGCGTGTGATAAGCGAGCAAGCTGTCGGCGAGGCGACGTTGGTTGTCGGACGAGACACAGCTGAGCAGGCGGCGACGCGTCAACGTATGCCGGTGGTGGATCATCGTCGTTTTACCGCGCCCCGTATCGTTTCGGGGACTTTGGAGTAGATATGAGTGAACTGTTGTTACCTGTCACCGAGCGTTTGCTGACCCCCGGCGGGCTGGCTCTCGATGATCTGCCCGAGTTGCTTGGCGAATTGGCGGGCCCAGGCATCGACGCCGCCGATCTTTATTTCCAGGATCAGGTCACCGAATCCTGGGTGCTGGAAGATGGAATCGTGAAGGAGGGTGGCTTCCATCTTGAGCAGGGCGTGGGTGTTCGCGCGCTCTCCGGCGAGAAGACCGGTTTCGCCTACAGCAATGCAATCACCACTGAAGCGCTACGGCAAGCCGCCGAGGCGGCGCGATCAATCGCCAGAAGCGGTGAGCAGGGGCGCGTCAAGGTCCTGTCCAAAGCCGCTTTTTCGCCGCTGTACGGTCAGGATAATCCGCTGGACGGACTTGGTCGGGCGGAAAAGGTCGAGCTGCTCAAGCGGATCGACGTTGCCACTCGGGCCCTGGATCCGCGTATCAAGCAAGTCACGGTGAGCCTGGCGGGTGTCTGGGAGCATATTCTGGTGGCCGGTCTGGACGGCGGTATGGCAGCCGACATAAGACCCCTGGTGCGCTTCAATGTCAGTGTCATCGTCGAGCAGAACGGGCGTCGCGAGCGCGGCGGCCAGGGCGGTGGCGGCCGTACCGGTTATGAGTATTTCCTCAGCGAGGATCGGGCGATGGGCTATGCCCGTGAGGCCCTGCGTCAGGCACTGGTGAATCTGGAAGCCATTGCTGCTCCCGCCGGCACACTGCCGGTGGTGTTGGCACCCGGCTGGTCCGGGGTCTTGCTGCACGAGGCGGTCGGACATGGGCTGGAAGGCGACTTCAATCGCAAGGGCAGTTCGGCCTATAGCGGCCGGATGGGCCAGCAGGTTGCGTCCAAGTTGTGCACCATCGTCGATGACGGCACGCTGGCCAATCGTCGTGGCTCGCTGAGCGTCGACGATGAAGGCACGCCGACCCAGTGCACCACGCTGATCGAGAACGGAATACTCAAGGGGTATATCCAGGACAAGCTCAACGCGCGCTTGATGGGGGTTGCCCCTACCGGAAACGGGCGTCGCGAGTCCTATGCACATCTGCCCATGCCGCGGATGACCAACACCTACATGCTGGCGGGCGAAAGCGACCCCGAGGAGATCATTCGTTCGGTCAAGAAGGGCATCTACTGCGCGAGTCTTGGCGGCGGGCAGGTGGACATCACCAGCGGCAAGTTCGTGTTTTCGACCAGCGAGGCGTACCTGATCGAGGACGGCAAGATTACCGCGCCGGTGAAGGGCGCGACCCTGATCGGCAACGGACCGGAGGTCATGAACAGGGTTTCAATGGTGGGTAACGATCTGGCGCTGGACAGCGGCGTCGGTACCTGCGGAAAAGACGGCCAGTCGGTACCGGTCGGTGTAGGCCAGCCGACTGTGAAAATCGATGGGATCACAGTCGGAGGAACCGGGGCCTGAAGCGCCGTGCTGGACGCGAGTAGACCTGCGCTATCGGTTAGCGCAAGCCTCGTTGGGTTTCGTCCAGCTCGCGGATGTATTTGAAAATCTTGCGGCTGGCCGCCGGCGGTTTGTTTCGCGCCGCTTCGTGCTGGGCATGACGGATGAGGCTGCGCAGGTGCTGACGGTCAGTTTCAGGATATTCGGTGAGGAAGGCTTCGAGGGTCTCGTCGTTGCCCGCGATCAAGCGGTCTCGCCAGCGCTCCAAAGCGTGGAAGCGCTCGTTGTACTGGCGGGTCGAGGCATCGAGTTGATCAACCAGGGCGAGAATGGCGTCGACATCTTGATCACGCATCAGCTTGCCGATGTATTGCAGATGGCGTTTGCGCGCGATATGCGCGGTGTGTTTTGACGAGTCAGCGAGTGCTTTGCGCAGTGCATCGGTAAGCGGCAGACGGTCTAGCACATCGGGTTTGAGGGTAGTAAGGCGTTCACCCAGATCCTGGAGAGCATGCAGTTCGCGCTTGACCTGGGTTTTGCTTTTTTCCTCGAAACCGTCGAGATCGGAAATATCAGACATGGGGCTGGTCCAGTAGGTAATGCCGCCATGATAACAGCAGCCTGGCGACGGGGCTCAGCCGAGCACAGCTGGCTGCAACTTGATCGAATCAGCGTTGGAGTATGTATGAATGAAGTCGAGGGTATCGGTCCGCACGCGTTGCCAGGCTTGCGTGAACAGGTCGCGAAAATCCTAGAAGAGGCCAGCCGACAAGGGGCCAGTGCCTGTGAAGTCTCGGTCTCGATGGAGCAGGGTCTGTCGACGACGGTTCGTCAGCGGGAAGTGGAAACAGTCGAATTCAATCGCGATCAGGGCTTCGGTATCACGCTTTACGTCGGCCAGCGCAAAGGGTCGGCGAGCACCACCGGCAGCGGCGACGAAGCGGTTCGCGAAACCGTGGCTGCGGCGCTGGCGATTGCCAAACATGCGTCGGCCGACGAATTTGCCGGGCTCGCCGACCCGGCACTGATGGCTCAAGATGTGCCGGATTTGGACCTTTATCATCCCTGGCAGATCGCCCCCGACCAAGCAATCGAACTCGCGCTCAGCTGCGAGGCGTCGGCCTTCGCCACGGACAAACGCATTCTCAATGCCGACGGTACCAGCCTGAGCACGCATCAGGGCTGCCGCGGTTATGGCAATAGCAATGGCTTCATCGGGGCTTACTGCAGTTCGCGTCACAGCCTTAGCTGCGTGATGATTGCCGAGTCCGATGGGCAGATGCAGCGGGATTATCACTACGATGTCTCCCGGGTATCAGGTGACTTGGCCTCTGCGGAGTCGATTGGTCGGCGTGCTGCCGAGCGTGCCGTTCGCCGCTTGGGCGCGCGTCCCGTACCGACCTGCGATGTGCCGGTGCTGTTTTCTGCAGAGCTTGCTACGGGGGTTTTCGGGCACTTCCTTGCGGCGATTTCTGGAGGCAATCTCTATCGGCAGTCGTCCTATCTGGAAGGCGCGCTGGGGGAGGTATTGTTTCCTGAATGGCTCAATCTGGACGAGCGACCGCTTCTGCCACGTGGTCTGGCCAGCTCGGCATATGACAGCGATGGCTTGGCGACCTATGCCAAGCCGTTTGTCGAAAATGGCCAGCTGGTCTCTTATGTGCTGGGTACCTATTCAGGCCGCAAGCTGGGCATGCCCAGCACCGCCAATGCGGGCGGGGTGCATAACCTGTTCGTTACCCAGGGTAACGAGGACCAGGCTGAGCTTATCCGCCGTATGGGCCGCGGGTTGTTGGTCACCGAGCTGATGGGACAGGGCTTGAATCTGGTGACCGGGGACTATTCGCGTGGTGCTGGCGGCTTCTGGGTTGAGAACGGCGAAATCCAGTTTCCTGTGCAGGAAGTCACCATTGCGGGCAACCTGCGAGACATGTTCCGCCAGATCGTTGCGGTGGGTTGTGATGTTGAACGGCGCAGTAGCATTCACACCGGGTCGGTATTGATCGAGCGAATGAAAGTGGCGGGGCAGTAGCAATTAGCTGCAAGCGGCATGCAGAGCGACAAGGTAATAACTAGGAGATGCCGGCAGGTATCTGGCTCGAAGTAGCGGCCGCGCTAGCAGCGTTATTCACCTTCCTCGAAATAGTCTTCGATCAAGGCGATCAGCGCTGCAAGCGCTTCGTGCTCCTGGTCGCCCTGGGTGTGCAGGTGCAGCGTGGTGCCTTTGCTGGCGGCAAGCATCATGACTGCCATGATGCTTTTGCCGTCCACCCTGCTTGCAGGGCTGCGACCGACCCGAATGTCACAGGGAAACTGATTGGCAACTCCGACGAACTTCGCTGCCGCTCGGGCATGCAGGCCAAGCTTGTTGATGATGGTAACTTCGCACGAAGGCATGTGGGTTCCTAAGCCAGGTCGCGATGCCGGACCTGGACGTTCTTCAGAGGTTCGCGCAGCGCTTGGCCCAGCCGCTCGGCCAGATACACCGAACGGTGGTGCCCACCGGTACAGCCAATGGCGACAGTGACATAGGCGCGGTTGCTGGCAGCGAAGCGCGGAAGCCATTTGCTCAGGTAGGCAAGGATGTCCTGAAACATTTCCTCTACGTCCGCCTGCCCGGCGAGATAGTCGATCACGAGCTGGTCCAGTCCGGAAAAATCGCGCAGATCGGCTTTCCAGTAAGGGTTAGGCAAACAGCGCACATCAAACACCAAGTCGGCATCGACAGGCATGCCTCGCTTGAAACCGAAGGACTCGAAGAGAAAAGCGGTACCCGGTTCAGGCTTGTTCAGCAGGCGCAGCTTTAGCGTGTCTCGTAGCTGATAGAGATTCAGGTGTGTGGTGTCGATCTTCAGGTCGGCATGATCGATGATGGGCGCTAGAAGCAATTCTTCGTCACGGATAGCTTCGGCCAGGGAGCGGTTCTGATTGGTCAGCGGGTGCCGCCGACGCGTCTCCGAAAAGCGTTTCAGCAGCGTATCGTCCGCCGCATCTAGATAAAGCACATCGCATTGGATGTAGCGGGCACGGACGTCCTCGAGCAGCTCGGGGAAACGTTTCAGCTGACTCGGCAGGTTGCGCGCGTCGATCGACACTGCGACTTGGGGCTGCAGCAACTCTGTGTGCAACAGGGCCCTTTCCGCCAGCTCTGGTAGAAGGCCGGCGGGAAGGTTGTCGATGCAGTAGAAACCATTGTCCTCAAGTACGTCCAAGGCAGTGCTTTTGCCGGACCCAGAGCGCCCACTGACGATGATCAGGCGCATCGAGCAGCGCCGATAGGCCGAGCTCGGCCACGAGGAGATTGCTGCGCGTAGCCGCAGCAGGTTGTGTGCAGGCAGATAGGGGGCACGTCTTTTTCCTCACTCAGCGATGGGCGATGGAGGGTTGCTGCGCCCTAGTGACCGTTCTGGATGTCGACCACGGCCTGGTATAGCTCATGACCCGACGTGGCCCGGCGCAGCCGGTCACGAACTTCTTCGCGATCCAGCATGCTTGCAATCTGACGAAGCAGCTCGAGATGTTCGTCGGTGGCTGCCTCCGGCACCAACAATACAAACAAGAGGTCGACAGGCGCGCCGTCGATGGCGTCGAAGTCCACCGGTGTATCGAGCTTCAACACTGCACTGAGCGGTGATGTGCAGCCAGGCATACGGCAGTGCGGTATTGCGATGCCGTTGCCGAAGCCGGTAGAGCCAAGTTTTTCCCGGGCGATGAAGCTTTCGAAAATCGCTTGGCTGTCTATATCGGGCAGGTCCGCGCCGAGAACCTTGGCAATCTGTTCCAGAACGCGCTTTTTGCTGCCGCCCGGAACGCCAACCAGGGCGCGTCCGGGGGTCAGTATGTTTTCAATACGGATCATGATGGGTCAGCGAGCCAGGGCGCCCTGATGGTGGTCGAGCTGCTTTTCTTTATGTTTGATCAATTGCCGATCGAGTTTGTCGGCAAGCAAGTCGATTGCTGCGTACATATCCTCATGCTCGGCATTGGCAACGACCTCTCGCCCCGCTACGTGCAGCGTGGCCTCGGCCTTTTGCCTGAGTTTTTCGACTTGAAGGATGACTTGTACGGCAATGATGCGGTCGAAATGGCGTTCTATCCGCTCGAATTTCTCCTCGACGTAGTCACGCAGGGCTTCAGTGATTTCAAGGTGAAGGCCAGTGATGTTGACTTGCATACTGCATCTCCTATTGCCACGTGCGAATTGACGGGCTGAACACCCGTCGCCGGAACAAATCCACCAGGTCGCCTGGTGCTACATCAACCGCTTGCGCTCGCTTGAGGGGGCGATCCCGAGTGACTCGCGGTACTTGGCTACGGTGCGGCGCGCAACTTGAATCCCTTGTGCCTCCAGTAGACCAGCGATCTTGCTGTCGCTCAATGGCTTTTTCTGGTTTTCCGCGGCCACCAGTTTCTTGATGATTGCGCGAATGGCGGTGGACGAGCACTCGCCACCTTCAGCAGTGCTCACATGGCTCGAGAAGAAGTATTTGAGTTCGTAGATACCGCGGGGCGTGTGCATGAACTTCTGCGTGGTGACCCGTGAGATCGTCGACTCATGCATGCCCACCGCTTCGGCGATATCGTGCAACACCAGTGGTTTCATGGCTTCGTCGCCATGTTCGAAAAAGCCACGCTGGTGTTCGACGATCTGGGTGGCCACTTTCATCAGCGTTTCGTTGCGGCTGAGCAGGCTTTTGATGAACCAGCGGGCTTCTTGAAGCTGGTTGCGCATGAAGGTGTTGTCGGCGCTCGAGTCGGCACGTTTGACGAACCCGGCATACTGAGCGTTCACCCGCAGGCGCGGCATCGCCTCCTGATTCAGTTCGACCAACCAGCGGCCATTGTGCTTGCGCACGATTACGTCAGGCACGACATACTCAGGCTCGCCTGCTTCGATCTGCGAGCCTGGGCGCGGGTTGAGGGTCTGGATCAAGTCGATGATCTGGCGCAGCTCGTCTTCTTTGAGCTTCATGCGACGCATCAGCAGGCTGTAGTCGCGCGCGCCAAGAGTATCCAGGTGATCGCTGACCAAGCGCACCGCTTCGCTTAGCCACTCGGTACGCTCGGGGAGCTGGCGAAGCTGCAGCAGCAGGCATTCGCGCAAGTCGCGCGCGCCGATGCCAGCGGGCTCGAACTGCTGGATGCGGCGCAGCACCACTTCGACCTCATCGAGTTCGATTTCAAGTTCCGGGTCAAACGACTCGAGGACTTCCTCGAGCGTCTCGTCGAGATAACCCTGGGGGTTGATGCAGTCGATCAGGGTGGCTGCTATGAGACGGTCGGTGTCGCTCATCGGTGCGAGGTTGAGCTGCCAGAGCAAGTGGCTTTGCAGGCTTTCCCCTGATGATGTGCGGGTAGTGAAATCCCATTCATCATCGTCGTTGCTCGGCAGGCTGCTGGCGCTGGTTTGGTAGATGTCTTCCCAGGCGGTGTCGACTGGAAGCTCGTTAGGGATACGATCGCCCCAATCGCCGTCCTCGAGGTTCTCCACCGTGTTGATGGGCTCCTCGTAATGATTATCGGGCTCGTTGTGCTCGGGCGAGTCGGTTGTCGGGCTTTCGCTTTTCTTTTCGATCGACTCGGCCATCGGGTCGGAGTTATCGAAATCTTCTCCGTCTTCTTCGCGCTCGAGCATGGGGTTGGAATCCAGCGCCTCCTGAATCTCCTGCTGAAGATCGAGTGTGGATAGCTGGAGCAATCGTATGGCTTGTTGCAGCTGCGGTGTCATCGTCAGCTGCTGGCCCATCTTCAGGACTAGCGATGGTTTCATGGCAGAGGACTTCGAACCTTGTTTGCCGGCGCAACCGCGCCTGTTCCGATTTCGCTGGCGCCGCGCGCCGATGTAAGCAAATTATATGCCTGGCAACGAAGCCTTTGCCTAGCCCTGTAGCTGCGTAGAGCAGAAAAAACCGCTATCAAAGTCGGAATTCGTGCCCCAGATAGACTTCCTTCACCAGTTGGTTGGCGAGGATGGTCTCTGCATCGCCCTCGGCGATCAACTGGCCGTCATTCACGATATAGGCGGTTTCACAGATATCCAGAGTTTCGCGGACGTTGTGATCGGTGATTAGGACGCCGATGCCCTTGGCCTTGAGATGATGGATGATCTGCTTGATGTCGCCGACCGAAATCGGATCAACGCCGGCAAAGGGTTCATCGAGCAGGATGAACTTGGGCGCCGTGGCCAGGGCGCGGGCAATTTCAACGCGGCGCCGTTCGCCACCCGATAGGCTCATGCCGAGACTGTCGCGGATGTGATGGATGTGAAATTCCTGCAGCAGACCTTCCAGGGCCTGTTGGCGACCGTTGCGGTCAAGGTCCTTGCGCGTCTCCAGGATGGCCATGATGTTGTCAGAGACCGAAAGCTTGCGAAAGATCGATGCTTCCTGCGGTAGGTAACCAATGCCCGCGCGTGCACGGCCATGCATGGGGAGGTGCGTCACATCTTGGTCGTCGATCAGTATACGGCCCTGATCGGCTTTGACCAATCCAACGATCATGTAGAAGCAAGTGGTTTTGCCGGCGCCGTTAGGCCCCAGCAGTCCGACGATCTGTCCGCTTTCGATCGACAGGCTGACATCACGTACGACCTGACGGCTCTTGTAGCTCTTCGCTAAATGCTGGGCCTTGAGAATCGCCATTACTCGGGCTGCTCCGTTGCCGGCTCTTTCTTGCGAGGCTGGATAACCATGTCCACGCGTGGGCGGGGTGTGGTGACATCGGCATTGGTGGCGCGACCAGCATTGACGATCTGTCGCTGGGTGTCATAGACGATCTTCTCGCCTTCGAAGGTATTGCCTTCCTGGACGACCTTGGCCTGGTCGATCAGGACGATGCGTTCGTTCGCGGCAAAATACTGAATCGTTAGGCCGTAAGCCTTGACGATCTCCTTGTCTGCAGCCGGTTTCTGTTCGTAGTAGGCCGGTTTGCCGATGGAGGTGAACACCTCGACATCGCCATTCTGGTTCTGAGTGATGGTCACAGTGTCGCCTGTGATCTTCATTGTTCCCTGGCTAATGACCACGTCGCCGCGGTACACGGCTACGCCTTGCCGGTCGTCCAGCTCAGCGGTATCGGCCTGAACACGGATAGGCTGGTTGCGATCCTCGGGAAGTGCGTGGGCGTTCGCGCCAAGTAAAAAAATGCCTAAACCGATCAGGAGGGGGAGGGTCTTAACGCAGCTCATGCTGGCCTCTTACGTTGGATAGCAGGAGCATCCTGCCTTCGTCTAGATACGCTTTCATGCCCGTAGCGGTCGTCACACCGTTTGCGGCGACGATTCTAACGGGTTGCCTAGTCTCGGCATAATCCTTCTCGGGAAGGACGGTCATCCGGCTGGTAGTGATGATGGTCGGGCGCCCCTTGGCATCGTTGCGTTCGACCTTGACGTTATCGATCAACTCAACTTCCTTGCCTTGCGGGCCGACCTCGCCGCGTTCACTGGTGACATGCCACGGCAGCTCGGAACCGCGAAAGGAGCGCAGGTCCGGGCGGGTCAGTAAGCTGACATCGCTGGCCTTGATATGCTCTACCTTTTCCGCAGTCAGCTCATAGTTACGCTTGCCGTCCGGCTGGTATTGGACTGTGCGTGAATTGGTGACGTAGAAGTCAATGGGCGATTCTATGCCCTGGGTTATCGGCGCCTCCTGCATAAAGCTCTCAGGGCGAACGTTCCAGTAGCCGATCGCGACCAGAAGCAGTGCGATCAGCAGCAGAGTGGCGGGGAAGCGGAGCCTGCTTAGCATGGTTGCCTCTAGAGGTAAGCGGCCTGAGCCGCATCGAGATTGCCCTGGGCGCGCATGATCAGTTCGCAGAACTCTCGCGCCGCGCCCTCGCCACCACGGGCGGCTGTCACGCCGTGGGCATGCTGGCGAACGAACGCATCGGCACTGGCGACGGCCATGCCCAGGCCTACCCGGCGCATTACCGGCAGGTCAGGCAGGTCATCGCCTAGGTAGGCGACTTCAGCGTAGTCGAGACCGAGTTCGCCGAGCAATTCGTCGAGCACCACCAGCTTGTCTTCACGTCCCTGATACAGGTGCTGAATGCCCAGGTTTTGCGCCCGGCGCTCAACCACAGGCGTCTTGCGGCCGCTGATGATCGCGGTGCGTACGCCGGAGTTGATCAGCATCTTGATGCCGTGGCCGTCCAAGGTATTGAACGTCTTGAATTCGCTGCCGTCGACAAGAAAGTACAGCTTGCCGTCGGTTAGCACGCCGTCCACATCAAATATGGCCAGGCGAATGTCGCGAGCACGTCGTAGCAGATCGTTCACTTACATCACCCCTGCGCGCAATAGATCGTGCATGTTCAGCGCACCGATTGGCCGGTCGTTTTCGTCAACCACCACCAGCGCGTTGATCTTGTTGTCTTCCATGATTTTCAATGCTTCGGCGGCAAGCATGTCGGCATGCGCTGTCTTGCCGTGAAGCGTCATGACCTGATCGATGCTTGCCTGGCGAACGTCGATGCCCTTGTCCAGCGTGCGGCGTAGGTCGCCATCGGTGAAGATTCCGGCCAGGCGGCCGTCTGCCTCCACGACCGCCGTCATGCCGAGGCCTTTTTGAGTCATTTCCAACAAGGCTTCGCGCAGCGATGTGCCGCGGCTGATCAGAGGTAGACGATCACCAGCATGCATCACGTGCTCAACTTTCAGCAGAAGGCGTCTGCCCAATGCGCCGCCCGGGTGTGAAAAAGCGAAGTCCTCGGCGGTGAAACCGCGTGCTTCCAATAGCGCGATTGCCAGCGCGTCACCGAGTACCAGGCTGACAGTGGTCGATGAAGTCGGTGCCAGGTTCAGCGGGCAGGCCTCGATGGCGACGCTCGCATCGATGTTGACCGCCGCTGCCTTGGCAAGCACCGACTCGGGATTGCCGGTCATGCTGATCAGGGTGATACCGAGGCGCTTGATCAGCGGCAGTAATGTCACGATTTCGCTGGTGGTCCCTGAATTGGACAGGGCCAGCACCACGTCGTCATGCGTGATCATGCCCATGTCACCGTGGCTGGCCTCGGCTGGGTGGACGAAGAATGCCGTGGTGCCGGTGCTGGCGAGCGTGGCGGCGATCTTGTTGCCGACGTGCCCAGACTTACCCATGCCGACGACGACGACGCGGCCCTTGCACTGCAGGATGAGCTCGCAGGCTTTGACGAAATGTTCATCGATGCGTGTGCTGAGTTGCTCCACCGCCTCAATTTCCATGCGAATGGTGCGCTGGGCAGTCTCGATCAGCTGGCTGCTCTGGCTCATGTCTGTGATCGCCTGAATGAAAACGCGCGATTATAGCGGCAAACCTCGCACTGCCCACTGAAAAGCGTCGTGCTGATCGTCGCGCCTGTAACTGAACCCAGGCTGAACAAATGTGCGCTCGCTCATGCATCGATACAGAGACTGGCTTGGGAGGCCCATAGCGCGGTGCTATAGTTCGCGCCGCTAAAAACGGCTCTGCGAAGTACCTCCGAAAGAGCGGAGGGCGTCTGATTCGCAGGCTGTATCCGAGGAGATCCAATGAGCGCCGCCAACGCTAACGCCGTCGAGCTGAAGGGTGTCACCTTCAAGCGCGGTGAGCGGAGCATTTTCAATAACGTTGACATAGTCATTCCCCGCGGCAAGGTCACGGCCATCATGGGCCCTTCCGGCTGCGGCAAGACTACGTTGCTGCGCCTGATCGCTGCCCAACTCAAACCGACCCATGGCGAGGTCTGGGTGGCGGGCACCAATTTGCCGACGCTGTCGCGCCGCGAGCTGTTCGACATGCGCAAGCAGATGGGTGTGCTCTTCCAGAGCGGCGCCTTGTTCACGGACCTCGATGTGTTCGAAAACGTCGCCTTTCCGCTGCGCGTTCATACCAAACTGCCTGAAGAGATGATCCGCGACATCGTTCTGATGAAGCTTCAGGCGGTTGGCTTGCGCGGCGCGGTCGAGCTGATGCCCGAAGAGCTGTCGGGAGGGATGAAGCGGCGGGTAGCGTTGGCGCGCGCGATTGCGCTGGATCCTCAGATTCTGATGTACGACGAGCCGTTCGCGGGCCAGGACCCCATCGCCATGGGCGTTCTGGTGCAGCTGATTCGATTGCTTACCGACGCGCTGGGGATCACCAGCATCGTTGTCTCCCACGATTTGGCCGAAACGGCGAGCATCGCTGACTACATCTATGTGGTGGGAGACGCCCAGGTACTGGGGCAGGGCACGCCGGCAGAGCTTCACGAGTCGACCAATCCTCGGATTCGGCAGTTCATGAAGGGGGCTGCGGATGGTCCCGTGCCTTTCCACTTTCCGGCGCCGGCGTATGCCGATGATCTGTTGCGAGGCACCGATGCGTAAGCGTTCCTTGATCGAACGGATCCGTCTGGTTGGTGAGGGTGGAATGAATGTGGTCGCAGCGCTGGGGCGTGCGACACTGTTTCTTTTTCACGCCTTGTTCGGTCCCAGTGGCCTGGATAATCGATTTTCGCTGTTGGTGCGGCAGCTCTATTCCGTAGGTGTGCTCTCGCTTGCGATTGTTGTGGTCTCCGGTGTGTTCATCGGCATGGTGCTGGCCCTTCAGGGCTATAGCATTCTCAGCAGCTATGGCTCTGAGCAGGCCGTTGGGCAGATGGTGGCGCTTACGCTATTGCGCGAATTGGGACCTGTGGTCACCGCGCTGTTGTTCGCCGGCCGCGCGGGATCCGCGTTGGCAGCCGAAATCGGCAACATGAAGTCCACCGAGCAGCTGTCCAGTCTGGAAATGATCGGTGTCGATCCGTTGAAGTACATCGTCGCACCGCGACTATGGGCCGGCTTCATATCCCTGCCATTGCTCACCCTGATTTTCAACGTGGTCGGCATCTGGGGCGGGGCTATGGTTGCGGTGGACTGGCTCGGAGTTTACGAAGGCTCGTTCTGGGCCAACATGCAGAACAGTGTTGTCTTTGCCACTGACGTGCTCAACGGCGTCGTCAAGAGCCTGGTATTCGCCGTTGTGGTGACCTGGATCGCGGTGTTTCAGGGCTATGACTGCGAGCCCACTTCCGAAGGCATCAGTCGCGCCACCACACGAACCGTCGTCTATGCCTCGCTGGCCGTGCTCGGCCTCGACTTTATTCTGACCGCCTTGATGTTTGGAGATTTTTGATGCGTATCCGCACCCTGGAAATAGGTGTTGGTCTGTTCCTGCTGGCGGGCGTTCTGGCCTTGCTGTTGCTGTCGCTGCGGGTCAGTGGCCTGAACGTCGACAGTACCGACACCTACAAGCTTTATGCCTATTTCGACAATATTGCCGGTCTGAGTGTCCGATCCAAGGTCACCATGGCTGGCGTGACCATCGGTAAGGTGACCGCCATCGATCTGGACCGCGAAAGCTATACGGGACGTGTCACGCTGGAGGTTCAGAAAGACGTCGATATCCTGCCGACGGACTCAACCGCTTCGATCCTGACGGCCGGGTTGCTCGGCGAGAAATACGTCGGCATCAGCGTCGGTGGTGAAGAAGAAACGCTTGGTGATGGCGATACGATCCGCGATACCCAGTCCTCTTTGGTGCTGGAAGAGCTGATCGGCAAGTTTCTACTCAATTCGGTCAATAAAGAGTGAGGTGCAACCCCATGATGACTGCCCTGCGTCGCGGTTTGCTGGTACTGCTGGCGGCCTTTCCACTGCTGGTCCAGGCGGCGCCTAGCGCCCATGAGGTGATCCAACGGACCACCGACGAACTGCTTGCCGATCTCAAGGCAAACAAGGAGCAGTATCGGCAGGACCCTAGTGCGTTCTACGATTCGCTCAACGACATTCTCGGGCCGGTGGTGGATGCCGAAGGGATTTCACGGAGCATCATGACTGTGAAGTACTCGCGCAATGCCACTCCGGCGCAGATGACGCGCTTCCAGGAAAACTTCAAGCGCAGCCTGATGCAGTTCTATGGAAACGCGTTGCTGGAATACAACAATCAGCAGATCAAGGTCCTGCCCGCCAGTGGCAGGCAGGATCCCGAGCGCACCAGTGTCGGCATGGAGGTGACCGGTCGCCAGGGCGAGATCTATCCGGTCTCCTACACCATGGTCAATCATGGCGGGAATTGGATGGTTCGCAACGTGATCATCAACGGCATCAACATCGGCAAACTGTTCCGTGACCAATTTGCCGACGCCATGCAGAAAAACAACGGCGACCTGGACAAGACCATCGATGGCTGGTCCGAGGTGGTGGCGCGCGCCAAGGACACCGAGGCGGGCCAGCGGGCGGCGGGCGATGAGTGACGGACGGGTTGAGCGAGGCGCTGGCGGTGAGCTTCGCCTGGCCGGCGTGCTTGACTACCAGTCCGGCCCGGCTCTGCGACGGCAAGGCCAGGCACTGATTCGTCAGGCCAAGGGCACACGTATCTCGGTTGATTGCAGTGCGGTTGAGCGATCCAGCAGTGTCGGCTTGTCGTTGCTGCTGGCTTTCACGCGCGACGCGCAGAAACAGGGCGATGAGCTCGTCGTTACCGGGCTGCCTGGAGATATGCGGGAGCTCGCCCGGGTGTCCGGTTTGCTTGATGTCTTTTCGTTTGCGAGCGAAACAGAGGGAGCTGTCTGATGTTGCTGCGCTGGGCGGAATCGACGCGGGCCAAGGTGCATTCGGCCGCCGAGTCATTGGGTAATCTTCTGGTCGAGACCTTCCACTACCTGTCGCTGTTCGCGATTGGAGCTGTGACCGCCTGGGCTGGTCTAGTCGCGTTTCTGGGGATGGTGGAAAAGGGCAGCATCAGCGTTGATGACATTCTGCTGCTGTTCATCTATCTCGAACTCGGTGCGATGGTGGGTATTTATTTCAAGACCAACCACATGCCGGTGCGGTTCTTGATCTATGTGGCAATCACAGCATTGACCCGGCTGCTGATCTCTGATGTCTCGCACCATCACCGTCCGGACATGGGTGTCGTCTATATTTCCGGAGCAATCCTGCTACTGGCGGTGGCTATCCTGGTGGTGCGCTTCGCGTCATCCCGTTTTCCCGCTGTAACGCCAGCCAGCCGGCATCCGCAGCGGCGTGACGCCGATGCCGAAACGCTCGACTGATATGCGGCTTCGTCAGCCAGCGTGGCTGCGGGGTTCGCAGTCTCCGGGCTTTTTTGTATGATGGCCGGCCGTGCGCGTCCGGCGCCGATCGAGGTTGAACATGCAGGCCGTAGAAGTTAAGAATTTCCTGGAAGAAAAACTTTCAGGCGCTCAGGTGGAAGTCGAAGGCGAGGGCTGCAACTTCCAGTTGAATGTGATCAGCGACGAATTGGCAGGCCTGAGCCCGGTCAAGCGTCAGCAGCAAATTTATGCACATCTCAATCCGTGGATTGCGGATGGCAGCATCCACGCCGTTACGATGAAATTCTTCAGTCGTGCCGACTGGCTTGCGCGCAGCTGATTGCCGGTCACTACAGGCATCTCTCCGTCCGCGCGCGATTGCTGATATCGCGCACGGCTCTTCTTCGCCAGTGCTTCGAGCCTGCGGGTTACGGGAACATTCATGGATAAATTGATCATTACCGGCGGTGCCCGCCTCAATGGCGAGATTCGCATCTCCGGCGCGAAGAACTCGGCTCTCCCGATTTTGGCCGCTACCTTACTGGCCGACACCCCGGTGACCGTCTGCAACCTGCCGCACCTGCACGACATCACCACCATGATCGAGCTGTTCGGTCGCATGGGCGTGCAACCGGTTATCGACGAAAAACTCAGCGTTGAAGTCGACGCCAGCAGCATCCAGACACTGGTCGCGCCGTACGAGCTGGTCAAGACCATGCGGGCTTCGATCCTCGTTCTGGGACCAATGGTGGCTCGGTTCGGCGAAGCCGAAGTGGCACTGCCTGGCGGTTGTGCCATTGGTTCGCGTCCTGTGGATCTGCACATTCGCGGTCTGGAGGCGATGGGCGCTCAGATCGACGTCGAGGGCGGCTACATCAAAGCCAAGGCGCCAGCCGGTGGCTTGCGCGGTGCCCACTTCTTCTTCGACATCGTCAGCGTCACCGGTACCGAGAACATCATGATGGCCGCGGCACTGGCCAACGGCCGTTCCGTGCTGGAGAACGCCGCGCGTGAGCCGGAGGTGGTCGACCTGGCCAACTTCCTCAACGCCATGGGTGCGCAGATCTCCGGCGCCGGCACCGATACCATCACCATCGACGGCGTGAAGCGTCTGGGGGGCGGCCGGTACAGCGTGATGCCCGACCGCATCGAGACTGGCACCTATCTCGTGGCTGCTGCCGCTACCGGCGGACGGGTAAAGCTCAAGGACACCGATGCAACCTTGCTTGAGGCGGTGTTGCACAAGCTCGAGGAGGCCGGTGCCCACATCGATACTGGCAGCAACTGGATCGAGCTCGACATGAAGGGCAATCGGCCCAAAGCGGTAAATCTCCGCACAGCGCCGTACCCGGCTTTTCCGACCGACATGCAGGCGCAGTTCATTGCCATGAATGCGGTTGCTGAAGGCACTGGGACAGTTATCGAGACCGTGTTCGAGAACCGCTTCATGCACGTCTACGAAATGAATCGCATGGGCTCGCAGATTCTCGTCGAAGGCAATACCGCTATTGTGACCGGTGTACCCAAGCTTAAAGGTGCTCCGGTCATGGCGACCGACCTACGCGCGTCAGCGAGCCTGGTCATCGCGGGCCTGGTGGCTGAGGGCGATACCTTGATCGACCGCATCTACCACATCGACCGCGGTTACGAGTGCATCGAGGAAAAGCTGCAATTGTTGGGCGCCAAGATTCGCCGCGTCCCGGGCTAGCTGCCGGAATAGGCCGCCGGCTCACTGCTGGCGGCCAGGGCCGAGACCTGCTGCACCTGTGCGGGCCGCTGCCAAGGTCGTCATCAATAGGCTTCAAGGAATAAACCGTTAATGCTCACCATCGCCCTGTCCAAAGGCCGCATCCTCGACGATACCCTGCCGTTGCTTGCGGCGGCCGGTATCGTTCCCACCGAGAACCCGGAAAAAAGCCGCAAGCTGATCATCCCGACGACGCAGGACGACGTGCGTCTGCTGATCGTGCGGGCCACCGATGTGCCGACCTATGTCGAGCACGGCGCAGCTGATCTCGGCGTCGCGGGCAAGGACGTGCTGATGGAATATGGCGGGCAAGGGCTATACGAGCCTCTCGACCTGCAGATCGCCAACTGCAAGCTGATGACGGCTGGAAAGGTTGGCGCAGCAGAGCCCAAGGGACGACTGCGAGTCGCGACTAAATTCGTCAACGTTGCCAAGCGCTATTACGCCGAGCAAGGGCGGCAGGTCGACATCATCAAGCTTTACGGCTCTATGGAACTCGCGCCGCTGGTGGGATTGGCAGACAAGATCATTGACGTTGTCGACACCGGCAATACGCTGCGCGCCAATGGATTGGAGCCTCAGGAGCTGATCGCAATGATCAGCTCGCGTCTGGTGGTCAACAAGGCCTCGATGAAAATGCAGCATGCGCGCATCCAGGCCTTGATCGATGCGCTCCAGAGCGCCATTGCACACCACGATTGATCAAAGGCCGGACGGTTCGCGGCCGGCCAGCCGATGCGCGTCACAGCCTAAATTTTTAGGTGCCCGCGCGGTCGGCTTGTTAATCTAGGGCGCCTGACCATCGCTGTACTCATCCCTTCATGAGGCCCGTTATGACTGCTCCCATCGACATCCGCCGACTCAATGCTGCTGATCCCGATTTCGCGCGACATCTGGATCATCTGCTGAGCTGGGAAAGCGTGTCTGATGATGGCGTCAATCAGCGTGTGTTGGACATTATCAGGGCAGTACGCGAGCGTGGTGATGACGCGTTGGTGGAGCTGACCCAGCGCTTCGACGGCCTTGAAGTCGCCTCCATGGCTGACCTGATTCTGCCGCGCGAACGGCTTGAACTGGCGCTGACGCGGATCAGCCTGGCTCAGCGTCAGGCGTTGGAAGCCGCCGCTGAGCGTGTCCGCATCTACCATGAAAAGCAAAAACAGGACTCCTGGACCTACACCGAAGCTGACGGCACCGTGCTTGGTCAGAAGGTGACGCCGCTCGATCGCGCGGGGCTTTACGTGCCGGGTGGCAAAGCATCTTATCCTTCATCAGTTTTGATGAACGCCATTCCGGCAAAGGTTGCCGGGGTGCCGGAAGTCGTGATGGTGGTCCCCACGCCTCGCGGTGAGATCAACGAACTGGTCTTGGCAGCGGCGTGCATTGCTGGCGTCGACCGGGTATTCACCATCGGTGGCGCTCAAGCCGTCGCGGCGCTGGCCTACGGGACCGAAAGCGTGCCGCCAGTCGACAAGATCGTCGGGCCTGGCAACATCTACGTCGCGACGGCCAAGCGTCACGTATTCGGCAAAGTCGGCATCGATATGATCGCTGGCCCTTCCGAGATCCTGGTGGTGTGCGACGGTCAGACCGATCCCGACTGGATCGCTATGGATCTGTTTTCCCAGGCCGAGCACGACGAGGATGCGCAGTCGATACTGGTCAGTCCGGATGCAGCTTTTCTTGATCGTGTTGCTGAAAGCATTTCCCGTTTGCTGCCCAGCCTTGAGCGTAGCGAGATCGCTCGCGCCTCGCTGCAGGGGCGCGGGGCATTGATTCAGGTTGCCGACATGCAGCAGGCGATCGATGTCGCTAACCGCATTGCGCCGGAGCACCTCGAGCTGTCGGTGGCTGATCCCGATGCGTGGTTGCCGCAGATTCGACATGCAGGGGCGATCTTCATGGGCCGCTACACGGCCGAGGCGCTGGGCGACTATTGCGCAGGCCCGAATCACGTCCTGCCGACGTCGGGCACTGCGCGCTTCTCGTCACCCTTGGGTGTTTACGATTTCCAGAAGCGCTCGTCGATCATCAACTGTTCGGCCGAAGGTGCGTCCGAGTTGGGCAAGGTCGCCTCGGTGCTGGCGCGCGGCGAGTCGCTTACCGCTCACGCCCGCAGCGCCGAGTACCGAATCAAGGGCTAACTGAGCGTCGCAACCAAGCGGAGCGGTCGAGGCTTCGCTTGTTCTGTTTTGCCAGCCCCACCGGTAGGGAGCTGTTCGTCGCTTCCACTGGCGGCAAATCGATCATTTTCTGAGGAGAGAAGGGCGGATGAGCAAATTCTGGAGCCCCTTCGTCAAGGCGCTGGTTCCCTATGTGCCAGGTGAGCAGCCAAAGCTGACCAATCTGGTCAAGCTCAACACCAATGAGAACCCCTACGGCCCCTCGCCCAAGGCGCTTGCAGCGATGCAGGCCGAGCTGAATGACAACCTGCGGTTGTATCCCGATCCGAACGGCGAGCGCCTCAAGCGCGCTGTTGCTGATTACTACCACGTTCGCCCTGAGCAGGTTTTCGTCGGCAATGGCTCCGACGAGGTGCTCGCCCACGTTTTCCACGGGCTGTTCCAGCATGGCAAGCCGCTGCTGTTCCCCGATGTGACCTACAGCTTCTACCCGGTCTATTGCGGCCTGTATGGCATCGACTACGAGACCATCGCGCTGGACGACCGTTTTCAGATCGAGGTAGCCGATTACGCCCGGCCCAACGGGGGCATCATTTTCCCCAATCCCAACGCGCCGACGGGTTGCTTGCTGGCGCTTGAGGCGATTGAGCAGCTGCTGCAGGCAAACCCCGATTCGGTGGTTGTGGTCGACGAGGCCTACATCGACTTTGGCGGTGAGTCAGCAATCGCGCTAGTGGACCGCTACCCGAACCTGCTGGTCACCCAGACGCTTTCCAAATCGCGCTCCCTGGCAGGGCTGCGAGTCGGTCTGGCGGTAGGGCATCCGGATCTGATCGAGGCGCTGGAGCGCATCAAGAACAGTTTCAACTCTTATCCGTTAGACCGTATTGCCATTGCCGGCGCAGCGGCAGCATTCGAAGATCGCGCCTATTTCGAGCAGACCTGTCAGCAGGTGATTGCGAGTCGTGAGGCCGTCACGGTAGCGATGCAGGCGTTGGGCTTTGAGGTACTGCCCTCGGCGGCGAACTTCATCTTCGCGCGCCATCCGCAGCACGATGCTGCTGCGCTGGCGGCCGGGCTGCGCGAGCACGGCGTCATCGTGCGGCATTTCAAGATGGGGCGAATCGACCAGTTTCTGCGGATCAGTGTCGGGGCGCCGGAGCAAAATCAGGCATTGCTCGATGCGCTAAAGCGCATCGGCTAACCCGTGCGCGCTGCGAGCCTCGTGTTGCTTGCAGCGCCTGCCTCTGGTCGGTGGCGATTGCAGCGCGGCTCGCTGTCTCCGAGCCTTGTGCTCGGTGCAGAACCGGGCAATAAGGTAATTGCAAGAGCGTATCGAGCATCTGCGGCGGCCTCTCTACCTTGTTGAGGCGGCGCTAAGGGTTTCGCTTTGTGGCAGCTCGAAGAAATCTACTTGATGAGCGTCGAGTGCGATTAGCGACAGTGACCGCTTTGCCCGAACAGGCGGTTACTGCGTAGTTTTCTCCACCAGTGGCCGCATGCCCACTTCGGCCGTCAGCGTCAGCGGCTTGCCGTTGCGCAGAATGTCGATATCGATCTTGTCTCCAGGCCGCACGCGGGCAACCTGGTTCATCGAGCTGCGACCGTCGCTGGCTTGGTGCCCATCGATGCTGAGGATAAGGTCGCCCGGCAACAGGCCGGCGCGTTCAGCAGGCCCATCCCGATACACGCCGGCCACCACGATCCCGGGCCGGCCGGCCTGACCGAACGACTCAGCCAGCTCCGGTGTGAGCGATTGCACCTCGACGCCGAGCCAGCCGCGAATGACCTGGCCGTGCTCGATGATGGACTTCATCACGTCCATGGCGAGCTTCACCGGGATGGCAAAGCCTATGCCTTGCGAGCCGCCGGACTCGGAAATGATCGCAGTGTTGATACCAATCAGTTGGCCCGCAGTGTCCACCAGTGCGCCACCCGAGTTACCGCGGTTGATCGCTGCGTCCGTCTGGATGAAATCCTCGTAGGTGTTGAGGCCAAGCTGGTTGCGGCCGGTCGCGCTGATGATACCCATCGTCACGGTTTGCCCAACGCCGAACGGGTTACCGATTGCCAGCGTCACGTCCCCAATCCGGATGCCGTCTGAGTGACCAATGGTGATCGCAGGCAGCTTTGCCAGGTCGATCTTGAGCACAGCAAGATCAGTTTCGGGGTCGCTGCCGATCACTCGGGCAAGCGTCTCCCGGCCGTCGCGCAGGGCCACGACGATCTGTTCGGCATTTGCCGTCACGTGATTGTTGGTGAGCAGGTAGCCCTCCGGGCTCATGATCACCGCCGAGCCCAGGCTCGATTCCATGCGACGTTGACGCGGCAGGTTGTCCCCGTAGAAGCGCCGAAACAGCGGATCGTCCTTGAGCATCGGCGGCTGGCTGGCGCTATCGATCACCTTGGTGGTGTAGAGATTGGCCACTGCGGGCGCAGCGCTGCTAACCGCATTGGCGTAGGAGTAGGGGCCTTGCTGGGGAATGCCGATCAGCGGTGCTTGCTGCAGGCTGTATTCCGGCTCGGCGCCAAGTCCAACCAGATGTGGGTAACGCTGAATGATCAGCAGGGCCACTAGCAGGCCTACCAGCAACGGCCAGCCAAAAAAACGCAGGGCATTGATCATCGCGATGGGAAGTCCGGACAGGTTGCGGAAGGCGAGAGCGCCTCTTAAGGTGGCGGCATTATACGAAGCTGGCCGTGAAATGCAGCCTTGCTGGCGGCAAAACTGCAACGCGACCTGTGGATTGCTTAATCCGCAACATATCTGCTGTTTGTCCCGTCTGCTATTCGCCGATGAACCCACTTCGATTCACTGATCCCGTAGGAGAACGACTGCATGGCCGTCGCGCTGACCACTCTGGTCGATGAAGCCGACCGATTCCTGAACGCGGCAAAGATTCCCGACTATTGTCCCAACGGCCTGCAGGTAGAGGGGCGTCCGCAGGTGCGGCGCATCGTCAGTGGCGTGACCGCCAGCCAGGCGCTGCTCGATGCCGCAGTCGAGGCTAATGCCGATGTGGTGCTGGTGCACCATGGCTATTTCTGGAAGAACGAAGACCCACGTGTAGTGGGTATGAAGCAGCGCCGGCTTAAAACGCTGCTCTGCAATGACATCAGCTTGCTGGGCTACCATCTGCCGCTCGACGTTCATCCGGAGGTCGGCAACAACGTGCAGTTGGCTCGCCTGCTTGGGTTGACTGTCGAGGGTGCGCTGGAGCCGGATAATCCTCGTTCGGTCGGGCTTGTCGGTTCCCTTGATACGCCCCTCGCGCCTGTCGAGTTCATGCGGCGGATTCAAAGCGCGCTCGGACGTGAGCCGGTGATGGTCGAAGGCCCTGGCTTGATCAGGCGGGTCGCCTGGTGCACCGGTGGCGCACAGGGCTATATCGACCAAGCGGTAGCAGCAGGCGTCGATGCCTACCTGACGGGAGAAATTTCAGAGCCGACGGCGCACATCGCGCGCGAAAACGAGCTGAGTTTTTTTGCCGCCGGCCATCACGCCACTGAGCGTTACGGCGTGCAGGCGTTGGGTGAGTATCTGGCGAAGCGGTTTGCCATCGAGCATCTGTTCATCGATTGCCCAAACCCCGCGTGATCGGCGCTATGGAGGTTTAGGCGCTGGTTGAAGTGCAACTGAGGCAGGGTTTTGCCCGGCATAAAGCTAGAGCATTTAGATCTAAGTGGCGTCCTGATTAGAATCTTATGCCGTGTTAAAGTGCGCCCTCGTTCCGGCCGTGCCGGCCGTCCCACCTGCAAAATTCGTGAGTAGCCATGGTCGACAAACTGACGCATCTGAAACAGCTGGAGGCGGAAAGCATCCACATCATCCGTGAGGTGGCCGCCGAGTTCGACAACCCGGTGATGCTCTATTCCATCGGCAAGGATTCGGCCGTGATGCTGCATCTGGCGCGTAAGGCCTTCTTCCCCGGGCGTCTGCCGTTTCCGGTGATGCACGTGGATACGCGCTGGAAATTCCAGGAGATGTACCGCTTCCGCGAGCAGATGGTCAATGAAATGGATCTGGACCTGATCACGCACATCAACCCGGACGGCGTGGCGCAAGACATCAATCCGTTCACTCACGGCAGCGCCAAGCACACCGACATCATGAAGACCGAGGGCCTCAAGCAGGCGCTGGACAAACATGGTTTCGACGCCGCTTTCGGCGGTGCCCGCCGCGACGAAGAGAAGTCGCGTGCCAAAGAGCGCGTCTACTCCTTCCGCGACAGCAAGCATCGTTGGGACCCAAAGAATCAGCGCCCGGAACTCTGGAACGTCTACAACGGCAACGTGAAGAAGGGCGAGTCCATCCGCGTCTTCCCCCTGTCGAACTGGACCGAGCTGGACATCTGGCAATACATCTATCTGGAACAGATCCCAATCGTGCCGCTGTACTTCGCTGCAGAACGCGAAGTCATCGAGAAGAACGGCACGCTGATCATGATCGACGACGAGCGCATCCTCGAACACCTCACCGATGAGGAAAAGGCACGCATCGAGAAGCGCATGGTTCGCTTCCGTACCCTCGGCTGCTACCCGTTGACCGGTGCGGTGGAGTCGACTGCATCGAGCCTGCCGGAAATCATCCAGGAAATGCTCCTGACGCGAACTTCCGAACGTCAGGGCCGCGTCATCGACCACGATGGCGCAGGTTCGATGGAAGAAAAGAAACGTCAGGGCTACTTCTAAGGATTCTGCACCATGTCTCATCAGTCTGATTTGATCAGCGAGGACATCCTCGCGTACCTAGCCCAGCACGAGCGCAAAGAGCTGCTGCGCTTCCTGACTTGCGGCAACGTCGACGACGGCAAGAGCACCTTGATCGGGCGCCTGCTGCACGACTCAAAGATGATCTATGAAGATCACCTTGAAGCCATCACCCGTGACTCGAAGAAGTCTGGCACCACCGGCGATGACGTCGACCTGGCGTTGCTGGTCGACGGCCTGCAGGCTGAGCGCGAGCAGGGCATCACCATCGATGTCGCCTACCGCTATTTCTCCACCGCCAAGCGCAAGTTCATCATCGCCGACACTCCCGGCCATGAGCAGTACACGCGCAACATGGCAACCGGCGCCTCCACCTGCGACCTGGCGATCATCCTGGTCGACGCCCGCTACGGCGTGCAGACCCAGACCAAGCGGCACAGCTTCATCACCTCGCTGCTGGGCATCAAGCACATCGTCGTGGCCATCAACAAAATGGACCTGATGGACTTCGATCAGTCGGTGTTCGAGCGCATCAAGGCCGACTACCTGGCCTTTGCCGAGCGTATCGAGCTCAAGCCGTCGTCGCTGCACTTCGTGCCAATGTCCGCGCTCAAGGGCGACAACGTGGTCAATCGTTCCGAGCGCGCGCCCTGGTATGAAGGGCAATCGCTGATGGAAATTCTCGAAAGCGTCGAGATCGCGGGCGACCGCAACTTCGAGGACCTACGCTTCCCGGTGCAGTACGTCAATCGTCCCAACCTCAACTTCCGTGGTTTCGCTGGCACACTGGCCAGCGGCATCGTGCGCAAGGGTGACGAGGTGGTGGTATTGCCGTCCGGCAAGCGCAGCACCGTCAAATCCATCGTCACCTTCGATGGTGAGCTGGAGCAGGCGACTCCGGGCGAAGCCATCACGCTGACGCTTGAAGACGAGATCGATGTGTCGCGCGGCGATATGCTGGTCCACGCGGATAACCAACCGCGCATCACGGACAGCTTCGACGCCATGCTGGTGTGGATGGCCGAAGAGTCCATGCTGCCGGGCAAGAAATACGACATCAAGCGTGCCACCAGTTATGTACCCGGCTCGATTGCCAGCATCACTCACCGAGTGGATGTGAACACCCTGGAGCATGGCCCGGCCAGTAGCCTGCAGCTGAACGAGATCGGGCGGGTCAAGGTCAGCCTCGACGCGCCGATCGCGCTGGACGGTTATGCGAGGAACCCGGCTACCGGCTCGTTTATCATTATTGATCGACTCACCAACGGTACCGTCGGCGCGGGCATGATCATTGCCGACCCGGTCGCCCACGGCTCGTTCGGACACCACGGTGCGCTGGCTCATGTCTCCACCGAAGAGCGTGCCAGCCGTTTCGGTCAGCAGCCGGCAACCGTGCTGTTCACCGGCTTGTCTGGTGCCGGCAAGAGCACCCTGGCCTACGCGGTCGAGCGCAAGCTGTTCGACATGGGCCGCGCCGTGTATGTGCTGGATGGGCAGAACCTGCGCCACGACCTGAACAAAGGTCTTCCGCAGGACCGCGCCGGCCGCACCGAAAACTGGCGCCGTGCCGCCCACGTGGCGCGCCAGTTCAACGAGGCCGGTCTGCTGACCCTGGCTGCGTTTGTCGCTCCGGATGCAGAAGGCCGCGAGCAGGCCAAGGCGCTGATTGGCAGCGACCGGGCTATCACCGTGTATGTTCAGGCTTCCCCGCAGGCTTGCCAGCAGCGCGATCCGCAGGGGTTGTATGCGGCTGGCGGTGACAACATCCCGGGCGAGTCCTTCCCCTACGATGTGCCGGCGAGCGCTGATCTGGTGATCGACACGGAGTCGCTTACGGTCGAGGAGAGTGCCAAGCAGGTGATCGATCTGCTGCGCAAGCGCGGCGCTATCTAGCGCCGTCACGGGATACAAAGCGCCCTGCTTATGCAGGGCGCATTTACTGAAATATAACCATCACGAAGCGCTCTGCGGGCTATCACTGCTCAGCCAAATAATGTTGGATTGATCAAGAGCGCAATCCGACATTCCAGTTGGGCATATAGCCGCGATGCTCGGGTGAGGATGCAGCCGATTTTCGGTAAACGACGGAAGCGCCTTTATCGAATGTATCTCGGAGATCTCAATCAACATTGGATAACTTACTTTGGTCAAGCATTATGAGCAGCTGCGGATGGTGCTCGCTTTCCACGTAAATGCTATCCATACTTTGAAAGTAGACGTCATTCCCATACAGGTTTCGCAATATAAGCAGATGCCTATACCCTTCGACATAACCGCCATTCAAGCCTAACGCCAAGGCGTAACGGTGCAATGTTATTGGGCTAGGGTAACGGTAGGCTATCTTACTAAGTTTCTCTAAATCACCTTCGCTTAGTGTGTCTGTTATCGGTGTGCGGAAAAAACGGATTTTTTCCCGCAGTTGACTGATCATAAGGACGTCTGGTGCTGGTTGTCGTGCTTTAATAGAGCCTATGCGGGCAATCTCAAATCGAAGAAGGCGATAATCCTCTTCCACTGTTCGATACTCTTTCCAGTAAATTGAAAACAGAGCACAGCCCATGATTAGGATAGCGGCCAATGCCCATCGTGGGAAGTTTATCTGAGCTCTAGACGGTAGCTCAGCTGCCGCCACTCCCAATAAAAGACCTAGAGGAAGCAAGTAATAGGCATACTCCAGCGGGTATTCTAATAATCCATGCCCGATAATTAATCCGGAGCATATTAGGGCGAAGAGAGCTTCTTCAGACTTCGCCGTCCAAGCCAAGCGAGCCAGCCATGCAACTATGACCATTATCATCAGCGTTCCAAGTGGAACGCCATTCCAAAGGAGAAGGTCTAGCAAAATGTTGTGACTATGATCGCTTGCGAGAGGTAGAGGGTGAGTTAGAGATACGTTTACTTGTGCAATGCTAATCTGGTTCCAGCCGCATCCCCATATAGGGCATTTCCATGCGGCCTGCCAAAGCTGTAGCCATAAATTCCAGCGCTCTAGAGAACTTGCGCGTGTCAATATGGGGGTGCTGGGTAAAACCAAGTATTCGGATATTTGTGGTAGGGCGGAGACAAAGAGAAAGTAAACCAACGCCCAGCCAATTAGGTGGTGCGTCGATAGGCGGTAGCTTTGTGCAGAGGCCTTCCATTTCCAGAATCCTATTACCGCTATAAGGGTTACCCATGGCGTCCTAGACTGTGTCAATGCAAGGCAAAAGATTAAGATAAGACAAGTTAAGCTGGCTGCTATTCTGCCAATTTTTGCGGTTTGGTAAAAGTATAATGTTCCCGATAATCCAAGGCATAGCAGTGTCGCAAAGTTGTTGGCTTGGGCTAGATTGGCGTACGGGCGAGCGCCAATGGCTATATCTACTTCCCATATGCTGTTTGAAATGATTAGCCACTGACGCAAAGCAATCCAGGATGATAATAGTGCGGCAGCTATAAATGCACCCGAAATAAATTGTGCGCTAATTTTTCGGTAGACTTCGCAGATGGCGAAGTTATACCCAACTACTATCATCAGTGCAAAGCCAGCCAAGTATATGGCGGCGATCCACGCATCACCAGAGAAATGGATTATTTTGAATCCATATTGAAGTGGTGGGATTAAGGTTGGAAAAAATAACAGTAATAGCGAAATAGGTATTGCAATTTTTGAGTGAAGGGTCAGGGCGAATAGGAACAGCAAGCATGCAAAAAAAGCCGCAAATTCCTGATAGGCTGTAGGCCATGGTTGGTTGTGGTTAGGCAGCGTCCAGGCAGCCATAAAGCATACAGAAGCAGCAAGCATTAACAGCCTTAGCGGCTCCATTTTAACGTTCATGTCGCTGTTCGCCTGATCAAGCAAAAAAATGCCCCGAGTTACCGGGGCACTTTCAAAAGCTAATTAGTCATATATGACTATTCTGTTAGTTTAACCTTGGCAGCTGGCCGGACGATACTTAGCAGCAATCGTGCCGCCGCAAACCCAGGTCACTTGGCCGTTTGCAGTCTTGGTTCCAGTCATTGTAATGGTGCCGCCCCCAGCAATTTCACTCGTAGCAGTAGCTGTAACGACACCGGCAGCATATGCAACGCTTGCAACATACTTTGAGGCTTGTGTATCGATTACAACGGCGCTCGCGGTAGGCATGGTCGTCCCTGTCTGGATGGAGGCTGCCTCGGCGACTGCAGTGCGGGCAGACGATGCTGCGAGTATTAACTCAGATACCTTGGCGCGGGTTGTATAGTCCTGATAGGCGGGCAGAGCAACTGCAGCCAGAATACCGATGATTGCCACAACAATCATCAGTTCGATCAGGGTAAAACCTTTTTGTGCTTGAGCTTTCACAGTGTATCTCCTTAAGTATTGAGGCATTGAGCCTGCAATCGCTACTGCAGTCGGCGTGCCAACTATTGCAGCCCATGATTTCCGCGGATTTGCGAAACAATGCGAACTATGCACGCTGCCTGTATTCGCGCGCTTCTGACAAATTTCGTCACCTGCAAGGACGTCATTTGGCACGCTTGGCTATCTGCGCTATAAGGCGAGCATTAATTCAGAAGAACCGCGCTTATGACCGACAACGTTGCCCTTTCCGGCCTAGCCAAGCAGATGGTGTTAGCCGGCCTGCTCGACGACAAGATTGCACAGCAAGCGCAACAGCAGGCGGCGCGTAACAAGCTGTCGCTCGTGACCTATGTCGTGCAGAACAAGCTCGCCAATGGCCGGGCGGTGGCTGAGCTGGCAGCTGAGCAGTTTGGGGTCGCATACATGGACCTCAACGCGCTGGATAAGGAAAGCCAATTAAAGGACGTCGTCTCTGAAAAGTTGGCGCGCCAGCACCGTGTATTGCCGCTGATGAAACGTGGGCACAAGCTGTACCTGGCTGTGTCGGATCCGACCAACCAGCAGGCCGTATCAGATATCCAGTTCAGTACCGGGCTAACAACCGAGGCGATCCTGGTCGAGGACGACAAGCTTGGCTTGGCCCTCGACAAGTTTTTCGAAAGCGCAACCTCGGGCCTTGAGGATCTCGGTGACGTGGACCTGGACGGGGTCGACGTTCAAACCGTTTCGGATGATGATTCAGCGAATGATGGTGCAGGCGAGGCCGCCGACGACGCGCCGGTCGTGCGTTTCGTCAACAAGATGCTGCTCGACGCTATTCGTGGCGGCTCATCGGACCTGCATTTCGAGCCCTATGAGAAAGCATTCCGTGTCCGACTGCGGACGGACGGCATTTTGCACGAGGTAGCCCGTCCACCGATCCAGCTGGCTCCGCGTATTTCAGCACGTCTGAAGGTTATGGCTGGGCTGGATATCTCCGAGCGGCGCAAGCCGCAGGACGGCCGGATCAAGATGAAGCTGTCCAAGACCAAGTCTATCGACTTCCGCGTCAACACATTGCCGACCCTCTGGGGCGAGAAGATCGTCATGCGGATTCTCGACCCGTCTAGTGCACAAATGGGCATCGATGCGCTGGGCTACGAAGAGGATCAGAAAGCGCTGTACATGAATGCCCTAAAGCAGCCGCAGGGCATGATTCTAGTAACCGGCCCTACGGGATCGGGCAAGACGGTATCGCTCTATACCGGCCTGAACATTCTCAACACGGTAGACGTAAACATTTCCACTGCCGAAGACCCGGTAGAAATCAATCTAGAAGGCATCAACCAGGTCAACGTCAACCCGCGTCAGGGCATGGACTTCTCCCAGGCGTTGCGCGCGTTTCTCCGCCAGGATCCGGACATCATCATGGTCGGCGAGATCCGAGACCTGGAAACGGCCGAAATTGCCATCAAGGCCGCACAGACCGGCCACATGGTGATGTCAACGCTGCACACCAACAGCGCGGCGGAAACCCTGACCCGTTTGCGCAACATGGGCGTGGCTGCATTCAATATCGCCACCTCGGTCAACCTGATCATCGCCCAGCGGCTGGCGCGCAAGCTGTGTAGTAGTTGCAAGAAAGAGGTGGAGTTGCCCCGCGAAGCCCTACTGGAGGAGGGTTTTCCTGCCGATAAGATCGGAACCTTCAAAATTTATGGCCCGATAGGCTGTGAGAATTGCAAAGGCGGATACAAAGGCCGTGTCGGTATTTATGAAGTGGTTAAAAACACGCCGGCACTGGCCAGGATTATCATGGAAGACGGCAACTCCATCGACATTTCCACCCAGATGCGTAAAGACGGCTTCAACGATCTGCGTACTTCGGCTCTCGTAAAAGCCATGCAGGGCGTGACAAGCCTGGAAGAAGTCAACCGGGTGACCAAGGATTAACATGGCGCAGAAAGCGATAAAGACCAGTGTGTTCACCTGGGAAGGGACGAACAGGCAGGGCGCGAAGATCAAAGGCGAGTTGAGCGGGGTAAGCCCGGCGCTGGTCAAGGCGCAGCTGCGCAAGCAGGGGGTTAACCCGCAGAAGGTGCGCAAGAAGTCGGTGTCGCTGTTCAGCGCTGGCAAAAAGATCAAGCCGATGGACATCGCGCTGTTCACTCGCCAAATGGCAACGATGATGAAGGCCGGCGTGCCGCTGCTGCAGTCATTCGACATCATTGGCGAGGGTTTCGATAACCCGAACATGCGCAAGCTGGTCGACGACCTCAAGCAGGAGGTTGCGGCGGGTAACAGCTTCGCTACGGCGCTGCGTAAGAAACCTCAATACTTCGATGATCTCTATTGCAACCTGGTCGATTCTGGCGAGCAGTCCGGCTCCCTGGAAACCTTGCTGGATCGCGTTGCGACCTATAAGGAAAAGACCGAGGCGCTGAAGGCCAAGATCAAGAAAGCGATGAATTACCCCATCGCGGTGGTGCTGGTAGCGATTATCGTGTCGGCCATTCTATTGATCAAAGTGGTGCCTCAGTTCCAAGACGTGTTCGCCAACTTTGGCGCCGAACTGCCGGCGTTTACCTTGATGGTTATCGGGTTGTCGGAGGCTTTGCAGGCCTGGTGGCACGTTGTTCTGCTTGGTTTATTCGGCGCTGCTTACGCGTTTAAAACGGCCCACAGCAAGTCCGAAGGTTTTCGCAACTGGTTTGATCGTTTCCTGCTCAAAATGCCAATTGTGGGAGATATCCTCTACAAGTCGGCGGTGGCGCGGTTTGCGCGGACCCTGGCGACCACCTTCGCGGCGGGTGTACCGTTGGTTGATGCGCTTGACTCGGTCGCAGGTGCTACCGGCAACGTGGTGTTCCGCAACGCTACGATGAAGGTCAAGAGCGATGTATCCAGCGGTATGCAGCTGAACTTCTCCATGCGCACCACTGGGACCTTCCCGAGCATGGCGATTCAGATGACCGCCATTGGTGAAGAGTCGGGCTCTCTGGATGAGATGTTGGCGAAGGTCGCGACCTTCTACGAAGATGAAGTGGACAACATGGTGGATGGGCTTACCGCGCTCATGGAACCAATGATCATGGCGGTATTGGGCGTACTGGTGGGTGGTTTGATCATTGCCATGTACCTGCCGATCTTCCAGCTTGGGGCTGTCGTCTAAAAATGGATGTGGTGACTTTTCTGGCCAGCAACACGCTGGCCTTTGTTTTATGCGTACTGGTGCTCGGCCTGCTGGTGGGCAGTTTTCTCAACGTGGTGATCCATCGCCTGCCGATCATGATGCAGCGGGACTGGCGCGCTCAGGCGCGTGAATATCTTGAGTTGCCCGTTGAGCCGACTACGACCTTCAATCTGATTCTGCCTAACTCTCACTGCCCGCAGTGCGCTCACGAAATACGTCCTTGGGAAAACATTCCCTTGGTTAGCTGGTTAGCGCTGCGTGGCAAGTGCTCGTCGTGTCGTGCGCCGATCAGCCGTCGCTACCCGTTGGTCGAGCTGCTCTGCGGCCTCTTGTCCTCCTATGTGGCCTGGCATTTCGGCTTCTCGTGGCAGGCTGGGGCAATGCTGTTGCTAACCTGGGGCCTGCTGGCGATGAGCATGATCGATGTCGATCATCAGCTGCTGCCTGACTCCATTGTGTTGCCTTTGCTTTGGCTGGGCTTGATTGTCAATTATTTTGGATTGTTCGCGCCGTTGCCTGATGCGGTGTGGGGAGCGGTTGCCGGTTATCTAAGTCTCTGGTCTGTGTACTGGCTTTTCAAGCTCGTGACCGGCAAGGAGGGTATGGGCTATGGCGACTTCAAGCTGCTGGCGATGCTGGGCGCCTGGGGTGGATGGCAAGTATTACCGCAGACCATTCTTCTCTCGTCAGTTGTGGGCGCGGTGCTAGGCACCATCATGCTGCGCATGCAAAAGGCTGACAGCGGCACGACCATTCCCTTTGGTCCTTACCTAGCGATTGCGGGTTGGGTTGCGCTGCTCTGGGGTGATCAGATCACTGCAGCCTATCTGCAATTCGCCAGGTTCTAATGGCCCGGGCATTAGGGGTTGATCATCGTTTCCCCGTCCCACTATTTGGCCACTCCCTGGCAGCGGTGGGGCGATCGCGGGCTCCATTGACTGAGCAGCAGCTCGTTGCTGCTTGCAGTTGTCGCACAGCTTCTTGTGACCGGAAATGTTGAGTCCCTGCGCTCGGGTGTGCATCTTCCCTTCAAGGTTCTACAGGCTGCGATGTGCTGTGTTGATGGGCATACCACCGTCTGTGAAAGCTGGCTTATTCAGTTCTGGAAAGGTCGAGCGATTCCGCTGGGAATCGACCTCGCGCTTGCATCCTTGTATCTCAAACGGTACTACTGCGCGTCGTTTAATCCTCGGGACGTTTTTTAATGAAGCCTTGGGTGCTTGGTTTGACGGGTGGTATCGGCAGCGGCAAGAGCGCAGTGGTGGAAGCATTCGGCCGCCTCGGTGTGCACTGGGTCGATGCCGATCATGCTGCGCGCTGGGTTGTCGAGCCGGGCCGGCCGGCTCTGGGGCTGATTGTTGATCGTTTCGGCGACGGTGTTCTTGCGTCCGACGGGGGGCTGGATAGGGCGGCACTGCGCGAGTTGGTGTTTCGAGAGCCTGAACAGCGCAAATGGCTTGAGCAACTGTTGCACCCGCTGATACGCCGGGAAGTCGCTGAGCACCTCTCTCGGGCGACCTCGCCGTACGCGATCATGGTATCGCCCCTATTGGTGGAGTCCGGTCAACACCAGCAAGTTGCGCGCGTGTTGGTGGTTGATGTGCCAGAGGCGCTGCAGCTGGAGCGCGCCATCCAGCGTGACCAATCCAGCGAAGCGCAGATCCGCGCCATTCTCAACGCACAAATCAGCCGCGAAGAGCGTTTGCGTCATGCTGATGATGTGCTGGTCAATGATCGGGACCGGGCTTGGCTGGAAAGCGAGGTCAAACGGCTACATGAATTTTATCTGACGCTACGAGGAGGTCAGGAATGAGTGCTACGGTTGTTGAATGTCCCACATGCGGCGCGCCGGTCGAGTGGAGTGTGAAAAGTGCGAATCGTCCTTTCTGTTCGGAGCGGTGCAAACTGATCGACTTGGGTGCCTGGGCGTCGGAAGAGCACGCGATCCCAGGTAATGAGCTTGAAGATGATCTGTTCTCTGACGATATGCCGCCGCGCCAGCACTGAGGGCGCGTTCGCGTCGCGGCTTGGTTGTGCGGCTGGCTAGCGCTACGGCTTACTCACATATCATCGTTGCTGTCGTCTTTCCACGGAGCTTGCAAGTAGCGACTGCGGTTGAATGTTTCCATCCAGTCCGGATAGAACACCACTAACGCACTGACGACCGCGCCGTTGATAAATGCCTCGGGAAACATCACCAGCCAGATGTACCCGGCGAAGTCGTCCAGCCAGGGCGGCATTGGATAGAGGCCGTCGATCAGCAAGATCCCGAGCCCTGCCAGGATGCAGATCAGGGTCGCGAGGCCGGCTGCAAAAAAACCTGAAAAGAATATATAGACGAATAGGTTGCGAGGCTGGGTGCGCTCCACGGCGATCGCGCAAGCTTCGGTGACCGTCACCGGTATCAATACCAGCAGCACGCCATTCAGGCCGAGGGCAACCAATTGCTGGTGGCCTGTGACCGTCAATCCAAGCTGGGCGACAAAGGCGGCGAGAATCGCCAAGGGCCAGTCGAGCAGTAACGTGACCGCAGTCAGTCCAATGAAGTGGAAAGACAAGCCCGAATCGAAGTCTCGGCGGACCAACCAAAGCAGAAAGATCGCCAGGACCGCACCGAACAGCAGGTGCTGGCGCCGCGTATCGCTGAACAGCTCCACCCAGGGTGCACGCATGCAGGCCCATATCAGTCCGGCGGCATAAAGCAGCCACCCCAGCACAAGGCTGGTCGGGGCAAGCAATTCGGCAGCGATCATCTATGCGCTCCTTGCGCCAAGAGTTATGACTGGTGGCGACGGCAACGCTTGCACAGTGTCACCATTGCCGGGTGATTGGTCCATGATTCCTCAGGGGGCGGGATTGGGTTGCGCGGTGTGAATGGCTTCTATGGATTCGAGTACTTCGGCTGACAAACGCAATTCAGAACTGGCGAGATTGCTTTCGAGTTGCTCAATTGAAGTTGCACCGATGATGTTGCTGGTTACGAAAGGCTGTTGAGTTACATAGGCCAGGGCCGTTTGTGCAGGGTCCAGTCCGTGCTCCCTGGCAAGCGCCACATACCGTGAGCATGCCGCCTGCGACTCCGGCTTGGCGTAGCGCGCGAAGCGACTGAATAGGGTCAGTCGTGCTCCGGCTGGTCGTGCACCCTGCTCGTATTTACCGCTGAGCATGCCGAAGGCCAGTGGCGAGTAAGCGAGGAGACCGCATTGCTCGCGCATGGCAATTTCGGCGAGGCCGACTTCAAAGGTCCTGTTAAGTAAGTTGTACGGGTTCTGGATCGAAACGGCGCGGGGCCAACCTCGGGATTCGGCGAGTTGTAGAAACTTCATGGTGCCCCATGGCGTTTCGTTCGACAGACCGATATGGCGGATCTTGCCGGCTTTCACTTGCTGGTCGAGCACTTCCAGGGTTTCTTCGATTGGGGTGAAGTCTTGGTCCAGATGGTGGTAGCCCAGCTGACCAAAGAAATTGGTGCTGCGCTCTGGCCAATGCAGCTGATAGAGATCGATCCAGTCCGTCTGCAGGCGCTGCAAGCTGGCGTCAAGTGCCGCAACGATGTGCTGCCGGTTCATTTTCAACTTGCCATCGCGGATGTGGCTGATGCCGTTGCCGGGGCCAGCGATCTTGCTGGCCAGGATCCAGTCGGCACGATTACCGCGTGCCTTGAAGTAATTGCCTATGTAGCGCTCCGTGGTGGCATAGGTCTCAGGCTTAGGTGGCACCGGATACATTTCGGCGGTGTCGACGAAATTGATGCCTGCAGCTTTCGCGCAGTCCATTTGGGCGAAAGCTTCACTTTCATCATTCTGCTCGCCCCAGGTCATGGTGCCCAGGCAGAGCGCCGTGACATCAAGATCAGTACGGCCTAGTTGGCGCTTTTCCATGCAGTGTCCTTGCGTTTGAATAGATATCGGTTTGGGATGGTAACGCTGGCGATAAGTTTCCTGTTTCGCAGTGGTGCGGGGCTACCCGTCGCCGTAGGCGGCTACTGGCAGCGGCTCAATGATTTCGCCCCGACACGCCGTTTGCTCAGAACGGCGAGAAGCTGCTTGCTATTTGCCTGGTAATCCGGATAATTCCGCAGCCTGTCGCCGGGGATGCCTAGCCCGTTGACGCAAAAACAAGGTAGGGGATGCCAAGCCTACCGAACACTGCCGTAGCGGACGCGCTGACCCGAGCCCCCGATAGCGTCTGTTTCCGGCTGTCCTGGTCTTGCCAGGGCGAGCACCATTCAGTAAGATTCGCCGTCTTATTTTCAGGGCGGCCCCTGAGGCTATAACGAATGAAGACTTTTACTGCTAAACCGGAAACCGTCAAGCGCGACTGGTTCGTCGTCGACGCTGCCGGCCAGACCCTGGGTCGTCTGGCAACCGAAATCGCTAGCCGCCTGCGTGGCAAGCACAAGGCGGAATATACCCCTCACGTCGATACCGGTGATTACATCGTCGTTATCAATGCCGAGCAAGTGCGTGTTACCGGTGCGAAAACCACCGACAAGATGTACTACTCTCACTCCGGTTTCCCGGGTGGCATCAAGTCGATCAACTTCGAGAAGCTGATCGCCAAGGCGCCAGAGCGTGTGATCGAGACCGCGGTCAAGGGCATGCTGCCTAAGAACCCGCTGGGTCGCGACATGTACCGTAAGCTGAAGGTGTATAAGGGTGCTAATCATCCGCATACCGCTCAGCAGCCCCAAGAACTGAAGATTTAACGGAATAGTTCATTATGTCGGCGACTCAAAACTACGGCACTGGCCGTCGTAAGACTGCAACCGCACGCGTATTCCTGCGTCCGGGTACTGGCAAAATCTCCATCAACAACCGTGAGCTGGACAACTTCTTCGGGCGTGAAACCGCTCGCATGGTCGTTCGTCAGCCTCTGGAACTGACCGAGACTGTCGAAAAGTTCGACATCTACGTCACCGTTCTGGGTGGTGGTGTGAGTGGTCAGGCCGGTGCGATCCGTCACGGCATCACTCGTGCCCTGATGGAGTATGACGAGACCCTGCGTCCTGCTCTGCGTAAAGCTGGCTTCGTTACTCGCGATGCTCGCGAAGTTGAACGTAAGAAAGTTGGCCTGCGTAAGGCGCGTAAGCGTCCGCAGTACTCGAAGCGCTAATTCAGGCTTCTCAAAAAGAACGCCCAGCTTCTCTCGAGCTGGGCGTTTTTTTATGGGCGGCTTTTCGCTCCTGCGACAGCTTGTCACGCGTAAGGTCCCGATTTTCGGGGCCTTAGGCAGGGTTGTATCCGGTTATTACCTTGTCACGAGAGGGGGTTTTCTTTACCATTTGGCGAATTTTTTCGCGGCTGTTTTTACGTAGTAGACGCCTGCTTTCGGTAGGCCATAAGAAACTGATGGGAGACGACTGAATGAGCAATGACGGCGTGAATGCTGGCCGGCGTCGCTTCCTCGTAGCCGCTACTTCGGTAGTAGGTGCTGCAGGAGCGGTGGGTGCCGCGGTCCCGTTCGTGGGATCGTGGTTCCCAAGTGCCAAGGCCAAGGCAGCCGGTGCACCGGTTAAGGTAAATATCGGTAAGATCGAGCCAGGCCAGCAAATGGTGGCCGAATGGCGCGGTCAGCCGGTGTTTATCGTTCGTCGTACCGAGGAGACGCTGACTAATCTGGACAAGCTGACTGATACGGTCGCTGATCCGAAATCGGAAGCGTCCGTGCAGCCCGCTTATGTTGATCCGGTCGTTCGGTCGATCAAGCCTGAGGTGCTGATAGTCGTCGGACTTTGCACGCACCTCGGTTGTTCCCCATCCTTCCGCCCGGAAGTGGCGGCGGCTGACCTCGGAGCTGATTGGCTTGGTGGCTATTTCTGCCCGTGCCATGGTTCGAAATACGATATGGCTGGCCGTGTCTACAAAGGTCAACCTGCGCCATTGAATCTACCGGTTCCCCCACACAGCTACGAAACTGACTCTGTGGTCATTATCGGCGTGGATCAGGAGAGCGCGTGATGAGCAAGTTCATGGAATGGGTCGATGCGCGTTTCCCCGCGACCAAGATGTGGGAAGACCATCTGAGTAAGTACTACGCGCCGAAGAACTTCAACGTTCTGTATTTCTTCGGCTCTCTCGCCTTGTTGGTTCTGGTGAATCAGATCCTGACCGGCGTTTGGTTGACGATGAGCTTCGAGCCGTCTGCAGAGGGTGCGTTCGCCTCAGTCGAATACATCATGCGGGACGTCGAATACGGCTGGATCATTCGCTACCTGCATTCCACCGGGGCGTCGGCATTCTTCGTCGTGGTCTACCTGCACATGTTCCGAGGGATCCTGTACGGCTCCTACCAGAAGCCGCGCGAGCTGGTCTGGATCTTCGGCATGATGATCTATCTGGCGTTGATGGCTGAGGCCTTCATGGGCTACCTCCTGCCATGGGGTCAGATGTCCTACTGGGGCGCCCAGGTGATCATTTCGCTGTTCGGTGCCATTCCTGTCATCGGCGATGATCTGACTCAGTGGATTCGCGGTGATTACCTGATCTCCGGCATCACCCTGAATCGCTTCTTCGCGCTGCATGTCATCGCTCTGCCGATCGTGATCCTCGGGCTGGTCGTGCTGCACATCCTTGCGCTGCATGAGGTGGGCTCGAACAACCCGATGGGCGTCGACATCAAGAAGACCAAGAACGAAGCCGGCGTGCCGCTCGATGGCATTCCGTTCCATCCGTACTACACGGTTAAAGATATCGTGGGTGTGGTGGTGTTCCTCTTCGTGTTCTGCGCCATCGTATTCTTCTTCCCGGAAATGGGCGGCTACTTCCTCGAGAAGCCGAACTTCGAAGTGGCGAATGCTTTCAAGACGCCTGAACACATTGCGCCGGTTTGGTACTTCACGCCTTACTACGCGATCCTTCGTGCGGTTCCGGACAAGCTGCTTGGCGTGATTGCCATGGGTGCAGCCATCGCCGTCCTGTTCGTGCTGCCATGGCTCGACCGTAGTCCGGTCAAGTCGATGCGCTATAAGGGCTGGATGAGCAAGATTGCTCTCATACTGTTCTGTATCTCCTTCGTCATCCTCGGCGTGCTTGGTGTCCTTTCTCCGACGCCTGAGCGCACATTGGTATCTCGGATCTGTACTGCTATCTACTTCGGCTACTTCATCCTGATGCCGTTCTATACCAAGCTCGAGAAGACCAAAGTAGTTCCGCAAAGGGTGGCTGGCTGATGAAAAAGCAATTTGCTGCATTGATTCTTGCACTGGTGCCAGCCTTCGGTTTCGCCGCGGGCACTGGCGTTCACCTGGATGAGGTCGATATTGATCTGACCGACAAGGTGGCCCTGCAAGACGGTCTACAGACCTTTACAAACTACTGCATGGGCTGCCATAGCGCGAAGTATCAGCGCTATGAGCGTGTTGCGACAGATCTTGGTATCCCCGAAGAGATCATGCTCGACAACATAGTTTTCACTGGCGCCAAAATTGGCGACCACATGAAGATAGGCATGAGCTCTGATGAGGCCAAGACCTGGTTCGGCGCTGCGCCTCCGGATCTGACACTGGTGGCGCGAGTGCGTGGTAACGACTGGCTGTACACCTACCTGCGCAGTTTCTACGAGGATCCTACGCGCCCGTATGGCGTCAACAACACGGTATTCCCGAATGTGGGCATGCCTCACGTGTTGGCTCCGTTGCAGGGTCGTCAGGTTTTGCCAAGCAAACTGCCTGAAGGCGAGTCAGTAGCGTGCAAGCAGGTTCAGATTGTCGAAGACGGCCGTAAGCAGTTCGACCCGCTAACCGGCACTCCGATCACTCACGAAGACTGCCATGCGATGACGGTTGTGCCTGGTACTGGTGAGCTGACTGAAGCCGAGTACGACGAGAAGATCAAGAATCTGGTGTCCTTTCTTGCCTACTCAGCTAACCCGGTCAAGTTGGAGAGCCAGCGCATCGGTACCTATGTACTGCTGTTCCTAGCGTTCTTCTTCGTGTTTGCTTATTTGCTCAAGCGGGAATACTGGAAAGACATCCACTGATTCTTTGCTTGTTAGCTGTACCCCGCGCGCGCCCTTATGGGCGCGCGTTTTTTTCTGCCACGGCATTTTTTAAGGAGGGACCCTATGGCCGCTACCAACCGGTTGGCCTGCTATTCCGATCCCGCCGACCACTATTCACATCGCGTGCGTTATGTGCTTGCTGAGAAGGGTGTAAGCGTCGAAATAATCGATGTTGACTCAGCTCACTGTCCGGTCAGATTGACCGAGGTAAATCCGTACGCCAGCGTGCCGACGCTCGTGGACCGTGATTTGGCGCTTTATGAGCCGAGCGTGATCACCGAGTATCTCGAAGAGCGATATCCGCACCCGCCACTGCTTCCCGTCTATCCTGTAGCAAGAGCGAATACCCGGCTGCTAGTGCATCGGGTGCAGCGGGACTGGTGCACTCTGGTGGATAGAATTGGTGATCGCCGCACAGCTGAAGCGGCTCGTGTGCAAGCGCGGAAAGAGCTGCGTGAGAGCCTAACGGGCGTGTCTCCCGTGTTCGCTGAAAAGCCTTTCTTCATGAGTGATGAAATCAGTTTGGTGGACTGTTGCCTGTTGCCTATCCTGTGGCGTTTACCCAAACTCGGAATTGATTTGCCGCGGGCGGCGAAGCCGCTGCTTGACTACATGGAGATCAATTTTGCACGCGAGGCCTTCCAGGTCAGTCTATCCGCCGTTGAGCGCGGCATGCGCTAAGAGGGGTTGTATATGACATCGAGTCGACCATATCTGGTACGAGCGTTGTACGAATGGATCGTCGACAACGACTGCACGCCGCATCTTTTGGTCAACGCCGATCATGCCGGCGTTCAAGTGCCTGACGGTTTTGCCAGTGATGGCCAGATTGTCTTGAATGTGGCGCCCAGCGCGGTGCGTCAGTTGCAGATGGATAACCAGGCGATCAGTTTCGAGGGGCGCTTTGGCGGCGTTCCGCACAGCTTGCACGTCCCGTCTGCAGCGATCATGGCGATCTACGCAAGGGAGAACGGTCAGGGAATGGTCTTCGAGGTCGAGCCAACTCCGCCGGATGACGACACGCCTTCCGATGACGTCTCAGAAGGAGCTGGCACCTCGTCACGCCCGACCCCAGGCGGGCGCCCTAGTTTAAAAGTGGTCAAATAAGAGCGGCCGTGAGGCCTTTAGGCCGCCAAGGTTGACAGGAAGGTCAGCCTTGGCAAGTTGGGAGTGTCAGTGGGCGCAAGGCTGCATCCCCTGTCGCGCTTCCGGGCCTCGGCTCTTTAATCGATATATTCGAACAGCTTGACGATCCGCTGCACGCCGGAAACGCCTTGCACCACGCTCGTTGCGCGATTGCCTTCCTGGCGTGTGACGAGGCCAAGCAGATAAACGATTCCGTTCTCGGTGATGACTTTTATGCGAGAGCCGGGCACGCTCGCGTCTGCCAGCATCTGTGCCTTGATCTTGGTTGTTAGCCAGGAGTCATTGCTTCGTGCCAGGCCCGACGAGGGCTTCAATACCTGTACTTCGTTGTGTACGCGCTTGACCCGCTGCACTGAGCTGGCGGCTTGTTCGGCGAGCTGCTTTAGCTCTGCGCGTGGCGTTTGCCCCGCCAACAGCACCACGCCGTTGTAGCTCGCAACGACGATATGGGATGCCTGGTCAAGGTCGGGGTGGGCTTTGGCAATATTTACAGCTGCTTTCGTTTCGATTAGCGAGTCGTCAATCGTACTGCCGATCGTGCGAGTGCCACGATTGTCGTTAATTGGCTCGTCGCGTGTGGCGTTGAGCACGGAGCCGCATCCTGTGACGACGAGGCACAGTGCGAGCGTAAGCGTATGCAGATGAACCGAAGTCATTCTTCGCTCCCAAAGAGTTGGTTGTCGATTAGGTCGCATAGGCAATGAATGGTCAGCAGGTGAACCTCTTGAATGCGTGCAGTCACCTTCGCCGGAACCCGTATTTCAACGTCTTCCGGTAGCAGTAGCGAGGCCATGCCGCCTCCATCGCGACCGGTAAGCGCTACGACCACCATCTCCCGGTCGTGCGCGGCCTGTATCGCCTGTATGACATTCGCCGAGTTGCCGCTGGTGGAAATCGCCAGCAGCACATCGCCGGGCTGGCCCAGTGCGCGGATCTGCTTGGAGAACACTTCGTTGTAGCTGTAGTCGTTAGCGATGGACGTTATTGTCGAGCTGTCAGTGGTCAGCGCGATTGCTGGCAGGCTAGGGCGCTCTCGCTCAAAGCGGTTGAGCAGTTCCGAGGAGAAGTGCTGCGCATCGCCGGCGGAGCCACCGTTGCCACAGGTCAGAATTTTGCCTTCACTGAGCAGGGTGTTGACCATCACTTGCCCGGCCTGCTCGATGCTTGGTGCGAGCACTTCCATGGCGTTTTGTTTGGTTTCAATGCTGGCTAGGAAGAGCTGTCGTATACGGGATTGCATGTCCATCGGAAATAAACCTTCAGGTGACGGGCCGGGCTGCTTTAGCCGTGCCGCAAGGAGTCTTCGGTGTAGAGGTGATGTGCACGAGCTGGTGAGAACCCAAAAGGGCATCTTTAACTATCGAAGGCATTTCGAATCCAGCTGGGGTGCGCTCCGCCTTCGGTGGAGCCCATGGCGACAACGTCGAAGCGACAGGGGTGTTTTGCCCAGCGACTCTCCTTCAGCAGGAACAGCTGGGCTGCCTTGATCAGCTTCTGCTGTTTGCGCAGATCCACGCTCTCGAGTGCGCCGCCCCATGCGGCGTGACGCCTGTATCGAACCTCGACGAATACTACTGTATCGCCATCGAGCATGACCAGATCAAGCTCGCCGCTGCGACAGCTCCAGTTTCGGCAGATCAGGCGTAGCCCGCAGGTCTCAAGGTGTCGCAAGGTCAAGTCTTCGGCGAGCTTCCCGCTGATCTGCTTGCTGTTCGTTATCAATAGGACGTATCCGGGAGCGGATGAACTTCGCCGTCGCGGAATTCGGCCCATGGCAGTTCCCGTTCGATCCGCTGCTGCGGAGTCAGGCTGAGTGTGCCGGAAAGGCCTTCGAGTCGAGTATCCGGTAGCGCTAGAAGCTGGTTCAGGCGCGGTGCCAGCTGGTAGGCGTCAGCGCCCATTGCATACAGTCTGCCGAGACTGCCTCGGGCTTGCGGCCATTTGCGCTCGATTTCCTGTCGCAATGGCAATTGTGAATCAAGCAGCCAGGGGGTTTCGGTAAAGCGGATGCCCTCGAGGTCCAGATACTGCGTGCGGTTATCTGTGGCAGCGTGAAGGTGAGAAGTAGCGTAGACGGGTAGGTCTCCAGCGTACTGGAAGATCAGTGTGGGTTTGACTTGTTGCGCCTGCTGCGGAGTCGCAGCAAGGAAGAGAAAATCGATATCCTGGCGGCGCGATGGCTGCGCTTCATCGCCTGTTCCGTTGCTGCGTATCTGCAGCAGATCCGCTATTTGATTTGCCAGCTCGATGGGTTCGGCCAAGGGTTCTGCGGCGACTACGGTGCCACCTAGCGCCTGCCATTCCTGGCGGAAGGCCTCGAATACACGATTACCCCAGTCGCCACGAGGCGTCAGAGCTACGGCGCGGCGGTGACCGTCTGTCCAGGCGCGGCGAGCTACTTCGCGCGCTTCGTCTTCTGCCGCGAGGCCGAACTGAAACAGTTGCGGTGGCACTTTTTGGTTCGCGTCGCTGTAATTGAGGGCAAGAGTGGTGATGGGGAGCTGCTCGCGGTCGGCCAGCTGGCGGACCATGTCCTTTTCCAGTGGGCCGATGACCAGCTCAACGCCCGCGGCAGACGCCTGGCGGTAAAATTCATTGAGCGAAGACAGTCGGGTGCTGTCGAATAATTCGATCTTGAGATCTTGCTGCCCGGCGAGGTGAGCGGCGAGGAACCCGTCGCGCAGCGCGCGCGCAACGCTGGCCAATGGGCCATCCATTGGGAGCAGCAACGCTACATGTGACAAAGGTTTGTCAGCCAGCTCTCTGAGTTTCTGCAGTGGCGCCGGCAGTCGTCGCGCTGCCTGATGGTTGGGGTTCTGCTGTAGCCAGGCGTCGATTGCACGTTGCTGCTGGTTGAGGGTGCCGGCCTGCTTGACGGCTGCTGCAAGGTTTATCCAGCCGGTTAGATCCGTGTCTGTGTTCGGTTGCAGTTGGTCGATCGGCAGACTCGATACAAGCGACCAGATAGCTTCGTGATTGGCTTCGGCCGCCTCGCCGCTTAACAGAGGGGCTATGAAGGTGCGTTCGCGAGCTGCGTCGAGAGCTTGGTCGTTCGCTTCGAATGCTTGGGCGCGGGCCAGTTGGGTTCGTAGCTGCTGGTCTACGGGTAGTTCTGCGAGGCGTTCGAACGCTGGGTGCTGAAGCGCCTGCAGAGCGCTCTTGGGCTCGCCAGCAGCTAAGGCCAGCTCTGCTTGCAGGGTTTTCGCAAACATTTGCTCGGCAGGCATCAATTGATTGAGGTCGATTTGACTGAGGATCTCCTGTGCTTGAGCCTGATTGCCCTGCTGCATGCTCTGGTTGGCTGCAGACAGTCGCAGTGATGCTGCCTTGGCGGGGTCGCTGGCTTCGGCCTCTTTCAATAACTGCTGCGTTGATGCCTGTGGTGTTCTGGGTAATTCACCGAGAGTGGACGACGGCGAGCTGGCGCAAGCCGACAGCAGAGCGGCAATGCATAAAAAGATAAGCGGGCGAAAGCGGGCCGTCATGTGTTCGTTCCTGAAAGGCGATGGCGGGTGTCGGCGGATTGTACCCAAGCATTGGCGGGGTCGCGATGTCGCCGCCCGTAAACGGGCTACAATGCGCGTTTTAGTGACTGAGGTAAGCTCTGTGACTGCGACAGGTGATGTGAATTCCGCGGTGGGTACGCTCTACGTAGTCGCCACGCCAATCGGCAACCTCGAAGATATCAGTGCGCGGGCTTTGCGCGTCCTATCCGAGGTAACGCTGATCGCCGCGGAGGACACTCGTCATTCGTCTCGGCTGCTGCAGCACTTCGGTATTACTACACCGTTGGCAGCGTGCCATGAGCATAACGAGCGAGATGAGGGTGGACGCTTCATCAGGCGACTACTGGCCGGTGACGATGTGGCGCTGATCTCCGATGCGGGTACGCCACTGATATCCGACCCTGGCTACCACCTTGTTCGCCTATCGCGTGCAGCAGGGGTGCGTGTCGTTCCGTTGCCTGGCGCCTGCGCGCTTATCGCGGCACTGTGCGCTGCGGGTCTGCCGTCTGATCGATTCATCTTCGAGGGCTTTTTGCCTGCTAAGCAGGTCGCGCGTCTCGCTCGTCTGGAGCACTTGCGGGATGAGCCGCGTACGCTGATTTTCTATGAGGCGCCGCATCGAATCCTTGCTGCGCTGGCTGATCTTGAGGCTGTGTTCGGTCCCGATCGGCTAGCTGTGCTGGGGCGCGAGTTGACTAAAACCTTCGAGACACTGAAGGGGCTTCCATTGGGCGAACTGCGCGCTTGGGTTGAATCAGATATCAATCAGCAGCGCGGCGAGTGCGTGCTTGTGGTGGGCGGTTGGCGAGCGCCGAACGAGGATGACACAGTCGATGCGAATGCCCGGCGGGTGTTGAGTCTGCTGTTAGCCGAACTTCCGGTTAAGCGTGCCGCGGCGCTTGCCTCGGAGATCACGGGGGTCAGGAAAAATTTGCTGTATCAACTCGCATTACAGGAAAAGGATACGAGCCAATAAAGCTGTTGGATGATTGGCGGAGTGGTTCTGCCACTTCGGTCGCCGGCTAGCCGCAGCTTGCAGCTCTCGCTGTATGCAAGTACTCTGGCCGCCGGAGAGTCGATCGGACAGTCGCTGTCTCTTTTTGTTCCGCAAGAAGGGAGGGAGGAAAGTCCGGGCTCCATAGGGCGAAGTGCCAGGTAACGCCTGGGAGGCGTGAGCCTACGGAAAGTGCCACAGAAAATAACCGCCTAAGCGCTTCGGTGCCGGTAAGGGTGAAAAGGTGCGGTAAGAGCGCACCGCACGGCTGGCAACAGTCCGTGGCTAGGTAAACCCCACTTGGAGCAAGACCAAATAGGGATCCATTGGCGTGGCCCGCGCTGGATCCGGGTAGGTTGCTAGAGGCAGTCAGTGATGGCTGTCGTAGAGGAATGACTGTCCTCGACAGAACCCGGCTTACAGATCGACTCTCCGAATTTTCTCGACACATCCCTCCTGTTTAGACCAAAAAATTCTTGCTCTTCATAAAGTACTTTAACTTCGAAGTGCAGGCTTTTGCGTTTGCTGAATATCTCTATTCGCTATCCCTTACGGTTTACCGTTTATCTCCGTTTCGCTTGCTAAATTCCCGTCACATAAGGGTTTTTCCCGTCCGGCGTACCTTGACGGTGGGGCTGCTGCATTTCTATAGTGCGCACAAGTGGTAGAAAGTGGAATGAAGTGGGTTTTTATGGGCATGGATAGCTAAATCAGGGGAAGCGCAGCCGTGTTTCGCGGAGCAAACGCCATCAGTCTCGATGCCAAAGGCCGGCTAGCGATGCCAAGCCGGTACCGTGACGAGCTCGTTTTGCGTTGCGAGGGCCAGCTGATCATCACCATCGATGCTGTGGATCGATGCCTGGGAATTTACCCATTGCCTGAGTGGGAGCTGATCGAAGCCAAGCTTCGTGAGTTGCCTTCTTTAAGAGAAGAAAGTCGCCGACTGCAGCGTTTGCTGATCGGGAATGCGGTCGATCTGGAAATGGACGGCAATGGTCGCGTTCTGGTGCCGCCGCGTTTGCGTGAATACGCCGGGCTGGATAAGCGGGCCATGCTGGTCGGTCAGCTGAACAAGTTCAGCTTGTGGAACGAGGACGACTGGAACGCACAAGCGGATGCGGACCTGGCGGCCATCAAACAACCCGGTGCTTTGCCGGAAGAACTGCGTGATCTAATCCTGTGAGCCCGACCAGCAACTATAACCATGTCACCGTTTTGCTCGACGAGGCCGTCGCGGCCCTTGGCGTGCGTCCCGACGGTCGTTATCTGGATGGGACCTTCGGTCGCGGCGGACATAGCCGCCTGCTGCTACGGCAGCTTGGGCCTGATGGCTGTTTGCTAGGATTCGACAAAGACCCGCTAGCAATCGCTACGGGGCAAGCACTGGCGGCCGAGGATGGCCGCTTTGTCGTTGTGCAGAGAAGTTTCGCAGAGCTTGGCGCGGAGCTTGAGCAGCGCGGCTGGACCGGCACGTTGAGCGGTGTGCTGCTGGATCTTGGCGTATCTTCACCGCAGCTGGACGACCCCGAGCGCGGCTTCAGCTTTCTGAACGATGGTCCTCTCGATATGCGCATGGACCCCAGTCGAGGGGTCAGTGCTGCTGAGTGGATCGCAACCGCCCACGAAGACGATATCTCCAGAGTATTCCGGGAATACGGCGAAGAGCGCTTTGCCAAGCGCATGGCTCGTGCCGTAGTGCAGCGTCGTGCGGTGCAGCCTTTTGAGCGTACGGCTGATCTCGCACAAGTCATTACGGTGGCCAACCCTGCTTGGGAGAAAGGCAAGAACCCCGCCACACGGGCCTTCCAGGGGTTGCGCATTTTTATCAATAACGAACTTGGCGACTTGGAAGCAGGGCTCGAGGCCGCTCTCGAGGGGCTCGATGTGGGTGGCCGGCTGGTGGTGATCAGCTTTCACTCGCTGGAAGACCGCATCGTCAAACAGTTCATGCGCCGGCATGCGAAAGGCGAGGCCGACACGCTCCCGCGTGACCTGCCGATCATTCCTGAAAAATTCGTGCCTCGGCTGAAGCTGCTGGGCAAACCGCAATACGCGTCCGCCGAAGAGGTCAAGGCGAACCCGCGTTCGCGCAGCGCCGTGATGCGTGTGGCGGAGAAGTTGCAGTGACTCAGCTGCGTCGCGCCATGCCCAACGGCAGCCTGCTGATGCTGGTGCTGTTTATTGCCGTGCTGTTGTCGGCAATTGGCGTCGCTTATAGCGCGCACTGGAACCGGCAGTTACTCAATGAGCTTTACGGTGAGCTCAGTGTGCGCGACAAAGCGCAGGCTGAATGGGGGCGTCTAATTCTTGAGCAGAGCACCTGGACTGCTCACAGCCGGATTGAGACCTTGGCTTCCGAGCAGTTGAAGATGCACATCCCTGAAGCGGCAGCTGTCAGGCTGGTGGCACCATGAAGCTTCAGGGCGCGCTCTATCCGTGGCGTTTTCGCATCGTGCTGGCTCTGCTGGCATTGATGGTTGGTGCCATTGCATGGCGCATCGTTGACCTGCAGGTACTGGATCAGGGGTTTCTGAAGGGCCAGGGAGATGCGCGCAGCGTGCGCCACATTCCAATCCCCGCGCATCGTGGACTCATGACCGATCGTCACGGCGAGCCCCTGGCTGTGAGTACCCCGGTCACTACGCTTTGGGCGAACCCGCGCGAAATGCAAAGCGCACAGGCTCGCTGGCCCGAACTGGCTGAGGCGCTGGGGCAGGACCCCGCCGGATTGCAGCAGCGCCTCAAGGCGCAGGCCGAGCGAGAGTTCATGTACCTGGTGCGCGGTCTGACCCCTGAGCAGGGGCAGCGGGTTCTGGATCTGGATATACCGGGCGTTTACGCGCAAGAGGAATTTCGCCGTTTCTACCCCGCCGGTGAGGTGGCCGCTCACGTGGTCGGCTTTACCGATATCGACGATCACGGTCGTGAAGGTATGGAACTCGCCTACAACGAATGGTTGGCCGGTGTACCGGGTAAGCGGCAGGTGTTGAAGGACCGTCGCGGCCGTTTGATCAAGGATGTTCAGGTGGTCAAGAACGCCAAGGCCGGCAAGGCGCTTGCGCTGTCCCTTGACCTGCGTCTGCAGTATCTGGCGCATCGCGAGCTGCGTAACGCTCTGCTGGAGTTTGGCGCCAAGGCTGGCAGCTTGGTCGTGCTCGACGTGAAGACGGGCGAAGTGCTGGCTATGGTCAATCAGCCGACCTATAACCCGAACAATCGCCGAAATCTGCAGCCAGCGGCGATGCGTAACCGGGCCATGACGGACCTGTTCGAGCCGGGTTCGACGATGAAACCCATCTCTATGAGCGCGGCTCTCGAAACAGGACGGTGGGAGCCCAGCGACTTGGTCGAGGTGTGGCCAGGATCGCTGCGCATCGGTCGCTACACGATCCGAGACGTCTCCAGAACCGAAGGGCGAGAGCTTAGCCTGACGGGCATTCTCATCAATTCTTCCAACGTCGGAATGAGCAAGGTCGCCTTCGATATCGGCGGCGCTGCAATTCATGAGGTCATGCGCAAGATCGGTTTCGGCCAGGACACCGGCTTGGGCTTTCCAGGTGAGCGAGTCGGCAATCTTCCGACCCACCGTGAGTGGCGCCAGGCCGAAACTGCCACGCTTTCGTATGGCTATGGCCTGTCGGTGACCGCTGTGCAATTGGCTCACGCCTATGGCGCACTGGCCAATGACGGGCGCCTGGTGCCGATGTCATTGATCCGGGTGGACCACAAGCCAGAAGGCGTAGAAGTGGTGTCGCCGGAAGTGGCCAAAACCCTTCAGGGCATGCTTCAGGAAGTGATCGAAGCCCCGCGTGGCGTATTCCGTGCCCAGGTGCCGGGCTATCACGTAGCGGGCAAGAGCGGTACCGCGCGCAAGGCCTCGGCTAACAGTCGCGGCTATCAGGAAAATGCCTATCGGTCGATGTTCGCCGGTTTCGGGCCGATGCGAGATCCACGCATCGCCATCGCGGTGGTCATCGACGAGCCCAGCAAGAGCGGCTATTACGGCGGCCTGGTATCGGCCCCCGTGTTCAGTCGCGTGATGTCCGGCGCGCTGCGTCTGATGAATGTTGCTCCTGACAATCTTCCTCCGGAGGACGTCAAGACCGCCGACGCTGACAAGACCAAGGGAGGGCGTATCTGATGCCGATGCCGCTGAATCAGTTACTGCCTCAAGCTGCCAGCGATACCCTCATTCGAGAGCTGACGCTGGACAGCCGCAAGGTCCGCCCAGGCGATCTGTTTCTGGCTGTGCCCGGTTATCAGCAAGACGGCCGCGTGCACATCGCAGATGCGATTGCTCACGGCGCAGCCGCCATCGCGTACGAAGCCGAAGGGGCTGCGAAAATGACCGCGGCTAGCGCTGAGCTGGTCCCGGTTCGCAACCTGGCGGGACAGCTTTCAGCTATTGCCGGGCGGTTCTACGGTGAACCGAGTCGCGGTCTGCATCTGGTCGGCGTGACCGGAACCAACGGCAAGACCAGCGTGACCTACTTGATTGCCCAGGCTCTGGATCGTTTGGGTGAGCGTTGCGGAATCATCGGCACCCTCGGGACCGGCTTTCACGGCGAGTTGGTCCTTGGTCAGCACACCACACCTGATGCCATCGGCGTACAGGCCAATCTGGCGAGCCTGCGGAAGCAGGGCGCGCGCGCAATTGCGATGGAGGTGTCCTCGCATGGGCTGGCGCAGGGCCGGGTTGCCGCGCTCGCGTTCGATGTGGCGGTGTTCACAAATCTGTCCCGAGACCACCTCGACTATCACGGTTCCATGGAAGCCTACGGCGAGGTCAAGGCACAGCTATTCAATATGCCGGGGCTCGGGTGTCGGGTGATCAATCTGGACGACGCGCTGGGCCGATCGCTCGCGCAAGAGCACCCGGAATCGCGCTTGATCACTTATAGCCTGGAAGATGCCTCGGCTTACCTCTACTGCCCAGAGGCGCGGCTGGACGACAGCGGAATCCACGCGCGGCTGGTGACCCCGCAAGGGGAGCGCTCGCTGCGTAGCTCGCTACTCGGCCGGTTCAATGTCAGCAATGTGCTTGCGGCGGTGGGCGCCTTGCTGGGCATGAATTACGCGCTCGACGAAGTTTTAGCAGTGCTGCAGGAGATTGATGGCCCGGCCGGCCGAATGCAGCGGCTAGGTGGTGGCGATCGCCCGTTGGTGGTGGTCGATTACGCTCATACGCCGGATGCGCTTGAAAAGGTTCTTGTCGCTCTACGTCCGCATGCCCGCGGTCAGTTGCTGTGCCTGTTCGGCTGCGGTGGTGATCGAGACCGCGGCAAGCGCTCGCTGATGGCTCAGGTAGCCGAGCGTTTGGCGGACCGCGTCATAGTCACCGATGACAACCCGCGCCATGAAGATCCGCAGCAGATCCTCGATGAGATCCGTGCAGGTTTCAGCGCACCCGAGCAAGCGCTATTTGTGCCAGGGCGCGCCGCGGCCATTGCCCGCTGTATTGAGAGCGCCAGCATTGATGATGTGGTGTTGCTGGCCGGCAAGGGGCATGAGGACTACCAGGAAATAAAGGGCGAGCGTCTGCCATTCTCCGATCTCGAGCAGGCCTCGACGGCCCTGGCTGCCTGGAGGGATTCCCATGCTTGAAGCCAAGCGTCTAAGTGATCTGGTCGAGCCGTTGTCAGCCAAGCTGATCAACGCCGATGCAACCTTTAGCGCTGTCAGCACCGACAGTCGGGCAATCGAGCCTGGGCAGCTTTTCATTGCGCTCACCGGGCCTCGCTTCGACGGCCATACCTACCTTGCGGAAGTTGCGGCCAAAGGCGCTGTCGCCGCTTTGGTCGAGCGTCATGTGCCCGAGGTCTCTTTACCTCAGCTTGTCGTCGCCGATAGCCGTGTCGCCCTCGGTCAGCTGGGAGCGCTCAATCGCGACGCGTTCACCGGTCCGGTCGCGGCGATCACCGGCTCCAGCGGCAAGACCAGCGTCAAGGAACTGCTGGCCAGTATCTTGCGCGCCGCCTATGGCGACGATGCGGTTCTTGCCACACGCGGCAATCTCAACAACGATTTGGGCGCACCGCTCACGCTGCTGGAGTTAGGTCCTCAGCATAAGGCTGCGGTGATTGAGCTAGGTGCTTCACGCGTTGGCGAAATCGCCTATACCGTCAGCCTGACTCGGCCAGATGTCAGCTTGATTACCAACGCGGGCACGGCTCATGTTGGCGAATTCGGTGGGCCGGAAAAAATCGTCGAGGCCAAGGGCGAGATTCTCGATGGTCTCGGCGCCAAAGGTGTCGCCGTGCTCAATCGTGACGACCGCGCCTATTCGGTGTGGGAGCGCCGAGTGGCAGGCAAGCGAGTAGTGAGCTTTGCCGTCACGAGCCCGCTGGCCGACTTTCACCCGGCTTCGATTGCTTACGATCTTCGTGGCTGTCCCAATTTCGTCCTGACCGGCCCGACCGGGTCCGTGCGTGTCCAATTGAGTCTCCTCGGCCGCCATAGCGTGGCCAATGCGCTGGCCGCCGCTGCGGCCGCCAGGGCGCTGGGCGTTGCCGCAGAGCACATCGTCGCCGGGCTTGAAAGTCTGCAGCCCGTGAAGGGCCGAGGCGTTGCGCAGATGCTGAGCAACGGCGTTCGCCTGATAGACGACACCTACAACGCCAACCCTGCGTCCATCTGTGCCGCCATCGATGTGCTGGCCGGCTTTGCTGGCCGCACGGTGCTGGTGCTTGGCGACATGGGGGAGCTGGGCTCCTGGGCCGAGCAGGGCCACCGCGAAGTCGGCAGTTACGCCCGAGGCAAAGTAGACACTTTGTTCGCGGTCGGACCGCTCATGAAGCATGCCGTGGTGGCCTTCGGTCATGGCGCGCGCCATTTCGCCGATCAGCAGAGCCTGATCGAGTCGCTGCGTCTGGAGCAGGGCAATGCGACCACCATTTTGATCAAGGGATCACGGAGCGCAGCGATGGATAACGTCGTTGCAGCACTTTCCGCGTCCGGCATGGAGAAACATTGATGCTGCTGCTACTCGCCGAGTACCTGCAACAGTTCCACACGGGCTTCGCAGTCTTTCAGTACCTGTCCCTGCGTGGGATTCTAGGCGTACTGACCGCGCTGGTGTTGTCGCTGTGGCTGGGGCCCTGGTTGATCCGTACGCTGCAGCTGCGTCAGATCGGTCAGGCGGTAAGGACTGACGGGCCGCAAACGCATCTGTCGAAATCCGGCACGCCGACCATGGGCGGCGCCCTGATCCTCAGTGCAATCGCCATCAGCACCTTGCTTTGGGCCGATCTGTCCAATCGCTATGTGTGGGTGGTGCTGGCCGTGACCCTGCTGTTCGGTGCAATCGGTTGGGTTGATGACTACCGCAAGGTGATCGAAAAAAACTCCCGCGGTCTGCCAAGCCGCTGGAAATATTTCTGGCAATCCGTCTTCGGCCTTGGTGCTGCGATCTTTCTTTACCTGACCGCGCAGACACCGGTCGAAACCACATTGATCCTCCCGCTGCTGAAGAACATCGAAATTCCGCTGGGGATCGGCTTCATCGTCCTGACCTATTTCGTCATCGTCGGCTCCAGCAATGCAGTGAACCTCACCGATGGGCTGGATGGCCTGGCAATCATGCCAACGGTGATGGTGGGCGGCGGTCTGGGCATCTTCTGCTACCTGTCGGGCAACGTGAATTTTGCCGATTACCTGCTGATTCCATACATCCCCGGAGCCGGCGAGCTGATCGTGTTCTGCGGTGCGCTGATCGGTGCCGGGCTCGGCTTTCTCTGGTTCAACACCTATCCAGCCCAGGTCTTCATGGGTGATGTGGGCGCGCTGGCGCTTGGCGCGGCCCTTGGCACCATTGCCGTGATCGTCCGCCAGGAAGTCGTGCTGTTCATCATGGGCGGGATATTCGTGATGGAAACCCTGTCGGTGATGATCCAGGTCGCCTCATTCAAGCTGACCGGCAAGCGGGTGTTCCGCATGGCTCCGATTCATCACCACTTCGAACTCAAGGGCTGGCCAGAGCCCCGCGTGATCGTGCGCTTCTGGATCATCACGGTGATCCTTGTGTTGGTTGGTCTTGCCACATTGAAGTTGAGGTAACGAAGAGTGCTCATCGCTTCCGATCAGTTCCGCATCGTCGTAGGTCTCGGCAAGAGCGGCATGTCCTTGGTTCGCCATCTGGCCAGCCGCGGTGTGCCGTTTGCCGTCGCCGACACGCGCGCGAACCCCCCGGAGTTGGCCACTCTGAAAGCGCAGTACCCGAATATCGAGGTTCATTGTGGAGAGCTCGATCCCCAGTTCCTCTGCCGCGCCAGCGAGCTGTTGGTAAGCCCGGGCCTGCCGATCAGCATGCCCGCATTGCAGGCAGCCGCTGCTAACGGAGTGAAGCTGTCCGGAGATATCGAGCTGTTCGCGCGTGAAGCCAAGGCGCCAATCGTGGCAATCACTGGGTCTAACGCGAAAAGCACTGTGACGAGTCTGGTCGGCGAGATGGCTGCTGCGGCCGGGCGCAAAGTGGCGGTTGGCGGAAACCTGGGAACGCCGGCCCTGGATCTGCTCAACGACGATGTCGAGCTCTACGTCCTCGAACTGTCGAGCTTCCAGCTGGAAATAACCGATCAGCTGAATGCGGAGGTCGCCACCTGCCTGAACATCAGTGAAGATCACATGGATCGTTATGATGGGCTGCCTGCCTACCATCAGTCTAAGCACCGCATTTTTCGGGGTGCTCGGCAGGTTGTAGTCAATCGTGACGACCGCCTTAGCCGCCCGCTGGTTGCCGACGACCTTCCAACTTGGTCCTTCGGCCTCGGCAAGCCCGATTTCAAGGGCTTCGGACTGTTCGAAGAAAGCGGGGAGAAGTACCTCGCTTTCCAGTTCGACGCTCTGATGCCGGCCAACCAGCTGAAGATGCGTGGGGCTCACAACCAGTCCAATGCGCTGGCCGCCCTGGCGCTCGGGCATGCCGTGGGTCTTCCGTTCGAGCCGATGCTCGCCACCTTGCGCAACTTTGCCGGGCTCGCCCATCGCTGCCAGTGGGTGGCGGAGCGCAAAGGCGTGACCTACTACGACGATTCGAAGGCAACCAACGTCGGTGCTGCCCTCGCAGCAATCGATGGGCTGGGTAGCGATATCACCGGTGAATTGGTGCTCATCGCCGGCGGCGATGGCAAGGGTGCGGATTTCTCAGCCTTGCACAGTCCGGTCTCTCATCAGTGCCGCGCGGTCGTCTTGCTTGGCCGCGATGCCGAACAACTGGCGGCGGCGCTTGATGGCGCTGCGCCGATCCACCGCGTTCAGACGCTTCAGGACGCTGTTCAGCTGGCAGCCAAACTGGCCCAATCCGGCGATGCGGTATTGCTCTCGCCGGCCTGTGCAAGCCTGGACATGTTCGAGAATTTCGAAGACCGCGGACGTCAGTTCGCCGCTGCGGTGGGGGCGCTGAGCTGATGATCGCTTTCCTGCGCAGCGCACCGTCACCTCTGTTCAGTCGACGCGGCCTCGACCTCGATTTCCCTATGCTCGCCGGCTGTCTGGCACTGCTAGGCCTCGGATTGGTGATGATCACCTCGGCTTCTTCGGAAGTCGCGGCCGTGAATGCCGATAATCCGATGTACTACATGATCCGCCATCTGGTTTACGTCCTGCTCGGTATTGGCGCGGCGGCATTGGTGCTTCTGGTGCCGCTGTCCGTCTGGCAGCGGCTGGACTGGATGCTGCTGATTGCTGCGTTCGTGCTGTTGATTCTGGTGCTGATTCCCGGCATTGGGCGAGAGGTAAACGGCTCGATGCGCTGGATCGGCTTCGGCGCCTTCAACGTACAGCCGTCGGAACTGGCCAAGCTGTTCGTAGTGGTATATCTCGCCGGTTACCTGGTGCGCCGCCAGCAAGAGGTACGCGAAAGTCTATGGGGCTTCCTCAAGCCGTTTCTTGTATTGCTTCCAATGGCCATGTTGCTTCTGCTCGAGCCGGACTTTGGTGCGACTGTGGTGATGATGGGCGCGGCGGTTGCCATGTTGTTCCTGGGCGGCGTTGGCCTGGTTCGATTCAGCTTGCTGGTTCTGCTCGCTGTCGGCGCGGTCTTCGTGCTGGTACAGACGCAGGAGTACCGACTGCAGCGGTTGATTACCTTCACCGATCCCTGGGCTGATCAGTACGGCGCCGGCTATCAGTTGACTCAGGCCCTGATCGCTTTTGGGCGTGGTGAATGGCTGGGTGTCGGGCTTGGCAACAGCGTCCAGAAGCAGTTCTACCTGCCTGAAGCGCACACCGATTTCGTCTTTTCCGTGCTCGCCGAAGAGCTGGGCATGGTGGGTGCGCTGCTGACCATCCTTCTATTCGCATTCGTCGGTGTCCGCGCGCTATACATCGGGCTTGCGGCCGAGCGAGCACGCCAGTTCTTTGCTGCATTTATAGCCTGGGGCGTTGCGTTCCTCTGGCTCGGTCAGTTCCTGATCAATGTTGGTGTGAACATCGGACTGTTACCTACCAAAGGCCTGACATTGCCGTTCCTGAGTTATGGCGGCAGCTCGCTGGTGGTCACCTGCGCCAGTATGGCCTTGCTGCTGCGCATCGAGTGGGAAAGCCGCACGGTACTGGGCAGCGAAGATGCCGAGTTCAGCGAGGACGATTTTGCCGAAACGCCTGTGCCCCAAAGCAAGGGGGTCGTGCATGGCCGGTAACGTCTTGATCATGGCCGGCGGAACCGGGGGGCATGTCTTCCCGGCGCTGGCCTGCGCGCACGAGTTCCAGAGTCGCGGTTATAGCGTGCACTGGCTGGGTACGCCGCGAGGCATCGAAAATGAAGTGGTTCCTGCGGCTGGATTGCCGCTGCACCTGATTCAGGTAAGCGGGCTGCGTGGTAAAGGTTTCGCTTCCTTGCTGAAGGCTCCGTTCCAGTTGCTGCGCTCGCTGGGTCAGGCCCGCCGAGTGATTCGTACCCTCCAGCCGGTCTGCGTGCTTGGGCTTGGTGGCTATGTGACGGGGCCTGGCGGTCTCGCCGCGAAGCTGGCCGGAACGCCTTTGATCATTCACGAGCAAAACGCTGTCGCTGGGACTGCCAATCGCAGCCTGGTGCCGTTCGCGCACCGCGTCTGCGAGGCGTTTCCGAATACCTTCGCCGCAAGCGACAAGCGGCGAACCACCGGCAATCCGGTGCGTCATGAGCTGTTTCTCGAAACGCCGAGACAGACCTTGCATGGCCGCCGCCCCCGGCTGCTGGTATTAGGCGGCAGTCTGGGTGCTGAGCCGTTGAACAAGCTGTTGCCGGAAGCGCTTGGTCAACTGCCTGGCGATCTGCGCCCCGAGGTGTTCCATCAGGCCGGCAAGCAGCACGCCGAGATTACGCGAGAGCGTTATGTGGCGGCGGGTGTCGACGCTGAGGTTGCACCTTTTATCAAGGACATGGCGCGGGCCTATGCCTGGGCCGATCTGGTGATCTGCCGCTCCGGCGCCTTGACCGTGTGCGAGCTGGCAGCTGCCGGCTTGCCTTCGTTTCTAGTGCCGCTGCCCCACGCAATCGACGACCACCAAACCCGTAATGCCGAATATCTGGCGAAGGAAGGCGCAGCCGTTCTTCTCCCTCAAGCAACGACCGATGCTGCAGCGCTGGCCGCGCAGCTGACCGAGGTAATGATGCAGCCGGAAAAACTCAAGGCCATGGGAGCCACGGCACGTCGTCTGGCTCGGCCGGACGCTACCCGAACCGTCGTCGATATCTGTCTGGAGGTGGCCCATGGCTAAATCCCCAGCGGCGGTCAAGGCAGAAGTAAGGCGCATGCGTCGCATCCGCCGGATTCACTTCGTCGGAGTGGGTGGCGTTGGCATGTGTGGCATCGCCGAAGTCCTTTTGAACCTCGGCTACGACGTGTCCGGCTCGGATCTCAAAACCTCGGCCAGCACCGAGCGACTGGAAAATTTCGGCGCACAGATTTACATCGGCCATCAGGCTGGAAACGTCGCCGGGGCGGACGTGCTGGTGGTGTCCAGCGCGGTAAACGCGTCCAACCCGGAGGTCGCGTTTGCCCTCGAGCAGCGGATACCGGTGGTGCCTCGCGCCGAGATGCTTGCCGAACTGATGCGCTACCGTCATGGCATCGCCGTGGCAGGCACCCATGGCAAGACCACCACTACCAGCTTGCTAGCCTCAGTGTTCGCCGCGGGTGGGCTCGATCCAACCTTTGTTATCGGCGGCCGCCTGACTGCAGCGGGCACCAATGCTCAGCTGGGTTCCAGTCGGTATCTGATTGCCGAGGCCGATGAAAGCGACGCCAGCTTCCTGCACCTGCAGCCGATGGTCGCGGTCGTCACCAACATCGACGCCGATCACATGAGCACTTACGGCGGCGATTTCGGCAAGCTGAAGAAGACCTTTGTCGAGTTCTTGCACAACCTGCCGTTCTACGGGCTGGCGGTGCTCTGTGTCGACGATCCTGTCGTGCGTGAAATCATTCCACAGGTGGGGCGCCCGATCACCACCTACGGTATGCATGAAGATGCCGATGTCAGGGCCATCAATGTTCGCCAGGAAGGGATGCGCACCTATTTCACGGTGCTGCGCGATGGCTTCGATGCGCTCGATGTGTCGGTCAATATGCCGGGCAACCATAACGTCCTCAACGCCCTGGCAACGATCGCCATCGCCACCGACGAAGGGATCGACGACGAGGCGATCGTTCTGGGCTTGTCTCAGTTCGGCGGGGTCGGCCGGCGCTTTCAGGTTTACGGAGAACTGCCGGTTGAAGACGGCAGCGTGATGCTCGTTGACGACTACGGCCATCACCCGCGTGAAGTGGCCGCTGTGATCCAGGCTGTCCGAGGGGGGTGGCCCGATCGCCGCTTGGTCATGGTCTATCAACCCCATCGGTTCAGCCGAACCCGTGATCTGTACGACGACTTCGTACAGGTGCTGAACGATGCGAATGTGTTGCTTTTGATGGAAGTGTATCCAGCCGGCGAGGAGCCCATTCCAGGTGCTGACAGCCGCCATCTTTGCCACAGCATCCGTCAACGCGGCCAGCTCGACCCGATCTATATCGACCGCGGCGTCGATTTGGCTCCGCTGGTCAAACCCCTGCTACGACCCGGCGACATCCTGCTTTGCCAGGGCGCTGGCGACATTGGCGGGCTAGCCCCGCAACTCATCAATAGTCCCCTGTTTGCTGGCGCTGTAAGCGCCACGAGGAAGAGCGAATGACGGCCCTCCAATCGACCCGCGACCCCCAGGCATTCGGCCGGGTCGCCGTGCTCTACGGCGGCAAGAGCGCCGAGCGCGAGGTGTCGCTGAAATCTGGAGCGGCAGTGCTCGCGGCCCTGCAATCGGCTGGCGTTGATGCGTTCGGTATCGATGTTGATGATCAGCTGTTGACTCGGTTGAGCAGCGAACGGATTGATCGCGCCTTTATCGTGCTGCATGGGCGTGGCGGTGAAGACGGCAGCATGCAAGGTCTGCTCGAGTGTGCCGGTATCCCTTATACCGGTAGCGGCATCCTTGCATCGGCTCTGGCCATGGACAAGCTGCGTACCAAGCAGGTCTGGCAGAGCCTTGGCCTACCGACTCCGCGGCACGCCGTTCTGGCGAGCGAGGGCGATTGTCGGGCCGCAGCTGATGGTTTGGGTTTCCCGCTGATCGTCAAGCCAGCGCATGAGGGCTCCAGCATCGGGATGGCCAAAGTTGCAGGTATCGATGAGCTGATTGCGGCCTGGCGCGCCGCGAGTCTCTACGACTCGCAGGTGCTGGTCGAACAGTGGATCCAGGGTCCGGAGTTCACGATCGCCACACTGCGCGGCAAGGTGCTTCCACCGATTGGTCTGGGCACGCCGCACACTTTCTACGACTACGACGCCAAGTATGTCGCCAACGACACCCAGTACCGGATTCCCTGCGGGCTCGACGCTGCGAAAGAACTGGAATTGAAGGACCTGTCCGCCCGTGCCTGTGAAGCCGTGGGCATTCAGGGCTGGGCGCGTGTCGACGTCATGCAGGACAACAGCGGCGCTTTCTGGCTGTTGGAGGTGAACACCGTTCCAGGCATGACTGACCATAGCCTGGTGCCTATGGCCGCGCGGGCAGCAGGGCTGGACTTCCAGCAGTTGGTCCTCGCGATTCTGGATGCCAGCATGGCGACGGGGAACTGATCGATGATCACCACGCTGCGTCACTCTCAACCCGCTACCGGCCGTGCTTCACGCAAGCCGGCACAGCGGGGCGCGAGCCGCCTGGTGCAGCGCGAGCCGCTTTCGGCGCGCTTGCCACGGCCGAGCCTGGGTTCGCTCAAGCGTGCCCTGTGGCCGGTACTACTCATAGGGCTTGCCGTGGGGCTTTACCAGCTGGGCGACCAGCTCGCGCCCTATGCCGATCGGCCGATTGCCAAGGTGAGCGTTCGGGGTGAACTGACCTATGTCGATCAGCAAGCAGTGCAGGCACGCATGGCGCCGTTCGTCGAAGCCAGTTTCTTCAAGGTTGATCTCGACGCTTTGCGTCACGACCTTGAACAGATGCCTTGGATAGCCCATGTCGAAGCGCGCCGAATCTGGCCGGATGAAGTCATGGTGCGTCTTGACGAGCAGCTGCCGATCGCTCGCTGGGGTGACGAATCGCTGCTGAACAATAACGGTCAGGCCTTCGCGCCAGACAATCTGACTCGGTATGAACACTTGCCGCAGTTGTATGGTCCGAAGCGGGCCCAGCAACGGGTGATGCAGCAGTACCAGGTTCTCAGCCAGATGCTGCGGCCACTCGGTTTTTCCATCGCTCGCCTGGAACTGCGGGCGCGGGGCAGCTGGTTTGTGACGACCGGGCAGGGCGTCGAGCTGCTGTTGGGACGGGACCAGATAATCGAAAAAATGCGGCGCTTCACTGCCATTTACCAGCAAGAGCTGGCGCAGGAGAGCGACAAAATTGCGCGGATCGACCTTCGCTACGCCAATGGCCTCGCCGTTGCGTGGCGGGAGCCGAGCCCGACCACGACGGATGAAGCCGTCGTTGCGAAGAATTGAGGAATGAAACACATGTCTAGCGTGCAAAGCGGCAAGATGATCGTCGGTCTCGATATCGGCACCTCGAAGGTGGTGGCGCTGGTCGGCGAAGTGACGCCGGATGGCGAGTTGGAGATTGTCGGGATCGGCACGCATCCGTCGCGTGGCTTGAAAAAGGGCGTAGTGGTCAATATTGAATCCACCGTTCAGTCGATCCAGCGTGCCGTTGAAGAGGCACAGCTGATGGCGGGCTGCCGCATTCACTCAGCATTCGTCGGCCTGGCCGGCAACCACATCCGCAGCCTGAACTCGCATGGGATCGTCGCCATCCGCGACCGTGAAGTCAGCACTGCTGACCTCGAACGTGTGCTTGATGCTGCCCAAGCCGTGGCTATTCCGGCAGATCAGCGCGTGCTGCACACCTTGCCGCAGGACTATGTGATCGACAACCAGGAAGGCGTTCGCGAACCGCTAGGCATGTCCGGGGTGCGCCTGGAAGCCAAGGTTCACGTCGTAACGTGTGCAGTCAATGCCGCGCAGAATATTGAAAAGTGCGTACGCCGTTGTGGTCTTGAGGTTGACGACATCATCCTCGAACAGCTGGCCTCGGCACATGCCGTGCTGACTGATGACGAGAAAGAGCTGGGCGTCTGTCTGGTGGATATCGGTGGCGGGACGACCGACATCTGCATCTTCACCGAAGGCGCTATCCGGCATACCGCTGTTATCCCGATTGCTGGCGATCAGGTCACAAACGACATCGCCATGGCGCTGCGTACTCCGACTCAGTACGCGGAGGAGATCAAGATTCGTTACGCCTGCGCGCTGGCCAAGTTGGCCGGCCCCGGCGAGACCATCAAGGTACCGAGCGTCGGAGATCGGCCGCCGCGGGAACTCTCGCGTCAGGCATTGGCCGAAGTCGTGGAGCCGCGTTATGACGAGCTCTTCACCTTGATTCAGGCCGAGCTGCGTCGCAGCGGCTACGAGGATCTGGTTCCGGCAGGGATCGTCCTCACAGGCGGTACAGCGAAGATGGAAGGTGCCGTCGAGCTCGCCGAGGAGATCTTCCACATGCCGGTGCGCCTTGGCGTACCGCATAGCGTCAACGGACTCGCGGACGTGGTCCGCAATCCCATCTATTCAACGGGCGTGGGCCTGCTGCTCTACGGGATGCGTAAGCAGACCGAGGGCACTTCCATGTCCGGTCTCGGCAACTTTGTCGAAGAACCCAAGACGTCTGTCGTGGACCGGCTCAAGAGCTGGATCCAGGGCAATTTCTGAGCAGTGCGGCTGTACCTAAAACTAGAAAGCTGGAAGGAGAGAGGGAAATGTTCGAACTCGTAGATCATACCCCGCAAAATGCAGTGATCAAGGTCATTGGCGTAGGCGGAGGCGGCGGAAACGCTGTCAATCACATGGTGCGCAACAGCGTTGAAGGCGTGGAATTCATCTGCGCTAACACCGATGCCCAAGCGCTGAAGAAAATCGAAGCGCGGACCGTACTGCAGTTGGGGTCCGCCATTACCAAGGGCTTGGGTGCAGGCACCAATCCCGATATCGGTCGCCAAGCTGCGATGGATGACCGTGAGCGTATCGCCGAGGTGCTGCAGGGCGCCGACATGGTATTCATCACTACCGGTATGGGCGGTGGTACCGGCACTGGCGCAGCGCCAGTCATTGCTTCGGTGGCCAAGGAAATGGGCATTCTCACCGTTGCAGTGGTGACCCGTCCGTTCCCATTCGAAGGGCGCCGCCGCATGCAGGTCGCCGACGAAGGTATCCGTCAGCTGTCCGAGTGCGTCGACTCGCTGATCACTATCCCCAACGAAAAGCTGCTGACCATCCTCGGCAAGGATGCAAGCCTGCTTTCTGCGTTCGCCAAGGCTGACGACGTGTTGACCGGCGCCGTGCGCGGTATCTCTGACATCATGCAGCGTCCGGGCCTGATGAACGTCGACTTTGCAGACGTCAAAACCGTCATGGGCGAGATGGGCATGGCCATGATGGGGACTGGTTGTGCTACTGGTCCGAACCGCGCTCGCGAGGCTACCGAGGCGGCGATCCGCAACCCATTGCTGGAAGACGTCAACCTGCAGGGTGCGCGTGGCATTCTGGTCAATATTACCGCTGGTCTGGATCTTTCCCTGGGCGAGTACGCTGCGGTGGGCGAGATCATCGAGGCGTTCGCGTCCGACGAGGCGACGGTGAAGGTGGGTGCCGTAATCGACCCAGACATGCTCGATGAGCTGCACGTCACGGTTGTGGCGACTGGTCTCGGACCGCGCAACGAGAAACCGGTCAAGGTTGTAGACAACACTCTGCAGGCCGCAGCCGTAGCGCCGCAGCCCGCTCCAGCAGCGCGTCAGGACCAGGCGGCCGTGAACTATCGCGACCTCGACCGCCCAACCGTGATGCGTAATCAGGCTCACGCGGCAGCTACTGCAGCGAAGATGAATCCCCAGGAAGATCTGGATTATTTGGATATTCCTGCGTTTCTGCGCCGTCAGGCTGATTGATTGGATGTATCAGGACTATCGGGGTGATTGGTATTCAGCAAAGTGGGGTTCTGCTATGATCGCCACCTTTGTTGGAAACCATTCGCAACAGCGCACTAGCGAAAACGAGCCATGATCAGACAACGCACCTTAAAGAACATCATTCGCGCCACAGGCGTCGGCCTGCATTCGGGGGAAAAGGTTTACCTGACCCTGAAGCCGGCTCCCGTGGACACCGGAATCGTGTTCTGTCGCACCGATCTCAACCCGCCTGTGCAGATTGCCGCACGGGCCGAGAACGTTGGCGAGACGACCATGTCGACTACGCTGGTCAGCGGTGACGTCAAAGTCGATACGGTTGAGCACTTGCTCTCGGCGATGGCTGGGCTAGGCATCGATAACGCCTACGTCGAGCTTTCCGCTTCGGAAGTGCCGATCATGGACGGTAGTGCTGGTCCCTTTGTATTCCTGATTCAATCGGCCGGACTGCAGGAGCAGGACGCCCCCAAGAAGTTCATCCGAATTATCCGCGAGGTTTCGGTGGAGGACGGCGACAAGCGCGCCACGTTCCTGCCATTCGAAGGCTTTAAGGTGAGTTTCGAGATCGATTTCGACCATCCGGTGTTCCGCGGTCGTACCCAGACAGCCAGCGTGGATTTTTCAAGTACTTCCTTCGTCAAGGAAGTCAGTCGTGCTCGAACCTTTGGTTTTATGCGTGACATTGAATTCCTCCGCTCGCACAACCTGGCCCTGGGTGGGAGCGTCGAAAACGCCATCGTGGTCGATGAAGACCATGTGCTCAACGAAGACGGCCTGCGTTATGAGGACGAGTTCGTGAAGCACAAGATTCTCGATGCAATCGGTGATCTTTACTTGCTGGGCACCAGCCTGATCGGCGAATTCCGCGGCTTTAAATCCGGACATGCTTTGAACAACCGTCTGCTTCGCACCCTAATGGATCAAAAGGATGCGTGGGAAATGGTCACATTCGAAGAGTCCCAGACCGCACCGATCTCCTACATGCGCCCGGCAGCAGCCGGCTGAGCTGTACTCTCTTTCCTTTTTTGAGGCCACCTTTGGGTGGCCTTTTTTTTAACGACAATGCTGCTGGCTGAGTAACCTTGTCAGTTCATACCGTCCAGTAAGCCAGCCAGATCGTCGGCGTGCTCTTCTTCCTGTGCAAGGATGTCCTCGAAGATGCGCCGTGTTGTTGGGTCTTTATCGCCAATGTACTGGACGATTTCTCGATAGCTGTCGATAGCTATCCGTTCGGCCACTAGGTTCTCGAATACCATGTCGCGCAGTCCGTTACCCTCTGCATATTGCGCGTGAGCGCGCTCGGTGAGGCTGTCGGGATTGAAATCCGGAGCGCCACCAAGCTGCACGATACGTTCGGCCAAGCGGTCAGCATGTTCCTGTTCTTCGTTGGCGTGCTCAAGAAACTCGTCGGCGGCAACGCTCGATTTGAGGCCAGTGGCCATGTAGTAGTGGCGCTTGTAGCGTAGGTAGCAGACCAGTTCGGTCGCCAGCGCCTCATTGAGCAGATTGATAACCGTCTCGCGATCCGCCGAATAGCTTTCCGTCACCGCGCCGTTTTCGACATGCTGGCGCGCGCGCTCACGCAAAGTATGTTTGTCGCTCAATTGCACATAACTCATCACGGTCTCCTGGGTATGGGGCGTGCGGTATTGCGCCGCCGTATGGCCGTCGCGCCTGTCGGCGTCTCGCAGGGCCATAAGTTGTGATAGGCGAGGGCGCAGAAAGTTTAACCGCGCCCGCCGTTGGGGCGCTCGGGCTTGGCTGGCTCCTCGATAGGGATTGGTTCGCCTGGGTCCTGGCGTTCAGGCTCCGGTACTGGACTCGGCGTGCCGTCATCCCGAGGATCAGGTTCTTGCATTTTAAGCTCCATCAACTGAGCGCCTTTATCAAATCGTCCTTACGCATCTTGGAGCGGCCCTGCACGTCACGCTCTCGAGCTTTGTCCATCAGTTCGTCGTGGGTCAGGTCGCTAAGGGACGTGCTGCCTGATCGATTGCTACGTGCCGAGCCCTTGGTTGGTGATATGCCGGAGCGCGACTCGGCTGCTCGATGTGCTGAGTCCTTGCGGTCGGCTCGCTTGGCGGTCTCGCTTTTGTCCTGCCCTGAGCCACCGTTGCGTTCGCCCCCGCCGGACTGCTTGTTTACGGTGGCCCATGCTCGGGCTTCCGCCTCTTCAGCGGGTACTCCCCGCTCCTCGTAACTGTCTTCGATATGTTCGGCTTTGCGTTGTTGTTTATCGGTGTATTTGGATTTCTCACCTCTGGGCATGACGGCGTCCTCTTGGTGATGCAACGATGTGGCTCCTGTTGGACATGGCATCGTGGCGAATTAGCTGCGACTTCTATCCTGTTTGGTCCGCATGGCAGGCCTCGAGTTTCACTCGTGTTAGCATTACCGGCTGCTGCAAGCGGTCCGAGGAGCTCAAGAAGGAACATCCTTTTCGCACCCGAGCTGGCATGTAAGGCCTGCACGAGGACAATAATTTCTGCTACGCCTCAAACGGGCGGAACAAAACCCATTTAAGTTGGCCTGAACCAAGCGCGGGCTGCGCTATCTCGGTAGCTGCAGAGTGACGCGTGTATCGAGTCTGCTACAAATCCATGCCAGCCGTTTACGGCGGGCCTTGAACGAGGCGCTAACCAGATGCGAATCCTAGTATGCGGAGCCGGTGGCCAGGTCGGTCACGAGTTGATAAACCGTGCCGGTGGGTACGGTCTCGAAGCGCTCGGCATGACTCGCGACCATCTCGACATCACCGATGCGGAGCAGGTGACTGATCTGGTCCGCCGCCTCAAACCGGGGCTAATCATCAACGCGGCCGCTTATACGCACGTTGACAACGCCGAGACGCACCGCGAGCAGGCTTACAGTGTCAACCGTGACGGTGCGGAGCGGCTGGCGCAAGCGGCTCGTCAAGCCTCTATCCCGCTGTTGCATATTTCCACCGATTACGTGTTCTCCGGTGATGCCCGAGCGCCTTATAACGAGGACGATGAAGTCGAGCCTACGGGGGTCTATGGTGCTAGTAAGCTGGCGGGCGAAACGGCCATCCAGGCTGTGCTGGACAAGCACCTCATTTTGCGCACCAGCTGGGTCTATGGGGCGCATGGTCACAACTTCGTTAAGACCATGCTACGCCTTGGCTGTCAGCGTGACGCGCTGTCGGTGGTTGCCGATCAGTTCGGTTGTCCCACTCAGGCCGGCAGCATTGCCGATGTGTTGCTGGAGCTGGCGCAGCGCTATGCCCAGAACGGCGAATTGAAATGGGGGCTCTATCACTACAGTGGACGATCTCCATGCACCTGGTTCGATTTCGCCGTAGAAGTCTTCCGTCAGGCAGAAGCCAAGGGCATGCTTGCTAGTCGCCCAAAGGTATCGCCCATTACCACCGCTCAGTACCCCACTCCTGTACGCCGTCCGGCTTGGTCGGTGCTCGATTGCTCGAAGTTCGAGACTACGTTCGGTATCAACACCCGGGACTGGCATGACGAGCTTTCCATTGTGCTCGACTCGCTGGCCAGGGCTGCAGCCTTAGTCGCAGCTGGCGCCGCGCAACACACCCAGGCTTGAGCATCCAATCCGCAATACCGGCTCTAGCGCATGCAGCTAGGCCTGATGTGGTGATCTGACGCGTCTCTCAGGTATTCTGTCCGGCCTTTTACGAGGCGGCATTAAGCCGCAACGTTTGCTGGAGAAGCCGCGTGGTGGTGTTTCAGGCAATATTGCCAATCTTCGGCTTGATCATGCTTGGCTACCTGCTGGGCTGGCGGAAATGGTTGGCAGGGGAAGCGGCAGCCGGACTCGCCAACATCACCTTCAAGCTGTTCATGCCGGCGGTCCTGTTCACCGGTATTGCTCGGGCCCAGCTGAGTGATGGGATGTCACCAACGCTGTTGCTGGCCTACTTTGGGCCGGTGGTTACCGTTTTCGTACTGGTTTCGCTGTTTGCTCACCGATTGCTCGGACGAGCCTCCCCCCTCGGCTTGACGGCAGCCTACTCAAACAACGTGCTGGTCGGCATCCCTCTGGTAACTACGTTGTTGGGGCCGGAGAGTCTGGTGTACGTATTTGCCATTCTTGTGTTTCACAGCCTGATCCTGTTTTCCCTACAGAGCTTCTATAACGCCTTCGGTTCAGGGCAACAGGTCAGTGCCTCGGCACTGCTGAAGAATCTGGCCAACCCTTTGATTGTCGGTCTGTTGCTCGGCGCCCTGTTGAATGCATCCGGTTGGGACCCGCCAGTGCCGATCTGGCGTGTGGCCGATTGGCTCGCCCAGGCCGCATTGCCATGCGCGTTGATGGTGTTGGGCATCAGTCTGTCGCGTTACCGACTGCGACCCAGCACACCGGCGCTCGGCCTGGCACTGGTGAAGTTGGGTCTGTTTCCATCGCTGGTCTGGTATGTCGGCGGATGGTTACCAGGTCTCAGTCATGAAGCCCTGAGCGTGCTGGTACTGCTGGCTGCCTGCCCAAGCGGTGTCAACGTCCTGGCCTTCGTGGTCAATCCGGAAGACACCCGCGTGGTCAGCTCGACAGTCTTCCTTTCGACGCTGCTGGCCGTGATCACCTTGCCGCTGTGGATGCTGCTGCTGTCGAGATGACTGCGTAGATCATGTCCGCTTATCCGTCTGCGCGTGATTGGCGATTATGTCCTCCAGCCGGAGCCCGGTCAGGCCGTGAATGGTTTTCCAGAGGTAGTAGAAAATCGCCATCATCATCAACATGCTCGGGATGGCGATCATGGGGTAGCTGAGTAAGGTCATGCGCCCCAGTTCGGCATTGAATGCTTCGCTACCGGCCGGACTGTGGACAATCCATTTGGCCAGTACGTAATTCATGAATGACGAAAAAAAGAAGGTGACGCTGAGGAAGTAGGTCGCTCGCAGTAGTCGCGTCTCGAAGTGAGCGGTTTGCCCGTTGCGCTCAAGTTGCTCGTGAACCTTGTCGACGTTTAGTACCTTCGGGTTGTACAGCAAGGTACGGATCAATGGAAAACGGGTGCGAGTAGACGCCAGCACGGCGACCCCAATGATGCCGGGAATCGCAGCTTCCTTGATTGCCAGCCATTGCGGATCGAGCTGTAGCAGGCCGATCCCCCCGGTGAGCAGCACGCTTATCAGGCCCAGCAGGGCGATCCAGTTGAACTTGCGGTATTTCGCCAGCTCGAACAGCCCCCAGCTGAGCGGAAAGGCAAGCGCCAGCAGCAGTGCGCCATCCGCGCCCAGTCGTTCTTCCCCGCTGAGCTTCATCAGGATCAATGATGGGATGACAATGCTGATGGCCAAGTCCATCAACGGGCGCGGTTTATGCGCAGCCGCCTGATCGGAGCTTGGTCGATTGGGTTGGGTATTGTTCATGTGATTCGATTTCGTCTCGTAAGAGGGCGAATGATCGCGCGGCAAAGCGCGCATAGCCATAGGGCAATAGTGTCGTTTCGTGACTCGTTCAGAGGCGCCTCGAGCCAATGCGTCGTCGCTGCGACCACTGTCCCGCTTCGAACAATGCGACGACCAAGATAGCCAAGGCAAGCGGCAGCAACAGGTAGAAGCCTCTGAATACGATCAGCGCGGCCAGCACATCAGCCGTGGGCAGCTCTGGCATTGCGGCAAGGAACGTTACTTCGAGCACCCCTAGACCGCCGGGCGCGTGTGACAGCAACGCCAGGGAGAAAGAGGCCAGAAATACGCCAAGTACGACCACGTAGCCGGGATTGCCTTCGTCCGGCAGAGCAAAATAGATGATCGCCGCAGCGCACGCGAGCTCGAGAGGCGCTGCAATGAGCTGCCGCCCGACGATAGGCAGGCGCGGGTAGGTGATGTGCCATTTGCCTACATGCATCGGCGGGAAGTGTCGCCAGGCACCGATCACATAGAGTCCGATAACACATAGCAGCGAAGTGCCTATCGCAATCGATAGCCATGGATCGACATCCACGAGCCTGTTGAGCAGTTCGGGTCTGAAAATCAACACGAAACCACTCGCCAGCAACGTCCCGAGGAAAAAGGTCAGTGAGCAGAATACGATCAGTACGCCGATCTCGTGGGGTGTCAGTCCTTTGCTGCGATATGCGCGGTACCGCACCACCGCGCCGGAGAACACCGACGCACCGACATTATGCGCAAGGGCATAGGTCGTGAATGAACAGAGTGTGATGAACCACCATGAGATGCGTTTACCGAGGTGCGCTATGGCGATCCGGTCGTACCACGCCAGCGCCACGTAAGCGCCCAGCGTCGCCAGCCCAGCCAGCACCCAGCTGCGCTGGCTGATCGCGTCGAGACTGTCGGTCAGTTCCGCCAACGATAGATTACGGATTTCCTGATAGAGCAGATAGCCGGACAGGATTACTGCGGTGATACCTACAAGCGTCCAGGCGACATCGCTCCTCTTCATCATTACGTGGGCTCCTTGGCGACGGCTTATGCCTCGAAGCGAAAGATTCGGACAATGGGTCATGCTGCGTCGCGGAATAATTCGGGCGGTCTTTTATCGGCAGCGGACCGGGCGTTTTGTTCATTGTCCGGCTAAATGCCGTTGGCCACGGCACCCGTACCCCGCCTTGGGGCCATGCGCGGGGAAGCTCAACAGAGATGCGCTCATGCCAGTTGTTTCTCGCGAAAATCAGGCTTTGGCAGCAGGTCCTTGCGGGGCCAAACGTTCCGGATGCCGGCTGATCTGAAGGCCTGCTGATCATCAGTAGGGCGGGTATGACCAGAGTCTAGCGATCCGCAGCGGCTGCTCGGCTCCTGGCCCAGTGCTCTATCAGCTCGCGTAGCTGGGACATTTCGACAGGTTTGGACATGTGCCCATCCATCCCCGCATCGCGGGCTCGCTCCCGGTGCTCACTGAGAATATGCGCGGTCAGCGCAACCACCGGCGTTCGCGGACGGGCCTCGAACGTTTCCCACGCCCGTAGCTGCGTAGTGGCCTCAAAGCCGTCCATCACCGGCATCTCACAGTCCATCAACACCAGGTCGTATGGATGCATCTTGATCAGTGCGAGCGCCTCTGCGCCATTGCTGGCGGTATCCGGTTTGAGGTTGAGCTTGCTGAGCATGCCGCGGATCACTTTGGTGGATATGCTGTTGTCTTCGGCGACCAGGATTCGGAAATCTTCCGGCACGGATAGAGGCTCGTTGGCTTGAGTCGCTGAGGACTGTGCGAGCGCGCTGGTGCGTCGGGCAAGCTCGTCTGCCAAGGTGGTTTTCAGCGTGTAACCGGCGACGGGTTTGGCCAGGATGCGTTTGATGCCAGCGTTGCGCGCAATGATCTTGCTTGGCGCACTGCTCATGCCCGTCAGCATGATCAGCAGGATGTCGTGATTGAGGCTGAAGTCTTCCTTGATTCTGCTCGCCAGCTGCATGCCCGTCATGCCGGGCATGTCCTGATCCAGCAAAACCACGTCGAAATAGTCGCGTAAGTGCGCCTTGGTCCGCAGCAGCGCCAGCGCCTCTTTGCCTGAGGCCACCGCACTGACCTCCATGCCCCAGCTGCTGCACTGCTGGCCGAGGACCTTGCGGCAAGTATCGTTGTCATCCACTACTAGCAGCCGGGCGCCTTTGAGCTGGTTATCGAGATCGCTGGCGGGTTCGGCAATTTCAGCCGCCAGTGGCAGACTCATCCATAGCGTGTTGCCGGCAATGCCCCCGGTCTGAATGCCGAATTCTCCATCCATCAGGTGAATCAGCTGCCGGGCGATAATCAGGCCAAGGCGGCCGCCAAGGCGGGTCGCGGCGAGAAAGTCTCGGCTATCAAGCGCAGCGTTGAGCAGGGCGTCGCGCTCCTGTGTCTCCAGCGGACGGCCACTGTCCTGCACGGTTATGCGCAGACGGGGCTGTCCTTCGCGCTCATCCACCGCTGCGGTCAGTAGCACCTCGCCTTCTTCGGTTTGCTTGAAGGCATTCTCGAGCAGGTTGAGCAGCGCCTGGCGCAGGCGAGTCGGGTCGCCAGCCACTACGTGCGGCATCTGCGGTTGGACAAAGCTGATCAGCTCGACTCGTTGCTGTTCGGCCTTGGCGCGGAAAATACTGAGACAGTCTTCGATGAGGGCGTTGAGATCGAACTGCACATCGTCCAGCTCGATTTGTCCTGACTCCAACTTGGAAATATCCAGAATTTCGTTGATCAGGTTGAGCAACTCATTACCGGAGCTGTGAATCGTCTGAACATAGTCACGTTGTTTGGCTGATAGCGAGGTGCTGAGCAGCAGCTCGCTCATACCGAGCACTCCGTTCATCGGCGTACGAATCTCATGACTGATCTTTGCCAGGAAGTCTGCTTTGGTCCGCAGCTCGGCGCTATTAACGGCTTCAGCAGTATGTTGGTTGCGGCTGTCGGACTGAATCTGGCGCTGCCGCTCGAGCAGCGCAAAGCTGAGGATCAGCCCGGAACAGGTGGCTACACTGAACATGATGCCAGTCAGCCAATCCGGGTCGAACTGATTGAAACCCAGCAGAACGGGCAGGACCAGCACGAAGCCGCCATCGAACAACAGCATGCCCGCGACCAGCAGCCGGGCGGGCTCGTAGCGCTGCCGCCAGTGATGAACAGCCACGACGGTGACGCTGACGGCAGTGACTAGCACCAGCGCATATATCAACCAGCTGAACCAGAGCTGACCGGTGAACAGTATGGTGGCTGCAAGCGCGCTGACCAGGCCAGTTTCCAGCGCAAGTACTCCTGTCGCCCAAGGTATCTTGCGGTGATGGAAAAAACCGTAGGTGAAGGCCAGCAAGGAAATACAGGTCAGCAATGCCGCCAAATCGGCGATCAACGGCTGGCTATAGATCAGCTTGGGCGACCAGACCGCAAGCAGACCCAGATTTGCGACTGCGCTGGTGAGCAGGGCACAGTGGAGCAAGGCAAGCCATACATGGCTGTAGCTCAAGGTGTAAGCGAAACGCAGCAGGTTGTAGATCGTCAGTAGTGCCAAGGCACCGAACAAGGCACCAAACAGGTAAGCCGGGCGCGCCAGCGCGACCAGTCCTACCTCATCCACGGTACTGAACCAGGCCATGATCGGGTGTGACGACTGCAGGCGGATATAGGCTTCGCGAGGCGTATCGTCATTGGGCAGCGAAAACAGATAGGCGCGGGTAGGCAGCGGACGCGACTCGAGTGGTCGGAGCTCGCCAGTCTCGATATGGCGTTCCAGCTGCCCGTCCCGCAGCAGATAGAAATCGAGGTACTGCACGCGTGGGGCAAAGATCCACAGCCAGTTCGGGTCGGCGAGCGCAGGAAGGTTTACCTGTAGCCAGACGGCGTTTTCACTGGCTGGAGCGGCGTAGGCGCGTTTGTCGATCCGCTGGAACAGGCTGCGCTGGGCGACAACCTCATCAAGCGTGAGCAGACCGGATTGATCGACGAGCAATCGCCAGTTGGACTCTGTCGCCGGTATGGCTTCTGGCGATACAGGAAGGGCCGCAGCTTCCGGAGCGGCGGCTAATGCAGGCCATGCGACCAGCGCAGCCAGCAATAGACTGAAGGTAAAAGCAATGGCGACCCTGAGTCGACGCACGATTGAAGTCCCTTCATGTGTGTGACGGTGGATTATAACCACCGCACAGGCGCTCAGTAATGCGCGCAACGATCAATAAAAGCTGCCGCTGCGCGCATCGCTCCGATTTTGGCGCTTAGCTTTCGCCCTGCTCGCGCGCTATCGCACGATAGCCTATGTCATGGCGATAGAAATGCCCGTCCCATTCGATACGGGCAGCCAGTGCATAAGCATTTTGCTGGGCCGCGGAGACCGTTTCGCCAAGCGCCGTGGCGCAGAGAACACGACCGCCTGCGGTGGTCACCGCGCCGTCCGCCAATGCGGTACCGGCATGGAAGACCTTGCCGTTCAACTGGGCGGCTGCATCCAGGCCGTGGATTACGGCGCCTTTGCTGTAATCACCCGGATAGCCTCCCGCAGCGATTACCACCCCGAGGCTCGGACGCGAATCCCATTGCGCTTCGACCTTGTTCAGCGCTTTGGCCAAGGCTGCTTCGATCAGCAGTACCAGACTGGACTGCAGGCGCAACATGATCGGCTGGGTTTCCGGATCGCCGAAGCGGCAATTGAACTCGATGACTTTCGGCGCACCGTTGCGGTCGATCATGAGGCCGGCGTAGAGAAAGCCGGTGTAAACGTTACCCTCGGCGGCCATGCCATTCACGGTCGGCCAGATAACTTCGTCCATCACGCGCTGGTGAACGTCAGCAGTTACCACTGGCGCTGGGGAATAGGCGCCCATTCCTCCCGTGTTCGGGCCGGTGTCGCCGTCGCCGACGCGCTTGTGGTCCTGGCTGGTGGCCATTGGTAATACATTGGCGCCATCGACCATGACGATAAAACTGGCTTCCTCACCCTCGAGAAACTCTTCTATCACCACCCGCGCGCCCGCATCGCCGAAAGCGTTACCGGAGAGCATGTCGCGCACGGCTTCTTCCGCTTCGGTCAGAGTCATGGCGACGATGACCCCCTTTCCGGCGGCCAGGCCGTCGGCCTTGATCACGATCGGCGCGCCTTTTTCTCGCAAATAAGCGAGTGCCGGTTCGACTTCGGTGAAGTTCTGATAATCGGCGGTCGGGATCTTGTAACGAGCGAGAAAGTCTTTAGTGAATGCCTTGGAGCCTTCCAATTGGGCTGCTGCGGCCGTCGGGCCGAAGCAGTCGAGCCCGCGCGAACGGAACAGGTCGACCACACCTTTGACCAGCGGCGCTTCGGGGCCGACGATTGTCAGCTGCACGTTCTGTTCGGCGAAGTCCGCCAGTTGCTCGAGGGCCAGCACATCGATAGCGACGTTTTCACACTTTGCTTCAGTTGCCGTGCCTGCATTGCCGGGCGCGACGAACACTTTCTCTACGCGGGGATCCTGCGCGACCTTCCAGGCCAGGGCATGCTCGCGGCCGCCGCTGCCGATAATTAAAACCTTCATACTCGATTCTCTCGTCTGAGAGCTGGAAGCCGAAAGCTGAAAGTCGGAAGCAGCAGGGCTTCAGTCTTCCAGCTTCACCTTCGAGCTTTTAGTGCCTGAAATGGCGCATGCCTGTGAACACCATGGCGATGCCGGCTTCATCTGCTGCGGCAATCACTTCGGCGTCGCGCATGGACCCGCCAGGTTGAATGACTGCAGTAATGCCGGCTTTGGCGGCATTATCGATGCCGTCTCGGAACGGGAAGAACGCATCGCTGGCCATCACTGCGCCGGGTACTGGCAAGCCGGCATGCTCGGCCTTGATCGCCGCAATACGTGCGGAGTTGACCCGGCTCATCTGGCCTGCGCCGACCCCGACGGTCTGCCGGTTCTTGGCGTAGACGATGGCGTTGGACTTAACGAACTTGGCCACCTTCCATGCGAAGATCAGGTCGTGGATTTCCTGTTCAGACGGGGCGCGCAGGGTGACGACCTTGAGGTCGGCTTCGCTGATCATGCCAATATCTCGGCTTTGAACCAGAAGCCCGCCGTTGACGCGCTTGAAGTCCCAGCCCGGCGCACGCTCGGCTGGCCACTGGCCGCATTCGAGCAAGCGTACGTTGGCTTTGCTAGCGACTACCTCACGCGCTTGTGCCGAAATGCTTGGCGCAATGATGACCTCGACAAACTGGCGATCAACGATGGCTTTCGCCGTCTCTCCGTCCAATTCGCGGTTGAAGGCAATGATGCCGCCGAACGCGGACTCGCTGTCTGTGGCGTAGGCCAGTTCGTAAGCCTGGCGGATGCCGCCCTCGGCATCCGGGACCACAGCGACGCCGCACGGATTGGCGTGCTTGACGATGACACAGGCTGGCTTGACGAAGCTTTTTACGCATTCGAGAGCAGCGTCGGTATCGGCCACATTGTTGAAGGACAATTCCTTGCCCTGCAGTTGGCGCGCGGTGGCGACGCAGGCTTCGTCGGCGGTTTCCACGTAGAACGCCGCAATCTGGTGTGGGTTCTCGCCGTAGCGCATGTCCTGCGCCTTGACGAACTGGGTGGTGAAGGTGCGCGGCAACAGACTGCGGCCTTCGGTGGAAAGTGTCTCGGCGCTCTGATCAACCGTGCCCAGGTAGTTGGCGATCATGCCGTCATAGGAGGCCGTGTGCTCGAAGGCTTTAAGCGCCAGATCGAAGCGTTGCGCATACGTCAGGCCGCCGGCCTTCAAGTTTTCGATAACGCTGGTGTAGTCATCGGCGTTGACAACGATGGCGACGTCCTTGTGGTTCTTCGCCGCGCTGCGGACCATGGTCGGGCCGCCGATGTCGATATTTTCGATAGCATCCGGCAACGTGCAGCCAGGCTTGGCGACGGTGGCAGCGAACGGATACAGGTTGACCGCAACCAGGTCGATCGGATTGATGCCATGCTCGGTCATGACTTCGCCGTCCAGATCACGCCGACCGAGAATGCCGCCATGTATCTTTGGGTGAAGCGTCTTGACCCGGCCGTCCATCATTTCTGGGAAACCGGTGTAGTCGGCCACTTCGACCGCGGCGATTTCGTTTTCGCGCAGCAGCTTGAAGGTGCCGCCGGTCGAGAGAATTTCGACGCCCAGGGCAACGAGTTCGCGTGCGAATTCAATGACGCCGGTTTTGTCGGACACGCTGATCAGCGCGCGGCGGACGGGAAGGCGGGTGCTTTGGTCGGTCATAGACATTTCCTAGGAGCTACAGGCTGCGAGCGGCAACTCCTTGGGGAACGGCTCGCACCGTTCCATCGGAGCGCGCCGCTGATCAGAGAAGGTCGTATTGCTTGAGTTTCTTGCGCAGGGTGCCGCGGTTCAGACCCAACAGCTCCGAGGCCTTGGTCTGGTTGCCTTTGACGTAATTCATCACGGTTTCCAACAGAGGTGCCTCCACTTCAGAGAGCACCAGGTTGTAAACGTCGGTAACGTCCGCGCCTTCCAGGTGGGCGAAATAGTTATGCAACGCCTTTTCTACACTGCCTCGCAAGGTCTGGCCTGCTTCGCTGGGCGTGTTGAGGTGTTGCTTGAGGTTCACATTGTCGCTCACGGATGTTGTTCCAGTTAACAAGGTTTCGTTCAACAGCGTCATGCAGCCACCCCTTTTCCTTCCCCCGAATCAGGGCTTGTACGGCGCTCGGCGAAAAACCTCCGAACGCTGGCGCATTGCGCATCCCTGTCTTCCAAACCATTGAACCGACCGCGGTACTCCTGCGCGCCGGGCAGTGTTGCCAGATACCAGCTGACGTGCTTGCGGGCGATACGTACGCCCATCACATCGCCGTAGAACACATGCAGCGCCTCAAGGTGCTGCAGCAGAATGTCTTCGACCTCAACCAGCGTCGGCGGCGCCATTAACTTGCCTGTGGCGAGGTAGTGGTTGATCTCGCGAAATATCCAAGGCTTACCCTGGGCCGCACGGCCAATAAGCAATCCGTCCGCACCGGTCTTGTCGAGTACCAGGCGGGCCTTTTCTGGCGTGTCGATGTCCCCATTGGCAAACACGGGTATTGCGACGGCCTGCTTGATCGCTGCAACGGTCTCGTATTCCGCATTACCGGTGTAGAGGTCGGCACGCGTGCGACCATGTACGGCCAGTGCAGCGATTCCGGACTCTTCAGCAATTCTCGCTATGGAGAGCCCGTTCTTGTTCTGCCTGTCCCAGCCGGTTCGGATCTTCAGCGTGACCGGCACATCAACTGCTCCGACCACCGCCTCAAGTATCTCCGATACCAGTTTTTCATCCTTCATCAGTGCGGAGCCGGCAGCCTTGTTGCACACCTTCTTGGCTGGGCAGCCCATGTTGATATCAATAATCTGCGCGCCCAGTTCGACATTTCGAGCGGCCGCTTCGGCCAGCATTTGTGGATCGCCCCCAGCGATCTGCACCGAGCGTGGCTCTGGGTCCCCCTCATGCAGCAAGCGCAGGCGCGATTTGCGGCTATTCCACAGGCGCACATCGCTGGTCACCATTTCCGACACCACCATGCCGGCGCCCAGACGTCGGCATAACTGGCGGAACGGTTGATCGGTCACGCCGGCCATGGGCGCGAGGATCAATCGATTCGGAAGGATGTAGGGGCCGATGCGTACCGCTGACATGAAGATTCCCTGCCTGGAGCCTGCTTGTTAGGTAGATCGGGACAGCAAAAAAGGGTGTGCATAATACCCGCTACGGATGACGGGTTAAAGGCTGTTCTGAACAAAATCTGAACAGCTCCGGACTTATAGCGAGCGGTAGCATGGCGCACTGAAACGGCGCGCGGTAAGCGCCGCCCGTCGTCTCGGGCGAGTGGACGTCAGTCAGGAGAGCGAAAGGCGAGGCTGTAATTCACCGCCTCAGTGCCAGGATCCAAGATGTCCAGCGCAATGTGGATAGGGACCTGCGAGGGCATTTCCCGTTGTCCCGCGAGCTCTCCGGAAAGGTATTCGCCCGGCTTGAAGGTTCGTCGCGCCAGCGTGTTGCCCCGAATGTCATCGAAGCGCACTTCCAGCAGCGGGAAAGGCTGGGCAAATGACGCGCGGTTGTAGATGATTGCATCGACCACCAGTGCTCCAGCGAAATCCGGGTGGCTGCGCACTACGAGATTGCTGCTCTTGATCTGGCTGATATCGACTCGGGGCGGTAGTTTGCAGTCCAGCGCAGGGCAGATTTTCTCCAGCCAAGGGCGGTACTCGTCCTGTCGTGCCAGCTCGTCAAAGTTATAGATCACATACTGGGTCGCCAACCCCAGCAGCGCTATCAGGTTCAACAAACCCCAGCCCAGCCAGCGGCCCCGCGGGCGCCGGCGCGGCTGCCAAGCGAGCTGCAAGGGTTCATCGTCCAGGTCGAACAACCGCTCCTCGCGATCTTGGCGTGTCGAGCGCGGCGATTCTCGCTCGGTACCGATCCTGTCTCGCGGTGCCAGCGTTGTTTGCCCATCGTCGCCGTCAGCGTCAGTAGTCAGATTGACTACCGGTTTGGCGCGTTCTGTAGCGTTCAGCTGCCCGATCACTGGATCACCAGGCGCCCCGAGCGGGCTGGGCGGGGCGGGATGTTCGACATTCACCGGAGTGAAGCGAATCTCTGCGGTGTCATGAGGATGTTCGACAATAGTTTCTGGTTGCGCTTCGAGCGGCTCGTTGCGCTCCTGCGGCTCTGAGTCCGCACTCAGCAGTTGCTCGGCCCACGCTTCGTCATCATCAGTCGAATGGTCGGCGTGCGGGTGTTGTTGTTGCTCGCCGGGTTGCGGCTCCAGCTCCAGAAACTCGCGGGAAAGCTCCAGCTCCTGTCGCTCAAGTTTCGCCAGCTCTTCATCGAGGTCCAGGCTATCCAGGTCCAGATCGTCGTGGATCCAGAAAGTGTCGTCTTGACCCGCAGGTTTGCCCTGCGCTGCCCGCCCGCTCGATGCTCCGCTGACAGGAGCTAGGGCGGTGGCGTCCGTGGTCGCTTCCCTGCTGCCAGCTGTGTCTGCGTCCTGCAGGTAGCGGGCGGCATTGAAAAGCTCCATGCAGGCGCCGCACCGCACCACACCCTGGGCTGCGCCGAGCTGGGTGCGGCTGACGCGGAAGCTGGTCTGGCAATGGGGGCATTGGGTGACGAAGCTGGTCATGCGTTGGTCCGGCTTAAATGGCCGTAGTCTAGCGCATGCTCGCCTGGAAGCAGCAGTGGCGGACGGCCGAGTTGATTGCTGTGTCTAAGGCAATGCTCAGAATCGACGGATACCGGTGATGCGGACCCAGCCGTCTTTTTCCGCCGTCGGGTCGAGCTCGAACTGGTTGGCATAGGCGGCACGCACTTCTTCAGCCTGCTCGGCCAATATTCCCGACAGGGCGAGACGGCCGCCGTGCTTGACCCTTTCGATAATCCGCGGCGCCAATGCCACCAGCGGGCCGGCCAGAATGTTGGCGACCACCACGTCAGCCTGACCTTCGGGCAGCTGCTCGGGCAGATACAGTGGGAAGCGTGCCGGGTCGATGCCGTTGCGCCCGGCATTGTCGCGTGATGCTTCAAGGGCCTGCACGTCGATGTCAGTTCCGACGGCTTGCTTCGCACCCAGGAGCAGGGCAGCAATGGCTAGAATGCCCGAGCCGCAGCCGAAATCGAGCACATCCAGACCCTCCAATGGCTGAGCATCAAGCCACTCCAGGCAAAGCGCCGTGGTTGGGTGAGTGCCGGTGCCAAAGGCCAGCCCGGGGTCGAGCAAAAGATTCACTGCATCCGGCTCCGGAGCAGCGTGCCAGCTCGGTACTATCCAGAGACGGCTGCCGAAACGCATCGGGTGAAAATTGTCCATCCAGCTGCGTTCCCAGTCCTGGTCTTCGATGCGCTCAAGCTGGTATTCAGGCAACTCCCCGCCGGTTAGCAACCGCAGGTGGGCCAGTAGGTTAGTTTCATCGGCATCGCCTTCGAACAATGCCAGCAGATGGGTATGTGACCACAGTGGCGTCGTATTGAGGTCGGGTTCGAATATCGGCTGGTCTTCGGCGTCCATGAACGTCACTGACACTGCGCCAACGCCCAGGAGCGCGTCTTCGAGGGCTTCTGCCTGTTCTGGGGAAATGGCAAGACGAAGTTGTAACCAGGGCATTGTGGCCTCTCGGAGCGAGCAACCGGAATAGCCGGTCGCAAAAGTCGGGATCTTACTGGAGCGTGTTGGAGGCTTCCATCTTGGCGATGCCAGAAACGGCAAGGGCTGCCCTTTGGCAGCCCTTGCTGATGTCAGCACTGGATCAGTGCTTGTCCATTCCCAGCTTCTTTTCCAGGTAATGGATGTTCACGCCGCCTTTGCAGAAGCCTTCATCACGCACCAGATCCCTGTGCAGAGGGATGTTGGTCTTGATGCCGTCGACGACGATTTCGTCCAGGGCGTTGCGCATGCGTGCCATGGCTTCTTCACGAGTGGCGCCGTAGGTGATCAGCTTGCCTATCAGCGAATCGTAATTCGGCGGTACCGAATAACCGCTGTAAAGGTGCGAATCGACCCGTACGCCAAAGCCACCAGGCGCGTGGAAGTGCTTGACCTTGCCCGGGCTCGGCAGGAAGTTCGAAGGGTCTTCGGCATTGATCCGGCATTCCAGGGAATGGCCGCGAATAACCACATCGTCCTGTTTGATCGACAGCTTGTTGCCGGCTGCAATGCTGAGCATTTCTTTGACGATGTCGACGCCCGTCACCATCTCTGTAACCGGATGCTCTACCTGAACGCGGGTGTTCATCTCGATGAAGTAGAAGTGCCCATCTTCGTACAGGAACTCAAAGGTACCGGCGCCCCGGTAGCCGATCTCAACGCAGGCGTCAGTGCAGCGCTTGAGTACTTCGGCACGTGCCTTTTCATCAATGTACGGTGCAGGCGCTTCTTCCAGGACCTTCTGGTGACGACGTTGGAGCGAGCAGTCGCGATCGCCCAGGTGTACGGCGTTGCCTTGGCCATCGGACAGCACCTGAACTTCCACGTGGCGTGGATTGCCGAGGAACTTCTCGAGATAGACCATCGGGTTTCCGAACGCCGCGCCCGCTTCGGTGCGTGTCAGTTTGGCCGACTTGATGAGGTCTTCTTCGTGATGAACGACACGCATGCCGCGGCCGCCACCGCCACCAGCGGCCTTGATGATAACCGGGTAGCCCACTTCACGAGCGATGCGTAGCGCTTCGGCCTCGTCTTCCGGAAGCGGTCCGTCAGAGCCCGGTACCACAGGTACTCCGGCTTTGATCATTGCGTCCTTGGCTGAGACCTTGTCGCCCATCAGGCGAATGGTTTCGGCTTTCGGGCCGACAAAGGCAAAACCGGATTTTTCCACTTGCTCGGCGAAATCGGCGTTTTCGGCCAGAAAGCCATAGCCCGGATGAATTGCGGTAGCGCCGGTCACTTCCGCTGCGGCAATGATCGAGGGGATGTGCAGGTAGGAGTTGGTCGCGAGGGCCGGGCCGATGCAGACGGACTCGTCGGCCAAGGCCAGGTGCATCAGCTCCCTATCGGCGGTGGAATGAACCGCGACGGTCTTGATCCCCAGCTCTTTGCAGGCTCGCAAAATCCGCAGGGCGATTTCACCGCGGTTGGCGATTAGTACTTTTTCCAACATCGCTGGCTCTCCGCGGTTCAAACGATGGTGAACAGCGGCTGGTCGTATTCGACCGGCTGACCATTCTCCACCAGGATGGATTCGATGGTGCCGCTGGTTTCGGCCTCGATGTGGTTCATCATCTTCATCGCTTCGACGATGCAGAGGATGTCGCCTTTCTTAACGCTCTGACCGACTTCAACGAAGTTGGCCGACTCCGGTGAGGAGGCGCGGTAGAAGGTGCCGACCATCGGTGAGCGGACTACAGTGCCATTGAGCTTTGGCTGTGCCGGCGCGGCATCGGCGGCTGGTGCGGCGGCCGGAGCGGCTGCGGGGGCCGGCATTGGTGCTTGCGCATAATAAGGCTGCTGCATTGCAACCTGCTTGCTATGACGGCTGATGCGAACGGACTCTTCGCCTTCGTGAATTTCCAGTTCGTCGATACCAGACTCTTCCAGCAGCTCGATCAGTTTCTTGACTTTGCGAATATCCATGAAGCAGTGACTCCCAGGTAAGTTCAAAGGGCATTGCTGCTCGCTTCTTCGAGGCCGTCGCGTGTTGCGCGCGGTCCTGTCAGGAAGCAGCGAGTTGTTCCAGGGCGGCCTCCAATGCCAGGCGGTAGCCGCTGGCGCCAAGACCGCAGATCACCCCTACCGCGACATCCGAGAAATAGGAGTGATGGCGGAAAGGTTCACGCTTGTGCACGTTTGACAGGTGCACTTCGATGAATGGGATGCTCACCGCCAGCAGCGCGTCACGTAGCGCAACGCTGGTGTGCGTAAAGGCGGCGGGATTAATCAGGATGAAGTCCACGCCTTCGCTGCGTGCGGCATGGATGCGCTCGATCAGCTCGTACTCGGCATTGGACTGTAGATGCAGCAGATGGTGGCCGGCATCACGGGCTCGCTGCTCCAGATCCTGGTTGATCTGCGCCAGCGTCGTGGCGCCATAGACGCCGGGTTCACGGGTGCCAAGCATATTCAGATTCGGGCCGTGGAGGACCAGAAACGTCGCCATGAGTATTCCTTGTTGTTCTGTCCAGACGGGCGCTTGAGCGAGCGGCCATCGGTGAGGGGAAAAACTATGCACGAAGCGAGGGCTGACTGTCCAGTCATGTCTTGATCGGCGTAAATGCCGACATTATGGCTGGAGATTGCTGCAGGGACTGTCTACAGAGAGGCTTCGGCGTGGTCCAGTCGCTCCATGAACTGACCGGTATCGATTTCGCCGACGACCCTTGCGTCGGTCAGCTCCTTGCCGGTGCGATCAAAGAACAGAACCGCTGGCGGGCCGAAGAGCTTATAGCGGTCGAGCAATGCCCGCTGCTCCGGGTTGCTGTCGGTAATGTCGAAGCGAACCAGGCGGTAGTCTGCAAGGCGTGGCGCAATCTCTGGAGCGGCGAACACTTCGCGCTCGATCACTTTGCAGCTGATACACCAGTCAGCGTACCAGTCGAGCATCAGCGGTTGGCCTGCTGCCTGCGCCGCGCCGAGTTGGGCGTCGAGTTCAGCCGGGGTAGTCACTGTGCGCCAGGCTTCTGTTTCGCTGGTGGAGCCACCGGCGGCAACTGAGGTGGAGCGAGGCAGCGGTCGCAGCGGATCGGAGTTCCCCTGCAGCGCACCGACCCAGGCCGCCAGGGCATAGACCAGCAGCACCAGGCCCAGCAGCTGTGCGAGTTTCTGTCGGGGTGTCTTGAGACCAAATTCCAGCGTGCCTAGGAACAGTGCCGTGCCGGCAGCCAGCAAGCCCCAGAGCGCCAGCGCTAGCGGGCCTGGCAAGACTCGCTCGAGCATCCATACGGCAACCGCCAAGAGCATCACACCAAAGACGTTGCGTACCGTGACCATCCATGGGCCGCTCTTGGGAAGTAGGGCGCCGCCGCCAATGGCGAACAGAATCAGTGGTGTGCCCATTCCTAAGCCAAGGGCGAATAGCTTGAGGCCGCCACCCAGCGCATCGCCACTGGCGCTGATATACAGCAAGGCGCCCGCAAGCGGTGCCGACACGCATGGCGAAACCAGCAGACTGGAAACCGTTCCGAGCACCGCGGCACCGAGGAATGAACCGCCTCTGGCATTGCCCGCAATGCGCTCGAGGCGGTGGCCCATCGCTTGCGGCAAACGTAACTCGAACAGTCCGAACATGGCCAAGGCAAAGGCGACGAAAAACAGCGCGAACGGCACCAGAATCCAGGGCGACTGCAAGCGGGCCTGCAGATTCAGTTCAGCTCCGAACATGCCCATCAGCGCGCCAAGCACGGCGAAGCCGGCCGCCATTGGCAGGACGTACGCGAGCGACAGACCAAAGCTGCGCATTCCTCCGATCTGCCCGCGCAAAACGACACCGGAAAGGATCGGCAACATGGGCAACACGCAGGGCGTGAACGTCAGCCCCAGTCCTGCGAGAAAGAACAACGCCACCGAGCGCCAGGACAGCTCGGCAGTGGTCTCAGTTGCAATGCTTGTATCCGTCGCTGCAGGTGCGGCCTTCGGCGTGCCGCCAATATCGATGGACTCGGTCTCCGGCGGATAGCACAAACCCTTGTCTGCACAGCCTTGATAGGTCACCAGTAAGGAAAAGGGCTGGTTCTGCGGGTTGCGGATTGGTAGTTCGACGTCGAGTACGCCGTAATAGACTTCGACTTCGCCGAAATAGTCGTCGGTCTTTTGCTCTCCCGCGGGCAGGTTCGCTTCGCCGATAACAACACCGGACGTATTGGTCTTGAATTTGAACTGGTGCCGGTAGAGGTAATAGCCCTCCGCTGCAACGAAGCGCAGCTTGACCTGTTCTGGCGATGCGTCGACCAGGCTCAGGCGAAACGCTTCGCGTACCGGCAGGAAGTCAGCACTGTTGTTCAGCCCCCCAAGCGTCGAGCTGGGGCGGCTGTCGAACAGGCCGGCAACAGCGGGGAGGGCGAACAATAGGATCAGTAGACTCAGCAAACGGCGCATGGTCATCTCACGGGAAGCAGTGGCCGCATGATACCCAACGCGGCCAATCGTCGCTCGTACGCAACGTCGCACTAGCGCACGTTCTGTAACCAGATGGTGCCGTTTTGCTCGACGTACGGCAGTGCCTGCAGTGCTTGTCCAGCGCAGGGGCCAGCGACGCATTCGCCGCTATCGATAAGAAACAGCGCGCCGTGGGTCGCGCATTGGATGAGGCTGCCGCTGCTGTCAAGAAACTGGTCTGGCAGCCACTCCAGCGGGATTCCGCGATGTGGGCAACGGTTCTTGTAGACATATAGCGTCCCATCCTTGCGAATCGTCAGCAGGCGCTGTCCTTCTCGTTCGAAACCCTTGCTTTGCCCCTCCATCACGTCTGTGGTCTCGCACAATCGAATCATCGGGTCCTCCTTATTTGCGAAGGATTATCACCCAATCGGTAGCGACAGGGTTGGCGAACAGCTGATAGCGCTGGCGGAGTGAGTGGCTGGCTTTTATCCTTCGGCTCGAACCTCAACTGGCGAAACTTTTGATGAGCCCAGTCCTATCCGCACGCCCTTTGTTTCTTTCGCTGGGCCTCGTGTGGCTGATCGCTTTCTGGTTGTCGCTGTCGCTCGGGCCGGTCCATCTGCCGCTGGTCGACATCCTGCAAGCTCTATTGCAGCTGTTTGGCTTATCGTCGGGAGATGAGGGTGCCGACCAGGCTGTGCTGATCCTCGGACAAATCAGATTGCCACGCGCCTTGCTTGGCTTGAGCGTGGGCGCGGTGCTGGCGTTGTCCGGCGTCGCCATGCAGGGCTTATTTCGTAATCCACTGGCCGACCCGGGGTTGGTCGGTGTTTCCAGCGGTGCCGCATTAGGCGCCGCCGCCACCATAGTCGGCGGTGAGCTGGTCGGCGGGATCTCCCTCTTGCTGGAGCCCTATCTGTTGTCGGTCAGCGCATTTCTCGGTGGCCTAGGTGTCACTTGGATGGTTTATCGCCTCGGTCGGCGGGACGGGCGTACCCATGTCGCGACGATGCTGCTCGCCGGTATTGCGCTGACTGCTCTGGCGGGCGCAGTGATTGGGCTTTTCACCTATGTAGCTGACGACAATGCGTTACGTACCTTGACCTTCTGGAATCTGGGCAGCCTTAACGGCGCAAGCTACGCACGGCTCTGGCCACTCTTGCTGGTGACAGTGGCCATGGCATTCTGGCTGCCTCGCCGGGCGCGGGCGCTAAACGCTCTTTTGTTGGGTGAGTCGGAGGCGCGTCACCTGGGCTTTGATGTCGAGCGCCTCAAGCGCGAGCTGGTGTTCTGCACTGCACTCAGCGTCGGCGCTGCGGTAGCGGCGGCAGGAATGATCGGGTTTGTTGGTTTGGTGGTTCCCCATCTTGTCAGGCTGCTGATTGGCCCCGACCACCGATTGCTGTTACCGGCGTCGGCGTTGGCAGGGGGCAGTCTGCTGCTCCTTGCCGATCTTCTTGCTCGGCTTATGCTGGCGCCTGCGGAGCTGCCGATCGGGATTGTCACTGCGCTGCTGGGTGCGCCTTTCTTTCTCTATCTGCTATTGCGGCAGCCTCACTGATGCTCAGTTTGCAGGGGGGCTGCGTTCGGCGAGGAGCATCCAACGTTCTTGTTGACGTTGACGTCAGGCTTGAACCGGGTGAGGTCCTAGGGGTGCTGGGGCCAAACGGTGCAGGTAAAAGCACTTTGGTTGGCGCGATGAGTGGAGAGCTGCCTCTCAACGCTGGCGAGGTGCTGCTGCATCAGAAGCCTTTGCACGACTGGCATGGCCCCGAGCGCGCCCGTTGCCTGGCAGTACTGCCGCAGAGCTCAACCTTGAGTTTTGGTTTTCGTGTCGATGAAGTGGTTGGCCTGGGGCGTTTACCCCATGACACGGGTTTTGAAGCCGACCGGACGATCGTGGCGGCTGCGCTTCGTGCGGCAGATGCGCAGCATCTGGCGCAGCGGAGCTACTTGTCACTGTCCGGAGGCGAGCAGCAGCGCGTGCACCTCGCTCGGGTGTTCGCCCAGCTCTGGCCTGGGCGTACTGGGCAAGTCCTGTTGCTTGACGAGCCTACAGCCATGCTCGATCCGCAGCATCAGCACAGCACCTTGCACGCGATTCGCCAGTTTGCCGAGCTGGGCGGCGCGGTACTGGTTATCCTGCATGATCTCAATCTTGCGGCGCGCTACTGCGATCGCTTGTTGTTGATGGCTGACGGACATGTGCAGCTGAGCGGTACGCCCGAGCAGGTGTTGCAGGCCGAGCCGCTGAAGTCGTTGTTCGGGCTCGATGTGCTGATCCAGCGACACCCGGAACGAGGCCATCCGCTAGTTATTGCCCGCTGAGGATTACCCCATGCGATTGCTATTGCCCCTCGTCATGATTCTGCTCACTGCCTGCCAATCGCAGCCGCTCTTGCCGACCTGGCAAAGCCCGGAGGGGCGTGAACATCCCGATCTGGGACGGATTGTCGATTTGCGAAGCGGCGAGCATATCTCGCCGAAACGGTTGATTGACGAGCTGGCCAAGGTCGATCAGGTCTTGATTGGAGAGCGACATGACAACCCGGACCATCATGCCCTGCAGCTCTGGCTTCTTCAGGCATTGGCGCAGCACCGGGCGCAGGGCAGCCTGTTGCTGGAAATGCTGAATCCGGATCAGCAGGATGATGTGGCGCAGGTGCAGGCATTGATTGACCTCGGGGAATGGCCGGCGGATCTGGCGGCTGCGCTGGACTGGCAAAACGGCTGGGAATGGAAGCAGTACGCGCCGGTGGTCAGGCATGCGCTGGCGCAGCCGTATCCGTTGATGCCGGCCAATCTCGACAGAGCGGAGATCATGCGGGTCTATCGCCGTATACCCACGCTGACCGGTGCGCCCGCTGACAATGAGGTGCAGCGGACCTTGCTTGAGCAGATTCGGATTTCACATTGCGACATGCTGCCCGAGACGCAGCTGCCTGCCATGCTGGCGGTGCAGCAGCAGCGCGACCAGCGAATGGCTGACCAGCTGGATGCTGCGCCGAAGCCGGCGATGTTGTTGGCCGGTGCTTTCCACGTCCGGCGAGATCTCGGCGTGCCGATGCATCTTGAGAGCCATGACGGTCGAGTGACCACCCGTGTACTGATACTTGCGGAGGTGGAAGATGTGGTTCGCGCCGGTCAGGCAGATTTCGTCTGGTACACCCCCGCCCAGCCGCAGCAGGACCATTGTGCCGGACTTCGGAAAGCGACCGAGTAGTTGGCATAACGCTTACGCGAAGCCAATGTTTTTGCGCGGACAAAAAAAGACCCGGCAAGAGCCGGGTCAAAACCGTGATTAGCCTGATGAGGAGATAACCTGAAAGTCCGACTGCCCGTTCTTTCAGCTTACCGGCTGATCTCGCGACCAGTGGTGCTAATAATAACAATTCTCATTCGTTGGTCAATAGGAGAATTCAATTAAATTTTCTCGGCTTTCGTCGGGGTCTCTTGGCGCTAGGCAGAAAGGGGCATGCGCAGCTGGGTGACCTCTTTATTCAGCAAGTCGATGCGCCTGGCCATGCTTTCTATCAGGCTGTGAGCAATCTTGGGGTTGCTCTGCATCAAGCCGAGAAACTGATCCTTGGGAATAAGCATGACGGTGCAGGCGGCGGTGGCGACGACGGTCGCGCTGCGCTTCTCTTGAGTGAAGACGGCCATCGCCCCGAAAATCTCGTCACGCTGCACGTCGCCAACCTTCTGGCCATCTACAAAAGCCTCGGCGTGGCCGTCGATGATGATGAACACGTTGTCCGCATCGTCCCCCTGGCGAATCAACTCGTCGCCCGCGGCAAAATGCTGGAAACCGGTTGTGGGGTGGATCTCGGGTTGCTTAAGGCGCGCCAATGCGTCTGACAACAGCGCCGTCTGCCCAATCAGGTACTGGGTATAGAGTTCCTGACGACGCTGGTCGGTATGAATGTGGCGAAACACCTCGCTGCGCGAATAGGGAATCAGGCGAATCGCTTCCTCGCTGCGGTAACGACAAAGCGGCAGTTCCATTCCTTGACGCAGCCCAAGCAGGTCGCCTTCCTGCATGTAAAACAGCGGTCTTTCATCGACCAGTGCATGCAGCAGCCCGCTGTCGATGATGAACAGGTGCTGCTCGGGTAGATCCTGCGCCAGGTCGTTGGAGCCCTTGATCTCGATAGTAGGTGCCGAAGGGGCGAGGCCTTCGAGCAGTTGCGCGGGGATTCCCTGCAAACGGTTGATCAGTTGATCGGCATAGGCCGGTTGTTCCCCGAGTAGATACATGTCGGCAATCCTTGGACAAGCGGGCTCACTGAGTTGGAGCGATGCGCGCGCTCACCATAAGGCCGCGCCGGACGAGAGTAAATCTCGTCCGGCGAGCATTGTGAGCTAGCTCTTGTCTCGGTAATCGTGCCGGGCCAGGTGCTGGTTCAGCTCGGTCTTCAGGGTGTCCGGCAGTTCCTTCCAGTTGACGTCACGCAATGCGCCTTCGATGGCGTATAGCAGCACTCTTGATGCGCTGAAGCCTCTGGATTTGACCGCGTGGTAAGCGCTGACCGCGCCGAGCCGACGCAGATCATCGGCCGTGTGGATGCCTGAGGCGTGCAGCCACTGCGCGGATGTTTTGCCGAGATTCCTCAAGGTCAACAGCTCGTCGTGCATGATTGCTCCTATCGGCCTGGGTAGCCGGCGAGGAAATGAAGCGGCCAGCGAACCCGGCGTACGCGTTCTGGGTTCCCCCACAGGCGCTTGAACTCAGATTCCAGTTCAGTGACTGGGTCTTGGTCGTGGGTCTGCTGCCACCGCTTCACTGCCGACCAGGTACGCAGATAGCCCAGTAGCTGTGGCAGGCTCCAGTGGATTTCGATAGCGAACGCTGGAGGTTGAAAGGTCTCGAAAGGCACCTGAAAGTTTCGGTAGCCGGCATCGACGCTGGCGCGTCCCGGAGGCCAGTAACCGCTAAGCGTATCGCTATGCAGCCGCCCGATCAGCGCATCCAGCGACGGTTCGATATGAAGCAAGCTGTAGCACCAGGCGCAGAACAGACCGTCTGTTGACAACACTCGCTTTGCTTCGGCAAAGAAGGCCGGCGTAGCGAACCAGTGCAAAGCTTGTGCGACCACCATCACGTCGGCCACACCATCGCGCAGCGGTAGGCGCTCGGCCTGCGCAGCAAATCGCTCCGCAGATCGCCAGTCGGCAGTGCCGGTCAGTTGCTCAATGCTGGCGTCGCATGCCACCACTCGGTCGAAATGGCTTGCTAGTGCGCGCGCGGCCTGACCCGTGCCCGACGCAACGTCAATCGCGCAGCGGGGCCTCGAGCACTGTTCGGCGAGCCAACTGAATAGACTGTTGGGATACGCTGGGCGGAACCGCGCGTAATCGTAAGGACGAATTGAAAAGAGCTGGACGCTGTCACCCATGGCAACGGTCCAGCGGCATCAAAGGCAGAACACTGTGAGGCATGGCCGACTTCCGCTGACAGACCTGTACAAGTATAGAAGCACCGCCGAGTTCTGCCCTCAGCGGTGCCTCGATGACACTTTTCTGTACAGATGTCAGCCAGTCCGGTTGTCAGAGGCCCGGCAGGCGTTGACGAATGTCACTGACCAAGGCGTCGAGGCTTCCCGCCTCGGGTGTGCTGATCTGCCGGTTGAGCAATTGCTCGCTCTCGCTCAGCGGCTCGCGAGAAGACTGTTGTGCTTTGATCACGGCCAGTGTGGCATCGGACGGATCGCCACCCTCAGCCTGCCGCTGGGTGAGCCACTGTTCGATGACTGCGTCAGGCGCCTCGCAGCTGAGAATCATAAAGGGCACGCCGGTCGACTCTGCGACTTGCCAGGCGGCTTGGCGATACTGATGGTTGAGATAGGTGGCGTCGATCACCACCGAGAAGCCTGCGCTAAGCGCGTTTTCAGCCAGCGAGTGCAGTCGCTGATAGGTCGCATCGCCGGCCTCGGCATCGTAAATTCCGGCGTTTAGCTCAGAAGCCTGTGACTCTGGCTGCGGGCCATAGAGTCGTTTGCGCTCAACATCCGAACGAATCCTGATCGCTCCCAGAGCCTCGACCAGGCGCAGCGCAACCTGGCTCTTGCCGACCGCCGATACGCCGTGGGTGATGGCAAGGAAGCGGGATGGAATGGCGCTGTAGCTTTCGGCCAGATTGGCGTAGCTGCGATACTGGCGCAGGACGATCCGGCGCTGAACGGCGTCTTCTTCCTGATGCAATCGGAACAGGCTGACCTTGGCCCGAACAAGCGCGCGATACGCCTTATAGAGGTTGAGCAACTGCAGCGCGGCATAGTCTCCGGTGCGTTCCAGCCAGCCGTTGATAAAGCGCCGTGCCTGACACTTCAAACCACGATCTTCCAGGTCCATCGCCAGAAAAGCTGCGTCGGAAGCGATGTCGATCAGGCGAAATGGCTCGTTGAATTCGATGCAGTCGAACAGCACTACCTTGTCTTCGATGATCGTAGCGTTGCCCAGATGCAGATCGCCGTGGCATTCGCGGATGAAACCTTGCTGGCTGCGCTGCTCGAGCAAGGGCTGCAGGCGGGCGATGCTGGTTTCGGTCCAGTCCAGCAGGGCGTCGAGTTGCTGCAGGTCTGCTTGTTCGGTGAGCAACGGACGAATCTGTTCGAAGTTCTGCCGCATCGGCGCGACGATCCCCTCGGCGCTGTTCAGCGCATGATCCGCAGCCACCTGAGGGATGCTCAGGTGGAACTTGGCGATTTGCTTGGCGAGGGCGTCGATGTGATTGTCCGTCAGCTCACCCCGGGCCTGTACCTCTGCCATCAGTTGCGTTTGTGGAAACTCGCGCATCTGCAACAGGTATTCGATTGGCTCGCCATTCCCGCCGATCTCCGGTTGCTCGACGCTGCCGGTGACAGGCAGGACCTGGAGATACAGTTCTGGCGCCATGCGCTGGTTCAGGCGCAACTCTTCCTCACAGTAATGTTTGCGAGCCGCGAGGTCGGTGAAATTGAGGAAGCCGAAATCAACCGGTTTCTTCATCTTGTAGGCGTACGTTCCGGTAAGGATGACCCAGGAAATATGGGTCTCGATGACTTTGAAGCCGTCGACCGGGTGAGGGTACAGGGCCGGATTCTGCAGTGCAGCAATCAGTGCTTGGCTCACGGTCACTCCTTGTAGGTTTGTTGGGCGGGTGTGTGAGCACTTGGGAGACAGTTCACACAGTCGGAAACGCACCATTATGTCCATCCACGGTAAGCGTGCAAACCGCCAAGAGGCCGTCTTCGGCGCAAATCAAAGTGCGTATAATGCGCCGCCATGACTAAATCACGCTCGTCTCGCTCCCGCTCCAAACGCCGTTCCGGTGCCTCTCGCCCATGGCTAGGCTGGATTATCAAACTTTCTATCGTTGCGCTGGTGCTGCTGGCCGGTGTTGCGGTGTATCTCGATGCCGTGGTGCAGGAGAAATTCTCTGGCAAGCGCTGGACGATTCCTGCGACGGTCTATGCCAGGCCGCTGGAATTGTTTGTCGGGCAAAAACTCGATAAGGATGACTTTCTCACCGAGGTCGATGCGTTGGGCTACCGCCGAGAAAAATCGGTGAGTGGGCCAGGAACTGTATCGGTCGCCAGTAACGCGGTTGAAATGCACACACGAGGCTTCCGCTTTTATGAGGGCGCAGAAGAGTCTCAGCGTATCCGGGTGCGTTTTTCCGGGGACTTCGTTGCGGGACTGGCACGCATGGACGGCGGCGAGCTGCCGGTGGCGCGGCTGGAGCCATTGGTCGTGGGTGGGCTTTACCCTGCGCACAACGAAGACCGGATTTTGATCAAGCTCGATCAAGTGCCGCCGTATCTGGTGGAAACACTGGTCGCGGTCGAAGATCGGGAGTTCTTTGATCATTTCGGCGTGTCGCCTAAGTCCATTGCCCGTGCCGTCTGGGTCAACCTTACCGCTGGGGAGGTGCGTCAGGGAGGCAGCACACTGACGCAGCAGCTGGTGAAGAATTTCTATCTCACCAACGAGCGCAGTCTGAGCCGCAAGGCTACCGAAGCCATGATGGCGGTGCTGCTTGAACTCCACTACGACAAGCCGGAGATTCTCGAGGCCTATCTGAACGAGGTCTTTCTTGGTCAGGACGGTCGTCGCGCCATTCATGGCTTCGGTTTGGCAAGCCAGTACTTCTTTGGACGGCCACTCGCAGAGCTAAAACTGCAGCACGTGGCCCTGTTGGTCGGCATGGTCAAGGGGCCGACCTACTACAACCCTCGCCGTCATCCTGAGCGCGCCATGGAACGACGCAATCTGATCATCGATCTGCTGGCTGAGCAGCAGGTGGTCAGTCCAGAGGAAGCTGCTCAGGCGAGGCAGGCGCCGCTCGGCGTGACGCAGCGTGGCAGTCTGGCCGACAGCTCATACCCGGCGTTTCTCGATTTGGTAAAGCGGCAGTTGCGAGAGGACTATCGCGACGAAGACCTCACTGAGGAAGGGCTGAGGGTTTTCACGAGCTTTGACCCGATCATTCAATCCAAGGCTGAAAAGGCCATGACCGATACGCTGAAGCGTCTGGGCAAGGCAGCCGAAGGCGTAGAAGGCGCGATGCTGGTCACCAACCCGGAAACCGGCGAGCTGCAGGCCATGCTGGGCAGTCGTCATCCAGGCTTTGCCGGCTTCAACCGGGCGCTGGATGCATCGCGGCCAATTGGGTCGCTGATCAAGCCGGCGATCTATCTTGCTGCCCTTGAAAAGCCCAGCCAATACACCTTGACCAGCCTGCTTGAGGATGAGCCGTTTTCGGTTAAAGGTACCGACGGCAAGGTTTGGAAGCCGCAGAATTACGGGCGTACCGCTCATGGCACGGTCTACCTCTATCAGGCCCTGGCGAATTCCTACAACCTGTCTACCGCGCGGCTTGGCTTGGATCTAGGCGTGCCGCATGTGCTCAAGACGCTGGCGCGCTTGGGCGCTTCGCCCGATTGGCCGGCTTATCCGTCGATGTTGCTGGGGGCGGGCGGATTGCGCCCTATCGAGGTCGCCGGCGTCTACCAGACGATCGCCAGTGGCGGCTTCAATACTCCGTTGCGGGCCATTCGCAGTGTCGTTGCGGCCGATGGCGAACCCCTTAGCCGCTATCCGTTCAAGATCGAACAGCGATTCGATCCTGGCGCTATTTACCTGACCCAATATGCCATGCAGCGAACGATGGTCGAGGGGACTGGGCGTTCTGTATACAATCAGGTCCCTAAATCGCTGGCACTGGCAGGCAAGACCGGTACCACCAACGATTCACGTGACAGCTGGTTTGCAGGCTTCAGTCAGGATCTGCTCGCAGTGGTCTGGTTGGGGCGCGATGACAACGGCAAAACTTCGTTAACCGGTGCCACAGGCGCGTTGCAGGTATGGGCGGACTTCATGCGTCGTGCCGACCCCTTACCGCTGCAGATGCCCGTGCCGGATAATGTGTCCATGGCCTGGGTCGATGCACGGACCGGAGAGGGGACGCTGGAAAATTGCCCGGGCGCCGTACAGATGCCTTATATCCGCGGAAGCGAGCCTGCTCCGGGTCCTGGCTGCGGCATCCAGGCCCCGGCTGAATCGGTTATGGATTGGGTTCGTGGCTGGTTGCCATAGGTGGCGGCTGGCCGGTTGGTTTATCAAGAGGTCTGAACTTTGAACAAGCAATGGATGATCGTATTGTTGGCGGCGGCACTGCTGCCTGGCTGCGCATCGGTCAAGCGCGGCGCGATACCCGTCGTCGATTCGGGGGCGCCGGTATCGGAGGAGGTTTCCGCGCGTCAGCCCAGTCGCCGTGCTAACGCACCGGTTACCAGTGGGCAATCTGCGCCTGCAGACTCGGGCGTTATGGTCATGGTGCCGCAGCAAAGCTCCGAGCCATTGCAAACCTATGGCGCGCCTGATGTCGCTTTCTCTGGGGGATCTGCGCAAGCGCCTGCCGTTGGGACTGGACAGTGGACCCCGCCCGCTCAGTCCGCGCCAATGCCCGCCCCGGTCCAGCGACAGCCAGTGCCCAGCGGAATCCCGTCAAGCAGTGGAACCTTGTCAGCCGATGAACAGCTCGATGGGCCGGTGCTGGCGTTGCTTACCACTGCGCAGCAACAACAGGGAGGAGGTGACCTGAACGGAGCCGCGTCCAGTCTCGAGCGGGCTCAGCGAATCGCCCCGCGCGAACCACAGGTGCTCTATCGGCTGGCTCAGGTCCGTCTGGCGCAAGGGGATGCCATTCAGGCCGAACAACTGTCTCGGCGTGGGCTGAGCTATGCGAGCGACCGGCCAGCCCTGCAGGCAAGCCTCTGGGAGCTAATCGCGCAGGCGCGTGAGCGTCAGGGAAATGCTGCAGGCGCTGCGCAGGCGCGCGAGCGGGCCAAGGTTTCGATGTGATGGATAGTCGAGTGCCGGCGTTGGCAGACCAGTTGCTACTGATCGAGCGCGAGCTTCGGTTACTTGGGGTTTGGGCGTCGTCGCCGCCTGCGCCTGAAGCGCTTGCCAGTCAGGAGCCGTTCTGCGTCGATACACTGGCGTTCGATCAGTGGTTGCAGTGGATTTTTCTGCCGCGCATGAAGCACATTCTGGAGCACGGTCAGCCATTGCCAGCCGTGTCGGGAATTTTGGCGATGGCTGAAATGGTTTATCAAGATCAGCCGCAGCGCGTGGGTGGGCTGTTTGAAGCGCTTGAAACCTTCGATCTACTGATCAGTGGGGGCGAAGGCTAAGCAACGCCGGCCTTTATAGGCAGGCGTTGGTCGCTGCGTTCAGTTACAGCTGTCGGCGATCTTCTGCTGGGTTTCGCCAATACGCGCCTGGCGTTCTTCTTCATTCAGGCGCCGAGTGCCGCCGTCTTCTTCTACGCGCACGCGCGGGTTGTTTTGCAGTTGTGCCAGATTGGTGCGCAGGGTAGTGCAATAACGTTGCCGCTCGGCTTCCTGCTCTGCAACCTGTTGCTTAACCTTGCGGTCAATGTCGCGCTGTTCGGACTCGCCTGAGTGTTCCGGCGCGTTGCCTTCGGCCACGGCTGGCTTTGGCGGGGCGATGGCCGTATTGAGCGTTTCGGCCGGCATGCCTTGGGGCGGCTGTGCTCCAAAATGCGTAACGCCTTTGGCGTCGACCCACTTGTAAACCTGGCCGGCCATGATGCTGCTGCTCAGTGCAAGCAGCAGGCCGCCTGCGAGAATGGTCAAACGCATGCTTTTCCCTTCAGTGGATGCAAAACCAAGCCGGTACTATACGCAAAAGACAGGGGGCTTCATTCTGCGCTGGATCACAGCTGAATGCAGCCGAAGGGCAACAGCGGACTTGACTTGACCAAGCCTAATCCGAACAATTCCATGCTTGCTGTTCTGAGAGGCCGCCGCAAGCGAGCCTTTCGCTCAATCATGAGGTGCATACCCGCGCCGACCTGCAACATCCGCAACGCGTTACCTCGCGCTGGGAGGGGCGCCCCGCAACACTTTGGGGCTTCCCTAGTACTCGCTTTGACAGTAGCTGACGTAGTCGGCGACCACCGTCGCTCATGCACTGCTTAGTAGTAAACCTAATTCTGGCCGGTCCGACGCGGAGCGGCTATCTGGCGTTCTAGAGGTGAATAACGTGGAACTTTTATCCGGCGCTGAAATGGTCGTCCGCTTCTTGCGCGACGAAGGCGTTAAGTACATCTACGGCTATCCGGGCGGCGCCTTGCTGCACATCTATGATGCGCTGTTCAAGGAAAAGGAAGTTACGCATATCCTTGTTCGTCATGAGCAGGCTGCTACTCACATGGCCGACGGCTATGCGCGTTCCACCGGCAAGGCCGGTGTAGTGCTAGTCACCTCCGGCCCTGGCGCGACCAATGCCATCACCGGTATTGCCACCGCTTATATGGACTCGATCCCGATGGTGGTCATCTCGGGGCAGGTTGCCAGCAATATGGTGGGCACTGATGCTTTCCAGGAAACCGACATGATCGGTATTTCCCGCCCCATCGTTAAGCACAGCTTCATGATCAAACATCCTTCGGAAATTCCCGAAGTGATGAAAAAAGCGTTCTACCTGGCGCAATCCGGTCGTCCCGGTCCTGTCGTTGTCGACATTCCGAAAGACATGACCAATCCCGCCGAGAAGTTCGAATACGTCTATCCGAAGAAAGCCAAGCTGCGTTCATACAGCCCGGCCGTTCGTGGGCATTCTGGTCAGATTCGCAAAGCGGCAGAGCTTCTGCTGGCTGCCAAGCGTCCGATCATTTACGCCGGTGGCGGCGTGATCATGGGTGGTGCATCTTCGCAACTCACTGAGCTTGCCAAGATGCTCAATCTGCCGGTTACCAATACCCTCATGGGCTTGGGCTGCTATCCGGGAAGCGACCGGCAGTTCGTCGGCATGCTGGGTATGCACGGTAGCTATACGGCCAACCTGGCAATGCATCATTCCGATGTCATCCTGGCTGTAGGCGCGCGCTTTGATGACCGCGTAATCAACGGTGCGACGAAGTTCTGCCCCAACGCCAAAATCATCCACATCGATATCGATCCGGCGTCCATTTCCAAAACCATCAAGGCCGACATTCCGATCGTTGGCCCGGTCGACAGCGTGCTCACCGAAATGGTGGCCGTCGTTAAGGAGATCGGCCAGGCACCCAATGCTGAGACTGTTGCCAGCTGGTGGAAGCAGATCGAGGAATGGCGCGGTAACCGTGGCTTGTTCCCATACGACAAGGGTGACGGCACCATCATCAAGCCACAGGCCGTTATCGAAACCCTGTGTGAAGTGACCAAGGGTGATGCGTATGTGGCTTCGGACGTTGGCCAGCACCAGATGTTTGCGTGCCAGTACTACAAGTTCGATAAGCCGAATCGCTGGTTGAACTCTGGTGGCCTTGGCACCATGGGCTTCGGCTTTCCGGCCGCGATGGGTGCAAAGCTGAACTTCCCTGAAGCTGACGTCGCCTGTGTTACGGGTGAAGGCAGCATTCAGATGAACATTCAGGAGCTGTCGACCTGCCTGCAGTACGACCTGCCGGTCAAGATCATTAACCTCAACAACGGTGCGTTGGGCATGGTTCGCCAGTGGCAGGACATGCAGTACAACAGCCGCTACTCCCACTCCTACATGGAGTCGCTGCCTGATTTCGTCAAGCTGGTCGAGGCGTATGGGCATGTGGGGATGCGCATCACCGATCTGAAAGATCTGAAGTCCAAGATGGAAGAAGCCTTCGCGTTGAAGGATCGCCTGGTCTTCCTGGATATCGCTGTCGATACCAGTGAGCACGTCTACCCGATGCAGATCAAAGACGGCGCCATGCGCGACATGTGGCTCAGCAAGACGGAGCGGACCTGATCATGAGACACATCATTTCTCTGCTGATGGAAAACGAACCAGGTGCCTTGTCGCGTGTGGTCGGGCTGTTCTCGCAGCGTAACTACAACATTGAAAGCCTGACCGTCGCCCCGACCGAAGACCCGACGCTTTCTCGACTGACGCTGACGACGGTGGGGCACGAGGAGGTAATCGAGCAGATCACCAAGAACCTCAACAAGTTGGTAGAGGTCGTTAAGCTGGTCGATCTGTCCGAAAGTGCTCACATCGAGCGCGAGCTGATGTTGATCAAGGTGAAGGCAACCGGCGCACAGCGCGCCGAAGTCAAGCGGACCACCGACATCTTCCGTGGGCAGATTGTCGACGTGACCTCCAATGTTTATACCATCCAGCTGGCCGGCACGACCGACAAGCTGGACAGTTTCATCCAGGCCATCGGTACGGCATCGATTCTGGAAGTGGTGCGCAGTGGTGTTACGGGTATTTCCCGTGGCGACAAAGTGCTGAGCATCTAATACGACTTATCGAATGGCCCGACCGGCCAGCAACAGGGGTAATTCCATGAAAGTTTTTTACGATAAAGATTGCGACCTCTCCATCATTCAGGGCAAGAAAGTCGCTGTCATTGGCTACGGCTCCCAGGGCCATGCCCACGCGTGCAATCTTAAAGATTCTGGCGTAGACGTAACCGTTGGCCTGCGTGCCGGTTCCTCGTCGGTCGCTAAGGCCGAAGCCCATGGTTTGAAAGTCGATAACGTTGCTGCCGCCGTTGCCGCTGCCGATGTCGTTATGATCCTGACTCCCGACGAGTTCCAGGGCCGCCTGTACCGTGACGAGATCGAGCCGAACCTGAAGAAGGGCGCCACGCTGGCGTTTGCCCACGGCTTCTCCATTCATTACAACCAGGTCGTACCGCGTTCCGATCTCGACGTGATCATGATTGCACCAAAAGCGCCGGGTCATACCGTTCGCTCCGAGTTCGTCAAAGGTGGTGGTATTCCTGACCTGATCGCGATTTACCAGGACGCCTCCGGTAACGCCAAGAACGTCGCTCTTTCATACGCATCGGGTGTCGGCGGCGGTCGTACCGGCATTATCGAAACCACCTTCAAGGACGAGACCGAAACCGATCTGTTCGGCGAGCAGGCAGTTCTGTGTGGCGGTTGCGTCGAGTTGGTCAAAGCTGGCTTCGAGACACTGGTAGAAGCCGGATATGCGCCGGAAATGGCTTATTTCGAGTGCTTGCACGAGCTGAAGCTGATCGTCGACCTCATGTTTGAAGGCGGAATCGCCAACATGAACTACTCGATCTCCAATAACGCCGAGTATGGCGAGTACGTAACAGGCCCCGAGGTCATCAACGCCGAGTCGCGCGCCGCGATGCGTAATGCCCTGAAGCGCATTCAAGACGGCGAGTACGCCAAGATGTTCATCACTGAAGGCGCTGCGAACTACCCATCGATGACGGCTTATCGCCGTAACAACGCGGCCCATGGCATCGAAGTGGTTGGTGAGAAGCTTCGCTCCATGATGCCGTGGATCGCTGCTAACAAGATCGTTGATAAGAGCAAGAACTGATCATCGGTATTGCTCGAAAGGACGCGGCCTCGGCCGCGTTTTTTCGTTTTGGCTGTGTGTCTCTGGTATAAACCGGTGTTTGGCCTAGGGTGAACCCGTTGTGCTAGGGCCTGTCGAAATTATTCAAACCTGCTGTAAGGTGAATTTGCATGAGTGAGCATCCCGAAGAGCCGAACAAATCCATCGAAACGGAAAGTCTTCTGCCGATCGACGAGCATATCGAAGAGAGCCAGGACGCCGAAGGTCGCAAGGTTCGCCATCGGGGCATCTATCTGCTCCCCAACCTTTTCACCACGGCCAATCTGTTTGCCGGTTTTTTCTGCATTGTCACGGCTATCAATGGCAACTTCTACGTCGCTGCTGCTACGGTCTTTGTCGCGATGGTGCTCGATAGTCTGGATGGCCGAGTCGCGCGCTTGACCAACACCCAGAGCGCATTCGGTGCGGAATATGATTCGCTGTCGGACATGGTCGCTTTCGGTCTAGCTCCGGCCGTTCTCGCCTACCAGTGGGCGCTGTCGAGTCTCGGAAATGTCGGGTTGACCGTGGCCTTCATCTACGTTGCCTGCGCAGCCTTGAGGCTTGCGCGCTTCAACACCCAAATTGGCAAAGTGGATAAGAAGTGGTTCATTGGTCTGGCGAGTCCTGCCGCTGCAGGGGTTGTGGCTGGATCGGTCTGGGCGGTTTGGGCGCTTGACGAACCGGGAATCCGCGGTCTCGATCTGCCCTTGGCGGTAATCATGTTGTTTGCGCTGCTGGTAGCTGCCGCGGGCCTGCTGATGGTCAGCAACATCAAGTACTACAGTTTTAAGGATCTCGATCTGAAAGGGCGGGTGCCCTTTGTGGCGATACTGATCGTTGTATTGGTGTTCGCCGTGGTGTTCAGTGATCCGCCGCGTATTTTGCTTCTGATCTTCCTCGCCTACGCCGTTTCTGGACCAGTACAGTTCCTGATGCGTCGCCGCAAGCGCGCCGAAAGTTGATTTTTGAGATTATCCGCTGTCTAGTGCTTGTTCATACAGCCTCGGACAGCGGAGTACATCATGCTTATCAAGACGCCGCGTCGCAGTGATTGTCTCGAATCAGAGATAACCCCCGAAGCGCTCTACCTGAACCGTCGTCGGTTCGTTGAGGGAGCGGCTTTCTCAATCGCAGCCGCAGGGCTGCCGGCTATAGCCGAAGCTGAAGCTGAAGCCAACCCGGCGCGCTATGCGGGCGTGGAACCAGCGGACTCGCCCGCTTGGTTTGACGAAAAACTACGACAGGCACATTGGAAAGCGGTAACGGTAAAAAACGAAGCCATTACCCCCTATCAAGATGCTACGCATTACAACAATTTCTATGAGTTCGGCCCGGATAAGGGTGATCCAGCGCGTCACGCGCCGAAGCTTGTCACGGAACCTTGGTTCGTGACGGTCGACGGAGAGGTGGCGAAGCCGGGCGAATATTCGATTGAAGATCTTGTTACGAACGCCGCGCTTGAGGAACGTATCTATCGTTTACGTTGCGTCGAAGCCTGGTCGATGGTCATACCGTGGCTAGGGGTTCCGCTTGCTGATCTGATCAGTCGTCTGGAGCCGACATCCGACGCTAAATATGTTCGCTTTGAGACCTTGGCTCGTCCAGAACAGATGCCTGGTATGCGTACTGGTTTTTCACTGATCGACTGGCCGTATGTTGAAGGCTTGAGAATGGACGAGGCCATGCACCCGCTGAGCTTGGTAGCCGTTGGGATGTATGGACGAGTGTTGCCAAACCAGAACGGTGCGCCATTACGTCTCGTAGTGCCATGGAAGTATGGGTTCAAAAGCATCAAGTCGATCGTTCGAATCAGTTTCGTTCGTGAACAGCCAGCGACCACGTGGGAATCCATGGCTCCGCAGGAATATGGGTTTTACGCCAACGTTAATCCCAAGGTCTCTCACCCGCGTTGGTCACAGGCACGCGAGCGACGGCTTCCGGGGAGTCTGTTTAGTCCAAATGTCCGCCAAACCCAGATGTTCAACGGCTACGAAGAGGACGTCGCGCACTTATACGCTGGGATGGATCTGAGAAAGCACTATTGATGCGCTATCCCTGGTGGAGGTTGTTGCTTTTCTGTTCCATAGCTAGCGTGCCGTGCTACTGGCTGTATCTCGCCGCGGTAGCCGCGCTGGGCCCAGATCCCGGCAAAGTGCTAGTTGATAATCTCGGCCAAGGCGCTTTGGTTCTTCTGCTGTGTTCTCTGGCGATGACGCCGCTGAGGTCTTTGACTGGCTGGTCCGGCTGGATTGTGTTTAGAAGGCAGGTCGGACTATGGGCGTTCGGTTACGCCGTACTTCATTTAGCTGCCTATCTATACTTTCTCTTGGGTTTGCAATTTGGCGATTTTGCTGCCGAGTTGGTTGAGCGCCCATATATAGCGTTAGGGGTTATCGCCCTGGTAGGCCTGTCAGCACTCGCGCTGACGTCAACGCGCTGGAGCATGCGCAAGCTTGGTAAGCGCTGGAAGAAGTTGCACCGCATTGTCTATCCAGCGTTAGTCGTCGCATTGCTTCACATGCTCTGGGTTGTGAGATCCGACGCGGGCCAATGGAGTTTGTACGCCACCCTCGCAGCGATTTTGCTTGCAGCGCGAGTTCCGGCAGTTGAGCGCGCCTTGGTCGGAATCAATGCCAGATGGCATGGCGATCCGTTAGCGAATAAAAACAAAAACAACCGTTGACGTGGGAATCTGAGTGCCTATAATGCGCACCTTCTCCGGCGCAGGCCTTTAGCGAAACCTCTTGTAAATCAAGAAGTTATCGAAAATAAAGGCTTGCACGGATGGCGAATTCGAGTAGAATGCGCCGGGCTGGCAGGGTGGTGGTTTGGCTCTGTTAGTGGCTTCGGTCAGGTTGATCGGAAGCGGTTGAAAGAGGTGGTTGACAGCGGTTTTGAACGCTGTATGATTCGCCNCCGAACTCAGTAGTGAAACGACGCATCGCCGATGGTAGTGTGGGGCTTCCCCATGTGAGAGTAGGTCATCGTCAAGCTTCTACACCAAACCCCCGATCTTCGTAAGAGGATCGGGGGTTTGTCTTTGGGCGCTAAAAAGTTGGGTATCCATCGCTGGGGCTTAAACCCCGTTACACAAGCGGTCGGGCAACTACTCGCAGAGACGCACTGGCTGCAGGCACAAACGGTCAATGCTTACGCGAGCATGCGGAGGCCGCACGAGAGGCAGTAACATTGCATCACAAGCGGAGACGAGCGACGCCAGCGCTAATGAGTCCGAGCAGCGATGACGTGATTGGCGCGCTTAGAAAGGGCGGCCTGAACGCTTTGGACTGAACAAGCCAAGGGTGCATCATCAAATGAGGCCTGGGAGTGAAAACCCATGTTCTCTCGGCTTGGCGCGGTGATACGCATCACACGATGCAAGCGTGAGCGTCGTCAGACCTTCAACGGAATGCGTGGCAAGTAATACGAGGATGGCTCATGGCCGGCAGAGGGCAGTCTCGAAGGGACTAGCCCCTGCTAGCTGCAACGTGTCGCGCAGAGCGCGCTGTCTAAGCGAGCGTCAATCGCCTCGGTACTCGCAACCACTTGTGCAGGTGTCGTGGAGTCGAATTCTCGATAGTTCCGGCAGTAGCGGCATCAGTTCATGCCAGATCCATTTGGCCAAGTTCTCGTTAGTGGGTTTGGCCAGACCGGGCAGATGATTTCAGGCGCAACCGTAGGGGCATGGAAAGGCCCGAATACAGCCTCCAAGCTGCGGGCGCGCGCTTAGAGGACCAAGGCCAAGCGCAGTAGTACGCGGTACCCAAGTGCCGATGACAAGGAGGTTTAGAACACCGTGGACGATCCTCTGTGCGGAGCGATAGCGCCATTATCGGGAGACTAAGGGCGTGCTCCAAAGCGAACTAAGGAAGCGAAAGTATCGGGCGGTCCAGTCGCCAGCAACCATAGCGTAGCTACTCTGACCTCGTTTGCGAGGATGCCTAACCGGCCCAGTTAGCGGACAAGAGACAGGCAGCGCGGACTGGGCTACGAACGCCAGGAAAGACGCCCGTGTTCAATGAGCCAGCCCATCCCAACGGCAGACTGGCTCGCCACCCAGATTTCAGCTGATCGGTTCGGCTTCTCGTACCGCGTTTCGCTCAGCTGCTACATCCGATTGCCCAGCATGTTCGCGCCGCTTGATGTATTTCCAATCCGCTTCGTCTATGTAGATGCCAGTCGGACCGCTGCCGCCTTCCAGGTCGATGGCTACATGGGCCGACACCTGAGGTTTGACCGATGCCAGAATCGGGACGAAGCCTAGTTGCAAACTGGTTTCGATCAACGCTTGCTGGTTTCGCTCGTCGATGTCCGCAGCTTCGTCAAGATAGTAGGGTAGACGTATGCGTCCGGCCTGTTCGCGATCCATTAGGTGCAGCAACAGGTACATGTTGGTCAGCGCCTTGATCGTCATCGTCGTGCCGTTGGATGCCGCGCCGTCGATGTCGGTATGAATTACCGGCTGACCTCCAACTTTGGTGATTTCAAAGGCGAGCTCAAACAGGTCCTTCAGCCCCAGCTGGTTGTTGTTTGCGGCAACCAGGCGCGCCAGATACTCTTTGGCTTCCTCGTTCTTGCTGTCCTGTTCGCTGCTTTGTTGCAGATCGAACACCGACAGCGTCTCGCCCTGCTCGTATTGTCCGGCGCTGTGGATGATCTGGTCGATATGCTTGAGCGCATCCTTGTTCGGTGCCAGGACGATGCGGAAGCTCTCAAGGTTCGACACCTGGCGCTTGTTGATCTCGCGATTGAACAACGCCAGCTGATGTTCGAGGCTGTCGTAGTCGCTTCGAATGTTGCGCAGGGTACGGGCAATGTCGGTAACTGCCGCCCTTCGCGCCTTGGCCAGCGTCAGGGCTTCATCCTGACGATGCGCGTACGCGTTCACCAATAGTTGAAGCCGACGCTCGGGGTCTTCTTCGCTATCAAACTTGGCGACGCCCTTGAGGCGTACCTGGGCGTAGAGCGCTTCGATCTGACCATCGACGCGCTGCAACGCCTGCCAGCTGTCCTGATAGTCGTTGAGCAGCGGTTGGAGGTTATCCAGCGAGTCATCCACTGGGTCCATGAACGGCGTGCCGAAAGGCAGGTCGGCCGGAAGCAGCTGACGGCGACGTAGTGCGTCTTCCAGCGTGCGTTCCTTGGCTTCGAGATCAGCCAACTGCCGGCCAACCAGCTGCAGCTTCGCCGAGAGGTGTTGTACCCGCTCGGTAAACGCATCGCTGGTCCGCTTGAGTTCGTCCTGCGCCGCCTCCGCCTGGGCCAGCTGCTCGAGCTTGCTGTCTTCTTCTGCTGAGAGGGTCTGGCAACGGCGGAAGTCTTCCAGCGCTTTCTGAGCGTCTAGTACCTGTTGATACAGCTGCTCGGCCTGCGCCTTGCTCGCGGCACGGTCGACCGCCACCGAATGCTGGGCCTTGAGTTGTTTCAACTCGCGCTCCAACCGATCCTTCTGATCACGCAGCGCAGTGCGGTCGGCCAGCGCCTGCAGGGCAGGTGGCTCGATATGGGACAGGTCGATGGAGAGCCCAGGCGCTTCAAAGTGTTCACCCTTGAAGCCGTCGAGCACAGCTTCGAGCGACTTGACCCAGGTATCGCCGTCGTCCATGGCGATGCCTTTGTCACCCAAGGGCAGGCTGAACAGTTGGCTATTGAACAGGCGCATCAGACGATCGACATCGGCCTGGGAGAACTCTTCGCGCAGGCGCGAATAGCTGTTGTTGTCTGCATGGTCCAGTTGCTGCCGGACCGACTTGAGGCGCTTTTCCAGGTCGCGCAGACGCTCGTCGAGGTCTTCGCTGGAGAACTGGCGCGCTTGGGAGAGCGCGCCAGCAAGTTCATCGTGAGCATCCTTGGCGGCGAGAAGTTGCTGCTCGAGTACGCGGGCATCCTCGACCAGCGCAAAGCGGTTCTTCAACGCCGAGAGCTCACCTAGCCAGCGCTGAATCTCGCTGATCTCACGCTCTAGGCGCATTAGCTCAGCAGTACCGCCACGCTGTTCATTCTGCAAACCGTCTTGTTCGCGGCGATAATGTTCGGCCTGGATGACCAGCTCTTCCTTGCGGGCGCCGGCATAGTCCTGCCAGGTGCCGAGGAGCGAGTCGAGCAAGGGGGACAGACGATGCAACTTGCCACGTAACAACTCACGCTGCGCGACGCCGGCGGCAAGCGCTTCGACCAGCGGGCCAGCTGCGACCAGTGCTTGATAGTCCTGCTCCATCCGGCGAACGTCGCGGAAGGCTTCTTCGGTGGCAGCGATATAGTCGACGCTGCCCGAGCGCAGGCTGTGCTCGAAGGCGTCCAGGAACAGCTGCTTGAGCTTGGCGGCGGTGATCTCGCGCATATGCAGCAGGTTGATGAACAGCGCACGGAAGGTCTTCAGGCTCTGCTCGCTGGTCGAGCGCAACGGGATCAGCGTCATGTCCAACGGAATCGCGGTATGGCCACCGACCAGCAGCCGGCGCAGTTCATCCGGTTTGGCCTCGTAGGCCTTGATGCCGGCGTGCTCCAGGTTGGCGAACAGCTCACGTTGGCGCAGGCAGGTGCCGTTCTGCTGATAGTGGTCGAGGTCCAGCGAGCCCTGATAGACGAAGAATTGATGGCCGAAGCCACCACCCGGTCCCCGCCCTGCCACACCGATCACGTGCGGGCCATGGGGCAGGGCGACTTCGACGAGGATGTAGCTGGTGTCGCTGGCGAAGTAGAACTTGCGCGACTGTTCCAGGCTGTACTTGCCGAAACTCATGTCCGACATGCGCGCCAGAATCGGAAACTGCAGTGCGTTGATCGATGCGGACTTGCCGAGGTTGTTAGCGCCGTATACAGACAGGGGCGTTTCCAGTGGAAAGATACCGAGGCTGTAGCCTGCGGTGTTCAGCAGGGCAAAGCGGCGAATGCCGTAGCGTTCCTGGCTCATGCTTCAAGCTCCTTTTCTTCAGCGATGGCACGCGCTAGGGCATCTTCTTCGGAATCGTCCGGGCCACGGTCGAGAAGAATGATGTCGTCCTCCTCTTCTTCCTCGGCGATAAGCTGTGGTGCGGGCAGTGGCAGGTCATTGCTGTGCAGGCTCGCCGCCAGGTCGCGGTCCTGCTGAACGGACAGGCAAACATCGAGGAAGCGGTGCATGGGCGGCAGGAAACGGTAGATGCCGTTGCTGTCTTCGGCGAAGCCCAGCTGCGTCAGGCGGCGGATTACCTTTTCCTCCAATTCGTCCTGCGTGGTGACTTCAGCCTGCAGAAACAGGTCGCGGTACTTATCGAGCAGCGCCGGCAGCTCATCACGGCCGAGGGTGCCGCCGTCCAGCACCGCGAGCGGATCGCGACCCTGATCGGCCAAATGTTCGACCAGGATGAAGGTGAACAACGCCAGGCGCTGAGCCGTCTTGTTGACCTGCGCGCCCATCTGCTCAGGGACGAAGTAGTAGAAACCGCGCGGATCGCAGACCAGTTCGAAGCCGAGCGCCTTGAACAGCGCGCGGTACTGGTCCTGCATGTTGGATAGCTGGGCGTAGCACTCGGGCTCGCTGCGCGACAGGTGATAACCCTTGAACAGCTCGCGGAAGATCGGCGCCAGCTGGGTCATTTCTTTCAGGTCGATGTTCATACGCAACTCAGGCAATCATCGTGTGAAACCGCGAAGCGCTTTTCACGAAAATGGGTAAACGGGACGGGCGGCAGGTTGATCGTGCAGTACAAGACTCAACAATCGGCATTAGCCAGCAGCGCGAATGAGCTGAGGCTGACCTGATGCTCGCGTGTCAGGTACTCGCGCCGCTCCAGGCGGTCGCGCTGAAAACGTGCATCGCGGGACAGACGCGAGAACCAGTAGAGCAGCTCATCGGTCGCGCCTTCCGGTTCCTGCTCCAGCAGCCATTGCATCAGGTCAGGCAGCGGCAGCGCCTGCTCGCAGCGGTCGAGCATCTCACGCGCCGTCAGCGGCGACCTCGGTGCGTCAGTCTTGCGCTTGCCGCCTGCCCGCGGAAACTGTGCCGGCTTCGGCTCGAAGCGGGCCAGGGCATAGACGTAGGCTTCGACCTGGCTGGCTGAGCCGAGGAAGGTACTCTGCGGCCGGGTGAACAGCGGCATCGAGGCCTGCGGCACGGCATCGAGGCCTTTCTTGCGGATGGCCGACAGCGCCAGCGCGGCACCACGGGTCACCGCATTGTGTCGACGCGCCTCCTCACGCAAGGGCAGCAGCAGCTCGCGAGCATGACGGAGGGTCAGCTGGGCGGTGCTCTGCATTTCCAGAATCCGCGCATGCGTGCGTAACAGCAGATCGTCGTCGACCAGTTGGCCGAGCCGCTGTTGCTCGCCGAGCAGCTTCATCAGCACCTGTTCGACGCGGTAGACGCCTTGCTCGAAGGCACCGTCAGCCGCGACCAGCTGAATCATTGGCTCGACATATTCATCCCAGGTCGCCAGGACCTCGGCGTAACGCTGACGCAACGGGATCTGCCGATCGCTGGTCTTGGCCCGGTCGGCGACGCCGATCAGCGCCTGCTCGTCGTTGGCGAGCTTCTTCAGTACATCGCGCACACGCATGTCGAGCAGGCGCAGCTGGCGGGCCAGGTCCTGGCCGTCGCGGATCTCGAAGGCGTCCTGGATGTGTCCCGCCAGGCGTTCGAGGTGACGCAGATAGGCTTCAATTTCCAGGCACAGGCCCAGGCGATGTTCGCGGCGCAGGTAGGCCAGGAAGTCATGAATCTGTGCGTTCAGCTCGAAGCGATTCGGGCTTTTCGCCACTGGGGCCAGAATATCCAGACGGATCCATTGATCGAGCAGGGCCGTGATGTCGGTGGGCGTTCCTTCCGGCAGTTGCGCCGCGAGCTGGTGACGGAGTTCGATCAGGCTCAGGGTGCCGGCATCGAAGCGCTCGCATAGCGGCTCGAGCAATGTCCAGTGTTCGGCGAGGGCGCGCAGTACGCGCTTGGGTTCGATCATCGAGGCGCCAATCCAGCCATGAAAAAAGGCGCAAATTGTACTGCATCCCCGCCGGCTTAATGGCAGGCGGAGACGATCGGATGCGCTCTGATCGGCACTCCTGTCAGCAAATGCAACGGTTCACCCGTTCGTCATCGTTTGCGGTTAGTCTGCCGCGCATCTTTGCAGCCCAGCAATTTCGTGGCGACCGAACATCATGAAAGTCGACGAAGTGTCGAAATGCTATTTCGATATGCGTTGGTTACCGGCACAATTCGCCCTTTTTCCAAACGGGAAGCGGTCGGCTTCCTGTCGGCGACCTTTTCGGGGCACGCACACATGATCAAGACGCCGTATTACCTCATCGACAAACAGAAGCTGCTGGGCAATCTGGAAAAGATTGCCTATGTACGCGAGCAGTCTGGCGCCAAGGCGCTGCTGGCGCTCAAGTGCTTCGCCACCTGGTCGGTTTTCGATCTGATGCAGCAGTACATGGACGGTACTACTTCGTCTTCACTGTACGAGCTCAAGCTTGGCCGGCAGAAGTTCGCAGGAGAAGCCCACGCTTACAGCGTGGCCTGGGCGGATGATGAAATTGAAGAGATGGTCGCCAATTGCGACAAGATCATCTTCAACTCCATTGGCCAACTTGAGCGTTTCGAGACCTCCACCGAAGGCACCATTCGTGGATTGCGCGTGAATCCCCAGGTCAGCAGCTCCGACTATCTGCTCGCCGATCCGGCGCGCCCGTTCAGTCGTCTCGGCGAGTGGGACCCGGAGAAAATCGCCTCGGTCATGGGCAAGATCTCCGGCTTCATGTTCCACAATAACTGTGAAAACGGCAGCTTCGAGCTGTTCGACAAGATGCTCGGCACCATCGAGGAGCGCTTCGGCTCGCTGCTCGAGCAGGTTGAATGGGTCAGCCTTGGCGGCGGCATCCACTTCACCGGGGAAGACTACCCACTCGATGCCTTCTGCGCCCGCCTGAAAACCTTCTCCGAGAAGTATGGTGTGCAGGTTTACCTGGAGCCGGGCGAAGCGGCGATCACCCTTAGCTCCTCGCTTGAAGTGACGGTGCTCGACACCCTCTACAACGGCAAGAATCTTGCGGTGGTCGACAGCTCGATCGAGGCGCATATGCTCGATCTGCTGATCTACCGCCTCAACGCCAAAATGGCGCCGAACGACGGCGAGCACAGCTACATGGTGTGCGGCAAATCCTGTCTGGCCGGCGATATCTTCGGCGAGTACCAATTCGATCGTCCGCTGACCATCGGCGATCGGCTGTCGTTTATCGACGCAGCGGGTTACACAATGGTCAAGAAAAACTGGTTCAACGGCCTGAAAATGCCGTCCATCGTTGTAAAGCAGCTCGACGGCAGCGTCGAGGTGGTTCGCGAATTCAACTTTGACGATTACCTGTCCAGCCTTTCCTGAGGCCGGCAGCTAAAAAGGGGTATCAAAAGAAATTGAAGAAGAACGTTCTTATCATTGGGGCAGGAGGTGTCGCCAAGGTGGTGGCCCACAAATGCGCGCAGCACAACGACGAACTCGGTCGTATTGCCATCGCGTCGCGCAGCATCTCCAAATGCCAGGCCATCATCGACAGCGTAGAGGCCAAGGGCGGCCTGAAGCAGCCCGGCGAAATCAAGGCTTATGCGCTGGATGCACTGGATGTTGAAGCGACCAAGGCACTGATTCGCGAAACCGAATCACAGATCGTCATCAACGTCGGTTCGGCTTTCCTCAATATGTCCGTTCTTCGCGCCTGCATCGACACTGGCGCAGCCTATCTCGATACGGCTATTCACGAAGAGCCGAACAAGATTTGTGAAACGCCGCCGTGGTATGGCAACTACGAGTGGAAACACCTGGCCGAGTGTCAGGAAAAGGGCGTCACGGCCATTCTGGGCGCTGGCTTCGACCCGGGCGTGGTCAATGCATACGCCGCCCTGGCGCAGCAGGAATACTTCGACAAGATAGAGTCGATCGATATTCTGGACGTCAACGCCGGTTCGCACGGCAAATATTTCGCGACCAATTTCGACCCGGAAATCAACTTCCGAGAATTCACCGGTCAGGTCTACAGCTGGCAGAACAGCCAGTGGACGACCAACCGCATGTTCGAGGTCAAACGCACCGACAACCTGCCAGTCGTGGGCGAGCAGAGCCTCTACCTGACCGGGCATGACGAGGTGCATTCGCTCTCCAAGCACCTCGAAGTTCCCAACGTCCGCTTCTGGATGAGTTTTGGTGACCATTACATCAATGTCTTCACCGTGCTGAACAAACTCGGCTTGCTTTCGGAGCAGCCGGTACGTACAGCAGAAGGCCTGGAAGTGGTGCCGCTCAAGGTGGTGAAAGCCGTGCTGCCTGATCCCGCTTCGCTGGCGCCTGGCTACACCGGCAAGACCTGCATCGGCGACCTCATCAAAGGCACGAAGGACGGCCAGCCGCGCGAGCTGTTCATCTACAACGTGGCCGACCATGAGGAGGCTTACGCCGAGACGGACAGCCAGGGCATTTCCTACACCGCTGGCGTACCGCCAGTTGCCGCCGCGCTGCTGGTAGCGCGTGGAGAGTGGGATGCGCGGCGCATGGTAAATGTCGAGCAATTGCCGGCGCAGCCATTCCTCAAGCTGCTCGACGCGATGGGCCTGCCGACTCGGATCAAGGACGAGCGCGGCGACCGGGCCTGGGATCAGTAAGCCAGCGACAAGTTGCACGCAAGAACGAAAGGCCCCGCTGCTCTGGCAGCGGGGCCTTTTACTTTGTCCGCGGCGCGGCGGTGGATGTAAAACGCGACATTCACCCTACGTATCAACGTGGGGCCTGGCATTCGTAGGGTGGAAAACCGCGAAGCGTTTTCCACAGACGTTTTTGGCCGTTGATGGCACACGCACCAGTGCCAGCACCACACATGTTTCGTGGTGAAGTAAAAGCGACATCTCCTCTACGAACGCAGCTGTGCCTTCCCGCCCCGTTCATTTCACGCGACAATCCGCAGACAACTGCGCCCCATGAGAGGCGCTTGGCAGCCGTGAGGACCTTCCTATGAGCAGCAATGATCGCGTCATCATCTTCGACACCACTCTGCGTGACGGTGAGCAGAGCCCCGGCGCCTCCATGACGGGCGAAGAAAAGCTGCGCATCGCCAAGGCCCTCGAGCGGCTGAAAGTGGACGTGATCGAGGCCGGCTTCGCCATCGCCAGTCCGGGCGATTTCGCCGCCGTCAAAGCCGTGGCCGACCATATTAAGGACAGCACCGTCTGTAGCTTGGCCCGCGCCGTTGATGCCGATATCGAACGCGCTGCCGAGGCACTCGCTGGGGCCAACTCCGGACGCATCCATACCTTTATCGCCACCAGCCCGATTCATATGCAGTACAAGCTGCGCATGCAGCCGGACCAAGTGGTCGAGCAGGCCGTTCGGGCGGTGACCAAAGCGCGCAACCTCTGCGCCGATGTGGAGTTCTCCTGTGAGGACGCCGGGCGGTCGGAAATCGATTTCCTGTGCCGCATCATCGAGGCGGCCATCGACGCAGGCGCACGTACGATCAATATCCCGGACACTGTCGGCTACGCCATTCCGCATCAGTATGCCGAGACCATCCGCCAGCTGCTCGAGCGTATTCCCAACGCGGATAAAGCTGTGTTTTCCGTGCATTGCCACAACGACCTGGGTCTGGCAGTCGCCAACTCGCTTGCCGCGGTAGTCGCCGGTGCTCGCCAGGTCGAGTGCACCATCAACGGGCTTGGGGAGCGCGCCGGCAATGCCGCCCTGGAAGAAATCGTCATGGCGATCAAGACCCGCCAGGACCTGCTCGACGTGCACACCCGGATCGAGACCGAACACATCCTCAGCGCCTCGCGTCTGGTCTCCGGAATCACCGGCTTTCCGGTGCAGCCGAACAAGGCCATCGTGGGTGCCAATGCCTTTGCCCATGAGTCCGGCATCCATCAGGATGGCGTGCTCAAGCACCGCGAAACCTACGAAATCATGTCCGCGCAATCGGTGGGCTGGAACGCCAACAAGATGGTGATGGGCAAGCACTCGGGGCGCGCTGCGTTCCGTTCGCGGCTCGAGGAGCTGGGCATCGTCCTGCCGGGCGAGGGCGAGCTGAACGCGGCTTTTGCCCGCTTCAAAGAGTTGGCGGACAAGAAGCACGAGATCTTCGACGAGGATTTGCAGGCGCTGGTGTCCGACACGCTGGCCGAGGACGTGCAGGAGCATTTCAAACTGGTCACCCTGGAGGTGGCGAGCAAGACCGGCGAAGTGCCGGACGCCAAGCTTGTACTGAGCGTGGACGGCAATGAGCAGGTCGCGTCCGGACAGGGTTCGGGACCGGTCGATGCGACCTTCAAGGCCATCGAGTCGATAGCCAATTCGGGCGCGACGCTTCAGCTGTATTCGGTCAACGCCATCACCAAGGGCACCGACTCGCAAGGCGAGGTCACGGTGCGGCTGGAGAAGGGCGGGCGCATCGTCAATGGCAACGGTGCCGACACCGATATCGTCGTCGCCTCGGCCAAGGCCTACCTCAATGCGCTGAATCTGATGCAGGTTGGCGCCAAGGCTCATCCGCAGGTGGCCGGGGTTTGATTACCGAAAGTCGGCGTCGGGCCTTTCTCGATGCCATGCAGATCACCACCTGGCTGCCGCGCGCCGAGCTGCCGTTTGCCGCGCCTTCGCGGCCGGAACTGTTGCAGTTCTTCGAGGCGGAAGAAGAGGCCGCGCCAGTCGTCGAGCCTGGCTCGGCGCCACAACCGACCCTTGCGGCACCTGAGGCAATAGCGCCGGCAGCGGCAGCTTCGGCGAGTCCGGCTGCGGATGCGGTTCGCTCGGTCATGTCGCGGGTCGCCATGCCTGAGCCAAAAAAGTCAGCCGCCAAGACTGGCGAGGCGCAAGCGGTCGCCGCCGAGCAGAAAGTTGCCGTACCGCCACCTCGCTTCGCCTTGCAGTTGTTGCGTGCGGGCAATGTCTTGCTCTTGGTCGAGCTGCCCACCGGGGAGTCCTTCCAGAGCCGCGATCCGGCTTACATCTTGCTGAAGGACCTGTTGCGCGCCGCCAGGCTGCCGGACAGCCCGCAGCAAGTCGGTGACGGTGAGCCGATTCGCTGGCCGCTGCTCCATCGCGGCAGCCTTGATCAAGGTGCAGAGGCCGCGCGCGACTATGTGCAAGGCGTGGTTGCCGCTGAGCTCGAGGGTATGGGGTGTGCCTGCCTCTGGTTGGTCGGTTCGCCCGCGCTGCGGTTTGCTGGCGAAGTCGAGGCGGACGCCTGCTACCGCGAGTTGACCATTGAAGGCCTGGGCGTTGCGTTGACCATACCGGGGCTGGAGCAGTTGATGGAGCAGCCCGGCAGCAAGGCGCAGCTGTGGAAAGCCATGCGCCGCAGCATGCCGCGCTGGGTGACTGGTTTGAGTGGGTCCACGAGTAGTGTTCATGAGTGATGCAGTGAGCTTCCGCCCGATGACTGCGGCGGATATCGAAACCGTGCTGAAAATCGAATACGCGGCCTTCAGCCATCCCTGGACCCGCGGCATCTTCACCGATGCGCTCACCGCCTATGAGTGTTGGGTGATGTTCGAGGGCGAGCAGCAGGTCGGTCATGGCGTGATCAACGTCATTCTCGACGAAGCGCATCTGCTCAACATCACGGTCAAGCCACAGAGTCAGGGCCACGGACTTGGTTTGCGGCTTCTGGAACATCTGATGCAACGGGCTCACGAGCGTGGCGGGCGCGAGTGCTTCCTTGAGGTGCGCGCGAGCAATACTTCGGCTTACCGCCTGTACGAGCGTTATGGCTTCAACGAGGTCGGGCGCCGCCGTGGTTACTACCCGTCCGCCGAGGGCCGCGAGGATGCGCTGGTGATGGCCTGTACGTTGATCGACTGAGCAGCGAAGGTCTGAGGCAAGAAGGCCCGACTCCAAAAGAGTCGGGCCTTCTTTTATCGCCATGCATCCATTGCGTATGGCAGGCAGCTTTGTAGACGCTACTGCCCCGGGGCCTTGTCCCGGCCAGAATCCAGCGGTGCGTCGCCGCCGAGTTCGTCGTCGTCCATCACATTGTCATTTTCATGCAGCACGCCGTCGCCGCCGCCAAGACCGGTGTCCGGGTCACCATCTGCCGGGCCGTCCCACGGCTTACCGTCCAGTGGGTCGGAGCGGCCCGCTTCGGCCTCATCCAGGTCGACATCGGCACCGATGCGATGCTCCGAAACTTCACTCAGCTCCTGATCGGCCGGCCCGCCATGACCACGTTCGTGCGGTGAGCGAGAGCCATCGTCAGGAATCAGCGTCTCTGGCGCCATGTCGTCCATGGTGGTCTGCCCGCCAGGTACTTCGCCAGTCGTCATGCCGGCTTCGGCTACGCGCTCTGGCGGAAACTCGTCCTCAAGTTCTTCGGCAGGCACTTCATCTCCAATGCGGCCTTTACGATCGTCCCGATGCTGGTCGAAATCGAGCTGCTCGATGGAACCCATGCGGTCCTCGGTAGTGTCGATTTCCTTGGGGGTGTAGGGCTTGGAATCGTTCATGACAACCTCCTGCTAGAACTCTGGTCTTGCAGGTTGTGACCCGGTGGCGATGTGAAGATTCAGGCCGGCCGCTGGCCGGTTTCGGCTTTATGAACCAAGCTGCAGTGGCTGTGCTTGTTGAATTGCAGGCGGCAGCCGCGATAAAAAAACGCGAACCACCACCGTTGATCGGGGGTCCCAGCTACATGAGTAAACAAGATGATCAACCCGAGCTAGAGACTCGGCGCTGCGCTTTTTTCTTCGATGTCGATGGCACGCTCGCTGATATCCAGTCGCGTCCAGAACTCGTTTTCATCCCGCCTCGTTCGCTGGCCGCGCTGGAACAGCTGAGCGCCAGCGGCATTCCTGTTGCAGTCGTGTCAGGCCGGCCAATCAGCCAGCTCGATGCGCTGCTCACTCCTCTACAGCTGCCAGCAGCCGGTGTGCACGGCGCCGAGCGCCGTACCGCGACCGGGGAGCTGCAAAACCTGGCTCTCGATAACGAGGTGCTCGATGCCATTCAGCGCGAGCTGGCGCAGGCATGTGCCGAGCATCCAGGCCTGTCGCTGGAGAACAAGGGCGTCGCCTTTGCCCTGCATTTCCGCCTGGCCCCTGAGCTGGAAGAGACAGCGCGTCACGTGGCCGAAGATTTTGTCTCCCGTTATGGTGAGGTGCTGGCGCTTCAGCCTGGCAAGTGCGTATTCGAGCTCAAGCCTCGCGGCGCCAGCAAGGGAGAAGTCATCCGTACCTTCATGCAGGAGGCGCCATTTGCCGGGCGGACGCCGGTCTTCATTGGTGATGATTTGACCGATGAAGCTGGCTTCACGGTGGTTAATGAGCTGGGCGGGGTCTCGATCAAGGTGGGCAGCGGAGCGACCGAAGCCACGCAGCGGCTGGAATCAGTAGAGGCTGTTGCCGCCTGGCTGGACCGGTTGCAAAGCACGCTGCTGGAGCCGCAGTAACATCCAATAAAACCAGATTGAAGCGAGAACTAGCATGAGCCGACTAGTAGTGGTTTCTAACCGCGTAGCGCCGATCAAGGCGGGGAAGGTCGCTGCTGGCGGGCTTGCAGTGGGCGTGCATGACGCGTTGCGCCAGGCCGGGGGTATCTGGTTTGGCTGGAGCGGGGACGTGAGCAGCTCCCCGCAAACCAGCACCGAGACCGTCGGTAACATCACCTACGTCACGCTGGGCCTGACCAAGCAGGACTACGATCAGTATTACCGTGGGTTTTCCAATGCCACGCTGTGGCCCATCTTTCACTACCGGATCGACCTGGCGCGCTACAACCGGCAGGAGTACGAGGGCTACAGGCGGGTCAACGGCATGTTGGCGGAAAAGCTCAAGCCCCATCTCAAGCCTGACGACATCATCTGGATCCATGACTACCACCTGATTCCTTTCGCCGAAGCCTGCCGCCAGCTGGGCATTCGCAACCGTATTGGCTTCTTTCTTCACATTCCGTTCCCGCCACCGGAGATTCTCACCGTCATTCCTCCGCACAACGAGCTGCTCAAGACGCTCTGCTTCTATGACCTTATCGGCTTCCAGACCGAGACTGATCGGCTTGCGTTTCAGGACTACATGACCCGCGAGGTGCGCGGCATTCTTGAGTCGGATGGCAGCTTGACGGCTTATGGTCAGAACTTCCGCGCCGGGGTCTATCCCATCGGCGTGGTGCCGGATGAGATTCAGGATCTCGCCGAGTCCTACAAGGGCCGCACCAAGCCCATGCGGCGCACCACGGATGTGGATCGCAAGAAGATCGTCAGCGTTGACCGGCTGGATTACTCCAAGGGGCTAGTGGAGCGTTTCATGGCCTACCAGGCGTTCCTTGAGCGCTACCCGGAGCATCGGCGTGCGGTGGAGTTCATCCAGATCGCGCCAACATCTCGCTCGGATGTGAAGACCTATCAGGCGATCAGGCAGCAGCTGGAAAGCCAGGCCGGACACATCAACGGTTGGCTCTCCGATCTGGATTGGACGCCGTTGCACTACCTCAACAAAAGCCATGACCGTCGCGCCTTGATGGGCCTGTTTCGGCAGTCAGACATCGGCTTCGTTACACCTCTGCGCGATGGCATGAATCTGGTTGCCAAGGAATTCGTCGCCTCCCAGGACCCGGAAGACCCCGGAGTACTGGTGCTTTCACGCTTTGCCGGCGCCGCTCGGGAACTGACCTCGGCGTTGATCATCAACCCCTACGATTGCATCGGCATGGCCGAGGCGCTGGACCGCGCGATGCGCATGTCGCTGACCGAGCGCAAGGATCGCTATGAGCACATGATGCGGGCGATACGTGCCGCTGACCTGGATGCCTGGCGCGACAATTTCCTGCGGGACTTGCGCGCCTTTTCTTCCCGCCCACGAGCCGAAGTCCAGGCGAATCCGTTGTTCACTGTCTAATGCTGTGACGTACCGGTCTGCGTGCTTGTCAAAACGCCGACCGGTTCGTAACGTGCGTGTCGGAATGGAAGGGGCAGGCGATGAGCAACGAGCTTCAACAGTTATTCGAGAACAACGCGCGCTGGGCAGAAGCGATCATCGAGGAAGACCCGACCTTCTTCACCAAACTGGCCAAGCAGCAGGTGCCGGAATATCTCTGGATCGGCTGTTCGGATGCGCGCGTACCGGCCAACGAAATTGTCGGCCTGCTGCCCGGCGATCTGTTCGTTCACCGCAACGTCGCCAATGTCGTCCTGCACACCGACCTCAATTGTCTGTCGGTGATCCAGTACGCGGTGGACGTGCTCAAGGTGCGGCATATCCTCGTCACCGGCCATTACGGCTGCGGCGGTGTTCGCGCTTCGATGCGTGACGACCAGCTCGGGCTGATCGACGGCTGGCTGCGCACCATCCGCGATCTCTATTACGAGCACCGCGAGCACATCGCCAGCTTCCCGACTGAAGAAGCGCAGGTGGATCGCCTCTGCGAGCTCAACGTCATCCAGCAGGTCGCCAACGTCAGCCACACTAACATCGTCCAGAACGCCTGGCACCGCGGTCAGCCGCTGTCCGTGCACGGCTGCATCTACGGCATCAGGGACGGTATCTGGAAGAACCTCAACGTCACCATCAGCGGTCTTGACCAGCTGCCGCCGCAGTACCGCCTTCGCACGCGTCAGCCCGTCTGATGGCGTCGCGTCAGGGATGGGCCTTCGCCGGTCTGTTGCTCGCTGTGCTCTGCTGGAGCGGAAATGCTCTGGTGGCGCGCGCCTTTCATGAGGCGATCCCACCGCTGACCCTCGCGTTCTGGCGCTGGACGCTGGCGACCTGTCTGTTGCTGCCATTCGTGGTGCGCTCCATCTGGACGCATCGCGCCACGCTTCGCGCAGCCGGCTGGCGCTTGCTGGTGGTCGCGGCGCTGGGCATCAGCAGCTACAACTCGCTGCTGTACTCTGCTGCGCAAAGCACCGAAGCCATCAACCTCACCCTGGTCAACACCTGTCTGCCGTTGTTCACCTTTATTGGCGGTGGCCTGTTGCTGGGTGAGTGGCCCGCCCGTCGCGCCTGGTTCGGCATGGCCATCGCCGCCTGCGGATTGGTCTATCTGATCAGCCGCGGCAGCTGGGATGCGTTTGCGAATCTGGCGTTCAAGACGGGCGATCTCATCATGCTCGTGGCCGTGCTGGTATGGGCGCTGTACACCCTGTCGCTGCGACGCTGGAGCAGCTTTCTCCAAGTTCCGCCGTTAACGCTGCTAGGCGTGTTGATGGCAATCGGTACGCCGCTGATCCTGCCGTTCTACCTGTTCGAATACAGCCAGGGCGGCGGTTTCACACCGAGTTTGACCAACCTCAGCGTCATCGCCTACACAGCGGTCTTCGCCTCGCTGATTGCGTATCTGTCCTGGAACCACGGCGTCAAAACCGTTGGCGCAGCCAAAGCGGCAATGGCGACTTATCTGATGCCGGTTTTCACTGCGATACTCGGTTGGCTGCTGCTGGGGGAAGGCTTGCAGCTGTTCCACTGGATTGGTGGCGGACTGATTTTCGCCGGTTTGCTGCTGGCGACCCAGGTCAGAGCAGGTAGCCCGCTCTTAAGTCAGGCGAAACAAAGCCCGCGCTAGCGGGCTCGTTTCAAGGCTTATCAGGGCGCTTGTGCGTCTGGATGGAGGGCCCCGGAACGCAGCCGTCTTATCAGCGTTCATGCGCCGCAGCCGGGGTGCAGCGCATAGACGTTCAACGGTGGCGCCGCTCTTGGTTGTGCGGTGCAGTGTAGATTATGGCGCGCGGTAGATGGCGCACAGCTTGTTGCCATCAGGGTCGCGCACATAGCCCAGATGCATCGCGCCTAGGCTGCTTTCGCGCAGCCCCGGTGGATCTTCGCAAGTTGTGCCGCCATGGGCCACACCGATGTCGTGGAACGCCTGGACCTGCTCGGCCGAATTGCACTTGAAACCAATCGTGCCGCCATTGGCGACCGTCGCTTCTTCACCGTTGATGGGTTCGGTAATACCGAAGAGGCTGCCATCGTGTCGGTAGAAGAGGCGGGTGTGCCCGGTAGGCCCGGTGTTACGGATCGGCTCACCTGCGCCGAGTAGGCCGAGCACGGCGTCGTAGAACCGCTTTGACCGTTCAATATCATTCGAACCGACCATTACATGGTTGAGCATGAGTCCCTCGCTAAGTGGGGTTGGTTGTGCGGCTGTGGACGAGCAATGTAGCACCGGCATGAAGCGGGACGTCAACGGGGTTCTGGGGATCAATGGCGGCTCGGGTTGATCCCGCTTTTGTTCGCTGAGCGCGCCCGGATGTTGGCTGGCTTGGGTCGCCTTTCTCGGCAACGTTCCAAGCCAAGCAAATTCAGTCCGAGCGGCTGGATTTGCTGCCCTCGGCGGAGGTGGGTCGTCATCCCGCTTGGGCTCGCGCCGCGAGACCGCCAGCAGGAACGAATCGCCTGGCAAGAGCGCTGCACATCCACGGCAGTCAACTCTTGGCGCAGCTAAAAGGTGGCGGCTCCGTTATAAAAAATGCGATCTGTAAATGGTGAGGGCAGTTATCTGGTGCTCACCGGTTTACATCAACCACCACACGCCCCCGGACTCTGCCTTCGAGTAACTCGTGTGCAACCGGTATGGCTTCAGTCAGGCCAATTTCATGGGTTATTTCATCCAATATCGATAGGTCCAGGTCGGTGCACAGGCGGCCCCAGGCCTCCACACGTTCGTTGTAGGGACGAGTGACGCTATTGATACCAATCAGGCTAACCCCACGCAGAATGAAGGGCGCCACGGTCGCTGGGAAGTCCATGCCTTGGGCCAAACCGCACGCAGCGACCACCCCGTCTGCGCGTGTGCCTGCGCATACGTTGGCCAGCGTGTGGCTGCCTACTGAGTCGATAGCCGCAGCCCAACGCTCTTTTGCCAAAGCACGCCCGGGATTGGACAATTCATTGCGATCAATGATGGTTGTTGCGCCCAAGCGCTTCAGGTAATCCGCTTCGGCCGGACGCCCCGTAGCTGCAATGACCGAATAACCTTTACGCGCTAACAGCGCGATGGCAAAGCTGCCAACTCCTCCATTGGCGCCTGTAACCAGCACTTCACCACGCTCCGGCGTCACACCTTGGCGTTCCAGCGCTAACAGGCAAAGCATTGCTGTGTAGCCTGCGGTTCCGATTGCCATTGCCTGGCGTTCGCTCAATGCCTCGGGCAACGGGATCAGCCATTCAGCTCGTAGCCTGGCCTTCTGGGCCAACCCACCCCAGTGCCCTTCGCCCACACCCCAGCCGTTGAGCAGAACCCGGTCGCCGATCTTGTAGTGAGGGTTGCTGCTGGCTTCCACGGTTCCGGCCAGATCAATACCGGGCACCATCGGAAACTGACGCACAACTGGACTGCCACCGCTGATGGCTAGCCCATCCTTGTAGTTCAGCGTGCTGTAGGCCACCCGAACGGTTACATCACCTTCAGGGAGCTGCGCTTCATCAAGGTCAGTCAAGCGAGCCCGATAAGCCTCTGCATCTTTTTCAATAAGAATTGCCTTAAACATCATCAGCTCCTAATTTAGACCGATCGTCTATTAATTGTCGAAAAAACTCTACCTAGTGATGCCAGCGAGAAACCCAGCGGCGAAGACCTCCAACGGCGCCGCATCCCGTACCAGCCTGGCGCGCATTACGGCACCTTCCCAACCAATCCAGAAGTATGCAGAGAGATCATCGCAGTTACTGCTTAGGCATATTTGCCGCTGGCTCGCCGCCTGACGTAAGCAATCCGCCAGACGCCTTTGCCAGTCGAGCAGAATATTCTCCAGCTCGTTGCGGAAACTCTCAGGTAGAACAATGACCTCTTGACCGAGATTGCCGACCAGACAGCCTCGGCGGAATTCGTGCTTTTTCATGCCCTCCTTGGCGTCGTCGACAAAATGGCGTATGCGGCGAAGCGGGAGCTCCGTCTCGTCCAGCAGCCAACGATCCAGTTTGCGACCAAAATAATCCGCATAGCGCTGCAACACCGCCTGCCCGAAGGCTTCCTTACTATCAAAGTAATGATAGAACGAGCCTTTGGGCACGCTAACCCGCTTCAGCACTGCGTCGATGCCCGTAGCTGCAAAGCCCTGTTCGGCGAATATCTCCATGCCGCAACGCAGTAGCAGCTCGCGAGTGTCCCCATGCTCTCTTTGGGCATTAGGCGGACGACCTCGGCGGGCATGAGTCTTAACTATAGTCATGGCGCTGATATTAGACCGATCGTCTCAAATGTCAATTGAGAATGTGACGCCAATATTCGTGTTCTCTGATTAGGTCCAGTTTCGTTGGTTTTTTTTCGACGGGCCGCTCTTGGATATGGCAGCAACTCAGCACTGCTTACTGCCGAGGTCGTTCTGCGTAAGCGCTTCGCGCAACCAAAAGGTGAAAGAGATATTTTTTGGGCTGACTGTCCACTTCTAGGCCGATATCTGCTCCTCCCCAGCGTCAACACGCAAGCCTCTCAGCGCCACGAAGCTCAATCAACGAAACGGCCACCTTAAAGACCGCAATCCGGCAGGCGGCGGCCCGGCCTGAAGTGGCCGTGCTAGGCTAGATTTTGGCTGTTCTCAAGTCGATACGAACAATTACGCAAGGCCCGACTCGGCGCCTTGTCTGGAGTCCCGCATGATCGCGCGTCCGCCATCAGAGCTTTCAACCGAACTCTCTGCATTCGTTGCCACGCACTTTGCCGACCGAGGATCCAACCCGGATCGGCTGATTGCCGAATCCTGGTACCGCAGTGTCCACGAGCACGGACTTGACCCGGCTCAACCTGCCGCCCACGTTCAGCTTGAGCATCACGAGATCCGTCTGCATCAGGAAGAGCACCATGACTTTCTGGCCATCGCGAGCCAGGGCATGGAAGGGCTGTCGCGGCGTCTGAATCCTGCCGGGTTCGCGGTGCTGCTCAGTGACCGCCGCGGTATCACGCTCGACGCGCGGCTGCCCGGGCAGTACAGCCCCTATGCCGATTCTGGGCTGGTGGTCGGCAGTTGCTGGGACGAGTCGCTGGTAGGGACCAACGGCATCGGTACGGGGCTGGCAGCGGGCCAGCCGCTGATCATCCATCGGGACGAGCACTTTCTCAGCAGCAACGCCATGTTGAGTTGCTCGGTAGCGCCGCTGTTCGATCCACAGGGTGCGTTGCTGGGCTGTCTCAATGCCTCGTGCCTCAACAGTGGCGGGCCGAAGCAGGCGCAGTACCTGACGCTGCAGTTGGTGAGCCTGTACGCCCGGCTCATCGAAAACGCCAGTTTCCACCAGCGCTATGCCACTTGCGCCATGCTGACTCTGGGCGGCGATGCCGGTGACCTGGGTAATGAGCGGTTGCTGGCGCTCGATGCGGCAGGCCGGATCCTCGGCGCCAATCGCGCCGCCTTCATGGCCTCGGGCCATGAGAACGCGCTGGTGGGGGAGGCGGTTCAGGATGTCCTGTCCATGTCACTGGATGAGCTGATCACCCTGACGCACGGTGGCCAGCGCAGCGCATCGTTACGGCTGGCCGGAGGGTCCGCGCTGGAGGTCACGCTACGTATGCCGTCGACCCCCGCGCCGCGCGCCAGAAGCGAGCGCGGCCTGAACGTCATTCCGGTAGAGCCTACGCTTGAAGACTTGGCCGGGGAGGACCCAGGCCTGCAACGCTCCGTCCAGAAGCTGCGGCGCGTGCTCGATCGGGATATTTCATTGCTGCTGACCGGCGAGACCGGCACCGGCAAGGAAGCCTTTGCGCGGGCGATCCATCAGGGCAGCGTGCGCGCCAAGGGGCCCTTCGTTGCGCTCAACTGCGCGGCGATTCCGGAGTCGCTGATCGAGAGCGAGCTGTTCGGCTACCGCGCCGGGACATTTACCGGCGCCAGCCGGCAGGGGATGAAGGGCAAGCTGGAACAGGCCAATGGCGGGACGCTGTTTCTCGACGAGATTGGCGATATGCCGGCGCACTTGCAGACGCGCCTGCTGCGCGTACTGGCCGAGCGGGAGCTGGTGCCGCTGGGCGCCGCCACGCCGGTGTCGCTGAATGTGCAGCTGGTCTGCGCGACGCACCGTGACCTGCCCGCCATGGTGGCCGCTGGCGAGTTCCGTGAGGACCTGTATTACCGACTCAACGGCTTGACGGTCAGGCTGCCCGCTTTGCGCGACCGGGCGGATCGCGCCGCGCTGATCCGTCGCGTTCTAGGACGCGAGGCCGGTGATGAACAGGTCGAGCTGACCGCCGAAGCGATGGAGCGGCTGGCCGATTACCGATGGCCCGGCAACGTGCGCCAACTGATCAATGTGCTGCGCTGTGCCGTCGCGCTGGCGGACGACGGGGTGATCGGTCTCGATTGCCTGCCGCCAGAGATCATGGCGGTGCTGGCAGAGCGGTCATCCGTTGCGCAGTCGCTGGAGACGACCCGCGACGCTGCCGAAGCGGCCCATTTGCAAGCGACACTCGAACAGCACGGCGGCAACGTCACGTCGGCGGCGCGTTCCCTTGGCATCAACCGCGCCACGCTCTATCGCAAGTTGCACCGTTACGGGCTCACTGCGCCACGCAGGTGAAGCTGCGCTGGCGACTCGGTAGTTTCGGTGGGCTGGCCGATTGCTCGGCCGAATAGCAAGAACCCCGCCGGTGCGGGGTTCTTGGTCACCTCAGGTCACTCAGCTCTGTATGTACACCGCATGGGTATGGGTGTACTCGTACAGCCCGTGCTTGCCATCGGCACCGCCGATGCCGGATTTGCGCACCCCGGCGTGGTAGCCCTGCATCGCCTCGAAGTTCTCGCGGTTGATGTAGGTCTCGCCGAAGTCCAAGCCTGCGGCCGCCTTCATCGCGGTGGAGAGATCGCGGGTGTAGATGGATGAGGTGAGGCCGTACTCGCAGTCGTTGGCCAGGGCGATGGCTTCGTCCAGGTCGTCGATGATCTGCACCGGCAGCACCGGGCCGAAGACTTCCTTACGCATGATCTCCATGTCGTGCGAACAGTTGGCGAGCAGCGTCGGCTGGTAGTGGAAGCCGTTGCCCAGGTCCGCAACGGCGCCGCCTGTAATCAGCTGCGCGCCCTGACTCTGCGCAGTGCGCACCATCTGCTCGACCTTGCGCAACCCGGCCTCGTTGATCAGCGGGCCCATCTCCACGTCCGCCTGGGCTATCGGGTCGCCATAGCGCGTTTCGGCCAGGGCACCGGCAATGCGCTCGATGAACTGGTCCGCGACACCGCGCTGCACGTAGACCCGCTCGGCGCAGTTGCAGACCTGCCCGGTGTTGATGATGCGCGAGGCGCGGATGGCGGTAACGGCGAGGTCCAGGTCCGCGTCGTTCATCACGATTGCCGGGGCCTTGCCGCCCAGCTCCAGGTTGAGCTTGGTGACGTTCTGCGCAGCGGCGGCCATGATCCGCTGGCCAGTACCGACGCTGCCGGTAAAGCTGATCATGTCGATCTTGTCGCTGGTGGTCAGGGCACTGCCGACGCCCGCGCCGCTGCCGCAGACCACGTTGAACACGCCTTTGGGCAGGTCGGTCTCGGCCACCAGCTTGGCGAATTCGAAGCAGTTGTTCGGCGTCTCCTCGCTGGGCTTGATGACAATGGTGTTGCCGGTCACCAGCGCCGGGGCCATCTTCCGGGCGATCAGGAAGAAGGGGAAGTTCCACGGCAGGATGCCGGCGACCACGCCCAGCGGTTTGCGGAACAGGAAGATGTTCTCGCCCGGCCGGTCGCTGGTGATGATCTCGCCTTCGATGCGGCGCGCCCACTCGGCCATGTAGTCGAGGTAATCGGCGGTAAAGTTGACTTCGACAAGCGCCAGGCTCTGGATCTTGCCGCCTTCCTCGGTGATGACCCGGGCCAGGCGCTCGGCGTTCTGGCGGATCTTGCTGGCGATGGCGCGCAGGTAACCCGCGCGTTCGACGGCGGGCTTCTGGCTCCAGGCTTTCTGCGCAGCGCGGGCGGCGGCGATGGCGCGTTCGGCGGTGGCGGCGTCGGATTCCGGCACGCGGGACAGCACCGCGCCTGTGGCCGGGTTGCGTACCTCGATGAGGTTGTCGCAGGCGACAAAGGCGCCGTCGATGTAGTTCTGGTAGGTCGTTGCGTCAGTCATGTCACTCTCCTGAGGGTCAGTTGCTGGCCGTTTTCTGAGTCGGCTGGGGCAGGTCGTTCGGGCCGTGCTCGATTCGGTCGTGGGCGCGCTTGATCAGGTATTGATGGATCTGCTCCATCTGCTCGCGATCAAACGCCTCGGCGAAGGAGGGCATGCCATCGGGGATGCGTGCGCCGTGGAGGATGCCGAGGAACTGCTCATGTTTTTCCGGAGTGAGCATGCGCAGGTCCGGCAACACGCCGCCGCTGACTGCGTGGATGCCGTGGCATTGCGAGCAGTAGCCGTCATAAAGCTTGGCGCCGGCCTCGACGGTGGCGGCATCGGCGGTTAGCGTCGGTGGCTTGGGCGCATCTTCACGCGGTGCCGGTTCCTGCAGTTCGGCCGTACCGCCGAGCTTGTAGGTCAGCACCTGGGCATAGGGCTGCACCCCGGCGCGCAGCGAGAGGGCGCCGGCAAAGGTGGAGAAGGCGCCGCCCCAGCCCGCCATGAAGGTCACGTACTGCTCGCCGTCCACGCTGTAGGTGATGGGCGCGGCCATTACCCCGCTGGCGGCCGGCTGCTCCCAGAGCTTCTCTCCAGTGTCGGCGGCATAGGCGATGACGCGACCGTCGGCGCTGCCTTCGAACACCAGATTGCCGGCGGTGCTCAGGGTGCCGCCGTTGAAGATGGTGACGTAGGGCACTTCCCAGGCCTGCTCTTGCTTGACCGGGTCCCAGGCGATCAGCTTGCCGGACCAGGTGTCGGCGTACTTGCCCAGGCCTTCCGGGTCCTCGGGCATCATTCCGGTCTTCAGACCCAGCTGGTACATGCTCTTGAATTTGTTGCGCGCCGGCGCATCCGGCACGTGCTCGTACCACGCCGACATGATGTGCGCCGGGATGTAGACCAGCCCGGTGTTCGGGTTATAGGACATGGGGTGCCAGTCATGCGCGCCCCAGAAGCCCGGCTGGACCAGCTTCGCCTTCTTCTCACCTTTCCAGTAAGCGGCGGCTTCGTCGTCGACGATGGGCCGGCCAGTCTTCAGATCGACGCCCTTGGCCCAATTGATCGGCACGATGTTTTCGGCCGACAGCAGCTCGCCGGTGGCGCGATCGATGACGTAGAAGAAGCCGTTCTTTGGCGCCTGCATCAGCACTTTGCGCTGTTTTCCCTTGATCTCGAGGTCAGCCAGGATCATGTGCTGGGTGGCGGTGTAGTCCCAGGCATCGCCCGGCGTGGTCTGGTAGTGCCAGACGTACTCGCCGGTGTCGGCGTTGACCGCAACGATGGAGGACAGGAACAGGTTGTCGCCCTTACCCTCACTGCGCCAGATCGGGTCCCACAGCGAGCCGTTGCCGACACCGATATAGAGCAGGTTCAGCTCCGGGTCATAGGCGAAGGAGTCCCAGGCCGTACCACCGCCGCCTTGTTCGACAAAGGCGCGGCCGTGCCAGGTCTTCTTGGCGATCTCCATGCCCTTGCCTTCGGCGGGCTTGTCCGGGTCACCCGGTACGGTAAAGAAGCGCCAGGCCTGATCACCGGTCTCGGCGTCATAGGCGGTGACGTAGCCGCGCACGCCGAATTCGGCGCCGCCGTTGCCGATCACTACCTTGCCGTTGACGACGCGTGGCGCGCCGGTGATGGAGTAGCTGCGGTCCTTGTCGAAGCGGGTGTCGACCGACCAGACGCGCTCTCCGGTCTTGGCGTCGATGGCTTCGAGGCGACCGTCGAGCACGCCGACGTAGACTTTGCCTTTCCACACGGCCACGCCGCGGTTGATCGCATCGCAGCAGGCCTCACCCGCGCGGGCGCGGTCGGACTTGGGGTCGTACTTCCAGATTTCCTTGCCGGTGCGTGCATCCAGTGCGTAGACGATGGAGAACGGCCCGGTGGTGTACATCACGCCGTCGACCACGATGGGCGTGGCTTCCACGCCGCGGTCGATGTCGAGCTTGTAGCTCCAGGCCAGCCCGAGATCGTCGACGTTGGCGTCGGTGATCTTCTTCAGCGGGCTGAAGCGCTGCTCGCCATAGTCACGGCCGTGGCTCATCCAGTTGCCGGGCTCCGCGTCGGCATTGGCGATGCGTTTACCGTCGACTTCGGCGGCGTGCAGCGGCAGGGACAGCAGGGCGGCAAGGCTGGCGCCAAGCAGTGTGGTGGGCCGTCGGCCCAGGTAGGGATCTAGGTGCTTCATCGCAGGCTCTCTCTTGTTATTGGTCTGGCCGCCCCGTGGGGCAGGTCTTTCAGGGAGAGCAACCGCTGTGCCAGCCGTTTCGATTTGGCAGCAAAGCCAGCTATGGCGCTGGCTGGCGCGGGTCGCGGTCGCCGCGGCTTACGCGGCTTGTCGCAACCAAACCGTTGCGCGGCTGCGACAACTGTCGCGCGGCTGCGACAAAGGCGCGCGCCTCCCAGCCTGTTATCCGCAGACTGGATGCAGAGGCGGCGATTGAGAATGGCCTGCCGAGGCAGCAGGACTGCCGGCTGGCAAGCCGTTGCGGAGGCGTAAACGGCAACGAGTGACGTCTTCAGGCTTGCTTGGCATGTGCGTTGCGTTAAAGACGCACAGGCCTCTGCAGGGTTTTCCGCATCGGGTGGTTTCTGTACTTTGAACGCGCGTTCCGGTGCGCCTGTTCCCGAGGCTGCCCAATCGCGTCCTCTTGGCCAGGGCAATTCAGTGGTTTGCCTGGCAACAGCGGTTGGCGACAGCCACGTCACCCCATAACAACAAGGTTCAACCATGTATCGACTCTTACTTGCCGGATCGCTCTTGTTGCCTACCGGACCATTGCTCGCGCAGACGGGCGAGCCGCTCACTCTCGATCCCCTATTGGTGAGCTCGCCCCGAGCCGAGTCCGACTGGTTTACCTTGCCGATGGCGGTATCCGCCGTGTCGGCGCAGGATCGTCCGGGCGAGCAGCTGCTCACCGTCGACAGCCTGCTCGGGCCTGTGCCGGGCGCGCTTTCGCAGAGCCGCTACAACCTGGCCCAGGGCATGCGCTTGTCCATTCGCGGCTTTGGTTCCCGCTCCAGTTTTGGCGTTCGTGGCGTGCGGGTGCTGGTCGACGGTGTGCCGCTGACCATGCCTGACGGGCAGACCGAAATGGATGGGCTGGATACCTCGTTGGTGGAGCGCATCGAGGTGATCCGCGGACCCTCGTCGACCATTTACGGCAATGCTGCCGGTGGCGTACTGGCGATCCAGACGCGACAGCCAGGGGATACGCCGTTCACGCAGGTCGAGGTGACCGGCGGCGAGCTCGGCTATCGCCGCATGCGCGCGGAAACCAGTGGCAGCGCCGGATCGCTGGGCGCCTTGCTAGCGGTCAACGCCACACAGCTCGACGGCTATCGCACGCACGGGACCGCCGAAACCAACCACCTCACCGGCAAGCTGCGCTGGCAAGGGGAGGGCGGCACGCTCGGCCTCACCCTGCATGCGATCGACAACCGAGCCGAAGATCCCGGTGGGCTGAACCTGGACCAGGTCCGGGCGGACCGTTCCCAGGCGCGGCCGCAGAGCCTTCAGTTCGATGCTGACGAAACTGTCGAGCAGCAGCGCCTCTCGCTGGTCTGGGATGGACAGACTGCAGGCGGCGATACCTACCAGTTGCGCAGTTATTACGGCCAGCGCGAGTTCAGCAACCGTCTCCCGTTGCGGAACAACGGCCAGACAGCCTATGACCGCTGGTTCGCCGGGGTGGGCGCCCAACGCACCTTTCACCGTGAACTGGCGGGCCTGCCGCATCAATTGACCGTCGGGATAGACCTGGAAAGCCAGCGGGACGAGCGCTCGCGCAACGACAACCTGCCCGGCGGCATCACCGGCGCCCTGACGCAGCGCCAGCGCGAAACGGCGGACAGCCGGGGTGTGTTTATCGAAGATCAGCTGAGCCTGGGCGACGCTTGGCTGCTCACCGCCGGCGTGCGCTATGACAGCGTGCGGCTCGAGGCCAAGGACCGCTATCTGAGCGACGGCGATGCCTCGGGTGAACGCAACCTGAATGACTGGAACTACAGCCTGGGGCTGAGCCGGCAACTGGACGCCCATCATGTGGCGTACGTGCGTTATGCGACATCCTTCGAGACGCCGACCATCAACGAAATGGCCAACCCAACCGGGGGCGGCTTCAACCCATCGCTTGGCGCGGCGCAGGCGGTCAACCGCGAGATAGGCTTCAAAGGTGAGCACCCGGGGTTGCGCTACGAAGCGGTGCTCTACAGCATGCGTATCGAAGATGAGTTGGTGCCGGAAGTCGACGGACGCACCTTCTACACCAACGCGGGGCGTTCAAGCCGCGACGGTGTCGAACTCAGCGGGGATTGGTTGCTGGGACACTACTGGCGATTGACCGGTGCCTGGAGTTACAACCGTTACCGTTTCGACCAATTCCAGGGCTACGACGGCAACCGCATCCCGGGGATTCCGAGGCAGAGCCTGTTCGCCGAAGTCAGCTATGACCGTGACGACTGGTATGCACGAGTCAACGTCAATGCCTACGACCATCAGTACGCGGACAACGCCAACCGCGACCGCGTGGCCGGCTACGCGGTAACCAACGCCCGCCTGGGTTGGCGGATGGTGTGGGGCGATCAGCGATGGGAGCCCTACATCGGCATCGACAACCTTCTGGACCGCGACTACTACGACAACCTGCGTATCAACGATAACTTCGGCCGCTACTACGAGCCTGCTCCAGGGCGGACGATTTATGCGGGGGCGAAGCTGACGTTCAACTAATGGCCTGAATCTTGGGGCGATGTGCTGTGGTTGCGTTCGCAGCTATCAAGCTGCGCGGAGATCGGTCGATATCAGACCGAGAGGTCGTATCGCATGAGCCACCACTCGCATCCTCCCTTTTCCGAGCGCGTCAGCCAACATGCAGCGACTTCTGGTTTGCCTTGTATGCGTGTTTGCCCTGTCAGTCTTGGGGTGGGGTAGCGCCAATTCCTATGCGTTACCCATAACCGACCTTTCAACCGCGCAGTCTCTCGACAACCGGGATATCAACCTCGAGTATTTGATTGCGCTTGATTCCGAAACCTTTAGCGCAGTAGCCGGCGCCGCCTATGCGGGTGCATGGCAATCAAACGAAAAACCGACCCTCAACATCGGCTACCAGCCAGCGGGGGCATGGGTGCGTTTTCACCTCGTCAATCCCAGCCAGGACGCGGTGCGGCGTTTGCTCCTGATCGACTGGAGCTTTGAAAGAGTCGAAGCGCGAGTGCTGGACCGGGCCAGCGGTGGCTGGTCGGAGGTGGTTAGCACCGGCAGTACTGTCACCCCGTCAGAACGGGCTCTCAAGAGTCCAGTACTGGTTTTGCCTCTCACGCTGCCGCCCGGTGCAGCTGAGGTTTACCTGCGTTTGCAGGCAACGCAGCCCATGGTTCTTCCCATTCGGCTCATCGACCTGGCCGCGTTCAATCTGGAAGAGCGTAACGAGAACCTGCGTATGGGCGCTTTCTTTGGCGCCATGCTGGTCATGATGCTGTACAACGCCTCGCTTTTTATATTCACCAGAGACCGGTCGTATATCTCCTACTGCTGGTATCTGGCGTCGGCCGCGTTCTATGTCGCAAGCGAGTATGGCTACGGTCCGTACTTCCTTTGGTCAGACTGGCAATGGTTCGCCCAACGCTCGAACTTCCTCTCCGTCAGCTTGGCATTCCTAGCAGCAGGTCTTTTCGAACGGCAGTTTCTGAACCTCAAGGGTGAAGGCGGCTGGGTTCTGCGTCTGAGCAATCTGGTGATTGCTTACTGGAGTGTCGCCGCGCTGGTATCTGTCGTTAACCCCTGGGCCATGGGCTACCTCTATATCGAGCACGGCGGCTTCATTACCTGTGTACTGGCCTTATCAATCGCTTTCCTCGTCTGGTTGCGGGGTAATGCCTCTGCAGGTTTCTTCCTCGTCGCGTGGTCAGGGCTGGTTGCGACCACGCTGTGCCTCACGTTGGCAATGGCAGGCTTGATTCCCATGAGCAGCTACGTGCGTTCCGCTCAACTGATGGGCTTCGTACTGGAATTCCTGCTTCTATCCATCGCGTTGGCCGATCGTATCAACCGAGAAAAAGCCTCCCGTTTGCGCGCCCAGAAAGCGCTGTTGATCGCGCAGGAGCAAGCCAATGCACTGCTCGAAGACCGAGTCGCTTCGAGAACGCACCAGTTGGAGCAAGCTAATCAGGAGCTTCGTCGGTTAAGCAGCACCGATCCGCTCACTGGCGTCAGCAATCGGCGCGGCTTCGAGGAACGGGTGAGCGCCTCGATCGAGCGGGGCCGTGCGGAAGGCCAGTGTCTCGCCTTCCTGCTGCTCGACATCGACCACTTCAAGCGTATCAATGACCAGTACGGTCATGGTGTGGGGGACGAATGTCTCGCTGTGCTGGGCGCTACGCTTGCGACGTTCAGTCGACGCGATAACGAGTTTGCGGCTCGTCTTGGCGGAGAGGAGTTTGCGGTAATTTTCTACGGCATGAGTGCACCTAGTGCGGAGGCCATTGCCGAAAAGATTCGGGTCGCTGTGGCTGAGCTGGAGCTTGAACTGCCTGCCAGTTCTATTCGCTTTTCGGTCAGCATCGGCGTCGCTGCCTGGATTCCCACGACGGGCGACAGCCCGCTAACCTACGCCAAAGCTGCCGACGAGGCCCTGTATCGAGCGAAAGCGCAAGGGCGCAATCAAGTTTGTCTGGCGCTTAGTGAGTACGCATGAATAGCAGGGCTCGCTGCGAGAGGAGTCCACTGCAGCTAACCGGCTGAACGCAGCCTTTATCTCTCATCCGGCCCCGGCATCACGCGCTCCAACCGCGGACACGCCCATTCAACGAATGCCCGCACCCTAGGCGACAGCTGCAAGGCGTGGGGGTAGACCAGTTGGATCGGCAGGTCCTCTGGCTCGTAATCCCGAAGAAGTCTCACCAGGCGACCGTCAGCCAGTTCATCGGCGACCTGATAGTGCATCAGCCGTGTGATGCCCACGCCCTGTATACAAGCCAGGCTGGCAGCGCGGATCTGGTTGCAGGTCAGACGTGGGGTGATTTCTTCGGCCTGTTCCTTTTCACCGTGGCGGTAGTACCAGTGACGTCCCTGGCCGGCGAAGGCGATGCAGGCGTGGTCCTCGAGGGCGGCCGGTGTGTCGATGGCCGGGGCGATGCTCAGGTAGTCAGGGCTGGCACAGGTGACCAGACGGGTGCTGCCGATTTGCCGGGCGACCATGGCTGAGTCGGGCAGGTGGCCGATGCGCAGCGCGAGGTCGAGGCGCTCGTCGAGCAGCGGGACGATCTGGTCGCTCAGGTTCAGCTCGACTCGAATCTCTGCGTGTTCCTTGAGAAATTCGTTCACCAGCGGTGCGACATAACGCTGACCGAACTCCATCGGCGCGGTGATGCGCAGCAGGCCGCGAACGGCACCGTCGCTGGCCTCCAGGCGCTGCTCCATGTCGGCGAAGTCCGCCAGCATGCGACGGCTCCAGGCGAGATATTCCGTGCCTTCGTCAGTAAGCGCCATGCGTCGAGTGCTGCGGTTCAGCAGGCGCACGCCGAGCTGGCGCTCCAGCCCAGCCAGCGAGCGCACCACTGATGCCACCGACTGCCCGGTCGCCCCAGCCGCCGAGCTCAAACTGCCGTTGTCGACAATCCTCACGAAATTGGCCATCGCCTTAAGCTTGTCCATTGCTACCTTCGATTAGTGCGGTTGCTGCATAGATGTTGTCAGGGTGGCGGCATAGGTGAAAACCGCTTTCCGGTTGAGACTGCAGGGAGTGAGGTCTTTGGAGTTTCGCACATGAATCAGTCAGCCAGTCCCGCTCGCATTGTCGCCTATGACCACATCGGCATTCGTGTCAGCGACAGGCCGCGCGCGATGGCCTTCTACCAGGCGCTGGGCTTCGTCGAGAGCGCGAGCTTTCCGCTGTTCGAGGCGAATGAAATGCTCAGCCCGGATGGCGTGCGCATCAACCTGATATTCAATGGCGCGCGTGCTCATGACTCGCACAACGTGCTGTTGGATGCGCCGGTCAAGCGGCCCGGTATGACTCATCCGGCCTTTATCGTCGATGACCTGGAGGCTCTTCAAGGCTGGCTGGACCAGCAAGGCATCGTCATTACCGAGGGGCCGCATCCAATCGGTCCACGACGGATCGCGCTGTTCATTCGCGACCCCGACGGCAACGTTCTTGAATTCAATCAGCTCATCGAAGGAGGTGCGCAATGAAACTGTACGACCTGGGTCCGTCCGGCAATTGCTACAAGGTGCGGCTGTTCGCAGCGCTGGCAAACATCGATTTGGGGCTGATAGCCGTCGATTTTCTCAATGGCGAACACAAGAGGCCGCCACTTTCCGAACTGAACCCGCTGAGGCAATTACCCATTCTGGATGACGCCGGGCATGTCGTTCGCGACTCGCAGGCCATTCTGGTTTATCTCGCGGGCGCTTATGGCGGCCTGGCGTGGTGGCCGGACAATCCCCGCGGGCAGGCGGAGATCGTGCAATGGCTGTCCTTCACCGCCAACGAGATCCAGCAGAGCCTGAATGCAGCGCGGCTGGTGCAGAAGTTCGGTTATCCACTGGACAAGGCCGCGGCGCTGGCGAAGGCACCGGAAGTGCTCCAACAACTGGACGACCATCTGCAGCACAACGACTGGCTGGCGCTCGACCGGCCCACCATCGCCGATTGTGCGGTTTACCCCTATGTGGTGCTGGCACCGGAGGGCGATGTGGATCTCACGCCGTATAGCCACGTGGCGGACTGGATGAAGCGATTGGAAGCGTTGCCGGGCTATCTGCCCAAGCCCTGACCCTGCAGCAGCGCTGACTGCACAGGCGACCCGATAGCGCGGGTCGCCGTTCGCGCTATGGGTTCAGAAGCTGACCACCGTCTTCAGACCCATGACTACCACGTCCTGCGCCTCTTCGAAGCCGCCGGGCTGGTGGAAGTATTGGACGTTCGGCGTCAGCGAGAGCGCGGGCGTCAGGGCGACGCGGTAGTAGAGTTCCGTGGGGTATTCCACGTTCGGCACCGGCTCGCCCTGTTCGCGCAGGTGCTTGCGGGCGTCGTCGTTGATTTCCAGGCGGCCGAGGCCCAGGCCGAGCTCGTCATTCGGGCGCGAGGCGAAGGGGGCAGAGAGGATGCCGCCAACCTGCCAGATGCGCTCGATATAGGTCACGTCCGGGTCGGACTGGATGAAGTTGGCGAACAGCTTCAAGCGTCGCTCGGCCACCGCGCTGCTCTGCCAGAGCTGCTGTTCGGCCATCAGATAGCCGCCGGTGGCCTTGTCGTGTTCGGCGGCTGGCGCGCCGGAAAGCGCCATCGGCCGGCCGGCAGCGTCACGGTAGATGTCCTCGAAATCGCCGGTATTGCGCCAGAGGCCCAGACGGTAGGCGCCGGGTTGGCCGGCGAAGGTCGGTGTCCAGCCCAGCTCGGCAACCGCGTGGTAGCCGGTGGTGCCCGACGGGCTGCCGAAATTCAGGCCCTGCTCGCGCTCGGTGAAACGCGGGTTGACCTGATAAAGCGCCGTCTGCAGCGACCACTCTTGGTCCAGCTGGTAACGCGCGGTGGCGCCCCACTGGCTGATCGGCCAGGTGAACCAGTTCGGCGTGACATAACCGGGCACCGTGCCGCAGAAGCCGAGGTTCTGAAACGGGCAGGCGAAGGGGAATATCTCGCCGCTCATGGGCAGGCGGCCGAGCTTTATCAGCAGGCGGTCGTCCAGCAGCGCCTGCTGGTAATAGAACTGCACCAGCCGGGTGACGCTGCCGTAGCCGTGGATTTCCTGGGGTTGCAGCAGGACGCCGAGATCGGCCTCGGCGTTGAGGTTCTCGCCGTTGCGGTTGACTACGCTGAAGCGGAAACCAGCGCCGGACCAGCCGAGCAGTTTCTCCAGGTCCAGCGCGGCATCGAACATCAGCTGATCGGAGTAGGTGCCGGTGTGGTCATCGCCGCCCTGGGTGTTCCAGGCCAGTTCGTTGACGTAGGTGATCTGCAGGTCGACGCCGGCCTCATGCAGACGGGTGCGACTGCCGTTCCAGTCGCCGAAGAGGAACTGATCGGGTGAATACTCGGCCGCGTGGGCAGAAGTGAACAGGCAGGCGGCGAGAACGCCGCTGCCGAAGCGCAGGCTTGTTGTCATTGTTCTGATCCTTCGGATGTAACTGTGCGGGTGCAGCGAATACCGTTAGCCGCAATGCGTGTGGGCATTCACGGTATTCGCGTGCGTTTCTGCTCAGTGGTAACGCCTGGCTATGTAGGCGTTATTGGTTCAAGTGCTTAGTTGGCGATTGGACGTGGCCGGCTTAATGTCCTCCGCCAGACTTCACACCATCGCGCGCTTGCCGACGAACGAAATGGCGAATGCTCTCCAGCTCTGCATCCGTCAGGTCCGGGAATTTGGGCATGCCGTTGGCAAGTAACGCCCCACCGCGCACAACACTCTCGAACGCTTTCTCACTGCCTTTGAGCAATATCGGCGACTCCCGCAGATCGGGTGCTTTCATACCCGCTACAGCTCCGGCGCCGTGACAGCCAACACAGAGGTTTTCCGCAAAGACACCCGCGCCTGCCTCGGCCTTTTTGGCGTCGACCTCGAACTTCTCGTCAATAATTGGCTTGGCAAGTTGCGGTGCAGGCTGTTCAGGAACAACCGCTTTTCCATCTAGCGAAAAGGTCATGATGCGGCGTTCATGCACACCATATTTCCAGCCGTGGCTTTCAAATCCCAGTTCACCGGAGCCGCCGAAGTTGGAGGCCAGTGCACCACCAGGACCCACGAGCAGGGAAACCATCTGCTTGCCATCCAGCTTGTAAGTAATCGGTGGCGCAGAGATACCGAGGCCTACGTCATAGGACCAAAGTTCATCACCAGTGCGGGCATCGTAGGCTTTGAGCATTCCATCAGGCTGGCCCTGGAAAACCAGGTTGCCGGCTGTGGTCAAGGTTCCGCCACCCCATGGGCTCTTCTGATTTACTTGCCACACACGCTTGTTGTTAACCGGGTCCCAGGCCTGTAGGGAACCGCGTGACTCGTGTGGGTCCTTGGTCAGTTCCCAACCGGTCAGCCCCAGGTAAAGTTTGTGGTTCGCCATCTTGTGGCCAGGCTTCGTGTTCTTGCCGTCGTCCTTGAAGGTGTTGCCCAGATGGTTGGTGGGGATAAAGGCAAGATTCAACTCGGGGTTATAGGACATTGCATGCCACGAGTGAGCGCCGAATGCCGACGGATAGATATTCTTCTCGCCATCGGGATACCTGGCGTCTTCCGCAACAATATGGCGCTGTTCTTTCAAGTCATACTTGGTAGACCAGTTAGCGTCTACGAACTTTTCAGCGGACAGGACCTTACCGTTCGAGCGGTCAATCGTATAGAAAAAGCCGTTCTTCGGCGCATGCAATAGAGCATCAACATCCTTGCCATCGATCTTCAGATCGGCCAGCACGATGTCCATGTTTGAGTTGTAGTCCCAGGTGTCACCGGGTGCAGTCTGAACATGCCATTTGTATTCGCCTGTATCCGCATCTACAGCCACGAGAGAGCACAGGAACAAGTTATCGCCACCCTCTGGACTACGCACCTTGATATTCCATGGCCCACCGTTACCTGTACCGAAGATGAGCTGGTTGTATTTCTCGTCGTAAGTCCAGCCATGCCAGGCATTTCCGCCCCCGCCGTTTTCCCACCACCGGCCAGTCCAGGTCTTGGCAGCCATCTCCTGAGCAGCATCCTCGAATCCATCGGCAGGGTTGCCAGGCACGATATGAAAACGCCAGACCTGTTTGCCCGTTTCGGCATCATAGGCGGTCACATAACCACGCATCGGGCCAAGTTCTGTTCCACCATTGCCTACAAATACTTTGCCGTCGAAGGCCTTGGGATGGCCTGTGATATTCAACGGCTGGTCGTGATCGAAGGTTCGGGTCTGCCAGACTTCCTTGCCGTCTTTTCTGTTGATCGCAATCAGACGGCCGTCCCAAGTGGCTATGAATAGTTTGTCACCGTAGGTTGAAAGGCCGCGGTTATGCTTCCAGAAGACTTTCTTCATGTTGTTGTCGATGATCTCTTTGGAAACTTGCGGATCGTATTCCCAAAGCATCTTGCCCGTGCGTGCATCGAACGCACGTGTTCTGTTCATTTCGCCAACGTAGTACATGACCCCATCGACGACCAAAGGTGTTCCTACAATATCGGAGCGATCCGGCAGCGGCGCGTACCATTCAGGCTTGAGCCCGCTGACGTTGTTTACGTTGATGTCTTTGAGGGGGCTGAATCGCTGTTCTGAGTGTGTTCGCCCGTAAGCCAGCCAATCAGTGGTGTTCGATTCGTCAGACAGTTCCTTGTCGGTAATGACTCTGTCTGATGCGTGCAGTGGCGTGACCGCAAGAAGCGAGGCCGCCATGATTATCTGTACCCTTAAACTCGACAGTTTGAATATCATTTTTGTTATTTCCTTGTATGGGGTTGTTTCTCGTTTCAGGCATTCCTTAAACGAGCGTCCGCTGCTAAAGCTCTTCTGATATTTGTTTTATTGGCGAAGCGGCTTCCACTGCTGCGCGCTGTAATGGCTAGCAACATGGATGTGCGTATATCACTGCTTTTGGATTAGTTATTTAAACTTCTATAACTAGAAATCCGGTTTGGTTGCGTTTGGGTTGCCAGCGCTAATGACGGTAGCGTCGCTGCGGTAACGCTCCGCAGAGAGTCGCAGTACATCGTCCTAGCAGGGTGTTGCTGCGTTGGAGCGGGTAAGGGGTGGGGTGGCTCATGGTGTTCCTCCGATGCATGGCCGGCCCGGATGGCCTGCCGTGTTGTTTTTATTCAAAGCAAGGGGGAGTGCCGTCCGGCGGCGAGGCCTTCGGGCGGATAAGTGCTGGCGCGGGCGCCGAGTTCCAGGCCCTGCCAGGCGAGTACGCGCTGGTAGCACTCGGGCAGGGATGTGGCGGTGGCCCAGGCATCGGCCAGTCGCTCGGCGAGCGCCAGATGGCTTTCGGCCTGGCAGCGCAGGTCGCTGGCGCAGGCGTGGTAGAAGCGGTTCACCACGTCAGCCATGGGTTCGCGCCAGTCCTCGATCAGCAGCGCGGCGTGCGCCAGCACCACCGGGCGTCCATCGCGGCTGCGCCGCCAGCGTTGGGCGGTGCCGGCCAGCTTGCGGCCCTCCAGCGTGAGGTTGAAGCGGCCGTCGCAGAATGCACCCGGCACCGCGCCCACACCGGCCTTGAGGCCGTTCTCCGCCAGCCACAGCGCCAGGGGCTCGAGCAGCCGCTGGTAGGCGATGTCGATGCGGTTGCCGGGCTCGTCGCCGCTAGGCAGCGCACAGGCCAGGGCAATGTTGAGCACGGCAGAGGATTGCGGCACCGGCTCGCCGCCCGTGTCGCGCAGCAGGATCGGCCAGCCCTGCGCCGCGCAGCGCTGGCTGGCCAGGGCGAAACCGGGCCGGCGCTCGAAACTGCCGGGCATCACCAGCGCCTGACCGGTCGGCCGCCAGAGCAGCAGCTGGCAGTCGAACAGGCCGTCACAGACGCGCTGCAGCAAGGCCCGCTCGGCATTCAGGCCGGCACCCACGCTGAACCGGGCGATGCCGTTCATGCCGCATACTCCTCGATACGCCGGCACAGATCATCGAGAAACGCTGCGGCGGGCGAGCCATTGACGGCGCGGTGATCGAAGGTCAGGGACAGGCCCATCCACTCGACTTCCACCAGTTCGCCGCTGGGCCCGAGTTCCAACCGCCGCTGAATGCCGCCGACACCCAGGATCGCCACTTGCGGTGGATTGAGGATCGGCGTGAAGTGGTGCACCCGTGACAGCCCCAGGTTGGAGACGGTAAAGGTGGCGCCGGTCAGCTCCTTGACCGACAGCTTGCCGGCCAGGGCCTTGTCTACCAGCGCCTTGCGCGCCAGGCACAGGCTTTCGCCGTCCAGCTGTTCGGCGTCGAACAGCGCCGGGGCGACCAGCAGGTCGCCCGGCAGCGGGATGGCGAGGCCCAGATGCACCGCCACGTGCTGGTGGATCACGTCGTCCTCCAGCGTGGCATTGAGCCCGGGATGGGCCTGCAGCGTCTCGATTACCTTGAGCAGCAACAGGTCCTGCACGGACACCGCGCTGCCCGCGGCCTTCAGCTCGGCGCGACGGGCTTTGAGCGCATCTAGCCGACACTCGCTGTGGTGGGTCAGTTGCGCGGTGGTCTGCAGGCTTTCGTGCATCTTCGCCGCAATCATCTTACGCATGCCCTTGAGCGGCACCCGTTCAGGTGCGCGCTCGGGCAGATTCTCCAGTTGAGTCATGGCTATTGCACCTGGCCGATGACCGCGCCCTTGGCGATCACCGCGTCTTCTTCTTCGATGATTTTCAGTACGCCGGCGGCCGGTGCCTCGATCTCGAACTGGGCCTTTTCCGACATGACCTCGGCGACCAGGTCACCGGCGGCCACTTCGGCACCATCGCTGACCAGCCAGGAGGTGATCACCGCTTCGGCGTCGCCTTCCCAGAGGTCGTCTGCAATCACAATGGGGGTAGTCATAATTGTCATTCCTTATGCATGGCGTGATAGGCGGCCACGATCTTGTCCGCGTTGGGCAGCGCCCATTGCTCCATGACCGGGGTGAAGGGGATGGGGATGTCGGGGAAGGCCACGCGCTGCGGGCGCGCCTTGAGCATGCCGATGTCGTGCTCGACCACGCTGGCGATGATTTCGCCGCTGACGCCGAAGCTGTGGTAGTCCTCGTCGATCACGATCAGTCGGCCGGTTTTCTTCACCGAGGCGATGACGTGCTCACGGTCCAGCGGCACCAGGCTACGCAGGTCGATAACCTCGGCGCTGACGCCGTCCTTCTCCAGCTGCGCAGCCGCGCGCAGGGCGTGGTGTACACCGGCGCCGAGACTGACCAGGCTGACGTCGCGGCCTTCGCGCACGGTATTGGCCTTGCCGATCTCGACGATATAGGGCTCTTCCGGCACCGGCACGGTGGCGCCTTTCTCGGTGCCCAGCCAGCCCATGCCCTGCAGCGACTTGTGGAAGAGGTAGACCACCGGGTTGTCGTCGCGGATCGCCGCGGTCATCAGGCCCTTGGCGTCGTAGGCGTTGCTCGGCACCACCACCTTCATGCCCGGCAGGTGGGCGAAGGTGCCGTAGAGGCATTGCGAGTGCTGGGCGGCGTCCGAGTAGCCGGCGCCGGTGGAGGCCATCAGCACCATCGGCACCGGCACCTTGCCGCCGGAGAAGTAGGTGTTTTTGGCCATCAGGTTGTAGATGGCGTCCATGCAGACGCCGAAGAAGTCGACGAACATCAGCTCGACGATCGGCCGCATGCCGTCCGAGGCAGCGCCGACGGCGGCACCTATAAAGGCGGTTTCGGAAATCGGCGTGTCGCGGATGCGTGTCTTGCCGAATTCCTCGTAGAGCCCGCGGGTGTTGCCGAACACACCGCCGAGCTGGCCGATGTCCTCGCCCATCACGAATACGGTCGGGTCCAGGCGCATCTCCTGCGCCACGGCGGTGGCCATGGCGCGGGCAACGGTGAGTTTTTTATCGGTTGTTGCAGTGGTCATGAGTCTCTCCTGTTCAGCCGGCCAGCGCGCTGGGACTGACGATGATCTTGACGTTGCGGTCCTTGTGGTTGGCCAGCTCCTCGAAGCCCTGCTCGAGGATGTCGTCCAGGCCGATGCGACCGGTGATCAGCGGGGTGACATCAATGCGGCCGTCGGTGATCAGCGCGATGACATCGGCGAATTCGCCGGCGTAGGCGAGCGAGCCGATCACCTGTTTCTCGGTAGCGACGATCTCGAAGAAGTTGAATTCCGAGGGTTCTTCGAAGATGCCGACCATCACGCAGCGACCGGCCTTGCGAATCACGTCGATGGCGAGCTTGGCGGTGGATTTGTGGCCGATGCATTCGAAGGAGACGCCGGCGCCGTAGCCGCCGGTGAGCGCCTTGATTTCGGCGATGGCGTCACACTCGCTGGGGTCGATGACCTGGTTGGCACCCACTTCAAGGGCCTTGGCCTTGCGCGCGGCGGACATTTCCAGGGCAATCACCTGGCCGGCACCGGCGGCCTTGGCGCACATGATGGTGCACAGGCCGATGGTGCCGGCGCCGACCACCACCACGGTTTCGCCAAGCAGGCTGCCAGCCTTCTTCACCGCGTGCATACCCACCGCCAGTGGCTCGATCAGCGCGCCGGCTTCCATTGGGAATCCCTCCGGCAGGCGGTAGAGCAGCTCGGCCGGCACATTGACCAGTTCGGCGAAGGCCCCGTTGTTCATCAAGCCGGTGAAGGCCAGCTGTTCGCAGAGGTTGTACTGGCCGGTCTTGCAGAAGCGGCATTGGCCGCAGTGTTGGCAAGCGTCGGCGGCGACCTTGTCGCCTGGCGCGTAACCCTCGACGCCTTCGCCGGTGGCGACGATCTCGCCGCAGAACTCGTGGCCGAGGATGCATTGACCCTTGATGCCAGTGAGCGGGTGCGGCGCATCCACCGGAATGAACACCGGGCCGGCGAGGTATTCGTGCAGGTCGGAACCGCAGATCCCGCACCAGTGCACGCGGATCTGCACCCAGCCCGGTTGTGGCGCACCCGGCAGGGCGACTTGCTCCAGGCGGATGTCCTTGCGACCGTGCCAGACGGCGGCGGTCATGGTGGCTTGGCTATTCATGGTGGTGTTCCTCCTGTTGCTCTGCTGTGTCCGCGTTTCGCGAGCAGGCTCGCTTCTGCGGTCTTCGGGATTGACCTGCGCTACACGAACACCTTCTCTAGCGCCTCTTCCGGGCGCGGGTAGGGGCTTTCGCGGGCGAACTGCACGGCCTCGTCGATGCGTCCGCGGGCGCGTGCGGCGATGTCTTCGGCCTGCGCTTCGCTCATCACGCCCTCGTCGATCAGGCGCTGGCGGTAGCCGGGGATCGGGTCTTTTTTCATCAGGCCGTCCTTCTCGCCTTCGGGGCGGTAGGTTTCGCCGTCGCCCATGAAGTGGCCGGCCAGGCGATAGGTCTCGATCTCGATCAGGGTCGGGCCGCCTCCGGCACGGGCGCGCTCGATGGCTTCACCCGCGGCGCGGAACACGCCGTCCGGGTCATTGTTCTCGACGAACACACCGGGCATGCCGTAGGCCGCGGCGCGCACGTGGTGCTGCTTGATGCAGGTGGCGCTGGCCTTGGCTACCGAGATGCCCCAGGCGTTGTCCTCGATGACGAACACCACCGGCAGCTTCCACAGCGCGGCGAGGTTCAGCGTTTCGTGGAAGGCGCCTTGGTTGGCCGCGCCCTCGCCGATAAAGGACACGGCCACGCCGGGCTTGCCCTGCATCTGCCGCGACAGCGCCGCGCCGACCGCAGGGCCCATGCCTTCGGCGATGATCCCGGAGCAGGAGAAATTCACCCGGCCATCGAACAAGTGCATGTGCCCGCCGCGGCCGCCGGAGAGGCCGGTGGCCTTGCCGAAGATCTCGGCCATCATCTCGTTGAGGTCCACGCCCTTGGCCACGGCGATGTGGTGCGGGCGGTGGGTGGCGGTGACGATGTCCGCTGGCTTGAGGTGCGCGCAGACGCCCACCGCACAGGGCTCCTGGCCGTTGGAAAGGTGCATCTCGCCGGGGATCGGCCCCTTGGCCATGTTGAACACCGGCGTCTTGCCTTCCATGTAGATGCGCTCGATGGATTCCTCCATGTAGCGGCTGGTCAGCATCTGCTCATACATCCACAGGCGCTGCGAGTTGTTGGGCTGGGTCATGGGTGGACTCCCTTGTAGTGGCGGGTCAGATCGCGCGTTCGTTGAGCAGACGGCCGATCTGTTCGGCCTGGCGCAAGGCCAGCGCGACGATGGTGAGGGTGGGGTTTTGGCCACCGCTGGTGGTGAACTGGCTACCATCGGAGACGAACAGGTTGGGGATGTCATGGCTCTGGCCCCACTTGTTCACCACGCCGTCACGCGCCTTGGCGCTCATGCGGTTGGTGCCCATGTTGTGGCTGGCCGGGTAGGGCGGCAGCTCGATGATGTCGGTGGCGCCGGCGGCCTCGTAGCACTTGGCGGTAGCGGCGACGCCGTGCTTGCGCATGGCGGCGTCCATCGGGTGATCGCTCTTGGTAACCACCGGGATCGGCAGGCCGTACTGGTCCTTCTCGGTGGCGTGCAGGGTGATGCGGTTGCTCTCCAGCGGCAGATCCTCACCGCACAGCCAGACCCCGGACATGTGGTTGTACTTCTCCATCCGCGAAGTGAACTGGCGGCCCCAACCCTGGGGCGTGGGGTCAAGGAAGGCGGAGAGGAAGGGCAGGCCGAGAGCAAGGATTTCCAGGCGGTAACCGCCGACGAAACCGCGCGACGGATCGTTGTAGGACTCGTCGGAAATGACCCCGGCGCAGGTGGTGCCGCGGTGCATGTTCACCGGCTTGGGCATCACCGCGAAGATGCCGGCGGTGGTGTGGGTCATGTAGTTCCTGCCGACCTGGCCGGAGGAGTTGGCCAGCCCGTCGGGGAACATCGCCGAGGCGGAGTTGAGCAACAGCCGCGGCGACTCGATGGAGTTGCCTGCCACGCAGACCACGCGGGCCCTCTGCCGCTGGATGGTGCCGCTGGCATCGGCGTAGACCACGGCATTGGCGCGGCCCTTGGCGTCATGTTCGATGCGCAGCACCATCGATTGCGGCCGCACCTCGCAGTAGCCGCTGGCTTCGGCGCGGGGGATGTCGGTGTAGAGCGTCGACCACTTCGCGCCCATCTTGCAGCCCTGCATGCAGAAACCGAGCTGCTGGCAGGCGGCGCGATCGTCGTAGGGCTCAGTGTTGATTGCCATCGGCCCGGAGAGGATCTCCTTGTAGCCGACCCGCTTGGCGCCGGTGGCCAGCACCTTGAAGGAGTTGTGCCAGGGGTGATAGCCCATGCCGGTGCTCGGCCCGGTCACGCCCATGTGCTTCTCGGCCTTCTCGTACCAGGGCGCCATCTCGTCCAGCGTCACCGGCCAGTCGAGCAGGTTGGCGCCGGCGATGTCGCCGTTGATGCTCTGCATCTTGAATTCGAAGTCGCGAAAGCGCAGAGCGATGCCGGCCCAGTGCACCGTGCTGCCGCCGACCGCCTTGACGATCCACGCGGGCAAGGTTGGATTGTTCTCGGCGAGGTGCCAGCCGCCGGCGGCCTGGCGTTTGTCGAGCCAGGAGATTTTCTTGAACATCGCCCACTCGTCGTTCTCGATATCGTCAAGGCTGAAACGCTTGCCAGCTTCGAGTACCACGCTGCGAATCTTCTGTTTAGCCAGCGCGTTGGCGAGCGTCCCGCCGCCGGCACCGGAGCCGATGATCACCACGACGCCATCGTCGTCCTGGGCAAAAGTTGCCATGGGGTGTTCCTCATCTTGTTCTTGTTGTTGTCCCGTGTGCACGGGGCGTTCAGAGCCAGTTCAGGTCGTTGAAGCCACGGTTGACGTAACCGCCGTACTCCCAGGACGAACCCTCGTAGCCGAACAGCGGAAACAGCGCCTTGTTGTCATACAGGCCGAACATCAGGCTGCTGCGCACGGCCTTGAAGAAGGAGGTGTTCTCGATGTCGGTCAGCAGCGCCACGCGCTCGGCCTCGTCGAGCTGTTCAAATGGAGACTCGTGGGCCTTGCGCGCCTGCTGTTGCAGGTCTTCCAGGCCGCGAGCGACCAGCGCGGGCTGCTCGTCCATCAGGCTGAGCAAGGGCAGCACGTAGTGGTGGTCGCTGATGAACGCGTGGGGAAATACATCGCGGCCCATGCGCAGCAGGCCATCGGGCAGGTCTGGCAGGCGTTCCTCGGCGAGCAGGTTCACCGGAATCAGTTGCGACAGGCTGAATGCCAGCAAGGACTGGCCGGAAATGGAAAGAAAACGTCGCCGGTTTAGCGTGCCGTGCGGGCGAGCTGAATCGTGCATGACATAGCTCCTGATTATTACCGGCCGTTCCGTTGTGCTCGGAATGCTGGCGATCTTGTTATGCGAAGAGTGTGTTCCGCAAAACAGTAAGAGCAGGTGCCATGCCAACTTTAGTTAAAAACATTTAATTAACTTAAGGTGCTGATTCTTAGGTGTTTTCAATAATTTAGTGGCGTCTCAGCTTTCAATGTGTAAAGCAATTCAGGCGTTACACCTGTAAAACGCTGTAAAGCGGTTTACAGTGCAGCGGCAAATAACATGAATAGATAAAGTGCTTCTAAAGTTCAGGATGGTCTGTTCGGCTCAATGGTTTATCCTCTGCTTATCGCACAACAATAAAATATATCGCTGGAGTCGCCCGCGTCAGGTCTGGCGCGAGCGCTTCAAGGAGGAGGCATGAACCTGCTATCCGGTCCTGTCAATCATGTTGATGCAGTGCTGTCGTTGGCCAATGCACCGCATCTGCCCGGTGATCGCGACCCGATCATCGCGCGATCATGGCGTCGCTGCGTGCATGACTATGGCCTGGACCCGGCGCACCCGGCTGAGGCCCGTTTCGTGCCGCGGCAGGTGCTGCGCGAACATCAGGATCAGGCCGACGAGCTGATCAACGTTGCCCGCGCCGGGGTCGAGCAGCTTTACCGGCAGATCGCCGAGCTGGGTTACGTCATCCTCCTAACCGACAACCGCGGCATCGCCGTCCAGTTTCTCGGCGACCCGGCCGATGAAAAGGCGCATCGCAAGACCGGCCTGTTCCTTGGTTCGGACTGGGGCGAAGACCACGCCGGCACCTGTGCAGTCGGTACCTGCATCAAGGAACAGCAGGCGCTGACCTGTCACCAGCAGGATCATTTCAGCGTCTGGCACACCAACCTCACCTGTACCGCCGTGCCCATGTTCAACCCGCACGGGCAGTTGCTAGCCGTGCTGGATATCTCTGCGCTGCGTTCGCCTCCGACGAAGGATTCCCAGACCTTTGCCCTGCAGCTGGTCAAGCAGTACGCACGGATGATCGAGGACGCCTACTTCATGCGCGTTTACCGCGAGCGGCCGATTCTCTGTTTCGACGGTTCCCGCGAATTTGTCCTGATCAACCGGCGCTACCTGCTGGCGCTGGGTGACGATGGCGAGTTGCTCGCCGGCAACACCGCCGCCCGCGGTCTGCTGGCCGAGCACGGGCTGATGATGCCGGGCCCCTTCGGCACCCTGGCGCAGGCGCGCATCGATCAGCTGTTCGATTGCGAGTTGAGCGACGTGCTGAGCATCCCCTACGCCAGTCACGACCAGGTCCGCGCCTTTCGCACCCACCGCCACCAGCTGTTCTTCGCCGCGTTGATGGAGCCGCGTCGCCCGATACCGGTGCCGGCCGAACGCAGCGTGCCCGGTGGGCATGCCGCGCTCGATGCCCTGGCCGACGATGACCCTGTGATGCGCAAGATGCTAGCCCGCGCCAAACGTCTATGCAGCGAGCCGCTGAACGTGCTGCTCAATGGCGAGACCGGCACCGGCAAGGAACGTTTGGCCAAGGCGCTGCACGAAAGCGGTTGCCGGCGCAGCAAACCTTTCGTGGCGATCAACTGCGGCGCGATGCCCGAATCGCTGATCGAAAGCGAACTGTTCGGTTATGCCCCGGGCACCTTTACCGGTGCCCGTAGCAAGGGCATGCGCGGGCTGATCCAGCAGGCCGACGGCGGCACGCTGTTCCTCGACGAAATTGGCGACATGCCGCTGCACTTGCAGACCCGGCTGTTGCGGGTGCTGGCCGAACAGGAAGTGATGCCACTGGGTGCCGAGAAACCGGTGAAGGTGGATATCCGCGTGGTTGCCGCCAGCCACCGCGACCTGCGGCAGATGGTTGAAAGTGGGGCGTTTCGCGAGGACCTGTTCTACCGCCTGAACGGCGCGGCGTTGAAACTGCCACCGCTGCGCGAACGCGCCGACAAGGGCTTCCTCATCGAGCGAGTGTTCGCCGAACTCGCCGAGGGCCGCCCGGGTAACCCGCACCTGCGCGGCGATGCCATGAGTGCGCTGCTGGCTTATCCCTGGCCGGGCAACATCCGCGAGCTGCGCAACGTGCTGCAGTATGCGCTGGCGACCTGTGAGGATGATGAAATTACGGTGCAGGACCTGCCGGACGAATGCCTGCCACCGATCCTGGCGCGCTGCCGTCAGTCGGCAGCCCCCTCCGAACCTGAGTCGGCGTCGGCACTGCGCGACCAGCTGCGTCGACACCGCTGGAACATCAGCGCGGTGGCACGGGAGCTTGGCGTGTCGCGGCCGACGGTGTACCGGCGCATGCGCGTGCTGGGTATCGAAGCGCCGGTGTGAACGGCGTTGGGGGGCTACTCGCTGCCGGGCTGTCGCGACGGCGTTTGCGGCTGGGGAGCATTAGGTCAGGCAGCTGTTCGCATCGGTCGCCGTCGCGCAGCAGGCTTTGTCATAAGGCTGATCATTCCTGCCACTGTTGGTGGGGGAAGTGTCGTGTTTTTCATCCTGCAACCAGAAGAGCGGTCTGACATTGTAACTGGCCCGTTGTGCGTCGGGACTGTTCACGCGAAGCGCATACGAGAAGCAGCATGGCGGGCTTGGGCGTGCCATGGATTAGTGGCGAACGCGCTTTCGAAGATGTGGCACGAGGTTGGTCTGCGCCCGCATCGCCGATGGCGCATTGGCTATGCTGTCGCGAATTCAATCGATGCTCGTGCAGCGATAGGCAGCAGACTTCGGCGGGCCGAACGGTGCCGGTGCCGGCGATTATCATTTAAGTCATCCCGTTAGCAAAGGAGCGATCCATGAGCCATAAAGCGATATTCGTACAGCCCGGTGGCGGCTACGACCGGGTCGTCGTCGGCACTAGCGAGGCGGCCACGCCAGGGGCCGGTGAAATCACCGTGCGGCTGCGCGCCAACTCACTCAACTATCACGATTTCGCGGTCGTGAGCGGGATGTGGGGACCGAGCGAACCGCGCATACCCATGGCCGATGGTGCTGGTGAGGTAGTCGCGGTGGGTACGGGCGTGAGTGAATTCGTAGTTGGTGATGCGGTGGTTAGCACCTTCTTCCCCGACTGGTTGGCCGGTGAACCGCTGATCGAAGGCTTCGCCACGGTGCCTGGCGATGGCATCAATGGCTATGCCCGTGAGATGGTCACCGCTCGTGCCACCTCGTTCACCCGTGCACCCAAGGGCTACAGCCATGCCGAGGCGGCGACCCTGACCACCGCCGGTCTCACCGCCTGGCGTGCGCTAATGGCTGACGGCAAGCTGAAGCCCGGCGACAGTGTGCTGATCCAGGGCACCGGCGGCGTTTCCATCTTCGCTCTGCAATTTGCCAAGATGGCAGGTGCCACGGTCATTGCCACCTCGTCCAGCGATGCGAAGCTTGAGCGCCTGCGCGAGATGGGAGCCGATCATCTGATCAACTATCGCAGCACGCCGGCCTGGGGCGAGACGGTGCGTCAGCTCACCGACGGCCGTGGCGTCGACCATGTGATCGAAGTGGGCGGCCCGGCAACGCTGGAGCAGTCCATGGTGGCCGCGCGCATCGGCGGGCACATCTCGGTTATCGGTATTCTCACCGGTGTTGCCGGCGAGCTGCCGCTGGTGCCGGCGCTGGTGCGCCAGTTGCGTCTGCAGGGCGTACTGGTCGGCAGCCGTACACAGCAGCAGGAGATGGTCCGCGCCATCAATGCCAATGGCATACGCCCGGTCATCGACAAGCATTTCGCAGTGGACGATATCGTCGAGGCGTTCCGCTACCAGGAAACCAACCAGCACTTCGGCAAGATCTGCCTGGATATCTAAGGGCTGATGTCGGCGGCGGCAGCGTTTGTAATGTGCGGTAACGCTGCCGACTATGTTTTTGTATGACTCTGAAACCGCTCATTTCTTGTAAGGCCATCTGCCCGCGGACTGGTTGCTAAGCGGCGTGCTGGTGGTGCAGTTCCATGAACGGAGCGAGATGAAATCGGAGGCACTGAAGTAGATGCTCATGGTATTGGTCGCACTCCGGATCTTGCAGCAGCAAAGCTCCGCACGGCAGCTATTACTTCAGCTACGCTGTCTGCCGGATGCGACGACCGAGACGTTGCTCGGCGATGTGGGTGCCGAGTGGCATATCCGGGAGAGCGGCCTGCGTTGCACGTTTGATCTCTGGCGCAGGCAGGGTCATGGAATGCCTGCTCCGCGACATGCGCTGCGGCCGGCAATGAGGAAGGGATAGATTTCAGTTTCATTTGCTAGGGACAGCCTGTTTCAGTCAAAGCAATCCCATTCATCCCTGAGGCTGTGCTGCCCACGGCGCAACGATGTGCACATCCGCAATAAGCAGCTGCGCCGCCACCATCCAGACCACAGCACCGATCAACCCCAACGACAGATGCCCAACCACGATGCCGATTGCGATCTGTTTCCAGAGAACGGCATGCTGGTTGGGATGGGAGGCAACGGTGCGATAGGGCGTTTCGCGCTCGGCGCGGATGTTGTCGAAGTCGTCTCTCATGGTGCGCTCTCGATGCGGCTGGCTAAACGGCAGGCACAAAAAAAGGGTCCAGCTTTCGCTGAACCCTTTCTTGAATTTGGTGGCTACGCAGGGACTTGAACCCCGGACCCCAGCATTATGAATCACTTGCGTAGCGCCTCGCAAGACCAGAAAACCCCATAAACCTTGGCTTTCAGCGGCCCCGATCCTCACTATCCCTGAGTTTTTCAGAAAGAACCATCGAAGTAGTCACCAAGATATGGGATTCATCCCACTGCACGCAGGTTAGATATTTTCCCGACCTCTGGTTCTGTGTTGCATTTTTTTAATAGAGGATCAATGAGCTGTATGAAGTCTTTTTCTGGTCTTAAATTGTCAAAAGCAGGCCACTTCAGCACCGATGCTAGATCTGTCTTGTCTTTCTCTATGGCCGTTTTAAGCTGCGCAATTGCTTTTTGATTCTCGTCGAGCAGAGAGTTTATAGCCGCTTTCTCCAAGTCGGAAGACGCATGTTTTAATAGTTCAGCGAGACGGACTTTGTCGCACTTGCCGCCATTAGATCTTCTGCAAATCTCGAAATTGACAATCTCACTTGACAAGCTTCTGTCGAATTTATTTTCATTTAGATATTCGCTCAAAATCTTTTTTGCAACTTCGAATTCGCTATTTTTTATAAGTGCGTATGCGTGAACACTTGTGTATCTATCCTTATCTTTAGTTATTTCTAGAAGTTTTTTGGTGGCTTCTACCGCCTTGCCGGGCATAGATAAGTCGTCATGTATATCTGCCGATGCAGTAAGATATGCAACGAGATTAAAGTTTTGTTTTATCGTTTCAAGTGTAGCTAAAGCGCCCAGCTTGTCCTTTGTTAGTGCTTGACATGTCATTAGTACTCTCGACGCCTCATAGTCATCAGCAATATTTCTGGCGCCAGATAGTATTTTTGCGGCCCGGGAAAATTCACCGAACTGCTGTGCTAATGTTACCCCAGCTGTAATGATGGCTTCGCTGTCTTTGTTTTCATCTGCAGTGCTTAATAAGTCATCAATTAATTCTTTTGATTCATTGCTCAGGTCGAGCTTGTAGGCTGCTTTAATTAGTTTTTCTTTAAAGTTTATCAAGTCTTTCTGTTTGACTTTTGTTTGGTGATTCTGCAGGGCTTCAAAAAAAGCAGCTTGTTGTTCCTTGTCGGAGAAATTGCCGTAGAAGTGCGCTTTTAATGAAATGCTCCTTGAGTTAAAAGGGCCTTGCTTATCAAGCGCAGTTATTATATCTAGTAAGATTTGTTTTTGTTCGGAGTTTGGGCGTTCTGTCGCATACTCGAGATCGTAAAGCCTGCCCCAACTGTGGTTAATGTGAGATGGGTTAAGGTTGATGCTTGTTGTTAAAGCTTCTCTTGCTAACGCTTGCGTAATAACCTTTTGAGAGCTTGGTAGGTGTCTCGCTCTCTCAATCAGCAGACTAGCTTTTTTGTCATATGCTATGTATTCATACGGTGAAACTTCTATAGCTTCGTCTATGATTTTTATCTTTTTGTCGCTATTGTTTTCTATTGATGCAATGGCTAGATATGGTCTTGGGTCGTTTGGCTCATACGTTTTAAGTTGCTCGTTGCACTCGATAGCTTTGTCAGTCATATCGGCTAAAATATAGGCTTTGCCTAACTGTGCAGTCAGGGATCTCCTAAGCTCTCTCTTAGGAGCCTTGTTGAGTTCATCTTGGCACTGCGAGATTGCTCCAGTATAGTTTTTGTCCATAATCAGTGCTTCAATCGTCATCAGTGCAGCCATTTCAGCGTCATCAAATTCTGAAACCTGATCCTTTTCTGTTAGCTCTTGTATAAGTCTTGATATGTTGCTTTTTGCTTTTTGTTTTGAAAGTCTTTCTACGTCTGATCTTATTATTTCAGAATTGCTTTGAAGTAGGAATTTGTTTGATGTGTATGACTCAATTATCTTGCTTGTTTTATTGTTTGTGAGGTCTTGCTCAAGAGATAAGCATTTGGTTAGTTTGAGGTTTAGTTCGGCGAAAAACTCATCAAATCCGTCAATCAGAACATAGTAAACTTTGTCTCGCCATAATAGTTTTCTTACTTCTTCTGATATGGTTTCGCCACGTCTAACGCACCAATATACTCCGTTGGTCAGGTGGTCATCTAATCGCAAGAGATAGCTTATTACGTCCATAACAGATCTATCGTATCCTGCGTAACCAACAGCTATGAGTCCTTGGCCTTTTAGCGTTTCTACTAATTTGTTCTTGGTGTTTTGCTCAAGTGACTCAGTCTCCCTGAGCGATCCCTTTATATCATCGAACAAATAGTCGCCGTGTAGCTTGATAATCTTTGGTCTGCTAGAGTATAAGTTTATGCTGTTTACTGAAGAGTCATGCGCGCAGAGCATCGGTCTGCGGTCTGAGTAATGATAGAAAGCTTCATTGAGGAGGTCGTCAAAGTTGGTTGTAAATATGCTATTTAAATAATTGTTCTTTACGAGGTTGACTAAGTAGGCGTAGCCGATAGAGGGTATTTTTTCAGAGACGAGCTCTTCTATAAATTTTCTTCTTTGACTTGGAAGGTCGTATTTTTTCTCAAATAAAGACGAATATTCGTTAGTCTCGCTATACCATTGTGAGAATCGTTCTTTTAAGAGTTTTTTTGCCTCTTCCGTAGAGTATTCGCTACCTTGATCGCTATACTCGTAGAATATCTCTCTTCGCCACTGGTCGATTAGTTCGCCGCCAGATGGTATGCCAGATGTTACTGAGCAACCTGCCCCTAGCAAGAGGCAGTAATTCGGGTTTTTCTCCACTCTTGTTTTTAGAAATCTAGCAATATCATCTACTGTGCGTTGTTTGTGTGGGTTGTCTGCTACAAGTTGTGTGGTGTCCATATACACATCCCCCGTGTTGATCTAAATGTTAATTCGTTCTTGTTCTTGTTCTTGTTCAGCGGTTGGCAAAGAGCTTGCTGACTGGTCTATTAAATTTTAGCCATAGGCTTCGGCTGCAGGGCGCTCTGCATCGCTAACTGAGGTTGCAACGGTGTTGGATTTTTCAGCGAGGATGGGGCTTGCAACGAGTGCTAGTGCTAGCAAAATCCCTTTCATTGGTTTTCTCCATTCGTTCGGGCGTACCAGCGCCTAGCTACGTTCTTGCGATCGCCATCCAGCGTTTGGGTTATGCGCGTCTTGGCTGGTCTCGCCAGGATCAAAAGTAGAGGCTTCGGAGCGTCGCCGTTCAGCTTCCTTCACACGAAGGGATTCGATGTAGCCTTCGGCTTGTTCTTTCTTCTCCCGCTCCGTTTGCTGCGCCTGGGCCTCTTGGTGGGCTTTCTCTGAGCGTGCCTTAGCAAACTCTTGCATCCCTTGCATCCCTTGGTAGATAGCAAACATCGCAGCTACGGTCACGCCTGCTTTCAGCACAGCTCGTTCAACGTCCATGTTCCGTCTCTCCTCCGATCCTTCGGGCATACCAGCGCCTAGCTACTTTCTGTGTGATCGCTATCCCGCGTTTGGATTGGCCAAGTTTCGGTTGGCTTCGTCGTAGTCCGGGCTGATTTCTCCCTGAGCGGGATCTATCCGCCCCGTTCTTAGCCAGAGAGAGTATTCGGGGTAGCGATCTGCCATCAAATCCAGTTCGCTTGTCCTCAGATTCGCTCTCTTGTCGTACCTGATCGTTTTACAGCGCTCTTCCTTTATCCCCGTGGCCTCGCTGACCTCTCGATGACCAAGCTTAGATAGAAAAAGCCTAACTCTGTCTTGAGTTGATTCCATAAAGATCTTAAAAAAGACTCGGTTGAAATATTCCACACGCGGAAAGCGATGGTATTATTCCACTCATGCAGTTGAAATATTCCACACCTGCTTAAGTGCGTTCACGGATTATAGGGGGTAAACACATGGAACAGTCTGGTGTAGCGGGGTTAACCATCGAAGGCCAAGCCGAACGGATCGTGAGCTTCCGGGAAGCGCCGTTCTGCACGCAGCTCGTGCTAGCCGAGATGATGGGCGTCGAGCAGATCACCGAAGACGTGGTTCGCGGGTGGGTGGAAACATTTACCCTCCCGACGGTAAAGATTGGTCGCCGCCGCGTCATCAACCTGCACCGCATCCGCCGCGATATCGAGCGGGGCAAGTCGGTGTTCTGCCAGGGGGATTACGCCGATGAGTAATCGCCCCTGCACCCTGCGCATCGCCTCGCTGCACGGCAAGAGCCAGCTCGTGAAGTGGAATGTTCTGGAGAAAGGCCAGTCCCGCACTCACTGCCATCGCTGCGTAGATGCGGTGGTCTCGCTGATTGTCGCTGACGATCCGCTGGACTCGCTGCTTGCCCAGGAACGTGCCCGCGAACGCTTCCAGATCAGCCGCGAATGGTGCGCGTCATGATGACCATCGTTACTGCTCCCAACGGCGAGGGCATGACCTATGACGTATGGCCGCAAGCCTCCACACGCACCGGACTGCGGCTGCTCTGTCTGCTGGTCCGGTCGCGAAGTGGCGAAGCCCGCTCGCTCCCGGTCCACACCCTGCGCCCAATGCCGCCCCGCGTCTGTGCTCCCGATTCGCACAATAAGGATGGGCAAGATCGCTGGTGTCTGGACAGTCCTCGCCTCGGAATGGGCGGTGATACCGGCCTCTACCTGCGAGAAACACACGCCACCAGCCCGACCGCCGAAGTATTGGAGCGTTGTGCTCGACACGGGCAAACCCACGCCCTACGTGCCGATTCACGAGCCGTTCGAGCTGGAGGCCTGAGCCGTGGCTAATCAAGAACCACACGCTGACTTCTTCTGGCGCGTCTATCTGCCCATCGCATTGCTCGCGGTGGTGATCTTCGGCTTCCCCTGGTTGGCGATGAAGATCAGCCAGCACCGCGACGGAGCCAAGCCCGACATCGCTCCCGCAAAAACAACCAACACCGAGGCCGAACAGGTCCAGGGCCGCGCTCCCGGCTTGTCCGAACACGCTTTACCGTTCGGAAAAACGGAAGCACGGGCGGAGCGCACCCTTGACCCTGCACAAACAGAAAAGCCTTCGCTCGTGAGTGTGGGGCAGCTTCTCCGCCCCGCGCTCCCGAGCCCTCGGCGGCAAGAGTGGGATGACAAGGGCAAAGCCCTTGGTGTTAATCAACTATCGATGAAATTAATAGTACGAAAGTTTAAACACCAGACTATCCCACTGTATTCCATAAACTAACGGCAACTATGAAGTTCGTTTTCCGGTGATAAAAACCCTTTCCAAGCGTGTATAACTAGTACCACAAACCCGTTGTAAGCCGCGTAAACCCTGGCGAGAGGGAAACGTTAACAGTTCCTCGGCCTGGGCTCTCTCGGCCCGCAAAAAGGCAAACCCACGCACTAAGCGTAACTAACTGAGGTAACACAACATGGCACGTTCAACTATGGAAGTTGCATTTCTCGGCACTCAGAAGCTCGCATTCAGCCAGAACGGCACCGAAGTAAAGATCGTTAAGGTCTTTTACGGTGATGAGCCGGACGGCCAAACCGAAAACGGTCTGTCCATCGTCAGCATGGACGTTCCCCTGGAAGTGGCCGATGAGGTGTTTGCTTCCGGCGCCAACTTCGAACCGCTGGAAACCGTGCGCATCCATTTCGAGATCGCCCGTGCTGGCAAACAGAAGGGCAACAATCTCTGCCTCCATCTGGAGTCCGCGAAGACCAACGCCACCCAGGCCAGTAAGCCTACTCAGCAGCCGACCCAACAACCCGGCAAACCTGCGACCGGCGCTCAGCCGGAACCAGCCAAAGCCAACTAAGGGGAGGGGCGGACCATGCTGATGGGTGACCGCGTTATCTGCGACTGCTGCGGCAACGACATGGGCAAGCTCATGAGCCTGCCTGCACCGCAAAGCGATCTGCTGCCCGATCTGCGGTTGCCGCCCCATTTCGCCGTCTGCCCCGACTGCGAACCCCTCGAACAAGCCGCCGACCTCCTCGAGGCCGGTGCATGAATTTCCTCGCCTGTGACGGTGACTGGCTGCAAGGCGCTGACGGTACGCCCGTCTGCTCCGGGTCGCTGGTTGCCCTCACGGTCGAGGAAATGCAGAGCCTCTACGGCGCTGCACTGTCCTGGGAACAGGTTTCCGAACTCCAGGCAGAAGCCATCGTGCTCTTTGCCACCGTGTTCGGATTTCTGGTCCTCAAAAAAGTCCTGAAACAGTGAGGTATCACCCATGCAACTGAACAAGCACTTCATCAAGAAAATCGGCGTTGGCGCTTCTGCCGCGCTCTCCACCCTGGCTGGCACCGTCTACGCAGCCGTTCCACCGGAAGCCACTGGCGCACTCGATGAGGCTGGCACCGATGTCGGCACCATCGGTTGGGCCGTCTTCGCCGTGATCATCGCCGCCATGGCGTTCAAGTACATGCGCCGCGCCCTGTAAGCCGGAGTTGCGCACCGCACGTGCCGAAGCAAACAAACCCCGCTCCGGCGGGGTTTTCACTTTCGAGGGAACGCCACCATGAGTTACCAGCTGTACGTCCTGATCCTGACCACCCTGGCGTTCTATCTCGTGTTTTTTGGGCGGGTGTGATGATGGAGCTTATTAATTTTCTCGCTCGGCTAACTACCCGCTGTAAGCTCGGTGTTATCTGCCACTTGTTTTTTTCGTTTTTGCTTTGGCACTCTCCAGCGAGTGCCGCTGTTTATAGTTGGTATGACAACTCTACTGCGCAGGCTTATCCATCTGCGGATGCCGCATGCCGTGCTAGGTATGCTGGTCAGACTCGCTATCAGCTAACAAGCGTTGTTTTGACAAGTGGTGGTGCATCAGCGACATGTAATGCGGTAGATACATTTGCATCTAATACGCCGGTGTATAGCACGGTCTACAGACAGGGTGATTCATGTCCTGCTGGTACTGAGCTTAATGACAATGGTGAGTGCGTAGCGCTGCCCAATGCCTGCGAAGCCACCAACGGTCAAACCATCCTCCACCAGCACCTGATCAAAGCTGCTGTCGGTCAACCCTCGACCGAGCCTCCTGGCAGCGTCTGCGCCAATAGCTGCCAATACACCTGGGGCTTCTCCGCACCGACCAACGTATACGCCTATACCAGCGGCAATCCTCCTGGCGTGTTCGGCTCCTACGAGTACACAAGCGCCGGGCTGGAGTGCACCGGAGGCGAACCGACCCGTGCCGCGCCTGCTGGAACCTCGGACGTAACCAACCCCGACGATACTCCGACACCAGATCCCGATAACGCGTGCCCTGAGGGCTATGTCTGGAACGGTACGTTTTGCAGCAAGGAACCCCCGAAGCCCTGTGATCCGGACGTTGAAGTGGGCGGTTGCGATGACGCTGAAAACCCCGATCCGGAAGACCCGACCGATCCCGAAGATCCAGGTGACGGCGAAGGGGATGGTGACGGTTCTGGGGATGGCGATGGAAGCGGTGACGGCGATGGCTCAGGGGATGGAGAAGGCAGCGGCGAGGGAGACGGTGAAGGGGATGGCACTGGTGAGGGAGACGGCGAAGGAGATGGTGAGGCTGAGTGCGACCCGGCCACCGATCCAGACAAGTGCATCAAGCCCGGTGTAACCGGTGAAGCCTGCGATGCCGAAATCAGCTGCAAGGGCGATGCAGTTCAGTGCGCCATCCTCAAGCAACAAAAGCAGATGCGCTGCAATGCCGAAGAACAGGCCGACTTTACCAAGAAGAAAACCGACATCGAGGGGCTGTTCAAGGGTGAACAGTTCGAACTTAAAGAAGCTGAGGTCAACGCGCCCAGCTTCATCAACAGCGCCGGTCGCTTCCTACCGTCCGGCTGTCCGTCGCCAGAGGCAATGAACCTGCGCTCAAGCGGTGGCCGCACGCTGCAAATTAAGTACGAACCCCTCTGCCGAGCGGCTACGGACATGTCCTGGCTGATCGTGGCTTTCACCGCAATGTTCTGCGCCGTCTACGTCGGCCGCGCCTTTGGAGGTGCCTGATGCATTTTTACTACCTTGCCATGCTGGCCGTGATGATCGTCAAACCGCTGGTGATGATGGTTTTGCGAGTGCTTGGCATCGGCATGGTCAGCTACCTCGGCATTAACTTCGTGATCGGCGAAGCCAAGGATTACATGCTCACCAACATGGGCAACGTCGCACAGTCGATTCAGCTGATCCTGGGGCTGGCGAAGATCGATGTTGCACTGAACATGTACTTCGCCGCGATCACAACTCGGATGGTATTGACCGGCATCGACAAGCTTGCCGATCGCCGAACCAAGCTCGGCAACGTCACCAACTTCACGGCCTGATCCCATGCTCATTATTCGCACGGGTAAGCCGGGGCACGGCAAGACCCTCAACACCATCCGTGAAGTCGACCAGAGCGCCCACGCCCAAGGGCGCGTTGTCTATTACCACAATATCAATGGCCTCAAACCTGAGCAGCTGAAAGCTAGCTGGTTTGTGTTTGAAGATCCGGAGAAGTGGTTCGAGCTGCCCGCCGACGCAATCATCGTGGTCGATGAGGCCCAAGGCTGGTTTGGCTCACGCGATCCCAGGGCACGGCCACCCGAGCACATCACCCGCTTCGAGACCATGCGCCACCAGGGCCACGAAGTGCATCTGGTCACCCAGGACCCGCGCTACCTCGATGTTCACCTTCGCCGCCTGTGCAACTCGCATATCCACTATTGGCGCGTCTTCAAATCCTCCCAGCTGCTGCGCTTCGAGTCGGAAGTGGTGGTGGAAAAGGTCGAGGTGAAATCCAGCTTCAAGGATGCCGACAAGAAGTCGCTCCGGCTGGATAAGAAGTACTTCGGCGCCTACACCAGCACGAACGCCAAACACCACTTCCAGACCAAGGTGCCGACCAAGTTCCTGTTGGCCGCGGCGGTGATCATCGGTGCTGGCTTTCTTGTGTATCGCGCCTATGCCCGCTATGAGCAAGAAAAGACCGCGCCCGATGCAGCAGATCAGATCGGCGCGCAGCTCGAATCCGAAAGCATGGTTGATCAGGCGAAAAGCGTCGTCGGCTCCTTCATCAACCCCATCGGTGGACAGGGCCAGGAACAGCCGCAAACGCTTGAACAGTATCTCGGTTCACGTGTGCCCCGGATTCAGGATGTGCCCGGCTCAGCGCCGATCTATGACCAGCTGAACACCCCGCAGTCCTTCCCCAAACCCGTCTGCATCGCCACCAACGACCGAGCGCTCATCAGCCGCAACCGACGGCGAATGAGCATTGGGGATACCGATGACGGGCTGACCGGGTGTCGCTGCAACACCCAGCAAGGCACGTTGCTGCAGGTGTCGTTCGAGTTCTGCATGACAGTCGTGCAGAACGGCTACTTCGACCCGACCAAGCCCGACCGAGGCTCGATGCAGGACCAGAACCGGAACAACCAGCTACCGGCACCGCAGCCGGTTGCACAGCCTCGCCAGGAACAAAGCGAACCCCAGGGCACGCGTTTTACGCATGTTCCGTATGTGAAGGGTGAGTTCCTGTGGTGAAGACCGTCAGCGTGCCCCTGGCACGCACGGCGAGGTACGAGCCGGCGTGCTGCGCGCGCTGACGTCCCTGTAACACGTCATACAAATTCTAGTGAGCAACCAGAGTAATCCAGAGTAAAGGGGAAAAAGGAATGGCAAATAAGGACTTCAAACGCATCGACATCCTGACCGGGTTGGAAGATGCCCATAGCCGACTATTCGTCGATCCGAGCACGGTCCAGTTTGTGGATCTGTCATCCGTTCGCCTGCTCCGCTGTGGCGTCGATACGGTTCGCCAGTTGTACCGTGGGCTGATTCGACCGGAGATCATGGCGTTGTTCGAGAAGCCGGGCGCTCTAGTCGAGTTCGCTGGGCAGATCTGGCATTCCGGTCGGGTAGGGCGGGACTCGGGCTACCAGTACAAGCTGCAAAACGCTGATCTTGGCTTCATCCTGCTCATCAAGAACTTTAACGCCAAGCTCGACAGCATCGGTCCGCACCTGAAAATCGAGGTGTCACCCCATGCTATCGACACGCTGTCACCTGAGCGTCTGCAAGAGCGCATGGATTATTACGCTGCAGCAGTGCTGACCCATCGAGAGCGTAACCAGTGTGCCGTTCACCTGGCGCTGGACCTGCAGGGCTGGAAGCCTCCGGTTGATCTGGTAGCGCGCTTGCACTGTCGCGCCAGAACGCACCGCGACATCACTGGCATCCACCAGATCGAGTGGGCGACCAAATCCAGTGTTTACGGTCGTGGGGAAACGTCCATGTTCGGTTCTGCTGGCGGCGTCCAGCTCTGCATTTACAACAAGACCGAACAGGCCCGCGCGACCGATAAGCTCGACTTTTGGGAAAGCGTTTGGCGTCGTCGGGATTCCTTCGATTTGGCTGATCCTGACAACTACGACCCGAACGCGGACGTTTGGCGTGTCGAGCTGCGTTACCACCATTCGATTATTCAGCAGTTCGCCAGCGGCTCCGTCGACGTAAAGACCGGGCAAGCTATCGAGACGGATTCCTATGCCGCTTTCTCGGCTCATCTGGACGGCCTGTGGCGGTACGGCCTCGGTCAATTCAAGCTGCTTGCACGCCCTGGGTACTTTGAGCCGATTTGGACGCTGATGCGTGATGACGTGCGGGTCGACGTGGCGGTTGATTCCCTGATCGATGACACCGAATACAAGCGCTACTACAAGACCAGCCGTGGATTCAGCGGCAAGAACGTGGAACTGTTCCTGGGAAACTTCGTAAGCCTACTAGCAAGGGAGCGGGTGGGCGCTAAGCAAGCTTTTGACCGGTTGCGCGAGTGGGAATGCTGGCCTGTAATCCGTGATCACTATGCGTCCAAGGATATGACGGAGCGTGATCTGTACAAGCACATCAAGAACCTGCTCCAGGAGCGTCATGTTCGATGGGGTAGGGCTGTATGACGGCCCGAAAAGACGGCAAAACCTGGACGGCTGATTTCTACGAGAATGGCCGGGCAGGGCGGCGAATTCGCAAGAAGGGATTTCTGACGAAGGCAGCAGCTCAGCGCTACGAATCCGAGTTCTTTGCGACCTTCAAGCTGACAGGCCGACCGCTAGATGATCGCCTTTCTGACTTAGTAACGCTGTGGCACTCGCTGCACGGCTGTTCGCTAAAAGACGAGAAGACACGACTGTCACGAACACTCGCGATCGCTGAACGGCTAGGTGACCCTCTGGCCTCCGAGTTCGATGCCCTGGCATGGGCACGGTATCGTCAGCGCAGACTCAAGGAAGCCTCTCCGCAGACCGTCAATCACGAACAGCGCTATTTGTCGGCCGTGTTCTCCGAGCTGATCCGTCTTGGCGCCTGGGTGGGTAAAAACCCGCTCGCCAGCATCCGCCAGATTAAGACCGACCAGACCGAGTTGACCTTTCTATCGCTTCCACAGATCCGCCAACTGCTCGATGAGTGTCGCCGGTCGACCAACAATCACACCTATCCGGTTGCGCTTCTGTGCTTGGCTACGGGCGCTCGCTGGGATGAGGCGGAATCCATGTCCCGTGCAGCCCTATTCGGTGGCAAGGCGCATTTCCACCGAACTAAAAACAGGCAGTCTCGGTCCGTACCGATACCCAAGGAAGTCGAGGAAATCTCACTGAAGCTGGGGATGCCCGGCAATGGGCGGCTGTTCATGACGTGTCGATCTGCGTTCCGAGGTGCTTACAAACGTTGTGGTTTCGACACACCAGGGCAGCTAACCCATATCCTCCGGCACACCTTCGCCAGTCACTACATGATGGCCGGCGGTGACATTCTCAGCCTGCAGCGAATCCTAGGGCACTCGTCGATCACCATGACGATGCGCTATGCCCATTTGTCACCGGATCACCTGGAGTCAGCCCTACGGCTTTCGCCACTGGCACAGGCTGGGCATTCGATTGGCGCGTCTTGACGACTTTACCAATTGGTATATGATTCATTAACGCTTAACGTTAAGGATTAAAGCGTGATTCTGAGTTTCAGGTGTGATGAAACCCGAGCGTTGTTCGAGTCAGGAGGCTCCCGGCGTTGGGGAAACATCCTGAACGTCGCGACCAGAAAGCTCGCGATGCTCAATGCGGCAACGGAGCTGCGAGATCTACGCTCCCCGCCGGGCAACAGATTGGAAGCATTGCAAGGCAACCGAGCAGGGCAACATAGCATCAGGATCAACGACCAGTGGCGGATCTGCTTTGTCTGGACAGACGCAGGCCCCACACAGGTTGAGATCGTCGATTACCACTGAGGAGGTGGCTACATGGCAATTAACGGCATGCGCCCCGTTCACCCTGGTGAAGTGCTGCGCGAAGAATTTCTAGAGCCGCTGGGCATCACTCCCACTGCGCTTGCTCGTGCGCTACGTGTATCGGCCCCGACCATTAATGACATTGTGCGCGAGCGTCGCGGGATAACGGCTGATACCGCTATTCGCCTGGGCCGCTACTTCGACACGTCCGCCCAGTTCTGGATGAACCTGCAGTCGGACTACGCCCTAGCGACTACCTATGCGGCGAATGGCGAAGAGATAGAGCATGAGGTCGAACCGTTGCGAGCAGTCGGTTAGTCAGACACTATCTGCGCCTCAAAAAAACCGTTGAAAGGATTCACGATGAAGAACTTACTAATCGCCCTCATGATCGGCGCGGCAGTTTGGCATTTCTACCTAAAGCCGGGTGCGGGGCAGTCAGTAAGTTCTACGGTCCTATCGACAACAGCAGCGCAGTCTAAGCCGGCTACAGGCTTCCCTAAGGTTGCGAGCAGCTCTTACTCATGCGATGGCCGCACTCACTGTTCTCAGATGAGATCCTGTGAGGAAGCGACGTTCTTCCTTCGGAACTGCCCCGGTACGAAGATGGACGGGAACTACGACGGCGTTCCGTGCGAGCAGCAGCATTGCCGTTGAGAGCGGCAGGTAGGCAGGGTGTAGACACTCTGTAGTCACTGAGCACAACAAAAAAGGGCCTACCTTTCGGTAAGCCCTTGTTTTGTTTGGTGGCTACGCAGGGACTTGAACCCCGGACCCCAGCATTATGAATGCTATGCTCTAACCAACTGAGCTACGTAGCCAAGTGGCGCGCATTATTGGCGCCGAGCGGTTGTGTGTCAACCCTCAGGGTGTGCTTTTTCTACCTGCTTTTTCAAATGCTTATGCTGCCGGTCCGACCGTTGTCGGTGCGCTGTCGATAAAGCCCATTTTGGCGGGAATACGAGGGTGGCCAGGCGCTCGCTGCAGTCGGGCACGGCGATCTGATGCTTCTGCTCGTCTGTCATTCGCAGCACCTGCGCTAGAGGCTGGCAGCGAGGTGTTCGCGCTTGTGCTAGTCGAGGCGAAAGTCAGGGTGTTTCAGCCGGCCGACGCGGTTTACAGCCGCAATACCACGTTGGCTGCGAGGATCACCTGTTTCCATAGTGCCCTGAGCGAGTTCCAGGGTGAACATGCCTGGACGGGTCACGGATGACCGGTCCGAACGATGCATCGCCAGACCTGCCTAATCCCTCAGGCACATATGCTAGGAGATAAATCATGCTCAGCATTACTTTTCCAAGCGATCCACCGCTCCATCCCTGGCTGGCGGACGAATCGCCGATGAACGACCTCGACGACGCCGAGAGTGACACCGAGCTGGATGATGGCGGTGTTCTACCGGACGAAGTACTCGAGCAGCTGGAAAAAGAACCGCCACCTCCGGACCCGATGCCTGATCCTGGCGTTATGTAGCAGTTAGGTTGTGCTTATCGATGGGTAGGCGTGCCGGCGGTTTTCAGCTGTGAGGCTAGCGCGCTCCGGCTCTGTATCCAGGTGTGAGGGTCACCGCGCCGCTTCTGCGCGACAGATCAGTCGCTTACGGCTGGCGACTGCCCGTGACGTTAGTTGAGCTGGCACCCAGTCAATCCAGCCCTCAACGGATCGAAATTGAACGGGTAAGTAGTTTCGGTCAACGTCTGTCACTGATGGCGCTGGCCATACACTCATGACTTGTGCCTGAGACACCGCACTTTTCTGTGCTTGGGCATTACGGACGGGGATCCTAGGCATAAGCGTGGTACAAGTTCTTTTCGATTCCGTTACGCCGCCTGCCGCCAGGGTGCGTAACAATACTCCACCCTTGCTTTAGAGACGTTAATGCATGAACAGGCGGTTGCTAGTTGTTGCGCTGCTGATTGGCTTGCATGTGTTCGTCGGTGTCACGCTGATTCCAGATCTGTCCCTTGGGCCATTCGGCAGCGTCTTGGCGTGGGGCTATCTCGTGCTCTCGGCTGTGCTGATGCGTTTCGGTGTGCTGGTACGCTGCGCCGGGAGTGCGCTGCTGGCGTGGTCCGGGTTGTTGGCGATGGGCATCTTTTCCAGTCTGGCGATCTTCGCACTGCTGCGCGCCTTTGTTTTGGTGGTGGCCTCGCTGCTCGGGTGGGAGTCGGCTGCTATTGGGCGTGGCTCGGCGTTGGCGGTGATCGTTGCGGTCGCAGCGGTCACCCTGTTCGGTGTGCTCAATGCGCGGCGCACGGCTCGTGTGGTTGAACGCAGCATCGCGCTGCGAGATCTTCCGCCAGGGCTGGAGGGCTTCAGCATCGTGCAGCTCAGCGACATCCACGTGGGTCCGACGATCAAGCAGGGCTACATCGATGCGATAGTCAGGCGGGTCAACGGGCTTTCGCCGGACCTCATCGTGATTACCGGTGATCTGGTAGATGGCAGCGTTGCCGATCTGGCCGATGACATCGCCCCGTTGGCGCAATTAAGCGCGCGGCATGGTACGTATGTGGTGACCGGCAATCACGAGTACTACTCCGGTGCGGACAGCTGGATTTCCGAGTTCGAGCGGCTGGGTATGGCCGTGCTGCTCAATCGTCATGTTCAGCTCGAACACGGCGACGCACGTATGGTGTTGGCAGGTATCGCCGATTATTCGGCCGAGCTGTTTCGTCCCAGCCATCGCAGCGATCCGGTCGCAGCATTTGCCGGTGCGCCCGATGACGTGCCGCGCCTCCTGCTGGCGCACCAGCCCCGTTCGGCCAAAGCCGCGTTGGAGGTGGGCTGCGATCTGCAGTTGTCGGGGCATACGCACGGCGGGCAGTTCTGGCCCTGGATGCATTTCGTGCGCTGGCAGCAACCATGGGTGGCAGGGTTGCAGCGCGTCGGTGAGATGCAGATCTATATAAGCCGTGGCACGGGTTATTGGGGGCCGCCGCTGCGCTTTGGTGCGCCGTCGGAGATCACGAGAATTCGTTTGGTCAGGGCTGTTTGAGTCAGAAACTAGCTCGCCAATGACTCGCGGCGCAGCAGCGCGTAATCCTGGCCTTCTTGTTGCCCGCGGCGTAGCGGATTGCGTGTGCAGTGCGCGGCAAAGCCCGCATCCACGAAGCGGTAGGGCAGATGCTCGTCGCGGCCGGTGGGGATGCCCAGGCGTGTGGTCTGGATGATGTCCGGACGTGCGCCAATGTCGTCCACGCGCAGTCTGGCAGGGTCCATGCGCTGGGCATTCCACTCTGCAACCTTCAGCCCCAGGGCCTTGCATAACAGTGTCTGGCCGGAGCAGAGACGGGTCAGGGGACGTGGGCCGCCTGCGGCCGAGGGGCTGTTGGTGCGCATGCGTTCGATGGATTCCTCACATGACAGCGAGTCGACCCAGGGATATCCGGCCTTGATGCAGACGGCGTTGCCGTCCCCTTGTACGCTGAAGTTGAGCGAGTCCCCGCCGCGTGAGTAATAGAGATAGAGATGCCCGGCTGGCATGAACATGGCGCGCCGCGAGGGGCTGTGACCGAGCGAAGAGTGACTGGCTTTCTCGTCGATGTAGTAGGCCTCTGTCTCGATGATGCGCGCCGACAACCACAGCCCGTCTACGCAGCGGCGAATGACGGTTCCAAGCAATGCCTGAGCGACGACTTGCGCGTCCCGGTCGAAAAAGGCGTCGTCGAGGTGCTGCAGCGGTGGTTCGGTGAGGCTGTTCATCTGGGCTCCGGCTTCGGCAGGTCTGCCTGTTCCGACCGCGCAAGCGGGGCGAATATTCCGCGGATGATGGTCAGATTCCGTACCGGTCGTCAGTCAGATGCCTGGAGCAGACGCTTTTCCCGACTGTTCAGCAGGACGAGTTTGCGGCTCGGAATGCAAAAAGCCTCGCGTGAGCGAGGCTTTTTGAGAGTTGCATCAAGCGCATGCCGAGCTGGCGATTTCGCTTACACGTTGAAGCGGAAGTGCATCACGTCGCCGTCCTTGATGATGTATTCCTTGCCTTCCAGGCGCCATTTGCCGGCTTCCTTGGCGCCGGCTTCGCCCTTGTACTGAATGAAGTCGTTATAGGCGACCACTTCGGCGCGGATGAAGCCTTTCTCGAAATCGGTGTGGATCACGCCGGCACCCTGGGGGGCGGTGGCGCCGATCTTCACGGTCCAGGCGCGGACTTCCTTCACGCCAGCGGTGAAGTAGGTCTGCAAGTTGAGCAGTTCATAACCGGCACGAATCACGCGGTTCAAGCCGGGCTCTTCGAGGCCTAGCGACTCGAGGAACATGTCTTTTTCCTCGCCATCGTCCAATTCGGCGATTTCCGCTTCGATCTTGTTGCACACCGGCACCACGACGGCACCTTCTTCGGCTGCGATGGCGTTTACCACGTCCAGATGCGGGTTGTTCTCGAAACCGTCTTCGGCAACGTTGGCGATATACATTACCGGCTTGCTGGTCAGCAGGTGGAAACCCTTGGCCAGCTGCATCTCGTCCTCACCCAGCTTCTTCAGCAGCGTGCGGGCCGGCTTGCCTTCGGTGAAGTGCGGGACCAGCTTTTCCAGCAGCGCTTTCTGCGCGACGGCTTCCTTGTCGCCGCCCTTGGCGTTGCGTGTGACGCGCTGCAGTTGCTTTTCGCAGCTGTCGAGGTCGGCAAAGATCAGTTCCAGTTCGATGATTTCGATGTCGCGCTTGGGGTCGACCGAGTTGGAGACGTGAATGACGTTCTCGTCTTCAAAGCAGCGCACCACGTGGGCAATGGCATCGGTTTCGCGGATGTTGGCTAGAAACTTGTTGCCCAGACCTTCGCCTTTGGAAGCGCCTTCAACGAGGCCGGCGATGTCGACGAACTCCATGGTAGTCGGCAGGATTCGCTCGGGCTTGACGATATCGGCCAGGGCCTGCAGGCGCGGATCGGGCATCGGTACGATACCGCTGTTCGGCTCGATGGTGCAGAAGGGGAAGTTTTCCGCAGCGATACCTGACTTGGTCAGCGCGTTGAACAGGGTGGACTTGCCGACGTTGGGCAGGCCGACGATGCCGCAATTGAATCCCATGGTGTCTTGCCTCGGTACTGGCTGGCAGCGGATGCGCTACCGGCGTTGCCAAACTGCGTTAAACGGCTTCGTGATGCGCTGCAGTGCAAGCTTTCCGCTCAGCCGTTGCCTTGTCTTGCGGTCCCGCGTCGAGTTCGATCAGGCCTTCTGGCTGTGCAGACGCTGCATCGCACGCGTCCAGTCACCGGCAAGAATCTCGGGTAGCACGTCGAACGTAAAGCCGATGCTGGCGTCGAGCTTTTCGCGCTCGGCCTGGGGCGCCCGGCCCAATACATAACCGGTTACCAGACTGCTGTGGCCCGGATGACCGATGCCCAGACGCAGGCGGTAGAAATTGTTCTGATTGCCGAGCTTGGCAATGATGTCGCGAAGCCCGTTATGCCCGCCATGGCCGCCGCCCTGTTTGAGCTTGGCAATGCCGGGGGGCATGTCGAGTTCATCGTGGGCAACCAGGATAGACTCGGGGGGAATACGGAAAAATCCAGCCAGTGCCGCCACCGCCTGACCGCTGCGGTTCATGAAGGTGGTGGGGATCAACAGGCGGACATCTTCGTCCTGATGGCGAAACTTGCCGACCAGGCCGAAATACTTGCGATCGGCGCTGAGGTTGACGCCCTTGTGGGCAGCCAGACGCTCAACGAAAAGGGCCCCTGCGTTATGCCGGGTCTGGTCGTATTCAGGGCCTGGATTACCCAGGCCGACGATCAGTTTAACGGCAGTCACGACAGAGGCCCTTCCTCAGGTAATGACGAGTGGATTACTCGGCAGCGCCTTCTTCTTTCGGAGTGTCTTCCTTGCTCACGCGAGGGGCGTGAACGTTGGCAACTGGCAGGTCACTGCCGTGTGCCAGGGCGACCAGCTGAACGCCTTTCGGCAGAGTCAGGTCGGTCATGTGCAGAACCTGGCCGACTTCAACCTTGGCCATGTCGACCTCGATGAACTCCGGCAGGTCTTGCGGCATGCAGGACACTTCGACTTCGTTGATGTTGTGCAGGATTTCGCCACCCTGCTGCTTCACGCCAACCGAGGTTTCCTGGTTGATGAAGTGCAGCGGAACGGTAGCGGTCAGCTTGTGACCTTCGACGACGCGGACGAAGTCAGCGTGCAGGACGAAGCTCTTGGCCGGATGACGCTGCAGTGCCTTGATCAGAACGGATTCGTTCTGGCCATCGACATTCAGGGTCAGCACGTGGCTGAAGGAGGCTTCGTTTTCCAGCATTTTGGCCAGGTCTTTGGCCAGCAGGCTGATGGACTGCGGGGCTTTGTCACCACCGTAGATTACGGCCGGGACGAGGCTGGCGTTACGACGCAGGCGGCGGCTCGCACCTTTCCCCAGGTCGGAACGCACTTGGGCATTCAGAGTGAAATCAGTCATTGTGTTTCTCCAGGATAACAACGCACCCGAAACGCTCGCGACCAGCGCTACCGGGCGGTTGGGCAAAAAACCCCGCACGAGGCGGGGCACATTTTCGTTCTGCGCAAAGGGCTAAGCGTTGGGCTTAGCGGAACATCGCGCTGATCGATTCAGCATTGCTGATGCGGCGAACCGCTTCAGCCACCATTGGCGCGATGTCCAGCTGGCGAATACGAGTACAGGCTTGCGCCGCTGCGGACAGCGGAATGGTATTGGTCACGACCAGTTCGTCGAGAACCGAGCCTTCGATGTTCTCGATGGCGCGACCGGACAGAATCGGATGTGTGCAATACGCAAAGACCTTGGCAGCGCCATGATCTTTCAGAGCAGTAGCGGCGTGGCACAGAGTGCCGGCGGTATCGACCATGTCATCGACGAGGATGCAGGTACGACCTTCGATATCGCCAATGATGTGCATCACCTCAGACTGGTTGGCCTTCGGGCGACGCTTGTCGATGATCGCCAGATCCACACCCAGCGACTTGGCGACGGCACGAGCACGCACCACGCCACCAATATCGGGGGAGACGATCATCAGATTCTCGAAGCGCTGAGCCTGGATGTCATCAACCAGGACCGGCGAGCCGTAGATGTTATCCACGGGCATGTCGAAGAAGCCCTGAATCTGATCGGCGTGCAGGTCGACCGTGAGGACGCGGTTAACGCCTACCACATCGAGCATGTCGGCCACGACCTTGGCACTGATCGGCACACGTGCGGAGCGCGGACGGCGATCCTGACGGGCGTAACCAAAGTAGGGGATGACGGCTGTGATGCGAGTGGCGGAGGACCGGCGGAAGGCGTCTGCCATCACAACCAGTTCCATCAGATTGTCGTTGGTGGGAGCACAGGTCGGCTGAATCAGGAAGACGTCCTTACCGCGAACGTTCTCATTGATCTCGACACTGATTTCGCCGTCGGAGAATTTACCGACGTAGGCGTCACCGAGAGGGATATGCAGCTGACGTACAACACGCCGGGCCAGGTCGGGGTTGGCATTCCCCGTGAAGACCATCATCTTGGACACGCGCAGTACCTGCCTGAGGGTGGATCCGATGAAACAAAAAGCTGTTCAAAAGGCCAGGCGTTTTGAACAGCTCTCGTGATGTTTGGCAGGGGCGGCTGGATTCGAACCAACGCATGCCAGGATCAAAACCTGGTGCCTTACCGCTTGGCGACGCCCCTGTAGATGTAACCCTGAAAAGTGCTTGTCCAGCTGTACTAACCCCGAAAGGTTATGGCAGGGGCGGCTGGATTCGAACCAACGCATGCCAGGATCAAAACCTGGTGCCTTACCGCTTGGCGACGCCCCTGTAACGTACAACCTCTAACCACTTGCTTCCTATGCCAGCTTTGCGAGCTTTCGGTGCAGCATCGAAATGTTGCGGCCTTGAGCGATGAATGCTGGTAAATCGGCTGGAAGTTGGCGGCAAACTTTATCAGCCTCACCTTTGTTTGGGAAGCTCCCAAACACACAAGCTCCAGTGCCGGTCATTCTTGCTGGAACAAATTTGTTCAACAAGCTCAAAGCGTTACGGACTTCTGGGTAACGCCTCTCGACTACCGGCTGACAGTCGTTATGACCGCCCCCTGCAAGAAGGCTGCGAACTGTAATGGCCGGGGTATTGCGTGTCAACTCTGGGTCGGAAAATATTTCCGCTGTACTAACAGAGACTTGCGGAGCGACGACAAGGTACCAGGGTTCGCTCAATTCGACCGGTTGCAGGCGTTCACCGACCCCTTCTGCAAAGGCCGCGCGGCCTCTGACAAACACTGGCACGTCGGCGCCCAGGGTCAGGCCGATAGCCGCCAGTCGATCTACGCCGAGGCGAGTCTGCCAGAGGTAATCCAGGCCCAGCAGGGTAGTGGCTGCGTCGGAGCTTCCGCCGCCGATGCCGCCGCCCATGGGCAGGCGCTTGATCAGTTCTATGTCAGCGCCGAGGGTGCAGGCGCTGTGGGTCTGGAGCAGGCGTGCAGCGCGGACGATCAGGTTACTGTCATGGTCGACGCCGGGAAGGTCCGTGTGCAATCGAATCTGCCCATCGGTTCGAGCTGTAAAGGTCAGCTCGTCACCGTGGTCAAGGAACTGAAACAGCGTTTGCAGCTCATGATAGCCGTCGGCGCGACGGCCGAGGATATGCAGCATGAGATTGAGTTTGGCTGGGGCGGGAAGTGTCAGCGCGCGCATCAGTGTCCGAGCTGGCGCGGTTGCCAGTCCTTCACAACCAGTGTGATCTTGAGGTCCCGGCCTGCCAGTTTGATGCGGTTTGGCAGTGTGTACCCGTCCTCCTCGGTGTAGCCCAGATACTGCACATCCCAACCATCCTGCTGCAAGCTGGCAAGTCGCCCGTTGGGATCAAGCGCAATGCGGCTGCGGCTATCCGGCGCCGGAAGGCCGCGTACCCAATAGAGAAGGTGGGAGACAGGCAATTGCCATCCCAGCTGGCTTTCAACCAATGCCTCTGGCGATTCGGCCTCGAAGCGTCCCTGTCCGGCAACCTCCAGGGCCACCGCATCAGGACGTCCTGTCAGGCGCGTGGCGCCACGCCCCAGAGGGCCAGAAAGGCGGATGTCGAAGTAGCCCTGGCGCTGCAGCCAGAACAAGGTGCCGCTGCCTGAATCCTGCGGTGCCTGGATTCCAATCTTGCCGCTGATCTGCCAGCCATCGATCTCGCTGATGTGGGCCTTATGGGCTTTCCAGTCCTCGGCATTGCCGGGGCCTTCCACGGACTCCTGCGGACCAAGACCGGCGCAACCAGCCAGCAGCAGGGCAAAGGTGGAGATCAGCAGGTTACGCATCAGCTTCATGGGTCAGGGTTTCTCCGAGCCTGTCAGGCGTTTGATGGTTTCGCGCAGCACTTCGCTGTCCGAATTGTCCTTCAGTGCTTTTGCCCAGATGGCGCGCGCTTCGCGCTGCTTGCCAGCAGACCACAGTACTTCGCCAAGATGAGCGGCGACTTCATGGTCGGGAAAGCGCTCAAGCGCCTTGCGCAGCTGGGCTTCTGCTTCTTGCAGATTGCCCAGTCGATAGTTGACCCAGCCAAGCGAGTCGAGAATTGCGGCATCGTCAGGGTTGATACGATAAGCCTGTTCGATCAGATCAAGTGCTTCCTGGTATCGGTCGGTGCGGTCAGCCAGCGTATAGCCGAGCGCATTGATAGCCATTGCATTGTCCGGCTCACGCTCAATGATGTAGCGCAGGTCTCGCTCCAGCTGAGGCAGGTCACCACGCTTCTCCGCAATCATGGCTCGGGTGTAGAGCAGGTTCAGGTCGTCGGGAAATTCATTCAGCGCCTGTTCTGCCAGTTCCCATGCCGCTTCTATCTGTTGCTGTCCGGACAGTGCTTCCAGCTCAATGAGGTATAGCTGAATAGCGTAATCAGGCTGCTCGTCACGAGCGCTTGCCAGCAGCCTCGATGCTTCCTGGTTGCGGCCAAGGGCAAACAGCAGCTCCGCCTGCATCAGTTTCGCCGGCAGGTATTCATTGCCAGGCCCGACCTTGGCGAACGCGGTCAATGCCTGCTCATTTTTGCCTAGCTCACGGTAAGCGCGGCCTAGGTTGAAATGAGCGGCGTCCAGATGGCTCCCGCGGTCGATCAGCTCTTCCAGATAGACGATCGCCTCACGCCAGGCCTGCGCTTCGAGGCATACCAGCGCCAGCGAGAAGCGCAAGTCATCGTCGCTAGGGTGCTGCTGAACCAGCGTAGCGAATTCGCCCATTGCGTCCTCGACCCGATTCTGCTCCACCAAAAGGCGCGCATAGGTCAAGCGCAAGCGCTTATCTTCGGGATGCAGGCGGAGGCTGTTTTCCAGAAGCGGCATGGCCTCGTTGCCACGCTCGAGAATCTGTAACAGGCGCGCCTGGAGCAAAATCGACGGAATTTCCTGCTCGTCGGACGGTTGCTCCTCAAGCAGCGCGAGTGCCTCTTCAGGGCGAGCGTCCTGCTGCAGCAGGACGGCCTTACCGAATTTCAGTTGAGGATTGTCGGGATGCTTGGCCAGCAACTGGTCGAAGCTCTTCAGCAGGCCGCTGCGCGTGTCCGGATCGGTTTCAGCGGCGGATAGCGCGAGGAAGTCGAAATGCGTATCGCCCTGACCCTTGAGCACCTTTTCCATGAAGGACAGCGACTCTTCATAGCGCCCTGCGCGTGCCAACTGAATGGCTGCCGCTCGCTGGGCATCGAGATTGTCCGGTGCATTGTTCGCCCAGATGATCGCCGTATCCAGCGCAGCCTGGTCGGCGCCGAGGTATTCGGCGATACGGAATCCGCGCTCTGCCACGCCGGCATCCTGGGTCGCGTTGGCCTGTTGGACATAGCTGCCCAAGGCGATGTCGAAGCGGTTGCGCTGGCCGGCCAGCTCTGCCACCAGCAACGCATAGAGGGTATCGCCGCTGAACGAGCCGTACTCGCTTGGGCTTTTTGCCGCAGGCTCCGCCGTGGCTTCCTCGATTGGCGGGCTGCTGTCAGGGGGGCTCTGCATGAAGCTTTGGCAGCCACCGAGCAATAGAGCGGCGCTGAGGGCGAGGAGTTTTTTCATAGGAAACTTAGGCTGATCTGCGGTCGCGGCATGATGACACAAGCCGCCAGGCAAGCACACGGCTCGGCTTGGGCCCAGCGTTTTGTGGGTTTGGTCCGTAACAGACAATGTCTGGCAATGGTTGTTCTGAGGCAGGCGAAGTAGGAGAATCGCGCGCTCCGTTTTCGAATCAGCGATCCTGCATGGCTTTCATCGCGCTTGGCATTAATCACAAGACCGCATCGGTGGACGTGCGCGAGCGTGTGGCGTTCACGCCCGAACAGATGGTGGAGGCGCTGCAGCAGCTGTGTCGTGTCACGCCTACGCGTGAAGCCGCTATTCTGTCGACCTGCAATCGCAGCGAGCTTTACCTGGAGCAGGAGCAGCTCGAGGCCGAGACGGTGTTGGCCTGGTTGGCCAACTACCATCGCTTGAGTCTCGAGGACCTCAAAGCCTGTGCCTATGTGCACACCGACGACCAGGCCGTGCGGCACATGATGCGTGTGGCCTCCGGTCTGGATTCGATGGTGCTGGGCGAGCCGCAGATTCTCGGGCAGATGAAGTCCGCTTATGCTGTGGCGCGCGAGGCCGGTAGCGTCGGCCCGCTGCTGGGTCGTCTGTTCCAGGCGACCTTTAGTACCGCCAAGACTGTACGTACTGACACTGCCATTGGTGAAAACCCGGTTTCGGTCGCTTTCGCCGCTGTCAGCCTGGCCAAGCAGATCTTCGCCAACCTCGATCGCAGCCAGGCATTGCTGATCGGCGCTGGCGAAACCATCACCCTGGTTGCTCGGCACCTGCACGAGCAAGGCGTCAAGCGCATCGTGGTTGCCAACCGTACCCTCGAACGCGCAAGCGCGCTGGCCGAGCAGTTCGGTGCCCATGCCATCTTGCTTGCCGACATCCCGCAGGAACTCTACAACAGCGATATCGTCATCAGTTCGACTGCCAGCCAGCTACCAATTCTAGGCAAGGGGGCGGTCGAGCAGGCGTTGAAGAAACGCAAGCACAAACCGATGTTCATGGTGGATATCGCGGTGCCGCGCGATATAGAAGCGCAAGTCGCCGATCTGGATGACGTCTATCTCTACACCGTCGATGATCTTCATGAGGTGGTCGCAGAGAATCTCAAGAGCCGCCAGGGCGCAGCCCAGGCCGCCGAAGAGCTGGTTGCGGTCGGAACTGACGATTTCATGGCGCGGCTGCGTGAGCTGGCCGCCGTGGATGTGCTCAAGGCCTATCGGCAGCACGCTGAGCGCCTTCGTGATGAGGAGTTGCTGCGCGCCCAGCGGTTGCTGGCCAATGGCGGCACAGCCGAGGATGCGCTGGCGCAGCTGGCGCGGGGATTGACCAACAAGTTGCTGCACGCGCCTAGCGTACAGCTGAAAAAACTTTCTGCCGAAGGGAGAGTGGAGGCACTGAGCATCGTCCAGGACCTCTTCGCCCTGCAAGACAGCACGGACAAACCATGAAAGCGTCGCTGCTCAACAAACTCGATACCCTGCAGGACCGCTTCGAAGAGCTGACAGCGTTGCTGGGTGACGCTGAAGTGATCAGCGATCAGACCCGTTTTCGCGCCTATTCGCGCGAGTACGCCGAGGTCGAACCGGTTATCGCCGCTTACCGCAAATTTCTCAAGATGCAGTGCGACCTTGAGGGAGCTCAGGCACTGCTCAAGGACAATGATCCCGACGTGCGTGAGATGGCCGAAGAAGAGGTTACCGAGGCGCGTGGTAAGCTCGAAGCGATTGAGGCTCGGCTGCAGCGTATGCTCCTGCCGAAGGATCCCAAAGATGGGCGTAACGTGTTCCTCGAAATTCGGGCTGGCACCGGTGGCGATGAAGCCGCGATCTTCTCCGGGGATCTGTTTCGTATGTATTCCCGCTACGCCGAACGGCAAGGCTGGCGCGTCGAGATCCTGTCTGAAAGCCCGGGCGAGCACGGCGGCTACAAAGAAGTGATCTCGCGGGTCGAGGGCGACAACGTCTTTGCCAAACTCAAGTTCGAGTCGGGCGCGCACCGGGTCCAGCGCGTTCCTGAAACCGAGTCTCAGGGGCGTATCCATACCTCGGCCTGCACCGTGGCGGTTCTGCCCGAGCCAGACGAGCAAATCGCGATCGAAATCAACCCGGCCGACCTGCGCGTCGATACCTATCGTGCCTCGGGTGCCGGCGGACAGCACATCAACAAGACTGACTCGGCGGTGCGCATCACTCACATGCCCAGCGGTATCGTCGTCGAATGTCAGGAAGAGCGCTCGCAGCATAAGAACCGTGCGCGGGCCATGTCCTGGCTGGCAGCCAAGCTGCAAGATGTGCAGGACAGCGCGGCGCACAAGGAAATTTCCGATACGCGCAAGCTGCTGGTGGGCTCGGGCGATCGTTCCGAACGTATTCGGACCTACAACTTCCCGCAGGGGCGCGTTACGGACCACCGTATCAACTTGACGCTGTACTCCCTCAACGAAATGGTCGGCGGTGCCGTGGAGCAAGTAATCGAACCACTGTTGCAGGAATATCAAGCCGATCAGCTCGCCGCGCTGGGTGATTGACTGCTCTTTTTATCGGCGGACCGGTTTGGTTCGCTGACTGCGGTATAACTGAATCCTGGATAACTCGAGCATGGCGACAATCGACTCCCTGCTGCGTGCCGCTCAGTTACCCGACTCGCCGAGCGCCAAGCTCGATGCCGAGTGGTTGCTTGCTGCCGTGCTGGGCAGGTCGCCGAGCTATCTGCGCACCTGGCCTGAGCGCGAAGTACTGCCTGAGGACGAGGCCCGCTTTGTCGCCCATCTTGAACGTCGTCGCCTTGGCGAGCCGGTAGCCTACATCCTGGGTCGCCAGGGCTTCTGGAGCCTTGAGCTCGAAGTGGCGCCGCATACCTTAATTCCAAGACCGGACACTGAGCTGTTGGTAGAGACAGCGATGAAGGTGCTGCCTGCCGGTGGTGCGGCGAGCGTGCTCGATCTGGGTACGGGAACCGGTGCGATTGCCCTTGCGCTTGCCAGTGAACGTCCGGCCTGGCAGGTCAGCGGCGTGGACCGCGTTACCGAGGCCGTTGCGCTGGCGGCTCGTAATGCCCAACGGCTTGGGCTCGGCAATGCAGCCTTTCTCGAGAGCCACTGGTTTTCGTCACTTAGGGGCCAGCGTTTTGAGTTGATTGTCTCCAATCCCCCGTACATCCCCGCCAGTGATCCCCATCTGTCGCAGGGTGATGTGCGTTTCGAACCGAGCAGTGCGCTGGTGTCGGGTGTTGATGGTCTGGACGACATTCGCCTGATCATTGAGCAGGCGCCCGATCACCTGAGCTCATCCGGCTGGTTGGTACTTGAGCACGGTTACGATCAGGCGTCAGCGGTGCGGAGCCTGTTGAGCGCCGGCGGTTTCGTTGATGTCGCCAGCTGCAGGGACTTCGGTGGCCACGAGCGTGTCAGCCTCGGGCGGCTGCCATGAATCAAGAGAGGAAATGTGCATGCTGAGCGACGACGAGCTGCTGCGTTACAGCCGGCAGATCTTGCTGAAACAGGTCGATATCGAGGGTCAGCTCAGGCTTAAGCAAAGCCGTGTACTGATCGTCGGGCTTGGCGGGCTCGGCTCACCGGTCGCGCTATATCTGGCTGCGGCCGGGGTTGGCGAATTACATCTGGCGGACTTTGATCGCCTCGATCTGACCAATCTGCAGCGGCAGATTGCTCACGACACCGCATCGGTGGGGTTGCACAAAGTGGATTCGGCAATGGCTCGACTATCTGCCCTTAACCCTTTGATCAAACTGGTGCCGCACCGCGCCGCGATGGACGTCGATACGCTTGAAGCGGCCGTGTCAGCAGTCGACCTGGTGCTCGACTGCACGGACAATTTTGCAGTCCGTGAAGCAGTGAATGCCGCCTGTGTGGCCGCGGTAAAGCCGCTGGTAAGCGGTGCGGCTATTCGGCTCGAGGGGCAGCTGTCGGTGTTCGACCCTAGAGTCGAGACGAGCCCCTGCTATCACTGCCTTTACGGCCATGGCTCCGAGGCTGAGCTGACCTGCAGCGAAGCCGGTGTTCTTGGCCCAGTCGTTGGAATGGTCGGCAGTTTGCAGGCGCTTGAGGCGATCAAGCTGCTGGCCGGCTTCGGTGAACCTTTGGTTGGCCGGTTGCTGCTGGTAGATGCGCTTTCCACTCGATTCCGCGAGCTCAAGGTCAAGCGCGACCCGGCTTGCACCGTCTGTGGCCACAGCCGTGACTGACAGCCGGCCGATAGGGGTTTTCGATTCCGGTGTGGGTGGGCTGTCGGTGCTTCGGGAGATCCGTGCGCGCCTGCCCCATGAGTCGTTGTTGTATGTGGCGGACAGTGGTCACGTTCCCTATGGCGAGAAAAGTCCGGAATTTATCCGTGAGCGCTGCCGGGCCATCGCTGCTTTCTTGCTTGAGCAGGGCGCCAAAGCGCTGGTGCTGGCCTGCAACACCGCGACGGCGGCCGGCGTGGCTGACTTGCGAGAGCAGTATCCAAAGCTTCCCGTGGTTGGGATGGAGCCTGCGGTCAAACCTGCCGCTCGGGCCACCCGCAGTGGGGTGGTTGGGGTGCTGGCAACGACTGGCACGCTGAAGAGCGCTAAATTTGCAGCGTTGCTTGATCGTTTTGCCAGTGACGTGCGTGTGATCACGCAGCCATGTCCAGGGCTTGTCGAACGCATCGAGGCAGGCGAACTTGCTACGCCACGCACCCGCATGCTGTTGGAGAGCCTGGTTCAGCCTCTGATCGAGCAAGGGTGCGATACGCTGATTCTCGGCTGCACCCACTATCCGTTTGTGAAACCTTTATTGCGCGAGATTCTTCCCGCAACGGTCGCTCTGGTCGATACCGGAGCTGCGGTCGCGCGGCATCTCGAAACCCTGCTGGCGGCCAACGGACAGCAAAGCGAAGGCGAGGCGCTGGTGCGCTTCTGGAGCAGCGGCGATCCTCTGCGATTGGCTGGCGTTCTTCCAGTACTTTGGGGTGAAAACGGTACAGTTTCCTACTGTTCTGCTTAGGAACTCCCCGCTGCGCTAGCCCTCTGTACTTAAGCAATACTGAAAAAACGAAAAGCTTGGCCAATTTCGATAAGGAAATTTCGCATGAACAAATTGATCTCCTTCGCTGCGGTTGCGGCAATTTCGCTGGGCCAGGTAGCTGCCGCCCATGCTCTTGACCTGACCGCTGCGGTTGGGCGTACCGGCGAGTCGACGATGACTTATCGACTGGGAGCGCAGATGGATTTCAATCGTAGCTGGTTCGAGACGGGCGTGGGCCGGCTGACCGGGTATTGGGATGCGGGCTACACCTACTGGGAAGGTGATGAGACCTCGAGCAATCACAGCATTTCACTTGCGCCAGTATTCGTGTACGAGTTCAGCACTGGATCGGTAAAACCTTACCTGGAAGCGGGCATCGGCATCGCGGCTTTCGAAAACACCGAAATAGAAAACAATGATCTTGGGTCCTCCTTTCAGTTCGAGGATCGATTCGGTGCCGGCCTGCGTTTCGCTGGCGGCCAGGAGATAGGCTTACGGGCTATTCACTATTCCAACGCTGGCATCAAGGACCCCAACGACGGCATCGAAACTTACGCGCTGCACTATCGAGCCTCGTTCTGACAGCTCGATCATGAAGCTGATGGTGGAAGCCGTCAGCCGTCCAGATAGGCTCGTGCTGAGCCTTTGCGCTCTTCGAGGCAGTCATCCGAGCCCAGCTCGAACTCCCGACAGATAAGCGGGCGCCGGCTGTAGATAGTGCAGCGCATGCTGTCCCGGTCCAGCGCTGCGCACCAACCGTCGTCCAGACGGCGCATGACCTGGCCACCCCAATCATCTTCATCGATGAAGCGTTCCGGGACGCCGGTGTCGGTCAGCAGCATGACTTCAAGGCGGCAGCAGCACGCGGCGCAGCTGCTGCAGCTGACTGTGTCGTCAGTCAATTGGCGGTGGGGAATGGCAGATTGAGTCATCGCGGCAGTCTACGCGTCTTGCGTCGGGATAGCTGCAAGCCAGGAGCGCCGCGAAAAGGGAAAAAGCCAGCACGGACGTGCTGGCCTAGCAGACTAGATGTTTTCTTCGATTTGCTTGTTTTTCCAGCCTTCACCGCCGGGTAGCACCAGATTGAGCAGCAGCGCGATGATGGCGCACAGCGAGATGCCGGACAGGCTGAACTCGCCGTAACCGAACGCCATGCCGCCAATACCGAACACCAGCGTGACGGAAACAATGATGAGATTGCGTGCTTCCGCCAGATCCACCTGATGGCGAATCAGGGTGCTCAAGCCAACCACGGCAATCGAGCCGAACAGCAGGCAAAGGATGCCGCCCATGACCGGAACTGGGATGCTAAGCAGTCCAGCCCCGAACTTGCCGATAAATGCCAGAACGATGGCGAAGACTGCCGCCCAGGTCATGATTTTTGGGTTGTAGTTCTTGGTCAGCATCACCGCGCCGGTCACTTCCGCGTAGGTGGTGTTAGGCGGGCCGCCGAACAGGCCTGCGGCCGAGGTTGCCAGGCCGTCGCCGAGCAATGTGCGGTGCAGGCCAGGCTTCTTGATGAAGTTGTTGCCGGTCACGCCACCGATGGCAACAACACCGCCAATGTGTTCGATGGCAGGTGCCAATGCGACCGGGACCATGAACAGAATGGCGCCCCAGTGAAATTCCGGCGCGACGAAGTTCGGAACAGCCAGCCAGGGTGCCGCCGCAATCCCTGCTGTATCCACGACACCAAACATGAACGACAGGCCGTAGCCCACCGAGACGCCGGCGAGGATCGGCACCAGTCGAAACAGGCCTTTACCTAGCACCGCCACCAGCAGGGTGGTGAGCAGTGCAGGCATCGAAATCATCATGGCTGTCGCATAAGGGACCAGCTGAGCGCTGCCGTCGCCGGCCTTGCCCATTGCCATATTGACCGCGACAGGTGATAGGGCGAGGCCAATGGAAATGATCACCGGAGCGATCACAACCGGTGGCAGCAGGCGGTCGATGAACCCAGGTCCTTTCAGGCGAACCGCAAAGCCAAGGAACATGTAGACGATACCGGCCGCCACCACGCCGCCAAGCACGGCGGGTAGACCGAAGTCTCCTTTGGCCGCGATGATGGGGGCGATGAAGGCGAAACTCGACGCCAGGAATACCGGAACCTGGCGTTTGGTGACCAATTGAAACAATAGGGTGCCGATACCGGCGGTGAACAGCGCAACGTTGGGGTCCATTCCGGTGATCAGCGGCATCAGCACCAACGCGCCAAATGCGACAAACAGCATCTGGGCGCCGGCTAATACCTGGCGCGCGAGCGGTTCTTCCAAGGGTTGCGACATGCTCAGATGTCCTTCTGCTTGGTGCCGAAGATTTTGTCTCCCGCATCGCCCAGGCCCGGCATGATGTAGCCGTTCTCATCCAGGCGGTCGTCAATGGAGGCGGTGTAGATGGTGACGTCCGGATGTGCCTTTTCGACGGCCTCAATGCCTTCCGGTGCGGCGACCAGAACCAGTGCGCGGATTTCCTTGCAGCCTGCCTTTTTCAGCATATCGATGGCAGCAACCATCGATCCGCCGGTGGCGAGCATCGGATCGATGATCATCGCAAGGCGCTGATCAAGGTCATCAACCAGGCGCTCCAGGTAGGTGTGTGCCTGCAAGGTTTCCTCATTGCGAGCAATGCCGACCGCGCTGACTTTGGCGCCTGGAATCAAGCTGAGTACACCGTCTAGCATGCCGATGCCGGCACGAAGAATCGGTACGACGGTGATTTTCTTGCCGGAAATCTTTTCGACCTGGACTGGACCGCACCAGCCATCAATGCTGTAGTTTTCCAGCGGCAGGTCCCGAGTCGCTTCGTACGTCAGAATCGAGCCCACTTCCTGTGCCAACTCGCGGAAATTCTTAGTGCTGATATCGGCACGGCGCATCAGCCCAAGTTTGTGGCGAATAAGCGGGTGGCGAATCTCTCGAATGGTCATGGCTGGCTCCGGCGGTCGAATAAACCGGCGTAGATTAATGCATCGACGTGTTACCGGCTATTGATGTGTAGGAGAGGGCTTGCCCTGTGCCTAGCCGCATCGGTATCGTCGCGCCCCTTAATTTGGGGGCGGCCGGCCGGGCTGCTTCATCTTCTAACTGTTCTGGAGCATCGCCATGTCCGTCGATCTAGCACACATCCGCCAGATCATGGCTGAAGCCGACTGTCTGTACCCCGACGCCGAGGTTGAAGCGGCGATCGATGCGATGGCCGCGAAAATCAATGCTGAGCTGGCTGACCGCAACCCTGTGGTGTTCTGTGTGATGAACGGGGGGCTAGTCTTCTCCGGCAAGCTGGTGACCAAGCTGAATTTCCCGCTCGAGCTTTCCTATCTCCATGCGACACGTTATCGCAACGAAACGAGCGGTGGAGAGCTGTTCTGGAAGGCGAAGCCGGAAATCTCGTTCATGGATCGTGATGTGCTGATCATCGACGACATCCTCGACGAGGGACATACGCTTGGTGCGATCATTGATTTCTGCAGGCATGCCGGTGCTGCCGCTGTGCATACCGCGGTGCTCGTCGATAAGGACCATCAGCGCAAGGCTCGTCCAGATCTGAAAGCAGATTATGTTGGGCTAAGCTGTGTTGATCGCTATGTGTTTGGCTACGGTATGGACTACAAGGGTTACTGGCGAAACGCTCCTGGCATCTACGCTGTTAAAGGCATGTAAGTAATAGCGTTATCGCACGGGCAACGTCGCCGGCCCGTGCGCTTTCTCCTATTAGCGACTTCTCGAATGCCTGCGCGTCAATTCACGCGCGCCATCTGTTTCGTTTCGCCTCACGCGTTGCGCTTTGGTAACGCTCCCGTGCATCACTCTATGCCCGAATGTTGAGACTGTATTGCACGCGTGCCCGCCTGAGGCTCGGCTATCGAGCAGGCAGCGGCTAGTTGCGTGCAGCTCAGGCAAATTTCTCGCGAAAGGCGTCGCAACTGCTCTATTTAGAGGCTTGCGTCTGTATTGCTGGCGGCTAAGCTCTCGGATAGCCTCACAAGCGCCTGCGCTGCGGGCAGCCTATATACGGCTGAACACCAATGCTGGCAAGGCTGTTCATACTTAAGGATTACAGAGCAAATCAAACCTTAGTGCGCTTAACCCTCAACCTCCGTGTGGGTAGGGTGAACGTACTTCGAACCAACCAGGAGCGCCTCATGACAAAAACAACAAGGCAAGGAATCTTCCAGCCCAAAACCCTGGCCCTCGCGGTCGCGTTGGGCATTGCGTCACCCGCTTATGCTGTCACGTTCAATATTGGGGAAGTGGAGGGTCAGCTGGACTCGGCTATGTCGATCGGTGCTAGTTGGTCGACAACCGACCGGGACATGGACCTGGTCGGTAGCGCTAATGGCGGTACCGGGTATACCCAAACTGGTGATGATGGTCGTCTGAACTTCAAAAAAGGCGAGACGTTTTCCAAGATTTTCAAAGGTATTCACGACCTTGAACTGCGCTATGGCGATAGCGGCGCCTTTATCCGCGGCAAGTACTGGTATGACTTCGAACTGAAGGATGAAAGTCGTCTATTCAAGGATATAAGCGATAGCAATCGTAAGGAAGCTGCCCAATCTTCCGGCGCACAGATCCTCGATGCATTCCTTTATCACAACTACTACCTAGGCGACCTGCCGGGTACCGTTCGACTGGGTAAACAAGTTGTCAGTTGGGGTGAAAGCACGTTCATTGGTAACTCAATCAACTCCATCAACCCGCTTGACGCGGCAGCGTTCCGTCGGCCTGGTGCTGAGATCAAGGAAGGCCTGATTCCTGTAAATATGCTTTACGTGTCGCAAAGTGTCAGCGATCAGCTAAGTATAGAGGCGTTTTACCAGCTGGAGTGGGATCAAACGATCGTCGACAATTGTGGTACGTTTTTCGCGGGTGCGGACGTGGTCGCGGATGGTTGCGACACAAACTACAACATCCTTGATGCTGCCACAGTTAATAATTTGCTTGCCTTGCCCGCTGCGACACGTGCTGCACTTGGGATCAACGTCGAGCAGGAAGGCCTTCTGGTCCGCCGTGGTAGCGACCAGGACGCTCGGGATTCTGGTCAATATGGCCTCGCGTTTCGTTGGCTTGCTGACTCAGCAGAATACGGCGCTTATTTCATGAACTATCACAGCCGTACACCAAATCTAAGTGTGCGAAATGCAAATGCTACAGCGATTGGAACAGCGCTCGCCACGCCAGCACTTGCCAGTCCTATTTTGCTTAGCAACGGAGAATATTTTCTGGATTATCCGGAAGATATTCGTCTCTATGGCGCGAGCTTTTCCACGACGCTGCCAACTGGCACAGCATGGTCCGGTGAGGTTAGCTACCGACCCAACCTGCCCATTCAAATTAACACTACAGATATAACAGGTCGGTTAGCGCGGACCGTTGCTACCGCCGCTGCTATTGGCGGCGCTACCGGTGGGGCGGCAGGGGCTGCCGCTGCAGGGCTTGCACAAGCAGGTTTTGAAAGTCGCGGCTACAATCGCAAGGAAGTGACGCAGCTACAAACTACCTTTACGCACTTTTTTGACCAAGTGCTAGGCGCTGGCCGAGTGACCGTAGTGGGAGAACTTGGTTACACCCATGTCGGCGGCCTTGAAAGCAAAAGCGAGCTCCGCTACGGGCGAGATTCGATCTATGGTCTAGACAATGCACAATATGGAAACGATGGTTTTGTCACGGCTGACTCATGGGGCTATCGTCTGCGGGCTCTTGCGAACTATAGCAATGTTTTTGCAGGTATCAACCTGACGCCTAACGTCTCGTTTTCTCACGATGTTAACGGCTATGGGCCTGTATTCAACGAAGGTTCCAAAGCCGTTAGCCTAGGCATTGACGCCGAATACCAGAACACCTACACAGCCAGCTTGTCTTACACCGATTTCTTTGGTGGCGATTACAACACCCTAGTTGATCGTGACTTCCTGGCGCTGAGCGTAGGCGTGAACTTCTAAGGAGGCCATTTCAATGTTGCCGTACGGAGCTCCTTTGAGAGCTCCGCTACGCGCCAGTCTACATACAAGGCCTCCGGCCAAAACAAGATCAAGAGGAACTGGAAGCGTATGAAAACAACAAAAAAATTATTCAGTGTCTTGGCTTTCTCGCTGCTGGCAAGCAGTGTGATGGCTGCAGTCTCCCCTGAGGAAGCCGCTAAGCTCGGCAATACATTGACTCCACTTGGTGCCGAGAAGGCCGGCAACGCTGAAGGGACAATTCCAGCCTGGACAGGCGGTCTTTCCACCGACGCTGCCCCGCTGGATAACGGCCATCTGACCAATCCTTTCAAAGGCGAGCAGCCTGAGTTTGTCATCACCGCGCAGAACGTTGATCAATATAAAGACAAGCTCACGGCAGGCCAGCAGGCCATGTTCAAGCGCTATCCTGAAACGTACAAGATTCGCGTTTTCCCGACTCATCGCAGTGCTGCCGTACCGGATCGAATCTACGAAGCGGCCAAAACCAGTGCGTTGAAAACCGAGCTGGTCGACGGTGGTAACGGTATCGCCAATTTCTCTGACAGCCGCTACTACGCGTTCCCCATTCCGAAGAATGGTCTGGAGGTCGTATGGAACCACATCACCCGATATCGTGGCGGTAATGTACGACGCAACATCGTGCAAGCCACGCCTCAAACAAATGGCAGCTACACGCTGGTGCACTTCGAGGACGAAGTGGCATTCCCAAGCGATATGTCCGATCTGGATGCTGAGCGTGCCAAGAACGCATTGCTGTTTTTCAAACAGCGGGTAACTGCTCCGTCTCGCCTTGCGGGTAACGTCCTGCTGGTTCATGACTCGCTGGATCAGGTGAAAGATCCTCGCCAAGCCTGGATTTACAACGCCGGTCAGCGCCGTGTGCGGCGTGCACCACAGGTGGCCTATGATGGCCCGGGCACGGCGGCAGACGGTATGCGGACGACCGACAACTTCGACATGTTTAGCGGTGCTCCTGATCGCTACGACTGGAAGCTGGTTGGTAAGAAGGAGCTGTACATCCCCTACAACAGCTATGAAATCAACTCTAGCGACGTGAAATACAGCGACGTTCTGAAAGCTGGACATGTGAATCAGGATCTGGCGCGCTACGAACTGCATCGTGTCTGGGAGATCGAAGCCAACCTGAAAGAGGGTGAGCGCAACATTTACGCCAAGCGTCGTTTCTTTGTTGATGAAGACACTTGGACCATCGTGCAATCGGAGCTGTATGACGGCCGCGGCCAACTGTGGCGTGTCGGTGAGGCGCATATGCTGCAGTACTATCAGCACAAAGTGCCGGCCTATGCCTTCGAGGCGCTCTACGACATTATCTCCGGTCGTTACATCGCTATTGGTCTGAGTAACGAAGAGCCAGCACACGAGTTCGGCTACAAAGCGTCGGCCCGTGACTTTACGCCGGCTGCATTACGTAATGCGGGGGTGCGCTAATTAGGTAGCATCTGTAAGGTGAATAAGGCGGCCAGTTGGCCGCCTTTTTTATTTGTCGGTCAGCCGGGAGTGATACTTTTCAGCCACTAGAGAGCTCGGTACCCATCCATTCAGAGCGGTATGCTCGTAGGGTGAGTCGACAAAAGATCCGCAATCGTGCAGGTTATTACGGCGCATGCGCATCGATTGAAAGACGTCGACTGCCCAGGAGTGGGTGCTGACAGCAGCGCTCAACGCGTTCCTCAATGGATTGATACGAATAAGAGAAACCTCGCTATGTCAGTACGCTTCAACCCTGGTGCCCTCAGCACAGAAGCCGCCGCGCAGGTTCAAATTGCGACTATCCCTCGGCTCCCGCCGTTGCATGTACCAAGACCTCGACTCGTCGATGCTTTATTAGAAGCCCACTGCCGACTGCGTTTGATCTGCGCACCCGCCGGGTTTGGCAAGAGCGTGCTGATGAACGAATGCGCGCGACTGATACCTGCCGATACGCATCTCGTCTGGCTTGGTCTAGGCGGTAGAGGGTTCTCTGCGGAAGCTCTGTATTCCCAACTTCGTCGGGTATTGAGCAGCACAATTGAGGAGAGCGGTGACGTTCAGCAAGACCTCATTAATCTGCTGAATGATTTTCCGCGACCGCTTTGGATAATGTTGGATGACTATCCGCGGGAGGTAACAGCGCCCTTCGACGCCTGCCTCGACTTGCTTATCGAGAGGGGCCCCGAATCCGTCAGCTGGTGGGTAAGCAGCCGTCGGCAGCCCGCTTGGAAGCTGCCTAGGCTATTGTTGCAGGGTGACTTGTTCGAACTGGAGGCCGAAGCGCTGGCGCTGACTGCCAGTGAGCTCCGGTTATTGCTCAAAGCGCACCGCCTAGAGCTCGCCGATGACACATTCAAACAATTGATGTCGGGCAGCGAGGGGTGGTTGGCCGGTGTCAGCTTGCTGTTATTGAATGCTGACGAGCAGGCGGTTCGTGAGCGGTTGATCGCCGGCACTTCACTGCTACGAGATTACGTGCAGCGCGAAGTACTTGAGGGACAGACCGAGGATGTTTGCCGTGCGCTTTTCGCGTTGGCGCGCATGCCGCGCTTTTCATCGCAGCTGTGTGAGCATGTCCTCGACGGCATAGGAAGCGATCTTCTCGATGTGCTCAAAACATCCCAGCTGTTTATTCGCCAGACCGACAATTGTGGTGAATGGTATCGCCTGTGGCGGCCGCTGGCGTTGATGTTGCGACGCATGCCCGGGGTAGCATCGCCCACCCAGACGCACCTGCGTGCCTGCCAATGGTTTGCCAACCGCGGTGAAATGCGCGAGGCGGTGGAGCATGCGCTGTGGGCGGGGCAGCCAGAAGTCGCAGCCAACTTCCTGCAGCGCTACGGGCAGGAGCAATTGCTCATTGGCGACAACGTTTCGCACTTCATGAAGTGGCGCAGTGAGCTGCCGCAAGACTTGTTCAACAGTACGACCCGGTTGATCGTGCTGCATGGCTGGGCTTTGATTATCTCTGCTCGCTTGGATGAAGTGGATGATTGCCTCGCCGATCTGGCGAAGTTCTTTCCTCAGCCCGATGCAAGGCGCCAGGCGCAGCTACTTGCTCAATGGCAAGCTTTGCGGGGTTTTCTAGCCCGTTTACGAGGTGAGCCGGAGGCTAGGGATTACTGCCTTCAGGCCCTGGAAGTCCTTTCTGATCACGCTTGGGCCCAACGGGTGCTTTGTTATCAGGCGTTATCTCAACAGGCGATAGCCGAAAGCCAGCTCGAATTGGCCCAGCATTACAACAGCGAAGGCATGAAGCTTGCCCGGCTCAAGGGCAGCGTACTGTATGAAGCGATGCTGAGCGTCGATCGAATTCAGCTGCTTGAAATTACCGGCGAGTTCGAGCGAGCCGTTGGGGTTCTCGAAGAGTCTTTGATGGTGCTACGCGACGGTGTCGGCCACAGCCCGATTATTGGTCGGCTAAAGCTGCTACGGGGCCATCTGCTCGCCTATCAGGGGCTCGATGAGCCGGCCCGCGAAGCGTATCAGCAAGGTCGAGCCGAGACTGAGACCTGCGGCGATTCGTACGTATTCTTCGGCTATGCAGGTCTGGCAGAGCTTGCAGCTCGCAGCCAGGAATTCCCTTCGGCTTACCATTGGTTACGAGAGGCCGAGCGGTTGGCCCAGTGGCGGCATGTGCCGGAAGCGCGTTTCAGGGGCATTCTGCCATTGATTACCGGCGTGACCTGGCTGCATCAAGGGCAGCTGAAGAAGGCCAGGGCCATATTCGTACAGGTGCTGGAACTCTACGATGGCCACACCTATATCGCACCGTCCGGGTTTTACGAGTTACTTCCGCGAGTTCATCGCTATCTTGCGGTTATCGACATACTGTCCGGCCGTGGCTCGCTGGCTATCGACACGCTGCGCGAACTGATCGACCAAAACCTCCGTTCTCAACGGTTGGGCCTGGCCTGTGAGTGTCGTTTTACGCTGGCCGAAGCGCTCCAAGTGGATGGCCTGCATGACGAAGCAGAACTGGAGTTACGCAAAGCCCTCGCTGAGGCTGCGAGGCAGCATCTGGTCAAGCCGCTGTACGAATTGCAGCATCGTCAGCCGCAATGGCTTGCTAGCATGTTGCCTGCTGGCAAGGGGGAAAGCTTGCGTGATCGATTGTTGCAATTCGAGCGAGAACCAGAAGAGAGCGCTGCTTCAGGCGATGAAATCATCCTGAGCAACCGCGAACTCACGGTCCTGCGTCTCATCGCCCAGGGATGCTCGAATCAAGAAATCGCCGAGCAGTTATTTATTTCGCTGCACACGGTCAAGACCCACGCGCGGCGAATCAACACCAAACTCGGGGTGGCCAGACGTACGCAAGCGGTGGCACGCGCTAAGGCTTTGGCCTGGCTTTAGTCTGATCAGCAGTGGCAGACCTAGATAAGCGCGTGTGGTAACGAGGGGCGCTGCCTGCCGCTGCGCCGGCAGAGAAATTGGCATTTCTCAGCTGTGTCAGAAGATCGGCAGCGCAAAGCCTACCGGCTACAACGTTGACCTTTACTGTGCTGCTGAATGCGAATGCTTGGTCAGGCGATAAGAGGTGTTCTGCCCGCCTCGTTCGATGGCGAGGCTGAACTGGAGACTGGTGATCAGGCGCTCCAGCTGCTGCTGGTCCCGCCATTGGCTGGAACTGATGAAGCGCTTTACCGCCACGCCCATCGTGTCGGTCAGCGTCAGCAGAATACTTCCGTCGGGTTTCTGAATACTGAAATTGACGTTGTAGTCTGGCTGAAACACATCACTGATTTTCTTGAATGGACTGTCCATGCCGGTTCCTGATTGGATGACTGCCCCCAATGGACCTGATGCTGTTTAACTAGTTTCGCCCGCTGAGCGTGTTGCTCTTTGGCAAAAGGAAGCACTAGCGGCCTGGGCTAAGCATAGCGCTCCGGCACTGTCAGGCCGGTTCGGCGGAAGCCGGTAGCTCCTGCAGTACTTCCGGATTGTTTTTAAAAGCCTTGGAAAAGAGGTCACGGTGTCGGGCCATGAAGATGCCAATGTCTTCAGCCTGCTGTTCGCTAAGTGACGGTGTGGCTTTCTGAAGTGCCGCAGCCAAGGCTTCGGCAAGCTCGAGCATTTTGTCGTGACGATCGGCTTCGGCTTTATCCATGAACAAGCGCTCCAGGTCCCGGCTGCTGCGGTATACAACTTCGACGGCCATCTAACACCCCGGCTCAATTGATAAAAATACTGTTTATCCATACAGCATATGCTGGCTGGCGCTGATTGAAAAGCCTCCGTGTGACGTCTGCGTGACAGTTGTTCACTTCAGTCAGCGAAATGTCCGCGAAGCCGCTCGGCGCGAAAGTCGAGATTGCGGCTGCGGTAGCCCGCGCGCAAGGGTGGTAGCGGGGCGCAGGAGTGCCAGCGTTGACCGGGTTGCAGGTCGCCCGGGCCGCAGTATTGTGGCGCATCGTAGTTGGAGGTTACCAAGTTGAGGCTTGAGCCGGGCGAGTAGGCGGCTACTTCCCAGCTCAGGCTGCGCATAGGCTTCGGGCTATGGTTTTCCAGAATGATGCGCAGCGGCTGTCCGGCTGGGCAGCTAGTCGGTGAATACGACATCCGCAGCTCGAGCTGGCCAAGCAGATGTTCCTCACGTTGTTCTTGCCAGATCACCCAAGCGGCAACGACACCAAGGCCGAGCAGCGCTCCCAAAGAAATCGGCACCGCTCGAAGTGGATACCGAATCAGTAAGATCAGCCAGGCTGCGACTAGAAACGCGCCGATCAGCATGATGAGCGGGCGCGCGAATGGTTAGCCATTGAAACCTCTTTTTCAGCGTGATCCGGCAAACATCCTAACGCCGGCTCGCGAAGGGTGCGACTTTCAGATGTCGGCCTGTGGTCGTGTTGGTGGACGCACGTCAGGCATCCTTGTCGGAGCGGGCGTGGCTGGCGAGTCGCTCAAGCGCGGCCCTGAGCTTGGGATCTGTTATGCCACGAGCGGTTTCCTGGATATTGTCTGCCGCTCGCACCGACAGTTCTGGCGCCGGTCCGGGCTTATGCCGCGGTGTTTCCGGGGGCTGAACCTTGAACTGAATACGGCTCAAGCCGCTGAACTCGTCCATGCATTGCAGCTGACGTTGTAAGCGTCTTTGCTGATAGCGCAGTCGCGTTGCCCAGTGGCCGTCGGTAACGATCAATAGCAGGGTACCTTCGCGCCATGAGGCGACACGGCAAAACTCCCGTGCCGCGGGCTGCAGTTGGCTGTCGACCAGTTTTTGTAGACGATCCAGCCGCCTCGCCTCGCCAAACAGCGCTTTTAGTGGTTTGGCCTCGCGCAGTAGCGCCGCGGGCGCTCGGGCCGGCAAAGGGCGAAACGACATGGCTGACGCTCGTAACTGAAGAGCCGACATGTTAGCAGAAGCTGCATTAGCCATCTGATCGAGGCATCACCGGCTAAACCTGCGACCGAATCGTCTGATTCCTGGCGCCATTGGCTGGCTCGCCTGCGCAGTAGGCACCTTTCCTCTCGAACGTTTCCGAGTAGAATGCCCCCTTTGCACGAAGCCGTGGTGGCCCTGCGGCCGTGCCTCCATCCCCAGCATGGAAGTCTTTGTCGATATGTTTGCGCCTTTAATGAAGAAGCTCTTTGGTAGCAAGAATGAGCGTGAGGTCAAGCGCATGCTCAAGGCGGTTCAATCCGTCAATGCGCTCGAAGAGCAGATGCTGTCTCTCTCCGACGAGCAGTTGCGGAGCAAGACCGAAGAGTTCAAGGCCCGCCTCGGCCAAGGCGAGACCCTTGATCAAATTCTTCCCGAAGCCTTTGCCGTCTGCCGCGAAGCCGGCAAACGCGTTATGGGGATGCGGCACTTCGACGTGCAGCTGATCGGCGGCATGACCCTTCACGAAGGCAAAATTGCCGAAATGCGTACCGGTGAAGGCAAGACGTTGGTTGCGACCTTGGCCGTATACCTCAACGCACTCGCTGGCAAAGGTGTTCATGTTGTTACGGTGAACGATTACCTGGCGCGTCGCGATGCCAACTGGATGCGTCCGCTGTATGAGTTTTTGGGTTTGACAGTGGGTATCGTCACACCTTTCCAGCCGCCGGAAGAGAAGCGCGCAGCGTACGCGGCCGATATCACATACGGTACGAACAACGAGTTCGGCTTCGACTACCTGCGCGACAACATGGCATTTAGCCTGGAAGAAAAGAACCAGCGCGAACTCAATTTCGCGGTTATCGACGAGGTCGACTCGATCCTCATCGACGAAGCCCGCACGCCACTGATCATCTCCGGCCAGGCGGAAGACAGCTCCAAGCTCTATCAGCAGATCAACCAGTTGATTCCTCTGCTCAAACAGCACATTGAAGAGGAAGAGGGCGTCGTTACTCAGGAAGGTCACTTCTCGATCGACGAGAAGACACGTCAGGTCGAACTGAACGAGTCTGGCCACCAGTTTGTCGAGGAAATGCTGACCAAGGCAGGGCTGCTTGCCGAAGGCGAGAGCCTGTATTCGGCACACAACCTCGGCTTGCTGACCCACGTGTATTCCAGCCTGCGCGCGCACAAGCTGTTCCACCGCAACGTTGAGTACATCGTCCAGAACAATCAGGTGTTGTTGATTGACGAACACACCGGTCGGACCATGCCAGGGCGTCGCCTCTCTGAGGGGCTGCATCAGGCCATCGAGGCAAAGGAAGGGCTGCCGATCCAGCCGGAAAGCCAGACCCTTGCGTCGACTACCTTTCAGAACTACTTCCGTCTGTACAAAAAGCTGTCGGGCATGACCGGTACTGCTGACACCGAAGCATTCGAATTCATGCAGATCTACAACCTGCCGGTGATGGTGATTCCGACCAACAAGCCGCTGGCACGCAAGGACTACAACGACCTGGTCTACCTGACCCAAGAAGAGAAATTCGCTGCCATCATTGCGGACATCAAGGATTGCCAGAACAACGGCCGTCCTGTGCTGGTGGGCACCGCAACCATTGAAACATCGGAATACGTTTCGCGGTTGCTGGTCAGCGAAGGCATCGAGCACAAGGTGCTCAACGCCAAGCATCACGACAAGGAGGCCGAGATCATTGCCCAGGCAGGACGCCCAGGCGCGGTCACGATCGCGACCAACATGGCCGGCCGAGGTACCGACATCCTGCTCGGCGGCAACTGGGAAGTTGAAGTTGCGGCGCTCGACACCCCCTCGGACGATCAGGTCGCACAAATCAAATCCGACTGGCAGAAGCGTCATCAGGCCGTGCTCGAGGCGGGTGGTTTGCATGTGATCGCGTCTGAACGTCACGAGTCGCGTCGTATCGACAACCAGCTGCGTGGTCGCGCCGGGCGTCAGGGGGATGCCGGGTCGAGCCGTTTCTACCTGTCGCTGGAAGACAGTCTAATGCGCATCTTCGCCTCTGATCGGGTGAAGAACTTCATGAAGGCGCTGGGCATGGAGTCCGGTGAGGCGATTGAACATCGCATGGTGACCAACGCCATCGAAAAGGCCCAGCGCAAGGTCGAAGGCCGCAACTTCGATATGCGTAAGCAACTGCTCGAATATGACGATGTCGCCAACGAGCAGCGCAAGGTGATCTATCACATGCGCAACAGTTTGCTGGCCGCTGAAGAAATCGGCGAAACCATAGCCGAGTTCCGCCGCGAGGCGCTCGATTACGCCATTAACCAGCACATCCCGCCGCAGTCGCTGCCCGAACAATGGGACATCAGTGGTCTGGAAGCGGTGCTCTACAGCGATTTCGGCGTGCGGCTGCCGGTCCAGCAGTGGCTTGATGAAGACGAGAAGCTGTATGAGGAGACGCTGCGCGAGCGCATCCTTGAAGCACTGATGGCGGCCTACAACGAGAAGGAAGAATTGGCTGGCGCCGAGGCGCTGCGCACCTTCGAGAAGCAGATTGTGCTTCGTGTGCTGGACGACCTGTGGAAGGACCACCTGTCGACGATGGACCATCTGCGTCACGGTATCCATCTGCGTGGCTACGCCCAGAAAAACCCGAAGCAAGAATACAAGCGCGAGTCCTTTACGCTGTTCCAGGAGCTGCTTGAGTCCATCAAGCGCGACAGCATTCGGGTTCTGTCCCATGTGCAGGTGCGTCGCGAAGACCCCGCCGAGGAGGAGCAGCGTTTGCGCCGCGAGGCTGAGGAGCTGGCGCAGCGTATGCAATTTCAGCATGCCGAGGTTTCGGCGCTGGAAGCCGACCAGGAGGAACCCGAGGCTGAAGGCGATGTAGCAGCCGCTGTGGCCCCGGCGCGTACCGAGCAGAAGATCGGGCGCAACGAACCCTGCCCCTGCGGGTCAGGTAAGAAGTACAAGCATTGCCATGGACAGGTCCAGTAAGCGGATCCGTCTGTGTTGACCCGCGCCGCGACCGGCTCTAGCCGCTCGCGGCGTTTTTCTCCCTGATTTTCGGTGGCCGAAGGCCATCCATTCCTTCTTAAGGAGCGCATCGATGGCTGTCGGTCTTGGTCCCCTACCTACACTGCACCCGGTTGCCGGATTCGAGCTTGGTATTGCTTCGGCGGGTATCAAGCGACCTGGACGCAAGGACGTCGTGGTGATGCGTTGCGCCGAAGGCTCAACGGTTGCGGGTGTGTTTACCCTCAATGCCTTTTGCGCCGCGCCGGTAATTCTTGCGAAGCAGCGAACTCAGGGAACCGTACGTTACCTGCTAACCAATACCGGAAACGCGAACGCCGGCACCGGCGAGCCCGGCATGCAGGCTGCAATCCGCAGTTGTGCCAGTTTGGCCGCCCTAGCCGGTGTCGAAGCCGAAGCAATCCTGCCGTTTTCAACTGGCGTCATCGGTGAGCTGCTGCCCGTTGAGAAGATTGAGGCGGCGCTTCCTGCCGCGTTGGCCGACCTGGATGAAAACCACTGGGCCGAAGCCGCCACCGGCATCATGACCACCGATACGCTGCCCAAGGGTGCGAGCCGTCAATTCGAGCATGAAGGCGTGACGGTCACAGTCACCGGCATCTCCAAAGGCGCCGGCATGATCCGTCCCAACATGGCGACCATGCTGGGTTACATCGCTACCGATGCAAAGGTCGCTCAGTCGGTTTTGCAGGATCTTCTGCGGGACGCAGCCAACAAGTCGTTCAACCGTATCACCATCGACGGAGACACCTCGACCAACGACTGCTGCATGCTGATCGCTACCGGCAAGGCTGGTGTCGTGGAGATCACTGAGGCTAGCGGAGAGCTGTTCACCAAGCTCAAGCAGGCGGTTTTTGAAGTCAGCATGGAGGTGGCGCAATCCATTGTTCGTGACGGCGAAGGCGCGACCAAATTCGTTACCGTTCAGGTCAACGGTGGTGGTAACCATCAGGAGTGTTTGGACGTCGGCTATGCCGTCGCGCATTCGCCGCTGATCAAGACGGCACTGTTCGCCTCCGACCCTAACTGGGGACGTATTCTGGCCGCGGTTGGTCGTGCAGGTGTTCCCGATCTGGATGTGAGCAAGATCGATGTCTATCTGGGGGGCGTGTGCATCGCCAGCCAAGGCGGTCGTTCGCCGAGTTACACGGAAGAGCAGGGCGCCGCGGTAATGGCTGAGGAAGAGATCGAAATTCGTATCGAACTCGGTCGCGGTGATTGCAGCGAGACGATCTGGACCACAGACCTTTCTCACGAATACGTACGGATCAATGCCGAATACCGCACCTGATCCGCTGGCAGTGACCAGCGTGCGCAAACCGCTGCGACAGGTCCCAGGGGCGCTCAGATCGCCGCTTGGTATTCGTAGATGAAACGGCTCCACGTCGCCGCGGGCGTGATCCGTGGCGCTAACGGTCATGTGCTGATCGCCAAGCGCCCCATGGACAAGCACCAGGGCGGCCTCTGGGAATTTCCTGGTGGCAAGGTGGAAGAGGGCGAGAGTGCGGAGTCCGCACTTGCTCGGGAGCTGGCCGAAGAGCTGGGGATTGCCGTAACTGCCGCGAGGCCCCTGATACAGGTACGCCACGATTATCCGGACAAGCAGGTGTTGCTCGACGTCTGGGAAGTGCTTGAGTTTGTCGGCGAGGCGCACGGCGCAGAAGGGCAGCCTCTGGCTTGGGTCGCGGCAGAGGATTTGCCGCGCTATGACTTTCCGGCGGCGAACCGGCCAATCATCGCTGCGGCTCGTTTGCCGAAGTCGTATCTGATTACCCCGGACCGCTTGGCGCCCCAGCAATTGCTAAGCGGATTGGCGCTTGCGCTTGATGCGGGGACTCGGCTGCTGCAGTTACGCTGCCCCTCTCTACCTGATGCCGAGTATCTGGCGCTGGCGTCTCAAGTACTGGAAATGAGCGCCGGGCGCGCGCAGGTGATGCTTAAAGGGTCGCTGAAATGGGCGCATGATTTCCCGGACGCCGGCTGGCATCTGACGGCCTCGCAGTTGGTTAGGCACGCCGGCGCCGGAAGGCCGATCGAGCCGGGGCGATGGCTTGCTGCGTCATGCCACGACAGGGCGGAGCTGGAGCTGGCAAAGCAGATGGGGGTTGATTTCATCGTGCTCTCGCCGATACTTGCTACGGCCTCGCACCCAGAGGCGAACCCCATGGGGTGGCAGTGCGCCGCTGATCTGCTGCTAGGCTTTGCACAGCCGGCATACCTGCTGGGCGGCCTTGGTCCAAGCGATATGGCGAGGGCTTCGCAGATCGGCGCGCAGGGCGTAGCAGGCATTCGCGCTTTCTGGCCATAGCGGCAACAGAGCGAAGTCGGTTCAGCAAGTTCGAATTGTCGCCGCCAGCAAGTGTCATAGCTGCCGACGCCGAGGAGGAGGGCTCCGATAGCTTTGGTCTATTGGGTTAATTTCCTCAATCAATTAACCATATCTCGCTGCCTGCGCTATCTTAGGCGGCGTTAAATTCTGAATCCCAAAAGGAGTTAGTAGATGTCTCTGATCAACACCCAAGTCCAGCCGTTCAAAGTTAACGCATTCCACAATGGCAAGTTCATCGAAGTCACCGAAGAGTCCCTCAAGGGCAAGTGGTCGGTGCTGATCTTCATGCCGGCAGCCTTTACCTTCAACTGCCCGACCGAGATCGAAGACGCTGCCAACAGCTATGCCGAATTCCAGAAGGCCGGTACCGAGGTGTACATCGTTACTACCGATACCCACTTCTCTCACAAGGTCTGGCACGAGACTTCCCCTGCTGTCGGTAAAGCTCAGTTCCCGCTGATCGGTGACCCGACTCACCAGCTGACCAACGCTTTCGGCGTTCACATTGCTGAAGAAGGTCTAGCCCTGCGCGGTACGTTCCTGATCAACCCGGAAGGCGTGATCAAGACCGTTGAGATTCACTCCAACGAAATCGCTCGCGACGTTTCCGAGACCCTGCGCAAGCTGAAGGCTGCTCAGTACACCGCTGCGCATCCAGGCGAAGTTTGCCCAGCCAAGTGGAAAGAAGGCGAAGCCACTCTGGCTCCGTCTCTGGATCTGGTCGGCAAGATCTAAACAGCCGAGAGGCGCTGCGCTTAGCGCAGCGTCCGAGGTGCTGTTCTTCGGACGATTCATCGGTCCGAGCTCCAACGCCTGGGCGTGAACCGTCCGGGCGTTTTATTACCTGAATTTCGTAAAAAGGGGATCGCTGCTCATGTTGGACTCCAATCTCAAAACGCAACTGAAAACCTATCTGGAAAAGGTCACCCAGCCGTTCGAGATCGTCGCGTCCCTCGGTGACGGCGCCAAGTCCCAGGAAATGCTCAGCCTGTTGGAAGACATCACCAGCTTGAGCGACAAGATCACCCTGCGTACCGACGGTGACGACGTTCGCCGGCCATCATTTGCGCTCAACCGAATTGGTGGCGACATCAGCTTGCGCTTCGCCGGCATTCCCATGGGCCACGAATTCACCTCGCTGGTCCTCGCCCTGTTGCAAGTGGGTGGGCATCCGTCAAAGACTGCTCCGGAAATCATCGAGCAGATCAAGAACCTCGACGGCGAGTACAACTTCGAGACCTATTTCTCGCTGTCCTGCCAGAACTGCCCGGACGTAGTCCAGGCGCTGAACCTGATGGCTGTGCTCAACCCGAATATCCGTCACGTCGCCATCGACGGTGCGTTGTTCCAGGAAGAAGTCACCGTTCGCCAGGTCATGTCGGTGCCGAGCATCTACCTCAACGGCGAGCTTTTCGGTCAGGGCCGCATGGGTGAAGAGGAAATTCTCGCCAAGCTCGACACCGGCGCTTCGGCGCGTGATGCCGAGAAACTCAGCGCTAAGGACGCCTTCGACGTGCTCGTGGTCGGCGGTGGCCCGGCCGGCGCTGCAGCGGCCATCTACGCGGCGCGTAAGGGCATCCGTACCGGTGTTGCCGCCGAGCGCTTCGGCGGTCAGGTGCTGGACACCATGGCCATCGAGAACTTCATCTCGGTCAACGAGACCGAAGGTCCGAAACTGGCCCGTGCGCTGGAAAACCACGTACGCGAATACGACGTCGACATCATGAACCTGCAGCGTGCGGCGCAGTTGATTCCCGCTTCAAGCGAAGGCGGTCTGCACGAGATCAAGCTCGAAAATGGTGGCTCGCTGAAAGCCAAGACGCTGATCCTGGCGACCGGTGCGCGTTGGCGCGAAATGAACGTCCCGGGCGAGCAGGAATACCGTGGCCGTGGCGTAGCCTACTGTCCGCACTGCGACGGCCCGCTGTTCAAGGGCAAGCGCGTCGCGGTGATTGGCGGCGGTAACTCGGGCGTGGAAGCGGCGATCGACTTGGCGGGTATCGTCGCTCAGGTCACCTTGCTCGAGTTCGACAGCCAGCTGCGTGCCGATGCGGTGCTGCAGAAGAAGCTGCACAGCCTGCCCAATGTCACCGTGATCACCAGTGCGCTGACCAGTGAAGTCATCGGCGACGGCAAGAAGGTAATCGGCCTGACCTACAAAGACCGCAACTCCAGTGAGTTCCATGAGCTGGAACTGGAAGGCATCTTCGTGCAGATCGGCCTGCTGCCCAACTCCGATTGGCTGAAGGGTACGGTAGAACTAACCTCCCGCGGCGAGATCATCGTCGATGCGCGTGGCGAGACATCGCTGCCGGGCATCTTCGCGGCAGGTGATGTCACCACGGTGCCTTACAAGCAGATCGTTATCGCCGTTGGTGAGGGCGCCAAGGCCTCGCTGAGTGCCTTCGATCATTTGATTCGCAGTTCAGTCGAAGACTGAGCGTCCGGGTAGAAAAGAAAGGGGAGCAGGCTTAGGTCTGCTCCCCTTTTTTGTTTGTGGCTGCGGACGGTCGAGATGAGTCCGCGACCGACTCGAAGGATAGATAGCCGATATCCAAGGTCTACTTCATTACACCGGATCCGCTTTGGCTCGGGTGATAACGAGCGAAACGGGCGGCTTTTGACCGCTCGCCGTGCATGTACCAGCAGTCCATGGAGCGAGCCCTCAGATGATCAATGCGGATGCGCCGCACATGCCCCGCGGGGCAGTAGTGACTCTGGCCAACAGAGCCAGAGATCCCAAACATGAAAAGGCCGTGCACGAGCATCTGGCCAAGCGTCTTGCCGCAGTTAAGGGCCTGACCTTTCTAGGTGAGTACGACCAGGCCATCGAGTATTCGCACCCACTGTATTTCGTGCCTTCGGGCACCATCATCGGTACCGATGCAGCCCGTGAACTGGGCCTTGATGATGAGGAAGACCTGTTCGGTGGCGTGGTGCCTCAGGGGTTCATAGAAACCAAGGCCATCACACATCCGCTTGTGCGGCCCGATGCGGATGCGCCGAGGGGCTGGTCCCGTGACTTCGCGGCTCGTGTCAGCGGCAGCGTGCTGCCTGGCTATAGCGTCTTTTCACTCGACGATGCTCGCGAAGCAGGGCGACGGCTGCTGCACGAAGGTTCGCTGAGGCTCAAGCCGGTGCGGGCCACTGGCGGGCGAGGTCAGGAACGAATCAATACCGAGCAGCAGCTGGATGATGCTCTGGAACACGTTGATGCCAAAGAGATGGCCCAGTATGGGCTGGTGCTCGAGGCCAATCTGGAGCATGTAACGACGTTCAGCGTTGGGCAGATCCGGGTGGCGGGAAGAACACTCAGCTACTACGGCACCCAGCGGCTGACGCCTGATAATTCTGGCGAGACGGTCTACGGCGGATCGGATCTGGTTGTCTCGGACGGTGATTTTGAGGCGTTGCTGAAGCTCGATTTGCCGGAGAAGGCTCGACTGGCCGTGATGCAAGCGCAGGTCTATGACGATGCCGCGTCGGCGTGCTTCCGTGGTTTCTTCGCGTCCCGTCGTAACTACGATATTGCGCAGGGCGTTGATGGCCGTGGTCGTGCTTGCTCCGGTGTGCTGGAGCAGTCCTGGCGAATCGGGGGCGCAAGTGGTGCTGAAATCGCTGCGCTTGAAACATTCATCAAGGGCGAGCGCGGAGCAGTACGGGCGTCCACCGTAGAGGTCTATGGTGAGTCGCAGGCCGTTCCGCCTGGGGCGACCGTCCTGTTCCGCGACGAAGACGCCGACGTAGGTTTCATTACCAAATACGTAGTGGTGGAGGATTATGGCAACTCAGAGTGAATGCGTAGACATCCTGGTTGATGATGAACATATTGCCGGTACGTTCCTTTCACCGCCCACCAAGCTGCCTGGGGTGCTGTTCGTGCACGGCTGGGGGGGCAGCCAGGAGCGTGACCTGACGCGTGCCCGCGGCATCGCGGGCCTGGGCTGCATCTGCTTGTCCTTCGACCTGCGGGGGCATGCCTTGACGCTGGCCCAACAGCAGACCGTCACTCGGGAGCAGAATCTGAATGACCTGTTGGCCGCCTACGATCTGCTGGCGCAGCATCCTCATATCGATCCGTCCGCCATCGCTGTGGTGGGAACCAGCTATGGCGGCTACCTGGCGGCGTTGCTGACAACCATGCGGCCGGTGAAGTGGCTGGCTATGCGGGTTCCGGCGCTGTACGGCGACGATGACTGGATGGTGCCCAAGCGTCAGTTGAATCGCGATCTGCTCAATCAGCTGCGCGGCAGACGTGTGGTGCCTGAAGAAAACCGCGCACTGGCGGCTTGTGCCGCATTCCGCGGCGACGTACTCATCGTCGAGTCCGAGCACGATCATCTGGTCCCGCACAGCACTATCATGAGCTATCGCGCCGCCTTCCATCAGACGCACTCGCTGACGCACCGGATCATTCTCGGCGCTGATCATGCGCTGACAAGCGACTGCTGCCAGAAAGCCTACACCGACATCCTGGTCAATTGGGCGACCGAGATGGTGGTCGGGGCCCGACTCGATCAGCAGGAAGGTCTGGCCGCCGCCAACCGGAACTAGCCTGGCGGCGAGGGTGGCTGAATGGGGCCGACGAACCGGCTCCAGCGCCGGTCCAACACCTGCTGCTTGAGCACTTCTATGACGTCTACCAGCAGCTCTTCGAGCGCCAGGTCGGTGTTTTCGTCCTGGTAAACCCAGGCCTCGAAAAACTCGTCGGCCAGGCTTCGCGCAAGTCGCTGGAATTGCGGACTCTGAAGTCCTTCCGCAGCGCCTTGAAGGAGCTGCGCGGCAATGTCGGCGAGCGCTTCATCCAGGGTATCGGCGACCCGCCCCCCCATGGGCAGACGACGCAACCGGATCACCTCAGGATTGTTCAGCAGCGCCTGGTGGATCAGTCCGCCCACATAACCTTCGATGGCGCCGCGATTATCCCGGTAACCGCTCTCCAGCATGCTGTGCATGCGGCGTGAAAGGTCGTTGAGCAGGCGCTCTTTGCGCGGCCTGACCACCTCCTGCAGCAGGCGCCGGGACAGGTCGTCACTGGCTCCGATTTCCTGTTGCATGCGGCTGAACAGGCGAACCATGACACGATCGGACAGTTCCTCTAGCAACAGCAGGTAGTAGCGATTGAGCAGGCCAAACACCGCCCAGCGACGCATGTCGATCAGACCCAGCCGTTGCAGGCGAATCAGCAGACTGCCGACGCGCAGCACCCGCAACCAGCGGAAGCCGCTCAAAGGAATGCAGCCGAGCACGTCATACCAGTGAGCGAAGGGGTAGTAGTACCAGCGGGCGTAGCGGCGCTCGAACAGCGCAACGGTCCAGCCTAGCAGCACGTCGAAGATGAGGATCGCGACGAAGGCGAGGTCGATGTGCTGGAAGTTCTGGTGAATCAGCGTGTCGTAGCGTTGATGCAGGACAGGCGCCCATTCGGCCAGTGCGTCGTTGATCGGCTGCAAGATGAACAGGCTATCGAACAGTATCAAGCCAAGGTTGATGCACACCAGCAAGACGATCAGGACTTCCCACGCCGCATGCATCCCGTCGATGACGCGCTCGCGCCGCCGCGTTGACTCAGGCATCTGCATTGGTGGGTGCGTCGGCAGCATGCCAGAGGATTTCCGGGCAACCCTGACGCCGAGCGATCAGCCGGGCCACCACGAAAAAGAGATCGGAAAGTCGGTTGAGATAAGCCAGGCCGACTGCGCGCAGCGGCTCGATCGCATTGAGCTGTTGGCAGCGGCGCTCGCTGGTCCGCGCCATGCTCCGGCACAGATGGGCCAGGGCGATCAGGCGTGAGCCACCTGGCATGATGAAATCTTCCAGCGGGCCTAGCTCTTGATTCCAGTGGTCGATTGCAGCTTCCAGACGCTCTACCTCGACCTCCGTCAAGGCCTGATACTCGGGCATCGCCAGCTCGCCACCCAGGTCGAACAGGCGATGCTGGCATGGGCTCAATACTTCAATCAGCTCGGCCAGTTGTGGCCAGCGGGCCTGGCCTTCGGCAAGCTCTGCCAATAACAGGCCCAGTTGGCTATTGAGGGTGTCGATTTCGCCCATCGCCTCGATTCGCGGGTGATCCTTAGGCACTCGGCGGCCGTCGGCCAGGCCGGTTTCTCCGGCATCACCGGTGCGGGTATAGATCTTCGAGAGTCGGTTGCCCATCTGGATTCCTTTGGTTCAGCTGTTGGTGGGTTCACTAGGCGAGACCAGCGGCAGGCGCAGGGTAAAGCAGGTGCCCTGGTCTGGCCTGGATTGCACTTCCATCTGGCCCTTGTGATTGTTGGTGATGATGAAATACGAAACGGAAAGCCCCAGCCCGGTTCCCTGACCCACCTCTTTGGTGGTGAAAAACGGCTCGAAGATCCGCTTGCGGATGTGTTCCGGAATGCCGCTGCCGTTGTCTTCGACCTGGATTTCAGCCCAGGGTGGATTCAGGCGTGTGCGCAAAGTGATCTGCCCGCGGACTCGCTCGGGCTTTTGGTGGATGGCCTGCGCCGCGTTTTTCAGCAGATTCAGCAGTACCTGCTCCAGCTCGTTACCGATGCAGGGCACGCGATCAATCTGAGGATCGAAATCACGGACGATTTCGATAGCACGGAAATCGAAGCCTTCGATCAGTGCGAAGTCATTACCGGCGATTTCCAGTGCCTGGTCGATCAGAACCCCCAGCTGACATTCGGCCAGCTGGCGGTTGCTGAGCCGGGTAAAGCTGAGCATATGGCTGACGATCTTGGCTGCACGTGAGCCTGCCTGTTGAATGCCATCGAGCAGCTGGGGTATTTCGCGTCGTTGCAGGTACTGGTTCACCGCCTCCAGCAAAACACCGGTTTCGTCGGCAGCTTCTCGGTTGCGCTCCAAGTCGGGGGAGAGGCGTCGGCGGATGTTCTGTGCATTGTGCAGGATGGCCCCGAGCGGGTTGTTGATCTCGTGCGCCATCCCCGCGGCGAGGCTGCCGACCGAGAGCATCTTCTCCGACTGCACCATGATCTCTTCCATATTGATCCGCTCGGTAATGTCGTCGATGCGGATCACCACGCCGCGCCCGCCACCCCCCATCAAGGGATACAGCGTCAAGGCGTAGTGCCGAGGCTCGTCGTTGAACGCCCAGGTGACCCGTTCAATCTTTTCGACCTGATGATGTTCGGATGTCCGGCGGATCTGAGTGAGGAACGGGCGCAGCGGCTCGAAGGCAATAAACACCGGTTGGTTCAGGGCGTCGTCGATGGACGTTCCGGATAGCGCACTGGCCTGTTGATTCCACTGAGTCACGTAGAGTTGCTCGTCCAGCGCGATGAGCACCGAAGGCATCGAGTCGATGATGCTGTTCAGGTAATTCTGGAAGCCGGTGAGTTTCTTTTCGATCTTGCTGCGAACCTGCACTTCCAATTCCAGTTTGCGGTTGGAATGGCGGGTTTCCTCCGCCAGGCCCTGGGCGTGATCAAACGCTTCCTGGGCCTCGTCGCGGGCGCGTTTGAGCTGCTGCTCGCGGGCCTCCATGCGCGACAGCATGGTGTTAAAGGCATCGGCCAGATGGCCGATTTCGTCCCGGTTTTTCGGTGTTGCCCTCAGGGAGTAGTCCTCGTCTCGCGTCACCTGCCGGGACAGGGCTTCCAGGTCGCGGATCGGGCGGGTGATCAGACGGCGAATCTGTCGGGCCACTAACGCCCATAGCAGCAGGCTGGCAAGGAGGATCGCGAGGCTGGCGGTAAAGGTGCCGGTGTAGAACGCGCCTGGCAGCTCGCTGCTGGCGACCATCAACAAATGGCCAGGTGGCCCGGCGGCTTGCGGCAGCTCGATCAGCAGATTGGCGCGCATCTCGCTCTTCTGCCACTCAGGCAATTCGTCCACCTGCTGCGGTAGATCCAGGGGATCGCCACGATACAGCTCAGCCAGGCGGCGTCCGGTGCGGTCATAGACCACGGCGGCCCGCAGCGGCGCATATTCGTTCAGCTTGCCGAGCAGCTCATCAGCGGCGGCTTTGGATTCCAGTGCTCGGTTACTCAGTTCGGGTGTGGCGAACAGCGCACCGAGCGTATGCATCGCCTGGGGCGCGACGCTCTGGCGTGAAATCCAGTAGGCCGCGCTGATGAACGTGAGGTTGGAAACCAGCAACAAGGTAGCCAACAGCACGAGCAGGGCGATCAGCAGCTTGCGGCCGACCGGAAGGTTTTCGAGGCGCTGGCGCAGGGTCATGGCAGGTACGGGCGAAGGGTGTTTCTGCAGGGTAGCGGTGGCTCAGTCGTCGGGCAATCCGTGATGGCGAAGGAGCGCCTGGAGCCGATCGAGCAATTCGCTCAGCGTCGGTGTCACCACCCCATGCTGATGTGCGGCGCGACAAGCCTGGCCCAGCAGAAAGCTGACTTCAGTCCGGCGCCCGTTCTGCACGTCCTGATGCATCGATGAAAAATTCTGAGCGGTCGCCTGGATGATGCGCAGCACTTCAGCTTCGAGCCCATCGGCTGCGTCCACCTGGTCGCATGCTCGCAGCACTTCGCTGAGCTCGCAGCAGAGCCTGTGCAGCGGCTGAGGGTGATTCAATAGCTCGCCGTTGCGACAATCGTTCAGCACGCTAAGCGGGTTGATGGCGCAGTTGATCGCCAGCTTGCGCCAGAGCTTGGCCATGATGTCTTCGGCCCAGCTGTATGGGATGTCTGCCAGGTTCAGCTCGGCAAGCCACGGCGGTGGTTGGCGGTTGACCGGATCGCCGAGCCAGTTCTGCCCCCGACCGGCGTGCACGATTTGAAAGCCGGCTTGGCGGTAGGCCCCTTCGGTGCTGGAAATGAAGATACAGCGGCTCTCTGGCCACCGTTCCGCAATGGCCTGCTGGCTGCCCAGCCCGTTCTGCAGGAGCAGGATTTCCGAATGTTTGGTAAGTCGCGGTGCAACCTCCGCGACAGCGGCTTCCGCCTCATAGGCTTTGCAGGCGACCAGCAGCCGTTCTATCGGCGTGGTGGCCTCTGGTAGCTCCGCGGGTATCGCGTAGAGACGGCCTGTACCGTTCTCGAGCTCAAGACCACCCGCGGCGTGGTATTCGGCAAGCCGTTTTGGATTACGCAGAATCAGATGCAGCGGCACGCCAGCGCGGAACAATCGCGTAGCCCATAGCCCGCCCAGACTGCCGGCGCCGAGCACATGCCAAACTCCTGTCATGACACGGGCTGCTTGTAGCGCAGGGGCACGATACGTCCCGTGGCGTATGCGTCAGGTAATAATGTTTCAGCCTGCGCAATAACCTGCTTGGGATCCACCGGCAGCGCGCTCGCATCAAGGCTGACCATGGCGATACCGGCCTTGATCGAGATAAAGCCCTCACCGGTCTTGAACGCTTTGAGGTTAAGTCCTTCGTGGAGTCGCTTGAAACTGCTTGGTGAGCAGCCGCGCAGGTCGTCGATCAGCGTCAGCGCGCCGAAATGACGATCATCCAGGCGGGTGAGCACGTCGAGCGGACGTACTAGCTGCTGAAGGCGTCGCGCGACACCGCGCAGTAGTTCCTGATGAAAGTGCTCACCGTAGCGCTCCCGTTGGCTGGGGATCTCCGGTAAGCCTATCAGCAGATAGCACAGCGCACCGCCGCGGCTCTCGACCTGGCGCAGGCTGTCGCCAAGGCGCTGATGGAGGTAACGGCTGTTTCCAAGCCCCGTGATCGGGTCGATCAGGTTGCGCTTCTCCAGGCTGGCGATGTTTTCGGTCAACAGGCGGTTTTCCCGCATCAGCCGCTGCAGTGAGCCGCACAGTCTATCGGCGGCATACACCCGGGGCACGAGCTGGTCGTTCATCACCGACTTGCCGATGAAATCATCCACGCCGTGATCGAAGGCCTTGCTCAGCACGTCCTGGCCGTCGCGTCCGGTCAGGAGAATGATGTAGGTGTAATGATCGGACATCTCATCCTGCTGGCGGACTTGGGCAGTGAGCTCCAGGCCATCCATTTCCGGCATCAGCCAGTCGGCCAGCAGAACATTGGCAGGGCGTTGTTCGATCAGCTCCAACGCCGCGCTTGCACTGTTGGCGAAACGAATGTCTTCGTATCCGGCCTTGGTCAGCGCGCGACCTATCATGACGCTGGAAAATTTGGCGTCGTCGACCACCAGGATGCTGAGTTGGGGGTTGGGCATTCAGGGACTCGGAGAAGGAGAGGGCTGTCACTGGGAAGGGAAGGGCCAGAGCAGCGCGAACAGTTATAATGATGGCGCATTTGAACCGTCAAGCTAAGCGCGCTGGGTCACACCCTTGCGCCGTTCCCAAAGGAGGAAGCCCATGCCCTCGTTCGACGTGGTGTCCGAACTGGACAAACACGAGGTAACCAATGCGGTTGATAACGCGGTCAAGGAGCTCGACCGTCGCTATGACCTGCGTGGCAAAGGCAGTTTCGAATTCAAGGAACTGACCATCAATCTGACCGCCGACGCGGATTTCCAATTGGAGCAGATGCTGGAAATCCTCAAGTTGAGCCTGGTCAAACGCAAGATCGATATCCAGTGTCTGGAGCTGAAGGATCCCTATCCGTCCGGCAAGACCGTCAAGCAGGAAGTGGTGCTGCGCGAGGGTATCGACAAGGAGCTGGCCAAGAAGATCGTCGCGTACATCAAGGAAGCCAAGCTCAAGGTGCAAGCGGCTATTCAGGGCGAGCAGGTGCGTGTGACCGGCAAGAAGCGCGACGACCTGCAGGAAGCAATCGCCCTATTGCGCGCCAAGGACTTCGGGATGCCCCTGCAATTCAACAACTTCCGCGATTGATCACCCCGCGCACGTTTTCGTGCCACTTCCCGCATTAGCCGAGCGCCTCTAACCGGGACGCTCGGTGCCCCATGGAGACCCTTTTCAATGGATTTCAGTGTCGATTACCTGGTCGAGCTTTCCGAGGCCTGGTTGCCTGTTGTCATTCAATACGGCGCGCAAGTCACCCTGGCGCTTCTCACTTTTCTCATCGGCTGGTGGCTGATCAACAAGCTTGTCGGCAAAGTGGGTACGGTATTGAATCGCCGCCAGGTAGACGCTTCGCTGCATGGCTTCATCGAAAGCCTGGCAAGCATCATCCTCAAGGTACTGCTGGTGATCAGTGTCGCGTCGATGATCGGCGTCGAGACCACATCGTTCATCGCCGTGATAGGTGCAGCCGGTCTCGCGATCGGTCTGGCTTTGCAGGGCAGCCTGGGCAACTTCGCCGGAGGCGTGCTGATCCTGATCTTCCGCCCCATCCGGGTTGGCGAATGGATTGAAGCTCAGGGCGTGTCCGGCACCGTGCATTCGATCCAGATCTTCCACACCGTCCTCAAGTCTGCTGACAACAAAACCATCGTGGTGCCCAACGGCAGCCTTTCGAACGGCCATATCACCAACTATTCCCGCGAGCCGCGACGTCGCGCGGACATCAATATCGGTATCGATTACAGCGCCGATATCAAGCTGGCTCGCAAGATCCTGCTGGAAATCGCCGAGGACGAGCGTGTTCTACGCGATCCTGAGCCGGTGGTTCATGTGGTCGGGCTGGCGGACAGTTCGGTGAATCTGTCGCTGCGGGTATGGGTCGCCACCGGCGATTTCTGGCCAGTGACCTTCGGCTTCACTGAACTGGTCAAGGAGCGCTTCGACGCCGCGGGGATCGGTATTCCGTTCCCGCAGCGCACCGTGCATCTGGTACAGCGCTGATCTGCGACGCGAAAAGAAAAGCCGGCTGATGCCGGCTTTTTTATTAGCTGTGCTCGGTCGAGGACATCGGTTCGGCGCTGCTGGGTTGCTGGCGGCTGCGCGTCCACTGCCAGACAATCAGGACCAGTGTCGGTATGCCAAGCAACGCAGTCACAAGGAAGAAGTTGCTGTAACCCAGCTGCTCAACCATGACGCCGGAATAGCCGCCCAACAGCCTGGGCAGCAACAGCATCAATGAGCTGAGCAGGGCGTACTGGGTAGCGGAGAATTTCAGATTGGTCAGGCTCGAAAGATAAGCAACGAATGCGGTCGAGGCCAGTCCGCCGCTGAAGTTGTCGCAGGAGATCGTGACGATCAGCATGTTGAGGTTGGCGCCCATTTCCACCAGCAACATGAACATCAGGTTGGTCGCCGCCGATGCAGCGCCGCCGATGAACAGGATGGGCAGGATGCTAAAGCGCACGATCAGCAAACCGCCAAAGGCAGCGCCTAGCAATGTCATGATCAAGCCAAAGAGCTTGCTGACGCTGGCGATCTGATCCTTGCTGAAGCCCTGGTCGATGTAGAACACGTTGGCCATGACCCCCATTACCGTGTCCGACATCCGATAGGTGGCGATCAGCCCCAGCAGCAACAGGGCCTGCCAGCGGTAGCGCAGGATGAAGTCGGTGATAGGCGTCAGCACCGGGCCCATCAGAATTCGGCCCGGACCTGAGAGACAGCCCCAACAGATCAGCAGATACATGGTGCCGCGTGGCCAGTAGCCGCCCCAGTAGGATTGGAACATGCCTGTGGTCGATACCATGAGGATGATCAGGACAATCACCGAAACGGCCTGGTGGACGAAATCGAAGCGTGCCGGGCGCTGACGTTGACCGGCTTGCTGGAGCATCTGGCGCACCGGAATCATCAGCGACCGCCCCCAGGGTGATAGCGAACCGATGATGAACAGCAGGTACAGCGTTGCCCGTGGCCAGGCCTGGGCAATCAGTGCGTTGATCATTGCCGGGACGGAAATCAGCAACACCAGCAGCAGGCCGACCGCCGCCATCTGATGATTGAAACTGAACCTGGACGGCTCGTGCGGCAGTGGCGAGGCGCCTTGTGGCTCGGGGATCAACAGGCTGGTCAACAGGCCCGGAAGGATGAGGAGGGCGAAGGCGATATAGGTCGTGGCCCAAGCGGCCTGGTTGTATTCGACGTTGCTGGAGCCCAGCCATTCGGCCAGAAACAGTGCGCCGGCGCTGGCCAGCAGCATGGCGATGCGGTAGCCGGTCATGTAGCTCGCCGCCAACGTGGCCTGCAATTTGTCCTCGGCGATTTCCAGCCGATAGGCATCGATGGCGATGTCCTGAGTGGCCGAGGCGAAAGCCACCGCCACGGCAAGTGCGATCAGCATTGTCAGGTTCTGCTGCGGGTTGCACAAGGCCATGCCGATCAGGCCGATCGCAATCACCGCCTGCGACAGAACCAGCCATGAACGTCGGCGGCCCAGCCCGCCAATCCAGGGCAGCCGCCACTGGTCGAGCATCGGCGACCAGACCCATTTGAAGGCATACGCGAGGCTGATCCAGCTGGCAAAACCGATGGTCTCGCGAGACACGCCGGCCTCGCGCAGCCATACAGAGAGCGTGGAGAAAACCAGGATAGCTGGAAGCCCGGCAGCGAAGCCAAGAATCAGCAGAGTCAACGAGGCCGGACTGGCGTAGGCGGCTAGCGCGGCGCGCCAGGTTTCACGGGACATAAAGGCAGATCAGGGGCTGAATATGAAGCGCGCACTCTACCCGCTGTGCTCCGCCGAATGCCAGCCGTGCCGACGTATGTCGACGCGGTCGTTGATCACCTGCACACCTTCAGCGCGAAGTCGGGCACGTTGCTCCTCTCCAGATACGGTGCCGGAGGCCAGGCTGAGGCGACCGCCTGCAGCCATCACCCTGTGCCAGGGCAGGCGGGTATCGTCCGGCAATTGCGACAAGATCCGACCGACCCAGCGCGCTGCGCGACCAAGCCCCGCTACGGCGGCGAGCTCCCCGTAGCTGGTGACCTTGCCTTCGGGGATCTGAGCCAGCGCCAGATACAACGTGGCTCGGCGAGTTTCGGCATCTCCGGTGCGGGGATCGCTGTGTGGCGCATCAGCCGGCTGGCTTGTCATGGAAGGGCTCCATTGGCGATGAGGTTTGCCACGATTCGAGGCTCCGTTTAGCGGCCAGCGCTTGTTGTCTTCGGTCGCATAAGGATAATGCCTGCCTTTCTCATTTACCCCACAGACACCCACTTGCCTATGTTCTCCCGTCCGCTTTCACGAACCTTGCTTTGCGTAACCCTTTCGACGTGCTCGCTGCCGATATTTGCCGATACCGTGTGGCTGAAAAACGGTGATCGCCTGACCGGCAAGATCAGCGTGCTCGATGGCGGCAAGCTGCTCATCGAAACCGAGTATGGCGGTTCCATTCCGGTGAAATGGAGCCAGGTCGCAACGCTGGAAAGCAATCAGCAGCTGCTGGTCAAGGTAGACGCTGCGTCTGGCGAGGTTGCGAAATCACTACAGGCGGCCAGTGATGGCATGGTCACGCTCAGCAACGGCGGCGCTCCGCGTACGGTCCCGTTGAAGTCGATCACACAGATCATCCACCCGAAGCCAATCATTCAGGACCTGACCTGGAAGGGCAACGTCGATATGGCGCTGGACTACAAGCGCGCCGAAACCGATACCGACGACTACGACATTTCATTCAAGACTTCGGCGCGGCATGGCCTCTGGCGTCATAACGGTTCCGGCGGCTACAACCGTGAGTACCGCGACGGCGTGACGGCCACCGATAACTGGGAAGCCGAATATGCGCTGGACCGCTTCCTCGACGAGCACTGGTTCTGGCAGGGTCGCCTGGAATACAAGCGTGACAAGATCGAGGACGTACGGCGCCAGCGCACCATCGGTACCGGTCCGGGTTACCAGTTCTGGGACAACGAGCTGGGCGCCTTCTCGCTGGCGTCACTTGCCAACCGCAGCGACTATGAGTTCGCCAGCGGCAACACGGAAGAGTTCTATTCGTTGGCGATGAAGTGGAATTACAACCGTTATCTGGTGGGCAAGACTTTCGAGATATTCAGCAACGGTGAGATTGGCAAACCGCTGGAGAACGTCGCCGACTATGAGTTAGACGCCGAAATGGGGCTGCGTTACAAAGTGACCGACTGGGCATCGCTCAATATGAAGGCCGAGAAGGACATCGTCAGCGGCGCAGAGAGCGATCTTGACGAAACCCGCTACAGCATCGGATTCGGTGTGGGCTGGTAAGACTTATAGGGTGATCGACCGGGCGCCTCAGTGCGCCCGGCTTCGTTTCTGGTGTTCTACAGGCGCAAGCCGCCATCGAGCTCCAGAATGCGCCCGGTGTAGTAATCGTTCTCGAATATGTACGCCACCGAATGGGCGATCTCCTGGGGTTTGCCCAGGCGCTTGAGCGGAATTCCTGCGGTCATTTTTTCCAGCGCTTCGGGTTTCATGCTGGCGACCATCTCGGTCTCGATGAAGCCGGGTGCAACACCGGCGACGCGAATGCCGTAGCGCGCCAGCTCTTTCGCCCAGACCACGGTGTCTGCCGCGACGCCCGCCTTGGCGGCCGAGTAGTTCGCCTGGCCCATGTTGCCGGCACGGGATATCGAAGAAATATTGACGATCGCGCCCTGGCGCTTCAGCTCGATCATCTTCGCGGCGACCTCGCGGGTGCAGAGAAACACGCCGGTGAGGTTGACGTCGATTACCGCCTGCCATTGCGCCAGGCTCATCTTCGACAGTTCGCCGTCCTTGAGTTTGATGGTCAGCCCGTCGCGGAGAATGCCGGCGTTGTTGACCAAGCCGTCCAGACCACCAAAATCGTCGCTGACCTGGCTTACCATGTGACTGACCTGCTCTTCATTGGCAACATTGCACAGATAGGCTCGCGCATCACCGCCGGCGCTCTTGCAGGCTGCCACCGCTTCGTCCAGTCGCTCCTGGTTGAGGTCGACCAGCGCCAGTCGGGCACCCTTGCTGGCGAGGTATTCGCCCATTGCGCGTCCGAGTCCTTGGCCACCGCCAGTAATGATGATGACCTTGTCTTTCAGCTGCATGCCCATCTCCTATCTATAGCTGCCAACGTCGAGAAACGACGTCCGCTGACGAAACCGTTATGCTGATGCCCTGCCGAATCGCCCCTTTTGAGGAACTCCCGTGAGCGTTCAAGCCGCCAAGCATGCCCGACAACTCCTGCTCAAGGAATACCGCGGCGTGCTCTCGACTCACTCCAAAGCCATGCCCGGATTCCCCTTTGGCTCAGCGGTCCCTTACTGCCTGAGCGAGGAGGGCTGGCCGCTGATCCTGATCAGTCAGATCGCCCAGCACACGAAGAATCTACAGGCAGATCCGCGCTGCTCGTTGCTGGTCGCCGAACGTGGTGCCGAGGATGTACAGGCAACCGGCCGACTGACAGTGCTGGCCGAGGCGGTGCCTCTCACGGACGAAGCAGCAGTCGAGGCCGCGGCCGAGCGCTACTACCGTTATTTCCCGGAATCACGCGACTACCACCGCGTTCACGACTTCGACTTCTGGGTGTTGCAGCCAGTACGCTGGCGCTATATCGGCGGCTTCGGCGCGATTCATTGGCTCGATCAGGTGGCATTGGCCAACCCTTTTGCACCTCCACGCGGGGGCGAGGTCGACATGCTTGAGCATATGAATCAGGACCACAGCTCGGCGATTGCTCACTACGTACAGCAGGCAGGCCTACCGTCTGCTCCGGCGGCGCGCATGGTCGGCATCGACAGCGAAGGCTTTCACCTGAGCATCGGCCAGGCCATTCACTGGTTGGCGTTTCCGGATACCTGTACCAGCCCAGGCGCCGTGCGCCAGGCCTTGGTGGCGATGGCGCGGCACTGAATTAATGCCCGCGTAAGCGCAGCAAAGAATAATCCGGTTACAGCCTGTTTGGCGGATGGGTTGAATTCGCTGCAGCCCGCCGTCATCTACACAAAATCGGAAGCCGTACTTCCGCCAAGGATTATCGATGCGAATTTTCTTACTGCTGTTTCTCCTGTTCCCGCTGGCCGAGCTGGCGTTGCTGATCAAGGTCGGCGGCTCCATCGGCGTGCTGCCGACCATCCTGCTGTTGGTCATCAGTGGCATGGCTGGCATCCTGTTGATGCGCCTGGCGGGTTTCGCCACCGCGTGGCGTGCACGCGAGCGCCTGGCCCGCGGCGAATTGCCGGAACGGGAAATGCTCCAAGGCTTGATGATGGCTGTTGCCGGGGGGCTGTTGTTCCTGCCCGGATTTCTCAGCGACGTCGTCGCGCTGCTGGTGCTCTTTCCGCCGACCCGCAAACTCTTCCTCGGGTTTGTCGGGCGTCGTGTAGAAGCTCAGGCACAGCGGCGGCGAGCCTTTGCCGATGACCTGCGTCAGCAGCAGGAAGATCAGCGTGGACCGCAACGTCCCAATGTGATCGAAGGCGAGTGGGAGCGTCGCGACAAATAATCACCGCTCCTGTCGCGAAGGCATGTCTCGGCATGCCTTTTTTATTGTCGTCAAATGCAAAAAATCCTCGCCGTCGCCCTTGAAATCATTTTCCGCGCCCGCATGTAGCGGTCACCGCAAGGTCGCTGTCGCAATTTGACAGTCCGTCTTCTGCGGCTCGCATTGCGGGCCGCAACCGGCACCGCCGGATTTGCCCAACCCGCCGATGAACTGCATCGGCATGGAAACCACTGTACTAGGAGAGATCGACAATGAAGCTTCGTCCTCTGCATGACCGCGTCGTGATCCGTCGCAGCGAAGAAGAAACCAAGACCGCAGGCGGCATCGTGCTGCCGGGCTCCGCTGCTGAGAAGCCAAACCGTGGCGAAATCGTCGCTGTAGGTACTGGTCGCGTTCTGGACAACGGCGAAGTCCGTCAGCTGGCCGTCAAGGTTGGCGACCAGGTCGTATTCGGCCCTTACTCCGGCAGCAACACCGTCAAGGTCGACGGCGAAGACCTGCTGGTGATGAGCGAGAACGAAATCCTCGCCGTCGTAGAAGCCTGATCAGCGCTCGCTTATAGCGAACAGCGTTCCATCAACAGAATTTGAGGAAGAATCAACATGGCTGCTAAAGAAGTTAAATTCGGCGATTCCGCCCGCAAGAAAATGCTGGCAGGCGTCAACGTCCTGGCTGACGCGGTAAAAGCGACCCTCGGCCCGAAAGGCCGCAACGTGGTTCTGGAAAAGAGCTTCGGCGCTCCGACCATCACCAAGGACGGCGTTTCCGTTGCCAAGGAAATCGAGCTGAAGGACCGTTTCGAAAACATGGGCGCGCAGCTGGTCAAGGACGTAGCGTCCAAGGCCAACGATGAAGCTGGTGACGGCACCACCACTGCAACCGTTCTGGCCCAGGCCATTGTCAACGAAGGCCTGAAAGCTGTTGCGGCTGGCATGAACCCGATGGACCTCAAGCGCGGCATCGACAAGGCGACCATCGCCGTTGTCGCCGAGCTGAAGAACCTGGCCAAGCCGTGCACCGACTTCAAGGCCATCGCCCAGGTCGGTACCATTTCCGCCAACTCCGACAGCTCCATCGGCGCGATCATTGCCGAAGCGATGGAAAAAGTCGGCAAGGAAGGCGTCATCACCGTTGAAGAAGGCTCGGGCCTGGAAAACGAACTGTCCGTCGTTGAAGGCATGCAGTTCGATCGTGGTTACCTGTCTCCGTACTTCATCAACAAGCCGGACACCATGGTGGCCGAGCTGGACAGCCCGCTGCTGCTGCTGGTTGACAAGAAGATCTCCAACATTCGTGAGCTGCTGCCAGTTCTCGAAGCCGTTGCCAAGGCTGGCCGTCCGCTGCTGATCGTGGCTGAAGACGTTGAAGGCGAAGCCCTGGCTACTCTGGTCGTCAACAACATGCGCGGCATCGTCAAGGTCGCGGCCGTCAAGGCGCCTGGCTTCGGCGACCGCCGCAAGGCCATGCTGCAGGACATCGCGATCCTGACCGGTGGTACCGTGATTTCCGAAGAAGTCGGCCTGAGCCTGGAAACTGCTACCCTGGAGCACCTGGGTAACGCCAAGCGCGTCGTGCTGAACAAGGAAAACACCACCATCATCGACGGTGCTGGTCAGCAGGTCGACATCGAAGCCCGCGTTGCGCAGATCCGCAAGCAGGTTGAAGACACCACTTCCGACTACGACAAAGAGAAGCTGCAAGAGCGTCTGGCCAAGCTGGCTGGCGGTGTTGCCGTGATCAAGGTCGGTGCCGGCACCGAAGTCGAGATGAAAGAGAAGAAGGCCCGCGTCGAAGACGCCCTGCACGCCACTCGTGCAGCCGTCGAAGAAGGCGTGGTACCTGGCGGCGGTGTTGCCCTGGTACGCGCTCTGCAGGCCATCTCCGAGCTCAAGGGCGAGAACGAAGACCAGAACGTCGGTATCGCGCTGCTGCGTCGTGCCGTTGAAGCGCCGCTGCGTCAGATCGTTGCCAACGCTGGTGGCGAGCCGAGCGTCGTAGTCGACAAGGTCAAGCAGGGTGAAGGCAACTACGGCTTCAACGCCGCTTCCGACACCTACGGCGACATGATCGAGATGGGTATTCTGGATCCGGCCAAGGTAACCCGTTCCGCTCTGCAGGCTGCGGCCTCCATCGGCGGTCTGATGGTGACTACCGAAGCTATGGTTGCCGAGAGCATCGACGACAAAGCTGCTCCAGCCATGCCTGATATGGGTGGCATGGGCGGTATGGGTGGCATGGGCGGCATGATGTAAGCCAGCCTGTCCTGCTAAAAAAAGCCCCGCATAGTGCGGGGCTTTTTTTTGCGCGTCGCACTGTCATGGGTCGAAAAGCCGAGGCGCGTACGAACTCGACTCCGGGCTCAAATCGACCATCGGTCATATTTCTCGGCGCCGGGTCGATTGCTCGACTATGGTGATTTTCTCGAATCGCCAAATAACAAGGGCTTGCGCAATGAAACTTGAAATCGCTCGAGGATTGTTTCTTGTCGGTTCACTGGGTGTTGCGTCGCTGTGTGCGGCGGCATGGAGTGAGCCGGACGCGAAGGTGGTTGCACGAAGCGATTTAAGCAGCCATTGCGCGGTGCCGCGTATTGCCCGCGCCTCTGTTTCAGAGACGCGCCCCGATCAGGACTTGCTGTTACTTATGTACGGGCTTTCCCAGAGCCTGGTAGGGCGCAGCTGAGCGACGTTCTCGTATCTCGAACCCTGCTTAATAGCCCTCTGACGGCCGCGCGCTTGTGGCCACTGCTGTCGCCTGGTCCGGGGTTGCCAGCACCGTATACACAGCCGGTAGCACGAACAGGGTGAACAGTGTGCCCACTGTCATGCCTGTGGCGATCACCAGGCCGATATCGAAGCGACTGACCGCTCCGGCACCGCTGGCCAGGATCAACGGAACCATGCCGAATACCGTCGCCGCGGTTGTCATCAAGACCGGCCTGAGCCGGATCGCAGCGGCTTCCTCGACCGCTTCACGACGGGTCAACCCCTGATCTCGACGTAACTGATTAGCGAACTCGACGATCATGATGCCGTGCTTACTGATCAACCCGATCAGCGTCACCAGCCCCACCTGGGTGTAGATGTTCATGCTCGACAGGCCGAGGAACAGGGGGACCAGCGCACCACAGACGGAAAGCGGCACCGTTACCAGGATCACCAGCGGATCGCGGAAACTCTCGAACTGTGCCGCTAGCACGAGAAAGATGATCGCCAACGCGAGCGCAAAGGTCGTGTACAGCGCATTGCCTTCCTGGATGTACTGGCGCGATGCGCCTGCGTAGTCGAAGGTGTAGCCCTGCGGCGCCTCCTCCAACGCAATGCCGCGCAGTGTCTCGATGGCTTCACCCATGCTGACGATCGGGAAGCCCTGGATGGTCGCTGCATTGAGCTGCTGGAACTGGGTCAACTGGGTCGGTCGGGCGCGGTCATGAACCCTGATCAGGGTCGACAGCGGCAGCATGTCGCCCTGCTCGTTTTTGACGTAGTAGTTGTTCAGCCAGCCTGGATTATCCCGGTAGGCCTGCTCGACCTGGGCGATGACCTTGTAGCTGCGTCCTTCGATGGTGAAGCGGTTGATCTCGCTTTCGCCGAGCAAGGTGGCCAGGGTCAGGCCGAGGTCTTCCATGGTGACGCCCATTTGCGCCGCTTTTTCCCGGTCGATCTCGACGACGATTTCCGGTTTGTCGAACGCCAGGTCTACATCGAGAAACGCAAACTTGCCGGAAGCCTGGGCCTTCTCCTTGATTCGCTCGGTAACCTGTAACAGCGACTCATAGTCGTTGGCGGTATTGATGACGAATTGGAACGGCAGGCCTTCGCCGGTCCCGGGCAGTGAGGGCAGGTTGAAGCCAAACACCTGCAGGCCCGGGATCTGATCGATCTTGGCCTGCACCTCGGGGAGCACCTCCATCTGGGTGCGCTCCCGTTCATCCCAGGGTTTCATCAGAAAGCCGCCAATCCCGCTCTGTACGCCGTTGAAGCCATTGATCTGGAACCAGGAGTAGTACTCGGGGAACGACTTGAAGATCTCCAGAAATTGATCGGTGTAGGCATTCAGATAATCGAGGTTCGCCGTTTGGGGAGCACTTGCCATCATGAAAATGATGCCCTGGTCTTCCTCTGGAGCCAGTTCGCTTTCGGTGAACTTGAGCAGCAGCGGAATCAGCCCGAGTACGATCAATGCGAATACCAGTACCACCGGCCGCGTGTTCAGGGTGCCGTGCAAGGCGCGCTGGTAACGCGCCTTCAACCGGTCGAAGAGCTGGTCCAGGCGGTGCGCCAGGCCACTCGGGTTCTCTTCGTGACGTAGCAGGCGCGAGCACATCATCGGCGACAGGGTCAGCGCGACCACGCCGGAAATCAGCACAGCGCCGGCCAGGGTCAGGGCGAACTCCTGAAACAGTGCGCCCGTCAGGCCTTGCAGAAAGCCGATCGGCGCATAGACCGCGGCGAGGGTGACGGTCATGGTGACGACAGGCATGGCGATTTCTCTCGCGCCGTCGATCGCTGCCTGAAAGGGCGTTTTGCCGTCCTCGATATGCCGATGGATATTTTCCACCACGACAATGGCGTCATCCACGACCAGCCCGATCGCCAGCACCATCGCCAGCAGCGTCAGCAGGTTGATCGAATACCCCATGGTCTGCATGAAGAACAACACGCCGATCATCGAGAGCGGGATGGTCACCACCGGGATCAGTACGGAGCGCACTGAACCGAGGAACAGGAAGACCACGACTATGACGATCACCACCGCTTCAGCGAGGGTCTTGACTACCTCATCGATGGAGGCCTGGATGAACCGCGTCGCGTCATAGGCGATGGTGACCTTCAGGCCGGGCGGCAATTGCGATTCGATCTGGGGCATCACTGCCCGCACTTCGCTGATGACATCCAGCGGGTTGGCGCTCGGCGTGCCCTTGACGCCGATATAGACCGACGGGATCCCGTCGAACGAGCTGATCGCGTTGTAGCTTTCTGCGCCCATTTCGACGCGCGCCACATCACCCAGCAGCACACGGCTGTCGCCCTGAGTCTTCAGGGGGATGGCGGCAAATGCCTCGGGTGTCTTCAGCTCGGTATCGGCGTTGATGCTGGTGACAACGTACTGACCCTTCACCTCACCGGCGGCGGACAGGAAGTTGTACTTGCGCACGGCCTCGTTCACGTCGCCGGCCGAGAGTCCGTAGGCGGCGAGCTTGACCGGGTCCAGCCAGAGGCGCATGGCGAACACCTGATTGCCGAGAATCTCAGCCTCGGCCATGCCGGGCAGGGTAGCCAGCTTTGGCTGGATGACCCTCGACAAGTAATCGGTGATCTGCGGATTGCTCAGCTGCTCGCTATAGAAGCTTATGTACATGAGCGCCGTGGAATCGGCCGCCTGCTTGTTCAGTACCGGGTCTTCTGCATTTTGAGGCAGCTGGTTCTTTACCGAGTTGGCCTGACTGAGCAACTCGGTATAGAGGCGATCCGTGTCAGCCCCGATACGCGCATAGACCGAGATGACCGAAACGTTCTGCTGACTGACCGACGTCATGTAGTCCACGCCTTCGGCGCTGGCCAGGCTCTGCTGCAGGGGCTGGGTGATATAGCCCTGGATCGTTTCTGCGTTGGCGCCGGGATAAGCGGTGGTCACCGTGATCAGTGCGCTTTCCATTTGCGGATACTGGCGGATCACCAGGCTGTTGAAGGCCTGGAAGCCAAGCAACACCAGCAACAAGCTGATCACGCTGGCCAGCACCGGACGGCGAATGAATGGATCGGTAAAAGCCATGGGGTCTATGTCCCTTCAATAGGCGTCTCAGCGGGCTTCGGGCTTGAGCTCGAGGGTGCGCTTTTCGGCAATGGCGACGTGGGCGCCGCTGTCCAGCTTGAGCTGCCCCGCAACGACCACCTGCTCGCCGGCTTCGAGTCCCTCGAGAACTACCACGCGTCCGTCGCGCCGCTCGCCGGTTTTGACGAAGCGGCGCTCAACAACCAGGTAGGGTTCGTCGGTCTCGGTCGCCGCGGTGCCTTCCTCGGGTTCGGGAGGCTGACCCTCCTTCACCACCAGTACCGAATTGCCATACAGGGTGTAGGTGATCGCGGTTTCCGGTACCACGATCCTGGATTGCTCGCTGGGCAGCAGCACCTGCAGATTGGCGAACATGCCGGGCAGCAGGCGCTCGCTAGGGTTGGCCAGCTCTGCGCGGACCTGCACGTTGCGGGTGGTGACCTCAACCTTGGGGTTCAAGGCGACGATACGGCCCTCGAACTGCTCACCGGGGAAAGCGGCTACCTGCACACGCACGGGCTGATCGATGGCGAGCAGAGGCACTTGCTGTTCAGCCAGGTAGAAATCGACGAACAGCGTCGACAGGTCCTGCAGCGTGGCAATCGGTGTGCCGGCAGCGACGAAGTCACCGACATCTACCTGACGGATCCCGATGGTTCCGGAGAAGGGGGCGAGGATGCGCTTTTTCGCCAGGCTGGCCTTCAGCTGGGCGACGGTCGCGTCGGCTTTTTGCGACTGGGCGTTGAGCCGATCGAACTCGCTGCGAGAAATGGCCTTTCCCTCGATCAGGCTGCGTGCTCGTTGGAATTCCACCTTTGCCAGATGCAGGTCCGCTTCCGCGGCTGCCAGGCTCGCCTGTTCGATCTCGCTGTCCAGCAGAACGATGGGCTGACCCTTCTGCACTTTTTCACCCGAGCGGAACTGCACATCGCTGATGGTGCCGGCGATCTCTACCGAAAGGTCGATGCCCTGCGAGGCGGTGAGCGTGCCAACCGCCGGAAGCCGGCTTTGCCATGGCTCCTGACTGGAGGCGACAACCTCCACGTTGATCGGCGGCTTCGGTGCCTTGAATTGCTGAATCTGTGTGGAGATCGAGTTGAACTTGAGGGCGGCAAGGATCAATACCACGACGATCACCGCGCCAAGCATCAGCAGCATGCGGCGCAACATTTTCCGTATTCCTTGGAGTAATGAGCCGGCTGACCATGGCTATGCAACGACGCAGCCGTATCGAATGCGCAAGCCACGACCAGCGCAGTTATGCACCAACCATGGCGTCGTGATTCGGCCCTGTAGGAGAGGGAGAATGGACGTTAGCTGCGAACCGAGTGCAAGTAAAGCGGGATATCAGGCGCTGTCTGAGGATCAGGAAGAGCGGCGTCAACAGCGCGCTTCGCGCGCCAGGCCGCTGTGTCGAATGCGCTTACGGCCCTGCGTTGGCAGGGCCTTGCATTTGATTTGAGGTCAGCCAGCCAGGCGATGAGTGACTTCGCTGAGCTGAGCGGACAGCCCGTGCAGATTGTGACTGGCCTTCTCGGTGCGCTCTACATTGTCCTGATTGGTGGTGGCGATGGCTGTAATCTCGATCAGATTGCGTGAGATGTCCTCTGCGACAGATGTCTGTTCTTCCGCGGCGGTAGCGATCTGGCGGTTCATGTCGCGAATGGCTTCTACTTCCAGAGTGATGCGCTGGAGCATGCCGCCCGCTTCAGTGACCTGCTCGACGCCTACGTCGCTACGGGCCTGGCCGTTTTCGATGGCCCGTACCGCATCCACCGCCCCCGTCTGTACCGTGTCGATGATCTGATGGATTTCCGCCGTGGAATCCGCAGTACGTTTGGCCAGCGTGCGCACCTCGTCGGCCACCACGGCAAAGCCGCGCCCAGCGTCGCCGGCGCGGGCGGCCTCGATGGCAGCGTTCAGCGCGAGCAGGTTGGTCTGGTCGGCAATGCCGCGAATCACTTCCAGCACCTTGCCGATACGGCCGCTGTCGGCCTCCAGCCGGCGGATCACGCTGGCGGTGTTACTGATCTCGCCGCGCATGTGGGTGATCGTTTCGATCGTCGAGCGCATCATGGCTTCGCCTTGTTGCGCCGACTGGTCGGCGGCGTCTGCGGCATGCGCAGCGTCCGCTGCATGACGCGCGACCTCTTGCGCGGTGGCAGACATCTCATGCATCGCCGTGGCGACCTGATCGGTACGGGAAAACTGCTCGCGGGTGCCTTGGCCCATCAAGGCCGCAATGGCGTTGAGCTCCCCGCTGGCGGTGTCCAGATCTGATGTGCTGCGCTGCAGGCGGGTAAAGGTGTCGGCCAGGAAATCGCGCAGCACATTGGCCGCTACCGCAAGGCGGCCCAGCTCGTCAGCGCGGCTGGTATCGACACGTTCTTTGAAATTGCCTTGGCTGAGGTTCGCAACATGGTTTATCAGGTGGCGGATCGGATTGATCAGGTTGCGGTTGACCAGCCAGGCACTGAACAGGCCAATCAACACGCCAGCGGCAAGCATGATCAGCGAGCCGACGATAATGGTTCGGTCTGCGGCCCTGCTGATGGTCGCCGAATTGGCAAGCGCGGACTCGCGTAGCTGCACCACCAAGGCGCTGAGCTGCTCACTGGTGGCGCGGTCGATGCCTTTGACGGCCGCGTCGCCGACAACCGGGTCACCGCCAGCCGCGATGAACGCGTCGCGGCCCACGCGATAGGCCGTGCCAAGCTTCAGGTGTTCGTCACGCAGACTTTTGATCTGACTGGCCAGCGCGGGGTCGTTCTGGCTGGCCTGTATGAGCGTGCCCAGCAACGCCTGCACTTCGCGCTCCTGCTCTTCGAAACTCCGCCAGTATTTGGTCAGATTTTCCTGAGATTTACCGCGTAGCAATACGTTCTTCCACTCCTGAACTTGCACCTTGAACTCGAGGTTGGACTGGTCGATGAGGCGCGAGGCTTCGATCGGTCCCTTGAGAAGACGCTGGTAGGCCGTGATTTCATCGGAGAGAAACGAAAAACTGGCGAGCGCGATAGTAAGCATCAACAGCAAGCTGCCGCCGATCAGCGCGAGCAACTGTCCACGCAGGGATTTTTTCAGGAACATCTGGGCGTTCTCGTATCGAAGGGGATGCGCTTGCATAAACAAGCCTGCAACGAGTAGTCGGGCTGACTGCTCGTCGCCGGTTTTTCGGCCTGGCGCTTCGATACTTGAACGCTTTCAGACGAGTCGCAGGTGATTGTCCCAAAGCCCCGCGGGTAGCTGTAGCGGGGTGCTGACGAACGCTCTGCCCGTGCAGTCGACGAGGCGGCAGCGGCCCTGGCCGGAGCTGACGACAAAGCCTTCTTTGACTGCCGCGACGCCGGCACAGTCCGGCAGGTGGATTTCCTCGCGCAGTGCCGTTGTGTCCAGGTCCCAGATGAATACCTTGTTGCCGCGCGGAGCCGTCACGGCCAGCAGGCGAAGGGCATCGTTGATCGCCAGGCTGGCGGTGTACTGGTTCATCGTCTGGCGCTGCGCTTCGCCTAGCGGGAAGGCTTCGAAGGCTTGGCCGGGGCGCTTGATGGCCAGCAATGGCACCTGATCCATCGGGTCGCCTTCGTACTGCTGGCCCGACACCACCGTGCCGTCAGCCGCCACCGCCAGGTGACGCACGCTGTTCATCTGCTCTGGCAACTGCTCCTTGCTGAGCAGCGTGCCGTCACGGCGCAGCATTACCAGGCTGGGTTCCATGGCATGCAGATTCATCATCTCCCGGCTGTCGGCCTCGGTGCGGATGCCGCCATTGGCGATCACCAGTGTCTCGCCATCCGGCATCCACAGCAGCTGATGCGGGCCGATGCCGTGGGTGGAATGCTCACCACTGCGCACCAGCTGACGACCCTCGACACGATAGACCCCGAGAACGCCGCGGCCGGCTTCGGCGGTGTCGTTCTCGGTGGTGTAGAACCAGTCGCCACTGGCGTGGAAGACGCCGTGCCCATAGAAGTGGCGGTCCGGCGGCGACGCCAGTACCTGCAGCAGCGTGCCGTCACGGCTGTCGATCAGATAGCTTTCACGGCTCGGGCGGCGTCCGACGAAGACGGCGAGCGGCAGGTGCGGGTGCGCGTAGACATCGTGACAGCGCTCGGCGACGGGCGTGGCGAAAACCTGGCTGCCGTCGAGGCGATAGCCAACCGCATAGTGGCGACCATCGGCATCGTTACGTGCCGACAGCAGCAACGGTTGTTCGGTGTGATGCGTCAACGTCCAGCCGCCGACGGCTGAAGCGGCCACCAGTGCGCTGCCCAGGCCCAGGAAAGCACGACGTTTCATGATCAGTCTCCGTCGTGGGCGTTGAAACCGATCTGCACCCCAAGAGCGCGCGCCAGTTCGGTCTGGTGCAGCCGGTGCAAGGCGTCGATGTCCTGATACAGCGCATCAAGACGTGCTCGGCCGGCTTCGTCAGCGATCAGCTCGCTTAAGGGCAGCATGATGTCCACCAGATGCTGACGTGCGGTTTCGTAGGAAACGTCGATGCGCTTGGCCAGATCAGCCTGTTCGGCCGGGACCAGCGCCTTCAATCCGTTTCCATCGCTACCAATCCAGAGCCGCTGGGCGCCAGCGAGTGCGGCATCGATGCTGGGAAGCGTAGCGTCGCTGCGCCAGGCTTCGGCCTGGAAGGGCTGAGGATAGCCCTTGCTCTGGCGACCGAGCGGTGCGCCAAGCTTTTTCTTCAGACCGTCCAGGGCGGTGACCTGAACGCGAAGCAAATCCGCGATCGCTTCGGACGATTCGGCGTAGCGCTCGTTGGGGAATTCGCTCAACTGGGCGGCCATGCCGTCCTTTGCCTTCCAGGCTTGCAGCATGTCGGCTGCGAGCTTTTGCTGATGCTCACCGATGGCTATCAGCAGCGGGCAATAACGCGCCTTGGTCGCACTTTCGCTGAGGTCGACGGCTTTGTCATGGAGCACGTACTCGTAAGCAGACAGGCCCTGCAGGACGACGCTGCCGTTCTCCAGATCGGCCTGGGTCAGCTGGGGCTTCCTTTTCAGCAGTGCGGTGACCTGCCGACCGACAAGATTCTTCTTGTCAGGCCAGAACTGTACTTGCCAGGCCCGGTTGCCTTCACCCATCGGTCCGATCAGCAGCGGCTGCAATCCCGCCCAGGCAAGCTGCGCCTGCAGGAACGCCTGGCGCGCATCGTTAATCTCTTCATTGCCTGCACAGAAGGCGATGCCGCTGGCTGCCATACGGCGGTTGGCTTCAGCCCAGTCGGTATAGGCCGGTAGCAGAACCTCGTCGGTCAGTGCCTGGCTTGTTTCCTGATACGGGTCGGATGGCGTACAGGCGCCTAAAAGCAGACCCAGTGCAGTGGCCGTGACGGCGCGAAAAATCTGGTTGCGGTACATGTTGCTCCTCAGGACTGGGCAAGGGTGCGTATGGTTGGGCATTTAAAGGGACCCGAGAAAGGCCAGCAGGGCGCTGCGCTCGTTATGGTCAAAGCCAAGCACGGCCTGCTTGGCACGCTCCGCTTCGCCGCCGTGCCAAAGTATGGCTTCGAGCGGATTGCGGGCGCGACCGTCATGCAGCAGCTGGGTGTGCCCGCTGACAGCTTCGGTCATGCCGAGGCCCCACAGCGGCGGAGTACGCCATTCACGGCCGCTGGCCTCGAATTCCGGCCGGTGATCGGCGAGCCCTTCGCCCATGTCATGCAGCAGCAGGTCGGTGTAGGGGCGGATCACCTGGTTCGCGAGTTCCGGCTCGGCGGCCTCGCCGGTGGTGAATTTCGGGATGTGACAGCTCTGGCACCCTGCACGATGGAACAGTGTCTTGCCGGCCAGGACCTGTGGGTCGTCCACGTTGCGCCGAGCCGGCACGCCCAAGTTGCGCGAATAGAACAGCACCAGCGACAGGATATGGTCGCTGACTTCGGGCTCGCCGCCGTCGGGCATCGCCAGGCACTCGGTCTGCGCTTGCGTGCAGCTGCTGCCGGACAGCAGGCTGGTCGTCAGGCCCATGTCGTTGAAAAAAGCGTCAGCGTTCTGCTGGTTCAGAGTCGGCTGTCCGGCTTTCCAGCCGAAGCGGCCCAAGGTGGTTTCGCGGGTTACCTGATCGAACACCCGGTTCGGGCGCCCGGAGATGCCATCACCGTTGCTGTCGTCCGGATCGGCGCTGGCGAGTATCGCCGCTTCCGGAATCGCTTCCAGCAAGCCGAGGCCGACCATTGCCGGGGCCACGCGGACCGAGAACAGCGTGTCGGGATGCATCGGGCCGTAGCCCAGGTCGGTAATTTTCAGTTGCGGCGTACGCAGTTCGACTTCGAAGCCGTCTGCGAAGCGCTCGGTATGGGTGCTGTAGCTAAGGCGTACTTTGCCCTCCGGCGCAACGCCGGGAATCGCCATGTCCTGCAGTTGGCCGCCATAAGTGGGTTCAGGCGCGATGCCTCGCTGATGGACCACTTCGGCGTGCTCTTCGCCTGCCGGAATCGACAGGCGCACCAGCATTGACACGGCGTTGCCGCGCTCGGCTTCCGCCGGACGACCACGGCCATCCTTGATGTGGCAGTTCTGGCAGCCGTTGGTGTTGATCAGTGGGCCAAGGCCGTCGCGTGCAGTCGTCGACGAGGGGGCGATAACCCAGGGGTTGCGAAAGAAACTGTTGCCGACGCTGAAGTCCAGCCGGCGCACCGGTGACAGGTTGGCAGAGGGCATCGAGAAGGCATTCTGGTCGGACTTGATGACCGTGGTGCTGCCACCGGAAAGCGCCTCGCCCGGTTCGGCCTGTTCAAAGCGCGGCGGATTTTCGTCGCAAGCGGTCAGGCTCAAGGCCAGCAGCAGTGCAAGGACAGGGAAGTAGAACGGACGCATCGGTAGCCCAGAGCCTTTCAAAGGTCGGCAATCTTAGCAGGCTACGAGTGGTTGAATAAGAGCAATTTGCATTTGGCGGCAGGCCGATTGGCCAATCGAGCAATGAAGCCCGGGGGGAGGGTGCATCAGTGCCAGAGGGAGCGGCATTGCGCCGCTCCCCCGGCGGGTGTATCAGAACTCGTGGTCAGCGGTGTCCGGGTTCAGATCGCTGATGCCCAGAGCGGCAGCTGCCTTTTCGATCGAGCCGGTCTGCTGGACCAGCGCGCCGATCGCAGCACGAACCTTTTCCTGGCCTTCACTGTTGTCCGGGCCAATCAACTGGTCAAAGGCCTCGCCATTTTCGGCGCTTTCGACCAGCACGCGCAGTTTGGCTTCGGTGGTTTCCAGGTCGGTCTTCAGCGTGCTGTTGACCTCAGGCGCAGTGCCTTCCACCAGCGATGCCAGGCTTGGGCCGGTCATCTTGGTGCCGTCGATGCGCTCGTACTCGCCCAGATAGACGTTACGGATGCCCTTGGCGTTGTAGTAGTGCGAGTTGTGCGTGTTGTCGCTGAAGCAGTCGTGCTCGTCTTCCGGCGAGTTGGCTTCCAGCGCGACCTTCATGCGCTCACCAGCCAGCTCGCCCAGCGACAGGCTACCCATGCCGAAGAACATCTTGCGCAGGCCATTTTCGGCCGACTCTTTTTCCAAGCTGGCGCGATAGTTGTCGGCAACGCCGGCTTTCCACTCGCCGACCATTTCTTCAAGGTCGCTGACCAGCAGTTCAGTGGCGGCCTTGAGGAAGGCGCGACGGCGGTCGCAATTGTCGCCGGTGCAGCCTTCGCCTTCGATGAAGTCGCTCACCGGGCGTTCGCCGGCGCCCGCATTGGTGCCGTTGAGGTCCTGGCCCCAAAGGAGGAATTCAATGGCGTGGTAGCCGGTGGCGACGTTGGCTTCGGAGCCGGCCAGCTCGTTCAGGCTGGCCAGCTTCTCGCCGGTGATCTCGCTGACGTCGATCTTATCTTCGCCAATCTGCAACTCTTTATTGGCAATGATGTTGGCCGTTGCGCCGGGGTTGCCGAGGGCGTGCTGATAGTCACCTTTGACATAGTCGATCATGCCCTCGTCCAGCGGCCAGGCATTGAGCTGACCTTCCCAGTCGTCGACGACCGGGTTGCCGAAGCGGAATACTTCGCTCTGCATATACGGAACGCGGGCGGCGATCCAGGCCGCTTTGGCCGCTTGCAGGGTTTCTTCGGTCGGATTGGCCAGGAGAGCGTCAACGGCATCCTGCAGCTTCAGAGCGGCAGTGTGCGCATCGCTGAACACAGCATGGGCGATATCGGCGTAGTGCTTGACCACGGCCTGCGCGGCTTCGCTGTTCACGGTCTCTTGGGCAGCCGGTGCCGGTTCGCTCTGGGTGGTGGCGGCTAGCGGGGCAGCGGCCTGTTCGGCCGGAGCTTTGTCTTCGCCGCAACCAGCGAGTGAAATGGCGACAGCCAGAAGGCTGGCGGTAGCCCAGACGGGAGTGCGTAGCATGGCGGGTTCCTTTGCTTGCAGGGTGGTGTGAGTGAGTCGGCAGCAGGGCTGCGACAAACGGATGCAGAACATAATGCGAAAGATTTGCATTTTGTGCAAAGAAAATGCGTGCGACAGGTCGCGTATCGCCTCCGCCGGCGCAGCTAGAATGCCCCCTCTGAAGTCTGGTCATCTTATGGAGTCGCCCTGATGAGCCTGAGTGCCGCCGTTGCATGTGTCCTGCTGTTTCTCGCCGCGGCTTATGCCGTGGTTCTCTACAACGGCCTGGTGCGACTCAAGCACGGCGTAAGCAAGGCCTGGTCGAACATCGACGTGTTGTTGCGCCAGCGTCACGATGAATTGCCTAAGCTGGTGGAAACCTGCAAGCAGTACATGCAGCACGAACGCAGCACCCTGGAGCAGGTGATCAGAGCGCGCACTGCGGTGTCCGACGCCCGCGAGCAGGGCGATGTCGGCGCACTAGGCCAGGCGGAAACCGGGCTTCGTGCAGGGCTGGGGCGTTTGTTCGCCTTGGCTGAGAGCTACCCGGAACTGCGCGCGAACGAGAGCTTTCGTCATCTGCAGCAACGCATCAGCGGGCTAGAAAGCGGCATCGCCGATCGCCGTGAGCTTTACAACGAATCGGTCAATCTCAATAACGTGCGCGTCGAGCAGTTTCCCGATGTGTTGCTGGCTCTTACGTTCGGGTTTCGAGAGGCAGCCTTGCTGCAATTCAGTGAGGCGGAGAAAGCCGATCTCGACCTCAAACCGCTGTTCGGTTGAGCGGGGGCGGAATGCTGCTTAGCGCTGCAGGCGTGGCGATGTGTCTGGTTGGCGGCTGGCTGTGGATCACTCGCTGGTCAAAATTGCGTCACCTGCTGGATACGCCGACGTCGCGGATCCGCTCGGCTGCGCAAGGCTACGTCGAGCTGGCCGGTGTACTGCGAGGCCTCCCTGACATGCCGCCGTTGATGGCGCCGTTGACGGCCACACCCTGCCTCTGGTGGCGCTACCGTATCGAGGAGTATCAATCCGGTGGCAAGCGCGGCAGCTGGAAAGTGCTTGAGCAGGGCAGCAGCGAGGAGCTGTTGCGGCTGTTCGATGCGACCGGAGACTGTCTGATCGATCCGCGAGGCGCGGAAGTGCTTCCCGCGCGGCGTGATCGTTGGACCGGTAACCAGCGCCGCCCTAGAAGTGCGCCGCCCGGTGGCGTACTGGCCTGGCTGACTGGCCATCGGCAGTACCGCTACACCGAAGAGCGGTTGCATGCCGATGAGCCGCTGTACGCGATCGGTGATTTTCGTACCTCCGGCGGCGGTCGGCAGGGCCTCGACCTACCGACCGCCCAGGGCCAGGTGGTGCGGGAATGGAAAGAAGACTACGCAGGGCTGTTGCAGCGATTCGACAACAATCGAGACGGCCAGCTCGACCAGGTGGAGTGGAACCGTGTGCGCCTTGCCGCCGACCTCGAAGCACAGCGGCGCCACCGGCTGGCCAGTAGCCGACAAGCACTGCACCAACTGGTGCGCCCTGGCGAGGGCTTGCCGTTTGTGCTGTCCAGTCATGGCGAAGAAGTGCTCGTCAGGCGCTATCGCTGGCAAGCGGCTGGCGGCGCGATGCTATGTTTGTTCGGTGCGGCTTTGCTGGCGGCTCGGGTAGCGGGTTGAGTCGCAGCGACATCCAGTGAGTCCTCCGCGTTTCGCTTAGCGCTGATCTTTATCGAGCAAGGTATCGACGGCCAGAGAGCTGCTGCAGCGCTGCCGGGCGCTTGCTGACTTTGCCTGGTACATCGCCTCATCGGCTCGTCTGAGCAGCGAGGCTTCGTCAGTTCCGTGCTCGGGAAAGTAGGCCACGCCAATGCTCGGCTGAATCGCCAGCGCCAAGCCGGCGAGGTCTATGGGCGCGTGCATCGCGGCAAGGATGTGCGTGACCACCACCGCCGTATCGGCTGCTGTGGGACTGCCTTCCAGCAACATGACGAACTCGTCGCCGCCCATCCGCGCAACCGTGTCGGTTTCGCGGATGTGTTGCGTCAGCCTTTGGGCGAAGGCCTGCAGCAGCAGGTCGCCGACGCTGTGGCCATAACCATCGTTAACCTGTTTGAATCCGTCGAGATCCAGATACAGCACCGCTAAGCGCTCGTCGTTGCGCCGCGCCCGTGCCAGGGCGGTTTTCAGCCGGTCGAAGAGGAACGCGCGGTTGGGCAGGCCGGTAAGTTCATCGTACTGCGCCATCCGCTCCAGGCGAGCCTGCAGTTGTTTGCGTTCGATGGCGGTGGCGACCTGGTTGGCGATGAACTGCAGCAAGTCTATGTCCTGCTCGCAATAGGTCGCGTTTTCTGCCGTATCGTTGAGCAGCAGCGCGCCGATGCAGCCCTGAGCGGTGGCGAGGGGCGCTGCCAACCAGCAGAAGCTGTCCGTGGCGGCCAATGCCTTGAGGTTGTCGCAGACCCCCTCACTATTCGCTGTCAGTAGTAGCGCTCGCCCGGTCCGAGTAACTTCCGTACACAGCGCCGCCGCCGGCTCGAGGGGAAGCCGTGCCGGATCGCCACCGGTTCTGCAGTAAGGAAATGTCGGACGGCCCCGATCCGGGGCGTTCAAGGCTACAAAACAGGTCGGCGCCGGGATCAGTCGGCCGGTGATCTGATGGACCTGTTCGAACAGTGAAGTCAGATCCGCGGTGTTGTGGGCCGCCTCGGATATTGCATAGACCGTCTCTTGCAGCGATTCAGACCGCTTGCGGCCGGTGACGTCGCGCGCTACGCCGACACGTAGCTGATCACCTTCTGACCAGCGGGCCGACCACATGATGTCTACCCGTTTTCCGTCCCTGCGGATGTAGCGATTCTCGAAGTGCAGGCTAGGCTGGCCTGACATTACCTGCTGTGCCGCCAGCTGGGTGCGTTCGCGGTCTTCAGGCGCTACCAGCTCCATCATCTGGCGACCAATCATCTCCTCCTGCGTATAGCCGAATATGCTTTCGCATGCCGCACTGACGTACACAAAATGGCCCTCGGCATCGACGACGCAGACCGCGTCGAGCATGAGATCCAGAACAGTTTCCAGAGAAGGACGGGATTCGGTTTTCATCGTACGTACCAATTTGGTTACTGCGCGGTATAGGGACGTATCGGTGTGGTCAGCCTTGAGTGTAGTGGAGCCCCACTGAAGCCGATAGCGGCATAGATGGCGATAAGCTATTACCGCCCACGGTTTGGCTTTCAGCTACGTTTTTCGGCAATCCAGATGGTGTGTCGAGTGCCGCGATTCCCGTGAGCGAACACCTGGACCTCCTCGGCGATGAACCCTGATCTGGCGAGGCGTTGGGAGAACGCCTGATCGGCGCTGGCCGACCAGACGGCAAGCAAGCCCTTGGGACGCAGCGCTCTGGCGCAGGCGTCAAGCCCGGTTGAGGAGTACAGCCAGCTGTTGCTCTTGCGCGTCAGCCCCTCGGGACCGTTGTCCACATCGAGCATGATGGCGTCATAGCCCTGCGGTTCGCTCTTCAGAACCTCGGCGACATCCTTGCGCAGCACGCGGGTACGTGGATCGTTAATCGGCATGCCGGATTTCTCGCCCAACGGGCCGCGATTCCAGTCGATCACGCCGGGCACCAACTCGGCGACCTGAACCTCGGCATCCTTGCCCAGATGCCTGAGCGCCGAGGCGAGCGTGAAGCCCATGCCCAGGCCGCCGATCAGCACACGCGGTTGTGGCCGATGCGCGATCTTTCGGCAGGGTATTTCTGCCAGCGCATCTTCGGACCCGTGCGTGCGGGTGTTCATCAGCTGGTTACCGTTGCCGCCCTGAATCTTGATGACGAAATCGTCACCGTACTCGAACAGGCACAGGGCACCGCCGCCATCCGGAATCTCGGCGGTGTCGATCAGTACAAAACGCTTCATCGGTGACGCTCTTGGGTTGAAATTGGAGGGGCGGGGTTGAAGCGCGGCACGGCAAACAACACTTACAGGTGTTCGGAGTTAAGTCGACGCTCGAACCGCAGCGACTGGCTGAGCAAAGCGGTCAGTTCCGCTGCGGGAATGGGTTTGCTGTAGTAGTAGCCCTGGCCTTCGTTGCAGCCTTCGTCGATCAGGTAGCGCTCCTGCTCGGCCGTTTCCACACCCTCAGCGATCACCAACATGCCCAGGCTCTTGCCGAGCTGGATGATGGCTCGAACGATGGTCGTGTCGCCCTCGACAGCCGCCATGTCGCGAACGAAGCTCTTGTCGATCTTGATCTTGTCGAGCGGCAGGCTTTTCAGGTAGCTCAGCGATGAGTAACCGGTGCCAAAATCGTCGATGGCGATCAACGCACCGGAGCGACGCAGGCAGTGCAGGTTATGGGTGGCTGCGGCGATGTCTTCCATCAGACCCGTCTCAGTCACCTCGAGCTCCAGCGTCTCGGGTGGCAACTTGTGACTGCTGAGCAGGATGCTGATCATCTCCGGCAGTCCGGCGTGGTGAAGTTGTACGGTGGAGAGGTTGACCGCCATGCGCAGGTCGCTGAAGCCTTGCTGATGCCATTCGCTCAGCTGTCGGCAGGCCTGGTCGAGCACCCACTCGCCTATGGCGATGATGCTGCCGTTCTGTTCGGCGAGGGGGATGAAGATGTCGGGCGGAACCATCTTGCCGCTCGGGTGAGACCAGCGCAGCAAGGCTTCGACACCGGTAATGCGTTTGAGGCGGTAATCGATCTGTGGTTGATAGACCAAATGGAACTCGCCTCGGGGAAGCGCTTCGGCCAGGTCATTCTGCAGTTCCCGGCGGGTCCTCATTTCGCTGTCGATGCTGGCTACATAAAACTGGTAGCGATTGCGTGAGCGGCTCTTGGCCAGTGTCATGGTCTGTTCGGCTTTCTGCAGCAGCTTTTCAGTGCTGTCACCGTCTTCGGGGTACAGGGTGATACCGATGGTGGCGCGCAAACGTATGTGTTGCTCATCGAGGGTGACGGGACGCTCCAGGTCGTCGAGCACCTTCTGCGCCAGTTCGGCCGCCTCGTAGGGCTGTTCGAAGCCGACCAGCACCAGGACGAATTGATCACCGCCCAGCCGCGCCAACGCCCCGACGCGCCCGCTCTGACTGCGTAACCGATCGGCCAGCGCCACCAGCAGCCGGTCGCCGTTCTGGTAGCTGAACTGCTCGTTCATGCCCTTGAAATCATCGAGTCCGAGGCAGAGTACAGCCACGCGGCGTTGCAACCTGGCGGCCTCGCTCAGGATGTTGTCCAGTTGCTGCTGCAGCTGCTGGCGGTTTGGCAGGTTGGTGAGCGAGTCATACCGGGTCATGCGTTGCAGGTTGCTTTCGGCCGCATGACGCAACTGCATGTTGTGCTGAATGGAGGCGAGCAGACCATTGGCCGTCTCGACCCAGAGGCCCAGTTCATTGCGCTCATGTCCTTTTGGCATTGGCAGCGAGTGCTCGCCGGGGCGGCCCGGGTTGATGCGCGACATGTGTTCGATGAGCTTGGTCAGCGGTCGCGTGAGCAGCCACTCATAGATCAGGTACAGCAGAAAACCCAGCACCAGCGCGCGAAGGATGCCGACGATGAAGAGCACCACCGAGCTCCTGAGGAAGGCGTCTCCATAGGGGGCGGTATCGAGCGTGATGCGCAGATCGCCGTAGTACTCGTTGTAAGGCGGGCGGCCGATCAATGGGATCGAGAACTCCTGATCGCGGCCGAGTATCGGGTCGGTCAACCAGCGCGAGGAGTGCGACATGAGCGGGCGGGACTTGGCCGCCAGCGGTGCTTCGCCGGGAAGGCCAATCGAGGCTTTGCGAATCGACTCGTGCTGGAACAGACCTTCCATGACCTGGGCACCCATTTCCCGGTCCAGGCTATAGATCGCCTGAGTGGACGGGTCGCGGGTCATGCGCAGGATTCGCTGAGCTTCGGCATCGATCAGCTGGCGGGTCGTGTAGGCATCGAAGATGATCTGCGCGCAGCTGAGTACCAGGCCAACGGCAAGCGCGGACAGCAGGACGATACGGAGCAGTGTTCTGGACAGACTGTTGCGCAATGCGGTCAATAGAATTTCCTTCTTCCGAGCCGGTGGCCAGCGCAAGTATTGGTTGTCGTGTGTGATGCGTCAAAGACGCGGGCTGCGGGCGCGAAGCAGAACGTATCAGATTGGCGGGTGTCCTGCCGCCCCCTTGATCGAATCCTGATTGAACCGGAAAACGACGCCGCAGGGCTATGCCACAGGTCCCATTGCGGTTTGATTGCAGCGTTAGCCAACAGGATTCGCTTCCTTTACCTCGCAGCCTTTGATGACCATCCGTGTGATCGTTTCGGCCGCGGCTTCATAGTCGGCATCATCGAGCGCAGTCTTGCCTGTTACGGTGGAGATCTGCCAATCGAAATCGGCGTAGGTCTGGGTCGCTGCCCAGATGCTAAACATCAGGTGATGGGGGTCGACGGCGGCCATCAATCCCTTGTCAATCCAGCCCTGAATGCAGGCCACATTGTGGGCGGCCTGGGCATTGAGCTGTGCGGCACGCTCGGCCGGTAGATGGGGTGCGCCATGCATGATCTCGCTGGCAAACACCTTGGACGCGCAAGCGTGCTCCCTGGATATGCGAATTTTGGTGCGGATATAGGCGCGCAACACGTCTGCCGGTTCGCCGGGCTGATTGAACGGAGCAGATGCCTGCAGCAGAGGCTCGACGATACTGTCCAGCACCTCGCGGTAGAGGTTTTCCTTGCTCTTGAAGTAGTAGTAGACGTTGGGCTTGGGCAGTCCGGCGCGGTCGGCAATGTCGCTGGTCTTACTGGCGGCGAAGCCCTTCTCGGCGAATTCTTCGCTGGCAGCACGAAGGATCAGTTCTTTATTGCGCTCGCGGATACTGGACATAGGGCCTGTTCGATTCATGACCACCCAGCCTGGTGGCCTGCCGCCGCATCCTAGCACCGGCTTCCGAACAGCCTCAAGGCAAGAGGCGGGCTTGATGCGAGGGGAGCCAGAGCGCTGGGTTGTAACGCGCGGCTGTCTCGTCAAGGGTCGCGCCTGCACACGTCATAGCCCAGCACGCCTGTTCGCAGCACTGGAAATCGATCTGGCTACAGCAGTCCGCCAAACGGTCATCAAGCCTTGGTCGTTTTGACCGATAGGATATTGGCGTCAAACATAATTTATGTATACACATTGATATCAAGGTTGTGTACGTTTACTAAAAAACAACCGAGGTCACACACATGCCTTTCATGCAACGCAGTATTCAATGGCAATTGATCGTCAGCATGGGGGCGGCTCTGCTTGCCAGTATTCTGATTGTCATTCTGGTCTATTCGTCGGCGGTCAACCGCCTGGCCGAGCGCTATCTGGTGGGGCAGGCGCTGCCTGCCAACATTTCCGCAATCCGCAATGACATCGAGCGCACTCTGGCGGCGCCGATCACCGCCACGGCCGGGATTGCCGGCAATACGCTGGTTCAGGACTGGCTGCAGTACGGTGAAAGCACCGACCAGGCGCAGGCGATGGGCCGATACCTGGAGGGCGTCAAGGCTCAGCAGAATGCGCTGACGACTTCCATCGCCGTGCTCGATAGCGGTAATTACTATTCGGAAGCAGGGCTCTCACGCACCCTCAATCGCAATGCTCCTGGCGACGGCTGGTTTTACAGCCTGATCGACAGCGGCACCAAACGGCGCTTCGAGATCGACATCGACAAGGCCTCTCGCCAGCCCACCCTGTTCATCAACCAGCGCATCGAGGCAGGCGGTAGGACCCTGGGGGTGGCTGGGCTTGGCTTCAGCTTGAAGAGCATGTCCGAACTGATCAGCAACTTTCGCTTCGGCGAGCGTGGAGAGGTATATCTGATCAGCGGCGGCGGTCGCGTCAAGGTGCATCCGAAAACCGAGAACAACGATCAGATCGAGCTTGCCGCACTGACCGGTAGTGAAGCGGCGCAGAAGCTCCTCGACGGCGCAACCGACGCGGTGCGCTTCGAACGTGATGGCGAGGCGTTTCTGGCGGTCGCTCAGCCATTGGAAAGCCTGGGCTGGGTGTTGGTCAGTGAAGTGCCGGAAGCGGAAATCTTCGCCGAGGCACGCCGCACCTTGTGGACCATCAGCCTGATCGGCGCCTGTATCGCGCTGTTCTTCCTCGGTCTCGTGGTGTTGCTGGCGCGCGGACTGGTGAAGCCTATTCGTCAGGTGACCAATGCGCTCGTCGAGATCGGTGGCGGTGGTGGTGATCTTACTCGTCGTCTGGACGAAAGTCGGGCTGATGAGCTGGGTGATCTGGCCCGTGGCTTTAACCGCTTCATCGGTAGCCTGCGCGGGTTGATCGGTGATGTGCTGAGCACCAGCGAGCAACTGCGCAGCTCTGTGGGACAGGTCGCCCAGGTGGTGGACAACACCGCGACCCGTGCGGGCCGCCAGCATGAAATGACCGACATGGTCGCCACCGCCGTGCACGAGATGGGTCTGACCGTGCAGGAGATCGCACGCAACGCCAGCAACGCCGCGCAGGCCTCGCAAGGGGCGCGTAGCGAGGCGATCACCGCACGGAAAGTCGTCGGCGATTCGATTGCGCACATCGAAAAGATGTCGGGTGATATCGGCCACGCCGCGGAGTCGGTTACCGATCTGGCGCAGCAGGTGGCATCCATCGACAAGGTGCTGGCGGTGATCCGCAGCATTTCCGAGCAGACCAACCTGCTGGCCTTGAACGCGGCCATCGAGGCCGCGCGCGCCGGGGAGATGGGCCGTGGTTTTGCGGTGGTTGCCGACGAAGTACGGACGCTGGCCAGCCGGACCCAGACGTCCACCGACGAGATCCAGCAGATGATTCAGGGTCTCAAGAGCGGTGCTGAAAACGCAGTCAATTCCATGCATGCAGGACAGGCTGCGACCGGTACCGGGGTGCAAGCGAGCCAGCGCACCGGACAGTCGCTCAGTGCAATCACCGAGCAAGTCGAAGCGATCAGCGACATGAACACACAGGTGGCGGCAGCGACCGAAGAGCAGAGCAGCGTGACCGAGGAGATCACCCGCAACGTACAGGGCATCGCCGACCTGGCCCAGGCCACCGCCAGTGATGTGCAGGGCTGTCGAGAAGATTGCCATGAGCTGAGCCGCCTGGCAGACGATCTGAGTCGGCAGATGGGCAGCTTCAAGCTGTGACCTGAGCGGCGCGCCCCGCTCCCTGGGCGGTGGCGCGCTGTATTGCGGTAATGCTTCAGCGATACGCTCGCCGATCGTTCCAAGGGCGGGCTAGCTATCGAACCGTGCGCGACTCAGCGCACTATCCGGACACGCCATAACGACGCCGCTTGAAAAACGTGACCAATAAAAAAGCAGCCTTTCGGCTGCTTTTTTGTCCCACATCCTGCGCCGGCTGGCTTAGAAGTGCGCTTTGACCAGCAGACTGGCGGTGTTCTGGTTGGTGCCCCCGACCAGATCGCTGACGAAACCACCGTCTTCGATGCCGTATTTGTCAGACCAGTAGTCGTATTCGATACCGACGTAGAGTTTGCCTGGCTCGCCGTCCAGCGCCTTGCCCAGGTCGTACTTGATCTGCGGGTTGATGTGCAGGTTCTTCGACATGAAGTCACCGCTGCTTTCCGAGCCGGCGTCGTTGACCACCCAGTCGATGAATCCGTCGAACAGGATGTCTGACTTGCCGACCGGGAAGGTCATCGCCCAGGTCGGCGTGACCTGCCACTGGCCGGAGGCGCGGCGGGTGGTGCCGTCGGGTTTGCGGTAGTACACGTTGATGGCCAGACGATCGAAGCCGGGTACATCGAGATCAACCGCGGGGCCTAGCAGATAGGTCTGATTGGGGCGGCCGGCGCTGCTTTCGCCGCGCTCGTAGGTGGCTGCCAGCAACACATCCTTCACCGGGCCGAAGCTCACGTCCTGGCCGCTCAGTTTGCCGAGCGACAGGCGCGGGCTGAATTCGCCGTAGTAGGTGTGTCCTTCCTCGCCTGACAGGCCGTTGTACCACTTGTTATCGACGAACAGGAACATGTCGCCCCAGCTCCAGCCGCTGGCGTGCTCGAAGGTCACGGTTTGCTGGATCTCGCCGGCGTCGACCTTGAAATCTTTGCCATAGAGATAGCTGAGGCTGTTGTTCTGCCAGTGAAGCATGCCATCGGCAAAGGCCGGGGCGGACAGCAGGCAGCCGGCCATCGCCAGCGACAGTGAAGTGCGCTTGAAGGTCATGTTGATACCCTTTGGTTTTGTTGTTGTGATGAATGCAGGTGAGGCGCCCGGCGCGTAGGCCGGGCGCCGGAGCCGTCAGCCCGTAGGCGTCAGCTGGGCCGATGGGTCGGTGGTGGTGGCTTTCGGATGGACCTTGGAGTAATCGGGAATATTGACGGCCAAGGTATTGGTGCCGACCGTGTCCTCGATCAGGTTGTCCGGATCGTAGTCATCCATCTCTTCCGGCTCGCGCGGAAGAAAGAAGTTGAGCAGGATCGCGCTGAACGCACCGATGGTGATGGGTGAGCCGAAGATGTTCTTCAGGACGTCGGGCAAGTTGGTCAGCACATCCGGTACGGCGGCTACGCCCAGGCCCAGGCCCAGCGAGATTGCCACGATCAGCATGTTGCGACGGTTGAGGCCGGCTTCGGCGAGGATCTTGATGCCTGCGATCGCGACTGTGCCGAACATGATCAGCGTGGCGCCGCCGAGTACCGGCTTGGGCATCAGCTGCAACACGCCGCCGACCACAGGAAACAGCGCCAGCAAGATCAGAATGCCGGCGATATACAGGCCCACGTGACGGCTGGCGACGCCGGTCAGCTGTATCACGCCGTTGTTCTGGCTGAAGGTGGTCATTGGCAGGCTGTTGAAGGTCGCGGCCAGCAGCGAGCTGCAACCGTCGCCGAGAATGCCGCCTTTGATGCGCTTCATGTACAGCGGGCCCTTGACCGGCTCACGCGAGATCATAGAGTTGGCGGTCAGATCACCGGCTGTCTCCAGCGGCGTGATCAGAAAGATCACCGCGATGGGGATGAAGGCCATCCAATCGAAGGCAAAGCCGAACTTGAACGGTTGCGGCACGCTGACTGCCGGCAAGGCGGCCAGGCTGGAAAAATCCACCATGCCCATCATCCAGGCGGCCGCGTAGCCCACCACCAGCGCCACGATTACCGCCGACAAGCGCAGCAAGGGGAGGCCAAAGCGATTGAGGACGATGATGGTGCCGAGGACCAACCCGGCCAGCGCAAGGTTAGGCAGCGCTCCGGGGTTCTCGGCGCCATAGCCACCGGCAATGTCGGTCATCGAGACCTTGATCAGCGACAGGCCCATCAGGCTGATGATGGTGCCGGTGACCACCGGCGTAATGATTCGGCGCAGTTTATCGATATAGCGGCTGACGGCGATTTCGACGAAGGCTGCGCAGAAGCCGACGCCGAACAGCGTGGCCAGGATGTCTTCCGGGCTGCCACCCCGATTCTTGACGATAAAGCCGGCCGCCAGAATCACGCTGAGAAAGCCGAAGCTGGTGCCCTGCAGACAAAGCATGCCGGCGCCGATCGGACCGATTCGCTTGGCCTGGATAAAGGTGCCGAGGCCCGAGACGAACAGCGCCATGCTCACGAGGTAGGGGACATAGTCGCCCAACCCCAGCACGCTGCCGATGATCAGGGTCGGTGTGATGACGCCGACAAAGCTGGCGAGTACGTGCTGTATCGCGGCGAATGTAGCGGGGATCGGACCCGGGCGATCTTCGAGCTGATAGATCAGGTCCTGGTTGGGAGCGTCACCGCTCCTGGATTCGGTTGCGGTCATGAGTCAAGCCTGCCATTCGTTATTGTTCGGTCATGGGCTTCCGAGGCTGCACGGACCTCGTAGCCTGACCGTCGAAAAGCTGTTCGTTCGGTCAGGTTGGGCTCGACTATAACAACCTGTGAACAGCTGTTGAAACAATTAATTTAACGATTGTGCACAATTGTGCTGGCGGAGCAGTGATTGTCCGCTGGGTGGGCTTGGTTCAACGTCAGTCAGCGGTTTGGCTGCAGCTCCCGCGCGACGTTCTCTGCCAGGCCGGCACCGGCTTCGCTCATGGTCAGGTAAGTGCGATCCGCGCCGGCCTCCTCGATCTGCTGGGCGATGTCTTCGTACATCGCGTGGGAGACGATCAGCCCATCGAAACCTTTGCCACGCAGCTTGCGCGTGGAGATGATTTTGGCTTCGGCATCGTTCATCGCCAGGATCACCGCCTCGACCTTGTTCATCTCCAGGCTCTCCCAGAACATCTGGTCTTCGGCGTCAGCGAACAGTACGTGGCGGCCTTTCTCGCTGCTCTTTTCTACGGTTACCGGGTCGGAATCGAGACTGATCAATCGCCAGCCCTGATTCTGCAAATGGTCGTAGGCGGCGCGGCCGGTGCGGCCCATACCCATGATCAGGATCTGCGCGTCACCCAGCGACACCGGCTGTTCGTCTGGGTGGCGTGTGTTGCGCTCCAGAGGGATCAGGCGTCTGGCAAAGCGGTCGTATAGTGGGTGTGAAATCCGGTTGAGCTGGGCAGAGACAACAAACGACAGGGCCACGGTGATGGCCAGTGGGGTAAGCCATTGCGGCAGCACCACGCTGGCGACAATCAGGCCGAACTCACTGTAGTTGGTCAGGCTTGCAGCGCTGAGAAAGGCACTGCGCGCGCGCAGGCGGAACAGCAGGAACAGGAAAAAGAACAGCGCACCCTTGAGCGGCAACAGCAGTGCTACTGCGCCGGCAAAGAGCATGGCGTTCATGTCCGGCAGGCCACCGATGCCGATCTGCAGAAAGAACCCGACCAGGAAGACTTCCTTGATTGCCCAGAGTGAATTGGACAGCTCGGTGGCGCGCTTGTGTTTGGCCAGCATCGCACCGAAGGCCAGCGCGCCCAGCTCGGAGCTCAGGCCCACATATTCAAAGCCGAGACCGCCGGCCACCAGCGCCAGCATCAGCCCCAGCAACACCATCAGTTCCTCGTGGCCGCTGTGATCGAGCAGGCGGAACAGCAGCGGGCGAAGTAATGGTAAGCCGAACACCAGCAGCGCCCAGGCTGACGGCACCTTTCCGCTGGCGATGCTCATCACCACCAGGGCGATCAGGTCCTGAATGATCAGGACGCCAATGGCGACACGGCCATGAAAGGCGCGCAGCTCGCGTTTGCCTTCCAGCACTTTCGCGGCCAGTACGGTACTGGAGAACGACAGGGCGATCGCCAGCAACAGACTGTCGCGCCAGCTGGTGTCGAGAAACAGCAGAATCGCCGGCAGTACCACCAGGCTGGATATGCCGAAGTGGAGCAGGCTGCCGCCGATGACTTCGCGGCGCACCAGGTTGCTCAGCTTGAGCTTGAGACCGACCGTGAACAGCAGCAGCAGCACGCCCAGGTGCGCGAGGTGCTCGAGAATCACACTGTCGGTCGGGCCAACCCCGAAATGTTCGCCAAAGGCGGCGAGGGCAAAGCCAGCGGCCAGATAACCAATCAGGGGTGGCAGCCCGATCGAGCGTGTCGCAAGGCCGAGGATGAATGCGAAGGCGATCCAGGTTGCTTCGATCATGGGTCAGACCTTCTCGTTCGGGCGGGCGGGGATAGGACGGCCGGGCATTTTAACGGTGGTGCGGTGCTTGTCGAGTGTCGGGCGGATGGAGAATAAAGCAAGGCAGAAAAAATAAGGCCCGCACATGGCGGGCCTGGGGGCTTATTTGGGACGGTATCGTCAGTGATGCGCAGCGCCTGTGAGCGCCTGGCGTTCGGCGCCACCAAGCACGTTGAACAGCAGGTTGAGGGTCACTGCGCTGAGCGTCGCCACCGCGATACCGCTGTGGGTGATCGGCTCCATCCAATGCGGCAGATGCGCAAAGAACTCAGGGCGGACTACCGGCACCATCCCGAGGCCGATGCTCACCGCCACCAGCAGCTGGTTGCGACGGTCACCGATGTCAGCTTCCTGAAGAATTTTGATACCAGTGGCCGCGACCATGCCGAACATGGCGATTCCGGCGCCGCCCAGCACCGCCGCCGGAATCGAAGCCACCATGAATGCGGCCTTGGGCAGCAGGCTCAGGCTGATCAGGAACAGCCCGGCAATCGCCGTGACGAAGCGGCTGCGTACGCCGGTCATCTGCACCAGGCCAATGTTCTGGGCAAAGGAGGAGTGGGTGAAAGTGTTCATGAAACCGGCGAGAAAGGTCGCCCCGGCATCGCAGAGCAGACCGCGGCGCAGTTGCTTGGGGTCCACTTCCTGACCGGTGATCTTGCCCAGTGCGAGGAACATGCCGGCGGACTCGACAAAGATGATCACCACCACCAGGCACATCGACAGGATCGGCGCGAGCAGGAACTGCGGCGCACCGAAGTGATTCGGCGTAACCACCTGAAATGCTGGTGCAGCACTGATGCCGGACAGGTCGACCATGCCCAGACTGCCGGCCAGCACATAGCCCAAGGCCATGCCCACCAGGACTGAAACGTTGACCCAGAAACCGCGCATGAACTGATTGATCAGCAGGATCACCGCCAGCACGGCTGCCGCTACGCCAAGGTAGGGCAGGGCGCCGAACTGACCGGTGCCGCTGCCACCACCCGCCCAGTTCACTGCGACCGGGAACAGCGAAAGGCCGATGGCGGTAATCACGGTGCCCGTTACCAGCGGGGGAAACAGGCGGACGATCTTGCACACGAACGGCGCAATCAATAGGCCGAAGAAGCCGGCTGCGATAGTCGCGCCGAAAATTCCGGTCATGCCCACGCCGGGCATGCCGGCCATCACTACCATGCTGCTGACCGCCGCGAAGCTGGCGCCCATCATCACCGGCATGCGGATGCCCACCGGCCCGATGCCCATCGATTGCACGACCGTGGCGATGCCGGCCACCAGAAGATCGGCGTTGATCAGGAAGGCGATCTCCTCACGAGACAGCCCTGCTGCCTGGCCCACGATCAGCGGGACGGCAACCGCGCCGCCATACATCAGCAGCACGTGCTGGAAACTCACCAGCAGCATCTGCAGCAAGGGCAGCCGCTTCTCTGTGGCGGGTGCGGTCTCTCGCTCGGTCACATCGTTCATGCAAAAACACCTCGGACGCTTTTGTTATTGGATGGTCGCGGTGGCCCCGCCGAACGAGCGGCGGCCGGGTATAGGGTGCTCGGGGTTTCGGCTGTCGCCGTCCGCTGGGCTTGATTTCGGGTCGAGCTGAGGCCTCGCCTGGTGCAGCGCGGCTTGAGCGTTGAAGAGGTGAAAAAAAGCCGCGCTCGAAAGCGCGGCTGGTGAGCGGCGATCAGTCGATCGGCGCGCCCTTGTCGATCCAGGCTCCGAGCAGATCGCGCTCTTCCTGGGTCATGTTGGTCATGTTGCCCAGCGGCATGATCTGGCTGGCCACGGCTTGCGCATGAATCTTCGCAGCCTGCAGGCGGATCTGCTCAGGCGTATCGAACATCACGCCCGCGGGTGCTGCGCTGAACAGCGGGCTGCTCGGTTGCGCGGCGTGGCAAACGGTGCAGCGCTCGTTGATCACCCGATGAACCGCGGCAAACTCGCTGTTGCCGGCTTGCGCGGCCGGCGCTACCGCAGCGGCCTGCTGGGCTTCGAGGCTTTGCTCGCGCGGGCTGGTTGGCACCGCATTGGGCACGCCACCCTGGCGGTTCGGCGCAGTGACGAACGCCAGACAGATCATGCCAACCGCAGCAGCAGGCAGTGTCCAGGCGAAGCGATTGCTGTCATGACGGGTGTTGAAGTAGTGACGCACCAGCACCGCGAGTACCGAGATACCGGCCAGGATCAGCCAGTTGTACCGGCTGCCGTAGGTGCTCGGGAAGTGGTTGCTGATCATGATGAACAGCACCGGCAAGGTGAAGTAGTTGTTGTGGCGCGAGCGCAGCAGGCCCTTGGCGGGCAGCAATGGGTCCGGCGTGCGGTTCTGCTCGATAGCGGCTACCAGCGCACGTTGTGCCGGCATGATGATGCGGAACACGTTGCCGACCATGATGGTGCCGATCAGCGCGCCGGTGTGGATGTACGCCGCACGTCCGCTGAAGACCTGCGAATAGGCCCAGGCAGCGAAGATCACCAGGACGAACAGGATCAGGCCGAGCAGTGCGGGCTTCTTGCCAAGCGGCGAGTCACAGAGCAGGTCATAGACGAACCAGCCGACGATCAGCGAGCCGAAACCGATGGCAATGGCCATCGCTGGGGCCATGTCGCTACCCGGCGCGATCAGGTAGAGCGAAGGGTTGAGGTAGTAGACCACCATCAGCAGGGTCACGCCCGACAGCCAGGTGGTGTAGGCCTCCCACTTGAACCAGTGCAGGTTGTCCGGCATTTGAGGCGGTGCCAACTTGTACTTTTCCAGGTGGTAGATGCCGCCGCCGTGAATCGCCCAGAGATCGCCCGACAGGCCGTCGCGGGGGTTGGCGCGGTTAAGGTTGTTTTCCAGCCAGACGAAATAGAACGACGCACCGATCCAGGCGATGCCGACGATCATGTGAATCCAGCGAACAGTAAGGTTCAGCCATTCGGTCAGATGTGCTTCCACGATAATTACCTCTTGCACGGCTGGCACGCCAACCGTTGTTTCTTCTTATTCGACTCGTCGCAAGTGTTCCGCTTGTTCTGAAGCACGCATGTCTGGTGTCGGCTAGTCCACAGCCGCGCCGGTCATGCCCGCGCTGATCAATCGGTTGCCTGGCCGGAGTCCCGGTGGGGGTCGAGGAGAAGCTGCTCGTCCTCGGTGAAAAAATGCTCGTCGCAGTTGTTGCCAGAACCGCTGCGATCGACCACCAGGAATTCATCCCGCTTTTCGATCGTCAGCACCGGGTGGTGCCAGACGCCGCGGTGGTAATTGACGCCCTGCCTGCCGTTGCTGCGGAAGGCGCGGACGTTACCCGGTACAGGTGCATCGCCAAGTGGCGCGACCACGACCAGAAAGGGGTTGCCGAGCAGCGGAATGAAAGCCTGGCTGCCCTGCGGGTGTCTTTCGAGCATGCGAATGACCAGCGGCATTTCCAGCGCGTCGGCGGCGAAAATGCTGATGATGGCCTGGTCGTCCGGCTGCGCGGTCTCGACCGACGCCAGCTTGTGATAGCGGCGGGTGGAACCGTTATTGATCATGAAGTAGTCGCTGCCTTCGGTTTCGATGACATCACCGAAGGGGGCAAAGGCTTCCTTGGTCAGCGGTTCGATCTTGAGTGTGCGCATAGGGACTGCTCTGTTTGGTGTTTATGTAGGAGCGAGCTTGCGAGCAAGCTCGCTCCTACAGGAGTTTTTACTTCACTGCCTTGCCGAACAACCGCAGACGGCTGACGCCACCGTCGGGGAAGATGTTCAGGCGCACGTGGGTGATCGGACCGAGCTTGGCGATCTGCTCGCTGAACTCGTGTTCGGCGTGCATTTCCAGCTTCTGGCTCGGCAGCAGTTCACGCCAGAACAGGCTCTGGGTCTCGATCTGGCTGTCGGTGCCGCCTTTAACAAAGGCCGCCTGGATGTTGCAGCTGTCCGGGTAGTTGCCTTTGAAGTGCAGGGTGTCGACGACGATGCGCTCGATTTCTCCAGGGGTGCCCAGCGCGACGATGACCCAGTCGTTGCCCGGCGTGCGGCGGCGGGCGGTTTCCCAGCCGTCGCCCATGTTGATGCCGCGACCCGGGTTGAGGATGTTGCTCATGCGACCGAAATGCTCGTCGGAGCAGGCCAGTGCGCGGCCGCCATTGAGTGCCGAGGCCAGGTCGAGCTGCTCGTTGTCGCCAACCGTGCTCCAGTCGCGGTACGGAATGCCGTGCACGCGCAGACGGGCGACGCCGCCGTCCGGGTAGATATTGAAGCGCAGGTGGCTGACCGGCTTGTCGAACGCGATCTCGTGGTAGTGATGGCTGTTGCCTTGCAGCTCTACCGCGGGAAGGATTTCAGTCCACTGGGTGGTGTCGTCCGGGTCGCCTTCGGCGAGGAAGCAGGCTTCCAGTGAGGCGGACGGCGGGAAGTTACCGGTGAAGAAGCTGGTGTCGATGTCGACGCCCTTGATCGAGCCGGGCACGCCGAGGCGAATGACCGCGTGGTCGTAGCCTTCGAAGCGCTTGCGGCGCGACTCCCAGCCGTCCATCCACTTGCCGTTGTCATCGAAAACGCCCTCCTTCCATACGGCCGGCGTCGGCTGGAACAGCCGGTTGACGTCGGCGAACCAGTCGTCGGTGACGGAGATGGCCTTGGTGCCCAGACGGGCGTCGGCCAGGTTGACGTATTTTTCGAAAGGTACGGCGTAGCTTTTCATACGTTGTTCTTCTCTTCGTGTCGTCTGATGGTGCTTGCTTACATCGCCTGCAGACGGAACAGGGCGATCTTGTTGATTTCGGCCAGGGCGCGGGCGAATTCCTGCTCTTGCGAGTTATTCATGCGCTCCTCGAAAGCGGCGAGGATCTGGTGCCGGTTACTGCCCTTGACCGCCATGATGAAGATGAAGCCGAACTTGGCCTTGTAGGCATCGTTCAGTTCGGTAAAGCGGGCGAACTCTTCAGCCGTGCATTCATGAATCCCGGCACCGGCCTGTTCGGCGGTGCTCGATGCGGTCAGTTCGCCGCGTACGGCTGCCTTGCCGGCGAGGTCCGGGTGAGCGTTGATCAGTGCCAGCTGGGTGTCGTGGTGGGCTGACAACATCGCCTGCGACATGCGGGTGTGCATCACCTCGACGTAGTCCAGCGTCTCGTCCACCCCGGCCTGATAAACAGTGTCGGCAACCCACGGCGAGTGCTCGTAGACATCAGCGAAGGTCGAGATGAAGGCGTCGCGGTCCAGGGTGGACGGCTTGATGGTCTTGAACGGGGTCATAGGCTGCGTTCCTGAGTAAGCGGGTGAGTCGAGTGCCAGTGGCGGGCTATGTCGACACGGCGGGCGAACCACACCTGCTCGTGGCCCTTGGCGTACTCGATGAAGCGCTGCAGCGCGGCAAGACGTGCGGGACGGCCCAGCAAGCGGCAGTGCATGCCAATGGACAGCATCTTCGGCGCGCCTTCACAGCCTTCGGCATAGAGCACGTCGAACGCATCCTTCAGGTAATTGAAGAAGTCGTCACCGGTATTGAAGCCCTGCACTTGGGTGAAACGCATGTCGTTGGTGTCCAGCGTGTAGGGGATCACCAGGTGTGGCTTGTTGGGCGTCGATTCCGGGTCCCAGTAGGGCAGGTCGTCGTCATAAGTATCGGAGTCATAGAGGAAGCCGCCTTCCTCGCGCACCAGCCGGCGAGTATTCGGCCCGGTGCGGCCGGTGTACCAGCCCAGCGGACGCTCGCCGGTGATGTCGGTAAGGATGCGGATGGCTTCCTGCATGTGCTCGCGCTCTTGCGCTTCATCCATGTACTGGTAGTCGATCCAGCGATAGCCATGACTGCAGATCTCGTGCCCGTCGGCGGCCATGGCCTTGATTACGTCCGGGTGACGCTGCGCGGCCATCGCTACGGCGAAGATCGTGAGCGGAATGTCGTTCTTGCGGAACAGCTTGAGCAGGCGCCACACCCCGGCACGGCTTCCGTATTCGTAGAGCGACTCCATGCTCATGTTGCGCACGCCCTGCAGGGGCTGGGCTGACACCATCTCGGATAGGAAGGCTTCGGATTCCTTGTCGCCATGCAGTACGCAACGCTCGCCGCCTTCTTCGTAGTTGAGCACGAACGACAGGGCGATACGGGCATTGCCCGGCCATTGCGGATGGGGTGGATTCTCGGCATAGCCGATGAGGTCGCGAGGGTAGTCTGCGCTCACTGTTGTTATTCCTTGTTTGATCCGCGGGTTACCGCTGTGAAGTGCGGGCAACCGTCATGGCTCAATTGTATACAAAAAGTTTTGCAGTTTGTAAATCAAAAATCTCGACAAGCCGACCGTCTGAACCCGGTGTCTTGGCATTCACCTCATGACGTTCATTGCATAGTCTGCCGGCTAGAGCCTTGCCATCTGATGCTGACCAGCAGGAACTGAGCCAAGGTGAGAGTTTATAAACTGTGTACAATTTCTGCCGAAACTGTCTTTGTTTTTTCTTGCGGGATGCTATGCTCGACTCACTCCACCACTCACCCACCAAGAGGAGGCGGGCATTGGCGGCCAATCGCTGATGCTGGAATCTATGGGACGTTTGACTACTCATGTACTGGATGCCGCTCACGGCTGCCCAGGCAGCAATATCCGCATCGAACTCTATCGCGTTGAAGGCGAGCGCCTGGAGCTGGTGATCACGCGCCAGACCAACAGCGATGGCCGCTGCGACTCACCTCTGCTGGACGGTGACGACTATCGTTCCGGCGTCTATCAGCTGCAGTTCTCGGCGGGCGACTATTACCGCGGACGCGGCGTAACGCTGCCCGAGCCGGCTTTTCTCGATGTGGTGGTACTGCGCTTCGGCATCAGCGCCGAGCAGGATCATTACCACGTGCCGCTACTGATTTCGCCTTACAGCTACTCGACTTATCGAGGCAGCTGATGGCATCTGCCGTGCCGTTATCGGTACGGCGGTTACCTCTCCCATGCGTGAAACCTTGACTCTCCTGAGTCCCCGGACCCGCCTCTAAGGCGGGTTTTTTTTGAGGTGGGCGTTCGGTGGCGTCTGACCGCTGTTGGGTCAGGCCAGGAGGGTGGGTAACGCGAAGCCTACCCACGGCTTCATGGAACCCTCACCGACTCATCAAAGAAGCCGCTCCCGCGCCTCCAAACAGAGCAGCGCTGGTTCGGTTGAACCAAACCTGCCCCTTTCCGGTGCGCAGGTAGCGCGACGTGCCATGCGCTCCCAGCCCGTACGCCAGCTTGCAGCAGAGGTCCAGCACCGCCCAGGTCAGGATCATCACCAGCAGCTGCGCCATGAAGGGCCGATCCGCACTGAGGAATTGCGGCAGGAAAGCCGCAAAGAACAGGATGTCTTTCGGGTTGCTGGCACCCAGGCCAAACGCGCGCCAGAACAGCTGGCGAAAGCGCGGGCTGACCTCAGCGGTCGCCACACTGGGGGCGTTGGCGGGGCGGCGAGATTCCTGCCAGCTCTGCCAGGCCAGATAGAACAAGTAGAAGGCGCCGATGATTTTCAGAACGCTGAATACCTGCTCCGACGCCAGCAGCAGCGCCCCAAGGCCCAACGCCGAGGCGCAGAGCAGGCAGATCGAGGCGCTAACCCCGCCGACGAAGGCCGGCCAGGAACGTCGGAGTCCGTAGTTGAGACTGTTACTGATCATCAGCAGCGACAGCGGGCCGGGGATCAGGATGACCACCAGCGCCGCGCTCGCAAACAACAACCAGGTTTCCAGGCTCATTTCGGCACTCCTCGGTAGGCAATAAGAAAAATGTACGTAGCGGGGGTGAGCTACCACGCGGCTGTAACGATAGGGCAAGTTGTATCACCACCACAGTTCTACCAACCGCAATCCGCAGGCTTCAAAACGTCAAAAAGCCCCACCGCCGGAACGGTGGGGCCACTGGTTCGCCTGATTAAAGAAAGGCGAACTTGGCGATGAAGATCACACACAACACGTACAGGCTGATCGAGACCTTGTCGCGCTGTCCGGTCAGCAGCTTGAGCGTCGCATAGGTCAGGAACCCCAGCGCGATGCCATTGGCGATGGAGAAGGTCAGCGGCATCATCACCACGGTGACGATAGCCGGAATGGTGTCGGTGTGATCCTTCCAGTCGATATTGGCCAGACCGCTCATCATCAGCATCGCGACGTAGATCAACGCCCCCGCAGTGGCATAGGCAGGGATCATGCCGGCCAGCGGCGCGAAGAACATCGCGATAAGGAACAGTGCGCCGACGGTCACCGCAGTCAAGCCGGTGCGTCCGCCCGCGGCAACGCCTGAAGCGCTTTCCACATAGCTGGTCACCGGCGGACAGCCTACGAAGGCACCCACGACGCTGGACGTGCTGTCGGCTTTCAGCGCGCGGGAGAGGTTCTGGATCTTGCCGTCCTCATCCACCAGGTGCGCACGGTGCGCGACGCCCATCAGGGTGCCGGCGGTATCGAACATGTTCACGAAGAGGAACGCGAGGATCACGCTGACCATCGCGACATTCAGCGCGCCGGCGATATCCATCGCCAGCCAGGTCGGCGCCAGGCTGGGCGGCATCGACACCACGCCGTTGTACTCGACCAGACCCATTGCCCAGCCGATGCCGGTCACCACCAGCATGCTTAGCAGGATGGCACCGAAGACGTTGCGGTGGCTGAGCACGGCGATCATCAGGAAGCACACCGCCGCGAGCAGGGCAGTGGGCTCGCCGAACGAACCCATGGTCAGCAGGGTGGCAGGGCTGTCGACAACGATGCCTGCGGTCTTGAGGCCAATCAGCCCTAGAAACAACCCGACCCCGGCGCCCATGGCGAAGCGCAGGCTCATTGGAATGCTGTTGAGCAACCATTCGCGCAGGCGGGAGAGGCTCATGATCATGAACAGGATGCCGGAGATGAACACCGCGCCAAGCGCGATCTCCCAGCTGTAGCCCATCTCACCGACCACGGTGTAGGTGAAGAACGCGTTGAGGCCCATGCCCGGTGCCAGGCCCACCGGCCAGTTGGCGTACAGGCCCATCAGGAGGCAACCGAGGGCCGCCCCGATGCAGGTGGCGACGAATGCGGCGCCGTGGTCGATACCCGCATCGGCCATGATGTTCGGGTTGACGAAGATGATGTAAGCCATGGTGACGAAGGTCGTCAGGCCGGCTAGCAACTCTGTCTTGATAGTGGTTCGGTGAGCACTGAGTTTGAAGAATCGGTCGAGCAAGCCGGGGTTTTTCGGCTGCAGGCCGAGGGCCGGCTGTTCCTGCTTGGTGGTTTCCACAAGGTGTTCCTCATCGTTCTTGTTGTCTATCACCTAGAGCAGTGCTCTCGAGGGCAGGTGATGGTGGGGCGCTTTCATTCGGTTTGTTGACCGAAAGGTCAGAAAGGCTTGACGCGATTATGCTTTTGTATACAAGAAATGCAACAGGCATTTCGGTGACTATGGCGTATTCACTGTTCTCGTTAAGCAATGTTGAGGTGAAAGAGCACGCAGTAGGGCGTCTTCTCGACATTCTGGAATATTTCTGGATTCACTGATTGTGCACAATAAAAAGCGCTTTATTTCCTTGTTTCGCTGTTGGCGACTCCCAGCTGCGTAACGAAAGGCAGTAAAGTTCGATCTGCCGACAATTCCGACGCGAGTCACCATGAACGAACAGTTGCAGCCTCTGAAAAAGCCGACACGAAGCGGCAAGGCCCGTACCGGGACCCAGGACGACATCGTTTACGCCCACATCTTTGATGCAATCCTTGAGCAGCGACTGGCGCCGGGCACCAAGCTCAGCGAAGAGGCGTTGGGCGAGATTTTCGGCGTGAGTCGCACCATCATTCGTCGCGCCTTGTCACGGCTTGCCCATGAAGGCGTGGTGCTGCTGCGGCCCAATCGCGGCGCGGTAGTTGCCAGCCCGAGCGTCGATGAAGCGCGGCAGATTTTCTTTGCCCGGCGCATGGTGGAGCGGGCGATTACCGAGCTGGCCGTGCAACATGCCAGCGCTGAGCAGCTGAGCGAGCTACGGCAAATGGTGACCGACGAGCAGGACTGTTTCGCCCGCGGCGATCGCGGCGCTGGAATCCGTCTTTCCGGGGAGTTTCATCTGAAGCTGGCCGAAGCGGCGAAGAACGCGCCGCTGGTGAGCTTCCAACGCAGCCTGGTGTCGCAGACCTCGCTGATCATCGCGCAGTACGAAAGCGGCAACCGCTCGCATTGCTCGTTCGATGAGCACAACGAGCTGATCGACGCCATCGCCGCGCGAGACAGCGAAAAGGCGGTGCGCCTGATGATGCATCACATGGATCACATCGACAGCAAGCTCAACCTCGATGAAGACAGCGCATCGGATGATCTCCATGCGGTATTTTCGCACCTGGCCCTGGCCAAGAAAAAGCCGCGTACTGCCCGCTAGCGTTCGTCCAGCTTCAAGTGGAATTGGCTCGGTGCGTCTCTGACGGCCGAGCCGCTGAAGGCACAGCTCTCACCTTTCAATCGGCTGTACGCTGAACTCGATCTCCTTCGGACAGCGCTTCGCTAAACGTCCCGCCATCCAGCGTTAAGTCAAAAAAGCCCACCAATTTCTGTCTCGTTCGTTTGAGGCTGCACACGGTGCTGGTCGGCCCGCTATCCGTTTACCAGTTTTAAGTGCTGCCGGGCTCGCCACGCTGCGCCTCAATCCCTAGCGGTGCATATCGCCGTTGTGCGGGACGATCACGATGCGCATAATGTTATGTTATAACTAGTACGTTAGGCGCTTCCGCTTGTACGGTCGAACGGTGTGTTGCGGGTGCTGGAATATCCGAGGTGATGATGATTCAATTCCATGGTTTGCAATGGGGCGCGGCCGGGCGAGCGCTGACGCCGCCGCTGGATCTCGCGCTGGAGGCTGGAAGCCTGACGGCTGTGATCGGTAGCAATGGATCAGGAAAGAGCAGTCTGCTCAAGGTGATCGCCGGGCTGGATCGGCCGGTTGCGGGGCGGATCGATATTGGCGTTCCACTTCTGGGTGGGGTGTCTTATTTGCCTCAACAGCAGCATGTCGACCGGCAATTTCCGATTCGCCTGGCTGAACTGGTCAGCGGCGGTTTCTGGCGTAGCCGTCTCGGGCGTGCCGAGCGCCAGACACGTTTGAAACAAACGTTGGCGGATTGGGGCCTATTGGATTTGCAAACCCAGGGCCTGCACGCATTGTCCGGCGGGGAATTACAGCGGGCGCTGTTGGCGCGCCTGAGTCTGACTGACGCCCAGGTGCTGTTGCTGGATGAGCCAGAGGCGGCGCTGGATGACGTGGGGCTGCGGTTGCTCTGGCAGCATATTGAGCGCTGGCGGCAGCAGGGAAGGACACTGGTTTTGGTCAGCCACAACCTTGCAGGTCTTAGCGAAAAGCGCTGCGGCGGCTTGCTGATCGCTCGCAATGGGTGCATCGCCGCGCCCATCCAGCAGTTCATGGCCGATCGCCAACGGCTTGGGCAGGTCGCGTGACGCTCGATGTGTTGTGGTCGCCATTTACTGAATTCGCCTTTATGCGCCGCGCTCTGTTCGGTGGCGTGGCGTTGGCCTGCAGTGCCGGACCACTGGGTGTGTTTCTCATCCTCAGGCGGATGAGCCTGATCGGAGATGCCATCGCCCACGGCATCTTGCCCGGCGCGGCATTGGCGTTCTGGTTGTTTGGTTTGAGTCTGCCGGCGCTGACCCTCGGCGGCCTCGTCGCCGGGCTGGGAATGGCGGGCGCTGCGGCCTGGGTCAGTCGGCGAACTGGCCTACGTGAAGACGCCAGTCTGGCTGCGCTCTATCCCATTTCGCTCGCCAGTGGCGTGCTGCTGCTCGGACTGGCGGGTCGCAAGCTGGATCTGCTGCACCTGTTGTTTGGCTCGGCACTGGCGGTCGACACGACCACACTGGTGGGCATGCTCGGCACGGCTGTGTTCAGCCTGCTGGTACTTGCACTGACTTACCGCGCGCTGGCGCTGGACAGCCTGGATCCGCTGTTTCTGCGTAGTGTCAGCCGCTTCGGGCCGCTGGCGCACGCGGCCTTCCTCACGCTGGTCGTGCTCAATCTGGTCATTGGTTTCCAGGCCATCGGCGCGCTGATGGTGGTTGGGCTGATGATGTTGCCTGCCGCTGCGGCGCGCTTCTGGAGCAGACGGTTGCCGGTGCTGCTGCCGCTTGCTGCGCTGATTGGGGCCGTGTGCGTATGGCTGGGGCTGCTGCTCTCCTTCCATGCCAGCCTGCCCAGTGGGCCGTGCATCGTGCTGCTAGCCGGCGCCTTCTATCTGTTTTCGGTCGTGGCTGGGCCTGTTCAAGGCCTGCTGCGCTCGCGCGCTTTTCCCATCACCGTCTGAGGTTTCATCATGCGATACCTGTTTTTTGTGCTCACGCTGTGGCTGCCGCTTTCACTGCATGCCGAGGAAAAGCTCAATGTCGTCACCAGCTTCAGCATTCTCGCTGACCTTGCCCAGCAAGTCGGTGGTGATCGGATTGAACTGACCAATCTGGTCGACGCGGATGCCGATGCGCATGTTTATGAGCCCAGCCCGGATGACGCCAAGGCACTGCTGCGGGCCGACCTGATCGTCGCCAACGGTCTCGGTTTCGAACCCTGGTTGGAGCGGCTGCTGGCCAGTAGCGAGCCTGCGGGCAAGCGCATCAACGCTAGTGCTGGCGTCGTTCCGTTGATGCTGGAGAAAGACGGCGAACAGGTACCGGATCCGCATGCGTGGCAGAGCCTGACCAACGCCGAGATCTATGTGCGCAACATCACCAAGGCGCTCGTGCAACTCGATCCGGATAACCGAGAAGACTATGAAGCGCGACGTGATGCTTACCTTGCCCGGCTGCATGCCTTGCTGAAGACGGCTGACGCTCAGATCGCGAGCTTGCCGTCCAGTCAGCGCAAGGTCGTGACCAGTCATGATGCGTTCGGCTATCTGGGCCAGGCCTGGCAGCTGGAGTTCATCGCGCCGCAGGGACTGTCGACTCACGACGAACCTTCGGCGGCCGAGGTGGCGGCGTTGATACGTCAACTACGCAGCGAAGGTGTGCGAGCGGTGTTCGTCGAGAACATCCGTGACCCGCGTTTGATCGAGCAAATCGCCGAAGAAGCAGGCGCCAAAGTCGGCGGCACCCTTTACTCCGATGCGCTGGCCAGCGAAGGGCCGGCTAGCACCTATCTCGGTATGTTCGAGCATAACCTCGACACCCTAATGGCAGCGCTGAAGCGGTAGATACCGTCTTCCCCATTACCGAGCAAGGGCCAGTTGAGGGTCGAAACGCTGGCCCGATTTAAGTACCCCATAGGCGATGTGCAGCAGCTTGCGCATCGCTGCACAGACGATTTGTTTTCCGGATTTTCCTTTTGCACTCAGACGCTCGCGTAGAGCACTAATGGCCGGGTTGTGTGTGAGCGAGCAGACCGCCGGCATGTAGAGTCCAGCCCTCAAGCGAGACGATCCTGTGCGGGATATGCGCGTCTGGCCCTTGTAGGAGCCAGACTCCTGAAGGCGGGGGTTCAGCCCGGCATAAGCGGTGATCGCGCGTGAGCTGGCGAAGCGTAGCGGATCGCCCAGCTCAGCCAGCAACAGGGCTGCGGAACGCTCGCCGATGCCATCAATGCTGGTCAGCAGGTCGCGTTTGTTGCGCAGGTCCGGGTCATCATCGATGTGGTCTCGGATCGCACGTAGCGTCTCTCCGATCTGCCGCTCGACATGGTGCAGCACTGAGTAGATTGAAGCCTGCACACTAGCGTCGGCCAGATCCAGGCGGTTGCGTTCCATTTGTTGGATCTCCTGCAGATCTTCCAGGCGCCGCACTAATGCTTTCAAGCGCCGGACGGCGGGAGGCTCAGGCTGCCAGGCCCGCAGATCACCCTGGTGCCGCTCGCCATACTCAGCGATGAGTTTGGCGTCGACTTTGTCGGTCTTTACGCGCTGGAGCTGGCTTCGAGCGTAATAGGCGACCTGTGCAGGATTGAGCACGCAGACCTGATAGCCTTTATCGTGAAACCAAGTCGCGAGCGCTTCATGGTAAGCGCCGGTCGCTTCCATCACGATCCAGGCTTGGGCATTGGCGTGCTTGAGCAGCCACTGCTGGAGCGCTTCGAAACCGGCCACCTCGTTTGGCAATTTGGCCTTGGTGCGGTACTTGCCATTGGGCTGCTGGGTGGCGATGTCGAACGTGCGTTTGGCGATATCGATGCCGATGACGCTGGGCATAAGTCCTCCTGCTGGTTCAGAAAGATCAACACTTCACTCAGCTCTACCTTGCTGATGCGAGCTCTCGCCGGAGGCGGGCTCTGGATACCGTTCGAGCTGTAAGAGTGAGTATGGAAGGCCGCAGCGCTATCTACGTCGCAGGCTCAAAGCCTAAGGGTGGATACGGCTTCCTGGCCTTCCCCCGATGATCAGTCGGGAACTATCACCCCAACATAGCGTGGTAGTCGAGATACAAGGGTGGATCACGCGATCCGGGCGTTGATCGAGCTCGGTGCGACGTGGCGTGGATCTAGAAACCGACATCCACCCTACGAGCGCCGGCGGTGGCTTCGACCGTAGGGTGGATCACGCTTCATCGATCCACGCGTTAGAGCACGCAGGTTGCGTAGCTGGCGAGACGATGGATCATCGCGCTTGCGATCTGTTATTCACGATGTCTTTTGGTGCACCGAAACCCCGGCGGCGTAGGTTTCCTTCACGGCGCGGTCGTCGCCGAGGATCATCAAGGCGAAGAGTTTTTCCTGCAGCGTCGTGGCCTGGCTTAGGCGGTAGTCGATCAGGGGAGTCGCCTTGTAATCGAGCACCACGAAGTCGGCATCCTTGCCCGGTTGCAGGTTTCCGATCTTGTCATCCAGATACAGCGCGCGCGCGCCGCCCAAGGTGGCGAGATACAGCGCCTTGAACGCATCGAGCTTTTGGCCCTGCAGCTGCAACACCTTGTAAGCCTCGTTGAGACTCTGCAGTTGCGAGAAGCTGGTGCCGCCGCCGACATCCGTACCCAGGCCCACGCGTACGCCGTGACCTTCCACCTTCGCCAGATCGAACAGGCCGCTGCCGAGGAACAGGTTGGACGTGGGGCAGAAGGCCACGGCCGAGCCGGTCTCGCCGAGGCGTTTGCATTCGTCATCACAGAGGTGGATGCCGTGGGCGAAGACCGAGCGCGCGCCGATCAGACCGTGATGGTCGTAGACGTCCAGGTAACCCTTACGCTCGGGGAACAGCTCCTTGACCCACTCCACTTCCTGCTTGTTCTCGGAAATGTGCGTGTGCATGTACAGGTCGGGGTATTCGGCAAACAGCTTTCCGGCCAGCGTCAGTTGTTCTGGCGTGCTGGTCGGGGCGAAACGCGGCGTCACGGCGTAATGCAGACGGCCTTTGCCATGCCAGCGTTCGATCAGCGCTTTGCTGTCGGCATAGCCGGACTCGGCCGTGTCAGTGAGAAAGTCCGGCGCATTGCGGTCCATCAGCACCTTACCGGCGATCATCCGCAGGTTGAGCTTCTCCGCCGCCTCGAAGAAGGCATCCACCGACTGCTTGTGCACCGTGCCGAACACCAGTGCGGTGGTGGTGCCGTTGCGCAGCAGCTCGCCGAGGAACAGATCGGCCTGTTGGCGAGCATGCTCCATGTCACTGAAACGCCCTTCGTTGGGGAAGGTGTAGGTTTCCAGCCAGTCCAGCAGTTGCGCGCCATAGGAGCCGATGACGCCGACCTGCGGGTAATGAATGTGGGTGTCGATGAAACCGGGAGTGATCAGCGCGTCCGGGTATTCGACCACCTCGGTGCCGGCTTTCAGGGTTGGAAGCAGGTCAGCCGCGCTGCCGATCTGAGCAATCTTTCCATCCTCGACAACCAATAGGCCGTCTTCGAAATACTCGTGAGATTGCTCGATACCCACCTCGCGCGGGTCGGCGAGGCAGTGGAGCAGGGCGGCACGGTAGGCTTTTGCTTGGGGCATGGTGAGTCTCGGAATCATTGTGTAGAGGACATTCGTCGATGTGGAAGGCCGCATCGAGGCGGAGCGTTTAACCGACTTGTATTCGGCTAAACGCGGGGGCGCTTCTCACAAAAAAGGCGCGGCTCGATCAGCCGTTCTGCGAGCGGCGCGAGGCGGGCACCAGCATGGGCACCGGCTTCGCGCCGTCCGCGGCTTTCTCACCGCTCTTTTCACCGAAATGGGCGTTGTAGGTGGCGATCACTTCGCCAGCGATGGATACCGCAATTTCGACCGGCAGCTTTCCCTTCACTTCGGCGATACCCATCGGGCAGCGCATGCGTTGCACGGTGTCGGGCTGGAAGCCGCGGTCGCGCAGACGGTGTTCGAACTTGGCGCGCTTGCTCTTCGAGCCGATCAGCCCGTAGTAGGTGAAATCGTTGCGTTCGAGGATGGCCGCGGTCAGCTCCAGGTCGAGTTGATGGTTGTGCGTCATAACGATGAAGTAGCTGCCTGCCGGCATCTCGGCCACCTCGTCGACCACCTCGTCGTTGACCACTTTCTCCACGCCCGCAGGAATATGGGCCGGGAATTCGCTTTCGCGCGAATCGATCCAGCGCACCTTGCACGGCAGATTGGCAAGTAGCGGCACCAGTGCGCGGCCAACGTGGCCGGCACCGAACACCGCGATATGCGCCTGCGGTTGGCCCATGGGTTCGAACAGCAGCACGGTGGCGCCGCCACAGCACTGGCCGAGGCTCGCGCCCAGGGAAAAGCGTTCCAGCCGCGTATCACGCACGCGGTTTTCAAGCATCTCCCGCGCAATTGCCTGTGCCTTGTATTCCAGATGGCCGCCGCCGATGGTGTCGTACAGGCGCTTGCGGCTGACCACCATCTTCGAGCCGGCATTGCGTGGCGTCGAGCCGCGCTCTTCGATGATGGTGACCAGCACGCAGGGTTCGCCTTGTTGCTGCAGGTCGGCGAGTGCTTCGATCCAGGCGGTATTGCTCATGGCTCTGTCCTTCGTAGGGTGGAAGACCGCGAAGCGTCTTCCACCGAAAACATCATGTTGCGCCGAAGGTGGACAAGCAAAGCGTGTCCACCCTACGTCAGGCCGGCGTGGTCTCCGTTGTCGCAGGCGCGCCTGCGTGTTGCTTCAACTTGCGCATCTGTTCCACACCCCACAGCACCCGCTCGGGCGTCGCAGGCGCGTCGATCTTCGGTTGAGCCTTGTAGTCGGCCAGGCTGGCGACGGCATCCTTGATCGCACACCAGACCGAAATACCGAGCATGAACGGCGGTTCACCGACGGCCTTGGAATGGAACACCGTGTCCTCGGGGTTCTTGCGGTTCTCTACCAGCTTGACCCGCAGATCCAGCGGCATGTCTGCCACGGCTGGCACCTTGTAGCTGGCTGGGCCGCTGGTCATCAGCTTGCCCTTGTCGTTCCACACCAGCTCTTCCATGGTCAGCCAGCCCATGCCTTGGACGAAGCCGCCTTCTACCTGGCCGATATCGATGGCTGGGTTCAGCGAGGCGCCGACGTCATGCAGAATGTCGCTGCGCAGCATCTTGTACTCGCCGGTCAGGGTGTCGACGATTACTTCCGAGCACGCGGCGCCATAGGCGAAGTAATAGAACGGCCGGCCGCGTGCCTGGCTGCGGTCGTAGTAGATCTTCGGCGTGCGGTAGAAGCCGGTGGACGACAGCGAGACCTGGCCGAAATACGCCTGCTGGATCAGCTCGTCGAAGGAGACGTACTGGTCACGGATGCGCACCTGGCCGTTCTTGAACTCCACATCCTCTTCAGTGACTTTGAAGTGCCTTGCGGCAAACTCGATCAGGCGCTGCTTGATGGTTTGCGCCGCGTTTTGCGCTGCCTTGCCATTCAGGTCGGTGCCGCTGGAAGCAGCGGTTGGCGAGGTGTTCGGCACTTTATCGGTGTTGGTCGCGGTGATCTGGATGCGGTCGATATCCACCTGGAACACTTCGGCCACGACCTGCGCGACCTTGGTGTTCAGGCCCTGGCCCATCTCGGTGCCGCCGTGGTTCAGGTGGATGCTGCCATCGGTGTAAACGTGCACCAGCGCGCCGCCCTGATTGAGGAAGCTGGCGGTAAAGCTGATGCCGAACTTCACCGGCGTCAGCGCCAGGCCTTTCTTCAGGATCGGGCTCTTGGCATTGAACGCGCGGATCTCTTCGCGGCGCTTTGCATACTCGCTGCTGGCCTCGAGCTCTGCGGTCATTTCCTCGAGCATGTTGTGCTCGACCATCTGGTAGTAAGGCGTGACGTTGCGCTCGGTCTTGCCGTAGTAGTTGCGCTTGCGCACATCCAGCGGGTCCTTGCCCAGCTCGCGCGCGACCGTATCCATGATCTCTTCGATGGCGACCATGCCTTGCGGGCCGCCGAAGCCGCGGTAGGCGGTGTTCGACGCCAAGTTGGTCTTGCAGCGATGACCGTTGATGGTGGCGTCGCCCAGGTAGTAGGCGTTGTCGGAGTGGAACATGGCGCGGTCGACGATGGAGCCTGAAAGATCCGGCGAGTAGCCGCAGTTGCCGGCCAGGTCGATCTCGATGCCGTGCAGCAGGCCGTCATCATCGAAGCCGACGTCGTACTCGACATAGAAGGGGTGGCGCTTGCCGGTCATGGTCATGTCTTCCATGCGTGGCAGACGCATCTTGGTTGGCCGGCCGGTGAGGTGCGCGATCACGGCGCACATGCACGCGGGGCCGGCGGCCTGGGTCTCCTTGCCGCCGAAGCCGCCGCCCATGCGGCGCATGTCGATGACGATCTTGTTCATCGAGACGCCGAGCACCTCGGAGACCAGCTTCTGCACCTCGGTGGGGTTCTGCGTCGAGGTGTAGACGATCATGCCGCCGTCCTCGGTGGGCATCACCGAAGAGACCTGGGTTTCCAGGTAGAAATGTTCCTGCCCGCCGATGTGCAAGCTGCCTTGCAGGCGACGCGGGGCGCTCGCCAGTGCGCTGGTCGAATCGCCACGCTTGTGGGTGTGGCTGTCGAGTACGAAGTGCTTTTTGCGCAAGGCATCGACGACGTCGATCACCGGTTCCAGATCTTCGTACTCAATGATCGCGGCCATGGCCGCTTTACGTGCGGTTTCCAGGCTGTCGGCAGCGACGGCAATCACCGGCTGGCCGACATATTCGACCTTGCCGTCGGCCAGCAGCGGGTCACCGGGCATAACTGCGCCAATGTCCAGCTGACCCGGCACGTCCTGCGCAGTGATGGCGATCGCAACACCGGGTACGGCGTAGCAAGGGGCCGTGTCGATGCGCACGATTCGGGCATGGGCGCGGTCGCTCATGCGGGCATAGATGTGCAGCTGATTGGGGAATTCCAGACGGTCATCGACGTACACCGCCTCGCCAGTGACATGCTTGGGCGCGCTGTCGTGCTTGACGCTGCGGCCGACGCCGGTGACCAGGTCCTGTTTGAACAGGGCGGCGATTTCTTCTTGGGTTTTGGTTGGCTTATGCATATGCGGTCACCCTTGTCTCGGCTTCCGGGCTTTGTTGCTCAAGGAAGCATTTGCGCAGCAGGTTCTGTGCGACCAGCAGGCGGTATTCGCGGCTGGCACGGAAGTCGGTCAGTGGCGTGAAGTCCTGTTCCAGCGCTTCACAGGCCCGCTCGATGGTGTCGGCATTGAAAGGCGCGCCGATCAGCGCACGCTCGCAAGCCACTGCGCGTTTCGGAATGGCTGCCATACCGCCAAAGGCGACGCGGGCATCGTCGATCAGGCCGTCTTCGAGCTTCAGGTCAAATGCCGCACAGACGGCAGAGATGTCATCGTCCAGGCGCTTGGAGACTTTGTAGGCACGGAACACTCGATTCGGCTGGGCGCGTGGCACGATGATTTTCTCGATGAATTCACCTTGCTCGCGAGCGGTGACCTTGTAGTCGATGAAGTAATCCTGCAGCAGCAGGGTGCGGCTGTTGGTTCCTTTGCGCAGCACCACCTGGGCACCCAGCGCGATCAGAAGGGGTGGCGAATCGCCAATGGGCGACGCGTTGCCGATGTTGCCACCGAGGGTGCCCTGGTTGCGGATCTGCAAAGAGGCGAAGCGGTGCAGCAACTCGCCGAAGTCCGGGTATTCCTCTGCCAGCACTTCATAGCAATCGGTCAGCGGTGTGGCTGCGCCGATCTCGATGCCCTTGTCGGTGACCTCGACTTTCTTCATCTCGGCAATGTGGCCGACGTAAATCATCACCGGCAATTCGCGGTGGAACTGGGTGACTTCAAGCGCAAGGTCGGTGCCGCCGGCCAGCAGGCGTGCGTCCGGGTTGGCGCTGTAGATATCGGCCAGATCACCTACGGTCAGTGGCGACAGACAGCGCTTGTCGCCGCTGTTCAGCTCGGCGGTTTCGCTGGGTGCGATGGCTTTCAGCTGGGCGATGGTATCGGCTTCGCGCGCATCGAATTGGTCCGGCTGCTTGCCGCAACAGGCCTGCTCCGCGGCTTCCAGAATCGGGCGGTAGCCGGTGCAGCGGCAGAGGTTGCCGGCCAGGGCTTCGTGGGTGTCGGCCTTGTCGTACCCATCCGCTGATTTTTGCAAGGCAAACAGGCTCATGACGAAGCCGGGCGTGCAGAAGCCGCACTGCGAGCCGTGGCAATCGACCATGGCTTGCTGGACGCTGTGCAGCTGGCCCTGGTGCTTGAGGTCTTCGACGGTGATCAGCTGCTTGCCGTGCAAGGCGGAGACGAAGGTCAGGCAGGAATTGAGCGTGCGGTAGCGCAGGCGATCTCCGTCCAGCTCTCCGACCACGACGGTGCAGGCACCGCAGTCTCCGGAAGCGCAGCCTTCTTTGGTGCCGGATTTACCGCGGTATTCGCGCAGGTATTCCAACACGGTGGTATTCGGATCGAGTGTCTGCTCACGGCGCAGTTCTCGATTGAGAAGAAACTGGATCAAGGCGGGCCTCCGGGGCGTTTTTGTTCTGGGCTCTGGCGGTGGAAATTAGCGTTATCTGACTTTTCGGTCAAGAAATTACTGACTCAAAAGTCAATGCGTCCGATGGACCGTTCCTGACTGACCCCGATTGCCGCCACAAAGCCGGGCCGAGCATGCCTAGAGTGTGGCTCAGGCTGGCTGCTCCTGCTGCTTGCGACGACAGGCGTGGGATTCGGCGCAGCTGGGAGCGCTATTGGGATGGACTGCTGCGACCGGCCCTCCGTTATGCCGCATACGCCACCAAGTTCAACCATCACCAAATTGGATGCAAAAAGCTGACCAATAGGACAACTACCGAAGCTGCCTGAGAATCTGGCCGCCTTCAATAACTGTATTGGTCGCCGCCGATCCGGTTAGGCGCACGGATGGGGATATTTGCCAGGGCTTGGTGCGTCGGAGCTTCAGGCCCCAAGAGAATTACAAGATGTTGCAGAGACTCAAAGACGAGACCTACCTCATCGTCGCGCTCCTGGTAGCAGTGCTGGCGTACGTGTTTGAAGAGAGCCTTCTGCACGGTGGCCGCACGATTGCGATGATCAGCACGGCGGTGCTTGTGCTGGTCATCGTGTTGGCCTCGGTACGCGTCGCTCACCATGCCGAAGTGCTTGCCGAAAAGGTCGGTGACCCCTACGGAACCATGATTCTCACGCTTTCGGCCGTGCTGGTGGAGGTCGTCATCCTCGGCATCATGATGTCGCACGAGCCTTCACCGACCCTGGTGCGTGACACCATCTACGCAGCGGTAATGCTCGACCTCAATGGCATTCTCGGGCTGGCTGCGCTGATGGGCGGGCTGCGGCACGGCGAGCAACCCTACAACGACGATTCCGCGCGGACCTACAGCGTGATGATCCTCACCGCGATGGGCGTCTCTATGGTCGTTCCTGAGTTCATTCCGCAGGAAGACTGGCGTCTGTACTCGGCCTTTACCATTGGCGCGATGCTACTGCTGTACGGCGTGTTTCTGCGGATGCAGGTTGGCGCGCACAGTTACTTCTTCAGCTATAGCTACCCGGAGAAGAAGCGTCGCCGCAACGAGCACCCGGCAACTACCCAGGCGTCAGGCAGTGCCGGGCCATCGATCGCCATGCTCTGTGTCGGCGTGGTGATCATTGGCGCGCTGGCCGAGGTGATGTCGCAGACGATGAAGGTGAGCCTGGTCGGAACCGGTGCACCGCCTATGCTCGCAGCCCTGTTGGTGGCAGCTATCGCGGCCGCGCCGGAAATTCTGACCGCCTTGCGCGCCGCGTTGGCCAACCGTATGCAGGCAGTGGTCAACATTGCGCTTGGCGCCTCGCTGTCCACGGTGATCCTGACGGTCCCAATCATGGAGGCCATGGCGCTGTATAGTGGCCAGCCATTTCAGATGGCGATGACGCCGGTGCAGACAACCATGGTGTTGATCACCATCATCGTCGCGGCTATCAACCTGAACGACGGCGAAACCAACGCGATCGAGGGCATGACCCACTTCGTGCTGTTCGCTACCTTCATCATGCTTTCGCTGATCGGGCTGTGACCCCGCTCAGCAGGATGGAACCTCAATGACGTTGCGCATCTATCTCGCTGGCCCCGCTGTATTTCGGCCTGATGCCATTGAGCATGGTGAGCGGCTCAAGGCCTTGTGTGCCGAGTTCGGCTTCATCGGTCTGTATCCGCTGGATAAGCAGGTGCCGAACGAGATCGAGTTGCCGCGTGAGCAGGCGGCCTGGATCTACCGGGCCAATCTGGAATTGCTCGGTCAGGCCGATGCGGTGCTTGCCGATCTGAACTTCTTTCGCGGTGGTGAGCCGGACAGCGGCACCAGTTTCGAAGTCGGTTATGCCGCCGCTCAGGGCAAGCCGATCTATGGCTATCTGGACGGGGAGGGCAGCTATGCCGAGCGTCTGCAGCGCCAGCATCCACAGCTTTGTGGCGTGTCCGGTCTCGATTGCGATGGGCTGCAACTGGAAGCGTTCGACCTGCCCGTGAACTTGATGCTGGCTGTGCCCGCTACGCTGATTTGCGGTGGGCCGCGTGAGGCTCTGCAATGCATGGCCAAGGCGCTGCGCCCAGCGCCGCATGCCTAGTCGCGCCTGAGCAAACTGGCCGTCGGCCCTGGCGCGGCAGTTTGCTTTTGACGGGCGTGTTTGCGCTCAAAATTGGCGAATCGAAGAACTGAGAAGCTGACTGCTCAGTCCTGACGCCGGCGAGCGTCGCTGCTCGCCGGTCATACGACTCGCCAGTCTTTTGAGCGAAACCTCAGCGTTGGGACTAGCCCGCGATCAGTTCGCGTGCCGCCTGGCTGTGGTTGGCGATCAGTCCGGCCACGTCGAGGCCTTCGATCTGGCCGTCGACCACCCGCCACTGTCCACCCGCCATCACCCGGTCGGCCCGGTCAGCGCCGCACAGCAGCAGCGCGGAGATCGGGTCGTGGCTACCGGAAAAACGCAGCTCGTCGAGCTTGAAAAGAGCCAGATCGGCCTGCTTGCCCACCGCCAATTCACCCACATCGTGACGACCCAGCAGCCGTGCTGAACCGCGCGTGGCCCAACCCAGGGCCCGCTCAGGCGTGATCTCTTCTGCACCGTAGCGCAGGCGCTGGATGTATAGCGCCTGCCTGGCTTCAAGAATCATGTTGGAGGCGTCGTTGGAGGCCGAACCATCCACGCCAAGCCCGATTGGCGCGCCTGCCGCTTCCAACGCCACGGTTGGGCAAATGCCGGAAGCCAGCCGCATGTTGGAGCATGGGCAATGGCAAATGCCGGTACCGGCCGCGCCGAGGCGGGCAATTTCGTCCTCGTTGAAGTGAATGCCATGCGCCAGCCAAGTGCGCTCCGATAGCCAGCCGACGCTGTCCAGATAATCCACCGTGCGCAGGCCAAAGCGCTGCAGGCAGAACTCTTCTTCGTCCAGGGTTTCGGCCAGGTGTGTGTGCAGGCGCACGTCGTGGTGTTCAGCCAGAGCGGCGCTGGCGCGCATGATTTCCGGTGTAACCGAAAAAGGCGAGCAGGGCGCAAGACCGATCTGGATCTGCGCGCCGGCGCCGCGCTCGTGATAGCGGCCGATCAACCGTTCGCTGTCCTCAAGGATTGCTTCGGCCGTCTGCACGGTGTGTTGCGGTGGAAGCCCACCGTCGGCTTCACCCAGGCTCATGGAGCCGCGGGTCAGCATGGCGCGCATGCCCAGCTCTCGAACGACGTCGATCTGCACGTCAATGGCGTTTTCCAAGCCATCCGGGAACAGGTAGTGGTGATCGGCCGCGGTGGTACAGCCGGACAGCAGCAGTTCGGCGAGCGCGACCTTGCTGGCGAGCGCCAGACGATCCGGCGTCAGGCGTGCCCAGACCGGATAGAGCGTCTTCAGCCAGGGGAACAGGGGCTGATTGACCACGGGGCCCCAGGCTCGCGTGAGGGTCTGATAGAAGTGGTGGTGCGTGTTTATCAGCCCTGGCAGCACGACGTGCTCACGGGCATCGAAGGTGCTGTCGACAGGCGTCGAGGGCGATTGCCCGGCGTCGAGCATTTCGACAATCACGCCTCTCTCGATCACCAGCCCGCCGGGGGCTTTCTGATCGTTGGCGGTGTAGAGGGCGAGGGGGTTCTTGATCCAGATACGGCTGGCAGTCATGGCCGGCTTCTCCTGAGTTGAGTTCAGAAATGAGCCAGCTCAGTTATGCCCTGTCTGCTGATCCAGGGGTCTCGTCGGGACGCCCAGATGGGGGTCAGGAAAGACGCGACGCAGAGCACGATAAAGGCTCGGCCCTCGCTTGTCATCCCCTGCATGCGCGCATGAAAAAGCCGGGCATTTGCCCGGCTCCTTCGTTTGCCTCGATTCAGCCGCCCAGGTAGGCGTCGCGAACCTTGGGGTTGACCAGCAGCTCCTCACCGCTTCCCTGCATGACGATGTGGCCGTTCTCCAGCACATAAGCCCGGTCGGCCAGCTTGAGCGCCTGGTTGGCGTTCTGCTCGACCAGGAAGATGGTTACGCCATCTCTGCGCAGCTGTTCGATGATGTCGAAGATCTGCTGAATGATGATAGGCGCCAGGCCCAACGACGGCTCGTCAAGCAGCAACAGCTTGGGCTTGCTCATCAATGCACGGGCAATGGCGAGCATCTGTTGCTCACCTCCGGACATGGTGCCACCACGCTGCTGGAAACGCTCCTTGAGTCGCGGGAACAGCAACAGCACCTTGTCCAACTGCTCCTGGAAGTCCGCCTTATTGGTGAAGAACCCACCCATGGCCAGATTTTCCTCGACCGTCAGCCGAGCAAAGATGCGCCGCCCTTCGGGCACCACGGCAATGTCCTTGCGCATGATGTCGAAGGTTTGCTTGCCGACCAGCTCCTCGCCCTCGAAGCGGATGCTGCCTTCGGATGCCATGGGCGTACCGCAAAGCGTCATCAGCAGGGTCGACTTGCCGGCGCCGTTGGCGCCGATCAGGGTGACGATCTCGCCCTTGCGGACTTCGACGTTGACGTTATGCAGCGCTTGGATCTTGCCGTAAAAGGTCGAGACGTTTTCGAAATACAGCATGGTTACGCCTCTCCCAGATAGGCTTTGATCACGTCCGGATTGTCACGAATCTGCTCCGGCGTGCCGTCAGCCAGCGGACAGCCCTGGTTGATCACCACGATATGGTCGGAGATGCTCATGACCAGCTTCATGTCGTGCTCAATGAGCAGAACCGTCACGTTGTGCTGGTCACGCAGCATGCCGATCAGCGCTTTCAGGTCTTCGGTTTCCTTCGGGTTCAGACCGGCCGCCGGTTCGTCGAGCATGAGGATGCGCGGACGCGTCATCATGCAGCGCGCGATTTCCAAACGGCGCTGTTGGCCATAGGCAAGGGTGCCGGCCGGGCGGTTGGCAATGTCGGTCAGGTTGACCTGATCGAGCCAGTGCGCGGCGAAATCCATTGCCTGGCGCTCGCTCTTGCGAAACGCCTTGGTCTTCAACAGGCCGGACAGAAAGCCCGTGTTCAGGTGCCGGTGTTGGGCGACCAACAAGTTTTCGATGGCGGTCATGTCCTTGAACAGGCGAACATTCTGGAATGTCCGCACCACGCCCTTGCGGGCAATCTTGTGGCCGGGCAGGCCCTCGATCGCTTCGCCGTCGAGCAGGATCTTGCCGTCGGTGGGTTGGTAGAAGCCGGTCAGGCAGTTGAATACCGTGGTCTTGCCGGCACCGTTGGGGCCGATCATCGAGACCACTTGTTTGTCATGTACGGTCAGGCCCACCCCGTTGACGGCCAGAAGGCCGCCGAAGCGCATGGTCAGGCCGCTTACTTCGAGAATCGGGCGGCTCATCGCTTCAGCTCCATGTGGGGGCGTTGCATGGGCAGCAGCCCCTGCGGACGCCAGATCATCATCAGCACCATCAAGGCGCCGAACATCAGCATGCGGTACTCGCTGAACTCACGCATCAGTTCAGGCAGCAGGATCATCACGATGGCGGCGAGAATCACCCCCAGCTGCGAGCCCATGCCGCCCAGTACGACGATGGCGAGGATGATGGCCGATTCGATGAAGGTGAACGATTCTGGTGACACCAGTCCCTGGCGCGCCGCGAAGAAGCTGCCGGCGAAGCCCGCGAACGTCGCACCGAGGGTGAACGCGGAAAGCTTGATCACGGTGGGGTTCATGCCCAGCGCACGGCAGGCGATCTCATCTTCACGCAAGGCTTCCCAGGCGCGGCCGATAGGCATACGCAGCAGGCGGTTGATGACGAACAGTGTCAGCAGCACCAGCAGCACGGCAATCAGATAGAGGAAGATCACCTTGTTGATCGACTGATATTCTAAGCCGAAGAACTCGTGGAACGTCTGCATGCCCTCGGCAGCGCGACGGTCGAACGAGAGGCCGAACAGTGTTGGTTTGTCGATGCCGCTGATGCCATTGGGGCCGCCGGTAAGATCGGTCATGTTACGCAGCAACAGACGGATGATCTCACCGAAGCCGAGGGTCACGATCGCCAAGTAATCCCCGCGCAGACGCAGCACTGGGAAGCCCAGCAGGAAACCGAACAGCGCGGCCATGGCACCGGCAATCGGCAACGCGACCCAGAACCCGATCCCGTAATAATGCGAGAGGAGGGCATAGGTATAAGCGCCAACGGCATAGAACCCGACGTAACCAAGATCCAGCAAGCCGGCCAGGCCGACCACGATATTCAAGCCGAGGCCGAGCATCACGTAGATCAGGATCAGCGTGGCGATATCCACCGCGCCGCGTGAACCGAAGAACGGCCACACCAGCGCCAGCAGAATCAGGCCGATGATGATGTAGCGCTGGGTCGATGGCAGGGTCAGGAAGTTGCCCGCACCAGCCGGTATGCTCGGTAGGTTGGGGGTCGCCGCCCAGCCGGCCGCCGCGTGGTGGCGGAACAGCTGCCAGAAGAACATGGCCACGGCGCATGCCGCGATGATCCAGAACGTCGTCGCGTCGCTGCCATGAACTTCGAGGCGAATGCCGACGGTGGTGAGTTTCAGGCCGAACACCGGTACCGCTACAGCGAATACCAGCAGTGCGCTGAAAAAGGCGGTGCGCAGATTGCGAGTCATACCTTTTCAACCTCCGGACGGCCGAGAATGCCGGTCGGACGGAACAGCAGCACCAGTACCAGCAGGCTGAACGCGACCACATCCTTGTATTGATCACCAAAGATATCGGCGCCGAACGCTTCGGCGACACCCAACACCAGACCGCCGAGCATGGCGCCCGGGATGCTGCCGATACCGCCAAGCACCGCAGCAGTAAAGGCTTTGATGCCGGCCAGGAAGCCGATGTGCGGGTTGATCACGCCGTATTGCATGCTGATCAGAACGGCTGCAACGGCCGCCAGCGCAGCGCCGATGACGAAAGTCAGGGCGATGATGCTGTTGGTGTTGATGCCGAGCAGGTTGGCCATCTTCAGATCTTCGGCGCAGGCACGGCAGGCGCGGCCCAGGCGAGAGCGGGAGATGAACAGCGTCAGACCCATCATGGCAATGATGGTGACGACAAAGATCAACACCTGCATGTAGGAAATCACCACCCCGTTCATGGCGCTTTCACCAAAGATGAAGTTGCCGGGCATCAGGTTGGGAATCGCCTTGTCTTTGGAGTCTTGGGAAAGCAGGACGACGTTCTGCAGGAAGATCGACATGCCGATCGCGGAGATCAACGGGATCAGCCTGTTGCTGCCCCGTAGCGGTCGATAAGCAACCCGCTCGATGCTGTAGCCATAGGCGCTGGTGACGATCATGGCGGCTGCGAACGCGCCGATCATCAGGATCGGCAGCGAATCGAGCCCCATCATGGTCAGCCCGACGATGGCGATAAAGGTGACATACGACCCGATCATGTACACCTCGCCGTGGGCGAAGTTGATCATGCCGATGATGCCGTAGACCATCGTGTAACCGATGGCTATCAAGGCATAGGTGCTGCCAACGGTCAGGCCGTTGATCAGCTGTTGGAAGTAGTGGTAAAGCTCAGGCATTACGTTCTCCTGAACACCCGCAGCCGTGCTTGCCGCCAATGCGGACCTGCTTCGAAAACGCTGCAGGGAGAATGCAGCGCCGTGGACTCGGTGCGGATCACGCACCTACCTGTCGAGGCGGGCCAGTTCTACAGGCCACTCGCTTGGTTGAAAGTGTTGCTGGGCGTCCCGTGCTTGTGGCCGGGTTGGCTCCGATCAGCTAAAACAAAGCCCACGGCGGATGCCGTGGGCTCTGGGTCGGTTGGTTATAGGTTCACTTGGCTTCGGTCTTGGTGCCGTCCTGGTGCCATTCGTAAACCACGAAGTTGAAGTCTTTCAGGTCACCCTTCTCGTCGAACGAAAGGTTGCCGGTCGGAGTATCGAAGGTGTTGCTGCGCAGGGCTTCGGCCACCTTGGCGGTGTCGGTGCTGCCGGCTTTCTCGATACCCTCGGCAATGACTTGAACAGCGGCGTAGGCCGGGAACACGAACGGGCCGCTCGGGTCCTGCTTCTTCGCCTTGAATGCGTCGACCAGCTTCTGGTTGCGCGGATCCTGATCGAACGACTTCGGCAGGGTGACCAGCAGGCCTTCGGAAGCCGGGCCGGCAATGGCGGAGATTTCCTTGTTGCCTACGCCTTCTGGGCCCATGAAGCGGACGTTCAGGCCCTTTTCCTTCGCTTGACGCAGCAGCAGGCCCAGTTCCGGGTGGTAGCCGCCGTAGTAGACGAAGTCCACGTTCTCTTGCTTGAGCTTGGAAATCATCGAAGAGAAGTCTTTGTCGCCAGCGTTGATGCCTTCGAACAGGCCAACCTTGACGCCTTTCTTCTCTAGGGTTTCCTTGACCGCGGTCGCGATCCCTTCGCCGTACTGCTGCTTGTCATGGATGACAGCCACATTCTTCGGCTTGACGGTGTCAGCGATGAAGTTACCGGCAGTCGGACCCTGCAGGCTGTCCAGACCGATTGTACGGAAAACCAACTCGTAGCCACGAGAGGTGATGTCCGGGCTGGTCGACGCTGCGGTAATCATCAGGATGCCTTCGTCTTCGTAAATGTCGGACGCCGGCTGGGTGGAGCTGGAGCAGAGGTGACCTACAACGAAGCTGACCTCGTCGTTAACGATCTTGTTAGCTACTGCCACGGCCTGCTTGGGGTCGCAGGCGTCGTCATAGACGATCCCTTCAAGCTGCTGACCGTTGACGCCCCCTTCCTTGTTGATTTGTTCGATGGCCATCTGGGCACCGATGAACTGCATGTCCCCGTACTGCGCGACAGCCCCGGTAACCGGACCGGCCAGGCCGATCTTGATGTTGTCGGCGGCCAGCGTGTAGCTCGCTGCACCCGTCAAAGCGATAGCCATGAATAGTTTCGAAAGACGCTGCTTGGTCTTCATATGTGCTCCACTTGCATCATTATTGTTTGGATCCTGCGGGCTGCAGTGTCGTTAAGGGCTCAACGTCCCCAAACGGTACGGCAACTGTACCGGCACAGTGTAGAAGCGTCAGCACCTGTTTGCACAGTCAGGAATTCCATCCGGTTGATGAGATTTACCCGAACGCTATCATTGCGCCCTTTTCATACCGGGTGAACCTCATGAGCGAAGATTCAAGCACTCTCTATGCCAAGCTTCTCGGTGAAACAGCCTCGATCAGCTGGCAGGAGCTGCAGCCGTTCTTTGCTCGTGGGGCGCTGCTGCGGGTGGCCAGTGACTTTGATCTGATCGCAGCGGCACAGGCGGTCGCTGAGGATGATCGGGAAAAAGTGACCGCATGGCTGGCAGAAGGCCATCTTGGCAAGCTTGAGGCAGAACAGGCCCAGGACTGGCTTGAACGCGATCCGTCACTCTGGGCCGTTGTCGTTGCGCCCTGGGTGCTGGTGCAGGAAAGGGCAGCGAAGCCCAGCCTGCACTGATTCAAGTCAGTCGCTAGCCGCGCACCCAGCGCTGGCGCGCCCAGCCACTCAACGCATCGACTGCCAGTACCATCAGCAGCATGGCCAGAATGACTGTCGAGGCCTGGGCCTCTTGGAACAGGCTGAGGCTCATGTAGAGCATCTGTCCGAGGCCGCCAGCGCCGACAAAGCCGAGCACGCTGGCCATGCGGATGTTGTTCTCCCAGCGATACAGCGTATAGGCCATGAGTTGCGGCCATAGCGTCGGAAGGGTGCCGTAGCAGAACGCACCGATCCGCCCACTGCCGGCCAGCCGCAACGCCTCGCTGGGCGCGCTCGGGGTATTTTCCAGCGCTTCGGCGAACAGCCGACCCAGCACTCCGGCTGTGTGCAGCGCCAGGGCCAGGGTGCCAGCATTCGGTCCCAGACCCGCCGCCAGCACCATCAGCGCCGCCCAGACGAGTTCGGGTATTGCACGAAACGCGTTGAGCAGCAGCCGTGAAGCGCCCTGGGCGACAAACCCGAAGCGTCCGGCGGCTGGCAGCGCCAGTATCAACCCGAGCACAGCCGCGAGAAGCGTGCCGATGGCCGACATCGCCAGGGTTTCCAGCGCGCCGTAACCGATGGCGCGCAAGTGCGGGGCCGACAGGTCGGGACTGAGAAAACCTGTGGCGTATTCGCCCATGTGCGCGAGGCCTTCGCGGCTGAACAACGTGCTGGCTTCGAGCTGCAGATAGCTAAACGATCCGAGCACTGCGATAACCAGGAGCAGCGGCAGGGCGTAGCGCGCGAGCGGTTTCAGACGTACCTCCGGCGCAGCTGCTGGCTGAGCAGGTCGGCCAGCAGCACCAGCACGAGGAAGGTCAGCAACATGCTGGCCACTTCGCCGCCGGCGAACATGCGGATCGACAGGTCCATCTGCTGGCCCAAACCACCCGCGCCGACGAAGCCCATCACCACGGAAGCGCGGATGGCGCACTCCCAGCGGTAGACGGTATAGGAGAGCATTTCGCCGGTGGCCTGCGGTAACACGCCATAGGCGAAGGCCTGCAGGCGCGAACCGCCAGCGCCAATCAGTGCGCGAGTGGGCAGCGGATCGACCGACTCGAAAATTTCCGCATAGACCTTGCCGAGCATGCCGGCATAGGTGATGGCAATGGCCAGTACCCCTGCGGTAGGCCCGAGCCCGACGGCGCGGACGAAGAGCAGTGCCCAGACGATCTCAGGGACGCTGCGCAGCAGAATCAGCAGCCCTCTGACTGGCCAACGCAGCGCCTGCGCCCACCAGTGAGGACGACCGCCGCGGCTGACCGCTGAGATCGACAAGGCGCGGGTCGCCAGCAGGGCGCAGGGGATGGCCACGGCGAGGGCCAAAGTCATGCCGGCGGTCGCGATGGCGAGCGTTTCCAATGTTGCGCGCCCGAGCAGGCGCAAGAACGCGGCATCATGAGCCGGAGGCCAGAATCCGGACAGGAAACTGGCCATGATCTCGGCGTTGCTGCCATCGAAGAGCACACCGATATCCAGTTCGCTCAACGACAAGCCCGGCCACAGCAGCGCCAGTGCCACGAGGGTCAGCACCAGGCGTGAGTGGGCGGCGGGGTCGCGCTGGGTGAAGACTGGGTTCAGCATCGAGGGATTTGCAGAGGTTGGCCGGGCATCGCCTGCAAGACCGCCGCACTGCCCAGTTGCTCATTGGCATAGAGCGCTTCGAGTTCGGCCGGCATTACCTGGCTGGACGGCTTGTCAAAGAGGATGCGGCCATCGCGCACGCCAATCACCCGAGGAAAATGCTCCAGTGCCAGCTCAACGGCGTGCAGGCTGGCCAGTAGCGTCGCCTGGCGGCTCATGACCTCGCGGTTGAGCACATTCAGTGAATAGGCAGCGAGCACGGGGTCCATCGCCGAGACCGGCTCGTCTGCCAGGATCAGTTCCGGGCTTTGGTAAAGCGCGCGTGCGATGCCGACTCGCTGCAGCTGCCCGCCAGAAAGCTGATCGCAACGGGCATAGAGTTTGTCCGCCAGATCCAGCTTGCCCAGCGCCTGCGCAGCACCATCCTTGTCCAGCGGATAGACCAGGCTGAGCAAGCTGCGTACAAGTGACCATTGGCCGAGCCGGCCGGCCAGCACCGAGGTGATCACCCGTTGCCGTGGCGGCAGCGGTGGCGCCTGGTGAATCAGGCCGATACGTGAGCGCAGCTTCTGCCGGGCACCTGCTGAAAGCGACCAGGGGCGGTCACCGAGCACGTCCAGTTGCCCAGTGACCGGTTCTAGATGAGTGGCAAGCAGGCGCAGCAAGGTGGTCTTGCCTGCGCCCGAGGGGCCGATCAGCGCAACCCGCTCGCCTTGAGCGATCTGCAGCTCGATATCGTGCAGTGCGAGCTGTCCACCGGCATGGCGATAGCTGACGCCGGCCAGCCGCAGGGCGGATTTGGCCGGAGACTCATCACTTTCGAGCAAGCCAGCAGACGTTGTTGCATGACTCATTCAAACGCACCCACTTACCCTGGCTTCAGAAACACGGAAGGCAGAGGTGCTACGGCTAGCTGGGCTCACTTCAACAGGCCAGCGGCGCGCGCAGCTTCCTCGATGCCTTCGTAGTTTTCCGGGCGGGTTTCGATGAAACGGGTGGCCGCTTGCAGATCGAGAATCTTTTTGTGTTCCGGATTCTTCGGGTCGAGCTGAAGGAAGGCGGTTTTGATCTTCTGGACCAGCGCCGGGTCCAGGTTGCCGCGTACGGTCCAGTTGTAATCGTAGTAGGGCGGCGTGGTGGAGATTACCCGCACCTTGTCGGTATCGACTTTGCCAGCCGCGACCAGCTTGTCCCAAACCGAGGCATTGAGTACGCCACCATCGGCCTTGCCAGCCTGGACCCATGCCGCCGTGGCGTCGTGCGCACCGGAATAGGCGATGCGTTTAAAGAACTGCTCGGGATCGATGCCGTCCTTGATCATGAAGTAGCGCGGCATCAAGCTGCCCGAGGTCGAAGACACGGAGCCAAACGCAAAGGTCTTGCCTTTGAGGTCCTGCAGGGTCTTGACCTCAGGATCTGCAGTGATGAATTTACTGGTGAATTTCTCGTCCTGTTCCCGCTGTACCAGCGGGATCGCATCGCCGGTCTTCAGGTGAGTCTGGACGAACGTGAAGCCGCCGAGCCAGGCCAGGTCGAGGCGGTCGGACGCGAGGGATTCGACCACCGCAGCGTAATCGGAAACCGGGGTGAACTTGACCGGCATGCCCAATTCTTTCTCGAGGTATTCGCCCAGCGGTTCGAACTTGCGGATCAGCTCGGTCGGGGCTTCGTCGGGAATGGCCGATACGCGAAGGACGTCGGCAGCATGGGTGGTGGCAATAGACAACGAAAGGGCAAGGCCGGTAACGGCTGCCAGGGTGCGCTTCAGCATTGTGGTTCTCCGGTTCAATAGCGGAAAAAGCGCGCGGATTATAGAGGTAGAAGGCGGCGACAACGCAAGCATCTGGCCGAGATGGCTTTATCGTCCGCCGAAACGAAAGCTGGGCGCCGTGTAAGCGCGCGCCGAGTTTGGCACAGTTTGACGGTTGGTTTGGCACTGCAGACTAGGGATGCTTAGTATCCTATTTGGCACTGCGCATCGTTTGGTGCGCAGCATTCTAGGAGCGATCGTATGAAGCAAGTCACGAAGGATCAACTTCTCTCTATAGCTAATGAGCGTCTGGATGCTCATCCGCACAAGCTTGAAGGAATGCGCTTTGACGATGTGGAGCAAAAANGCACTGCCCCGTCTGTCGGTCCGCCCGATGACCCCGCGCCGCGCCTGGGCTCCAGCGTCACCCGGCTTTATCCGGACTCTTCCGGCAGGCCTCCCTCCCCAGTGCCATACCTAACACCTCCTCACACGCCGGGTGTAGCAGAGCTTGGTGCGCTGTCTGTCCGGTCGGGTGGATGACGTCGATCAACACATGCTCAGTTCATGCAAAAAACTAAGCGAGTGGTGGCATTTAGCTATTTAAGTGCCATCAAGGGTTGATTAGACTTCGCCGCCTTCAAGGTCGAGGGTTACGACGTGAGTGAGTTCAAGGAAGAAAAGCGGAAGCTTCATGCGCTGCGAAAACATATCGACGTACTTCTGACGCACGGCGCAGTTATCACTCAGCGGGATCCGCTCGTCCTCCTCGATGGCGGACAGGTGCTTCGGGTCGACCACGGCATGCTCATCAGCTATTACAAATCCCTCGCATTGATTGAGCCGACCACCGACGGGGAATGGCCGGATTCATTGCGCGAGATGGCTGCCGATCTCTGCTGCCATCAGCTCGACGAAGCCATCGAAGCCGGGCTTGAAGACAATCCGGAAAGCGGCGCCTCGGCCAGGCAAGGCCAGGCGAGCTGATGCTGAGGGTCAGCCGGCGCTAATCGCCGGCTGGGCCGGAACCCCTATGCTTTCTGAACGCCGTGAAAACCATAGATTGCGCCAGCATATCGATTGTCTGCTCAGCGCCGGAGCGAGCCTGACCGGGCGCAGTCCGATCATCTTAGACTTTCACGAATGTACCTTTACGGTGCGTGACGGAAAGCTTTTTAACGAGAACGGGCTTCGAAGCCTGGTTGCAGTCATTGCCAGGCATGTGTGGTCCTCCGCGGAGCTACAACAGGTCGCTATCGAGATTTGCTTGGGTCAGCTCGACACCCGACAAACTGAGTTCAGTGCCTCCCGCGAAGCTAGGCGCATCTCCTTCCTATGACGCGCGTTTCAGCGCTCAGACGTCGCCATGTGTCAGCCCGCAAACAAAGCAAGGGCGCGCTCGCATCAGCACGCCGGTCTCGATATTTTTATTGTGATGCGCGTCACGTTTAGTAGAATCCGCCGCCTTCACGGATGATGGCTTTTGATGTGAAATCAGCTCAGGACAAGCGTGTACTCCATACGCTCCGCGAACAGGTCGACGCGTTGCTCGATGTTGGCGCGGTCATCACCTCGCGAGATCCGCTCACCATTGTTACAGCTGGCGAAACCCTGAAAATGAAGCATGGAACGCTTGTCGGCTACTCTCAGATCTTGGACTTGATCGAACCGGTTGCTGACCAGGAGTGGCCGGAGGCCTTGCGGCAAATGGCTATTGATCTCTGCATCAAGCAGCTCGACCAGGCAATCGAAGCGTTGACCAACGGTACCGCACCCGCCGAGACGCAGCTTGCCGCTAACGACAGCGCAATCATCGGCTGAACTCCCTCTCTGCGCTCCGCCGAATCAAAGCACCCCTATGCAGCTTGCCGACTGTGGCTTTTGCTCTAGCCTGCTCAAAGCAGACATTGAAAACAGCCGGCACGACATCGCAGCGCCTGAAGCAGCCTAATCTGAATAGACGCCCGCAAACGATCTGACTGAAGGGGAGCCCATGCACGATTCAAGCATGCGCCACAGCTTCATTCCGCCCTACATACTCGACCGGATCATTGCGCACGGCTCGGAGTGGCAGCGCGAGCGGGCCCAGGAAACGCTGGTACAGGTGCGCGCTCTGCTGCCCAATCCCGGGCCACCCAAGCGACAGCCAAGCGTCACCGTGCTGCCTGAGCGAGGTCGGCCGGGCGAGCCGCGCCGTAGCATTCACGATGCGGCGCAACAGATGCTGTTACCGGGCGTGCTGGCCAGAATCGAGGGTCAGCCGCCAGTGGGCGATTCGGCCGTCGACGAGGCCTACGATGCGCTCGGCAAGACCCACGCTTGTTTCTGGCAAGTGTTCGGTCGCGACTCGATCGACAACCATGGCTTTCCGCTTATCGGCACGGTGCACTACGGTGTTGGCTACGAGAACGCCTTCTGGAACGGCGCGCAGATGGTCTTCGGCGATGGTGACGGCGAGATATTCAACCGCTTCACGCTGTCACTGGATGTGGTGGCGCATGAGCTTGCCCACGGCATCATCGAGAGTGAAGCCGGGCTGCTGTATCTCAATCAATCCGGTGCCTTGAACGAATCGCTATCCGATGTGTTCGGCGTGCTGGTCCGGCAGTTCAGCCTCCAGCAGACAGCTCAACAGGCCGACTGGCTGATTGGCGCCGAGTTGCTGACCGACAAGGTGAAGGGCTCGGCATTGCGCTCGATGGCCAATCCCGGCAGCGCCTACGACGATCCGCTGTTGGGCAAGGACCCGCAGCCAGGGCACATGCGCGACTTCATCGACACCCGTGATGACAACGGCGGCGTGCACCTCAACTCGGGCATTCCCAATCACGCGTTTTATCTCGCCGCCCAAGCCCTCGGCGGCTACGCCTGGGACAAGGCCGGGCGCATCTGGTACGACACGCTCTGCGATCAGAGACTGGCCAGGCATGCGGATTTCATCGCGTTCGCCGGCTTGACCATCGAAAACGCATTGACCCGTTTTGGCGTCGGCAGCAGCGAGGCGCAGGCGGTCAGGCAGGCATGGACAGATGTCGGTGTTCTAGAGCGGTAACGGGCCCAACGAGGAGACGTGATGAAACAGTTACCAGCGCTGGGCACGGATGCCACCGTTCGCCTTTCCAGGCAGGGCGGGTTCGCCGCGATGCAGGCGCTTTCTCGGCCACGTGAGATCGATTTCGCCAGTTGCGATGAGCAGCAGCGGGGGCAGGTTTGCTCTGTTCTTGAGGGCTGCCTGCCGCTGGCGAGTGCCACCGCAGGGCAGGGTGATCGTCGTTATTATCAGATCGAGCTCCGCTACCGGGAAAACGACCGAGACAGCGAGTTGCTGCTGCAGGTCCCGGAAGAGCTGGCCCCAGGTGAACTGGTGCGGCTCTGGGACAAGGGCAAGGTGCTCTGACCGGTTTGGCTGCCAGCGTCATTGCGGCGCTAGAATCCCATCCCCGGTATTCAAGGAGCCATCCCCATGTCTGATTTGCCCTCTATCGCCTTTGCTGGCATCGGCCTGATGGGCTTGCCGATGTGTCGGCGACTCCTCGCGGCCGGCTATCAACTGACGGTCTGGAACCGTTCCCCCGAAAAATGTGCGCCGTTGATCGAGGCCGGGGCGAGACAGGCCGGCAAGCCTGCCGACCTGTGTCGCGACGCGGACGTCGTACTGCTCTGTCTGGCCGATACCGCGGTGGTGCGAGAGGTGGTGTTTGGCGCTGGCGGCATCATTGAAGGTGCTCGGACCGGGCAGCTCTTGGTCGATCATTCCAGCCTGGAGCCAGCCGCCACGCGCGCCATGGCTGCGGAACTCGAATCTCGGAGCGGCATGCGCTGGGTCGATGCGCCGGTGTCCGGTGGTACAGCAGGCGCCGAGGCGGGCAGCCTGGCGATCATGGCAGGTGGGCGCGGCGAGGATATCGAGCGGGTTCGACCTGTATTGGCGCACCTCGGCCAGCGGCTGACCCACATGGGCGATGTCGGTGCCGGCCAGGTCACCAAGGCCTGTAATCAGATGATCGTCGCCTGCAATGCGTTGGTCATCGCCGAGGTGGTGGCCTTGGCCGAACGCTCAGGTGTTGATGCCAGCCTCATCGCGCCAGCCTTGGCCGGTGGTTTCGCTGATTCCAAACCGCTGCAGATCCTCGCTCCGCAGATGGCTAACAGCGCGTTCGAACCGGTGAAATGGCGGGTTCGCACCCTGCTCAAGGATCTCGACACGGCCGTGCAGCTCTCCCGCGAAGCAGGCAGCGCCACGCCCATGACCGGGCTCGCCGCACAGTTGATGCGCCTGCATGGCAGCGGGGGCGAGCTCGAAAATGATCCCTCTACGCTGGTCAGGATGTTTCGGGAGCAAAAGCAATGAGGATCGCCGCGAACCTGTCCATGTTGTTCAACGAACTGCCCTTGGCGGAGCGAGTCATGGCCGCCCGGGTTGCCGGGTTCGACGGTGTGGAAATTCAGTTCCCTTATGAGCTTCCGGCGATTCGCCTGAAGGAGCTGCTTGAGCGTGCGGGTTTGCCGCTGGTGCTGATCAATCTGCCGGCCGGTGATTTCATGCAGGGCGGTGCCGGGCTGGCGGCGGTGCCGTCGCGGCAGGCTGAGTTCGACGCGGCCCTACAGGAGGCATTGACCTACGCGGCCATGGCGCGGCCGATGTGCGTCAACGTACTGCCCGGCCGGCTGGCCGAAGGAGTGACGCGTGAGCAGGCCCTGGAAACCCTGGCCGGCAACCTGCGCAAAAGCGCCGAGGCGTTCGCATCTCTGGGGGTGCGAGTGGTATGCGAGGCGATCAATCCGCTGGACATGCCGGGTTTTCTGATCAACACCCCGGAGCATCTGCAAGCGCTGCTGGAGCGCGTCGATCATCCCAATTGCCAGGCACAGCTGGACCTCTATCACATGGCCCGACAAGGGCTGGATGTTGCCGCTGGGATAGCACTGCTTGGCGCCCGGATCGGGCATGTGCAGTTTGCCGACTGTCCCGGCCGAGGGGCGCCCGGCACGGGCTCAATAGCTTTCGGGCCGTTGCTCGACGCCTTGCGATCGGTGGGCTACACCGGCTGGTTGGCGGCCGAATACCGCCCCGATAGCCCGGATACTTCGACCGGCCTTGGCTGGCTGGAGGCTTGGCAGCAAAGCTGAACCGTTGCATCGACCGGCATCAGCGAAAATGATGGTGACAGACAGACGCCTGCGAGAACCCTAGAGTCAGTTTCGAGAACCGGTCGGCACACGGCCGGTGCATAACAATAAATCGAGAGCGACGTCATGCAGCCATCCACCCAAGCCGCGAACGCCTGGCGCGTCCTGTTCCTGCTGTTTCTGGCCAACCTGTTCAACTTCTTCGACCGCACCATCCCGGCGATCATTGCCGAGCCGATCCGCCTGGAGTGGGACCTCAACGATTTCCAGTTGGGCCTGATCGGCACTGCCTTCACCATTATCTATGCGATCGCCGGCGTGCCGCTGGGCCGCATGGCCGACATCGGCTCGCGGCGCAAGATCATGGGCTGGGGCCTGACCGTCTGGAGCGGCCTGACTGCCGTCAACGGCCTGGCCTGGAATTTCTGGACCTTTCTGCTGGTGCGCATGGGCATCGGCATCGGTGAGGCCAGCTATGCGCCCGCTGCCAACTCGCTGATTGGCGACCTGTTCCCTGCGCACAAGCGGGCTCGGGCGATGGGCATCTTCATGCTCGGTCTGCCACTGGGGCTGTTGCTGGCCTTTTTCACCATCGGCTCGATGGTGGAGTACTTCGGCAGCTGGCGCGCGCCATTCTTCATTGCTGCAGTGCCTGGGCTGGTGCTGGCGCTGTTCATCTTTTTCGTCAAGGAGCCACAGCGTGGTGCGGCGGAAACGGTGAAGGTTTCGCAGACGCCGGTAGAACAGCCGATTCGCAAAGTGTTTGCGATCCGCACCTTCTGGTGGCTGGTGCTGGCAGGGCTGGCGTTCAATTTCGCCACCTACGCCTGTAACGCGTTCATGGTGCCGCTGCTGATGCGCTACCACGCGGTGCCGCTGGTGGAGGCATCGATCGCCACTGGGGTGATCGTCGGCTTGACTGGCTTGATCGGGTTGACCCTGGGCGGTTGGGTCGCGGACAAGATCCACCAGCGCTTCGCTCGTGGCCGTCTTATCTTCGCCGCTGTGAGCATGCTCATCGCGACCGCTCTGACCGGTTATGCATTGCTCGCCGGAAGGATCGAGGTTGGCGTGTTCGTCGCGGTCTTCAGCATCGGCTGGCTGTTCTCCTACAACTTCTATACCTGCGTCTACACCGCCATTCAGGACGTGGTCGAGCCGCGTCTGCGTGCGACCGCCATGGCGCTTTTCTTCGCCGGGCTCTATCTGCTGGGCGGCGGCATGGGCACAGTGGTAGTGGGGCTGCTGTCGGACCATTTCGCCGAGTCGGCAATGCTTGCCGCAGGCGCCAGTGAGATGAGTGAAGTGTTCCGGGCCGAAGGTCTGCACGGCGCCATGTACCTGATCCCAGCCTCGCTGCTGCTGACCATGGTGTTCCTGTTCCAGGCATCGCGCACCTTCTGCCATGACTCCAAGCGAATGACGGACGGCATGACCGACTCCGCAGCCGCTGCCGAGCCGGCACTCGCCTAACGGCGCGCCACTGCGGCAGCACTCGGCTGTCGCAGTGGTTTGCTTGGTTGAGATCGCCGACGATTGGCCTGCATTTGCCGGCCGGCTCGCATAAACTGCGCGGCCGTTTTTGGTAGTCCGGACCGCACATGCACAACCCGTCCCCCGCCCGCGCCTGCGGCATCGACTTCGGCACCTCCAACTCCACGGTCGGCTGGTGGCGTCCCGACGCCGAGCCACTGTTGACCCTGGAAGGCGATCAGCAAACCCTGCCCTCGGTGGTGTTCTTCAACGTCGAGGAGCGTCGTCCGGTGTACGGTCGTCTGGCCCTGTCCGAATACCTTGAGGGCTATGAAGGGCGTCTGATGCGCTCGCTCAAGAGCCTACTGGGCTCCAAATTGCTGAAGAGCGAAACCACCGTGCTGGGCAGCGCGATGCCGTTCAAGGACATCCTCGGGTTGTTCCTGAGCACGCTCAAACAGCGCGCCGAGGAGCAGGCCGAGCGCTCGTTTGATGAGGTGGTGCTGGGCCGTCCGGTGTTTTTCGTAGACGACGATCCGCAGGCAGACAAGGAAGCGGCCGATACCCTGGCTGCGGCTGCCCGGAAGATCGGCTTCAAGGATGTCTCGTTTCAATACGAACCCATCGCCGCAGCGTTCGACTACGAGTCGCGCATCGAGCGGGAAGAGCGGGTACTGATCGTCGACATCGGCGGCGGCACCTCGGACTTCTCGCTGGTGCGGCTGGCGCCGGAACGTCGTCAGATCGATGACCGTCAGGACGATATCCTCGCCACCTCGGGCGTGCATATCGGCGGTACCGATTTCGACAAGCAGCTCAGCCTGCAGGGCGTGATGCCGCTGTTCGGATACGGCAGCCGGATGAAAAGCGACGCGCCGATGCCCACCAGCACCCACCTCAACCTGGCGACCTGGCACACGATCAACGCGGTGTATGCGCCAGCTTCGCTGCGTGCGCTACAAAGCATGCGCTACGACATCGTCGACCCCACCGGAATCGACCGGCTGTTCAGTCTGATCGAACAGCGCGCCGGGCACTGGCTGGCGATGCAGGTAGAACAGGGCAAGATCGAGCTGACTGACCATGAACGCTTCCAGATCGACTTCGCACGAATAGAACCCGGCCTTGAAGCCACTCTCACACGTTCTGTATTCGAAACGGCGATCGACCCCCTGCTCGAACGAATCCGCACGAATGTCAGTCAATTGCTGATAAGTGCTGGGCTCAAGCATGAGGACATCGACACGGTCTTCTTTACCGGTGGTTCCAGCGCGATCCCTGCGCTGCGCCAGAGCGTCGCCGCTTTGCTGCCGCGGGCGCGCCATGTCGAAGGCAATCGCTTCGGCAGCATCGGTAGCGGCCTGGCCATCGAGGCGCGCAAGCGCTACGGTTGAATCGCCCGTCATGCCTGCTGCCTGAGCGTGGCAGCGGGCCTGAATGGGAGTTGTCATGGGCTACAAGCTGCGTCCGCAAGACCCTCCAGCCGAGGTGCGAAAAGTCGCTCGGCAGGGCATCGACAAGGCCATCAAAGCGCTGAGCGTTACACCCGAAGAACGCGCCGAGGGTGTGCATCAGGCGCGTAAACGGTTCAAGGAGTTGCGTGCGCTGCTGCGCCTGGTACGCAAGCCGCTGGGGGATGAGTTCCAGCGTGAAAACCATCGTTTGCGGGATCTGGGCCGCGCCCTGGCCGAGTCGCGTGATGCGACAGCCATGCTGGAAAGTTGGGATGCCCTGGCGAAGCGTTTTCCGAGCCTGTTCGCCGAGGCAGATTTCAGAAAGACCCGTCGTCGCCTGCAGGCGCGGGCGAAGCAGGCTGAAAGCGGCGCCACCGATCTCGATACGCGCATCGGCAAGGTCATCGATCAGCTGCAGGATGCGCGCAGCTGTGCCGACACCTGGCCACTCCAAGCGAAAGGCTTCGACTTGCTGGCTGGCGGCATCAGGCGCACCTACGCCGACGGTTGTGCTGAGCTGGCCAAGGCCCGGCACGATCTCAGCGACGAGCAGCTCCACCAGTGGCGCAAGCGGGTCAAGGATCACTGGTACCAGACGCGCTTACTGGCGCCGAGCTGGCCGAAATTGATGCAGCTGCGCAGCGACTCGCTCAAGGAACTGGCAGATCTGCTTGGCGATGACCACGACCTGGCGATGATGACGGAGCTGATGCAGGCTCAACCGGCGTTGTTCGGGGACGACACGCTGCGCGAGCGACTCGGCACAGCCGTAGCCGAGCGCCGCAGCGAGTTGCAGAGCGCCGCGCTCAAGCTGGGCGAGGAAATCTACGCGGAGGCGCCGAACGAGCTGGTGGCGCGCTGGCAGCGCTATTGGAATGGCGCCAGCGGCTGATAGACACTGGTCTGCCCAACGAGCCAGGCATCAGGCCGCCTGGCTGTTGATCTCGTGAATCTTGAGCATTTTTTCCAGCTCGGTGCGGACGAACTCATCGTTGCAGCCGGGCAGGTATTCGCGCAGCTTGCGGATCACCCATTGCTGACCGCGGTCGACGAAGGTCAGGCGCTCATCAAGCGATTCGATAGCCATCGCCTTGCCGTAAAACGCGCCGGTCTCGCGGTTGGGCTCGATGTTCAGGTGGTTCATGCAGTTGAGCACCAGCCGGCAGCTGTCGACCTCGCCCTGGCGGATCTGCTCGAGTAGTTTTTGCTGGGTTGGATCGTTGCACTGCTGCAGGCTTTCACCGGCGACCTTGGCCCCGGCACGCTCCGCGCTCAGCAGGTCCTGGAGCAGTTTTGCTTCCCCTTCCGTGGTGTTCAGCGGGCTCTGTTCACTCATGTCAGGTCTCCTGTTCAGCAAGCCGGTGCACGGCGGCTGCCGTGCACACTGTCGACCGAGGTCGAACGGTCAGAGTTTCTTCGCGGAGACGATCTTGACCGGCGTCAGCGGCACGTTCTGCATCATGCTGCGGTTGCCGGTCGGCACCTGAGCGATCTGGTCGACCACATCCATGCCGCGCACCACCTTGGCGAACACTGCATAGCCGAAGTCGCGGCTGCCATGGTCGAGAAAGTCATTGTCGCGGTGGTTGATGAAGAACTGACTGGTGGCCGAGTCGACGTTTTGCGTACGAGCCATGGCCAGCGTGCCGCGTACGTTGTGCAGACCGTTGTCGGCTTCGTTCTTGATGGGTGCGCGGGTCTTCTTCTGGCTCAGGCCTTCGTTGAAGCCGCCGCCCTGGATCATGAAGCCTGGGATCACGCGGTGAAAGACAGTGCCGTCGTAGTAGCCGCTTTCGACGTACTCGAGAAAATTCTTCACGCTGACCGGGGCCTTTTCAGCCTCCAGTTCGATTTCGATTTCGCCCATGCTGGTGTTCAGCAGTACGTGAGGATTCTCCGCAGCGAGCAGGTTGCCGGCGAGCAGCAGTGAGCAGGCGGCAAGTACGAGTCGTTTCATGGTCTATTCCTGATATGGGTAAGCGTGGGTCTGCCCGTCTATGCAGGCCGGTAGCAAGGTGCCTTAGCCATCGTGCGAGTGATTGCTTACCGGCTGAACAGGCGATTGCGCTTGTGCATCGTACGTCCTGATCAGGTCAATGAGAATCTGTGTGGCCGGGCCGAGCGGTTTGTCGGGGTTAGTGTAGAGGTAGAAAAGCGGCCGGCGAATGCTGCCTTGGACCAGAGGCAGCGGCTTCAGGGCACCTTCGGCCAGTTCGCGATGGATCATGTGGCGGGGCAGCCAGGCAAAGCCCAGGCCGCTGCTGACGAAGCCGACCGAAGTGGCCAGGCTACCGACCGTCCAGCGCTGTTCGGCGCCCAGCCAGCCGATGTCGCGCGGTTGCCGCTGGCCGGAATCGCGCACCACCACCTGCATCTGACTTTGAAGATCCTGAACGCTGAGTTTGCGCTGCAGTTGATGCAACGAGTGGTTGGGGTGGGCGACGGCGACGAATTCGACGGTGCCCAGTTCCTGGCCAAGATAGCCAGTGATATCCAGGCCGCTTATGGCCAGATCCGCTGTGCCGTCCTTGAGTACCTCTTCAACACCGGACAGCACTTCTTCGCGCAACCGCACCCGACAGCCGCGGCTCTGCGGCATGAAGGCGGTCAGCGCGCGGATCAGTTTGGCGTTGGGATAGGCGGCATCGACGACCAGCCGCACCTCGGCTTCCCAGCCTTGCTCCATGTGGTGGGCCAGCTCTTCCAGCTGACCGGCCTGGTTGACCAGTTGCCGGGAGCGGCGCAAGAGCACCTCGCCCGCATCGGTGAGCACCGCCTTGCGACCCTCGATGCGCAGCAGCGGCACACCCAGCTGTTCCTGCATGCGAGCCACCGTATAGCTAACCGAAGATTGCGAGCGATGCAGCACTTCAGCGGCCTGAGCGAAGCCGCTGTGGTCGACCACGGCCTGCAGGGTTCGCCATTGATCGAGGGTCACACGTGGGACTTTCATTCCATCGCTTTCCTGTTGCGTCGGTCTGGTACGCTGGCGGTCGCCAATTGGAGGAGCCCATAACAAATGAAAAGACTCTGCTTCGCTGCGCTCGTCATCTTCCCACTGAGCGCAGTCGCCGTCAGCTATCCCGTGGAGCTCGAACAAGAGCTTAACGGCGCCGAGGTGCTGGCGAGCACCGAGACCATCGACCGCGACATGGCCGGACTGGTGCTGCAGAACTTTGGTGAGGGCCCTGTGGAGTGTACCGCCGTGTTTCGCAATGGGCCGGAAATGCCGCGCACTCGACGTATCACGCTCGAGGCGGGAGAGAGCAAGCCCATGACCGCCAAGTTCAAGCGCGACGTGATCAAGCTACGCGTCAAGTTGACCTGCGAGCCTCAATGACGTCCGCATGACGCGCACCCGTCACCGAGCCAGCGGTGAACGCCAAGTGGCTTTTCTCTTTCTGACCATCTGACCGTAGCGGCCGGCTAGCCTGTCGCCGCGCTGTACAAAGACGCCTCTGCGCGCGTCGAACGGGTTACTCTATGCCACGTTTTTTTCGACTTGCTTGAGGTGTCACCCTTGTTTGACCAATTCGCCCTCCACGAACGCCTGCTCAAGGCGGTCGCCGAACTCAAATTCGTCGAGCCGACCCCGGTGCAGGTGGCGGCCATTCCCCCCGCGCTGGAAGGGCGTGATCTGCGGGTGACGGCCCAGACCGGCAGCGGCAAGACCGCCGCCTTCGTCCTGCCGATGCTCAATCGGTTGATCGGCGATGCCGTGGTGCGGACCGATGTGCGTGCGTTGATCCTGCTGCCGACCCGTGAGCTGGCTCAGCAAACACTCAAGGAAGTCGAGCGCTTCTCGCAGTTCACCTTCATCAAGTCGGCGATGATCACTGGCGGCGAGGACTTCAAGGTCCAGGCCGCCATTCTGCGCAAGGTGCCGGACATCCTCGTTGGCACGCCGGGGCGGATGATCGAACACCTCAATGCCGGCACCCTGATCCTCAAGGATGTCGAACTGCTCATCCTTGACGAAGCCGACCGCATGCTCGACATGGGCTTTGCCGAAGACGTCCAGCGGCTGGTCGGTGAATGTGACAAGCGCCAGCAGACACTGCTGTTCTCGGCCACCAGCGGCGGGGCGGCGCTACGCGAGATGAGTGCCGCCGTGCTGCGGGACCCGCTGCACCTGCAGCTCAACCGCGTTAGCGAGCTCAACGAAGGTACGCGCCAGCAGATCATCACGGCCGAAAACACCGAGCACAAAGAAAAACTGGTGCACTGGCTGCTGGCCAACGAGACCTACAAGAAAGCCGTGATCTTCACCAACACCCGCGTGCAGGCCGACCGTCTGTATGGCCGGTTGGTGGCCGAGGGCGTGAAGGCCTTCGTTCTGCACGGTGACAAGGATCAGAAAGACCGCAAGCTGGCCATCGACCGGGTCAAGGAAGGCGGGGTCAAGGTGCTAGTGGCAACCGATGTGGCCGCGCGAGGATTGGACATCGAAGGCCTGGATCTGGTGATCAACTTCGACATGCCCCGTTCGGGCGACGAGTACGTGCACCGTATCGGCCGCACCGGTCGCGCCGGGGCTGAAGGTCTGGCGATCTCGTTGATCTGCCATAACGACTGGAACCTGATGTCGAGCATCGAGCGCTATCTAAAACAGCGCTTCGAGCGTCGGGTAATCAAGGGGCTGAAAGGCAGCTATGGCGGCCCGAAAAACCTTAAGGCGTCGGGTAAGGCCGCCGGCACCAAGAAGAAAAAAGACGACAAGAAAAAGACTGCTGACAAGAAGGTCGCAGCCAAGCCGGTAGCCAAGCGTCCGAAAAATGCCAAGCGCGAAGCGCCGGCGTCATCGGTCGTCAGTCAGGACGGGCTCGCCCCTCTACGGCGTAAAAAGCCCGCCGCAGAGTGATCTGCAACAGCCGGGGCGGCATCACGGCCCTGGCTCGTTCCACCCCTATCGCTCTTCTGCTGGTGCGATAGGGGCCTGCTTCTCCGCCTGCTCCACGTGCTTGATGCGTTTTTCGTAGGCTTCACATTCGCTGCCGAGCTGCTCGGCAGTCTGCTTGATCTCCATATCGCGCAACTCTTCGTTGATCTTCGCGGCACGCTTCGGATCGCTCTCGGTCAGGGCGTTGACGCGGTCCGCCAGCTCTTTGGCCTTGGCATTGATCTGGTCGGTGGTGCATTGGTCGGCGAACACTGGCTGGCTGGCCAGCAGGGCGAGGGTGAACGGGACGATCAGACGTTTCATGGTGCGCTCCTTAATTAACGACCTAAATGGTGGATCGCACCTGGCGCGCTTTAGTTCAGCCTTTTGCGGTTGCGCTGGATCGAACCATGCCGCGGCGGATGGGGTCCGAATAGCGATGGCCGCCTCCCCGAAGCGGCGCAACAGGAGAACGGACATGACCTACGACTGGGACTTGATGCTACGCCTGCTGCGCGAAGCGCAGAAATCCGGAAACGAGAGCTTCACGCCACGTCAGTACGCTGACGAGCATGCCCTGGCGGTGGAAGAGGCCGGTCAGCCGATGCCCAACATGGATTCCTTGAAGGCCGAAGCGCAGAACTACGAGAGCCTGCTGTTCGAGGGCGGATACATGGTGGCGCGTCCAGAGGAAGAGGGCGGCAATGGCGAGAATTTCGTGCTCACTGATCGCGGTGTACGCCTGATGGAGATGCTAGAGGGTGGTGCGGGTCGAACCGAGAACCGTCGCCGTCTCGATGAAAAAGGTGAGGCGGCGTTGGTCCCGGAAGTATTCGACGGTGTCGCGACGGCAGGCTAGTACTTAAACGAAAGTCGCCCCGCAGAGGCGTCGCCGGTCGTGCATTACCGCAGCGGGCCAACGGCCCCGCAGGATTTGTTCGCTGCGTGCTTCTGCAATATGGGCAGCTGGGGACGAGGCTTGCCGCTTTTCACGTCCAGTGACAGCGCATAGTCGCCCCACCAGGGGCCGGCGGCCCAGTAGGTGCTGGGAATGCAATGCTGGCCCAAATACTTGAGCATGTTGTCCATGGCAACCACGGCCGAGGGAGAGAAGTCCGGCGCCCCGTGCTCACCGATGAAGCCACGCAGGCGATACCTGTTCAGCCACTCCACAAATGGTTTCGCACGCACCACACCAATCATGGGGTCGTACTTCTCGTAGCGGTTGGTGTAGTAGCCCGAGTAATCCTTGTCGAAGTAGAGATGCGCCTCGAACATCAGGTTGTTGTTCGGGTCGCGCATCCACGCGTCCTTGACCAGCTGGGTGTTGTAAGACGGCCAGTGGAAGGCACTGGACCAGCGATCACCGGCGATGACCACCCACTTTTCGGCATCGATGCTGCGGATGCTTTTTGCCGCTGCCAGCGCGGCGGTAGGCCACTTGCCGTTGGTGGTGTGTGGCTCGTTCATCAAGCCATAGCCATAGACGGCCGGATGGCTGGCAACCTTTTGTGCAATGCGTCGCCAGGCATCGGCAAACGCGCTCACCGGCACCTCGTTGGAGCCGATCATCTTGCCGTGATAGCGGTAGTAGTTATGCATGTCGAGGATGACCTGCATGTTGTATTTCTTCGCATGGTCGAGCGTCGTCAGCATGCGGCGGAGTTCGACGCTGTTCAGCTCACCGTTGAGCCTTGGCTGAATTCGCTCCCAGCGAAAGGGCAGGCGGACCAGTTTCAGGTTGCGCTCGGCGTAGCGCTTGAAGTCGGCTTCACCCGGGTAGATGTACTGCTTCAAGTACACCCCTGGAAGCCCGACATCTGCCCCAAACTCTGCTCCGGCTAAGTTGATCCCGACCAGGTTGATCGGGTTTTCCGGCGCTGCGTTCCCTGCCGCTGGCGTGCTGCCGACGCTGGGGCTTGTATTGCTGAAGCCGGTGCTGCTCACCGAGAGGGTGCGGGGATAGCCAACCGCCTTGCCGTTGATGGGCCCGCCATCGACCATGACGGTCATGTTGCCGCCGGAATGGTAGATAAGATTGATGGTGCGCACCTGGCCATCGAAGAAGCGGATTTTCGCGCCCTTGTGGAAGGCCGCCTTGTTCTCCGCCGTCGCCTTCACCGAGACGCCGACGAACTTGCTGGTGTTGTAAATGCCGTTGACGAAATCGCCGCCGTTAAAGGCGTTGAGTGCTGTGGTCATGGAGGAGCCGGTCGCAGGCTGGCTAACGACCGGCTCTGGCGCCGGAGCAGCGGGCTTGCTTGGAGCAATTGGCGAAGCCGGCGCAGTGCTGCTGGTGGTGGAGAACAGCTTATTAGGGTGCCCGAGTTTGCCGTTCAGCGCCGCGCCCGCAAGCATCACGCTCATGTTCTTGCCGGACACATACACGGCGTTGATCTTGCGCACCTGCCCGTCAGCCAGTTTTACCGAGGAGCCGACCTTGAATGCCGAACGGTTCGCGCTGTTGGCGGGTATGGAGAAGCCGGCCGACTTGCGCCATACCCCGTTCAACCAGTCGCTGTTGGTGTAGTTGTTGATGGCAGTGCCGTGGGTCGAGGTGCTGCTGAGCTGGTCGCTGCTGCTAACCGAAGGTTTTCCATCGGCCACCGCAGCCGTACCCAACGCCGCAACGGTTTTCGGGTGACCATTTATCGACGCGTTGAGGGTGGCTCCAGAGAGCATCAGGCTCATGTGGGCGCCGGAGTAATAAATCACCTTAATGGTGCGAACCTGACCGTCGGCCGTTCTGACCTGAGCGCCTTTCCTGAAGGTTGCTTTGTTGGCCGCCGTAGCCGGTATGGACAGGCCGGCCGACTTGCGCCAGCTGCCTTTGAGCCACTCTGGGCCGGTGAAGTCATTGACCTGGGCCGTGGCGACAACTTGTTGGGTAGTCACAGTGGCAGTGGCTGCTTGGGCAGGCTGGATTGGGCTTAAGCCTATAGCTGCGGCGAGCAGGGCGGCACTGAGTAGCACGTTACGTGTGCAGACCGTCGTTTTGAAGAGCATTGAAATCTCCGGAACTTAATACGACAAAGGGGCTTAACCCTTTAAAAAGTGCGGAGGCATCCAAGGACCCATGCATCGAAGAAGCACCGACCACTGACGCCACCATGCAACGCGTTTTCGCGCCGGAAGTATCGTGGCGTCGCGTGCATAGTCTTTATATAGATGCGGGATTAATTACTGAAGTTAAATTGGCGCCATTAAAAGCAACTCTAGGCGAGGTAATTAATAGTTTTACCTATATGGCCACTATTGTGTGGCAATTAAATATCAAATTGATTCTATTGATTAACTGTTTGAATTTATTGTGCTTATAGTTGTGTAGAACAATTTCGAGCGCCCAGCGGAGCCTTATCCGTCGCTTCGCTTACACGCCTCGCTTATAGCGCTCGTCTTGTTTCAGAGTGTTTCAAAGCTGATGCTCATGAGCTTCTGGTCATGGAGGTGCGCTGCTGCTGAGTGTCAGCACGGCGTTCCAGCCGAGGGGAATCGGTTCTCAGCGAACGTGCTGCAAACTGTCGACGGTCAATTCCAGTGCTTTGCGCATATCCAGACGGGCCGAGCGGCCAATGTCCTGGTTGTCGAGCCGGTAGCTGCGCTCCGATGGCAGGATCGGGGCTGTCAGGTCGTCGCCCTCGACGGCTTCGAAATCGCTGTTGCGGCCGATAGTCAGCGCGCTTCGGCGCAGCAGTTCGCGCAGCTGTTCAGGCTCCAGGGCCGGATTGATCGATAGCATCGCACCGACTACCCCGGTGACCATCGGCGTGGCGTACGAGGTGCCGCAGTGCACTTCGCCGCGCTTGCCAGGTTCCAGCGTCGCGGCGCGGGTACAGGCCGACGCGGTGATGTCGACGCGCATATCGATGTTAGAGGAGGGCCGCTTGGTGACGTAGGAAGGATGCTCGACCGGCACGTCCCTGGTGAAATCACGCTGGTGCGCACCCACTACCAGGAGCTGTTCTGTGATGAACGAGGAGGGCAGACGGTAATCGTCCTGACCGGAGTGGGCCGAGCCATTGCCCGCCGAGTTCACCACCACCACATCCGGATGCTCGCGGCGCAACCAGAGAAAGAACTCTTCGAGCAGCTCTTCGTAACCGCTCATCGCGACACCGGAGCGCACCAGTGAATCGATCTCCTCACCGTCCACATCAAGTGTGCCGACTCGATGGATACCCCAGCTCCAGTTCAATACCCTCACGCCGTCTTCGACCAGATTGACCGAGGCCGCGACGTTGGCGGTGATGCCTGCGTCCGAGTTGCGCTCGACGATGACCTCGAACCCTGAACTCGCCGGCTCCAATGCGCTGAGAAAGCCGCTGTCGCCAGGGTCGACGCTGCGCGCCGCGAGGATGCCGGTAACGCTGGTGCCATGATCGGCTGGGGAAGCCGCATCACGGGCATAGACGCAGGTTCGTGGCTTGGCAGGGTCGCAAGGGCCAAGGTAGGCGGTGAATTCGGGCGAGTCGAAGTCGACGTCGCGTTCAACAATGCCGATGCGCACCGGATGAGTGTTGATCGGCGGTTTTTTCGCGGGCAGGCGATGCAGGTAGTAGTCCACTGCATCGAGAAAGCGGTTGGCCACCCATTCGCTGTTGCGCGGCTTGCTTTGCTGATCCTCCTCCACAGGCTCTTCGGCGCCTGATTCCTCCACGACCACAGCATCCACACTCGTCTCGCTGCCTAGGCGCAACACCAGCGCGTCACGTTCGGTCAGGTTGCTGGCCGGCAGACGCAGTTGATAGGTATTGAGCGGGGCGATGGCGCCGACGACTTCGGCGCCGTATTTCGTCGCCAGACGCTGCGACTCCTCGAGCCCGTCGTGATCCTCTTCGATGATCAGGCTGACCAGGTTCACATAGGTGGTCAGGCCGTCCATGTTCTTGGCGACGGCATCGGGGCCGGCGGCCAGCACATGGCTGCCATTGAGCGTAAGCCAGACCGGGTTGCTGCGGCGCCCACCCTGTTCCAGCCAGAGGGGACCGCTCTGATGACCGTCCGGGCTCAGGGTCAGGCGCAGTCGGCCGCCATCTTCCTGGCTGATATCGACTGCCTCGCCACTCAGCCTCACTTCAAGGCTGCTTGAGTCGAGCCCTTCGCTTCGCAGGCAATAGGTCAGCTGTTCGGTGGAGAACAGATCACCGCAGCGCTGCAGATCCTTGATCCGCAGCGGTTGCTCTGCTGCCGTTGCGGTGCCGAGTCCAAAGGTTAGAGCGAGAGCGCTCAGGCGGTAGACGAATGGCCTCACGGACGGCGTTGTAGGTAATGCACGCTGAACAACGCCTGGGCATCGGTCCACTGGCCACTGCAGTCGAAACCAGCACTATTGGCCAGGTCGGCAAATGATTGCAGGGTGTACTTGTAGGAGTTCTCGGTATGCAGGCTTTCGCCGGCATCGAAATGAAACCGCTGCCCCTCGATGGTCACGTCCTGCGCCTCGCGGCTGATCAGGTGCATCTCGATCCGCGAGTCCTGCTCGTTGAAAAAGGCCTGGTGGGCGAAGCGCGATGGATCGATGTCGCTGTCCAGCTCGTGACGAATGCGCTGCAGAAGATTGAGATTGAACGCGGCGGTGACATGCGCACGATCGTTATAGGCGGCCTCCAGTACGCTGCGCTCCTTGACCAGGTCGACGCCAATCAGCACGCCACCGCCGGGCGGAAGAATCTCGTGCAGATGGCCGAGCAGCTTGCGCGCTTCCAGGGGCGTGAAGTTACCGATGCTGGAGCCCGGGAAGAACACCAGCGGATGATGCAGGGTGAAGTCGTCTGGAAGCTTCAGTTCATCGGAGAAATCAGCGCAGGCGGCGTGCACTTCGAGCCAGGGATAATCCGCGGCCAGGCGCTGGGTGCTGGTGAGTAAAAAGTCTTCGGAAATATCGATGCCCAGGTAGCTGACCGGGCGCAGGCCTTCCAGCAGCAGGCGTACCTTGCGGCTAGCGCCGCTGCCCAGTTCGATGAGATCGGTCTGCGGGCCGGCGATCTCAAGAATGTCATTCGCCGCGTCGGCGAGGATCTTTTCCTCAGTGCGGGTCACGTAGTACTCCGGCTGCAGACAGATCTGCTCGAACAGCTCCGAGCCGCGCCGGTCGTAGAAGAACTTCGGCGAGATCCGCTTGGGCGAGGCAGCGAATCCCGCCAATGCCTCGTCACGCAATGACGTGTCGTGGGTCGGCTGGGTCTGGTCATGAAAATGGACGGCTAGTGCCATGGGTCATAGCTCCCTGGCCAGGCGCAGCCCGGCGAATTGCCAGCGCATCGCTGGTTGAAAGAAGTTGCGATAGGTCGCGCGGATGTGCGCCTCGGGTGTTGCGCAGCCGCCGCCGCGCAACACCATCTGGCCAGACATGAACTTGCCGTTGTATTCACCCAGGCTGCCTTCCAGTGGATGGAAGCCCGGGTAGGGGCGATAGGCACTGGCGGTCCATTCCCAGACGTCACCGAACAATTGCGCCGGCCCTTCATGCGGCACGCTGGCAGCAACAGGTTGCAGATAGTCGCTTTCCAGAAAATTGCCGCGCCGGGGCTGGTCGGTGGCAGCCACCTCCCATTCGGCCTCGGTCGGCAGGCGGGCGCCGGCCCAGCGCGCATAGGCATCGGCCTCATAGAAGCTGACGTGGCAGACCGGCGCCTCCAGATCCAGCGGGCGCATCCCGCCAAGTGTCATTTCATACCAGGCGCCGTCATCGCGGTGCCAGTACAGCGGCGCGTTCCAGCCGTGCTGGCGAATATGTGCCCAGCCGTCAGACAGCCAGAGCTCGCTGCGCGCGTAGCCGCCGTCGGCAATGAACGACAGGTATTCGCGGTTGCTGACCAGGCGGTCGGCCAGCTGGAAGTCCTCGACGAACTGCCGATGCCGCGGCGTCTCGCAATCGAAGGCGAAGCCGTTGCCAGCATGGCCGATGTGGTGCACGCCGCCAGCGTAATCGTGCCAGCGAAGACGTTCGCTCTGCAGCGCAGGGGGCGCTTTCAGGTCGTCCCGGTAGACGGGGTGCAGCGGGTTCTGCGCAAGGATGTGCTTGATGTCCATGAGCAGCAGTTCCTGATGCTGCTGCTCATGCTGCAGCCCCAGCTCGACGCGGCGCACGATTTCGGCGGCGTGCTCTTGTGGGGGGTTGACCAACAGCTCGGCCATGGCGCGGTCGACGTGATGACGAAAACGGTAAACGTCGTCTACACCGGGGCGGGAGATCAGCCCGCGCTGGACCCTTGGAAAAGGCGTGCTGTGGGTTTCATAGTAGGAGTTGAACAGGTGATCGTAAGCGGCGTTCAGCGGTTTATAGCCTGACTGATAGGGCTTGAGCAGAAAGGCTTCGAAGAACCAGCTGATGTGCGCCAGATGCCATTTCGGCGGGCTGACATCAGGCATGCTCTGGATGACGTAATCCTCGACCTGCAACGGTGCGCAAATCGCTTCGCTGGTAGCGCGAACCTGCTGGAAGCGCCGCAGCAGATGATCCATCTCGGCCAGGGCCGGTTGCTGCTTCGGCTGTTGTGCCAGGTTACCCATGGGCATCCCCCCGATCGATGCATGGAGCGGCCAATAACCGCTTCTATAAACGACCTGAAGCGAGGCGCAAAAGTTTCTCGCAAGAGGTGCCGGTCGCCGGTCTCAGTTATTCGTAAAAGCAGCCCAACGCTAAATAACCTGGTCTCCGGCCTGTCGTTCAAGTTGCAGTCATCTGCTTTCGGGACGGCGCCTCCAGCCACTTATTGAGCGCCGGTTAATCGTCCGCGAGCGGCGGGACGGGCCGAATCAGGATTTCATTCACATCCACATGGCTGGGTTGCGACAGCGCATAAACCACCGCACGGGCTATGTCTTCGGGTTGCAGGGCATAGGGCGGCGGCTGGTCGAAGAGTGGCGTATCGACCATGCCCGGCTCGATCAGCGTGACGCGCACGCCGGTGCCGCGCAGTTCTTCGCGCACGCTCAGTCCCATGCCGGTCACCGCCCACTTGCTGGCGCTGTACATCGAGCCGGGAATGACGAAGCGGCCGGCGGCCGAGCCGGTCAGCAGGACATGGCCCCTGCTGGCTTTCAGCGCTTCTAAACTGCAGCGCAGCGTAAGGCCTACGCCATACACGTTGGTCAGCAGCATCTCGCGCCAGACTTCAGGGTCCGCGCCGCTGAAGCCGCCTTCGCTGCCCGGCATTCCGGCGTTGGCGTAGACCGCATCGAGCTGACCGAAGTGGTCGAGCACCCGCTGCACCATGGCCTTTTGCTCCGCGTATTCCTTCACATCACAGCGAATGGCCAACGCCCGGTCGGGACCGCCGAGTTCGTCCACCAACTCCGTCAGCTTGTGCTCGGAGCGAGCGGCCAGGGCGATGCGATAGCCAGCCTCGGCTGCGATACGCGCGGTGGCGGCGCCAATCCCGGAGGACGCACCTGTGATCAGAAGAACCGGATCGGTCATGCTTTCCTCTCGGAATCTAACGGATCAATAGTTCGGTGGCGTCTCGGGGATGCCGGTGTCGTCGGTTATGGCTGGCATGGTCCAGGGCTCGAGGCGTTGGTCCTTGTCTTCTACGTCCAGCCTGGCCTGCTCGATGACCCCGCCAAGGCGCTGCGGGCTGGTGTATTCCTCGCGCGACACGCTGGGCACGCGCAATATTTCGGCACCGCTTCCGGACATCACGGTAAAGCCGAAGCTCTCTTCGTCCGGGTTGGCGCTGGTCACGCAGCCACACGGAAGAAAGGCTTCGGAGACGAGTTGCATCGCTTCATCAAGGTTCAGGGGTTGGTTGCTCATGGGGTTCTCCATCGACGGGCTGTCTCAAGTGGACCTCCAAGCGCCGTCGCCGTTTCCTTCTACCTGACGGGCATGCGACGGGCTGCGGCGAGACGGCCTTGTAGATGCGCTGCGGCGACAGCATATTCAGGTGATGACAAACTCCACCGTTCCCGACGCGCTGGCGACCTTCCACCCAGCAGTGGCTGGCTGGTTCGTACGCAGTTTCCCTGCACCGACTCCGGCACAGACCCGCGCCTGGCCCTTGATTCGTGCCGGCCACTCGACCCTGGTGGCGGCGCCCACCGGCTCGGGGAAGACGCTGACCGCCTTTCTCGCCGCCATCGATCAGCTGGTGCAAGAGAGCGTCGCCGAAGGTGGCCTGCCGGACCAGACCTCGGTGCTCTACGTCTCGCCGCTCAAGGCGCTGTCCAATGACATTCACGTCAATCTGGAACAGCCGCTGGCGGGCATCTCGGCGCAGCTGCAAGCGCTCGGCCTGCCACCGCTGACGATACGCACCGCGGTGCGCACGGGCGACACGCCACAGGCCGAGCGCGCCGCGATGCGCAAGCGCGTGCCGCATATTCTGGTCACGACGCCGGAGTCGCTCTACGTGCTGCTTGGCTCCGAGTCCGGCCGGCAAATGCTCGCCAATGTGCGCAGCGTGATCGTCGATGAGATTCATGCCATCGCCGGCAACAAGCGTGGCAGCCATCTGGCTTTGACGCTGGAGCGGCTGGAGGCCTTATGCGGGCATCTGTTGGTGCGCGTCGGGCTCTCGGCAACACAAAAACCCATCGAGGCAGTGGCCGATTTCCTGGTCGGGGTCGGACGCCATTGCGCAATCGTCGATGTGGGCCATGGCCGGTCGCGTGACCTGGCGCTGGAAGTGCCGCCGGTCCCGCTGGAAGCAGTGATGAGTAACGCTGTTTGGGAGCTGGTGTACGACAGGCTGGCCGTACTGGCCGGTGAACATCGAACCACGCTGATCTTCGTCAACACGCGGCGCATGGCTGAACGCGCGGCGCGGCACTTGAGCGAGCGGCTGGGCAATGCGGTTGTCGCGGCCCATCACGGCAGTTTGGCGCGCGAGCAGCGGCTTGATGCCGAGCAGCGACTCAAGCGCGGCGAGCTGCGGGTACTGGTGGCTACTGCATCTCTTGAGCTTGGGATCGATATCGGGGACGTCGAGCTGGTCTGTCAGCTGGGTTCGCCGCGGTCCATCTCAGCGTTCCTGCAGCGCGTCGGCCGCGCCGGTCACCAGGTGGGTGGTGTCTCGAAGGGACGTCTATTTCCCAGCTCACGCGATGATCTGATCGAATGCGCCGCCTTGCTCGACAGCGTGCGGCGCGGCGAGCTCGATACGTTGGTGATACCAGTGGCCCCGCTGGATGTGCTGGCGCAACAGATCGTGGCCGAAGTGTCGTGCCTGGAGTGGCAGGAGGATGCCTTGCTGGCGTTGATCCGCTGCGCCATGCCTTACGCCGGGTTGAGTGAGGCGGATTTTCAGGCGCTATTGGCGATGCTCGCCGAGGGCTACACCACCCGCCACGGCGCACGGGGCGCTTATCTGCACCGCGATCTGGTCAGCCGCAGCCTGCGCGGACGACGTGGCGGCCGTCTGACCGCGCTGACGTCTGGCGGCACCATCGCCGACAACGCGGACTACTCGGTGCTGCTCGAACCACAGGGCTTCAACATCGGCACGGTCAACGAGGACTTTGCCGTCGAGAGTCTGGCCGGCGATGTCTTTCAGCTGGGCAATACCTCGTACCGCATCATCAAGATCGAGTCTGGCCGCGTGCGGGTCGAGGATGCACAGGGCCAGCCGCCAAACATCCCGTTCTGGATAGGCGAGGCGCCTGGGCGCAGCGATGAGCTGTCCGCGGCGGTGGCGCGACTGCGCGGGGAAATCGATGAGCGCCTGGACGAAGCCGAAGCCCGTAGAAGCCAGCTTGCTGGCGATGCTTTTGAGTCTGCAGGGATCGCCAGCGAGCTGGCGCCTACAGAAGCGACCAACGAGGTGCGATCAAGACTGCAGTCTGCCATTGACTGGCTCACTGAGACGCTCGGCCTGGCAGAAGCCGCGGCTCGCCAGATCGTTGAGTACCTGGCCCGTGTCCGCTCGTCGCTGGGTGCGCTGCCGACGCAGCAGCGGTTGATCATGGAGCGCTTCTTTGACGAGTCCGGCGGCACCCAGCTGGTCATCCATTCGCCGTTCGGCAGTCGGATCAACCGTGCCTGGGGACTGGCGCTGCGCAAGCGCTTCTGCCGCACTTTCAACTTCGAGTTGCAGGCGGCGGCGACCGAGGATGCAATCATCTTTTCGCTGTCGACCAGTCATAGCTTTCCGCTCGATGAGGTTTGGCGCTATCTGCACCCCAACAGCGCCGAGGCGGTGCTGGTCCAGGCGCTGCTCGATGCGCCGCTGTTCGGGGTGCGCTGGCGCTGGAACGCGACCACTGCCCTGGCGCTGCCGCGCATGGCCGGCGGGCGTAAAGTCGCGCCGCAGCTGCAGCGAATGAAAAGCGAAGATCTACTCGCAACTGTTTTTCCGGACCAGGTCGCCTGCCTGGAGAACATCGTCGGCGAGCGGGAGGTGCCGGATCATCCTCTGGTCGCCCAGACCCTCAACGACTGCCTGCACGAAGCCATGGACAGCAATGGCTGGCTGGCGCTATTGCGGCGGATCGAGGCGGGGGACATCGAGCTACTGTCGCGTGATCTGCCGGCCCCGTCGCCGCTGGCCATGGAAGTGTTGGGCGCTCGGCCTTACGCCTTTCTCGACGACGCTCCACTGGAAGAGCGTCGGACCCAGGCCGTGCTGAATCGCCGTTGGACCGACCCCGAGTCCAGCGACGATCTCGGTGCGCTGGATGCCGCAGCGATCGAGGCGGTGGGGGAGGAAGCCTGGCCCCAAGCGCGCAATCCGGACGAGTTGCATGAAGCGGTCACCGGACTGGGCTGTATCGCGGAAGCCGAAGTGCAGGCCGAGCCTCAGTGGCTTGCCTGGCTGAACGAGCTGGCTCGTGGAGGGCGCGCGACGCGGATGCAGGTCGCGCAGGATCGCGCGCTCTGGTTGCCCGTCGAGCGTCTTGCACTGTTGCAGTCCATCTATCCCGAAGCGGGTTGCGAGCCAGTCCTCAGGCCGCTGCCGGGCTTCGATCAGCCGTCGAGCGAAGACGACGCCTTGGTCGAGCTGATCCGCGCGCGCCTGACGGGCTTCGGCCCCTTACCGGTTCCGCTGATTGCCCGGCCGCTTGCCCTGCCGGCATCGGCGGTCGCCCTGGCGCTAACGCGTTTGGAGTCTGAGGGTTTTGTGTTGCGCGGCCGCTTTACGCCGGCCGCAACTGACGATGAGTGGTGCGAGCGGCATCTGCTGGCGCGCATCCACCGCTACACGGTCAAGCGCCTGCGCCGCGAAATCGAACCGGTTGAGCGCGCTGATTTCATGCGCTTCCTGTTCGACTGGCAGCACCTGTCCGAGGCGACACGAATGCAGGGCCGCGATGCGCTCGGCACGGTAGTCGAGCAACTTGAAGGCTTCCAGGCCGCGGCAGGCGCCTGGGAGAGCGACCTGCTGCCGGCGCGCCTGAAGGATTACGGCGGCACCTGGCTGGACGAGCTTTGCCGCTCCGGACGCATCGTCTGGACGCGCCTGGCTGGGCGAATCAAAGCCAGCAGCGGGCCGGTGCGCGGCACGCCTATCGTGCTGCTTCCGCGCCGGCAACTGGCGGCCTGGTATGCACTGGCCAGTGATGCGCCGCAGCCCGAGCTGTCATCACGCGCGCAGCGGGTGTTCGAGACGTTGCAGGGGCAGGGCGCATTGTTCTTCGACGAGCTGCAGCAGGACGCACGCCTGTTACGCAGCGAGCTGGAAGATGCTCTCGGTGAGCTGGTTGCGGTAGGGCTGGTCAATGCAGACAGTTTTGCCGGCTTGCGGGCATTACTGGCGCCCGCCGCGAAGCGCTCACGCAGTACCCGACAGAGCCGCGGTGGCGCATTCATCGGTGGCATGGCGGATGCCGGTCGCTGGGCGCTGGTACGAAAAGTCGCGTCGCTATCGGCCGAAGCCCCTGCGCGCCGTCCAGTATTGGACCCAGAAGCGTTGGAACACATTGCGATGACCTTGCTGCGTCGCTACGGCGTGGTGTTCTGGCGCCTGCTGGACCGAGAGGCGGATTGGTTGCCGCCCTGGCGTGAACTCCTGCGCGTCTACCATCGGCTCGAAGCGCGGGGCGACATCCGCGGCGGTCGTTTCGTGGCGGGTGTGCCGGGTGAGCAGTTCGCCTTGCCCGAAGCGGTTGGTCTGTTGCGTGAGGTGCGCAAGCGCCCGCTGGCCGGCGAGATGATCGCCGTCTCGGCGGTCGACCCGTTGAATCAGGTCGGCACGCTGCTGCCTGGCGAGCGCGTACCTGCAACTGCAGGCAATCGCATCCTCTATCGCGACGGCGCACCGCTGGCACTGCTGATCGGCGGAAAACCGGAGCTGCTGGCTGAGTTGGACGAAGACGACCAGCGTAAGGCCAGGCAACTGCTGGCGGTAGCGCGGCGTTGAGGGCTGCGGTACTGCTCTTCAGAGAGTTTGGGACTGATGAAGGGGACGGCAACCTACGGCGGCGATCAGTGCCGATTGGGATCGCTCGCTTATCGCAATCCCCCGAGCGTGGCGGGTCAGCTTGGAAAGCATGAAAAAGGCCGGCTGCAATCGCTCGCAGCCGGCCTTTCGTAACGCGGGTGAACGTCAGCCGGCTACCAGCACTCGGATCGCCTCCAGGCGCAGACCGGCCTTCTCCAGCATCGCCAGACCTTCTTCACGCTGCTTGCGCACGGCTTCGATCTCGCTGTCGCGCACGCTCGGGTTGACCGCCTGAAGGGCGGTCAGCCGCGCCAACTCTTCGTCGAGGCTCGCCTTCAGCTTGCGCTGCGCCTCGGCGACGCGCTCGGTGTGGCGCGGTGTGACCTTGGCTTCCGCATCGGCGATTTGCTTGGCCAGCACGTCGCGCTGAGCCTGGACGAACTTGTTCGCACTGGCGCGCGGGACGCTTTCCAGCTGATCGGTGAGCGTCTCGAACGCCACCTTGGGCGCCAGGTCGTTGCCGTTCGAATCCAGCAGGCAGCGCAGCGCCAAGGGCGGCAGGAAGCGGTTGAGCTGCAGTGCACGCGGCGCCACCACCTCGCTGACATAGAGCAGTTCGAGCAGGACGGTGCCGGGCTTCAGCGCCTTGTTCTTGATCAGCGCCACGGCGGTGTTGCCCATGGAGCCGGACAGCACCAGGTCCATGCCGCCCTGGACCATGGGGTGTTCCCAGGTGAGGAATTGCATGTCTTCACGAGCAAGGGCCTGCTCGCGGTCATAGGTGACGGTCACGGCTTCGTCGTCACCGAGCGGGAAGCTGGCGTCGAGCATCTTCTCGCTGGGGCGCAGGATCAGGGCGTTCTCGGAATGGTCTTCACTGTCGATGCCAAAGGCGTCGAACAGCTCTTCCATGAAGATCGGCAGGGCGAACTGGTCGTCCTGCTCTTCGATGGCTTCGACCAGTGCCTTGCCCTGTTCGCCGCCGCCGGAATTGAGCTCCAGCAGACGGTCGCGGCCGGCATGCAGGTCGGCTTCCAGGCGCACGCGTTCGGCGAGAGCCTCTTCAATAAGCTTCTGGAACTCGTCGTCGTCGCCTTCTTCGAGCTGGTTCAGCAGGCGCGGCCCGAACTGATGCTGCAGAGCATTGCCGGTGGGGCAGGTGTTGAGGAACGCATTCAGCGCCTCGTGGTACCACTTGAACAGGCGTTCCTGCGGGCTGGTTTCAAGATAGGGCACGTGCAGCTGAATGACATGCGCCTGGCCGATCCGGTCGAGGCGGCCGATGCGCTGCTCCAGCAGGTCGGGATGCGACGGCAGATCGAACAGCACCAAGTGATGCGCGAACTGGAAGTTGCGGCCCTCGCTGCCGATCTCGGAGCAGATCAGCACCTGCGCGCCGAACTCTTCATCGGCAAAGTACGCGGCCGCGCGGTCGCGCTCGAGAATGCTCATGCCTTCATGGAACACGGTGGCCGGGATGCCGGAGCGCACGCGCAGCGCGTCTTCCAGATCCAGCGCGGTCTCGGCGTGGGCGCAGATCACCAGCACCTTGAATTTCTTCAGCATCTTCAGCGTGTCGATCAGCCACTCGACGCGCGGATCGAAACTCCACCAACGGTTCTGCGGGTCCGGCTCTTCCTGCTGGCTCTGGAAGCTGACTTCCGGATACAGCTCGGCATGCTCGCCCAGCGGCAATTCCAGATACTCGGCGGGGCAGGGCAGCGGATAGGGGTGCAGTTGGCGCTCAGGGAAACCGCGCACGGCGGCGCGGGTGTTGCGGAACAACAGGCGGCCCGTGCCGTGACGGTCGAGCAGCTCACGAATCAGGCGGCTGCTGGCTTCGATGTCGCCATCGGTGGCCGCGGCGAGCAGCGCTTCGCCTTCGGCGCCGAGGAAGTCATGGATGGTCTGGTGTGCTTCCTGTGACAGGCGGCCCTCGTCCAGCAGTTCTTGCACCGCTCGTGCAACCGGCTGGTAGCTGGCGCTCTCGGCGCGGAAGGCTTCGAGATCATGGAAACGGTTCGGGTCGAGTAGGCGCAGGCGAGCGAAGTGGCTTTCCTGGCCGAGCTGCTCGGGTGTCGCCGTCAACAGCAGGACACCAGGGGTGACTTCGGCCAGTTGCTCGACCAGCTTGTATTCGGCGCTGGCGTTTTCCGGGTGCCAGACCAGGTGATGCGCTTCGTCCACCACCAGCAGGTCCCAGCCGGCAGCGAAGGCCGCGTCCTGGGCGCGCTCGTCGTCCTTCAGCCAGTCCAGCGAGACCAGTGCGAGCTGGGTGTCTTCGAAGGGGTTGGTGGCATCGCTTTCGATGAAGCGTTCGTCGTCGAACAGCGCGACTTGCAGGTTGAAACGGCGGCGCATTTCCACCAGCCACTGGTGCTGGAGGTTCTCCGGAACCAGGATCAGCACGCGCTTGGCACGGCCAGAAAGCAGCTGGCGATGGATCACCAGGCCGGCTTCGATGGTCTTGCCGAGGCCCACTTCGTCCGCCAGCAGAACGCGCGGGGCGATTCGGTCGGCGACTTCACGGGCGATGTGCAGCTGGTGCGCGATGGGTTGCGCACGCACGCCGCCCAGGCCCCACAGTGAGGAGGTGAGTTGTTTGCTCTGGTTTTCCAAGGTGTGGTAGCGCAGCTTGAACCAATTCAGCGGGTCGATCTGGCCAGCGAACAGACGGTCACTGGCGAGGCGGAACTGGATGAAGTTCGACAGCTGGGTTTCCGGCAGAGTGCGGGCTTCGCTCTGTGCGGTCAGGCCGTGATAGACCAGCAGGCCGTCGACATCGTCGACTTCGCGCACGGTCATCTTCCAGCCTTCGAAGTGAGTGATTTCATCACCCGGGACGAAACGCACGCGCGTCAGCGGAGCGCTGCGTGCAGCGTATTGGCGGGTTTCACCCGTCGCGGGGTAGAGCACGGTGAGCATGCGGCCGTCCTGCATGAGGATGGTTCCCAGACCGAGTTCCGCTTCGCTGTCGCTGATCCAGCGTTGCCCCGGTAGATACTGCTGCGCCATGCCCTGCCTCCCGCTGTAAAAAAGCCCGCTATGTTAACGGATCACCGCGCATAGATCGACGATAGATGCCACTGCATCAAGCCTGTCACCGCTCGTGTTCATCCATGACGACCCGGAAACGCACCCCGGCAGTGTAGCGTTGCTGCTAAAGTCGTCGGCAGAACCGCCGATCAACCGCTACAGGCCCGCCAGCCCGGTATAGAAAGCGATCGGTTTGCCAGGGGAGAGCGAAGATGCTGCCAGTCATTCCACCCGGTACCGTCCAGGTCACCGCGCAACAGGACGTGGTCAAGCCGCGACCCGATATCGCGCCGGTGACGCCCGTGCAGCCTAGCGCGAACGAAAGCTCGGTGGGCCTTGATCGTCGTCACCCTCAGGAAGCCGAGCAGATGCTGCGCGACGAGCAGCGCAGGCGGCAACGGCGTCGTGGCTACACCGCCCAGGAGCTCGCCGAAGGCGAAACCACCGAGGAAGACCAGGCCGCCCTTGATGAGCTGCCGCGACAGGGACTGTGGGTGGATGTGGAGGTTTGATCCGTCCATGTCAGACGACAGCGAGCTGATCGAGCTGGCAGATGCAGATCTGCGCTACTTCCCGCGATGGGTCGATGCAGATTTGGCTGACGGATGGTTGTCGGAGATTTCCGCACAGACACCTTGGACCCAACCTCAAATCAAACTCTACGGTCGCAGCATTACGGTGCCGCGACTGGTCGCCTGGTATGGCGATGCCGATGCGCATTATCGGTATTCCGGTTTCACACACGAGCCGCTTACCTGGACGCCGCTGTTGGCCAATATCCGCCAGCGGGTACAGCAGCAGGTCGGCCAGCACCTGAATGGTGTCCTGCTCAACTACTATCGCGATGGACAGGACGCCATGGGCTGGCACAGCGATGACGAACGAGAGCTGGGACAGCAGCCCTTGGTAGTCTCGCTCAATCTGGGCGCCACGCGGCGCTTCGATTTTCGCCGCAAGGGAACCAGCCGTATTGAGTACTCCATCTCGCTCGAACATGGATCGCTGCTGGTCATGAGCGGTCTCACCCAGCATTATTGGCAGCACCAGATCGCCAGAACACGAAAGGTTCGCGCACCGCGCCTCAACCTGACCTTCCGCCAGATCATCCACGGGCCGACCTTATGAGCAGTGACGAAAAGCTGATCGATTTCAGTGCCGAGCGTGAAAAGCGTATCCACGACATCAAGGAAAAGCGGCTGGTTGAAATGCGTCAGGCTTTCGAACAGGTGCTGCCGCTAAGCAAGCCAAAGAAAAAGTCCAAGACCAAGCCGAAAAAGCACTAACATCGCTTGCTGATAGCCCGTTCCAAATTGCTCGCGACGACTTATCGCGTGGCTGCTGTCCCGTAGCGTCCCTCCTGACACCCCCATTTTTTTGATCCAGATCAGTTACCGCGGTGCCTTTATTCAAAGGCTCCGTGGTGATTGACGTCGGTCAATTTTTTTATCGGCGGGGAAGACGACTATGCAGCCATCAGACAGCGAAACAGCTTGGAGGTAGGAAATCATGTTCGTCGATAATGTGGTGCTCGCAGGGGTGGTCACGGTCGGCCTTATGGTCGCCTTCCTCGGCGGTTTCGGATATTTCATCTGGCGGGACGCGCACAAGAAGCGTTGATCCGGCTGGTGGTACAGAGCACGCAAGGCATTTGGGCGACTTAGGTCGCCCTTTTTTTGTCTGTAATTCGCTGCAACCACGAACACCGCTGTTTCTCGATTCGTCCGAGGGGGGCGAGGCGCGCAGCGCGTATCCCCAAGTTGATTTGTCTACCCGCCCCTTCGGGTTGCTGCCGGCTGCAGGCGGTGCATACGCATCGGGACGCAGGTAAACAGTTACCCCTTCAATCTCTCTTGCTTATCAGGCAGTGGCGCGGCGCAACGGCTGGAATGCCAATCGATGCGTTCATCGTGGTGCGCCGTTCGCAGGGGAGCCCCGTTTTAGAGCGCTGCTTGCTGAATAAAACCTCTGAGCGAAAAGTCACAGCAGGCGTGTCAGCTTTGGTTGATGGCTCACTGCTATCGCCGCGGGCGTTTGGTTTGGCCGGTATATATGCTGGCCAGTCAGTCAGGAAAAGCGTGGTCGTCGGCGTTGTGGGCAAGGATGTTGCAACCAGCCTCGTAAGCGCGTCCCTCCCTGGGCGCTGGAACGCCGGCTTCCTGCAGCCGGCGGTATGCAGAGGAATCCTATGTCTTTTTTCGCCCCGGTTCTGTCTCTGATGTCTAGGGCGCGTTATGCCCAGAAATTCATCATCATCCTGGCTGTGTTCATGCTGCCGTACTGTTGGTTATCCAGCGACAAGCTGTCCGCGATCTATCGCTCTATCGATGCGCTTGAGCAGGAGCAGCTTGGGCTCGAGGCGCTTGAGCGCTATTTGGCTGTCCAGCAGGCGGCGTGGCGCGTGGCTGCTCTGCAGGTGGTTCACCAGGCGCGCGACAAGCCTGACGTCAACGAGGCAATAGCTCAGCAGGGCCGAATCTACGAGGCGCAGGCAACCGAATTCAATCGCTGGCTGAGCGCCAATGGCTTTAGCGAGCTGGCAGCGCATCCTACCGCCAGAGCTGAGGAGATGAAGTTTGAACGCGGCACGGCAGTTGACACCTTGTTCATGTATCACGGCGCGCCAGTGCTCGGGCATGTCGAGGCGATGAAAGCGATTGCCGCCCGTGCACACCTGGCACAGGATCAGGATCCGCTGGTGTTCAGCGAAATGGACCGCCTGCTCAATCGCATCCTCCCGCTTCACCAAAAGCTGGCCCAGGCCGGCGCTTACAGCGCCTACTTGAAGGCTTACGGCTACCTGGAGTCGGCAACCCGGCCGTCCGTGATCAACCTTGGCAGCGAAATCGCAGCCATGGCGGTCGCCGAGCGTGGTCCCGGAGCGGTCGCGCAGCAAGTAGCTGTGGCGTCGGAAACGCTGGCGCAGACCTATGCAGAGGTCACCGAGCCTTATACTCGTTCGCGCTTCTTCGGCAGCGACAGCGTGCAGCTGTGGGCAGATGATTTCGCCCGCTACGATGACGTCGCCAGATTGCTTGACCAAGCTTCGCTCAGCCTGTTCAGCACGGTGCGCCAGCAAGTCGCCGAGCATCTGGCGAACGAGCGTACCAGCCTGTACAGCTGGGCAGCGGCGTTGCTGGTAGTGGTGCTTTTCACTCTTTATCTGTTTGCGGGTTTTTATCTGTCGGTGCGTGGTGCCATCAAGGTCATTGCTGATGGCACACGGCAGCTTTCCGAGGGTGACCTGCGGCATGACATCCAGACTCGCGCCCGCGATGAGCTGGGCGACCTGGCGCAAGACTTCAATCGCATGCAGACCCGCATTCGCGAGCTGATCAGTGAAGTGGCGCGGTTTTCTGCGTCGACCACCGGCAAGGCCGAGCGCTTGAATACCAGTGCGATCGACAGCCAGCAGGCCATCGCCCATCAGGCAGCCGAGCTCGAGCTGATGGCCAGCGCCATCAGCGAGCTCGTCAGCAGCGTCCAGGAGGTCAGCAGCAATTCGCTGACTACGGCAGAAAAAGCGAATAGGGCTGGCGACCAGTGCCGTGACGGGCAAGTGCAGATCGAGCTCGCTGTTCTTCAGATCAATCGATTGTTCGGCGAGATGGATCAGTCCCTAGTGGCGATCACTTCAGTCGAACAGGAGAGCAGCGAGATCGCCAAAGCTGTCGACGTCATCAAGACCATCGCCGAGCAGACCAATCTGTTGGCGTTGAACGCTGCCATCGAGGCGGCCAGAGCCGGCGATCAAGGACGTGGCTTCGCTGTGGTGGCCGACGAGGTGCGAAGCCTGGCGCAGCGCTCCCACGCCCTGACCGGCGAAATCTACGCCACCATCGGTCGCTTGCAGCAGCAGGTTAGCGATGCCGTGCGCATCATCCAGGCCAGCCACTGCAATGCGTCCGAAACTGTGGAAGAGGTGACCCGCACCGCGGCGATCTTTGAGGGCATCACCGAAAGCATGGGGCTTATCATCGATCACAACACTCAGATCGCCTCTGCGGCGGAACAGCAAGCGACCGTTGTGGAGAACGTCGAACGCAACACACTGGCTATCAAGAGTCTGAGTGAAGCCAATGCGACTGAAGCCAGCCACACCGTGGCTGTGAGCGGGGAGGTCGTCAACATGACGCGAGAGCTGCACGGGCTGATCGGGCAGTTCAAAATGAAGTGATCTGGTGGCGGCCTAAGAGGCTTCCATGCCGGAACAGTTACCGACTGGGCTATCTGTCACCGCCCGATCACGGTGACAGCATCCGGTGATGCAGGGGTGGTATTGGTCTGGGCCCGCATCGCTTTGTTCTCAGCCGATGCTGACCGGCGGCAGGGCTTTGATCTCGACAGTCTGTGCCTTGCGTGGGGCAAGAATTTCGGCCTCACCGTCCACGACCATCTCGTCGCGCTGGTTGAACACCTGGGTGGCGATGCGAACGCGAAACTTGGGCAGCTTTTCGAGAATTTCCAAACGCACAGTCAAGGTGTCGCCAAGCTTGACCGGCAGGGCGAAGCGCATCGTCTGCCCGAGATAGATGGTGCCCGGCCCAGGCAGCTCGCATGCCACGGCTGCGCTGATCAAGGCGCCACTGAACATGCCATGGGCGATGCGCTCACGGAAGATTGTCGAAGCGGCAAATTCGGCGTCCAGATGAACCGGGTTGTGGTCCCCCGACATGGCGGCGAACAGTTGAATGTCACGTTCTTCCACGGTCTTGCTATAGGAGGCCTTTTGGCCAACTTCCAGATCAGCGTAGGGAGTGTTGCTCAGCGTACTCATGCGTAGACCTCTGAATGCGGATATAAACGACAGAACCCGCCGCAATAGGATCCGTCGGAGCGAAAGGCGCGCCGTAGAAGGCGCCCGAGTGGCTGCATTCTAGAGCTCTGCGATGGCGTTGTCCCGTGTCTGGTGGTCTGGCGCAGTGGCCGGAGATTCACATCACTGATTACACCCGCCTCGCTATTGCACCGGACAGCGGAGCTGTTAAGTTCGCCACAGCCCGCCGCGAGTGGGTCAGACACTCTCAGGTATAGAGGCCAATAACAATGCAACCTGACTTCTGGAATGACAAACGCCCCGCCGGTGTGCCTAACAACCTGGATATGGGCGGTTTTCGCTCGGTTGTGGAAGTATTCGAGCGCTCCTGCAAGACACACGCAGACCGTCCCGCATTCAGCAACATGGGCGTGACGCTGACCTATGCGGACCTGGAGCGGTACTCGGCGGCTTTCGCGGCCTGGCTGCAGAACCACACTGACCTGCAACCCGGCGATCGCATCGCGGTGCAGATGCCCAACCTGCTTCAATACCCTATTGCTGTCTTCGGTGCCCTGCGCGCCGGGCTGATCGTGGTCAACACCAACCCGCTGTACACCGCGCGGGAGATGCGCCACCAGTTCAAGGATTCCGGTGCACGGGCGCTGGTATACCTGAATACCTTCGGCAAGCTGGTACAGGAAGTCGTACCCGATACGGGCATCAAGGTCCTCATCGAGGCCCGTATCGGTGACATGTTGCCATCGCTCAAGGGGCTGCTGGTCAACGCCGCGGTCAAGCACGTGAAAAAGATGGTGCCGGCGTACAGCCTGCCCCAGTCCGTGTCGTTCAAGCACGTGCTGCGTGATGGCGCGCGGCATGGGCTCAAGCCGGTGTCGCTGACGCTGGACGATGTTGCGGTCCTGCAATACACCGGCGGGACGACTGGTGTGGCCAAAGGCGCCATGCTGACTCATGGCAACCTGGTCGCCAATATGCAGCAGGTCCACGCCAACATGCAGCAGCTGGACGAGCAGGGGCACACGATCATCAAGGAAGGGCAGGAGATCATGATCGCGCCGCTGCCGCTGTATCACATCTATGCCTTCACGGTTAACTGCATGTGCATGATGGTGACCGGCAACCATAACGTGTTGATCACCAACCCTCGCGACATCGATGGCTTCGTCAAGGAGCTGCAGAAGTGGCAGTTCACCGCTTTCCTCGGCCTGAACACGCTGTTCGTCGCGCTCATGTCGCACCCTGAATTCAAGAAAATCAATTTCGCCTCGCTGAAGGGCACCAACTCAGGCGGTACGGCGCTGGTTTCCGCAGTGGCCGAGCGCTGGAAGAGCATGACTGGCGTCACTGTGACCGAAGGCTATGGCTTGACCGAAACCTCACCCGTGGTCTGCGCCAATCCCCACGGCGACGGTTCACGTTTGGGCACCGTTGGCCTGCCGGTGCCGGGCACAACGTTGAAAGTGATCGACGATGACGGCAGCGAACTCCCTCGCGGTGAACGCGGTGAGTTGTGCGTCAAAGGTCCTCAGGTAATGAAGGGCTACTGGCAGCGTCCCGACGCCACGGCCGAAGTGCTGGATGCCGAGGGCTGGCTCAAAACCGGCGATGTCGCGGTAATCGATGAGGATGGTTTTGTTCGCATCGTCGATCGCAAGAAGGACCTGATCATCGTGTCCGGTTTCAATGTCTACCCCAACGAGATCGAAGATGTGGTCATGGCGCATCCGAAGGTGGCTGCCTGCGCAGTGATCGGCGTGCCTGATGAAAAGTCCGGCGAAGCCGTGAAACTGTTCGCCGTGCGCAGCGATCCCAGCCTGACCGTAGATGAGTTGAAGGCTTATTGCAGAGAGAATTTCACGGGATACAAGGTGCCTCGCCAAATAGTATTCCGCGACTCGCTGCCAATGACTCCGGTGGGCAAGATTCTGCGCCGGGAATTGCGCGATCAGGCCTGATCTCAGCGATCCCTGAGATTGCTCTCGAAGTGACCGGTAAATCCTGATCGGTCACTTTGTGCCCTTTTTGCTCTGGCTGGACACTGTTCGGCCAGTTCCAAAACTGCTAACCTCGAATCCACTTTTTGGCCGGAAGTTCCGTACAAAAATTAACAAAACACAACAAAACAGCTGCTATATGCAGTAAAGCTGTCGCTTAGGAGTGGGGTTACATGACCGATAACTTCTGGAAGGATAAGTATCCTGTCGGGGTCAACAGTGAGATCAATCCCGATGAGTACCAGAACATTCAGGCTGTGCTCAAACAGTCCTGTGAGCAATTCGCAGACAAGCCTGCCTTCAGTAATCTCGGCAAGACCCTGACCTACGGTGAGCTATACAAACTGTCCGGTGAGTTTGCTGCCTATCTTCAGCAGAACACCGATCTGCAGCCAGGTGATCGCATCGCGGTCCAGCTGCCTAACGTCATTCAGTATCCTATCGTCGTGTTTGGCGCCATGCGCGCTGGGCTTGTGGTGGTCAATACCAACCCGCTCTACACATCGCGCGAGATGGAGCACCAGTTCAACGATTCCGGCGCCAAGGGGCTGGTCTGCCTCGCCAATATGGCTCACCTGGCGGAAGAAGTGCTGCCGAAGACAGGCATCCGGCACGTCGTAGTGACTGAGGTTGGCGATATGCTGCCAACCGTCAAGCGCATGCTGGTTAACGCCGTGGTCAAGCATGTGAAGAAAATGGTGCCGGCTTACAACTTGCCGAAAGCGGTCAAGTTTACCGACGCCATTGCGCTGGGCCGTGGCAAGGTGGCACGCGAAGCCAATCCGGCCAGTGATGAAGTGGCGGTTCTGCAATATACCGGCGGTACTACAGGCGTGGCCAAGGGTGCGATGCTGACCCACCGCAACATTGTCGCCAACATGCTGCAGTGTCGCGCCCTGATGGGCTCGGAGCTGGGCAACGGCTGCGAAACGATGGTCGCGCCGCTGCCGCTTTACCACATCTATGCGTTCACCTTTCACTGCATGACCATGATGCTGATCGGTGCACACAACGTGCTGATCACCAACCCGCGCGACTTGCCGACCTTCGTCAAGGACCTGGGCAAATACCGCTTCACCGGTTTCGTCGGGCTGAATACCTTGTTTGTCGCCCTGTGCAACAACGAAGACTTCCGCAAGCTCGATTTCTCTTCGCTGAAAGCTACCTTCTCCGGCGGTATGGCACTGCAATTAGCCGCGGCCGAGCGTTGGCAGCAGGTCACCGGTTGCGAAATCTGTGAAGGTTTTGGTATGACCGAAACCAGCCCAGTGGTCTCGGTCAACCCGTTCGGTGGCATCCAGATCGGCACCATTGGCATTCCGATGCCATCGACATTGTGCAAAGTCATCGACGACGAGGGCAACGACCTGCCCATGGGCGCTATCGGCGAGCTCTGCGTCAAAGGACCTCAGGTCATGAAGGGCTACTGGCAGCGCCAGGAAGCCACCGATGAAATCCTGGACGCTGAGGGTTGGTTGAAGACCGGCGACATCGGCATCATCCAGGACGACGGCTACATGCGCATCGTCGATCGCAAGAAGGACATGATTCTGGTCTCCGGTTTCAACGTCTATCCCAATGAACTTGAAGACGTGCTCGCAACCCTGCCAGGCGTGCTGCAGTGCGCGGCCATCGGGGTGCCGGATGAGAAATCGGGCGAGGCGATCAAGCTGTTTGTTGTGGTCAAACCGGGCGAAAGCCTGACCAAGGAACAGGTCATGCAGCACATGCACGACAACGTCACCGGTTACAAACGACCCAAGACCGTCGAGTTCCGTGACAGTCTGCCGACTACCAACGTTGGCAAGATCCTGCGCCGAGAACTTCGCGACGAAGAGCTCAGAAAACTCGGAAAGAAATAACCGTTACTGGTACGCAAAAGCCCCGCTCTGACGGGGCTTTTGCGTTTCTATACGGCCACCGGTCAACGTAACAAACGGCTTTGCTAACTCATTTACATGCGACCTTTGGCTGCTGTCTGCCTCGCTTACTCCTTGTCACAATGACGGTATTAATCCATGTGAAAAGTGGGGTCAAAGCGCATGATTGCCAATCTTCGATTACGAGTGAAGCTGCTGCTGTTGGGAGTGGTGCCGACGCTGGTGCTGGCCGTGATGCTAAGCGGCATCGCCGTCTACGAATTACGCGACCTGGCACGGCAGCAGGAGAGCAACGTCCGTGAAAGCCTGACGCGAGATCGTCGCGCCGAACTCAAGCATTATGTCGAAGTGGCGCGCAACGCCATTGGTGCGCTCTACGACCGATCTGCCGACGGGAACATGGCGGCGAGAGCCGAAGCAGTCAGGCTTCTCGAACGACTTTCATATGGCACCGAGGGCTATTTCTGGGGCTATGACGATCAGTCAGTGAGGGTTTTCCAAGGCGATACTCGCGAAAAGATCGGTCAGAGCTTTGCTAGTTACAAGGACCCCAGCGGCGTCTTTGCGATTCGCGAGCTGGTCAAGGCTGCTCAGGATGGCTCTCATTTCGTCGACTACAGCTTTGAGATGCCAGATAGCAAGGCCGTAGTGCCAAAGATCGGCTATGCCGAATACCTGCCGAAATGGAACCTGGCGTTCGGGACCTCGTTGAACCTCGATGGTGTCGAGCGGGACGTGCAGGCGGCGCGCATGGCTTTCCAACAACGCATTGATCGCATGACGACCATCATGCTGGGCTCAGCTGCCGCACTGCTGGTGTTGATTGCCGGGCTGGCGGTGTTCCTGAGCAATGCCATTTTGAGGCCTCTGCTGTTGGTCAAGCGCAATCTGGATGATATGGCCGCCGGAGACGGCGATCTAACCCATCGTTTGCCCATCACGAGCCGCGACGAGTTGGGCGAGCTGGCCGGGTCCTTCAATCGTTTCGTAGAAAAGATCCATACCCTGGTTCAGCAGGTTGCTGGCACCACTACTCAGCTGACCGGGCTGGTTGGCGCGGTGGCCAGCCAGGCGCAGCGCTCGGAACAAGCGATGGCAGACCAGCGGCATGAGACCGACCAGGTAGCCACGGCGATCAACGAAATGTCGGCTGCGGCACACGAAGTAGCGATGAGCGCGCAGCGGGCGGCAGAAGCTGCGCAGGAAACCGACCAGCAAGGCCTGGCTGCCAAGCAGGTGGTCGACCGCAGCATTGAACAGATTCACGAGCTGGCGGGCGAGCTGCGGGACAGTGGTTCTTCATTGGAGGGGCTCCAGCGGGACGTCGAGGGCATCGTCGGTGTGCTGGATGTAATTCGTGCGATTGCCGAGCAAACCAACCTGCTGGCGCTGAACGCGGCGATCGAAGCGGCCCGCGCCGGGGAAGCCGGGCGAGGTTTCGCCGTGGTCGCAGACGAAGTGCGGGCCCTCGCCAGCCGCACCCAGCAGAGCACCGGTGAAATCCAGAGCATGATCGACCGTCTGCAGAGCGCAACTTCGCACACCGTAGGCACCATGCGACGCGCCAGTGAGAAGGGCGAGGCAACGCAGGCGCAAGCCAACCAAGCCGGCGAATCACTGGATGCCATCGCCGCGCTGATCGGCACCATCAACTCGATGAACGCCCAAATCGCCAGTGCCGCGGAAGAACAGACCGCGGTGGCTGAAGAGATCAACCGCAGCGTGCACCACATCGCCGATGCGGTGGACGGTGTTGCCAGCGACGCGGCCGAAGGTGCTCAGACCGCACGTGAGCTCGATGGCCTAGGCGGACGCCTGCAGGGACTGGTTGGACAGTTCCGCGTTTAATTGCCGTCGAGACCACCCTGCTTTGCCTGGGGGTAAAGCTTCCACGTTTACGGTCCGTAACAAAAAAGGAGTCAAGAAATTTAAGCTCAAGCCGAAAGTGGTCGTAACGATAAATTGACGCCTTAAACACGGCGATTTATGTTTTCGACTGACTTGGTGACCAAAAAATGCTTTCTAATTTGCGCCTGCGTGTGAAGTTGCTACTGCTTGCACTTGGGCCGATTCTTCTTCTGGCCATGCTGTTCAGCGGCCTCGCAGTCCACGAATTACGTAGTCTCGCTGAACAGCAGGAACAACAGACCCGCCAGAGCTTGATCAATGACCGGCGCGCCGAGTTGCAACATTATGTCCAGCTGGCCCGTAATGCGTTGAAGCCTATATATGATGCCTCCGCCGACGGCGATCTAGAGGCGCGCGACAGGGCAGTGGCCGTTCTAGAGCAACTGTCCTATGGTAAAGACGGTTATTTCTGGGGTTATGACAGCCAAGCCGTGCGGATCTTGCAGGGCAATACCCGAGACAAGATTGGCCAAAGCTTTTATGACTTCCGTGATCCCAACGGTGTATATGCCATCCGCGAATTGGTCGAGGCTGGGCAGAACGGTACGTACTATGTGGATTACAGCTTTGTGCTTGGAGGCAGCAGTACGGTGGTGCCGAAGATCGGCTACGCCGATTACCTGCCGAAATGGAAGCTGGTCTTCGGTACCTCTTTGAACCTCGACGGTGTAGAACGAGATGTGCAAGCTGCGCGTGCCGAGTTCCAGCAGCGCATCGATGCGCTAGTCGGCATTATGCTGGGTTCTTCCGCAGCGTTGTTGGCACTGATTGCAGTCTTGGCGGTGTTCATGAGCAACGCACTGCTGCGTCCTCTGTTGCTGATCAAGACCAAGCTGGACGATATGGCCGCCGGAGACGGCGATCTAACCCATCGCTTGCCCATCACGAGCCGCGACGAGCTGGGCGAGCTGGCCGGCTCCTTCAATCGTTTCGTAGAAAAGATCCATACCCTGGTTCAGCAGGTTGCTGGCACCACTACTCAGCTGACCGGGCTGGTTGGCGCGGTGGCCAGCCAGGCGCAGCGCTCGGAACAAGCGATGGCAGACCAGCGGCATGAGACCGACCAGGTAGCCACGGCGATCAACGAAATGTCGGCTGCGGCACACGAAGTAGCGATGAGCGCGCAGCGGGCGGCAGAAGCTGCGCAGGAAACCGACCAGCAAGGCCTGGCTGCCAAGCAGGTGGTCGACCGCAGCATTGAACAGATTCACGAGCTGGTGGGCGAGCTGCGGGACAGTGGTTCTTCATTGGAGGGGCTCCAGCGGGACGTCGAGGGCATCGTCGGTGTGCTGGATGTAATCCGTGCGATTGCCGAGCAGACCAACCTGCTGGCGCTGAACGCGGCGATCGAAGCGGCCCGTGCCGGGGAAGCCGGTCGAGGTTTCGCCGTGGTTGCAGACGAAGTGCGGGCCCTCGCCAGCCGCACCCAGCAGAGCACCGGTGAAATTCAAAACATGATTGACCGCCTGCAGAGCGCAACTTCGCACACCGTAGGCACCATGCGGCGCGCCAGTGAGAAGGGCGAGACAACGCAAGTGCAAGCCAACCAGGCCGGCGAATCACTGGACGCCATCGCCGCGCTGATCGGTACCATCAACTCGATGAACGCCCAAATCGCCAGTGCCGCGGAAGAACAGACCGCGGTGGCTGAAGAGATCAACCGCAGCGTGCACCACATCGCCGATGCGGTGGACGGTGTTGCCAGCGACGCGGCCGAAGGTGCTCAGACCGCACGGGAGCTCGATGGTCTTGGAGGACGCCTGCAGGGACTGGTTGGACAGTTCCGCGTTTAAGCGCAGCAGGCAAATGATTCCGCGCCGGCTGCGCTGAGACCCGTAGGCATGGCCTGCGCATGGCCCAGACGAGACAGGTTCAAGCGAGGCGACAGAAGGTAGCGCCGTCCGGCGCGAGAGTAAGAACCGGGATATAAGCGTCCCGGTCTAGTCCCCTATGGCCGCGTCCACTTAATGCCGTAGGGGACGATGGCGCATGCCATTTTGCGGCCTGCCCATCAATCTCGTTGCAAGGATGAGTTACCCATGCAAAAGAAAAACAATGCACGTCGGGTAGTTGCTTCTTTCGCTTTACTGGCTTCCACCGCGGCACTCGCCGCGCCCACCTCGGACATCGCTGCGTTTGATGATTACTGGAGCCCTGGCAAGCCCGACTCACGGGTCTGCCGCTCGCCGCTGCTGGTAGGAACGCCGCTCGGGCTGCCTCGCTGTATGCAGGCGAGTAACGTCATGACGCACCTGCAGCAGCTGCAGGACATCGCCTCCCTGAACAATGACAATCGCGCGTCCGGTCAGCCTGGTTATCAGGCATCGGTCGATTACGTACGCACCACGCTCGAGCGCGCCGGTTACCGGGTACGGGTGCAGACCTTCCCCTTCCTCGCGTTCTACCCCGAGGGGCCAGGCTCACTCGCTGCGGTCGCGCCGCAGGCTGTGCAGTACACCTGGGAGGAAGACTTCACCTATGCCGATCAGACCGACCCCGGGACCGTAACCGCGCCGGTCGTTCCGGTGGACCTTTCCCTCGGCCTCGGTAATACCTCTACCAGCGGATGTGAACCGGAAGACTTTGCAGGCTTCCCAGCTGGCGCCATTGCACTGATGCAACGCGGCGCTTGCGCGTTTGGTCAGAAGGCGACCAATGCCGCTGCGGCCGGGGCAGCGGGTGCGATCATCTTCAATCAGGGCGATACCGAGGACCGAAAGGGGCTTTTGGTTGCCACACTGGGTGAGGACTATGAGGGCGGCATCCCGGTGCTGTTCTCCACCTATGGAAATGGTGTGACCTGGGCCGGGACCGATGGTCTGCAGCTGAGCATGAACGTCGACGTGGTGCGCGAACGGACCGAAACCTACAACGTGCTAGCTGAGACCCGTCGGGGCAATCCTGACAATGTGATCATGGTCGGCGCACACCTGGATTCGGTGTTCGAAGGGCCAGGGATCAACGACAACGGCTCCGGTAGCGCCGCGCTATTGGAAATGGCAACGCTGATGAGCAGAGCCTACCCGCTGAACAAGGTGCGCTTTGCCTGGTGGGGTGCAGAGGAGTCGGGGCTGGTCGGCTCGACTTACTACGTCAACCAATTGCCGGAGGAGGAGAAGGAGCAGATCAAGGCCTATCTGAACGTCGACATGATTGGTTCGCCGAATTACGCGAACTTTATCTATGACGGCGACGGGTCTGATTTCGGCTTGCAAGGCCCGCCCGGCTCGGGTGCAATCGAGCGCCTGTTCCGCTCGTACTTCCAGCTGCGCAACGCGCAGTCAGAGGGCACCGAGATCGACTTCCGCTCCGACTATGCGCAGTTCTTCGAAGACGGTATCGCCTTTGGCGGGCTGTTTACCGGCGCTGAAGACATCAAGACCCAGGAGCAGGCGCAGCGTTACGGAGGTGCGGCCGGACAAGCGTACGATCCGTGTTACCACAACGAATGCGACGACCTCAGCAACCTCTCCACCGAGGCGCTGGAGCTGCACGGCGATGCGTTGGCCTTCGCGACCAGTTGGCTGTCCCTGTCGACCAAGATGATCGACGACGAGATAGCGGCGGCGGCCGAGCAGAGCATCGGTGCCATGCGCATCCAGCAGGTACAGGAGAAGTCACGCTGGGGTCATTGGATCCGCTGATCGTCTGAACACCGCGCCGGTTCGCCGGCGCGGTCCTTCCGCCAATCCCTTTCCTTACGGCCAGCCGGGCAAATCTGCGACAATCGCGCCCATCACGAAATCGCTTACGGCAGTCCATGACCGACGCAACGCCTGCTTCAGAACAACTCCTGAAAAACCTCGATCAGGCGATGTACGCCGACCGTCATCGCTTGCGTCGTCAGCTGCACGACTTGCGCAAAAAAGCCGGTGCCGCCCCGATTGACGAGGAACGCCTCGCTCAGTGGCTTGAGCGCTTTCAAGCTTCAGCGGCCAAGGTCGAGGCGCGGCGCCAGAGTGTGCCGGTCATGCGCTACGACGACAGCCTGCCGATCGCGGCCAAGCGTGACGAGATCAAGGCCGCGCTGGAAAAGCATCAGGTGCTGGTGATTGCGGGTGAAACCGGCTCAGGCAAGACCACCCAGCTGCCGAAGATCTGTCTGGAGATCGGACGGGGTGTGCATGGCCTGATCGGCCATACTCAACCGCGTCGGTTGGCTGCGCGCAGCGTTGCCACACGGGTTGCCGAGGAGATCGGCACGCCGCTGGGTGAGCTGGTGGGTTATCAGGTGCGCTTCGAGGATCAGAGCAAGGACAGCTCGCTGATCAAGCTGATGACCGACGGCATCCTGTTGGCCGAAACTCAGCACGACCGTTTCCTCGAGCGTTACGACACGATCATCGTCGACGAGGCCCATGAACGCAGCCTCAACATCGATTTCCTGCTCGGCTACCTGAACACGCTGCTACCGCGGCGGCCGGACCTGAAGGTGATCATCACCTCGGCGACCATCGACCTTGAGCGCTTCTCCGAGCATTTCAATGGTGCGCCAATCGTTGAAGTCTCGGGACGCACCTTTCCGGTCGACACCTGGTATCGCCCGCTGGCCGCCGAGACCGATGAGGACGGCAACCGCGTTGAGGATGACCTCACCGTCGACCAAGGCATTCTGGCGGCGCTGGACGAGATTGATGCCCACGAGCGCAGCATCGGCAAGCGCCCCGGCGACGTGCTGGTGTTCCTGCCAGGTGAGAGGGAGATTCGCGATGCGGCGGAGGTTCTACGCAAGGCCAATCTGAAATTCACCGAGGTGCTGCCGCTGTATGCACGGCTGACGCCCGCCGAGCAGCAGAAGATTTTCCGGCCCGCTGCCGGCCGCAAAATCGTGCTGGCGACCAACGTTGCGGAAACCTCGTTGACCGTGCCAGGCATCCGCTACGTGATCGATTCGGGTACGGCGCGCATCAGTCGCTACAGCTACCGCGCCAAGGTGCAGCGGCTACCGATCGAGGCGGTGTCTCAGGCCAGCGCCAACCAGCGCAAGGGGCGATGCGGGCGGGTCGAGCCGGGGATCTGCATCCGGTTGTACGGTGAGGAGGATTTTCTCAGCCGGCCGGAATTCACCGATCCGGAGATTCTGCGCACCAACCTTGCGGCCGTCATTCTGCAGATGCTTCATCTGCGCCTCGGCCAGATCGAGGATTTCCCCTTTATCGAGCCGCCGGACGGCAAAGCCATCAGCGATGGCTTCAACCTGTTGCAGGAGCTGTCGGCGGTCAATCGCGAGAACCAGCTGACCCCCTTGGGCCGGCAGCTAGCGCGCCTGCCCATCGACCCACGGCTCGGGCGTATGCTGCTGGAAGCGGCGAAGATGGGCAGCATGGCCGAGGTGCTGATCGTCGCCAGCGCGCTGTCGGTGCAGGACGTGCGCGAGCGCCCGGCTGATCGACAGCAGCAGGCCGACCAGGCCCACGCGCAGTGGAAGGATCCGGACTCGGATTTCGCGGCGCTGATCAATCTCTGGCGCGGTTTCGAGGAGCAGCGCCAGGCGCTCGGTTCCAACCCGTTGCGCACCTGGTGTCGGAAGAACTTCCTCAACTATCTGCGGCTTCGCGAGTGGCGGGATGCGCATCGCCAGCTGACGCTGATCGTTCGGGAGCTGAAGCTCAACGATAGCGCGCAGAACCGTGGCAGCCAGCCTGCGGATGAGCGGGTATCGCAGCGTCAGGATCGCCAGCACGCCGAGTCTCGCAATGCGAAGTCCGCTCAAGCTGCGGATCTCAGTAGGGTGGAAGACGGCGAAGCCTCTTCGTCCGATAGGCCCGCTCTGACAAAGGACAAAAAGGTCAACGTCAAGCTGGCCCAACAAGCCGAAGCCAGCGAGGCCGCGCAGAAAGCCAAAAGCTATGCGGCGGTGCACAAGGCGATTCTGTCCGGGCTGCTCAGCCAGGTCGGGCACAAGACCGAGGAGGGCGACTTCCTCGGCGCGCGCCAGCGACGTTTCTGGGTGCATCCGTCCAGCGTCATCGGTCGCAAGAAGCCCAACTGGATCATGGCGGCCGAGCTGGTCGAAACCACCAAGCTGTTCGCGCGCATGGTCGCCAAGATCGAGCCCGACTGGATCGAGCCGCTGGCCAAGCACCTGACCAAGACCAACCACTTCGAGCCGCACTGGGAGAAGAAACGCGGGCAGGTGGTCGCCTTCGAGCAGGTCACCCTGTACGGCATGATCGTCGTGGCGCGGCGGCCGGTGCATTTCGGTCCCATCGATCCGGCCGCTGCGCGTGAACTGTTCATCCGAGAGGGATTGGTGCGCGGCGAGATGCACAGCCGCGCCAAGGCGCTCACCGCCAATCGCGAGCTGCTGGAGCTGTTTGACGAGCTGGAAGCCAAGGCCCGTCGCCGCGACATCATTGCCGACGAGGACACGCTATTCGCCTATTACGACGCGCGCGTGCCGCAAGACATCTACCAGACCGCGAGCTTCGAGACCTGGTACAAGCGTGAAAGTCAGAAGAACCCGCAGCTCTTGGTCATGTGCGATGAGGATGTCCTGGCGCGTGACGCCAGCGAAGTCACCGCGGCGCAGTACCCGGACCATCTGCGTATTGGCGAACTGCAGCTGCCGCTGGAGTACCACTTCGAACCCAGCCACCCGCGCGATGGCGTGACGCTGCGTGTGCCTGCGCCGCTGCTGCCGCAACTGCGTGCCGAGCGGCTCGACTGGCTGGTGCCGGGGTTGATCGAGGCCAAGGCCGTGGCACTGGTGCGCAACTTGCCCAAGGCGATCCGTAAGAACTTCGTCCCGGTGCCGGACTTCGTAAAGGCCGCGCTCTCGAAAATCACCTTCGCTGACGGCGCACTGCCGGATGCGCTGGGCCGCGAGCTGCTGCGCATGACCGGTGCCCGGGTGTCGGACGATGCCTGGGCGGAAGCGGCCGTGGGGCTCGAAAGCCATCTGAAGATGAACATCGAGGTGGTCGACGCCCGTGGGAAGTTCCTCGGAGAAGGCCGTGATCTGGCCGAACTGACGGCACGCTTCAGCGAAGCCAGCCAGGCCGCATTGGTGCCGCCGCAGCAGAAGGCCGAACAGAAACCGGTCGAGGCCAAAGGGTTCGCTCAGGTGGCCGAGAAGGCTCAGGCGAAGATGGCCGGCTTGTCGATGACCGTCTATCCCGCACTGGTCGAGGAGGGTGGAGTGGTCAAGGAAGGCCGTTTCCCGACCCAGGCCGAGGCCGATTATCAGCATCGCCGCGCTCTGCAGCGTTTGTTGCTGCAACAACTGGCCGAGCCGGCGAAGTACCTGCGCAACAAACTGCCAGGCCTCACCGAGCTGGCGCTGCTCTATCGCGACATGGGCAAAATCGATGCACTGGTCGAGGACATCCTGCTGGCCAGCCTCGATAGCTGCATCCTCGACGGCGAAGCCCAGCTGCCCCGCGATGGCGCTGCGCTGGCGTCACTGGCCGAGCGCAAGCGCGGTGACTGGGCGCCGCATGCCGAACGACTGGCGCGCCTGACACTGGACATTCTCAAGCTCTGGCACGGGCTGCAGAAGCGCTTCAAAGGCAAGATCGACTTGGCTCAGGCGGTGGCGTTGAACGACATCAAGGCGCAGCTGGCCAATCTGGTCTATCCGGGCTTCGTGCGCGAAACACCGGGTGAGTGGTTGAAGGAATATCCACGCTACCTCAAGGCTGTCGAGCAACGCTTCGAGAAGATCGGCGCTCAGCTTCAGCGTGACCGCGTGTGGTCCGGCGAATTGGCCGGTTACTGGGAGCAGTACCAGGCGCGACTGAAGAAGCACCAGCAGGAAGGCAAACGCGACCCCGAACTGACGGCTTACCGCTGGATGCTCGAGGAATACCGCGTATCGCTCTGGGCGCAGCAGCTGGGGACGAAGATGGCGGTGTCGGACAAACGATTGAACAAGCAGTGGAGTCAGGTGGAGGCTTGACTGCTGAGTGTTACAGCTTCGGTTGTTCTTCAGAATCGCCGTCGTGAGCTGGCTGGGTAGGGCCGGCGGTAATACAGGCGATTAAATGAAACGAGGCGCTTATCGATAAGCGCCTCGTTAATTTCAGCTACTCGAAATCATTTAGAACCGGTAGTTGGCGCTCAGCTCTAGAGTGCGCGGCGCGCCGGGGGTGATCAGGTCGACTGAGCCGTGGGCCGAGGCGTAGTACTCCTTGTCGAACACGTTGAACAGCCGCAATGCCGCATCCCACTTGGGTTGCTGATAGAACAGCGCCGCGTCGACGGTGGTGTAGCCTGGTAGCTCGGTATCGTTGTCCAGCGCGGTGTATCGGCTGCCGACGTAGTTGGCGCCCAAGCCAACGCGCCAGTGGGTATCGAGTGAGCGCACTGCCCACAGGTTGGCGCTGTGGCGTGGCGTGAGCGTCGGGACCTGACCTTCGTTGTCGACACCGTTGGTCTCGCTGTTCGACTTGGTGATTTCGGCATCCAGGAAGGCGTAGCCACCATACAGCTGCCAGTTGTCCGAGACCTGACCCATGAAGGTGGCTTCGAAGCCGTCGGTACGCTGCTCACCCGCCAGTACCAGTTTGGCCGGATTGACCGGGTCGGTAGTTTTGATCTGGGTACGTTCGAGACGGAATACCGCGGCGGTCAGCGTGAGCCGATCCTGCAACAGGTTCCATTTGGCGCCGATCTCGTAGTTCGTGGTTTCCTCCGGGTCCAGCTCAACGTTGGTCGTGCTGACCTGGAACATCTCGCCCGACGGCTGATAGGAACGGCTGACCGACAGGTAGTAGGACTGCATGTCATCCGGCTGCCAGACCAGACCCGCGCGCGGGCTAAGCGTGTAATCGGTGCGTTCCAGTTCGGCCTTGTTATCGAGGTCATTGCGGAAGGACTGGTCGAACTCGTCGTAGCGCACGCCCAGCAGCGCTTTCCAGTGTGGCGACAGTTCGATCAGGTCCTGGACGTAGAGGCCCGTGGTTTCCTGAGTATTGAGGCCGTCCCCCGTCTTCTGATTGGCCTGGGAAGGCACCGGCAGCAGCGTATCGCCATACACGGGCACCCGCGCGATGTCGTTCTGGTTGTAGAACTGCTGGTCCTTTTCCTGGCGGCCAAACTCAACGCCGTAGAGCAATTGATGGCTCATTCCGGCAAAGACCGCGTTCTGCTTGAGCTCGGTCTGGTTGAACCAGCCATCTTCCTTACGCTGGACGTTGCCACGCTTGAGCTTGACCAGCAGGCTGCCGTCCGGAGCAGTAACGAAGCGGTTGACATCGGTGTGTGCCAGGGTGTTGTTACGGTCCAGATCGTAGTGGTAGTAGCGGCTGGTATTGCTCAACGTGAAGGCGTCATTGATTCGGTAGTCGATGCCCGCTGTCAGCGAGAACACTTCGCTGCGGGTGTAGTCCTGGCTCGCATCGGCAGAACCGAAGCGCTTGTCGCGGTCCACATCGACGGGGCGGCCGTTGAGTGCGGGAATACCGAAGTCGATCAGACGTTTGTCATACAGATACGACGCGCCGAGGTTGATTTCGAGGTCATCGGAAAGGCGGAAATAGGCCGATGGCGCCAGGGCCTTGCGTTCCAGAAAGGCATCCTCGCGGAAGGTGTCGCTGTCTTCCAGCGCGCCGGTCACCCGAAATGCCTTGTTTTGCTGTTCTTGATCCGCCCAGCCAGCATCGAATTGTGTGCGCCGCTTTCCTTCGCTGTCGAAGCTGACGCCCACTTCCTGCTCTGGCGAGAAGGTCGGCTTCTTCGTCACGCTGTTGATCAGGCCACCGGAGGAGCCGCGACCGTAGAGCACAGCGGCCGGGCCCTTGAGTACTTCCACGCGCTCGATATTCGACATGTCCCGGTAGTAAAGCGCGTCATCGCGGATGCCATCGATGTACTGGTCGCCAATCGCACTGAAGCCCCGGATAGTGACCTGGTCGCGTTGCCCGTCGCCGTTGCTCAGGCCGATGCCCGGAACATTCTTCAGCGCGTCTTCCAGAGAATCGGCGCCCTGATCCCTGAGCACGCTTTGCGGCACTACGTTGACCGACTGCGGAATGTCGCGCAGCGGAGCGTCGATCTTCAGAGCAGTCGTGCTCGCTTCCGGCTTATAGCTTGCTTCTTCGCGGGCACCTGTTACTGCGGTAGCGGGAAGCTCAAGCGGGGAGGCGGATTGTGCATACACGGCCGGAGCGGCGAGCAGGCTGAGCAATGGCAATAGACGGGTTGCGTTTGATGGCACGGTGTCATCTCCAGTGAAAGAGGAGGCGACAATAGCGATATGTAAACTGAATGTAAATGATAAAAGTTATCATTCAGCAATCTTGCATCTGCTGTTCTCGGTGGCGGTTCTTTCAGGCTAAACGCAGGTTGCAGGCTCAGGGGTGCTTCGCACGCGTCCTGGTCGTACCTGCCACCCGTTGCAGCTGACCATGCTTGTCTAGCCTAATTCGCAGGAAATCCTCAGCTAATATCAGGTTCGCGCCAAAATGCCCTGCGGCTTCCTGCCGAATGTCCTCAATCGATAAGCCTCGACTCGGAGCGCCTTGATACCGTGCACTGAAATGCGTCAGCACCAGATGCGGCAGCTTTACCGACGCTGCGAAAGTGGCGACCTGCGCGGCTGTGCTATGGCCAAAATCAGCTTTACCAGCTTCGGCAATCGCCTGGGTGTAGGTGGCTTCGTGAACCAGTAGTTGCGCGCCTTGGCAGGCGTCGCGGAGCAGTTCGGGCCGGTCGTTATCGCCTGCGATAACCACACGACGCGGTGCACGGTTGAAGAGGAGATAGTCCTCGCTGAGCAGCGTACGGCCCTCGTACGCGACCTCGCGGCCATGCATCAGCTCGCCCCAGAGTGGGCCGCGCGGGATGCCGTCGCGGTCGAGCTTGTCGATATCGAGGCTCGGGTCCGGGCGGGTTTCGGTAAAGCTGTATCCCCAGCTCGGGACGCGATGTGAAAGAGCGGTAGCCTCGACCCGCATTTGGGAACTGGACCAGCCATCGAGCGCCTCGGTGGCATGAAATTGCAGTTCATAGGGCAACCAGCTCTGGCTCATTTCCAGCGTTGCCCTGATCCAGTCTTCGATTGCCTTCGGAGCGATGATCTCCAGTGGTTCCTGCCGCCGCGCCATTCCGGCACTGGCGAGCAGGCCCGGTAAACCGTAGCAGTGATCGCCGTGCACATGGGTGATGAACACTGCGCGCAGGCCGTGAAGCGTCAGTGGTGTGTGCAGCAGTTGATGCTGGGTGGCCTCGCCACAGTCGATCAGATACCAGCCCTTGCCCTGATCTTCCAGTAGGGCTACACCGCTGACATTGCGGGACTTGGTCGGCGTGCCGGAAGAGGTACCGAGGAAGATCAGATCCATGAGGATGCTCGTGCATTTTTGTAACGTCAGTATGGCGGCTGGGTGCTGCAGGAGAAACCGGCGCCAACCGCAGCGGTGCTGTGCATATATCTTTTAGCTACTAAGAAAGCACCAACTTATATTAAGGATTGCTAGTTCGGACCGTTATGCTGCTGGCCTTTGACACGGCCCCCGCGGGCCTTAATCGGACAGCACGTGATGGAATTCGGTGTAATCGGCTTCATTGTGGCCGGCCTGCTGGTTGGCTTTATCGTCGGTATGACCGGCGTTGGCGGCGGCTCGCTGATGACGCCGATCCTGTTGTGGTTCGGCGTAAATCCGGCTGCGGCTGTTGGTACTGATTTGCTCTATGCCGCGATCACCAAAGCAGGGGGCGTCTGGGTCCATCAGAAGCATCGAAACATCGACTGGCGCCTGACCGGCTGGCTGGCGTTGGGCAGTGTTCCGGCGGCAGCGTTGATGCTCTGGCTACTCAAGGGCCTGCACGGCGACCAGGAAGTGCTCAATGCTGTGATCAAACAGTCATTGGGTGTGGTACTGGTGCTCACGGCGCTGGCAGTGCTGTTCAAGAAACGCCTGATGTCCTTTGCGGCGCGTCTCTCAGGTCCAACCCCACGGCTCTCGCCGCGTGGCCTCAACATCCTGACCGTGGTGGTGGGCGTGGTGCTCGGCGCCATGGTGACGCTGACCTCCATCGGAGCTGGCGCGTTGGGCACCGTGGCGCTGTTCTTCCTTTACCCTTTGCTGGCCACTCGCCGACTGGTGGGCACCGAGATCGCCCACGCGGTGCCTTTGACCTTGGTAGCCGGGCTGGGCCACGCCAGCATGGGCAACATGGACTGGACCATCCTGACCTACTTGCTGATGGGGTCGTTGCCGGGCATCTACCTGGGCAGCAACCTGGCCGGCCGAGTGCCTGAAGCAGTACTGCGGCCTTGTCTGGCAGTCATGCTGGCGATGATCGGGTATAAGCTGATCTGACCTATCGCAATCTTCGGGAGTGAGCGCGCTGCGCGTGCGTAGTACAGCAGGCTCGCTTGGCGTTGCCAGACACCATGACCAATGCAACGTTTCGCTTCTATGCCAGGTTGAACGCATTCCTCCCGGTCGACCGCCGTGGGCAAGCATTTCAGTGTGCCTGCGCGGCGTCTGCCACCACCAAGCACATGATCGAAACTCTCAGCGTACCCCATACCGAGGTGGCGTTGGTCCTAGTGAACGGCGCGCCAGCTGGCCTTGATTGGCCCATCGAAAACGGTGACCGCATTGCCGTATATCCCAAGTTCGAAAAGCTGGACGTCAGTGCTTTAGCCACCGCTCAACCTTTGCCGTCCGGCTCGCCGCGTTTTGTGGCGGATGCCCACCTCGGCGGTCTGGCGCGACTGCTGCGTATGGCCGGGTTCGACACGCTGTACGACAACCACTTCGAAGATGCGGCCATGGCAGAGCTGGCCAACCGTGAACGGCGTGTCCTGCTGACCCGCGACCGCGCACTGCTGATGCATCGGGTGGTGTTGCACGGCTGTTATGTGCATGCGCTCAAACCACAAGGTCAGCTGCGCGAGCTCTATCATCGGCTCGATCTGGCCAGCCATGCCCGACCCTTCAGCTTGTGTTTGAGCTGCAATGTGCGACTGCATGAAGTGGACAGGCAGGCGATACTCGACCGCGTCCCGCCGCGCGTACAGGCGCGCCATGAGCGCTTCCTGGGCTGCAGTGAGTGCGACAAGATCTTCTGGGAGGGCACGCACTGGCAAGACATGCGCGCCTTGCTCGAATCCCTGACGCTCGTTGACTAGCGATTGGTTCGTATTGGTTAATGGCGTCTCAGTGCTCTGGAGCCGCCCATGCAACGCCACAAGATGTCCTATCTCACGCCCGCCATCCCTCTGCTTGTTTCAGGAGTTGCCTGCCTGGCGATTGGTCTTGCATCGGAAGCGAAGACCTTCGTCTGGATGGCGCCCGGCTTCATGGCGACCGGTGGCGTGCTTTTATGGCTGGGCCTCCGCCGTCGGGCCGGCTGACAGGTTCGGCGGAGCTTTGCTCAATCCTTCAGCGCTGCACGGCTCGTTGATTGGACAGGTAGATATTGTCGGGTGAAAGCGCTTGCTCATCCCGCACGGCCTGTAGCCATTCGTCCGTGGTTACCACTGCCGCGAAGCCGGTGTTCATCACCACAGTGAAGGCGCGATGAATCTCCTCGGCGCTAGCTGCGCCCACCGAATTCTCGTAGGGCAACGAGCCACTGGCGTCATGCAGCAGCTCCACCTTCCAGCCTTCATGGTGTGCCTGGAGCGTCGTTGAAACATCGCAGTTGTGGGTCATGTAGCCCACCACCGTCAGGGTGTCGATCTGCCGTTCACGCAGCCAGCCGCCAAGGTCGGTATTGGTCAGGGCGCTGGCCATGGACTTTTCGATGCGAAAATCGACTGGACGCTCTGCAACGGTCGGGTGCAACTCGGCCTGCTGGCTGCCGCGGGCAAACAGCGGTGAGCTCGCCGGTGCCAGGTGTTGCACAACCACGACAGGAATTCCTGCGTCGCGCGCGCCATCCATAGCACGTGCAATATTGACGAGCGACAACTGCACGTCCGGGTATTCGATGCGCAGGTTGCCTGTGACGTATTCGTTCTGTACGTCTATCACGATCAATGCACGCTTCTGGCTCATGTCAGATGTCCTTGCTCGAGGAGGGGGAGCGCCATTGTGTCGCGGCTCGGTTGGTATCGTGAGTGGCCCGCATGACGGCTTGCGCTAAGATCGGGCCAATTTTCCCATCTCTGCGTTCTTTGACGCCAAGGGTCAATCATGCAGCCGCATCGAATCGCAGTTATTGCCTTTGACCAGATCAGCCCGTTCCACCTGTCTGTGCCGTGCCTGGTATTCGGTGAGGAAGGCTCGCGAGAGCAGGAATACTGTGTCGAGGTGTGCGCAGCCGAGCCAGGACTCCTGCGCACCACAGCGGGGTTTGCGTTGCAGGTCGACTGCGGACTGGAAGCGCTGGAGCAGGCGCAGACGGTGATCATGCCGAGCTGGCGTCACGCCGATGAGCCACCGCCAGCCGCACTGATCGATGCGCTGGTGGCCGCCCACGCCCGCGGCGCCACGCTTGTTGGGCTTTGTCTGGGCGCTTATGTGCTGGCCGCGACCGGCTTGCTCGATGGTCGTTGCGCTACGACCCATTGGGCATCGGTCGAGCATTTCAAAACACGATTTCCCTCGGTTGAGGTCAACGCTGATGTGCTCTACCTGGATGACCACGGCCTGCTGACGTCCGCAGGCACAGCTGCCGCGCTGGATTGTTGTCTCTATCTGTTGCGTAAGCACTGGGGCGCGGAGATTGCCAACCGGGTCGCTCGGCGGCTGGTCATGTCGCCCCATCGTCAAGGGGGCCAAGCGCAGTTCATCGAACAGCCCGTGCCTGCAAACCGCCGCGACACACGCCTGGGCGAATTGCTGGATTGGACACGGGCAACGCTGCACCTACCTCATACGTTGGACAGCTTGGCAAACAAGGCGATGATGAGCCGGCGTACCTTCACCCGGCATTTTCGACTGTTCACTGGTACAACCGTCAGTGGCTGGCTACTGACCGAGCGGCTAGCCCTGAGCCAGCGGCTACTGGAAACCACCGACCACCCTATCGCTGCCATTGCCTCGCTGGCCGGGTTCGGCTCCCAGGTCTCGCTGCGCCAGCATTTCAGCAAAGCTCTCGGGGTTTCACCGAAGCACTACCGCCAGGCCTTCCGCGGCCAGGCTTGAGCATCCCTAACTTAGGCGTAACGGTCAGGCTCTCCGAGCCCGTCATGTGCGGCTCAGAGGTACTTGAGCCACTGAATGTCCCGTCGGCGTGCCTTCAGCTCGGCAAACCAACGCACCGCCGGAAACAGTGCTACGGCCAGAACGAGCGTGCTAAGCCAGATCGGCCATACGGCGTCAAAGCCGAAATAACCTCCCTGGTTGAGCCCCCATATGGCCGCCGCGGCGAGATAGAGCAATTTGAGTGCGTACAGGTGCAGCAGGTAGAAAAACATCGGTGCGGACCCGAATACTGATAGTGGTCGCAACCAACGGCGCGTCTGGTTGCGCTCGAAGGCCAACAACAGTAGCAGGCCGCTTCCCAGCGTCAGACAGAGAAACAGCAGCGACGGCGGATACTTGGTGATGTTGAGCAGGCTCATCAGGGTGTGCGTCCCGGTCTCGCCGGCATTCCACGGCTGCTCACCGTAGCCGTTGATCAGACGCAGACCCACGAAGGCCAGCAGCGCACCCAAGCCATAGCTGCGCAACCGACTCTGCCGCGCGACCGGGTCCGCTTCACGGGCAAACCACGGACCGATGAAGTAGCCGATGGCGATTACGCCGATCCACGGCAGCAGCGGGTAAGAAGTGCGTAGGCGCAGGCTTTCAGAAATATCGATCCAGCCACGGTCATGCAGGACCGCCCACGGAATATGCATCAGCGAGTCGCTGGCGAAGTGCAGCGGGTCGAGCAGGTTGTGGCCCGCGATGATTGCCAGACCCAGAGCCGCCAGCAGTCCGCGCGGCAGCCAGAGCAATGCGGCCAGGGCAATCATGCTCAGACCGATTGCCCAGATAACCTGCAGGTAAATCACGCTCGGCGGGACCTGGAACGTCCAGGCGAAGTTGACCAGGGTGAACTCCAGCACCACCAGAAAAAGTCCGCGCTTGAGCAGAAAGTTCGAAACGGCCGCCCGCCCTGCATGTTTCTCCCCGTACAGAAACGCTGATAGACCGGTGAGCAGGATGAATACCGGCGCGCAGAGATGGGCCAGCGTCCTGCTGAAGAACAGCGCAGGTTCGGTGACCGCGACATCCATCGGATCCGGGACCTGCAGATGCAGCAGAAAGGTTTCGCGAACGTGGTCGAGCAGCATGAACAGGATGACCAGACCACGTAGCGCATCGATAGATTGCAGACGCGCCGAGGCAGGTGAGGTTGCGGTAGAGGCGGACATGGAGCACTCGCGACGGTAGACATCACGCGAATGCAGGACGCATCGCGATTTGGGCGCGATACGTTATAACAAAAGTGCGGGCGCGCCAATCGCGTCTGTACAGGATCGTCGCCTGTTCCTCCACACTGGGTACGACGCACTGGGTGAGGGTTCTTAAAACGGTAGCAATTACCGAGTAAGGGCACGCCGACAGTCGCGAAGCCCCGGTATCTTTGGCGTCCGTGATGTTATCCACAAAACCTGTGGATAACACTGTGCACATAACTTGGATGACTCGACCAAACGCCCAGCTCACGCGGGCTACGCACAGATCGACGAGTTTTTACACAGTATCAGTAATTCCTTTTAAATCAGTTAGTTACTAGATTTTGATGCTGCAGTGGAAGGTGCGTGCAGAACACGATCAGAACGGATGCACCGAATGTGCATAAAAAAATCTGTCAACGGCTTTTTTAGAGAAATTCGTTGCTATAACGCTGGACAAAACCATCGAAATGGTTAGATGAGATGGCTGAATGCTAGCTCATGCCGCTGGTCATGCTCCCCACGCTGACGCAGTCGGTGAACATACCGAAACGCTCGGCTCAGAATGTTTGTCAGAGGGGGATCACCACTTTTTCGCTTTCTGATGGCGCCGCGAGCAGTCTTTCACTCTCGGCGATGGGTTCAAGGTGCAGGACAAGGCTCGCAACTTTTTTTCAAACTCACTGCATCCAATCGTCTGCCTGCTGGGTAGTACAGGTAGTGGCCGCTTGGCCGCGCAATCCGATCACTACCCGGAGACACGAAAATGGACGCAAAAAAGATCTTCTGCCTGACCGGTCTGACACTGGCCCTCGGCTGCTCTACCAGCGTTTTTGCCCAGATGGATGTACCTGAAGCCGTGCGCGTACCGGATGGCCACAAGGTCGCCATGGAAACTGTTGGCGTCGGGCAGATCACCTACGAATGCCAGGCCAAGACCGACATGCCCGGCCAGATGGCCTGGGTCTTCATGGGGCCGAAGGCAGCGCTCAACGACCGCAGCGGCAAGCAGGTCGGCAAATACTACGGCCCGCCTGCAACCTGGGAATCGATGGACGGCTCCAAGGTGACCGGCACTCAGGTCGCCATCGCGCCGGCTGGCGAGGGCAACATCCCGCACCAGTTGGTCAAGGCCAACCCAGCTGAAGGCAAGGGCGCGATGACCGGCGTTACCTACATTCAGCGTGTCGCGACCAAAGGCGGCGTAGCGCCGGCCAAGGCGTGCGCAGCGGCTAATGAAGGGGAGCAGCAGATTGTCGATTACCAGGCCGACTATCTGTTCTGGGCCAGCAAGTGAGTAAAGCGCAGCGGGTGAAAAGCCGCTCGATATGAGCGCTGATCGCCTCTATGCTCTGACTCCCCGGCCCACATGCGCCGGGGGTGTCGATAACCAGCCAATGGCAGATACCGTGTCGCAACCCCCCTTGTTCGATTACGAAGCGGCACTGCGCGCCTGCGCGCGTGGTGAGCGCTCAGCGCTGCAGCAACTTTACGAGCAGGAAAGTCCGCGCCTGCTCGGCGTGGTGCAGCGCATCGTGCGCGACCTGGCCCTGGCCGAAGACATCGTCCATGACGCCTTCATCCGCATCTGGAACAAGGCCGGGACCTATGATCAAACGCGTGGCTCTGGCCGCGGCTGGATTTTCAGCCTGACCCGCCATCTGGCCCTAAACGCCGTACGTAACAATGCCCGCCACGTCCAGATGGAACCGGACGAGGAGGGCGACATGGAGCACGCCGCCATCGATGGCTGGCAGGAACAGACCGACGCCTTCGATTGGCGGGTAAACCCCGGCAGGATCGAAGCCTGTCTCGAACAACTCGAACCGGTGCGCCGCAACTGCGTGTTTCACGCTTACGTGGACGGCTATTCACATCAGGAAATTGCCCAGCGCCTTGGTGCGCCACTGGGCACGGTGAAAGCCTGGATCCGCCGCAGCCTGACCGCCCTTCGTGGGTGCATCGGATGAACAACGAACCCAATGATTCGCACGAGACCCTGCATGAGCTCGCCGGTGAATATGTGCTTGGCACCCTGGATGCGGTAGACCGGGAGGCGGTCGAAAAGCGCCTGACCGTCGAGCCTGAGCTGCGAGCAGCGGTCGATTACTGGGAAGCGCGGCTGCTGCACCTGACCGACTTGGTCGACCCGCAAACACCTTCGCCGCGTTTGTGGAGTCGCATCCAACGCACGCTGGACGAGGCGAATCGTCAGGCTGTTCCGGTGGCACCAGTACGCCGGTCCAGCTGGTGGGACAGCCTGTCGCTGTGGCGTGGTTTTGCTGCAGCCGGCATGGCCGCTACGTTGGTACTTGGGGCCTTGTTGGTGACGCGTATTTCGCCCGACCCGTCGCCGACCTGGCTCGTTGTGCTCGCTGCTCCGCAGGACCTGTCGCCGGGTTGGGTCGTGCAGGCCAGCAATCGGACGCAGGAGATCGAGCTGATTCCGTTGGGCGTCACCGAGTTGCCGCCGGATAAAGCACTGCAGCTCTGGACCAAGGCCGAAGGCTGGCAGGCGCCTGTCTCCCTCGGGCTCGTTAAGCCTGGCGAGCCGGTAAGGATTCGTCTCGATGACCTGCCTCCGTTGCAACCCAACCAGCTGTTCGAGCTGACGCTGGAACAGCCCACCGGCTCACCGACCGGTCTGCCGACCGGGCCGATCCAGTTCATCGGGCGGGCGGCAAAGGTGATCTGACGGGTTAGCCGTGAGCTGGAATGTTCAGGCCCTTGGCCACTGCGGGTCGCGCGACGAAGGCATCCAATACCCGCTGTACGTTGACGAAGCGTTCGAACTCCACCAGTTCGCGCGCTTCGTAGAATTCAACGAGGCCGCGCACCCAGGGGAAGGTCGCGATGTCGGCGATGCTGTAACGACCGCCCATCAGCCAGTCGCGGCCCTGCAGGCGCCTGTCCAGCACGCCCAATAGACGTTGGGCTTCGGCGACGTAACGGTCGCGTGGGCGCTTGTCCTCGTAGTCCTTGCCGGCGAACTTGTGGAAGAAGCCTAGCTGACCAAACATCGGCCCGACGCCGCCCATCTGGAACATCAACCACTGAATCGTCTCGTAGCGGGCTGCGGCGTCTTCCGGCATGAGCTGGCCGGTCTTGTCCGCCAGGTACAGCAGAATCGCACCGGACTCGAACAACGCCAGCGGCTCGCCATCCGGACCATTGGGGTCGAGGATCGCCGGGATCTTGTTGTTCGGGTTCAGCGAAAGGAATTCTTCCGAGCGCTGGTCACCACTTTCAAAGCTGACCAGATGCGCCTCGTATGGCAGGCCCGTCTCCTCCAGCATGATCGACACCTTCACCCCGTTGGGCGTGGGCAGCGAATACAGCTGCAGGCGATCCGGGTAGCTGGCGGGCCATTTCTGTGTGATGGCAAAGGTGGATAGATCGTGCATCGATTCCTCCTCAGGGTGACGTCGGGGCGCAAAACAGTGCGCCGTTTAGCGACGGGGCGTCTTGTCTTGTTTTCATTCGGACAGCGGCGGTCTGTCCTCGTTGCGGCTGGTCGACGCTGCCGGCTGGTGCGGGCACTCAGGCAGCATGTGGACGGGGTGAGAACTCAACGTTGTTGTTTTCGTCGCTTTGCACGGGCTCTGGCGCCCGCTATGGTTCAAGTTTCAACTTCGCCATGGAGCGCTGCACGTGTCCCTGACCACCCCCTACGACTCGCAAAACATCTTCGCGCAGATCATTCGCGGCGATGCGCCTTGCTACAAGCTCTACGAAGAAGACGATGTCCTGGCCTTTCTTGACGTGTTTCCGCAGTCCTACGGCCATGCGCTGGTGATCCCGAAGCGCTCCGCGGCCTGCAACATCCTCGATGTGGATACCGATGCGCTGTGCAAGGTGATGGCGGTGGCGCAAAAGCTGGCGCGTGTGATCGTCGATGAGCTGCAGCCTGACGGCGTGCAGATCGCGCAGTTCAACGGGGCGCCGGCAGGGCAGACGGTGTTCCATATCCATGTGCATATCGTGCCGCGCTATTCGGGCGAGGGGCTCGGTATCCATGCCGCAGGCAAGGCCGATCCAGCGGAGCTGGAAAAGCTGCAGGCGCGGCTGGTCGGCAAGTTGGCCGAAATCTAGTGCTGAGTTAGAGCTGAACCGGCAACGCTGCCGCCACGGTTACAGTCGCGACCATCGCAGCAGCAAAGAGACACCAAAGTACTATTCGTGGCTGATGTGAGGCTTCGTACCCTGCAGGCATGAAGCCTGCTCCGCTGTCCCTCATCCTCTATTTCGCTCGCGCATGCCTCGCCGCACTTCGATGTGGGCGTGTTGTTCTGCTCGCGATGTTGCCGTTGTTTGTCCAGGCTCAGGGCGAGACGCAACCACTGCCGGTCCTTACGCTCAGCGTGCTGCAGTTCGGCACGCCGCATTGGGAACTCGATCATCTCAAGCGTCACAATCTTGACCGGGCCAATGGCTTCGCGTTGAAGGTGCGTCTGGTGGCTGACTTGCCCGCCTCAAGGCTGGCGCTGAGCAGCGGCAGCGTGGACGGCGCGGTCAGCGATTTGCTCTGGGCGCAGGCGCGTTACGAGGCCGGCACGGCATATCGCTACCTGCCGTTTTCCTCGCAGATCGGCGAAGTTCTGGTAAGTGACGCCAGCGACATTCGCACCCTGGCCGATCTGCGCGGCAAACGTATCGGTGTGGCAGGCGGGCCGGACGGGCTGGGCTGGCAACTGTTGCAGCAGGTAGCGGCAAAGCAGGGAATCGATCTGGCGCGCGAAGCGACAGTGCAGTACGCCGCGCCACCGCTGCTCAGTCAGGCGCTGCGGCGCGGTCAGGTGGATGCCTTGCTGACCTTCTGGCACTTCTCGGCGCGCCTGCGCGGCGAAGGCGGCGTACACACAGCGTTCGGTCTTGATGAGATGGTCGGAACACTGGGTCTCGATCCGGATCTGCCCGTGCTGGGTTATCTGTTTCCGCAAGCCTGGGCCAACGCGCACGGCGACCTGTTAGAACGCTTCGCCAGCGCGCTGCGACAAACCAAGAACGAGCTGGCGATTCAACCGGATCACTGGCAAACAATCCGGCCATTGATGCGTGCCGACAACGACGCGGTGTTCGCCGCGCTGCGTGAGAGCTTCGTCGAAGGCATTCCGCAGCCGCTGGACGAAGCGCGTATTGCCGCATTGCAGCGGCTGTTGGTCCTGACTGGCGCCAAGCAGGGTCAGCTGATGCCCGCGGCGCTGTTCCAGAGTGGGCCATGAGTGGGTCGCGCTATGCCTGCTGGGTTGCGCTGCCGCTGTTGGTGGCGATCTGGGCTGTTGTAGCGGCGAGTACGAACACGCCCCTGCTGCCGAGTCCGGCAAATGTGCTGCGGACCTTCTTGCTGGCTGTTGAAAGCGGCGAGCTGCCCCATCACCTATTGGTCACTTTGCGCCGGGTGCTGATCAGCTTTGCGCTGGCGATGGCGCTGGGTGCGCTGCTGGGCGTCTGGATGGGGCGTTCGCGGCTAGCCAACGCGGTGCTCGATCCCTTGCTGGTGCTGTTTCTGAACCTCCCGGCACTGGTCACCATTATCCTGCTCTACGTCTGGTTTGGTCTGGTAGAAGCGGCGGCGGTGCTGGCGGTGGTGATCAACAAGGTGCCCAACGTGGCGGTCACCGTACGTGAAGGCGCGCGCAGCCTGGATCCGAAGCTGGAGCAGATGGCGCAGGTATATGGCTTCAACCGCTGGCAGCGGGTGGTGAACGTCTGGCTGCCGCAGCTGTTTCCCTATCTGATGGCGGCGACTCGCGGTGGTCTGGCGCTGATCTGGAAGATCGTTCTGGTGGTCGAGTTGCTTGGCCGCTCCGATGGCGTCGGCTTCCAGTTGCACATGGCCTTTCAAGTGTTCGACGTGGCGAGCATATTGGCCTACAGCCTGGCCTTTATCGCCGTCGTGCAATTGATCGAACTGGCGCTGCTGCAACCGCTGGAGCGTCGCGCATCAAGCTGGCGCAACGCTGGGTTACAGCATGCTTGAGCTGCGCATCGATGGCGTGGCGGCAGGCCATCCGGTACTTGGCGTAATCAATGCGCAGGTGCGGGCCGGGGAGCGCATCTGTCTGTTGGGCCCCTCCGGTGTCGGCAAGAGCACCTTGCTCAATGCCATTGCCGGGCTTGACCCGCGTTTGGCGCCGATGATCCGACTACAACCCGGCCTACGCATCGGCTACCTGTTTCAGGAGCACCGCCTGCTGCCGTGGTACACGGTGCGGCAGAACCTCAAGCTGGTCGGCGCAACCGCAGGCGATATCGATCGGCTGCTGGCTGATGTTGGCTTGAGTGATGCGGGTGATCGGCTGCCGGATCAGCTCTCGCTGGGTATGGCGCGTCGCGCGTCGCTGGCCCGTAGCCTGGCAATCAGGCCGGACCTGCTCTTGCTTGATGAACCCTTTGCTTCACTCGACCCGGATCGCGCCGCCGAACTGCGCGAGCTGATTGTTCGCCTGCTTGAGGGACAGCCACAGATGGCGCTGATCTGCGTGACCCATGATGTCCACGACGCCGATCAACTGGCCAATCGCCTGTGGTATATGAGCGGTCAGCCTGCAACCCTGCGCTGGGATAGGCCCGTTATGGCCGGTGCCAGTGCCAGTCAGATTAGCGAGCAGTTGCGCACGCTCCAGGTCTGAAAAGGCTTGCTGGCCGCGCCATACCAGCCGCGCTCACTCAGCCAGCCGCCAGCTGCGTCAGCGCATGCAGCAGCAGCCCAACCAAACCGCCGACCAGCGTGCCGTTGATGCGAATGTACTGCAGGTCCTTGCCAACGCTCTGCTCCATCTGTTCGACCAATTCGCGGCTTTCCCAGTTTTCCACACGCTGGGCAATGTACTTGCCGATCTGTCCGCGGTAACGCTCGAGCAGGCTCGGGGCGGCTGCCATCAACTGTTCGTTGATCCAGTTGCGCATGGCGGTGTCGGCGGCCAGGGAGTCGCCCAGGCCTTGGGTCAGGCGCACGATCCGTTTGCCGATACGCGAATCCGGGCTTTCCAGATCGGCCTCCAGCCAGTCGGTCAGCTCACGCCAGAGGGTCCGAAGGTAGTCGGTCGTCGCAGGGTGCTCCAGCAATTGGGCGACGATGCGCTCGACCTCCAGCCGATAGGCCGGATCATGCTTGAGTCGATCAATGTATTCGCTAACGTGTTCGTCGAAACGCTCGCGCAGAGGATGTTCAGGGTCACCGGCAATCTCGGCGATCACCGCTGATACGCCGTCGACGAACTTGTTGGCCGACCAGCCGCCGACTGCCTTGCCAAGCCCCAGGTAGCGCAGCGTCCTGACTTCAGCCGTGATGGCATCGGCCACCAGCGCGCGGGTGTCGTCGTCCTGCAGCAGCGCATCGACCTTAATCAGCGCTTCATCGAGCATCGCCTGGTGCTTGCCCTGGCGCGTAAGCATTTCCAGCACCTGCCCGCCGATCGGTGCGAGATCGACCTTGCGCGCGCGGTTGATCAGCTTGGCCTGGACGAAGGCTTGCACGCGCTCGTCATGCAGCGACGCGACGCCGAACCTCGCCATGTTGGTGAGCTGACCGCCCACCGCTTCGGCGTTGGCCGGATGGCGCAGCCAGTTGGCCAGTCGACCGCCGATATCGAGTGCCTCGAGCTTGGCCAGCACCATAGGTGTGGAGAGGAAGTGAGTGGTAATGAAGCTCGACAGGTTCTGTCCGATGCGCGCCTTGCTGCGCGGGATGATCGCCGTATGGGGGATCGGCAGGCCGAGCGGGTGGCGGAACAGGGCTGTCACAGCGAACCAGTCGGCAATTGCACCGACCATCGCCGCTTCAGCAAAGGACGCGAGATAGCCCCAGGCCGGGTGGCGCGGTTCCATGGCGGTTGCGATGACATAGAGCAACGCAGCGAGTAGTAGCAGCAGGCCGGCGACCAGTTTCATGCGCGTGACGGGGGATTGCCAGCGGCGGTGCAGAGGGCTCATGCGATTCCTCTTTTGTGGCGAGTGGTGTGTGCGGGTGGTGCGCAGGCGTATCGGATCGGGAGGTGCCGACGGGTCTGCCTATACAGCACAGACCCGGTTAGCGAGGTAAGGGTTCGGCATCAGCAGCCGTGCGGCTTATAGCTCGTCGTCTTCCTCGCGCAGCAATACGTAGCTGTCGTCTTCCAGGCGCTCGCAGACGTAGAACATGGAGATGGTGCCGTCCTGCTCGGTCACGGCCGCGTAGTCGTCCGCCTCGACAGTGAAGAAACCCTTGGAGTCTGAGGCGTGCTCACTGGCAAACACGGCGGTAAAGAACGCGTCTTCCGGCATGCCATCGAAGTAATCGGCCCGCGCCTTGGCGTCCCACTCCTGCGGCGGCTCGAACTGCCCGGTGATGATCACGCGGGCATCGCCCATGTCGCGTTCTTCGCCGTCCGGGTCCGTTTCGTGAGCGCGGTAGATCGTGCAGTTGAGTGCATCCGGGTCGGCCAGAATACTGTCGCGCGAAGGGGTTTGGGTGGCAGGCATGGCAGGCAGCTCCGGTCAAAGATTGGATTGTCGGCAGTGTGGTGGAGTACAGGGGTCGCTGCAATCGCAAGTTGGAAGGGCGATGGATTCTTTTGGCTGCAGAGCACTGATCGGACCGCCGGTGCCCCGACAGGCGAACGCTGCAGGGCGCCTGTTGCTCCAATCGGGTAGATCCTTTGCACCAAGCCAACGAGGTAGCCATGAACCAGAGCGACCAGACTCAGCCTGAGCAGAACAAGCCAGCCGACGACCTGCCGGACGTCACCATGACCGACGCCGGCGAGAAGGAAGCAGGTGAGGACCCTGATTTCGATGAAGTCGAAGGCGACGACAACCGGGGCTAGCCCGCTGACGTTCGTTTGCCGCACCGGCTGCAAGCCAGTCGGTACGTCTAATGGCGCACTCACTCGCCGCTTTCTTGCTTAAGAAGCGGGTCGCGCAGATTCATAAAAGGAGCACAGCATGGACAAATACCACGTGAATCCCACCCCGATGGGCTGGGAACTGACCGATCAGCAGTCTCAGGAAACGGTGTTGCGTACCCTCACCAAAGACGAGATGTTCACCGGACTGGACAGCTTGATGGAAGGCAAGACCGCATCGGTCGAGGTCTACGATCGCCATGGAGCGCTGGAAGAAGAACGGCCCTATCCCGGCAGCAGCCATCCGGTGTCGACCCGGTAAGCAACAACTATCCGCACGGTGAGCGAATAAAGCTGTCGTACCATTACCGCTTCGCTTACCAGACTGGAGAGTCCTCTATGCGCTTGATCCTCGCCCTGATCCCTGTGCTGGCCTTGGCCGGGTGCTCGTCCTGGCAGGCGGATCCGGAGGACATCACGCCGGTTCCCGAGGAGCGTTTGCGTGCGTACCAAGCGCCTGTCGCCAATGGCGGCGAGCTGGTGGTGACGCGTGACTTTGGTATTCGCGGTGGCGGCTGCTATGTGGCGGTAATGGTCGATCGCAAGCTTGCTGCGCGTATCCACGTCGGCGAGCGGGTGCGCTTGCAGGTGCCGGCGGGGATGCGCATCGTCAGCATCGAGTCGGACCCTGAGGACGACACGCTGTGCGGCATGGGCAATCTGCTGCGCGAGAAGGCCGCGCGGGTCGAGCCCGGAGAGACGCTGCAGTTTCGCATTAGCAGTGATAACCGCATTGGCTTCGATATCAATCAGGTCGACACCGAGTAGACCTTCGCATCGCGCTCTGCTGAGGGCGGGCAGTGGGGCGGGTCGCTCGGTCACGGTCACCCGCCGGTATAAAGACGAAACATTCTTCCGCCGGCCAAACCGAACCCTCACTTCGCTTTCGTGCTCCCAGATAGGCAAACCGTTGTGCTTGAGCCCTCGGCGTCTATCTGACATCCCTAGCCGTCCGCTCCGCACAACGACCCATACGCCATGCAGCCCTAGTGGCCGCCCGCCAGGAGTCGATGCGTGAAACGAGCCATATCCTCCCTGATGTTCGTCGCCGGGCTTGCCCTGGTTCCCGTGTTGCACGCTGAACAGAGTCCGAGCTACGGGCCGCATCTTGAGGGGTTCGACTATCCGCACGCGATCAAGCGCTTCGAGTTTTCGTCGCAGCGCCAGCCGTTAGAGATGGGCTACATGGACGTAGCCCCAGCGGGTAAGGCCAATGGGCGAACGGTCGTGCTGATGCATGGCAAGAATTTCTGCGCGGCGACCTGGGAAGAGAGCATCGCGGTGCTCTCGCAGCAGGGTTATCGGGTGATTGCACCGGACCAGATTGGATTCTGCAGCTCCAGCAAACCCGAGCGATACCAGTTCAGTTTCGCGCAGCTGGCGCATAACACCCGGGCATTGCTGCGGTCGCTGGATCTGGAGAAGGTCACCGTCATCGGACATTCGATGGGCGGCATGCTGGCGTCACGGTTCGCCCTCAACTATCCGCAAATGATCGAGCAACTGGTCTTGGTCAATCCGATTGGTCTTGAGGACTGGCAAGCCAAAGGCGTGCCGTATGCCCCGATTGAACAGCTGTATCAAAGTCAGCTGAAAACCGACTTCGAGAAGATCAAAGCCTACCAGCAGAAGTTCTATTACAACGGCAACTGGAAGCCGCGTTATGACCGATGGGTGAATATGGCCGCCGGGATGTATGCCGGCGACGGCAAGGAAATAGTCGCCTGGAACCAGGCGCTGACGTCCGACATGGTCTTCACCCAGCCGGTCATTCACGAATTCGATACCCTCAGCGTGCCGACGTTGCTGTTGATCGGTGGCAAGGATCGCACGGCACCGGGTGCGAACCGTGCGCCGGAGGATGTTGCACAACGCCTCGGGAACTACCCAGAACTGGGCCAAAAGGCCGCGGCGATGATCCCCAACGCTACTCTGGTGCCTTTCCCGGAGCTCGGACACTCCCCCCAGGTCGAGGCCCCTGATGTGTTTCATGAGGCTTTGCTAGACGGCCTCAAGGCGCACTGATCGACGTGGCGCGTACGGATGACGGCACGCCGGTGTTTTAAGCACCGGCTGTGCAGGCCTCTACAACGGCCATACCCAGAGAATCGTGGGCACCGACACCAGCACCACCATGATCGACAGCGGCAGCCCAAGTCGCCAGTAATCACCGAAACGGTAGCCGCCCGGCGCCATTACCAGAGTATTCGACTGATGTCCGATGGGTGTCAGGAAGGCGCATGACGCCCCAATCGCGACCGCCATCAACAGCGGGTCGGCAGAGGCCTCCATGCCTCGTGAGAGCGCTATTGCCACAGGCGCGGCGAGTACCGCCGCTGCGGCATTGTTGACGACGTTGGACAGCAGCATTACCCCAATCATCAGGATCGCAACGGTGGCTGCCGGCGGCGCAGCCTGACCGATGTCGAGCAGGGCATCGGCGATCAGGCGGGAACCACCGGTGGTTTCCAACGCTTCGCCGATGGGCAGCATCGCGGCAATCAGGACGATGATCGACATGTCGATGCTTTTGTAGATGTCGCCGGTCGGCACCAGCCCGACGAGGATCATCACCAGTGCACCGGCCACCAGCGCCACAGCCGCCGGAACGATGCCCAGTGCGATGAGCGCCAGTGCGGCGGCGAATATACCGCTGGACAGCAAAACTTTTTGCGGAGCGGTGATGCGTAAGCCGCGCGAGGCCAGGGGCAGGCAACCGAGGCTGTTGAGGGCGGTTTGCAGTTGGTCCTCGCGCGCCTGCAGCAGCAGAATGTCGCCGGCGGCAAAGCGGATTTTGCCAAGTCGCTGCTGCAACCGTTGCCCTTGGCGAGCCACGGCCAGGATGTTCACACCGTATCGCTCGCGCAGCGAAAGACCGGTCGCGCTCGTGCCGACCAGTGACGAGTTGGCCGTCACAATGGCCTCTGCTAGCGCTCGCTCGGCACGGCGATCCCCGTTGGATTCGGTGGTGTCGGGCTGCTTGTCCGCGTCGCCATTCTTTTCCGCGCGCTTTTCCTGCTCGGCTTTCTCCCGCGCCTCCGCCTTGCTGTCGGCTTCGGCGGCGAGTTGCAGGTGAGTGACGTCGAGAAAGCGCTTCAGGCTGTCGGAGTCCGCTTCGACCATGAGGATGTCTTCTCCGCGCAGCACGTCGTAGGTCGACGGCATGCGCTGATACTGTCCGTCTCGTATCAGTGCGATGACCATGACATCCGCCTCGTCACCGCCTGCAACGATCAGATCATGCAGCGAGCGACCGACATACTTGCTGTCTGCCGGAATTTGCAGCTCGGTCATGTAGGCGCTGATTTCGAACAGCTCCTTGTCGCCACTTGGATCTTCACGGCGAGGGGTCAGGCGCCAGATCAAGCCGATGAACAGTACGCCGGCGAGCGTGATCGCAAGGCCCACCGGCAAAAAGTCGAACATGCTGAACGCCTCGTCGGCGACCTCACGCCGATAGCCTGCAATGATGATGTTTGGTGGTGTACCTATCAGCGTCAGGGTGCCGCCAAGCAACGAGCCGAAGGCCAGCGGCATCAACAGGTAGGAGGGCGATCGGCCGCTTTGACGGGACATCCACACGGCCACCGGCATGAACAGCGCCAGTGCGCCAACGTTGTTCATGAACCCCGAGCACAACGCGACGATGCCCGTCAGTGTCAGTACCTGAATCCAGGGACGGTCACCGACTTTGGTCAGGTGGCGTGCCAGCGAATCCACCACGCCGCCGTTGAGTAGCCCGCGGCTGAGTACCAGAACCGCCGCAACGGTGATCACGGCCGGATGCCCGAGGCCCATGAACGCCTCCTGCGGTGGCACGATGCCGGCCAGGGTGACCACCAACAAGGCACCCACTGCGACGATGTCGTAACGCCAGCGATTCCACACGAACAGGCCCAATGTCGCGGCGAGGACGGCGAACACGATCAGCTGATCGCTTTGCATGAATAACTCCGGAAGGCAGCTGCACGCGCTTTAACGAGGCGTCGGTCAGCAGAACGGGTGGAATGGTTTGAAGGTTGCGCCATGCGGCCGCTGGCGCGTGGCGCGGTCTCTACAATGGCGCGCAGCGTTCGCATCCGGCTCGCTGCGCGCCAGTCAGCAGGGGAAGCGGAGGCAGACCTGAGCACCATCCAAATTGCGGCGGATGACGGTCGCTTTGCAAGCGTGCGCCAGAGCGTCGACCAGCTCTCTGCCCTTGGCGCCGCCGCGTGGCGTGCTGCTGGTGAGTTCGTCCTCGCTGAAACCAGGCCCCTGGTCGGCAATGCAGATCTCGGCCACTCCCGGCTCCGGTCGCCGCACAGTGAGAGCGATGCGGTTCACCCGACCATGCTTGATTGCATTGATTACCAGCTCGTTGACGATCAGACCAAGGTTGGAAGCAGTCTGGAATGAAACCTTCACCGACTGGGCCTCGGTTGTCAGGATGTGATCCTCACCTCGTTCGATGGTGAGCACGCTGCGCGCCAGATTCGGCAGATAGTCGGCCAGGTCGACAACTCCGCTGGTGTACTTGTGCAACTCGTTCTGCACCGCCCCAACGCCATGAATACGGCTGATCGCTCCTTGCAGGAGGGTTTTGGCTTCCTCGCCGCTGGCGCGGTTCTTCGAGAGTTGAAGGAACGAGCTGATCAGCTGCAGGTTGTTCTTCACCCGGTGGTTGAGCTCAGCTAGCAAGAGCCGCTGGTGCTCTTCAAGGTCTCGCTGCTCGGTGATATCGATGCAGCTGCCGAAGTAACCGGCGAACTCGCCGTTGCGGAAAAAAGGCGCGCCGTTGTCGAGAAACCAGCGATAGACGCCGTCACGGCGGCGAAGTCGGTAGGGCATGGTGAAGGCTTCGCGGGCATCGAAGGCATCGTTGTAGATCGCGACGCAACGCTCGAAATCGTCGGGGTGGACGTCTTCTGCCCAGCCATAGCCGAACAATTGCTCCGGCGTTCTGTCGACGAACTCCTGCCAGGGCTTGTTGAACCAGTCGCAGAGTTTGTCGGTACGTGACCGCCAGATCATCACCGGTGCGTTATCGGCAAGCTCACGGAATTCGCGCTCGCCCATGCCGTCCTGCGGTTCACCCACAGGTTCTTGCGACTGGTCCATGTTCAGGCTCCTGGGCGGTTGCAGGTTAAAGCAGGGGAGTAGACTTCAAGCGAAGCCGGCACGGACATTGGTAACACAGTCAGCCCACTGATCAGAGCCTGTGCGACCGCTACACAGCGGCCCAGATCGCTCGGTTCGTAAGGCTTGCGTAACAACCCCAGGGCGGCATCGGTGTTGTTGCGCGCCGCTTCGGTCTGGCCGCTGACGAACATCGACGCAATCCCGTAGCGCTTGCGCAGAGTGCGCGCGAGCGCAACGCCTTCATCGTGCACCGCCAGGTTGATGTCAACCAATGCGATGTCGATGCTCTGGCTGTCGGCCAGCGCCAGGGCTTGCTCATCGCCATAAGCGGGGCCGATGATCTCGTGTCCTTCGTCTTCCAGCATAGACGCTGCGATCAACGCGAGTATGGGATCGTCTTCAACCAGCAGGATGCGCATGAAAGCCTTTCGGTATAGGAAAAGGAGGAGTTTTTGCGGAGCCACGGCAATTAGCCGTGAAGTCTAGCAATGCCGACAAGCGACTTGCGAACATTCATCGATGAGCGCTAATGATTCGAGCGGCGCCTAGGGCGCGGAACATTGGCGGGTGCGTTTCCGACGCCTATGGTTGTTGAGGACCGTAATCAGCTGCTGCGTCGCCTCCCTGGAGGTTGCACGCTGTAGCGCTGCTGATTGGGTCATGTCTGGCCCCAAAGCAAATGTGCGAGAGCCGGCACATCAGTTACCAAGGATTGACGACCGCATGCCTGAATCCATCAGTCTCACATGCCGTGACGGCTATTCACTGTCTGGGCAGCTCTGGCTGCCAATTGGGGACAGTTGCGGCTCGGTGGTTATCAGCAGCGCGACCGGTGTGCTGGCGCGTTACTACGCCCGGTATGCGGATTTTATTCGCGAGCAGGGCTACACCGTGCTGACCTACGACTACCGCGGTATCGGCGGCTCGCGGCCTGCAAGCCTGCGCGGCGTGAACATTCGCTGGCGCGACTGGGGTCATCTGGACTTCGACGCCGCGGTGCGCTGGATGCGCCAGCGTGATCCTGACGGTCCGCTGGTTGCGGTCGGTCACAGCATTGGCGGTTTCCTGCCGGGTTTCGCGGCGGCCGCGACCGAGGTGGACCGCTTTCTCAGCGTTGGGGCGCAGTATGCCTACTGGCGTGACTATGCGGCTCCGCAGCGCCTGCGGATGTACGTCAAATGGCATCTCAGCATGCCTGCAATGACTGCGCTGTTCGGCTATTTTCCCGGTCGCCGCTTGGGCTGGCTGGAAGACCTGCCGGCGGGCGTTGCAAGGGAATGGGCGTATCGCCGGGCAAGATTGGAACATAGCTACCCCGAGCACGAGCGGGCAGATGTGCTTCAGCGCTTTGCTGCGATCAATGCGCCCATTCTGGCGGTCAGCGTCAGCGACGATGAATACGGCACGCCAGCCGCCATTGCGCGCGGACTGGCCTATTACCGCAACGCTCAGGTCCAGCAGGTACAGCTCAGCCCGGCGGCATTGGGCATGGAGCGGGTCGGGCACTTCGATCTGTTCCGCGAACGCCACCGGGACGGATTCTGGAAAGCCAGCCTGGGCTGGATCGAGGAGGGCCGCAATCCCTGGTCAGAAAAGGCACAGCCCGCCGTTTGCGCAGCTTGCTGAGCGCGAGCGCGGCCGCACATCAACTGCGGTTGGTCTCTGTATCGCTCGGCGATCTTCCGTTGGCAGCGTGCTCCAGTGGTGTCGCCAGCAGTTCGCGAATAGCCTCGGCATAGGCGCGTCGACCTACGCGCATGGCGTTGTTGTGGTTGCCGCCTTCGATCAGCAGGAGCTGTTTGGGGTTACGTGCAGCGGCGTAGAGTGCTTCGCTGAAGCGCGCCGGCACGTATTGATCTTGCGTTCCGTGGACGAGCAAGAGCGGCATGCCGACCTGGTCGATCTTTTCCAGCGAGTCGAATTTCTGCGACACCAGCCAATGGATCGGCCAGGCGGTGTCGGCCACTTCCGTCGCGATATCGGCCAGGTTGGTAAAAGTGGATTCAACGATCAATGCGCGCGCTTGCGGTGGTTCGTCCCGGCGTTTGGCTTCACCACCAAGCTCGGCCGCCAGGTCTACCGCCACAGCGCCGCCCAGCGAGTGGCCATAGATCAGACGTTTGCCGGCGTCTGGTTGCAGCGTTTTCAAGTGGTCCCAGGCGATGCGTGCATCTTCATAGACGGTAGCCTCGGACGGCAGCTCGCCGAGGCTCTGGCCGAAGCCCCGGTAGTCGATTGCCAGCACCGAAAAACCCAGCGACCGGATCTGCTCCAGCCGGAACAGGTGCCCGGTGAGGTTCCACCGCGACCCATGAAGATAGAGAATCGCTGGCGCATCTGCCGCTTCGGCTGGCCACCACCATGCGTGGATGTTCTGGCTGTCGCCAAACGCAGGCGCAGTCAGCTCCAGTTCTTCTACCCCATTGGGCAGGCCTCGATACCAGCTGGCGGTACCAGGCTCGATACGAAACACCAGTTCTCGCTCTTTCTGCTCGAGCATTGAGCAACCTACCGGCAGCACGGCGAGCGCAGCGAGGATGATCAGCGAAGCAACTGTGCGGGCTCTGGTGCGGAAAAACGGCAACTTCAACATGCGGTGAGGGCGTCTCCTTCTGGAGCGGACATTGAGCGTCCAGTTGGATAGGCACGCAAGCGGCTAGCGTCGATAAGTCATTACTACAGATTGCAGTGCGGCACGGGTGACTAGCGGCCATTGATTAGCGATGCGGAGTAGCATCAACGCTCCTACTGCTGATGGAGGTTCATCGTGACTACCGCACGTATCGGTTTGCTGCCCGCTTTATTGATCGCCGCCGCGGTGGCTTTTGCTGGTTGGTCTGTAGGGCAGGGGGTGGAGCGCTTTCGCATGGCGGATCGCTCGGTGACGGTCAAAGGGCTCGCGGAACGAGACGTGTCGAGTGATTTCGCCGTCTGGACACTGGGTTTTCGTCGTGCCGGCAACGATTTTGCCAGCGTTCAACAGAGCCTGTCCGAGGATCGCAATCGAGTCGTAGCATTCCTTCGCGAGCAGGGATTCACTGACGACGAGATCGAAGTGCGCCCGTTACAGGTTCAGGATCTGTTGGCGCGTGAGTGGGCCCCGCAGGAGATCGCCCTGCGTTTCAACGGCAGTGGGCAGGTGCTGGTGAAATCGCCGCGTGTCGAGGCGGTCGGTAAGGCCGCTAACGGCGTAGACCCGTTGATACAGGCCGGCATCCAGCTGGATACCGAACAGAACGGATTTAGCGGGCCGCGCTACCAGCTGCGAGGCTTCAACGACCTAAAACCGGCGCTGTTGGAAGATGCCACCCGCAACGCCCGCGAGCAGGCTGCCAAGTTCGCCGAAGATGCCGGTGCGCAGCTCGGCGAATTGAAGACTGCCAACCAGGGTGTAATCCGGGTGCTCGACGACGACGGCAGCGACATGGACTCCGGGCGCACGCCAGGCAAGCGTCTGCGTGTGGTCAGCACATTCGAATACGCGCTGCAGTAATTCGTCCGTTGCTGGGACGCCGGAGGACCTCCGCAGCTGCAGCAAAACTGATCTCATGTGGCGCGAGGCTCGATATCCGTTCGAACATGGAGCTTTATGCGGTTATTTTGGGTGGGTCAATCAACAGGCGTTTCGGTTGGCAAGTCCACTACTCTGTGAGGTCATTCCCTCAATCGCAGGCGGTGGCGGCTCCCCTTGTTTCTTCGCTTGGGTTGCTTGCAGTCCAGGCCCACCAAAACACCAGCAAGCCGACGGCAGCGGTAGCGGCGCCGATGTAGCCGGTCGAGGTCCAGCCAAGCCCGGCGCTGATCGCCAGCCCGCCGAGCCAGGGTCCGAGCGCGTTGGCAACGTTGAATGCCGAATGGTTGGATGCGGCTGCCAGGGTCTGGGCTTCACCGGCCACATCCATCAGGTGGGTCTGCAGCGGCGGACCGAGCGATACCATGGTGCCTACCGCAAACGCGGCTGGAAGGATCGTCCATAGCGAGTGCGAGGCGAGCGGGAACACCAGCAGCACCACAATGCTCCATAGCAGCAACCAAGCAATTGCCTTGAATCCCAACTTGTCGAACAGCCAGCCGCCAAAGATGTTGCCGATTATGCCGCCCAGGCCAAGTGCGGCCAGGCCTACCGGAATCCAGTGCTCGCCGACGCCGGTGACCTCCAGCAGGGTCGGCGCCAGGTAGCTGAATACGCAGAACATGCCGGCGAAACCGATCGAGCTGATGGCCAGCGCCAGCCACACGGGTTTGCGATTGAAATCACGCAGTTCACGCATGGGGTTGTTGCGCGGCTCACTGCGGTCGAGTGGTAGGAAGATTGCCACCAGCAACACCGTCAGCAGGGCGATGAGGCCCACCAGGCCGAAGGCCCAGCGCCAGCTGAGCCATTGCCCCAGCCAGGTGGCGGTTGGGTTGCCGATCAGCATCGCAATAGTCAGGCCGGCCAGCACGCGGCTGACCGCCTTGGCGCGTTGGTGGGGGGCCACCATTGAAGCGGCGACCAGCATGGCTACGCCGAAATAGGCGCCGTGGGGCAGCCCTGCAATAAAGCGAAAGACCATCAGCGTGTGGTAATCCGCCGCCATCGCGCTGGCGAAGTTGCCCAGTGCGAAGAAGGTCATCAGCAGCAACAGCAGATGCCGCCGAGACATTCGGGAACCGAGGATCGCCAGCAGCGGTGCTCCCACCACCACGCCCAGCGCATAGGCGCTGATTACGTGGCCCACCTGGGGTTCGCTGATTCCGAGCCCCTGCGCGACGTTGGGCATCAGGCCCATGATGGCGAATTCGCCAGTGCCGATGGCGAACCCGCCCATGGCCAGGGCCAGCTCGATCAGCAATATGGCGCGTGCCGAAAGCGTCGGCTTGCCTGTGGCGTTCACATGGTTCATCGGTGCCTCGACGGAATGATTCGAATAACGGACACGCGCCGCTCAAGTCGAGCGGCGCTGGGGTGTGTGGGGGTGGGCGAATAAGTAGGCAGTAATCACAGGTTGAAGTTCGTCACCAAGAGCGAGGATGCAAGCTTGTGACGCCCCAGTGTCGACGTGCTAGGCCGAGCCGCTACCGATACTTCGCCAGGATCGCGTTGAACTCACCGTCGTGTTGCATCTGCTGTATGGCAGCGAGAAGTTCGCGGGCCGGTACGTCCGGCTCATCGCGAACGATGCAGTGGATAGCAGACTCCCACAGCCGGTCGATAGCCTGCAGCTTGCGTTGTGCCGGTCTGTCACGATTGAACCAATCCAATGCTACCTGAGTGCTGATTGCATAACGATTACGTCCGGCGGCGAGCTTTTCCAACACCTGCTGCTCGGTTCGGGCATCGTCGCGGATCAAGGTGCCGTCTCGAAACGAAGCCTCTGCCTCCGGATAGTAGAAGCCGAGTACTGTGCCTATTCGTCGGCCGCGTAGGCTTGACAGTTTGGCTGGAGAAGTTTCAGGGCGAGCCACCAGAATGCTGCGCTGATTCATGAACGGCACGCTCCACCGATAAGTCGCGTGGTTTACCGCCAGCCAGGCCGGGTTCATATAACAGCTGACATCGACCGCGCCCTCGGCCAGTAGCGGTTGGATGCGCGCCCGCGACATCACCAGCTCCTCGGCTTTGCGCCCAACCCTTCCGGCGATGCGCCTGTGAAGGTCGTGAAGAATGCCGTCGACCGGCTGGCCGTTCTGCAAATCAATCATCGGCATGGTCGAGCTGTCGCTGACCGAAAACCGCAACGGCGGATCCGCAGCCTGCGCCCAGGCGGGATAGAACAGAAGGGACACAACAATGATCTTTGCGCGCACGGTTGGAGCGATCCTTCATCAGTGACTGACCTGTAGGGGCTAGTACATGTTCGCGAAGGCGCGGATTATCGCGATATCGTTCCGTTTCTGTCCATTTACCGCATGAATAATGCATAGCGGATCAACGCCGGTTCTGCCCGTGCCCGCCGTGCGGATTCAGGCAAAAATCCCCGTGCGTTACGCCTTACGGGTAGGCGGCGCCATGAATTCCGGCCCTACCGGGTCGGTAATGTGCTCGGCGAGCAATGCGTCGATATCCGTCAGATCCTGTGGGCTTAGCGACCATCCAAAGGCATCGTCGATGCCGTCCAGCTGGTCCGGCCGGCGTGCACCCCAAAGCGCAATGGTCGGGCCCTGGTCGAGTACCCATCGGATGGCGAGCGCCAGTACGGACTTGCCGTGACGTTCCTGTGCCAGCGCTCTCAATGCCTCGACTGCGGACAGGTACTGCTCGAAGCGCGGCGTCTTGAACTTGGGGTCCGACTTGCGAAGGTCGTCGCCATCAAAGGTAGTGCTGCTGGTCATCCGGCCGGAAAGCAGCCCGCGGCAAAGGGCGCCATAGCCGAGCACGACCAGGCCATTATCCCGAGCGTAGGGCAACACATCGGTTTCGATTGCGCGCTCGAACAGGTTGTACGGCGGTTGCACCGTGGCCAGGGGGGCGGCTACGCGAAATGCATCCATCTGCTCAGTGGAATAGTTGCTTACGCCGATCGCTAGAATTTTGCCTTCCTGGCGCAGCTTTTCTAGTTCGGCCGCGGTTTGCTCAATGGGGACCAGTGGGTCTGGCCAATGCACCTGGTACAGATCGATGCGGTCGGTGCGTAGCCGACGCAGCGAGTCTTCGACTTCCTGACGGATGCGCGCAGGCGTCGAATTGCGGCGCGGGCCGCCTTCGCTCCAGTCCAGCGCGACCTTGGTGGCGATCACTGCCTGGTCGCGCACGCCTTCAAGCGCCTTGCCGACGACCTCTTCGGAGTGACCGAAGCCATATACCGGCGCCGTGTCGATCAGGTTGATGCCGCGCTCCAGCGCACTGCGAATGGTGGTGACGGAGCGGTCATCATCCGCGCCGCCCCACATCCAGCCGCCGATGGCCCAGGTACCCAGGCCGATGCGCGATACGGGCGTGGCGATGCCCTCGATCAGTAATGTTTCGATGGTCATGAGTGCTCCTCTGCTAGATCGTGACGGCCAGTGCTACGGTTGGCCAGGCACGGTAACTGACAGCTGCAAGCGCCCGATGTGCGCTGCGTAGCGCCGAGGAGGGCTGCCGTCCAGAGCCTGCGCAGCTGAACCTCAGTTGCGGCCAGCGAGAGCTTCGGTTAGCAGTTCTGGAGTGTCCTGCGCACCCATGGACTGCGCAGCGGTCAGGGCCGTAACGCCGTTCATGTCGGCGCGTCTCGGGTCTGCTCCGCGCGCCAGCAGCAGCTCTACAATTTCGGCGCGATTGAACATGGCAGCCATCATCAGTGCGGTCTTGCCGTCGGATGTCGCGCTTTCGACGTCGGCGCCGTGGTCTAGCAGCAGGCGGGTCATCTCCAGGTTGCCCTTGAAGGCGGCGCCGGCCAGCGGGCTCTGGCCCTTGTCGTTGCGTAGCTGGGGATCGCCACCGTTTTCCAGCAGCACACGGGAGGCGTCCAGATGGCCGTGGTAGCTGGTGAGCATCAACAGACTGTCGCCGTTGTGGTTGCGAATGTTAGCCGGCAAGCCGCGACCGAGCAGGTCAGCCAGACGCTGAGCGTCGCCGGTACGGGCGCTTTCGAAAACCTGTTCTGCGAACGCCAGTGCGGCCTCGTCCAGTTCGGGCTTGGGGCTCGGTTGTTCCGTCATCTTGATCTCCTCGGCGTTATGGTTTTGGCGCAGCGGCGCGGGACGCGTCATTTCGTAAGCGATTGGCCGGTGGGGGAGGGCTGCGTTTCTATCCGACCGACAGGCCGCGCAAATGTGCGGAACGGGCCGAAAGCTGCACGGCCACAATGGCTATGGCAGTATCTGCGGCCCATCCGCCGGTAGCGCTGCAATGAAACCTGAAGACCTGGAACGCCTGGTGACCCAGACGATGCCGTACGGCAAATACAAGGGACGGCTGATTGCAGATCTGCCGGGCAACTACCTGAATTGGTTCGCCCGGGTCGGTTTTCCGCCCGGGGATCTCGGCCAGCTGTTGGCGCTGATGCAGGAGATCGACCACAACGGCCTGTCCGGCTTGCTCGAGCCGCTGCGCCGGCGCTGAGTCAGTCTTCGCTTTCTGCTTGCAGGGCCGCAAGTGCCGGGGCTGCATAGATGCCCACCTGCACAGCCAGCGCCATGACTCGCTCGAGATCGCAGGTGTAGACGAGCACCGCCTGCAGTTCGTCGTCCAGTGGCTCGCTGAAATCCACCAGCACATAGCCGCCTTTTTCCGGGTAGAGACTGCTGAGCTGGGTCTGGATACGGTTGAGTGCCTTGAGCGGCTCGGTTTTCGCCAGCTGCTTTGACTTGAGCACGAAATTCACATCCGGCCCGAATGACCCGACGATCTGCTCGAACAAAGCCTGATAATCGTCGGCCTGGAACAATACGGTGTCCGGCAGGCTGCCGACGATCATCCATTCGCCCAGCGGAATGGGGAAATCATCGTCGTAGATGATGTCCGGGTTCGCCTGCAGAAAAGCCTGGGGATCGGCATAGGCCTGAGCCGCTTCGTCGGCGAGCCGGTTGATCTCTTCTTCGCTCATGCAGCCTGAGCTGATCAGACGTATCAGTTCGGCGAGTGGCTCTTTCATCGGGGCGCAGTCCTGGAATGAGGGCGTGCAAGAATACCCGAAAGCCTGGAGCCAGCGGGCCACGGTGGACATTGCCGCTGTGTCGCAACCCTCGCTGCACATCGTCAACCTTTGTCTGCTTTTACGCGCTGAGCTGCAGATTCTGTTCGGTTTTCGTGCACAATAGCCGCCATATAAACAGACGCGGCATGAACGATCGCATCGGCGCTGGCCGGCTTCGCTCCTGTTCCGGCGCCCGACTATGATCAGCCAATATTCGAGAGGAACGACTGTGCATAACGTCGTCATCAGCGGTACCGGCCTTTACACCCCTGCCCAGAGCATTTCCAACGACGAGCTGGTTGAGTCTTTCAACACCTACTCGCGCCGTTTCAACGATGAGAACGCCGCGGCAATCGAAGCGGGTGAAGTACAGCCGATGCCGGAATCCAGCTCCGCGTTCATCGAAAAAGCGTCGGGCATCAAGAGCCGCTTCGTCACTGACAAGGCCGGCATCCTCGATCCGGATCGCATGGTTCCGCGCATTCCCGAGCGCAGCAACGACGAGTGGTCCATCCTCTGCGAGATGTCGGTCAAGGCCGCCCAGCAGGCGCTTGAGCGCGCAGGCAAAACCGCAGCCGACATTGATGGTGTGATCGTTGCCTGTTCGAACCTGCAGCGCGCCTATCCGGCCGTGGCCATCGAAGTGCAGGCTGCACTCGGTATCAAGGGGTTCGGCTTCGACATGAACGTGGCCTGTTCTTCGGCAACCTTCGGTATCCAGAATGCCGCCAACTCGGTTCAGTTGGGGCAGGCGCGCGCGGTACTGATGGTCAACCCGGAGATCTGCACCGGGCACATGAACTTCCGTGACCGGGACAGCCATTTCATCTTCGGCGACGCCTGCACGGCCGTTATCGTCGAGCGCGCCGATCAAGCCACTTCGCAGTATCAGTGGGACGTTGTCAGCACCAAGCTGGCGACCGAATACTCCAACAACATCCGCAACAATTTCGGCTTCCTCAACCGCACTGCCGAGGAATACATGACCAACCCGGACAAGCTGTTCGTTCAGGAAGGGCGCAAGGTATTCAAGGAAGTCTGCCCGATGGTGGCTGAGCTGATCGGTGAGCACCTGAAGGAAAATGAAATCGAGGTCGGCGAGGTCAAGCGCTTCTGGCTGCACCAGGCCAACCTCAACATGAACCACCTGATTGTGCGCAAGCTGCTTGGCCGCGACGCCAGCCCGGAAGAGGCGCCCGTCATCCTCGACACCTACGCCAATACCAGTTCGGCGGGTTCGGTAATTGCCTTTCACAAGCATCAGGATGATCTGCCGGCTGGCACCCTTGGCGTGCTCAGCTCGTTTGGTGCGGGCTATTCCATCGGTAGTGTGATTCTGCGCAAGCGCTGATTGGTGTTACCCCCTCAAGCAAAGGCGGACTTCGGTCCGCCTTTTTTGTGCCTGCCACTTGATGGAGAGATGAGCAAACGTAGTCTCGATAAGCCGCGATAAAGACGGCTTTTTTAAGTTCCCGTTGTCATAAAACCTTTATGGAAAAGCCACCTGGATGACACACGTGCTGGCCAAGATGCCGGCAACACAAAGAGCCACTAGCTGTGTGTTTTCCAACGCTAAACCAAAAGGGGAATTTTCGATGATCCGTAAGCACTTCGCCGGTTTCGCCGCCAGCGCCCTCGCTCTGGCCGTTTCCGCCCAGGCTTTCGCCGGTACCGTTACCACTGACGGCGCTGACATCGTAGTCAAGACCAAGGGTGGCCTGGAAGTCGCCACGACGGACAAGCAATTCAGCTTCAAGATCGGTGGCCGTCTGCAGGCCGACTACAGCACCTTCGACGGCTTCTACACCCAGAACGGTGACAATGCTGATGCGGCGTACTTCCGCCGCGCCTTCCTCGAAATCGGCGGTGTAGCCTTTGAGGATTGGAAATACCAGTTCAACTACGACTTCGCCCACAACGCCGGCAGCAGCGAAGACGGCTACTGGGACGAGGCGTCCATTCAGTATTCCGGCTTCAACCCGGTCAACATCAAGATGGGCCGTTTCGACCCTGACTTCGGTTTGGAAAAAGCCACCAGCTCAAAGTGGGTGACGGCTCAGGAGCGTAACGCCGCTTACGATCTGGTTGACTGGGCCAATGGTCACCAGAACGGTCTGGGTATCCAGGTAAACGGCACGGCAGGCTCGTCGCTGTACGGCTCGGTGGGCCTGCACGCCAAGGACCAGAACGACGTGGACGGTGAAAGCGTCAAGCAGGTCAACGTTCGCGGCGTATTTGCGCCGATGCACGAGGCGGGCAATGTGCTGCACCTGGGCGTGAACTTTGCCCAGCGCAACCTGGATGACACCGCTGTTGACGGGCGCATTCGCAGCCGCTTGGGCATGCGTGGCGTGAGCACCGCCGGTGGCAACGACGCCGGCACCAACGGCAACCGCCTGCTGCTGGGTGGCGCCAACAACGCACCGGCTGGTTCCTACGGGGACGACACCGCTTTTGGTCTGGAAGCCGCTTGGGCCATGGGCCCGCTGTCGGTACAGGGTGAGTACATCACACGCGAAATGGACTCCGATTCCGCTGCCTTTGAAGATGTGGAGGCGAAGGGTTACTACGCACAGGTCGCCTACACCCTGACCGGCGAAGCCCGCGGCTACAAGCTGGGCCGTTTCGACCAGCTGAAGCCTGCCAACAAGCAGATCGGTGCCTGGGAAGTCTTCTACCGTTACGACCACATCGAAGCTGAGGATGACAACGTCGGTCTGGTTGCAACGAACGACGTCGAAGGCAAGGTGCACAACCTGGGTTTGAACTGGTACGCCAATGACAACGTCAAGCTCAGCGGCTACTACGTCAAAGCCAAGGTCGACAATACCGAGAACGCCAACGGCGATGACGACGGTGATGGCCTGGTCTTCCGCGCTCAGTACGTGTTCTAACCGCTGATTCTCTTCTGGTGCCTGATTGAGCCTCGCTTCGGCGGGGCTTTTTTTCGTCTCGGTTACAGGCCAGACTGGCGCGCATGCCTATTCAAACCCTGTCCCGCCTTGCCGATATCGATCCCGCTCGCTGGGATGCCCTGCTTGGTAGAGATCCGCAGCCCTTCCTCCGGCATGCCTTTCTGTCCGCGTTAGAAGACAGCGGAAGTGTCGGTGGGCGCAGCGGCTGGCATCCCATGCATCAATTACTCAGCGATGCCCAGGGTGCGTTGGTAGCCGCGCTGCCGCTTTACCGCAAGGTCCATTCCAGTGGCGAATACGTCTTCGATTGGGCCTGGGCTGACGCCTGCCACCGTGCTGGAATCGACTACTACCCCAAGCTGCTCTGTGCGGTGCCCTTTTCACCGGTGACCGGCGCGCGCTTGCTGGGTGACTGTGTGGCGGGTGGTCAGTTGCTGGATCAGCTCTCCACCGGTTTGGCCGAAGGGGGCTATTCGAGCCTGCACGTGAACTTCACCGAGCCGGATGCTGATGCGGTCTTTGATAACCGGGATGGCTGGCTTGAGCGCATCGGTTGCCAGTTTCACTGGCACAACCGCGGCTACCGGGATTTCCAGGATTTCCTCGACGGCCTCACCTCACGCAAGCGCAAGCAGCTGCGCAAGGAGCGTGAGCAGGTGGCGGGGCAGGGGATTGAGTTCGAGTGGCGCGAGGGCCACCAGGTCAGCGAACAGGAGTGGGACTTCGTCTACGCCTGCTACGCCAATACCTACCACGTGCGTGGCCAGGCGCCGTATCTGACTCGGAAATTCTTCAGTCTGCTGGCCGAGCGGATGCCCGAGGCAATCCGCGTGGTACTTGCCCGACAGGGCGGACGACCGGTGGCCATGGCGTTCAGCCTGATCGGCGCTGTCGAGCTCTACGGTCGTTATTGGGGCAGCCTGGCGGAGTTCGATCGCCTGCACTTCGAAACCTGCTTTTACCAGGGGATCGATCAGGCGATCGCCGGCGGTTTGTCACGCTTCGATGCCGGCGCCCAGGGTGAACACAAGCTGATACGCGGCTTCGAGCCGGTGATCACCCGCTCCTGGCACTATCTGGTCCATCCGGGGTTGCGTGCTGCGGTCAGCGAGTTCCTTCAGCAGGAGCGGCTGGGCGTGATGCGCTATGCCGAGACAGCGCGCGATGCGCTGCCGTATCGGCAGGAATAAGCTATTTGGTCTTCGACGCGGCGCTGACCCCTTCCAGGGTCGAGAAGGATGTGTCCTTGGCGGTCAAAAGGAAATCGCGCATGAACGGCGAGTCCAGCATGTCAGCGCGGATACCCGCATAAAGGGTGGCATACAAACCTTTTTCGCCCAGGCGTTTGGCCGTGACATAGCCGCGCGTGCTGTATTCATGCAATGCCCAGTTCGGTACGCAGCATACGCCGCGACCGGAGGCCACCAGCTGCATCATCATCACGGTGAGTTCGGACGTCCGCACCTGCGCCGGTTCGACATCGGCCGGCTCGAGAAAGCGGGTGAAGATGTCCAGACGATCGCGTTCCACCGGATAGGTGATCAGGGTTTCGCTGGCCAGGTCTTCGGCGCGTACGAACGGGCGGGACGCGAGCACGTGCTGGTTGGCGACGGCGAGCAGCGCTTCGTAGGTGAACAACGGCACATAGGTGATGCCCGGCAGGTCGACTGGATCGGACGTCACCACCAGATCCAGATCACCTCGTGCCAAAGCCGGAAGCGGCGCGAAGGAAAACCCCGAGGCCAGGTCCAGCTCGACTTCCGGCCAGGCATCGCGGAACTGGTCGATGGTTGGCATCAGCCACTGGAAGCAGCTGTGGCATTCGATTGCCATGTGCAGGCGTCCTGCGGTGCCGCCAGCCAGCCGGGCCAGGTCCCGCTCGGCACTGCGCAGCTGCGGCAGCAAGCTGTCGGCCAGCTGCAACAGACGCAACCCGGCGCTGGTGAAACGCACCGGCCGCGTCTTACGGACAAACAGCTGCAAACCCAACCGTTCCTCCAGTTCCTTGAACTGATGGGACAGCGCCGACTGGGTCAGATGCAGCCGCTCGGCGGCCTCTACCAAACTGTCGGTTTCGCGCAGTGCATGAAGGGTCTTCAGGTGGCGGATTTCCAGCATGCTGGGGTCTTCCTGCTGTTTCGTTGGCGAGCCGGGGTTTTAACTAGGTGCTGAGGACGGGTGACTTGAGCCTTTCTCATCGTGGCGGCGAAGTGTGTCCCAGCGCGCCGACCCTTGTCGAGCCGGCATGTCGATAGTTGGCGTTTGAACGGTGCGCATGGACGAGTGTGCAAGCGGCGTCGCTATCAAACCCATCTCAAATTTCTTTCATTGTGGTCCAGGGTGCCGCGACGTACCGACTGCAGAATGCGGGTCTGTACGCCCTGGAAGAGCCGCACTAGCGAATAACATGAAAATATCTACTGATGATCAAGAAATGCGTGAGTTTGTTTCATCGCTGTCGGGCCATCACAATCCGCTCATCGAAAACGAACGAATTGGAGATCGTCATGGCTGTTGCGCATTCCCTGGGCTTCCCACGTGTTGGTGCCGACCGAGAATTGAAGAAGGCGCTCGAAGCGTACTGGAAGGGTGATCTCAGCGAGGCCGAGCTGCGCCAGGTCGGCAGTGAATTGCGAGCCGCCCATTGGCAGCTGCAGGCCAATGCCGGCATCGAACTGCTACCGGCTGGCGATTTTGCCTGGTACGACCAGGTTCTGACGCACTCCCTGATGTTTGGCGTTGTGCCTGAGCGCTTTCGTCCCGCCGATGGCCAGCCTACCTTGGATACCTTGTTCGCCATGGCGCGGGGCGTTACCCACGCATGCTGCGGTGGTGGCCAGGCGCAGGAGATGACCAAATGGTTCGATACCAACTATCACTATCTGGTCCCTGAATTCAGCGTCGATCAGACCTTCCAGTTGTCCTGGGAACAGCTGTTCGAAGAAGTCGAAGAGGCCAAAGCGCTGGGGCATGCGGTCAAGCCGGTGCTGATTGGGCCGCTGACGTATCTCTGGCTGGGCAAGGCCAAGGGTGAGGCGTTCGACAAGCTGGAGCTGCTCGAACGCCTGCTTCCAGTCTATGGAGAAGTGCTGGAGCGACTCGCTGCGCTGGGTGTCGAGTGGGTGCAGATCGACGAACCGATCCTGGTGCTCGACTTGCCTCAGGACTGGAAGAACGCCTTCGAACGAGCCTACAACCAGTTGCAGCGCGCGCCGTTGAAGAAACTGGTCGCGACCTATTTTGGTGGGCTGGAGGACAACCTCGGCTTGGCCGCAGTGTTGCCGGTCGATGGCTTGCATATCGATCTGGTGCGGGCACCGGACCAGTACCCGGTCATTCTGGATCGACTGCCCGCCTACAAAATCTTGTCTCTCGGCCTGGTCAATGGACGAAACGTATGGCGTTGCGATCTGGATAAAGCCTTGAACGTGCTCCGCCACGCTGCAGAACGGCTGGGTGAGCGGCTCTGGGTCGCGCCGTCCTGCTCGCTGCTGCACGCGCCGGTGGACCTTGCGCGCGAAGACCAACTGGACGCCGAACTGAAGAGCTGGCTGGCATTCGCCGTGCAGAAATGTGCCGAGGTCGCGGTGCTGGCGCGTGCGGTCAATCAGCCTGATGACGCCCTGGTACAGTCAGAGCTGCAGCAAAGCCGCGGGGTGCAGGCGAGCCGCGCACTGTCCAGCCGGATCCATAAACCCGAGGTACAAGCGCGGTTGGCCGCGATCAAGCCCAGACACAGCCAGCGGCAGTCAGGCTTTGAAAGCCGTATCGAAAAGCAGCGCGCCCGGCTGAATCTGCCGGCATTCCCCACGACCACCATTGGCTCGTTCCCGCAAACTCCGGCGATCCGCTTGGCGCGTCAGGCCTTCAAGCAGGGCAAGCTGGCGCTGACCGACTACACCGAGGCGATGCATGCCGAGATTCGCCACGCGGTCGCCGTCCAGGAGCAATTGGGACTGGACGTGCTGGTGCATGGCGAGGCCGAGCGCAACGACATGGTCGAGTACTTCGCCGAGCAACTGGATGGCTATGCCTTCACCCGTTTCGGCTGGGTGCAGAGCTACGGCTCGCGCTGTGTGAAACCAGCCGTGATCTACGGCGACCTGAGCCGCCCGACAGCGATGACGGTGGAATGGATTCGCTACGCTCAGCAGCAGACCAGCAAGGTCATGAAAGGCATGCTGACAGGCCCGGTGACCATGCTGATGTGGTCCTTCACTCGCGAGGATCTCAGCCGCGAGCAGCAGGCCCGGCAGCTGGCGCTGGCGATCCGTGACGAGGTCTGTGACCTGGAGGCGGCGGGCATCAAGATCGTCCAGATCGACGAAGCGGCTTTTCGCGAAGGCTTGCCGTTGCGCCGTTCCCAATGGGGGCACTACCTGGACTGGGCAGTTGATGCGTTCCGCCTGTGCGCCAGTGGAGTACGCGACGAAACCCAGATTCACACTCACATGTGCTACAGCGAGTTCAACGATGTGATCGAGGCGATCGCCGCCATGGACGCTGACGTCATCACCATCGAGACCTCGCGCTCGCAAATGGAGTTGCTGGAAGCATTTCGCGCCTTCGACTACCCCAACGACATCGGTCCCGGCGTGTACGACATCCACTCGCCACGGGTGCCAGACACAGCAGAGATGGTGCACCTGCTGCAGAAGGCCAGCGAGCGAATCCCGGCAGAGCGGCTCTGGGTCAACCCCGACTGCGGCCTGAAAACCCGCGGATGGGCGGAAACCGAAGCGGCGCTGGTCAACATGGTCGCGGCGGCTCGCCAGTTGCGGACCGCGAACCGGGCCAAGGTGGCCTGACCGCTAGTTTGAGGGTAGGTCCGGTCGGCCTAACGGCCGGTAGGTGCTGCAGTAGCTTCGGCCCGCACGCTGTGCGGGCCGTTGGGTTTTGGCTAATGTAGTGGCCTTTCCTCGACGAATCCTTTTGCCATGACGCCCGCTATCGATCTGCTGAAAAAGGCCAAGGCCGAGCACCGCATCCACAGTTACGAACATGACCCGAAATCGGCATCCTACGGCCTCGAGGCCGCGGAGAAGCTCGGTCTCGAGGCGGCGAGAGTGTTCAAGACGCTGCTCGCGTGCAGCGAAAAGAACGAGCTTCTTGTCGCTGTCGTGCCGGTTGCCGGCTCGCTTGATCTCAAGGCGCTGGCGCAGGCCGCCAAGGTCAAGAAGGTCGACATGGCCGATCCTATGGCAGCGCAACGTGCGACCGGTTATCTGGTAGGTGGCATCAGCCCGCTGGGCCAGAAGAAGCGGCTACGCACCTTCATCGACGTTTCGGCGCAAGCACAACCGAGCATCTATGTCAGCGCCGGACGACGAGGGTTGGAGGTGGAGTTGGCGGCTGATGTGTTGGCCGAGCACACCGCAGGCATCTTCGCACCGATCGGAAGGGGCTGAGGGGCAGGGCCGCAAGGATCAGAGCGGCGGAAGAATCTCACCGAGATCGGTGGAGTTGATGCCCGGAACGTGGATCTCGTTGTTGACCAGTTGCTGGCCTTCCATCTGTGGCTGGGTTACCCAGGTCAGGATGTCGTAGTAGCGGCGGATGTTGGCAACGAAATGCACCGGCTCGCCACCGCGCGCGTATCCATAGCGCGTCTTGGTGTACCACTGTTTCTGTGCCAGCCTTGGCAGCATCTGTTTCACGTCGAGCCACTTGTTCGGGTCCAGACCTTCGCTTTCGGCCAGTTTGCGCGCATCTTCCAGATGACCGCCGCCGACGTTGTAAGCCGCCAGCGCGAACCAGGTGCGGTCCGGCTCCTTGATGCTGTCAGGCAGATTGGCATGAACCCGGGCGATGTATTTGCCACCGCCCTGAATGCTTTGAACCGGGTCGAGCCGATTGTTTACACCCATGGCCTTGGCCGTGTTGAGCGTCAGCATCATCAAGCCGCGTACGCCGGTTTTCGAGGTGGCTTCGGGCTGCCAGTGAGACTCCTGATAGCCGATGGCGGCGAGCAGACGCCAGTCGACGCCGTGTTCCTTGGCCGTTTCGCGAAACACCTTTTCATAGCGCGGTAGACGTTGCTGCAGGTGCTTGGCAAAGGCATAGGCGCCAACGTAGCCGAGCACGTCGACGTGACCGTAATAGCGTTCACGCAGGCGCTGCAGGGTTCCGTTCTCCTGCGCCTGGGTGAGGAACTGGTTGGCTGCTTCAAGCACGCTGTTGTCTTCGCCCTTGCCAACGATCCAAGCCAGGCTGCTCTGCTCGCCAAGATCGAAAGCCGCTCGGGCATTGGTGAAGTACACCTGATTCAGTGCCAGTTCATTGGACTCGACCAGCGTCAGGTCCACCTGGCCCTCATCGACCATGCGCAGCAGGTCGACCACTTCTACGGCATCCGATTCTTCGTAGCGCAGATCGGGGAGTTCGCTCTGCAAAGCCTTGAGCTTTTCCGCCTGACTGCTGCCCTTGAGCACCAGAATACGTTTGCCAACCAGGTCTTCGGGTTGGGTCGGACGGCGCTGCCCTCGGCGATAGACCACCTGAGTGGTGACGTCCAGGTAGGGTTGGGTGAAGCGCGCCAGGTCCTTGCGCCCATCGCTGGCCACCAGACCAGCGGCGGCCAGTGTTGGGCCGCCAGGCCGGTTCAGGCGGGTGAAGATGTCTTCGATGCTGTCGGCGGTTTCGATCTGCAATTTGACGCCGAGATGGCTGGCAAAGCGCTTGACCAGCTCATACTCGAAACCGGCTTCGCCGTTGCGATCTTGGAAATAGGTGGACGGGCTGTTGCGGGTGATCACGCGCAGTACACCTTCCTCCTTTATTCGCTCAAGCGCGCTGGGCGGTTCAGCGCAGCTGCTGAGCATCAGGAAGAGTCCGGCCGCCAGCAACCAGGAGGCGCAGCGTTTGCGGAATGCAGTGTGGGCAAACATCGTCGCAGTATACGCAAAGGCGAACCGCCACCATATCTCGACAGGATCGACGGACTTTGCTAAGCGAAGCGACACTTCTCGAAGCTAGCGGCTTGGCTGCTGGTCGCACGCATACGCAAACTGTGTCGGAACATTGCTGCAGCGTTCAAACGCGATGAAGTCGAGACGACAAGCGGTGCGCTTGCGGATGTTCGTTTCGCTAGAGCGGCCTTGTCCTGACGGGTTTTGCGCAGGAGAATCCAACCGTCTTTTCAAGAGCCTGCTGCATGAGCACCGCTGCTATCAAACCCTGGTTCGTCTATCTGGTACGCGCCGCCAACGGCTCGCTCTATTGCGGGATAAGTGACGACGCACGGCGCCGCTTCGCGGCTCATCAGGGGGGGCGAGGAGCGCGGTTCTTTCACTCCAGCCCCGCGGTGGCGCTGGTCTATGTCGAAAGGCTTGGCAGCAAGGGCGATGCACTTCGGCGTGAGCGCGCCATCAAACAAATGAAGAAACCCGCCAAAGAGGCACTGGTCTCTGCTCAGTCCGGTAGCGATCCGGTGAATGTCCAGGCAATCAGCTGAACGGGTAGGCTGCCTCCGTTGGCGCGAGTAAGCTGCCGGTCTACCTAACGACTGGCGGAGCCTGCAATGCACGAAGTGATCCTGCACCACTATCCAACCTCGCCTTTTGCCGAAAAAGCGCGACTGATGCTGGGTTTCAAGCAGCTTTCCTGGCGCTCGGTGCAAATTCCTCCGGTGATGCCAAAACCGGATCTGACCGCGCTGACAGGTGGCTATCGGCGGACGCCGGTGCTGCAGATTGGCGCTGACATCTATTGCGACACCGCATTGATTGCACGTCGTCTGGAAGCCGAGAAAGCTACACCTGCGCTGTTTCCGGAAGGACAGGAGTTCGTCGCGGCTACGCTGGCCCAGTGGGCTGACTCGGTGCTATTTCTGCATGCCGTGAGCCTGGTGTTCCAGCCCGAGTCGATGGCGATGCGTTTCGCTCAAGTGCCCAAGGCGTTCATCGAGGTGTTCAGCAAGGACCGCGCTGCGTTGTTCAGCAGCGGCTCGGCGGCTCGGGTTCCACTGGAGCAGGCGAAGAACCATTGGCCGGTCCTGATGGCGCGCCTGCAACAGCAACTGGCGCGTGGTAACGGAGAGTTTCTGCTTGGCAGCGCACCCTGCGTGGCTGATTTCTCCGTCGCCCATTGCCTCTGGTTCCTCAAGGGCACACCGGTGACGGCGCCGCTGATTGACGCCTATCCGGACGTAGCAGCCTGGCTGGGTAAAGTGCTGGCCGTGGGGCATGGCTCGCTGTCCGAGCTGTCAGCCGAGGACGCCGTCGCTATCGCCCGCGAGGCAACGCCGGCCGATCTTCCGGATGAGCCATTCTCTGAACCCAACGGGTTCGAAGCAGGCCAGGCCGTGACCATCTCCGCAGTGGACTACGGCACCGATCCGGTCGAGGGTGAGCTGGTCTTCGCTGGCGTGGAAGAGTTGATTCTGCGACGTGAGGATGAGCGTGCTGGCGTCGTGCATGTGCACTTCCCGCGCATGGGTTATCGCATCGACGCGCGTTGATGTATCGGGCCCGCGCACATGCGTTGCGCGGGCCTCCATTGACGCTCGTCAGAGCGCGATGAACAGCAGTGTCACGCCCAGCAGCAGGCGATAGATCACGAAAGGCAGCATGCCCAGCGCGTCGAGCGCCTTGAGGAACAGCTTGATGCAAAGGAAAGCGGCTACGAACGACAGTGCTGCCCCGATGAAAATGTCATTCCACGGCGCAGCTTCACCTGACTGAGCCAGTTCGACCGCTTTCAGTCCGCCTGCGGCGAGAATCAGCGGTATCGACAGCAGAAAGGAGAAGCGTGCAGCAGTCTGCCGGGTGAAGCCGAGCAACAGGGCCGCAGTCATGGTGATACCCGAGCGCGATGTACCGGGAATCAGTGCCAGCGCCTGGGCAAAGCCGATGATCAGTGCGCTTTTCCAGGTCAGCTGGTCCATTTCGGCGACACGTCGGCCTTTGACGTCGGCGTACCACAGCAGCAGGCCAAAGATGATGGTCGTTGCCGCAATGAACAGCATCGAACGGGTGTACTGCTCGATATAGTCTTCCAGCAGCAAGCCGATGATTCCGGCTGGCAGGGTGCCAATGATAATCGCCCAACCCAGACGGCTTTCGGCACTGACCTGCCGACGGAACACATGCGCCAGCCAGCCGCGGGTGGTCGCGATCACTTCGTGACGGAAGCAGATCAATACGGCGAGCAATGTGCCGACGTGCACCGCAACGTCGAATGCCTGGCCCTGGTCGGGCCATCCAAGCACTTGCGAAGGAAGGATCAGGTGGGCGGAAGAGGAAATCGGGAGAAATTCGGTAATGCCCTGCACCAGGGACAGAATAATCAGGTGAAGCCAATCCATTGTGATTCCTTAGCCGTTACGGATAGAGCGGGGTTTGCGGCAGCGATAAGCAGCCATCTGACTGGCAGATGGCCGTTTCATTCCAGCGGGAAGGCAGATTTTCGTAGCGAGTGTGCCTTGCGCGGGCCTTGGCCCAGAGCCTCAGCAGCCTCCACCTGAATAGGCGTCGCTGCCCGGCGCCTTATCCCTTGCGGCGCTTGAGTTGATCGGTCAGCTGCGTCGGCAGGTTGCGAATGATCAACATGTCGCGGGCTTCGTCGTACTCGACTTTCGAGCCCAGCAGATGTGATTCGAAGCTGATCGACAGCCCCTCGGCACGCCCGGTGAACCGCTGAAACTGGTTCAGGGTGCGCTTGTCAGCGGGAATCTCCGGCGAAAGGCCATAGTCCTTGTTGCGGATGTGGTCGTAGAAGGCGCGTGGCCGCTCCTCGTCGATGACGCCGGACAATTCCTCCAGTGACATCGGTTCGCCGATCTTGGCCTGACTGCTGGCGTAACCCACCAGTGCGCTGGTTTTCTCACGAGCCTTTTCATCGGGGAGGTCTTCGCTCTCGACGTAATCGCTGAAGGCCTTGAGCAGCGTGCGCGTTTCGCCCGGGCCGTCGACGCCTTCCTGGCAACCGATGAAGTCGCGGAAGTACTCGGACACCTTCTTGCCGTTCTTGCCCTTGATGAAGGAGATGTACTGCCTGGACTGCTTGTTGTTCTTCCACTCGGAGATGTTGATGCGTGTCGCCAAATGCAGTTGGCCCAGGTCGAGGTGTCTGGCTTCGGCTACATCCAGTGCGTCGGTCACGGTCACGCCATTGCTGTGATGCAGCAGAGCGATGGCCAGGTAATCGGTCATACCTTGCTGGTAGTGAGCGAACAGCACGTGGCCGCCGGTTGACAGGTTGGACTCTTCCATCAGCTTCTGCAGATGTTCAACCGCCTGGCGGCTGAACGCGGTGAAGTCCTGATTGCCTTCCATGTACTGCGCGAGCCAGCCGCTGACGGGGTAGGCACCGGATTCCTCATGGAAGAAGCCCCAGGCCTTGCCCTGCTTGGCGTTGTAGCTCTCGTTGAGATCGGCCAGCAGGTTCTCGATGGCCTGAGAATCGCCCAGCTCCGAGTCGCGGGCATGGAGAACGGCAGGCGTGCCGTCCGGCTTTTTTTCGATCAGGTGAACGATGCAGTGGCGAATCGGCATGGGGTACTCGCGTCGGGAAAGGCAGACAGGCGGCAGTTTACCCGAGCAAACCCGCCACTCGTCGTTCACTGAGTAAAAAGGGGAGGTGGATGACGGGGTGGTTGCAGGTAAGATGAATCCCCCTCGATTTTTGCAAAGTGTGTCGGCGATGAATGCGATTTGGCGCAACAGTACCTGGATCCTGCTGGGCGGCTCCTTGATCCTTGCTCTTTCCCTGGGTATCCGGCATGGGTTCGGGCTTTTCCTGCCACCGATGAGCGCCGAATTCGGCTGGGGGCGTGAAACCTTTGCGTTTGCCATTGCCTTGCAGAATCTGATCTGGGGTCTGGCGCAGCCGGTCACCGGCGCGCTGGCGGACCGTTTTGGTGTGGCCCGTGCCGTGCTGCTCGGTGGTGTGCTCTACGCGGTCGGCCTGTTGCTGATGGCGGGCGCGGATTCGCCGGTTTCACTGTCTCTCAGTGCCGGCCTGCTGATCGGGCTGGGGCTTTCCGGAACCTCCTTTTCCGTGATCCTTGGTGCAGTCGGGCGCGCGGTGCCGGTCGAAAAACGCAGCATGGCGATGGGTATTGCCAGCGCAGCAGGTTCGTTCGGTCAGTTTGCGATGCTGCCTGGCACGCTTGGTCTGATTGGCTGGTTGGGCTGGTCGTCGGCCTTGCTGGCGCTGGGTTTGCTGGTGGCGTTGATCATGCCGCTGGCGCTGATGCTGCGCAGCGGACCAGCAGTGCCGGTGACCGGCCCGCAGCAAACGCTGATGGAGGCGCTGCGTGAAGCGGTCAGCCATTCCGGCTTCCGGCTGCTGGCGCTGGGTTTCTTTGTCTGCGGGTTTCAGGTGGTGTTCATCGGTATTCACTTGCCGGCCTATTTGGTCGACAAGCAGTTGCCTGCGATGGCCGGCACGACCGTTCTGGCACTGGTTGGCCTGTTCAACATTATCGGCACCTACACGGCTGGCTGGCTGGGCGGTTGTTATTCGAAGCCGAAATTGCTGACGGCGCTTTATCTGGCTCGGGCCGTGGTAATCAGCGCGTTCTTCTTTGCACCGCTGACGCTGTGGACCGCCTATGCATTCGGCATCGCCATGGGGCTGTTGTGGCTCTCTACCGTGCCCTTGACCAACGGCACGGTCGCTACGCTGTTTGGCGTGCGCAATTTGTCGATGTTGGGCGGCATCGTATTTCTGTTCCACCAGATCGGTTCGTTCTTCGGTGGCTGGCTGGGCGGCTGGGTCTATGACACGACTGGCAGTTACGACCTGGTCTGGCAGATTTCCATCGCGCTGAGCCTGATGGCTGCAGCACTCAACTGGCCGATTCGTGAGCAGCCGGTCGAGCGTGTGCGCTTGGCGGCAGGTATGGCGTGATGCGCCGCGGCTGGTTATGGGCAGGCGGCGCCATGTTGGCTTCGCTGCTTTTGGTCGCGGCTTGGTGGGGCTGGCAGCAGGGTGGCCTGGCACTGTTGCAGCTGGGAGTAGGGATCTGTTGATCAATCGTTCGGGTAGTTTTTGCTTCTGTTAGGGAATCAATTGCGCAACGGATGGCTCCAACAGGCGAGACGAAGGAAGGTTGTCGTTGAATCGTAACCTAAGGCCTGTAAAAAGCTGCGGCATGCAGTTATCTGGAGCTACCGAACCATGTCCACTCTTACCGAACTCGCCCAACAGATTGCCCAGCTCTATCCGCTGCAGGACAAACGCGTCGGCAAGCGCTATCGCGTCGTCGGCGAACTCGCCGGGATGACCGAGCTGGAAGAAATCAACGGGGAGCCGAGGTATATCCAGACGCTGGCCCTTAAAGATCGCCAGCGCTGGGATATTGCCGTCTGAAGTAAGTTGCTCAGCTGATCATTCGGAAAGCGATCAGCCCAACTGGCGACTCACCAGTGATCACTCCGCCACTTCGCGCGCTGTTCATTATCGAGGTAGGTCCAGGCCACGAAGCGGCTGCGCTTTTGCCCCTGGGACATTTCGCATACGCGTACTTGTTGGGCGCCAAGCTTCTTGAGCCGAGCCTGTAGAGGCTGCACGTTGCTCGCTTTCGAAACCAGCGTGCTGAACCAGCAGACTTGTTGGCTCACGCCACGACTTTCTTCCGCCAGCAGCGCAACAAATGCTGCCTCCCCACCTTCACACCAGAGTTCCGCTGCCTGACCGCCGAAGTTAAGCGCGGGCAGTTTGCGCTTGGGGTCCAGCTTGCCAAGGTTGCGCCACTTTCGCTGGCTGCCACTGCTGGCTTCTGCTTGCGAGGCATGGAAGGGTGGATTGCAGAGTGTGACGTCGAAGCGATCCTCGGCCTGCAGCAGATTCTCAAATACGTGGCGAGGGTGCTGCTGCGCGCGCAATTCAATGCTCTTGCCGAGCTTGTTCGCGGTGACGATGGTACGGGCCGACGCCAGCGCCGTTGCATCGATATCCGACCCGGTAAAACGCCAGCCATATTCGCGCAGACCGATCAACGGGTAAATGCAGTTGGCGCCGGTGCCGATGTCCAGTGCGTGAATGCTTGCGCCGCGCGGAATCTCACCAGCGTTTTCGCCCGCCAGCAAGTCGGCCAGACCGTGCAGATAGTCGGCCCGGCCTGGAATCGGCGGGCACAGGTAACCCGGCGGTATATCCCAGTGCACGATTCCGTAGAACTGTTTGAGCAGTGCGCGATTGAAGACGCGGACTGCCTCCGGATCGGCAAAATCGATGCTTTGCTTGCCGTAGGGATTGAGAATGACGAACCTCGCCAACTCGGGGCTGCCCGCTATCAGCGCCGGAAAGTCATAGCGCCCGGTATGGCGGTTACGAGGGTGCAGCACGGCCTTCTCGACCGCTGGCTTGGCCTTGCGCGGTGGCGGTGTGGCGGGTCTGGATGTCATGGTCGGCTGCCGCTGGCTGTAAAAGGTCGTATTGTCCCACAGCTTTCAGGCCCGACGTGGCACCAGCAGCATCCATACCAGCCCCCATAGCAGCGCGCCGGCGCCGAGCCAGAAGGCGCTGTGCAGGGAACCGCCCATGCTTAGCCAGACGCCAGTAAGCCAGGGGCCGGCCAGTTGCGTCAGGCTGTAGAGTGCAATCAGCGCTGCTGACAGTCGCGGTCCCTGGTGCGGATGAAGGGCGCGTGCCAGGCGCTGGGTCAGCAACACGGTGCCAAGAAAGGTGCCGCCGACCAGGACGGCACATATCAGGATCCCCGGTGCGCCGGGCAGCAACAGCGCAGCCAGCACACCGACCAGTTGCGTGACATAGCTGAAGCGCAGTGCCAGCGTATCGCCGAGCAGAGCGCCGAGGCGATTCCATAGCCAGGGTGAGGGCAGGGTAGCCAGTGCGACCACCAACCAGCTGCTTTCCACCAGCATGTCTCCCGGTTCGACCTGCAACCGCGCGACCATCGGCAAGAAGGTCATCGGCAAGATATAACCCATGCCGGCGCCTGCATACGAGAGAAACAGCGGTGTACTGGCGCGGTCCAGCAGGCGCGCGCTCCGGGGCTTTGTGGCAGTGCTTTGGGGTTCTTCGGGAGGCAGGTCGAGGCTCGCCAGTTTGCGCCAGCCCCACCACGAAAGCGGGATAGACAGGATTGCCGCAGGCCACCAACGATCAGCACCCTCGAGCACACCGTTGCTTAAGCTGACCATCAGACTGGATACGATCAGTCCAACACATGCGCCAAGATAGACCAGGCCACTGGATGAGACGCGGCGATGACGCGCCAGCCATTCCAGCAGCAGCGAGGGAGCCTGCACAAAAACCAGCCCATTGCTGATGCCATTGAGCAGGCGCAGCGCTGAAAGCACCTCTACCGATTCGGCCTGGGTCTGCGCCAATGTGGTTCCGACATGCAGCACCAGTGCCCAAGGCAAGCTCCGGCGAATCTGACCAACCTGGTGCCAGCGCAGCGCGAGCAGCGCGCCAATCAGGTAGCCCAGGTAATTCCAGCTGGCGACGCTCGCGCCCTGTTGCACGGTGAGCACGCCATCCTCTACCAGCCACGGCAGAAGCGGCGTGTAGACGAATCGCCCGAGGCCATGGACAACCAGTAGCAGGGCGGCACCAGCGAGCAGTGCCGGGAACAGGGCGGGGCGTTGAGACATTGACGACGAACCATGCGGGCGAAGAGACCGAACAGCTTAACGGCGCGCCTGGCAAAGGACCACGCTACTGATGGTTGAGAGGAACGTTGCGAGTACGCGGATAAAGGCTACCCATCCCGCACCCCATTCTGGGACGGCCGAGCGGCGCCAGAGTGGATGTTTACCGCTCGCGGTTACGGATAGCCGAGAACGGATCTGATCTGCGCCAGGTTGCGCACGATCCATTGCGGGTCGATCGCGCCCCAGTCGTGGATTCGGTACTGACCGGCGTTATGTCGCTCGCCGTCGTCCTGCGTAAAGCGGCAGTCGATGTCCAGGTCGGCGAGGGCTGCCAGCGTATCCTGCGCCGTTCTGCGCGGCATTCCGGTTGCTTCTACCAGGGCGGGCACGCTGGTGGCGGCACCGCTGTCAATCAGCCAGGCGACATACAAACGGCGATAAAAACTGCTTTTGGTTTTGCTGACTGTCATCACAGCTCCATAACAGTGGGGGCCGGGCCCGTTGAACGCCGCCCGAGCGGCTTCGACGGGCCCGCCTGAGTGGTTCAACGCAGGGCGAGCATGCCTATATAGGTCACGGCGCCGGCTGTATAACCGAGGAAAGCCAGCAGGCTGACGCGCTTGACGTACCAGGTGAAGCTGATCTTTTCCATGCCCATGGCCGCAACGCCTGCGGCCGAACCAATGATCAGCGTGCTGCCACCCGTCCCGGCGCAATAGGCGAGCATCTCCCAGAAGTTGCCGTCGACGACGAACTGCGACAGCCAAGCGGCTTCAGCGGCTGGCGCAGCATCAAGGGTTTCCGGACTTACCAGCGGGTACATTTTCATCGAGCCGGCGACCAATGGCACGTTGTCCACCACCGCTGACAGCAGGCCAATGCTGTAGTTGATCGGATAGATGTGCCCGAGGGAATCGCGCAGCGCCGTCGCGACCTGGGTCAAATGACCGGCCGTAGCAAGCGCCGCAACGGCCAGCAAGATGCCAAGGAAGAACAGCACGCTCGGGGTATCGACTTTGCGCAGGACGCCCACGACCGAAAGCGGGTGCTTGTGATCGTCTTCCTTGTGACGGTGCAGAAACTCGGTAGTGACCCAGAGCACGCCGAGCCCGAATAGGATGCCCATATAAGGGGGCAGGTGGGTGACGGTCTTGAAGACCGGCACGAACACCAGCGCGCCGATACCGAGCGCTAATACCAGGTTGCGTTCGAACACCGTGGTCGTTGGCGGATTACTTTCGGCCAGATGCGCCCTGGCACCTGGACGGGGCACTTCGCCGCGCATGCTGAAGCTGAGGATCAACAGCGGAACAAGCAGGCAGACGAGGCTCGGGATGAATAATCCGACAATCACGCCCGAGGCGGTGATCTGGTTACCGATCCAGAGCATGGTGGTGGTGACGTCGCCAATCGGCGACCAGGCGCCGCCCGCGTTGGCAGCAATCACCACGACGCCGACGAACAGCCAGCGTTCGGGACGGCCGCGGATCAGTTTGCGCAGCAGCGATACCATGACGATGGTGGTGGTCAAGTTGTCCAGCGCGGCGGACAGGAAGAAGGTCAGGAAGCCGATGATCCACAACAGGTGCACGCGCTTGCGCGTCTGGATCCGGTCAGTGATGACCTTGAAACCTTCGTGGGAATCGATGAGTTCGACGATGGTCATGGCGCCGAGCAGAAAGAACAGAATCTCCGAGATTTCGCCCAGATGATGTCTCAGCGATTCGACTACAAAGGCTGAAGGTTCGCCTGGGTTATGCGCGGCAGATGGCAACAGCGGCACGATGGATTCCGCGCCGAGTATCAATGCGGTCCAGCACAGCACGGCTGTGAGGATTGCGGCGGCGGCCTTGTCAATTTTCAGCGGATGCTCGAAGGCTATGCATAGATAGCCCAGAACAAATAGAACAGCCATGAGTACATACATCGGAGGGGCTCCATTTTTTATAAACCGTGCCGGGCCATTCGGGTTGTTGTTCTGGCTCGGGGCTGACAGGCTTAAAAAATGGGCGACTGGCGGTGCGAGAGAATTAAGTAACCGCGGTACGGAAGGTTTTACCTGCGTCGTGAACGGCTGCGCGTTGGGCAAACCGCTTCGGGTTTGCTTCGCTGCTGACTTACTTCATGTCGTGGAGCTTTCCGCGTGGGTTCAGGCCTGTCAGTTGTAAATCGTTATTGTCGGATGCGGCATAGTGTACCAGCGGCGCTGAAAGCGACTTGTCATCAATCAAGCGCAGTTATCTAAGCAAAAAGGCCAGCACATCAAGTGCTGGCCTTTCGCTTGTTTACAGGCTGGCGATGCGCTCGCGCTGCTCGACCAGCCTGGCTTTGGCTTGCTCAGCCTCCGCCAGTTTGGCGCGCTCCTTGTCGATGACTTCGGCGGGCGCCTTGTCGACAAAGCCGGCGTTGCCGAGCTTACCGCCCACGCGCTTCACTTCGCCGTCCAGTCGACCTATCTCCTTGTCGAGTCGGGCAAGTTCGGCGTCCTTGTCGATCAGGCCTGCCATGGGCACCAGCACCTGCATGTCGCCGACCAGCGCCGTGGCCGACAGCGGCGGTTCTTCGCCTTGATTGAGGACGCGAACACTTTCCAGCTTGGCCAGTTTTTTCAGTAGCGGCTCGTTATCGGCGAGGCGACGCTGATCAGATTCGCTGGCGTCACCCAGCACGACGTCGATGCGCTTGGCCATGGAGATGTTCATCTCGCCACGAATCTGGCGGATGCCCAGCATGAAGGCTTTGACCCACTCGATATCACCTTCGGCAGCTTCGTCAATGCGCTCCGGGTTGAATTCCGGCCAGGATTGCAGCATCAGCGTCGGCCCAGACTTGCCCGCCAGCGGTGCGACGCGCTGCCAGATCTCTTCGGTGATGAACGGCATGAATGGATGCGCCAGGCGCAGCGCCGTTTCCAGCACGCGCACCAGGGTGCGACGAGTGCCGCGCTGGCGTTCGACGCTGGCCGTTTCGTCCCACAGCACCGGTTTGACCAGTTCCAGATACCAGGCGCAATACTCGTCCCAGATGAACTCATACAGAGCCTGAGCGGCCAGATCGAAGCGGAAGGCCTCGAGCTGACGGGTGACTTCGGCTTCGGTGCGCTGCAACGAGGAGATGATCCAGCGGTCCACCGACGACAGCTCAACGGGTTCGTCATTGATCCCCGTGTCCTTGTCCTCGGTGTTCTCGAAGACGAAGTTGGCGGCGTTCCAGATCTTGTTGCAGAAGTTGCGATAACCCTCGACGCGACCCATGTCGAACTTCACGTCGCGACCGGTAGAGGCCAGCGAGCAGAAGGTGAAACGCAGGGCGTCGGTGCCGTAGCTGGCAATGCCCTCAGGAAACTCGGTGCGGGTCTGCTTGGCGATCTTCTCGGCCAGCTTGGGCTGCATCATGCCGCTGGTACGTTTCTGCAGCAGCTCGTCGAGGGTAATGCCGTCGACGATATCCAGCGGATCAAGCACGTTGCCCTTGGACTTGGACATCTTCTGGCCCTGGCCATCACGAACGAGCCCGTGCACGTACACGGTCTTGAACGGAATCTGCCCGGTCAGATGGGTCGACAGCATGATCATCCGGGCTACCCAGAAGAAGATGATGTCGAAGCCGGTGACCAATACGTCGGTAGGGTGGAAGGTCTTGAGGAAATCGGTCTGCTCGGGCCAGCCGAGAGTGGAGAATGTCCACAGTCCGGAGCTGAACCAGGTATCCAGCACGTCCTCGTCCTGACGCAGTTCAACGTTGTTGCACAGGTTGTACTTGCTGCGTACCTCTACTTCGTCGCGGCCGACGTAGACGTTGCCCGCTTCGTCATACCAGGCCGGAATACGGTGGCCCCACCAGAGCTGACGGCTGATGCACCAGTCCTGAATGTCGCGCATCCAGCTGAAATACATGTTCTCGTACTGCTTGGGCACGAACTGGATGTCGCCGCTTTCAACGGCGGCGATGGCCTTCTCGGCCAGCGGCTTCGTGGAGACGTACCACTGATCGGTCAGCCACGGCTCGATAATGGTGCCGGAGCGGTCGCCGCGCGGTACTTTCAGCCCGTGGTCGTCGATCTTCTCCAGCAGGCTCATGGCGTCGAATTCGGCGACGATGGCTTTGCGTGCATCGAAACGGTCCATGTGCGCGTAGCCGTCCGGCAGGCTGCCGTCGAGCTTGTCATTCACCGAGCCGTCGATGTTAAAGACCTGGGCGCGGGCGAGGATGCAGGCGTTCTGGTCGAAGATGTTGATCAGCGGCAGGTGGTGGCGCTTGCCGACCTCATAGTCGTTGAAGTCGTGAGCCGGGGTGATTTTCACGCAGCCGGTGCCGAATTCGAGGTCGACGTAGTCGTCGGCGACGATCGGGATCAGGCGGTTCACCAGCGGCAGCATGATGTGGCGGCCGATGAGGTTCTTGTAGCGCTCGTCCTCGGGGTGCACCGCGACCGCGGCGTCGCCCAGCATGGTTTCCGGCCGGGTCGTTGCGACCACCAGGTAATCCAGGCCATCGGCTGTCTTGCAACCATCTGCCAGCGGATAGCGCAGGTGCCAGAGGTGACCTTTCTCATCATGGTTTTCGACTTCAAGATCGGAAATCGCGGTGTGCAGCTTGGTATCCCAGTTGACCAGGCGCTTGCCGCGGTAGATCAGGCCGTCCTCGTGCAGCCTCACGAAGGCTTCTTTGACAGCCTCGGAAAGCCCCTCGTCCATGGTGAAGCGCTCACGCGACCAGTCCACAGAGGAGCCCAGGCGGCGAATTTGCCGGGTGATGTGACCGCCGGACTCTTCTTTCCACTGCCAGACCTTGTCGAGGAACTTCTCGCGTCCCAGGTCATGACGGCTGACGCCCTGAGCGCCAAGCTGACGCTCGACCACCATTTGGGTGGCAATGCCGGCGTGATCAGTGCCTGGCTGCCACAAGGTGTTGCGACCCTGCATCCGCCGGAAACGGATCAGTGCATCCATGATGGCGTTGTTGAAGCCATGGCCCATATGCAGGCTGCCGGTGACGTTCGGCGGCGGGATCATTATGGTGTAGGGCTCGCCTGAACCTTGGGGCGCGAAATAGTTGTTCGATTCCCAGGTCTGGTACCAGGAGGTTTCGATGGCGTGCGGCTGGTAGGTCTTGTCCATGCGGCGGGACCCTTAGAACGGCTGATCGGAAAAGCGGGCAAGTATAAAGGCAAAGTGGCTGATCGGCAGGCTTGCGATGCCGCTTTTGTCCAGCTGGCACAGCTGAGCTCGCGTGGATGGCTGTTCCGGCGGAGCGTGTGCCTTGGTTGTCAGCGAGTCAGGAGCGATGAGACTTGATCAGCTGCTCGGCGCGTGCCTCCAGGCGAACCCGCAGTTCGGCTTCGATCTGCGGCACGAAATCATCGATGACCTCCTGCAGGATCAGTTGCGCGGCATTTCGCAGCTCGTGGTCGAGATGACGCTCGGCGAGCGTTCGGAAGGCTGTACGCACGGCAGGCTCGCGTGGCTCGACCTCCGGCTCGGCTGCTGGTGCGTGTTCGACGATGTCCGAAAGCAGCGGAATGCTGTCCGGATCCAGTGTGTCGCTAAGCAGTGGCGCGTCTTGGTCGCCTAGTAGCGCGCGAATGGATTCCAGATCATCTAGAAGGTGGGCTTTAGGGGGGCGCGATTGCGTCATGTACGGGGCATCCGGAATTGAGCGTCCAGGCGTGTTAAGGCGATCCTGATCGGGCATTGGCCCAGAAGCTATTGATGTCCATCGGTGGCAGGCTTGGCGACTCCTTCGCTTGCAGCCATCGTGCGTTACAGTTCGACTCTCTTTGGATCATAGCCACGCTGCCGATAGAGGCGAAAGTTGTCCCGGCAGACGGTCAGTAGCTCAGGCTGCTGATTGACGATCTCGATCACCCGGCTGAACTGGTCGGTATGCGGCGATAGCGTCGGTGAAAGGTTGATCAGCAAGCCCTGTACCGAGGCGGGTGGCTGCTCTGTACCAATCACCACAGGGGCAAGTGGATCGACCCCGTGCAGTTCATGCGGGATGAAACGTTCTGCACGAAAGGTCCACAGAAGCTCGTCGAGTTCATTGCACTGCTGGTCGTCCTGGCACCGAATGAACACCGACAGGCCGTGCTGCCAGCCTTTGCTTGCCAACTGGCAGGCCGCTCTCGCGCGGCCCGCCTGCTCGCTGTCAGGCAATACGTAGAACTCGATCCGAGTCATGCCGGGTTTACGCTCGTTACGCTCGTGTCGTTCATGCCTGCTCGGCTCGGTCCAGCAGGTACTGGGTCAGCAGAGGAACCGGACGTCCCGTTGCGCCTTTTTCCTTGCCGCCACTGATCCAGGCAGTACCGGCGACGTCCAGGTGCGCCCAGGGGTAGGCCTTGGTGAAGCGCGAAAGGAAGCAGGCCGCGGTGATGGTGCCGGCCTTGGGCCCGCCGATATTGGCGATGTCGGCGAAGGGGCTGTCGAGCTGCTCCTGGTACTCGTCGAACAATGGCAGTTGCCAGGCACGATCGTCGGCTTTCTGGCCGGCGCCCAATACCTGCTGCAGCAGTTCGTCGTTGTTGCCAAGCAGGCCAGACGTGTTGCTGCCCAGCGCTACGATGCAAGCGCCGGTCAGGGTGGCGACGTCGATCACTGCGCGCGGCTTGAAACGCTCGGCGTAGGTCAGGGTGTCGCAGAGCACCAAACGGCCTTCGGCGTCGGTGTTGAGAATTTCAACGGTTTGGCCGCTCATGGTGGTGACAATGTCGCCGGGGCGGGTGGCGTTGCCGCTCGGCATGTTTTCCGCGCAGGCGAGTAGACCGACAAGATTGATCGGCAACTCAAGCTCCAATGCAGCACGGAAGGTGCCGAGAACACTGGCGGCACCGCACATGTCGTACTTCATTTCGTCCATGCCCTGGCCGGGCTTGAGGCTGATGCCTCCGGTATCGAAGGTGATGCCTTTGCCGACCAGTGCGTAGGGTTGCTCGCCTTTTTTCCCACCGTTGTACTGCATGACGACGATACAGCCGGGTTGCTCGCTGCCCTGGGAAACGGCGAGAAACGAGCCAGCGCCAAGTTCACGCAGCTTTTTCTCGTCCAGAATTTCGACCTTCAAACCTTTGAAGGTCTTGCCAAGCTGCTTGGCCTGATCGGCCACGTAGCTCGGATGGCAGATATTTGGCGGCAGGTTGCCAAGGTCGCGGGCGAAGCTCATGCCGGCGGCAATCGCTGCGGCGTGACGAGCAGCCTGCTCGACGCGTTCCTGGTCAGCTTTGTCAGTTAATAGGGTGATCTTGCCGAGCTTGGGTTCGTCGTTCCTCTTGCTCTTGAACTGGTCAAACACGTACTGACCATCGGCCAATACCTCGACCAGCATGCGAGCACGTGCATAGGTATCACGGTCCTTGACCTGCACATCCTGCAGGGCAAAGGTCGCATCGCTTCCGGCAAGCCCTTTGAGTACGCCGAGGGCGGCTGCGGCGATCTTTCGCCACTGGCGCCCGTCGCGCTCGTCGTCCTTGCCGGTGCCAACCAGTAGAACGCGATCGGCCTTGAGGTCTGGCAGGCTGTGCAGCAACAGCGTCTGTCCCGCTTTGCCTTTCAGGTCGCCGCGCTTGAGCACTGCACTGATCGCGCCGCCGGTGGCCTGGTCGACGGTTTGGGCTGTTGCACCGAGCAGGCCCTCTTCGCCAACGGGCAGAACCAGGGTGGCTGTTTTTGCGGCAGCGGCTTTGGTGTTCTTTACAACGAATTCCATGGCGTCGAGTCCCCAAGACAAAGAGTCGGGTTTGCAGGATAATGCCGGGCTTGTTTTCCGGTGGTTCGTCTACCGGGGCGTTGGAAAATGCTGAGTGACTCCAACGCTCTGTTACGTGCGGGCCGGCTGTTTGGTGGCTAGTTTGAGCGTAGCCGCCGGAGCCTGACAACCCTGGAGTGTCCGGTTTGATCGTCTTTCGTTACCTGTCCCGTGAGCTTCTGGTCACCCTGAGCGCGGTAAGTGCCGTGCTGCTGGTCATCATCATGAGCGGGCGTTTCATCAAATACCTGGCGCAGGCCGCACAGGGGCTGCTCGATCCCGGTGTCCTGCTGATGATCATGGGGTTCCGCCTGCCGGGGTTCCTGCAGCTGATTCTGCCGCTGGGCCTGTTTCTCGGCATTCTGCTGGCCTATGGGCGGCTCTATCTCGACAGCGAAATGACCGTGCTCTCGGCTACTGGTATGAGTCAGCGCCGTCTGCTGACCTACAGTTTGGCGCCGGCTGCGCTGGTCGCCGGACTGGTCGGTTGGCTGAGTCTAGGGCTGGCGCCGCAGGGTGTGGCTGAGGTTGATCGCATCCTTAATGAGCAGGACTCGCTGACTGAGTTCGACACGCTGGTGCCGGGCCGCTTTCAGACTCTGCGCGATGGCACTCGCGTGACCTATACCCGTGAACTGACTGCTGATCGCACCGAGTTGGCCGGCGTGTTCATCTCCGAAACCAACCTGTCCAGCGCGACCGGCGAAAAGCGCGGACTCTCCGTTCTGGTTGCCGAAAGCGGGCGTCAAGAAATCCAGCCTGACGGAAGCCGCTATCTGATTCTGGAAAACGGTTATCGCTATGACGGCAACCCAGGGCAGGCCAATTATCGGGCGATCCAGTACGACACTTATGGCGTGCTGTTGCCCAGGCCGGAGGTCAGTGTCGAGCTGAGCGAGCGTGAATCAATGCCGACGCTCGATCTGCTTGGGAGTGACGACATTCGTCTACAGTCTGAGCTGCAGTGGCGTCTGTCGCTGCCACTGTTGGTGTTCATCGTCACGTTGCTGGCGGTCCCGCTTTCGAAGGTGAATCCGCGGCAGGGGCGCTTCTTGAAGCTGCTACCCGCAATCCTTCTGTATATGGCCTACCTCGCGCTGCTCATCGCTGCCCGGGGCTCGCTGGACAAGGGTCGAATCCCCCCGGCCCTGGGGCTCTGGTGGGTACACGGAATCTTCTTCGCAATAGGGATGCTGATGCTTTATTGGGAACCGCTGAGGCTTGCCATCAGCAAGCGCCGCAGCCTGTCGAGGGCCGCCCATGCGTAAGCTTGATCGCTACATTGGCAGCCACGTTCTGCTGGCGATTCTGACGGTACTCGGCATCATTGTCGGCCTTGCGTTGCTGTTCGCCTTTATCGACGAACTGGGCGATGTGAAGGGTAGCTACGGCACGTTGAACGCCGCCGTTTACGTACTGCTCACTACGCCGTCCCGGATCTACGAAATGTTGCCGATGGCGGCCTTGATCGGTTGCCTTATCGGGCTTGGCACGCTGGCGAGCAGTAGCGAACTGACCATTATGCGCGCTGCCGGCGTGTCTCTTGGGCGCATCGTGCTGGCTGTGATGAAGCCGATGCTGTTACTGCTGCTGATCGGTGTGCTGATAGGTGAATATGTATCGCCCTGGAGCGAAAATATCGCACAGGCCACTCGCTCTTCGGCGCAGGGCGCTGGCGAGGCGCAGAGCAGCAAGCGCGGGCTCTGGCATCGCCAGGGTGACGAATTTGTGCATATCAACGCGGTGCAGCCCAGTGGTCTGCTGCTCGGAGTTACCCGCTACCGATTTGACGAGCAGCGTCAGTTGTTATCCGCAAGCTTTGCCCGCCGCGCGCGCTACGAGGACGAGCAGTGGTTGCTCAGCGATGTCGCAACGACGCATTTTCGAGGCGATCACACTGAGGTGACAAAAGTCGCCGAGGAGCGTTGGGATATTCAGCTGACGCCTCAGCTGGTCGGTACTGTCGTGATGGAGCCGGATGCGTTGTCGATCACCGGGTTGTGGCGCTATATCCACTATCTTGGTGATCAGGGGCTGAACAACGGTCGCTACTGGCTGGCATTCTGGAGCAAGGTATTGCAGCCAGCGGTGACAGTGGCGCTAGTGTTGCTGGCCATCTCGTTCATCTTTGGACCGTTGCGCTCCGTAACGCTCGGTCAACGCATCTTTACCGGTGTCATTGTTGGTTTTGTGTTCCGGATTTTGCAGGACCTGTTGGGTCCGGCAAGCCAGGTGTTCGGCTTCTCGCCGCTGCTGGCAGTGGCGGTGCCGGCGACCATCTGCGCGCTGGCGGGTGTCTGGCTATTGCGGCGGGCGGGGTGATTGCATTCCTGCAGGCTCAAAACCTGAGCCTGCGGGGCTTGATCAGTCGAGCGAGAATGACTCGCCGCCTGGCGCTATTTCTTATGGATGTTCTTTGGTAGCTGCACGACCTGACTCTCCGAGTAGATGTCATGCCAGGTTCTGCGCTTCTTGTCGATCAGCATCCACCAGTAGCCCAGCCCCAGGGCAAGCCAGGACATGATCGCAATCAGGAAGCGCAGCAGGGCCTGCCACAAGTCGATGGCGCTGCCATCGGCATTCTGAATGCGTACGCCCCAGACCTGCATTCCGAGTGTCTGACCGTTGTGTGTCCAGAACTTGGCAAAGAAGGCGAACAGGGTGAACAATAGTAGAGTCGAGAGGATCGGGTCTATATCGAGTCCGCCGGCTTCCGCCACTGCTTTAAGGCCTTCGTTGCCATAAAAAAAACGCAAGAGCACCTGCTGGTAGAACAGCGTAACCACCATCATCAGTGCGATCGACAGGAAGGCATCATAGAAGATGGCGGCGAGTCGACGAACCAGGCCGGCGGCAGGAAACGGGCCCTGCGGGCTGAGTGGATGGTTGCGCATGCATATTGTCTCGCTAGGAAAGGCGGTGGCGCATTCTACGGAAACGCGCGCATAAAAAAGCCCCTGATGTTGCCATCAGGGGCTTTTCGGAGCGGGGCTTATTCCTGGATTTGAACCTGGTCAGCCTGCATGCCCTTTTGACCTTGTACAGCTACAAAGCTGACTTTCTGGCCTTCTTTCAGGCTCTTGAAGCCATTGCCTTCGATCGCGCGGAAATGCACGAACAGATCCGGACCGCTCTCGGGAGTGATGAAACCAAAACCTTTTTCGTCGTTAAACCACTTGACGGTACCGTTCTGACGATTCGACATAGCTTTGTATCCTTGAAACTCAATAGTGGAAGCGCCTCTGCAAATGCAGAAAGCGGAAACTGGTTGCAAGGAGTAAAGAGTCGAACGGATGTAGCGGATCTTGAGATCTACTGCACCAGGCCACGATTCAACAGCGACCCATGCAAACACAGTGGGCACACTCTACGATAACTCGCTGGGCGATGCCAAGCCCTTGGAGCCATAGATTATGCCCACCGCAAGCGGTGCTTACAGTGCTATTTAGTGCTGCAGTAATTCGACTTATCGCAGTTTGGTTCAGTCGGTGCTGTATGACGCGCCGCCAGTACGAAACTTTTTTCCATGAAGCGTAAGGCTTGCTCCAGCAGGGCGCTGTTGGCCTTTCATAGGTCGGTGAAACCGCTTCTCGCTGCGGATCCCCCATCAGAAGCGATAGCTGCTTCTGGTCACTGAAGTATGGTGCCTCGAGAGAGACTCGAACTCTCACGTTGTTACCAACGGCGGATTTTGAATCCGCTGCGTCTACCGATTCCGCCATCGAGGCTCAGTGGCGGCGCAGTATAGGGATGCATTGCGGAGCGGTCAATCGTCTGGCGTGGTCAGAATGGGGTGTTTCCGCTAAGCTTTGCGCCCCTGCTGCTCCGTGCTGATCTTTTCAATGCAAGTCTCCGCTTTTTCCTTCGATCTCCCTGATTCGCTGATCGCTCGACATCCATTGGCCGAGCGTCGTGCCAGTCGTTTGCTGACGCTCGACGGTTCGACCGGTACGCTTGGTCACCACAGTTTCGTTGAGTTGCTCGATTACGTGCGCGCCGGCGACCTGATGGTTTTCAATAACACGCGGGTGATTCCGGCTCGTCTGTTCGGCCAAAAAGCGTCTGGCGGCAAAGTCGAAGTGCTGATCGAGCGCGTGCTCGATGGTCGCCGGGTGCTGGCGCATATTCGGTCCAGCAAGTCGCCTAAGCCAGGGGGTGGCATTCACATCGATGGCGGCGCCGAGGCGCTGATGCTGGCGCGCCATGACGCGCTGTTCGAATTGGAGTTCGATCAAGACGTGTTGCCGTTGCTCGAGCGTGTCGGTCATATGCCATTACCGCCTTATATCGACCGACCAGACGAAGCCGCAGACCGTGAACGCTATCAGACGGTCTATGCCCAGCGGGCGGGCGCAGTTGCTGCACCGACGGCCGGATTGCATTTTGATGCCGAGTTGCTGGCTGCCCTTCGTGATAAAGGCGTTGAGAGTGCGTTTGTCACGCTGCACGTAGGCGCAGGCACGTTTCAGCCAGTGCGTGTTGAACGCATCGAAGAACACCATATGCACCGTGAATGGCTCGAAGTTGATCAGGCCGTTGTCGATGCGGTGGCAGCCTGCCGTGCCCGAGGCGGCCGCGTGGTGGCTGTGGGTACTACCAGTGTGCGTTCGCTGGAGAGTGCGGCGCGCGACGGTGTGCTGAAACCTTTTAGTGGCGATACCGACATTTTTCTCTATCCGGGCAAGCCATTTCACGTGGTCGACGCGCTCGTCACCAACTTCCATCTGCCTGAATCAACTCTGCTGATGCTGGTGTCGGCATTTGCGGGCTATCCCGAAACCATGGCTGCGTATGCCGAGGCCATCGCAAAGGGTTATCGTTTCTTCAGTTACGGCGACGCCATGTTCATCACACGCAATCCGGCCCCGCGCGGCCCCGAGGATTCCCAATGAGTCGTACCTGTCACATGTCCTTCGAGCTGCTGGCGACCGAGGGGCGAGCGCGCCGCGGCCGTCTGACCTTTCCGCGTGGCACGGTAGAAACCCCTGCATTCATGCCGGTGGGTACGTACGGCACGGTGAAAGGCATGCTGCCGCGCGATGTTGAAGGGATCGGCGCGCAGATCATCCTTGGCAACACATTCCATCTGTGGCTGCGACCCGGTACCGAGGTGATCAAGGCGCACGGAGATCTTCACGATTTCATGCAGTGGCAGGGGCCGATCCTGACGGACTCCGGTGGCTTTCAGGTGTTCAGCTTGGGGGCGATGCGCAAGATCAAGGAGGAGGGCGTGTATTTCGCCTCGCCAGTCGACGGCGCCAAGGTTTTCATGGGCCCGGAAGAGTCGATGCAGGTTCAGCGTGATCTTGGTTCCGACATCGTAATGATCTTCGATGAGTGCACGCCCTATCCGGCGGACGAGGACGTCGCGCGGCGTTCTATGGAGTTGTCGCTGCGGTGGGCGAAGCGCTCCAAGGATGCCCATGGCGATAGTCCGGCGGCACTGTTCGGCATCGTGCAGGGCGGCATGCACGAGTCCCTGCGCATGCGCTCACTGGAAGGCTTGTGCGAGATCGGCTTTGACGGTCTGGCGATCGGCGGGCTTTCCGTCGGGGAGCCGAAAGAAGAGATGATTCGTGTGCTTGATTTTCTGCCACCGCAGATGCCGGCCGACAAGCCTCGCTACTTGATGGGCGTTGGCAAGCCGGAGGACCTCGTCGAAGGTGTGCGTCGTGGGGTGGATATGTTCGATTGCGTGATGCCGACCCGAAATGCGCGAAATGGGCACTTGTTTACCGATGTCGGGGTGGTCAAGATCCGCAACGCCTCTCACCGCTACGATGATTCGCCGCTGGATCCAGGCTGTGATTGTTACACCTGCAAACACTTCTCTCGAGCCTACCTGCATCATCTGGATAAATGTGGCGAAATGTTGGGGAGCATGCTGAATACGATCCACAACTTGCAGCACTATCAGCGCCTGATGGCTGGTTTACGCGAAGCTATTCAACAGGGTACATTGGCGGCCTTTGTCGACGCCTTCTATGCCAAGCGCGGCCTGCCAACGCCGCCGCTTGCGTGACGAATCCATAACTTAACTGATCTCTGCAACAGGAGTGCTACATGAGCTTTCTGATTCCCGCCGCCTACGCTCAAGAGGCTGCCGCTGGTCCCGCTGGTAGTGGCTTCGAGTGGCTGTTCCTGGTCGGTTTTCTGGTCATATTCTACTTGATGATCTGGCGCCCACAGGCCAAGCGTGCGAAAGAGCACAAGAACCTGATCGGCGGCCTGCAGAAGGGTGACGAAGTGGTGACTTCCGGTGGTATCGCTGGCAAGGTCACCAAAGTTTCTGATGACTTCGTTGTGATCGAAGTCTCCGACTCGGTGGAGCTGAAGTTCCAGAAGGTGGCGATTGCCGCAACGCTGCCCAAGGGCACGCTGAAGGCCATCTGAGCCGACTTCTACTCAACACCAACGACGGGGCGCGCAAGGCGCCCCGCGTCATTAGACGGGCTGCGTCATGCTCAATAGATTCCCCCTCTGGAAATATCTGCTGATAGTGGTAGTGCTCGGCATTGCCATCATTTATTCGGCGCCCAATCTCTATCCGGATGATCCGGCTGTTCAGATCACCGGCGCTGCCACCTCGCTCAATGTCACCGAAGCGGATCTCGATCAGGCGAGCAAAGCGCTTGCCGAGGCCGGTATCGAAGTCAAGGCTGCAAGCCTTGACGAGCAGGGGCGGGGCGGCCTGTTGCGATTGACTGATCAGGACGATCAGCTGCCTGCCAAGGATGTTGTGCGTCGTGCGCTGGGCGATGCCTATGTGGTTGCGCTCAATCTTGCGCCCACGACGCCAGAGTGGCTGCGTGACTTGGCTGCGAGCCCGATGAAGTTGGGCTTGGATTTGTCCGGTGGTGTGCATTTCCTGCTCGAAGTCGACATGGAAAAAGCCATCGAAACGCGCCTCAACGTTTACGAGGGTGAGGTCAAGAGCCTGTTGCGCAAGGAGCGTGTGCGCTACCGCAGCCTTCCTTTAGCTGAAAATGCTGTGCAGCTAGGTTTCGCCGACGAGGCTACGCTTTCGACTGCTCAGTCGCTGATCCGCAAGAACTTCAACGATTTTGAGCTGACGTCCACCGAGCGCAACGGCCAGCAGGTGCTGCGTCTGGCCATTACCGAGGCCAAGCTAGCAGAGATCCGCGAGTATTCGATCAAGCAGAATCTGACCACCGTCCGTAACCGGGTCAATGAGTTGGGAGTCTCCGAACCGTTGGTTCAGCGTCAGGGTGCCAACCGCATCGTAGTTGAGCTTCCGGGGGTTCAGGACACGGCTGAAGCCAAGCGTATCCTGGGCAAGACTGCGAACCTCGAGTTCCGGCTGGCGGCCGAAGCTGACGCTGCCCGTGCGACAACCGAGACCTTCGAGTTCCGTGAGGAGGGGCGTCCGCCTGTCCAGCTCGAGCGCAACCTGATCATCACTGGTGACCAAGTCACCGACGCTCAGGCCAGTTATGACGAGAATGGCCGGCCTCAGGTGAACATCCGCCTGGATGGTCACGGCGGCGATCTGATGAACCGCGCCACTCGCAACAACGTTGGGCGCAGCATGGCGGTTGTGTTCATCGAGCAGCGGCCGACAACGCGCTACGTCAAGCAGATGGTCGACGGTGTTGAGCAAGAAGTGCGCGTCGAGACCTTCCAGGAAGAGAAAAAGGTCATCAGCCTGGCAACCATCCAATCTCCGTTGGGCAGTCAGTTCCGTATCACCGGTCTTGACGGTCAGGGCGAGTCATCCGAGTTGGCATTGCTCCTTCGTGCCGGGGGGCTGGCCGCGCCGATGTACTTTGCCGAAGAACGCACCATCGGCCCAAGCTTGGGTGCTGAAAACATTCAGCTCGGTGTCGAGGCGGCGATGTGGGGCTTTCTGTTCGTCGCCGTGTTCATGGTGCTGATCTACAAGTTCTTCGGGATCCTGGCTACCGTCGCGCTGCTGTTCAACATGATCGTGCTGACGGCTTTGATGTCGATGCTGGGCGCCACGCTGACGCTGCCGGGTATCGCCGGTATCGTGTTGACGATGGGCATGGCGGTTGATGCCAACGTACTGATTTTTTCGCGGATCCGCGAAGAGATTGCTAACGGCATGTCAATTCAACGCGCCATCCATGAAGGCTTCGATCGCGCGTTTTCGGCGATTGTTGACGGCAACCTCACGACCCTGCTGGTGGGCGGCATTCTCTTCGCCATGGGAACCGGGCCGATCAAGGGTTTCGCCGTTACGCTCTCGCTCGGGATCATGACTTCTATGTTCACCGCCGTCATCGTGACTCGAGCCATGGTCAACCTGATCTACGGTGGCCGTGATCTCAAGAAATTGTGGATTTAAGGGGCTAGCACGATGAAACGCGTAATCAACTTTATGGGCGTTCGTCATGTGGCGTTTGCCCTGACCGTGGTGCTCACGCTGGTCTCGCTGGCGAGTCTGGCGGTGAAGGGGCTGAACTTCGGTCTGGACTTCACCGGCGGCACGCTAATCGAGCTCTCATACGAACAGCCGGTTGCTCTGGATCAGGTGCGCTCACAGCTTGCCGGCTCCGGTTTCAATGAAGCTGTGGTTCAGAGCTTTGGTGCCACCACGGATGTTCTTGTGCGCATGCCGGGCGATGATCCACTGCTTGGTGAGCGAATTGCCGACGCCCTGCGCGGTGGCGAGGCGGGCAGTGCGGTGACCGTCAAACGTGTGGAGTTTGTTGGTCCTGCCGTGGGTGAGGAGTTGCGGGACCAGGGCGGTCTAGGCATGTTGCTCGCGTTGGGCGGCATTCTGGTTTATGTCGCGTTCCGCTTTCAGTGGAAGTTCGGCCTGGGCGCGGTGTTGTCGTTGTTCCACGACGTGATCCTGGTGCTAGGCGTCTTCTCGCTGTTCCAGATCTCCTTTGACTTGACGGTACTGGCGGCGGTGTTGGCGGTGATCGGTTATTCGTTGAACGACACCATCGTGATCTTCGACCGAATCCGTGAAAACTTCCGCATGCTGCGCAAGGCGGAGCTGCTCGAGAACATCAACATTTCGACCACCCAGACTCTACTGCGGACTCTGGCCACTTCGGTGTCCACGCTGCTTGCGGTGGGCGCGCTGATGTACTTCGGTGGCGAAAATCTGTGGGGCTTCTCCCTGGCGCTCTTAATCGGGGTTGGCGCGGGTACCTACTCATCGGTCTATGTGGCGGGAATGCTGCTGGTCTGGCTGAATCTGACGCGCGAAGATCTGATTCCTCAGGTCGTCGAGGAGGTGGACGAGCTTCCCTGATTCGAACTTCCGGCAGTCTGGCGAGTCCAAGGCGCCGCCGCGAGCCTGGCTCGTCAGATGAAGGAAGATGCAGTGAACAAGTCCATGTTGGTCGGTACCGTACTGGGGGCTGTTGTGGTGAGCGCTGGTGGTGCTTTTGCGACCTATGCGCTGGTTGATCGAGGGCCTGAATTTGCCAGCGTGCTAGCCGTTAATCCCGTCAAGGAGACCGTCAAGACGCCTCGTGAGGTATGCAAGGACGTGACGGTCACTCGCCAGAGGCCTGTACAGGACAGCAATCGTATTGCCGGTACAGCCGTGGGTGCGGTGGTCGGTGGGCTGCTCGGAAACCAGATTGGCGGCGGCAACGGCAAAAAGATTGCCACGGTAGCCGGTGCGGTGGGCGGTGGTTATGCCGGGAATCAGGTGCAAGGCCGCATGCAGGCGAATGACACCTATAGCACAACGGAAACCCGTTGCAGTACAGTCACTGACACTCATCAGAAGATCATTGGCTATGAGGTGAAGTACGACCTCGACGGCACGGTCGGGCAAGTCCGGATGGATCGCGACCCTGGTCAGAAAATTCCGGTCCATGACGGGCGTTTGGTGCTGACACAGCAGTAAGTCGATATAAAAAACGCCCAGATGGGCGTTTTTTTTGCGGCGAATGGTTACCGTTTCAGTGCTGGAGTCAGATGGGGCTGGATGGCGGTAAGGACTGCCTTGAAGCACTTGGTGTTGCCCGCAACGATTTGGCCCTTTTCAAGGTATTCATGGCTGCCAGTGAAGTCACTGACCAGGCCGCCGGCTTCTTGAATCAGCAGGGCGCCTGCGGCCATGTCCCATTCGGACAGGCCAAACTCCCAAAACGCGTCATAGCGACCGGCCGCGACATAGGCCAGATCCAGGCTGGCAGCCCCGGCGCGGCGAAGCCCTGCGGTTTGCCCAACCAGGCTTCGGAACATATTGAGGTAGCTATCGAGATTGTCCAGCTGGCTGTCGCGGAACGGGAATCCCGTGCCGAGAAGTGCGCCTTCCAGGCTCTTGCGTGCACTGACGCGCAGGCGGCGTCCGTTGAGTGCCGCGCCACGACCCCGGCTGGCAGTAAACTCTTCCTGGCGAACCGGATCGATTACCACGGCGTGTTCGAGGCGGCCACGATATTTGCAAGCGATGCTGACTGCGTAGTGAGGTACGCCGCGTAGAAAGTTGGTGGTTCCGTCCAGTGGGTCAATCACCCAGAGGTAATCCTTGCCGTCACCGCTGCCTTCCAGCAGTCCGCCTTCCTCGCCAAGGATTCCGTGGTTTGGATAGGCTTTGCGCAGCGCCGTAACGATCAGTTGTTCGGCGGTGCGGTCGATTTCCGAGACGTAATCGCGCGCGTCCTTTTCGCTAACCGAGATCACGTCCAGGCGCTCGGTGGAACGAACAATCATTTCGCCAGCGCTACGGGCGGCGCGCAGCGCGATATTCAGCATGGGCTGCATCGATCAAATACCTGGTCGTTTAAAGAAAGCCGGCAATTCTATCAGAAACCGGCGCTGCATGTTGCTCGCCAAGCGCTTGTTCTGGCGGTTAATAGCGAAGCTGCGGATCCTTCCTGTAAGCTCTCCGTCTGCTTTCTGATTGAGAAAAAACAGTGTCGCTTCAGAGCATTCGCGTAGTGTTGGTCAACACCAGTCACGCTGGGAATATCGGGGGCGCGGCCCGCGCCATGAAAAATATGGGCTTAACGCGCTTGGTGTTGGTGGACCCGGAGGATTTTCCGAGTCCGAACGCCGTCGCGCGAGCCTCGGGCGCAACAGATATTCTTGATTCAGCGGAGATCGTGGCGACGCTCGAGGAGGCCTTGGTTGGCTGCAGCGTAGTGTTGGGCACGAGTGCGCGCGATCGTCGCATTCCTTGGCCGCTTCTGGATCCGCGCGAAACCGGAACGGTCTGCCTTGAGCAGGTCGAGCGGGGCGGTGAGGTGGCGTTGGTATTTGGGCGCGAATATGCAGGGCTCACCAATGAAGAGCTCCAGCGCTGCCAGTACCATGTGCATATCCCTTCAGATCCTGCCTTCAGTTCGCTGAACCTGGCTGCTGCGGTGCAAGTGCTTGCCTATGAGGTGCGCATGGCCTGGCTGGCGGCAAACGATCAGCCTAGCAAGCAAGAAAAGCTCGAAACAACGTCGATGCTCGACACTCAGCCGGTTACATCCGATGAGCTCGAACATTATTACGGTCATCTTGAGCAAACCTTGGTCGAGATTGGCTTCCTTGATCCTCAGAAACCCAGGCATCTGATGCCGCGACTGCGCCGGCTTTACGGTCGTTGCGGTATCAGCAAGCTTGAAATGAATATCTTGCGCGGAATCCTTACCGAGACCCAAAAGGCCGTGCGCGGCGAACCCCACAAGCGGAGAGGTGATTGATGTTCGAAGGCATGCGCGAAGATATCCAGAGCGTTTTCCATCGCGATCCGGCAGCGCGTAACGCATTCGAAGTGATCACCTGTTACCCGGGTCTGCACGCTGTCTGGTTTCATCGGGTATCCCACTGGCTTTGGGTCAACAATTGCAAATGGCTGGCACGGATGAACTCAAATCTGGCCCGTTGGCTGACCGGGATCGAAATCCATCCGGGCGCGCAAATAGGGCGGCGTTTCTTTATTGACCATGGTATGGGGATCGTCATCGGCGAGACGGCCCAGATAGGCGATGACGTAACGCTCTACCATGGGGTGACCCTGGGCGGTACCAGCTGGAACAAGGGTAAGCGTCACCCCACGCTCGAAGATGGGGTAATCGTAGGTGCCGGCGCGAAGATTCTTGGCCCGTTCACTGTGGGCGCGGGCGCGAAGATCGGGTCTAACGCGGTGGTGACGCGTGCGGTGCCGGCCGGGGCAACCGCCGTTGGTATCCCGGGTCGGGTGATTGCCAAGGCCGATGACGAGCAAGAGGCCAAGCGCAAAGCGATCGCTGAGAAGATCGGTTTCGATGCCTACGGTGTTACCGAGGACATGCCTGATCCGGTGGCGCGCGCTATCGGCCAGTTGCTCGATCACGTCCAGGCTGTCGAGGAGCGTATGGATGGCATGTGTCAGGCATTAACCGCGCTTGGCAGCGATTATTGCGCAAAGCAGATGCCGGAATTGCGTGAGGAGGATTTCGCTGAGGTCAAGCGCGCCGGCGAAGAGCCTCGCTCCTGAAGTGCGACAGGGTGGGCGAGCTGTTATCATGCGGGCTCGCCTGCGGTCGAATCTGCGCGGCTCGCGCTTCTGGCATCTTTCCCGTGCGGCTAAAGTCCGAGTGATTTAATGGGGCTTATAGTTGATCTAAATAGTCGGGTATTGCATACTTGCCTCAAACCATGATGCTTGGTGCGAACCGATGCGATTGACTACCAAAGGCCGTTACGCCGTCACTGCGATGCTCGACCTTGCGCTGCATGCGCAACACGGTCCGGTATCCCTCGCGGATATTTCCGAGCGGCAAGGCATTTCGCTTTCCTATCTTGAACAGCTGTTTGCCAAGCTGCGTCGCGGCAGTTTGGTGACGAGTGTTCGTGGGCCGGGGGGTGGCTATCAGCTTTCTCGTGATATGGCGGGTATTCAAGTTGCGCAGGTCATCGATGCGGTGAACGAGTCGGTAGATGCCACGCGATGCCAAGGCTTGGGTGACTGCCACTCGGGGGATACGTGTCTGACCCACCATCTGTGGTGCGACTTGAGTCAGCAGATCCATGAGTTTCTGACTGGCATCAGTCTGGCGGATCTGGTGATGCGCCGCGAGGTTCAGGAAGTGGCTCTGCGTCAGGATATGCGCCGCGCCAATGGACAGACTCCGCAACTGGATAAGATTGAAGCGTCCGCCATTGAATGAGCAGGACGACAGCCTGATAGGAGATACCTGATGAAGTTGCCGATTTACCTGGACTACTCCGCTACCACGCCGGTTGACCCTCGCGTCGCCGAGAAGATGGTTGAATGCCTGACAGCCGAAGGTAACTTCGGTAACCCGGCTTCGCGCTCCCACGCTTTCGGTTGGAAAGCCGAGGAAGCAGTCGAGAATGCGCGTCGTCAAGTTGCCGAGCTGGTCAATGCAGATCCTCGCGAAATCGTGTGGACCTCTGGTGCGACCGAGTCGGATAACCTGGCTATCAAGGGTGCGGCGCATTTCTACGCGTCCAAGGGCAAGCACATCGTAACTAGTAAGATCGAGCATAAAGCCGTTCTTGATACAACCCGCCAGCTCGAGCGCGAGGGCTTCGAAGTAACCTACATCGAGCCTGGCGAGGATGGTGTGATCACGTCGGCGATGGTTGAAGCTGCGCTACGCGACGACACCGTGCTGGTGTCCATCATGCATGTGAACAACGAAATCGGAACGATCAACGATATCGCCGCTATTGGTGAGCTCACCCGTTCGCGTGGTGTGCTGTTCCACGTCGATGCCGCGCAGTCGACCGGGAAGGTGGAGATCGATCTGGAGAAGATGAAGGTCGATCTGATGTCCTTCTCTGCTCACAAGACATATGGTCCCAAAGGGGTCGGCGCCCTGTACGTGCGGCGCAAACCGCGTGTGCGTCTTGAAGCGCAGATGCATGGCGGCGGACATGAGCGTGGCATGCGCTCGGGAACGCTGGCAGCGCATCAGTCAGTGGGCATGGGTGAGGCGTTCCGCATTGCCAAAGAAGAAATGGCTGCAGAAAACGAGCGTATTACTCAGCTGCGCGACCGCTTCTTCAAGCAGGTTGAGCACCTGGAAGAGCTTTATGTGAATGGCAGTATGACGGCGCGGGTGCCGCACAACCTGAACCTGAGTTTCAATTACGTTGAAGGCGAGTCGCTGATCATGGCGCTCAAGGACCTGGCGGTTTCTTCTGGTTCGGCCTGTACCTCTGCTTCGCTGGAGCCGTCTTACGTGCTCCGGGCGTTGGGTCGTAATGACGAACTGGCACACAGCTCGATCCGTTTTACCTTCGGTCGTTTCACGACCGAAGAAGAAGTTGATTACGCCGCGCAGAAGGTCAGCGAGGCGGTCACGAAATTGCGTGAGCTTTCACCCTTGTGGGACATGTTCAAGGATGGCGTCGATATATCTCAGGTCGAGTGGGCTGCCCACTGATTTCGAGACGTCGAGTTCCGCATAGCCTGATTCAAAGAGGATTGCACCATGGCATACAGTGATAAGGTCATTGACCATTACGAAAATCCCCGCAACGTCGGTAAGTTCGACGCTGAGGATCCTTCCATCGGTACCGGTATGGTCGGCGCGCCGGCGTGCGGCGATGTAATGCGACTGCAGATCAAGGTCAACGAGCAAGGCGTGATCGAAGATGCCAAGTTCAAGACATATGGTTGCGGTTCGGCCATTGCTTCCAGTTCCCTCGCCACCGAGTGGATGAAGGGCAAGACGCTGGAAGAAGCGGAAACCATCAAGAACACTCAGCTCGCTGAAGAGCTGGCACTGCCGCCAGTGAAAATCCATTGCTCGGTATTGGCAGAGGATGCCATCAAGGCAGCCGTTCGCGATTACCGCGAGAAAAAAGGGTTGCCGCAGGCCTAAGGGGGTATCGATGGCTATCAGCATGACAACCGCCGCTGCCGATCACGTGCGCCGTTCTCTGCAAGGGCGTGGCAAGGGGCTTGGGGTCCGGTTGGGCGTACGGACCACCGGCTGTTCCGGCCTGGCTTACGTGCTCGAGTTCGTGGACGAAGCAGCTACAGAGGACTCGGTCTTCGACAGCCATGGCGTGAAGGTGATCATCGATCCCAAGAGCCTCGTGTACCTCGATGGGACTGAGCTCGACTTTGTTCGAGAGGGGCTGAACGAAGGCTTCAAGTTCAACAACCCTAACGTACGTGGCGAATGCGGCTGCGGCGAAAGCTTCAATATCTGAGGACGCTGTGGGAACTCCCTGTCACTATGCGCTGTTCGAGTTGCAGCCAACTTTCGATATCGATTCGGAGCTGCTGTCGTCTCGTTACCGCGAGCTGGCGCGCAAAGTTCATCCGGATCGGTTTGCTGACGCTGGCGAGACCGAGCAGCGCTACGCAATCGAACGCTCGACGAATCTTAACGAGGCCTATCAGACGCTGAAAAGCCCGTCGCGTCGAGCGCGCTACCTGCTCACGCTTGAGGGTCGCGAGATGCCGTTGGAGGCGACCGTTCAGGATCCCGCTTTCCTTATGCAGCAGATGCAGTGGCGCGAAGAGCTGGAGGAATTGCAAAGTGATGCGGATATCGCAGGTGTAGGTTCCTTTAAGGCTCGCCTCAAAGCGGCTCAGCAAGGTCTCAATGACTCTTTCGCCGGCATCTGGCGGGATGATTCGCAGCGGGCGGAGGCGGAACGGCTGGTGCGTCGCATGCAGTTTCTCGACAAGCTGTCCCAGGAAGTGCGCCAGTTAGAAGAGCGCCTCGACGATTAACCCCGCGTAGCGCCAGACGCTGCGCCCGATATCAGACAGACATGGCCTTACTTCAGATAGCTGAACCCGGACAAAGCCCGCAACCGCACCAGCGTCGACTGGCGGTTGGCATCGATCTTGGCACTACCAATTCGCTCGTTGCAGCCCTGCGCAGTGGCGTTACGGCACCACTGGCCGATGCCGATGGAGAGGTGATTCTGCCATCCGCGGTGCGTTATCACGGCGATCACGTTGAAGTGGGGCGAGCAGCGAAAGCCGCCGCTGCCAGCGATCCGTTAAATACCATTGTGTCCGTCAAGCGCCTGATGGGTAGGGGTGTCGGTGATGTGAAGCAGCTTGGTGGGCAGCTGCCTTATCGATTCAGCGAGGGGCAGTCACAGATGCCCTTCATCGAGACGGTGCAGGGCGCCAAAAGCCCGGTTGAGGTCTCTGCGGAGATTCTTCGCGCGTTGCGTGAGCGTGCTGAGGCCGTATTGGGCGGCGAGCTGGTCGGTGCGGTAATTACGGTTCCGGCATATTTCGATGATGCGCAACGGCAAGCGACCAAGGATGCCGCGCGCCTGGCTAGTCTCAACGTGCTACGCCTGCTTAATGAGCCCACTGCCGCCGCCGTTGCCTACGGTCTGGACCGCGAAGCCGAAGGTGTCGTGGCGATCTATGACCTGGGCGGTGGAACCTTCGATATCTCCATCCTGCGCCTGACCAAAGGCGTATTCGAGGTGCTGGCTACCGGTGGTGATACTGCGCTTGGCGGTGATGATTTCGATCATGCGATTGCCGGCTGGATTCTGGCCAAGGCCGGTGCCTCCCAGGATCTCGATCCGGGAACTCAGCGTGAAGTGCTGAAAATTGCCTGCGATGCCAAGGAGCAGCTCAGCGAAACAGATACCGTCGAAGTGCGCTATGCCGATTGGCAGGGCGTTCTGACGCGGGCCACATTCAACGAGCTCATCGAGCCGATGATCGCTCGTAGCCTTAAATCGTGCAGGCGCGCGCTGCGTGATTCGTCGATTGAGCTGGATGAGGTCCAGGCGGTGGTCATGGTCGGCGGTTCCACACGGGTCCCTCGGGTTCGCGAGCGTGTGGGGGAGATGTTCGGACGGGAACCGTTGACGGATATCGATCCCGATCAGGTCGTTGCGATCGGTGCTGCAATCCAGGCCGAGACGCTGGCCGGCAACAATCGCGATGGTGAAGAGTTGTTGCTGCTCGATGTAATTCCGCTGTCGCTTGGACTGGAAACGATGGGCGGGCTGATGGAGAAGATCATTCCGCGCAATACCACCATTCCGGTTGCTCGGGCTCAGGAGTTCACCACGTACAAGGACGGCCAGACGGCCATGATGATCCATGTGCTGCAGGGTGAGCGCGAGCTTATTGCCGATTGTAGATCCCTGGCTCGCTTCGAGCTGCGGGGCATCCCGCCAATGGTGGCCGGGGCTGCGAAGATTCGTGTCACCTTTCAGGTTGATGCGGACGGGCTGCTCAGTGTTTCGGCGCGTGAGCTGGCGTCGGGCGTGGAGTCCAGTATCCAGGTAAAGCCTTCTTATGGACTCACCGATGGCGAGATTGCTCGCATGTTGGAAGACTCTTTTCATAAGGCCAATGAAGACAAAACGGCCCGAGCGCTTCGTGAGCAGTTGGTCGATGCGCAGCGACTGCTCGAGGCGGTTGAAGGGGCATTGGCGGTTGATGGCGAGCGTCTGCTCGACCAAGAAGAGCGCGAGGCGATCGAGTCGCAGGTGCGCGAGTTGCGTGAGTTGCTTGATAGTCAGGATGGCCTTGCCATCGAGCGTCAGGTGAAGCGCCTCAGCCAGATTACCGATGCCTTTGCAGCGCGACGACTAGATTCCACCGTCAAGGCCGCCCTGGCCGGGCGGCGGCTTAACGATATCGAGGATTGAACCAGATGCCGCAGATTGTTTTCCTGCCTCATGCCGACCATTGTCCGGAAGGGGCGGTAGTGGATGCTCAGCCCGGTGAGACGGTGCTTGACGCTGCGCTGCGAAATGGCATCGATATTGAACATGCCTGTGAAAAGTCCTGTGCGTGTACGACTTGCCACGTGGTGATCCGCGAGGGCTTCGCTTCGCTAGAGGCGTCCGACGAGTTGGAAGATGACATGCTGGATAAGGCGTGGGGGCTAGAGCCTACCTCCAGGCTGTCCTGCCAGGCTGCGATTGCCGACGTCGATCTGGTTGTCGAGATACCGAAATACACCATCAATCAAGTGTCCGAAGGTCATTAAGGCGAGGTGAATCATGGCGCTTAAATGGTCCGATGTATTGGATATTGCAATTGAGCTGAGTGAGCGTAAGCCTGACGTTGATCCCCGCTACGTAAATTTCGTCGAATTGCATCGTTGGGTTGTCGAGCTGCCAAGCTTTTCGGACGATCCGACGCGCGGTGGCGAAAAAGTCCTGGAAGCCATACAGGCTGCCTGGATCGAAGAGGCTTAGAGGAGCCTCTGACAGCCGGGGTCTGTGGGAGGGCTATCTGGAATTGATGGCTTCTGCCGATTGGCTTCTAGCTTCTGGCTACCCTTATATTTTTCGTCTCGACCCGCGTATAATTCGCGGGTTTACTCGTTTGCTTTAACTATCGTTTTCTGGAGTTTCAAATGGCCCTGCAACGCACTTTCTCCATCATCAAGCCTGACGCCGTCGCCAAGAATGTTATTGGTGAAATCACCTCTCGTTTCGAGAAGGCTGGTCTGCGTGTCGTCGCTTCGAAGATGGTTCAGTTGTCCGAACGTGAAGCGGGCGGTTTCTATGCCGAACACAGCGAGCGCGGTTTCTTCAAGGACCTGGTCGCTTTCATGGTGTCCGGTCCGGTAATCGTCCAGGTTCTGGAAGGCGAAGACGCCATTGCCAAAAACCGTGAGCTGATGGGCGCTACCAACCCGAAGGAAGCAGCTCCAGGCACTATTCGCGCCGATTTCGCTGTCTCTATCGATGAGAACGCTGTTCATGGTTCCGACTCCGAGGCGTCCGCCGCTCGCGAAATCGCCTACTTCTTCTCTGCCACCGAAGTGTGTGCCCGCATTCGCTGATCAGGCGAAGGTGAATCCTGATGACTGTGACTACCGGTAAAGTAAATCTGCTGGGGCTGACCCAGCCTCAGCTGGAAAGCTTCTTCGATTCCATAGGGGAGAAGCGCTTTCGTGCTGGTCAGGTCATGAAATGGATTCACCACTTTGGCGTCGATGACTTCGATGCCATGAGTAATATCGGCAAGGCCTTGCGCGAAAAGCTCAAGGCCTCTGCTGAGATCCGCGGCCCCGAAATCGTTAGCGAAGACATTTCCACCGACGGCACCCGCAAATGGGTTGTGCGTGTGGCTTCGGGGAGCTGCGTGGAGACCGTCTATATTCCTCAGGGTGGGCGAGGCACGCTCTGTGTTTCTTCCCAGGCTGGCTGTGCGCTGGACTGCAGCTTCTGCTCGACTGGCAAGCAAGGTTTTAATAGCAACCTCACCGCTGCCGAAGTGATCGGTCAGGTGTGGATTGCCAACAAGTCGTTCGGCACTATACCGGCGAAGGTAGATCGCGCTATCACCAACGTGGTGATGATGGGCATGGGCGAACCCCTGCTCAACTTCGACAATGTCGTCGCCGCCATGCAGATCATGATGGACGACCTCGGCTACGGTATATCCAAGCGTAAGGTGACACTCTCAACATCGGGTGTAGTACCGATGATCGAGGAGCTGTCCAAGGTCATTGATGTATCGCTGGCCCTTTCGCTGCACGCGCCGAATGATGAATTACGTGATCAGCTGGTTCCGATCAACAAGAAATACCCATTGGAAATGCTGTTGGCGGCTTGCCAACGCTACATCTCCAATCTCGGCGAAAAGCGCGTCCTGACTATCGAATACACATTGTTACAGGGCGTTAACGATCAGCCTGAGCACGCCGAACAGATGGTCGTCCTGCTGGCGAAGATTCCGTGCAAGATCAATCTGATCCCGTTCAATCCCTTTCCGCACTCCGGATATGAGCGGCCGAGCAACAACGCAATCCGACGTTTTCAGGACATCCTCCACAAAGCTGGGCACAATGTGACAGTGCGCACCACTCGCGGTGAGGATATCGACGCTGCCTGCGGCCAGCTGGTCGGGCAGGTGCTGGATAGAACGCGTCGAAGCGAGCGATACATCGCAGTGCGCCAGCTGCAATCTGAGCCAGTGACGACGCCCGTTGCTACGAACCGTTCCTGAGGGGGATGCTGATGACCTTGCGCGTCGCGCTGCTGTTTGTGCTCGCCAGTCTAATGGCTGGCTGTGTGTCTTCCGGATCGGTGAACCCGATGCGTACTTCGGAAGGTCGCGACGAAGCCCGAGATGCTTATATTCAGCTTGGCATCGGCTATTTGCAGCAGGGCGAGGCCTCTCGTGCGAAATCGCCGCTACGCAAGGCGCTTGAGCTGGACCCCAATAGTGCAGATGCCCATGCGGCGTTGGCCTTGGTATTCCAGAACGAAATGGAAAATCAGCTCGCAGACGAGCATTACCGCAAGGCGCTGTCGAGTCACAATGACGCCCGTATCCTCAACAACTACGGCAGCTTTCTGTTCGAGCAAAAGCGCTATCCAGAGGCGATGGAGCGTTTCTCAAAGGCCGCGGAAGATAATCTGTATTCCGGGCGATCCCACGTCTTTCAGAACATGGGCATGACAGCTCTGATGCTGGGTCAGCGCGAGCAGGCCGAAACCTATTTCACTCGTGCCTTGCGCCTCGACAGCCGGCAGCCGCGCGCACTACTCGAATTGGCCGTAATGGCGTACGAAGACAAGCAGTACGTCCCGGCAAAACGTTATTACGAAGGTTTCAGCAGCCTTTCCGAGCAAAATGCCCGCAGTCTGCTGCTGGGCATTCGTTTGGCGAACATTCATCAAGACCGCGATCAGGCGGCGAGCCTGGGTTTACAGCTCAAGCGCCTGTATCCGGGGACGCCTGAATATCAACAGTTTCTTTCGGAGCAACGATGATAGCGCCCCATTCTGAAGCCGCTGCCCCGACGGCCCTGGGCAATCCTGGCGAAACGTTGCGGGCCGAGCGCGAGAGTAAAAACTGGTCCCTCCCTGCAGTAGCCAAGCAGCTCAACCTTTCGGAGCGATCCCTGACCCAGATAGAGGCAGGTGACTTCAGTCAGCTGCCGGGCCACACATTCGCCCGCGGCTACGTTCGTGCGTACGCCAAGCTGCTGGGACTGGACCAGAATCGTCTGGTACAGCAGTTCGACCAGTATACCGGTACAGATGCAACCGGCAGCAGCGTCAACAGTCTTGGCCACATCGACCAGCCCGTGCGGCTGTCGCGCAGCATGGTGCGTTTCTTTACCTTCATCCTGACATTGGTGATCGGCGTAGGTGCGTTCTTGTGGTGGCAGGATCGCTCGGCTCGTACCGAGTCAGGCCCGTCAGTCTCCGCACTTGAGCGCATTGAGGTCGAGGCGGCCGACGGAACTACTGAGATTCATTTGCTCGATCGGGCTGAAGAGCCAGTCGAACTCGCAATCGAGGAGCCAGTCAGCTCGACGCCGTCGGCTGCCGACGATCTCCAGGCCCCCAACACCGAGCCGTTACCACTAGCTGAACAGCCTGTAGTCGGAGCGGAGGAAGGAACGCCAGCTCAGCTGGCCGAGGACGAGCCTTCCAGTGAGGCGCCGGCCGCTGCCCAGGCCGATGCTACGCCCGCGCCAGTGGGAGATGTAGCTGAAGCCGAGTCTGTCGGGCCGGGGGAAGGCCGTTTGACCTTGAATTACACGGCGGATTGCTGGACGCGGGTCACTGATGCGAAAGGTGAAGTGCTCTACAGCGGGCTGGCTAAAGCCGGCAGCAGCCGCACCCTGGTTGGCGCAACCCCGCTGGACTTGCATCTGGGCTTTGCCTCGGGCGTGCAGGTCAGCTACAACGGCGAGCCCGTCAGTCTTTCCGGAAAAACCCGCGGTGAAACCGCGCGTCTCAAGCTCGGACAGTAATCATGCACAGTGAGTCTCCTATCAAGCGTCGACCTACTCGCAAAATCTGGGTAGGCAACGTACCGGTCGGCGGCGATGCGCCTATCGCCGTACAAAGCATGACCAATACCGAAACCTGCGATGTGGATGCCACGGTTGCACAGATCGAGCGGCTGAAAAATGCCGGAGCTGACATTGTGCGTGTATCGGTGCCTTCGATGGAGGCGGCCGAGGCGTTCGGCAAGATCAAGCAGCGCGTCAGTTTGCCGTTGGTGGCGGACATTCATTTCGATTATCAGATCGCTCTGCGCGTCGCCGAGCTTGGTGTTGATTGCCTGCGCATCAATCCCGGCAATATCGGGCGCGAAGACCGTGTCCGGGCTGTGGTCGAAGCGGCGCGGGATCGCGGCATCCCGATTCGCATAGGCGTTAACGCCGGCTCGTTGGAAAAGGATCTGCAGAAGAAATACGGCGAGCCGACACCCGAGGCGCTGGTAGAGTCTGCGTTGCGCCATGTCGAACATCTCGACCGTCTGAACTTTCCGGATTTCAAGGTAAGCGTAAAAGCCTCCGACGTATTCATGGCTGTGGCAGCCTACCGTCTGTTGGCGGACAAGATCGAGCAGCCTCTGCACCTTGGCATTACCGAAGCCGGTGGCTTGCGCTCGGGTACAGTGAAATCGGCCGTCGGGTTGGGCATGCTGCTCGCCGAGGGCATAGGCGACACCATTCGCATATCGCTGGCTGCTGACCCGGTGGAAGAGATCAAGGTCGGTTTCGACATCCTCAAGTCGCTGCGTCTGCGTTCGCGCGGGATCAATTTCATCGCCTGTCCAAGTTGCTCCCGGCAGAACTTCGACGTGGTCAAGACCATGAACGAACTAGAGGGGCGGCTTGATGATTTGCTGGTGCCTCTGGATGTGGCGGTGATCGGTTGCGTTGTGAACGGGCCCGGTGAGGCCAAGGAAGCACATATCGGCTTGACAGGTGGGACGCCGAACAACCTGATCTATATCGACGGTAAGCCGGCGCAAAAGCTGAACAACGAAAACCTGGTCGATGAGCTGGAGCAGCTGATTCGTCGCAAGGCCAGCGAAAAGGCCGAGTCTGACGCTGCGCTGATACTGCGCAGCTGAATTAAGGAACCGAATTGAGCAAGTCTCTGCAAGCCATCCGTGGCATGAACGATATTCTTCCGGCCCAGACGCCGGTTTGGCGCTACCTCGAAACGACCTTCGCACAGTTGCTCGACAGCTATGGCTACAGCGAGATTCGTCTGCCGATCCTCGAATTCACCGATCTGTTCGCTCGCGGAATCGGCGAGGGGACCGACGTGGTCGACAAGGAGATGTACACCTTCCTCGACCGTAATGAGGAGTCATTGACGCTGCGGCCCGAGGGAACTGCCGGTTGCGTGCGCGCTGTGCTCGAACATGGCATGACGGGCGGCGGGCAGGTACAGAAGCTTTGGTACGCGGGGCCGATGTTCCGCTACGAGAAGCCACAGAAGGGCCGCTATCGCCAGTTCCATCAGATCGGTGTCGAAGTCTTCAATCAGCCGGGTCCGGATATTGATGCCGAGCTGATCGTACTGACCGCGCGACTGTGGAAGAAGCTCGGTCTGTCCGATGCGGTCACCTTGCAGCTGAATAGCCTCGGCTCTAGCGAGGCAAGGGCAACCTATCGCGACGCGTTAGTAGCTTACCTGCAGCAGCATTTCGAGCAGCTCGACGAAGACAGCCAGCGCCGCCTGACCAGTAACCCCCTGCGTATTCTCGACAGCAAGAATGCCCAGACCCAAGCGCTGCTGGCTGATGCGCCGACGCTGCATGACTATCTGGATGAAGAATCGAGTGCGCATTTCGAAGGCCTGAAAGCCCGTCTCGAAGTGGCAGGAATAGACTTTCAGATCAATCCCAAGCTGGTTCGTGGTCTGGACTATTACGGCCGGACCGTGTTCGAGTGGGTGACCGACAAACTGGGATCGCAAGGTACCGTTTGCGCGGGTGGTCGTTATGACGGGCTGGTCAGTCAGTTTGGCGGCAAGCCCACTCCCGGCGTTGGCTTCGCCATGGGCATTGAGCGGCTGGTGCTGCTACTCGAAACACTCGAATTGGTGCCCGAGGAACTCAATCAGCCGGCACACGCATTCATCTGTGCTTTTGGTGAGGCGGCCGAACTGGCAGCGCTGGGCCTGGCGGAGCGTTTGCGGGATGCCTTGCCGGGCCTGCGCCTGCTGGTCAACGCGGGCGGCGGAAGCTTCAAGAGTCAGTTCAAGAAAGCCGACAAGAGCGGCGCCCGTTTCGCGCTGATTCTGGGTGACGACGAACTGGCCGGGCGCGTGGTAGGTTGCAAGCCGCTGCGCGACGACTGCGAACAACAAAGCATTGCCTGGGATGCTCTACCCGAGTGTCTGGCTGCCTGTCTCGCGTGAGCGGTTCAGGTCTGATTTAAGCGAATGAAGGAGTGACAGTGTGACCTCGGGTACCGAAGAAGAACAGCTGGCGCAAATCAAGGAATGGTGGCAGCAAAACGGCAAGCCGTTGCTGTTTGGGGGTGCGCTTGCTCTGGTGTTGGTATTCGGCTGGCAGTTCTGGCAGAAGCACCAGCTCAATCAGGCGCATAGTGCCTCGACTGTCTATCAGCAGTTGCTGAATGCCGCGCTGGAAGAGGGTGGAGCCGATACGGCCGAGGTCTCGCGCCTGGGCAATTTGCTACAGAAAGAATTCGCTGGTTCTCACTACGCTCAGTACGGCAGCCTCTTCGTTGCCAAGGTGGCGGTAGAGTCCGGCCGTCTCGACGAGGCTGCAACGGAGCTTCAGGCGGTGCTGGACAAGCCGGCCGACAAGACTCTGGAAGAGCTGGCTCGCCAGCGTATGGCCCGTGTTCTTGCGGCGCAGGATAAGGCTGAGGATGGTCTCGCGTTGCTCGACGGCGAAGCTGTCGATGCGTTTGCCGCCAGTCGTGAAGAGTTACGGGGCGATCTGCTGGTTCAGCTGCAACGCCTTGAAGAAGCCCACGCTGCCTATTCCAAAGCAAAAGAACTGCTGTCTCAGGATGCCGCGATCGGTGGCCTGCAGCTGAAACTTGACGATCTGGCTCGTGGAGAGGCGTGAATTGATGCGTTGGAAAACTGCAGCACTGCTGACCCTGGCCGTTCTTGCGGCAGGTTGCAGCAGCAACGACAAGAAAGAACCCGAACCCGCCGAACTGGTCAAGTTTGATGCTGAGATCCAGCTAAAAGAACAGTGGAGCCGGTCTATCGGCGACGGCCAGGGCGAGACCTATAACCTACTAGCCCCCGTTGTCTACGGTAATGAGATATTTGCCGCCGATGTCGAAGGGTTGGTCGTGGCCATGGACCGTACGACCGGCAAGGTCAACTGGAAGAATGACCTCGAAGTGCCGATTTCTGGTGCCGTAGGCGCGGGCTACGGCCTGGTTCTGGTCGGTACCCTGCGCGGTGAACTGCTGGCTCTGGATGTATCCACTGGTGAAGAGCGCTGGCGTAGCCAGGTGAGCAGCGAGGTGCTCGCCGCCCCCGCCGTCAATGGTGACGTGGTTGTTGTTCAGACCCAGGATGACCGTGTCATCGCGCTTGAGATTGACACCGGTGCACAGCGTTGGAGCTACGAAAGTTCGCCAGCGGTCCTGACCCTGCGCGGTACCGGCTCACCGTTGCTGACCAACGAGCTGGCGATTGCCGGCCTTTCCAGTGGCAAGGTAGTAGCACTGGACACCCGCCGCGGATTGCCAATCTGGGAGCAACGGGTCGCCATTCCACAAGGTCGTTCCGAACTTGAGCGCGTCGTCGATATCGATGGCGGGCTGCTGCTTTCAGGCGGCACTCTTTATGTCGCTTCCTTCCAGGGTCGCGCAGCAGCGCTGGATCTGGAGAGTGGTCGGATTCTCTGGCAACGCGATGCCTCGACGGCGACCGGCCTTGCGATGGGGTATGGCAGTGTCTACGTAAGCCAGGCCGACGGCACGGTGCTCGGCATCGATGAGCGATCGACAACCGTGCTGTGGAGCAACGATTCGCTGCTGCGTCGGCAGCTGTCCGCTCCGGCGGTTTTCTCCAGCTATGTCGTGGTGGGTGACAAGGAGGGGTATCTTCACTTCCTCAGCCAGGTCGATGGGCGTTTCGTAGCGCGCACCCGTATCGACAGCGCCGGGGTGCGAGCCAGACCTGTGGTCGAAGGCGACTGGCTGTATGCCTACGGTAACGACGGAAAGCTTGTCGCGCTGACCATTCGCCAGGCGGATTGACAGCCTCACGTCGTGTACCTTGCTCCGTTCAGGCGGAGCAATAAATATCTGGCCGCTGCCTTGCAGCGGCCTTCGTGTTTTCTGAAATATCGCAGTGGAGAGCCGTATGGTTCCCGTAATCGCCCTGGTGGGCCGCCCGAACGTTGGCAAGTCCACCCTGTTTAACCGTTTGACCAAGAGCCGTGACGCCATCGTGGCGGAATATGCCGGTCTGACTCGTGATCGCCAGTATGGCGAGGCCAAGTGGCAGGGTCGCACCTACATCGTCATCGATACCGGTGGTCTGACAGGGGATGAGGAAGGCATCGACGCCAAGATGGCCGAGCAGTCCCTGCAAGCCATGCAGGAGGCCGATGCAGTCATGTTCATGGTCGATGCGCGTGCTGGCATGACGCCTGGCGATCAGATGATTGCCGAACACCTGCGCAAGATGAACAAGCGCCACTTTCTGGTGGCGAACAAGGTCGACAGCATTGATCCCGATATCGCCCGCGCAGAATTCAGTCCGCTTGGTCTTGGTGATGCCCTGCCGATTGCCGCCGCCCATGGCCGCGGGATCAGCCATATGCTGGAGCAAGCGCTCGGCGTGTTCCCCAAGGACAACGCCGAAGTTGCCGAAGGCGAAGGTGAAGAGGGCGAGGCGGTCGCCGAAGGCGAGGAACTGAAGCGCATCCCAGGGCCGAGCGAAAAGGATGGCATCAAGATCGCGATCATCGGCCGGCCCAACGTGGGCAAGTCGACGCTGGTCAACCGCATGCTTGGCGAGGAGCGGGTCATTGTCTATGACCAGGCCGGCACCACCCGCGACAGCATCTACATCCCGTTCGAACGCGACGATGAAAAGTACACCCTGATCGATACGGCTGGTGTGCGTCGCCGTGGCAAGATTTTCGAGGCCGTGGAAAAGTTCTCGGTGGTCAAGACGCTGCAGGCGATCCAGGACTCGAACGTCGTCATCTTCGTCATGGATGCCCGCGAAGGAGTGGTCGAGCACGATTTGAATCTGCTTGGTTTCGTGCTGGAAAGCGGCAGAGCGCTGGTCATCGCGCTGAACAAGTGGGACGGCATGGAGCCGAGCGAGCGTGACTATGTGAAGACCGAGCTGGAGCGCCGGCTGTTCTTTGTTGAGTTTGCCGACATCCACTTCATCTCCGCCAAGCATGGCACCGGCGTTGGCAACCTGTACAAGTCGGTGCAGGCTTCATTCACTTCAGCCGTGACTCGTTGGCCCACCAGCCGTCTGACGCAGATCCTTGAAGACGCGGTTCGCGAGCATGCGCCGCCGATGGTGGCCAGCCGCCGAATCAAGCTTCGTTACGCACACCTGGGCGGTGCCAACCCGCCGCTTATCGTGATCCATGGCAACCAGGTCGACTCGATTCCCAAGTCCTACACCCGTTACCTGGAAAACACTTACCGGCGGGTGCTGAAGCTGGTTGGTACACCCATTCGTATCGAGTACAAGGGTGGCGAAAACCCCTTCGAGGGCAAGAAGAACACCCTGACCGACCGCCAGGTCAACAAGAAGCGTCGCCTCATGTCCCACCACAAAAAGGCCGAGAAAAAGCGTCGCGACAAACGCTAGCTTTCAGCCTTCGTCGAACGACTGGTCCATATCCAGGGCCGGTCGTGCATGCCTCGGCTTGCCGACTTGGCGGGCCGGGTTACCGACCACGGTTGTGTGAGGCGCCACGGCTTGCAGCACCACACTGCCAGCGCCGACCTTGGCGCCTTCGCCGATTTCAATATTGCCAAGAATCTTTGCTCCCGCGCCGATCATCACGCCGCTGCGCACCTTGGGGTGACGGTCTCCGCTTTCCTTGCCGGTCCCGCCCAGCGTTACACCTTGCAGAATCGAGACATCATCGCCCACTGCGGCGGTTTCGCCGATGACGATGCCGGTCGCATGGTCGAGCATGATGCCGCTGCCGATCCGGCTGGCCGGGTTTATGTCGACGGCTAGACGTTCGTTGCAGCGAGCCTGGATGAACATCGCCAACAGGCGCTCATGCTGCAGCAGCAGCTGATGGCCTATGCGGTAGGCCTGCAGGGCCAGAAATCCCTTGGAGAACAACAGCACTTCCAGCCCGGTGCCAAAGGCCGGGTCTCGGCTGACGATGGCCTGCAGGTCGCACCAGGCCGACTCGGCCAATGCCGGGAACTGCTGGTGAATGCTGGAGAAGCGATCAAACAAGGCCGCTTGCTGCTCCTCGCTGTCAGCTAGGGCTTGGCTGACTCGATGGGCCAAGGCGAAAGCGAAATCAGGCTGGTCGAGAATGGCTTCACGAAAAGTGCCGCTCAAGACCGGCTCTGCCTGCACTGCTCGTTCTGCCTGGGTACGCAAGATGTGCCATGGGGAGTCTGCAGGTGACATGCTGGAATTCCTGAGTATCGGATTGAGGTGCCGCGCAGGCGTGTTTGCATCACTGTAGCAGCCGGCGCGGCATGTCCGGCGCCCTCGTATCCTGGCGCATTGATCGGCTATTCTGTTTTCCCCTGCCGAAGCCCCTTACGGCGGGCCTGTTGGAAGGCTGTCATGTTGATCAGTAAATTGCCCAATGTCGGCACCACCATTTTCACCACCATGTCGCAACTGGCGGCGCAGACCGGCGCCTTGAACCTGTCGCAGGGCTTTCCCGATTTCGATGGCCCCGATGCGTTGCGTGAGGCAGTTGCGCGGCATGTGATGGCTGGACACAACCAATACGCACCGATGACCGGCCTGCCGGCGTTGCGCGAGCAGGTTGCGATCAAAGTCGGCTCGTTATATGAGCGCCAGGTCAGCGCCGAGGCCGAGGTCACGATCACCCCCGGGGCGACGCAGGCCATTTTTTGTGCGATTCACGCGGTTGTCCGCCCAGGGGATGAGGTAATCGTTTTCGACCCCTGCTACGACAGCTACGAGCCAGCCGTCGAACTGGCCGGCGGGGTGTGCGTTCATCAGTCGCTGAGCTTGCCGGGCTTTTCCATCGATTGGCAGAAGCTCGCCGATGCAATTACCCCACGCACTCGAATGATCGTGTTGAACACGCCGCATAACCCCAGCGGCGCATTGATCGAGAGGGCCGACCTGGATCGTCTGGCGGCCCTGATCCGCGACCGCGATATCTACCTGCTCAGTGATGAGGTCTACGAGCACCTGATATTCGACGGTCGTGAGCACGCCAGTGTATTGCGGCACGATGAACTGTATCAGCGTGCCTTCGTCGTCAGTTCCTTTGGCAAGACCTACCATGTCACCGGCTGGAAGACCGGATACGTGGTGGCGCCAACCGCGCTCAGCAGTGAGCTGCGCAAGGTGCACCAGTACGTCAGCTTTGCCGGCGTCACGCCGTTGCAATGGGCGCTGGCCGATTTCATGGCTGCGCATCCCGAGCACGTATCAGAGCTGCCAGCCTTCTACCAGGCCAAGCGTGATCTGTTCTGCGATCTGCTGGCCGGTTCGCGCTTCAGCTTCACGCGCGCCTCGGGGACCTACTTTCAGCTGGCGGACTATTCTGCGATCCGCCCGGATCTCGGCGATGTCGCCATGGCTGGATGGCTGACCCGTGAACACGGTGTCGCCAGTATTCCGATTTCGGTGTTCTACCAAACGCCTCCTGCAGAATCGCGGCTTGTCCGATTCTGCTTCGCCAAACGAGAGGAGACGCTGCGTCAAGCAGCAGAACGACTATGCGCGATCTGAACGACTTACCCGATCTTGAACTGGCTCTGATCCAGACGACGCTTGTCTGGCAGGATGCTGACGCCAATCGTGAGCGTTTCATCGGGCTGCTGGATGACGCCCGCGGCGCGGACCTGATCGTCCTGCCGGAAATGTTCACGACCGCTTTTTCGATGAATTCCGCCGAGCTCGCCGAGCCCGAGGAGGGCACGACCTACTCATGGTTGCGTGAGCAGGCAGCACGTATGGACGCGGTGATCACCGGTAGCGTGATCATCGAGGCCGCCGATGGCAGCCATCGTAACCGGCTGCTCTGGGCTCAGCCGAACGGCGAAATCTTGCATTACGACAAGCGTCACCTGTTCCGTATGGCCGGTGAGCACAAGCACTACACGGCGGGCGAGAAACAGGCCGTTTTCGAACTCAACGGCTGGCACGTGCGCCCGCTGATCTGCTACGACTTGCGCTTCCCGGTGTGGAGCCGCGATCCGCACGATACCGACCTGCTCCTCTATACCGCCAACTGGCCGGCTGCCCGGCGTAACGCCTGGAATCGCCTGTTACCTGCGCGTGCGATCGAGAATCTCTGCTACGTCGCCGCTGTGAATCGGGTGGGCGAAGACGGCAAGGGTTATCCCTACAGTGGCGACAGCCAGGTACTGGACTATCTCGGCGATCCGCTGCTCGAAGCCGGTGATGCAGAAGGTGTGTTCCGCACGACGCTTCGCGCGGCTCAGCTGGCCAAGTTCCGCAGCAAATTTCCCGCGTACCACGATGGTGACGCTTTCGAACTGAAGCTTTAACCCGGAGTGGAGGTCAGTGCGCTGCTGATCGCTGCCGGCGACGCCACACCAGGCCGCCATAGATGAGTGCGTTTACCACCACCACTATGGCGGCCAGCAGATATTGCACCGGCACGCTCAGCCAGGCGGGGTAGATCAGCGGCAGCAGATAATGCTCGATGAAGCCTGCCTCGTACCCGGCGCTGCCGGCCAGGCGGCGCAGCAGGTTTTCCCAGTGAGTCAGGGGGCAGGGTCGTCCGCTCAGCTCAACGAAGAGCCCCCAGGCGATTGCTGGAAGGTGCAACAGTAAGAATCCGCGTTTCCAGGCAACCAGCAGGCCGCCCAGCAACACGAAGATGATGAAGGCGAGATGCAGCAGTAGGACTGCATCGGCCCCAAGTCGATAAAACACCGCGTTACATCGCTGCGCCGGCCCCGCTCAGCCGGCGGATCTGCCGGTTTTGCGGCCGCGCGAGGAGGATGACTGAGAACATTGCTCCCAGCAGCGCCATAAACATGTCTGACTGGGTATCCCAGAAGTCGCCCTGCGTGCCGAGGAAGTCTTCCGCGTCTTGGCCGACAAGCAGCGCGACCCACCACTCGATCAGCTCGTAAAAGGCGCTGAACGCCAGAGCGACGCAAACGGCGAGAAAGCCCAGCATTTTTCCGGCTGCGACTATACGGCGACGCAGCAGAATTTCGCGCGTGAGCAGAGCCGGCGTGACGCCCTGAATGAAATGGCCAAGTTTGTCGTACGGATTACGGCTGAGGTCGAACCACTCCTGCACCCAGAAACCCGCGGGAACACGTGCATAGGTATAGGCACCGCCAAGAATCAGAACCAGCGCATGGAAGGCGATGACCCCATACAGCAGGCGTGTTAGCGGAAAGCGCGGATAGCTCCAGAGCAGCAAGGGGGCGGCGATCAGCACGGGTGCGACTTCCAGCAGCCAGGTTGCTCGATCGTACGGAGCCACGCCGGAGCTGACGAGTGCCGCCAGCACGACCAATCCGAGCGTTGCATAGAGTGTCCGGTCCTGCATCGATGTCGCCATGGTAACGAGTCGGGCCGACAGCATGCAGTGCGTGGTCGGCCAGGCGCAACTGCGTCGGCGGCAACGTCAGCAAAAGCGCCTCCTGCCCAGGCGGGTCTAGCCTGGCCGTCGCAACGTGGTGGTTGAACGGGAGATCGATCTGCTGCAGCGACGCAGGTCAACCGCGCCGACGAAGCGATTGGCATTACCCTGCACACAGGCGACGCTGCGGTTACGCCATTGCTCCCACTCGTTGACCGGGTACTGGCGATTCCATATGTCATACAGGCGGCGATCCTGCTTCGACAACCGCAAGCCGTAGCGCTCGCTCATGTACAGGTAGGTACGGGCAATGGTGCCGCGGGCGTAGGTCGGCGGCATGGCGGTGCGTTGCTTGAAGTTCACCACGAAAGGGCAGGCGCCATACTGGCTGGGCTTTTCGCTCAGCATGCCGAAACCGTAGTTGCTGCGGTCACCGTTCACTTCACCGACAACCGGCACCAAGTTGTGCAGATCGGCTTCCGCCTGGCTGAATACCGGGTCGCTGGACGTACAGTGCTTGCGCCCGCCGTCCTGCCAGCATTGGCGCTGATGGCCGATTACCCAGGCCGGCACGATGTGCTCCCACTCCACCCGCGCGGCACGCTTGGGTTGCTTGCGCGGTACATAGCCACAGCTGGCCATGTCTATCTGCTTGCCCTTGAAGGCGCAGCGGCAATAGAAATCCACCGGTCGCTCGGCGTACATCTGCCAGGCAATTTTCTTTGCTTCGCGAAAGGTGCGTGGTGCGTCAGCGTGGAGTTGAACAGAAAAAAGCAGGGCGAGCAGAAGCAGGCTGTATCGGCGCATGGGGGTTCTCGACGACTAACTGAGAATCGCATCCATGCGCGGCGCGCTATCTTACTTAATTGATATATAAATCCATATATAACAATAACTTACATAATGTCATTGGGCCTGCTTGCGACCCAGGCGGTTGATCTGCAGCGAGGCCAGAATGATCAGTCCTCCGACCGTCAGCAGTACAAGGTTGGTCTGCGTGCCCCAGAACAACAGATTGAGAACCAGCCCCACCGGCACCGCCATGTTGTTCATTACCGCGAGAGTGCCGGCATCGACCAGGGTGGCGCCCTTGTTCCAGCAGAATTGCCCGAGTGCCGTCGCCAGCACGCCCATCCAGACCAGTACGCCCCACTGCGCAGTGGTGGTCGGCAGCTTGTCCGGGTTGCCGAACAGCAGCCAGGCCGGCAGCACGACGACCAGCGCGCCAATGAAGAAGTAGCCGAAGCGACGGTGGAGTGGGATATCAGACGGGTAGCGCTGCGCCAGATGCTTGTAGCCGACCTGGCCCGCGGCAAAGGTGAAGTTGGCCAACTGCATCAGCAGGAAGCCACCGAGAAAGTCATTGGAGACACCGTCATAGCGAATCAGTCCGGCGCCCAATACCGCCACGGCCGCGGCGACCAGAGCCCAGGGGGTGAAGCGACGGTTCAGCGCATCGTCGATCAATGTCACGTGGAGCGGCGTCAGTACCGTGAACAGCAGCACTTCCGCCACCGTCAACACGTTGAAACTCAGATACAGGCAGAGGTAGGTGACGCCGAACTGCAGCGCGCCGACCAATGTTACGCCGCCGATGAAGCCCGGTGCCACGCCGCGCCAGCGGGTCAGCGGGAGGAATACCACGCCAGCCAGCAACACGCGTGTCAGCACAGCGAAGTAGCTGTCCACCTGGCCAGCGAGGTAGGCACCGATCAGGTTGAAGGAAAACGCCCAGAGCAGGGTGACGAAAATCAGGTAGCGCATGCCGACTCCTCAGAAGGTCGGCGACCTTAGCGGCTCGGCGGCAAAGAGGGAAGGCCCGGTTTGAACCGCGCTGGTCATGGGCACGCCTGGACTCGGCGCGCCCATGCTGTGGCTTACGCCGACTTGAGCGAGGCCATGTCGATGACGAAACGGTATTTGACGTCGCTCTTGAGCATGCGCTCGTAGGCCTCGTTGATGGTCTGGATATCGATCATCTCGATGTCCGACACGATGCTGTGTTCAGCGCAGAAGTCGAGCATCTCCTGAGTCTCGGCAATGCCGCCGATCAGCGAGCCGGCAATACGGCGACGCTTGAAGATCAGGCCGAACACGCTGGGCGAAGGATGTGGCGATGCGGGGGCGCCTACCAGGGTCATGGTCGCGTCACGCTTGAGCAGCGCAACGAAGGCGTCGAGGTTGTGCGGCGCGGCGACTGTGTTGAGGATGAAGTCGAAGCTGTTCAGATGCGCGGCCATCTCGTCCCGGTTCTTCGACACCACCACTTCGCTGGCACCGAGGCGCAGCGCGTCTTCCTTCTTGTCCGGCGAGGTGGTGAACAGCACCACGTGCGCCCCCATGGCATTGGCGATCTTCACCGCCATGTGACCAAGGCCACCGAGGCCGACCACGCCAACCTTCTGGCCGGGACCGACCTTCCACTGGCGCAGCGGCGAATAGGTCGTGATCCCGGCGCACAGCAGTGGCGCGACGGCCGCCAGGTTGGTTTCGTCATGTGAGATGCGCAGGACGAAATGCTGGTCCACCACGATGTTGTCCGAGTAGCCGCCCAGGGTGTTCTCACCACCGCCGAACGCCGGACCGTTATAGGTGCCGGTGAAGCCGTTCTCACAGTATTGCTCCAGCCCTTCGCCGCAGGACGAGCAGGTCCGGCAACTGTCGACCAGGCAACCAACGCCGGCCATGTCGCCGACCTTGAAGCGGCTGACCGCCTCACCAACGGCCGTTACCCGCCCAACGATCTCGTGGCCCGGGACGGAAGGGTAGAGCGTGTTGTTCCATTCGTTGCGTGCGGTATGCAGGTCCGAGTGGCAGACGCCGCAGTAGAGAATGTCGATCTTTACATCGTTCGGTCCGACGTCGCGGCGGGTGAAGGAATAGGGTGCGAGCGGCGTGCTCGGATCCTGGGCGGCATAACCGATGGCATTGCTCATGGCGACTCCTGAGGCTGATTGTCTGGACGAAACGCCCATCCTAGTACCAGAGGCCGTGAAGCGGTTGCACGATTCTGCTGATGAATGATGCGTTCCTGCAGGAAGCAGGGGGGCGAGAAGCCATGGAGTGACGGGAGCGGCGCCCAGGGGGGGTGTGCTCAATGCTTCCGCGGGTGGTGCGGGGACGGCGAGCCCGGTCCGGGCTCGCCGTCTGGCCTCAGGCGGCTTTGGATGTTGCTTCGCGCAAGGCTCTGTTCAGGGCACTGAACAGCGCACGGATGCTTGCGGTGGTGATGTTCTCGTCAATCCCGATGCCGTGCAGCGGGCGTTCGCCGTCCAGACGAACCTCGATATAAGCTGCTGCGCGTGCATTGCTGCCAGCGCCGATCGAGTGCTCGTGATAATCCATGATCTCCAGCTTGACCGGCAAGCCAGCAACCAGCGCCTCCAGCGGGCCCTTGCCGATACCGCGCCAGTGCATGATCTCGCCTTCGCTGGCGACCTCCACGTCGACGGCGCTGGTGCCGTTCTCTTCCTGCAAGCGGTGGCTCTTCAGCGCATACGGCGCCGTAGCCTGCAGGTACTCGCTTTCGAGCAGCGCGTAGATCTGCTTGGCGCTCATTTCCAGGCCGAGACGATCAGTTTCGCGCTGCACCACCTGGCTGAACTCGATCTGCATGCGGCGCGGCAGACTGATGCCGTACTCCTGTTCCAGCAAGTAGGTGATGCCGCCCTTGCCGGACTGGCTGTTGACGCGAATCACCGCCTCGTAACTGCGGCCGATGTCGGCCGGGTCGATCGGCAGGTAGGGCACTTCCCAGACCCCGTTCGGATCCTGCTGGCTGAAGCCCTTGCGGATCGCATCCTGGTGCGAGCCGGAGAAGGCGGTGTGGACCAGATCGCCGACATAGGGATGGCGCGGATGGACCGGCAGTTGGTTGCACTCTTCGACTACCTTGCGCAATGCGTCGATGTCGGAGAAGTCCAGCTGCGGATCAACGCCCTGGCTGTACATGTTCAGCGCAACGGTGACCAGATCAACGTTGCCGGTGCGCTCGCCGTTGCCAAACAGACAGCCCTCGACGCGATCCGCACCGGCCATCAGGCCCAGCTCGGTGGCGGCAACACCAGTGCCGCGGTCGTTGTGGGTGTGCAGGCTGATCAGCACGCTGTCGCGCTTGTTGATCTTGCGGCCGAAATATTCGATCTGATCGGCATAGATATTCGGCGTCGCGGCCTCGACGGTGGCGGGCAGGTTGAGGATCAGCTTCTTCGTTGGCGTCGGCTGAAACACCTCGATGACCGCGTTGCACACTTCGACGGCGAAGTCGGTCTCGGTGGAACTGAACACCTCCGGCGAATATTCGAAGCGCCAGTCGGTCTCCGGCGCGGCATCGGCCAGGCGCTTGACCACCTGCGCGGCGTTGACGGCGATGTTGATTACACCGGCCTTGTCCTGGTTGAAGACGATGCGACGGAAGCTCGGCGCGGTTGCGTTGTAGTAGTGGACGATGGCCTGCTTGGCGCCCTTGAGCGACTCGAAGGTGCGAGTGATGAGGTCTTCGCGGGCCTGAGTCAGCACCTGGATAGTGACGTCATCCGGAATGTGCCCACCCTGTATCAGCTCGCGAACGAAATCGAAGTCGGTCTGCGATGCGGAGGGAAAGCCCACTTCAATTTCCTTCAGGCCGACCTGAACCAGCGTCTTGAAGAAACGCATCTTCTTGCCCGCGTCCATCGGCTCGATCAGCGATTGGTTGCCGTCGCGCAGGTCGGAGCTCAGCCAGATCGGCGCCTGGGTAATGGTCTGCGATGGCCAGGTACGGTCAGGCAGGTTGATCACCGGAAAGGCGCGGTATTTGTTTGAAGGATCTTTGAGCATTGTCATGGCGATTTCCTTGAGCAGCTCCCCAAAGCGCGGCGCAGATCGGGGAGGGCAGAGCAGGTCGATGCGGTTCTATGGTTCCGAATGTAGGGCTCGTGCATATTGGATTGCAACTCTCTCCGAGAAAATGGTGAAAACCACTAATAAATGACTATTAGAGGGAGATATATTTCGACTAGTTAAAGTAATTGACGGTCGATTGCGCAACGAAATTGCGGCCCCGTGTCGCAGTCACCCTTAGCCTTGCAGCATGCGATCATCCGGCCACGACGAGTAGTAGCCGCTCCACGGCAGGATTTTCGTGAGACGTAGAGGACATTTCACAGCGGATCTCTGGCTTGGCCTTTTTGCCATGCTGATGATTCATGTGGGTCCGCTCTATTCAGCTTCGCAGCTTGGGCCTGCCCAGTCCCCTACAGCGGCATCAGTCGCCCACCAGCATCATCACCAGGCACAGGGCCATGCGCCAAAGGCGCATGCAACTTCGGGCTCGGTTGGCCAGCCGGCCTGGCTCGCCTCGCTTGACCTCTGTGGTTACTGTGAGCTGCTGACGCTGAGTCCGCCACTGGTGCTGTCCTTCGCGCCGGCCCTGCCTTATTTCTCGCCTTCTTTTGCACGGCTGAGTGCGCAACCGCCACTGCCGGCCATGCCGCGCCTTACTGGCGGGCATGCGCGGGCACCACCTGTACTCCACGGCTGATTTCCGAGCCGCCAGCGCGCGGTTTCTCCTACATTTCAGAAGTGGAAGATCCTTATGTCCAGAATCACCCCTGCACGGGCGGTAACCTCACGCCTGCCCGGCAACTCTTCTCTGCGTCCGTTGCGCCTGCGCTGGCACTTGGCGCACGTCGCGCTGCTTAGCGCCGTCGCAGCCCAGAGCATGGCCGCCCAGGCGGACCCCAGGTCGCCGATCCATCTCACTCCCATGGTCGTCACCGGGGTAGCGCAGCAGTCCCCGCTGACGGTGGTCACCGATCCGAAGATCCCCCGTCAGCCGATGCCGGCCAGCGACGGCGCCGATTACCTGAAAACCATTCCGGGGTTCTCGGCGGTGCGCAACGGCGGAGTGAACGGTGATCCCGTTTTCCGAGGGATGTTCGGCTCGCGCCTGAAACTGCTCAGCAATGGCGGCGAGATGCTGGGTGCCTGCCCGAATCGCATGGACTCGCCTAGCTCCTATATCAGTCCGGACACGTTCGACAAGCTGACGGTCATCAAAGGGCCGCAGACCGTGCTCTGGGGGCCAGGCGCTTCGGCCGCTACGGTGCTCTTCGAGCGTGAACCGGAGCAGTTCAGCGAGCCCGATTATCGCCTCAACGCCAGTCTGCTGACGGGATCCAATGGCCGCTTCGACCGCAACCTCGATGCCGCTGTGGGTAGCACACAGGGCTACGCGCGGCTGATAGCCAACAGCTCGCAGGCTGATGACTACGCGGACGGCAACGGCGATACAGTGCCGTCGCGCTATGACAAGTGGAACACCGACATCGCGCTAGGCTGGGTGCCGGATGCGGATACCTTGATCGAGCTGACTGCTGGTCGCGGAGACGGCTTCGCCCGCTATGCTGGACGAGGCATGGACGGCAGCCAGTTTCAACGTGAAAGCCTCGGATTGCGCTTCGAGAAGACCAGTATCGGCGAGACCTTCTACGGGCTGGAGGCGCAGGTTTATTACAACTACGCCGATCACATCATGGACAACTACAGCCTGCGCGACTTCGTCCCGACAATGATGATGACAAAGCCGACCCTGTCGCGGGTTGACAGGCGCACGCTTGGTGGCCGCCTGGTCGGCACCTGGCAATGGTCCGATGTCGAGGTAAAGGCCGGCATTGATGCGCAGCGCAGTGAACATCGCAAGGTGATGAGTCCGACCGGTGCGGTCAATCAGATGGTAGCGGCGGCGGATAGCGACTCGCTGCCCTGGGTGCCGGATGCCGTCCTGCACAGTTATGGCCTGTTCGGCGAGCTGACCTGGCAGCTCAGCGAGCGCGAGAAAGTCATCAGCGGTCTGCGCCTGGATCTGCACGAAGCGACCGATGAGCGTGCATTCTTCAACAGCCATCACCCGACGCTGAAAAACATGATGGGCATGCCGGTCAGTCAGGATTGGACCAATCCCAGCGCCGAAGATACTCGGCGTGACACGCTTTACAGCGGTTTCATGCGCTACGAAAGACAACTCTCCGGGATGCCGGTGACCGGATATGCCGGTCTCGGCCATGCCGAGCGGTTCCCCGATTACTGGGAACTGTTCGTCTCCAACCCAGGGCCGGTCGGCACGGTACAGCCGTTCGACTCTGTTCGGCCGGAGAAGACCACGCAGCTTGATGTCGGCCTGCAGTACGCCAAGGGCCCGCTGCAAGCCTGGGTTTCCGCGTACGCCGGTCTGGTCGAAGACTACATTCTGTTCAGCTATGTGCCTGGGGTGATGCCCGGCATGCTTCGCGCCGAGGTGAGCAACATTGACGCCACCATCGCCGGTGGCGAGCTGGGCGCAAGCTACCGCTTCAATCGCAACTGGAAAGGCGACGCAAGTCTGGCCTACGCCTGGGGCAAGAACCGCAGCGATGACCGTGCCATGCCGCAGATTCCGCCGCTGGAGGGGCGCCTCGGGCTGACTTACGAGCGTGAAAACTGGAGCACCAGCGGGCTCTGGCGAGTAGTCGCTTCACAGGGGCGGGTCGCTGAAAATCAGGGCACCGTGGTTGGCAAGGACTTCGACGAGAGTGCAGGCTTCGGTGTGCTGGCCGTCAACGGTGCCTATCGTTTGGACCAGCATTTCAAGCTCAGCGCCGGTGTCGACAATCTGCTGGACAAAGCCTACAGCGAGCATCTCAACCTGGCTGGCAGCGCAGGCTTCGCCGACTACGGGCTTGACGCAACCCGTCGCGTCAATGAGCCGGGCCGCACCTATTGGGCGCGGATCGACATCAGCTTCTGACGGCTCTCGTCTGGGCAGTGAACATCACGGCCTGATGCTTCACTGCCCGGACGATCAACCGTGCCGGGACTGGCTTTCGTTGCGATTGTCGCCGGGTTGGAGCGGCTCGGCTATCGGTCGGCTGAATAACTGGCTGACCGAGCCATAGCCCTCGCGCATATCCGCACCGCTCGGGTGCTGGAACACGCGCAGACCGAACTCAGGCAGGATCGCCAGCAGGTGGTCGAAGATGTCTGACTGGATAGCCTCGTACTGGGTCCAGGCGACGGTGTTGGTGAAACAGTAGACTTCCAGAGGCAGTCCGTCAGCGGTGGGGCTGAGCTGGCGCACCATCAACGTCATACCCTGATGGATACCGCCATGGCTGCGCAGATAGCGTTCCACGTACGCTCTGAAACTGCCGATATTGGTGATCCGTCGAGTATTCACCGGCTCCTTGCCGCGCTCCTCGAGCTTGGCATTCCACGCATCGATCTCACGGCGTTTCTCGGTGAGGTACTCATCCAGCAGATTGAAGCGATGCAGGTGCTCACATTCTTCGCCGCTCAGAAAGTGCACGCTTTGCTGATCCAGAAACAGGCTGCGTTTGACTCGCCGCCCGCCGCTTTCCTGCATGCCTCGCCAGTTCTTGAACGAATCGCTGATAAAGCGCTTGGTCGGGATGTTGCTTACGGTCTTGTCCCAGTTCTGCACCTTGACCGTATGCAGGGCAATATCAATGACATCGCCGTCTACGTTGAGCTGCGGCATTTCCACCCAGTCGCCCACTCGGATCAGGTCGTTGGAGGTGATCTGCACACTGGCCACTAATGAAAGAATGGTGTCTTGAAAAATCAGCATCAGGACCGCCGCCATGGCCCCGAGGCCGGACAGCAGGATCAGCGGTGAGCGGTCTATCAGGGTGGCGATGATGAGGATGGTGGCGACCGCGTACAGCACGATCTTGATGACCTGCAGGTAGCCCTTGATGGGGTGCACATGCGCATCGGCCCGTCGCTGATACATCATGTTGATGATGTCCAGCAATGCACCCAAAGCGAGGGCAATGGTCAGCACGATGAAACCACCGCAGACATTGCGTACAACGGTGACGGCTGCTTCTGGAAGGCCCGGAACGGCATTTACTCCAATCGACAGCACCAGTGCCGGCACGATGTTGGACAACCGACGAATGATGCCGAAGTCCTGCAGCTGAGTTTCGCGAGTGCTGCGCAGTATTTTGTACAGACCGCTCACCAGGATGCGCTTGACCACCCAGTTGGCCAGCCAGGCCGCAAATATCAGCGCCGCGCTGGCGACCAGCGTCTCCAGTTCGGCATGCTCGCCCAGCCATTCCAGCCAGACCTTCATTTCTTCCTGCATCGTGCCGCTCCGTCAGTTGGCGTCGGACCACAACCGCGTGCCAGGGGGTGTTCCTCTCAGCGAATGAATTCGCGGCTGATCGAGCGGAACAGGTCGGTCCCGGCCTGTTCCATCCACTCGAAGGCAACCATTTCTCGGGAGACGATGCCGGCACCGGCCTGCTGCATGCGCGCCAGGCCAAGCGCCTTGTCGCTGGCGCGGCGCGAGCCGACCGCTTCTTCAACGACGAACACCTGGTGACCGCGAGCCAGCAGGTCGAGCGCCGTCTGCAGCACGCAGATATGGGTTTCGATGCCGCTGATGATGAACTGCTTGCGCTCGCCACCGGGGCGCTTGAACAGCTCGCCGTCGCGTGCGGCGGAAAAATGCAGCTTCTCGATGATTGCGTCGTCGCTCACACCGTCGCGCAGGGCTGCGATCGTCGGGCCGAGGCCCTTGCTGTATTGCTCGGTGATCAATACCGGAACACCGACGCGCTGGGCTACCTGTATCAGCCAGGCGCTGTGCTCGGCCAACGCGGTGTGGCCTTCGATGGAGGGGAATAGCCGTTCCTGGATGTCGATGATAACGAGCGTCGAGTCCTGCACATTGATGAGCATAGGGAGATCCTTGTTGGTTCAGGGTTTGAACGCACCGATGAAGATCGACGGATCGACCCGTGCATCGTTGAGGCTGACGTTCCAGTGTAGATGCGGTCCCGTGGCCCGGCCGGTGGAACCGACCTTGCCGAGTACGGCACCGCGGGACAGTTCGTCGCCGACCGTTACGTCTATCTGTGACAGGTGACAGAACATGCTGATCAGTCCCTGTCCGTGATCGACGAACACAGTCTTGCCATTGAAGAAGTAATTACCCGTCAAAATCACCTTGCCGGCGGCGGGAGTCTTGATCGGCGTGCCGGTCTTGGCGGCGAAATCGAGGCCTGAATGGGGATTGCGCTCTTCTCCGTTGAAGAAACGGCGTAGGCCGAATGGCGAGGACAGCGGACCGTTGACCGGCTTGTCAAACAGCAGGTTGCTGGGTTGGCGAGGGCTGAACTGCCGGTAGGCACCGGTTTGCTCGGCCAGCTCGCGCTCGATGCGCTTGAGGTCATCAGGATTCGGATTGACCTGGCGCTGGTTTTTCAGCGTGATGTGCTGCTCGCGGTAATTGCGTGGCTCGACCCGAAAGCTCTGTGCCTGGCTGTTGACCTCCAGCGTTTGCTGGCCCGCCTTGACCGTCAGCGGGATGCCGACGACAGCGATCCAGCGCTGGTCATCTTCACGCAGCACCAGCACCGGCTTGCCGTCGTAGCGTGCTGTCGGGGCGCTGGCGTCGTTGCCCAGATCGACGACCGCTACGCCGCCGGGTACGGGCTTGTTGAGCAGGCGGGTGAGAAAACCTTCGGCGTGGGCGGGAAGCGTGAGGCAGAGCAGCAAGGTTAGGGCAAAGCGCATGGGAGTCCTGAGCAGAAGTGGGTTAGTCCAGCAGTGACAAGGTGACCGGCGTCTGATGGTTGTCTTCGACTCTGACCTCCAGCTCGCCCTCGCCGAGGCGTGCCTTGAGCCGTTGGCCGGGCTGGGTCTGATCCGCGCGTCGAATCGCCTGGCCGCGCTCGTCGAGCAGGATGCTATAGCCACGTGACAGCGTGGCGAGCGGGCTGACCACGTTCAAGGTCTGCGCCAGCCCCTGTAGCTGTTGGCGATGGCCCTTGAGGGTATCCTGCATTGCGCGCGGCAGCCGGCTGGACAGGTGATCCAGACGTTGGCGCAGCAGGGTCAGGTTTCGCCCAGGGTGTTGCCCGGCCAGGCGAGTCTCGAGGCGGGCGAGGCGTTCCTGTCCGGCGCAGAGGCGACGGTCGACACCGCGCAACAGCCGCTGCTCCAGATCGTCGATGCGTTGGGCCTGCTGTTGCAGGCGCTCGCCAGGGTGGCGCAGGCGACGCGTCAGCCCTTCCAGGCGCGAGGCATCGCGGTGCAGTCGGTCGCGCATGCGCAGCAATAGACGCTGGCGCAGCCCTTCGAGTCGCTGGCGCACGTCAGCGCTGCTGGGCGCCAGGAGTTCGGCAGCGGCAGAAGGCGTGGGTGCACGCACATCGGCGACAAAGTCGGCAATGGAGACATCGGTTTCATGGCCGACAGCAGAGACGATCGGCGTTTCGCATGCCGCCACGGCGCGCGCAACCACTTCTTCGTTGAAGCACCAGAGATCCTCCAGCGAGCCACCGCCCCGCGCCAGGATCAGTGCGTCGAAGCCGCCACGGTCGGCCAGTTCAAGCGCGCGGACGATCTGCGCTGTCGCCTCGCGGCCCTGCACAGGGGTCGGCACCAGCGTCAGGGCGACATGCGGGGCCCGCCGGCGGAACACGGAAATGATGTCGCGGATCACCGCACCGGTGGGCGAGCTGACAATGCCGATACGCCGCGGGTAAGCGGGCAGGGCGCGCTTGCCGGCGGCGTCGAACAGGCCTTCGGCATCGAGCTTTTCTTTTAGCGCCTCGAAGGCCAGGCGCAGCGAGCCATCACCGGCCGGTTCGACGTTGTCGAGGATCAGCTGATAGTCGCCGCGGCCCTCGAACAAGGACACCCGCCCGCGCACCTTGACCGCCAGGCCATCGCGCAACGCCTGGCGCACACGCAGGGCGTTCTGTCGGAAGAGTGCGCAGCGGACCTGTGCGTTCTTGTCTTTGAGCGTGAAGTAGATGTGGCCGGACGCTGGCTTGGCCAGGTTGGATATTTCGCCTTCGACCCAGACCTGGGCGAACACGTCTTCAAGAAGCAGCCGCGCACGACCGTTGAGCTGGCTGACGGTCAGCACTTCGCGGTCGAGGTTCAGGCGTTGGAAAGGATCTTTGAGCATGCCGGGGATGATAAGGGAAAAGCGCGCTGGGGGCGCTGCAGTGTATGACCGAACAGACAGCAGCCGACGCCCCGTCGTTGACCTGAGCAAAGTACAGATTAAGCTGCGCCGCTTTCGTCACCTCCTTTCGAGCCAGTCATGAGCCACAGTCAAGCTATCGTCGTGCCGCGCATTTCAACGTTTCCCGGCCATGAAGCCAAGGCACGGATGATTTTGCGCTGGCTTGCCGAGCGACGCGTCGTCGAGGCGTTGCCCACCACCTGCGGTCGTGGCGTTGGCGGTATGGGATATGCGATCGGACCGGGCGCACGCAGCGTCGTGCTGCACCCGGATCGCTTGCCGTTCGGCCAGGCGATCAATGGCTTGGAGGTGGTTTCCAAACGCTGCATCTATACCCCAAGCCGTGACTTCGCCGAGGAGGCGGGATGCCCCGAGTGTCGCCGCGAAATCGGCGAAGCACTGTTTGAAAGTCTCGATGAGTGGATGCCCGCGCAGACCGATACCTTCACCTGTCCGGAATGCGGACATGAGGACGACATAAATGGCTTTCTGTTCATCCCAGCCTGCGGCTTCTCCAATCTCGGCTTTATTTTCAACGGTTGGGGAGAGGCAGTATTCAGCCAACCATTTCTTGACGAGTTCGCTGCACGCTTGGGATTCGCGGTTGCGGTAGTGGATGTAGAGGCGTGACCGGTCAGTCATTTATTGGGTCGGGCGAAGCGGGTTGCACGCGATAGGCCGCACAACCGCATTGAGCGTAATGGTGTGCGTGGGTATAATGCCGCGCTTCCTTTTTCCCGCCTGGGAGCCCCCGCCATGCTGCGTATCAGCCAAGAAGCCCTGACTTTCGATGATGTTCTCCTGATCCCGGGATATTCCGAGGTCCTGCCGAAGGATGTCAGCCTCAAGACCCGCCTGACCCGCGAAATCGAGCTGAACATTCCCCTTGTTTCGGCGGCAATGGATACCGTCACCGAAGCCCGCCTGGCCATCGCCATGGCGCAGGAAGGTGGGATCGGCATCATTCACAAGAACATGAATGTCGAGCAGCAGGCTGCAGAGGTGCGTAAGGTCAAGCGCCACGAAACGGCCATTGTTCACGATCCGGCGACCGTGACCCCCGAAACCAAGATCAGCGAACTGCTGCGCAAGGCGCGCGAGCTTGGTTTCTCTGGCTTCCCTGTGGTCTCGGGCAAAGAACTGGTGGGTATTGTCACCGGGCGCGACCTGCGCTTTACGCCGAACGTCGGTGATTCGGTTGCCGCGATCATGACGCCGAAGGAAAAGCTGATCACCGTTCAGGAAGGCACGGGGCTCGAGGAAATCAAAGCCAAGCTGCATGAACATCGCATCGAAAAGATGCTGGTGGTGGACGGCAACTTCCACCTGCGTGGCCTGGTGACCTTCCGTGATATCGAGAAGGCCAAGACCTATCCGCTGGCATCCAAGGACGACCAGGGGCGCCTGCGTGTTGGTGCTGCAGTCGGCACCGGCGCCGACACTGCCGAGCGTGTCGAGGCCTTGGCAGCTGCAGGCGTTGACGTGATCGTGGTCGACACCGCGCACGGCCATTCCCGCGGCGTGCTCGATCGCGTGCGCTGGGTGAAGGACAACTTCCCGCAGGTGCAGGTCATCGGCGGCAACATCGCCACCGCCGAGGCCGCGCTGGATCTGGTCAAGGCCGGCGCCGATGCGGTCAAGGTCGGTATCGGCCCAGGCTCGATCTGCACCACGCGAATCGTCGCAGGTGTTGGTGTGCCGCAGATTTCCGCCATCGCCAACGTCTCCGCCGCACTTGAAGGCACCGGCGTGCCGATGATCGCCGACGGCGGCATCCGTTTCTCCGGTGACCTGTCGAAAGCCATTGTCGCTGGCGCCAATGCCGTGATGATGGGCTCGATGTTCGCCGGTACCGAAGAAGCCCCGGGCGAAATCGAACTGTTCCAGGGCCGTTCCTACAAGGCCTACCGCGGCATGGGTTCGCTGGGCGCCATGTCGCAGGCGCAGGGTTCCTCGGATCGTTACTTCCAGGACTCCTCTGCTGGTGCCGAGAAGCTGGTGCCGGAAGGCATTGAAGGGCGTGTGCCTTACAAAGGCTCGCTGGCTGCGATCATCCACCAGCTGATGGGCGGCCTGCGCGCCTCCATGGGCTACACCGGCAGCGCGACCATCGATCACATGCGTACCCATCCGCAGTTTGTGCGCATCACCGGCGCTGGCATGGCTGAGTCCCACGTGCATGACGTGCAGATCACCAAGGAAGCGCCCAACTACCGGGTTGGTTGATATTTCTGTCGCTGGAGGCTGATCGCCGAGCGGTTGGATGAGCAATGCCTCGTTCAGCTGCTTGCGTTCAGCCTTCAGCCGTTTTTCCCAGGGGAAAAAAATGGCCCATCAAGACATTCACGCTCACCGCATCCTGATCCTGGATTTCGGCTCGCAGTACACCCAGCTGATCGCCCGTCGCGTGCGCGAACTCGGCGTCTACTGCGAACTGCATCCGTTCGATATGCCGGATGAGGACATTCGCGCCTTCGCGCCGCGCGGCATCATCCTCGCTGGCGGCCCGGAGTCGGTGCATGCCGAAGGCAGCCCGCGCGCGCCGCAGGCCGTGTTCGATCTGGGTGTACCGCTGTTCGGTATCTGTTACGGCATGCAGACCATGTCGGAGCAGCTGGGCGGCAAAGTGCAGGGTTCGGATGAGCGCGAGTTCGGTTACGCGCGCGTCGATCTGGTTGGCAAGTCCAAGCTGTTCGACGGTATCGAAGACCATATGGACGACGACGGCGTGTTTGGCCTCGACGTCTGGATGAGCCACGGCGACAAGGTTACCGACTTGCCGGCGGGCTTCCGTATCCTGGCCAGCACCCCGAGCTGCGCGATTGCTGCGATGGGCGACGATGACCGCCGCTACTACGGCGTGCAGTTCCACCCGGAAGTCACCCACACCCGCCAGGGCGGGCGCATCCTGTCGCGCTTCCTGCTGGAAATCTGCGGCTGCGAAGCGCTGTGGACACCGTCCAACATCGTCGACGATCTGGTCGAACAGGTTCGCAATCAGGTCGGTTCCGCCAACGTATTGCTGGGCCTGTCGGGCGGCGTCGATTCCTCCGTGGTCGCGGCGCTGCTGCACAAGGCCATTGGCGATCAGCTGACCTGTGTATTTGTCGACAACGGCCTGCTGCGCTTGCACGAAGGCGACCAGGTGATGGCGATGTTCGCCGAGAACATGGGCGTCAAGGTGATCCGTGCCGACGCCGAAGCCCAGTTCCTCGATAACCTCGCTGGTGAAGCTGATCCGGAAAAGAAGCGCAAGATCATCGGCCGCACCTTCATCGATGTGTTCGATGCCCAGGCCAGCAAGCTCGACAACATTCAGTACCTCGCCCAAGGCACCATCTACCCGGACGTCATCGAATCCGCCGGTGCCAAGAGCGGCAAGGCGCACGTGATCAAGTCGCACCACAACGTCGGTGGCCTGCCTGAGGAAATGAACCTCAAGCTGGTCGAGCCACTGCGCGAGTTGTTCAAGGACGAAGTCCGCAAGATCGGTCTCGAACTCGGCCTGCCGTACGATATGGTCTATCGCCATCCGTTCCCGGGCCCGGGGCTGGGCGTGCGCATCCTCGGCGAAGTTAAGAAGGAATACGCCGACCTGCTGCGTCGCGCTGACCACATCTTCATTCAGGAACTGCGCAACTTCGACTGGTACCACAAGACCAGCCAAGCCTTCGTAGTCTTCCAGCCGGTCAAGTCGGTGGGTGTGGTCGGCGACGGCCGCCGCTACGCCTGGGTCGTTGCGCTGCGTGCGGTGGAAACCATCGACTTCATGACGGCGCGCTGGGCGCATCTGCCGTATGAGCTGCTGGAGAAGGTATCCAACCGCATCATTAACGAAATCGAAGGCATCTCGCGCGTCACTTACGACGTGTCAAGCAAGCCGCCAGCGACCATTGAGTGGGAATGATCGGGCGTCTGGAACGAACCGGCACCGATTAGCAAAGAATGCCCTAAGCCCGCGTAATTGCGGGCTTTTTGGTTTTCGCGTCTGGCAAACACTGGCAGCTTTTTGCATCGCCAAGCAACGATTTCCTATGGCATGGTAGCGGGCATTGATCGAGCCCAATGCCATGCTCAAGCCAAGTACCATGCTGCGTCTTTCCCAGGCGCCATGGTGTCAAATGTCTATATGCTGCTGATTTTAAAGAAAATTATGTATAGAAAGGTTGGCTTTTTGAGCATGGTATTTTTTCAGGAGAACTCTGGAAACCATGCTGACCGATACCAAGCTGCGGCACCTCAAGCCCAAGGACAAACTCTACAAAGTGAACGACCGTGACGGCCTCTATGTGGCCGTCACGCCTGCTGGTTCGATCTCGTTTCGGTACAACTACTCGATTCACGGCAGGCAGGAGACCATCACTTTCGGACGTTATGGTGTCGGCGGAATAAGCTTGGCTGAAGCCCGTGAACGACTGGGCGAGGCGAAGAAATTGATCGCCGCCGGTAAATCTCCAGCAAAAGAAAAAGCGCGAGATAAGGCGCGCATCAAGGACGCAGAAACCTTTGGTGCCTGGGCTGATAAGTGGCTGCGCGGTTACCAGATGGCCGATAGCACTCGCGATATGCGTCGTTCGGTCTACGAACGCGAGCTGAAGCCTAGGTTCGGCAACCAGAAGTTGGTCGAAATTACGCACGAGGACTTAAGAGCTCTCACAGACGCAATTGTTGAGCGTGGTGCACCCGCCACGGCAGTGCATTCGCGGGAGATTGTGTTACAGGTGTACCGCTGGGCAATCGAACGTGGCCAGAAGGTAGAGAATCCTGCCGATTTAGTGCGTCCTGCGACAATCGCTAGGTTCGAGCCGCGTGATCGAGCGCTGACGCCTGACGAAATCGGCCTGATGTACCAATACATGGAGCGTATCGGCACGGCATCTTCGGTGCGAGCGGCGGCCAAACTCTTGCTACTGACCATGGTGCGTAAGAGCGAGCTGACCAATGCAACATGGAGCGAGGTTAACTTCAGTGAAGCGCTTTGGACGATTCCCAAGGAGAGGATGAAGCGGCGGAATCCACATTTGGTGTTTCTTTCCCGGCAGGCGCTAGACATTTTCATCGCGCTGAAAACCTTCGCAGGTGGTTCGGAGTACGTACTTCCATCGCGCTATGACTCGGACGCGCCTATGAGCAGCGCAACGCTCAATCAAGTGCTTACGTTGACCTACCGTTTAGCCCAGAAAGAGGGGCAATCGCTGGGCAAGTTCGGTCCGCACGATCTGCGCCGGACGGCCAGCACGTTGCTGCATGAGGCGGGATACAACACTGATTGGATCGAGAAATGCTTGGCGCACGAGCAGAAAGGTGTACGGGCCGTTTACAACAAGGCTGAGTACCGTGATCAGCGCAGGGCGATGCTGCAGGACTGGGCTGACATGATTGATGACTGGACACTCCGAACGGGGCGATAGAGGAAGCGGACAGATCGTACGCTGGGCATGCGAGCTGTTAGATTGGGGCTATAGAGGCTGATAGCGACCTGTCAGGGAAATGCCGATATAGCTCTAGCTCGTCGTGGTGCAGATTGCCGGCCTAGCCTTTTGCTTGCGACGGAAGCGTCTTTTCGAGCTTCACCACGCTCTCACGGCGGACGAACCACCGTGGATAGCACTGCGCGTGGCGCTGGGCGCCTGAATAGCTTCGTCGCTGTTTCCCTATCAAACCAGCTTAAGGCCTTCGGTTTTCTGGGCCGCCTCTTCAGTGTCCTTTTCTCGCCTTGCCTCGCCCATACGGACATGCAGCTTGACTGCGCCTTGGCTAGTAATCACGCCACAGATTTGCAAAGTCACGATTTGGCTTTCCAATATTCCTTGGAAACGGTGGTACATTGCGTCCGATGGGGCCAGCTTCAACCAATTCGCAAGGTTCTGCTCGAAACGTTCCACTTCGCTTGCTCTTAATGGATGCGCCGGCTTCTTAGTTGCCATGGCTAATCTTTCCTCGTTCTTTGGCATGCTCACCTAAAGACGGCTTTAGCCATTTCGGTGAGGCCGTTAATAGTTGAAGCACAAGTTCAAATAGCTGCTCAGATGGGCAAGCAGATAATCAAATCAGTCTGAAGGCTTTACGAACGAAACCGAACGAAGCGATTCAGGCACGTTATCTATGATCTCCGAACCCCAGCCAAGCACTCGGCCCTCCTCGCTGACATATTTCAGCTGCTCCGATGAAATACTCAGCTTCGTTAATAGCTTCGTCGTCGGATCGTTTGTCACATATTGATCTCTATACATAACCATGCTGAAGCGGTTGGTGTCGGCGTCGCGCTTGAAATTGTCCGTAAACCTAGCTGTCTCTATAAGCAGCCTAGAGAAAATATACTTCCGCTGAGCCGGTGGCATACCAAGGACTTCATGGTCGCGGTCTCGAAGCACATCAAGCCCGTTGAACCTCCAAACATTCTGGCTCTCAGCTGACGCAATGGTGAAGGGAAAGCGTTCTTCTTCGGGGATAGGTTCTCGACTGAGCATAACTTCTAGCCTCTTCTCCTTGGCCGGGCGCTCGAAGTAAGCGAAGTATTCGTTCGCAACCGCCTCGAGTTGGGTTGCCGCAGCCTTTACCCGCTCTGGTGAGATGTCATTCGATAAGGCTATGGAAAACTTTAGTCTCTCCTTTCCCGCCTTGAGGGTCACCGGCCCTGAGGCGATTTTAATTGAAGGTTGCAGGTCTTTCCCCTGCATCTTTGAGGCGAGGTATTCAAAGTCCCGCTTTGCGACATGCACTCTGCACACCTCTTGGAGCTGGTACTCATCGGCGAACCACCGCTGATTGATCCGGTACCGCTCCTTTGCGGGGACCCCAGACAAGCTATACGTCCTTAAATGGCAGTTTTCACCAACCGTGTCGTATCCACCTGGCAGCACTATCAAATTGCAAAATTGATCAGCACCGTCGCCGACCCAGTTTGCGGTACCTCGTATGTGCGGGAGCAAGCAGTCGCCGTAGGAGTTCAGGTTCTCAACGGCGATGCGGTTTTCTTCATCGCGTAAGTTCACCAAGTTATTTAGTAAGCCTGCGACGACTATCAACAGGACACCCCAAATCACGTGCTTCATTCATTCGTCCCTGCATGTGAATACGCGCAGCGGCTGATCCAGCATTAGCACCGCGACGGTCGCTATGGCTACAAAGGTCAGACGCAGGCCTCGCCAGCCCGATTATATGGGCTCATCTCGTTCGTTGGGTCACCATTGTTGGAAGCCGGTCAGCAAAGGCGAAGACCGACATGGTGAGCCCGAGCAGACCGGATAGCGCATACCGATCGGTAGTATTCATGGCGCAGCCGTTGCTCTGCAAATCTTTCCGTACGTTATTTCCGAATTTGCTATCTCCTACGAAAGGCTCAACCTAACAGTCGTCGTTTCCCCTGAACGCGAAGTTTCATGCAGCTAATGACCTACCTAAAAGCCCTTTCCCGGCAAGTTTTTTTTGTCCCGAAACCCCTTTTGCGGACATACCTTTTTCAACGTTCCAGATGCAGAAAAAAGCTATTAAAACAACCAAATGAACATGTCGAAACGTCCGGAAATTGAACCTTTTCCGGACAGTAACCAACTGATTTTATTGGGAAAAATATATTTTCAGTGCTGGAAATTACTGGAAAAAATAGGCAGAAATCTAACCTCGAAAGATAACAGTGACGAGGTTTCCGGTATGGAGAGGGAGGCGAGGAATACAAGCAATGTACTGATCAGCAAGAAGCAGTTGCTGGCAATGATCCCACTTTGCGAACGCACGATTTACAACTTTGAGAAGCAAGGAAAGTTTCCACGCCGCATTGCTCTTAGCACTCGAAAGGTCGTGTGGAATCTGGCTGAGGTCGAGGCATGGATTGACACATGCATTCATTCCGGGTCGGCACCTCGCCCAGGGATGGAGGGCTGAGCTGTGGCGATTGACTTACAGGCAGCGTTCGAGAGTGAGCCGCCGACGCTGGACTTCATATGGCCCGGCTTCCTCGCTGGCACAGTAGGCGCGTTAGTGGCTCCTGGCGCAACGGGTAAGAGCTTCTGGGCGCTTGAAGCTGCGATGTCCGTAGCTTGCGGCGCAACGGTCGAAAGTAGGGTCTTTGGTGGTGACCTAGTGGGTCTTGCTCCCGCGCGAGCTGGTCGCGTTATTTATTACGCTGGCGAAGATCCAGAACCAGCGATGGTGGGGCGCATTAATGCAATTGGTAAACATCTGAGCCCAGAAGCGCGCAAGGCAATAGTGGAAAACCTACTAGTTATGCCGATCATGGGGAGCCCATGGACGTAATGGACACAAGGAAGCGCGCGGAGGTGATTGAGCTTTGTGAGGGGGCGCGTTTGGTCGTTCTGGATACATTGAGCCGTATCCACACCCTTGACGAGAACAACAACGGTGAGATGGCGCGGCTTGTCGCTACGCTAGAGCATATTGCCACTAGCACTGGGGCATCGGTTCTTTATCTGCACCATGTCAGCAAAGGCAGCGCCCGCGATGGGCAGGCTGATCAGCAACAGGCAGCACGAGGCGCCTCCGCTCTTGTCGATAATGCTCGGTGGTGCGGATTCGTCGCCAGAATGAGCACCAAGGAAGCCCAGAATTATACCGATCGCGTTTTCGATAGGCAGCCCATCGGTGAAGACGGCCGAGGAGTCTTTGTTCGTTTTGGCGTAAGCAAACAAAACTATGGCCTCACCTTGAGAGAGCGCTGGTACTTGCAGCATAGCGGCGGTGTATTACTACCAGTGGATCTGCTGGACGCCAAGCCGACTGGCAGCAAGGGGCGGCACCGTGAACAAGTTTGATTTGACCCATGCTCGCCATGATCCTGCGCACTGCCTGGCTCCTGGCCTGTTCCGTAGCCTTAAGCGTGGGGAGCGTAAGAAGCTTAAGCTCGATGTAACGTATCGTTTTGGTGATGATGTAATTCGTTTTTGGGGACCAGAGCCTCTAGGCTGTGATGACCTGAGGGTATTACAAGGACTGGTCGCAATGTCTGCGGTTTCGGGCAACCGAGGTCGCGGAATCGAGTTGCGCTATGACCCACAATCCGAAGCAGGACAACAGTTGCGGAAGTGGCTCGATTTGAAATGGGATGCCATCGAGAAAGTTGGATTGGTGGCCAAAGGAAGTTTTCGCCAGCTGGCCCGTGAGCTCGGCTATGCCGAGGATGGTGGGAGCCAGCTCAAAACCATCCGCGACAGCATTGAACGACTCTGGGCCGTGTCGATGATTATCGAACGAGGAAGCAAGCGTGAAGGCTTTCGGATTCTCTCCAGCTACGCCAGCGATGAAAATGCTGGAAAATTGTTTGTAGCAATCAATCCAAGGTTGGCGGAAGCCGTCATGGGCGAGCGCCCATACACACGGATAGATATGAACGAGGTGAGGGCTCTACATACAGGTCCAGCCCGCTTGATTCATCAACGGCTGTGTGGCTGGATCGACCCCGGCAAGAAGGGGCGTGTTGAGCTAGACACCATTTGTGGATATGTCTGGCCGGATCAAGGCACAGCGGAAGCAGTAAAAAAGCGACGACAGATTGCCCGTAGGGCTCTAGATGAGCTCGCCGCTTTGGGTTGGAAGCTGGACGAATACGTGCGCTGCAAATGGGAAATAGGAAGGCCACAACTGTCGATGCCGCGCTGCTTACCAGACGGCATAACGTTCCCTAAACCCCGGCGTAACGCTCCCCAGGTCCCGGCATAACGCTCCCCGGACATTATGCGGCAACCCGCGAGGAGCTTGGCTCTCCGGGGCATGCGAGACATTCATCCAAGATTCTTCCAAGAATTTCTACGAAAGCTCGCTAGGGGGCCGTGCATTCGGCGCAGCCCCTGGCGAGCTACCTTAATCGGCCTCCGGCCGTAGCGCACCAAAAAAAAGCGTGGCAAGAACCCACCAAAGACTGCCGAGCAAGGGCCTCAGATAAAGAAAACTAGCATGCAAATGGGGAGTTATAGGTCAGTGTGCAGGCGCTAGTTTTCTCGACGAAGACAGGGGTGGGGGCGGCTGTTATGCCTTCGCTTAGCGTGTCTGGTGTGTAATAGACGGTCTATCCAGATTAGCTGTATCAGAGCGCTCCACTACCGTTGAGAGCCTGCCAACCTTTATTAAAGGGCTTCCTAGACAAGCCACATAAGAAAAAGTGAAGGAGCGGGCCTGGAGCCGTCTCCGTGGGACCTGCGAACAGACCGGAACGCGCTAGGAGCCCCCAGCACAGCACTTGGCTAAAGCACTGGAGGGCATCTAGGCGCGAAGATTTGCCACGATGCAGCGCCGGGCCTTCGCAGGGTGTGTAATAGACGGAGCAGGAGCGCCAGGCAAACAAGGCAACAAAACCCGCAGTCAGGAGGGGTTGCCCGTAAGGCTGGCCGGTGATCAGCGATTCCTGCGCTTCTGCGCGTCCTGCGCGGCTTGGATGGCCATTAGCACTTGCTGGTTCAGGGCAGCGTCATTTTCGCTTCCCAGCAACGGTATGCGATTCAGAGCCTGTGCCCCTGAAAACATGTGATAGGACGCTGACAGAGCGAGCGGACTGACTCGAAGCTGTAAAGCTGTGTAATGGCGATCCAGCCAATCGAGCTTTGGTCCGTAGCCCATGCTGCGTAGCCACCGGCCGAGCGCCCACATTCCGATTGAAAATGTTGAAGCGAACACTACGAATCCAGCGAACATCAGAATGTCGATCATGGTTATCTCTCCGGTTGGTCAGTATGCGAGGCCATACCTGACACGTTCAGCGAGGCGAGCCGGGCATGAGTAGAGCTGTTGTATGACGCAGGGCGGATAACGTTAGCTTCTGCTTGGCCTGTTTCCGCATCTGGTACTGCGGGGTTCGCTGGATCGATCGAAGTGGAGTTGTCCTGAACGGAAGATCCTGACCCTAGAGACAAAGCGTGCGCGTTCTCCATGCCCGGCACACCCATCGAGGCCATCACACCGAGCAACTTCGCCGCGCCATTTGCCGCTTGGTGGGCGACGACGCCAGAGCTGATTGCTCTTCCTTTTGGTGCCGCTTGTTGCTCTGAATTGTTGCTGCTTGGCTCGGCCTTCGCAGCTTGCTTGACGGTCTGCTGTACGCCGTTTTTGGGCTGCTTTTCCGTGGCGCTTGGCATTATAGGTGCTGAGCTGCCGCCCACTCGGGCACCGCTCGGCGACGCGCTCTTGGCAGTAGCTTGGCCGCCAGTGCTAGCGCCGAGGCCAGATGCCGCGCTACTACCGGTGGCCGCCGCAGCGGGCGCACCGCCTCCGGCAAAGCTGGAATTGATCGCACTCGCTAGGCCCCCGGCGCCAACTCCACTGGCACCCGATGCGGCTGTGCCACCAGAACCGGTCGCGCCAAGCGCGCTGGCAGCAGCCGGAGCGGCCGCCCCGGCTGTGGCGATAGTTGCGACAGCGGCCGCGGCGCCGGCGGCACCGGCCGCCGCCATACCGCCAATTGCCGAGCCGCCGCCCATCGATGTGCCGCTGATCATTCCGCCGATCAGTTCAGGAATCGTCTTTGTCAGGTATGCGCATACCAGAGCCAGGCCTGCCAAGGTCATTAAAGATGCTTCGTCGTTGGTATAGGCTGCCAACCATGACTTCGCAGACGAGACGATGATTCCTACGATCAACGTCAATACGAACAACTTGGCTCCTACCGCAATAACGAAGCGGAGCGGGGCGATTGCAAAATCTCGTGTCCATTGCGAACCACCAAAACCGAAGAACAGCACGGACGCGTTGATGATTACGTACGACTCCACCAGCGTCACAAACATGAACGCCGCGATAAATGCGAAGCACAGGAGAACCAAGCAGCCGACAAGTGCGATGAGGACCGCTTTACCCGGAGAAAAGACGGAGATTCCCTCTACGATGGTGCGCGAGAAATCGACAGCTACGGCGAACATATCTCCAGGTTGAAGCGCACGACCCAAGCCGCTAGCGGTGCCCGCTGCCTCGCGGAAACTATCTACTATCGCCGTCGCCCAAGGGACGGAATGCTGAATTACTGCGTAGAAAAAACCGATCACCATGAAGAAACGGATCAACTCAGCGAGAATTTCGCCGAGGTCAGCTTGCTTCAAGGCCAAAGGGATGAACGTCCACACCAATTGGATGAGCGCAAGAGATGCCAGCAGCGTGAGGGCATAGCCCTGTAGCCGGGGCGACCATTCATTTGCGGCGCCATAGAGCATCCGCAAGAGCCCGTTCATTTCATTGCCTTGGGTTATGTCACCTGCGGCCGCAGCAGTGCTGGCCCATAGCAAGAATGCTGCACCAAAGAGTGCGAGCAGTGCCGTGCGTTGCATAGTTAGAAGTCCTCAGAAGGTCCCCAATTGTTTTTCCGGGCTTCGAAATTCGTGTCGGCATCCGGCGTAGCCTGCTGAGCAGTCATGCAGTCGGTGCTAACCGAAATAACGAATCCGGACACAGCGGCACCACCCAGAGCAGAAGCGATGCACAGCACGGCAATAAAGCTCTTATGTTTCAACATGGTCAGAAATTCTCCGAAGGGCCCCAGTTATTCTTCCGGGCCTCGAATTGCTGTTCGGCGGCTTCGCTAGCGGCCTTCCGGTCGTCTGCCTGAGCCATGTAATTGCCCTGCATGTTGATTTGCGTCGCCAAAAGGTCCCGTAGCTTCTGCAATTGCTGCACGTTCTGCGAAGCGATCTCGTTACCCGCCTGAATGGCTTGCATCCGTCCCACGGCAGATTGCGAGCGAGCCACCATGCGGCCTAGCCGGACGTCTTCCGACTCAAATGTGCTCGTGTTGAGGTTCGCTGCCTCTAGCGCTGTTTTTACGTTGTCTCGACCTTGCGCTGACCATTTCTGATAGCGGTCCCGCGCTGGGACCTCTGCCGAGTTCGCAGCGTGAATCAGGTAGGACTCGAAACCTGGGAAAGCCGCGTTGAATTGCGAATCCATGTCCTGGATTTGGCGACCTATCGCTTGCGAGCGCTTATAGAGGCTAACGACAGATTCAAGGTCGGCCGCGATGCTGCTAAACATCGACCTCGGCAAACCGGTGCCCTGAATGACCATGTTCTGGTATTGCCGAATCTGAGCTTGTAGCGACTCAGCAGTGTTCAAAGCGGTGCTTACCGCTTCAGCATATTCGAACATTTGCTGATAGAAGGTCGAGCAATTGGAACAGTAGATCGCGTAAGCAGGCGTCGGCGCAATGAAAGCCACACCTCCTGAGGCTATGGCTCCGCTCGTTACGACGGTGATAATGCCTTTGCGGACAGATGCCGACGCGCTCCGATAACGCGAATTACGTGAATTAGACGTCATGTCGCAGCCTCTGTTTTTGGATATTCCGAGATCCATTATTGTGGGTCGTTAGGGATATTGGAATATGCGGATAGGGTTCTATCCGTTAGAGCGCTGTTCCGTTGTCCGGAAACTGTCCGTAAATCATCTGCGAATAGATGAACGAGTGCCACTAGATGTTTGGGTTGCGTTAGAAGAATTGTCCGTCTTCTGATGGTTGGCGGACAAAAAGCCCACCTAAGTGGGCTTCAAACATGCATGGAAAGAGCTTAGTTAATGCGAAAAAAAGTAGGGGTTTGTAGATCGGTATACGTCGCGCTCAGCCTCCGGGATGTGCAACGCCTCTAGGTGCCATTCTTCCAAAGCCGAAGCCAGCTCGGCGGCAATGCGTTGGGCTGTTTGAACGTCCTTGCAAGGCCTTACACTGGCCCGCCCCAGGCAGGCTTGGAGTTCGTTGAGTTCATTAGCCATTGCGCTGATGCGGCGAGCTGTCTTCATCGTCATTCCTCTCTGCTGATTCGCTCCACAATTCTGCTGAATTCTTCACGGATTCTCTCGTCCGTCAATTGAAGATTAATCAGTCCTGACTTAATTGCAATTCGGGCAATTCTCTCTGCCGCTTCATTGTCGAGCTTCGCCAATCTTGCTTTTGCGGTTTCTAATTCAAGAACAGCGTCAGAGCGCCGATCTAATAAGGTTTTTCGTGCCATAGCGTTACCCGTCTAATTGGGTGGGCGGTGTGGTCGGTATTCCAATCGCGCAACGTGCGATTCGATCATAAAAATTATCAGGATTTAAACAATGCGGCTATGGCGTGCGGTTTAACGCGACTCTATGCGATTGAATGCTACACAACGCGATACTATGCGACGCTATGCGATTCTGCGCGACACTATGCGAATGTACGCGATTTTGAGTTAAATGTTTTAAATTGCATTTTTCATCGCATAGTATCGCGTTAGTATGGCTGGCAAGATATGTGTTGTACGGGTACGGGCAAGCCCGCCCCCTAACAACACTCCCCTTATTCGCCTGCGGCTCAACGGCATCTTGCTCTGCGAGGCAAACAGTCGCTGCCGCGACGACCCGAGGATTCGATCAATGCAGGAGACAACCGCTGTCGACGACGTCCGGGCACCGAAGAACGTGAGGCCGCGCAGACGCGGCAAGCCAATCGAGGTTTGGGTAACCGATGAGGAGAGGACAGTCATCTGTGCACTGGCCGAACAGGCGGGGCTATCCCGCTCCGCTTTCCTCCGCGCTGCAGGGTTGAATAAGCGCGTTGGTGCGCGAGCGGACCTAGAAGCAGTCCGTGAGCTAGTCAAGGTCAATGGTGACCTCGGTCGTATTGCAGGCTTACTGAAGTTGTGGTTGGGCGAAAAGCGCGGTCAGGGAGCTAGCCCAATAGACGTCGAGCGGATGATGATCGAATTCCGAGAGTTGCAGGGAGAAATTCGGGAGCGAATGAGCGCAATTGTCTTTGGGAGAAAATAATGCCGCAAGCCGAAGGACTAGGATGAAAGACATATTGCATGACGAAGCTATGGCGGAGTGCTTCCGTAGCGATCCGAACTATGCACGGGAGTTGCTCGCCGAAGTCCGCCGCGACGGGAGCCGGGCTGAGTTAGCTATTCTGCAGCGACAAATTAACTTGGCATTTGAGGCGGCATCGCCGACGCAGCCAACTGAGATAAGCTAGGGACCTGAGACTCTGTCGAGCCAGCTTTCTGCTCCCTCACGTCGAGGGAAGATCATCCCTGTGGGGTGCAACGGTTGTCGGCCATAGTATGACTTCGAATCATATAGTGAATCGATCATGTTGCCCATCAAGCCAGTCCTTGTCTACCTTGATAGTTGTGATTACTCCGCCTTGAGTAAACCTCAACTAGCTGAGTTGCCGTTTTTATAGATTTCTATAATTTGAGCTGGATCCATCCAGTTTGTAACGCAAGTGATAGGTTGAAATACGAAACCAAGCTTTTCGTGGGGCAGTGCGACAATGGCTTTGCCATCGTTCAAAAAAGCGACTTTCGCCCCATCGATACCATCAATTGAGCACTTACTTGCTTTAACGTGAAAACTAGCACTAACCAATTCTTCTCGTATTTTCTTTTCGGCCCAGGCGCTCCCAAGTATATTGCTAACTACAGTTAGAGGTGATACTGCTAGTATTGCAAAGCTAAAAGCTACGGCATAGCCTGGAGCAAGCTCTCTAAATACTTTTCGTTGGATCGGTACCTGAAGACCCACTGCATGAGATTTGCGGGGTGCGTCTTTCAATGACGTGCTAAATAGAGCGACTGCATATATCGCTATCGAACCAATAGAGAGCGTGACTAGCCAGGCGACAGGCACCATGATTAGGCTAAGCCATGCTAGCCCAGTTGGGAGTTCACTTGCCCTTACTCCTACTAGTTCTGATATAACTCCTTCAGCGAAGCTTGTTGCTCTAGCAAAATTAATAGTTGCAGAGACGGCGATAATAAAATTAAGCCGGCCCGCGTATTTACTATAAGTTGATCGGACCGGTCTTGAAGTAATCGCATAGACAACTGAAAGCAACATGGCGGCCGAAATCATGGTTATTCCAAGGATTCTTGCGTTCCGGCTATCCGTGGCTACTGATGTAGAATAAAATGCAATTGGAATGGTAATCAAGAATATCGAGGATAAGGACAGCAAAAATCTTTCTTCATAAGAAGAGTGCTTGAATTTAATCAATATGTAAGAAAGAGGATTTGTTGTCACATATCCATTTTTGACCGCATGATTGGCGATTATTCCCAGAATTATTGGAAAATATATGTATAGCAATACGCTGAAGAATATAAGTTTCACTTAATTGGTCCAGTCAAGCGAATCGTAAAATGGGGCAAACCAGCGTTAGCATGGTACGGCTACCCTTTGGGCTCCCGCCGCACGGTGATTCCCCGTCTGGACGACAACGCTTTTCAACAACAGTAAGACTGTTGATAGACAGGCACTGTTTTAGGTGGACCATAGCCGCACGCTGTGTCACCTAGCGTCCCATTTTTGCCTCAGAGAAGTCAGTCTATCGTCGCTATTTAGTGCGCTGCTTGCTTCTCCAATTTGCTTCAATATCCCTTCTATCTCATAGGGCCATGCCTGCGCGTTTTCTGGAAGAACGGCATGAAGTAGAGCCAGCGCCTGTTCCGGGTACCGGTCTACTATGTTGTCTCCGGATCGACGAAGCTCTGGCAGTATCAAGTGGTCACGCTCGATACTGCTCAAGAGCGGCAAAACCAGCGCAGCTACTGTCGGAAATTCGTCTCCGCTGGAGAAAGCCAGTTCGCAAAGGCGAGCTGATGTGTTGGGCGATCTCGCTGACAGTTGGCGCGGCCAAACCTGCAGCAGTTCGGAAAGCTGTCCTTCCCATCGCTCGTGTGAGTTTGCGTTCTTCTCATCAGACCATTTTTGAGCCTGCCATAGAGTACGTGCTCTAAACTCGTCATCGACTGTCAAAAGTAAGCTGCGCATCTCGTCATTGGAGATACAGCGCTCGCCAGTGACGGTGTCAATAGTTCCCCATCCGGCGAGGATCATACCTGCGATGATTTCAACATATGTGCGTCGCGATGGGAGAGGATTAGCGGCGAGCGCCAGAATGTCCTTTTTCAATCGCATATAGAGCTCTCGATTCGGAGTTCTTGCCCCCCATAAGAAGCCCGACCATGCTGCGTCTCGGTCGTCCGTGTCGTCACCTCGAAGCGCAGGTAACAAATACTGTTCCGTCCACTTCGGATCGACAGCAAAAAACCAATTGATGTTGTGAAACAAGATCACAATCGCATGTCTGCGTGAGTCGTTTGGAAGCGCTAACAGAGTTTCAGCGTGCACGAGCCATTCGGTGGGAAATCCCTGACTTCGATTGAGATTATCCTTACGAGGGTCATTAAAAAGCGCCTGCGCGATCTTACCCGCCGGAGAATTAATCGACTCCATCGTCCAGTCTGGTTCGTTAGAGCCACGCACGATACTCGAGCGTCCCTCGCTCGGCGATTCACGAAGGACTCGAGCCAGCTTCCTCAAAATGCAGTCAAAAGCAGGAAGACAGTCCTCGCTCAGTTTTGTACTGGCATCTTTAAGCCAATCGGTTACCGGGCGGAGGATCGGTGCAAGCTGGTCATCTGGATAGCGAGTTAGTCGCTCGGCAATCAACCTAGCTAACCTCGGCTTGTCATTTTTCCGTGCCTCTGAAGTAAGGAACCGTCGCCATGCCCACTCCGGGAAGTCACCTCGTTTAGCTGCATAGCTCAGCGCTGCAAAGGCGCGCGCAGGGCGTTGAGCGGCGAGGCCGGTGAAAGGATCGTTCTCGACAAGAAAATCGTCTGAGCGACCGCTACGTTCCTTGGCTCGCAGCAGCACTTGTGACAGGGGCGTTTCCGCTAGTTCCTCATAACTGGTGTCAGTCCTGACCCAACCTGTCCGACCCTCCAAGGATTCAGCAGCCTTTCCGCCATAATCTTCGTTCCAGTCTGGCACAACAGCGCGGAGCAGCTTCGCCTGCCTACTTATGCTGGCAGAAAGCTTGCATCCTGAGTGTTGAAGCCACTGAATTCGATTTAGAATTGCCCAGGCTCTTCTTCTATCGAAGGCTGAAAACTTCTCGCCCCGCCATCGCTTTGGGCCCTTCAACAGCTTTTCTTCGATTAATTTACGGGGCTCACCACTGAGTTTCCCCCATCGATCCGCGAGGATTAGCAAAAGATCTCGCTGATGATAGCTATCCCAGAAGGCACCATCGCTTAAAGACTTAATGAATTTTCCGAAGTCATCGTCTGAGACGACGCTTCGCTTTCCTGATGCCCATATTCGCAATCGTGCAAATATGGTGTCATCGTCTGTAGGCCAAGACAAAAACTCGCGCTTAGCGGCAACCCTATTGGTTTTGTTCAGTTGAGAAAATAGTTCAGTGAACCGGATTATCGCTGCCGAAAGCCCCTGTGTTCGATGATAGTGGTCGTCTTCGATACTGCTCTGCACTATTGGACTTATATTGCTAAGACCGTAACCTCCTATTTCGTTCTCAAGTGCAAGGGCCAGCTCAAGATTCTGTCGCAGAACTCTCAGTACGGCCATGCACCACTTGTCCGGTACCGTAACCGTTTCGTGCGTTTCAGGATATTTGACATCCATCCGCAACAAGCGAGCACCGTTCTCTCTATCTAGCCCCTGTCCGGGCGGCGTTGGACCACCCCAGAAATCCGGCTCCGCCGAAAGGTGAGGTCGAAGCACCTCTCCAAGGCGCCTAATGACAGCACTACTCCATCCGTCGGCCTTAATGATGTTTTGCAGCGCGTACCAATCTCTGTCGAAGTCCTCGACGTAGTTCCAAGCCTCAAAAAGAGACCGCCAAGCGTTGCGAATATCCTTGTGGATGTGGCGACTGCTTCGCTCTAGCTCCCATAGGATGTGTTCTTGAATGCTCCGATGAAGTGATGACTGATGAGCGGCCCACCACACGGCGGCGGGTTGGTCGCAGACCTTTGCGAGCCAAATTCCGAGTTGACCTATTCTTGGGACCAGGCGAGGAGAATGGTTTGACCAATGTCCTCGAAGCGCTGCAAGGTTTTCGTCGCGGATTGGTGCTCGATCAAGGCGATTGAGCTCGAAAGCATCCCACGCATCGGATGGCGCCTCGCGCTTCGCATAATGGTCTTCAGGATCAAGTTTGGTTGGCGGAGTGTCTGAATCAAGGCCGTATATATCGAACGGATCAACATAGGGTCCTGTGCGACCAAACGAAGCTGAACTGCCCGGCTTCGCAAATCGGCGGTACTTGTCGAATACACAAAGCCATTCAGCGGGTGGTAGGACATCTCCGCCGCAGTACCTCTTTACACCTTCGTAGGTAGAAACGACATGCGCCACCTGACCGCGCTCATGCGGCTGGATCGCTGCCGGCCCGCTCCTTGACGCGTCAATGACCTTTGCATACCAAGCATCAGGGTCGCGCGCACGATCTGCCCAAGCCTCAAGAGACTGCCATAAAGCAGCGTGCGCGTTATCCGGACTATATGGGATGGCTTGCACACCCTTGTGTCGCCATCGTGCCGCAGCGTCGTTGTGGTCACCAGACTGAAATGCATAAGTGTTTTCAAGCTTTCCCGAGGCCCTACGTAGAGCTTCGAGGAGATAGTGAACAGGCGGATCGTCGGCCGTATATCCAACAAATACAACTACGTACTTGCCGAGTATTTCCCGAATGAATGTAGTTGCCCATCCGTCTGATAAGTATGCCCGGCCAAACTCGGAACTTGAAAGAATGAAGCCATCGCCCTCAGCACCAGTGTAAGTTGGTGTGGATCGACCGTGAAGGTACACTACTCCATTTATTTCATTTTGCCGCAGAGGGTCCGGTAGTCTCGGTGGTTGCCATATTTTGAGGTTCCTGCCGCAGTCGTCAAATAACCTGTCGAAGTTCGTCGTAACTAATTGAACAGCCCCCTCTCGGGTGGTTGCTAAATCGAGCAGGATTCTATGTGCAGTAAGATCACATCCCGTGGGTGGTTTCAAAGCGGATGCTACCGCTTCCTCAATATCACTCGAGGAAAAGTCCCTCTCCAGAAGCCCGAAGACTCGGTCGGCCGATATAGCGCCAGAAACGCCGACCCGTCGGTCAATTTCCTGGGCTTCTTCAATAAGCTTATAGGCGGAACTGTTTTTATCAACACCAAGCTTTGAAACTACCGCGCGGGCTAAGCCAAAGAAATCAGGAAGATTCGCGCGCGCTCTTGATACTCCAGCGCCACAGAAGAAAATAACGCGCCCCTGATCTCTGGCCAGGAGTAGGTCGTCGGGGATGGATGGTCCGTCAGCTAAGAATCGCAAATGCTAGTCTCTACTTATCTGTCTTGCTAAATAAATAATATGCCGCCCAATCTTATTGGTCAACTTCTATGATCTTGGCGGTTTTTTAAGTTGAAAAGCTTTGGTCATTATGACGCTCGACTCTTGATTAGCCGTCGGAATAGGCTCTGCTAGCGCAAGCTGCTGCCTTCTGATATTTTCGATGCTATTCCATTTTTGAAGTGATAAAAACTAGCTAGGAAGAAGAAGAGGGTTTGTCTCCTTGTTGCGTCTGCAGCGTAACCAGAGCCAAGCGAACACCAGGCTACACTAAGAACTTGGTGTATGAATTAGTTGCTGCTTATAAAAAACCACCTCGCCTAGCCCCGAATAAATAAATCTGCCATTTTTTTCTGGCGTTAGCGCGGGAACGATATCACGAGGCAGTCACTTGTTTCAGTCAGGCGCCCGAACTGGCGCATGAGCGTGTTCGCAGTGCCTTTCAATGCCCGGATCGCACAGGAATGCTAGATTTCAACACGGTGGATGCGTAGCGCGGTTTCGAGCGGGCAAAAGCGATAGCTAGACGATACTATGCCGTTTGGTTGGTGTGACGCCGTGCCGAAGTGCTGCTTGCCGACGCTCGTCGTGCAGGCGGCCTCGCCGAATGGGCTGTCCTTATTCGTCAGCTGCGAGGGGAGCCCGGTGAGGGTTGCCTCTCAACTCGCGGAATCGGTAGCGGGGCACTATTCAAGGATGAAATCAAAGGCTACGACATGAGTAAACAGCAAGAATCTGCCTCAAGCAAAGCGTGGAATCTGGTTCCGCTTACGCCCAAATACCTTCCAAGGGAGCATGGTGGCTATGTCGCCACCATTGAAGCCGCGCTTGAGGACAAACAAATTCTCAACATCGCTTTGTCCGGTAATTATGGAGTCGGAAAGAGTAGTATCTTGCGCGAGGTTGCTCAGCAACAGGCCGGGCGCGTTGTTGAGCTTTCGTTGTCGACGCTGGCGCCGATCGAGGCGGCTAAGCTCGATGAGTCGGTGCCTATCCAAGCGACGACGCCGACAAACCGGATACAGCAGGAGATCGTTAAGCAGCTGCTCTACCGAGAGGATCCGAGAAAGACGCCCGGCTCTAGGTTTCGCCGGATTGAGCGCTTTCGATGGCTCCGGGAGATTGGGACTGCCTTGCTCCTGGGATTTGCTGTGGCAGTCATTTATTTGTTGACTGGATGGACCGCGCAGATTGCAGTCGTATTCGGTATCTCGAACGACTTTGCTGTCTGGGCTCATCTGATCGTTTGGGCCGTGGCGGCGGGAGCTGCGCTGTTAGTACGCTGGAGATTCTATGGGAAGCTTCATATCAAGCAGTTCTCAGCAGGCTCGGCAACAGTCACGCTCGACGACAACTCTGTGTCGTACTTCGATCAATACCTCGATGAGATCGTCTATTTTTTTGAGGTTTCAGACCGCGACGTCGTTATTTTCGAAGACATAGACCGATTCAACGACTCACACATCTTTGAGACGCTTCGCGCACTGAATACCTTGCTTAACGCATCGCCCCAGATCAAAAAACCAATCCGCTTCATTTATGCAATTAAAGACAGTATCTTCGACCGCATTGGTCTGGAAACAGAAGGCCGCAAGCTTGAAGCAGAGCTGCTCGCAACGAACGATCCGGCACAAGCCGAGGCTGTGCGCGCCAACCGCACGAAGTTCTTCGATCTCGTTATCCCGGTGGTTCCATTTATCACGCACCGGAGCGCTCGCAACTTGGCCGTACAGTTACTTGGTCAGATTGATCACCAAGTAGCTCCGGAGCTAATCGACTTGGCAGCACAGTATGTCCCCGATATGCGTCTGCTTAAGAACGTCCGCAACGAATTCATCGTTTTCCGCGACCGGATCTTTTCTGGCGACGGAGAGCAGCTCAATCTGAGCGAGACCGACCTATTCGCGATGATGCTCTACAAGAGTACGCACCTTACGGACTTCGAGACGATCCGGCTGGGCACGAGTAAGTTGGACATCTTATACAAGCTCAGCCGTGAGCTTGTGACTGAGAACATCAAGCGCATCGAGGGCGAGCGCCGCGCGCTTCGCCGACGATTTGAACGGATTGATGGGGCAGCGGCACGCAGCGTACGCCTTGGAGACTTGCTGCTTGCGCACCTAGAGCGGACTGCACATTCGGCATCCGCGCTCGGTACGCGAAGACCTAATGCCGTAACCTGTATGGCAGATGGTTCCATTAGGTCCGATGCTGAACTACGGAGTGCAGGCTTTTGGACTATGTTCGTATGCGCAGAAGGTGATCCAGAGCTGCGTCAGCCTATGTCGACTAATCATGTGCTGAAGTTTTTTCGATCCAGCCTCGCTGTAGCACTTGGCGATCCTCTAGACGCCGAGAGCTGGAACGAAGAGGATCTTAAAGCACTGAATGATCAGATAGAGGAAAAGGCAGAGGACATCAGCTTCCTACGAAGTGCCGATTTCAATGATCTCGTTAAGCGACCAGAGTTTCTAGTCGATTATCAGGAGAGCAAGCAATCGTTCGAGGAGATCGCAAAGGCGCTCCTGAAGCCGGGCTTGGCCTATAACCTTGTACGTGCCGGTTACATCAACCGCAACTTTACGCTCTACACGTCAACGTTCCACGGCGATCGCGTGGGGTCCGCTGCGACAAACTTCATCATCCATCATGTTGAGCGAGACCTGATGGATGAGCACTTCGAGCTAGCAGCGGATGACGTGGATGCTGTGGTCCGCGAGCGAGGCAAAAACGCGCTGAACGACTCGGCGCTGTACAACATCGCTATCCTCGACCATCTTCTGATGTCCGACGTTGCTGCGGCTGACATCATGGTTCGCTCTCTGGTTAGCCCTGGAGAGAGTCAGGCGAGGTTTCTGCAGGCCTACCTCGCTGTCGGGGAGCAGCGCCCGCGGTTCATCGAGCGATTCACGGCGTTTTCTTCGAGAGTGTTCATCTATCTTGTGAGCCAGGAGGACTTGGACGGTGCTTTACGGTTGCAACTGGTAGACGTCGCATTGGCTCATCTTCCGACATTCAAGCAGCGGACTGATTCGTTGGTGTCGGGATACTTGTCGGCGCACTACACCGAGTTCACGGTGCTTACGTCCGACGCGACTATGCTTACTCAAGCGGAACGGATCGGCGCGCTTTTTTCAGACGCGACGATCACCGTGTCTCATCTAGAGCCACTAGGGCGGCAGGTTCGCTCGTCGTTCGTGTCGCGCAGCTTGTATGAGGTTACGCACGAGAACCTCGCGATTGCCATCGATAATACGGAAACCGTAGCACTCGACGTCATCCGCGCAACCAACGAGACGGTGTACCGCTATGTGCTCAATCATCTAGGTAGGTACTTGGATGCTATCAATGGCACGTCGGCAACGATCGTTGCGAGCGAGCACTTTCTTACTGTTATCGAAGGTGTACTAGGCCAACGAACGACCCACCTTGGTGATGTAATCGAGCGTGCTGCTCCAGATTGTCAGGTGGAAGACCTTGCAGAGGTGCCTCAAGAGGCATGGCCGGCGCTTGCTGAACACGGGCGATTCCCTGCAACGTTCAGCAACGTCAACCGCTACTTCACAGCTCTCGAATCTGTTGATGCCTCTCTGTCTAAAATCTTAACTGCCTCCGGCCAGATCACTGAGATCAGCTCCGCTGATGAGGAGTCGAAAATTACTTTGGCAGTCGCCATCCTAGCGGCAACGGATCAGCTTCCATCCGCAGTGCTACGTGCGGACCTGGTCGAGAGCTTGAGGCTGGAAAGCTACCTTGAGGTTAACAACATCGCGGCGGAAGCTGGGGAGCTCTTTGCACGGCTGCTCGAGCACAACATCATTGCAGATGACGCCGTGTCCTACGAGCACCTTGCGGCGACGGATTGGCAAACGCGTGGGGCATTCATTCGTGAGTCAACAAAGTTTGCAAGCTACATGACACCAGAGCTTGTCCGGCCGGATCTGGCGGTACTCCTAACAAATGATGAAGTCGATCCGGCTATCAAGGCTGTGATCGTTAGGCAGGCCTCAGCGTACGCGGCAGTGGCGGGTCCCAGAGGGCTAAACGAATTGGCCCGTTTCGCCATCTGTCATGGACACGAACTTCCGCCAGACGTCGTGCTGAAGATGGCGCAGACCGGTGTGGCTGCGCAGCAGGTTATACCACTACTTGAGCCCCACTTGGCATTGATCAGCCGCGATCAGCTTTTCAAGGTCTTGCTGGCGCTGGACGGCGACTATCCGAAGCTGACCGAGGTTGGATACGACAAGCCGCGCATCCCAAATACCCCTGCAGATCGCGCATTGCTTGAGCGGCTCAAAAGGGACGGTATTGTAGGCAAATATGACGAAGAAGATTCGCCAATCAAGGTGAACAAACGCTACAAATGAGATCGCGTACCGTCGCCTTTCAATATGAGCGGGCAACATGATTCGGAGCGTTATCGAAGGGGGGAATCAACCGTCAGCCGTGCGGCGTGTTTAATTTCGACTGGTACATATGGTGCTCGGTATTTATCTGAGAGCTACCTGTGGCCGAGGATTCGCTAGCAGCTGGCCACCTTGACGCCTTCCGTTCGGCGTAAGCAGCGACAAACGAATACGGGTGCGACGCCTGGGCTTGATGTATGAAGTGATCGTTCTGCCTATCAAGAAAGAAGTGCCTTGCCAAACCGCTGAATAATTTAATCTGTAACATAAAAACAGTTACACAAGGGTCTCATTATCAACTTTTTCATTTAGTCCACCTGGAGGACCATTGTCCTTTTTTGCCAGACCTGAGTTCTTGTAAGAAACCTACAAAGCTTTCACTATTGAGCTCGTGTTCGTAAAGCTTCTTGATTTCTGTTGACAGACTATGCGCCTGTTCAAGTACTCGATTTGCCCACAGGGTTTTGATCTCTGTGCTGAAAGCTGCGCAAATATCTTCCCACAGCTTAGTGGTATCAATAAGATTCTGTTTCTCATCCAGTGCTACGTATCGCTCATGGCCTACTAGTTCGTCATCGGCTCCCCACTCCCATTCAATAACAGTGCTAGAGAGTCGTTGTCTAAGCATCGTCTCGTCGACGTTCCCATCATTGTCAATGGCGCCGAACATATAGGCCTCTGAATAATCGGGAGACTCAATCACCGAATAAAGGATGCTGTCTCGGTGTTTTTCCACGTATTCATCTAAATCTTCCAAGTCGTGCCGGCTAGCGATGGTGCTAATGCTATCAATTAGGCGCTGATCGTTTTCATCACACAAGTACAAGGGAGTGTCGTCTTCAAGCATTTTTTCGAGGACCGATTTCCCCTGGAACCCATCGGTTAGCGCGCTTATGATTTCCAACAGTTCAGCAACCACCGTCTCGTCCTTGCACCAAGAGAAGTCATTCTCAAAAAATACGTTGGACTTAAGCGAGGCCAAGTGATGCATTTGATTCTTTTCCGCGCTAATCCCGGCAATGTCTTTGCACAGTTTGGCATTGCCTGGGGGCGAAAACTCAAGCGGCATGATTTCGGGACTGCTCCTGAGGAATTCGTCCAATTCAAATGCCGCAGTTAGATTGTCGATGATTCTTTTTAACTGTGCATTGTTTACGAATCGTGCCACTAAAGCTTCCGCCTGCGCCTTGCTAGTGTGCTCAGGAGTAACCTTAACCCATAGCGGATGGTCGGCTAGTACACGGTCAAACAAAACATCAACCCAATGCAAATCAGTATCATCGACCTTGAGAATGACCTCGTGAAATCGGTGAAAGTATTCTTTTTTAGAGTCTGCGCCTTTGAAGTAGGGCTCAGCACCGTTGGAAAGGTTCTGCGATCCCAGGTAAGCGACACCGTCATGGCTTAATAACTTGATGTGGCAGGCAGCATGTAGGTACACATCAGCTTGACCATTCCGATTGGCGATTGTGATGACAGTTCTGGCTAATTTCTGTTGCTCCTGAGCGTTGAGCTCAGCGACACCTGCCAGCCCAAGTAGCAGAATCGGTCTTGAGCCAGTAGCGCGTGACAAGTACTCATTCGCATAGAAAAACAGCGACCTAGCGCTCACCGCCGCACCGTATGTCATGATCTTCAGATCTTCGAGCGATGGCTGCTGTTTTTGGTGCTCGTAGGCGCCTTCGCCATAATGGCGATGATTCAATGCTGCGCTGAATCGGGTCAATTCTTTCATAATATGGTCAGCGGTGAAGGTTAGGAGGGATTAGCGTCTTTAACGCACTCGATTTTAGCTAGCTTGCAGAGGGACAGGTCTTCTATGAGCGATCTTTTAGGAGGCTGCTTTTATGCACTGCTGGAAATAGTGATTTTGTCCGGTGAAGGGCACTGCTCATTTATGAATTCCCCCAGGCCCCACAATTGGGCGATGCCATTGCTTGGCCATCAGGCCAGCCCGGCTGACTATTCTGTTACGCGAGCTATCAGTAGCTTTCGTGTGCGAAAGCGGTGAGGGTAGAACCGAAGTAGATCAGCTTTTGGCTAATGGTATACCCCATGGTACTGATCAAACGCTTTTCAGTAGGGCGCCAGTGCAGCTCGGATTGCGCGCTCAGTTGATGATAGAGTGGGAATGATCGGGCGTCCGGCACTGGCCGACACTGATTAGCAGAAAAGCCTGAAGCCCGCATATCTGCGGGCTTTTGGTTGTTTGGTGCTATACCTCAGCGACTTCAACCCTGTTACGCCCAGCGGATTTGCTTTCGTAGAGCGCAACGTCGGCTCGTGCAATCGCATCACTGAGCAACTCGTCTGCACGATACTGGGTGATGCCGATCGACAGCGTAATGCAGACTCGTATGTCATCACTGTAGAGTTCCAGTTCCTCGACGCTCTTGCGTATACGTTCGGCGCTTTCGCCCGCATGGCTGAAATCCGTATCCGGCAGAATCGCCAGAAACTCTTCGCCGCCCCAACGGCCGATGAAGTCCTGGTCGCGCATTGATTGTTTGAGTAGATCGCTCACCGCTTGGAGAACGCGATCGCCCATGTCGTGACCATACTGGTCATTGACCTGCTTGAAGTGGTCAATGTCCATCAGCATCAAGGTGAGGTTGGTGGGGTGGCGCTGGTGTCGCGCCAGAACCTTTTCAGCGAGTTCAATCATGTGTCGACGATTGAATAGGCCGGTCAGTGAGTCGGTGGTTGCCATCGAGGCCAGCTTCTTGTGTGCCCGGGCGACCGTGGCCACATAGAACAGCGCGAGATAGCTGAACATGCAGAACACCACGGTGAGGTTGAACACGTGCACGGCTAGCAGCGCGCTGGAGGAGATGGGTTGCAGTGGTTCAATGAACCACATCAATACGTCGAGCCCGACGTAGTAGGCCCATAGCCACCCGGCGTATATCCAGGCGGTGCGCGTGGGCATGCTGACGAACAGGGCCGGAATAAACATCAGCAGAAAATAGTGGAAGCCGCTTTCCCAACCAATCAGCACCGTTCCCAGTCCGGCATGAACAAGCACTTCAACGCGTATCAGCATGACCGCAAGCTGATTTCTTCGCTGTTGGAATGCGCGATAGGCATAGATATACATGGCCACGCTGACCACGTTTATCCAGGCCAGAATCGGTGAACCAAGAATGAGGAATATGAATAGAAAGGCTACATCGACGCTACCCGCCAACTGACAGCAACGCATCGAGAGCTGCCAGAACTCCGGGCGGGCGTCGCGCTGGCGAAGGTGTTCCGGTTGTGTTCCTTGCATTGATGCTGCTCCTTGAACTCCGGTTCTATCGCGCCGGCTGTTTGAGTTGACTGCCTCGGAAACCAGCAAGAGAGGGAGGGAAGAGAGCCGTTCGCAGCGCATCTGAAGCACGGTACGAGCCTGGAGGGTGGCTGTCTAGTGGCCAACGGCCCTCTGCTTGATAGCCATATGTTTCAACAGGCTTGCGATCCAGTCCAAGCAGGCGCCGACGAGGTGCCGATGTCGTACCAGCTAATCAATGCGGGACGTTCGTCCATGCTTGTGTTGGTACTCGATTGGTCGCAATGCTTGAGCTCGCAGAGCGGCACCGTGGATCACTTAAGATCACCATTTGGGGACTCGTGACGTTGAGCTGATCTGCAGGTTTCTAAAGCTTTGTCGATTGCGAGAGAACTGTAACCGTTACGTAAGGGGAACGCGCATCGAGGCGACAATCACGAGAGCGCGGCAATGAGCTGTCCGAAGAAGATGGTGTTGAGTAGCTGACTGCAGTGCTCCTTTTAACCACACGGCTAAGTAGACGGTCGCTTAGCGAGTAGTGATGAGTCAGCTGCAGATTATCTAGAAAGCCAAAGCCCCGGCATGCCAGGGCCTCGGGCTTGACACCCAGTCAGTTCATGACGGCTGGCGTATCGATACGGCGCCATATGGCTTCGGAACAACTGTAAACAGCAAATGCAACCAGCCCAAGGCCAACCAGGGAAAGCCAAAATGCCCCAAACGGCAGGTTCTGCAGAGCGTTCAGGGCATCCTCCAGCCCCGGCGGGTCGGTTGGCTCGTAGCGGCTACCGCCTGTGAAAAGCATGCCGGAAACGATCAGAAAGGCAACGCCGCGGGCAATGAGGCCGGCCCGAGAAATCGGGCGAACCCATTTCATGACCTGTTCGGAGGCATAGAAGTACTTTTCGAACTTGGCTTTCCAGCCCTTGATGATGTGGGCGATCCCGACACCAAGCGGCACAAGCGCAACCAGGTAGATCAGATAGTTCGAGTATTTCCATCCAAGTACGCCAGACAGGAAGTCGCCGCCACCTGAGCCACCGCCGCTCCCGGAGCTGCCAATGGAGCTGCCAAGCAGTCCGAGGGTGAACAGCGCGAGTAACGTATAGGTCACGGCACTACCGACGAGGCCTGCACGGATCAATAGCCCTTTTGCGTCGGTGCCATGGCCTTCCGGATCGGTAATTGCCTGCGTCAGTCGCCACGCCACGTAGGCTACGAGACCGACAACCATGATCCAGAGCAAGGTCTGCCCGAAGGGCTGCCCTAACAATTGCTGAATGGCACCTTTGGTACCAACAGTTTTACCGCTGCCGATGCCAGCCATGAAGGCGAATAGGCCGACGATTAGATAGACAACGCCCCTGGCGGCATAGCCGCTACGAGCGAGCCAGGTAATGCCTCTGCTGACTTCACCCTTGGCCTGGGCTGCTGTGGTGTGCATGGCGCCTCCTCAATTGGAATGAGTGTCTCCGCAGTAGACGCGGGATCAGGCGCAAGGGTTCGTCGCTATTGATCAAAGGGTTCGCTGTGCGTCTGGCCCGGCTGCGAGTTGGCCCGCGAAGCTGTAGCATGTCGCAAATGCGAGCGATTCCGATGTAGTTCTGGTGTAACGGCTCGTGCAGTTTTTGATGAGAATGAAATGACTTTTACCCGAAGAAAGATGCTGGCTGGGTTGGCTGGGCTTGCTACGTTGGGCGTTGTCGGTGGTGGGGCTCGGTACTGGATCGGGCGACCCGCCGATCCTGTGACCCACGATTACGAGTTGATCGCCGCTCCGGCCGATATCGAGCTGATCGCGGGCACCAAAACCCCAGCATGGTGCTACGGTGGACAAGCGCCTGGCTTGGAATTGCGCGCCAGGCAGGGCGAATGGCTGCGAGTGCGCTTCATCAATCACCTACCGGAGCCCACTACGATTCATTGGCATGGCATCCGCCTGCCGCTGAACATGGACGGGGTTCCGTATGTTTCGCAATTGCCCGTCTTGCCCGGGGAATCGTTCGACTACCTGTTTCAGGTCCCGGATGCGGGAAGTTTCTGGTATCACCCGCACACCTCGAGTGCCGAGCAGTTGGGGCGTGGGCTGGTGGGCCCCTTGATTGTCGAAGAACGCGAGCCGAGCGGGTTTCGTCATGAGCAAACGCTGAGCCTGAAAAACTGGCATATCGACAAGCAAGGCGCCTTCACCGATTTCAGTGTTCCCCGCGAGGCCGCGCGGGGAGGGACGCCTGGCGTGCTGTCGACCGTCAATGGAGAGCACGCGCCGACCCTTGAGCTGCCGGCGGGCCAAGTGGTGCGCTTGCGCCTCATCAATCTCACCAACACCGTGACCTACCGGGTGAACCTGCCGGGAGGCGACGCACGTATTTACGCGATCGATGGAAACCCGGTCACGCCGCGCCCGCTGGGCAAGGCCTATTGGCTCGGCCCAGGCATGCGCATTGATCTGGCGGTGAAGGTCCCGCCTCTCGGGGAAACGCTGTCCTTGCGTAATGGCCCGCTGCGGCTGGCGACGCTCACCTCCGTGGCTACCGTCGAGGTCGAAGGCGATTGGCCTGCACCGCTGCCGGCCAATCCGGTCGCCGAGCCGGACCTGCAGCGAGCGGAAACCCTGCGTTTTAATTTCGAATGGGCTGGCACCCTATCCAGTGATGCCGGGCAGGGTGATGCCTTCACCTTCTGGCAGATCAATGGTCAGGCCTGGGACATCAACGATAAAACCTGTGCGGACCGTCCTATTGCTACATTGAAAAAAGACGGTCATTACATTTTCGAACTGCGCAACCTCAGTCAGTATCAGCACCCAATCCATCTGCATGGGCTGACATTCAAGGTCATTTCGTCCAATCGCAAGCGCATCGACCCCTGGTACACCGATACCTACCTGCTCGGCAAGAACGAGACGGCAAGAATCGCGCTGGTGGCGGATAATCCCGGCGTGTGGATGTTCCACTGCCACGTCATCGATCATATGGAAACTGGATTGATGGCAGCGATTGAAGTGGTTTGAGGGCGGCAGTAGCCGGACGGAATAAATGAAAAGACCGATGATCATCGATCGTTCCTGTGATGATGAATTCATGCGCGAGGCGCTGGCCCTTGCCGCTGAAGGGGCAAGGCTCGGGGAGGTCCCGGTCGGTGCGGTGGTGGTACACGACGGCCAGATAATTGGCCGGGGTTTCAATCGCCCGGTCTCGAGCCACGACCCGAGCGCCCACGCTGAGATGGTCGCTATTCGCGACGCAGCGTCGAAGCTGGAGAACTATCGCTTGCCGGGGAGCACGCTGTACGTGACGCTCGAACCTTGCAGCATGTGCGCCGGGTTGATTGTCCATTCGCGCGTGCAACGGGTGGTGTACGGCGCAACGGAGCCCAAGGCGGGGGTTGCGGTCAGTCGGGGTCAGTTTTTCTCGCAGGATTTCCTTAATCACCGCGTGTTGATCGAAGGCGGTGTCGCTGCGGAGAGCTGCAGCGAGATATTGAGTGAGTTCTTCAGGGCGCGACGGCTCAAATCACGCGGCGGCGAGAGGGTGGGGATTCGGTCGGGGGAGTAACAGCGGGCAATGAGTTCAAACGTTGCTGCTGTAACGCCGCACGCCCGCTTCTGGCAGTTTTTCATAGGCGGCCACGCTGCCCTGCGCCGGGAACACCACAAGATGGTCGGCAGCGATCGCAATGCCTACTTCCTGGCCTGTCGAATAGTCCGCGTGGCTGGGAAATATTCCCTCGAGCTGATTGCCGGTGGGCAACTGCAGTCGATACAAGGTCGAGGCACCAAGGAAAGTCTTGCCGACAATGAGCGCCTTGAGCCTGCTCTCCGGTGAGTAGACGATGTCATCCGGACGCAGCAGAACGTCTACTGAGCTGCCAGCCGGCATGGTGTAGGCGCGGTTGCCGCGAATGACGCCCAGTTCGGTTTGCACCGTCTCCGGGTCGATCAGCTGGCCACGAATGAAGTAGCCCTGGCCGATGAAGCTCGCCACAAAAGGTGTAAGCGGCTCATGGTAGAGGTTGAAAGGGGTGTCCCACTGTTCCAGCCTACCATCCTTGAATACGCCGACCTGGTCACTGACGGCGAAGGCTTCTTCCTGATCGTGGGTGACGAGGATCGCGCTGGTACCACGCGCCTTCAGAATCTCGCGGACTTCATGGCTCAAGCGTCGGCGCAGGTCGCCGTCGAGGTTGGAGAACGGTTCGTCTAGCAGGAGCAGTTCCGGCTCGGGTGCAAGTGCTCGGGCGAGCGCAACGCGTTGCTGCTGGCCGCCGGAGAGCTCGTGTGGGTAACGCTTGCCGAGCGGGGAGAGATGCACCAGATCGAGCATTTCGCGCACGATGCGTTGCGATTGCGGATGCTTGCGAATCCCGAAGGCGATATTTTCGGTCACCGTCAGATGCGGGAAAAGGGCATAGTCCTGGAAAACCATGCCGACCCGGCGCTTCTCGGGTGCCAGAGTGAAACCACGCCGCGAAAGCACTTCGCCGCCCAGTTGGATCTCACCATCGTTGACGTGCTCGAATCCGGCGATAGCCCGCAGCGTAGTGGTCTTACCGCAACCGGATGGCCCGAGAAGGCACCCGATATCACCGCGATTCAGATGCAGATTGAGGTTCTGCACAATGCTCTGTTCGCCATAACCGCAGGCGAGGTCGCGCAGGTGGAGCAGCGGCTCATGGCTCATGCGTGGTGGTAAGCCGGCTCGACCAGAAACTCAAGCAGGGCTTTCTGCACATGCAGACGGTTTTCGGCCTGTTGCCAGGCGACTGCACGCTTGTCGTCGAGCACATCGTGGCTGATTTCTTCGCCGCGATGTGCCGGCAGGCAATGCATGAACAGAACGTCTTCAGCGGCCGCGTCGAGCAAGGCCCGGTCGACCTGATACGGCCGGAAGGTGGCCATGCGTGCGGCGACTTCATCTTCCTGGCCCATGGAGGCCCAAACATCGGTGCTGACCAGGTGCGCGCCCGCTACTGCTTCGCGTGGGTCGCGGAATATCTGCACCCGGTCACCGGCCTGCGCAAGCAGCTCGCTGTCGGGCTCGTAGCCCTCAGGGCAAGCGATACGCAGCTGGAAATCGAACTGAAGCGCCGCCTCCATATAGGAGTTGCACATGTTATTGCCGTCGCCGATCCACGCTGCGGTCTTGCCCGCGATACTGCCGCGCAACTCATGAAACGTCTGCATGTCGGCCATCAATTGGCAAGGGTGGAGATCATCCGACAGGCCGTTAATTACCGGTACCGAAGAGTTCGCCGCAAACTCGGTCAGCGTTGAATGAGCGAAGGTGCGGATCATGATGGCGTCGAGCATGCTTGACATGACGATGGCGGAGTCGCTGATCGGTTCGCCGCGACCCAGCTGCGTGTCGCGCGGTGAAAGGAATACGGCTTGGCCACCGAGCTGAATCATTCCTGCTTCGAAAGACAGTCTCGTGCGGGTCGAGGCTTTTTCGAAAATCATGCCCAGAACGCGGTTTTTCAGCGGCTCGAACAGAATGCCGCGCTCGCGCAGATCCTTCAGCTCGATGCCGCGACGGACCAGGCCTAACAGCTCCTGGGGCGTGCAATCCATCAGTGAGAGAAAGTGCCTTGCGCTCATATCAACTACCTTTCATTGCCGCAGTCGAGGCCGGAGATTTCGACGAAATAGAAGGGCCTACGACAGGGGTCGCATAGATGGCGACGAAACGGGAAAGGCGCGATCTTATCCAGAAAGCCTCAGCCGGCGCAAATCGGCCTCAGCGCGCCAGAATCGTGCGCTTCAGGGAAGCTGTGCTGCATGTGCGTTAATAAAAGCCGAGCCCGCGACTCGGCTTTTAGGCTGCTGTTCTGTACAATGCGCGGCAACCGAGACTAGCCGAGGTGCCCCATGGATATCATCGAAACCATCAAAGAGCAGATCGAAAAGAACCCGGTGCTGCTTTACATGAAAGGCTCGCCCAATGCACCGCAGTGCGGCTTTTCCGCCCGTGCGACCCAGGCTGTGATGGGCTGTGGTGAGAAATTCGCCTACGTCGACATCCTACAAAATCCTGAAATTCGTACCAATCTACCGAAATATGCCAACTGGCCGACCTTTCCCCAGTTGTGGGTGGATGGCGAGTTGGTCGGTGGCAGCGACATCATTCTTGAGATGTTCGAAAAGGGTGAGTTGCAACCGCTGATCAAGCAAGCCGTTGAAAAAGCTGGCGCTTGATAGCTACTCCGAAAAACCCGCTAAAGAGCGGGTTTTTTTATGCCTACGTTTAGGCAAGCTTCGATATTTCAGCGTGATGTGACGTTCAGTTGCGTCAGGCAATAACGAAAACGGGAGCCTAGGCTCCCGTTTTCGCTGAAAAGCGACGGTTTACTCGTCCATCTGCGACTGGAGGTAGTTCTCCATGCCAACCTTGCCGATCAGGCTCAGTTGAGTCTCCAGCCAATCGATGTGTTCTTCCTCGGATTCAAGAATGTCTTCAAGCAGCTCGCGGGTGCCGTAATCGCCGATGCTTTCACAATAGGCGATGGCAACCTTCAGATCCTGTATGCCGCCTTGCTCGAGCTTGAGGTCGCAGTCGAGCATCTCGCGGGTGTTTTCACCGATCAGCAGCTTTCCCAGATCCTGCAGATTGGGCAGGCCTTCGAGAAAGAGGATGCGCTTGATCAGCTTGTCCGCATGCTTCATCTCGTCGATGGATTCTTTGTACTCATGCTTGCCTAGCTTGCCGAGACCCCAATCTTCGTACATGCGTGCATGCAGGAAGTACTGGTTGATTGCGACCAGTTCGTTGCCAAGAATCTTGTTCAGATGCTGAATGACCAGCTTGTCGCCTTTCATGTCGGTGCCCTGCGTCGAATCGGGTTCGTTAATAAGCGCAGTCTGGCCACGAACCTGGGTGCTGTCAAACCTAAGTCCTTGAATGATAAAGGGTAAAGCGAAATAAGAATAAGTCTGTTCCGCGACTGGCGGCCAAGGCCTTGATTCGCGGGCAGAAAAAAGCCGGGCATGTGCCCGGCTCGGGTAAATCGATGTGGATCAGGCGGGTGAAAATCCGGCTGGGTAAGCAAGGGAGGCGCTGGCGTTCTGTATATCGCTCAGGGTTTCGCGCACAACCTGCTTGGCGACGCAGGCGCACTTACCGCATTGGGTGGCAACGCCAGTGGCATCTCGCACTTCACGATAGCTGCAGCAACCTTCATAGATGGCTTCACGGATCTGGCCGTCGGTAACGCCCTGGCAAAGACACACGTACATATGAACTACCCGTTGGGTCTGCGAATAAAGTGGATGCTAAATATAATGAGAACGATTGTCAAAGAACGTTCGTCGGATTTTTTCATGCTCGTTGTGGCATTGAAAGCCGTGCTAAGAGCGCCTCTGTAATAGTGCCGATACGCTAAACTGCGGCTCCTTTTTCCCGTCCGGAGCTGTCATGGCCCTGCAAGCCACACCGTATAAGGTCGAGATCAATCTCACCGATCTTGATCGCCACGTTTATCAGGATCTGCGCTTTACCGTTGCTCGGCATCCCTCTGAGACAGAGGAGCGCCTGGTCGCAAGGCTGATCGCTTACGTGCTCTGGTATGACGAGAGGCTCGCTTTCGGTCGGGGGCTGTCGGATGTCGATGAACCCGCGTTGTGGGAGAAGAGCCTCGATGATCGCGTGCTGCACTGGATCGAAGTCGGCCAGCCGGATGCTGAGCGGATCACCTGGTGCTCGCGCCGCGCGGAACGCTTCAGCTTGGTCGCTTACGGGAATCTGCGGGTATGGCAGACGAAGGTGCTCGACAGCGTGCGCAGCCTGAAAAAGATCAACGTTGTGGCCGTGGGGCAGGAGGCACTGGAGTCAGTGGCGCGCGATTTACCCAGGGCGATCAGCTGGAGCGTGATGGTCAGCGAGGGTTCATTGTTCATCACCGATGAGCGCGGCCAGCATGAAGTGCCGCTTGAGTGGCTGATTGGGGAGCGCGGCTGAGGCGTTCGCCGACTGTATTGGCTCCCATGCCTGAATCAAAATCGCCAAAATCGGATTCGCGCGCCTTCAGGCAGACAAGCCGTCTGTGTATTGCGCCGCTGACACTCTTATTGCCACTGGGCGAGTAACAGGCGTTGCTCGCGTTGCGCAGCCTGCAGGGCTTTCGGCTTCAAATGGACCTCGGTGCCGGGCAGGCACTGCGCCAGGCGCGCCACCGCAAGTGGGGTCAGTGCGCCCAGCCTAGGGTAGCCGCCAATGGTTTGCCGGTCATTGAGCAGCACGATGGGCTGGCCATCCGGCGGCACTTGGATAGCACCCAGCGGCACGCCTTCGGAAATCATCGACTGCCGCGAACTGCGCAGCACTGGCCCCAGCAGGCGGATGCCCATACGGTCTGCACGCTGGTCGACCGTCCAAGGGCGGTTGAACACGTCGAACAGGCTCTGGCCGCTGAAATCTCCGATCTGCGCGCCCAGCACGACCTCTAGTGGCGTATCGGTAAACAGTGGAGGGTTCTGTTCAGAGCCTAATTCGCGTGCGCTAGCAGGGGCGCCACTGTAAATCAGCCGATCACCCTCGGTCAGGGGCTGGCCATCGCCGTGCAGGCCGCCGAGTCCCTCTCGGCGCACCGTAGCGCAGCTGCCCAGGAGTTGCGGCGCCGCGAATCCGCCCGGCGCGGCGAGATAGGCCCGCACGCCCAGTTGCGGCGTGCCGAAGCGCAGACGCTGTCCTTTGCGGATGGTGAAACTGCGCCCCGGCGCGATGGGCTGTCCTTCCAGTGTCGCTGCGAGGTCGGCGCCACACAGGGCCAGGCAGCTATCTGTCTCAGCGAGCAGAGTCAGATTGCCGAGGGTGATTTCCACCGTGGCGGCATGAAGTGGACTACCCAGCAGCCAGTTGGCCCAGGATTGCGACACCCAGTCAGCAGCACCGCCCTGGGTCACACCAAGATGACGGACGCCGAATCGACCGCTGTCCTGCAGGCTGGCCAAGGCGCCGCTGCGCTCGATCAGCAGGGTCATGACGTCACCTCGTAAGGCGTGTCGTCTCCGCCTAACCTGACGAATTCGGCGTGATCGATGGGCTGAAAACGGACCCTGTCACCGGGTTGCCAGATGCTGTAGTCATCCAGCTCACGATCAAACAGGCGGGTCGGGCTGCGTCCGACAAGGTTCCAGCCGCCGGGAGAAACCAGCGGATAGATGGCCGTCTGGCGATCAGCGATACCCAGGCTGCCGGCCGGGACTCGCTTACGCGGCGTTTGCAGGCGCGGGCTGGCGAGGCATTCGTCGAGCAGCCCCATGAAGGCGAAGCCCGGTGCAAATCCCAGCGCGAAAACCTGGTAGGTGCGGGCGCTGTGCCGTTCGATCACGCCTGCCATGCCGAGCCCACTGCGTTGGCCCAATGCCTCCAGTTCCGGGCCGACGCTTGGGTCATACCACACTGGAATGTTCAATTCACGCGTCTGGCCACAGGCGTCTGGCTGCAGGTTGTGCAGCGCTTCGGCCACTCGCTGACGCGCCTGATCGTCGTTGAGCTGGCGCAGGTCGTAGTGCACCAGCAAGGTGGTGTAGGAGGGCACCAGATCTAGCAACGCCCCACCGAAGGCATCGCGCAGCCGTCCGGTTGCCGCGAGCAGCCAGGGCATGTGGGCTTCGTCGATCTCGTCGAACAGGCGCAGCATCAGACAGTCGATGCCGACGACCTCTATCCGTGGCTTCATCCGGCCAGGTTCTCGAGTGCCAGGCGTATCCGCTGGACTGCCGCAACAGAGCCGGCATTGTCTCCGTGTACGCAGAGGGTGTCGGCAAGCAGCCTCAGCGGGCTGCCGTCGCTGGCGACGAGCGCTTCGCCCATGGCCAGGCTCAGAGCCTGGGCGGCGACCGTATCGGTGTCGTGATGTACGGCGCCGAGCTGATCACGGGAGACCAGCCTGCCGTCCGGATCATAGGCGCGGTCAGCAAACACCTCGAACCACAGGGTCACGCCAAGCTCGTCACCCAGCGTCTGGGCGGCGCTGTTGTCGCGGGTCGACATCAGCATCAAGGGCAGCGTTGGCGAGTAGGCGATGACGGCTTTCATGACCGCGCGAAGCAGTTCGGGCTTGCGCATCATGTCGTTGTAGAGAGCTCCGTGGGGTTTGACATAGCTGACCTGGTTGCCCTCCGCGCGGCAGATGCCTTCCAGCGCGCCGATCTGATAGAGCAGCATGTTCTCCACTTCGTCCGGGCTGCAAGCCATGGAGCGGCGCCCGAAGCCGGCCAGGTCGGGGTAGGCCGGGTGCGCGCCGATCATGACCTGATGCTCTGTCGCCAGGGCCACTGTGCGGCGCATGATTTGCGGGTCCGACGCGTGAAATCCACAAGCTACGTTTGCACAATCGATGAAAGGCATGACTTCGGCGTCCAGGCCCATTGTCCAGGCTCCGAAACTCTCGCCAATGTCGCAATTAAGTAGCAGGCGCTTCATGCCGGTCTCCGGGGTAATGGCGGGTTTCGTATTGGCCTTGCGCGGTTGTCACGATGATAGAGCATTGATGCGCGATGCCTGATCATAGGGCACACCGTCGGCGGGCAGCCCGGCAATAATTCATTGCTGTATGCTTGCGGCCAGCTCAAGCGGCGCCTGCTGCGTCGGTACTTCTGCCGTGGCTGCCTGACCATCGGAATCAAGAGCCGCCTCTGCGCGGTAGCGTCTACCATGTCCGCCGCTATGGCCAGCCTGCGCCCTCCGCTATGACTGTCACCCACTTCACGCTGCACCGGATAATCAACAGATGCGTATCGAACCTCGCCCCCTTCCCGAGCAGCTTCCCGACCTGGGAGACCTGCCGCCGCTGTTGACGCGTCTCTACGCTGCCCGTGGCGTGCAGTCGATTAGCGAGCTGGACAAAGGCTTGGCGCGCTTGATCCCCTACGGTCAACTCAAGGGCATCGACGCCGCTGTGGCGCTGCTGGTCGAAGCAATCGAAACTCGCCAGCGCATTCTGTTTGTGGGTGATTTTGACGCCGACGGCGCAACCGCCAGTACCGTGGGTGTGCTGGGCCTGCGTCAGCTGGGTGCTGCTCACGTGGATTATCTGGTGCCCAATCGCTTCGAGTACGGCTACGGTCTGACGCCAGAGATCGTTGCCGTGGCGCTCGAGCGTCGGCCTGATCTGCTGGTGACGGTGGATAACGGCATTTCCAGCGTCGACGGCGTAGCGGCAGCCAAGGCGGCAGGCCTCAAGGTCCTGGTGACCGACCATCACCTGCCTGGTACCGAGTTGCCAGCGGCAGATGCCATCGTCAACCCCAACCAGCCTGAATGCGCCTTTCCAAGCAAGTGCATTGCTGGCGTCGGGGTGATTTTCTACGTGTTGCTGGCGTTGCGTGCGGCACTTCGCGACAGGGGCTGGTTCAGCCGCCATGGCTGGGCGGAACCGAACCTGGCCGAGCTGCTGGATCTAGTGGCGCTGGGCAGCGTCGCTGACGTGGTGCCGCTGGATGCAAACAACCGCATCCTCGTGCATCAAGGTTTGGCTCGAATCCGTGCCGGTCGTGCACGGCCGGGGTTGAGGGCAATTCTGGAGGTTGCCGGGCGCGATCACAGCCGCATTACCTCGACCGATCTTGGCTTCATTCTGGGCCCGCGCTTGAACGCGGCAGGTCGCCTCGACGATATGGCTTTGGGCATCGAGTGTCTGCTCTGTGAAGACGAAGCGCTTGCGCGCGACATGGCCGTTCAGCTCGACCAGCTCAACCAGGACCGCAAGGGCATCGAACAGGGCATGCAACGCGAGGCGCTGGCCCAGCTAAAGGACCTGCCGCTTGAAGACATGCCGTTCGGCCTGTGCTTGTTCGAGCCGGACTGGCACCAGGGCGTCATCGGCATCCTCGCCTCACGTCTCAAGGAGCGGTACCACCGTCCGACCATCGCCTTCGCCGATGCTGGGGAAGGCGTGCTCAAGGGCTCGGCGCGGTCAGTGCCGGGGTTTCATATCCGCGATGCGCTGGATGCGGTTGCGGCGCGTCATCCGGGTTTGATCAGCAAGTTTGGCGGGCATGCGATGGCGGCTGGCCTGTCGCTGCCTGAGGCTAATTTCGGTGCCTTCGCCGCGGCATTCGATGCCGAGGTGCGTCGTCAGCTCTGTGAGGACGACCTCACCGGGCGTCTGCTGACCGATGGCCAATTGAGTGTCGAGGAATTCCATCTAGAGCTGGCCAAGGCGCTGCGCAACGCCGGGCCATGGGGGCAGCACTTCCCCGAACCAGTGTTTCACGGCGTTTTCCAGCTGGTGCAGCAGCGGCTGGTCGGCGAGAAGCACTTGAAGATGGTGCTCAAGAGCGAATGCGGCTCGCTGACCCTCGATGGAATCGCGTTCAACATTGATCGCGAACTTTGGCCAAACCCCACGGTGCGCTGGGCCGATCTGGCCTACAAGCTGGACGTCAATGAATTCCGCGGGCGTGAAAGCGTGCAGTTGCTGGTGGCGCATATCGCTGCGCGATGACCGCTCGGTCTGCACCCTGCGCGATATAAGGCTCAAGAGACTCGCGCGATTCGCTGCTGCAGGTGGTGTCGGTTTGCGGACCGCTGGGGCTTCAGGTCCCCATGCCTTCCGCTGACTGGCCTGAGCAAGATCGGTTATCTGAATCGGGCGCTATTTGCCTGGGCGTGCATGATTGGCGCAGGCCCGGCTCAGGCCTAGAGTGTTCTGATTACAAGAACAATCTCTGGAGCCCGCGATGAGCGAAACGACCCAGCACCACCGTGCCTGTCACCTGTGCGAGGCCATTTGCGGCCTGACCATCGAAACTCGTGATGAGCAGATCGTATCAGTCAAGGGCGACCCTCAGGACAGTTTCAGTCGTGGTCACATCTGCCCCAAGGCTGTCGCGTTGCAAGACATCCAGAACGATCCGGATCGCCTGCGCCACCCGATGCGCCGGGTAGGCAACGAGTGGCAGGCGATTGAGTGGGACGAAGCCTTCGCGTTGGTGGCAGATCGGTTCGCCGAGATTCGCGAGCGTCACGGCAATAATGCGCTGGCGGTCTATCAGGGCAACCCCAGCGTGCACAATTACGGGCTGATGACCCACAGCAACTATTTTCTGGGCCAGTTTAAAACCCGCAATCGCTTTTCAGCCACCTCGGTCGATCAGCTGCCGCATCACCTGACCAGCCTGATGATGTACGGCCACGGTCTGCTGATCCCGATTCCAGACATCGACCACACCGATTTCATGCTGATACTGGGCGGTAATCCGCTGGCATCGAATGGCAGCATCATGACCGTCCCGGATGTGGAAAAACGGCTGAAGGCATTGCAGGCACGCGGCGGCAAGCTGGTGGTGGTCGACCCGCGTCGCAGCGAAACCGCTGCCATTGCCGATCAGCATCTGTTCGTCCGCCCGGGCGAAGACGCGGCGCTGCTTTTCGGCTTGCTCAATACGCTTTTCGACGAAGACCTGACACGTGCCAGCCATCTTCCCGTGGCTGACCTGGATGAACTCCGAGCGGCGGTGAAATCTTTCACCGCTGAAGCAATGGGGCCGCGCTGCGGCGTGCCGGCTGTGCAGATTCGGCAACTGGCACGGGATTTCGCTGCGGCGGACAAAGCGGTCTGCTACGGCCGGATGGGCGTTTCGACCCAGGCGTTCGGCACGCTATGCCAGTGGCTGGTGCAGTCGATCAACCTGGTCACTGGCAACCTGGATCGGGTCGGTGGCGCGCTGTGCACGGAGCCGGCGGTGGATCTCGTGGCAAACACCTCCGGCGGACATTTCAACCGCTGGCAGAGCCGGGTTTCAGGACTGCCGGAATACGGCGGCGAGCTGCCGGTATCAGCGCTGGCCGAGGAGATGCTTACCGAAGGGGACGGGCAGATTCGCGCGCTGGTGACGGTAGCCGGCAATCCGGTGCTTTCCACACCCAACGGGCGCAAGCTGGAGCAGGCGCTCGACGGCCTGGAATTCATGCTCAGCGTGGATTTCTACATCAATGAAACGACCCGCTACGCTGATCTGATCCTGCCGCCGACGGCGCCGTTGGAGCATGATCATTACGACACCACCTTCAACACGTTCGCGGTGCGCAACGTTACCCGCTTCAACGAGCCGGTACTCAGCAAGCCGGCGGGTGCGCTGCATGACTGGGAAATTTTCATCGGCCTGGCCAAGGCGTTCGCGGCGCGCACCGGCGGCGATCTCAAGCCCACCGTCGCGCCAGAACAGATGATCGATCGTGGCCTGCGTGCCGGCCCTTATGGCGAGAAAAGCGAACTGGACTTGAGTCTTTCCCGGCTGCGCGACTATCCGCACGGGCTTGATCTTGGTCCGCTGAAGCCCAATCTGGCCGGGCGACTGAAAACCGAAGGCCGGCGCGTTCAGGCGGCGCCCCCGCTGTTCCTCGGTGATCTGCAGCGTTTTGCGGCGTCGATCTCGGCGCCGTCGGATCAACTGGTACTGATAGGCCGCCGCCATGTGCGCAGCAATAACTCGTGGATGCACAACTACCACCGGCTGGTTAAGGGCAAGCCGCGACATCAGCTGCTGATGAATCCGGTTGATCTGAGCCGGCTGGGGCTGCTTGACGGTCAGCGCGTTCGGGTTCGCTCGCGGGTCGGCATGATCGAAGTTGAAGTGGCTGTCAGCGACGAGATGATGCCCGGTGTGGTCAGCCTGCCGCACGGCTGGGGCCATGGTCGTCCCGGTGCGCAGCTGGAGATTGCCAATCGCCAGCCGGGTGCCAGTGCCAACGACCTCACCGACGAGCGCCAGCTCGATGCCTTGTCGGGAAACGCAGCACTCAATGGCGTACCGGTGGAGGTAGAGGCGGCATAACTGCAGATGCGGGGATGGCGAGTGGTTTGCCATCCCCCAAGCTTCCAATATTTCCGAACAAGACCGAGCTGGGATAGCGATCTGCTATTTGCGTGGACGCTCCTTGTACGCAGAAGGTCATGTCGGCGGTCGATCAATGTTGGCTCACGCCGGTGTGCAACACCCGGTCACCGAATTCTCGGTAAACACCATCCAGGCCGAGCAAAGTCACCGAAACAGTCTGTACTGAAGGATGTCCAAAAACGCATCCCCTGCAGTCGAGGTTTCCATGACCCAGCTCTTCCAGCCGCTCACCTTGCGCCAGCTGACCCTGCCCAATCGCATTGCCGTATCGCCCATGTGTCAGTACTCGGCCAAGGCCGGTATGGCCAACGATTGGCATCTGGTGCACCTGGGTAGCCGCGCAGTGGGCGGGGCAGGGCTGGTGATCATCGAGGCGACCGCTGTTTCGGCCAATGGACGGATTTCGCCTGAGGACCTGGGGATATGGTCTGACGAACATATCGAGCCGCTTCGGCGAATCACACGCTTCATCGAGGCTCAGGGCTCCGTCGCTGGGATTCAGCTGGCTCATGCCGGCCGCAAGGCGAGCACCTGGCAGCCCTGGCTTGGGCGGCATGGCAGCGTCCCCATCGCTGCCGGAGGCTGGACGCCGGTAGGTCCGTCGACTATTGCCTTCGACCCGGAACATGCGGTTCCAACCGCGCTCGACGAGGCGGGAATTCAGGATGTCATTCAGGCGTTTATTCGCGCCGCCGAGCGGTCACTCGCGGCTGGCTTCAAGATTGCCGAAATACACGCCGCCCACGGCTACTTGCTGCATCAGTTCCTTTCACCGCTGTCCAACCAGCGCCAGGATGCCTATGGCGGCTCGTTTGAAAACCGCATCCGGCTGCTTTTGGAAGTGACCGAGGCGGTACGGGCGGTATGGCCGGAAGAGTTGCCGCTGTTCGTTCGCCTGTCCGCAACCGACTGGGTCCAGGACGGATGGAACTCGGAAGAAACCGTCGAACTGGCGCGCCGGCTGAAGACGCTGGGCGTCGACATGATCGATGTCTCGTCGGGCGGCACGGCGGTCAACGCGGAGATCCCGGTTGGACCGGGCTACCAGACCCAGTTCGCCGAGCAGGTCCGGCGCGAGGCGGGTATCGCCACCGGCACCGTCGGCATGATCACCGAGGCGGTTCAGGCCGAACACATTCTGCGTACCGGCCAGGCCGACCTGATCCTGCTGGCCCGTGAGCTGTTGCGTGATCCGTACTGGCCGCTACATGCCGCCGAAGATCTTCGTGACTGCTCGGTGCCCTGGCCTGCCCAGTATGTGCGTGCGGCCCACCGCAATACGCCGATCCGACAGGTTCCCGATTCGCTTGATTAATCCATCACTTCGTATACAGGTATTTTCATGAAAACCTCCGGTTTGCTCGATCAACTGCTCAAATCCGGGCAGGATCTTCTACAGAAGCAGCAGGGCTCGGTTACGCGCCCCGGTAATACCAATAGCAGCAGCGGCGGCTCGCTCGGCGACATGCTCTCCGGCGCAGGTGGGCCTCTGGGTAGCCTGCTTGGAGGCGCTGGCGGGCGTGGAAAGGGTGCGCTGGCGACCGGCGCGCTCGGCATGTTGCTGGGCAGCCGAAGCGGACGTCGCATGGGTGGCAAGGCTGTCACCTATGGTGGTCTGGCCGCACTCGGCATGCTGGCCTACAAAGCCTATGGCAACTGGCAGGCGCAGCAGGCTCAACAGGGTGCCGCAGCAGCTGCGAGCGCACCGCGCACTGAGCCGAAGACGGTCGACCGGCTTCCGCCAGACCAGGTTGAAGAGCACAGTCGTGGCATCCTCAAGGCGCTAGTCGCTGCGGCTAAAGCCGACGGTCATGTCGACGATCAGGAGCGCAAGATGATCGAGGCCGAGCTGGCCCAGCTCACCGACGATCCTGAATTGCAGCATTGGCTGGAGGCGGAGCTGAACAAGCCGCTCGATCCAGTAGATGTGGCCGCGGCTGCCACTACGCCGGAAATGGCTTCGGAGATGTACCTCGCCAGTGTCTTGATGGTGGACGAGGAGCAGTTCATGGAGCGCGCCTACCTGGACGAGCTGGCTCGCCAGCTGAAGCTCGATCCGCAGTTGAAGGCCGAACTGGAAAGCCAGGTGCGCGGCGTTTCCGCCTGACCTCAAATGGGGCGGCGAGCACGCCGCCTTTCCAACGAGCCCTGGTCAATCTGCTTGACATTCGCCGCGCCGACGGTCCCGCGTGGGCTGTCAGTCACGGTCAGCTGCGCTATAATCGCCGGCTTTTCGCAACGTCCGATTGAGAGCTGCCGACCTATGGAAATCAACCCGATCCTCAACAGCATCAAGGACCTGTCCGACCGCACCCAGTCAATTCGGGGGTATCTTTGACTACGATCAGAAGCATGATCGTCTGGTTGAAGTAAACCGCGAACTCGAAGACCCGAACGTCTGGAACAAGCCTGAGTACGCCCAGAACCTGGGCCGCGAGCGAGCCACCCTGGCGCAGATCGTCGAAACCATCGACGATCTCGAAGGTGGACTGGCCGACTCCCGCGACCTGCTCGACATGGCTGTCGAAGAAGACGACCAGAGCGCCGTAGACGACGTCGCGGCCGAGCTGGAGCGTCTGCGTGGCATCCTCGAGGGGCTGGAATTCCGCCGCATGTTCAGCGGCGAAATGGACCCCAACAACGCCTACCTCGACATCCAAGCCGGTTCCGGCGGCACCGAGGCGCAGGACTGGGCCAACATACTCCTGCGCATGTACCTGCGCTGGGCCGACAAGCGCGGTTTCAGCGCTGAGATCGTCGAGCTGTCCGAGGGCGAAGTCGCCGGCATCAAGGGCGCTACCGTCCACATCAAGGGCGAATACGCCTTCGGCTGGTTGCGCACCGAGATCGGAGTGCACCGCCTGGTGCGCAAGAGTCCGTTCGACTCTGGAGCGCGCCGCCACACCTCGTTCTCGGCAGTGTTCGTCTCGCCCGAGATCGACGACAGGGTCGAGATCGACATCAATCCGGCCGACCTGCGCATCGACACCTACCGCTCTTCCGGTGCCGGTGGTCAGCACGTCAATACCACCGACTCGGCGGTACGTATTACCCACGTACCAACCAACACGGTGGTGGCCTGCCAGAACGAGCGTTCCCAGCACGCCAACAAGGACACCGCCATGAAAATGCTGCGGGCCCGGTTGTACGAGCAGGAAATGCAGAAGCGCAACGCGGCCTCCCAGGCCCTGGAAGACACCAAGTCCGATATCGGTTGGGGTCATCAGATTCGCTCCTATGTGCTCGACGACTCGCGCATCAAGGATTTACGTACCGGCGTGGAACGTAGCGACTGCCAGAAGGTGCTGGACGGCGACATCGACCAGTACCTCGAAGCCAGTCTGAAGCAAGGGCTTTAACGCGACTGACCTTGGCCAGCGTGGGTGGGCTGAAGCGGAACGCCGCCCGGCTCACCCAGCTCGAGTTCCAAGTGTCCAGATGTAGGGTGGGATTCAGCCCACCAAAACAGGGGCAGGTCACGGTGGGCTGAAGTGAAACGCCTGCCAACACACCCTCCCCGGGATTCATTCATTCGATCCAGGCATTTTTAAACCATGAGCGAACAACCGCTGAACCAGCACGCCATCCACGAGGAAGAAAACAGCCTGATCCTTCAGCGCAAGGAAAAACTGGCTGCTGAACGCGCCAAGGGCGACGTTTTCCCCAATGACTTCCGTCGCGACAGCTACTGCAACGACCTGCAGCTGAAATACGTCGACAAGACCAAGGAAGAGCTGGCAGAAGCGGCGATCCCGGTGAAGGTGGCTGGACGCATCATGCTTAACCGTGGCGCTTTCATGGTCCTGCAGGACATGACCGGGCGCATCCAGGTCTACGTCAACCGCAAGACGTTGCCGGCCGAGACGCTGGAAGCCATCAAGCATTGGGATCTGGGCGACATCATTGCCGCTGAGGGCACGCTGGCCCGTTCCGGCAAGGGCGACCTGTATGTCGAGATGACCGACGTACGGCTACTGACCAAGTCGCTGCGTCCGCTGCCGGACAAGCACCACGGCCTGACCGACACCGAGCAGCGTTATCGCCAGCGCTACGTCGACCTGATCGTCAACGAGGAAACCCGCCACACCTTCCGTGTGCGTTCGCAGGTGATCGGCCACATCCGCAAATTCCTCAACGAGCGCGACTTCCTCGAAGTGGAAACGCCGATGCTGCAGACCATCCCCGGTGGCGCCGCGGCCAAGCCGTTCGAGACCCACCACAACGCGCTGGACCTGCCGATGTTCCTGCGCATCGCCCCTGAGCTGTACCTCAAGCGCCTGGTGGTCGGTGGCTTCGAGCGCGTCTTTGAGATCAACCGTAACTTCCGTAACGAAGGCGTTTCGACCCGGCACAACCCCGAGTTCACCATGCTCGAGTTCTACCAGGCCTACGCTGACTACGAAGACAACATGGATCTGACTGAAGAACTGTTCCGCGAGCTGGCGCAGTTGGTCCTGGGCAGCACCGACGTGCCGTACGGCGACAAGCTGTTCCACTTCGGCGAACCCTTTGCACGTCTGTCTGTGTTCGACGCGATCCTCAAGTTCAACCCGGAGATCAGCGCTGCCGACCTGCAAGACGTCGACACCGCCCGCGCCATCGCCAAGAAGGCCGGCGCCAAGGTGCTCGGCTTTGAAGGGCTGGGCAAGTTGCAGGTGATGATTTTCGAGGAGTTGGTCGAGCACAAGCTGGAGCAGCCAACCTTCATCACCCGCTATCCGTTCGAAGTCTCGCCGCTGGCGCGTCGTAGCAACGACGATCCGAACGTCACTGATCGCTTCGAGCTGTTCATCGGCGGCCGCGAGATCGCCAACGCCTATTCCGAGTTGAACGATGCCGAGGATCAGGCCGAGCGCTTCCACGCGCAGGTTCGTGACAAGGATGCCGGTGATGATGAAGCCATGCATTTCGATGCCGACTTCGTCCGCGCGCTGGAATACGGCATGCCGCCGACAGCCGGTGAAGGTATCGGCATCGACCGTCTGGTCATGCTGCTGACCAACTCGCCATCGATTCGCGACGTGATCCTGTTCCCGCACATGCGTCCCGAGATCTGATCAAGGCGCCCAGCCGCCCGGCGAATTGGTCGAGCGGCTGTCATCCCCACGCTGCGATGTGACTGCGGCGAAGGGCAGGCGCGGGACCCCGCCGTGGCCATGCCCAGGCTGATGTGCCAAGGCTTGGGTAAGCCAGTTCGCGGTTTCGGCTGGGTACAGATTGCTTGATGCCGGCCGACACACTTCTATACGCACAGCAGGCAGTTCGCGAACCGGGCACGGAATGCCACGGTCCGCTGGTGTATAAGTTGAAAGCTATGGCTCATCACTGACGAGGTACGGATGAATACCCGCAACAACCTGGATGAATACCAGCTTACGGTGCGCGGTCTGTCCGAACGTATCGTCGAAGCGCAGACCCCGCTGCGTGTGCTTGATGCGGTGAAATGGGACGACAGCATTCGCCAAGGTTTTTATGCCGCTGGCGCCCGTGAGCTGCCTCAGGTCGACCGCGCTTACTACGAAGGCCGTCCGCTTGGCTTTGATTCCAGCGCCAAGAAGGAAGAGTTCCAGAACATCGAACGCGACATCACCCGTCAACTGGGCCAATTCAACCCGGTCGGGCAGATCATGCGGCGCATGTGCAAGGAATACCGGATGGTGATCCGCATGCTCGAAGCACGCGGCACCGCCGATTTCGGCCTGATTTCCCAGGAGCTTTACGGCGCTGCTTCTGACGCCTTTCATGCTGGTGATCCGACGCTCGCCGACCTCGGTCTGATGCTTTCCGACTACCTGAACAACATTGCTGACCGCGGCGACCTCAAGGACGAAGCCAAAGTGCTTACCGCACCGCAGGCAGTGGACTTGTTGCAGCGCCGGCTGGATCTGGTGTTTGGCGAGGGTGAAGGCGTGATTCGCGTATTCGAATCTGATGGCATTCTTGCCGATGCCGCCGCCGGCGCTGATTACATCAAGATCCGCAGTGATGCGATGTTCAACGAACGCGACGTACGAGCGCTGGAAGTCCACGAGGGGCTGGTCCATGTCGGCACCACGCTTAACGGGCAGAACCAGCCGATATGCACCTTCCTCGCCAAGGGCCCGCCGTCCTCAACCGTGACTCAGGAAGGCTTGGCGATCCTGATGGAGGTCATCGCTTTCGCCTCTTACCCGACGCGCCTGCGTAAACTCACCAACCGTACCCGTGCCATTCACATGGCGGAAGAGGGTGCGGATTTTCTCGACGTCTTCGGCTTTTTCCGCGAGCAGGGCTATTCCGACGACGACAGCTACGGCAATGCCAGTCGCGTATTTCGCGGCTCGTCTCCCGATGGCTTGCCCTTCACCAAGGACCTGTCCTACCTGAAGGGTTTCATCATGATCTACAACTACATCCAGCTGGCGGTGCGTAAGGGCAAGCTGGAACAGATCCCGCTGCTGTTCTGCGGCAAGACCACGCTGGAAGACATGCGCACCCTGCGCCAACTGGTCGAGGAGGGCATGGTGGTGCCGCCGAAGTACCTGCCGCAGCAGTTCCAGGACCTCAATGCGCTGTCGGCCTGGATGTGCTTCTCCAACTTCCTCAACCACCTGAGCCTGGACCGCATCGAAGCGGACTACGCGAACATCATCTGATAGACACATGAAAAAGCCGGAGCATCTGCTCCGGCTTTTTTGTTCCCACGCGCTTGATCAGAACAGCGTGTTCGGCAGATAGGTCGCGATCTCGGGGAACAGCATGATGATGCCCATGCCGATGATGTTGACGATCACGAAGGGAATTACCGACCAGTAGATGTCCTTCATAGTGATGCCGGGCGGGACGATGCCTTTCAGGTAGAACAGGTTGAACCCGAACGGCGGCGTCATATAACCGATCTCCATGTTGATCACGAACAGCACGCCGAACCAGATCGGATCGAAGCCGAGTGAAGCGACGATCGGCAGGAACACCGGCAGGGTGATCAGCATGATGCCGACGGGATCGAGCAACATGCCCATGACGAAGACGATCGCCATCATGACGATGATGATTGCCCAACGGCCGCCGGGCAGGTCCATCATCAGGCCCTCGATCAGCGACTGCGCCCCCATGCCCTGATAGGCCGAGCTGAACGCGTGAGCCGCGAACAGGATCCAGGCGATCATGCCGGTCAGCTTGAAGGTGCGGATAGCGGCTTCCTGCAGGACTGGCCAGTTCAGCTTGCGATAGACGGCGGCGGAGATCAGTGCACCGAACACGCCCATGGCGGCCGCCTCGGTCGGGGTCGTCAAACCACCGATGATCGATCCGAGCACCATGACAACGATGCCGATCGGAAGCAGCACTGCACGTATCGCGCGTAGCTTGTCGCCCCAACTGCCTCGCTCTTCCTTGGGTAGTGCAGGTGCCAGATGGGGCTGCAGAAACGAGCGCACCAGCACGTAGGTAACGGTCAGCGCGACCAGTAGCAGACCCGGCAAGACACCTGCCGCGAACATCTTGCCGACCGACTGACCGCTGATCATCGCGTAGAGAATCATCATGATGCTCGGCGGAATCAGAATGCCCCAACCGCCACCGGTGTTGATGCAGCCGAGCACCATGCGCTTGTCATAGCCGCGTTCGAGCATGGCCGGCAAGGCAATGGTGCCCATCGCCACGACCGCCGCGCCGCTGATTCCGACCATGGCGCCGAACACCGCACAGATCCCCAGCGTGCCGATCGCCAGCCCGCCCCGCATGCCGCCGCACCACAGGTGCATCATGCGATAGAGGTCGCGCGCGACCCCAGTTCGTTCGAGCAGCATGGCCATGAACACGAACAGCGGGATGGCCACCAGGGTGAAGCTTTCCATGGTGCCCCACATCTGCGAAGCGACCATGTAGAAGGCGTCAACGCCCCAGGTGAAATAGAGGAACAGCACCGAGACACCGCCCAGCACGAAGGCCAGCGGCAGCCCGAGTACAAGAAAGAAGACCAGCGTCAGGAAGAACAGCAAGGTGGTGATTTCGATGCTCATGGCGCATCCCCCGCGTGGCGGGTATCGCTGACCGATTCACGGCCCAGCGCAATGAGGATGTCCTGCAACAGCTTGGCAATACCCTGCAGCAACAACAGCAAGGTGCCGAGTGGAATCATCGCCTTGATCGGCCAGATCGGCGGATTCCAGGCGGAGTAGGAGGTTTCCATGCCTTGAACCGACTCCCAGGCCATGGAGCTGCCGAAATACAACAGCGCGGCCATAAACAGGAAAAACATGCTGGAGGTGAAGATGTCGACCCAGGCGCGTGTGCGGGGGCTGAACGAGGCGTAGAGCAGGTCGACGTTGACGTGGTCGCGGTGTGCCATTACGTAGCCGCCGGATAGCACCACATAAGCGCCGAACAACATCTGTCCGAATTCGTTGGTCCAGGAGGTCGGGCTCGAGAACAGGTAGCGCATGAACACTTCGAGCAGCAGCAGCGCGAAGATAAGAAAGATCAGGTAGGCCACCCAGCGGCCGATGAATTCGTTGAGCCGGGTGATGCCGTTGATGTAGGCATGGATCAGGCGCATGACGGGCCCCACGAGCAAGGATTGAGCGAATCGCACCCCCGACGCATGACCGCGTCGGGAGTGGGTCAGGCGAGGGGGTTACTGGTAACCGAGGTCACTGAGGAAGGTCTTGAGCTTTTGCAAGGCTTCGGCCGACTTGTCGCTACGCTTGCCTTCTTCTTCCCAGGTCTTTTTCGCGACTTCACGAAGCCGCGCCTGGACGTCATCCGGCAGTACGTTGACCTTCACGCCCTGTTCCTTGATGGCTTTCTGCAAGGCGATCTGTTCCTGATACAGGTACTCGTTGGTGCGGTACCAGAACTGCTCATCGAGAATCTGCTTGACTATTTCCTGGTCGCGCTCGGACAGCTTGTCCAGCGCCTTCTGGCTGATGATGATCACATCGGTGCCGGCGATGTTCAGTGCGGGTCGCACATGATTCTTCGCCACTTCGTAGAAGCTCATGCTTGCAGCACCCTGGACCGCGCCCCAGTGGGCACCATCAACCACGCCAGTATCGAGCGCCGGGTAGAGCTCGCCACCAGGCAGATAGGTGGTAGAGGCGCCAGCCTCGTCGAGAAACTTCTGCAGCGCACCGGATGAGCGGATCTTCAGCTTGGTGAAGTCTTCCCAGCTGTTGATTGGCTTCTTCACCACCATCTCGGTTGGGTAGACCTTATCGGTCGACCAGTAGACGCCGTGTTGCGCGGCTTCTTCACGGAGCATGTCTTCGAAGCCCATCTGCTTATGGAAGTACGCAGCCTCCCAGACATTCTGGAAGGCGAAGGGCAGGCCGGAAGCGATACCGGCGAGGGTCATCTTGTCCTGCGCGTAGCCGGGAGAGATGGTGCCCATCTGGACGATGCCGCGGCTGACGGCATTGAAGGTTTCTTGCGGTTTGAACAGCGCGCCGGATTCGAACAACTGCAACTGCAGCCGCCCGTCGGTGCGCCGCTCGATTTCATTCTTGAGTCTGACAAGGCTGTCCTGGTAGGAGCTGCTGGCGCTCGGCCAATGCGATTGCACGCGCCATTTGGTGACGTCCTGTGCGGCAGCCATCTGCGGAGCCATGGCGGAGACCGCCATCGCTAACAAACCGGCGGGAACGAGTAGCTTTTTGAGCATGGATTTCATAACGCGTCCTCTTGTTGTAATTGTCTGGCTGAGGCCATCTTTGTATCACGTGCGTCGCATGCTTGTTTCGCACAGCAGAACTGACTTTTGCAAAGCTGCTCGAAAGCTAACATAGCGCGGAGCTTTTTCAAGCGCTAGCAGAAGGCTATCGCTACCTTTCTCGATAACAGGTCCGGTGTGCAGCGACTGATTGATCGTGGTCTGTCCAGCAAAGGTTGAGCTTAGACGGTTCTGTTTGTGGGGCATCATAATTCTGCCTGATGGAACTGGATTCCGAATTGACTCAGCGTTTCCTGCATGCCAGCTTCGAAAAGAAGAGGACTCCCCCACAAAAACAATCGAGAGGACTCGTCATGCGCCTCGACGCAAGAGACACCCAGACGCAAGGTCCACGCTCCGGTTCTGCAGCTGCCCGTGGCTATGCGGTAGTGACGCGATGAACGGGCAGAAAACGGAGCTGCCGGTCGATGACAGCCGGACCAATCATTTGCCCATCAGTGGAGGCAGCGACCTGCCTGGCTTTCATCAGGTGCTTGGCTATCGTCAGGTGTCCTGGACCGAAGACGAAGCCGTGATCGAGCTCGATGTGCAGGCCTGTCATCTGAATATGGCCGGCGTGCTTCATGGCGGCGTGATGACTGCGCTGCTGGATGTGGTGCTCGCGGAGGCTGGCACCTATTGCCCTTATCCGGGACGCGTTCGCAAGGCCGTCACCCTGGTGCTCAACACCACCTTCACCGGCCAATGCTCGGGCGGTGTGATACGCGCCATTGGTCGTCGACGGGCCGGTGGGACACGCATTTTCAATAGCTCGGGTGAGGTGCGCGACGCGGACGATCGCCTTCTGGCGATTGGCGAGGCGACCTTCCGGCTACGCTCTGGCAGCGAACAGGCGCAAGGCGTGCCTGTGGATTTCCTCGTGCCCAACAACAAGAAGGAAGACGGCGATGTATGAACTGACCGGCAAGGCGCTGGAACTCCAGCAGCAACTCACGGCGTTCATGGATGAACATATCTACCCGAACGAACACGTCTTTCACGAGCAGGTCGCCACCGCCAGCAACCGCTGGGCACCACCGCCGATCCTCGAGGAATTGAAGCTCAAGGCCCGAGCGCAAGGTTTGTGGAATCTGTTCCTGCCGGAAAGCGAACACGGCGCCGGACTGACCAATTTCGAGTACGCGCACCTCTGCGAAATCATGGGCCGCTCCCATGTCGCCGCCGAGGTGTTCAACTGCTCAGCGCCGGATACCGGCAACATGGAAGTCCTGGCGCGCTACGGCACGCCCGAGCAGCAGGAACAGTGGCTCAAGCCGTTGCTTAATGGCGAGATTCGCTCCTGCTTCTCCATGACCGAACCCGAGGTTGCGTCATCCGATGCGACCAACATCGCCTGCGAGATTCGTCGCGAAGGCGACGAGTATGTGATCAACGGGCAGAAGTGGTGGTCGTCGGGCGCAATGACCACCACCTGCAAGATCGCCATCGTCATGGGCAAGACCGATCCCTCGGCCGAGCGGCATCGGCAACAGTCGATGATCCTCGTGCCGCTGGATGCACCTGGCGTCGAGATCGTCCGTGCGCTCCACGTGTTCGGTTACGACCACGCGCCTCATGGCCATGCCGAGATCCATTACAACAACGTCCGCGTGCCTGCCAGCAACATGCTGCTTGGCGAGGGCCGCGGCTTCGAGATCGCCCAGGGGCGGCTCGGCCCAGGGCGCATCCACCATTGCATGCGCACCATCGGCGTGGCCGAGCGTGCCCTGCAAGCCATGTGCGAGCGAGTGCATTCGCGTGTCGCGTTTGGGAAGCCGCTGGCTGACTTCGACTCGATCCGCAAGGACATCGCCCGGTCCCGTATCGAAATCGAACAGACCCGCCTGCTGACGCTGAAGGCCGCACGCATGATGGACACCGTTGGCAACAAGGTGGCACGTCAGGAGATCGCGATGATCAAGGCCGCCGCACCGAGCATGGCGCTGCGGGTGCTGGACCGTGCGATTCAGGTCCATGGCGCCAAGGGTGTCAGCCAGGACAGCTTCCTGGCGGCAGCCTGGGCGCACCAGCGGACCCTGCGGCTGGCCGACGGCCCGGACGAGGTGCATCTGGACACCATCGCCAAGCTGGAACTGAAGAATCACGCCAGCAAGCGCTGAGCCTCCACCAAAACAACAAGAAGGATGCCGTCCGATGACCAATCCCTTATTCGACCTGTCTGGAAAGGTGGCGCTGATCACGGGTTCCACTCGCGGTATCGGTCGCTCCATCGCCGAAGAAATGGCCCGTTGCGGCGCACGGGTGGTGATTTCCAGCCGCAAGGTCGACGCCTGCGAGGCCGTTGCTGCCGAGCTGAACGCGGCTGGCTTCGAGGCCATCGCCGTGCCCTGCCACGTGGGGCGCAAGGAAGACCTGCAACGGCTGGTCAACACCACCTTGCAGACCTGGGGGCGCATCGACGTGCTGGTCTGCAATGCGGCCACCAACCCGGTTTATGGTCCCACCAGCGAGCTGACCGACGACGCCTGGGACAAGATCATGGACACCAACGTCAAGGGCACCTTCTGGCTGTCCAACATGGTGCTGCCGCAAATGGCCGAGCGTGGCGAAGGCGCGGTCATTATGCTTTCCAGCATTGCGGGATTGCGCGGCAACACCGTGATCGGCACCTATGGCGTTTCCAAGGCCGCCGAAGCGGCACTGGCGCGTAATCTGGCGGCGGAGTGGGGGCCAAAGGGCATCCGCGTCAACGCCATCGCGCCGGGGCTGGTGCGTACCGATTTCGCCAAGGCATTGCTCGATGATCCGGAGCGGGTTCGCCGCGCCGCCGAAAAGACACCGCTGCGCCGTATCGGTGAGCCGGTGGACATCGCCGGTCTCGCGGTCTTCCTGGCAGCGCCCGCCAGTGCCTATATCACTGGCCAGGTGATCGTCGCCGATGGTGGCGAAACCGCATGTTGAGGACCCGTCGATGAACGAACCCGAGCTGATCGACGTTCTGCCCGCGCATCGATTCGACGAGGCGGCCCTGGCTCGATACCTGCGCGAGCATCTGCCGCAGATGGGTGGCGATCTGCTGGTCCGCCAGTTTCAGGGCGGCCAGTCCAACCCCACCTACCTTCTGGAAAGCGCCGGGCGCCGTTACGTGCTGCGCAAGAAACCGCCGGGCAAGGTGCTGCCGTCGGCGCACATGGTCGAACGCGAGTACAAGGTGATCCGTGCGCTCTCCGAACACAGCAGCGTGCCGGTGCCCTCGGTGTACCTGCTGTGCGAAGACGAAAGCATCATCGGCACCGCGTTCTACGTAATGGACCATATTGAAGGACGAATCTTTAGTCACCCGGCCCTGGACGAATTGCCGGTCGCCGAACGCCAATCGATCCACCTGGCCGCTATCGATACGCTGGCCGCGCTGCATCAGGTAGACGTCGAAGCGGCGGGGTTGAGCGATTTCGGCAAGGCTCAGGGCTATTTCGCCCGTCAGGTGAAACGCTGGTCCGGTCAGTATCAGGCGTCTCGCACCGGCGACATGCCGGCGATGGAAAGTCTGATGCAATGGCTGCCGGAGCAGGTCCCGCAGCATGACGAATGCGCCATTGCCCACGGTGACTACCGCCTCGGCAATCTGATCTTCGCGCCGGGCGAGGCGAAGGTCGCGGCGATTCTGGATTGGGAGCTGTCCACCATCGGCCATCCGCTGGCGGATCTCGCCTACTTCTGCCTGCCGTATCACCTGCCGGCTGGCGTCGACGGTTTGCGTGGTCTGATCGGCATCGATCTGCACGCGCAGGGCATTCCGTCAGAGCACGAGGTGCTGCAACGGTATTGCCTGAAGAGCGGGCGTGACGGCATCGACGACTGGCATGTGTTCGTGGCGTTTTCACTGTTCCGGCTCGCAGCAATTCTGCAGGGCGTGTACGCGCGAGCCCTGCAGGGCAATGCCAGCAATGCCGATGCGTTGCAGGTTGGCCAGCGTGCCGGTCTCTTGGCTGAGGCGGGCTGGCGGATCGCCCAGCGTGGCAACAGCGGGGTGGTGGCATGAGCAAACCATTATTACGGCGCGTCCTTCTGACCAATGACGACGGTATCGCCGCGCCGGGGTTGGCACTGCTCGAGCGAATTGCCGCGCAACTGGCCGAGGAAGTCTGGGTGGTGGCGCCCGAGCATGACCAGAGCGGCACGGGCCAGGGCATTTCGGTGCATGCGCCGTTGCGGGTGTACCACCACGGTGAACGCCGCTTCGCCGTCTCCGGCACGCCGTCGGATTGCGTCATGTTTGCCATGGCCGAATGGCTGGAGGACGCGCCGCCTGATCTGGTGCTGTCCGGCGTAAACAGTGGGGCGAACATCGGTGACTCGGTGCCTTATTCCGGCACCCTTGGCGCGGTGCTCAGTGCTGATCTGCTGGGCGTGCCGGCTATCGGTCTGAGCCAGGCGTTCCTTGATCGAACCGCCATCGACTGGTCAAGCGTTGAGCGCTACGCCGCGGCCACCATCCGTGCGCTGTGGGCACGTCGCGATGAGAACGGCTGCTGCTGGAATGTGAATTTCCCGGCGTGCTCGGCTGACCTTGTCAGCCATCTGCGAATGAGCCGTCAGTCCCATGGCTCGATCACCCGGCCGCGTTTGCAGGCGGGCCATGACGGGCGCGGGCTGCCGTATTGGTGGCTTGGCTTCGAGCACTCATCGGCTCACCTCACGGACCCCGAACTCGACGTCGCAGCGCTACGCGAGAAGCGCATCGCCATTACCCCGCTGCGCGATACCCGTGCCTGGCTCAAGTGGGGCGAAGAATGGGCCGTGGCCGATCTGGCCAACAATTGCGATTCAGGAGTTCTGTAATGTTCACTCGTCATCATGCGGTCTGGCCTGACGATCTGCCCAAGCACCTGAGCGTGCCGGAAACCAGCCTGTTCACCAATCTCGAGATCTCGGCGCGGCGTTTTCCCGACAAGCCAGCCATCGTCTATTACGACACCCTGATCACCTATACCGAACTCCTGCGCGAGGTGGAGGCGCTGGCCGGTTACCTTCAGCATCTGGGCGTGGAAAAAGGCGATCGGGTACTGCTGTACATGCAGAACTCCCCGCAATTCACCGTTGCCTATTACGCGATTCTGCGCGCCGATGCCGTGGTGATTCCGGTCAACCCGATGAACCACAGCGCCGAGCTGGAGCATTATCTGCACGACACCGGCGCCTCCGTGTGCCTCTGTGGGCAGGAGCTGACCGGCTTCATTGCTCCGCTGGTCGGAACCGCGAACCTAGCGCATGTCGTGGTTGCCGCGTATTCGGATTACGTGCGAGTGCCCACCGACCTGGCGCTGCCGGCTGAAGTGCAGGCTGCGGCGGTAACCCCGAGTTTCACGGGGGGCATCGGCTGGCGTGATGCCCTCAAAGCAGGCCACAGACCCGGCCCGCACTCGGCCGGGCCGGACGATCTCTGCGTGTTCCCCTACAGCTCCGGCACCACCGGCGCGCCAAAAGGCTGCATGCACACCCATCGCTCGGCCATGGCGACCATCATTCATCGGGTGGTCTGGACCAACAGCACCAGCGAATCGGTGATCCTCGCAACCCTGCCGTATTTCCATGTGACCGGCATGCAGGGCGCCATGAGCGGGCCGATCTACAACGGTGGCACCGCCGTGATCATGACCCGCTGGGACCGCAAGGTTGCCGCGCAGCTGATCGAGCGCCACCGGGTGACCGGCTGGGTCAACATCGCCACCATGGCCATCGATTTTCTCTCCGATCCGGATCTGGAGCGCTACGACCTGTCCAGCTTGGTCAGCGTCGGCGGTGGCGGTGCGGCGATGCCCAAGGCCGTGGAGGAGAAACTGCATCGGCTCACCGGCCTGCGCTACATCGAAGGCTATGGTCTTTCCGAGACCATCGCCGCCACCCACATCAACCCGGTGCCGCGGCCCAAGGCGCAGTGCCTCGGGATTCCGGTCTTCGATGTCGACAGCCGCGTCATCGACCTGAACACCGGGCAGGAGCTTGGCCCGGATGAAGTGGGCGAGATCGTCAGCCGCGGGCCGCAACTGTTCCAGGGCTACTGGAACCGTCCTGAAGAAACCGAGCGTGCATTCATCGAACTGGACGGCCACCGATTTTTCCGCACCGGCGACATGGGCTACTACGATGAAGAGGGCTATTTCTTCCTGGTCGACCGGGTCAAGCGGATGATCAATGCCTCCGGATTCAAGGTCTGGCCGTCGGAAGTGGAAAGTCTGATGTATCGCCACCCGGCCATTCAGGAGTGCTGCGTTATCTCGCGGCCCGACCCCAAGCGCGGCGAGACGGTGAAGGCTTGCATTGTGCTGCGTGAGGGCCAGCCCGGACAGGTCAGCGAGCAGGACATCATCGACTGGTGCAAGGCCGAGATGGCCGCCTACAAGGCACCGGTCTACGTGGAGTTCGTCGCCTCGTTGCCTCGCTCCTCCACTGGCAAGCTGATGTGGCGTGCGCTGCAGGAAGAAGAAAACCGCAAACACGCCGTCGGCGCCGAACAGGCCTGAGGGGCGACAAGCAATTGCAAGGGCCCGCGCCGGCTGGCGCCTTCCAAATCAACGGAGCAGATGCGATGCAAGATTCAACCGCTACGAATCGGGAAGCCGAATGGCAGGTGCGCAAGGATCTGGCGGCCGCCTATCGACTGGTCGCGCACTTTGGCTGGGATGATCTGGTGTTCACCCATCTCTCCGCCCGCGTGCCGGGGCCGGAACATCATTTCCTGATCAATCCGTACGGGCTGTTGTTCCAGGAGATCACCGCCTCGTCGTTGGTGAAGGTGGATCAGGAAGGGCAAATTGTTCAGAGCGGCAGCCTGCATCGGGTCAACCCGGCCGGCTTCACCATCCACAGCGCCGTGCACATGGGGCGTGAGGACGCTGGTGCGGTGATGCATCTTCACGCCGCCGACGGTGTGGCAGTCTCGGCGCATCGCGATGGGCTGCTGCCGCTGAGCCAGACGGCGATGCTCTGCCTCGATCACCTCTGCTATCACGAGTACGAAGGCGTGGCGTTGGACTTGAGCGAACGCGAGCGGCTGATCCGCGACCTCGGCGACAAGCGCATGATGATGCTGCGCAACCACGGCGTGCTGACGGCGGGCGGCACCGTCGCCGAAGCCTTCACCTACCTCTACTTCCTGATGAAGGCCTGCGAGATTCAGGTGCGCGCTCAGGCCTGTGGCCCGACCCATATGCCTTCAGCGGCAGCCATCGAGACGACGCGCCAGCAATCGGCTGAGCTGGGCAGCGCCGCCAAGCTGACCTGGCCTGCGTTGTTGCGCCTGCTGGAAGCCAATGGGCACGTCTATGCGATTTAGCAGTACGCTTTGCGCGTTGCAGATGTCTTCCAAGGAATAAAACTGAGTGAGCATGAAAATCCTCTTCGTCGCCGCCGATCCCAAACCCGAGCGCTGGACCAGCCTGATTCAGCAACAGTTGCCAGACGCCGATATCCAGGTCTGGCAGCCGGACAGTCCGAGTTGCGGTGCCGATTACGCCATCGTCTGGCATCCACCCGCTGCGCTGTTCGATAAAGAGCCGCAGCTGAAGGCCGTGTTCAACCTCGGCGCTGGCGTGGATGCGCTGGTACGCATGCCGAATCTGCCGCGCGACATTCCGATTGTTCGCCTGGAAGACGCGGGCATGGCAGTGCAAATGGCTGAATACGTGGCCTATCACGTGATCGGCATCAGCCGTGACATGGACGCCTATCGTGAACAGCAGGCGGCCGGTCAGTGGAAGCTTCGGCGGCCCATCGAACGCAGCGAGTGGCCGATTGGCGTGCTCGGGCTCGGGCATATCGGCCAGCGTGTCGCCAAAACGCTGGCGACGCTGGAGTACCCCGTTATGGGATGGTCGCGCTCCGAGCACCGCCTCGACGGCGTGCGCTGCTTTGCTGGCGAGGCAGGGTTGAATGATTTTCTTGGTGAAACTCGCGTGCTGGTCAATACGCTGCCCTTGACTGACAGCACCCGCGATCTGATCGACTACTCGCTGCTGTCACGGCTGCGGCCTGACGCGGTAGTCGTAAACGTGGGCCGCGGCGAGCATCTGGTCGATGAGGATCTCTGCCGTGCCATCGAAGAGGGCAAGGTGACTCGCGCTGTGCTGGACGTGTTCCGTGAGGAACCGCTGCCGTCTTCGCATCCGTTCTGGCAGATGCCGCAGGTGACGCTCACCCCGCATGTCTCCGCGCGAACGCTGCGCGAGGCGACCATCGTTCAGATCGCCGAGAAGATCGTCGCGCTGGAAGACGGCCGGACCATTAGCGGCGTGATTGATATCCAGCGCGGTTATTGATCCGCACCAGGCACGTTGCGGTCGGCCGCTGTGGTCGATGAGCCGCCCCGGCCGCGGTGCCAGCGCCCAGGGGCGCTGGCTGGTTCTCTTCAGTCAGCTGCGCCGTGCTCAACCTGGTATTGATCGCGTAGTTCACGCTTGAGCACTTTGCCGATGGCACTGCGCGGCAGCTCGTCCGTCAGCACCAGTTGCGCCAGGCGTTGCGTCTTGCCCACGCGGCTGTTGAACCCGTCCAACAGCGCCTCGGGGGTCGCCATCTCGCCCTTGGCGAGCACCACGAAGGCGACCGGCGTTTCACCCCAGCGCGTCGAGGGCACGCCGACCACAGCGACATCGGCGATGGCCGGATGCTCACGCAGAATCGCCTCGAGATCACTAGGGTAGAGATTGAAACCGCCGGAAATGATCATGTCCTTTTTGCGGTCAACCAGCGTCAGGAAGCCGTGCGCATCGAAGCGACCAATGTCGCCGGTACGGATGAAGCGTTTACCGCTGGGGTCGAACCATTCGGCTTCGGCCGTTTTCTCGGGCTTGTTCAGGTAGCCGGTCATCATTGCGGGGGAATGCCCGACGATTTCTCCAATCGAGCCGACAGGCAGCTCGTGGCCCTCATCGTCAATCACACGAATGTCATGCCCCTCGGCCGGACGGCCGACCGTGTGCAATTTATCCGGGTACTCGTGCGCAGCCAGAATGCAGGTGCCGCCGCCTTCGGTCATGCCGTAGGTGTCGATCAGCCCGCCGGGCCAGCGCGCCAGGACTTCGGCTTTCAGTGCGGCAGCGAACGGCGCGCTGGTGCACATCTTGTAGCGGAAGTGGCTGAGATCGTATTGCTCGAAGTCCTCGCGCGCCATGAGCCGCTGGTACTGCACCGGCACCAGCATCGTATGGGTCACCGCGTGCCGCTGGGCGAGGCGCAGGTATTCGCCCGCGCCGAACTTGCTCATCAGCACCACGCAGCTGCCCAGAGCCAGGGTTGGGAGAAACGCTACCAGCGTGGTGTTGGAGTACAGCGGCGTGGAGATGAGCGTGGTGGCCTCATCGCCGTATCCGTAGGCGGCACTGCGTCGAACATGGGCCCAACGCATCGCGTGCGATTGCACGATGCCCTTGGGCTCGCCGGTGGTGCCGGACGAATAGATGATATTGAACGCCCATTCCGGCTGGATCGCTACAGGCTCCGGCGTGGCATCACTCAGCCAGCCGGACAGTCCATTCGCCGCCGTCTGGTCAAGGCGCAGGGTTGGACAGGGCAAGCGTGCTGCTACCGGCTCCAGGTGTTGCGCCGCATGAGCGTCAATAAATAGCAGGCGGGGCGCAGCGTCAGCGAGCATGGTCAGCAGGCTTTCGGCACTGGCCGAGGGCGCCAGGGGTGCCACGGCTACGCCGGCACGCAACGCGCCGAGAAACACGACGGCGTATTCGATTGAGTTGTAGGCACAGATCGCCAGCGAGTCGCCGGGCTGCAGACCGTCACGCTGCAGCGCGGCGGCGATGCTGCTGATCAAGGTGTCGAGTTCTGCGTAACTCAGGCGGCGCCCATCTTGAAGTAGCGCCGATTGGTCTGGCCGATGCCTGGCCCAATAAGCGATCAGGTCTGGGACCGCAGCGAAGGCTTGGTTCAGGTCGGGGGCGTCGGGGCTGGCGGATAGGACCATGTCGGGCTCGTTCTATTGAAGGCAGGTGGACGCTCGCGTGCAACGGCAAGCATGGCAGCGCAGCAGTTGAACAACCTTCGATGGTTAGCGTGTGAGCGGGAAGAGCTATTCGTCTTGGCAATGGTGGACGATTACTGCCAAACAAGTTTGCTGGCACTTTCGCGGCAAGCCGGCGCTGGCGGAAGGGCTCCACGTCGAATGATCGGGGCGGGCAACGAGCGGGTTTCGCGCTCAAGCCGTTATTTTTGCGACAATACCGGCCCTTTGATCAGGCGACCCCGTCATGTCCGAACGCAACCCCATTCCGCTGATTCTCACCGCCATCGGCAGCGTCATAGGCACCGTTGCGGTGCTCTCCTTCTATGGTTACGTGCACATCGCCAAGCCGGAGGACGCCCTGTTGCTGGCCGACTACACGATGCTCAAGACCATTCCCGGTGAAGACTATCGGGTCTCGCTCAAGCCCGCGCCCCAGGTCGCGGAGTGCATCGACGGTGTGCTGGTGCTTTTCGATACCGAGCAGAAAGGCCTGACCGGTGTGCTGGTGGATAACCGCAAGCGCGCGATTCGCTGCATGGGTCAGCAGGTCCCGACCGAGCAGGCTCCGGCAACCAAGCCGTAGCGTTGCACTGTTCGAAGTCATGAAAACAAGAAGCCCGCCATAAGGCGGGCTTCGGTACTGCCGACGCGTTTCCGAGCGACTATTGCTGCATCGAAGAGCGCGGTGCTACGCGCTTGTTATCGTTGGAGATCGTCACTTCGACGCGACGATTCATCGCCCGGCTTGCTGGCGAGTCGTTGCTTGCGACCGGATACGCTTCACCGTAACCGACGGTCTGGATTCGATCGATTTCCACACCGGAACGGACCAGCGCACGGCGCACCGCTTCAGCTCGACGCTCGGACAGCTGCTGGTTATAGGAGTCGGAGCCGGTGCTATCGGTATAGCCTTCGACCATGACCTTGCGCTCCGGATTTTCGTTTAGAAATTCAGCCAGCTTCTGTACATCACGCATGCCGGCTGACTTGAGCTCGGCCTTGTTCAGGTCGAACAGCACGTCGCCAAAGGTCACCAGAGTGCCGCGCTCGGTCTGCTTGGCCTGCAGGTCCTGCTGCAGCTGGCGGATCTCGTCCTGCTGACGCTTGAGCATGGCCTCGCGAGATTCAAGCCGCGCCTGCGCCCGCTTGGTGGAAGCCTGCTCGATCTGTTGCTCAGCCTTGCGCAATTCGATGGTCTGCTCGGCCAGGTCAATCCGGCGGTTGGCCAGATAGGCAAGCTGGTCGACGCGCTCTTCATCCGCGTCGCTCAGATAGGCCTTGTTGGCTTCGTCGAGTTGCTTGGAGGCGTCCTGGGTTTCCAGGGCGGCGTATTTTTGTGACAGCGGATTGCTCTGCAGTGATGCGAACTCGCTGCGTGCCGTTTCCAGATTCTGGTTGGGCTGCGACGAGCAGGCAGCAAGACCGATGCTCATGGCGATCGCTGTGGGGATGGCTACTAGCTTATGCATGTCGATTCATCCTCTGCTAAAGGGAGTGCGGAAGGGATAGGGTTACTGCTGAAGGCCGCGCATGCTTTCTTCGCGCAGCTCCTGAATTCCCTTCTGGGCGTCCTCAACGGCCTTTTGGGCCTTGGCAGCTTGTGCCTTGCGCTCCGCAACGCGTGCGTCCCATTCGGCCTGCTGTGCAAGTCGACGGGCTTCGTCATAGTTTTCTTTCTGCATGGCAAGTTCAGCTTGCTTCCACTTTTCCTGAGCGGCACGCATGTCCACTGGAGCGTACTGGGTAGCCCCAGCGCTGACGGCGCTACGGACGGCCGATTCGGTTACAGCGAACTGCTCGTTGGGTGGATTGCCGGCACAGCCAACCAGCAACAGGCCCCCAAGTGCAACGGCTGCCAGCTTGGGTAGCTGGAATCGCGATAGCGGGCTTTCGATGGTGTTCATTTTCATGGCCAGTCTCCATTGGGATATCGATGGGATATCGAAAACAGTGCCCGTTACGCTGTGGCTTGCACTTGTTAAAAATGGTCAGCAATCAGAACGGGCATGTTTTTGTGAGGCCAGCTGGCTGTAATCGTTCCAGTAAAAAACAAACGCAACGATGAGAAGGCAGCGATCTAGAGCCATCGGACAAGGCGCGAGGTGGCGAGAAAACGCTACCTCGATACGCCACGGACGGCTGTTTCCAGCGTCTCAGGACCGATCAGGATGCTCAGCCCGTTCGGCAAGCAAACGCTCTAGATGCTTGCGCGCGAGCGCCAGGAAGCGCGGCGTTGGTCCGATGTCTTCGTAGATCGGGTCGCCTTGCTCGTCCGTCGAAATCACCTTGGAACCCTGCTCGTAGGGAAGGCTGGTCTCGATTCCTTCGAGGGCTGCGCCGACCAGCTCACCGAGCAGCTCTTCAGTGCTGCGCTTCGGATACATCTCGGCCAGGGCTGCCAGCCTTGCCGCGCTTTCGACATCCAATGGGATGGTGTACTGGGCGGCGCTCATGCGGCCCTTGGCACTGCTTTCCCATTCACGGACCAGTTCAGAAATTTTCATCTAGCTCCATCCTTAGCTCGCCTCGCGAGCAATATTGGCGGGTATTGCGAGCCAGCATCGACAGGCTTGTTCTGCTATGCCTTGTCTTCGTCGTAGACGCTGTGCACTCTGTTTGGACGGTTCCTACAGCGTAGCCGTTCAGCATCGTGAGCATTCGTTTACGAACTTCCGATGCGGCGGCCTGTAAAGAGAGGCGAACATGGCGAAGATTGACGCGCGTCTGCGTGAAAACGTTCATCTGCTTGGCGAGCTGCTGGGCAATGCAATTCGCGAGCAACACGGCGATGCCTTCTTCGACAAGATCGAGCGCATCCGCAAGGGCGCCAAGGGCGCGCGCCGCGGCTCGGCAGACGGGGCCCGACTCCTGCAGGAAACGCTCGATGGGCTGGGCGACGACGAGATGCTGCCGATGACCCGGGCCTTCAGTCAGTTTCTCAACCTGGCCAATATTGCCGAGCAATATCATCAGGTGCGCAGACGGCGGCCCGACGAGCCGGCTCCTTCCGAAGCCGGCGCATTGGATGGCCTGCTCGAACGCCTTAAAGGCGAAGGATTTGGCCAGGCGTTCCTGGCACGCCAGGTTGGCCGACTCGATATCGAGCTGGTGCTGACCGCACACCCGACCGAAGTCTCGCGGCGCACCTTGATCCAGAAATACGACGCCATTGCCGCGCAGCTGGCGGCGCGGGATCACACTGACCTTGGCCAGGGTGAACTGGCCAAGATCGAGCTGCGTCTGCAGCGGCTTGTCGCCGAGGCCTGGCACACCGAAGAGATTCGTCGCAGCCGCCCAACACCGGTAGAGGAGGCGAAGTGGGGCTTTGCCGTGATCGAGAACTCGCTGTGGCAAGCGCTTCCGAATGTATTGCGGCAGACCGATCAGGCGCTTAAACGCTCCACCAGCCTGCATCTGCCGCTGGACGTCGCGCCGATCCGTTTTGCGTCCTGGATGGGCGGTGACCGCGACGGCAACCCCAATGTGACGGCGAAGGTAACCCGGGAAGTCCTGCTGCTGGCGCGCTGGGTTGCGGCAGACCTGTTCCTGCGCGATATCGACGGCTTGATCACGGCGCTATCGATGCAGACAGCCAGCGATGAACTGCTCAGCCGCAGCGGGCAGTCGGCCGAGCCGTACCGAGCCCTGCTCAAGACCCTGCGCGAACGTCTGCAGGCCACGCGCGACTGGGCCAGTGTGGCGATCGAGCATGACCAGTCTGCACCAGCAGACGTGTTGCTGGACAACCGCGATCTGTGCGAACCGCTGGAGCTCTGTTACCACTCGCTACACGCCTGCGGCATGGGCATGATCGCCGACGGCGACTTGCTCGACACCCTGCGCCGGGCCACTGCGTTTGGTCTGTTTCTGGTGCGTCTGGATGTCCGCCAGGACTCGTCCCGGCATGTCGCGGCGCTGGCGGAAATTACCGATTACCTGGGTATCGGCCATTACGATCAGTGGGATGAGCAGCAGCGTCTGGATTTCCTGCAATCGGAATTGAACAACCGTCGACCGTTGCTACCGCCGAACTTCCAGGCCTCGGCCGAAACGGCAGAAGTGCTGGATACCTGCCGCGTGGTGGCGCAGGCCCCTGGCGACTCGCTCGGCTCCTATGTCATCTCCATGGCCAAGGGTGCCTCGGATGTGCTGGCAGTACAGCTGCTGCTCAAGGAGGCCGGGCTGCAACGCCCGATGCGAGTCGTGCCGCTGTTCGAGACACTCGCTGATCTCGACAATGCCGGCCCGGCCATCGACAAGCTGCTCGGGTTGCCCGGCTATCGGCAGCGTCTGCACGGCCCCCAGGAAGTGATGATCGGCTATTCGGATTCTGCCAAGGATGCCGGCACCACCGCGGCGGCCTGGGCGCAGTACCGTGCGCAGGAAAGCCTGGTCGAGATCTGCCGTGACCATCAAGTTGAACTGCTGCTGTTCCACGGCCGTGGCGGCACGGTTGGACGTGGCGGCGGACCGGCGCACGCGGCCATTCTTTCGCAGCCCCCCGGATCGGTGGCTGGGCGATTCCGGACCACCGAGCAGGGGGAAATGATCCGTTTTAAGTTCGGCCTGCCGGATATCGCCGAACAAAACCTCAGCCTTTACCTGGCCGCTGTGCTCGAAGCGACCTTGCTGCCTCCGCCGATGCCCGAGCCGGACTGGCGTGAAACCATGGAAAAGCTCGCGGCAGACGGCGTGTCGACCTACCGCAGCGTGGTGCGCGACCATCCGCAGTTCGTCGAATATTTCCGCCAGGCGACGCCGGAACAGGAGCTTGGACGTCTGCCGCTGGGCAGCCGCCCCTCGAAGCGCCGGGAAGGCGGTGTCGAAAGTCTGCGCGCGATTCCCTGGATATTCGCCTGGACCCAGACGCGACTGATGCTGCCCGCCTGGCTGGGCTGGGAACAGGCACTGCGTAGCGCGCTGGAGCGGGGCGAACATGAACGGCTCAAGACGATGCGCGAGCACTGGCCGTTTTTCAGCACCCGCATCGACATGCTCGAGATGGTTCTGGCCAAGGCCGACGCGGAGATCGCCGAGCGCTACGACGCGCGTCTGGTCAGCGCAGAGCTGCTGCCGTTAGGGTGTGATCTGCGTGACAGATTGTCGCAGGCGGTTGCGGCGGTGCTCGAGTTGACCGGGCAGTCAGTGCTGCTGGCGCACAACCCTACCAGCCTTGAAGCGTTCAGCCTGCGCAATACCTATCTCGATCCGCTGCATCTGATGCAGACCGAACTGCTGGCACGTTCACGGCAACAGCAAAGCCCGGCGGAAAGCCCTCTGGAGCAAGCCTTGCTGGTCAGCGTGGCCGGCATTGCAGCTGGATTGCGCAACACCGGCTGACGTTCATAGGGGCTGCTCAGGTCGCGTTTGGGAAACGCTTTCATGAGCAGTCTGTGGCATTTTCTCGACCTATCAGGCCCGTCTTGACCAGCTTGTTGCGGCGCCACGGGCGCCGCTTGTCTGCATTCTGTGCGCTGTGTATCGTGTTCAACCTTTTGTCGCATGGCGGCAGACCAGATTTTTTGATTCGCCAGAGCTGAGAGTGCGTTGCATCGATCCTGGCGGCATCCATTTGCAAACTTGAGGACTTACTCCATGCGCATCATTCTGCTGGGAGCGCCGGGTGCCGGGAAAGGCACACAGGCCCGCTTCATCACCGAGAAGTTCACCGTTCCGCAGATCTCCACGGGCGACATGTTGCGTGCAGCGGTCAAGGCTGAATCGCCGCTGGGCCTGCAAGTCAAGGACGTCATGGACAGTGGTGGTCTGGTCTCCGACGAGATCATCATTGCGTTGATCCAGGAGCGGCTGCAGCAGCCTGATTGCGCCAACGGTTTCCTCTTTGATGGCTTCCCTCGCACCATTCCCCAGGCCGAAGCGCTGCGTGATGCGGGCGTTCACCTGGACCACGTGCTGGAGATTGCAGTAGACGACGAGGAAATCGTCGGTCGCCTGTCGGGTCGCCGCGTACACCCGGCTTCAGGACGCGTTTATCACACCGAGCACAACCCGCCGAAGGTCGCTGGAGTCGATGATCTGACCGGCGAAGAGCTGATTCAGCGCAAGGACGATCTCGAGGAAACCATCCGTCATCGTTTGAGCCTCTACCATTCCCAGACCAAGCCGCTGGTCGCCTTCTACCAGAACCTGGAAGCGGTGCAGGGCACGCCCAAGTGCAGCCGCGTCGAAGGCGTCGGCACTGTGGAAGAGATTACCGCCAAGGTGATGGCAGCGCTCAGCTGACACTTCTGGATGTCCGAAACGGCCCGCTTGCGGGCCGTTTTTTTTCTACCTATCTGCTTGTTGTGGAGGTCGTTCGATATTCAATCGACACAAGCGCAACTGCTACAAGCGCAACTGCTACAATCGCGACCCTTTTCGCTGCTGACCGGAACATCTGATGACCACGCTGCTGGCCCTGGATACCGCCACCGAAGCCTGCTCCGTCGCGCTGCTGCATGACGGTCGAGTGCTGAGCCATTACGAGGTGATTCCGCGGCTGCATGCCCAGCGTCTTCTACCCATGATCCAGACACTCCTGAGCGAGGCAGGTATCGCGCTATCGGCAGTCGATGCGCTGGCGTTTGGCCGTGGCCCCGGTGCTTTCACCGGAGTGCGTATTGCGGTTGGTGTGGTACAGGGGCTGGCGTTCGCGCTGGAGCGGCCGGTACTGCCTGTATCAACCCTGGCAACCATTGCCCAGCGGGCGCACCGAGAGCAGGGAGCAGAGCAGGTCGCGGTGGCGATCGACGCCCGCATGGACGAGGTCTACTGGGGTTGCTATCGGCTGCAGCAGGGTGAAATGCAGCTGGCGGGCAGCGAAGCGGTGTTGCCGCCGGAGCAGGTCAGCTTGCCTCGCGCAAGCGAAGGCCAATGGTTCGGTGCGGGCACCGGCTGGGGTTATGGCGCGCGGCTCGCCGTTCAGCCCTCTGCAAGCGACGCGACCCTGCTGCCGCATGCTTTGGATCTGCTCACGCTGGCCGGCTTTGCCTGGGCGCGCGGAGAAGCCGTAGAGGCCGATCAGGCCCAGCCGATCTACCTGCGTGACAATGTCGCCACGCCCAAGGCCCCGCGATGACCAGCGGCATTGCCAATTGCGGGTCGGCTCGCTAGAGTCGACGAACTTGAACAGGTGAATGATGCGCCTCAACGGTCTCGCCCCCTCAGCCTATCCCATCGAACGTCCTGCCCATCCTGGCAGTGCGCCGGTCCCTTATCGCGAAAGCGAAAGGGCTGCGGAACAGGCGCGCGGGTCCATTGTCACGCCGGCCAGCCAAGCCGATTCCACCTACGAACACCTCGCCCGAGGCAGTAAGAGCCAGTCGGCCGATTACGGTTCGGTTATCTCCGGCGACTTCATGCCGGCGCGCTTTGAAGCCATGATGGAACGTCCGCTCACCAGTCGTGCCACGCAGGCGCTGCAGAGCTATGGCACTACCGCCAGCTTCACGGCCGACCTTGACGCCCATGAAGTGCTCGGCCTTGATCTCTACGCCTGAGGCGTATTGAACGCGTTTGAACCTTCCCTATTTTCTTGGTTGCCCCTCGTGGAACGACGCCGGATGGCGCGGTTCGCTCTATCCGTCTGGGCTGCCCGCAAGCGAATATCTGGCACGCTATTGCTCGGTGTTCAACACGGTCGAGGGCAACACCACGCTTTATGCGTGGCCTTCTGAGCAGAAAATCGAGCGCTGGGCGGCCCTGATGCCGGAAGGCTTCCGCTTCTGCGCCAAGCTGCCGCGTGATATCAGTCAGGCGCCTGATTTACGTGAAGTCGAGGATCTGATCCGCTCGTTCCGCACCCTCCTGGCGCCCCTTGGGTCACGGGTGACGCCGTTCTGGTTGCAGCTGCCGGCGTCGTTCGGCCCGGCGCGTCTTGACGAGCTGGCGCAGCTGATCGAGACGCTGGATCGCCCGCTTGCCGTGGAGGTGCGGCATGCCGCGTTCTTTGCCAAAGGCGAAGAGGAGCGGGCCTTGAACCGGATGCTGCGTGAGCGAGGCGTCGAGCGGATCTGCATGGATACTCGTGCGCTGTTCAGCTGCCGGTCCAGCGATCCTGCGTTGCTGCACGCCCAGCGCAAGAAACCACGGTTACCGGTGCGGCCTGCGGCGTTCAGCGAATCTCCGCAGCTCAGATTCGTCGGGCATCCCGAATTGGAAGCGAACGATCGCTTTCTGGCCCCTTGGCTAAGCAAGGTCGTTGAGTGGATAGAGGCGGGCAAGCGCCCGCATGTTTACCTGCATACCCCTGACAATCAGCTGGCGCCGGACCTGGCCATGCGCTTCCATGACCTGCTCAGCGCACGGCTCCCAGGCTTGCCACCGTTGACCGCGCCGCCCATGCAAACCGATTCGCAGCTCTCACTGCTCGGCACGCCTGGGCAGCGCTGAAAGTCCAGAGCGCTAGCGGCTGCGCTGCAACCTTCAAGTCTCGGCGTTGCCGAAACGCCTATGACCTTCGGCCGTTTCTTCCTGTTGCTGCTCGTCGCGCTGGCTGGGTTCGCCTACGCCGTCTGGCGTGGGCATGTCGACGTCCCGGCGGAGTGGAACCCCTGGGCGCCACTGGATATCCGCGAGACGCCGAACCTGCTGACCTCGTTCAAACTGCAGCGGTTACAGCAGGATCGTGCACTGTGCGAGCAGGCATTGAAGACTTCAGATCTGAACTATGTAGCCGTGCCTGACAGCACGCCGCAGTCTGGCTGTCCGGTGGAGAATGCGGTACGTGTCAGTGGTTCGGCGGTTCGGTTCAACAATGCATTTTTAGCCACCTGCCCACTGGCTGCGGCCTATGCACTGTTCGAAAGGCATGGACTGCAGCCTGCCGCACAGCGGGTATTCGGCCAGCCTGTGGTTCGGGTCGATCATTTCGGCAGCTTCGCCTGCCGCAATATCGCGCGAAGCAACAGGCGAAGCCAGCACGCTTCGGCAAACGCGTTGGACCTGGCCGGCTTCAGGCTGGAGGACGGCACGCGCATTACCGTAGCGCGTGACTGGCAGGGGGATGACGACAAAGCGCGCTTCCTGCGCGAAGTAAAGGCAGCCGCCTGCAATGTTTTCAAAATCACCCTGAGCCCTGAGTACAACGCGGCCCATCACGATCATTTTCATGTGGATATGGGCGGTTTCGGCATGTGCCGCTGAGGCATCCGGGCGTTGCCTCTGGCAGAATGCGGCGTTTTTCCGACCCTGAGTTTCCCCTATGACCGCCTCATGCCCGTTGGTCCGTATCGAAGCCCTCGCACCGCAATTTGCGGAGCTGGTCGGTGCCTGGGCGTCGCGGCTGGGGTTGCCGATGCAAGCGGACGAGGCGGAGTTCGCCCTGCAGCTCGGGGAGGCCGGCCTGCAACTGCAGCTGCTCGGCCCTCACGCGCCAGGGCCGGTGCGGGTGGATTTCGTCGAAGGCGGCGCTGCGCATCGTCGTCAGTTCGGCGGTGGCAGCGGTCAGATGATCGCCAAGGCGGTAGGTATACAACCCGGCATCCGTCCCCGTGTGCTCGACGCCACGGCGGGCCTCGGCCGAGATGCTTTCGTGCTGGCGACGCTGGGCTGCGAAATGGTGATGTTCGAGCGTCAGCCATTGATTGCCGCACTGCTGGAGGATGGTTTGCGACGTGGTTTTGAGGATGTCGAGGTGCGCGCTATCGTCGAACGTATGCGTCTACAGCAGGGCAATGCCATCGAGCTGATGCGCCAGTGGCAGGGCGAACCGCCGCAGGTCATCTATCTCGATCCGATGTTTCCGCACCGGGAAAAAAGCGCATTGGTGAAAAAGGAAATGCGCCTGTTCCGGCCCTTTGTTGGCGACGATCTGGACGCTGGCGCCTTGCTCGAACAGGCTTTGGCGCTGGCCAGCCACCGGGTAGTGGTGAAGCGGCCACGCAAAGCGCCGACCATCGACGGACCCAAGCCGGGCTACAGCCTCGAGGGCAAGTCCAGCCGTTACGACATCTACCCGAAGAAGAAATTGTCAGCTGACAGCTGATTCGATTTCTCGATGTCACACCGCCCGAACCGGGCCATTGACCACAAGCGAAACGCGGCTTTCTTGGTCTTGCTTATTCTGCCCAATAGTGGCATTCCTAGATCAGGCCGTTTGTGGCTGAACGGTGGTTACCTGATCGCGTAGAAGGAAGAGCATATGCAGATCCAAGTTCATAGCGATAACCACATCGAAGGCAGCGCCCGTCTCGTTGAGTGGGTCAGTGGCAGTGTTGCCGACAAGCTGGATCGATTCGACGACGAAGTCACCCGCGTCGTGGTGCACCTGAACGACGAGAACGGCGTCAAGGCTGGCGCGCAGGACAAGCGCTGCCAGATCGAGGCTCGACCCAAAGGCCTGCAACCGGTATCGGTCACGCACAAGGCGGCCTCGCTGGAGCTGGCGGTCGATGGCGCCATCGACAAGCTCAACAATGCGTTGAATCATCAATTCGGCAAGCTGCGCAGCAAGCGTGCCTCAGCCCCGACGCCTCTCGAAGGCGAGACTCTGGAAGTCGAAGGCCGGGACGCCTTGCTTGAAGAAGACTTTCTTGCCGACGAGCAACTGCGCAGCTCCTGACTTCTGACGTCCTCTCGCCCCTGGCAGGCTTCACCCGCGAAGCCTGCCGCCCGCTAAAGACCTTCCATAGCCCGTTCTCGCACGGCCGCATCGATCCGATGACCGGCCCTGCGAGCATTTGTGCCTGTGCTATACACAATGGAGGAGCAGCACTGGATGCCGAGCCATTGCGCGCTCGAGATTCTGCGCAATTCAACGGAGACGAAGGGGGATTACCAGGCACGTAGGCGAGCTTCAGCGGCCAACCCGTGCCACCAGCAGGCGAGGTGACACCATGACCATGATGCAGTGTGAATACCGTGACCACGTCATTACCGCAGAGGTAATGGAACATCCAGGCACGCCGACCCCCTGGGCCGGTGGATGCCGTATCAGCAATCCCCAGGGCCAGACCACCCGACGCATGGCGCTTCCGGTTGGGCACGCCTTCATGGCGGAGCTCGAACAGGCACAGCGGGCATCCATCGCCCATGGCAAGTGGCTGGTCGATCAATGCCTCGATCAGGGACGGCAGCTGTTCGACAAGGCCGCTTGACCCTTTCCAACCTGTCGCAGCCCCAAGGCTGCGGCGGGTTTTTTGTTTCCGCTTGATACGCAAAACGAACAGGCCTTGGACCCGAGCCCGATTCCGGTTGAACTGTGCAGCGCTCCACCGCCTCTATCTAGAAGAGGATTGCCGGCGAGGCGGTCCAGACTTCCTGCATAGCCTGACGGAGCCCGTTCATGGAATTACCTAACAAAGACCTCGGTACACTTTTCGAACAACTCGGCCTGCCTTCGGACCCGGCCAGTATTGACGCCTTCATCGCCAGCCACCGCCCGATCCCGAACCATATGAAGGTCTCCGAAGCGCCGTTTTGGAGCGAAGCCCAAGGCTCGTTTCTCAAGGAGCAGCTGATGGACGACGCCGAATGGGCGCCGGTGGTCGATGAGCTCAATGTGCGCCTGCACGAGCAGGGCGACGAATAGCGCTGAGCATGGTGAGCGGCTCCGCCTGGTCAGCCGCGCCAGGTGGACCCCTTGTCAGCGCGCTCCCGCGCGTGAGACGCATCGTCCGGTATGCCCATCGTCACCAATTCTCTAGAATCCGCCTTCCGCGCGGCAGCCGCGCAATCGCTTCACAGGACGGTCATGACTTCCGAGCAATTCCTCGATATCGACGCGCGCTATGCCAGCGCCAAATCCCTTGCCCTTGAGGCCGCGCAGCTGGGCATGGACTTCTATCGCAAGCGTGAGGCACTGACCGTCGAACACAAGGGCGACGATCTGCAGGACGTGGTCAGCATTGCCGACAAGCAGATCGAAGCCTTTATCCGTGAGCGCTTGACGCGGCTCTTCCCTGAGGACGGTTTCCTCGGAGAAGAGAGTGGCTCGGCTGATCTGGACGCACGCTGCGTCTGGGTCATCGACCCGATCGATGGCACCGCCTGCTTCGTCAATGGCCTGCACAACTGGTGCGTGTCGATCGGCCTGCTGATCGACGGCGAACCGCACCTGGGTGCTATCTCCGATCCCAACCACAACGAGCTGTTTCATGGTTGTCTGGGCAAAGGTGCATTCGTCAATGACACGCCGTTGAAGGTCAGCACGGCAACACACGTCGGGCAAGGCGTGACCGCCACCGGCACGTTCCATCCGCGGGGTAAAGAACACTTCATTCCGTTCATGGAAAAGCTGCTGGCCGAAGGTGGCATGTTCTTCCGAAACGGCTCAGGCGCACTGATGACCGCCTACGTGGCCGCCGGAAGACTGCTCGGTTACTACGAAACGGAGCTGAAAAGTTGGGACTGCATGGCCGGGCTGGTGCTGGTGAAAGAGGCGGGCGGTCAGGTCAACGACTTCTTCCGCAATGATGGGTTGCTGCTCGGCAATCCTTATCTTGTCGCCTGTCCGGGCGTGTATCCGCAGCTGGCCGAGATGATCGGGCCGTCGCTGGACGATTGAACGGTGGCACTAGCTAATTACGTCTAGCCAGCGTGGATCCTGGGTTCGCACGAACAACTGGTGGAACGAGGCGTCTCAGCCAGTTCGCGAGCAAGCTCGCTCCTACATGGCGTGCACACCTATTTTTCTAGGAGCCAGCCTGCTGCAAGTCGGTACTTGCCGGGTGACCAGCACCCGGCGAAGCGCGGAGGTCTATCAGGTGCGCAGTTCAGGCGGAACGGTGCCACCATGCTCGGCGAGCTTGTGCATAACGGTGCGGTGTAGCCAGGTATTCATCTGGGCTGAATCGCCCATCTTGTCCTGCGGGCAACCCAGTTCAGTGGCGAGTTCTTTGCGCGATTCCAGGCTGCTGTCCAGACCCAACAGCTTGAGCAGATCGACGATGGAGGTGCGCCAGTTCAGCTGTTCCGGATGATTGGCGGCCATGGCGTCGAGCTTTGCTGGAACGTCCACTGCGCTGGTTGAGGAGCCCGCTGAGTGAGCCACGCCTTCGGGGCTGGGCGTCGCACCGGGCGGCGTGGTGGTGGCGTTGTGTGCAGCGGTAGGCCGCTCCGAATCAACAACCGTATCCGGCGCATGCTGGTTCGGTGTGTTGTTCCGATCGACCGGCTTGTGTGCTTCGTTGCTCACGCCGCCCATGCCGAGTTTGTCTTTGATCTTGTCGAACAGTCCCATTTCATTTCCTCAGGTCGTTATGTGGTGATTTTTGGACCATCACGCCCGGTTGAGGATTCGTCGCCGTAGGTCGGGAAAGGCGCTGTTCCGCGGCTTAGCGATTCGAGGTCGTGTCCCGCTGCGTTGAACCGGTTGGTGCTGACGGAGCACGGGTTCCGCCGCCCAGCGCGATGTACAGGCTCACCAGATTCTGCACCTGAGCACGCTTGACCTCTACGAACGCCTGTTCGGCGTCGAACAGGTTGCGCTCGGCATCGAGCACCTGCAGGTAGTTCACCACGCCTTCGGCATAGCGTTCACGTGCGAGATCGGCAATGCGTCGCAGCGTGGCGACGTTTTCGGCCTGCGCGGCGACCTGTTCGGCCAGATAGCGGCGGCCGGCGAGGGCATCAGCCACTTCCCTGAAGGCGGTTTCGATGGTGCTTTCGTATTCGGCTACAGCCACGTTCTCACGGGCCTCAGCGACGGTCAGGTTGCCGCGGTTGCGGCCGAAGTCGAACAGTGGCAGGTAGAGACTGGGCCCGATGCTCCAGGTGCGGTTGTCACGGCTGACCAGATTGTCCAACTCGTTGGAGATATAGCCGAAGCTGCCGGTCAGCGAGATCTGCGGGAAAAACGCAGCCCTCGCCACGCCGATGTTGGCGCGCGCCGCACGCAGGTCCAGCTCGGCACCTAGAATGTCCGGCCTTACCAGAAGCAGTTCAGATGGCAGCCCGGCATCCAGCCGCAGCGGTTCAATCTGTTCGGCCAGCGGTAGCGGCGCCGGCAATGGCTGCTGCAGCGGCCCGCCTAGCAGCTGGGTGAGATAGTTACTCTGCTCGGCACGAATCAGGTGCAGGCTGGCCAGCTCGGTCTTGGCCTGGGTCAGCAACGCCTGCGCCTGGTTCAGATCCAGCGCCGAGGTGATCCCCGCCTCAAAGCGCACGCGAGCGATACGCAGGCCATCGCGGCGACTCTGCAGCGTCGCTTCGGCCAGATCGATGCGCGCCTCAGCGCCGCGGACGGCGAGGTAGGTCGAGGCCACATCTGCAATCAATGACAACCGGAAGGCGCGTTGCGCCTCGACCGTCGCGAGGTATTGAGTACGCGCAGCCTCGGTGAGGTTGCGTACCCGCCCCCAGAAGTCGAGTTCGAACGCGGAGATGCCCAGCCCTACCGAGAATTGCTCGGTGATCTGGCTGCTCGAACTACCGGCGGCTCTCGAGGAAGCGCCGCCTGCCGCACCAGCGCTGCCGATGGGAAAGCGGCCGCGGCTGGCATCGGCCGTTGCAGCCAGCGTCGGGTAGCGGTCGGCACCTTGCACGCCGAACTGGCCGCGGGCTTCTTCGATTCGGGCCACGGCGATCTGCAGGTCGCGATTCCGCTGCAGGGCCGTTTCGATGTACAGCTCAAGGCGTGGATCTTCCAGGAACTCGCGCCAGCCGATCTCGCTGGCTAGCACCTCACCGTCCATCGGTCGGTATTCAGCCGGATACTGCGCAGCGTTGGGGGAGGGCGGCTGTTCATGGGGCGGCGCGAGCTGGCAGCCAGCAAGCAAACCGGCCATGAGTAGGGGCGCAAATTTCAACCGCGGGTCAGGCATTGTCCGGCGCCTCCTTTTCCTCGACTGGGTGCGCCTTGTCTTCAGCACTCGGTGGTCGACGCTTGGTCAGCCAGCGACGCACAGACAGATAAAACAGAGGGATGTAGAACAACCCGAGCAGGGTGGCGACGATCATGCCACCCATCACGCCGGTACCCACCGCAACCCGACCCGCCGCGCCGGCGCCGGTCGACAGGACCAGCGGCAGCATGCCGAGAATGAAGGTCAGCGAAGTCATCAGGATTGGACGGAAACGCAGGCGCACTGCGTTCATCACAGCATCGGTCAGGTTCTTGCCGTGCCCTTCTTCTTCGATGGCGAACTCCACGATGAGAATCGCGTTCTTCGCCGACAGGCCGATGATGGTCACCAGGCCGACGTTGAAGTAGACATCCGCCGGCAGGTCGCGAATCATCGCAAACAGCACGGCGCCCAGCGCGCCGAATGGCACCACCAGCAACACCGCGATGGGCACCGTCCAGCTTTCATACAGCGCGGCCAGGACCATCAGCACCACCAGCAGCGACAGCCCCAGCAACAGACCGACCTGCCCGGAGGCCTGCTGTTCCTCCAGCGATGCGCCGGTCCACTCATAGCTGAAGCTGCCTGGCAGCTCGGATGCCAGCCGCTCCATCTCGGTCATCGCTTCACCGGTAGTCGACCCGGGCGCGGCGCTGCCGGACAGGGTCAGTGCCGGGTAGCCGTTGTAACGCTGCAACTGGGTCGGCCCTTCGGTCCAGTCCACCGTAGTGAAGGCGCCAAATGGCACGCTCTCGCCCTGATCGTTGATCACTTTCAGATCGAGCACATCCTGTGGCGTCATGCGATAGGGCGCCTCGGCCTGCAATAGCACCTGCAGGACGCGACCGTCACGGTTGAAGTCGTTGGCATAGGCACTGCCGAAGGCGATCGCCAGCGTTGCATTGACCTCATTGATCGAAAGCCCCAGCGCCCGTGCCTTGATGCGGTCGATGTTGACCCGCAGGCGCGGCGCGTCATCGGCGCCTTCAGGTCGCACGTTCTGGAGCACAGGGCTTTCGCTGGCCTTGCCCAGTAACTGATTGCGGGCGTTGAGCAGCGCCTGGTAACCCGCGCCGCCACGGTCTTCGAGCTTGAAGGTAAAGCCACCGGCCACACCCAGTCCGGGGATCGAGGGGGGATTCAGGGCGAACACCCGGGCTTCCTTGATCTGCGAGAAGCGCCCCATGGCTTCGCGCACCAGCGCCTGGGCAGAGCTGCCGTCTTCGGTGCGCTGGTCCCAGGGGATCAGCCGTACAAAGGACATCGCGTGCGCCTGGCCCTGGCCGAAAAAGCTGAAGCCGTAGACCGTGATCGCGTCCTCGACCAATGGATGTTCGGCGTAGAACGCCTTGACCTGCTCGACGGCTTCCTCGGTGCGCTCGATCGTCGCGCCGGCTGGCGCTTGGATCACCGTCATCAAAGATCCCTGGTCTTCGTCGGGCAGGAAGGCGCTGGGCATCCGCAGGTAAAGAAAGGCCGTCAGCGCCAGCAAGCCGACAAATGCCAATAGAAACCAGAGGGGCCGGGCGAGCATGCCGCCGACTGCATGGTGGTAACGGTCGGTGGTGCGTTCCATCCAGCGGTTGAACGGACCGAAGATCCGCTGACTCAGACCGGGCTTGCCGTCATCCGGTTGGCTCGGTTTGAGCAGCGCTGCGCAGAGCGCAGGGGTCAGCACCAGCGCCAGCACCGTCGAGGTGGCCACGGCAATCGACAGCGTCACGGCGAACTGGCGGTAGATGCCGCCGGTTGAACCCGGAAAGAACGCCAGCGGCACAAACACGGCGATCAGCGCCAGGGTCGTGCCGATGATCGGCGCGGTGACCTGCTCCATGGCTTTCACCGTGGCCTGATAGGGCGGCAGCTGCTCTTCGTCCATGAGCCGTTTGACGTTCTCCACCACCACGATGGCATCGTCCACCAGGGTGCCGATCGCCAAAACCATGCCGAACAGGCTCAGCAGGTTGATCGAAAATCCGGCTATCCAGAGTCCGAGGCAGGTGCCTGCCAGGGTGATTGGAATGACGATGGTGGGAATCACCGTGGTGCGCCAGTTCTGCAGGAACAGCAGCATCACCAGCACCACCAGCGCCATCGCCTGGAGCAGGGTGACCACCACCTGCTGGATCGAAGATGAGATGAACGGCGTCGAGTCGAATGGCACCGTCCAGGCGATGTCTTCGGGAAAGCCTTCGGCCAGTTCGCGCATCCGCTGTTTGACTGCTGCCGCCGTGTCCAGCGCGTTCGCGCCGGGGGACAGCTGCACGGCGAGCCCCGCGGCAGGCTGGCCATTGAGCTCGCTACGCGAGGTGTAGTTCTGTGCGCCGAGCTCGACCCGAGCCACATCTCGCAGCCGTATCGCCGAGCCGTCCGGCGTCGCGCGCAGGATGATCGAGGCAAACTCCTCCGGCGTACTGAAGCGACCACGGGTTTCCAGCGGTGCGTTGATCTCGATGCCTTCAGCCAGTGGCAGATCGCCGAGGGCGCCGCCGGCCGATTGGCTGTTCTGCTCCTGAACCGCAGCCAGCACGTCGGCGGCGGATAGGCCGAAGCTGGCGAGGCGGTCCGGATTGAGCCAGATGCGCATGGCATAGGCTGTGTAGAACTCGCGGATATCGCCGACGCCCTGCACGCGGCGCAATTCGTCGAGCACGCGGGTGGTGGCGAAGTGGCCCAGCTCCAGCGTGCTCATGGTGCCGTTCTCGGAGAACAGCGAGATGATAAGCAGGAAGTCCCGCGATGCCTGGAACACCTGGATACCCTGCCGGCGAACCTCCTCCGGCAGGCGCTGCTCGACCCGGCTCAGGCGGTTCTGCACTTCCATCTGGGCGATATCGATGTCGGTGCCGGCCTCGAACGTCAGCTCGATCGAGGCGCTACCGTTGGAGCGGCTCGAGGAATCCATGTAGAGGAAACCCTCGACGCCGTTCAGCTCTTGTTCGATCACCTGGGTCACGTTGGTTTCGAGCACCGACGCGTCAGCACCGGGATAGGTAACGCCGATGCGCAGCGCTGGTGGCGCGATGCTCGGGTACTGCTCGACGGGCAGCGAACGCAGGGCCAGCACACCGCCTAGCAAGATTCCCAGCGCGATGACCCAGGCAAATACCGGCCGACGGATGAAGAACGCAGGCGTCATCGTGCGGACTCTGAGGTGGTCGACGGCTCGGTTGGTTCCGGCGGCTCCTCACGTTGGAAGGGGGTGGTTCGCACAGCTGCGCCGTTGCGGACGCTGCCACCGCCTTCGACGATCACTGTGTCTCCAGCCTTGAGGCCATCACGAATGACCCAGTCGCTGCCCTGCAGCTCGCCCAGTTCGACTTCGCGCGAGGCGACCTTGTCGTCCTCACCCACCAGCAGCACCCGCGCCGCCTGGTCATTGACCATGACGGCGCGCTGCGGAATCAGTACGCCGTTCGGACGGGTGCCGGCATTCATCCGGGCCCGGACGAACTGACCGGGCAGGAGCAGGCGGTCCGGGTTAGGGAATTCGGCACGCACGGCCACGGTGCCGGTGGTTTCGTCGATGCTCATGGCGTAGAAGTTGACGTAACCGGGATGCGGGTATTCGGCGCCATTTTCGAGGATCAGCTTTACCTCGACACGGCCGTCGTCAGGCAGCTTCAGCGCGCCGGAGGCAAGCCGTGCACGAATCTGCAGCAGATCGGAGCTGGACTGGGCAAAGTTCACATACACCGGATCGAACTGCTCCACGGTGGTCAGCAGGGTGCCCTCGCTGGCGCTGACTAGCGCGCCTTCGGTGACCTGGGCGCGGCCTGCCCGGCCTTCAATGGGGGACTCGACCGTGGTGTATTCCAGATCGAGCTCAGCCGACTGGACGTTAGCCTCGGCTTGAGACACGTCCGCCTTGGCGGTGCGCAAGGTGGCCTGCGCGGTGTCATATTCCTGCTGGCTGATGGCCTGCTTGGCGACCAGGCCTTTGTAGCGCCTGACATCCTGAGCGGCGTTCAGGGCTGTTGCTTCAGCGCGCTCCAACGCGGCTTTGGCGGCCTTCAAACTGGCGCGCATTTCTCGCGGATCGATCTGGAACAGCGGCGTGCCGACCTCGACGTCGGTGCCTTCCTCATACAACCGCTTCTGGATGATGCCGTTGACCCGGGCGCGGATCTCAGCAATGCGCACAGCCTGGACCCGCCCTGGAAGCTCGATGATGTTGGGGATCGGCCGAGGGTCGACCGTCATGACTTCCACCTCGGGCGGTGGTGGTGCCGGTTGTTGGCCTTGTTCGTCATCGGAGCAGGCCGCCAGTAACAGCGACAGGGCGCCTACCAGCACCGCGTTTTGCAGGAACTGCCTCATTCAGTTTGACCTTTTGGCTCGTGCACCGTCTGCGCCGCGGTATAGCGCGCCGACCTACACTCGACCGCGGTTAGCTGATGCGGTTCCGGTTCATCGCCCGTTTCGGTTCGTGCCTGTAACGAAATCAGGTCTTGGCGGCGCTCGGGAGCGCGAGCGCCTGGGGCTGCGCCTGCCATGTCTTCAAGCGGTTATGCAGCAGCGCTCGACGGCACGAGGAGCCGCGATCAGCTTTTCGGCGTATGTACCACGATGTGCTGCCTCGCCTGATCTGGCAACGTGATTCCCGCGTTGAGCAGCTCTGCGACCAGGGCCTTGCGTACCTCCGAGGCGGTGGTCACGAAATCCGAGCGGCGCGAGTCGCACCAGAACAGCACATCGAAGACCAGCTGGCTGTCGCCCAGATCGATCAGCAGGACTTCGGCGTGCGGAGTCGCCAGTACACCGGGCGTCTGCTGGGCGGCGTCACGCATCACGGCGCTGATGGCTTCGATGTCGATGCCGTAATACAGCTTGCAGACCACCTTTCCGCGGCGGACTGGCGCCGCCGTGTTGTTGGTGACACGCGAGGTGAAGGTCTCGGCGTTGGGGACCAGTACGCGGCGTCCGTCATAGGTGCGGATCTGGGTGGCGCGCAGCTCGATGCGCTCCACGCTGCCCTCGGTCTCGCCGATGATGATCTGATCGCCCAGCTGGAACGGCCGCAGCGTCAGGATCAGCAGCCCACTGACGAAGTTGGAGAGAATGTCCTTGAGCGCAAAACCCAGCGCCAGACTGGTCAGGCCAAGGCCGGTGGCCAGGGTGCTGGGCTCCAGGCCAAAAGCACTCGCTGCGACGATGATGCCGAGCACCCAGACCGCGTAGTAGCTCACCTGCCGGACTAAATTCTCGACGGTCAGATCATTCGCCAGGCGACGCACGATTTTCTTCATCAGCGCGCGTACGCCGGTGGCCAGCCCCCAGAACAACAGCAGGACCAGCAGGGCGGCCAGTACCCGCGGAATGATATTGACCGCGGATTCGACCAGACGAGCAAAGGCGTTTTCGACGCTGGACTGCACCGAGGTCAAGAACCGCCCACGGTCCGAGTCCCGGCGTTTGGCAGCCGTTGCCAGAGCCCGGTCGAATATCGCTGCCCAGTCGCGGGCCAGTCGGTCGAGCGGCTGGCCGTTGGCTTCGGCATCGGCCGGCGAGACCACCATCAGCGGTCGTCCGGCTACGCTGATCTGCAGCCCCTCATCCTCCTCGGATTCAGTTGGCTCGATACGCGCCCGTGTGATGCCTTTGGGCGTTTCCAGCACGGCTGCCAGTTGCCGTTCGATTTGCCGTGCCCGTGGTCGCGCTTCGAGTTCTTCACTGGGGCCGATACGGAACAGCGCGCGGCCATCCAGGCGCACCGTCGCCACGCCCTCCTGCGCCCATACGTGAATCGTCGGCAGCATAGACATGCAGAGCAGCATCAGCAGGGCGAGCGGACGTAGCAGGGCAGGAAACGGGTTAGCGAGGCGAGAAGACATGGCGATCATCAGCATTCGAAGGGCAGGGGCCGGATACGAACAGGCCGCCGGGTGACGGCGGCCTGTCAGTGAATCTTGCAACGTGCCGTTGTGCGTACCGAGGCACCGTGGTTGCAATGCAATCGTCTTTCGTTGGCGTTAGAAAATCAGCGCGAACAAGCCGATCACGACCAACAGACCGATCAGAAAGATGATGCCTACTGTGCTGCCCAGAAACTTCAGCATGAGGATGACTCCTTTGCAGTGGGTTCACTAAATCCGACTGGGCAGTGGTGCGAACGTTCAGAAAACCGGGCGGCCGGTCGTGCCTGGTGCGCGTTTCAGAGGCTTTTGTAGATCAACTGCAACCCGGCCAGGAGCATCCCAAGGCGAGCGATCCGGTAGAACAATTTGTGGTCGATGCGCTTGTGTAGCCAAAGCCCGGCCCAGACGCCGAACGGCACTACCGGCGCCAGCGTCAGGCTGAGCAGCAGGTTTTCGCGGCTGAACTGGCCGAGCGCGGCGTAGGGAATCAGCTTGATCGCATTGGTCATCAGGAAGAAAAGGTTGATGGTTGCCACGTAGCGCAGCTTGTCCAGCTGCTGCGGCAGCAGGTGCATCATGATCGGCGGCCCGCCGGCGTGTGCGACGAAACTGGTGAAGCCGGCAATAGAGGAAAGCAGCGTGCCGCGACCGCGTTGCAGCGGTCGCGGCTTGTCGTTATTGGTGATCAGCCCCAGCAGTACGAAGCCAACAGCGATTGCGCCCATCATCAGGCCGATCATGCGTTCGTCGAGCATGCCGAAGGTCAGCGAGCCCAGCGCAATGCCAATCAACGCGCCCGGCATCATCACCTTCAGGTTCGCCTTGTCCCAGTGGCCGACGTAAGCCTTGAGGCCCATGACATCAGCCAGACAGAGAATCGGCAGCATTACTGCGGCAGCTTGTTTCGGCGATATCGCCAGCGCCAGCAGCGGTACGGCGATGCCGCCCAGGGCGCCACCGAAGCCGCCTTTGGACAGGCCGGTGAGGAAGATCGCCGGCAGGGCAAACAGCAGGAAATCAGAAAGGGTCATGAGTGTGGTCAGGGGGCGGGTCGGGGTTGGGCAGCGCTGTGCATCATCGCATCTTCGCCGCCTGGTTGTGGTCTTAGACGACCTTACAAGTTTGGCGGTGTGCCGGAGCGGATCGCCCGCGACGGATCGTGGTCAGCATCTTTAATCGCAGACAGACAGGTGACCCATGACCCCGCTTATCAAGACTCCAACCACATCCTCAGCAGGCGGTGCGCCAACCCGTGTGGCGGCTGGCGCCCTGCTGATCCTGGCAACGAGCCTGGCGTGCCCGGCGCATGCGCAGGAATCCGGCCCCTTGATCGGCTTGATCAATGAATTTCGTGAGGCCGAGGAAGCCTGCGGAAGTGGCGAAGCCCAGGCGGTCGGGCCACTGGCGCCCAATGCTGCGCTGGCCGTGGCACCCGCCACCAGCGGGGCGCAGTTGCAGCAAGCGTTGCAGGATGGCGGTTATAGGCCATCCAAACTGCAAGCCATCTCGGTCTCAGGGCCGGGGGATGCACAAAGCGCCATGCAAGCCCTCAAGCAGCGATATTGCGCACCCCTGCGTAGCCATGAGTTTGCCGAAATCGGGGTGTCGCGCCAGGGCAACACCTGGCAGGTGCTGCTGGCCAAGCCACTGCTTTCGCCCGACCTTGGCGACTGGCAACAGGTTGGCAAGAACATTCTGCAGAGGGTCAATGAAGCGAGGGCGCAGCCGCGCAACTGCGGTAGTCGGGCCTTCGAGGCGGCACCGGCGTTGAGCTGGAACGGCGAGCTGGCCGATGCTGCCCTGGCGCACAGCCGCGATATGGCCAAACAGGACTTCTTCAGCCATCGGGCGCCGGATGGCAGCATGGTCAGTGACCGCGCCAACCGTGCCGGGTACAGCTGGGAGCGTATCGGCGAGAACATCGCGGCGGGGCAGGGGGCGGCAGATCAGGTCATGGCGGGTTGGTTGGCCAGCCCCGGGCATTGCAGCAACATTATGAACCCGGATTTCACCGAGATGGGCGCGGCCTACGCTATCGACAAGTCCAGCGCCGCCGGCAGCTACTGGACCCAGGTGTTTGGTACGCCCCGCTAGCGGGCTGTCGGGAAAGCGTGGTCAGTTCTGGCTCTCAAGCCAGTTATGCGCTTCGGTGTTCTGGTTCTCGTCGAAGGCCTTGATGGCCAGGCCGGGGAACAGCGCACCCTCGATCTCGCTGGCTCTGCGCAGCCAGTCCTTGTTGGACACCACCGCGCAGCGATCGAAGCGGCGGATGAAGCGAAACAGTTGGGGGATTCGCGCCAGTTCGACACCCATCGCGCCCAGGGTCGGTATATCGAAATCACCAATGCGATAGAGCATTTGGCCGTGGCTGATGCCCTCTGATTTTCGCATCAGTTCGTCGAGTGCGAAGCGCATCTCGCTGCTGTCGAGTTTGCCGGAGAAATCCACGTCGATGCGATTGTCACCAATGCGGGTTACATGAAACATGACGAGTCCTCAATGAAGAAAATGGGTGCCAGACAAGTCGCCCTGCCATTACCTGACCATAGTCGTTATACGGCGTTCGGTCGGCCAAAAATGTGTCTATTTGAAGCTGTTTAATTGATCTGGATCAGTGCGTGGGGACTTGTCTCATGAGTGTCCTGAAATGGATCAAACGCCCGTATGACGGGACTTTCAGAAAGGTGATCGACGGCTATCAAGTTGCCTCTGTTACAGCCGAGAAGTGGGTAACTGCGACGCCGTCGAGTGATGGCAGCGCTTTACCTTCCCTGTAGTTGGATACACCTATGACCAGCACTTTGGCGAACGTCATCCAGTCTGTATTGCGCGGATTGGGTCTGCGTACCATCAACCACCAGTTCTTCTTTTCCTACAGCCTGATCTTTCTTTGCGCGGCCCTGACCGCTGGGGTGCTGTTCATGTCCAGCAAGGACGCCAGCCAGATCGACATGGCCGGCGCCCAGCGCATGCTCAGCCAGAAAATGATGAAAGAGGCGTTGTTGGCTTCCCAGGGCATCGGTGGGCCTGCAGACGTGGAGAAGACCATTCAGCGCTTCGAACAGTCGCACCGTTTGCTGCTCAACGGCGACGGCAGCCAGGGCGTCGCCCCGGTAGAACTGGCCAGTGCCAAGCCCCATCTGCAGCGTGTTGACCAGATATGGCAACGCTATCGTCCCGCCGTGCAGGCGCTGGCGGCCGGCCAGAGCGCTGATCTGAAAGCGGTCGCCGCAGATGCCAACGAAATTCTCGCAGCGTCCAACGAGGTGGTGTCGCTGATTTCCGCCGAGGCCAATCGCAGTGCTTCACAGCAACTTTGGGTCGCCATGGCCTCGACGCTGTGCATTCTGTTTCTGGTAATTCTCGGAAGAATCGCCGGCATGAACTGGCTGATGCTGCAGGTCGATGAGCTCCGCAGTCGGTTGGAAAAGGTCAGTCAGGGTGACTTCTCCGCCCCGCTGCAGGTGCGCCATGCTGACGACGAAATTGGCATGATCACCCTTGCGTATAACCGCCTGCTGGTGCAGGTCGGCGAGATGATTCGTGGCGTGCGTCAGGCCGCCGATGAAGCCGATGGACAGTGCGTGCGTATGGCAAATCTGGCAGGCGACAGTGCGCGCAACGTCGAGGCGCAGCAGGCCGAGATTGATCAAGTCGCCACCGCCATGAACGAGATGCTCGCCACCTCGCAGGAAGTGGCGCGAAGCACCGTCGAAGCGGCCAGTGCGGCGGATCTCGCCGAGCAGGAAACCAGCGCTGGTAATGCGGTGATGAACGAATCGGTCACTGCCATCCGCGCCTTGACCGGCCATGTCGACGGGTTGGCCGGTGTGATGCAGCAGCTGGTGCAGGACAGCCACGAGATCGGCAAGGTGCTCAACGTGATCAGCGGCATCGCCGAGCAGACCAATCTGCTGGCGCTCAACGCCGCCATCGAAGCAGCGCGGGCAGGCGAACAGGGCCGCGGCTTTGCCGTGGTTGCAGACGAGGTACGCAGTCTGGCCAGTCGCACTCAGGATTCGGCCAAGGAGGTCAGCGTCCTGGTCGAGCGTCTGCAGAGCCAGGCCACCCGTGCCGGCGATGCCATGGATGCTTCACGCCAGAGCAGCTCGACGACGCTTACCCAGATCGAAGCGGCGCAGCATGCCTTGGGCGAGATCGTTGGTGCGGTGCAGACCATTCGCGGCATGACCAACCAGATCGCGACGGCGGCCGAGGAGCAGTCACAGGTTGCCGAGGACATGAACCAGTCGCTGACCCGTATCGCTCAGGTAGCCGATCAGGCGGCCAGCGCCACCCACGACACCGCGGCTTCTGGCAACACCATCATGCAGAGCATGAACGGGCTCAAAGCTCTGACTGGTCGTTTCCGTCTGGAGGCGTGATCGGACTCACGATGAAGCGGGGAGGTACGGCTTGGAAGAGGGTCGCTCGGCGCATCGATGGCTGAGCGGCCTGGGCGTCCCCGCGCAAGATGCGCGGGGACAGCAGGATCAGTCCTGGCGGCTGGTCACTTCCAGCAGGTGATAACCGAACTGGGTCTTCACCGGACCTTGCACTTGGTTCAGCGGGGCGCTGAACACAACGGTGTCGAATTCCTTGACCATCTGGCCAGGTCCGAACGAACCCAGGTCACCGCCCTGGCGGCTCGACGGGCAGGTGGAATTGTCCTTGGCAACCTGAGCGAAATCGGCGCCACCTTCGATGGCAGCTTTCAGCTCGTTGCACTTTTCTTCAGTGGGAACCAGGATGTGGCGGGCAGTGGCTCGGGCCATGGGGTGTTACTCCGTCTTGAGAAGTCGCTGAGCCTACCGCAATCGGCGGCGATCCGAAACGTCGCGGCCGTCAGGCCGCGTCTACGTCGGTCGTCCTGCTCACGTGCGCTTGCAAGTAGTGCTGCAGGCAGGTCAGTTCATCCGCGGTGAATGCCAGGCCAAGTTTGCTCCGGCGCCAGAGGATATCGTCGACCTGAGTGGCCCACTCTTCGCGGCGCAAATAATCAACTTCCTGTGCATATAGATGCTGGCCGAAGTTCTCTCCTAGCGCATCGAGCGAGCGGGCATCGCCGAGCATGCGCCAAACCCGATTGCCATAGAGGGTTGCCCAGCGTTTGGCGAGCGGTCGATCAATGCCTCTGATCTCGGCCATCAGCTTTGCAGCGAGCGCCTCGGCCGTGCTCATGCCTTCGCCGCCGGGCAGCGGGACACTGGCAGTCCAACTTTCGCCCATGCGGGGGAAGTAGGGCTTGAGTTGAGCCATCGCCGACTCGGCCAGCTTGCGGTAGGTGGTCAATTTGCCGCCGAAAACCGAAAGCAGCGGCGCCTGCTTTTCTTCTGCCGACAGCGACAATGTGTAGTCACGGGTGACGGCGGAGGGGTTGTCCGATTCGTCATCACACAGGGGCCTGACCCCTGCAAAACTGTGCAGGATGTCCTTGGCCTCAAGCTGCTTGCGAAAGTGCGTGTTGGCGACACCCAGCAAATAGGCGATTTCTTCTTCGCTGATGCTGACTGTGGCAGGGTCGCCACGGTACTCGCGATCGGTCGTGCCAATCATGGTGTAACGGTCGAGATACGGGATGGCAAAGACGATGCGCCGATCCTCGTTCTGCATGATGTACGCCTGCTCGCCTTCGTACAGTTTGGGCACGATGATGTGGCTGCCCTGAATCAGCCGGATGCCGTAGGGCGAACGCTGCTGCAGCTTGTCACCGATGAACTGCGCTACCCAAGGACCTGCCGCATTGACCAGTGCCTTGGCGCGTAAGGAAAAACGTGTGCCGTCCTGTCGCTGCAACTCGACGTGCCAGATGCCGGCGGCACGCTTGGCGCTCAGGCACTGGGTCCGGGTGTGGATGTGCGCGCCTTTCTCGCGCGCGGCCATGGCGTTCAGCACCACCAGTCGCGCATCGTCGACCCAGCAATCGGAATATTCGAAACCGCGCTTGATCTCGGCTTTGAGCGGGCTCTCCGGGCCGAAGCGCAACCCCCGCGACGCCGGGAGCTTTTCGCGCTTACCCAGGTTGTCGTACAGGAACAGTCCGGCCCGGATCATCCAGGCCGGACGCAGGTGAGGGCGATGCGGCAGTACGAAACGCATCGGTTTAACGATGTGGGGCGCTTTGGCCAAAAGCACTTCGCGTTCGGCGAGTGCCTCACGAACCAGGCGAAATTCATAATGCTCAAGGTAGCGCAGGCCGCCGTGGATGAGCTTGCTGCTAGCTGAGGACGTATGACTGGCCAGGTCGTCGCGCTCGCAGAGGAACACCGACAAGCCCCGACCGGCTGCATCCGCAGCGATACCCACACCATTGATCCCACCGCCTATCACGGCAATGTCGTACAGCTCGGAGACGGTTTCGCTCACGGCATCCTCCTCAAGAACGAACATTTATTTTCGAATATGAACATCCTAGCGCAGATGGGCTTGCCTCTCTACAGTGGAAGTTCATTTCTTATATCAAAAGAAAATAATCGAACCTATACGAACTGCTAATTGGTGCTGGCATTCCATCATTGACCAGCAGTTTCAGCTGGCATGCGCCCCTTTGACCGCAGCGACTGCGGGAGGTGATTGTGATTCACGAAGGTAGGGTGGGCTTCAGCCCACCGTGAAGGAGGCGCTGTTTGCAGGTGTTAGCGAATGCTCAGCGCTAGGTGAAATTGTCGTCTAGCTTGAGTTCGGGCCTGGGGATGCGGGGCGCAGGCGAGGCGTGAACATTGCTGGCCGGGGGCACGGCGGGTTTCGGTACTGCACCGGCCCGCCCTTGAAGAGTGGCTCAGTTAGTGACTTCCAGCTTCACATCATGCTGCGCCAGCAAGGCCAGAAAGGCTTCCGGTGGTTGAGCTTCAGTAAACAACATATCGATCTGTTCAAGCGAGCCGAGGCGGGTCATGGCGCTGCGGCCGAACTTGCTCGAATCTGCAGCGAGAAAGACTTTCCGCGCGTTGTGAATGATGGCTTGTGAGACCCGGACCTCCTGGTAATCGAAGTCCAGGAGGGTACCGTCTTCATCGATTCCGCTGATGCCGATCAGCGCATAGTCGACCTTGAACTGCCCGATGAAGTCCGCGGTGGCCTGACCGACCACGCCGCCGTCGCTGCGCACGTTGCCGCCGGCGATCAGCACGTCGAAGTCTTCCTTGGGGCTGAGAATGCTCGCCACGTGCAGGTTGTTGGTGATCACCTTGAGGTCGCGGTGGTTGAGCAGGGCGTGAGCAATGGCTTCGGTGGTGGTGCCGATGTTGATGAACAGCGACGCCTGGTCAGGGATGTGTGCGGCCATGGCGTCGGCGATGCGCCGTTTCTCGTCGCGCATCTGCCGGGCTCGCTGGGTATAGGCGGTGTTCTGTACGCTGGAGTCGTGGGCGGCACCACCGTGGTAGCGGCGCAGCAGGCCTGCCTCACCGAGCTGGTTGATGTCACGGCGAATGGTCTGGGGCGTCACCGCAAACTGTTGCGCCAGCTCTTCGATGCTGACGTAGCCGCGCTCGCGGACCAGGTCGAGAATGCTCTGCTGTCGTGGGGCCAGACTCATGGAGGCTTCCTTCTTATCGATATGCCGTGAAGGATGCCGCAGTCTGGGGTTTGATTAAAGAATTGTTCGTTTGCGAATAAGCGCGCCCGGCGCGGTTCAGGACCGGGCCGGGCGCGATGACAGGGGGGCTTGTGCGTTGGGGCTTATTCCTCTTCCCAGTCGCGGGTGCGTCCAACCGCCTTCTTCCAGCCCTTGTAGAGGGCTTCACGCTTCTCGTCGTCGCAGGCGGGTTCGAACACGCGCTCGATAGTGGCCTTGCTGCGCAACTCATCCAGGCTGCTCCAGAATCCAGTCGCCAGACCGGCTAGGTAGGCGGCACCAAGGGCGGTGGTTTCCTTCATTTCCGGGCGCTCGACCTGGGTGCCGAGCAGGTCGGCCTGGAACTGCATGAGGAAGTTGTTCGCCACTGCGCCGCCATCCACGCGCAGTGAGCGCAGGCGCTCGCCGGCATCCTGCTGCATGGCATCGAGTACGTCGCGGGTCTGGTAGGCGATGGATTCGAGCGCGGCGCGGATGATGTGGTCGACCTTTACACCCCGCGTCAGACCGAACAGTGCGCCACGGGCGCGTGGGTCCCAGTAGGGCGCGCCAAGGCCGGTGAATGCCGGTACGAGGTAGACGCCATTGCTGTCCTGAACCTTGGTGGCGAAGTATTCCGAATCCAGCGAATCGTTGATCACCTTCAACTCGTCGCGCAGCCACTGCACCGTGGAGCCGCCGTTGAAGATGGCGCCTTCCAGTGCATAGTTCACTTCGCCTTTCGGTCCGCAGGCAATGGTGGTGAGCAAGCCATGTTCGGACTGCACGGCCTTGGTCCCGGTGTTCATCAGTAGGAAGCAGCCGGTGCCGTAGGTGTTCTTCGCCTGGCCCGGCTCGACGCACATCTGGCCGAACAGCGCCGCTTGCTGGTCACCTGCGATGCCGGCAATGGGGATGCCGGTGCTTTGGCCGGAACCTAGATAGGCGTGGCCATAGACCTCGGACGAGGACCGCACCTCCGGCAGCATTTCACGCGGGATATCCAGCGTTTCCAGCATTACCGGGTCCCAGTCCAGCTTGTGGATGTTGTAGAGCATGGTGCGCGAAGCGTTGGTGTAATCGGTCACGTGTGCCTTGCCCTGGGTCATCTTCCAGATCAGCCAGCAGTCGACGGTGCCGAACAAGAGTTCGCCACGACGGGCGCGTTCACGGCTGCCTTCGACATGGTCCAGGATCCACTTGATCTTGGTGCCGGAGAAGTAAGGGTCGATGACCAGGCCGGTGGTCTTGCGAATGTGATCCTGCATGCCGTCACGCTTGAGCTGGTCGCAGATAGGCGTGCTCTGGCGGCTCTGCCAGACGATGGCGTTGTAGATCGGCCGGCCTGTGATCTTGTCCCAGACGATGGTGGTTTCGCGCTGGTTAGTGATGCCGATGGCGGCAACTTGTTCATTGGTGATCCCGGCCTGGGCCAGCGCTTCGACGAACACGCCGCTCTGGGTCGCCCAGATTTCCATGGGATCATGCTCGACCCAGCTTGGTTGCGGGTAGATCTGTGCAAATTCGCGCTGAGCGATGGTCACCACGTTGGCGTTGCGGTCGAGCACGATGGCGCGGGAGCTGGTGGTGCCCTGGTCAAGGGCGACGATGAATTGCTTGTTGTTCTGATTGCTCATGGTGTCGATTCCTTAACGAGCTTCGTGGGCAGTGACATCGTGTTTGGTGAAGGACTCGGCCTCGGGCTTAGTCTCGGGGACGGCGCAGGCAGCGCCTCCCAGCCCTGGCAGATGTTTGCAGATCAGCGCCTTGTAACCGGCCGCACCAATGCAGGCACCCAGCACCGGGGCGAGCAGCGGGACCAGGAAATACGGAATGTCGCGTCCGCCAGTAAATGCGACTTCGCCCCAACCGGCGAAATATGTCATCAGCTTCGGTCCGAAATCCCGCGCTGGATTCATCGCAAAGCCGGTCAGCGGACCCATCGCGCCGCCAATCACGGCAATTAGCAGACCGATCAGCAGGGGCGCCAGGGGGCCGCGGGGCAGGCCGTTACCGTCATCGGTGAGTGCCATGATCATCCCCAGCAGGATAGCGGTAATCACCACTTCCACCAGAAACGCCTGGCCGATGGATAGCGACGGGTGCGGGTAGGTGGAAAACACCGATGCGAGCTGCAGGCTGGCGACGCTGCCGCGGGTTATGTGCTGCGCCTGTTCGAAATCGAAAAACAGGCTGCTGTAAAGACCATAAACCAACGCAGCGGCGCAGAAGGCGCCCGCCGTCTGGGCGAGGATGTAGGCGGGGACCTTGTTACGTTCGAAGGTGCCGAACAGCCAGAGTGCAATGGAGACTGCAGGGTTCAGATGCGCACCTGATACACCGGCGGCAAGGTACACACCCATGCTGACGCCGACACCCCAAATAATGCTTATTTCCCAGAGACCTAGGTCTGCACCGCCGAGCTTGAGCGCAGCTACGCAGCCGGTACCGAAGAAGATCAAAAGAGCGGTGCCGAGAAACTCGGCGATGCATTGCCCCCGAAGCGTCGGGGTGGACGGGTTACTCATGCACTGAACCTCTTTGTAGGGCTGTTGTTTTTATGATCCGAATACTGCGCTGGGTTCGGAAATGTTCGGAATCGAAAACTTAAAGTCAAAATCTCGGGCTGTCAAAGTAAAAAGCTGAACATTTCAGCGGAAAACTGACAAAAGCACGCCGAGCCTGTCATGAGTGGCAGGATTCTGGCGGGTGATGGTCTTGGCGGCGCCCTGGCCGATTAGAGCGCGCTGGTAGGTGGCGCCTCGCAGCCAATGCATCGCGCGGTCATCGATGCCGTTAGCTCGCAACAAACTGGGAGGCTGGCGGTGACGCCGGTTGGAGGGGTTAGCTGATCAGTGGCTCATCGACCTGCGCTGCGCCACGGTCGGTTTTTTGCGGCATGGCTTCGAAACTGTCGGCCTGGGCCATGCTCCAGATTCTGGCGAAGAATTCGCTGTCGATCTTTTTCGCCAGCAGCGCACCGGGCTGAACGAAATAGTAGAGCTGCGAGAACAACTTGATTTCGGTCGAGCTGATTCGCCGGATCAGGTGGTGCGGGCCCAGTTCACCCGGGTGTGAGAGGCCGGCCGCTGCCAGCAGTTCGGCCAGGGCGTGCACGGTGTTGCGGTGAAAACTGAACACCCGTTCAGCCTTGTCGGGTACGACAAGCGCGCGTTGACGCAGCGGGTCCTGGGTGGCGACACCGGTGGGGCACCGATTGGTGTGGCAGTGCTGCGACTGGATGCAGCCAATCGCGAACATAAACCCGCGGGCAGAGTTGACCCAGTCGGCGCCCATCGCCAGGACGCTGGTGATGTCGAAAGCGCTGACGATCTTGCCGCTAGCACCGATGCGGATGTGCTCGCGCAGGTTGCAGCCGACCAGCACGTTATGCACGAACAACAGGCTTTCGCGCAGCGGCATACCGATATGGTTGGTGAACTCCACCGGCGCCGCGCCCGTACCGCCTTCCTTGCCGTCAACCACGATGAAATCCGGATAGATACCGCTCTGTAGCATCGCCTTGACGATACCGACGAACTCCCATGGATGACCGATGCACAGCTTGAAACCGACTGGCTTGCCACCGGACAGCTCGCGCAGCCGGGAGATGAAATCCATCAGCTCCAAGGGAGTGCCGAAAGCGCTATGGCTTGCGGGGGAGATGCAATCAATGCCTTCCGGCACGCCGCGAGTGGAAGCGATTTCAGCATTGACCTTGCGCCCTGGCAGAATGCCGCCATGCCCGGGTTTGGCGCCTTGCGAGAGTTTGATCTCGATCATCTTGACCTGCGGGTCCCGTGCCTGAACGGCAAAGCGTTCCGGATCGAATGCGCCGCCCTCGGTGCGGCAGCCGAAATATCCGCTGCCCAGTTCCCAGACCAGATCACCGCCGTGCTGGCGGTGATAGGTGCTGATGCTGCCCTCGCCCGTGTCGTGATAGAAGCCGCCGAGCTTGGCACCACGGTTCAGTGCCTGAATGGCATTGCCGCTGAGCGAGCCGAAGCTCATCGCTGAAATATTGAACACCGATGCGGAGTAGGGCTGCTTGCACTGTGGCCCGCCGATGGACACGCGAAAGGTTTCGGGGTCGCTGACCGCTGCGGTGCGGATCGAATGGCCGATGCATTCGTATCCAGGTTCATAAACATCGATAAGGGTGCCGAAGGGCTTGTCATCTACCTGATTCTTCGCTCGCGCATAGACCAGTGAGCGCTGTGCGCGGGAAAACGGTACGCGTTCCTGATCGCTCTCGAGCAAATACTGACGAATCTCCGGACGGATGCCTTCGACCATGTAGCGGATGTTGCCGAGAATCGGGTAATTGCGCCGCACCGCATGTTCGCACTGGCGCAGATCGCGGACGCCAATGAGTGAGAGCAGTGCGGTGACGATGAACAACGGCCACACCCAGGGGTGATTCAGAAAGGGCAGGCAAAACACGGCAGTGGCGACGCAGAAGACAAGAAAAGCGTAACGGCTGAACAGCGAGAGATTCATCTGGGCACCTGTTTGAGGGCGGAGGACCTGCCAGAAAGGGGGAAGCCTACCGCACTGGCTGCGCTCCATCTAACGACGCCTGGTCTCCGCGCGTGCTCAACGTTGCAGACGCGACAGCGTGGCTGGGTCGGGATCGGCCGCGAAGAAAGCGTCGAGCACCGCCTGGAATACGGTTGGCTCAGGCGCGACGGCGGCGAACAGCGTCATGCTCGAGCGCAGCTTCATATCATCAGGCGAGCCGAGAATCTGCCGTGCCGGACGCTCCGCATGGGCGAGCAGCGCTTCTGCGCATTCTTCCAGGCGAGGCCCGAGCAGCGGGTGCTGTGCATAAGCCGTGGCTTCGTTCGCATCCTTGATCGCGTAGCGACGCGCCATGTCGCTGTGCCCGAGGCCCGCAATCTGCGGAAAGATGAACCACATCCAGTGGCTTTGTTTGTGGCCGGCCTTCAGTTCCGCCAGCGCGCGGTCGTAAACCGATTGCTGGGCGTCGACGAATCGTTGCAGATCGTGTGGGTCGCTCATGGTGCCTCCCGATTGCTCAGACTGTATAAATCAGAGCCGGGATGGCGTGGTTGATTCCCGAGAAGATCGAGACCGAGGGAGCCGGGCTCGGCGATAACCGAACGGGTGAGTCAGCGTGGGCAGGTCCAGATTCGTTGGGTCTACAGGATGACCGTGATGCTCAGCTCGTTGTGGTGAAAGGCGAGCACCGCTGGTTCTACCGGCGCAGGCCTGTTCGGCGCTGCGCCATTCTCAGCTGGCGTCTCCCAGCCCTGCGAGGCGGGCATCGGCGATGTAGAACAGCTCGCCGCCGCGCACTGAGACGTCATTGCCCGGGTTGATGATTGGTTGGGTCTGGTCCTTGGCGCGATAGCCGATCAGCGTTGCGTTGTGACGGTCTTTCAATTGCTTGTATAGCGCGCCGACGGTGCTTTCGAAGCTCTCGGGTAGCAGCAGCCGATACTGTGTCGCGCCCTGGCCAACGCTCAGCAACTCGTTGATGATCACCGAGGAGCCTGGGTCCTGCGACGAACGCACCAGCATTTCGATGGCCATGCTGGAGGTGCACTCCAGTTTTGGCGCGTAGCTGCGGGCAAGACGGGCCGTCTCGCTGCTGCTGAAATGCGCAACCACATGGCCGACCGGGTTGAGCTGATTGATGGTCAGCACCACTGCAAGTGTCAGGTCATCCGAGCCGGTGCGCACCAGCGTGCGTTCGGCCCCTTTCACCCCGGCGCGCTGTAACAGCGCCAGGGACGACAGGCTCTCGCCGTGGATGAACTCGGTCTTGCCTGGCATCGGGTTTTCTTCGAGCTGGGTGTCGCAGATGACGATCAGGTGGTCATTCGAGGTTTCGTCCTCGTGCAGCAGCTCGACGACGCGCTCGCTGATTTCGCCTTCCCAACCGATCACCACGGTATGGCCCGTGCAGGTGGCGAACGTCCCTTTGCCTTTCATGCCTTTCCTCCAGACTGCGATTATGGAATTGGTGGTTTTGCCGATGATGGCAGTCAGCAGCGCAATGCCGCCGACCATCAGCCAGGTGGAAACAAAGATGCGTCCGCCAGCGGTTTGTGGCGAAAAGTCACCGTAACCGACGGTCAATGCCGTGGTGAGATAGAAATAGACAAAGGTCTTCAACTCGGTGAGCGGCGCTTCGGCAAACAGGCGCAAACCGAGATAGGACACGCCGGCGTGCACCAAGAGTGCGAGTAACAGTGCGGCCCAGCCAAATTTGCTGGTGGCCGCGGCCAGTTGCCTGCGCAACTGAAGGATGATCGACATCGGCCCTGACTCCATGGCTTGCGGTGATCGCTGTCGTAACGAGGCGCTGGAGAGCCCGGTCACGCTATAGATTGCGGCATCCTAAGGGCCGAAATCGCTGCTGGCCAGCCTCGATGCCCGCAACGGGCAGGCATCGAGTTGTGAGGAGGGCGCTGAGTTGCCGTGCCGCCGTGCCGCCGTGCTCCACGAACCGCTTAGCGCTGCTCGCGAAAACAGCTCTGACACAGCCTGAATTTGCGCGCAGCCATCGGCATGGCTTTGCCACAGCCCTTGCAATTGCGGTTATCGCCGGATCCGCGCCGGCGGTCCGAACTGCGTGGCTTGCGCTGGCGCGACAGCTCGCGGGTGATGGCGCCATTGAGCAGACTGCGATGCTCCTCGGCCTGCTCCAGCGCCGGGAAGTACGCCGGCAGCGTACGCGCCAGGTGCAGGTAGGTTTCGATGACGTGAAGCGAACTCTCCAGGGTGGCGAGATCCGCATCGATGATCAGTCGAGGCAATGGAATCTCTTTGTCCTGCGCGACCTTTTTCAGCCATTGCTGGGCGAAAACGGCGGCCGGGCTGTCGAGACCGCCGCGGATTGGCGTGCAGGCAAATATCCAGCGCAACGGCAGATCGATAGTGGGGTCGTCGATCAGCTTGATCCACTCCGCCAGTTCGTCGGGCAAGATCGAAATGAATTCGTCGCCGTAGTTGATGTTGCGGTTGAAGGTCAACCAGGCCCGCAGCAGGCTAGGTTCGTTCATCAGCTCGGCGATGGCCTGCAAGTGTTCGATGGACGGCCGCACCTGGAATTGAGAGAGGTCGACCGGTTGGTCGGCGCTGTGGAACAGCTGCTTGATCGACTGCAGCGTTTGCCCGTCGAGGGCGGTGATGACCCCGCTGGCGTGATGGCCGAAGCGTCCGGCGCGGCCGCCGATCTGCTTGACCTCCTGGACCTTGAGCTGACGATTCTGGACGCCGTCGTACTTTTCATCGGTGTAGAAACACAGCGTATGTGCTGGCATGTTCAGGCCCATGCCCACGGCGTCGGTCGCGACCATGATGTCCGCCTCGCCTTCGCGAAAGCGGCGCGCCTGCTCGCGGCGCACTTCAGGCGACAACGCACCGTAGACCACCGAGACGCTTTTGCCGGTCATCTCCAGCATCGCCTTGAGTTCCAGTACCGTCCTGCGGCTGAAGGCGACGAGCATCGAGCCGGCGTCCAGCTGCTTTAGGTTGGTCGCGCGGCGGGCCACATCGACTGGCGACAGGCGTTTGGTGCGCTTGATTACCAGCTGGTCTTCGCACAGGTCGCACAGGGTCTTCAGCGACGGCTGGATAAGCTCCGGGCCGGTCATGATCAGGTCCTGGGTGTACGCACTGACCAGTGCATCGACCCAGGCCCAGCCGCGTTGCGAGTCGGCCATCATCTGTACTTCGTCGATCACCACCACGTCCCATGACTCGTGCCGGAAGCGGGCGAATTCCTCTACGGTGCAGCAGTAGTGGGTGGCGCCCTCGCGGATGATCTCTTCCTCGCCGGTGACCAGCGAGCAGGGCACGCCCATGGATTCGATACGCTCCTGATTTTCCAGCGCCATCAGCCGCAGTGGTGAGAGGTAGATGGCGTGGGTCACGCCGGTCATGGCCTGGATCGCCTGGTAGGTCTTGCCGCTGTTGGTCGGACCGAGCAGGGCGGTCCAGGTGCGGGTGATGCGCCTGGCAGCGTAGAGCTTGTGGTAATGGACGAAGCGCGGGTTGTTCTCCAGCAGCACGGCGAAGGCCATCTTCTCGCGGTTGTCCTCGCGGGCGAAACGGATGGTCCGGCGCAGCTTTTTCGGCTCCATCATGAAGACTTCGGTCAGTCGCTTCTCACCGAGGAGCTGCAGGTCGAAGTCCTGCGCCTCCTCAATCATCATCTCGAACTTGGCGTTCATCGCCGCGCGGTCTTCGTCTTTGAGCTCGGCGACTTCCCGGTCGCTGAGCACATGGCCCTGGCCGCCCGGAATGCGCCGCTGCATGTCCAGCGCTACCTCGCCGTGGCGCAACTCGACGACATAGCGCAGCTCATGCTTGACCTCGTTGACGATATCGACGGCGCGCGCCGCGAAATCATCCAGGCGTGCCAGCCGGACGGGCAGGCGCTCCAAACATTGCGCCTTCTGTTCGTCGCTGAGCTCAGCGAAGGGCTTTTCCAGCACATGCAGGCGATCTCGGACCAGGGCCTCCACTGCGGCGCAGACATGGCGTTCAAACTCATCGACAGAGCGGCTTTCGTCGATGCGCAACGCGAACTCGGGCTCCAGCAGGTTCTGCACTGGGCCGCAATCCAGCGTTTTTTCAACGCCGAAAATATCCACCGTACAGCTGAAGTCGTTCACGTCCCGGTTCAGCAGGCGTCCGATCAGGCTCGCTGGTTCAGCGTTCTCGAGGTTCGCCTCGACGGTTACCGGGTCCAGCCCGAGCCAATACAACCGCGCCGCACGGCCGATCTCCGGCGGTTGGTGGCCGAGGTAGGTGCTGAACCACTTTTCCTGATGATTTTTCTTCGGTGTGAAGTCGGGATGACGTTCCGTAGCCCAGCCAAGGAAGCGTTGCAGCCTTTCAAGGCTGGAGCTGTGGCGATGTTTGGCTTCGGCCTTGCGCATGATCGACGCCTCTCTGATCAGGTGTGCTGCAAGTTTGGACAATCGAGCCGCGCAATACGAGCGGTACGGAAGAGTGCCATGTGTCGGGCGCACAGGCGCAGCGCTTCGGGTTCTGGCATTTACATGGTGCGGTCACTGTAGCAACGGATCGTAAGGTCGCACTGCGTGGTCTTTTCAAGAGACCGTCGTTTCACAGAAAGGCCAGCCTATGGCAATCAGTAGTCCCATTTTGCTTGGCACCGCCGGCTGGAGTCTGCCGCGCGAGCAATGGCCGGCGTTTCCGGCAGGGGGAACACATCTAGTGCGTTACGCGGGTCGTTTGCCCGGCGTGGAGATCAACAGTTCGTTCTATCGCTCCCACCGACCCGCGACCTATGCCAAGTGGGCCGAAAGCGTGCCGAACGGGTTTCGTTTCTGCGTCAAGGTCCCCAAGCAGATCACCCATGAACGGCGTCTGCTTGAGTGCGAAGGCTTGCTCAAACAGTTTCTGCACGAGTGCAGCCACCTGGGAGAGAAGCTCGGCTGCCTGCTGGTGCAATTGCCGCCGTCGCTGGATTACGAACCGGCCAGTGCCGCTGCGTTTATCGACGCTCTGAGAAAGGATTACGCGGGGCCGGTGGCAATCGAGCCTCGCCATCCGAGCTGGATCGATGCTGAGCCGCTGCTTCACGAGGCACGGATAGCTAGGGTGGCGGCCGATCCGGCGCCCTTTGCGGAAGCAGCTGAACCGGGCGGCTGGCAGGGTTTCCGTTATTACCGCCTGCATGGCTCGCCGCGCATGTACTACTCGTCCTATGGCGATGACTGGCTCGACCGCTTGGCCGTGCGTCTGGAGACGCAGGCAAGTACGACTAACTGGTGCATTTTCGATAACACCGCCAGCGGTGCGGCGATTGCTAATGCTCTGGCGCTGCAGGGTCGGCTCTCCCCCGGCCGGGAATCTGTTCCGCCAACGTGAGCCGGCGTTGCGGTCAGCCTTGCCAGGTCAGCGCGGTGCTTGGAAAGGATGAGGCTGACCCGCGCATTGCCGCTCCGCTCTCAGCGCGGCACAATCCGGACCCGGCCGGCCGTGTTGTCGCGCCGTCCAGCCTTGTCGTTTTCCGCACGGCCGGGAATCGAGCCGTTTGCGGCGCCACGATCTCCGCTGGCCGTCCCGTCCACTTCGCGTTCATCGACGCTGAGGGATGTGGCGTCGGGGTAGCCGGTGGTCAGAGTTTCGGTGCTGGCAGTGACTGGAGTCGCTTCTTCTTCACCCCAGTTGGCGCTGCGCTCGTCGATATCGATGGCGCCGTTTCGCTCCATCAGGTCCTCAACCATGGCGACCTCGGCATCGGTATCCAGCGTGACAGTCACGACTGTCGAGCCACGCCGGGCAGCTTCCGGATAGCGGCCTGCGTGCTTGCTGGAATCGTCACCAAAAATCTTGTGGAAGAAACTTCCCAGCTTCTCGGCAGCCGTGGCGTCATCGCCCGGCTCTTCGCCCACCACTTCCACGCGGCTGCTGTCGACGCTATCCGGGTTGAAGGAAGCTGAAATCTGGATGGCGTCGCCGGCGATACCTTTGCTCAGGAGTTCGGTCTTGACTTGCTCGGCTTCGGCGTAGCGGTCGAACGCCGCGAGAAGGATCTGGGGCATGACTTCACCTTTGTGTGCAGCTCTGGCTGCGGTTCGTGATTGTGGCGCGCGGCTCGACCGGTGCGGTGATCGCGTACCGTTCTGCATTGGGCGGGCGAAGCGGGAGGATGGTTCCGTAGCGGGTCATAACCCGATGCTTCGGATGGCCGCAGCATGGGCCGGCCGCGGTGATAGCGCGGCACGGCACGATGGGCAGGTCGAGAGTGAGCTCAGCCGTTCAGCACCTTGCCACCATTGATATGGATGGTCTGGCCACTGACATAGGACGAGTCTTCGCACGCCAAGTACACGTACGCCGGACCCAGCTCAGAAGGTTGGCCGCAGCGGCCCATGGGCATCTGACTGCCGAAGTCCTCGAGCAACTCGGGGTCGTGCTTGCCGAGGGTGGCGGGTTGCAGTGGTGTCCAGATCGGACCGGGCGCGATCTGGTTCACGCGGATGTCGCGCTCGATCAGTTGCTGCGACAGGGCACGGGTGAAGCCGTCGATGGCGCCCTTGGTCGAGGTGTAGTCCACCAGCATCGGGTTGCCGATAAAGGAGTTGATCGAGGTGGTGTTGATGATCGCCGCACCGGCTTTCAGGTGCGCCAGTGCAGCACGGGTTAGGTAGAAGTAGCTGTGGATGTTGGTGGCAAAGGTCTTTTCCCACTGCTCATCGGTGATGTCTTCGAGCCGTGTCTGCACTTCCTGACGGCCGGCATTGTTTACCAGCACGTCCAGCTGGCCGAATGTCTTCACCGTCTGTTCGACCGCATCAGTGCAGTGGCTGCTATCGCGGATGTCGCCGGGCAACAGCAGGCAACGCTTACCTTCGGCTTCGATCATGCGCTTGGCATCTTGGGCGTCTTCATGTTCGTCGAGATACATGATCGCCACATCGGCACCTTCACGGGCAAAGTGCACCGCTGCCGCGCGACCGATGCCGCTGTCACCACCGCTGACCAAGGCGACCTTGCCGGCCAGCTTCCCGCTGCCCTTGTAGCTGTCGCGGATGAACTCCGCCGGCGGCTGCATCTCGCTTTCCAGCCCCGGCAAACGGTCTTGTTTCTGCGCGTGAATCTTCGGATAAGCCATACATGCTCCAGACGTGAAAATGGGGTCTGTAAGTACGGCTGATGCCTGGCCTGAAAGTTTCGGCGGATTGCCGAGTGGTGCTTCGAGGTGACCGGCGATTGGGAAATGGCTCTGCCTCGGTAGATGGCGCAGGCCTACTTCGCTAAGTGACAACGCACCGAGACGAGCTCAGGTCAGAAAGCAATCTGTGGTGCCTGGAATTCCTGTCTCCCGCCGGCTGTCGGCAGGTCGATGGGATGCGGGCGGTACTCAAGCGAAGGACCAGGGGGCGCAGGGACCACGCTGCGCATCCCGGTCTTCTAGCCGAAGCGATTAATTCAATTCGTTGGCAAAGCGCCCGACTGCGCTGACGACCTGCTTGGCCCCGTCCTGAATCTCGACGATCACGGCGCCGGCCTGGTTGGCCAGGGACAGGCCTTGTGCTGCCTGCTCACGGCTGTTGGCCATCTCTCGTACCGCTTCGTCCACCAGTGCCTGGTTCTTCTGCACCACGCTGACGATTTCTTCGGTGGCGGCGCTGGTGCGGCCGGCCAGCTGGCGAACTTCGTCGGCGACCACGGCAAAACCGCGTCCCTGTTCACCGGCGCGTGCCGCTTCGATGGCGGCGTTGAGTGCCAGCAGGTTGGTTTGTGCAGCGATGCCGCCAATGGTCTGGACGATGGAGCTGATCAGATGCGATTGCTGACCTAGCGCCTCGATACCCTGAGTCGCCGACTCGACCTCCTCGGCGATGCGCTGCATGGTTGCCACCGTATCCTTGACCACCACAGCGCCGCGCTCGGCGCTGGTGTCGGTCTTGCGGGACACGTCATAAGCGATGCTCGCGGCCTCGCGCACCTCCTCTTCACGGGCAACCTGGTCGCTGACCACACTGGCGAACTTGACGACTTTGCACAGCTTGCCTTCGGTGTCATACACGGGGTTGTAGGTCGCTTCCAACCAGACGTCCCGGCCCATGCTGTCGATGCGCTTGAAGCGGTTCGCAACGAACTCGCCCCGGTTGAGCGTCTGCCAGAAGGTCTTGTACTGCTGGGAAGAGGCTTCTTCCGGAGTGCAGAACATGCTGTGGTGCTTGCCCACGATTTGCTTGAGCGAATAGCCCATGCCTTGCAGGAACTGGTCGTTGGCCGAAACCACAGTGCCGTCCAGATTGAACTGGATGACCGCGGTAGAACGCAGCAGTGCGTTGATAAACGCTTCGTTCTCCTTGGCGAGCTGCAGCTCTTTGGTCACTTCCCGGGCGTAGCCGCTCATGTGAAGCAGCTTGCCGTGGGCATCCAGGATCGGATACCAGTCGATGTGCAGCCAGGCGAGGCTGCCATCGGTGCGCAGAAACCGGTAGTCGTCGCTGACGGGTGCAAGCTGGGACACGGCGGCTCGAAAATTATGAAAGCAGGGCAGGTTTTTTACATAGGCCGGCACGATGTCCGCCATAAGGCGGCCCTGCAGTTGCTCGACGTTGTAGCCGAGCGTCTTGGCGAACTTCTGATTGACCGCCACCATCCGAAACTCGGTGTCGAGGGTGATCGACAGCATCGTGGCACCCATCTGATCACGAAGCTGTCGTAGCAGAGACAGTTCTGCAGCCTGTTCTTCGAGTTGTTTTTTTAGTTGGCCGTTGAACATGAAAGCACCAGATGGTGGATGGACGTACCTCTCTATCGGCACGCCGCTTTCATACTTGATGCTCAACAAAACGTTCGTGGCGTGCAGATCAGTCGATCTGCTCCAGGCGCACACGGATCACGCCGGCGCGGGTGCTGGCGATGCGCTCAAAGGCTGCTTTAGACAGGTCGATGATTCGCCCTCGCACGAACGGCCCGCGGTCGTTTATGCGTACCACCACGCTTTTGCCGTTGCGGGTGTTGATCACCCGAACCTTGGTGCCGAAGGGCAGGGTGCGGTGCGCCGCTGTTAGCGCATTTTGGTCGAAACGTTCGCCGCTGGCGGTCAGTTTGTTGTGGGGCTGGTTACCGTAATACGAGGCTTTGCCCGAGCCGATCAGTGTGCCCGTCTCGGTGGGTGCTTCCTGCGGCGCAGGCATCTTCGGACGCGGAGTGGTACAGCCTGCAAGTGCAACGACCGTTAGCAGGGTGAACAACCAAACGGCTGGCCTGATGAGCATCGTCGATCCTTGTCTTCGTCATGAGGGAACCGTGCAGCGCCGTACGGAACGGCAAGGCTCGGTGCCCATTAAGAGTGTATTGGTGCCAGTAAGTTTTCGAGGTCAATCGTGCTTCAGTGATCAGCGCTCGCGCACCGGGGATGATGCAATCCGAGCGGCGTCCCGCATAGCGGACCCGATCGCTCGGATCCGCCCCTATGCGCTTACTCGCTTGGTTTGGCCAACCAGGAGTCAGCGATGCGTTGGTATTCTCCAGTGGCCTTGGTCAGGTGCAGCCACTGATCGACGTAGGCCTTGAATGCCACATCACCGCGCGGAAGCAGGAAAGCCTTTTCGCTGTACTGCAGGGGGTTGTCGGGGTTAACCGCACATAGAGTTGGATAGTTGCGCTGTTGATATTGCGCCTCCGACGAGTCGGTGATCATCACGTCGGCATTGTTATTGGCAACGGATTTGAAGATCACGGTGTTGTCGGGGAACAGCTCCAGCTGCGCCTTGGGCAGCTCGCGACGCACGAAGGCTTCGTTGGTGCCGCCTGGCGGCTCGATCAGGCGCACTGAAGGCTGGTTGAGCTGCTCGATGGTCTGGTACTTCTCGACCTCATCACAGCGGACGAAGGGGATCTTGCCGTCTACCGTGATCGGATTGCTGAAGAAGGCCTTCTTTTGTCGCTCGAGTGAAATGGAGACACCGCCCACGGCCATGTCGCATTGAGCGAGGAAGTCTGGCATCAACGTCTTCCAGGTAGTCGGCACCCACTCGATCTTGACGCTCAGGGACTTCGCCAGCGACTCAGCGAGTGCGATGTCGATGCCCTCGTAGCTCTTGTCGTCGCGCAGAAAGGTGTAGGGCTTGTAGTCGCCAGTCGTGCAGACCTTCAGCGTACCGCGCTGTTGGACTTCATCGAGCACTGAGGAGGAGGACGCGGCGAAGGCCGCGCCGCTGGCCAGCAAGATGCCAGCCGCAATCAGAGATCTCATGGTATTTCCTTGCAAGGGCATGCCTGGGTGGCCGCGGTTATTGTTCTGGCCCGTCCGTTGGAGCGGGCATGTCGAACGTACCGGACTGCAGACCGGCCTCACAAGGTTTAACTGAGTGAAGAGTTGCTGCGGCTGCACTTCGGCAACCGCGGACTATCTATCTCAGGCGTGGGGCTTGCTGCGGATCGTTTTCATCAGATCAGCCGGGGTGATGTGGCCGACTACATTGCTGCCGCTGCCTGGCTGCGGCAGGTTGAGGATGTTGTCCTTGATCTTGCCGATCACATGCATCTCGCATGGTTTGCAATCGAATTTCAGGGTCAGCACTTCGTCGCCATGTACCAGCTGCATCGGGGCGACCTTGGTGCGCACGCCGGTCACGCCTTTGGCCTGTTTCGGACAGAGGTTGAAGGAGAAGCGCAGGCAGTGTTTGGTGATCATCACCGGCACTTCGCCGGTTTCCTCGTGGGCCTCGTAGGCTGCGTCGATCAGCTGCACGCCGTAACGGTGGTAGAAGGCGCGGGCTTTCTCGTTGTAGACGTTGTAGAGGAAGGACAAGTGAGCTTCCGGGTAAACCGGCGGCGGCACGCTGACGGCCTTGCGGCTGCCCAGTGGACGAATCGCTTCGCGGGCTTCGGTCAGCGCCTCGATGGCTTCGCGGCGCAGCGCCTTGAGCTGGGAGTTGGGAATGAAAAACGCCTGTGGCGCGTCTACGTCCACTTCTTCAGCATGGTAGATCGTGGTGCCCAGCTGGCTCAGCAAATCAGCGATCTGGCTGGGCACCTGCTCCGGCTTCTTCGCTTCGCCAAAGGGGCCGGCCAGCGAAACCGTGGCATAGGCGCCTTCTTCGCTGGTGACGTGTAGCTCCAGCTCATCGGCGCGCAGCTTGGCCAGCCAGCGCACGCCGATACGGCGCTCGGCGGAGGTTTTGAGCAGCGCGTTCTGCCAGTTGTGGTCCAGGTTGCGGTTCAGCGGATGGTTCGGCCGCAGCTGGCGTATCGCAGTGGGCATTTCGTTGGGCTCGACGCGGTACTGCCAGAACTGCTGACCGTCTTCTTCGAATTGCTTGAGCTGTTCGACCACGCTGGCGCGGAAACCCACTACCTCGCGCTTGATCAGCACGTTCAGACCATCGCCGTTGGACAGCGGCTCGCGGGTCTGCACGGTCAGGTCTTGCTTGCCGACCTTGAGCACTTCGCCCACAGCGAGGCCGGTGAAGGTCGGTGAATCGAAGGCACCAATGTCGATCTTGCGGTCGGTGACAAAATAGTCGGTGCTGCCGCGGTGAAAGGTCTTGTCCGGGTCCGGCACGAAGAAATGGTCGGTACGGCCGCTGGACGCGCGCGCCAGATCGGGGCGGTCCAAGAGGATTTCGTCGAGGCGCTGGCGGTAGTAAGCGGTGATGTTCTTCACATAGCTCACATCCTTGTAGCGCCCTTCGATCTTGAACGAACGCACGCCGGCATCGACCAGCGCGCGCAGGTTGGCGCTCTGGTTGTTGTCCTTCATCGATAACAGGTGCTTGTCGAAGGCGACCACTCGGCCCTGATCATCTTTCAGGGTGTAGGGCAGGCGGCAGGCCTGGGAGCAGTCGCCGCGATTGGCACTGCGGCCGTTCTGCGCGTGGGAGATGTTGCACTGCCCGGAAAACGCCACGCACAGCGCGCCGTGGATGAAGAATTCGATGGCGGCATCCGTCTCGTCGCTGATCGCGCGGATTTCCTGCAGGTTCAGTTCGCGGGCCAACACCAGCTGCGAGAAGCCAGCCTGATCCAGAAACTTGGCGCGCTCCAGGGTACGGATATCGGTCTGGGTACTGGCGTGCAGCTCGATCGGCGGGATGTCCATTTCCATCACGCCCATGTCCTGCACGATCAGCGCATCCACACCGATTTCGTAGAGCTGCCAGATCAGTGCACGAGCAGCTTCGAGCTCGTCGTCATGCAGGATCGTGTTGATGGTGACGAACACCCGCGCATGGAACAGATGGGCAAATTTCACCAGCTCGGCAATGTCCGCCACGCTGTTCTCGGCATTGTGCCGTGCCCCGAAACTCGGCCCGCCGATGTACACCGCATCGGCGCCATGCAGGATGGCCTCGCGGGCAATGGTGGTGTCCCGAGCAGGGGACAGCAGTTCGAGATGGTGCTTGGGCAAGGACATGGGCGCGGACCGGGTGTGAATCGAAAGTCGCGCATTGTAATGGCTTAAGGGGCTTTTGGGATTGGCCGCTGGGCGAGTAGAGAACGCCCGATGAAGTCTGGCGGCTTGGTCGTTCGTTTCATGAGGGGGCTTTCGGCAATTCTAATGCGAACATATAATGCGAAAGATTCTCATAATCGATCCCATTACATGGAAGCCAGAGATGCCGACCACCACGTTTGCCCAGCTCGACCCCGCCGCTGGACGCTCTAAGCTCGCCCTGAAGCCGCTCACATTGGTAGTTCACCTACTCGCTGTTGGTGCGATCTTTCCTGCCATGCCTGTTTACGCGCAGTCTGCCGCTGCAACTGAGGCAGACGAGGCAACCACCCTCGAAGCGGTCACCATCACCGGTGAGGCGGTACAAGACGTGACGGAAGGAACGGGCTCCTACACGACGGGCGCTGCACGCACGTCCACCCCGCTCAGCATGTCCCTTCGCGAAACGCCGCAGTCGATCAGCGTGATAACGCAGCAGCGCATTGAAGATCAGGACATGCAGACCATTCTCGATGTGGTGAATAACACCACCGGTGTTTCGGTGAACCGCTACGAAACCGATCGAGCGCAATTCAACGCCCGCGGGTTCGAGATCAACTCGCTGATGATCGACGGTGTGCCGACGATATGGGAGCAGCCTTGGAGCTCGGGCGAGATGTTCAGCAGCCTGGCAATGTATGACCGCGTTGAAGTGGTGCGCGGAGCAAACGGTCTTATGGCGGGGGCCGGAGATCCGTCTGCTTCGCTCAACCTGGTCCGCAAACGTGCGAGCAGCCGCGAGCTGACGGGTTCGGTCGAGGTCAGCGCTGGAAGCTGGGATACCTATGGCACGGAAGGCGACTTGTCGTTCGCTGTCAACGAGGCCGGTACGATACGTGCCAGGTTGGTGGGAGAGTTCAACGAAGGCGACAGCTGGATTGACCTGAAATCCAAACAGCGCGAAACCTTCTACGGAACCATGGATATTGACCTCACGCCAGACACCACCCTTTGGTTCGGTCTTAGCCGTCAGACAAACGACTCCGACTCGCCAATGTGGGGCGGCCTGCCGATCTGGTATGCCGATGGTAGCCGCACGGACTGGAGCCGTTCCAAGACGACCTCGGCCGAGTGGAGTAAATGGGACAGCACGTACGACACCTACTTCATCAATCTCGATCACCGCTTCGCCAACGATTGGGAGTTGAACCTGAGCTACAACCGCGGCGAACGTAGCTCCGACTCTTATCTGCTGTACCTGTCGGGTAACCCTGGCCGCGACGGCAGCGCACCGATGTCGTCCTTTCCTGGCTCCTACAAGACTGAAACCGTACAGGACGATTACAGCATCCGCTTTGGCGGGCCTGTGATGCTGTTGGGGCGCGAACACGAAGTCGCTTTCGGCTACATCTATAGTCAGCAGGACTTTGATGCCGATAATCGTGTCGCGCAGAGCGGCTTCGGTGGCGTCGCCAATTTCGATGCCTATGACGGCGACTTTCCTGCGCCGACTTGGGGAGGGTTGACGCCTTACAGCTACGGCGATCTGACCCAAAAAGGGCTGTACGCCGTGACTCGACTGAGCGTGACGGACGACCTGAAGGTGATTCTTGGCGCGCGTGACAACCGCTACGAGAAAACCAGTGACGACACTCCGTTCACCTCACCCTCCCGCCTGGACGAGCACGAACTGACACCCTATGCCGGCATCGTTTACGACCTCACGGAGAACCTGTCGGCCTATGCTAGCTACACCGATATCTTTCAGCCCCAGGCGCGGCGGGATATTACCGGTCAGCAGTTGGACTCGGTTATCGGTGAAAGCTACGAGACGGGCTTGAAAGCCGAGTTCTTCGAAGGCCGGCTAAACGCATCCGCAGCCATTTTCAAGATCAAGCAGGATGGCCTGGCCGAGAGCACGGGTATTGCTGTTCCCGGCGGCATGGTGGGAGAGTTTGCCTACGAGCCTATCGACGTGACCAGCGAGGGCTTTGAGCTGGAGGTTTCCGGCGAGCTGGCACCGGATTGGAATCTCATGGCGGGCTATACCCAATTTGAGGTCGAGGACCCGGAAGGTAACGCCCGCAGCACGCGCTTCCCTACCAAATTGGTGCGCACTTTCACGACCTATCGTCTACCAGGTGCGTTCAATAAGCTGACCATTGGCGGGGGCGTGAACTGGCAGGACAGCATCTACACCTATGCCACCAATCCAGCCGGCAATCGGGAGAAAATCGAACAGGAAGCATATGCCCTGGTGAACCTGATGGCGCGCTATGAAGTGACCGACAATCTCACCGCTCAGTTGAACGTGGACAATCTGACCGACGAAGAATACTTCGATATGTTCGAAGCCTATGGTGCGCTGACATACGGTGCGCCGCGCAGCGTCACTGCATCCGCGAAGTATCGCTTCTGACGGATGCGCTTGGCTGAACGGTGTCCCCTAAAGGCTCACGTAAAGCTGTAATCAAAAGCCCCGACCGCAAGGCCGGGGCTTTTTCGTTATCAATGCGCGGGCGTCTGCAAATTAAGAGCTGCGGCGCGGATAGGGCAGACCCCTGAGTTCTGGGGCTAAAGAATAGCGCTGCGCGACATGTGTTCGTGCCGCCGATTTGTAGCGTGGACGTCTATGAACAAGCTGTGCCGCACTGGCCAGAACACTTTGTGCGCGAGCTTATGCGGCCAGCCGCTTCATGCCCTACAGCAACGCCACTACCACCCAAATCGATGAGCCAAGCATTGGCAACGATGTCGCCACGCGCGGCGCATAGGGGATGAGCATCAACAACGCGAAGCCCGCCAGCGAGATCAGGCCGAACCAACCAACCACGGCCATGCCGCCCGGCCAGACCTGGCAGGACGCATACACGGCGAGCCCGAGCAGAACACTACCGACCGGTACACATACGCGACGAAGTTTGGTCGGTACGCGCGGATTGACCAGCTGCTTCCAGTGGCGCTCCTTGTTCAGGCAGAAACCCAGCATGCCGGCGTAGGCCAGTACCAGGCTGGCGAATAGGGCTGAATCGTTCATGACGATGCTCCGTGAACTGGGCGGTTCGGGCGAGGCGAGCGGGCGTTTCGGGCGGCGATGACCGACGGTATTTTCCACACGGCCCAGCCCAACAGCAGTCCCATCAGAGCCACGCTCGCCAGCAGGGACAGCCGCAGGCTGTCTTGAGTGATAGGTGCAGTCCACAGGTCCAGCAACGGCAGGGTGAAGGCCATCAGTGCTGTGGCTGATAGCTGTTCGCGCCAGGCCGCCAGCGGATTGCGCAGCCAGCCGTGCAGCCAGCTCAGCGCCCAGACGCCGAAGAACACGCGCAGCTCCCAGTCCTGACGGTCAGCCAGCGCGGCCGGCAGCAGCCGGTTACTCCACAGCAGCGTCGTACAGGCCAGCAAAAGCCCGGCAACGATTGCCACGTTGAGGCTCTCCACCACGCGCAGAAAGTGTGGGTTGGCCTTGGCCTGTTTGCGTTGTTTGACGGCATAGAGCACCAGTCCCGTACCGATCATGGCGCAGCTGATCAGGCCGCAGATGAAATACAGCCAACGCATCGGATAGCCGCCGAACTGCGCGAAGTGCAGGCCCGCCATCACCCGTTGGGTCAGCTGGCTGGTGCGTGACGGCTCGGGCGCCTGAATCAGCTCGCCAGTGACGCCGTTGAAGACCATGCCTTCGCCCTTGGTCAGCTCGATTCGGTTGCCTAGTACCGGTCGCGCCGTGACCTGGGCGTTGGTCTTGCCAGGGTTGCTGACGGCCAGACCGCCGATCATGCCCTTGCCATAGTGCGCTTCGGCGCGGCTGACGATTTGACCCAATGCCAGCATAGGTGCCGCTGGTGCCGCGACGGGCTTGCTGTCGCGTCCCTCGCCGCGCGGCGCCTGCTCGACAGCGCGCCCTGACTGCGCATCGCGAAAATAGGCCTGGCGATCGCCATCATAAAGGGCATCCACCGCTGCCGGCATGTAGAGCAGAAAAAAGATGGCCAGCCCGGTGTAGGTGATCATCAAGTGAAACGGCAGCAGCAGGACGGCACTGGCGTTATGGGCGTCCAGCCAGGAGCGCTGCCCTTTGGCGGGCCGAAAGGTAAAGAACTCCTTGAAGATCTTCTTGTGGATGATGATGCCGCTGATCAGCGCCACCAGCATCGCCATGGCCGCAAACCCCACCACCCATACCCCCAGCGTGCGCGGCAGATGCAGCGTGTAGTGAAAATGGAAGAAGAAGTTGCCGCCGATGGTTTCGCGCGGCTCGATGGTCGCCCCGGAAACCGGATCCAGCTGAGTGCTCACCGCACCGCGGCGACGTTCGCCGACGGATACGCTGAGAGCGGGCGTGCGCTCAGTCGGCAGGCTGATGTTCCAGTTCGATTGGTCTGCATGGTTGTCCATCAACCAGCGCTGCGCCACATTGGCCGCAGCGGCTGGTGACTGCGCCCTATCGACCAGCTCCGGCTGCATCCACCAATTGATCTCCTTGTCGAACACCGCGAGGGTGCCGGTGAGAAAGATGGCGAACAGCATCCAGCCGAGCAGCAGCCCGCACCAGGTATGCAGCCAGGACATCGATTGCGTCAGGCTGCCTTTCATTGCCACATCTCCAGCAGCTGCGGCCAGAAGCCGATGACTGCCAAGGGAATTGCGAGCCCGGCACCGATCAGTACCCGCCGCAGCGATGCTGCCGCGAAGGTCCAGAGCACGAACGTCAGGTACACCACGAACGACAGCAACGACGACGCGGTAACCGCGTCGACCGGATCGAGCGGCAGCCACTGTGCGAGCGCGGCAGTGAAGGCGTAGGTGAAGGCATAACCGCCCAGGAGGGCCAGCAGGGTGCGGGCCGCGATGGCAGGCCAGGCACTTCTCGATTGAGTGGCAGAACGGGTCACGACGTGCTTCTCAGTGAGAGTCTTACGAAAAATGCCCAACCGTCGTAAACGCCGGCCGGGCATCGGTCTTGTGATGAACCGGGAGGGAGACGCCCATGCGCCCCATCCAAACTGATGATCGCTACCCCAGTCTTACGGATCGAAGCGAGACGCCAGCTGGCAAAGACGTCTCCCTCACGACACCTCAGAACGAAGCGCTCACCCCCAGCGTGTAGCGACGCCCGTCGAGCACGGTTTCGTAGCTGTCATAGTCGATCTGCTCGTTGAAGACGTTGTACACACCCGCCAGCAGCTTGATGTTCCGGTTCAGCGCATAGGTGCCGCCCAGGTCGACCAGGGTGTACGCCGGGGTGCTTTCCGCCATGCTGGTGCGCGACAGGTATTCCGAGGTTTCGCTGCGGTAATTGAGCCGCGCCCAGGTGCCGAGGTGGTCGCTGGCCTGCCAATCCAGCATGGTGTTGAACATGTGCTTGGGCATCTTGTTCAGCGGCTCGCCGCGGAAGTCACCGCTGCGCTGCTCCGAGTCGGTGTAGGTGTAGTTGGCACCCAGGGAGAGGGTCTCGGTGATCGCCCAGTCGAAGGTCGCCTCGACGCCGCGCATGCGCGCTTCATCGACGTTCACCCGATCACTGATGAAACGGTACGCCTCACCATTGACGACGCACTGGCCGGAGGCATTGCCGGTGGTATCCGTGCAGCGGCGAAGCTCGGTGATCTTGTCTTCGAAGTCGGTGTTAAACAGGGTCAAGCCCGCCGAGACACCGTTCAAACTGTCCCACAACACGCCGATTTCCTGGCTCAGGCTTTCCTCGGGTTTGAGTGCCGAGTTGCCGACAATGACCGCGGGGTCGCCCCGTCCGCCGCCGGTGATCTGTCCCCAGTTATCCACTGCCGCACGAATGTCCGGCGAGCGGTAGCCACTGGAGACGCCGCCCTTGACCGTCCATTGCTCGGCCGCCTGCCACACGCCATAGATGCGCGGGGACCAATGGGTGCCGTAGTTCTCATCGCGATCCATACGCAGGCCGGTGGTCAGCGCGAAGCTGTCGGTGAGGCTCCACTCGTCTTCGGCGAACAGCGCCCAGGACCAGCGCGTCAGGCGGGTCAGGTCCTCGGCACCGGCCAGCTGGTTACCCTTGTCCGAAAGATCTTCGTACTTGTATTGGCCGCCGAGCGTGGCGATGTGGTCACCCAGAAACAGCGAGCTCTGCGTGTTGAACACACTGTTCTCCAGCTCCATCTCACGCCCGGGGTTCTCGATGCGCTCCTGCTGCAGATAGGTTTCCGACTGGCCCGAAGTCCAGCGGCCGGTGTGGCTGATGGAGTAATGCGTGCGGTCGTAGTCGGACAGCGAATCGCTGTTGCCCGTGCCGGAACGGCCCACGCTGGAGTTGCGTTCCTGCTCGGTCTTACCCGCTTCCAGCACGATGTCATTGGACTCGTTTGGCGTGAACGACAACTTGGCCGTTCCGCTGACGGTCTTTTGCTCATTGAATCCGCGAGGGATGTCGTCCTCGTCTCGTCGAGCTGTCTGTCCGTATACCTGCAGCCCCAGAAGGCCGTCGACCAATGGCCCGGAGAGGTAGCCGTTCAACGTATGGTAGTCACCTGAGTCGGACCGGTCCTGGAAAGTTTTTTCGGTGCGTAGCCCACCGTGCCAGGTATCGGCCACCTTGCGGGTGATGATATTGATCACGCCGCCCATGGCATCGGAGCCATACAGTGAGGACATCGGGCCGCGCACGACCTCGATGCGTTCGATGGCTTCCAGCGGCGGCGTCCAGCCTTGCTCGATGCCCGGGCCGTCGCTGTTGGGGCGCGTCGCGCGCGACTCCATGCGCTTGCCGTCGATGAGGATCAGGGTGTACTTGGAGGCCATGCCGCGAATGCTGATATCGCTGGAACTGGCGCCGCCGGTGACCACGACGCCCGGAATGTCACGCAGGGCATCGGTGACATCACGGTAGGATTTGTTTTCCAGCTCCTCGCGAGTGACCACGGAGATGGAGGCGGGGGCCTGCTTGATCTGCTGCTCGAATCCCGACGCGGTCACGACGACGTTCTTTAGTTCGACCGGCTCTGCGGCACTGACCGGCGTGCTCATCCAGGTTGCTACAGCGATTGCGCAAGCCAGCCGATGTCGATTGAAAGTCACCATGTACTGCCATCTCCCTGAGAAAACCTACGTCTGCAGCCATTAACGATATGGCGCATGCATGTGAGCTGCGGTGCGATCCGCTAGTCGCTCGCAATGCTAAGTATTCTCATTTGAGAGTAAAGCGCATTTACAATCTATACACTTCGCAGGCGGATGATCATGCGTAACCCGGACGCGCCGTTCTCGGCCCAGATCGCGCCGCCCTGCATTACCACCATGCTGCGGGCGATGGCCAGGCCCAAACCGAAGCCGTCGCCACCGGGTCGGGCTGCGCTGAGCCTAGCGAAAGGCCTGAAGATCACCGGCAGTTTCGCCTCCGGTACACCGGGGCCCTGGTCCTCGATGCGCAGCTGCCAGCTGTCACTGTCTCGATTGGCCGTGAGCCATACCACGCCTTGCGCCGGGGAGTAGCGAATGGCGTTGCGCAGGATATTTTCCATGGCCTGCGCCAGCGCGTTGAGATTGCCGAGCACCTGACAGCCTTCCGGTATCTGCGCCTGGATGCGTTCACGCGGCCAGCCGGCCTCGAAACAGGCGTTTTCGCATAGCAGGTCCCAGAGCGCCGCTACGTCCACAGGCTCGCACTCGAAGCGGGGCTGCTCGCTGTCCAGCCAGGCGAACTCCAGGGTGTTATCGACCAGTTGCTGCATGCTGTTGATTTCACGCTCGGTGCGGTTGCGCATGTCTCCGGCGCTCAGCTCGCTCTCGCAGGCGACACGCAGCCGGCTTAGTGGTGTGCGCAGCTCGTGGGACAGATCGCGTAACAGCTGTTGCTGCTGGGCGACCGAATCGCGCAGCCGCTGCGTGAGGTACTCCAGTGAACGGCCCAGTTCTCCCAGCTCATCGTTGCGCCGCGCAATGGAGGGCGGAAGCAACGAGTCTAGGCGGTTGCCGCGTAATGCGTTGGCCTGCCGGCGCAGGCGGTCCAACGGTGAAACCAGCATCCGATAAAGCAGCCAACAAAACAGCAGTGACAGCAACACCAGTGGCAGATACACACCGCCCGCAGTCAGCAACGCATGGTTACGCCAGGGGCGGAATCGTTCCGGCAGCTGGATGATCAGCTTGGCACCGGTGCTCTCCAGCGGTACGGATACCAGGGGCAGGCCGTCATAGCGTCTGCTCATAGGCCAGTCGTAATGCCGCACAAACGTGAGCCTCTGCCGTTCCTCGTCGCTCAAGGACTGGCCGCCGAGAGGTTGCAGCTGTTCGTCCACCACCACCAGCCAAGTCGGCTCACGCTCCTTCATCACTGTCAGCCATTGCGCCATCGCCTCTGGGCCCGCTTGCAGAGCGGCTTGAGCTTCGCTCGCATAGCCGGTGAGGGTATCGCGCGCCTGTTCAGACAGAAATGAACTGGTCCTGTCGATATAACGGCTCACGTAGCCGCTGGCCCAGATCATCGACAGACAGAACCCAGCAACCAGCACCACCAGGCGCCAGAACAACGAATGACGATTGGGCATCAGCTCGCCTGCAGTTCCAGCACGTAGCCTTTGCCCCACACGGACTCCAGGCGCAGGGTTGCCACCTGTTCGCGCGCCAGCTTGCGGCGGATATTGCTGATATGCATGTCCAGGCTGCGATCATGCCGTGAATAGCCGCGTCGCAGCGCCTGCTGGTAGAGAAACGGCTTGCTCAGCACCTCGCCAGCGGCGTCGTGCAGGACCTTCATCAATCGATATTCAGTGGCCGTCAGGCCGACCCATCGCCCTTCGTACTGCAGGTCGCTGCGTTGGTCATCGAAGCGCACCGCATCCTGATTCGGCGCTGCCGGTACGCTGCGCTCATAGGCCACCCGCCGCAGGATCGCCGCGATGCGCACCTGCAACTCCTCGATGCTGAAGGGCTTGGGCAGGTAGTCGTCGGCGCCGCTGTCGAAGCCCTGGATGCGGTGCGCTTCGTTGCCCAACGCGGACATCATCAGCACAGGTGTGCGGCGTTGCTCGCGCAACCGGGTCAGCAACTCCATGCCGCTGAGTTCAGGCAGCATCACATCCAGCAGGATCAGGTCATACGTTGCTTCGCTGGCCAATGCGAGGCCGGTCGGGCCGTCATCGGCGAGGGTGACGTGAAAGCCACGATGTTCCAGAGAGGTTTTCAGGTGAGGGCCGAGGATCGGGTCGTCTTCGATCGCCAGTATCTGACGAGCTGCGCAGGAGGACATGCAGGGTTCCGGTGCAAATAAGAACGATTATAGATTGCAGTAGGGGCGGAACGGCAAGCGTAGTCCCTGGTTCAAGGGCTGGTTCGCCACATGGGCTCGACTTCCGGGGCGTGCCCGGTGCATCTTCAGCGTTCGCATCCGTGCTATCTGGAGATCTTCATGCGCCTGCTTTCCCTCTCACTGCTTCTGGTAACGCTCACCGGCAGCGCTATGGCGATTGCGGCCAGCGCAGCGGAGGAGGCGCAATTGATCGAGACGATCAACGCCTACCGCAGCGAAGTGCAGCGTTGCGAAGACCGGGCGAGTGAGGAGCTGACGGCCCTTTCGTCCGACCCGCGCCTGGTGTTGCCTGCCACTGGCGCCGGTGATCTGCAGGGCTCATTGGCCCGCAACGGTTATCCGATGGCCAATGTTCAGGCCGTCAGCCTGTCGGGGCCGCGTGATGCACAAGCCGCGATGCAGGCGCTGCGCGAAAGCTTCTGTCGCGTGGTGCTCGATCCGCAATACGCCGACATCGGCGTCAGTCGCGAGGGGCGCGACTGGCGCATCGTGCTGGCGCGGCCGATGCTCGGCGGGCATTTGAAAGACGCGCAGGCAGAAGGGCAGGCGCTACTCGACGAAATCAATCGCGTGCGTGCCAGCGCGCGCCAGTGTGCTGGCAAACCCTTCGCTGCAGCCGCTCCGCTTAACTGGAACACTACGCTTGCCGGCCTCTCCGAGGCCCACAGCCGAGCTATGGCCAACGGCAACTTCTTCAGCCACCTGGATCGGGATGGACGTACGCCGGGCGACAGGGCGGAGCTGGCCGGTTATCCCGGTGCGCCGGTCGCCCAGAACATCGCTGCCGCGCTGGATCGACCCCGCGAGATCGTTGAAGGCTGGCTGGCGAACCCAGGACACTGCGCCAATCTGATGAACCGGCAATTCAGTGAGCTGGGTGCAGCCTATGCGGTGGATCCGCAGAGCGATGCGGGCATCTACTGGGTCGCACTCTTCGGTGCGCCCTAACCGGTGCCGCACGAACGCAACGCCTGACCTAAACGATGGCGAGTATTTTCGGATCCTGATCGGTCGCCTGCGAACATTTCGTAGAGAGGAGCGTTCGAACAACTGAGCTGTTCATCTTTCACGTAACAGATCAGGACCACTGACATGACCGACCCTAACGATCCACTCAAGGATGGCCTGACCCCACCGGACTATGACGAGTATGGCGACGCGCCTGATTCGGGCGAAAACGACCCGGAGGAAACGGTAGAGCCCAAAGACGAGCCGAATGCTGGAGAGAGCCCGCTCGGATAGCCGGCGGCACCTGTTCCATTGGTTGCAGAGGACCCTGCGCCAAGCAGCGTACTGGACAATTCGATCGGCCCAGCCTAAAAAGACGCGCCTCAAGCTCGGTAGCAACGTGCTAGTCAGCAGTCGTGTTTTTTTCAAAAGCAGGTAGATCGTGAGAAAGAAAAAGCCAGTAGACCCTGTTCGGCAAGCAGAAAAGAACCGTGCGCATCGGATCGGCTGGGCAATTGCCGTGGCCGGCATCGTCGCCGGCTTCATTCTGGTGATGATGAAGCCGGCATGATCGCGCTGTACTGCTGTTCGGGCTCTATTTGCAGGCGTCGACGACGGACATCGGCTGGGTCTCGCGCAATACGGTAATCGGTGCGTCGGCCATGAGTGTTCCGGGCTAGGCCGACGCCGCTACCGCGCGAGGTGGCCTGTGCTACACGCGAAAACGACTAACCATCGCCTGCAGTTCGTTGCCTAGGCGCGCCAGCTCGATAGTCGATGCCGCGGTTTCATCACTGGCCGTTGCGGTCTGTTCGGAAATGTCGCGCACGTTCACTACGCTACGGCTGATTTCCTCGGCTACCGCGCTCTGCTGTTCGGCCGCGGCGGCAATTTGTTGGTTCATCGCCTGGATGTTTGAAACCTTGGCGGTGATCCCGCTCAGTGCCAGACCGGCCTGGCGGGTTAGGTCAACGCCGCTTTCGGTCAGACTGTGACTGTTGCGCATCGCGGCTGCGGCCTGTTGGGTGCCCTGTTGCAGGCCGGCTACCAGTTGCTCGATCTCTTCGGTCGATTTCTGCGTGCGCTGCGCCAGGCTACGAACTTCATCAGCGACCACGGCGAAGCCACGACCCGCCTCACCGGCACGTGCGGCTTCGATGGCTGCATTGAGGGCCAGCAGGTTGGTCTGGTCTGCCACGGCCTTGATTACGTCCATGACGCTGCCGATCCGGTTGCTTTCCGACTCCAGCTCGGCCATCGCCCCGCTCGAGCGGAGCATCTCCTCGGACAGCAGCTCGATCTGAGCGATCGCCTCGGATACCACGGCGTCACCGGCACGCGCCTCACGATCAGCGTCCGTCGCGGCCATCGAAGCGTCCTCGGCATTACGCGCGACTTCCTGCACCGTGGCGGCCATCTCATGCATCGCAGTGGCGACCTGATCGGTTTCGATCTTCTGGCTGTTCATTCCCACGCTGGTCTGCTCGGTGATGGCCGACAGCTGCTCCGCAGCGCTGGCCATTTGTGTAACGCTGTCGCGGATCCCGCCGATGAGCTCACGCAGGGTCGCCGCCATGCCCATCACGCCCTGTTGCAGCGCGCCTATCTCGTCCTGTCGGTCGATGTGGTGGTGGTCGGTCAGGTCGCCCGCGGCGATGTTCCTGACCACCGCAAGAGTCTCGGCCAGGGGGCGGGTGATCTGCCGGGTGATCACCCAGGCGGCCAACAAGCCGATGAGCAACGCCAGCATGGTGACGGTGAGTTGGGTGACCTGAGCCTGCACGGTTTCCGCGTCGCGTTGAGCATCCTGGGTTTGGGTCAAACTCATGCCGAGATGGTTGATCTCATCTGTCTGGCTTGTCATTTGCTGGCGTGCCGCTGCGATGGCTTCGGTCTGGGCAACGACGGCATTGAGGGCGGCGAGATAGCCATCGAGCGCCTGTTCGGTGACGGCTATCTGTGCGGCGAAGCCGTTTCCGAGCACTGCCTGTAGGCGTGCCGCGGAGCGCCGGGCCTGGGCGATCTGCTGCTCGACCAGCTCAGCCACCTCGGCTGTGGGCGTCGTGTTGTAGCCTCGCATCTGGTAGCGCACCAGTTGCCAGTTCATGCGCAGGTCTGAGATGGCCTTGAAGGCTGCGTAGCGGTTGGGCGCGTCGTCCGGCATTTGCTCTACAGCCTTGCCCATGGCGTCGATTGGCTCGCTGGCGAGCTTGGCCTGCCTGCCCATCTCCGTGCGTGCAGCGTTGCCGGCGGCGTAGGCGTCACGCATCGTGTTCAGGGATTCGCCATAGCGCTGAATCAGTTCGCCTTGCTTGTGCAGGAGCGCCAGGTTCTCGGGCTGGGAGAAGCTTTTCGAGACCGCCTCGAGGCGAGACGAGAACCCGTCTATAGCCTGGTCGACCGCCTCGCCCGCTTGTGGATCACCATTTTCAAGCATGTAGTGCAGGCGCGCCACTTTCAGGTTGCTCAGCGATTCGTTCAGCGAAGCGATTTGCTCCATCAAGGCGCTGCGGTGCGTGACCCCCTTTAAGCCGAGCCAGCCGGAGGCGGCCAAGCCTGCGGTCAGTAGCAGCACCGAGCCGAAGCCGATCGCCAGCTTTCTGGTCATGCTGATATTGGCGAACCAATCCTTCATTTGATTTTCCCCTTACCTCAAAAGGGCGGCCGGGCCGAAGTGCCCGGCCGCCGCTGACGACTCGTGTGGCGTCTCCGCCCATGACCCGCTGTTCGGGCCATGGCAACGCCGTCAGTAGCCGAAAGTCAGCAACGAGTTGAAAACCAGGGCGGCAACGAAGCCCAGGGGCGCCGCTCGAAACAAGAGTTGCGGGAACAGTGAAGTGCGGCTCTGCTCCGTGGGACATGAGCCGAGAATCAGGCTGCCGCCAGAGGAGAACGGCGAGATCGAGGTGGCCTGCGCGCCGACCACAATGGCAACGAAAAGCACCATCGGGTCGATCCCGAGCGCCGCGGCAATCGGTGGCACCATCGGGAACAGCGCCGGTGTCACCACGCCCAGCGTGCTGGAGAACAGCGACATGAAGGCTGCGACGATACCGAAGACGACCGGCACCATGATCGGCGGAATGCTGTTGCCCATCCAGGAGGCGAGCAGGTCGATGGTCCCGGCCTTGATCGCGACCGAGATGAGCATGCCCACGCCGCAGATCATGATCAGCGTTGCCCAGGGCACCGAGGCCATGGCCTTGCGCTCGTCGCCCAGCTTGAGCAATAGGGCAATCACGGAGAACAGGCTGGCGATCAGGCCGATGTCCATTTTCGAGTTGATGAAGCTGACCGTCGCGTTATCCGGGAAGGCGATCTGGGTGATGGGCGCTGCCAGAACGATGGCCATCATCGTCAGCGTCAGCCACAGGGTTATCTTCTGTTCGCGGTTCAGCGGTGTCGGCTCGGCCGCCACGTACGCCGTGGCCTTCATCGCCTTGCCGTGTCCCGAGAAGAACACCAGCATGGAGATCACCACCAACGGGACCACCAGGGTGCTGACGAAGATCGCCGCGGCGTTGATGAAGGCCTCGTTTTCGGGAATGCCGGCGTTGACCATCAGGCCGCGGAAAATGATGCCGCTCTGGCTGGAGACGAAGTTCGCCCCGCTCAAGGCCCCGTAGTTCACCGCCATGCCTCCAGTGATCAGGCTCATGCCGGTTCGCTCGCACAGCAGCAGGGTGATCGGCGCCATGAATGCCAGCACCGTGTAATAACCCGCGCCCATTGCTGAAATCACCGTGGCGGTGAAAAAGACTGCGAATGGCAGCAGCTGGGGCATGGTTCGGCAGCGGTAGATCAGATGCTCGGCCAGCTTTTCCAGCGTGCCGTTGACGGTGGCGAAACTGTAGAACAGGCATACCGCGAAGATGATGAAGAAGATCTTCAGCGGCCACATGCTGATGACTTCGGAAGGGCTGAGGCCCATTCCGAAACAGCCGATCAGATAGGCAAATGCGATGGCGAACAGACCGATGTTGATCTTGGTCTTGTAGCCAAGGGCGACGGCAACCACGATTGCCGCGACGACGAGCAGGCTCATCATGAGAGAAGTCCTATTGTTGTTATGGATCGTTTAGCGGGAAACGCCGAAGCCGAAAAGCTTCGCCGGGCTATCCACCAGTACCTGGGCGCGTTCGTTCACGTCCGGTAACAGCGCAGCGATGAAGGCGACCTGTCGGTCGTAGTCGGTCTGATCCTCGAACTGGGTGTTGGGCCAGTCGCTGCCCCAGAGGAAACGCGAGAGGCCACCGCCGGCCTCGCGCACTTGCGCCAGAACCCGCAGTGCCTGAGCCAGGTCCGACTGGCTGCGGTAGGGCGCAGACAGCTTGAGCCATAAGCGCTCGTTGCCGAGCAACGAGAGAAAGGCCACATGGTTGGGCTTGGTGCTGTCGATGCCGCCAGTGGGCAGGCCGAAGTGATCGATCACCACGTCGACGCCGCAGGCCAGGATGGCCGGAACGATCAATGCCACGTCATCGATGCCGCGCTGAATCTCGACCTGCCAGCCACGCTGGGCCAATCGCTGGAACAAGGAGCTCCAGGCGTAGCCACGGTAATCGGCCAATTTCTTGCCGATGAGGTTCAGACGAACACCCACGACGCCGGCCTCACCCAGTTCGTCCAGCTGCGCCTCGCTGACGTCCGGCTCGACTACCGCCACGGCACGTAGCCGCTGCGGATAACGGCGTAGCGCCTCGAGCAGGTGGCTGTTGTCGGTACCGAGAAAACTGGGCTGGATCAGCACGCCGTGGGCCAGGCCATGACGGTCGAGGTGTGCGAGGTAGTGCTCGATCAGCGCATCGTAGTGCGGGCTGTAGCGGCGCCCTGGCACCATTGGCAGATCCTGGCGGAAGATGTGCGCGTGTGCATCTATGCCGTGCAGTCCGGGCGAAAGGAGGCGATCCATAAGCAAAGACCCTGGTCGATTGTTGATGTGACTGACGTAGACGGCAGGCCAAGACGCGAGCCTAATCAGCGCTGACACTCAAGCTGGATAACTAGTCATATATATGAATGTATGACCATATCTGCAATGCTGGATATCTGTCAATCTACACCGCAGTGATAAAGTGGCTGCGCCTCGGATATGGACTGATCAATAGATGAACACCTCGACACTCGGATATGACGAGCGCCTGCCGCTCTATCAGCGCCTGAGAGAAGAAATGCTGGCCAAGATCGCAGCTGGGGAATGGACGCCCGGCGCACCCATTCCCACCGAAGCTGAGCTGACCCGGCATTACGGCGTAGCCATCGGCACGGTGCGCAAGGCGGTGGATACGCTGGTCAACGAGGGGCTGCTGTTGCGCAGTCAAGGCCGTGGCACCTTCGTGCGCCGCCCGAACTTCGATGCCTCGCTGGCGCGCTTCTTTCGTCAGGTAGATGCCAGTGGCGGACGGGAAATCCCCACCAGCCGCATCCTCTCCAAGACGCTGCAAAAGCCGTCGCAGGGGGTCACCAACGCTTTGGAATTGGGCAAGGGCGAGCAGGTCGTGCACATGGAGCGCCTGCGCATGATCGAAGGCCGCACGCTGTTTCACGAAGATATCTGGCTTCCGGCCAATCGTTTCGGTGCGCTGATGGATGTCGACCCCGAGGACTTTGGAGAGCTGCTCTATCCGTTCTACGAGCGGCAATGTGGCCAGTGCATAGCCTCGGCTAAGGAAACCCTCACCGTTGGCGCGGCCGACGGCGACATGGCTGCAACCCTTTCGATCGAAGAGGGCGCCCCGGTCGTCACCATCGAGCGCATCGCCTTGGGCTACGACCGATCACCGTTGGAATACCGCCTCACCCGTGCCGCGGCCGAGGGGTTTCGGTATCAGATCGATATCTCCTGAAACGCCAAGCGAGTGCGGGCTTCTCTATCTGGGAGTGAATCTTCGGCAGCGGATCAACAGGGTTTACGCGCCGCTCCAAAACCGGGGCCGGAGCGGGTGTTGTTGCCCTTGGCCAGGCGGTCGTAGAGCACCACGTTGACCGTCGCCGCCAAATTCATGCAGCCGTTGGTGGGGATGTAGACCACGTCCTCGCACCAGTCACGGATCTCTTTGCTCAGCGAGCCATCTTCGGCGCCGAAGATGTACAGCGCGCGATCCGGATGGGTGTATTCAGGAAGGGCTCGCGCACCTTCGACCAATTCCACGGCGACCGGCACGCAGCCGAGCGGCAAGATCTTGCGCAGATCATCGATGTTGATCAGCGGAATGTCCTGATGGACTTTCTTGGTGTCGGTGATGAAATCTTTGGCTCGGTCGTAGCGAGTGCCTGTGTAGAACACCGACGCCGCGCCATAGCAGCCTGCTGCCCGCATGATTGCGCCGACATTGGAAGGCGACTTCGGATTGCTCAAGCCGATGCAGGCGTAACGTTTGTTGCTCACTGGAAAAGACTCGCGTGGAAAACGCGCGAGTATACGGGACAGTCTCGCCTCCAGCCGGTTGCCTTGTCGCGATCAGGGAATGAGCTTGCTCGCACGCAGTTTGGCAAAAACCTCGTAGAAGGCATCGTCACTCGCCTGGTAATCCAGAAAGCCAAGCTTTCGACTCTTCGACATGTCTGTCACCACCTCGATAGGCCGACCCAGGTCGGCATCGGTGTGCCACGGCGAAATCAGTTTGCCTATGTCCGCTTCGGCCAGTTCGAACTGTCTAGCCATCTCAGCCCATATCGGCGCATCGCCCGCCATCTGTTGTTCCAGCGGAGCGGGCTGGCCATCGAATGGCGCCGCTTCGATGCCAAACCATTCGGCAATGCGAGACCACATCCACTTCCAGCGGAACACGTCACCGTTGACGATGTTGAAGGCCTGGTTGGCGGCGGCCGGTGTAGTCGAAGCCCAGTGCAGGTGCCGGGCCAGCTGGCCTGCATCGGTCATGTCAGTCAGGCTGTTCCACTGGACTTCCGAGCCCGGAAAGCGGAAGGGCCGACCGGTCTGACGGCAGATCGAGGCGTATACGGCCAGCGTCGTTGCCATGTTCATAGCGTTGCCGACTGCGATTCCGGTGACGGTATGCGGGCGGTGAACGCTCCAACTGAAGCCATCGCGTTCGGCCGCCGCAAATACTTCGTCTTCCTGGGCATAGTAGAAATTCTCGACGTCGAGCCGCCCTTGTTCTTCACGAAACGGCGTCTGCGGCAGCGAGCCTTTGCCGTAGGCTTCGAACGGGCCAAGGTAGTGCTTGAGGCCGGTGACCAGCGCGACGTGGCGAACCGAGTTGGCGCTGCGGACGGCTTCGAGTACGTTTCGAATCATCTGCGCATTGACGCGTATGTTCTCCGCCTCGGTGGCCTGGCGAGCCCAGGTGGTCAGAAAGAGGTGAGTGGGCGAAACGTCGGCCAGCGCCGAAGACAGGGCCGCCGGATCCAGCAGGTCTGCGCTGATCGGAGAAACCCCGGATTCCTGACTCGGCCGACGCGCGAGCCCGGCGACCGCCCAGCCTTCTTTGGCCAGCAGGCTAGACACCGCGCTTCCCACGATTCCACTCGCGCCGACCACCAGTGCTTGATTTGTCATCTTCAGACCCCAAAAACGAAACAGGCCTGCACCTTACCCACTCGAAAATGCCGATCCAAGTCGGCACCAAATGGTAACCATCCCCCATGCAACCCGGCTCTGACGAAGAACAATGGCGCGAAGACTGCGCCCCAAGACGCGTGCTCGAGATCTTCTCGACCAAGTGGACCAGCATGATTCTGCACACCCTGCATGCTCGCCACGACGGCACCGCGCGCAGCGGCGCGTTGCATCGAAGCCTGCCGGGTATATCCAAGAAAATGCTGATCCAGACGCTGCGTGAGCTGGAGGGCAGCGGGCTGATCGAACGACATACGCTCGATACAGTACCGCCTGCCGTGAGCTATGCACTCTCGCCACTGGGCAAGCTTATGGTCCAACCCATCGAGATGATCTACGACTGGGCGAGGCAGAACTCAGGCGCGCTGGACCAGCTGCAGCCGAGACGTACGTCGCGCAGGCGGGGGAGTAAGTGAACTCATGCGTATCCTCAGGCGGGTTTTGTTTTCGCCATCTGGAAACCGATAAAACAAAAAAACAGGCCCAGCCCTGCCCAGAGGCAAAACGCCGCAAATCGTGCGACTGACTCACCAAACAATTGAATAGCGAGAAGAATGAGACCGCAAATAGATCCGCATCGGCCGCTTCCGTCCGGCAGTGATTGCCTGTCAGCAAGAAAGCCCATCCCATAAAACACGCCAAATGCACCCAGTAGGATCAAGACCATCCCTATTGGTCTCAGGCTGGGCTCGCAATCTGAATTTAACCGTTTTTCGGTATGCCCTTTCAGCACCATGGTCAAGGCGAGTAGAAAGGTTACGAATCCCAAGAAAACGGCGATGTCAGAGAATCGGGCCGTTGGGTTTGACATGAGCGCTGCAAGCGTAATCCCTCCCGCACCCAAGATGATTAATTGTAAAAGCCTGCGTAGTGCTTTCATTGAAACAGCCTTTGGATCAATTCACCCAAGCCCGCAGGTGGACGTCAGGAATGGGCATTTTGGGGGTGCAACGGGATGGTAGCTTTGGCTGCTTGCTTCTCGCGCTTTGTTTTATGGTGCATCGCGTCACACTTCCATCACTCCACGCCGCCGCTTTTGACCTTTGCAAGGTTAGAGAAAGGTAGCGCGAATCCAATAGCGCTCTGAGCGGTGCATCAACGCGATTGTTTGCGGCGGGCTCAGACGCTGGTCGCAGATGCGGCCTGTGCTCATCTTCAAAGCCAGAAAGGATTTACCGTGTTGATCAAGAAATCTCTGCGCGCGCTGCTATTGGGTTGCAGTCTGCTGAGTGCGACGTGCTGGGCGGATATAGCACCTTTGGAAATCATGAACATGGCCGGTCTGCAGCGCAGCCTGGGGCAGATCGTCGCCAAGGATTACCTCATGATCGGAGCCGGCGTGAAAGTGGACGAAGCCACTAAACAACGTGCCGCAAGCCTGGCCTTGTTCGAAGATCACCATGCCCAGCTCAAGGCAGCTGCGCCGAGTGACGCCATTCGCGTTGCGTTGAACGACGTGGAGCGCACCTGGGCCGATTACCGCGCTCTGGCGGCCAGTACGCCGGACAAGGCCCAGGCTCCGCTCGTACTGGCGAAGGCCGAAGAGCTGGTTCGCCAGACGCAGCAAGTCACCGACCTGTTCGAACAACACAATGGCGACGTGGCCTCGCATTCAATCAACCGCAGTGGCTGGAACCGCGTACTGACGCAGCGCACCGCCATGTTCTACATGGCCCGTGCCTGGGGAGTGCAGGACCCGGCCCTGGAAAAAGACTTTGCTACTTCGGTGGAGGAGTTCGGCGCCATCATGGCCGAGCTGCAAGCCAGCGACGCACCTAACCAGGAAATCGCTGAAGCCCTGCGCAAGACCGACGCCCGTTGGAAGTTCGCGAGCAAGGCCTTCACCTCCAAGCAGTTCGTGCCCACCATCGTCGCTGTGAATGCTGAGTCGATGTTCCGTCAGCTCAACGAGATGACCCGCCTCTACGCCGGCTTGCACGACAACCGACTGTAACCACGCGCTCGTGCATCTATCGGACAGGTGTACGGACTCACAAGCAGTTCAAACAAGCGATGTTGCCTAGTACGTATTGCTGATCTCGTCGCCGGTCATCGTCGATGCCTGGTATGAGTTCGACAGTGACGCTGCGAGTGGCTCGGGATTCGCCAGCCGCAGCAGCATGCTGCAGCCGGCTGGCACGGCATCATGCCAGCCGCATGTGCTTAGTCGAGGACCACAGCGTGGCCTTCCAGCGGGTTGATATCGCCTTTTATCAGGGCTTCGGCCAGCGTTTGTGCGGCTTCGAGACCTTCGTGTTCGTTGACTTGCATCCAGGGCTGCTGCGCATCGCTTACCCGGGCGATGAAGGCCAGTTGCGCCTCGTTGAAGCGACGGGTTACCTCGGCGGCGCCCCAGTCAGCGTTGCGCTTCTTGATCTGATAGGGCGCGAAATAGGGCTGTGGTTGCGGCCCGGCCAGCGCCTGATCAGGCTCGCTGTATTCATGGTTCTGGGCTGAGCCGGCGTAGCAGTCGTACACCAGGGCGTCTTTGAAATGGCTATGGATCTGCTGGCGAAGACTGGCGCTGCCGGAAAAGTCGACATAGAGGGTGGGCACGCCGGGGTCCAGCGAAGCTACCTGGTCGTAGCCAACGGCTTGGCGATAGCAGCCTAGCTGCTTCACGAAGCGGGTATTGCCCGAGGATGTCAGGCCAATGACCTGCACGGCCGGGTTGTCCTGCAGGCAGAACGCCGTGCCATACGCGGTCTTGCTCGAGGCGCTGGACATCACGATCTGACGCGCACCAAAGAAGGCGTTGTCGTCGAGGAAGTCGGCCAGCATGAACGACGTGATGAACAGCGGGCGCAACAGCATCTGGTAGTTCTCGCTCTCTGCGCGATACGCGTCGTCGCTGCTGATGCGCTGGTACTGATTGTAAGCAGAGGTCAGTTCGAGCCGGTGTTCGGCGCCGTCATAGAAGCCCCGATCAGTGACCCGCACCGGCTGCATGACCAGATGGCTGGCGATCGGCCAAAAACCATAGAAGCGCTCGCCCTTTGCCAGGCCATCGACAGTGCTCTCCACGACCTCGGCGAAGCCCCAGGCCGGCATGTGAAACCACTCGGCATCGCCAGTCGGAAAGAAGTCCCAGTAACGCAGGTGAGGGGTTTCGCCAAAGGCTGCATAGGTGACGTTATTGGTGGTCAGCGCCAGTCGGCTGATCCGCAGCAGGGCTTCGCCGGGTTTCAGCTCCGGCATCGGCTGGGTCTGGATGCGGCTCTGCTCCATGTCTTTCTTGTTGTTTTGCAACTGGCGAATGACGCTCATCGATGGCACCTTGGGCTCGTAAATGGACGGCATTGACTGTAGCCCTTTCGTTTAACCGCCGGGTTCGGATTCCATGAAGACACCATCGCCGAGCGCCAAGCCGCTCAAACGGCCTACCCAGGAGCGGGCCAAGGTCACCGTTCAGGCGATTTTCGACAGCTATGTTCGGATATGGCAGCGCGATGGCTGGTCTCGATTGACGACCCGCGCGGTCGCTCTGGAAGCCGGCGTGGCCATTGGAACCCTGTACGACTACTTCCCCAGCAAGCACGCGTTGCACTCGGGCTATGTGCGCTATTGCGTTGAGCAGATGCTCGAGACCATCGACGCGCAAGCGGTAGCGCCCATGGCGCTTGCCTGGCCCGAGCGAATTCGACAGCTGGTACGTACGCTGGCCGGCGTCGAACCACAGCTGCCCTGGTTTCACCCGGACATGCTTGAATTGGAAACGCTGGTGGCCGAGCCCAAGCATCAGCGCCGGGTTTATGAGGACTTGTTGGGCGCCTGGCACCGAGTCATCGACGCCGCGACCGACCTACCGCTGCGCCCCTCGGCTGCGACCCTGGAAGCGCTTCATCTTTCGGTATGGGGCGGACGTCGTTACGCGATGCTGGTGCAGCTCGAAGCGGATCGAATGACCGAGTGGGCTGAGTGCATGGAGCAGCTGTGCCTACGCACGCTTGAGTCGAATCAGGGCCGCAGCAGTAACTGAAGATACTGCTGCGGCCCCGATGATCAAGAGGCTGATTAGCCCTTGGTTGGCGTGGTCAGGTTCTGCAGGATGTCAGCCAAGGTCGACACGTTGTCGTGGATGACCACGTGGAAACGGTCGGATTCGAGATAGCTGCGCCAATCGGCATCGGACATCATCAGAGGTTGATCAATGTCCTTCGACAGCTTCTCCAGGCGATCTCGCGCCTGCTTGAACTGCTTCGGATCGGCTGTCCACCCATAGTTATTACCCGCTCGCTCCATGGAGTTGAGCAGATCACTGGTGGTCTCGCGCAGATCGCGCAACTGCTCCAGCACGTTATTGCCAGTCAGCACCTGAATGCCCTTGGTTTGCCAGTTCTCAGCGAGAATACCGGAGACCTGCTCAAGGTGAGCGCCGAGGCTCTTGACCTGCTTGGTGACCGTCACGCTGTACTCTGGGCCACCCATCCAGTCCAGCCATTCCTGGTCCGTGGCTTCCGCTTTTTCGTCCAGCACGGTTTCCATCTGCTGCAACTGTTCTTCGATTTTAGACAGCCGCTGTTCCTGCTGCTCCCAGTTGCCCAGGCCCAGGCCTTCTTCTGCCATAAGCAGCGCGCCAACGAAGTCAACCGCGGTCTCGCGTACATCATCCACCGCATCTACCACGTTATGACCGACCGAGATGGTTTGCATACCAGCGCCGGCCTTTTGGCCTGCTTGAGCCGTCTGGTTTGCCTGCTGGGCGACCGCCGCGGTGGGCAGTCCCATGGCGAGGGATGCGGCCAATACTGCTGCCGATAGGGAAGTCGATTGCTTGAAGTTCATCTATGTCTCCTCCGCTTGCGATTTCGGGGAAACGAACTGCATTTCGCTTGAAACTATCCAGCTCGCTTACAAGTTTGGGCGTGCGGTGGACTTGGGAGTTCCTCAAAAAACTCGTCGATCTACCCGCCGGTCGTTGCATCTTGCATGCGGGCATTGTTCGACCGCTTGCGCGCCCATCCACGCGTCGAGGCGGAACCTGCTGGTCTTTTCGGATGCTTACACGCGGTGATGGAGAGAAGCCTGCTGTCGGCAGTGGTGGGCGCTCGCTGGGCTAACGTCTTCATTGTGCTCGCTGCCGTCATCGACAGCGTCATGCCCGGCGCGACGCCGGTTTCAACTGGCGATATGATGCGCGCCCGCCAACGCTCCACGCCTACCTCATTCAGGTCATCATGCCCGGTACCGCCATCTATACCGACCTGTCGGATTACTACGATCTCATGTGCGCCGATATCGACTACCGTGCGCAAAGCCACTGTGTCCAGCGTCTGCAAAAGCTGCTCGGCAATGGCGGCAGCCGGCACCTGGATCTCGCCTGTGGCACCGGTCCTCATGTGCGGTATTTCATCGACGCGGGATTTGAAAGCGGCGGGCTCGACATCAACCAGCCGATGCTGGACAGGGCAGCTATTCGCTGTCCGGAAGCTCGGTTCTCCCGGCAAGACATGTGTGGCTTCGCAGTCAGCCAGCCGGTCGATCTGATCACCTGCTTCCTGTATTCCATCCACTACAGCGGCCAAGTCGAACGATTGAAGGCCTGCATCGCCAGCGTGCACGATGGATTGGCGACCGGTGGGCTGTTCTGCTTCAACGCTGTCGACAAACATGCCATCGACAATGATTCATTCGTATCGCACGACGCGAGCCACCCCGATGGCTTATTCAACTTCAGTTCTAGCTGGTACTACCCGGGCACCGGTGATCGGCAACTGTTGAGGCTGCGGATTGAAAAACAGGCAGCAGGGCACAGTCAGCAATGGAACGACGAACATCCCATGGCGGCAGTGAGTTTCACCGATTTGAGCGAGCTGTTGCGGCCGTACTTCGAGGTCCACGTCCTTGAGCATGATTACGAAAAGATCCTGCCCTGGAACGGGACGTCCGGGAACGCAATCTTTGCTTGTGTGAAGACCTAACGGGCTTGGCGTTGACGCGAGGTTTTACCGTTTAACACCCAAGTCAGGCTTTGCAACGGTAGAACAGTCTATCTCGTTTTGGGAACGCGCAATGCCTGTATATACACAATAAAAGGCCCCGCATTTGCGGGGCCTTTTACATCTGCTTTCATCGATTGTTTAAGTTGAAAACCGGATCAGCAGCGTATTGTTCATAGGGTCTATCAGCGAGCGAGTTCGGTGTTCGCTACGGCTTTCTGGCCTTCGCTTTCAGCTACTTCGGTCAGCTTGGCACCGCCGACGAATACTCCCATTTTGATTGACTGACGAACATAGTGGTTTTTGCCGCCTTGTGCGTTCAGCTCCAGCAGGTTGTCACTGAATTCCGATTCGGTGGCAAGCGTGTGCGGGCCCGGCGAGACGAGGCGGTAGAAGTAAGTGTTTGCTGCGGTTTCGCCGATGACTTCCCCGTCTATCTTCACCGACTTCTTGAGCGCGGCTCCGAGCATCGAGTCGCGGAATATATACAGACCGGCCTGATCTTTCGGTGGTGCTGGGAAGGATTTGAACGCCTGGTCCTTCTCAGGAGATTCCATCGGTACCGACGCGCAGCCGGTCAGTACGGCGAAGCTCAGCGCTGCGGCGCTCATCATGAAGTGCTTGAACATATGTACTCGTTCCTGAGTGTAAGGCTGAAGCTGGTTAGCTATTAAATTGCCAGCACGCGCACATTAACCTTGGAAATTATACGGACAAGGCTTGCAAATCGATTTGGTGCTGTGGATCACGTTTTGCCAGAGAGATCGGATAGGCGGTGAACCGGTCAGCGAAGGGATGCACAGCGACCGCGGCCGAATTGTTTCCTCGCCTCTAAAAAGCACCTGTCAGGCATCGGATGGAAAGCAAACGGCCGAACGGCACGTGGGTCTGTACGCACAAACAAATCAATGCAGCCGATTGGCCGTCGAGGACGTCTGCGTCAGATGAATTGCCTGTTGAGCCAGCTCATCGAGTAGCTGATCGCGACTTTTTTCCGCGTCGCTCATGGCTTGCGAGCCGTGTTGTTTGACCAGGTAGCTATGAATCTGGCGAACTTCCTGTGACTTGAAGATGGGCTCCAGGTCCTGCACTGCCACCAGGCCGCTGGACGCCTGGCTTCGGGTGTTCATGACGACCTGAGGGCCGCGAGCCGCCAATGGCTGAAAGCCCAGCGATTGAAAATACGGCACCTTGCTGGCCACGCACGCCACTTCCCCATGCGGATAGCGCGCCAGCATCGCTTCGACCATGGCGCGCCCTGTGCCCTGCCGGCGATGGCTGGCCTGCACCGCCAGATAGAGCAACGCACAGGCATCGGGATCGTCCACGTAAGGCAGATACAGGGCAAAACCGAGCAGGCGTGCCGGGTCTTCGGCGTCCAGCGCCATGATCAGCTCCGGCTTGCCGTTCTGTGCGCCGTCCATGCTGTCCAGGTAGCGGTGTACCTCGAAACCCACAACGTACTGATACAGCTGGTACAGCGGGTTGCTGGGCGCAAGCGATACAGGGCTGACGTCGCTGAGATAGTCCACCACCATCTGCAACAGCTGGCTCTCCATCGATTCCGGCGGTGGGGAATCCAGGTGCGCGAGGGTGAACATTGGCAGGGCTCCAAGTAGGTCAATCGCTGCATTGTACCGGGCGGTAGACGCGAGCGACGCAGAAGAAGACTTCCCGCTTACACGCGGTAGGAGAGGGTGAGCCTATCGTGGCGATAGGCAAATTTGCTGTTCAGCGCTTTGCATGCCTTTGGCATACGGAAAGCTGATTTATGGCGAAGTTTAAAGAGAGATTTGACGACGTTGGCGACAAACTGCCGCTAGATGGGGAGCTCAGGCAGCCTCGGGCCGAGTGCTAAGTTCTATTCGCGGCGCGTCAACGCGTCAACGACAACCCTAAGGAGCAGAATATGAACGCTGAAACTGGAGAAAACGCGGGCGGTGGATGCCCGTTCGGCCACGGCGCGGGTGCGCCGCGCAAGCGTCCGAGTAATAAAGACTGGTGGCCCGAAGCGCTGAGCCTCACTTCACTCAACCAGCACTCGCCGCGCTCCAATCCCTACGGCGGTGATTTCGACTACGCCGCTGCGTTTGAATCCCTTGATCTCGACGCGGTGATCGCCGACTTGCACGCCCTGATGACCGATTCCCAGGACTGGTGGCCGGCCGACTTTGGCCACTACGGCGGCCTGTTCATCCGGCTCGCCTGGCACAGCGCCGGGACCTACCGCATCACCGATGGCCGCGGCGGTGCCGGCGGCGGTCAGCAGCGCTTCGCTCCACTTAACAGCTGGCCGGACAACGCCTCGCTGGACAAGGCCCGCCGTCTGCTGTGGCCGATCAAGCAGAAATACGGGCGCAACCTCTCGTGGGCCGACCTCTATGTGCTCACCGGCAACGTGGCGCTGGAGTCCATGGGCTTCAAAACCTTCGGCTTCGCTGGCGGGCGTGCCGACACCTGGGAACCGGAAGAACTGTTCTGGGGCCCTGAAGGCACGTGGCTGGGTGATGAGCGCTACAGTGGCGAACGCCAGCTGCACCCCGGCCTCGGCGCCGTGCAGATGGGCCTGATCTACGTGAATCCGGAAGGCCCGAACGGCAACCCGGACCCGAAAGCCTCCGCCATCGACATTCGTGAAACCTTCGCTCGCATGGCGATGGATGACTACGAAACCGTTGCGCTGATCGCCGGTGGCCACACCTTCGGCAAGACCCACGGTGCAGGCGATCCCTCGCTGCTGGGCCCGGACCCCGAAGGCGCCGTGATCGAAGATCAGGGCCTGGGCTGGCGCAGCCGGTTCCAGACCGGAGCGGGCGCGGACGCCATCACCTCCGGCCTCGAAGTCATCTGGAGTCAGACACCGACCCAGTGGTCCAACTACTTCTTCGAAAACCTGTTCAACTTCGAGTGGGAGCTGACCAAGAGCCCGGCCGGAGCGCACCAATGGGTCGCCAAGGACGCGCCGGACGTCATGCCGGATCCCTTCGATCCAGGCAAGAAGCGCAAGCCGACCATGCTCACTTCTGACTTGGCGCTGCGCTTCGATCCAATCTACGAACCGATCTCACGGCGCTTCCTGGAGAACCCGGACGAGTTCGCCGATGCGTTCGCGAAAGCCTGGTTTAAGCTGACCCACCGCGACATGGGGCCTGTTGGTCGTTACCTCGGGCCGCTGGTGCCACAGGAAACGCAGATCTGGCAGGACCCGATCCCCGAGTGTGACCATCCGTTGATTGATGAGGCTGATATCTCCGCGCTGAAGCAGAAGATTCTGGGCATGGGCTTTTCAGTGTCCGAGTTGGTGTCAGTGGCCTGGGCTTCGGCTTCGACCTATCGTGGTTCGGACAAGCGCGGCGGTGCCAACGGTGCGCGTATCCGCTTCGCGCCGCAGAAGGATTGGGAAACCAACAATCCGGCGCTGCTGGCTCGCGTGTTGGAAAAACTGACCGAGCTCCAGAGCGAGTTCAACGCCTCGGCCACCGGCGGCAAGAAGGTCTCCATGGCCGACCTGATCGTCCTGGCCGGCTGTGCCGCGATCGAGAAAGCGGCACAGGAGGGTGGGGTGAACGTTACCGTGCCGTTTACACCGGGCCGGATGGATGCCGAGGAAGAGTGGACTGATGTGCAATCCTTCGAGGCGCTGCGGCCGGTTGCCGACGGCTTCCGCAATTACTACCACGAGTCGCACTTCATGGCGCCAGAGGAAGCGCTGGTCGACAAGGCGCACCTGCTTCGCCTCAGCGCGCCGGAAATGACCGTGCTGGTGGGTGGTATGCGCGTGCTGGGCACCAACGCGGACGGTGGCCAGGACGGCGTCTTCACCAAGCGCGTGGGCACCTTGTCGAACGACTTCTTCGTCAACCTGCTGAGCATGCAGAACGAGTGGGTCGCGACCGAGCACAAGAACCGCTACCAGGGGCTCGACCGCAAGACCCGTCAGCCCACCTGGACCGCCACCCGTGTGGACCTGATCTTCGGTGCGCAATCGGAGCTGCGTGCCCAAGCCGAGGTCTACGGCATGGCAGATGGCAACGAGAAGTTCGTCCAGGACTTCGTCAAAGCCTGGGACAAGGTGATGAACGCGGATCGGCTCGATATCGGCAAACCGGCCGATAATTTCAGCCAGAAGCTTTCCGCTTGAGCCTCGCGGCGGCGCCTCTGGGCGCCGCCGACGCTTTCATGCACCGCGACGCAGAGCGGGCGGCCATAACGGTTGCCCGCGGCGAGCGGCTTCGATGATCCTTCCGGCGGTCCAGTGCTGGCCTGCCTATCGTGTAACTGGCGGACGGCTCAGCTGTTCGGCCGACGGTGCCGTAGCACCGATTCGATGCGCGTCCTGCGCAATGCCATTCAGGCAAACACGAAGTACTTGCGGACGGTCTCGACGACTTCCCAGGTGCCGGTCATGCCGGGTTCCACCACGAAGATGTCACCCGCCTTGAGGTGGATGGGCGCCATGCCGTCGGGTGTGATGATGCAGTAGCCTTCCTGGAAGTGGCAGTACTCCCATTTGACGTATTCCACGCGCCATTTGCCGGGTGTGCAGATCCAGGTCCCCATGATCTTGCTGCCGTCATCGGAGGTGTAGGCGTTGAGGTTGACGGTGTGCGGTTCGCCTTCGATTCGCTCCCATTTGCAGGCATCGACGACAGGCATGGGCTGGGTATCGCGCAGTACGGTGATCGGTGGGTTGGCCATGGGCGCTCCGGTTAAGACGTGATCGGGCGCTTACCATAGGGCGCTGCTGCCTTGGCCAATTGTCTGGGGTCGACGCCGGGATGCCCATCAGCGCAAGGAGCGTCGTTGAGCACGCGGTCGTCGTCCGCCAACGCTTAAACCAGTCTCAGCCGAGCGGGGCAGCCCCGAAGGGCTGGCCGCTGCAAACATTACTGCGTGCGGAAGCGCCCGACCAACTGCCGGAGTGCGCTGCTGAGTTGCCGCTGCTCCTGAGAGTAGCTTTCGACTTCCGAGGCCTGGCTAGACACCTGAGCAACCGCGTCGCTGATGGCCACCACGTTGCGGTTGATGTCCTCGGTAACCAGGTGCTGTTCCTCGGTGGCAGTGGCGACCTGGGTGGTCATGTCACGGATCATCTGGACGGCATTTTCGATCTCTTCGAACGCTCCCATGACCTCACCGGACAATTCGATGGCTTTGCTCGATTCGGTCAGGCTGCGATCCATGCTCGCGGTCACCTCGCTGATGCGGCTGACCAGCAGGTTGAGGATCTTGTTGATCTCGCCGGTTGAATCTTGGGTGCGCCTGGCCAGATTGCGCACCTCATCGGCCACCACGGCGAAGCCGCGTCCTTGTTCGCCAGCACGTGCCGCTTCGATGGCCGCGTTGAGCGCCAGCAGGTTGGTCTGTTCGGCGATCTGCTGGATGCTCGACAGGATGGTGTTGATGCTCACCGTTTCGCGTTCGAGTTCTCGAATCACCTTGCTCGAACCCTGGATGCTGGCGCCAAGATCGTTCACCCCGGCGGTACTGCGGGCGATCACCTCCTTGCCAACGCGCGTCGCTTCCAGACCCTGTGCGGAGACTTCCGCCGTCCTGACGCAGTTGTGCGCCACCTCGTTGGCCGCCGAGGCCATCTCGGTGACGGCGGTGACGATCTGCTCCACCGCGCTCGACTGGCGCTGCAGGCTGTCCGACATGGCGGTGGTGCGCTCGTTGGTCTGGCTAGAGACGCTGTCGATGCTGACGGCGTTGTCCTTGATGACGGTGATCATCGACTGCGTCGACTCGATGAACTGGTTGAACCACTTGGCCAGTTCGCCGGTTTCATCCCGGGCCAGCACGGGGAGGCGATGGGTCAGGTCACCCTCGCCCTGGGCAATCGTGCGCAGCCCGTCCTTGACCAGATTGATCGGGGTGACGATGCGGTTGGCAAATATGACCCCGGCGATACCGAACAGCACCACCAGCACTGCGCAGGCGACCAGCGTCATCCACGCCAGCCTGTGTGCGCCAGCCAGGATTTCGTCGACCTGCATGAAGCCGACAAACTTCCAGCCCAGAGTCGGCGAGGTGAAGACGTTGGCCAGATAGTCGACGCCATCGATGTTTACCTCGATCAGGCCGTTCTCTGTGTTCGCGATGTTCGTGACGTAATCGCCCGGCAGCTCGCTGAGCTTCTTGAAGTTGTTTTCGGGTTGGTGGCCGTCAACCAGCAAGGTTCCGCTGTTCTCGACCAGCATGAAGAAACCGGTCTCGCCGAAGCGGGTTTTCTGGACCATGTCGGTCAGCGCCTTGAGCGACACGTCAGTCGCCACCACCCCGGCGAAGTTGCCGGCCTGGTCCTTGAAGGCTTTGATCACCGAGACGTAGACGGCGTCGTCCGGTTCCCAGTAATAGCCATCCAGGCGCGTCAGCTGGAAATTGGCGTCTTTGCCCAGGGTAAACCAGGGACGCCCGCGCGGGTCCCAGTCGCCGTAATCTCCGGTGCCCGGCCACTCCACGTAGCCGCCCTGGGCATCGCCCATGTAGACGTAACCGAAGTTCGGGTTGTTGTTACCGATACCCGAGAAGTAATCGAAGATCTGTTTCTCGCGGCCCCCATTGGCCGTGGCGGTGGCGCCGGGTTTGCCGGGCGCCCCGAAGTAGGTGGTCAGCTCGCCAGCCTCGGTATCCCGGACGGCGGCAAAGTCGGCCATCGCCGACACGGTATGGCTGACCGAATCGAACAGGGTCACAAAGGTGTTGTTCACCAGCTGAACATCCAGGCTGCTGCTTTCCTGAAACTGAAGCTTGGCCTCCTCGGTTACGTTGCGGATGGTGAACAGGGCCACGACAAGGACGGGAACAAGCGTCGCGACCAGAAAGCTTGCTAGCAGTTTGTGTTTTATTTTCATTGTTCAACGGCCTCTGGCCAGTTCATCAAGACGTCCACGCCGACCTGCGCTTCGTTCTTCGGGGAACCCTCGCGCAATCCAGTGCGCTTCGCGGCCGCGAAGCGCCCGATTCCTCAATCGAATCGATCGCTGGCGAGTCGCGGCCGGCAAGACGTTATCGGCACGGGTCTGTCAAGCCTTGAGGTGGCCCCGTATTTTTCCGACCAATGCACTTTATGGCGCAAGGACGGGGCTTACAGGGACACCGGGTGTTTCGATGCACGTCACCTCACGGGCGATCAGCCACGCGCCGTTGGCAGTTCGCCAGGGCCGGTATCGGTCTGTGAAGTGTTTACTCGCTGCCTTCGCTGTTAAGCCTGACGCGCTTCGGCGCTAATCTCGGCGGCTGATCTGCTGCCGCAGCGACTTAACGGAGGCTCCCGGCGCTTATGGCGTCTCCCTTGCGATTCACTTGTCTGCCACCAGACAGGGTTTCGCACCGGGGCCGGACGCGCCGTGCGATGCGGGGCGCCGACGCAGGCTCAGTCCGGCGTGAACCACCAGTGTCGCGATGACCAGCGCGCCGCCATAAAGCGTTGACGTTGCGGGTGTCTCGTTCAGGAAATACCAGGCCCACAGCGACCCCAGCACGCTTTCCAATAGATAGAAGAGCGCGACTTCCGCAGAGGGCAGATAGCGGGTCGCGTTATTGATCAACAACGTGGCCAGCGGCATCTGGATCAGGCCCATGATTGCCAGCGCCCAGTAGCTTGTCATCTCCAGGCCCAACGGCTCGGCCTTGGGCCAGGCGATCAGCGCAGCCGCCAGGCCGCCGAGCGCGATGAGGGGCATCCGTTCGATGGCGGGGTGGCGGCGCAGCAGGGTGAGATTGGCGCCCACTGCTGCCGAGGACAACAGCGCATAACCGTTGCCAGCCAGATCGGTAGCGGTGAAGGCTCCGGCGAAGACCACCATGATCCCCAGCGCTGCCACGCCGATGGCCAGCCAGGTGTGCAACGCCACCGACTCGCCCAGGAAAAAGCGTGTGAACAGGGCGGCGAACAGGGGCGCCGTGCTGAGCACGACCACCACGTTGGCCACCGTTGTATGAATGACCGCGAGCACGAAAAAGATCGAAGTAAAGGCCAACAGCAAAGCCGAGGCGGCGCTGATCAGCGGTTGTGCCTTGAGACTCGCCCGGCTTTTCGCAGACAGCGAGAACGCACCCAGCGCCAGGAACATCAACAGCCCCCGCCAGAACACGATGCTCCAGCCATCGGCGTGTGCCAGGCGCACCAACAGGCCATCGAAACTGAGTACGACGATGCCGCTGCTTACCAGAAGCAGGCCGCGCGCTGAATCGTTCAATCGTGGGTCCTCCGTTACCGCTGCCGGCGCCTGTCGTTGCCCTGGCGCGGCCTCGCTCTAAGCCGCGTCCGGACGCTGCGGCCATGATGGCGGCTTAGTTCGCCAAGCACCTGCCCAGAAGCGCCCCGGCGCACTGCAGTTCGCGACTTCAGCGGCTGCTATTGCTTGCCCCGCGGCGTGGGAGCTGATCCGTAAGCGGCCGTTTTGGCCGGAGCATGTCACGCCGTCAGATCTCTCCCCACAAGCGCCTCGAAGGTCAAGTTATCCGTTTTTGCGGCTGATAAAGATTCGCATATACGAGCCGTTTCGCATGGCCCTATAATCCGCGACTTCTTTTTTGAGGCGGCCAGACATGGGCGTTCTTGAATCCCTCCATCACTACCTTGCCGAACCGCTGATCGAGCAGTTTCTTGGCGTTTTCGACCTGAACGGCCGCCTTGGCGTGCTGTTTCTTGCCATCTCCTACGCCACCGCTTATGGCCTGTTTCGCTACCGATCACGCCGCGGCCTGACTGACGCACCCTCGTTCTGGCAGTTCATCGGTGGGAATAGGGTGCACCTGCACCGTTCGGCCTTGCTCGATTACCGCTATTACTTCGTGCGTGGCGTCATCAAGGTATTGCTGGTGGTGCCCATCGTGGGCCTGGTCGACCCCTATATCCTCCGCTCAGGCGACTACATCAGCTTCTTCACCAACCTGTGGGGCGAGCGGCCCCAGGTCGGGCACAACCTGTCGCTGGCGCTGCTGTATGGGCTCGGCGTATTCCTGATCAGCGACTTCACCCACTACTGGGTTCATCGCGCCTTTCACTGCAGTTGGCTGTGGGAGTTTCACAAGGTCCATCACTCGGCGCCGGTGATGGTTCCGCTGACAGCGAGCCGCGTCCATTTTCTGGAAAAAGTAGTCGGCAGGCTCGTCGATCTGGTTTTCCTTGGCGCCTATGCCGGTGCGTTCTGGTATGCCTGCGGCGGGGAGATCAGCCGCTACACCCTGTTCGGCGTGACCTATCTGGTATTCATCTTCAACGGCCTGGCCTCGAACCTGCGGCACAGTCATGTGTGGCTATCATTCGGGCCGCGACTCGAACACATCTTCAACAGCCCAGCCCAGCATCAGATTCACCACAGCGATGCGCCGCGGCATTTCCACAAGAACTTCAGCACCAACCTGTCGTTGTGGGACTGGATGTTCGGCACCCTTTACGTCACCAGCCCAGTGCCGGAACGAATCGAATTCGGCACCGCCGAACGCGACTCGCACCGCTACCTGACGCTCTACAGCCTGATCGTGATGCCCTTTGTGGATACAGCACGCAAGCTCGTATCCAGCCGCCGTCCCTTCACCACGCCAGACAGCGCACCCGACGCCTGAGACTGGCGTTGGCTTCTGTCCATCGCGGGGCGAACGGCGCGGCTGGGTGGCTAGACGGATTCGACCTGCCTCTGCTGATGGGAGCTCACCGGCGCCCTGAAAAGCGCCGATTGCAGTTCCGCAACCAACACATCCACCTCGCGTTGCGCCTGCTCTACCGAGGCCGCCAACACCTCGCCCCCGGTTTCCTGCCCTTCAATCGCGATCTGATGGATGCGGGTGATGCCGATGAAGTTGAGCGCCGTCACCAGGTTCGGCTCCAGATTGTTCATCTGCGCCATCTCGCCACCAGGACCGTAGCCGATGCCCCCGCGGGCGGTGAGGATGACCGCGTGCCGTGGCCGGTCGGCCAGCAGCGGTACGTAGGGTTCGGGTAGTTTGGTTTCGTCGATCTCAACCGTCCTTCCTGGGCGCACGATGAGGTCGACCCACGCCTTGAGCGCGGCCGGCATGCCGAAATTGTAGAAAGGCGTCCCGATGACCAGTACATCGGCCGCGATCAGCTCATCGACCAGCCGGTCGCTCTCGGCCAACGTCTCCTTCATCCATGCTTCACGATGATCTTCAGGCGTGAAGGAGGAGGCGATCCAGTCGTGGCTGATGAAGGAGGGCGGGTTCTGGCCGATGTCCCGATAGGTCAGGCTGTCCTGCGCGCGATGGGCGCGCCATTGGCTGACGAAGCGGTGGCTGAGATGACGGCTGTGGGAGCCGTGCTCGTCCTTGCCGGCAAAACCGGGGCGGGCGCTGGCGTCGAGGTGCAGAAGGTGTGTCATGGTGGGTCTCCTGGGTGACTGAATTCATCTGTCATTCGCGGTAGACCCAGACTAGGTCTAGGCTCTGTGGGCGACAAACGACCATTTCTTCCAGTTACAGGTGAGGAAAACTCAGCCATGGCGCACCGCTGGTTACCCTCCCTTTCCGCCTTGCGCGCCTTCGAAGCGGCGGCACGGCACGAAAGCGCCAAGCAGGCTGCCGAGGAATTGAACGTTACCGCCACGGCCATCAGCCACCAGATTCGCTCGCTTGAAGAATCCCTCGGCGTGGCGCTGTTTCTACGCAAACCCAGGCAGCTGGAATTGACCGCTCAGGGGCGTGAGCTGCAACAGACGCTGGAGACCGCGTTCGACAGCATCAGCGCCACGGTCGACCGCCTCAGCGCCGGGCCCTGCCGGCAGGCGATCACCCTCAGCACCACGCCGGCCATCGCCGTGCGCTGGCTGGTGCCCTGGGTCTGCCTGCTGCGCGATTCCCATCCGGATATCGACCTGCGCTTCCATACCTCGCACGAGCCGGTGGCGCTGGATGGCCTTACGGCAGACATGGCCATCCGCTACGGTGACGGCCGCTGGCCCGGGCTGGTGGCGGAGAAGCTGATCGACAACACCTTCGTCCCTGTCTGCAGCCCATTGCTCGGCCTGCGTGACGCCGTCGACCTGCCCAACCATCCGCTGATCCACTTTCACGCACGGGGTGCCGCCTCCGCGCCGATACATTGGGCGGCGTGGCAAAAGCTCGCCAAGGTGTCGGGGCTGGACGTCAGCGCCGGGCTGGTTTTCTCCGACGAAACCCACGCCATCTCCGCCGCCATCGGTGCCCAAGGCGTAGCTTTGATGAGCCGGCAGTTGGTCGAGGATGAAGTGAAAGCAGGGCGGTTGGTGCAGCCGTTTGGGCCGGAGATGGCGGGCAAGCCGTTTCATCTGGTCTATCCGGAGAGCCGTCGGGACGATCCGACGGTTCTGGCGGTAAGGGAGTGGGTGATGAAGGTGCCGGGTGGGTTGTGTGAGGTAGGGCGCTGATACCGGCAACGCCGAGCCACGCTACCCGAGGCTCAACCGTAGGGTGGAATACGGCGAAGCCTTTTCCACGCGTATCTTCCAGGCCACTTGCTAGCTGCCCACCTTCCGCCTCGCTAACGAGCAATGAGGCGGAGGAAGACGCGGCGCGGTGTTATCGCGCCTTCACGACCGTTGGGCGCGGTACCCTGAGCTCGCTCCGCAGGCCGATGACGATGCTGACGCACATCAGCAGCAGCACGAAGGTGAATGGGAAGCCGGTTGTCACCACCATGGACTGCAACGCCTTGAGGCCTCCGCCCAACAGCAGGGCGATGGCGACCAGACCTTCGAAAATGCACCAGAACACGCGCTGAGGGATGGGCCCGTCGTCCTTGCCGCCAGACGTGATGGTATCGATGACCAGTGAGCCGCTGTCCGATGAGGTGATGAAGAACACCGCCACCAGAACGATGCCCAACAGGGACATAGCCTGAGTGAATGGCATCACGTCGAACATGGCGAAAAGTTTGACCTCCAGCGCCGCATCCGCCACAGCGCGATAGCCGTCATTGATGTACTGGTCGAACGCGACCCCGGAAAAGATCGACATCCAGAGAATGCAGACGGCTGACGGGACGATCAGCACGCAGATCATGAACTCGCGCACCGTGCGGCCGCGACTGACCCGGGCAATGAACATCCCCACGAAGGGCGACCACGACACCCACCATGCCCAGTAGAACGAGGACCAGCCTTGTGCGTAGTTCTCGTCTTCACGGCCAAAGGGCTGCGACAGCGCCGGCAGATAGGCGAAATAGCTGACCACTGAGTCCGCGACTCGCTCCACGATTGCGCCAGTCGGGCCAAACACGCACACGGCGATCAGCAGTACGAACGCCATGATCATGTTTATTTCGGAAGCCTTCTTGACGCCCCCCTCAAGCCCGCGCAGAACAGAAACGGTCGCGATGCCCGTAATCAGCGTGATCAACACGATCTTCGTCGTGGCAGACACGGGCACGCCGTAGAGGAAGAACAGCCCAGCATTGATCTGTTCGGCGCCAAGCCCAAGCGAGGTCGCAAGACCGAAGAGGGTCGCCAGCACCGCCAGTATGTCGATGGCATGGCCGACCCAGCCCCAAACCCGCTCTTTGAAGATGGGATAGAACGTAGACCTAATGGCCAGCGGCAGGCCTTTGTTGAAGGCAAAGAGCGCCAGCGCCAGCCCCACGACAGCATAGATCGCCCACGCCTGGAGCCCCCAGTGATAGAGCGTGGCGGCCAGCCCGAGCCTGGCCGAGCCCTCGACATCGCCGGGCACCCCCCCGAGCGGTGCCCAGCTGTCAGGGCTCCCGGCATCCGGCGCGACCGAGCTTACAAAGTGCGTCATCGGCTCACCGACGCTCCAGAACAGGAGCCCGATGCCCATGCCCGCCGCAAACAGCATGCAGAGCCATGCCAACAGCGAAAAGTCCGGCTTCGAATCAGGCCCACCGAGCCTGACCTTGCCGTAGGGCGAGAGCGCAATAGCGACGGCGAACACCAGAAAGATGTTGGAGGCCAGGATGAAAAGCCAGTCGAAGCGGACCGTTACCCAGCTCATCGCAGCGGTGAATATGCCGGTTGCGAGTTCCGGGAACGCCAGCGTGAAGATGACGAACACAATCGTCATCAGCCCGGAGATCGCAAAAACAGGGTTATGGATGTCGACCTCAATGGGGCCGATGGTCGTGACCAGATTGTCCTGACCAATCTGGTAGTCGGTATCGATCAGGTTCCCGCCTGCCGCCGGGCTTTCACTGCTATCGGCCATGCTTTACCTCCACTGATGATCACAGCTATCCATGCGCGCTTTCCATCCCTCGGGCTGCCTCTTACTGCTGCGGCCCGGATTGACGAGGCGGCGACTGTCGAGACCCAAGGATAGTCACGATTCTGGCGATCCGTGGTTTCGCCTGCTTCTCCAGATCCTCATGGGTGCCTCGGGGCCACTTGTCAGCAGATCGAGACAGAGGGCTTCGCATGCTCCCAGGGTGCCTCCCAGAAGCGGCTCGGGTGCTGCGGTTCGCGAGGTTAATGTCTGCGCGGCTTAGGTGGTGAGCTAGGAGGAAACGTGAATAACCTGCAGAGAGGGCCTCGCAAAAGTCTGTCCCCTTTGTTCAACGTGCCGGGGCCGGACGTCAGCGCCGGGCTGGTCTTTTCTGACGAGATCCATGCCATCTCCGCTGCCATCGGCGCGCAGGGCTTGGCGCTGATGAACCGTCAGTTGATCGAGGACGAGGTGAGGGCAGGGCGGCTGATGCAGCCGTTTGGGCCGGAGATGGGAGGCAAGCCGTTTCATCTCGTATACCCCGGAAAGCCGTCGGGATGATCCGACGGTTCGGGCGGTGAGGGTGGTGCCAGGTGGGTCGTGTGAGGTGATGCTGTTGTAAGCGGCGCCAGAGGCGCTGTTACTAGCCTAAACGGGCGGCTCTAATCTGACATCCCAGCCGTCGCTCAAAGAAAATCTCCAACGCCGCTACCCAGTGAACATCTTCCCGATCCTTTGCTGAGAAAAGCATCAGCCTTGCTGATTCGTCATGTACCAACGCGGCCATTAACCCCGCTGTGTTGTCTCTTATATGTTCAAGAGCGCGCTTACGTGCATTTGTCAGGTGTCGTCCTACTTTGATTGCAGCACCGGGTCGCCAGAATACATAGACGCCTGGATTGGAGATATACGGTTCGGCCGATTGCTTTGCTTCTGAGAGAGCTACGTCAGTCACTTGGAATTTGTTAGCTATAGAGCCGAATTCCTGGTGAAACAGATCAGTGATGGTCGTAATTTGCATATGTCCTTCCTCAGATGAACAAAAGGGTAAGCATGGTTGGATAGGCAAACGGCTGCTCGACAAAAACCAATCTGCAGAATGTATCTATTGATGGCAATAATGACTCAAGCAACGCACCGCTACGTGAAACGGAACCACAATCGAGCGGAGCGCAAAGAAGCAATCCGTCCACTCCTTTGAGCTGCGGGAGGCTACTGCACCACCGCTGCATGGGACGCCATTCTGGCGTTTCTAAGATGATGGCTTTCATTGATCTTTGATTGTCAGAGCAGAGCTGATCAAACCATCGCCCAGCAGCGTGGGTATCTAAACTAGTAGAAACGAGCCATAGCCCGTCGGGTTGTAATTGAAGGCATCGCGCGTCGTAAAGACGGGCTTCGGATCGCAGGTTCAGTTCGGGACGCATCTTGAGTACCTCTGATGGATTCTCAAGAACTGGCTCGGTTGTTTTCTAAGCGCCCCGGTACAGTTTGACCTGGCATCAGCGAAGCGAAGCTGCGCTGTTTTCTAAACCGCAGCTTTGCCTCGCACTATCATCGGACGGCCTGCGCGAGTTCAGACTTCCAACGCCGCTGGCCATAGGAAGTACGGACCAAATTTTGGGCTCATGCGAAACTCGCCTCCAGCTTCCTTACCTTTTTCGGTCAGGTAGTTCTTGCCGTCGCGAAGCTCAAGCAGCCCTTGGCTTAACAGCTTTTCGAGAAATTCGGGCGTCTTCAGCCCTAGCTTTTGCGCCATTTTTGAACTGGTCAGCTTGTTCACGCTGTCGTCTGTTTCAGCGGCTGGCTCACTGTCCTTGGCCACGACCTCTAAGGAGATACGTACTTCATCGCTGATGCGGATAATCCGTTGGGCTTCTTCGTAGGCGTCACGGTAAAGGTCAGTGTCGTTCTGCCGGTCGATGAAGATACCCATCTCGTTGTTGTTCACCTGGCTGAACTCGTAGAGGTTGAGGCTGGTGATGATGCAGCTCTCTTCGTTCAGGTAGCACTTCGCGTGCAGGTTCTTGCAGAAGCTCGTGCGGATGTAGCTAAGTCCTTTGAGCCAGTTGACCTCTTCGGGTTGCAGCTCGCTTTTTCCATACACAATCCGAACATCGATTTTCAGCCGATCCTTGTCTTCCAACAGCTCCTTGATCCGCTCATTGAGCCGCAGGAACGGACTGATCAATATCAGGCGGTCTTTGGCCGTCTTGATCATCTCTTCCAAGTAGTAGTTTGTTGCGCTGGTATTCAGGAACTTGGCCACAAGGCCCTCCATGGTGGTGGCTAGCGAGCGGGCGATTTCACACGCTTTATCTGGAGCGTGCAAGGCAGGGATATTCAGGCAGTGCCATGCGCGCTTGTAAGAACTTCGTTAAGTGGGCATCTCGTTTCGTGTGGTCCTGCACTTCGGAAATTGCGAGCAGCCCCAGAACTGGTTGCCGACATCCCTTCCTCGTTTTGCTACGCGCTGAACCATCGGTGCCTGACAGGTGGGGCAGCTAGGTTGTGCTGCGCGACGGGGTTGGACGAGTGGGTCTGATGAGACCGATGTAGCCTGGTAAGGCGTTTTGATAGTTGTGGGTTGCGAGTTTCGACGCGCCGCAGTCGCTCGGCTTTGACGAATCATGTCGTTCAGTTCGGCGCCTTCGATCAGTTGTAGATTCTTGCCCTGGGCGAACGCCTTGGCATCCTCGGTGAACCGACCGGAAACCACGACGAATCCGCCTTTTGCCCCCTCGGCTGCCATGACGCCGAACAGTTCACGCACTACGTTCACCTGAACCAGCTGGCGGCGCCATTGTTTGCATTGCACCAGGTACTTTTCGCCGTCTTTTAACAGCACCAGATCGATACCGCCATCGGCTCCGCCTTGGCCAGTTTCCTGAACGGTAAAACCCTTACGGCGGAATGCTTCACCAACGAGTAACTCGAACTCGTGCCAGCTGATGGATTCGAGGGTGTTTTCGTTGGTTGCTACGGAGTTGAAGAGCTTCTTGCGCCGTATGCGGCCGAAGACCGAAGCGATGGCTCCAATCACCAGCGCAGCGGGGAGCAAGTACTGCGCGGGCGCCGCTAATCCGCGCAGCATCATGCCGGGTAACTGGCTATTGAATTCGGCAGGATTCGCGAGTGTCGGCATTGGAGATGTGGCGACGCTGTGGAGCCACAGGTACGCAATGAGCGCCAGCGGCAGGGTGACCCACCAAGGCAACAGAGCAGCAAGATCAATCAAATCTTCAAAAGGGGTTTGCTTGCGGCGGCGTGCCATATCGCGTCCTTGTGATGGCTAAATGATTGCGCCGAGCAATGTGCCGGTGGACGGGGTGATCGGCAAGCGGTTTGTGCGCTTGGGTGACCGTCGGCGGTTTGGCTAACGTAGGGTGGAAAACGGCGAAGCCTTTTCCACGCGTGCCTTCCAGGCTACCTCGCTGTCTGGATATTCGTCATCTGAGTCTTTTTTTGTTTATCCAGAAATAGTTGTTATCAAGCTCGGTTTGAAACACTTTTGCGTGTGGGACTAGCGTGGAAGCTGCTTGGATTAATGATTCTTTATTTTTCGGTGTTATCCGGGCTCCAAGAAATATGCTTCGGATTGAGCTTTTGTCGAAGCTGTAGGTGCCAGGTCCTCCGTTTTGCTCAATCGTTTCTGCTATCTCGTCTAGTCGATCTGGGTTGGTTTTGAACGTTTGATGATAAAAATCCAATTCGTCGGGTTCTATTGTTCTTTTTAGAATTCTCCATTCTTTTTCGTATTGCCAGTGCTGTGATTTTGTAAGTAGTACTCGGTCAACTAACTTTTCTGGATCTGAGTTGAACTCTGCTTTTGGTCTTTCCCCGTTGTAGGTGACTTTTTTGGTGCTGTTGAATGGCGAAGCCTCTGTGTCGAAGCCGATGCATATTCCAGTGTGGTTATTGGCGTAGTGCGACCACATAAGTATGTTTAGCGGGTCTTCTGTTAAACAGAGAATGCCGATTTTTTCTCGCCATTCGGCGGATACAGGGGGCCTGAGGCGAAATATTCGCTCCACTGCTTCTTTTTCCTTCAGGCTAAGGGATTTTAGGAGCGGTGATGTGGATATATTTACTTTTGCGGATAGCTCGAAGGGGTCGTTGAATTTTGATGGTGCGGAAAAATATATTCTTCCGTTAAGTGTCTCTATAGCTCTGGAGAGTTGGGTTTCTGTCGCTGTTGAGTAGTATTTGTATAGTGTCTGTTTCAAGGCGTAACCCTAGCCCAATGAAAAAGCCCCGCACAAGGCGGGACTTCTGTTCTTACTCGCTGCCCCAATATCCATTCAGGTAAAGCGCTCTTAACTCTTCGGCGAGTAGGCCAGTATCAATCCCAGCTCAACGCCCCACCAGTCTGATACTCAATCACCCGCGTCTCAAAGAAATTCTTCTCTTTCTTCAAGTCCATGATCTCGCTCATCCACGGGAACGGGTTAGTCGTACCCGGATACTCTTCCTTCAAGCCAATCTGCGTCAGGCGGCGGTTGGCGATGAACTTGAGGTAGTCCTCCATCATCGAGGCGTTCATGCCGAGGACGCCGCGGGGCATGGTGTCGCGGGCGTATTCGATTTCGAGCTGCGTGCCCTGGAGGATCATCTGGGTCGCTTCGTCTTTCATGGCGGCGTCCCACAGGTGTGGGTTTTCGATCTTGATCTGGTTGATTACGTCGATGCCGAAGTTCAGGTGCATGGACTCGTCGCGCAGGATGTATTGGAACTGCTCGGCGGTACCGGTCATCTTGTTGCGGCGGCCCATGGAGAGGATCTGGGTGAAGCCGCAGTAGAAGAAGATGCCTTCCAGTACGCAGTAATAGGCGATGAGGTTGCGCAGGAATTCTTTGTCCGTCTCGACGGTGCCGGTCTGGAAGGTTGGGTCGGAGATGGAGCGGGTGTACTTGAGGCCCCAGGAGGCTTTCTTCGCGACGCTCGGGATCTCGTGGTACATGTTGAAGATCTCGCCTTCATCCATGCCCAGTGACTCGATGCAGTACTGGTAGGCGTGGGTGTGGATCGCCTCTTCGAAGGCCTGGCGCAGGATGTACTGGCGGCACTCGGGGTTGGTGATCAGGCGGTACACGGCCAGCACGAGGTTGTTGGCGACCAGACTGTCGGCGGTGGAGAAGAAGCCGAGGTTGCGCTTGACGATGCGCCGCTCGTCCTCGGAGAGGCCGTCCGGCGTCTTCCACAGGGCAATGTCGGCGTTCATGTTCACTTCCTGCGGCATCCAGTGGTTGGCGCAACCATCCAGATACTTCTGCCAGGCCCAGTCGTACTTGAAAGGTACGAGCTGGTTGAGGTCGGCGCGGGCGTTGATCATCTGCTTGTCGCCGACGTGAACGCGGGCGGATTCGCCTTCGAGTTCGTCCAGGCCTTCCTGGATGTCGAGGTCGTCCAGGGCCTTCTTGGCGCGGGCGACGGCCGCGGAGTCGTCAGAGGCAACGGCGCGGGCTTCCTCGACGGAGCCTGCGGCGTCCTTGTCGAGCTTGGCCGGTGCGTCGTTTGCGGCGGCAGCGGCTTGCGGGGCGGCCGGCGCGGCAGTGGTGGTGGTTTCTTCTTCGTCGAATTCGTCCCAGCTCAGCATGGCGGTTTTCCTGATTGGGGACCGGCGCGGCCGGTCGGGAATGTTTTGGGCTCTTGTGTGTGCACGCAAAAGCAGAAATTGGTGGGCGGTAGGGCCCGATGTCACCGTATTTCCGAGAGGTCGGAGCGGGAGCGGATCGCGAGCAAGAACTAGGCGTCCTCCTCGCTCCTACAGGGTCCGTGTTGCCCTCAAACCCCAGAGCAGCGCTTTTCAGCAGCAGCTCGGTGTGAGCGGTTTCCAGAGCGAGGCAGCGCTAGGCGCCTGGCATGTCGGAGCCCCTGAGCGTACGCATGTACGTGATGGGGGCCGACCTGCCGGGCAAACAGCGCGCGGTCCGCTCTGGGGACCGCGACTTTCAACTACTTATTGGCAGGCTTCGCAGTCTGGTTCATCAATCGCACACGCCTTTGGCACCGGTGCCGGACCGGCTGCCATTTCTGGCGCTGGCGCAGCCTTGGCCGGAGCAGCGCTGGCGCTGCCGTTGCCACCGCTGGAGACGGCGTTGAGCTTGCCGGTGTTGACGGTGGACTTCTCGGTGCTGGTCGCGGCCAGGGCACGGAGGTAGTAGGTGGTTTTCAGACCACGGTACCAGGCCATGCGGTAGGTCACGTCCAGCTTCTTGCCGCTGGCGCCGGCGATGTAGAGGTTCAGCGACTGAGCCTGGTCGATCCACTTCTGGCGGCGGCTGGCGGCGTCGACGATCCACTTGGTTTCCACTTCGAAAGCGGTCGCGTAGAGGTCTTTCAACTCCTGCGGGATACGCTCGATCTGCTGCACCGAACCGTCGTAGTACTTGAGGTCGTTGATCATGACCGCGTCCCACAGGCCGCGCGCCTTGAGGTCGCGAACCAGGTAGGGGTTGATCACGGTGAATTCGCCCGAGAGGTTCGATTTCACGTACAGGTTCTGGTAGGTCGGCTCGATGGACTGCGACACGCCGGTGATGTTGGCGATGGTCGCGGTCGGCGCGATGGCCATGATGTTCGAGTTACGGATGCCGTTCTTGACGCGGGCACGTACCGGGGCCCAGTCCAGGGACTCGGTCAGGTCGACGTCGATGTACTTCTGGCCACGCGCTTCGATAAGGATCTGCTGCGAATCCAGCGGCAGGATGCCCTGGCTCCACAACGAACCCTGGAAGGTTTCGTAGGCACCGCGCTCGTCGGCCAGGTCACAGGAGGCCTGAATGGCGTAGTAGCTGACCGCTTCCATGGACTTGTCGGCGAAGTCGATGGCGGCGTCGGAACCGTATGGGATGTGCTGCAGGTACAGCGCGTCCTGGAAGCCCATGATGCCCAGGCCCACCGGGCGGTGCTTGAAGTTGGAGTTCTTCGCCTGCGGCACGGAGTAGTAGTTGATGTCGATGACGTTATCGAGCATCCGCACAGCGGTGCGCACGGTGCGCTCGAGCTTGGCGGTGTCCAGCTTGCCGTCGACGATGTGGCGCGGCAGGTTGATCGAGCCCAGGTTGCAGACGGCGATCTCGTCCTTGTTGGTGTTCAGCGTGATTTCGGTGCAGAGGTTGGAGCTGTGCACCACGCCGACGTGCTGCTGCGGGCTGCGCAGGTTGCACGGGTCCTTGAAGGTCAGCCATGGGTGGCCGGTTTCGAACAGCATGGAAAGCATCTTGCGCCACAGGTCTTTGGCCTGCAGGGTCTTGTAGTTCTTGATCTTGCCGTATTCGATCAGGGCTTCGTAGTACTCGTAGCGCTCCTCGAAGGCCTTGCCGGTGAGGTCGTGCAGATCCGGTACTTCGCTCGGCGAGAACAGGGTCCACTTGCCGTCGTCGAAGACGCGCTTCATGAACAGGTCCGGAATCCAGTTGGCGGTGTTCATGTCGTGGGTACGGCGACGGTCGTCGCCGGTGTTCTTGCGCAGCTCGAGGAATTCCTCGATGTCCAGGTGCCAGGTTTCCAGGTAGGCGCAGACCGCGCCCTTGCGCTTGCCGCCCTGGTTGACTGCCACCGCGGTGTCGTTGACCACTTTCAGGAAGGGCACGACGCCCTGGGATTTGCCGTTGGTGCCCTTGATGTAGGCGCCCAGTGCACGGACCGGGGTCCAGTCGTTGCCCAGGCCGCCGGCGAACTTGGAGAGCAGGGCGTTATCGCGGATGGCATCGTAAATGCCGCCGAGGTCGTCCGGCACGGTGGTCAGGTAGCAGGAAGACAGCTGCGGACGCAGGGTGCCGGCGTTGAACAGGGTCGGCGTGGAGGCCATGTAGTCGAAGGACGACAGCAGGTTGTAGAACTCGACGGCACGGGCTTCGCGGTTTTCTTCCTCGATGGCCAGGCCCATGGCGACGCGCATGAAGAAGATCTGCGGCAGCTCGAAACGAACGCCATCCTTGTGGATGAAGTAGCGGTCGTAAAGGGTCTGCAGGCCGAGGTAGGTGAACTGCTGGTCCTGCTCGTGGTTGATCGCGGCGCCCAGCTTGGCCAGGTCGTATTCCTTCAGGCGCGGGTCGAGCAGTTCGAACTGCACGCCTTTGTCCACGTAGGCCGGCAGCGCCTTGGCGTACAGGTCGGCCATTTCGTGATGGGTGGCGGATTCGGCGACTTCCAGGAAGCTCAGGGCTTCGGCGCGCAGGGTGTCCATCAGCAGGCGGGCGGTGACGTAGGAGTAGTTCGGCTCACGCTCGACCAGCGTACGGGCGGTCATCACCAGGGCGGTGTTGACGTCGGTCTGCTCGACACCGTCGTACAGGTTCTTCAGGGTTTCTTTCTGAATCAGCGCGCCATCGACTTCTTCGAGGCCTTCGCAGGCTTCGGTGATGATGGTGTTCAGGCGGCCCAGGTCCAGCGGCGACAGGCTGCCGTCGGCACGCTTGATGCGGATGCTCGGGTGGGCTTCGACCGGTGCGTCGACGGCGCCGCGCTTGCGCTCCTGGCTACGGGATTCGCGATAGATCACGTAGTCGCGGGCAACTTTCTGCTCGCCGGAACGCATCAGGGCCAGTTCGACCTGGTCCTGGATCTCTTCAATGTGGATGGTGCCGCCGGAAGGCATGCGACGCTTGAAGGTGGCGGTGACCTGTTCGGTCAGGCGGGCGACGGTGTCATGGATGCGCGACGAGGCGGAGGCGCTGTTGCCTTCCACTGCGAGAAACGCCTTGGTGATGGCGACGGTGATCTTGTCGTCGGTGTAGGGGACGACTGTACCGTTGCGCTTGATCACGCGCAGCTGGCCCGGCGCGGTAGCGGCCAGGTCCAGCGAGCTGTTGTCGGCGTGCGGGTTCTCGCGAGTGGACTCGTTCTGCATGGGGTCTCCGGATTCTCTCTGTCTCGGTAGCACGTTAGGTGTCAGGCCTGCTTTGTGGGCGGCCTTGATCGGGTCTTGCGTGTCTCGTATTGCATGAACCATGCCCCGGCGAACCGGCTCATGGGTGACTCAAAACTGGAAACGATCCGGCACCGGGGGTGGCGAATCGTGTGTGCCGAAGCATAGTCAGGCGTTGTGAAGATCACAACCTCAAAACACAACATGTAGTGTGACGCGCTTGGCGCATGCGCTACTGCTGGGCTTGAGCAAAATCAACGTTGGGCTGTGCAGGATCGCGGTCTGCGGCGACGATCTATCGCGCCCGTGGGGGAGCGAGCCGGGTAAAAATCAGAGCGAATTTATTTTGCTTGCTTTTTTCGGCGTTTGTGTCTGTTTGGCCTTGGACACCCAATATGTGGGGTAAAAGGCGCTTGGAGCGACACGATAGTGGGGGTTCAGGCCCAGTGCAAGGCACCTGAAATGAACAACCTGTGGATAACATGTGGGTGAGCTGTGCGCGATAAGGGCGCAGCCCGCGCCGTTTCCGGCGTGCAAAGGCTTCGGATGAAATGCGGGCCCATACAGCGCTTTCGGACGCCCGGAGGTGCCTTGCGCAAAACACTATATGTGGTGTTTTGTCAAAGGCGGATTTAGCGCCATTTACGCTCAGCGAGACGGTGATTTGACGGAACTGGCTGCGCTAATGGCCTTTTGCCTGGCATAGGGCCGGCGCGGCGCTGTGGCGGTTCTGCGAAGCGGGCATCAAGGGCGTCGCTTCGACCGGTCTTTCAGGCCGCTCCGTCGTGGAGGTGCATGTCAACCGCTGCCATCTGGCGGTGCCCTGACGCTACAATGCCGGCCGGTGTATCGGGAGGGCGCGTGGTGGAGCAAGAGTCTTGGAACATCCTGATTGTCGAAGATGACCAGCGGTTGGCCGAACTGACCCGCGAGTATCTTGAAGGCAATGGCATGCAGGTCTCGATTGAGGCGGACGGCGCCCAGGCGGCCGAACGCATCATCAACGAGCGTCCCGATCTGGTGGTGCTCGATCTGATGCTGCCCGGCGAAGACGGATTGTCGATCTGCCGCAAGGTGCGTGACCGCTATGACGGGCCGATCCTGATGCTGACCGCGCGTGCCGACGACCTCGATCAGGTGCTGGGCCTGGAGATCGGTGCCGATGACTATGTGTGCAAACCGGTGCGGCCGCGGTTGCTGCTGGCCCGTATTCGCGCCTTGCTGCGGCGCCGGGAAGGTACAGAGGTGGCGGCAACTGCAGGCGGCAAGCGCGTCCAGTACGGCCCGCTGGTGGTCGACAATGCGCTGCGCGAGGCCTGGCTGCGCGGTGAGGGCATCGAGCTGACCGGTGCAGAGTTCGATCTGCTGTGGCTGCTGACCTCCAATCCGGGACGGATCATGTCCCGGGAACAGATCTTCTCTGAATTGCGCGGTATCGAGTACGACGGCCAGGATCGCTCCATCGATGTGCGTATTTCGCGCATCCGCCCCAAGATCGGTGACGACCCCGACCACCCGCGCCTGATCAAGACGGTGCGTGGCAAGGGCTACCTGTTCGTTTCCGAAGCGGCTGAAGCGCTGCAGTGAATTCGATCTTCCTGCGCATCTACGGCGGCATGCTCGCCGTACTGGTGCTGGTTGGACTGCTGGGCGTGGGCGGTCTGCATCTGCTCAACCAGGTACGGGCCGATCAGCATCGCGAAGCGTTGGCGGCCGGTACCTTTCGCCTGATGGCGCACAACATGAGCAACATGACGCCCATCGAACGGCGTCAGGCGGCGAACCTCTGGGGGCGGCTGCTGGGGATTCCGTTGCGGGTGCGCACTCTGGAAGACATCCGGCTGGAAAGCGGCCTGGAGACGCGACTGCTACGCGGTCAGGTCTTGGTGGAGCAGATTCGCCCCGGCAGCGTGACGATCTATTCCCTGGTCAGCGCCGACGACCGGCTGGCCCTGACCGGCGAGGTCGAGCAACTCAGCGAACAGCTGGCACGCGCCACTATCTACCTGCTGATCGACGAGCTGATCCGCTATCCCGAAGCCGAACAACCCCAGCGCCTGGCTGAACTGAAGACGGCGCGTGGGTTCGGCTATCCGCTCGAGCTGCTGACCCGCAACAGCGCCAGCCTCGACGACGATCAGCGGCGCCGGCTGGATGAAGGCGACACGGTGATGGCGCTGGTCAACGGCGGTGAGGCCATCCGGGTGTTCGCCGCGATTGCCGGAACCCCTTGGATCATGTCGCTGGGGCCGTTGCGTCAGCTCAATCCCTATCCGCCCGAGCTGCTGACATTGATCGGTGTACTGGGCCTGTCGCTGATCGGGCTGACGGTGTATCTGCTGGTACGCCAGCTGGAACGGCGCCTAAGGAGCGTCGGGCGCGCCGCCACGCGCATCGCTAACGGCCAGCTGGAAGCGCGCGTGCCGGATGCCGGAACCGATTCGGTCGGGCGATTGGCCAAGGCCTTCAACGGCATGGCCACTCACCTGCAGCGCTTGCTGGCGGTGCAGCGGGAAATGGTCAGCGCCGTGGCACATGAGCTGCGGACGCCGGTCGCGCGGTTACGTTTCGGCCTGGAAATGGCCGGCTCGGCGCAGACAGCGGAAGCACGTAATCGCTATCTGGAAGACATGGATGGCGATATCGACGACCTGGATCGCCTGGTGGACGAGATGCTGGTCTATACCCGCCTCGAACGGGGTTCGCCAGAGCTGACGTTCCAGGCGGTGGATCTCGGCGCACTGGTCGATCAGGTCATCGGAGAGCTGGCGCCATTGCGGCCAGCGGTGCAGGTCGAGCGCGGGCCCTGTAAGCCGGCCGCCGACGGCAGCAGCGTGGTCGATGCCGAGCCGCACTACCTGCGCCGCGCCTTGAGCAATCTGATCAGCAACGCCATGCGCCACGCCGAAACGCGAGTTCAGGTCAGCTTCGTCATCGATGGCGAGCGGGCGCAGTTGGTGGTCGACGATGACGGGCCGGGCGTGCCTGAAGAGGCGTGGGAAAAGGTCTTTGCCCCCTTCCTACGTCTGGATGACAGCCGCACCCGCGCGTCCGGCGGGCATGGTTTGGGGCTGTCCATCGTCCGGCGAGTTACCTACTGGCACGGCGGCCGTTCGCAGATTGGGCATAGCGACCTGGGCGGCGCGCGCTTCAGCCTGGTCTGGCCGCGCAAGCGGGTGAAGTAGGCGCTGAGATCAGCGCCCTGCGGCTATCGAGAGGTGTGTTGTCCGCGAAGTCTCGCGTCTGACTGTAACGATTCAGGCCGGAATGCTCACCAGGCTCAGCAGGTAATCATCGAACTGCGCGAACTGGCCCTCCAGCTCGGCGCCGGTCTTCCATTCTTCCGATAGATCATTGAGCAAACGCAGGCGGGCGTAACCGCTGCTGTCGTGGTGGATCAGCTCGGCTTCCTGGAAGTAGAAGCGCTTGTTGACCAGCGGATACAGCGCCTTGAACAGGCTTTCCTTGATGGAAAAGGTCAGGGTGACGCGTTGGGCGCGCTGGGTCTCGTCGAGTGCCGCGTAACCTTCCAGCTCGCGCGGCGTGAGGATTTCAGCGACCAGGCGGTCGGCCCGTGTAGTGGGAATCTGCTTCTCCACATCCAGCCCGAGACCGCGCCATTGCGCGCGACGTGCCACCACGGTCGCCGCCCAGCCGGCGCCATGGGTGATGGAGCCGACCACCCCGGCAGGCCAGTTGGGCGAGCGGTCCTCGTTCACAGCCGGGATGCACGGCACGCCCGTCACCCTGCGCAAGGCCTCGTGCGCACAGAGGCGGCCGGCAAGAAACTCGGTCTGGCGCTTGCTCACGGCGCTCATGCCCGGCACGCCGCAGCGGGTGAAGTCCTCGGAGTCGAGCAGGGCGGGGTCGAAGCGGGTGCTAATCAACTGCACGCCGGGCAAGGCGAGCGGCAGCGGCCAGTGATCGCTCAAAGGCGAGCAGCAGGCCGGGTGATAAAGAATGGAAGTCATGGGCGTTAGTGTGCCTCAGTGCCGGCCCGAGCGCAGTCCCGGTGATGCGCTTGGCGTGGGCATAAGACTCTTCGCGAGCAAGCTCGCGCCTACATGACCCGGGTTGGCCCCTGTAGTAGAAAGCCCGCTTTCCCGTGAGCCGGACGCGCGGGCGGGGCGGCCATCGATTTCAGCCCTGTCCCGATCTCGCATCCTAATATTCTTGCAGGAGCGAGCTGGCCCGCGGACCAGAACCGCGGGCGGGCCATGTTTCATCAGGCCTCCTCAGGTCGCGCAAGGATCTTCGGCGCCGCTTCGATGATCTGGCGCGACAGACTTTCCATGCGTGGCGACTGCACCTTCCAGGTGTGCCAGTACAGTGAGATGTCCAGCGGCGCGTCTGCGGCCAGGTCGACCACGATGCCCTCGGCCAATGCATCCTGCAGCAGCGGCTGCGGCACCATGCCATAGCCCAGCCCGTAGCGGATCGCATTGAAGCGAGGCTCGGCGCCGGGCACATAGTGGCAAGGGTAGGCGCCCTCGGGCAGGCCCAGCCGGCGAAGCAGGAACGAAGAGGTGAGGCGGTCCTTGTTGGTGTAGGCGACCACCGGCGCCTTGCGCGCGGCATTGCGGTTCAGGCCGTTGGGAAAGTACTGCTGCCGAAAGGCGGCGGACGCTACCAGGCGATAGCGCATGCTTCCCAGCGGGCTGGCCGTGCAGCCGCGCATGGGCTTGGGTTCGGTGCTGATGCAACCGATCGCCAGACCGGTTTCCAGCAGGCTGTAGGTGTGGTCCTGGTCCTCGACCGTCAGATCGAGCAGCACGCGTTCCTTGATCAGCACGTCGGCCAGCGCCGGAAAGAACCAGGTGCCCAGGCTGTCGGCATTGAGAGCGGCGACCACCACCAGCGGCGCGTCGCTGCGTTCGGCCAGGTCCGCCATCAGGTCGGCTTCAAGCAAGGTGGCCCGCTTGAGGTACTGCAGCAGCCGCTGGCCTATTTCGGTAGGGCGACAGGGGCGGCTGCGCACTACCAGAGCATTGCCCAAGGCGCTTTCCAGCGCTCGCACCCGCTGCGAAATAGCAGGTGGCGTCAGATGCAGGCGCAGGGCAGCTTGCTCAAAACTGCCGGTTTTGATGACCGCACGGAAGGCTTCAGTCTGTTTGGGATCAAGATTCAAGCCCTGCGTCCTCAGATTAAATAAATGTTTGTATAGCCTAATTTTGCTAAGTCACATCGATTGAATGGCAGTGTGCCCCATAATGGCGCCGTTTTCCCGCCTGCCTCTTCTGGAGTTCCGCTGTGACGCTGTTGCACATCATCTATCTGATCGCCATTACGGCCGAAGCCATGTCCGGCGCCATCATGGGCATGCGCCGCGGCATGGACCTGTTCGGTATCTGCATGCTCGGCACGGTGACGGCGCTGGGCGGCGGCACGGCGCGCGATGTGCTGCTGGGGCATTACCCGATCGGCTGGATCGCCCATCCCGAGTACCTTGGTTTCACCGTGGGCGCGGCCATCGTCACCGCCCTGGTCGCGCGGCACATGCATCACCTGCGGCAGGTGTTTCTGCTGGTCGACGGCCTGGGCCTGGTGGCCTTTACCGTGATCGGTTGCGGCGTGGCCATGGACATGGGCGCGCACCTTTCAATCGTCGTGCTGGCGGGGGTCATCACCGGCGTGTTTGGCGGACTGCTGCGCGACATTCTCTGCAACCGGGTGCCGATGGTGTTGCGGCGCGAGCTCTATGCCACGGTGGCGCTGTTCACTGGCGTGCTCTACGTGACGCTGCTCTGGCTCGGGATAGACACGTCCATCGCCTCGTTGGCCACGCTGTGTGCGGGCTTCCTGTTCCGGGTGCTGGCAATGACCTTCCAGTGGCAGCTGCCGCACTTTCAGGAGCGCGACGTCCGCGGGCTGGACTGAATTCGCAACCGCCAGGCGCCCAATCAAAACGCGCCTGGTTCTGCCTGACGTGCATTTGTCTTGCAACGCAGATTCCCGCCCTTCGAGCCGCTACACTAGCGCACTGGCCACCAGGGGAATGGAACCGTGCTGAGAGACCTAGGAATAAAGAGTCGGGTGCTGGTGTTGATCTTGTTGCCCAGCACGGTGCTAGCCGTAGCGCTTGGCATCTATTTCACCTGGATGCAGCTGTCGGAGATGCGCCATCAGCTCGATGCGCGCGGCCAGTTGATCGCCCAGCAGCTCGCGCCGCTGGCGGCTCCGGCCATGGCGCAGGGCTATGGCAAGCGGCTGCAGCGCATTCTCAATCAGGTGCTGGATCAGCCTGATGTGCGTGCGGTCTCCATCCTTGATGCCGAGCGCAATCTGCAGGCCCATGCCGGGCCGAACATGATCACCCCGTCGCCGCCAACCGATCCCGAAGCGCTGACTCAGGTCAGCAGCGTCGACACCACGCGCATCCTCCTGCCGGTGCTAGGCAAGCATCTGAATCTCGCCGAAGACAATCCCGACAACGACCTCCGCCTGATTGGTTGGCTGGAGTTGGAGCTGTCGCACCAGGGCACGCTGCTGCGCGGTTACCGCAGCCTGTTTGCCAGCCTGTTGCTGATTGGCGCCGGGCTGATCATCACTGCGCTGCTGGCGCTGCGCATGAGTACCTCAATCAGCAAGCCGCTGCACAGGGTCAAGGTGGCCGTGGCGCAGCTCAAGGACGGTCACCTGGAGACTCGTTTGCCAGCGCTCGGCAGCCATGAAATGGACGAAGTGGCGGCGGGCATCAACCGTATGGCCGAAGCCTTGCTGGCCGCTCGTGAAGAACTGCAGCAGAGCATCGACCAGGCCACCGAAGACGTACAGCAGAACCTCGAGACCATCGAGATCCAGAACATCGAGCTGGACCTGGCACGTAAGGAAGCGCTGGAGGCCAGTCGGATCAAGTCCGAGTTCCTGGCCAACATGAGCCACGAGATCCGCACGCCGCTCAACGGCATCCTCGGCTTTACCCACCTGCTGCAAAAAAGCGACCTGACGCCACGCCAGCAGGACTACTTGTCGACCATCGAAAAATCCGCTGACAGCCTGCTAGGGATCATCAACGAAATCCTCGACTTCTCGAAGATCGAGGCCGGCAAGCTGGTCCTCGACAACATCCCGTTCAATTTGCGCGATCTGATCGAGGACACCCTGACCATCCTCGGCCCGGCGGCGCATCAGAAGCATCTGGAGCTGGTCAGCCTGGTCTACCGCGACACGCCGCTATCACTGGTCGGCGACCCGCTGCGACTCAAACAGGTGCTGACCAATCTGGTCAGCAATGCCATCAAGTTCACCAATGAAGGCACCGTCATCGTCCGGGCGATGGTCGAAGACGAGCGCTCCGACCGCGCTCAGCTGCGCATCAGCGTGCAGGACACCGGCATCGGTCTGACTGATCAGGACCTGCGTGCGCTGTTCCAGGCGTTCAGTCAGGCCGACAATTCGCTCTCGCGCCAACCGGGCGGTACGGGGCTCGGGCTGGTGATCTCCAAGCGACTGATCGAGCAGATGGGCGGGGAAATCGGGGTCGACAGCATTCCGAAGGAGGGCTCTGAATTCTGGATCAGTCTGAGCCTGCCCAAGGCGCGTGACGACATCGAGGACCTGCCGCGGGCGGCGCTGCTCGGACGCAAGGTCGGCTTGCTCGAGCAGCATCCTTTGACACGCCAGGCGTTGCAGCACCAGCTGGAAAGCTGCGGCATGGAAGTGCTGCCGTTCGACAGCCTGGATCAGTTGCAGGCGGCGGTGTTCGAAGCCCATACCAGCGACACACCGATCGAGGTGGCCGTGCTCGGTGTGACCCATCGAGAAATCGCACCGCAACAGCTATGCCTGCGGCTCTGGGAGTTCGAAGGGCTGGGCTGCAAATGCATCGTGCTTTGCCCGACCAGCGAACAGGCGCAATACCACGAGGCGCTGCCCGAATCGCACACCCATGCCCAGCTGCAGAGCAAACCGGCCTGTACGCGCAAGCTGCAGCGGGTGCTGCTCGATCTGTTGCGGCCGCCACAGGCGATGATCGAGAGCATCGCCGTGTCGGAAACCCGACCGCCACGGGTACTGTGCGTCGATGACAACCCGGCCAATCTGCTGCTGCTGGAAACCCTGCTGACCGACATGGGCGGTGAAGTCGAGGCGGTGAGCAGCGGCGCCGAGGCGCTGGAAGCAGTCAAGCACAAGTCCTTCGATCTGGTGTTCATGGACGTGCAGATGCCGGGCATGGACGGGCGCCAGACCACCGAGGCGATTCGTCGCTGGGAAGATGACAGTACGCAGCCACCGATGCCGATCGTTGCGCTTACGGCTCACGCGCTGTCCAACGAAAAGCGCTCGCTATTGCAGAGTGGGCTCGACGATTACCTGACCAAGCCGATCAGCGAGCGCCAGCTGGCCCAGGTGATCCTGAAGTGGACCGGCCTGCCGCTGGCGCGCAGCTTTGTTGCAGCACCGCCTGAGACGGCGACGCCGGAAAACAACCTCAAGGTGCTCGATGCGGAAGAGGGGTTGCGCCTGGCCGCCGGTAAAGCCGATCTCGCAGCGGACATGCTGAGCATGCTGTTGGCCTCACTGGAGGATGACCGTCAGGTGATCCGCGAGGCGCGGTCGATAAATGATCGCCAGGCAATGATCGACCGCGTGCACCGGTTGCACGGCGCGACCCGCTATTGCGGCGTTCCGCAGCTGCGGGCGGCCTGCGAGCGCAGTGAAACCTTGCTCAAACAGAACCATCCAAGCGCCGCCCAGGCGCTGGATGAGCTGGACAGCGCCATCGAACGCCTGGAGAACGAAGCGCGAGTCGTCTAGCGGATCCGGCTGACGTCAACGTATTCGCGTTGACGTCGGGCCTATACCGGAAACATCCGGCACTTGCTCTGGGCGTGGCGGGCGCCCTGCGACGACGCAAGTCGCCGGGCTGCCTGGAGTTCCGGTGGCCGGTGCGGCGTCACTCGCCCATGACTACACCTTCGCGGCGCGGATCAGCGCCGCCGAACCAACCGCTGTCGCTACGCTGAATGGCCTGCAGCCCGCTGGTCATTTCCGTCTCGTTGACCTCGTGACCACGCGCTTTCAGCCCCTGTACAGTGCTGGCCGGGAAGCGTCCTGCTTCAAGCACTGTGGGGCCGTTGAAGCTGCCGAAGTTGGGCAGGTCGATGGCGCGTTGGGCATCGAGCCCCCAGTCGTACATGCCCAGCAGCGTCTTCGCCGTGAAGTGGATGATCGCCGCGCCGCCCGGCGAGCCGAGGCTCGCCAGGAACTGTTCACCCGTGACGTCGAACACCAGCGTCGGACTCATGCTTGAACGGGGACGCTTGTTCGGTTCGACTCGATTGGCCACTTGCCGACCCATCGCGTCGTAGGGTTCAAAGGCAAAGTCCGTCAGCTCGTTATTCAGCAGATAGCCCCCGGCGAGGCCGGTGCCGCCATCGTTGAGCAGGCGCGAGCCGAAGGCCTGCTCGATGGTGGTGGTCATCGCCAGTGCATTGCCCTCGGCGTCGACGATGCTGATGTGGCTGGTGCCGTATTCCGGCTGTGCCGCCTGCGGGGCGAACGAGACAGGCATCTCGCCGGGTTCTCCCGCTTCGGCGGTGCCCATGCTGCGCGGACCAATCAGCGCGGCGCGCTGTTTGATGTAGCTCGGTGCAAGCATGCTGTTCCAGGTGCGGCCGGGTACCGGCACGAAATCAGGGTCGGCCAGGTATTTGGCGCGGTCTGCATAGGCCAGGCGTGCGGCCTCGGTGTAGCGGTGCAGGAATTCGACAGAAGGCACCCCCTGATCGAGAGGCTGAACCGGCGGCAGCTGTTCCAGCATGCCGAGGATCTGCATCTGGGTGATGTGGCCCGATGACGGTGGCGGGAAGCCGCAAACCTGATAGCGCTTCTGCCAGAGGGTGCAAATGGCGTCGCGCTGGCGCGGTTGATAGCCTTCCAGGTCGTTCAGACTGATGCGGCCTGGGTTGGTCGGATGAGTGTTTACCTGCAGGACCAGAGAGCGGGCATTGGCCCCTGTATAGAACGCCTTGCTGCCGCGCTCGGCGATGTCCTTGAGCAACGCCGCGAGGGCCGGATTGCGCAAGCGATGGCCGACCGGCAGAGGCTCGCCATCGTTCTGGTAGTAGAACGCTGCCGCACGCCGGTCTTTGCGCAAGGCCGGGTCGCTGGCTAGCAGGCCATGCAGGCGTGGGCTGATCTCGAAACCGTCTTCGGCGAGTTCGATAGCCGGCTTGAACAAGGCGCTCCAGGGCAACTTGCCGTACTGGTCGTGAGCCCGTTCGAGCATCCTGACCACACCGGGCACACCCACCGACCGGCCGCCCACCACGGCGTCGAGAAATGCCATCGGCTTGCCGTCGGCCGTCAGGAAGAGTCGCTCGTCCACCGCTGCCGGCGCGGTTTCGCGCCCATCCAGGGCCGCGATATGTTCGCCATCCCAGTGCAACAGAAAGGCACCGCCGCCCAGCCCGCTGGATTGCGGCTCGACCAGACTCAGCACCATCTGAACCGCCACGGCTGCATCCATCGCGCTGCCGCCAGCTTTGAGAATCTCGTAGCCGGCTTCGGTTGCCAGCGGGTTGGCTGCGGCCACGGCGAAACGCTGAAAGGCCCAGCCGGGTTTGGCCGAGTAGCCGCTGGACGCCTCTGGCGCGGGCGGGATTTCGCTGGACGGGCGGTCCGGTTGAGTACAGGCGGTTAGGCTCAATAACAGTATCGAGGGAACCAGGGCGGCTCGTCCGGCGTGCATGGGATGTTCCTTGTCTGGGGCGGAAGGAAAATATGTAACTGATTACAGACCTGGCAGGCTGTTAAAAAACGTCGGCGAGGCAGGCAAGACGAGGCAAAAGGAGCCGAAGATGCGAGTTTAGTTGTTCTGAATGAGCATTCTGAGGCTGCTTTTAACGATGTATTGCCAACGCGGGTAGTTTTTAAACAACCTGCTTGATCACTGACCCCAGTTAGCCAAGCCTGATCGCTGCGGTTGGCAAAATCTTCGTACGTCCAATGTGCTGAGCCGTTCGTCTGCCTGCTTCGCCGAATGGGTCGGGCATCGGGCGCATCGACAGCCGTTTCGCGATGCCCGCCCGACCGAAGCAAGGGTATTGCGGTCTGCCCGTGGCCGATGGTTGCCGGTATCATGTGCGCCTCTCAAAGGCTGTGCGGTCCATCGAAGCCATGACAATTCAGTACCCGACCATCGCCGATTGCGTCGGCAACACCCCTCTGGTTCGCCTGCAGCGTCTCCCCGGTGAAACCAGTAACACCATCCTGGTCAAGCTCGAAGGCAACAACCCCGCTGGCTCGGTCAAGGACCGTCCCGCGCTGTCGATGATTGCCCGGGCAGAAGCGCGCGGCGATATCAAGCCCGGCGACACCCTGATCGAAGCCACTTCCGGCAATACCGGCATCGCCCTGGCCATGGCCGCGGCGATCAAGGGCTACAAATTCATCCTGATCATGCCGGACAACTCGAGCGCCGAGCGCAAGGCCGCGATGACTGCTTACGGCGCCGAGCTGATTCTGGTGAGCAAGGAAGAGGGCATGGAAGGTGCTCGCGATCTGGCGGTCAAGATGGCCGCGGAAGGGCGCGGCAAGGTGCTCGATCAATTCGCCAATGGCGACAATCCTGAGGCCCACTTCACCAGTACCGGACCGGAGCTGTGGCGGCAGACCCAGGGCAGCATCACCCACTTCGTCAGTTCGATGGGCACCACCGGCACCATCATGGGCGTGTCGCGCTACCTCAAGCAGCAAAACCCCGAGATCCAGATCGTCGGCCTGCAACCCATGGAGGGCGCGGCGATTCCGGGCATCCGGCGCTGGCCGCAGGAATACCTGCCGAAGATCTATCAGGCCGAGCGCGTCGACCGCATCGTCGACATGGCTCAAGACGAGGCCGAGCACGTCATGCGGCAGCTGGCGCGCGAAGAAGGCATCTTCTGCGGCGTGTCGTCAGGTGGTTCCGTGGCAGCGGCGCTGCGGCTGTCCAAGGAAGTTGAAAACGCGGTCATCGTGGCGATCATCTGTGACCGTGGCGACCGCTACCTGTCGACGGGCGTGTATGACCAGCCCTGATCGCGACATGACGCTGCAAGGCGGAACCTGCTGATGGCCAAGCGCAGTGGCGGTTTACGCTTTCAGCCCAGTGGTGGCGAGAAGAAGCCGCAGATTTCCACCGGCAAGAAGCAGCGGCTGAGCATCCAGCGGCTCGCCAACGATGGCCGCGGCATTGCCTTTCTCGACAACCGCACCTGGTTCGTCGAAGGCGCTTTGCCCGAAGAAGAGGTCGAGGCGCGCGTGCTGAATGCGCGCAGCCAGATTGTCGAAGCCCGCACCGAGCGGGTGATGGTCGCCAGCGCCCAGCGGCGTACCGAGCCTTGCCCCCATGCTCGGGTATGCGGAGGCTGCAATCTGCAGCACCTGAGCGCAGCCGATCAGCTTGAATTGAAGCAACGGAGCCTGGCCGAGCAATTGTCCCGCGTGGGTTCTATCGAGCCGCAGCAATGGGCGGCTCCGCTCAGCGGGCCCGAATTTGGCTATCGCAGGCGCGCAAGGCTCGCCGTGCGCTGGGACAACAAGGCGCGGCGCCTGGATGTCGGCTTCCGCGCCAGCGCTAGCCAGGACATCATCGCGATCCGCGAATGCCCCGTGCTGGTACAGCCCTTGCAAACGCTGTTGCCGGCGCTGTTAGCCGTGTTGCATGAATTGGACAAGCCGCAGGCGGTCGGTCACCTGGAGTTGTTCAGCGGGACTAGCGAAGCGGTGCTGGTGCGCCACACCGCGGCGCTGGCAGCGGAGGATTTGCAACGCCTCACCGAGTTCGCCAAGGCGCAGAACGTCCAGCTCTGGCTGCAAGGCGAGGATGCGCCGCAGCCGCTGGAGCCCGCTTACAGGCTGGGCTACCGCTTGTCGGCGTGGGATCTGGAGTTGGCCTGGCGACCCGGCGACTTCGTCCAGGTCAATGCGCCGGTGAACGAGGCAATGGTGGCGCAGGCGCTGGACTGGCTGGCAGCGGAAGAGGGCGAGCGGGTGCTCGATCTGTTCTGCGGGTTAGGTAACTTCAGTTTGCCGCTGGCGCGTAAAGGTGCACAGGTCGTGGCAATCGAAGGCGTTGGCGAGATGGTCGAGCGCGCCTGCACCAATGCGGAGCAAAACGGTCTTCACGGTGCGCACTTTTATCAGGCAGACCTGTCGAAGCCGCTTATTGATGCGCAGTGGGCCAAAGAGGGTTTCGCAGCCGTCCTGCTCGATCCGCCGCGTGACGGTGCCTTGGAAATAGTGCGGCAGATGACGACTTTAGGCGCACGGCGCGTTGTCTATGTTTCGTGCAATCCTGCAACGCTGGCGCGCGATGCTGCCGAGTTGATCGGCCAGGGCTATCAGCTGAAGCGGGCCGGCGTGCTGGATATGTTTCCGCAGACGGCGCACGTCGAGGCCATGGCGCTTTTCGAGCGGCCAGCGTAAGTCAGTTTCTTTTGACAGGCGATCGGCCTGTGGTTCAACCGACCGGCTCTTAGAAAGCCGGCGTATTCGACGCAGATGATGCGTAGAGGGAAGGTATTAGATGGTCCAGGTCAGAGCGCTTCAGCCGATCAACACCGACGGCAGCATCAACCTCGATGGCTGGCTCGATCACGTGCTGGGGATGGACCCGGCACTCGACCGCGACGCTCTCAAACAGGCTTGCGAGTTCGCCCGAACGGCGGAGCAGCAGGCCAACGCGGCACAGAACCTGTGGAGCGAAGGCACCTCCAGTTACCAGACCGGGCTGGAAATCGCCGAAATTCTCGCCGACCTCAAACTCGACCAGGACAGCCTGGTGGCGGCGGTTATCTACCGCGGCGTGCGCGAATGCAAGATCCAGCTGGCCGAGGTGCATCAGCACTTCGGCCCGGTGGTGGCCAAGTTGATCGAGGGCGTGCTGCGCATGGCCGCGATCAGCGACAGCCTCAACCCGCGCGAGTCGCTGGTGCTGGGCACCCAGACCCAAGTGGAAAACCTGCGCAAGATGCTGGTGGCGATGGTCGACGATGTGCGCGTCGCGCTGATCAAGCTGGCTGAGCGCACCTGTGCCATCCGCGCGGTCAAGAATGCCGATGACGACAAACGTCATCGCGTCGCGCGGGAAGTATTCGATATATACGCGCCGCTGGCGCATCGGTTAGGCATCGGACACATCAAGTGGGAACTGGAGGACCTGTCCTTCCGCTACCTCGAACCCGAGCAGTACAAACAAATCGCTCAGCTGCTGCACGAGCGACGGTTGGATCGCGAGCAGTACATCCAGAACGTCGTCCAGCAGCTGAAGGACGAACTGACCGCCACCGGAATACACCCGGAAATCGACGGACGTGCCAAGCACATCTATTCGATCTGGCGAAAGATGCAGAAGAAAGGCCTGCAATTCAGCCAGATCTACGACGTTCGCGCCGTGCGCGTGCTGGTGCCCGAGGTCCGCGACTGCTACACCGCACTGGGTATCGTGCACACCCTGTGGCGGCATATCCCCAAGGAATTCGACGACTACATCGCCAACCCCAAGGAAAACGGCTACCGCTCGCTGCACACCGCCGTGCTCGGTCCGGAGGGCAAGGTTTTGGAGGTGCAGATCCGCACCCAGGCCATGCATGAGGAAGCCGAGCTGGGTGTTTGCGCGCACTGGCGGTACAAGGGCACCGACGTCAAGGCCACCTCGAACCACTACGAGGAGAAGATCTCCTGGTTGCGTCAGGTGCTCGAATGGCACGAAGAGCTGGGTGACATTGGCGGCTTGGCCGATCAGCTGCGCGTGGATATCGAGCCGGACCGCGTTTACGTGTTCACCCCGGACGGCCATGCCATCGATCTGCCCAAGGGCGCCACGCCGCTGGACTTCGCCTACCGCGTGCACACCGAAATCGGTCACAACTGCCGCGGTGCCAAGATCAACGGGCGCATCGTACCGCTCAACTACAGCCTGCAGACCGGCGAGCAGGTCGAGATCATCACCAGCAAACAGGGCTCTCCGAGCCGCGACTGGCTGAACCCGAACCTGGGCTACATCACCACCTCGCGCTCGCGGGCGAAGATCGTTCATTGGTTCAAGCTGCAGGCCCGCGACCAGAACGTGGCGGCAGGCAAGGCGCTGCTGGAGCGCGAACTCGGGCGCCTCGATTTGCCGCCGGTGGACTTCGACAAACTGGCCGAAAAAGCCAATCTGAAGACCGCCGAAGACATGTTTGCCGCGCTGGGGGCAGGCGATCTGCGTCTGGCTCAGCTGGTCAACCATGCTCAGCAGCTGGTTGAGCCGGATACCCATGATGATGACCAGCTCGAGCTGATCCCCAGACGCCCCAGCACCAAGCCTGGCAAGCGCGGCGACGTGCAGATCCAGGGTGTCGGCAATCTGCTCACTCAAATGGCAGGCTGCTGCCAGCCGCTGCCGGGCGATCCGATTGTCGGCTACATCACCCTCGGTCGCGGCGTCAGCATTCATCGCCAGGATTGCGCCTCGGTGCTGCAGCTGGCCGGGCGCGAGCCGGAGCGGATCATCCAGGTCAGCTGGGGGCCGATCCCCGAGAAAACCTATCCGGCGGACATCAGCATCCGGGCCTATGACCGCTCCGGTTTGCTTCGCGATGTCTCGCAGATCCTGCTCAACGAGCGGATCAACGTACTCGCGGTGAATACCCGCTCAAACAAGGAAGACAGCACGGCGCAGATGACGCTGACCATCGAGATCCCAGGGCTGGATGCGCTGGGGCGACTGCTCAGCCGGATATCGCAGCTGCCCAATATTATCGAGGCGAAGCGCCAGCGTACCTCCTGACCTGCTGCGCTCGGCCATACGGCGTTGCAAGCTTGCTGAAAAATGCTCATTGGCAGAAGCCAACTCCGCTTTTTCAGCAAGCTTGCGCCTTGTCTGGCCTTCGCTCGCGACGGTCAGGTTGATGTACCGAGCTGCTGCGCTCGCGACGCTCGGGGCCCGGACGCATGAACGGGGTGGGTCGGAGGCTACAGCCAACTCCTCTTTTTCAGCATGCTTACGCCTTGTCTGGCCTTCGCTCGCGACGCTCGGGTCGCTGTAAAAGCTGGTAACAGCGTAGATACCGTCTTCCCCATTACCGAGCAAGGGCCAGTTGAGGGTCGAAACGCTGGCCCGATTTAAGTACCCCATAGGCGATGTGCAGCAGCTTGCGCATCGCTGCACAGACGATTTGTTTTCCGGATTTTCCTTTTGCACTCAGACGCTCGCGTAGAGCACTAATGGCCGGGTTGTGTGTGAGCGAGCAGACCGCCGGCATGTAGAGTCCAGCCCTCAAGCGANGCACTGCCCCGTCTGTCGGTCCGCCCGATGACCCCGCGCCGCGCCTGGGCTCCAGCGTCACCCGGCTTTATCCGGACTCTTCCGGCAGGCCTCCCTCCCCAGTGCCATACCTAACACCTCCTCACACAATGCTCAACCTGGACTTGACCGGTTCGAGGACCGGCTGCAGCTGTTGCCAGAAACCCTCGCATACCCGTGGCTCGCATAGCACCAATGGGTGTTGCGCGATTTCTTCCAGCGGAATCTGTCGATACGCCAGCAATTGATGCCGCGCGGGCAGGGCGACGATGAGCGGGTCTCGCCATACGGGAACGGCAACGAGGCCCTCGACACGAGCTAGGCTCTGGGTCAGTCCTATATCGTATAGATCGTCCTGCAGCCCCTTGGCCTGAGCCGAGGACGATACCTCGTACAGGCAGACTTCCACTTCCGGGTCCTGCTCTCGGGACTGAGCGAGAAGCGTGGCCAGTCGGGACTGGGGAATACCATCCGACAAGGCAACGCGCAGCCGCCCTCGGTAGCCCATTGCCGCACCCTTCACGCTGGCCTTCGCCTGGTCGACCACGGCGAAGATGCGGCGCGCCTCTTCCAGCAGCACTGTTCCCGCCCACGTGAGACGAGTACGACGTGTCGTTCGCTCGAACAGCTGCACGCCCAGCCTGTATTCCAGATCTTTGATGATTCGCGAAAGGGGCGATTGCTCAATATGCAGACGGGCTGCGGCGCGTGCGAAATGCAGTTCCTCCGCAACCACGACGAAACAGCGAAGATGACGAAGCTCCACGTTTCTCTCTCCCTTGTCTGTCAGTGATGGAGTTCGGGCCGGCTTGTGCCTGACCAGCTCGACTGGCGCCGCAGGTTGATGAGCTGTATCAGGGTACCGGTCAGTGCGATGGCGCCAGCGCTGGCGGCCAGCGTCCAGCTGGGCAGTTGCAGCAGCAGAAGGAAACCTCCCGCAGCGGCGCCGATGGCGCTGCCCAGATAAAGCGCCGATTCGTTCAGGGCAATCGCGAGGTTGCCGTCGCCCTGCGCCTGCCTTGCTAGGATCAGCTCGTTGTTCTGTGGAACCTGCAGTGCCCAGCCAACGGCGCCCCATAGCGCAATGGGCAACATGACCAGCCAGGCGCCCAGTGCGGCGGCAAGCGGCAGCACGAATAGCGAGGTCGCCAGGATCAGCATGATGGCGAGCACCAGCACGGGACCTCGTACTCGGTCCACCACGGGACCGATTAGGAAGCTGCCCAGCACGCCACCGATGCCCCATATCCAGAGGTAGGGGGTCACCGAGCGAACCGCGCCATACGCCGGGTCTGCGAGCAGGGGAGCGATGAACGTGTACATCCCCAGACTGGCAACGGCCGCCAGGAGCGATACGAGCAGGATGGTCACCACATGTCCGTCGGTGAGGATGGCCAGTTTCTGGCGCAGGGAGCTGGTGGGCGCCGCGGGCAGCCCTGGCAACATGATCGACAGCCCTGCCAGGGCCAGCAGGCCCAGAAGCGTGACCAGCCAAAGTGCGGCCTGCCAGCCTGCCTGGTCGGCGATCATCAGGCTTAGGGGGACGCCCAGCACCACGCCGCTTGCCATGCCGCCCATGATGATGGCGATCGATTTGCCGCGCCGCTCGGTCGTCGACAATGCGGCGGATGCCCCGATGCCCATGGCCAGGTATACGCCCGCCCCGATGCCGGCCACGGCCCGCCAGATCATCAGGGTATTGAAGCTTGTCGACATGGCGCTAGCTGCGTTGGCGACCACGAACAGCGCAAGAGCGAGGAGGAGCCCGGCGCGCTGTTTGTCGGGTGGCGTCAACGCGACGAATAGCGGGGATCCGAGGCCGTACGCCAGGGTAAAGGCTGTTACCAGCTGCGCGGCGACAGCGACCGAGACTGAAAAGGACGATTCGATCATCGGGATCAGGCCGGCGGTGACGTAGGACGCCATCCCGAGTGCGAAGGCACCGAGGGCGATCAGGTAGATGGGCAGCTGGTTGGGCGAGGGGTTGCTCATGGGTGACACTCCACGGACGGACGCGACGCGACCCCGTCGGGACCGCGTCCCGATGGGTTAGAGAACGAGGCTGATGTCCTGCTCGGTGAGCCAGGTGTTTAGGCCGACGGCGAGTTCCATGCCCATGCGGTCGTACATGGGTGAGAAGTCGCCGAGGGGCCGGTCGAGGGTTTGCTTCACGCGCGACAGGTCGAGCAGGCCGCGCACGGGAGCATCGGGATCGGCGATGATTGCGGTCAGCGAGGTACGCAGCGCCTGCTCGTAGGCCGGATCTTGCGTGGAGGGGTAGGGGCTTTTGACCCGATCGACGATGGAATCGGGAAGCAGGTCGCGGGTCGCTGCGCGCAGGATGCTCTTCTCGCGCCCGTCGAATGCCTTCATCTGCCAGGGAATATTGAAGGCATAGTCGACCAGACGGTGGTCGCAGAACGGGACCCGGACTTCCAGGCCGACGGCCATGCTCATGCGGTCCTTGCGATCCAGCAATGTCTGCACGAAGCGCGTCAGGTTCAGGTAGCTCATCTGGCGCATGCGCCGCTCGACCGGGCTTTCGCCCGGCAGTTCGGGCGTCTCGGAAATCGCCTGGCTGTAGCTGTCGCCTAGAAAGCCCGGCATGTCGAGTTGGCGAAGCAGCCCGGCGTCGAACAGTGTCTTTCCGTCGAAATAACGACCCGTGACGGACGCCAGCCAGGGGAAGGTCGGCGCCTCGATCGCTGCCGGATCGTGGAACCAGCGATAGCCGCCGAAGACCTCGTCGGCGCTTTCGCCGGACAGGGCGACGGTCGAGTGCCTGCGCACTTCCTGGAACAATCGATAAAGAGACGGCCACATGTCGCCCCAGTAGGCAGGGGGCAGATCAAGCGCGCGCACGACCTGGCTGCGAAGTGCCGGGTCAGCCAGCTCATGGCTCTCGAGTACGATCTCGGCGTGGCTCGAGTGGATGCGTTCAACCAGGTCGCGCACGAAGGGCGCATCGGGGGTCCCGCGTACTGCGTCGCTGGCAAAGCCGCCGCCATGATCGTGAAAGTCTACCGAGAAGGAACGGATATTCTCCCTGCCGCTGGCCAGTAGCTTGCGCGAGGCCAGGGCCGTAATGATTGATGAGTCGAGGCCACCTGAAAGCAGGCTGCACAGCGGGACATCGGACACGATCTGCCGCTCGACGATGTCCTCAAGAAGCTCGCGTGTATGGTCAATGGTCTGCTCGAGAGAATGAGCATGTTCGCGTGCCTCGAGTTGCCAGTAGCGGCGTCGCGAAACGCCCTGGCGGTCGATGCTCACCAGCTCGCCCGGAAGGACCTCTTGCATGCCGTCGAATACGGCATGACCGGGCGTCTTGACCATTTCCAGGATCTCTCGCAGGCCATCGGCACGAACCCTGCGAGGGACACGCCCATTGGCCAGCAGGGCCTTTGGCTCGGAGCCAAAGATCACGCCGTCGTCCGTGCGGTAGTAGTAAAGCGGTTTGACGCCCATGCGGTCACGAACCAGCAGCAGTCGCTGGCTGCGCAGATCCCACAGTGCAAAAGCAAACATCCCGTTGAGGTGATCGACGAAGCCCTCACCCCATTCAAGGTAGGCGCGCAAGGCGACTTCGGTGTCGCTGTGGTTCTCGAAGTGATGGCCGCGAACCTGAAGCTCTGCCCTCAGCTCGCGGTAGTTGTAGATCTCCCCGCTATAGGTGATCGCGGCCGCTTCCCGACCGTCAGCCTGTCGGGCGAGCATCGGCTGCCTGCCCCCTTCAAGGTCAATGATCGACAGCCGGCGATGACCCAGCCCGATGGGGCCGTTCAGCCAGAGGCCTTCGGCATCCGGCCCCCGCCGAGCCATGGTGTCGGTCATGTGCTGCAGGGTGTCTCGTTGTGTCTGCATATCGAGGCTGTAGTCCAGCCATCCAGCAATTCCACACATAGTCTTTCTCCAGATATGACGGTTTAGCCGAGGGTTTCCAGATCGCTGTCTTCGGCCAGCAGGGCCCGGGTATCGCCATGGCAGTAGCGAGCCGGGGGAGGAGTCGATGCTCGTGCTTCGAATTCGTTGAGCAGGCGCTGCAGGCCCAGCGCCGTTTCGAAATCGGCAAATGGAAAGTCGGGTGGTTGCCGGTGCGCCACCCACTGCAACGCCTGCAGGCAGACTCGGGAAAGCTTGTGCAGCGTCTCCAGGCCGGGCTGGCGAGGGGAAAGGGCCAGTTCGTGCAGCACCAGCTCGGTGCCATCGGTATCACGCATCCAGATGCGCAATTGGTCGTGGTCCCATTGGGGGGTATCGAAGGTCAGGCGCGCATGGATCAAATGCGCCTCGCGATCGACAAAAGACAGGTCCACCGTGCGCTGCCGTACGACGTTGACGAAACTGGCGTAGCCACTCACTGGGGCATCTCCAAGCGTTGCGGTCAGCTGAAGGGTGTCGAGAACGGCATTACCCGAAATGGAAAAGTCGGAGCGGATGCCCAGCACGCCCGAAACTTCCAGCGGTCCTGCACAGGGACACAGCCAGGACAGCAGGTCCAATGCATGGATCGCTTCGCTGGTGACGCCGCAGGTAGGGCGGTAGTCGTTGATGCGATCCTTGCCCCAGTGGAAACTCGCCCGTACCAGTTCCCATCCATGGCGTGCGACCCAGTTGCGCAGAACCAGGCTCGCATCCGAATAGCGCTCGATAAGGTTCATGGCGAACCCGCAAGAGTTGGCGAGTGCCGTCTGGATCTGCGCCAGATCCTCATGCGGGCATGTCAGTGGCTTTTCGCAGACGACAAAGCCTCGATACCCGGCCAACTGCTCCAGAACCACTGAGTGCGCGATGTCATTGACGCTTACCACCACGATGTCTGGCGTGAAGTCCTGGAGTGCGCCATCGATACGGTCGAAATGCCGCAGCGTGGTCCGCTTAGGACGATGGTCGACGTAGGCGATCGAAACGGAGATGCCAGAGCAGGCGCCAACGTGCTCGAATGCGCGTTGAAAACGCTGGCCGGCGTAACCCAGGCCAATGATGAGAATCTTCATCCGCGTGCCTCCTGACGAATCAGCAGGCGTTCGTGGCTGGGCTCGAAACCGAGGGCCCGGTAGAGCCCTTGCGAATCCGCGGTGGCCTGGAGCACGACGGTGGTGACCTCGCGGTTGTCGAACCAGCGCAACAATTGCTGCATGAGCTGCCTCGCAGCTCCTCGGGAACGCCACTGGGGCGCGACCACCACCGACTGCACCCAGCCTGAAAGGCCGTTGAGGTTGGCGGACGAAGGTGCCCTCGCATCGATGATGCCGGTTGCGCAGCCGACCACCTGGCCAGATTCTCGGTGCTCGGCCGCGAAGACCTGCACGCTGTCGTTCGTGCCAAGCGTGCCGGTCAGCCAGCTTCGGTAGGCAGCGCGCCAGCGTGCCTGCTCTGTCGGAGTCCGGGCCGAATAGCTGGCGTCCGTGCCGTCGAGCAAGTGTGCTCGCAGCTCGATCAGCATGGCCACGTCCGCCAAAGTGGCGCTTCGCACATTGAAGGGGCGGTCAGCCATCAGGCCACCTCCGTTGCGAATGCGGCCGAGGCCAGCGGAATGGCGAAGTGCTCGAAGGTTTCCCGAAGCGCGAGGGCCAGGTGCTCTAGTTGCGCGCGACTGTGGTTCGGTGTGGCGTTGACGCGAAAGCGCTCGGTGCCAACCGGAACGGAGGGATAATTGATCGGCTGCAGGTAGACGCCATGGGTGTGCAGCAGGCGCTGGGCGGCTGCCCTGCAGCGCTCCGCCTCGCCGACCAGTACGGGCAGTACATGGGTCTGCGAGCACGGCATGACAGGGATGTCGTGTTGGGCAAGCCGTTCGCGAAGCAGCGCGGTGTTGGCGTGCAGGCGGCTGCGCTCCTTGTCGCTTGCCTTGAGGTGCTCGACGCTCGCCAGGCAGCCGGCGGTGATGGCCGGGGGCAGAGAGGTAGTGAAGATGAAGCCGGTTGCAAACGAGCGCACGGCATCGACGATCACGCGGCTGGAGGCGATGTAGCCGCCGATCACGCCGATAGCCTTGGCCATCGTGCCCTGGATGATGTCGACTTGTTCGGCGAGCCCGAGCTGGGCCGCCAGGCCAGCACCGCGTGGACCGTACATGCCGACCGCGTGCACCTCGTCCAGGTAGGTCAGTGCGTTGTAACGCCTGGCCACCTCGATGATCTCTGCAATGGGGGCGATATCGCCATCCATCGAATAAATTGATTCGAACACGACGAGCTTCGGCTGACCGAGCGGGTACTCAGCAAGAATCCGCTCCAGGTGTGCAACGTCGTTGTGGCCGAACACCTTGCGCTCGTTGGGAGTTGCACGGATGCCATTGACGATGGAGGCATGGTTCAGCGCGTCGCTGACCACCACACAGTCGGGGATCTGGCGCAGCAGGCACTGCAACGTCGCGTCGTTGGAACCGAAGCCGGTCGGGAATACCAGTGCCGCTTCCTTGCCGTGCCAGTCGGCCAGACTGTCTTCCAGCCGAGCATAGGAGGCGTGCGATCCGCCGATGTTGCGCGAGCCACCCGACCCGGCCCCGTAGGTATCCAGCGCCAGGTGCATCGCTTGGCATACCGCCTCGTGCTGGGACATGCCGAGGTAGTCGTTGCTGCACCAGACGACAACCGGCTCCTGCCTACCGTCCTTCAGCGTTGCCAATGGGTACTGGCCGCAGATCCGGCTAAGGGTGATGAAGGTGCGGTATTGATTGGAGGACTTCAGTAACTCCAGCTGCTCGCGAAGTAGTGATTGGTACATCCGTATCTCTCCTGACGGTCAAGACGCCGCCCATGCGCTCTGGCGCGGGCCTTCGGGACGACGAGGAGCTATTCTTAGTACCACTACGATGGGGTTACAATTTGACCATTTATGCTATTACTGGAGGTAACTGGATGAGCGCGCCACGCAGTCTCGAGCGAAACCGGGCAGAGCTGGCTGACTTCCTGCGCAGTCGGCGTGAGCGCATCACGCCCCAGGAAGTAGGCCTGCCAGCGGGCGGCCGCCGCCGTACCCCGGGGCTTCGACGCGAAGAGGTCGCCGCCCTGGCCGGGGTTGGACTGTCCTGGTACACCTGGCTAGAGCAGGGCCGTGAGATTGGCGTTTCGGCTTCGTTCCTCGAGAGCCTGTCGAGAACCTTGAAGCTCGATGCGACTGAACGTCGCCACCTGTTCCTCCTGGCGCATCAGCGCCTGCCACCGGAGCCGGGCAAGACCTGGTGCGTGGTTCCGGCGCTGGTGCACCGGCTGATGGCCGACCTTCCGTTGCGTCCGGCGTACGTGCTGAACCTGCGGTGGGACGTGCTGGCCTGGAACGCCGCGGCCGACAAGGTGTTCGGCTTCTCCAGTGTGCCGGCCGAACGGCGCAACCTGCTCTGGCTGCTCTTCACTGCGCCTACGCTGCGAACGTTGCTGGACCCCTGGGAGGACCAGGCGCTGCAGATCCTGTCGAGTTTTCGCCGCGACTTTGTACGCGCACCGCAGGATCCCGATATAGGGAATCTGGTCAGGGACCTGGAGAAGGTCGACCCCGATTTCCGGGCCTGGTGGCGGCAGCAGGACATCCACGGGCCGTGCCAGGGCATCCGCCATTTCCAGCTTCCTGATATTGGGCCGGTCGTGTTCGACCACACCTCGCTGTCCATCGATGTGGACCGCGATCTGCGCCTGGTCTATTACGCCGCCAGGGAAGGGGAGACCCAGAGCCGTCTGTTCGAGCAGTGGCTTCAGGCCGAGAGCGGCCAGGCCCAACTCGAGGCAGCTGCCCTCAGCTGAGAGTGGGGCCGCGTGAACGGCCGATCTGCCAGGACACATGGGCGCCCCGGACCGTGGCCGTCATCGTTTGCCCCAGCCTGTGTTCGATGACGGGCTTCCAGGGCACCAGGCTGAACCCCATGCCATCGTCGAGCAAGGCGTAACGCCCGCTGGCCAGCTCGATGCGGCGGCGATAAATCCCGCTGGCGGACTTGCCGTCGGCCAATGGGCGATACTGCAGGCCCGTCCGAGCCTCGATGTCATGGGCTGCGACCGCCAGTTCTCGATCCCGCAAGGTTGGCAGGAGGTTGCGCGCGATTTGCGTACGGTTTCCTCGACGTTGCGCCAGGCCCTGCTCGACCAGCCAGTCCGCGCGCCGGCGCAGGGCGTCACGGACCTCGGCGCCGAAGCCTCGATCACCGATGGCCTGGTTGTTGGCGATCAGCTGCGTGTCCAGCCAGGTGGCTCCGTTAGTGCCGATCTGCCGCTCGAGCGTAAGCGGGCTTCGTACCCTGACCGACAAGCCACCCGTGCGCCTGGCATCGTACCGTCGCCCGCGCTCGATTAGATCGTCCGGCACGCGCCATAGCCCTTCACCTGTCCGCTCGACGATTCCCGCCCGGCGCAAGGCCTCCAGCCGTCGCTCATGGGCATCCAGCAATGCCTCGGGTTTATCGCTCAAGCCCGGCTGCCGAGCCAGGAGCGTGCGGTGCTGCTCTCGGCGGTAAAGGCCGTCAGCCGCGAGTGAGCTGATGCGTCGATCCACCGCTCTCGGGGCCTGGGAGGCCTGCGCCTCGATTAATGCACCCATTGGGTAGTCGGACAGATCGGCGCCGGCCGGCAAACGCAGGTAATGGGCCCTGCCATCGACACCGTCGATCGCCAGGTAGGCCCGGTCGTGCGCCTCGCCGGCAAGCCCCTTGTCTGCGAGCCGGCCCACTACGACCTGTTCGGAGCCTGGCTCTACAATATTCAGTTCTGGCCACCTGCCGGACATGGCGCGCTGCATCGTCCGGACGATATCGCCTCGTTCGCCCATGGCCCGCAAAGTCTGCTCGGCACGGTCGTCGACATGCCAGTGGCCGGTTCGTGGTTCGTGCGCCAGCCCCAACTGCTGCAGATGTTGCAGCCGACCAATCAGCTGTTGCCGCCGTGGATGGTGGGCGATGTCCTGCAGCCGTATCCCATCGTTCCGGGACTGACGCAGCAGTTCGCGATCAAGGTTGGTCCATCGGGTTTGCCCGATTTCGCGTTGCAGCCCTTGGCGTATCTCCCGCTCGGTTCGCGGTCCCAACCATTCGGTGGCCAGTTGGCATGCCTGATGGCGCATGCCGTGCGAGATATAGTCGCGTGCGATGACCAGGTCCCGTCCGGCCTCATCCTTGCCGCGCAGGACGATGTGGGTGTGGGGGTTGTCGGTGTTCCAGTGGTCGACGGCCACCCAGTCCAGGCCAGTGCCGAGATCACCGGCCATGCGCTCCATCATATGCCGGGTGAAAGTGCGCAACTCCTCCATCGAATCGGCATCCTCGGGGGAGACGATGAAGCGGAACTGGTGGCGGTCGTCCCGCCCCCGCGCCTCGAACGTCTCCAGGTCGGCGCGATCGTTCATCGGTCCGTATGCCTGTCCGGGTTCGCCTTCGCGTCCGACCCCCTCGCGCTCTATGTAGCGTAGGTGCATCGAGATTGATCGCTGGCTGGTATGGCGCAGATTCACCAGGCGTGTCTTGATAGTCACCCGGCGATCGCTGGGCGAGGGGCTGGCTGAGAGCCGCGCCGCGACATGACCCCGACCGAGGCGGGCGCCCGGCCGATGTGCACCGGCACGGCGAATACCCCCGGCCTTGCCGGCCTGGCGAATGACCTGTGTAACCAGCGACTCGCTGCGATTCCCGGGCGCCCCGAGCCTGAGCTGAAATCGATCCTCCGACGCCTTGTCTCGATCATTCATGCTGCGCCCCCGTATCGGCGTGGTTCGAGGCGACTGCACGGGCGGACGTCAACAGTGGCGCACTCCCGGCTCGAAGCCCGACACGCTCGCCGACGCAGCCGTGCCGCTCCCAACCCCACGTGCAGACTGGTCCCGAAGGCCACTTCGTGCCGCCTTCTTTTATCTTGCCCTCCGCTTCTCCTGCCTGATGCACCCTCTACACGCATCGCTACCCTCGCAACTTGACGGCGATGCGCGGGTTCTGGACCGCTAGCCGTGCTGCTCGCGATCCACCGAACGCCTTGCATAGATTGGTCATCCTTTATCGAGACGTACGGGGTGGGCGATGCCAAGCACGGCGTCGCGTCTTAGCGGGCCGAAGTAGCGACTGTCGAACGAGTCCGGATGATCGGGGCTGAGCAGCCACAGCTCGTCCTCAGAGAGCGCTCGACAGCCGTTCCATCGGGGAAGGGGACGGCCGGCGAGGTCGTGCGGCTGCCACCGCGCAACCACTCGACCATCAACAATCACCTGCCGCGCTCTGATGCAGACCCGGCTCGGCGACGTGGCAAACACCCGCTTGATAAGCGGAACGTTCGCCGGCAGGTAGTGACGTGCAGCTGCCAGCTTGGCCGCAGCCTCGGGGATCTGCACAAGCACAGTGTCAGCGGGCACGATCGACTCAGCTGGCGAAATGAGGTACCACCCGGTCGGCATGCTCGCCGAGGCGTTGTAGACGATTCGCGCGGAAGGGGTTCTGACCACGGCCCAGGCAAGTGCCACCATGCCGATGGCGGCCAGCCCAACAACCAGCCGATTGGCCGGCATTGGATGTTCTGAGCACCCTTGTGCAGACCACCGCTGTAAGCGCACGTCAGGAATCTTCATCAGCCGTGCTCCTGAAATCGATTTTCCAGCAGTTCACGCAGCATTTCGGCGACCGTGCATCCCTGATTGAACGCGGCGACCTTAATCCGCCCGCGCAGGGCCGGCGTCACATCCAGCGTCAAGCGGGCGCTGTAGACGGTCCCCTTGGCGAGAGCGGCCCGGTTGCTTTGCCGTACCCAGGCCTCGGCCTGCCGATTAGCGAGCGGACGGCTGCCGATCGCGTTTCGCTTTGATGTCATAGGGACCACCTTAGTAGCTCATCAACCAGGTTGCTGACTTCACGTGACGCAGCGCTTCCAGGGGCGAGCTCGCACGCCAGCTGTCCGCCCGCGGCGCTGTCTGCAAACACGATTCGCTGACGAATTTCGGACCCAAGCGCCGGCAGTGGTTGGTCGGCCAGCGCCTGACGTGCCTCGCGGCCGATGATGGTCGTGCTGACCCGTCGATTGATGGCAAACGCGGCGCGAAGCGAGGGCTTGAAGACCTGCGCCTCTTGCAGCAGGGCCACCATCTCGGCACTGGCCCACATGTCGAACGGGCTGGGTTGCACCGGAATAAGCACACGGTCTGCAGCCATCAGTGCTGATCGGGCCAACGCCGCAATCCTGGGCGGCCCGTCAATGACTACATGGTCGGCCCGTTGGGCTAGCTGCGGCGCTTCCTGATGCAGCGTCTCGCGGGCAAGCCCCACCGCGCAAAAGAGTCTTGGCAGGCCCCGTTGCACGCGCCTTTGTGTCCAGTCCAGTGCCGAGCCCTGCGGGTCGGCGTCCAGAAGAATCACCGTGCTGCCGCGCAGCGCGAGCTCACCAGCAATATTGGTGGCCAGGGTGGTCTTACCGACGCCTCCTTTCTGATTGAGCAGAGCAAGGATCATGATCTGCCCTCGAAGCAAGCCGAGTACCGTCGAGTCATCCACGGCGGCGCTGACGACCCATAACAAGTTAGGACTCTTTGGTTAGTTATGTTAAGGGCCGCCGCAGGCCCCACAGGTTCCGGGCTAGGTGTGTTTGGGTACGCTCGATAGCACGACAGGCATGCGCCTGATAGCACGTGTGCAGTTGCGCCCGATAGCACGATGCATTCCACAGCTTGTTCGCAAGTTATCCCCGTGCCGCATGCGGCACCGGGCGAAAGGCAAGCAACTCGGTGGACGGCGGGATACGCAGGGTGCTCAACCGGTAACCTGGCAGTGACTGCCTCGCCACCAGTACGCGCAGGTCGTAGGCAAAATCGGAGTACCGCGCTGCGCTCCCTGACTTGCGGTACAGGTGCCGAAAATCGAACTGCCAACCGTCCACCTGGCGACCGCCGTGCTTGCGCACCAACCGATAGAGCCAGCGCTCTATGCCGCCTGTAAGCTTGAAATACGCAGGGTCTATTGTCAGGACCAGCGCCTGATCGAGCACGCCGGAGTAAAACCAGTCCGGCAGGATCATCTCCAATCCCAACGGTTTGCCATCTGGTGATGCGAGTTCGCGCCATTCGTTGATCCAGGAAAAGCGATGCAACCGTCGGCCAGTCGTCTCGCGCAGGGATGTTGCAACACTTGTACTTTGGAGCCGGTCCAGTGCTGCCTTGAGCCGCTGGTAATCGCGTTGCGACGTGCCGCGGCTGATAAACCGCAAAATCTCGTACGGCGTTGCCTGGATGAGCCGTGAGGTTGGGATGCCGGCGTCGCGGGCCTCGACCAGTTGGCTGGCTGCCCAGATCAAGATATCGGCATCCCAGATGGTGGCGATGCCGTGATCGAGCGTCCCCTCGACCCGAACGGTAACCGTGGCGGTTCGAAAGTCGATGGGTGTTGTTCGACGGGACTTGGCCAGGGAAAAGAACGGATGCGCCATCAAGTCCTGGGCATCCCGAGGCGCCAGGTCTCCTGGAATGGCCCGAAAGCATCGCAATGGCTCCGGCGTGGCGCTCATAAGTCATCGCACGCGCCTCCCTGTTGCTGAGCCAGATACTCCGGGTCAAAGGTGGTCTCGAAGCATCGTGCGTCAGCCCAGGCCAGCAGGTCAGACTGGGCGTACATCACGCGTCGCCCGAATTTGCGAAAACGAGGGCCTCCACCGATCACGCGCTGCTTTTCCAGCGTGCGCGGCGACAGGCGCAGAAAAGCGGCTGCTTCGTCGTTGTTCAGATACTGGGGAATGTCGGCTGGGGTCGGTTGCCGGCTCTGATCGGCCTCGCGCTCGAGTCCGCCTGGGCGCCTTTGTTTCGGCGTCGTACGGGAGGGGAGAGGGTGCGCATTGCGGTAGATGTGGCGTGACATGGTATGGCCTCCGGTGAATGAAGGCTTACCCTGGTCCGCACTGAAGCGGGAATCATGCCGCGTTCGGTCTCAAGCGAGTCGACAATAGCTAACTACCGCAATTACAGCGGGTCGAGTCGGACTTGTGACAGGCCAATCGGGCGCTAACTGCCCGTATGAATGTCAGGAGCAGTAAGGTGAGCGGGGCGGCTATCCGATCGCGGAACAGTACATTCGTAAAGAACAAAATATCAATGCCGTGCTTACGGCATCCGGGCTGTGAAATATTCAGTAAATGGTTCTTGCTCGAATGGTCTTAATACACGCCGCCTGTAGAGTGTGCTTATCCGTTCACGTAATTATAATAAATTAGACTGCGGTACGTACTATTAGGCGTCCGCTAGGCACACAAATAGGCCACTGGCCAAACTTACGAGAGTACAGATGAGCAAGATCGCAGAGTACAAACGCCTAGAAGCACAGCTTGCCGAGCAACTCGCTGCGCTGGACAAGCTAAAGGGCGACGATAAATTGCAGCAAGAAATGGAGTTTGAGACGAAACTGAGAGGGCTGCTTACAGAGTATGGATATGGCATCCAAACCGTACTTGATATTCTGGATCCGACGCCCTCAAAAAAGGCCGTTGAGCCAGATAATCGCAGAACACGGGTCATTAAGACATATACCAATCCGCACACCGGCGAAGTTGTGGAAACCCGAGGCGGGAACCACAAGATCCTTAATGTCTGGAAAGCCGAGTATGGTGCTGAGGAGGTCAGATCCTGGGGCAGTAACAGCCATTCTTGACTGCCCTAGGCTGGTCAATAGCACTGCTCTCAACACAGTGTTAACTGCAAAAGTCCCAAGCAGGGCAGACTCGAAATGTGACGCGTATATCCAATAGCGGATCCTGCTCTTTCGTGGTCGGCCGATTGAGATAAGGTCGTTGAAACCGCCGTTGGGGCGGTACCCGCAAAGGAATGCGCATATGGGTAGGTTGGTCCTTAACAGGCGAGTGGGCGAGCAAGTACGAATCACGCTACGGCGCGGCGTGTCGGTCGATGCATTGCTTGACCAACTCGAAGACGAGGGCGTCTGGATTACGGTCGCTGAGGTGGAGGGCGGTCGAGCGCGCCTGATCATCGACGCGCCCGATGAGCTGTTGGTACTGCGCGATGAACTCGTGGAACGGTACGAGCAATCCGATTGATATCCAGCCCTGGGACGGCAGCTGACTGGACTCGTCGCACATGGGTTCGCAGTCCCGGCGCCTGGCTACGGTATCTCCCGGCTACGTGGCAGGTTCGTACTGTGGTTGCTCCGGTGTTGGCGCTGGCTATCGGTACTGCATCGAGTACGTCCTTGGCGGCTGTGGGCTTGCGTACGACCGATGCGACCGGGTGTCACCTAACCGATGGCCGCGGTTTTGAGGCCCCTACAATCGTGTTGATGGCAGGAGCTTTCCGCGAGCCATCGCTGGGACCTGAGACGGCGTTGAAGATCATCGACGTCGCGATCGGCGCAGGCTGCGATATTGATGAGCCGGACGCATTGGGATTGTCTCCATCGAACGCGGCGATTCTCTATAACGAACCAGTGCTCGTCAGGCGATTCCTGGAAGGCGGCGCAAACCCCTACGCGAAAATCATCAGCCAAAAGAAATTGCTGAACGGTAACAACTCATTCGAATTTCTTGAGTTGCTCGAAGCACGCGACAAGCGTCGCAACAGACAAGCGCTCCGTAAGGTGCTCGGCACTCCGCGCTAGACGTGGAGCAGATAAGGCCTGTCATTTGCGATCAATCAGGAAATATTAGCCGCCGTACACACGCTGGCATCTCGCCAGCTCCTAAAGCTGAAAAGTGTGTTTGTCCAGCCAAATAGGTTCCAATTTTTCTTAAAAAGTCGTTGACAACAAATTGTTATGCACATCGGACCGTGCATTTATCGAGTTGGATATGAGAGGCCCTTACGGGTTTCCGTTCTTTTCTTTAAGTAACTGATTTTCAAGGAAATATCTAGAGTGGGTAAAAACTCACCGATCTGTCTCAACCCCGCGCCAGATGGGCGTTTGCCCCAGTCATCCAATAAGTGTTCACAGTGTTATCCACAGGATTTGTGGATAACGGAGGTAGCCCAAGCGTGGCGGGCCTTTCAGAGCGGCTGAAGGACGGTGCGTCCAACCTTACCCTTCGATTGTTTCGCTTTTAGGCATGCCATCGATGACTTGAAGACTGTCAACTGATCGCGATGTGGTCTGCCTGGCCTCGTCGAGGCGATTGCTCGATTGTCATTGGCATTCAGTCAGCTGGACCGGCGCGACATGACGATTGCCGTGGCCCATCACGCAGGCAATACGCTGGTTTCGAGCCCGCTCCCAAGGCTGGGGTGGGTAGCTTTTGCTCCATGCGCTGTACAGCTGTCGGTCCTGCTTGGACAACCGCAGCTTGTAGCGCTCGGCCATATAGAAGTAGGTGCGAGCAATCATGCCGCGCACCTGCTGGCGGGGCATTGCCTTGCGTGCCTTGAAATCCACCACCATCGGACAGGCGCCATACTGCGTCGGTTGTTGTGGAAGCCAGGCAAAACCATAGTTGCTCCGGTCGCCGTTTACCTCACCAATGCTGGGCACCAGGTTATGCAAGTCTGCTTCGGCCACCCGGTAGGTGGCGTCGTTCTTGGAGCAGTTGGCGCGGCCCCCTTTTTGCCAGCACTGGCGCTGGTGACCTATCACCCAGGCTGGCACGATGTGCTCCCACTCGATGCGAGAGGCCCGCTGCGCATTCTTGCGGGGGATGTATCCGCAACTCTGCAAGTCCACCTTGTTCCCCCTGAATTGGCAGCCGCAGTAGAACTCTGGGGTGCCAGCATAGAGTTTCCAGGCCACTTTCTTGGCCTCGGCAAAGGTGCGCGGCGCGTCGGCAAAGGCTTGTATGGAGAATATGCAGGTGAGGAACAGCAGCAGGCGGGGCGGGCGAGACATTCGCGCCTCCTTGGCGCAATTGATAGCTGTATAAATATACAGCATTGGACGCTCATCAGCCATTCCGGCCGTCTCGGTTTCGGACCCTGCCGGATAATGTCGTTTCGGCCCGTCAAGCAGACACTAGGCTGCGATTGCCCATGCCCAGGGGAAAGGCAAAAAAAACCGCGCCGGACAGCGCGGAGAAGCGGCCGCCGCATGGAGAGGGATGATCGGCCGCATCCTAATGATAGGCCGGCATCGGATCGGTCTGTCGGTCGGCAGGCGGAACGGGTTCACGTTTGCTGAAAGTCCAAAGCGTCAGCCGTGCTGGCCAAACGAATCAACTCGCTACGGGAAGATCAGTCTGATGGCATAAAGGGGGCAAGGTGATGAACTTATGCCAGTAATGGCACTCCTAGAACGGCACCGTTCTGAGCCCCCGTCTTGGTGAGCTCAGGCGTGCCCAAACCAGCTCGGGTTGCTCCCGATTCGGCTGCCGCGAAGGACTCGCAGGGTTTCAGGATGAAACCTCCCAGACCGCTCGGAGCGGTAACTCGAATGGACCCAGTCTTTGTCGGCCCTGTAGCGATACAGGGCCATTTTTTCTGTGGTTTGTAGTGACTGTGGAACACCTTAATTAACGAGGCAGCTGTCGATCACGGGATAAGCCTCTGAGACGCTGGACACGGATTTACTGGCTCGTACGTCAGCTGAAACCGGCTGGCTGTTGGCTGAACTTCCCCTGAAACAGCGTTCCAAGTGATATGCATCGCGGCGTCTCGCTTGTTGTCGCGGTACCCGACGTCATCGCCGCATTTACTCAAAGGGACTGATCATGAATCACCAAGCAAGGGACTACACCGAGAAGCGCGACTTCATCCGGATGTCTATTAGGACACCGATCACCCTTTCGCAGGCTGGGTGTGTCCTCCAAGGCGTATGCCAAGACCTTTCTAGCACGGGCATGCGGGTGGTCGCTGCCAGCTCGTTCGATCTGGGTGACAAGATTGAGGTGCGCATTCCGTCAGAGCATGCCGAGCTCAAGGGCCTCGAAGCGCTGGCCGAAGTGGTACGCGTCGAACATCAAACTGATGGTTCTCAGCATCTGGGCTTGTCCATTCAATACATGAAGTAATCTTCCCAGCATTGGCTGTCGTTTCTTAGCCGAACGGAACCAAGCCTAAGCTGGCACCGCTGCAGCGGAGCAGGGGTTGGTGAGTTGTCATAAGCCAACTCGCTCCAGTTGGTCGTAGCCGCTTCGAGCGCGCAGTCTCCAAAAAAGTCCGCCGGCCCGCTTGGCAACCTGCTTCAAAGTGATACGTCTGTCACCCTTAGGCGACGCTGCTTCGCTAGAATCTCGCCGACGTTTGGCGCCGCCTCGACAGTCGCTCTGAGGCGGCGTGTACTGTTAACTCACCTTAGCTTCCACTCGCTCCAATGGCGTCGCCAATCCATCGCTTATCACTGACTCAGCGGCCGCACTCGGATATCTCATGTTCTGCCGGCCGAGCAAAAAACGTGGCGTGTCTTTTCTGAGTCGCAGTACACATCTGGTGATATGGAAACTCGAACTGGAAAAAGTGAGTCTTCTTTTATCCGTTTAAGGGCTGAGGTTTATGCAAAGTCCATCGGACTCCTCCGACCACGAGATGTATGGCATTTCACTGATCACCCATTACACAGGGGCGAAGGCCTGGCGTGTCACTTTGTACCGCGACGGTAATAAGGTTGTGGATCGAGAGTTTCCGCATCTGAAGCATGGTGGCGAGGCGGCGGCGCTCCAGGAGGCCAAGATTCATCGCGACGCGCAAATGCTGCTTCATCCACCGCAGCTCAGCCGCGACGTTCGAGCAAAGATCAGAACCACCAACACCAGTGGCCATGCGGGCGTTACGCGCTATCGCATGGGTAAGCACTGGTACTGGGTGGCCCAAACCAAGCGTCGTGACGGCAAGTCGATGAAAAAGTCGTTTCGTATCGACCTCTTTGGCGAGGAGCAGGCTAAGGCGCTTGCTGTGGAAGAACGCCAACGACAGCTTTCTGAAATCGACCATCTGGTCTTTCGAAGCCTGCAGGGCGAACAGCACTATCGCAGGCTCGTCGAGCAGTCACCGGCGCGACCGACCGACCACTGATTGAAGCTGCGTTGGTCGCCTTCGTTCCCTGCGGAATTTGATCTGCGTCTTGTTTCTAAACTGTTTCTTATCCAAACGTGATTTGCGCACGAGGGTGTGCAAGAACTTGCCAATGTTTTGCGGCTAGCCTTCGCGCCTTGGAATAAGTCGTCATGCTGGCTCCGCCGGGCATGTGCAGGAAGCAGAGGAAACAGGATGTTCTCACCGGCCAACCAGAAGAAATTCGCCCTTAGGATTCTGGGCGTCAAACACGATTTCCAAGTTCTCTCTTTTGAGGGTCGCGAAGGCCTGAACAGCAGCTATGTCTTTGACATTGAGCTGGTCAGTGAACAAGCTGATTTCGACTACCTCTCGCTGCGAAACAAATCAGCATTCCTAGAGATTGACCCTGACGGAACGGGCTTTCATGGCCTGCTCTATAGCACTGCCCAGGGCGAGTCGGGCAAGCGCATGACGCGCTACCGGGTCTCGCTAGTACCGCAGTTGCAGTACCTGGCCCACCGGTATAATCAGCGCATCTTCCAGCATTTGTCGGTTCCCGACATCATCGCAACGGTGCTTCGCGAGCACGGCATTCTGGCTGACACGTTCCGCTTCCAGCTCTCCGGTGAGTACCCGTTGCGTGAATACTGCGTTCAGTACGACGAGAGCGATCTTCACTTCGTCAATCGCCTGTGTGAGGAAGAGGGAATCCACTACCACTTCGAGCACGCCCAGACAGCGCACGTGGTGGTGTTTGGCGACGACCAGACGGTCTTTCCGGAGCTTGGTGCAGCGACCTACCAGCAGGACAGCGGCATGGTGGCAGACCATCAGGTGGTGCGTGCGTTTTCTGCTCAAGCCAACACCCGTACCTCGCGTGTGGCACGGCGCGACTACAACTTCGAAACGCCACGCCTCGTCATGGAGGCCAGCCACCGAAGCGATTTGACGCCGGATCTTGAGGACTACGATTATCCCGGGCGGTTCCTGGACCGCAGCCGAGGCAAGCATTTGAGTCGGCGTACGACCGAGCGCCATCAAGCCGACCAGCATGTCGCCGAAGGGCGAAGCGACATCAGCGGCCTGGTGAGCGGCCATTTCATGCCGCTCGCACAGCATCCCCGGACGGACTGGAACGAGCTCTGGTTGCTCACCGACGTGTTCCATGAGGGCAAGCAACCCCAGGTTCTTGAAGAATCCGTGACCTTGGCGGCCGACGATGGCTCAGGTTTTCAGCAGGGCTACCGCAACGCGTTTGTGGCAACCCCCTGGTCTGCGATTTATCGACCACCGCTACGCCATTCCAAGCGCACCATCAGTGGAAGCCAGACGGCGCGCGTAACGGGACCGGAAGGCGAAGAGATCCATTGCGATCAGTACGGCCGCGTGCGTGTCCAGTTCCATTGGGATCGGCATGGCCAGGGCGACGACAAGACCAGTTGCTGGCTCAGGGTTTCCAGCAGTTGGGCAGGGGGTCGTTATGGCGGCATCGCCATTCCGCGCGTCGGGATGGAAGTGCTGGTGACCTTCCTTGAAGGCGATCCCGACCAACCCCTGGTGACCGGTTGCCTGTACCACGCGGCCAACGAGGTGCCCTACGAGCTACCCGCCAATAAGACGCGCACCGTGTTCAAAACGCTGAGTTCGCCCGGCGGTGGCGGGTACAACGAGTTGCGCATTGAGGACAAGGCGGGCGAGGAGCAGATCTACCTTCATGCTCAGCGTGACTGGGACGAGAATATCGAGCATGACCAGCACATCCGCGTCGGCAACGAGCGACACGATACGGTTGAAGCCAATAGCTATACCGAGCTACGCAAGGAAGAGCACCGCACAACCCTGCTTGATCGCAAGGTGCAGCTTAAGGCCAGCGATCACCTGACGGTCGCCCAGGCTCAGCACACCAAGATCGGGACCGGACAGTACGTCCAGATCGGCAAGGAGTTTCACCTCTCGGCTGGGCAGAAAGTGGTCATCGACGCAGGAGCCGAGCTGACGATCCAGGCCGGTGGCAGCTTCATCAAGCTGGATCCGGGTGGTGTGACCATCGTCGGACCACAGGTAAAGATCAACTCGGGTGGCGCGCCGGGGAAAGGGGCGGGCGCTCAGCCCATCCTGCCGGTAAACAGCGAGCCGGTAGACCCCGGTGCCGGCCCCGGCACGACCGTCAATTTCTATCGTACCCAGGCGCTGGCTGGTCATCTGTTGGTTGAGAAAAACTGCAGCCTGTGCGCTCAGGGCACCTGTGAGGTGCACGGCTATGCATAAGATTTCCGAGATACGCTCAACCACCATGCCGCTTGACCTGTCCGGGACGGACGAGGCTAGTCGCCGGTTTGTCATCCTAGACGGCGCCTTCGATGAAGACCTCGCTATGCAGGTTTACTTAAAGGCCAACGATGGTGCGCCGACCTGGTATCCCTTGGTCGTCGATACACCCTATGCAGAGCTCTACAAGGTCAGCCCCTGTCTGGTCGAGTGCGAGGATCAACCCCAACTGCTCGACTATGCATCGGCCATGCTCGACCAGCTCGATGCCGGTTGCGTGCTTTGGCTCGAAGACGGTGTGCATCCGGACCAGGCGGCCGCCCACTGCCGAAGCCTGTTGAGCGCACGGGACGACCGTAACCAGGAACGCTTTTTTCGGTTCTTCGAGCCGCGCTGGCTCGAGCCACTGTTTGCCGTCATGTCGATTGAGGAGGCCTCTATTTTCCTTGGGCCCTTCAGCGCGATTGCATGGCGCAACGAACGGGGCTGGCGACAGGTCACGCGGCTCGGCCCATGGAGCGGGGTCATCAAGGATCGCGGCTGGTTCTGGCTCGACGGGGAGCGCCAGGCGCAGCTTAGCCAGGCGCGCCTGCCGATGATTGCTGCGCAGCTCTCCAGCGATTACCTGCCTCATCATCCGGCAGCCACCGAGGCACGTGTACATGCCGCGCTCATCGAAGCGGGGCAGTGGGGGTTCGACGACCTGGCGTCCCAAGAACGGTGGTTGCGCCTGGATTTGCAGGCCCCGGCCGGCACACTGTCATCTGGCCCCGCCCACCAAATACTCACCCGCCAGGACCTGGCCAAAGGCGAGAAGCTCGACGAGCTCGAGCGAACGATTGCATAAGGAACATGCACCATGACATCTAACGCTTACATCGTCCGCGCAGGCGATACGCTCGGCTCGATCGCCAAGGCTCATGGCACGAGCCCGGCCAATATCCAGGCCGCCAACCCCATCATCAAGGATCGGGACAAGATCCAGGCTGGCTGGAAGCTCAGCATTCCCGGCGAGGCGATGTCGGCCAGTGCACCGACGTCCAAGCCACAGGCCACCCCGGCAAAACTCGCCGCTTCGCTTCCGCCAGCCAAGCACGCAGGCGACAGCAGCAGCGCCGCCGTCAAAAGCGCCCCGCCATGCGCCGACGAGCTTGTGGATGTGGTGCACTTCACCGCGGACGCTGATCGCCTTTTCGTGCTGACCGAGGCCCAGGCCAAGGAGCTCAAGACCGAGGTCGACCTGGTCCAGAAGCTCATGGACGAGTTCCACGGCATCGTCAGCGCGGCGACCGCCGTGCCCTGCAAAAAGACTGCCGCTCACTCGGACGCAGCGTGCACCTGCACCGGCTGCAAGAAGGCCGATTGGGCTAAGAAGGCCGGCGAGGTGGGCCTGCTCCGACTTGATGACCGACCCAAAGCGGTGACGGCCGAACCGGTCGTGACCGAGGCCGATATCCAGGGCAAGATTGGCGAACTGCAACAGGCGCGGGATTTCTTCCTCACTTACGACAGCTTTGTCGCCGCACGCAGCGGCCAAATGCATAACGTGATCGAGGGCAACTGGCGCAAGCTGTGCGAGAAAAAGGTCGCCCAACTCAATGCCGAGATCGGCACGCTTCAGGGGCAGCTCAAGGCGCAGGGTCCGCAAAGCGGCGAAACCTTTGCTGGCGGCGGAAAACCCGACTCGAATAGCACCTATACGAGCAAGCGCACCTTCGAGGCCGGCGCCGGCAGGCAGACCAGCCACTATATCCAGGAAGTCATCATCCTCAGCCGTCCCGACCGCCGCTACTACGTGCGTGCGCAATTCTGGACAAGGGTCAAGCGGACCTGGGCCCACAAAGCCAGCGCCCGAATCCTGCGCGAGAAGCCCTTTAGTCCGGCGATGGTCAAGGACCTCTTTGACGATATCAAGAAGGCCATCGGCGACAGCGCGAAGGCAGGCCCACTCGGCAAGGTTGAAGCCAAGCTGTGGACCATCAAGACGAAGGAAGACCATCCTCTCAATGCGCTGCGTTGCGAGCTGTACAAGTTCGAAACGAAGCAGGCCGACGGTGACCGCTACGCGCTGTCGGCCGAGGCCCAGGCCCTGCGCTTTGCGGCCAGCGCCAGCGCCGGCATCAAGAGCTTCAACCCAGCTAAGGGCGAGATTGATGTGGGCGTCAAATGCGAGGCGGCCTTTGCCTTGGCAGAGGGCAAAATCACCACGACAACCTATTTTCCGTCGCGGGCCGGCAGCACGCTCCAGATCAGCTACCGCAATGCCGTCGGCAAACCGGTGCGGCATTCATTCGGCAGCTTCCGCCTGAACGGTAGCCTGGAGCTGTCATGCTTCGCTGGTGCCAAGGGCAGCCTCGAGGCGGGCGTCAAGACAGGTAAGGGCGCTGCTGAAGGGCCTTCCGGCGCCCTTGCGCTGCTCGGCACGCCCTCGATCGACGCAAGCAAGGCCGGAGGCCGGCTCGGCCTGAAAGCAGAAGGCTTCGCCGGGGCCGAAGCCGGCGGTGCGCTTAGCGGCGCCGTCGAATGGCTGCCGCCAGCCGACTACGGCAAAGGGGCGGGCAATTCCGGCACCCTCACCAGCGGCAATTCCGGCTGGAGTGCCCTGGCGCAGGTCAAGGCCGAAGGCAACCTGGCGCTCGGTATTGGTTTTGAAGGGGACTTCGGTGTCAGCCTGCACGAAGGCTATTTTGCACTCACGTGCAAAGCCAATTTGGTCTTCGGGCCAGGTGCAGGCGGTGGCTTTGGGACCGTGGTGGACCTGGAGAAGATTTGGGACCTAGCCATGCTTGTCTGCCAAACGCTGAGCCAAGTCGAATACCGCTTTTTGCTCAGCGTCAAACCGGATGCGTTTCGGACACTCAGCCAAATGCTATATAAGGCTGCCTTGGAACCTGGCCAAACAGTAGAGCAAGTAATTGCGGCTGGGGCTGATTCGCTATTGCAATGGTGGCAAACACGCGAAGCAGGTATTGCTGAAGCTGAAAAGCTGACCATGGCAATCCTAGCCCAAGGTCAGATAGTGGTCGGCGGGCGCATGGTCAATATCGGATTATTGCCACCCCAGACCCTCGGACCAATGCTATGGACGCTGACTGAGTCATATGTCGGGCACACACACAGCCCGGCTCAAGAGGCGGCAATAGTTCAATTGCTGTCTCGGATTCGTCGTTGGCGACACATGCTCGAGACGCTGGAGCACATGTCTAAGTCGGCAAAAAAGGTCAAGGCAACCGATAGCCTAGAACGAATAAACAGTTTTCTTGTTGGTAAACAGCAGGACGACTTCAACCGTTTCCTAGATGGCCTGGCCTTGCATGGCCAACCGACTCAGCCGGCCGCTGCCTATGCCTGGGACGTTCGAGATTCCCTTCGCTTCGGATCTGACAAGGCGACGATGCTCGCTGGCGCGATGCGGCGGGATAACACTAGGCAAGCATAAAAAAAGGGGCCGTTAGGCCCCTTCTTTTGGGAATAATGCTCATGTCAGATTGTTATCTGCCACGATATATCAAGCAGAAGAGCAGAGAATAGGTCAGTCGCTACGATAGGCATAGTCAGCACCTGTTCTTAAAGCGGCTCGCTGGTCTTCAGCGCGCATCTGAACGAACGAGTCAGATAATGCTTATCCAAAACCAATGCTTGGTTTCGTCGTATGACCGTATTGGCCGTGAGCCAAGGGGTGTCAACCATGTCGGTCCCGCGTGCGACTTTCTCCTCTCCGGTATCGGGGCCTTTTGGATCTACCTCGTTCGCCGATTCGGCGTAGTAGCTATCGGAATACCAGTCGTTTACGTATTCCGTCGCCCCGCCGGACATGAGGAACAACCCGAGGGGATTCGGCGGAAAGGCGTCGACCCGGCTTGAGATCTGCTGCATCTCCTCGTCGTAGGGGAAGTTCTTGCCGAGCTTCAAGCTGCCATCGTTCGTTGGGTAGAGGATGTTCTTGCCTCGGTCTCTGGCGGCATATTCCCACTGGGCCTCGGTAGGCAAGTCGATGGGGTAGCCGCTCAGCTCGCCTAGCCACTGGCAGTACGCCTTTGTTTCGTCCCATCGCTTGACCGGTGCGGAATTCATCGTATCGAACAGGTACTGCAGATCTTCGCGATGCCGAAGCTCGCTGAGCACGGGCTCCTTACCGAGCACAGAAAGGTAAAGGTCGAAGTCGCCCACCGTCGTCTTTTTGGCTGCGAGGTGATAGCTCGATAGCTCCACCTCGTGCAGAGGCGCATCGCCATTCATAGTGATGTTGCAGAGATTGTCCTCGGGAGCTCCGCATGGCCAGGTACAGACCTCGGCGGGGTCGAAATCGCACTTCCAGCCGAAGTCACCCATTTCGAAGGTCCCGCCCTCGATGAACACCATCTCGTCCAGCGAGCGGACCACCGTGCGCAGCACTTCGTCCCGCTTGTCCTGGGATAGCTTCGGATACTGGGCCTCGATGCGCGAGGCGATCTCGGCGACCCGGTCAGGCGAGAGCTTTTGGCTTTCTGGGAGGTTGGCAGAGCTACACGCAGCTGCCGCGGCACAGCCGACGAGCAACGCAAGTGTCCGGATAGGGCTCATCTTCTTCGTCCTTGAATCGATATATCTTTGACGTCGCAGTCTAGCAACTAGGGAGATGGGGCGGGGCCAGCATAGCTTGAAGTTCAACGGCGCTCACATTCACGTCGACGTAAGCAGCGTTAAGTGTGAACCATATATTGATCAAGCCATCGAGCTAGGCTATGGCCTGCACTAGGACGGCATGTCGCTGCGAATACCGCAGCGAAAGCTATCGGTCTCGACGCTTTTCCCAAACCGCGTAATGGGTCGATCGGTCTATAGAGGCTTCTGCTCCTTCTCCAAGGGCAGCCTTCCGCCCCGGCTGTTCATTATGCTTGGAACGTAAACGACTCAATGGTCTATGGCGAACTGAAGCGATCCCTTCTTGCCTCTGCGGCTCGCCATAGCGACACGAGAATTGCTCCTTCGAGTACCAATCATTCACAACCTCCGTGGCGATCCCGGTCATGGAATACAGGCCGATCGGATTTGGGGGATAAATGTCGACTCGTTCAGGCAGAATCCTTCCGCTTTGCTTCGCATAATTAACGCCGGGCTTCAGGCTGCCATCGTCGGTAGGATAGAGCACTTTTTGAAGCGCGATAGGTCGATGCGCCTGATTAAGCCTCCTTAGAACGTGCGAGCGGTGGGCGTTATCAGCCATTCATATACGGAACGAGCCGCTGCCGGCCCCGTTAAAATGACGCTAAAGGGGTTTGCTTCTTTGTATGGCACACCGAAAGCTGTCTGAAAATATGTCCGTATCCGATTGAAGAGCCAGTGATCGACGCAGGACAGTGTTCGCTGAAATCCATGGCGTCTCGGACATATTTGAACCACGGGCGACCTTCCGAGCGCCCGATGGAGGGCCTTGCGGGTCTTTGATCGGTGAATTTGCGTAATAGTCGTTCGCGTACCAATCGTTGACTGACTCGGTAGATCCTCCGCTCATCATATATAGCCCAAGTGGATTGGGAGCAACGGCGTCAACTCGCGCCGTGAGGGACTGATGTTGCTTGTCGTATGGATAGTTCTTGCCTAGCTTCAAGCTGCCATCGTCAGTCGGATACAGTACGTTCCGACCTCGATCCCTGGCAGCGAACTCCCAATAGGCAGATCTGAAGCCCTCAAGTCTAACGAGAAGCCAATCGCAAGGGGCCGGCATGACTCACAGTTGAATTCGCTTCACATTTCGAGAGGTTTTAGCCTGACACTCTACGTTCTTTGGAGAGATCTGCCTTTACGGCTGTTTTCACCTTTGTGTTTAGGCGCATAGCTGCCCATGCCACGCCAGCATAGTGAGGGTCGTGTCGGCAGCTAACGGGCGGGACACAGCTCACTGTTTACAATGGCCTTTTGAACGAGAATAACGCCTGCTTGATAACTACGACAGGGATAGCGAAATGCAAGATCAAGGACTTGAGTACGCGGGTTTTTGGCCCAGGGTAGGGGCATCAATCGTCGACACGATTCTGATCATGCTGATCAACGTCCCGTTAATTCTCGCGATCTACGGATGGGAATATTTCGATTCAGGGCAGACCGATTTCATTGCTGGTCCAGCTGACTTCTTAATTACGTGGGTGCTGCCCGCATTTGCGGTAATCGTGTTCTGGATCTACAAGCAGGCGACTCCCGGGAAGATGGCGATTTCGGCCCGGATTGTTGACGCAAGATCGGGGCAGCCCGCTAGCCCTGCGCAATTGGTTGGCCGCTATCTCGCTTACTACATCTCAATGCTTCCGCTCGGCTTGGGCCTGATATGGGTCGCGTTCGACAAGCGTAAACAGGGCTGGCATGACAAGCTTGCCGGTACGGTTGTAGTCAAGCGGACCAACAGTGGGCCAGAGCCGGTCAGCTTCCATAGCGCCTAATTGGCTTGTGGATGAGCACGGTCGCCAACGGGCCGCAGCTTGTGGCAATTCGAAGTTTCGAGGATAAAAGCACCTCGCGCTTTGGACAACATGTTTGGCTCCCAATACTGGCCGGCTTGATCTGCATACCGTGGCGACTGGCTTCACGATGAGCGCGCCGGCGGCAGTGAGCTTCGACTTTATTCACCGGAACCAGGATGACCATTTGGAGTGCTAAACACCACCATCGAGTCAGTTGACGACGATTGGTGAACTGGTACCAGAAGTCGTTTTGAACCCAGCAGCGGCATCCTCAACGCTTACTATTCGAAGTTCGGGAAAAGGAAATGGGTACTTGGGGTCGACTTTTCGGCGGGCGCTTTACCATGCCGCCGCCCGACGAAACCGACCTCAGCGACAGTGCGTGTTTCAAAGCACTACGGCCTGATCTGCCCCACCAGCGGCGGGCGTTGAAAGCGCTCACCGAGGCTATATTGGCACGAACACCAGAGACTGAGCGCGGCAGGTTAGTGCGGCGCGTCATACGAAAGCTGGACGGCGGGGAGTGCGCCAGCACTGCGTTGTACGAGGGCCTCGTTGATGACAAGCGTGGGCAAAAGCTAGAAGAGCTTGCCCTGATATCCGTCGACTGGCGCGGGTTTGATTCTTTTGAGTACTTAGCCCCATACCTAGTACGCGCTAGCGGTATTGACACGCCATTTGCCTACTCGCATGAAGGGCACGGGCCGATGCCCGACGTGCTCAAAGCGCTCGATGCCTGGCTGGAGCCGCACGATCGGCGGTTTGTGCATCTGCATCCCGGAAGCGACAGCTACGTAGGGTTTATCACCTTAAAAGCGCGCGTGCCCGAGATACTAGAGTTGGCTCATGCGGCCGCGATTGAGGTCAGGCTCGAGAGTTTCTAGCTTGGCCTTAGCAAGCTGAGCGGCAAGTGTGCTCCCTCCACCACCGGGAATGGTGAAGGCCTGTCGAAGCTGTATGTGAAGCTAGAGCGGCGCGGGGGACTTCACACTGAGAGACGAATTTTCCAGTCTCTTATCGATAACTTGGGTGAAGTGGACACGCGTAGATAGGTGCCCGAGTCGAGTATCGAAAAGTACCGCTCTAAATTGCCCGATGTCCTGCTGGGCTACTGGCGTGATGAGGGCTGGTGTTCCTACGCAGGCGGGTTGTTATGGATCGTTAATCCAGAACCCTTCAAGGTCATGCTCGACATGTGGCTACAGAGTAGCTGTCGGTTCGTTGTATGCCTGAGGTGAGCGTTACCAACGCAAGTCACGGTATCGAGCTTGGCGGGCGGTATCGTTGCGCTGAAGAATCAGCTTCGGAAACGCAACCCTGATCCGGACCGTGCGATGGGCATTTTCCTTGGGTCGACCAGCCGGGAAGGCCTCGACTTCGAAGATAATCAGGGTAAGCCGTTGTTCCAACCGGCGCTGGCGAAGGAGGGGCCCGTTGGAGAGCATGAGATGTATGCGTTCGAGCCCGCGTTGTGTATTGGTGGTAAGGCTGACCTTGAACATATGGTCAAGCTGAGCATGGACGTTCACCTGATGGTACTCGATCAGTTGCGGCGCTGAGGTCGCGCTATCGGGTGAAGTAAATGTGCGTCGTCGATTGCCTGCTGGGCAGGGGTTACCAATCTGTCTTACCTCGGTTTCTACAAATTCGTCTCGGGTCGCTAAGCGGAGCGGCACGAGCAGACAATGCAAAAGCGCAGCTTTTCATAGCCTACGCAAACCGGACGTTGCCTAGATCACCCCACCAATGCCTACCGCCGCTCAAGACGTTGCGCTAGGATCGAAGCCGCGCCAGGTGCCGCTGGCATGACAGGGGTTATTTCGAGGAGCAGGGATGACATTCAGCAGCCACGGCGAAGCGCGGGTAGCGGTACTCGTCGATTGCGACAACGTAACGCCGGAAATTCTTGAGCATGCGCTGCGTGTTGTGGCCCAGTTCGGACGCGTCGTGCTTCGCCGCGGCTACGGCAACCACGGCACGCTTGCCAACCGCTGGCAGGAGGCGCTGGTTCGCCTGGCCTTCACACCCTGCCTGCAATATCAGTACGCCGCGGGCAAGAACACCGCCGACATCGCCCTTGCGCTCGATGCACTCGAAGCGCTTTTTGACCAGCGGGCCGACACGTTCTGCCTCGTGACCAGCGATTCTGATTTTGCCTACCTGTGCCGCAAGCTCAGGGAGCGGGGCGCTACGGTGTGCATCGTCGGCGAGGCCAAGACACCAGATGCGCTGCGCAACGCAAGCGATGAGTTTTTTGAATGGGTACGGTCAGCCCCGGAACCTGAGCCCGCTTGCGATTCAACAGAAAAACCACCAACGGCAGCGATTTGCCCAACAAAGGCCGAAGCCAAACCGGAGTTGGCAAAGCCGATCGTCAAACGCCGGCCACGCTTCCTCGTCGATGCAGTGGCGCTCATGGTTGCAGGCACGAACGAAGGCAAGGTGACACTCAGTGCGCTCGGGCTTTATCTCAAGCGCGCCGACCCAGCATTTTCGCCCAGCGCCTACGGGCATTCCGGGTTGCTGAACATGGTCAAGACATACGATCTCTTGCACGTGATACGGGAACCTGGTGGGCACTGGAGCGTAAGCCTGGCAAAGGAAATGGAAATGGAAATGGAAGACGCTGCTGCGCTTTGACCGGCTCGATACGCTTATCAATCACATGAAGGATCGCATGCATCGACGCCACACCTCGCCTTCATTTTTCATAAGCGGCAACTTCCAAGATACTTCACAGCCTCTAACGTCCACCCCGGCAACCCAGCTCAGTTTCTCCGTCATTGGCGTCCAGTCACCGATCTATGGTTAATGAGCGGCTTGCGAACCTGATGGCTTTCTGCATCGGGTTACGCGCGGCAAGGCGGAGCAGCTAAAGCCTACTGGCTGGTCAGCGAGTAGTGCTGGACTGACAGAAAAGGAGAATATCTATTTGCTGCTGATCGGCCGCTTCTGGGGCCGGTAGCTGACCGTCGACACCGGCCGCAATTGGCCAAAAGCAGTCATTCATAGCGTCTGCCGAATAAGAGACCAAATTCGAGCAGAAACTGACTGATTACGTGATCGCTACTGGAGCTGTCCAGATTTTCATTTTTCTGTTCGCGGATAATTTCGCCGCAATCGAGCCCTCGCTGTTCTATGTCGTCCCGGTAAAAATTTCCTACCGGGCGCAGTCAAAACTATCAAAAGAACAGCCGTAAATTTCTTGTCCTGGGGACTTCTAACCGCCTCTCACGGGGCATCCGCAATTCAGATAAATCATTCAGGCATGTATAAGTCGTCAGATTCACACTCCAGCATCACATCATAGAAATAGTCTCGCACCTCATCAATAGACATCGAGCTACTACCATTAAAATCTGCCTTTTTCTGCGGATCACTTTCAATCTGCTCAAATAAATCCCTTGTTAAAAACTCAATTCTGCAGGCTGTTGATGGATGCGTCGGCTTCGTGTTCTGTGGAAACTCCATAGAGCGCTCGGCCAAATCAAATCGTGGCAACTGGGTAAGTATGGATGCCTGGATACCTAACCCAGTATCACTCATCAGCCCCAAAGCATATTTATCAGCCTCATGCTCTTGCTGCCTAGACACTGAGGGCGAGATATCGCTGTACTTCTTATGCCTTAGAGCTACATGCCCAATTTCATGCGCCAGAGGAAATGCTAATGCATCAATCATAAATCCCTCCAGCCTTGCACGGTACTGATAATCATGCTGATCATTTATACAACAAGGCTTATTGATCCCAGCCCAAAGCCAAAAATCATTGAAGCCAAGGCTATACCCTTTTTTTCTTGACTCAAGCCCTCTCTCAGACAAATACTTCATGTACTCTTGATACAAACGCGGATCTAGATTCTCATCATAAGTTTGCATTAGAGCCCTAGCTTGAAAAAACGTTTCAGCCACAAACCCCAGCGGAACGACTATGCTCTTATTGCTATCGTTTGCGAACGCATTAAAATCAGCTACGGCTTCAACTCTTACTGCCTCAGTTCGATAAAGCTCAGGAGCCTCCTCCTCTACTACGGGGCGGAATTTCTCCATTAACAGATCTAAAGTTCTTTGCCCCGCATCCATCGTATCCTGCATCGATTCGATGGTATCAGCCTCATCATCTCCGAATACAGGTGAAACTCCCCCACCAATCAAAAGAATAAGAATAAGAATAAGAATAAGAATAAGGGAACATTTAGTCCCCGAAGCGCTACCCCGCCTCATTGGTTGACAATCCCTTGCTGGCTGTCGTACTTCAACTCTTCAAAAAAATCAACTTTCGGATCTCCGCTGAGTTCGGCGCGAAGAAAGTCCTCAAACTGCTTTTCAGTGCCTGACGTGAGAAATGTAGAGATAGCCTCATTGTATTGATCTGGGTCAGATATCTGAGTAACTGGGATCATCCCCTGGAAACTAATATCCCCTGCAAACCTAACAGCCTTACGATATATGATTCCTGCAACAATACACACTCTACGCTTGTTAGTGGCAATTATGTCAGCCTGCAATGCAACATCGCACTCTTGTCGCCGCATCTGAGCAGAGTTCTGAAGCAGCTTGAATTTAACATTATTGCATTCACTGCTCTTATACAGGTCGCCGCCATTCCGGCACCGCCTGTATTCGCAAACCCTCTCAAGCGACGTCTCGCATTTTGCATAGCACTTATCATGCTCGCTGCAAGCACCGCTAAAGTCGCATAGGCCGATAATTGAATCCGGAACGAACGGTGCATTCCATCCAGTTCCGCACCCGTTTGGTTCAGCTCCGCCAATCTTTTCGGCAGAGGCGTGAGACCAAATCATGATATTGAAAACAATAACAAAAGCCCGAAGAACAAATAATTTACGCAGAAGCATGAAATACTCCTTACATATCAATCACTAAGGCCGCCATCCTGTAGAGCCATTGCAGGGCTCATACCTCACTGTAGTACGCAAACAACTTCCCGACATGGAACTCATAACTCCGTCAGGCCTGAATGCGGCGTAGAGCGAATCAAATCGACATCAAGGACACAAAGTCCAAACGAGCTTCTTCCCGATCTTCCAGCGCAAGCGCTAGTAGGCTCTGGTAGATCCAGCATCGATCACTGATCTATGGATAGCGGGGTATCGAGACAGGACAGGTGCATTGCTTAGGCCCACCTACCTTTTGGCTATACGATAGGGACAGGCCCTATGGCATGGGTTTCAGAGGGGGAAAAGGGAACAGATCATTGATTGGGTTGACTGTCCGCTTCTGGCCGGTAGCAGCCGGTCGCTAAGGACTGCTTGCAGCAAGATGTGGTCGTCGAGCCCACGTTGCATCTTTGCGATGCTCATGAAAAGTAGCAGGCACGCGCAAGCAGTTCTTCTTCGCAGCGTTCCCAGCCTTGCACGCGAAAGCTATCCCAGGGCTCGCTCAACCCACTCCAGTCTGTCCTGACCAAAGAACATTTCCGCTCCGACAAAAAAGGTTGGCGCACCGAACACTCCGCGGTTCACTGCCTCGGTGGTTAGGCTTTTCAATCGATCTTTCACCACCGGGTCGCTGCATCGGCTCAGAACGTCCCGGGGATCAAAGCCGTCCGCCGCTAATACCTCGGCTATAACTTCAGGCTGGTGCATGTCGCGTTGCTCCACCCACATGGCATTGAAAATGGCGTGCAGATAATCATGGAAACGCGGCGTGCCTAGATAGGCCGCAGCGCCGCGCATCAGCGTCAAGGTGTTGATGGGGAAGTGCGGATTATGATTGAGCGGCAGACCATAGCGCCTGGCGAAACGCTATAGGTCCAGTTGGCTGTAGCGGCCCTTGGCTTCAACAGTGGCCGGTGAACTTTTGCCGGTCGCCTGAAACACGCCGCCGAGCAGCATCGGCTTCCACACCACGTCGGCGTCATGTCGCTCGGCTAAAGAGGGGAGTTGAGTCCAGGCCAGGTAACTGGCCGGGCTGCCTACATCAAAGAAGAACTCGATCTGCTTGCTCATGGTTCGCTACTCCTATCACTCAGAACGTTTCCAGCCAGGGGCGCAGATCCAATTCGTGCGTCCATGCAGAGCGAGGCTGACAGTATTTGCCAATACTGTTCAGCAATATGTTCTGGGTCGAGGATCCCATCCTGCGACTTCAGCGCGAAACGTTCAGGGAAGTTATCGCGAATGAATGCTGTGTCGATGGCGCCGTCGATGATCGGGTGCGCCACATGGATACCTTCCGGTCCAAGTTCGCGCGCCATGCTTTGAGCAAGGGCGCGTAGCGCGAATTTGGCACTGGCGAAGGCTGCGAAACCGATGCCGCCGCGCAGCGATGCTGTCGCTCCGGTGAAGATTATCGTTCCACGCCCTCGTTGGAGCATTACCCCATCGTCATAGACCTTACCCTCGGCGACGAGGTGGTCGACATTCTCGGCGGCCAGGCCGACGTTGCGGTACGGTTTGGCCATCTGCCCGACAGCCCGCTGACCGCTCGCAAGATCGGCGACACGGGCCAGGTGGTCGTGGCTTCGCCGGGGTATCTGCAGCGCCATGGCACGCCCCAGGAACCAGAAGACCTGCTAAGGCACAACTGCCTACGCTTCAACTTCCGTCGTGCCGAACCCAACTGGCCGTTTATCCGCGACGGAAGAGACTTTTTTTATCAAGGTCAGCGGCAACATCGAATGCAGCAGTGGTGAAACGCTGGCACAACTGGCACGGGAAGGTGCCGGCATCGCGCGTATCGGCGAGTTCAGCGTGGCTGAAGATCTGCAAAACGGCGATCTTGTGCCTCTGCTGGAGACCTGGAACCCAGATGACCGGGAGCCCATCCACGCTGTGTTCATTGGCGGTGCGGCAATGCCGGCGCGGGTGCGGGTTTTCGTAGACTTTTTGCTAGAGCAGCATCGGATCTGAGCTATGGCTCCGACTCAGGGTTAGTAGAGACGATACAGGGCCGGTTACTTCGGTGATGATTGAGCAGCAGCTAGGACGCCGTTGCATGCATAGTGAGGAAAAGCTGCTTGGAGCCCGAAGTTTTTACACACACCGGGCCGTTTGCTGCCTGTCGCTGTTCGTTTAGGCAGAACCCTCAAGGAAATCTTGCGTCTTCTTTCACACGTTTGTTTCTGGACCCCTTCGTTTCCCCGAGAATTCTTCCTGTATCCCTGGCAGGAGGAAGCCCAAATACCCGCGCGTAATCCCGGCTGAATTGTGTCGGGCTTTCATAGCCCACCTCGAAAGCTGCCGCTGTGACGCTCTTGCCACTGGCCACCATGAGCATCCGCGCCTGGAGCAAACGCACGCGCTTTTGATACTGCAATGGGCTCAAGGTCGTCACCGCCTTGAAGTGTCGGTGAAAGGCCGAGACGCTCATCGCTGCCTTCTGCGCCAGGCTTTTAACCCTGATGGGCTGGCAAATTCCGCCGGATCCATTGAATGGCCGTGTTCACACGGGCCATAGCGGTATCCCGCGCTGCGATTTCCTGCAACATCCAGCTGTGCGGGCCTTGCAGTACGCGAAACAGAATTTCGGATTCATACGCCGGCGCCAGGACGGCAATAGCATCCAAGTTGCCCATCCATCGCAACATGCGCCCCCAGGCATCCATCAATTTGGGCGTGACGGCTGCCAGCGAGAAACCGGGGTCGCCCTCATGGCGATCAGCAGGTTTAGGCAGGTCAGCCAGCAATGTGGATGGTGGGAGCAAGCGTCAGGCTGATGCACCTTCACGGTGCAGGGCGCATTGCCGTTAATGGGCGAGGGCAGCAGCGTCGTCATAATCGGCTCGACCGCTTCGATCAACCCCGGGCCCAGCCTGAGCGTCTACGGAACCACCAAGGCCGCATTACGCGAGATGGTGAGGAGCTGGATTCTGGACGTCAAAGGCTCTGGCGTACGCATCAACCTGCTCAGCCCTGGCCCAGTAGGCACCCAGTCTCTGCGTTAAGTGCTTGGCGCGAACGCGCAGCAGGTGATCGATGCCCTTAGTGAAAGAAGAGCACGCTCCGTCGTATCGGTCAGGCGCACGAGATCGGTAAAGCCGTGATCTTGCTGGCGAGCGATGCGCCGAGCCAGATCAACGGCGCCGAGCTGTTCGCTGACGGCGGCGCTTCCCAGGTAACACCACGTCAAATGGGCTCAGAGAGATGCGGTAAAGCAGACCGCCTGAAAGGCATTACCCTTACTTCCCTTTGCCCCCTAACCACCGAAATACGCACGATGTCGAGTAAGTGGCAAGCGCCAGCTACTGGCGCCAATAAAGGCGAAGGTATTGGCATAGCCGAAAGGTTGGCGGAATTAGGGCTTTACGTTGCGTATGTACCTCTCAATGCCACGAGCATCGTTCCAAAGCAGCCGTTCGAACATTCGGTAGGCTATTGGTGATGACGCACTGGGACTAGTCATTAGGAGCAGAATCCAGGCTCATGCGTAGCTATCTACTACCCGCCGGTACTGGCTTGGGGAGGCGCCGATGTGTTGACGGAAGAAGCGGGTGAAGTGACCCTGTTCGGAAAATCCCAGGCTCTCGGAGAGCTGACCGAGCGTGCCGCTGCGCTCGCGCTCCAGCCAGACGAATGCCCGGCGCATGCGTGCATCATTGACTACCAAAGCGGGTGTCATGCCGGTGTCCTGCCGAAACAAGGTGAAAAAGTGCGCGCGCGACAACCCGGCGGCTTTTGCTGCGTTGTTCAAGCAGTCCGGATCATCAAGGTGCGTCTGCAAATATTCGGAGGCGCGACGAATTCGTCCATCGCGAAACCCCTGGCGGGTCTGAGCGCCGAGGCGACGCAGTTGTTTCCACTGAGAGAAGTCCTCGATCAGCTCGATCAGAAAATCGAACAATAGAAACTCGATGTGCTCGCGCGGAAGCAGCCCGGCACTGTAGGCCTCGGCGATCAGCCGATCGGCCATTGCCCGATTCTTGCTGCTGAGCTCAATGCAGGGGTGGGAAAAGAAACCTGGATGTGCGCTCAGCGCCAGTGACTGTTGGGCTTCGGCCAGCCACGCCGGCTCGATGTAGAGCGCGAGGATCTGCGTCTGCTCGGCGCCTGGCTGGAAATCGTAATAATGCGGTTGCCAGGCGTTGATCAATACCGCGCAGCGATCGGTGAGTGGCACTTGACGCCCATTAACATTGAAGAAGGTGTCAGCCCCTGAAGCCTTCACCAGCACATGGCACTCGTGGTGCGAGTGGGTGACCAGGGGGCGATCCATGTCGAGCAGCGCCACCCGCCCGAATTTACCGTGAAAAACGCGTTGCGCAGAGGACATCGCTAGCTCCTTACGGGTTGGCTGGTGAAGGCGACGGCGGTTGCCGAGCGCTCGTTAAGATCGGCTGGACGGTCGACATCCAGCAAAATGCCAGGATCCTCGACGTCCACCGTTTTGTAATGTTCGGGATGACGGCGGATCAGGCTGCGCGCGCCCTTGTCGCCGTCAAGTTCGCATAGCGCGGGCCAGAAAGCACGACCGAACAGTACCGGGTGGCCTAGGTGGCCGTCATGGCGAGGCTGCACGATGTGCGCGGCGTCGGCTACGGTGATCAAGCTTGCGCAAGTATCCTGGCGCACCCAGGGCATATCGCCGAGCAGCACCGCGAGCGCCTTGGCGGGGTGTGTAGAGAGCGCCGCGACGCCTGCTGCCAGGCTGGCACCGAGACCGCGCTCGGCCAACGGCGTGTGGATCATCCTAACCTGCGGCGGCAGGTGCAGATCGTCGACCGTGTCGCCGTCGCGCAGCACCAGCAGCAGCTCGTTGAAGGCCTCTGCGGCGTTGGCAAGGCTCGCCTCCAGCAGCGTACGGCCGTCGGCCAGGCGCGCCCGGCGTTTGTCAGTGCCGAAGCGAGTGGCGCGTCCGGCGGCCAGGACCAGGCCCACCACAGCCGTTTTAGAGTTCATCACGGGCCTTGCCGTGGTAGACGCGCAGTACGTCGGCAACTACCGACAGGGCAATCTCCGCGGGCGCTTTGCTGCCGAGGTCGAGCCCGATGGGCATGTGGATACGTGCGATCTGCTGCTCGGACAACCCGCCAACCCTCGCGAGTCGTTCGGCGCGCTGGGCCGACGTTTTCCGCGAACCCATGGCGCCGATGTAGAAAGCCGGCGTGCGCACGGCCTCCATCAGCGCCAGATCGTCGATGCGTGGGTCATGGGTGAGGGCGACCACAGCGGTGGCTTCATGGCAGTGGCCGGCAGCAATGAATTCCGAGGGCAATACCGCATGAAAGTTGACGCCTTCGGGCGGGCGCTCACACATTTCCTCCCGCGGATCGCAGGCGATCACCTCACAGCCGATGGCCCGGGCGAAGCTGGCGCAGTATTCGGCAACTGGCGATAGCCCAGCGAGGATTAGACGCAGCACCGGGCCGATGCGCAGACGTACGCGCTCGTTCTCTACCTGCGTGATGTCCCCGCCACGGTCGTCTGGCGCGAGCACGAAGGCGCCGTAGCTCAGGTCGAGCTCGCGCACCAATCGACGTTGGCCAAGCAGGGCGTCGTACAGGTCCTGCAGATGGTCGCCCCAGGCCTCGTCCGGCTGGCGGTGCTCGACCAACACCTGAAGGATGCCGCCGCAGGGCAGGCGCAGCCGCTGACGCTCGTTGTCGCTCTCGCCGTAGCGGACGATCTGGGCCGGCGCGCGCAGCTCGCCGCGCGCCAGGCTTTCAATAAAGGCTTCCTCGACACAGCCGCCCGAAAGCGAACCGACGAACTGGCCGTCGGCGCGGGCTACTAGCATCGCGCCGGGCCCGCGTGGTGCCGAACCGTAGGTCGAAAGCACCGTGCACAGCCAGACGGTGTGACCTTCACGGATCCATTTCAGCGCGGCATCGATGACCTGGAGGTCGAGTTGACGCATATCAGAGTTCCCATGACGGGCGCCGGCGCCAAACGCGCCGCGCAGATCGGTTAATCTTCGGGCCCGTAAACAGAAGGCCCCGTACGCCATGACGCACCGAGAATTCATCGAAATCGCCGGTGCCAGGCTCGAGTATCAGTTGCTGCAGCCCCAGGGTTCGACCGGTCCGACGCTCGTCCTGTTGCATGAAGGGCTCGGCAGCCTCGAGCTGTGGAAGGACTTCCCAACGCAGCTGGCTGAATACTGCGGCTCGCCGGTGCTGATTTATAGCCGGCAGGGTTATGGCCGCTCCAGCCCGGTTCGGCTGCCACGTGCGCTCGATTACCTCAGCGTGGCCGGCCCCGATGAGCTTGGGCGCGTGCTGGACAGCTTGGCGCTCGGTCAAGTGGTGCTGCTCGGTCACAGCGACGGCGCGTCTATTGCGCTGGCCTACGCCGCCCGCCGGGATCCGCGTGTGAGTGGTGTGGTTGTCCTCGCGCCGCACGTCGATGTCGAGCAAGCCAGCGTCGAAGGTGTGCGCCGCACCGTCAACGCCTATGCCCGTGGCGACCTTCGCGAACGGTTGCGCGCCTATCACGGTGAAAACCTTGACGGTGCCTTTCGCGGCTGGAGTGAAACCTGGCTGCACCCGGCATTTGCCAAATGGAACCTGCATCAAGCCTTGCCGTGCATCCAGGTGCCATTGCTCGCCATTCAGGGCCGTGACGACGAGTTCGCCACACCCGCACAGCTGCAAACCATCGCATGTGAGGTTGGCGGCAACTGCCAAACGGTATTGCTCGACGATTGTCGCCACTTTCCGCAGAACCAGGCCCGCGATCGCGTGCTGACGCTGGTCGCGGGCTTCATGGCAAAGCTGCCGCGCTGAGTGGCTACGGGTCCGGTGGAAGGCGTCGGGCATAGGCATGGGCGTCAGCACTCTCGTATGGTCGCCTCAACCTCGTCGAGGGTTGGCAGGTCTTCCGGCGTTTCCCGCCAGCGCTTGACCACGCCGAGTTCGATATCGAACAGATCCAGCACTCGTCCGAGGGTGTGGTCGACCATTTCGCCGAGCGAGGCCGGCTTGGTATAGAACGCCGGTACCGGTGGGGCGATGATGGCGCCAAGCTCGGCCAGTTCGGTCATGGTACGCAGGTGATTCCTGTGCAGTGGCGTCTCACGGACCATCAGCACCAGGCGGCGACGCTCCTTGAGAATCACGTCGGCAGCGCGGGTCAGCAGGGTGGACGTCACGCCACTGGCAATCTCCGACATCGAGCGTACCGAGCAGGGCGCGACGACCATGCCCATGGTCTTGAACGAGCCGCTGGCAATGGCGGCGCCAATGTCCTGATTTGAATAGCACACGGTCGCCATCGGCTTGAGCAGGGACCAGGACAGGCCCATTTCGTGGGACAGTGTGATCAGCGCCGATTTCGACACCACCAGATGCGTTTCGATTGGCGTGTCGCGTAGTAGTTCGAGCAGGCGCACCCCGTAGATTGCGCCGGACGCGCCGGAGATGCCGATGACAAGCCGCTGCGGGCGGGGGCTAGTTGAGATCATGGTCGGTTTCCTGAATGGCGCCTTCCTTGTAGAAATGGATGGCGTTGAGGGCAGTGCCCAACGTTTTGCTAATGACGTCGATGAACAGCGTCGCGGCAGGGGTCAGCGGGCGGCGACTGTCGTGCACACAGACCATGCGCCGGGTGATTCCGGGCGCCGCCAGCGGATAGGCGCGTAATGCGCCTTCCTCTAGCCCACGTTGCAGCACGGTCGCGGGCAGCACGCTGATCCAGTCGCTACGGCGTAGGAAGCTTTCGATCACAGTGAGGTCGTCAAGCTCCAGATGCGGCGCCAGCTCCAGCCCCTGGGCGGCAAGCGCCCGGTCGATGACAATGCGCAGGCCGTGGCGGCGCGAGGGCAGTACCAGCTTGAGCTCTCCCAGCGCAGTGAGCGGGATCGGCATTGGCAGGCGCAGCCGAGTGGTGGCGCCAGTGGCTACCAGCAACTCCTCGTTGAGAATCTCGATGCGGTGCAAGTGCTCCTGCTGAAAGCTTTGGTTGATCACCGCGAAGTCCAGCGCCCCGGACAACACCCGATCGATCAGATCCTGGCTATAGCCGTAGCTGACTTGCAGATCGACGTCCGGGTGGTGCTCGACAAAGTAGGCCAGTGTGCTGGCTAGCGCCTGGTTTGCAGCCGAGGCGATCAGCCCGGCGTTGATCCGCCCGCCAATCTGGCCGCTGCGGTCGATCAGGGTCTGGCGGGCTTCCAGCAGTTCACCGAGGATCGGCATGAACAGGCGGTAGGCCTGCACCCCGGCTTCGGTTGGCGTCATGCCCTTGGGCGTGCGCTCGAACAGCGGCTGGCCGAGCTCCTCTTCCAGCTTGGAGATCTGCATCGACAGGGCAGGCTGAACGATGTTCAGCCGCTGCGCTGCCTTGGTCACCGACCCTTCCTCGTACAGACAGGTGAAGTACTTGAGCTGACGCAGTTCCATTTCAACCTCGTCGATACCGACCTATAGGGTCCCGACATTCTGGTAGACGTGCTTGAGCTCTGTAAAATCCAATAGCGCGTCGTAGCCGTGCAGGCGGCCCAGCCCGCTCTTGCGATAGCCGCCAGTTTCCGCTTCGGCGAACAGCTTGTTGTGATCATTGATCCACACGGTGCCGTTACGCAGCGCCCGGGCCAGACGCATGGCGCGTGCGCCATCTCGGGTCCAGACGCTGGCCGACAGACCGAAGTCGGTATGGTTGGCGCGACTAACGGCCTCCGCTTCGTCCTCGAACGTTTCCAGCACCAGCAGTGGGCCGAAGATCTCTTCCTGACAGAAGAACGCGCCGCTGTCCTGATGCGCGATCAGCGTTGGCGAGAGGAAGGCACCGCTGCTCAGCGCATCGCCAGGGCGACTGCCAGCCAGCAACACCTCGTCGCAGCTGTCCATCGACTCGCGGATGCGTTGCTCGACCCGGTCACGCGAGCATTGGTCGATCAGCGGACCCATCTGAGTTGCGGCTTCCAGCCCATGGCCCAGGCGTACTTCGGCGAGCGCCGCAGCCAGCGCCTTTTTCATTTCGGTTGCGCGACTGGCATGGACCAGTACGCGCCGGGCGGCAGTGCATTGTTGGCCGGAGATAATGGTGGCAGCCGCGGCCAGCTTTGGCGCCACTGCCGCCACGTCGGCGTCGCCCAGCACCAGGCAGCAGGACTTGCCGCCGAGCTCCAGGGACAGCTTCTTCATGGTGGGCGCCGCATCCCTCATGATCTGGATGCCGGTGGTCGTGGAGCCTGTAAAGCTGAGCACGTCGACTTTCGGCGTGGCGACCAGATAGGCCGCGCCGGCGTGGCCGGTCTCGGCAAACAGATTCACTACGCCGGGCGCAAGATTCGACGACTCCAGCAGCGGTGCGAGGAAAGCGGCGTTGAACAATGCGGTCTGTGGCGCCGGTTTGACTACGCAGGTGCAACCTGCGGCCAGCGCCGGAGCCAGCGCCCGTACCAGCAGCACCGCCGGAGCGTTCCAGGGAATGATCAGTCCGGCCACGCCGGCTGGCTCGCGCAGCATCGTCGAGAACTCACCGGGGGCGACTTCCAGCACATGGCCGGGGTTATGTCGCGCCAGGCCTGCGTAATAGAGAATTTCCGAGATGGCACCGCCGATCTCGCCGCGCGACTGAGCGACGGCCTTGCCATTTTCGCGAGTCAGTAGTGCAGCCAGTTCTTCCTGGCGAGCCTTCAGCGCAGCGGCCCAGTCCAGCATGACCTGCTGACGCAGGCGCGGGTTTCGAGACCACTGCGGATTTTCGAATGCCCGGGCGGCGGCCTCGACCGCGGCCCGTGCCTGCTCCTCGCCGCCATCGGCAAAGCGTCCGACAAGCTGACCATTAGCGGGATCGAGGCTTTCAGCCCATTGGCCGTTGTCGCACCACTGACCGTCTATGTAATGTCGTGCCTGCTGCATCTGTATCTCCTGTCCGGCGATTCTGACTTGTGTTTGTTTTAAGTCGCTGGAAAAGGCGCGGCGTCCATGGCCCGCCATGAGCGGTCAGGCTGTTTCTGCGCGCCCTCGCGGGTCAGCCGTTGCGCGGCTGACCGAACAGCTGCTGCCAGTCGGCGGGGGCCAGGTGGCTGACGTCGTGCAGATCGACCTCGGCCTCGCCTGGCACGCGGATGCGCTTGAAACGCATCGGTGGTGCCGACAGCGGCACGGTGGCATCGAAGCCCATCTTCGAGCCGACGCCGTCGCGGGTGGACGGATCGAGCTTCGAACCCTGGGATTCGTGGATCAGCACCAGGTCTCGATCGGCCTGGAAGCGGGTCGCCACGGCCCACTCCACCTCGGTAGGGTTATGAATATCGACATCGGTATCGACCACCACCACGTGCTTGATGTCGTAGTGGCCGCCCAATGCACCCAGAATCACGTTCTTCGCCTCGCCTTCCGAGCGCTTGTCGATCTGCACGTAGAGGTGGTAACGGCACACGCCGCCTCGGGCCAGGTGTACGTCGCGTACCGAGGGAAAGCTGCGGCGCAGATGTGCGAGCATCGTCGCCTCTCTCGGGATGCCTCCGAGCAACAGATGCTCCAGGCCGCCGCCAACAATTGTGTGGAACATCGGCGCCTGGCGGTGGGTGATGGCATCCACGTCAATCACATGGCGCTCGGCGCGTTCGCCGTAATACTGTGGGAATTCACCGAACGGTCCTTCTGCCGCGCGGGCGTTTGCCAGCAGGCGACCCTCGATGACGATTTCCGCCTCGGCCGGCACACGGATGCGGTTGGTCACACACTTGACCACCGGCAACGGACGGCCATGCAGCGCGCCAGCGATTTCCAGCTCGTCGTGGTCGATGGGCACGATGGCCTGCGACGCCATCAGTGTCAGCGGATCGCAACCGACCACGACGGCGACTTCCAGGTCCTCGTTCTCGCGTTCGGTCTCCTGAAAGTACGCCAGCGCATGACGCGGCAGTAACAGCGCGCCGAGACGATTCGGCCCGCTGACCTGCAGGCGGTGGATGGATACGTTCTGCACGCCGGTACGCGGGTTGCGGGTGATCAGCAGGCCGGCGGTGATGTAGGCGCCGCTGTCGTGTTCATTGTGTGTGGGAATTGGCAACTGAGCGAGCAGGTCGACCTCATGATGGACAACCTGCTGGCAGGGCGCGTCCTCGGTTTCCTGCCAAGGCAGCGGCTCAAGGCTGGCTTGCTCGAAACGGGCAAGCACCTGGCTCGGCTCGACGCCCATTGCTTCAGCCATCCATTGACGATCCGAGAGCAATCCGGAGATCACGGGAATCTCATGCCCGCCGGGTTGCAGGAACAGCGACGCACTGTTGCCGTCGAGCCGGTTAGCAATGGCCGCGACACCGAAGCGTAGTTCCGTTCCAGGGCTGATGACGCTCAGTCGCTGGGTTTGCTGTAGATGATCCAGCCAGCCGCGCAAGCTGACGCCGACCGGCAGTGCCGATGCAGTTGATTCGGCCGAAAAGGAGGGCATGGTCGGCATGGCGAATTCTCTCGTGGTTATTGTTTTGGCCATGCTAGGAGCGACAGGCAAGCGTGCCTATTAAGCTTTTCTGATGCGGTCCATCAGCACCGGCGATGCCCCGTTGCTTTATCGCAATCTGGCACGGACTGTGTCTGGCAGTGGTACGGCCAGTCAGCGCGCCCCATAACAATCCCTGATCCTCGACATCATTATTCACTAATGGCTGCAACGAGCGGCCTTGCGCTAGGTTCGTGGCTACCACTAGGCCGGACTCGAAGCGGCACGTCGCAGGGTCGGCAAAAAAGAACAACAAGAGGGCCGTATATGAGCATCGCCATCGAACGCTTGATCCATTTGCCCCGTCGCGGTCACGCACGGGCTTCATGTCATCTGCCGTCTGCGCCAAGCCACCATGGCCACGCGGCTGGCTGTCCCCCGTCCGCACCGATTCGTCCCTGCTGAACGAACAGCCCTGTCAGCGCTGCGCCTGATCATCAGTGATCGGCTGCGTTCGCTTGATGGTCGTCGGCGCGCAAACAGGTGCTCAACGCCGCATGGCGTGGCTGTTAGTCACTTCCCAAAACAAGAAAGGTGGACCATGAAAAGAACAACCAGACTGCTGTGCACGCTAGTGTCTGCTGCCGGCTTGATGCTCAGCGCCGGCGCGATGGCCAAGGATCTGCGCCTGGGGCTGATCGTCCCGGGAAGTCACGCCTGGACGCAGGCCGCGCAAGCCATGGGTGAGGAGCTCAAGGAACGCTCGGGTGGGGAGTACAGCGTTGTAGTGTTTCCCGCCGGTCAGCTGGGCAGCGAGGCGCGCATGCTCCAGCAACTGCAGACCGGCGCGCTCGACATGGCGTTCATGACCACCGCCGAAGTGGCTAACCGGGTGCCGGATTTTGGCGCGCTGTTCGCACCCTATCTGGTACGTGACGTGGGGCAGGCCGGCCAGCTGCTCAATGGCCCCACTGCCCAGGGGATGCTCAACCAGCTGCCCGGCAAGGCCGGTGTGGTCGGGCTTGGTTACGGGGTTGCCGGCATGCGGCTGATGCTCAATGCCTTCCCTACCGACGATGTCGGTGCGATCAGTGGTCGCAAGATTCGCATCACGCCGTTCCCGCCGGTACAGGACTTCTACCGCCTGCTCGGCGCCGCCTCGACACCGATGCCGGTCACCGACGTGTACGACGCGCTGGCTAACGGGCAGGTCGACGGCGTGGACGCCGATCTTGAGTTGATCTGGAAGCTGCGCCTCTACGAGCGTGCCAATACCGTCCTGCAGAGCAACCACATGATGTTTCCGGTCATCGGTCTGATGTCCGGCCGGATCTGGTCGCAGATGAGTGAAGAAGATCGAGGCCTGGTCCGCGAGCTGACCCGCAAACACCTCGACAGCCTTACCCCGCATTACCAGCAAGCCGAGGCCGAAACTCAGGCCAGCATCGAGGAGGCGGGCGTCAAGGTGATGGCGGTGGGCCCCGAGTTTTTCGGCGACACGCTGCAGCAGTGGGAAAACCTCTGGCAGAAAAAGGCCCCGGTGCTCGGCAACCTGCGCCAGGAAGCGGCCGGCCTGTAACCCGGAGCTGGGCCCCGCGACCAGCGGGGCTTCAGCTGAGAGTCCTTTGGAGAAATGTCTATGATCCGCGCCCTGAGCAACACGATCGGACGCGCCGAACGGGCCGCGCTACGCCTGCTGGTGGTGGTCTTGCCGCTGATGATTCTGGTCAACGTCGCCGGCCGCGCACTTAAGGTGCCGATCTTCTGGCTTGATGAATTGGCGGTCCTGACCATGGTCTGGCTGGCGATGCTGGGGCTGTCGGTGACCCTACAGATGCGCGAAGCGGTGGCCGTGACGCTGCTGACCGATGCCGTCCCCAAGCGTTTGAGCAAACTGCTGCGCTGCGTCGCCGATCTCGTGGTGCTTGGCTTTGCCGTGGCGCTACTGGTGCTCTGCTATCTATGGTTCGACCCCTTGCTGCTCTGGCGCAGTGGCTTCGATTTCGACGCCTTTGCTGCCGAGTCCTTCAACTTCGTTTACCAGGAGCCGACCGCGACGCTGGGTGTGTCCAAGTTCTGGTTCTGGCTGATCCTGCCGGTCGTGGCTTTCACCAGCAGTATCCACGCACTGGCCAACCTGATTGACAGCTTGCGTACGCCGCACTCGGTGACGGGCACCCGTCCAGCAGCGGCCGTTGGCTCGGGGGAATAAAGAAATGGTCATCGGACTTTTCGTAGTGCTGCTGTTCATTGGTGTGCCGATCGCGCTGGTACTGGCTGTAAGCGCAATGGTCTACATCCAGTCCAGCGGCAATAGCGTGTTGTTTCTGTCCTATCCACAGCAGTTTTTTGGCGGGCTGGACAATTACGGATTGCTCGCAATTCCTTTGTTCATGCTGGTCGGGGAGTTGATGAACGAGGGCGGTATCACCAAGCGGTTGGTCGCCCTCGCCTCGGTGTTCCTCGGTTCGGTGAAGGGCGGGCTGGCCTACATCAATATTCTCGCCAATATGATGCTGGCCTCGATCGTCGGCTCGGCCAACGCGCAGGTCGCGGTCATGGCGCAGGTGATGGTGCCGGAGATGCACCAGAAGGGCTACGACCGCAACTTCGCCACCGCGACGACGGCAGCTGGGGCGCTCCTGGCTCCGGTAATTCCGCCGTCGATGCTGTTCGTGATTTTCGGCGTGCTGGCACAGATTTCCATCGGCGACCTGTTCATCGCCGGCATTGTCCCTGGGTTGCTGATGGCCGCGGGCTTCATCCTGGTCATCGCGCTGCTCGGTTTCTTCTATCAATACCCGCCAAGCGAGCGCTTGAGCCGCGCACAGAAGCTGCGCAACGTGGTGCGCAGCCTGCCGTCGTTGAGCGTGCCGGTGGTGATGATCGGCTCAATCATTGGTGGCATCGCCACGCCGACCGAGGCCGCAGCGGTCGGGGCGGCCATGGCAGTGCTGGTCGGCCGTTTCGCCCATGGCGAGATGAAGTTCGAACGCATGGGCGACATGCTGCTGCGAGTGGGCATCAACAGTGGCGTGGTACTGGCGTTGGTGGCTGCGGCAGCGGTGTTCGGCTGGGTGATCGTCTACGAGCAGATTCCGCAGCAGTTGGGCACCATCATGCAGGGGATGACCAGCGACCCCTTCGTTTACATGTTGCTGCTGATCGCGCTACTGCTGGTCGTCGGCATGGTGATTGACGGCATCGCCGCGCTGATCCTGCTGGTACCGATCGTGCTGCCGGTGGCCGAGTCGGTCTACGGCATCAACGCCTATCACCTGGGCGTCGTCATGTGCATCAACCTGACCCTCGGCCTGCTCACCCCACCAGTGGGGGCCGCCCTCTACGTCGCCTCTCGCGTCACCGGTTGTCGTCCGGGCGAGATCATGCGGCCGCTGCTGCCGTTCCTGCTGGTCACCTTGTTGGTGATGGTGCTGATTTCCTGGCAGCCGGGCCTGGTGACCGCATTCATCTCATGAGGCCTGCTACAGGTCGTAAAGCGCACCCCGGCTCGCTTGGCCGGATTTGACTGGAGATATTTATGAGTCGTATGAAAAACAAGGTCGTGATCATTACCGGCGCGGCCCAGGGCATCGGTGCCATCTACGCCCGCGCGTTGGCGGCCGAGGGTGCGCACATCGTCATCGCCGATGTGCTTGATGGTGCTCCACTCGTTCAGGAGCTGGAGGGCATGGGCGCCGAAGCCATTGCGGTGAAGACCGACGTGTCGGATGAAGCGTCGGCGGCAATCATGGCCGCTGCGACGCTGGGTCGCTTCGGGCAGATCGACGTGCTGATCAACAACGCCGCGATTTACGCTTCGCTGAAAATGAAGGACTTCGAGGACATTGATGTCGCGGAGTGGGACAAGGTAATGGCCGTGAACGTGCGTGGCCCCTTCATCTGCGCCCGCGCCGTGGCGCCCCACATGAAGGCGCGAGGTCAGGGGCGGATTATCAATATATCGTCCGGCACGCCATTCAAGGGCACCCCGGGACTCCTGCACTACGTAACGTCCAAAGGCGCCATTCTCGCGCTGACGCGCGCGCTGGCCCGCGAACTGGGCGACTTCGGAATATCAGTCAACACGCTGGCGCCCGGGCTGGTGCTGAGTGAGGGCGTAGTCGCCAATGCCGAGATGCGCGAGCGGCTGACCGCGCCGGTGATCGCTAGCCGGGCTATCAAGCGCGACCAGATGCCTGGCGATCTGATCGGCCCGCTGCTGTTTCTTGCCTCGGATGACAGCGCGTTCATGACCGGGGAGACGGTGGTGGTCGACGGCGGTTCGGTGATGCACTGAGCAGCGACGACCCACAGAAAAGGCCGCGTTAGACGCGGCCTTTTCTGTGGTCCCAGTCCTAGCCCTGCGGGCCGGGTGTCAGGGCCGCAGGATCGACGGGTTCATCACCAGTTCGATGAGAAACGGCCGACTAGCCGTCATGGCCTGCTCGAAGATGTCTGCAAATTGCTCGGTGCGTTCGACCCGTGCTGCACCGGCGCCGTAAGCCTGGGCGAGGGCGACCATATCCGGATTGACCAGGTCGGTGCCATAGCGGCGGCCGGGGTAGTGCTTGTCTTGGTGCATGCGGATCGAGCCGTAGGAGCCGTTGTTGACCACGATGATAATTACGTTGGCGCCGTACTGCATCGCGGTCGCCAGCTCCTGGCAGGTCATCTGGAAACAGCCGTCGCCGGCAAAGCACACCGCTGGCCGCGACGGCTCGGCGAGTTTCGCGGCGATGGCTGCAGGCAGGCCGTAGCCCATCGAGCCGGAGGTCGGCGCCAGCTGGCTGCCCAGCCCGCGGAAAGGGTAGAAGCGGTGCACCCAGAGCGTGTAGTTGCCAGCGCCGTTTGTGATCACCGCTTCGGACGTCAACCGCTGGCCGAGCCAGGCGACGATCTCGGCGAGCTGGAGCGGCCCAGGGGATGGGGTCGGCTGTTGCCAGGCTGCGCGAATGTTTCGCGCGCGAGTAAGCCAGCTCTTGCGCGAAGCCGTGACAGGACCTGCCTGCAGTTCCTCGGTGGCTACGGCGAACTCGCTCACCGCCGCGCAGATTGCTAGATCCGGTACGCGGACGCGGCCGGGCTCCTGCGGATCGGGATGGATGTGGATCAGCCGCTGGCGCGCCTTCGGCACGTCCACAAGTTCGTAATGCCGCGTGGTGATGTCGCCCAGGCGGGTGCCAACCGCAAGCAGCAGGTCGGCCTCGCCGATCAGGTTGGCGAGCTCGGGATTCATGCCCAGGCCAGCGTCGCCAGCGTAGCTGGGATGGCTGTTGTCGAAACGGTCCTGCCGGCGAAAGGCCGTAGCCACCGGCAACGCTTGGGCTTCGGCGAAAGTTTGCAGCCGCGCGCGGCATTCAGCATCCCAGCCGGAGCCGCCAAAGATCGCCAATGGGCGTTGTGCCTCGTTCAGCATCTGGCTCAGCTGCGCCATTGCCGACGGCGACGGATAGCTCTGATTGATCGGAGCCGGACCCAGTTCGATAGTGTCCAGCCGCTCGAACAGCAAGTCTTCGGGCAGGCCCAGTACCACCGGGCCCTGACGGCCGGAACGGGCGGTACTGAACGCGCGCGACAGGTACTCGGGCAGGCGTGCGGCGTCCTGAATGTCAGTCGACCATTTGGCCACCGAACCGAACAGCGCGCCGACATCGACCTCCTGCCAGGCCTCGCGCCCCTGAAACCCGCGCGGCACCTGACCGACAAAAACCAGTAGCGGGGTGGAGTCCTGAGCTGCGACATGCAGCCCGGCCAGCGCATTGGCGCTGCCCGGCCCGCGGGTAACAAAGCAGACGCCCGGGCGCCCGGTGGTCTTGGCATAAGCTTCGGCCATCATTGAGGCGCCGCCTTCCTGGCGGCACACCACAAGGGCGATGTCGGGCGCATCGTGAAGGGCGTCTAGCACCGGCAGAAAGCTTTCGCCGGGGACCGTGAACACCCGATCCACGCCGTTGCGTCTTAGCAGTTCGACGATGGCCTTGCCGCCGTCGGGCTGGGTATCGGCTGTCATTCGTTCCTCGCTGGATGAGGGGCGAAAAAAGCCGCGCCGTGGGGAAGGCGGCGCGGTAGGGCGGGTTACTTGAGTAGCCCGATTTCGCTGTAGTACTTCTGGGCGCCCGGGTGCAGCGGGGCGGCAAGGTTGGCCGGCTCGGCCGAGCCTTCGGTGGTCCAGCCCTTCATCGAGCCGAACGAGCGCTGAAGTGCCTCGCGGCCTTCCATCACGGCCTTGGTGATCGCATAGGCATCTTCATCGGACATCGTCTCGGTGGCGTATAGCGAGGTGCTGAAGCCGACACCCTCGACTGTCTGCTCCTGGTCTTCGAACATGTTGGCCGGCATGGTGGCCCGGACGAAGCCAAACTTCTCCAGGTAGGCACTAGCCTCTTCGCTGAGGCTGAGGAAGCGCTGGCCGGGGGTAATCGACAGCTGGGCGGTGTTTGGGTGGCCTGCGGTCGTGATGCCGATGATCATGTCGAGTTTCTTGTCGCCGAATTGGTCCTGCAGGATGCTCAGGTTCGATTTGCCGATGCTGCCGCCGTAGGACTCGATGTCCTCATAGGACAGGCCGTTGGCTTCGAGGATCAACTTGGCGATGTACTCGTTGAGGCTGCCCTGTGGACCGGTGCCGATGCGCACCGGCAGCTTCTTTTCTTTGATCTCGGCGATCGACTGGATTTCGCTGTCGGTCTGCACGGTGATGCGCTGGTAATACTCGTCGAGCCCGCCGACCAGGCCGCGGATGTTCTCGATCTTGCGCTCGAACGGGCCGAACGGCTGCTGGGCCCAGGCGGCCACCGGAGGAAAGATCATTCCGATGTCCGCGCGCTTGGCGGCCAGTAGCTTGGTGTTGGCGATCGCCATTGGCGTGCCCTGGATATCCACCGTGGAGCCTTCTGGAAGGCGCTGGAGTAATTCGCCGCGCAGGGCACCGGCATAGGCATACCAGGTGGTGCCGGTCGGCCCCGCGGCGAATTTCACATTCACCGGCTCGGCGGCCAACGCGCTGCCGCTCAGGCCCATGGCCCCTATTACCGCAACGGCGGCGTACTTTGTCAGGAATTTTTTCATTTTGTTGTTCTCCTTGGTTGATATGCAGCCCGTTGGCGCTAGGCCCCGGACCTTTCCAGCACACAAGTACTCTGCGCCTGGCGAGCCTTGCGGCTCTGCCAGACCCAAACACCACAAAGCAGCGCCAGCCCGCCTAGCGAGGCCTTCAGCACCGGCGCAATCAGCAGTGCGGCGGCGATCAGCAGCAGAGCCGACTCCAGCAGCGAGTTACGTGCGCGCAGATAGCCCGCCACGCACCCGGCCAGGGCGTAGCAGCCGATCACAGCAGTGCCGACGGCCGGAACGATTGCCTGCCATTCGCCCTGGAGCAGCAGCGCAGGGCTGAAGACAAAGGCGAAGGCCACCAGGAATCCCGCCAGGCTGTAGCGGAACGCCACCCATCCGGTTTTCCAGACATCCGCCTTGGCAATCCCGCCAGCGACGAAGGCTGCCAGTGCCACCGGCGGCGTGACCATCGACAGCGCGGCGAAATAGAGCACAAAGAAGTGTGACGACAGCGCCGGGATCCCGAGCTTGTCGAGGGCCGGAATGGCCAGGATTGCACCCATGATGTAAGCGGCGGTGGTCGGCATGCCCATGCCCATCACGATGACCATGAACATCACCAGCAGCAGCGCCGGGATCAGCATGCCGCCCGACAGGGCCGTGACGAAGCTGCCGAAGGTCAAGCCGAGGTTGGTCATCGAGGCGATGCCGACCACGATGCCGGCACCGGCGCAAGGGATGGCCACCGCGATGGCGCCACGCGCGCCGGAGTCCAGCGCCTGTATCGAATCGCTCAATACCGAGCGTGCAGCCTTCAACACGCCGTTGCCACCTTCGGTGCGAAAGCCCTCCCAGGCGCGGGTGCAGAGGCCGAACACCAGGGTGATCCAAATTGCCTGCAGCGTCGACGAGCTCAGTGCGCGGCCGGCCATGATCTGGTAGACCAGCACGAACACCGGGATCAGCAGATACAGCCGCTTGAGCACACTGTTCCAGTTGGTGCCCAGTTCGTCGCGCTTGAGGCCGGCCAGGCCCTTGCGTCGTGCCAGTAGGTCAACGACGAAATACAGCGCGACGTAGAACAGCAGCGCCGGGATCAATGCTGCGATCGCCACGTCAGCGTAGGGGATGCCCATGAACTGCGCGATCAAAAAGGCCGCCGCGCCCATGACCGGCGGCATCATCTGGCCGCCAGTGGAGGAGGCCGCCTCGACCGCTGCCGCCTCTTCGGCGCTCATGCCCGACTTCTTCATTGCAGGGATGGTGAACATGCCCATAACCGCTGCGTTTGCCGTCGCGCTGCCGCTGACCGAGCCGAACAGCGTCGATGAAACGATCGAGACCTTCGCCATACCGCCTCGAAAGCGACCGACCAGCAGTACGGACAGGTCCATGAACAACTGGCCGCCGCCGAACAGCTGCAGGAAAGCGCCGAACAGTAGAAAGTAGAATACCTGGCCGTAGGAGACGATGCTGGGGATGCCGAACACGCCTTCGTTCTGTAGCACCTGCACGTCGAGGAAGGTTTCAAGAAACAGCCGGGTCGGCTCTCCGTCGTGACCGATGATGCTAAGCATCGGAATGCCGCGCAGCTGCGGGCCGATGAACTGGTAGACCAGAAACACCAGGATGACCACCGTCAGCCCCATGCCGAGGGCGCGGCGCACAGCCTCGATCACCAGGGCGATTGTGACGATGCCCACCACCAGATCGATCGGCCGCAACGGGTCGACCATCGCAATGCGCATCGTCAGTGCTTCGGCGTTGAGCAGGTAGAACAGGGCAATAACTGCCGCCACGGCGGCGAGCAGGTAATCCGAGACACGCAGCGCGTTGAAGTGGCCGAGGTCCTGTTTGCGCAGCGGGTGGGTGATAAAGGTCAGCACGAGGCCGAACATGATGTGGATTGGCACCGCGACGATCAGGTCCAGCGGCGTGCCGTAGACCATGTAGATCTGGAAGGCCGACCAGCAGAGCGCGACGATGGAGGCAGGGTTCAAGAATTTTTTCATGGGTTCAGCCCTGCTGGATGGCGGCCTGATGCCTGAGTACAAGGGAGCCGATTGAGCATTGCGCGCAGGCCATGGGGCCGGTGGCGATCAGGGCGACGAGACGGGCCGGCGACCCGGGGGTCTGGCAGAGGATCATGGCGTTCACCGTTGTTGTTTTTATCGGTTGTCTGCTCAGCCGACGCAGGCGTCGGCGGCAGATTCATCTTGGCGCTTGCCGGAAGGCCTGGCCATTAAGGAATGTTGATACGCGCCATCAGGCACAGCTCTAGCGTGCTTTAGGGCCCTGTCCGGCACCGGCCGTGCGAATTTCACCGAGCAATGCGGACACTGCGACGCCGAACAGCAGCGCCCAGAACGGCGAGCTGATGCCCAGCAGCGAGAACTGACTCATCGCCACGGCCAGCGCGACGAAGGCGCCGGTCTGGCAGGCACCGCCCTTCTGAAATGCTTGCTGCAGGGCTCCGAGCAGTACGCCGATCATCGCCAGGCCGGCGACCACGACGATCAATGCTTTCGGGAAGGCAAGAATGAAGGGCACCGCCAGCCCAGCGAACAGCCCGAAAAGGGCGAACAACACGCCGTTTACGATCGCGGCGCCGTAACGCAGGCGCGGATCGTCTCCGGCCTGCTCGGACGAGCAGATTGCCGTCATTGGTCCGGCGATATTGGCGTTGTGTCCGCCGAGCAGCCCGGCCAGCACGCCGCCGATACCGCTGATCACCGTCATCGCATTGACTGGCGGACGATAGCCTTCGGCCAACAAAACACCGGTCGCCTGCGCGTTTTCGGCGCCGATCACCAGCGCGGTAAGCGGAATGGTGATGGCCAGAAAGGCGTCGAGCGAGAACGTTGGCAGGGTAAACGTCGGCATCACCCAGGCGATGTCTACGTCGGCCGGTTGCAGCTGGCCAAAGGAGAAGGCCAGCACCAGCCCGACCACCCCGGCAACCAATACCGGCGGCACCGCACGGGTGAAACGCGTGACCAGGAAGAAGCTCAGGGCAGCGACCCCTGCTATCAGCGGCGCAAGCACGATCGCATCGATCGCACCCGTGGCGAAGCGGATGAGTGCCCCGGCGATCATGGCCATGACGATTGGCATCGGCAGCCAGCGCATCAAGCGGCCGATCAAGCCGGTGATGCCGAGCAAGAAGACCAGCAGCCCGCTCATGATGAAGGCGCCCACCGCATCGCTAAACGGAATCACGGTAAGTGAGGCGGCGAGAATCGCGGCGCCGGGGATGGTGTAGGCACCGCAAATAGGCTGACGGTAGCGCAGCGCGAGAAACAGACTGATCAGCCCACCGAGAACATAGATCGCAAATAGCCAGGCGACCGTCTGGGCATTGCTCAGATTGCCGGCTTCGGCTGCATTGATGACGACCAGTGCCGGGCCGGTGCAGCCGAAGAGGGCGGCGACTACCCCTGCGCTAATGGATTTGGAGTTGAATGCACGGCGCAGCGTAGGCTCGCCGGTAGAAGCGGACAGCTCGACCGTTGGGTGTGAAAGATTCTGGGACATGGCAACGCCTCCGCTTGTTGTTTTAATGCGTTCGGTCGTTCACCGGGTGCCGTCCAATGCCGGGCGGCACGCGAGCAGGCGACGTTTATCCGCCGCTTGATTTACTCCCCACGAAAAACCGCCGGACGCTTGCCGTGGAACGCCTCGACGCCTTCCTTGAAGTCCGCCGAGCTGCGCAGGCGGCTGTAGCAGTGGCCTTCCATCTCGATGGCGACTTTCAGCGGCGCGTCCTCGTTGTCGTTGATCAGTTTCTTCGCGGTGCGCTGGGCCAGCGGCGAGAAGCGGCGCAGTTCGTCCACCAGCGCATCGACAGTGCTCTCTAGCTCGGCATCGGGTACGCACTCGGTGATGAAGCCCCAGTCATAGGCCTGCTGGCCGGTAACCCGCTTGGCGCGCATGACCATGTGCTTGGTGCGGGTGATGCCGATCATTTTCTGCAGCCGAGCCGAGCCGCCGGAGCCGGGAATCTGCCCCAGGTTTTGTTCCGGCAGCGCGTAACGTGTGGTATCCGAGGCGATGCGGAAATCGCAGGCCAGCGACAGTTCGAATCCGACGCCGAATGTGTAGCCTCGGTTGGCGACGATGACCGGCTTGGTGCAGCGCTCGGGCGCGGCGACGTTCCAGGCCAGCTTAGAAACATGCTCCGGCGAAGCCTCGAGGAAGCCCCTGATGTCGCCACCGCTGGAGAAATGCTCGCCCTGGGCGCGCAGCACGATGACGCGCACGCCGGGGTGCGCATCAAGCGCCTCGAATACCTGGCGCAGCGTCTCGCGCTGGCTCATGGCGATGACGTTGAATGGCGGGCGGCCAAGGATGATGTCGGCGCGTTCGCGGGCGGTGTCGACCTCAACGGTGAAGCCATCGAATTCGTTGGCGAGAAACTGTTCAGGAGTTGGGTTGTTCATGGTCTTTCCTCTTGTCGATAGGATCAGCTGGCAGCCTTGAGGTCGCCGCCGTACTGGGCGACCAGTACACGGCGCAGGACTTTGCCAACGGGAGATTTGGGTATCTGTTCGATGAACTCGTAGCGGCGTGGTCGTTTGAAGCGCGCCAAACCGGAGCTCACGCAGTGGGCGTCGAGTTCCTCTTCGGTGACCGGATGGCGCAGCTTGATGAAGGCGGCGACCAGCTTGCCCCATTGCTCGTCGGGCAAGCCGACGACGGCGACTTCCTCGACTGCGGGGTGCAGCGAGAGGGCATTCTCGATCTCCGCCGGGCTGACGTTTTCGCCCCCGGTGATGATCAGGTCGTCGACCCGGCCGGTGACGAAGAGATCTCCCTGCTCATCGAAATAGCCGGTGTCACTGGTGAAATACCAGCCTTCGCGCAGCGACTTGGCGTCAGCGTCGGGCCGCTTCCAGTAACCTTCGAAGGCCTCGTCGCTGGCCAGGTCGGCGATGATCTGGCCTTCCTCGTTGGGCTTGACGGCCTGTGTCGGTGATTGCGCATCGAGGGCGACCACCCGGATCCGCTGATTCAGCGCGCAGCGCCCGGAGGAGCCTGGCTTGCGGCTGGCGCTCTGATCAATGGTAAAGGTATAGATCTCCGAGCTGCCGTAATGGTTGACGAACAGTTCGGGCTGGAAGGCCGCTTCGACCCGGTGCATCAGGCCGTCGCTCATCGCCGCTCCAGCGAAGCCGATCTTGCGCACGCTGGCTACCCGCTCGGGGCTGAACGCCGGGTGCTCAATGAGCATGTGGTAAAGCGTCGGCACTAGATAAAGATTGCTGATCTTTTTGCGCTCGATGGCGTCAAGCGTGGCCTCGACATCGAACTTCGGCACGCAGACAAAGTGGCCATCGATCAGCGCCATCGCCAGCAGAGAGCGCACGCCCATGGTGTGGTAAAGCGGCATCACGCCAAGGGTGCATTCATCATGGCCGTAAAGGTTCTGCGCGACGTGCGCGACCGCGGCGGCGCGTTCGGCGCGGTGCCGACGCGGCACGCCTTTCGGCCGGCTGGTAGTGCCGGAGGTGTAGAGCATCAGCGACCAGTCTTCGGCACCGGCACGCAGGATGGTTTGCGCCGGCGCGTCGGCGCACAGCTGCTCGAAGCTCATGGCGCCGTCTGCGGCTGCATCACCGACGCTGATGCAGGGAATCTGCAGGTTGCCGCAAGCCATCACCGCCTCGGTGGCGGAGTCGTCGTGGATCAGGGCGCGGGCGTCCGCATCAGCCATGCACCAAGCCAGATCGTCTGCGGTGCAGCGCCAGTTCAGCGGGGTCATGATGATGCCGCTGAATTGACAGGCCCAGTGCAGCGTTGCCATCTGCCAGCGGTTCTGCATTATCGCCACCAGGTGGTCACCCTTGGCCAGGCCAAGACGTTCGAGCCCGTACGAGGCGCGCTGAATGTCGTCGAACCATGTCTCGTAGGTTTTGTTTAGGTCTCCGTCGCTGATCGCCACCGCCCCAGGGCGGCGCTCCACCGCGGCAAGAAAGCTGCGTCCCAGATCAAACATGAGTGCTCTCCAAGGTTCTTGTTGTTGTATGGCTAGTGTTCAGGGAGCCCGGCGCTGCTGGGCCACGTCGAGCACCGCCTGGACCATCCCGGTGTATCCGGTGCAGCGGCACAGATGGCCGGAAAGCATGTCGCGCACCTGGGCCTCGTCCGGCTCGGGTACGCGTTCGAGGAATTCCACGCAGGACATCAGGATTCCGCTGGTGCAGAAGCCGCATTGCAACGCGTGATGGCGGCTGAAGGCCTGCTGCAGGTCGTTCATCACGTCGTCGCGGGCCAGCGACTCGACGGTGTCGATGCGCCGTTCGTGGGCCTGCACCGCGAGCATCAGGCAGGAACGCGAGGCAACGCCGTCGACCAGCACCGTGCAGGCGCCGCAGACGCCATGCTCGCAGCCGACATGCACGCCGGTGACGCCCAGCTCGTGACGCAGGAAGTCGCAGAGCTGCATGCGCGGTTCGGCATGGCCCTGGCGGTCACGCCCGTTGAGTTGCAGACGGACAGGAAAACGTTGGTCAGATAACGCGCGCATGGTCTTGTTCCTCGATGAGTTGCTGGCCGAGCTCGCGCACCAGATGACGGCGGTACGCCGCGCTGGCGTGTACGTCGTCCTGCGCGCCGAGCGACCAGGCGAAAGCGTTGAGCGCGTCGGGCAAGCCCTCGCCGCGCGGCAGGCGGCGAAGCACCGGACGGTCGGAGACACCGCCGATGCCGAGCTTGACGCCGTCGGTGCGAATGCAGGCGGCCAGCGCCACCAGGGCGAAGTCGCCGTGACGCATGGCCACTTCGCGGAATCGATAGCGCACGGCCGGGTCGGCCAGTGGAAAGTGCACTTCGCTGACCAGCTCGTCCGGGCGCCGCGCGGTGGTCAGCACGCCTTGGAAGAACTCCGCGGCAGGGACTTCGCGGCGCTTGCCCTTGAGCGACTCGAGTACGATTTGGCCGCCCAGCGTGACCAGGCACAGCGGAATCTCGGCGCTGGGGTCTGCATGGGCCACCGAACCACACACGGTGCCGCGGTTGCGCGTCTGAAAGTGGCCGATCCACGGTAGCGCTTGGGCCAGCAGCGGTACCTCGTCGGTGAGCGTAGGGCGGTCCATTAGCTCGACCTGGCGCACGGCGGCGCCGATCACCAAACGGTTTTTGTCGACGGTGAGGCCATGCAGGTCGCTGGCGTGGTTGATGTCGATCAGCACCTTCGGCTGCGTCAGGCGCATGTTCAGCACCGCCATCAACGACTGGCCGCCGGCGATGATGCGTGCCTGTTCGCCGTGCTCGGCGAGAATTTCCAGGGCCTCGCGCTTGTTGGCGACGCGCACGTAATCGAATGCGGCTGGTTTCATTGCGCACCTCCCTTGCCGAACAGGCCGAACAGGCCGAGCAGGCGTTGCCACAGGCCCGTTTGCGCTGGCGCGCCGGTCAGGCGCTGCGCCAGGCGGGTAAAGATCTGCCCGATGATCACCTTCGAGGCGCTCTGCAGCATGCGCCCGCCGACCGCGGCGACCTTGCCGCTTACAGCGGCGTCATAGACGTATTCGAGGCGTGTGTGGCCATTGTCCAGCTCGACGAAGCGTACCTTTGCACTGCCGGTGGCCGAGCCCATCGGGCTGTTGCCCGAGCCGGACAGCTTTAGCGAATGCGGCGGGTCGAGGTCAGTCATGCCGACCCGGGCGGCGAAGCGCGCGCGGATCATGCCGACGCCCACGGTGACGTCGGCTCGGTAGTGGTTTTCGCTTTCCAGCTCCAGCGCGTGGCAGCCCGGGATGATCGCCTTCAGCGTTTCCGGATCGAGCAGGGCGTCGTAGACCTCCTGTGGCGAAGCGGGAATCTCCACCGAATCCTCGGCCTGCAGGCTGGAGCCACCGGCCACCTTCGGCGCCTCGAGCACCATGCCCTCAGGCGCTGGCGGTTCGTCGATGCCGATCATGGTGCGCACCCGCGAAGGCGTCAGTGGAATGCGAATGTCCGAGCGGCCGAGCGCGTCGGCCACGGCATTGGCGATGCACACCGGGGTACTCATGTTGTTGCCTTCGCCGACACCCTTGGCGCCGAGTGGCGTAAACGGGGAGGGCGTTTCCATGTGCAGGATCACCGGCTCCACTGCTTCCGGCGCGGTCGGGACCAGATAGTCGGCGAAAGTCCCGGAAAGGAAGCTGCCGTCACTGGCGTAGGCGAACTCCTCCATCAACGCTACGCCCAGACCCTGGGTGAAGCCGCCGCGGATCTGCCCGTCGACCAGCATCGGGTTGAGGATGCGCCCGGCGTCGTGGCAGGTGACGTAGCGGTCGATGTGCACTTCGCCGGTGACCCGGTCGATTTCCACCGCACAGATATCGAAGATGAAGCCGTAGCACAGCGAGCTGTTGATGCAGTCCTCGTCGGTCGGTGCGGTCAGTTGCGGCGGGCTCCAGAACGCGGTTTCGCGTAGGCCGCCTTGCTCGCCTTCGGGCAGCAGGCCGGGCGACCAGTGGGTGGCGCCCGCTATGCGGTGGAACGGCTGGCTCGGCCCGCCTTCAATGAATACTTTGCCACCGCCGAAGCGTACGTCTTCGGCCGGCACGTTCCACATGGCCGCGGCGATCCCAGCCATGCGCTCACGGATGCGCATCGACGCGTTATAGACGGACCCGGCGACGGCACCGGCGAAGCGGCTGGAATAGTTGCCCGAGGCGATCGACCAGGCGTCCTTGCCGGTGTCCAGCTCGACATTGACGCTGATGCCTTCGAGCGCCACGCCCAGCACTTCGGCAACGATCTGCGCCACGACGGTCTGATGGCCCTGCCCCTGCGGAGTCGAAGAGACGTGCGCCGAGACGCCGCCGAGCGGATCAACGCTGACCGTCGCGGTGCTTACCGCTCCATTCTTTGGCCCAGCCTTGTGCCGCTCTTCGGGCGTCATCGCGACAGTGATGTACCCCATGTTGGAGATCGACGGCTCGACCACAGCGGTGTAGCCAATGCCGTAGATCCGTCCCTCGGCGCGCGCCTGCTCGCGCCGACGCAGCAGTTCGTCGAGGCCGCCCTCGCGCACGGCGAGATCGAGGGTTGCTGGGTAGTCACCCGAATCGAGCAGGGCGCCAGCGGCGGCGCGATAGGGAAAGGCGCCGGTCGGCACCAGATTGCGGCGAATTACCTCCAGCGGGTCGAGGCCCAGCTCCACGGCGACCTGATGCATCAGCCGCTCCAGCGCAAAGTACACCTGGCCACCACCGAAGCCGCGATTCAGGCCGCTGGGTACCTTGTTGGTGAGTACTACGCGGTTGCGCACCTGCAGATTGCGGATCGCATACGCGCCGGTCAGGTTGCCGTGCATGCGGTAAAAGGTGGCAGGTTCCGGGGCCCGCAAGTAACCGCCGCAGTCGTCGATCTGGTCGTATTTCAGCGCTAGTACACGGCCATCTACTGCAACGGCGGCTTCGATTTCGCAGACGCGGTTAGTCGCGCTGGACGACGCCTGCAGATGCTCGAGGCGGTCCTCGACCCACTTCACGGGTGCGCCGACCTTTCTTGCAGCAAGGCCCATTAAAACGATGTAAGGGAACACACCCTGCTTGATGCCGAAGCTACCGCCCGAATCCGGCGGGGTGCGCAAACGCAGGCGATTGCCGGGCACGTTCAGCGCCCGGGACATCACCGAGTGCAGTGCGTACGGTCCCTGGAAGTTGGAGAGCACGTCGTAGGTGCCGGTCGCGGCCTGATACTGGCCGAGCACTACATAGCACTCGATCGGCGTGCAGGAATTACGCGGGTAATGGACCTTGACCGACACCCGCCGCGCAGCGTTGGCAAAGGCCTGCTCGGGCTCGCCGTAGCGGAAGTGTCGCTCATTGACCACATTGCTGCCGACTGCCTCGTGCAGCACCGGCGCATCTTCGGCGGTTGCCGCCTCCGGGTCGATGATCGCCGCTAGCGGTTCGTACTCGACCTGCACCGCGTCGAGCGCGTCTTCGGCCAGGTAACGGTCGTTCGCGATCACCACGCAGACCGGCTCGCCGACGTAGCGGACCTTGTCCACGGCCAGGCACCAGTGCTCCATCGGCGCACGCACGCCGACCGGGAACGGATTGGCCCAGCGCTTGACGTCCTCACCCGTGAGCACGCCGTGCACGCCAGGCATGGTCAGGGCGCTGGTGGCATCGACGGAAAGCACCCGGGCATGGGCATGAGGGGAACGGACAATGGCGGCGTGCAGCGTGCCGGGCGGCGTCGCGACGTCGTCGGCGTAGCGGCCGAGCCCGCGCAGCAGGGCGGCATCCTCGATGCGGCACTGGCTCCGTCCGATATGGCCGGTCGCGGTTTCAGCATTGCTCTGATGCATAGTCATGGGTGAACTCTTGTTCTTATGCGCGAAGCGATTGCGACCGATTTTCGGCAACCACTCCGTGCACCGCCTTGCCCAGGACTATTCGTTTATGCGTTTGAGTCTGGAAATTTACCTTTGAGTCTGATCGACGCTTAGTTGGTGTCTATTGCTTGGGTGGCTGGCGACCGTAGGAGACCTAGAGCGCTAGCCATTGGATATGTGGATGGATTCTTCTTTTCGAGGGGTAGGAACGTATGCTTCGGCCGAAAGCCGCTGTTGGCATCGGGAGAGAGGTTGTCTGACCGAGGCGCACCTTCGTCCGCTTTTGGGCCGGGAGCGGGAGATGAAGACTGGCGGATAGCTGCCCAAAGCGATCTGCATCTAGCCAGTTGCCCCGCAGTGCGAGCGGGATCGTCAAGCTTAAGAAGACGGATCAAGGAACACTAAAGAACGCATTGCTGGAGCCAGCCCGTCTTTGAACGGCCGTGCTAGGCTTGGTTTTGGCTGTTCCCACAGCCGATACGAACAATTATGCATGGCCCGACTCGGCGCCTTGTTTGGAGTCCCGCATGATCGCGCGTCCGCCATCAGAGCTTCCAACCGAGCTCTCAGCATTCGTCGCCACGCACTTCGCCGGCCGTGAATCCAATCCGGATCGGCTGATTGCAGAATCCTGGTACCGCAGCGTCCATGAGCATGGACTGGATCCAGCTCAATCCGCGTCTCACGTTCAGCTTGAGCATCAGGAAATACGGCTGCATCAAGAGGAGCACCATGACTTTCTGGCCATTGCGAGCCAGGGATAGAGGGGCTGTCGCGGCGTCTGAACCCGGCGGGATTTGCGGTGCTGCTCAGCGATCGCCGCGGTATCACGCTCGACGCGAGGCTCCCTGGCCAGCACAGTCCCTATGCGGACTCGGGGCTGGTGGTCGGTAGCTGCTGGGACGAGTCGCTGGTGGGCACCAACGGCATCGGGACGGGGCTGGCCGCCTGCCAACCCCTGATCATCCATCGGGACGAACATTTCTTTAGCAGCAACGCCATGCTGAGTTGCTCAGTCGCGCCACTGTTCGACCCACAGGGCGACTTGATGGGATGCCTCAACGCCTCGTGTCTGAACAGTGGCGGGCCGAAGCAGGCGCAGTACCTGACGCTCCAGTTGGTGAGCCTGTACGCGCGACTTATCGAAAACGCCAGTTTCCGCCAGCGCTATGCCAGTAGCGCCATGCTGACTCTTGGCGGCGATGCCGGCGACCTGGGCAATGAGCGGTTGGTAGCGCTCGATGGAGGAGGCCGGGTCCTCGGAGCCAACCGCGCAGCTTTCATGGCCGCCGGCCAAGAGCGCGAACTGCTGGGAGAGGCGGTTCAGGATGTGCTGTCGATGTCACTGGATGAACTGATCACCCTGACCCACGGTGGCCAGCGTAGCGCGTCTCTGCGGCTGGCCGGCGGGCCGGCGCTGGAGGTCACGCTGCGTATGCCGGCCACCACCGCGCGGCGCGCCAGGAACGAGCGCGGCCTGAGCGTCACCCCGACAGAGCCGTCGCTTGAGCACTTGGCAGGGGAGGACCCAGGCCTGCAGCGCTCCGTCCAGAAGCTGCGGCGCGTGCTTGATCGAGACATTTCGCTGTTGCTGACCGGCGAAACGGGCACCGGCAAGGAAGCGTTTGCGCGGGCGATCCATCAGGGCAGCGTGCGCGCCAAGGGGCCCTTCGTTGCGCTCAACTGCGCGGCGATTCCGGAGTCGCTGATCGAGAGCGAGCTGTTCGGCTACCGCGCCGGGACCTTTACCGGCGCCAGCCGGCAGGGGATGAAGGGCAAGCTGGAACAGGCCAATGGCGGGACGCTGTTTCTCGACGAGATTGGCGATATGCCGGCGCACTTGCAGACGCGCCTGCTGCGCGTACTGGCCGAGCGGGAGCTGGTGCCGCTGGGCGCCGCCACGCCGGTGTCGCTGAATGTGCAGCTGGTCTGCGCGACGCACCGTGACCTGCCCGCCATGGTGGCCGCTGGCGAATTCCGTGAGGACCTGTATTACCGACTCAACGGCTTGACGGTCAGGCTGCCCGCTTTGCGCGACCGGGCGGATCGCGTGGGGCTCATCCGTCGCGTTCTGCAACGTGAGGCTGGGGATGAACATGTAGAGCTGACGGCCGAGGCGACGGAGCATCTGACCGCTTACGGGTGGCCCGGCAACGTGCGCCAGCTGATCAACGTGCTGCGCTGTGCGGTCGCGTTGGCGGACGACGGAATAATCGGGCTCGATTGCCTGCCGCCGGAGGTCGTGTCGGTGCCAAAAGAGCAGCCGCCAGAGGCGCACTCGCTTGAGACGACCCGAGACGCTGTCGAAGCGGCCGTCTTGCAATCGGCACTTGAGCAGCACGGCGGCAATGTCACGTCAGCGGCTCGTTCGCTCGGCATCAACCGCGCCACCCTCTATCGCAAACTGCACCGTTACGGCCTGGCCGCGCTGCGCACATGATATCTCGCAGGCGACTCGGCATTTTCTTAAAACCAGACGTTCGCCCAGCCCCATAACAAAAACCCCGCCGGGGCGGGGTTCCTGGTCACCTCAAGTCGCTTAGCTTTGCAGATACACCGCGTGGGTATGGGTGTACTCGTATAGGCCGTGCTTGCCGTCCGCACCGCCGATGCCTGACTTGCGCACCCCAGCGTGGAAGCCCTGCATCGCCTCGAAGTTCTCGCGGTTGATGTAGGTTTCACCGAAGTCCAGGCCTGCGGCCGCCTTCATCGCAGTGGAGAGATCGCGGGTGTAGATGGATGAGGTGAGGCCGTACTCGCAGTCGTTGGCCAGGGCGATGGCTTCGTCCAGATCGTCGATGATTTGCACCGGCAGCACCGGGCCGAAGACTTCCTTACGCATGATCTCCATGTCGTGCGAACAGTTGGCGAGTAGCGTCGGCTGGTAGTGGAAGCCCTTGCCCAGGTCCGCCACGGTGCCGCCTGTAATCAGCTGCGCGCCCTGACTCTGCGCAGTGCGCACCATCTGCTCGACCTTGCGCAACCCGGCCTCGTTGATCAGCGGGCCCATCTCTACGTCCGTCTGGGCGATCGGGTCGCCGTAGCGCGTCTCGGCCAGGGCGCCGGCGATGCGCTCGATGAACTGGTCGGCCACGCCGCGCTGCACGTAGACGCGCTCGGCACAGTTGCAGACCTGCCCGGTGTTGATGATCCGTGACGCGCGGATGGCGGAGACGGCGAGGTCCAAGTCGGCATCGTTCATCACGATTGCCGGGGCCTTGCCGCCCAGCTCCAGGTTGAGCTTGGTGACGTTCTGCGCCGCGGCGGCCATGATCCGTTGGCCGGTGCCGACGCTGCCGGTGAAGCTGATCATGTCGATCTTGTCGCTGGTGGTCAGGGCGCTGCCGACGCCCGCGCCGCTGCCGCAGACCACGTTGAACACGCCTTTGGGCAGGTCGGTCTCGGCCACCAGTTTGGCGAATTCGAAGCAGTTGTTTGGCGTCTCCTCGCTGGGCTTGATGACGATGGTGTTGCCGGTGACCAATGCTGGTGCCATCTTCCGGGCGATCAGGAAGAAGGGGAAGTTCCACGGCAGGATGCCGGCCACCACGCCCAGCGGTTTGCGGAACAGGAAGATGTTTTCGCCCGGGCGATCGCTGGTGATGATCTCGCCCTCGATGCGCCGCGCCCACTCGGCCATGTAGTCGAGGTAATCGGCGGTAAAGTTGACTTCGACAAGCGCCAGGCTCTGGATCTTGCCGCCTTCCTCGGTGATGACCCGGGCCAGGCGCTCGGCGTTCTGGCGGATTTTGCTGGCGATGGCGCGCAGGTAACCGGCGCGTTCGACGGCAGGCTTCTGGCTCCAGCCTTTCTGCGCAGCGCGAGCGGCGGCGATGGCGCGTTCGGCGGTGGCGGCGTCGGATTCCGGCACGCGGGACAGCACCGCACCTGTGGCCGGGTTGCGTACCTCGATGAGGTTGTCGCAGGCGACGAAGGCGCCGTCAATGTAGTTCTCGTAGGTGATTGGATCAGTCATGTCGGTCTCCTGAGGGTCAGTTGCTGGCCGTTTTCTGGGTGGGCTGCGGCAGGTCGTTCGGGCCCTGCTCGATGCGGTCGTGGGCACGCTTGATCAGGTACTGGTGGATCTGCTCCATCTGCTCCTGATCGAAAGCCTCGCCAAAGGACGGCATGCCGTCGGGGATGCGTGCGCCGTGGAGGATGCCGAGGAACTGCTTGTGCGTTTCGGGTGAAAGCATGCGCAGGTCCGGCAGCACGCCGCCGCTGACCGCGTGGATGCCGTGGCACTGCGAGCAGTAGCCGTCATAGAGCTTGGCGCCGGCCTCGACCGTAGCCGCATCGGCCGTCAAAGGCGGTGGCTTGGGTGCATCCTCACGCGGCGCGGGTTCCTGCAGTTCGGCCGTACCGCCGAGCTTGTAGGTCAGCACCTGTGCATAGGGCTGCACACCGGCGCGCAGCGACAGGGCGCCAGCGAAGGTCGAGAAGGCACCGCCCCAGCCGGCCATGAAGGTCACGTACTGCTCGCCGTCCACGCTGTAGGTGATGGGGGCCGCCATGACGCCGCTGGCAGCGGGCTGCTCCCAGAGCTTCTTGCCGGTGTCGGCGGCATAGGCGATGACACGGCCGTCAGCGCTGCCCTCGAACACCAGGTTGCCGGCGGTGCTCAGGGTGCCGCCGTTGAAGATGGTGACGTAGGGCACTTCCCAGGCCTGTTGCTGCTTGACCGGGTCCCAGGCAATCAGCTTACCGGACCAGGTGTCGGCGTACTTGCCGAGTCCTTCCGGGTCCTCCGGCATCATCCCGGTCTTCAGGCCCAGCTGGTACATGCTCTTGAACTTGTTACGCGCCGGCGCATCCGGCACGTGCTCGTACCAGGCGGACATGATGTGTGCCGGGATGTAGACGAGGCCGGTATCCGGGCTGTAAGACATGGGGTGCCAGTCGTGAGCACCCCAGAAGCCCGGCTGGACCAGCTTGGCCTTTTTCTCACCTTTCCAATATGCGGCGGCTTCGTCGTCTACGATCGGGCGGCCGGTCTTCAGATCTACACCCTTGGCCCAGTTGATTGGCACGATGTTCTCGGCCGACAGGAGCTCGCCGGTGGCCCGGTCGATGACGTAGAAAAACCCATTCTTAGGCGCCTGCATCAGCACCTTGCGCTGCTTACCCTTAATCTCCAGGTCAGCCAGGATCATGTGCTGGGTAGCGGTGTAGTCCCAGGCATCGCCCGGCGTGGTCTGGTAGTGCCAGACGTACTCGCCGGTGTCGGCATTGACCGCGACGATGGAGGAGAGGAAGAGGTTGTCGCCCTTGCCCTCGCTGCGCCAGATCGGGTCCCACAGCGAGCCGTTGCCTACACCGATATACAAAAGGTTCAGCTCCGGGTCGTAGGCAAAGGAATCCCACGCGGTACCGCCGCCGCCCTGTTCGACAAAGGCGCGGCCGTGCCAGGTCTTCTTGGCGATCTCCATGCCCTTTCCTTCGGCGGGCTTGTCCGGGTCACCGGGCACGGTGAAGAAGCGCCAGGCCTGATCGCCGGTCTCTGCATCATAGGCGGTGACGTAGCCGCGCACGCCGAACTCGGCACCACCGTTGCCGATCACCACCTTGCCGTTGACCACACGTGGCGCGCCGGTGATGGAGTAGCTGCGCTCCTTGTCGTAGCGGGTATCGACCGACCAGACGCGCTCGCCGGTCTTGGCGTCTATGGCTTCCAGGCGGCCATCGAGCACGCCGACATAGACCTTGCCTTTCCACACGGCAACGCCGCGGTTGATGGCATCGCAGCAGGCCTCACCGGCGCGGGACCGGTCGGACTTGGGGTCGTATTTCCAGATTTCCTTGCCGGTGCGGGCGTCCAGCGCATAGACGATGGAGAAGGGGCCTGTGGTGTACATCACGCCGTCGACCACGATGGGCGTGGCTTCCACGCCCCGGTCGATGTCGAGCTTGTAGCTCCAGGCCAGGCCGAGATCGTCGACGTTGCCGTCGGTGATCTTCCTCAGCGGGCTGTAGCGCTGCTCGCCGTAGTCGCGCCCATGGCTCATCCAGTTGCCGGGTTCGGCGTCGGCATTGGCGATGCGCTTGCCGTCAACATCGGCGGCCTGCAGTGGAAGGGACAGCAGGGCGGCAAGGCTGGCGCCAAGCAGGGCGGTGGGCCGTCGGCCCGAATAGGGATCGAATTGATTCATCGCAGGCTCTCTCTTGTTATTGGTCTGGCCGCCCCATGGGGCAGGTCTTTCAGAGAGAGCAACCGCTGTGCCAGCCATTCAAATGTGGCTGCAAAACCAGATGTGGCGGGGCTTAGAGCGTCCAGATGCCTCCAAAGTAAAAGCGGTCTGTCGCAACCAACCGTCGCACGGCTGCGACAACTGTCGCGCCTCTGCGACAGGGCGGACGGCGCCGCACGCCGCACGAACATAGCTTATGCCGAGGGGACGGTTCAGAACGGACGGCCGGGACAGCAGGACTTGCGGCTAGGGGGCTGTTTCGGCCAAGGGTGATGTCTATAGGCACCCTTGGCAGGTGCGTTGGCTAGATGACGCGCAGGCGTTTTCACCCGTACGCATCGGATGACTTGATCGAGCTCATGCAATGCAGAAAGGAGGCGAGCCGCCCACTAGGGACGGCCCGCAACCTGACCTAGCTTGTCGCTGTGCCAGAAACAGCTCGCCGATACAGCACGACCATTTCGTCGAGCAGCGCTTCGGCGGCATAGAGCGTCATCTTCAGCCGCAGGTCCTGGGGATAGAACCCGTCTGGCCCGCCAATCTGTTGCAGCAGATCCTTGACCATATCGGCACGTAGTTCGGCCTCGGCCAGCACGGACTGTCGTGCAGGCACAGACGCAGAAAACGAGGGCGACGATGGTGATTTTGGACGATAAGGGAAGGGGAGAAGCCCGGATTCAAGATCAGCCATGGCACACCTCCAATGAGGCGACACAAAACAAAGCTGATGAATCCGATGACTCTAGGTGGAGCGCGGGCGTAAAAAGGGGATAGCGCATTCTGCTTATGCTCCTCGAACTGGTTAAGGAGCCACAACCACCCGTTGTCACGCGGAATGGAGGTGGACCGCACGGGGGTGACAAACCGGCGTCCGAGGGAACCGGCCAGGCCGAAGCCTGCCCCGCACGGCCCACCATAGAATGCCGGAGCCAAACACAGTGAAGTGTCGGCTGGACATTTATGGCGCTGCCGCGCCCTCGAACGGTTTCAGGTTGTCACACCCGGTCGTGGGATTGACCACGACCGGCGCAGTCTAGCGCGGGGGTTCGAGAAGGGCAAACAGGCTGGGGCGTGGTTGAGAGGAGGCCTGGCGTCTTGTTGAAGCCGAATTCGAATGGCCGCTTTCGGCCAAAAGCGGTCCTGTGGGGGCTCAAGTCGAACCTACTTCGAAAGCCCGTTTGCGCCGTGGTCGACCTCCCACAAAAATCTCTCGAGTTAAGGTCGCGTCCACCTCTCCTAATAAATGCGTCCCGGTCGTCGTCGCTGTGCCAATACTCGCCTGCATCAAATGCCTGGTAGATAGAGAATGCCGGCTGGGGCATATCCGCATGCATGGACAAGCCGACGATATCGCTGACGACAGTATTCATCACCTCATCCCAGTAATGAAAATCGCGGGTGCCTGTAAAAAACAGTCTTGCTATTGAGATCGCCAACTGATTCAAAAGATCGCGACTGTCGATCTGTAGGTGCTCACACATCACACCTAACTCGGCGTCTGGGGCACTTTCAATAACCGCAAGTACGTAATTAAGGTTGGCATCACTCAGACCTTTGTCCATGGGATGAAAGTACTCTTCAATCCAGTTACTCGATGGATTCAGCGCAGGCCTGTTAGAACAGATATTGGCAGGTGTGCTGCCGAGCGTCCGCCTTTTGTAATCCCCTTTTGTACGATCACCTAGCGATGTCACGTGGTATGGAGGGGCATTTGAATTGCATTTTCACCCCAGCACACCGCCGAACCGAGGCCTGCTCCAATCCCTGCCATGAGTGATGTCTGTTTGATATCATGGGTTGTCCATCAATCCGGGGGCCGCTATCGCGGTTACCGCCGGTATGCGGACGATCTTTTATCATTCATTTATTGGCAGGAGAAAGACGTTGAGTGAAGGAAATGGGAGCGGAAAGGCGCCATTGTCGAAGGGAGTCATCATCACTCGGTCATCGGTTTGGGCTACGTATGAGGTGCTTCTGACGTTGATGCCTGTGCTTATTTGGCTTTTCATCATCTATTTTTCAAAGCCCGAGTTTGAGATTTCCCTGCAGTTTCCGGCGTTCTCTTTTTTCTGTGTTTCTATCTGGGCGGCTTGCATTAGGGAAATTCCGAGAACACTCGTCGGGGGGGATCCGGTTCAAGACAAATTTGAACGGGAGTGCTCGTTGGCCATTGCGATTCTAGGATTCGTGATTTCGCTTTTGTGTCTCGTCTTCGCTGCGCTCAGGAGCACCGGCAGCATTCCTAATATTTGGGGGGCTTTTTCCGTGATTGTGGCGACTGCCGGAGGGCTCGGTATCCTCATGCTTTTCGTGATGATCTCGATAAAAATCCAGCGAGTGGAATATGGGCGCTACAACATCCGTCCTACGATGTAAGAAAAGGGGGCTGATTTAGTTTCTGAGAAATAAATCAGTCCTTTTTTTCCAAAGCTCGTGTTTATGCACGTTGTTGTGCGAAGGCTTTTTTTATTTCCGTTTTAGGTGCTGCTTGCAGCACAATTTGAATTTTAGAACCCCTGGAGGGATGCAGTGGTTACTTATACACAGAGTGTAAAAGAAAAAAGCAGAGTAGAAGTATGGACTAGGGCTGTTAGAAAACTGACTACTGATAGGGAAAAGCATAGGGTTTTAAAGCCGAATTATATAAGGCGCCTTTGGGATTACGCTTTTGACGAGGTTCTACAAGATGAGAGTCCTAACGAGGATTTTATTGAGTCATGGACCAGATTTTCAAATAATCTTTACGAGACCAAGCAACCGCAAAACTTGAAAATTGCATACTTTTGCGGGCCGGAGCCTGAAAATGATTTGCGAATTATAGTGGCGCTAGGTGTTCAGATTGAGAATGTTTGGGCTATTGAGTCAGATAGAAAAATGTACTCTTCAGCACTGATTAAGGCACAAAAAAAATATCCAACATTAAAGATATTCAATGGTGCAATATCTGAACTCATGCGGGTCACTTCTTTTAAGTTTGATATAATTTACCTTGATTTTACTGGCCCTCTTTTTAGTCAGCAGTCAAAGCCGCTTCTAACTATAAATGCTGTCTTTGAAAACAGCTCTCTGAGTGATTTGGGGATTCTGGTAATAAATAGCTCTCTCCCCGAAAAAACCGAAGAAAATATTGAATTCTTGTCTTCTTATTTTCGTAGTCATCCATTTCTAGAGAACTGTATCCGTTCAGGTGACCCTAAAGATACTGGCTTTTGGGAAGGAGTTGATTGCTATGGGTTTGTTGACAGGGCCTACCAAGAGGAGCTTAAGGCGCTCGGCGAGCCTTGCGAGGAACGTTTGTTTGAGGACTTGATAAGCTCGCACTTCGACTCTGCATACAGTGCATTCTCAACGCATTATCCAACAATCTTTGCTAGCTACATAAGTCCGATGCTTAAGGTTGGTAGTAGCCCAGCCTTAAAACGCATGTTTTTGAGGATGGATGAAGCTCAGATAAAATCCATTATTAAAAAAATGTCTACCCCCCAAAGCTATGATTTCGAGGATGGACAGGTTGATGAGGCCACCCTCGAAGATTTGGATTTGTCAGGAGGTGAAATTTTCGAGCCGCATGAAGACTTTCCAATTTGGAATTTCTTGCTAAGGCTGAAGGAGTCTAAAAGTAAGCTGGGTCAGTACTGGTACGAGCAGTTTTCAAAAAAGAATGGGGCTCTGTCATATCTAGATAGCGTGCAACTTTATGATTTGCTCAGATATGCACAGTACTCATATAAAAGCACTCTGTCGGAAAGCTTGTCTCGGTCGATAAAGGAAATAATTAAATCTCTTCCTGATCCGCGCGGAGGCGTTTTTTGTGATGTACCGATGCCGCATTTATGGATAGAGCTTGCTTTAAATCACCTTGGGAATACGCACCACATAAACACGGACGCGCATTGGCGAGCCAGGTATAAAGCAAAGGAGCGGGAGATGTATCTTGATATGTTTGTTTTTGATAACTGCAGATCCCTGTATGACTGGCTTCCGATGGTGGATCTTTATGGAAAAGACACTGCGACCATAGAGAGGCAGATAATTATTCGTTCTTGCATGGATGCTATCACTAAGCAGAACCATTATTCGTCATTTTTTAGCTACTATGGCGCCAATCTAATTGGAGTCAATACAAAGAGATGGTCAGATTTTGGTGAGCTGAAAGAGCGATTTGATTTGAATGACTAGTATTGAAGCTAAGCATCTCAAAAGTTACTTGCTATGCGGGCGTTCCATCATTAGCAACAGCATTCCCCGAGGCTGACTGACTTGAATGCCTTTTGAGCTCCTTGATGATTCCACGGACCCTTTTGGCCGGTAGCGGTCGGCTTCCCAATGTCCGCTTATGGCCGATAGGTGCCTGTCACCAGCGCTTGGTACTGACCCTTAGCTGACGCTCGTAAGGGACTACCTTCCCTTAGAAGTTATGACATGAAGATGTTTAAGATCCCAGAGGCGATTCAACCACTGACGGCCCGGATGCTGTGCAGGGTAGGCGCGCTCAGCCTGATATTCTCTCGGCTTCATCGCGTTGATGAGGGGGGCTACGATGGGTTTTATCCCGAGCTGTGACCACAGAGAAGACGCTATTAGATCGCTCTCTGAAATCTATGCGGTTTCCACCGAGCAGATCGATAGAGTTCTTCGATCTCCGGAAGTGCTACAAATCGCAGAGGTGTACTCTCAAATTGATTCGCCCGGGTTCCACTTTGTGGTGTGCCACCTGCTGAAAGCTTCGCCTCGTGCCGACATTACCCACGCTTGTTACTACCATTCCACAAGCTACGATGGCTGCCCTTCATGGTTTGATGAAGGACTGCTGGGCGCGTCGCAGGGTGTAGCTCGCTTTCTAGACAAAGTCACCGAACGGTTCCCTCCTGAGAAGCAAATGGTTGCCAAACAGGCGGCTGAGGGAATCGTGAAGCTTCGCAGCGAGTACGAAGGCTCCACAGCCGAAATGAGTGGTCCCTACGCATGGAACACATTCACTGCTGCCAGCTCTAGCCCAAGCGGAATTTGCTATCGGGTTCCAGAGGCTATCCAGGATCTGTGGTCGCCAAGCTTTTGTGGGAACGGAGGGTTGGTCGATCTCAGAGGAGTCATCGAAGAATGGCTGAAACCCGTCGTAGTGAAGTTCAAAGGTAAAGTCTCAAACATCGATGACTATTGCGCCACGCTCTGGGCCTACTTACTTTCAGATAACGGTGAGTGCCACCTTACTCATACGTTCAGGGGCAATGGTTTCGCTATACCTAAAACGGACATCATTGCGCTGATGGACGTATCGTAATACAAGGCTTGGGCAAATATGCCGGCTGCCCCTTCGCGGACGCAGTGGAAACCGATGGCTACCCATGAGTTCTGAATAGCGGGTGGATGGCCGCCTTTGGCCGTTCTCTGCCGACCATGGCCACTTAGTCTGCCGAACAGATCCGATACAAATCGGTGGTCAGAACGAATGCATACAAGCTCAAGCGGAGTGCAAATTCGCAAACGCCTAGAGCTGTCGTTGTGGATTGAGAGTGGACGCATCAACGAAGGTCGCCTCAGCAGGCGACCTTCTTCTTAGGCTTTATCGGTATCAGCCAGCGCGAGCCTGTGGCGAAGACACGCCATCGGTCAGCGCAGGTTGAAGACGCAGCGCAACATGCTTGGCGCAGAGGCCATCGACGAGCTCACTAGGGGCGTACACCGGAGTCATGTCACAAGAAGCCGCACCTGCGCGTACTAGCAGTTTTTCATCAATGCAGGCGTTGCACCGTACAAGACCCGCAAGGCGAGCGCATTCAGCACACACGACAATATGCTCAGTCGGATCGTGATCGTGTGTATGTGAAACCTCAACGTGCGTAGCGTAGTGATCCCAAGAATGAGCACAGCGTATGGTGCCAGCTGATTCGTACTCAGCTGAAATGATGCGGGTAGTCATGATGGACCCTTCCTCTAAAAAAAGATGTGGAAAACTCTTTTTGAAGCGGCGGGTGTTAACGGAGTCGGTGTCGGAACTCGCTGAGCTCTGGACCGTAGGCGAAGAGAGGAACTCGGTTACAAGCAATCTCAGCAACTTTGCTGAGGTTCATGAAGGTGAGGTTTTCTTTCCGCAGGCGATAGATGGCAATGGCGGCCGAAAGGCCATGTGCAAAGCCTGAGAAAATAGACATCCCCCGACGCGAAAGCGTACGAATGGTGTCAATTGCGTCGAGACTAGATAAAGCGTCACTTACGATTACGCGCATCGCGTAATCCAAATAGCTCTCCTTAAGCTCGTCCTCAATGTTGGTTAGAAGAGCTTCTTTGCTCGGACCGCCGAGTCCTCCTGATTTCTCGGGCTGTGTTGCAGCAAGCGCTTCGTCGATTAGTCGATAAATCTTGTCCTGGTGAACATGCGCTTCGAGCAGCGCAATCTCGCGGGCTACCTCCTTTTCGCCCCAGGACTCAGCCGGAGTAGCATGAATACTCTCCTCAATGGCTGTGGTGTTGGGTTTAGGGCGGTTCATGGTTGCATCTACCTATAGTAGGTGGTGTAGCAGTTCATATGGCGTCCCAATATATGCATTAGAGAGCCCCCACTTCAACCAATTTTCTTTGGCTGCTTCTCGCCGTGGACTTACCCTTCCACCAGTTCTGAGACAGAACAGCCCAATCTTCACCACTGATCGCTTAGGCGTCCAGTCCAGCAGTGAGTGGCAGCTTCTGGCCGGTTAGCGACCGCCGTTCAGGCTAGTCATTCTTGTCCTCCCACACGTGGAGGACTTGCTATGAACATCATCGCTACCTGCAGCCGTCAGTCCTGGAACAAAGGAAATTGGTCGGACAGAAAACCCCACTCCGACTGAGAGATATCTGGGCCATCCGAGTAAGGCTTTAAATTGCAGAAAGATCCCGGGATCTGGCTCTCTTCGATCTGGCCATCGACAGCAAGCTTCGAGCCTGCGACTTAACCAAGCTCCGTGTGCGGGACGTTGCACATGGCGAGCATGTGTCATCACGAGCAGTAGTGATGTAGCAGAAAACACAGCGGCCAGTGCAGTTCGGGATCACTGAGCAAACTCGGGCGGCGCTCGCGGCCTGGATACATCAAGTACAGCTCCGCAGCGAGGACTACCTATTTCCGAGTCGACTGCATAGCTCAGATCATCTATCCACTCGTCAGTACGCTCGTATCGTCAAAGGCTTGGTGAAAGCCATTGGCCTTGATCCAGCTATGTATGGCACTCACACAATGAGACGCACGAAGGCATCACTGATCTATCGCAGGACGACGAACCTGCGGGCCGTTCAACTGCTGCTCGGCCATACGAAGCTGGAGAGCACCGTTCGATATCTGGGAATTGAGGTCGATGACGCCCTGGAAATGGCGGAACAGAGCGAAGTGTGACCATGTGTAGCGACGGTCAAAGTCAGGCCGTCGCTAACCGGCCAAAAGCAGACCATGGACACCATGCAAGCGCGCCAGTAACGTTGCCGTTCATAGTCATGCTAGTTACAGCGGAGGTAGCGATGGCGTCGGCAGAACACGACTATCAGCATTTCATGCAATGGCTTCATCGACCTGGCGGTAGTGTGCCAGAAGATGTACGTCGATTTGCAATGCTAGTGCTCGACGATTTTGAACGAGTTAGTGCCACTTCTCGTAATCGAAGTCAGCGGTCGGTGCATTTGGTTGAGCTGGCGCGCCAGCGACTTACCACGACTGATCCGGGGCAACCGCAGCTGGACGCCATAGCAGGGGGAGTAGGGTGGAGTTGGCAGAGGCTGTGCCACCTCTCGCTTGGGCCATTCCGGGGCTTTCGCAATGCTGAGGCGTTTGATCTAGCACGCCGTATCGTGTTGTTTTATGGCCCCAATGGTAGCGGCAAGACCAGTCTTTGCGAGGCGCTCGAGTTTGCCCTGCTCGGAGCTGTAGACGAGGGAGCGCAAAAGCGAATTGATGCTGCTCAGTACCTCCGCAACATACATGAAGGTCGGTTTGCACCTCCTCATCTGGCGGCATTAGATGCACATGGCCGGCAAGTTGCCGTTCAGGCAGATGCCGACGCATATCGGTTCTGCTTCATTGAGAAGAACCGTATTGACTCCTTTTCTAGGATCGCTGCAAAACCCGCCGGCCAGAAGACAGAGTTGATCGCCGCGCTGTTCGGCATGGACGATTTCAATGAGTTTGTGAGTCAATTTAACGAGTCAGTTGATGCGCAGCTCTCGCTTCAGGCTGGGCAAGGTTTCGAGCTTGCTCGTAGACGGCAAGCAATCGCTCATGACACTGAACTACTTACTGCTGAGCCTGCCAGTATTGCTGCGTTCGACCAGGCAGAGCGGCAGTATGCTGAGGCTTTCCAAGCCGGACTGACGTATGCCCAGTTGCAACAGGCGGTGGGCTCTGCTGACGCCCCGGGTCGATTACAGGCTTTGATAGAGATATTGAACCAACCTGCGCCGGCTTTGTACGGTATACGGCAGCAGGATCTCCTTGGGGCATTTCGCGTCGCAGATGAAGCTCACGATCTCGTTGAGCAACTCGCTGGCCAGCTGGCCTTGCAGCAGGATGGTGCCGCGTACCAAGGCCTCTACACTGCAGTTCTTGAGCTACAGGCACTTTCTCCAGACCATTGCCCCGCATGTGAGACTGCAATTGTTGGGGTGGAGCATGTCCATGCTGATCCTTTTGTTAAGGCTGCGCAGGGTCTGGAGCAGCTGCGGGAGCTGACTCAGCTCAAGCAGCAGCACCAAGCGGCTGTTGACCAGAGGCGGGTCGCCTCAGATGCATTGCGAGCGTTCTTCGCCAATTTCGCCCAGCGCGTCGGAGCTAGGGTTGATAGTGAGCATGAAGTTTTACGCTATCTGGCAAATCCAGGTGTCCAACCCGGCACCGCATGGTGGAAGGTAGGGTACAACCCAGTTGCCGGTGGCATCTCACTGGCACAGCAGGCAGTCAATTACGCGCGTCAGCTAGAGGAGGCGGATGCCGCTACTCAGCAAAATCTTCAGCAGCGGGCACAACTGATTGCTGAGCGAGATCGTCTTTCCGACGCTCGCATCGCATTGACTGAGCATACGACTCGACGCCAACAAGCCAGTGCAGCCATTGCTGCGGCTCGCCAGCGTGTCGATGCCTTTGAAGCGCAGAACGCCGGACTGATCGCCGCTGCCGCAGAAGAGGAAGTTCGCATTGCATCAGAGGTAAGAATTCAAGCTGCCTACAACGGATTCTTGGGCCTACTACGACAGTACCGCTCGGGGTTGCCGAGAACGTTGATGGCAGGTTTGAACACCTTGGCCATGGAGCTGTACAACGAGTTCAACGTCCGTGATGCCGACGAAGACAAACTGGCTGCGCTACACCTACCTGTCACCGGCGACGGTCGAATCGAGTTGAGCTTTCGAAGTTCCCCAGAAACGCGTGTTGATGCACTTCAGGTGCTGAGTGAAGGACATGTGCGGTGTCTGGGGTTAGCCATCCTGTTGGCAAAGGCTACCAACATCCAGGCGCCTACAGTGATCTTCGATGACGCGATCAATGCTATTGACCATGAACATCGTCAGGGCATTCGGGAGGCTTTGTTCCAGAGCGAGCGCTTTGCCAATACACAGATCATCGTGACCTGCCACAGCAATGAGTTCATTAAGGACATCCAGAATCATGTTGATCGTGCTCAGTGGGTGTCTTACACGTTCCGTCACCACACTGGGAATCATCACCCGCGCGTCCTACGGGATGTGCCGCCGCAAGCCTATCTTTTAAACGCAAGGGCCGCTGTTGACCGAGGCGACCATCGTGGGGCACTACAACCGTGCAGGCAGGCGTTAGAAATGCTCGCTAACAAGGTATGGCGATGGCTGGGGCAATGCGATCTAGGCGTAATCAGCGTCAAGTTGGCAGGTGTTGGAGATCAGCCCTCACTACGAAATTTGTGTGAGGGGCTCCGTGCAAGACTAAATGGCGCACGCACCTTTGAGCATAGTGATAAGCAGCCGTTGCTGGAAGCAATGGAGCAGATTCTCGGAATACCTGAGCAGACGTTGTTATGGCAATACCTAAACAAAGGCACTCACGAGGAGCAGGATCGGGAGGACTTTGATGAGGGGGTGGTCGAGCAGCTGGTTGTCCTAATGGAAGGAATGAATGCTTTGAGGCTGCGAAGCCGCTAAAAGCACCTCAAGCGGCCATAGAATCCTCAATGGCCCCTCCGGCAGCAGGTTGCCATTGGGCCGAGAGTCGCCAGTCGCAACAGGCTGAAACCTACCATTTGCAGCTGCTCGCAGATGTCTACCGAGTAAGGACCGATTCAGTGCCGCCTGAATGCGCGTAAGCGATTTCGTACGGCCCATCAGTAATCTTCTGACTTTCGGTTTCGGGTAAGTCCTGCGGTGAGCTAGGTATTGTTCAAAAAGCACTGACATGGACCGCGTAACGTGTAGGTCAATGTGACCGTAGCAGCAAAGGCCACCTAAGATGATGTCATTTGTTAGGTCGGCGCTCAGTGCAAGTTTGATGATTGCAAACGTATACAGTCAGCTCACTCAGGTACTGTACCCCGGGAGAAAGGAAGCATGAATTTTACTGGTCGTCCTGAAGCTGACGTATTCGCGGATCTTGCTGTTCTAACGGCACAGTCAGGTTACATCCACGCCATTGCACATATATGCCATCGAGACAACCTCGTAGCTTACGCAGGCGAGTACAAGGCATCTGACCTGAGCCACATGTTTGATTATGAGCGCCTCATAAGGACTGAGATTACTACGCTACTGGGTTTGATGATGCGACAGCCCCTTGATCTCACGCTCCCAACGGCGGAGACAATGCAGGCTTACATATCGCGCACCGACGAATTGATGAGGGAGCTGCATGATGCGCTGAACCGCCCGATGTTCGAATCGATGATCGAAAAATTTCGTGGCGGAAGGGATCCGAGCGATTTCTGGAGCGGCTCGGTGATGCGGGAACCCATTTTCTACGGTACCGAGTCTGCATACTCCTTCCAATACCGTGATTTGTTCCTAGAAAAACATAGCCCAGACGATACTTGGCTTCAGGAAAATACGGGGTTCACCAGTGCACAAGCGCAGCGGGTAGCGCGCACTATGTGTTCGCTGATGGATGAGAGGGCTACGGCCACCTTTGCCAAAATTCGGCAAGGCGGACAGCTTCCACCTTCAGTGCTATACCACTTTGAATTCACACCAGAAGAGATCGCGCAACGAAGCAGCCAGAGCATAGAGGTCGTGCAGGCGGTGTTCATGGCATTGACGCTTACGACCGGTAATTCTCAGTTTAACGAGCTTGGGGACTTCAATGCTGTTGCGGCCACCCCTTTGCTGCCCACCGGCCGAGGATCCGTGTTGCTCTTTCAGCATTACGCCATCTACGAAGCGCTGTATGAGTCGCCTTTTTTCTGGATGTGGAACGATAAAGCTTACAAGCAAACTGCGATGGACAACCGCGGCGCCTTTGCAGAGAAATTCTCCTCTCGGAGGCTGACTGCAGTCTTCGGTCAGGCGCGCGTCCATACGAACGTCAATATCTACCAAGGGAAAGACATCGTCGGAGAAGCTGATGTGCTGGTCGTCTTTGGCGACCGGATTATCATCGTTCAAGCTAAGGCGAAGAAACTGACGCTGGCAGCTCGCAAAGGAAACGATGGCCAGCTGAAAAGTGATTTTGCTGCGGCCATCCAAAAGGCTTATGACCAGGGGGTGGAGTGCGCTAATGCAATGCTCACTGGCAATTGCCGCCTAGTTGATGATCAGGGCCGAGAAGTCAATCTGCCTGAGTCAATAAAAGAAATTTCTCCATTCTGCGTGGTTTCGGACCACTACCCTGCCTTGGCATTCCAGGCGAGCCAATACCTGAAGCATCAAACGACAGACGTGATCCAGCCGCCGTTTGTAATGGACGTTTTTCTTCTCGACGTCCTCGCCGAAATGCTGGATACGCCACTTCGGTTTCTGAGCTACGTTCGTCTACGCGCGGCAGCGACAGGTAAGTTATCTGTCAATCATGAATTGACCGCACTGGCATACCATTTACAGCGTAATTTGTGGCTCGACCCCGAGTTCAACATGGTAATGCTGGAGGACTCAATCGCAGCCGAATTGGACACTGCGATGACTGTCCGAAGAGAGGGGTTTCCCGGGCAGAGAACCCCGTCTGGAATTTTGACAAAGATGGTGGGTACACTTTACGAGGGCCTTATTACCCAAATTGAGCGAAGAGCAGACCCCGCAATCCTCGAGCTGGGGTTCACCCTGTTGTCCATGGATGAGGACTCCTGCCAGAACGTTCATCGAGGCCTTGTAGCCATTACCCACCAAGCGAAGTCAGATGGCAAGCGTCATGACTTTGTCATCGGCGTGAGTTCAGGCGGCACCGGGATATGCTTCCATTGCAACCCTTCGTCTAGCCGAGACGCAATTGACGCGTTGCAACTACATTGCCAGAAGCGGAAGTACTCACTTCATGCCCGCACATGGTTTGGTGTGTCGCTGAGCCCGTATGCTGATATCCAATTCGGTGTGACGTTAGATTTTGCGTGGGCGCAATCGAGAGAGATGGATCATCTAACGAAGGGTATGAAGGCTCCCACATCAGTGAACGCGGCGTTCAAAACATTCGAAAGAAATATCCGTCCTAAGAAATGCGGACGTAACGAGCCCTGTCCCTGTGGCAGCGGGAAAAAGTACAAAAAGTGCTGCTGTTCCTGATAGCGATGAAAGCCTAGCGGTACCGGAAGGGACAACCTAGGTTTAGTACGGAAAGTACTGCCGTTAGCATCTCAGCGAGCAGATCAGAGTGCCATCGCCACAAAACTCCTGTATCGATGCTGAATCAGTTGATAGCTGCACAGAGGTATCAGATCAGGAGTTGCTCTTAACGGCTGCTATTGGCCGATTCTGTTGAAAAAGTAGCGGCCTCTCCATGCCGTTGGCAAAATTGCTCTGTCAGCGAGCGTGGGGGCGAACAGCATGATGGGACAGTTACCGGGAGGACAGCAGCGCCTGTTCTACTCGTTCAACCTGGAAGATCACGTCCCGGCTCAACACCTCCTGCGCAGCATCGACCAGTGCCTGGATCTCAGTGATCTGCGCGCCTACCTGGCGGACTTCTATAGCCCCATCGGACGCCCCTCGATTGACCCGGAATTGATGGTGCGCATGCTGGTCGTCGGCTACTGCTATGGCATCCGTTCCGAGCGGCGATTGTGCGAAGAGGTGCACCTGAACCTGGCCTATCGCTGGTTCTGCCGGCTGGGTCTGGAGGACGAAGTACCTAATCACTCGACCTTTTCGAAAAATCGCCATGGCCGTTTCCGTGACAGCGATCTGTTCCGCTGGTTGTTCAATGAGGTGCTGCGGCGCTGCATGGCAGCCGGCCTAGTCAAGGGCGAAGGTTTTGCCGTCGACGCCAGCATCATCAAGGCGGATGCCAGCCGGCAACGTGGGGTGGCGGGAGATGAGGTCGATTGGAGCGATCCAAAGCTCAGCAGCCGCGCCGTGCGCGAGTACCTCGAAGCACTTGATGAAGAGGCGTTGGCTGAGGCTCTTCCCAAGAAAATTTCGCTCACCGATCCTCAGTCCCGTTGGACAGCAGCGCCAGGTGGCCCGGCCTACTTTGCCTACTCCACCAATTACCTGATCGACACTGAGCACGGCGTGATTATGGATGTGGAAGCGACCCCGGCGCACCGTACCGCCGAGGTCGATTCGACCAGGACGATGGTCGAGCGTGTCGAAGCGCAGTTCGATCTCACACCGGAACGCCTTATCGGCGATACCGCTTATGGCACCGCCCCGATGCTGGCCTGGATGGTCGAAGAAAAGGATATCGAGCCGCATGTGCCGGTGTGGGACAAGACCGAGCGCAAGGACGACAGCCTCTCCAGTAACGACTTCCACTGGAATCAGGAGGCCAATGAATACCGCTGCCCAGCCGGCAAACCACTACGCAGTGAGTGGCGCGCCTTCACCCAGAAAAGATCGCGGGTGACCAAGGCCAACACCATCATTTATCGCTCCAGCCAAACCGACTGCACTACCTGTCCGCTGAAAGCGAAATGCTGCCCCAACACGCCGAATCGGAAGATCGTCCGCAGCATCCATGAGGCTGCCCGCGATGTGGCCAGGCGCATCGCCAAGACACCGGAATACCTCGTCTCTCGCTGCGAACGAAAGAAGGTGGAGATGCTGTTCGCCCACCTCAAACGGATCATGAAACTCGACCGTTTACGACTGCGTGGCCTGACAGGTGCCACTGACGAATTCACTTTGGCGGCGACGGTGCAGAACCTGCGACGCATGGCCAAGCTTTTGCCTCAAGGGCCACCGCTCACGGGATAGGTACGCCTGCTGAGAGCAGAAACCCTCAAATTAACCCTCAGGCCTGAGCAAGGACGCTCAGCGAAACGCCGAAAGGCAACCTGAGGTGGCTTGCAGCCACTTCGACAGCAGGTACATCCGACCGCCTTGCTGCCGCTAAACCTACTTTTTCAACAGAATCGGCCGAAACCAGTCATCAAACGCCGCCCGCGTCAGCGATAAGCGCCCTCGGGTCGAGACGGCCCCGGCCGGCTCGATGCACAGCACGCCAGCGCGCCCCGGCCCAGCCGGGAGACGCCATACTCTTTTGCACTTTTGCACTTTTGCACTTTTGCTCCTGCCGTTGTTCATCCGCCCACACCCGTCGGAAACCACAACACGCATACCCCACCGCGACCCGCGCACCTACCTAGACCGGACATTTGGCGCTACAGTGCCAATAGCCCCGTAGTCTGTTGCAAGGATCGCCGTCCGGATGGCTTCACCGTCTCAACCCAAAAGCCTGATCTTCGATCTCGAAGTCGCCCCCGGCAAAGCCGGTAAGCCCGACCGGATCTTTATGGTCGGTGCCCTGCGCCCCGACACGGGCACCGAACTCGAACGCAAGGTCGACAAGGACCTGCCCGAGGTCCTCGACGCCCTGGACAGCCTGGGGCAGGGCGCAAGCTTCGTCCTCGGCCACAACGTCATCGACCATGACCTGCCGATCCTTAAACAACAGGCCCCACACCTTGCCCTGCACGGGCTCCCTGTAATCGACACCCTGCGCTTGTCGCCCTTGGCCTTTCCGCAGAACCCGTATCACCGCCTGGTCAAGGACTACAAACTCATCCGGGACAGCCTCAACTCACCGCTGTCCGACTGCCGTTCCACACTCACCCTGTTTCAGGACCAGCGCCAAGCCTTTGCGCAACTGAACGAAACCAACCAGGCGGAGCTGCTGTGCTACCAGGCACTGCTGGCCCCTACGCTCAAGAGCGACCTGGGCTCATTCTTCGCTTCCCTCAGTGGCACCAGTCCCAAACCGGTTACCGAGCTGCGCGGCCTGATTCCCCAACTGCTGGTTGAAAACGACCCGACCCTGACCCGAAGCCTCAAGGTCTGCAGCACCCGCCTTGAGCAGCTCCTCGAAACCGACCTGCTAGATCAGTCCCTGCATCTGCCCTTGGCGTATGCACTGGCCTGGCTCCGAGTGTCAGGCGGCAACTCAGTATTGGCCCCCTGGGTGCGATATCAGTTTCCGGAAGTGGGGCGGTTGATTGCCGAGCTGCGGGACATTCCGTGTGGGCGCAGCGATTGCGAGTACTGCGCCACCACCCATGACCCGCGCCATGAGCTCAAGCGCTACTTTGGCTTTGATGACTTTCGGACCGAACCGGATGGCAAGACTTTGCAACACGACGTGGTCTTGGCCGGCATGCGCAGCCAACACGTGCTCGCCATTCTGGCCACCGGCGGTGGCAAGTCCCTGTGCTACCAGCTCCCGGCCCTGAACCGCTTTCACCGCAACGGCAGCCTGACCATCATCATCTCGCCGCTGCAATCCTTGATGAAGGATCAGGTTGATGGCTTGCTTGAGCGCAACGTCCAATGCGCCGCCACCCTCAATGGCCTGTTGACCATGCCCGAGCGGGCCGAGGTGCTGGAGAAGGTCCAAATGGGCGACGTCGGCATCCTGCTGGTCTCGCCCGAGCAGTTTCGCAACAAGGCCTTTCGACGCGCGATCAAGCAGCGGCAGATTGGCGCCTGGATCTTTGACGAGGCGCACTGCCTGTCCAAGTGGGGCAATGACTTCAGGCCCGATTACCAATACGTGTCGCGCTTTATCAGCGAGCACACCGGTGAGGGCCCCTTGGCCCCCATTGGCTGCTTTACCGCCACGGCCAAACCGGAAGTGCTTGAGGACATTCAGGATCACTTCAGAGAGCAGCTGAAGATCGAGTTCGAGACCTTTCTGGGCACCCACGAGCGCACCAACCTGAGTTTCGAAGTGTTGCCCTGCACCCGCGCCGAGAAATGGGCGCGCACCCACCAGCTGCTTGAAGACCATATAGGTCGGCACGACGGTGGCTCGGTGGTCTTTGTCTCCAGCCGTAAGGGCGCCGAGGAACTGTCAGACTTTCTCATCACTCAGGGCTGGCCCTGCAAGCACTTTCATGCAGGCCTCGAACCCCACGAGAAAACCGATATTCAGGATGCGTTCAAGGCGGGTCAACTGCGGGTCATTGTCGCGACCAATGCCTTTGGCATGGGCGTGGACAAGGCCGATATTCGCCTGGTGGTCCATGCCGACATTCCGGGTTCGCTGGAAAACTACCTGCAGGAAGCTGGGCGAGCAGGGCGCGACCAGGGCGATGCCCGTTGCGTGCTGCTCTATGACCTGCAGGACATCGAAACCCAGTTCGGCATGTGCGAGCGCTCCAAGCTTGGCCTGCGCGACATTCAGCAGATCCTGCGCAAGCTGCGCCGTGAAAGCGACCGACGCAAGGGCGGCAAGCTGGTCATCACCGCTGGCGAGGTGCTGCTGGATGATGAGGTCGAAACCAGCTTTAACGCCGATGATCGCGACGCCGAAACCAAGGTGGTCACCGCGGTGGCCTGGCTCGAGCGCGGCCAGTACTTAAAGCGTGAAGAAAACCAGACCCAAATCTTCCCGGCGACCCTCCGGCTGCCTCAGGCCGAAGCCGAACAGCGCCTCGATAACGCTGACCTGCCAGCACGCCGGCTGGAAGAGTTTCGGGCGATCTTGCGCTTTCTCTACGACGCGGGGGCCGATGAGCGCATTAACACCGACGGGCTGATGGCCCTGACCAGCCTCACCTCCGAGGAGGTCACGGCGACCCTCAAGCAGATGGAGGACATGGGGCTGCTGGAGAACGACTCCAAGCTGACCCTGTACCTGCGTCATGGGGTGTCGGGTGCGGCCACCCAGCGCTTAAAACACACCCTCGAACTGGAGGCGGGGTTGTTTGACACCCTGCGTGAGCAGGCCCCCGATGCCGAGAGCGGTGCCTGGCAAGACCTGAATTTGCCACCTCTGACCGCCGCGCTGAAAGAGTCGACCGGGCAAGGCGAGTTGATTCCGCTGCACGTGCTGCGCCTGTTGCGTAGCCTCGCTCAGGACCATGACAGCGACAGCCAACAAAAGGGCACGCTGGAGCTGCGCCAGGTCAGCCGGGATTACCTCAAACTACGGATCAAGGGTGGCCACAGCTGGGCAAAGCTTCATAAATTTGGCGAGAAGCGCCGGGCATTGGCTGGGGTGCTGCTCGAGTATCTGATCAGCAAGATTCCAGCAGGCCTTCGTGGCAAAGATCTGCTCGTGGAAACCACCTTTGGCGAGCTGGCCCGCACCCTTGAGGCTGACCTGGCGCTGCCGCACCTGATCCCACCGGAGCAGCGCCGGCGCGCCATCGAGCACGTGCTGCTGTACCTGCACAAACAGGAAATCCTGACCCTCAATCACGGCATGACCGTGATGCGCCGTGCCATGACCATTGAGGTCAACCCGGAAAAGCGCAGCGGGTTTCTCAAGGATGACTACCTAAAACTCGACGAGCACTACCGAGAAAAACGCATTCAGGTGCATGTGATGCGCGAATACGCCGAGGTCGCTCTCGGCGAGATGGCCGCTGCGCTGAGCCTCGTAATGCATTACTTCAGCGACTCGAAACAGGACTTTATCAAGCGCTATTTCGGAGGGCGCGAAGAAGTGCTGAAGCTCGCCACCAGCGAGGAGTCCTGGAACACCATCATCGAAACCCTGAGCGTACCGCAGCGAGTGGTCGTCGCCGATGACGACGACATGAACCGCCTGGTGCTCGCGGGTCCCGGCTCGGGCAAGACTCGCGTGATCGTGCACCGCATTGCCTATCTGCTGCGGGTGCGCCGGGTGCCAGCAAGCTGCATTGTGGCGCTGACTTTTAACCGCCACGCTGCAAACGAGATCAAGCAACGCTTGTTGCGCCTGGTCGGGGCCGATGCATTCGGCGTCAACGTGATGACCTATCACCGGATGGCGATGCGCCTGACCGGTACCCGTTTCGCTCGGGGCGAGATGGTCGAGGAGGGCACCCTCAAACAGGTGCTGTCGGACGCAGTCGAGCTGCTCGAAGGCAAGCGCCAGGTCGAAGGCGAGGATGATCTGCGTGAGCAACTGCTACGCGGCTACCGGTACATCTTGGTCGACGAGTACCAGGACATCGATGAGCTGCAGTACCGGATGGTCAGTGCCTTGGCCGGACGCAAGGCAGAGGAGGATGGCCGGCTATGCATTCTGGCGGTGGGCGACGATGACCAGAACATCTACCAGTGGCGCGAAACCAATAACCGCTACATCTTGCAGTTCCGTGAGGACTACGAAGCGACCACCAGCTACCTCATCGACAACTACCGCTCGACCCGTCACATCATCGAGGCCGCCAACAGCCTCATCGAGCGCAATCCCGACCGCCTGAAACAGCGTCATCCCATTCAGATCAACGCATCACGCCGTGATCATCCGCGCGGCGGCGAATGGGAGGAGCTGGACACTGACCGGCGAGGCCAGGTCATTCGCCTTTCGATACCGGGCGATGAGCAAACGCGACCGAACCTGCAGGCTCAAGCGGCTGTCGCCGAGTTACAGCGCTTGTTGGAGCTTGAAAACGGAGACTGGCAGGGGTGCGCCATCCTGGCTCGCCGGCACGAGTGCCTGTACCCGGTTCAGGCCTGGTGCGAGCAGAACGGGGTTTCCTATTGCCTGGCGGCTGACAAGGATTCAGCGCTTCCGCTCACCGGCCAGCGCGGCTTCGTCGCGGCGATCGAACAGCTGCGCTCCCAGGATGCGTCGCTTGATGCGAGAGGCCACTGGCGCGATCTCGATAGCGCGTCGCTTGAACCCGAATGGCATGACTTCTTCGAAGTTGCCTTCGGCCAGTTGTTGGCAGAGCTTGGCGAATGCCAGTTAAGCGCTCAGGCGGTTATCGACTGGCTCTACGACTACGCGCGCGAGCTGCGTCAACAGCCTAAGCAGGGGCTGTATGTTGGCACTGTGCATTCAGCGAAGGGGCTGGAGTTCCGTCACGTGGTGCTGCTCGATGGTGGCTGGCCCACCGGCGCGGAGGTACTCAATGACGAGCGCCGCCTGTACTACGTGGGCATGACCCGGGCTGAGCAGACGCTGACCCTGTGTGAGTTTTCCAATGGCAATCCGTTCAGCCGACACCTGCCCGCAAATATCCAAAAGCGTGAATACGTAGGTCGGTACCTTCCGGAGCTTGAGAAACGTTACCTGCAGCTTTCACTCAGGGACATCGATCTCGATTTTGCAGGCCGCCAGCCGCAACACGCACCGGTACATGCGGCACTCGCGCAGCTTCAGATGGGTGATCCTTTGGCGCTGGTCCCGAGTGAAGACCGGTACCTCATTCAAAACAGCCAGGGCCAAACCCTTGGTCGTACCTCGAAAACCTTCAAGCTCCCGCTCGAGGTTGAGCGATGCGAGGTGGCTGGCATTCTGGTTAGGCAATCAGGGCACTGCGACGAGCAGTACCGGGCCTGGCATAAGTGCGAGCAGTGGGAGTTGGTGGTGCTTAGAGCCATTGGCCGAACCATTTAGTTCTCCGCTCCCTTGTTTTGTCGCTCCGCCACCAGAGCCGGCCGAACAGAGCGCTGTTCGTGGTCGGCACGTAACTGCCCCCCTTTTTTGTGTCGCAACTTAAGTGCTTTACCAAACCTCAATCGGCCGATTGTGCCCGGGGACGTAGTGCATGGCCTCCAGGAGGCCTTCATCAGCGTTAGTCAAAGGTATTATTAGTTCCTTGTTGTTCGAAAATCCGAGTTTAATTTCCTCATCAGCTAGTATCGTGACGTAATTAGCCGTGCAGCCAATGAGGCTGCACAAGTCATCGCGTGAGCCGTTTTCCGGGTATCTTATTTCTCTCGCGCCATACCTTAAAATCGGGCAGGTAAATGAGCGGATAATTTTTTCATTAAATTGAAATTCGATATAGTCGTGAACAAATGAAATAGCTGACAATTGTTCATTTACTACCTCCAATAACCCCGTGTCGTCGGTCATGATCAGTCCAGATAGTGATGTCCACTGGGGTCTGCGTTTGGCACCGTTCTGCCTGTTGCAGGGTTAACTGTTTGCCCGGTCGTATTCATGTAAATCGCACGCGATCCTTGGTTACTATTGGCGTCCATGATCCGAACCCCCGTAACCTTGCTATCCATACTGTGGCCACCGGATCCCCCATTGTATTGAAATCCTGGTTTTCGAGTGGAGGAAGGACCGCTCGCCCCCGCTGGCACTGGCACGGCTGTGCCTTTCGGTGTTACCACGAAGTCAGGAGCAGGCCGAGGGATCGGGCAATAGACTTGGTCTCCTTGACGGCTTTGCGCTCCTTTACCCCCACCGATCGGGCCTATGCTTCCCGTTGGGCTGCATATCAGCCCCTCAAAGCCAGGCGTACAAACATTTCCCCCTAGCCCATCATCAACCATCAAACCAAATGGATCTGAATATCTCAACGGATTTCCCAGCACATACCCGAAGGTATTCAGCCCACCCTCTAGCCCTATCGGATCACTCTCCACATACCGCCCCGTCGCCGGGTCGTAATCGCGGAAGAAGTTGTAATGCAGCCCGCTTTCGCTATCGAAGTACTGACCAGGAAACCGCAGGTTGATGGTTGCGGTTCCTACGACATCACCGACCCCAAAAGCATCGGACTTCCACCGCCAGATCTCAACACCGGACTGGTTTGTCGCTAGCCGTGGGGTGTTGAGGTGGTCGGTGTGAAGATAAAAAGCACTGCTGCTAGTGACGCCACCTTCCGCATCATACGCCAGCGTGATCCCCCCTAAAGGCAGGCTATCCAGCCAAACGTAGAACTGGCCGCTGAGCTTCGTACCGGTGGGGCTGTACTGGGTTTCGCCAAGCAGCTGGCCGTTCGGTCCGTAGAAAAAGGTTGTTGTCGCTGTGCCCGTGATCTTGTGGGTTCGCTGACCCAATGCATTGTATCGGTATTGAGCAATTACGTTGCTGGCGACCTTCACCTGCGCCAGCCGGCCCTGGGCATCGTACTCAAAGTTTCGGTTATTGCTATATTGCGTCAGGCTGCCAGCGGCATCGCTAGTTACGGCCAGTCCGTCGATGCTCCCCAGCCGATTACTGTCGCTCGCATAGCTGAGGTCCGTAACCATGCTGCCCATGGGCTGGCCTTCGCTTAGGCCGATGAGGGCTTTGCTGGTCCTGTTGCCCACCGCGTCGTACCCATACTGCAGGCGCTGGTCCTCGTCAATGAAGAAGACCGTGCACTTGGATGCGCCAATGAGCTCCTTGATCTGGTTGTCACCCAGGTTGGCGTACAGGCCGCTCTTCTCATTGAGGCGGTGGGCCTCATCGACGATCAGCATGTCGAACACATCGCGCTCTGCATCCACGAAGGCACCGGATCCGGTAAACATGTGAGAGAAACGCGAGCGAGTGATGGAGCCGACGAGCTTAGTCTCGTAGACCTTGCGTGGCGCAGCATTCTTCGACACGTACTTGCCGACCAAGCCTAGCGAGGTCAAATGCACCAGGAGATTGATGGCGAGCACCGTCTTGCCGGTGCCGGGCCCCCCTCCACGATGACCACCCGAGGCTGTTCGGAGGAGGCTGCCTTCGCCGCAGCTACGGCCGCCTCGTAAACCTCCTTCTGGTCGTCGATCAGAACGAATTCCGGATTGCCCTTCAACAGGCCTTTCAATGAGTCTGCGAGCGCCTTGGAGGGGCGGATCTTTCCGTTCGCCAGTTCATACAGGACGGCTTTGTCATCACCGGTCTTGATGTATTTCTTGATGAAGGCCCGAAGCTGCTCGAGCTCATCCTTGCCCTTGAGAAAGAGTGGGGCTTTGTCGATGTAGGACTGGTAGTGGGGCGCATCGATGAGCCTCCGATTGATCTTGCATCGAACATGGCCATTGGCGACAGACGGCATTTAGGATCAATCCAAAGGGCCGATATCGGTTGTGCCTGGCTGCAAATAGGTTGCAGCTTGTTTCAAGGAAGCGCAATTGTGCAATTGAAGAAAACGCTGCTGGCTCTTTCAATACTGGCCGCGTCCCAAGCAGTTTCGGCTTATGAGGTCACGCTTGTTGACCAGCCATTCAACGAAGCGGTTGATGCCGACTATCTGTCAGTGTTTGGAAGTTTCACTGGCGAGCCAGTTGGTATTGCGGCGCCCTGGATGAATCTAACGTCGGATTTTCAGAACTTTGCCCAACTGGACATTGAACAGACCAGCAACCAAAGCATGATGGCATCCGGTATGGAGATCGGCGGGTTGATGCCCTCAAGCATCGGTGGCAGTTTCTTCAACCGGGCCGCAATCGATGTGCTGGGTTATAACGCTAACGGCATTCATCTCATGGATGTCAGCATTGCAAACGACCTGGTAAACAATGCAGCCATCAATGTCACCGGCTTCGCCGGATCCGCATCCAATGGCCTTTTATTGGATCACACGCGCCTGGACAACGCGTTGGTCAATAACTCTGACATCATCAGTTTCGGGCAGAAGACCAAGGGGGTCAATCTACAGCGCAGCTACGTTGAGAACCTGTTAAACGGCGGCAGCATTCTGTCTGCAGGGCAAGGGGCGAATGCCGTCTACCTTTCTGCGTCGACCTACGTTGGGACTATTCAAAACTTCGGCACCATTGGTGCGACCATCCCCGACAATAACCTTTTGCAGGGCTTCGAGGATGGCGCAAGAGCGGTGGTGCTCGGCAGTGGTTCGCTTATTAGCGTCTTGCACAACCAGCCTGGAGCTGTGATCACCGCCACCGGCGCCCACGGCGCGGGTATTCTGGTGGATGGTGGCGAGGTTACCGGCGGTATTCGAAACGACGGTGATATTTGGGGTGACGAATACGGCATATTTGTCAGTCAGCATGGTGATGGTTCCAAGCAATTGTTCATCACCTTGGTCGCGGGCCAAATTGGAGGCAATCACGCCGCAATCAACGGTGGTCACAACACGGTTCTCGATTGGTACGGTGCCACGATCCTTGGCGATCTTCACAATATGAACACCGTCGTTGTCCGCGGTGGCGAGGCAATCTTCAGGGGCGAGGATATTTACGCCAACAATGTGGTTGTCCTTCCCAGTGCCTCGCTGAATCTGACGCAGCCTCATAACTTCTTCTGGGGCGACTTCGACCTCCTGGGAAATGCTGAGCTGGTGATGAATCTTTCACCGGCGACTGATTTGAACAAGGCGATTCTGAACGTTAGCGGTATAGCAACGCTTGAGCAGGGCTCGCGGATTGTCCTTCGTTCACAGCTGAGCGATTTCGAAATGGCTGGTAAGGCGTACAGGCTGATTCAAGCCGGTACGCTTCGCGACTTCGGAGCTACGGTTGTTTCTTCGTCTGCTCTGATGCAAGCGTCGCTGGTCTCAGCCCACAACTACGATTACACGTTTTCGCCTCTTGCTCCTACACCGACCCCCATACCGACCCCGGAGCCGACCCCGATACCCACTCCTGAGCCGACGCCCACGCCGACGCCCACGCCTACAGATCCAACTGAGCCGACCGTTCCGACCGTTCCGGAGATCATTGTCGAAGTACCAACGCTTCCAACTGTACCTCCCACTCAGCCTGCGCCCGGCGAACCAGTCGTCGTCGTAACGCCGAATACCGAGGCTCAAAACCGAGAGTTGATAGCTAGGGCCGGCGGAAACCAAAATGCCCAGGTCGCTGGCGCGCGCTTCGCAACCCTGCTTGGTGGCGGAAATCTCAGCGAGAAAGATCCAGTTGTGTCTAGCTTGCTCGGTGCGGGCCAGGACACTGCTGCCATTGCGCGTATGGCCGCTCAGCTTGCCCCGGAGACCAACGGTGCCACCCCTAACGCTGTAATGAGTGGTCAGGGCCTGGTTACCGGTGCTATCGGAGGGCGAGTGAGTGGTGCGCGTTCCGGTATGTCGTCTGGCGAAGGCTTTGACGAACTAGGCGGCTGGATTCAGCTGCTAAATGGTGATTCAAAACAGGACATGCGTGATGGCCTTGACGGCTACAGCACTGATTCCAAAGGAATCCTGTTTGGCGCTGATGGCAAGTTGAGCAACAAAGTGACGGTGGGTATGTCATACAGCTTCGTTAACACTGACGTTGCCGCCGACAACTATCACAAGATTGAAGTCGACACGCATGCACTAAGCGCCTATAGCAGCTGGAACGACGATGGCTATTTCGTAGACGGTAGCGCGACCTATGGTTTGAGCCACAACAAGTCCGAGCGTCAGCTTCCGGGTACTACGGCCAAAGCCAACTTTGACAGCGACCTGTTCGCCATCAACGTAATGGGAGGCTATGCCCATGAATTGGATTCCGGTCTGATCGTTGAACCCCGCATTGCTGGCCGTTACAACCAAGTGAATACTGAGGGCTACCGCGAGAGAAGTGAATCAGGCGCGGCGCTGATGGTTGAGAACCAGCGCATGGAAGTTCTTGACCTGGGCGCTGGTATGCGCCTGGCCGGTAGGTTCGATCTCAGTGGTGGCCTGCTGGTGCCAGAGGTGAAGGCTATGGCATATCACGATGTAATTGGCGACCAGGCTGACTCTAAGGCGACGTTCATTGCCGGCGGCAGCCAGTTCACTTCGATTGGTGCATCAGCTGCTCGCGAGACGTACGAGTTCGGTCTGGGTGCCTCTTACCGTCGTGATCAGGTCACCATGGCTGTAGGGTATGACCGGATGATGAAGACAGGTTTCGAAGCGGATAGCTTTACTGCGAAGGTCCGTTACGACTTCTAAGTCGCTACGATCAGAAAGGCCCGTTTCGGCGGGCTTTTTTTGCCCGAATTGGTAGCAGGTACACTGCTACAGGCTCCTATTGCGGATAGCCAAGTTTCCGACGTTCCTCCTTCGTTGGTACAGGCCAACGAGCTTACAGTGGTCAATTTTGTGATAACTCACTTCAAGCGTGCCGTTTCGTTGCTCTTGGTAATAGCGCTGCCTGGTTGCGCTAGTCACCTTGACCGGTTGTCGGAGGCAGTATCGGTTAGGGCTGGCCAGATACAAATCATCCGAACCAGCGAGTTTGATCTTGTCAGCGCATCAACATCCGAGACCGTGAAGACTGATGTACTTCGAGTCTATATAGAAGGCGACGGCAAAGCGTGGTCGACCCGTACCCAGCCGAGTACCGATCCATCACCGCGCAACCTGTTTATGGTTAATCTTGCCTTGTCCGATCCGCATCCTTCGGTTTACCTAGCAAGACCTTGTCAGTTTCACAAAAGTGTCGGTTGCGGCATTTCGCTTTGGACAGACAGGCGATTCAGCACTCCGGTAATTCGGAGCCTTCATGATGCGCTGAACGCGCTGAAGGCGCGTCAATCAGCTCAATCACTGGAGTTGATCGGATACTCCGGGGGAGGTTACTTGGCTTTATTGCTGGCCGATGAACGTACCGATGTTTCGCAGGTGCAAACAATTGCCGGCAACCTCGACCCGGCCGCGTGGGCGCAGCATCATCAACTGTCGCCACTGCACGGGCTGAAGCCTATCGGCTCGTCGGCTCTGCTAAGGATGCTGCCTCAACGCCATTTTATTGGGACCGAAGATAAGGTTGTTCCCCCAGCATCAGTGGAAGCTTTCATTCGTGAAAATGAATTTCGATGTGCGTCTGTCACCCGCCTCGTGACCAGCCACGATTCCGACTGGCCTGGGCTGGCCCGTGCGCTCAATGCCGAAGTTACGTGCCAGTAGGTAAATCATTGAAGAACTGACAGCCAGCACCATAGGGACTTTCGGCAGTCTGCAGTTAGGGTGAGACGTGTCCGCAATGCTCGAGTCGTAGGCCGCCTTGTTGAATCGCTTCAGCCGGGATGCGTAGGGCTATGCTCGTATGAAGGTAAAGCCGTCACCCTACCGTTGCAGGGTGGTTATGACGATTACATCCTTTGGCATGACTTAGCCAAACTCCATTGCTTGAGTTCAATTTGCTGAGCCTTCTTCCCCTGCTTTCAGCCTTGATTCTCAATGCGACCCGACCCGACCCGACCCAGCACATGCAGCTCAAGCCGACCGGCTACCGAGCACGTTCTTGGGGGGCGTCGTGAGGCACTGCTTTCGACCTGCTGGCAAATCCCCAACCAAACAGAGGATCGCTTGTCAGTTTCCTTACCCCCACAAGAATGATGGTAAGGAACTGACATGAGAAGAAGCTCATTGCTGGTCGCCGGGTTTTGCGCAGCCCTGTTTGGTAACGCCTACGCGCAGGAAAAGCCCACGGTTCAGTTAATTGCGACTGGCGGAACGATCGCCATGAAGATCGACCCGGTCAAAAAGGCACCGGTGCCCGCCATTTCGGGTGATGACTTGCTCGCGACGGTGCCGGAGGTAGGGGAGTTCGCAAAGATTGAAGTCGACAACCTCTCGAATGTGCCTTCGGACTACATGGATCCGCCGCGCTGGATCGAACTCACCGAAGCGGTTAACGCTGCGCTGAAGCGGCCAGAGGTGTCAGGTGTAATCGTCTCACACGGTACCGACACCCTCGAAGAAACCGCGTTCTGGCTCGACCTGACTGTCAAATCCGACAAGCCGGTCGTTGTCATCGGCGCGCAGCGCAACGCCTCTTCTTCTGACTTCGATGGCCCGCGCAACCTGCTCAATGCGGTGCGTATTGCTGTCGATGAGCAAGCGAAGGGCAAAGGGGTCCTGCTGGCCATGAACAACCAGATCAATGCGGCGCGCCATGTGACCAAGACCCATACAGCCAACGTAGAAACCTTCCAGTCCGGTGACTATGGCTTTCTCGGAGAGGTCTATCCCGACCGTGTAATCTTCGCGAGAGAGCCGCTACGCCGACAGCACATCGAAATCCAAACCGATGAGATGCCAAAGGTCGAGATCGTTGCCATGTACGGTGGCGCCGACGGCAGTTTGCTTCGCAGCGCAGTCGACCAGGGGGCCAAAGGCATCGTGGTACAGGCATTGGGCATGGGCAACATGAACCAGCCGATGTTCGAGGCGGTGAAGTACGCGCTGAGTAAGCAGGTACCAGTAGTGATCTCGACACGTGTCTATAACGGGAGGGTCATGGCCAACTACGGCTTCGAGGGTGGCGGCAAAACGACTGCGGATGCAGGCGCGGTCATGGCGGGGAACCTCAGCCCACAAAAGGCGCGCATTCTGCTTATGCTGCTTTTGCAAAGCGGGAAGTCGGGGCAAGAAGAGCTGCAGGCAGCGTTTGACGCCATGTGACACCTGGCACTGCGATAACCCAACGCCTCCCTCCAGGGGGAGGTGATCCCATGCCACGAAAAGCAGGGCAATCTGGTCGCTAGGTCGACACCGCCTCGATCAGTCCCGGTCCCTCGTTGCGGACATTCCCAACCGCCCTGTCGACCGCAAACCATTCGAACGCCTCCACCGGTAGCGCGAGGTCTCGCACGATCTCTTCAGCACGCGCCAAGGGCAGGTCCGGATCCACCCATTGGCGAGCCAGATCGGCCTCAAGCACGATCGGCCTGCGGTCATGGATATCGAGCATGCCCTGGTCGCTGTCTGCCGTGAGGATCACGAAGCCGTCCCCGTCACGCTCAACCATCGCGTTCCGGTCCAGCTGGGCCAGGGCTGCGAACCATAGAGGCTCGCCGTCCTTGCGCCGTATGTAGTACGGCTGCTTTTTCTTGGGATCGTCCGGATCCTTGACCCACTCGTACCAGCCATCGGCGGCCACGAGCGTGCGCCCCGTCGCCCAGATATCCCGAAAAAATCGACTGGTCGCGGCCGTTTCGACGCGTGCGTTGATGGCCGGTTGGCGCTTTCCCTTGCACCAGAACGGCTGGTACCCCCAAGGCAAGCGTGCCTGGCGCAAGCCGGCGTCCGTTTCGAAAAACATCATCACCCGAGAACGCGGCGCGACGTTGTAGCGGTTGATCGGCTCGGGGTCGATCCCGCCCTCGATGGGTTTGTCGTACCGCAACGCATCGAGGTACTCGACTGCCGTCCGGTACTGGGTGAATCGTCCGCACATGGATCCTCCGGCCTGCTATCGGCAACTGGTCTGTTTACATTGACCGCTGTTGCGGCTCGCTGTTAACTGTATACATATACAGTTACCGCAGAGCAGTATCATGCGCGCCCTTATTCTTGGCCAGCTCGGCCCATCCAGCAGCTTTTGCCAGTACATCGACACACGCCTGCCGGCCGGTTTTCCATCGCCGGCGGCCGACTACGAAGAGCTCACGCTCTCGATAGATGATCTGGTCGACCTACGCACCCCGCATGTCTACCTCGCCCGGGTTGACGGGCCCAGCATGACCGGCGCCGGCATCTACGATGGGGACGTGCTGGTGATCAATCGGGCCCTCGAACCGCGTTCGGGGGACGTGGTTGTCGCTTATGTTGACGGCGGCATGACAGTCAAACGACTCGACATCACGCCAACTGGCGTCTGGTTGCAGCCCGAGCATCCCGATTACCGAGCCATCGGGGTAACCGAGTCGCTGCATATCTGGGGCGTGGCCACCCACAACCTGCATCGCCTATGTTCGCGTTAATCGATTGCAACGCGTTCTACTGCAGCTGCGAGCGGGTATACCGCCCGGAGCTTGAGGGCGTGCCGGTTGTGGTCCTGAGCAACAACGACGGTTGCGTGATTGCGCGCACCCGTGAGGCCAAGCGCCTGGGCATTCCGATGGGGGCTCCCTACTTTCAGTGGCGCGATCGACTGCACGAGTGGGGCGTTGTCTGCTTTTCAAGCAACTACGAGCTGTACGGCCAGATGAGTGCCCGGGTCATGACCACCCTGGAAGGCCTGTATCCGCGGATCGAGATCTACAGCATCGACGAAGCCTTTGCCGACCTGGCGGGGCTTTCAGGTGACATGGTCGCGCTCGGTCATCAGGCGCGTGAGCGTGTGCTGCGCTGGACGGGCATACCGGTCGGAGTGGGCATCGGACCGACCAAGACCCTGGCCAAGCTTGCCAACTGGGCGGCAAAAACCTGGGGCAGATCAGGCGGCGTCATCGACCTGCGGGACCCGGCACGACGGGACAAGCTGCTCACGATCACCGAGGTCGGGGAAGTATGGGGTGTCGGTCGGCGACTGACCGCCCGGTTGGAAACCCTCGGTATCAAGACGGCCTGGGACCTTGCACGGTATGACCCGGCGTCGCTGCGCAGGCAGTTCTCGGTGGTACTGGAGAAGACCGCACGCGAGCTCAGGGGTATTGCCTGCCTAGAGCTGGAGGAGGCAACACCCCCGCGTCAGGTGATCTGCAGCAGCAAGATGTTCGGCTCGCGTCTGCGGGAAATCGCACCTGTTCGTGAGGCAGTGGTGGCCTACGTGACCAAGGCCGCTGAGAAGCTTAGGGCTCAGCAGAGCCTGGCGGGTGGGCTGCAAGTAGCCATTCGTACCGGCATGCACGATCCCGAGCAGCCCCGCTATGCCAACGCTGTCGACTGCCCACTGCCATACCCGACCGATGACACCCGCGTGCTGGCGGCCGCAGCAATTCGGGGTTTGGATGCGATCTATCGGCCAGGCTATGCCTACAGCAAGGCGGAGGTCCTGCTCCAGGATTTGCGGCAACGCGGTGAGTTCACCGCCGACCTGTTCGCGCAAGCACCTAGGCCAGGCGCTGATCGGCTGATGGCGGTGGTCGATCACATCAACGCGCGTGAGGGCAGGGGGGCTGTACGGCTCGGGCGCATTCCCGCTGCGCCTGTATGGGCGATGAAGCGCGAGATGATGAGCAAGCGGTATACGTCCCGATGGGATGAGCTGATGATCGTGGACTAGAGTCCTCACAGCCCGAGTTCTCCAAGTTGGGCGAGCAGAGCGCCGTTTCGAAGCGACACTGCGTAACGATCCAGTACGAACGTCGACGACCCGTGCCGATCTGTTTGCGTTCCTGCCGCTTTTTTTCGTGGTCCCGGCGTCATACTGGCGATCGGGCGTGACTTAGCCGCAATGCAATGCAAAGCAGAGGAACTTGTGATGACCACCCTCACCGTGGAGCAGAAGTGCGATGCGTTCTGGACGCTGCATGAGTCCGGGTGCTTTGTACTTCCGAACCCCTGGGATGCAGGTAGCGCGCAACTGCTCACAGGCATGGGATTCAAGGCACTGGCGACGACCAGCTCCGGCCATGCCTGGTCCTGTGCCAGGCCCGACGGCTCTATGCAGCGCGACGCTGTGCTGGACTATATGCGGAGTATCGTCGAAGCCACTGATCTGCCTATCAATGCAGATTTTGAAGACGGGTTCGGCCAATCATCCCAGGAGGTGTTCGAAAGCGCACAGCTTGCGGTGGCGACTGGGGTGGCAGGCTTTTCCATCGAGGATTCGACAGGTGATCCGCTAGAGCCTGTCCGCGATATCCAGGACGCGGTCGAACGTGTCTGTGCGGCACGGGAAGCCATTGATGCAAGCGGCTCCAAGACGCTCCTGGTTGCTCGTGCGGAAAACTTCTTCCTTGGCCGTCCCGATCTGCCGGACACCATCAAGCGGCTGCAGGCCTACGCCGAAGCCGGTGCCGACTGCCTTTATGCACCCGGGATCAAGACGCGTGACGAGATCGCTGCGGTCGTCCTGGCCGTGGCGCCCAAGCCGGTCAACGTACTCATTGGCTGGAACAGTGACCTGACGGTCGAAGAACTGTCAGCCATGGGGGTCAGACGAGTCAGTGTAGGCGGCGCGTTGGCGCGCGCCGCATGGAGCGGCTTTTACAACGCGGCCCAAGCGGTAAAGCATGGCCGTTTCGATGCGTTTCCAAGCTCACCTACCGGTAGCGAGCTCGACGAAGTGTTCCGGGGCGCTGCTCCAGCAACGATATGTGATTAACGGTACCGCTGACGGGAGCGTCTGGCCTTATGGCCCTGGCAGAAGCTTGCCGCCAAGCGCCTGAATTACTGCGCGAGCGGGCACGTGACGTTGCGCGGGTAGTTAATTGGAGTTCCAACGTTAGGACTGAGCCAGGCCAAACACGTTTTGTGCAGGAGCGACAGCTCTTGGCCGATAGGCGTCAGTGGATTTAGATTTGGCGAAGCCACCAAGCGTAGAATTTGACTGTGATGCCCTAAATACTCTTCGCTAGAGCTCTGTTCGCATGTCACAAGCCAAAAATTTAGCTTCTGTTCCTCATCGCGTTTCCGCCGATACGCGTAGCCAAAATTTTGGACACGAAGGCGCAGTTGTGTGGCTAACCGGTTTGTCCGCTTCAGGTAAGTCGACGCTGGCAATGGGACTTGAAGAAAAAATGCTAGCGCTCGGTTATGCCTGTTACGCATTGGATGGCGACAACATCCGCAATGGCCTGAATGCCAATCTCGGTTTCTCACCAGCAGACCGTGCAGAGAATATTCGTCGGGTTGGCGAAGTGGCGGCACTATTCGCTGATGCAGGATTGATTTGTATCACAGCGTTCATCTCGCCTTATCAACATGACCGGTTGCTGGCGCGCAGGGCGAGCAGCAGGGTTAGGTTTCATGAGGTCTATGTATCAGCGGATTTGTCTACGTGCGAAGCGCGTGATCCCAAAGGGCTTTACCGTAAAGCACGGGCAGGGGAATTGTGCGATTTTACTGGTATTGATGCGCCCTACGAGGTTCCGAACTCACCAGACCTTATTATAGATACGCGGTATAACTCGCCAGCCCAAAGTCTGGATCATTTACTTAGTTATTTGCTGAAGCAACATCCCATACGGTGAGAAATCTTAACGATAGTCATTAGGTGATCTATCGGCTGATTTTATCGGAAATTTTTCCTTCGACTTAGCGGCTATTTCCTTGACGCTTCCAGCTGCTGTCGTAGACTCCGCCATCCGTCAGGGAGTAAGGGTTATGCGCTGTTTGAGTGGTTGGGTTTTGGGGTTGGCCCTGGTGACGAGCGGGGTTCTGGCGCAGACATCTTCAAGCGATGACCTGCTGATGGAGAGCAGTGTGTCAGCCACTTTGCCAAGCGGTGCTGAGGCGCGTGGGGTGCTTCGCGCGCGTGATCAGGCGGTGCTGGCCAGTGAGTTGGCCGGGCGCATTGTTGAGTTGCCGTTCAGCGAGGGCGAGCCCTTCAAGAAGGGGGACACCTTGGCGCGGTTCGATTGTGCGGCGTATCAGGCCCAGCTCAAAGCAGCTCAGGCGGCGAACCGGGGTGCTGATGAAGAGCTGGCTCATAACCGGCAACTGGCGGCTTTGAATTCAGTCGGGCGTTTCGAGGTGGCGCGGGCCGAGGCCCGGCTTAGCGAGGCCCAGGCGCAGGCACAGGTGTATCAGGTGCAGGTAAAGCGCTGTAGCGTGATCGCGCCGTTCGATGGGCAGGTGGTATCTCGCAAGGTTCAGCGTTATGAAAGTGTGACCGCCGGGGCGCCGTTGCTGGAGGTGGTCGATAACCGAACCCTGGATATCCATCTGCTGGTGCCATCTCGATGGATGAGCAGGCTCAAGCCCGGCCAGTCCTTCACCTTCATCCCCGACGAAACCGGCCAGTCGCTGCAAGCAACGGTAAAACGCCTGGGCGCGCGCATCGATGAAGGCAGCCAGACCCTGCTGTTGATTGCGAGCGTGCCCAGTGCCGATGGCCTGCTGTCGGGCATGAGCGGCACGGCGCATTTCGCGGAGTCCAAGTGAACGCGCCAATTGTCGGTAGCGCCGAGCAGGCGTTCGCCCGCTTTCTTGATCTAGAGCGCCAAACCCGCGCCGCCCGAACCCCCGAGCAGTTGAGGTACAGCCTAGTCAACGACGGACAGGCTTTGTTCAGGTTCCGCCACGCTGCGTTATTGATCGCGGGCAAAGTGCAGGCCGTCACGGGAGTTAGCGCGTTGGAGCCTAATGCGCCGTTCGTGGCGTTTGTCGAGCAGGGGGTGTACCAGTTATTCAAAAAAGAGCTGCTCAATCAGGCACGGGTCATCGCCGCAAAGGACGTGGATGAGTCCGTTCAGGCAGATTGGCAAAGCCTGTCAGCGGGACAGGTATTCTGGCTGCCACTGATTGATCATCAGGGCCAGGCGTATGGTGGCTTGTGGCTGGCCCGAGACATCCCGTGGACGCCGTCCGAGCAGGTTCTGCTGTCGCATCTGGGAGACACCTATAGCCATGCCTGGCTCGCGCTGCAACCGCGTAAGCCGTGGCGTTTGCGCTGGACGCGCAAACGTCAGGTCGTGCTGCTGGTCCTGCTTTTGCTGGCGCTGCTCATCCCTGTGCGTCAATCGGTGCTGGCACCGGCAGAGGTGGTGCCTTTGGGGGGGCAGGTCGTGGCGGCACCGTTGGACGGCGTGATCGCCGATTTCATAGTTAAGCCCAACCAGCGCGTCAAGCGTGGCGACCTGTTATTGCGTTTCGAAAGTACCACTCTCAAGGCTCAGGCCGATGTCGCCGACCGTGCCTTGCGCGTGGCAGAAGCGGAGCTAAAAGCCAACGCGCAACGCTCGTTTACCGATGCCGAGTCGAGTTCGAAGATCGATTTGTTGGCTGCTCGAGTCGAACAAAAGCGTGCCGAACTCGACTATGCAGTCGAACTGCTTAAACGCAGCGAGGTGCGTGCCGAGCGGGATGGCATTGCTGTTTTTGCCGATGCCGAACGCTGGCTCGGCAAGCCTGTGCAGATGGGCGAGCGGCTGATGGAGATAGCCAACCCGACCCAGGCCGAATTGCGGATTGAACTCGCCGTAGGCGACGCGATTGCCCTGGCCCCCGATGCGCCGGTGGCGCTATTTCTGGATAGCGATCCGCTACAGCGGCACACGGCCACACTTGAGCGGACCGCTTACGAGGCCCAGCCCACGGCTGCTGGACAGCTGGCTTATCGGCTGGACGCACGCTTCGATGCTGCGGCGCCGCGCATAGGTTTGCGTGGTACGGCGAAAATCTTCGGTGATCGCGCGCCATTGGCGTTTTATCTTTTACGACGCCCACTGGCAGGCCTGCGCCAGAGCGTAGGGCTGTAACATGAAACTGCCGAGCCTACGGCCAGATTTGCAATTGTCGGTCGCAGCTCCAGATCTGGACGGTTCGCCCCAGTGGACATTGGCCGATCCTGTGCGTGGGCGCTACTTCAAGTTCGGCGCTGCGGCGATGCGATTGCTCAGGCACTGGGCGTTAGGCGACTCGGAAAAGGTGTTGTGCGCAGCAAATCGTGAGCCGGGCCTGCCGCTCAATAGCGAATCGGTGGAACAATTGCTGGGTTTCCTGCGTGGTCAGGATCTGATCAGCGCGGTCGATCCTGAGCAACGCGACAGCTATCAATACAAGACGGCCGCCCAGCGTCAGAGCCTGTGGCAAGCCCTGCTGCACCAATACCTTTTCTTTCGAATTCCGCTGTGGAGACCCAATGCCTTTCTTAACCGAACCTGGCCGTGGCTCGCACGCTTTGGCCCCGGCATCTTGCGCTACGGATTGCCTGTCACACTGGTAGTAGGGGTTTTTCTGGTGTCGCGGGACTGGCAGCGCTTCGTGGGCACTTTTCCGCACCTGTTCAGCCTGGGCGGTGCTCTGGCATTCGGCGTAGCCCTGTTTTTCGCCAAGCTGTGCCACGAATTCGGTCACGCCTTTATGGCCAAGCGAGCCGGTTGTCGCGTGCAAAGCATGGGTTTGGCGTTCATGGTGCTATTGCCGATGTTTTACACCGACGTGAGTGATGCCTGGCGAGTCAATGATCGCCGCGCGCGGCTGTTGATAGGTGCGGGGGGGGTGCTGGCGGAGATGGTGTTGGCCTGCATCGCATTGTTAGTTTGGTCGCTGCTGCCTGACGGGCCGACGCGCACCGCAGCCTTTATGCTGGCCAGTGCAACGTGGATCACCACCTTGCTCATCAACCTAAATCCATTTATGCGTTTTGACGGCTATTTTCTGCTCAGTGATTTCTGGGGAGTGGATAACCTCCAAAGTCGAGCATTCGCTTTGTGCCGCTGGCGCTTGCGTGAAGCGTTGTTTGGGTATGGGATCGCGGCGCCGGAGCCCTGGCCGCCAAAGATGCGCCGGCGTTTATTCGTGTGGGGTTACGGCGCCTGGCTATGGCGTGCGGCCTTGTTTTTGGGTATTGCGTTGGCGGTTTATCACCTGTTCTTCAAGGTGCTCGGCATCTTTCTAATGGCGGTGGAACTGGTGTGGTTCATTGGCATGCCAATAATGAGGGAATGGCGGCATTGGTGGAGCGCACGCGACCATGCTCGTCCCGCCCGCGTGTGGTTAACCGGCATGGGTATGCTCGCAGTGATCCTGGCACTTTTTGTGCCGTGGCGTAGCGCCGTTGAGGTGCCCGCGTTGTTTGAGGCCGGCCGCGCTAGTGCCTTACATGCCCCCGTGGCCGCAAAGGTAAAACGGGTGAATATTCAGGACGGACAGGTTGTAGCGCAGGGCGAGGTGCTTATCGAACTGGAGTCGCCTGACCTTGCTTCGCGCCTGGGCATTGTGCGGCGTGAAATCCAGATTCAGCAATTGCGAATGAGACGAGAGGCCGGTCGTAGCGAGACCGCAGCAGATGCGGGCATCGTCGAGCAACAATTAGCTGAGTCCGTCGCCGAGTACAGAGGGCTGGCAGCCCAGCAGGAGCGTTTGCTGTTGCGCGCGCCTCATGCCGGTCGGGTTAGAGACGTTCTTCAGCACCTATCGTTGGGTCGCTGGTTGTCACCGAACCAACCCCTGGCCAGGGTGGTGCAGGAAGATTCTCGATTGCGCGGATATCTGCCGGAATCTGAATTACGACGGGTTGAACCCGGCGCAACAGGGCGATTTATTGCTGACGACCCGATGCGTCCCTCTTTGGCCGTACGGCTGAACGAGGTTGATACCAATGGCGTAGCTTCGGTCGATCTGCAGGCGTTGACGTCTGATAATCACGGGCCAATTGCTGTGCGTCGTGATGCTCAGCAACGGGCCGTACCGTTACAGGCACAGTACGGCGTACGCCTTAGTTCCATTGATAAAACGCCCGCTCCGACACACCCTTTGCGAGGCGTGGTTGTATTGCAGGGCCAGAGCGAGTCATTGCTGGGCGCGGGCTGGCGCCGGCTAGCAGCCCTAGGGATTCGGGAGAGCGGCTTCTAGGTTGCGGCCAGTGGTAAGGCCGGTATACCACTGATATAGCCGTACGCCGTTTTGCTTCCGCAGGCATGATGAAAAATGATCACGGATCAGCTGCAGTGTCGTAGCCCATCAAACCAGCCTAAGTGGGTGAAGTGTCAATATTCAATGACTGGGGGCTAGTTTCAACAAAGTTCCACTAGGCGCCGATTGGTTCCTCGACTACGCTCTGGTGCCAGTAGTGAACATAAGTGGTGAAGGGATGTCGCAGTTCCATTTTATTTCAGGTTTGCCGCGTTCTGGTTCCACTTTGCTTTCTGCGATCCTTCTGCAAAATCCACGTTTTCATGCCGGCATGACCAGCCCTGTCGGTTCGCTGTTCAGCAGCGTTCTGCAGCAATGCAGCGCTGGCAGTGAGTTTGGCTCGGTGATCGACACCAACTTGCGCCGTCGTCTGTTGCGCGGGCTGTTCGACTCCTACTACGCCGACAAGGCCGACAAGCCTGTCATCTTCGATACAAATCGCCAATGGTGCGCCCGGTTGCCTGCGTTGCAGGACCTGTTCCCTCAGGCCAAGACCATCGCCTGTGTGCGCAACGTCGCCTGGGTGCTGGACAGTCTGGAGCGGCTTTACCGCGCCAATCCGTTCGAGAACACCAAGCTGTTCAATGACGATGATGAGCGCAACACCGTCTACAGCCGCTGCGAAACCCTGGCCCAGCGCAACCGCCTGGTTGGCTTTGCCTGGACGGCGCTCAAAGAGGCGTATTACGGCGAAAACGCCGAGTCGATGCTGATCGTCGACTACGACCTGTTGAGCCAGGCCCCGGAGCGCGTGATGCGCCTGGTGTACGAATTCATCGGCGAACCCTGGTTCGAACACGATTTCAATCACTTGACCTACGACGCACCGGCCTTCGACCAGGCCCTGGGCGTTGCCGGCCTACACAAGGTCAAGCCCAAGGTCGCGCCGCAAGCCCGGCGGACCTTGCTACCACCGGATCTGTTTGAAAAGTATGCCGAGTTGTCGTTCTGGCGCGATGGGTCCGCAAGCGCCGCCAATGTCATTCGTATGAAAACCGACGCGGCGGTCAGCTGACTCGCGTTTTTTTCATTTTTATGTTTAAAAAGTTCGAGTCCAGGTGAACGTCATGTGGTGGAGCAAAGGTAAATCGCGGGTAACCGAGGGCGCAAAGGCTCTGGCATCGCCGATGATCATTTCCCTGGAGCCGCGGATGCTGTTCGACGGCGCGGTGGCGGCTACCGTGGCCGATGCTGCACAGGCGGACGTCCAACCCACCGCAGACGCGGCCAAGGCGCCTACGACTGATCAGGCTTCAGACAGCCACGCGCCTGAAGGTCAGGCCGATGCCACCCAGGCCGCAGTACCGGGCAAAGCCGTGGTGTTTGTCGATTCCCGGGTCAAGGATTCTGCCAGCCTGCTTGAAGGGGTTGCGACCGGTACCCAGGTGGTGCAACTGGATGCCACCAAGGACGGTCTGCAGCAAATCGCCGATTACCTGGACTCCCATCAGGACATCAGTACGGTTCAGATCATCGCCCACGGCAACGCCGGTGATTTGTGGCTGGGTAACAGCTACCTGTCGTCGGACAACGTCCAGGCCCGCAGTGAGGTGCTGGCGCAAATCGGCCAGGACATGAACGTCGGTGGCGATATTCTGATCTATGGCTGCTACACCGCCGAGGGCGAGCGCGGCCTGAGCCTGGTCGATTCACTGGCGCAGTTGACCGGCCGCGACGTGGCGGCGTCCACCGACCGAACCGGCGTTGGTGGCGACTGGGACCTGGAAATCGCCACCGGCAACATCGAAAGCGCCAACGTGCTCTCGACCACGGCCATGAGCGAGTACCAATGGGGCCTGGCCACCTGGACCGCTACCAACAACCTCAATTCGGGTATCGGTTCTTTACGCGCGGCGCTGTCTTCTGCGCAAAATGGTGACATCGTCACGTTCAATACCGGCATGACCGTCGCGCTAACGCAGGTGCTGGTGGTCGACAAGAATGTCACCATCGATGGCGATATCGACAACGATAACGTGGCCGATGTGACCCTGGATGGGCAATACCGCACTCAGATCATCAACGTGACGGCGGGTACCACTGCCACCCTCGATGGGCTGGTGATTACTCGGGGCATGGTGGCAGGCAACGGTGGTAACGGCGGCGACGATGCAATGGTGTCCAAGGGCGGTGGTATCTACAACGCCGGCACCTTGACCCTGAGAAATGTTACGGTCACAGCGAACGCCGCCTCGGGCGGCGGCGGTGGCGGTGGTGTAACGCCACAGTATGCCGGTGGCGCCGGTGGTGGCGGTGGTGCGATCACCGGCGGTACCGGTGGCAAGGGGGGCAACACCCTCAATTCCACAGGCTCCAACGGCACGGCCGGACAGGGCGGTGCGGGCGGCGGCTTCTTCAACATCGGCGGGCGCGGCGGTTCCACCACCGGTGGTGCGGGCGGTGCGGCTTATCCGGGCTACAGCACCGGTTCGGCTGGTGGCACGGCCACCAGCGGTGGTTTGTCCATCGGCGGTGGCGGCGGTGGCGACGGCTATAACGACATCGGCGGCGCCGGTGGCGGTGCGGTCGGCGGTATCTACAACGATACCGGCGCGACCCTGCGGATCATCGGCAACTCGGTCATCTCCAACAACGTCGGTGCCGGCGGTGGTGGTGGCGGTGGTGGTGCCGGTGGTAGTTACTACCAGGCAGGCGGTGCGGGCGGCGTCGGGGTTGGCGCCATCTGGAACAAGGGTTCGATCCTGATCACGGCCGCCAACTTCGCTGCCCTGGCCGGCAACGTCGGCGGCAGCGGGATTGGCGGAACGAGTGCTGGCAGCGCGGGCGTCTCGCCTGCGTCGGTGGCCAACGTCTACGGCGATGGCGGCACCATCAACCCCAACTATGTGCCGGACGAGACACCGCCCACCGCCGCCGTCGTGGTGGCCAGTACCAACCTCAACTCCGGTGGTACATCGACGGTCACCATCACCTTCTCCGAAGCCGTGACCGGCCTTGCCGCGGCGGACCTGACGGTGCAGAACGGCAGCGTCGGCACCTTGACCAGTGGCGACGGTGGCATCACCTGGACCGGGACGTTGACTGCGGCCAGTGACATCGCCGACAGCACCAACATCATCACCCTGAACAATACCGGCGTGGCCGACCTGGCCGGCAATGCCGGCGTGGGCACCACCGACTCGAACAACTACATTGTCAACGACACCGTGGCGCCGACGGCGTCCATCGTGGTGAGCGACACCGCCCTCAGGATTGGCGAGACCTCGACGGTCACCATCACCTTCAGCGAAGCGGTGGGCGGTTTCACCGCCGCCGACCTGACCGTCGCCAACGGTACCCTCAGCGGCCTGAGCAGTAGCGACGGCGGCATCACCTGGACGGCCACGCTGACACCGGATGCGGCGATCACCGATACCTCCAATCTCATTGTCCTGAATAACACTGGCGTGGCGGACCTCAATGGCAATGCTGGCGCGGGGACTACCAATTCCAACAACTACGCCGTTGACACGCAGCGCCCGACCGCCACCATCGTGGTGTCCGACACCGCGCTGCGCGCTGGGGAAACCTCGGTGGTGACCATCACCTTCACCGAGGCTGTGAGTGGTTTCACCACCGCCGACCTGACGGTCGCCAATGGCACGGTCACCGGCCTGAACAGCAGCGACGGCGGCATTACCTGGACCGCTACGCTTACCCCGAGCGCCAGCATCACTGACACCAGCAACCTGATCACCCTGGATAACACCGGCATTGCGGACTCGGCGGGCAACGCCGGTAGCGGGACCACCGACTCCAACAATTACGCAATCGACACGCTGCGTCCCACCGCCACCATCGTGGTCGCCGATAGCGCGCTGAACATTGGCGAAACATCGCTGGTGACGATTACCTTCAGCGAGGCCGTCACGGGTTTCACCCTGGCCGACCTGACCGTTGCCAACGGCTCCTTGAGCGGTCTGAGCAGCGGCGACGGTGGCATCACCTGGACCGCGACGCTCACCCCGAGCGCCAGCATCACCGACGCCACCAACCTGATCGTCCTGGCCAATACCGGTGTGGCGGACGCGGCCGGTAACGCCGGTACGGGCACCACCAGTTCCAACAACTATGCCGTCGACACGGTGCGTCCGACCGTCACCATCGTGGTTGCGGACAACGCGTTGAGGGTTGGCGAAACGTCCCTAGTGACCATCACCTTCAACGAAGCGGTAACAGGCTTTACCACCGCCGACCTGACGGTCGCCAACGGCACGGTCACCGGCTTAAGCAGTGGCGACGGCGGCATTACTTGGACCGGCACGCTCACACCAAGCGCCAGCATCAGCGACACCACCAACCTCATCACCCTGGACAACACCGGCGTGACTGACGCGGCGGGCAACACCGGCAGCGGTACCACTGATTCCAACAACTACGCCATCGACACCGCACGTCCGACCCCCACCATCGTGGTCGCCGACACGGCCATCGCCGTTGGCGAAACATCGGTGGTGACGATTACCTTCAGCGAACCCGTGACGGGCTTCACCCTGGCGGACTTGAGCGTCACCAATGGCAGCCTGAGCGGCCTGAGCACCAGCGACAACATCACCTACACGGCGACCTTCACGCCAAGCGCGGGTGTCAGCGATGCCACCAACCTGATCACGCTCAATAACACGGGCGTGGTGGACGGCGCAGGCAATACCGGCAGCGGCACCACCGATTCCAACAACTACGCCGTCGACACACTGCGCCCGACCGCCACCATCGTGGTCGCCGATACGGCGCTGAGTGTCGGTGAAACGTCGCTGGTTACCATTACGTTCTCCGAGGCGGTAAGCGGTTTTGTCAATTCGGACCTGAGCGTGGCTAACGGTACGCTGAGTGCGGTCAGCAGCAGTGATGGTGGCATCACCTGGACGGCCACCTTCACCCCGGCCCTTGGGGTCAGCGACACGTCCAACGTCATCACCCTGAACAACAGCGGCGTCAGCGATGCGGCGGGCAACACCGGTACCGGCACCACCAGCTCCAACAACTACCAGGTCGACACCAACGTGCCGACGGCGACCATCGTGATTGCGGATACCACATTGAGCATTGGCGAGACGTCGTTGGTGACCGTGACCTTCAACTCGGCGGTTAGCGGTTTCGACAATTCGGACCTGACCGTCAGCAACGGCACGCTCAGCAACATGAGCAGCACCGACGGCGGCGTCACCTGGACGGCCACCTTTACGCCGAGCGTCAGTATTTCCGATACCAGCAACGTGATCACCCTGGACAATACCGGCTTGATCAACGGCGCGGGCAACGCTGGCGTGGGCACCACCGACTCCAACAACTATGTGGTCGACACGGTGCGCCCAACGGCGACCATCGTCGTGGCTGACACCGCCATTGCCGCCGGCGAGACCTCGCTGGTGACGATCACCTTCAGCGAGGCCGTGACAGCGTTCACCAGTGCCGACCTGATGGTTGCCAATGGCGTGATCTCCGGTCTGAGCAGCAGCGACGGCGGCATCACCTGGACCGCGACCTTCACACCGACCGCTGGCGTCACGGACACCAGCAACGTCATCTCGCTCAACAGTGGTGGCATCATTGACCTGGCCGGCAACACCAACGTCGGTGGTGCCGACTCCAATAACTACAGCATCGACAGCCAGCGTCCGACCGCCACCATTGTGCTGAGTGACGCAGCGTTGAGACCGGGCGAAACGGCTCAAGTGACCATCACCTTCAGCGAGGCAGTCACCGGCTTCAGCAACGCCGACCTGAGCGTGGCAAATGGCACATTGAGCGCCGTGAGCAGCAGCGACGGCGGCTTGACCTGGACTGCCACTTTCACGCCTGACCTGGGCGTGACCGACGCCAGCAACCTGATCGTCCTGGACAATGCCGGCGTGAGCGACGCGGCGGGCAATACCGGGACAGGCACCACCAACTCGAGCAACTACGCGGTCGAGACGCGAGTGCCAACCGCCACCGTCGTGGTGGCTGATAACGCACTCAGCGTGGGGGAAACCTCGCTGGTGACCATCACCTTCTCGGAAGCGGTCAGCGGGTTCGACAATGCCGACCTGAGCGTGAGCAATGGCACACTGAGTAACGTCTCGTCCACCGATGGCGGCGTGACCTGGACGGCCACCCTCACCCCGGCCAGCAACATTAGCGACACCAGCAACTTGATTAGCCTGGACACCGGCGGCGTGGCCAACGTTTCGGGCAACAACGGTGTCGGCGTGGTGAACTCCAACAATTATGCGGTCGACACGGTGCGCCCGGGCGCCACCATCACCGTGGGCGACAACACTCTGGGTATCGGCCAGAGCACCACGGTGACCATCAGCTTCACCGAGGCGGTGTCCGGTTTTGACTTATCGGATCTCAGTGTCGCTAACGGTGTGTTGTCGAACCTCGCCAGCAGTGACGGCGGCCTGACCTGGACGGCGACCCTGACGCCTACCGCGGGCGTCAACGATGCCACCAACCTCATCCTGCTCGACGTCAGTAATGTGCAGGACCTGGCCGGCAACGCCGGCGCAGGCATCGCCATTTCCAGCAATTACGCACTCGACGCCACCCGGCCGACGGCAACCATCGTGGTCGCCGACCCGAACCTGACGGCGGGCGAGACGACCCAGGTGACGCTCACCTTCAGCGAACCGGTGACTGGTTTCGATCTGTCGGACCTGAACGTCGCTAACGGTAAACTGACCAACCTGACCACCAGCGACAACGGCAGGACTTGGACTGCAACGTTTACCCCAACCGTGAACCTCACGGACCCTAGCAACTTCATCGACTTGGACACGGGTAGCGTTAGCGATCTGACGGGCAACGCCGGAGCAGGCGTGGCGGTTTCCAACAACTATGCAATTGACACGGTGGTGCTCAACGATGTGAAGCCCCCGCCGGAGTTCCTGACTTCCGACCCGGTCACGGTTATCCCGCCATCCGATGTGCATTTGCAGCCGATAGTCTTCGCGCCGCCAGCCGGTGCCCTCGGCTCGCCGCTGGGCTTTCCACCTCTTTTTGAACAACGGGACGTGGGCGGCGGCATTCGGCCGATCGGTGACATCTTCATCAACCGTGGCGCACTGACGCAGAGCTATATCGCCCAGGTATTCAGTACTGACGCCGCGGGCGATGGGGCCGGCCAGGGTTTCCTGGGCTTCGGTGGCGGCGATGGCGGAGTGTTCGGTAGCAGCACGATCGCCGGTCTATTCGGCCAGGATGCCGGTTCCGATGGTGCATCGCCGGACACATTCGGCATGTCGTCGATGCTGGGTGGTGACATGTTCCAAGGGGGAAGCGAGGTGTTCGGCGCACCAACCCTGGGTCAGCAACTGCAACAAATCAAAGACACCGAACAGCGTCAGGTCGACAGCCTTGCAAAGGCATTGCAACAGGTTGGCACGAGTCAGGCGCAGGCCTGAACAACAAAAATTGGGGCAGCCAGGGACAATCCAGGTAATGAATAGAAGTCAGAAGTTATTCGCAATGAGTGTACTGGCGTGTACGGTCAGCGGATGTGCGGTCACCAGTGAGCCGATTGAGCGTAGCGCCAGCGAGCAGCGCGCCCGAACCGATCTGCAGTCTATGTACAAGGATCAAGAGCCTCTCAGCGGTCCGCTGACCCTTCACGAGGCCATGGCCCGGGCGGTCAAGTACAACCTTGAAGGCCGCTTGAAGATCATGGAAGAGGCTCTGGCCAAGCGTCAGTTGGACTTAGCCAGTTTCGACATGCTTCCACGCATGGCCCTGGAGGCCGGCTATGTAGGCCGCAACAACGTGAGCGCTTCCAGCAGCGAGAGCGTGGAAACCGGTACCCAGTCCCTGGAACCGTCGACCTCTCAGGATCGCGATCGCGAAGTGGCCGACCTGACCATGGTCTGGAACGTGCTCGATTTTGGCGTGAGCTACATCAGTGCCAAGCAGGCCGGGGACCAGCGACTGATCGTGCAGGAGCGTCGTCGCAAGGTAATCAACACCATCGTCCAGGATGTACGTTCGGCTTACTGGCGTGCCATGGCCGCAGAGCGCCTGCTCAAACACATCGACAGCTTGATGGCCAGGGTCGATACGGCACGCGGGAACAGTCAGAGCATGAGCGAGCAACGCATTGGCGATCCGGTGCAGGCGCTGGGTTACCAGCGTTCGCTGATCCAGGCCACCCGCCAACTCGAAGAGCAGCGCCGGGCGTTGTCCCTGGCCAAGACGGAACTGGCGACTCTGATCAACCTCCCTCTTGGCACCGAGCTGACCTTGGCCGTCCAGGATCAATACGTCATTCCGGAACTCAAGATCGATCTCGCACGCCTTGAACAGGAAGCGTTGACCAGCCGCCCCGAACTGCGCGAGCAGGACTACCAGACGCGCATTACCGCCGCCGAAACCCGCAAGGCTATGCTGCGTCTGTTACCCGGGCTGGAGTTCTCCGCTGGAGGCCATTACGACAGCAACTCGTTCCTCGTGGAACAGAGCTGGATTGACTATGGAGTGAAAGTCACCTGGAACCTGTTCAACGTGATCTCCGCCCCGGCGGCCATTAACGTGGCTAAAGCTGGTGAAGAGGTCGCGGCGGCGCGGCGCCAGGCCATGTCGATTGCCGTACTTGCGCAGCTATACGTGGCCAATGCCAATTACCGCGAGGCGCTGCGTCAGTTCAAGACCAGCCAGCAGTTGTCAGATATTGAGGGGCAGATCGTCGGCCAGCTGCGCAGCCGCTATCAGGCTGCCGGCTTGGGTGAGCTGGACCTGATTCAAGGCGAGCTCAATACTCTGCAGGCTGATTTGCGGCGGGATCTAGCCTATGCCGACCTGCGCAACGCTTACGGTCAGATCTTCGCCAGTGCTGGTCTGGACCCGTTGCCCGATGAGGTGCAATCGACCGAGGTGCAATCCATTGCCACGGCATTGGCCAACCGCGAAGCGGGCTGGGCCAGAGGTGATATTGGTGTACCTATCGTAGCGTTGCCCCAGTAACAGCGTGCGCGCATGACACGCCTGGCGTTTTTCCAGCTGCCACGGCCAATGGACTTGCCTATGCTATTTCCGGATTGCAGGAAATAAGCTTGACCGCTGGCAAGGGCACTTCAATCGAATAGCGGCGGCTGGAGCGGTGTGGCGTGATCCCCCCGGCTGGCGCCTTCACCGAGCCGTCATCGGGCTGGGTAAGCCCGTGCACTGGGCATCCTTGTCAGTGGATGATCGCTGGTGTCAGGGGCTATGTGATTGGCCGCTTCAGGTAAATCAAATTTATGGGGCGAACAGACGTTCCCGCCCATATCCATGTTCGGGTCATCGTTGAGGACTTCATCGGGCAGGAATGACCTTCGATTGTATTTCCTAAACCATCTTAGTGGGGCAGGGCCTGAGGGTGCTGGTGCCTCGTTGAATAACCGAACAATGTCCGCATTTGGACAGTAAGCCGCCATTGGCCAGTGACTGCTAACGGCCCAGAAGCGGTCAGTATCGATCCCGACCAGCCAAACAGTTCGAACCATGACCAGGGGGACCGGGTTCGTCCCTCAACGACCAGGAAGTCGACCAGCAAACGGACCAGAACATCCATCGTCGGCGGGGTCCTAATCCTTAATCGCCCGGGCCACACGTGCGAACAGGTGGGCTCGGATGTGGCTGCAGCCCTGGCCGACATGGAGTCGCTGGGCGTTATGGGGCTGTTCAACCCGGACCTCGTTACACGCTTGAAAACGCATGCGCCGTTCAACGAGGTTCCCCCTCAGCTGCGCTATGCCGGCGGAGACGCTGAGGGCTACATTGACTCGCATGTCTAAGTGGTTCGCGGTCACTATGACGCGGACGAAATCTTGATCGTATCGACGAACGCGCGGAGCGCAGAGGGAATATTGCGGTTGCCGGGGTAATAGAGGTACGCGCCTGGGAAACCGCTGCACCAATCATCGAGCACGATGGTGAGCTGACCGGTCTTAAGAGCATCAAGTACTGAACTCTCGAACACGTAGGCGATGCCGAGCCCCGCGAGCGCAGCCTCAATCATCATACTTTCCTGATTCAAGATAAGGGTTCCTGGCACGTCGATCGCCAGCGTCTGCCCACGTTTCTCGAACTCCCATGCGAGGAGCTTTCCGTTGGGGAGCCGTACTCGAATGCACTCGTGCGACTGGAGGTCGTCTGGGGTCTTCGGCCGCTTGTGCCGCGTGAAGTAGCTAGGCGAAGCTACTGCGATGCCGCGCGCCTGGCCACCGACCTGTATTGCAATCATGTCGCGAGGAATGGCGCCGCCGAGCCGTACGCCGGCATCGAAGCCTTCTTTTACGATGTCGACAAATCGCCCTTCAGTTACGAGGTCAAGCTCGATTCCCGGGAAGCTCTTCTGAAACGCTGGGACCACTTCTCGGAGCAAGAGCCGTGCTCCCTGCTCCGGCGCGTTGATGCGAACGCGGCCTGTAGCCTTACCCCGAAACTCATCAACTTCACCAAGTGCACTACGGAGCTCCTCCAGGGCGGGACGCAGACGGGCTAGCAGCCTTTCCCCAGCTTGGGTAGGCGCTACGCTGCGTGTCGTTCGGTGGAGCAAACGCACATCCATGCGTTGTTCAAGCCGGCGTATCAGGTGGCTCACCGTCGATGGTGACAGTTCAAGAAGGTCCGCTGCCTTACGAAACGAACGCAATGTCGCCACCTCGGCAAAGGCGTTCAGCTCAGTCATATCGGGCATAGTCATTATTGGAGCCTTAGCATGAATGCATGCAGATTATCGCCATTGTGCAATGAGTGTTCTGCCGGTCCAATAGGGTTCAAGCCTCAAAAAGCGGTACATGCTGAACCTCCGTACGCGCCGCTTCCCACTGGCAAGCTCACCTTACTTGCAATGCAAGGCGCGCCAGAGGCGCATTTCGTGTCTACAGAGGAAACACCCGTATGTCTTTGTTAGCGATGTTCAAATCAGCAGGGCTGACCGGCTTCGGTTACGGGTCTACTGCGGAGCAGGTCACCGAAGGGTACTCGCTCACCGGCCAAACGATCTTAGTGACGGGTTGCAACTCGGGCATTGGGCAGGAGGCGTGTCGTGTGCTAGCCATGCGGGGCGCCCTTGTGCTTGGGACGGCGCGTACCAAAGAAAAGGCCGCCGCGGTATGCTCGACGTTCACCGGTAAGGCGATCGGCTATGCCTGTGAACTCTCGAATCCTCTGTCCGTGCGAGGGTGCGTTGCAGCGGTCAAGGCAGACGGTCACCGGCTTGACGCCATCATCGGCAACGCGGGCATTATGATGTTGCCGAAACTCGAGAAGTCGCACGGCTACGAGCTGCAGTTCTTCACCAATCACATTGGGCACTTTATGCTGGTCACAGGACTGCTCGAGCAGCTCAAAGAACGGGGTCGAGTGGTGATGCTCAGCAGTGAGGGACACCGGCAAGCGCCCATCGGGGGCATCTCGTTCGAGAACCTCTCGGGTGAGGGTGGGTATCAGCCGTTGACGGCATACGGCCAGTCAAAAATGGCCAACCTGCTTTTTGCCAAAGAGTTGCAACGGCGCTTTGTCGGCACTCAGAAGACCGCCTACGCGGTGCACCCCGGCGTCGTAGCCACCAAGCTTGCACGAAACCTCGGGCCAGTACTAAGCCGAGTGCTCGCGGCTACCGGCCCGCTTTTTCTTAAGTCGGTCGGTGAGGGTGCCGCGACTGAGGTCTTCGCCGCGGTCAACGTAAAGGCGCTGCCCTTGGCTGGCAGCTACCTCGCTGACTCGAACGTAGCGAAGCCCCGCGCCGACGCAGAAGACCCCGCGCTCGCCGCCCGGCTGTGGGCTGAGTCAGAGAAGATCGTACAGGCGCTTGATAATGAAGCCGGTTCCAGGCAGGCGTAACGACGCTTGCAAGGCTGCTCACAAATCTGTGAAGCCAACAATCGCTCCGCAATGCGGGCCTCGCACGTCCGACAGCATGGCTCGGCAAACTAGGTACTTGTATTGCGTAGGGTAGGTAACAGCGTTGCCGAACTTACAAGCATTCTTGCGCTTAGAACGAAATGGTTTTGTCATGCGCACCGTTTTGCTCACTCAGCCAGTTCGAGCGCAATATGCAATCACCCCGCCTGGAGCATCATTACGCGTACCCTTTGAGCTGTTCTGCGCTTGGTCATTGGTCATGGTGAGGAGGTCTATAACGCACGGCTTTCCTACGACCTCGCGAAGGCGTCACAAACTGACCAGTCATTTATGTGCAACTTACCTTTAAAGCCCTGGTAGGCCTTGGCCATTTTTTGTTCTGTCCGGATGGCTTGGCGCAACAGGTCAGCTGAAACAGTATCGGTCGGCGCGCTCCAGTCTTTGCCTACCATTAAGGATGAGGCCTTGAGTTCAAGGCGAAGTGCTGCGGTTAACACCGCTGAAGCCTTCGACAGTGTGCTGTGCGCTGAGCTGGCCAGTGCGCCGTCCGTTCAGTTGGCCACCCAACGTATCCCCAATACCAACGCCCCTACTTCATGGAGCGAGAACATTAACGGGGCAGCGTAAAGCTGGGTGGCCCGGCTCTCCAGCGGGAATTCCCAGCCACTTTAACCCTTCATACTTGGACCGTTTCGGGTCCCATGCTGCCGGTTATGAACGGCCAAAATCACCCTGCCCGGCTGAGGCTACTATCTGCTTTAGGCCGTTAGCGGGTGTTGGTGCAGGCCGCTAACGGCCAAAAAGCGGATATCACCTTCGAAACAAAAAGGATCGATTCGGGGCGCATACTCAGATGCGCCAACGGCCTGGGCGCGCTAGACGGCGCGTCGGGATTGTGCGTGATCTCGATACCGGTTCAGGGCCACTGATGAAGCCCCATAGCCTCTTATCGATGCACTTACGGCGTCGAGGCGTTGAACTGGATGCGCTGGCCTGGCACTAGGCGATCGCTTTCTATGCTGATGTCCAGTGCCGCCCGCGCATGCTGACCAATACATGCCGCAGCGGTCCGTTCCGCGCCGGGAAGCAACCCCTTTAACGAAGTGCCCATGCGTTGACCATCCGCGGCTGGCCAGGCGTCGTAATAGATCGGCGCCACGCCTTCGTTGCGCACCGTCATACGCACGCAGTCGCCATTGCTGGAGAGCGCCGTGATCCGGAACGCGTAGCCGGTCGCCATCGACGCCTCGCGAATCCGCCAGCGCGGCTGATAGCCGGGCTGATCGTTTCCGAGCATGTAGCTGATGTGATACTGCGCCGCGAAGGATTCGAAGCTCCGTCCCCAGGGACCGTTCGGGGCCAGCACATGCTCCTGATCGTAATCGCTGTAGTAGTTGAATTCGCCGCCTGCGGGGCTGTGGTGATAGCGTGTGCTCCCGAAGAACAGCCAGGAGGCGCGGTTGTATTCCTGATTGCTCTCCGAATGCGTCTCGTGCATGAAGGAATCGTCGAACAGGCCGAAGCGCAGCTGCCGCAGGGCCGGTACCGCCGAGAACGGCGTGTACTTGGTGCTGGCAGCGTCGATCGACAGCGACCACGGCGTCTTTATGAATGTGTCGCCCAGGTGCGCCAGAAACTGCTGCTGGAAGGCCTTCGACGGAAACGTGGTGCCGAGCTTCAACGGTCCGTCCCAGAGGTGGTACTCGGCATAGGAGCCGAAACCGACCTGCAGGAAGGCAAGACGTGAATCGCGGTCGTAGCGCTGCGCAAACCGGCTGTAGAACTGGAGGATGAACGCCTGTAGCGTGGGCGAACGCCAGTCCGGCACGAACGTCCGCTGACCCTCAATCTTGTGGTAGCTCAGCGCATGATCGGGCGCACCTGCGACGTGGGCAGGAATCGAGACCTTTGTTTGCCCGGGATAGGTGTCGTGAAAGCGCAAAATCATCTGGTGACCACGCCCCGCCGAGGACGCCAGCGCGGCATCGACCCGTGACCAGTCGTAGACGCCCGACTCGGTGACGACATCGCTGTACTTGAAGTAGGCGAACTCCAGTTGCACGTCTTCGCCGAGCGCGTCGAGATCACGGGTGTTGTCGTTCCACAACACGATGCCGGTCATAGGTTGCACCCGGTCGATCGAAGAATGCAGCGGTACCGGAACATAGTCCGCGACACTCGAGCGTTGCACTGCGTCGGCCTGCGATGCGCTCGCGACTGTCAGCAGCGCGGCGGTGGTGAACCCGTGCAGCAGGGGGCGGCATATCTGCATGACATCTCTTCTGTAGTTGATGCGGAGCCAAAGTCTAGACACCAAGCGTCCACGACCGTAGAAGATTAGCGTGACAGATTTCTTTTATTGTGCTGAATGACCGCTTCTGGGCGATTCCTGCCGGTTATGGCGTAAAACTGTGGGGCAGTTGGCGAAGGCCGCTGGTCCCTGATCCCAACGCCGCATCCGTTAACACAGACGCTTGATCTTCTTTGAGACGCTGGCGAGGCCCAGCTACAGGGGTTACGCATGAACGCCGCACGGCAGCAGGGTACCGTCAGCTAGCTGGAGTTGCGGTCTACAAGTATCATCAACATTGGTAGCTTACGGGCTACAAAAGAGATGAATCAGAGCTTTTCTGTAGCTTAAAGGCTACAACTGCCAGGCTTGATAGGCACTTGCCTCGGCTTCCCGCTGAAGGTGTTGTTAGCTCACCCTTTCAAAAGTTCAACGTCTGTCCCCGCGAACGAGGGTGCGAGCAGCGCATCCTAAACTCGCTCTGATAGACGCTGAGATGAGTGGGAAGCTCCCGCCGCTCACTGAGCACGCCTCACCGAGAGTCCCCGGCAGGCCGCCGGAGTCTCTATTGCTGTAATACGCTGGCTACGTTGCCGGTACCGTTTTGAATGATGCTCGCCGAATGACTGACCAGCCCTTCAGCTTGCATCAGGACAGCCTGATTGCTGTTACCCGTTTGGCTGATCAATGCTTCATGAGCGCTAAAGTTCTGGTTGGCTTCTATCTCGTTGTAGGAGCCCATTTGATTGATTGCCAGACTATTGTCATCCCCAATCTGCGACGTTATCACTGTGTTGTAATCTCCTTCCGAAGAGCCGGTTAGGCTGCTGTTATGCCCGGCGATGTAGGCGTCAAGTCTGTTTCCGGTGCCCCGCTGGGCATAATCCAGAGTGCTGTGGCCATCTCGGGCTTCGATCTGCGCGACGTTGGCGACACCGGTTTGCCGCAGCAGTACATCAGCGGCGGGATAGCGTCCGGAACGCTGCTGGACGTCTGCCTGATTTGCCGTGCCGTCCTGTTCGATTACAGCCGAACCTCCGCCCAAGCCGCTGCTCAGTTGCTCCAGGCGCAAGAGGTTCGCACTGCCGCTCTGCCGAACCTCTGCGGTGCTAAAGCCGGTTTGATTCGTTTCGACCACGTTATCCTGACCGATGGACACGACGTCGAGCCCGTTGCCTACCCATGTCTGGCGGGCAGCAATCCGGTTGCCTGTACCTTCTTGGTAGAAGGTTGCGGTGCTCGCCAATTCGCCGAAGTACTCATGCTGTTCAAGCGTGGCGGTATTGGACGTCCCCTCCTGGTAGATCTCGGCGCTTGCCATCCCAGGCCGGCTTCCGTTTACCTGGTAGATTGCGGCGGAATTCAGGTTACCTGTTTGTTCGATACTCGCCTGGCCAGCTTCGCTACCTAACCCCGATTGTTCAATGATTGCGTTGTTCACGGTGCCGTTCTGCTGGATGAACGATCGCAGCATGACGCCACGCTGCGTCTGTTCAGCGCTGTTGTTAATACCGTTTTGTTCGATCTCAGCAATTTGATCGTTGGCCATGGCGCTGCTGCTTGCCATCCATAAAAGCGCAGCCGCTATAGAAGTGAATTTGGACATTGGCGTCTCCTGTTTCGCGTTGGATGAGCTCCGTACATCACAGGCGAAGCCAATAGGAGTCTTGTCGGTACGTTCGGGTTGCGCTAGCGCACAAGGCGGCTAACAGATGGCCGGTTAGCACTCGTCTCTTTCCGGCTTATAGATCTCCACCGCTATGCCGTCATCTCGCTGATAACAATCGCATTGATGCTCCGCAACAGGCGTACCTGGCCGGCCAATGTCGCTGTTGGCAAATTGACCGGCGGTTGCAGTAGGGGCCAGTTGCCAGCCGATTAGCGCACAAGGCGCCGTCTGATGCCGGCGCCGATTGACGGATGTACGGGCTGCTGGAACACGCCGTGGAGGAGAAGGGGGCCGAAGCCCCGCTTCGCTTACAGCAGCCCCAGTTCCGCAAACGACACCTGCTCGCGACCCGCCACAATGATGTGATCCAGCGTCCGGACCTCAACCAGCCCCAGCGCCTCCTTCAACCGGGCTGTTAAAGTCCTGTCCGCCTGGCTTGGCTCTGAATGCCCGCTCGGGTGGTTGTGCGCAAGGATGGTTGCCGCTGCATTGAGCTTGAGCGCTTTCTTCACGACTTCGCGCGGATATACCGAGGCACTGTCGATGGTCCCTCGAAACATTTCGGCGTACTGGATCAACCGATGCTGATTGTCGAGAAACAGCACCGCAAAGATCTCATGCTCAAGTCCTGCGAGCTTGGCGCCCAGGTACTCTTTGACGATGTCTGGCGACGCGAACGGTGCCCCGTTGCAGATCCTCTGATCGACGACTCGACGCGCCGCCTCCAGGATCTGATCGGCCGTCGCTGGGAGGTAGCACCCCCGGTCGTCACGCACCAGAAGAGAGGAACCAAAAGAGAAGGAGAATTGAGACATGGCAGCATGCTCCAGTTGCTCGGGCGAAATTGCCCGGAACCGACCCGGCACGGCGCAGCGCAAGCGGTCACAGGGGCATCGCCGGCCTTCGGCCGCCAGCGCGAAGCGTGCAGCCCTTGACGGCGAGCACGCCGTGACAAGGTGAAGGATCCAGCAAGACCGCCTCCCCACTCTCTGGCACGGACTCACCGACACGTACGGCAAGCGGAGCGCGCAAGTGCAACCCCGAAGGAGGTGCGCTGGAGCAGAGAGCTGAAATGGCCAGCGATCTCGATGTATAACAGCGAAGAAGTCAGGAAGCCGCTATGCCCGGCAGATGATCGAATGTCAGCGGTGACGGTCTGAACGTAACGTATTGAGATCGACGGAGCAGTAGATGACCGCTTTTGATTGGCAGCGCATGTTGCTGGACGAGTTTCCAGTCGCCTTTCTCGGTGAAGTCGCATTCCGTGCGCTTTTTGCGTTTGTCATCGTATTCCTCTTCCTGAAAATCAGCGGTCGCCGTGGCGTTCGGCAGTTGTCGCTATTTGAACTCGTCGTAATTCTTACCCTTGGTTCCGCCGCGGGCGACGTCTCGTTCTACGAAGATGTACCCTTGCTGCCTATCGCCGCTGTGTTCGCTACGCTGCTGCTTGTCTATCGGCTCACTGTTCTGCTCATGAGCCATAGCATTCGGTTTTCCGACTGGATGGAAGGCAAGCCAGTCACGATTATCAGAGATGGTCTTTATGAGCTGAACAGCCTGAACCGCTTGAACATCTCCGCCGACGAGTTTTTCATGGAGCTGCGTATACAGGGGGTTGAACATCTTGGTCAGGTGCGCCTGGGCATCCTTGAAACCGATGGCAATGTGAGCCTGTTTTATTACGCGCCAGAGGCGGTAAAGCCAGGGCTGTCCGTTTTGCCTCCGCAGCACCGCCCCACCTATGAGCGAGTTCCGGCCACCGCTATATATGCTTGTTCGCGCTGTGGCCATATTGAAAACATAGGCAGCCATCAGCACGAAGTCTGTCCTCGCTGCGGAAATAATAAATGGTCGACCGCCTTGAGCGATCCACGGCAGCGCTAATGTTAGGCGTCACATGTTTCGCCTTGGGATTAGTTTAGGAGTACGCCTGGATTGCCGACCAGAGTGGGACGGGGCGCTGAAGCGCCAAAAGCGCGACACGGAACCGCTTCTGCCAAGTGCTGAACTGGCTAAAAGCCTCAAGCAGAACGGCGGTGGCCTCCGCTAAAGGGTACGGACGCTGACGGTCTTGAGGGGCTTGATGTGTGAGCGGGCATGAACAGCATCTCGGTAAAGAGGGCCGTGCTCTCGAACTTCTAGAGCCACATGTTTCGCAACGGCAGGCCGTCACTGAGACCGGCATGGGTCGAACGCGGAGATTCCAAAACAGCCACGGCAAGAAATCTTGGCGCTTCGTGGCCGGGAAATGATTGTTCGTTCGCGCGAGCGGTCCAGCGTCTGGCTGATGAGGGACTCTTCAAGCCAGCTACAACTGGCGATGGTCCCGTTTGCGAACCCGTCGGGGGCGTACAACCCGGCCATGGTTTGAGTCGCGAATCCGCTAAGGCGATTTGATCGCTATTGCCTTCCATATTTCATCAGGCGAAGCGCAAAAAGCGCCCTGCTGAGGCAGGGCGCTCTTGGCGATTATCCGGCTTTTCGGCTCCAGATCAGCGTATGGCTGCCATCCTCGCCTTCGATGAGGTTGGCGTAGACCGTGGCGGGCAGAGTTGGATCATCGATGCTCACCGACAGGTACGGACGGTCCGACTGGCTGAGTTTCTCCCAGGCAGCACCGATTTCGTATCCGCCGGAAGCCAGGATGCGATAGTCGGGCGCGTGCTCGCTGCTCTTGGTGTTTGAAACGAAGCTCACCTTGGCCTGGAACGAGAGGGTGCGCAGGGTGCCGGTGAAGCCGTCTTTGGTGTTGGTAAAGGTGCCGATGATGGCCATGATGTGCTCCTTTCGGATTCAAGGTCGCGCCTATCGCGTCCTTGTTGTGAACCGGTCGGCGAGGGAGGGCCGAACGCACTGCGCTGCAGCCGAAACGTAGAGGAGGACCGTGAGCACCGAACATTTTGTCGCGCGAGGAAGCCGCTCGCCGGCGGGGAAAATGTTTGGTGCGAACGGTTGCGGGCCTAGGCCCGATCCCGCCAGGATTCACGACGAGCCAAGGACGCAGGGGCTGACCAACCGAATTGGGCCAGGCCATGTCTCAGGTCTTCGCCACATTCCGAAATGGCGGCTCGAGCCTGTGCCTTTAGGAGAGTCTGGAGGTGAGTTACAGACAGCTCAGCAGCGTGCTGCGGGATGAGTTCATGTAGCCGAGCTCGGCTGCGAGAAGCCCCAACAGTCTCCACGGCCAATGTTCATCGACCGTGGCTGTAACAGCGACCTAGCGAGGCTAACTCCATCTAGGCTGGGCGTGTTAAGAATGGAATCCAATGGCGGTGCGGTGGTAATCGGTTCCGAAGTGGACAGCTGAAAGTCGGCGTCAGGTGCGTCAAGAAGCCGCAGCTGGTAGGGTTGGAGAAGGCAGCAGGTTAGTGATTTAGCGCTCGTATCCAACGTGCCTTCATGTGTACGAAAATGTGTACCTAACCACTGCCTAACGTTAATTATTACCTTTGAATTCAGTGACTTACACTAACAATTCGAGTCTCTCCGTCCGCACCATCTGAAACGCGAAAGCCCCGTTTATCGGGGCTTTCGCGTATCTGGGAAATGGGAATGGCGGCGCTTCGATTTCCATGTGTCTGCGCGCGTGAATGCCGGACTGCATTCTTCGATATCCCCTGTGCTTCTTTACGGCTCAAAGACCATTTCTCTGCTGTAGCCGGGTTATCTATTGCCCGCTCAGCTTCCCCAGTGCTGGCCAGATGCAACATCGCCCAGCCTTTTTAGACCCAAGCTCCAGATCGGTAAACGCTGGTCAACTCTGCAGAGTGCGACGGATCGAGTCAGCCGAAGCGGCTGGATGATTGTGCTCTAGTGGCATTTTGGCTCGTTGTGCAGGCGTGACGATTAATCGAGCTGCCATCACGGTGAAAATGTGGAGAGCAAATATGGCGCCGCGTCTATGGCTACAAGTGCCAATTCTGTCTAAAAAAGTCGTTGACAAGAATTGTTATGCACACTCAGGTCTGGAAAGCTCCCTGCCCGACGTCTGCGCCGTTTCGTTTGTTAGGTAGATTTGTTTAAGTAACTGAATTAAAAGCCTTTTTTGGATATGGTTGAAAACTCGACGATCTGTACCAAAGCCACGTGAGCCGGGCGTTTGAGCAAGTCATCCATCATGTGTTCACAGACTTATCCACAGCTTTTGTGGATAACGCGCGCAGGGCAAGCGCGGCGGGGCTTTCACGGATTCGCTGAATAACTCAGATGTTTATGACAGTGATTCAATCGCAGGAAGTCACCTGTGGTTGCCTTGCAGCAGACACTGTTGCTGGCAGGGCAAATGGCTTCCGATATCGCTTTTCAAAGCGCGTCCCGCGCTTTACCTCGATAGACCCGCAGTACATCAGCCATCACCGAGAGGGCAATTTCAGCCGGTGTCTTGCTGCCGAGATCCAGTCCGATGGGCATATGGATGCGCTCGATTTGCTGTTCGTCGAGTCCACCCACGCGCTGCAACCGTTCGGCTCGCTTGGCGGAGGTCTGTTGCGACCCCATAGCGCCGATGTAGAACGCTGGAGTTCGTACCGCCTCCATCAGCGCGAGGTCATCAATGCGTGGATCGTGCGTCAGCGCGACCACGGCGGTGGCCTCGTGACACGCGCCAGAAGCAATAAACACGGAGGGCAACACCGGCTGCACTTCGATGCCTTCGATCAGCGTGCCCTGCATCTCGTCTCGGGGATCACAGGCAATCACTTCGCAACCAAGCGCCCGAGCGAAACTGGCGCACGCCTGTGCAACAGGCGATACACCTGCGAGCAGCAGCCGAAGCGCGGGGCCGATGCGGATATCGACTTGCTCACCCTCAAGGCGGGTCTGCTCACCACCTTGGTCAGGTAGCAGTTCAGCGGCGCCAGTCGTCAGGTCTACTCGTCGTAGCAGGCGCTGTTGGCCTTGCAGAGCTGCTTGTAGCATGAGCAAGTGAGTGCGCCATGTTTCGCTCGATGTGTGGTGCTCCACCAGCACCTGCAGGATGCCGCCGCACGGCAGCTGTAGGCGTCGCCGGTCATCATCGGTTTCGCCGTAGCGAACGATTTGGGCCGGCGCTTGTAATTCGCCTTGCGCCAGACAGGCGAGAAATTCCTCCTCGACGCAACCGCCGGACAATGAGCCAACGTGCGCACCGTCTGCCCGGGCAGCGAGGAGGGCGCCCGGCGCTCGTGGCGCCGATCCGTAGGTCGACAACACGGTACAAAACCATATGTCATGTCCTTCCGAGACCCATTTAAGCGCCTGATTGATCACCTGCAGATCAAGGTGTTGCATGTCTGTCTCCCCTGACAATTCGACGAGGCCGACCCGCCCGTTATGGATCGGACCCGTCCGAAGCGCGTTCTGCTGCATGGGGGCTTTGGGTTGTAAGGTGCTGGCAAAGCTTGGGGGGAGGGCGCGCCGGACGCTTGAGCGGTTTTATCTACTACTTCCGATATGATCCTATGCCCGACGCGTGCCGGTCGGTCTGCAAGGTAGCCATCTTCAGCGGCGATTTCAGATCGCGCTGATTGAACTGACGCTTGAGATGCAACCGTTCCAGACCATCTCGTAATGCTCGCTTTGAATGATCGAGGTCACCGGCTTTGGGGTCATCAATGCCCAGCAATGCTGACCCGATTTGCGTACGGAGTGGTAACGCAAGCCGGGCTTTTGACCTTTTCTGAGCAGTCGCCCGAGGCGATGGCCGCTCGAATAATCCTCAGGGTCGTAGAGCGGATCCGTCATTGGGATGGGCATCGCATCGAGCATCCCGGCTTCGCTGAAGCGGCACGACAAGCCGCGAAAAACAAAGCGCTCATAGCTCAGGCCAATCACCTTCGACCAGTAGCGGTCCTGGTGATGGCGAACTTCAGCAAGCGCTGTATCCATCGTGCTGGCCAGATAAAGCACGCCAAAGCTACCGTCGCTGAAACGCGACCCGGCCGGGTTTACATGGGTAAACGGAGCAGTGGCATATGAGCAGCCGGGTATGCCGAAGGGTATTTCAGCGCGCGCGATCAGCTCCAGACGGCCTGTCTCGTTTCGTAACCGTGGATTGGTCAGGGCTTGAAGCTGGTAGAGCGTTTCGAACTCGTCGGCATCGGCGACATCATCGAACAAGGCAATGGGTGGAAACTTCGAGTTAACCAGCCGATAGGCCTGTTGCTCGACATCAGCCAGTCTGGGCAGCTGACTCGGGCTTACCACTGAGCGCCTCGCAGGCTATCGATGCGTCGGAACGTTTCGTACAGAGAGACCATGTCACCCTGAGCCATGATTTCCAGCGGTGAGCGCCCATTGAAGAACTCGTTATGGTTGGCCATCGCTGGGAAGCCATACATATTCTCCGGGTTGTCGAAAACAAGCCGAAGTGCGGCATGAATGTTCAGAACGAAGCTGATGCGTTGCATCTGGTCCGGGTCGAGGCTGACCGACCAACTAGCATCGCCTGACCTGGCGCGATTATGGGTGCTCCGTGATATCCGAAGAATCGTGCACGCCTGGTCGGTGGTTGTCTGCCATTTTTCCAGAATGTTCACCGCAGCCCGTAGACCGGTTGCGCACTGGTCCTTCGTGAATGCTTGTGCTTGGAGAACTGCTGCCATAGTTAAGCTGCCTGGCTGTGTCTGTAGAATTAAAAGTAGCACATCATGTATCTACAGACAAAACTCGACGCTATCGGACTAAGTGGCAGCAAAAATTGCCGTCAGGCTTTTTTCATGGACCAGTACGCCGGCTTGAACAGGTCCCTTTCGCCGAGCAGCACCACGCCCAGCGCGAAAGCACAGAGCACCAGGCCTATATACAGGCACAGTTGCAGTAGCCCGTGCGGGGAAGGCAACCAATGCAGTGCGGTTGCGACCACGACGGCGGTAGCGAGCCAGCGCCCGAGCACGCCGGGAGCCAAGCCTGCAGGCGACGCACGATAGACGTACAGTCCCATGAAGAGCGCCTGGAGGGTCACGCCGCTGCTAAACGCAACGGCCAGACCTTCGGCACCATATGGTCCGTAGAGCAGCGCATCGAGGCCGATCGTAAAGGCAGAACTGACCAGCATGATCACCAGGAACAACCGTGATTGATGCTGCGCCAGGAGCGCACGTCCCCACAGCAGCGCCAAGCCCATCGCGGGCAGACCGAGTGCATACAGGACCACCAGCGAGGCCGTGGCGTCGGTTTGTGTTGCGCCGAACTGCCCCCGTTCCAATAGTACTGAGACCACCGGTCGCGGGAATGAACAGAGCACGACGGACGCCGGAACCAGAAATAGCAGTGTCGCCAGCAATCCTTTGCGAATAACGGCGCCATGGCCGCTGAGATCGCCATCGTTCCAGCTCGAGACGAAGCGGGGGAACAGCACCGAGAGCACGGACAAGGCGTAAAGCGTGAGCGGAATGGTGACGATGCGAAACGCAAACGACAGCATCGTGATACTGCCTTCCTCCAGGAAGGAGGCGAACATCCGCTCGGCAAGAATGCAGGCTTGTTGCGCCCCGGCCGCCAGCAGTACGGGTGCGAACGCGAGACCGAAGCCACCTGCATGCCCCTTTGTCTCGACTTTGCTGTCGCCGCGCAGGTATGCGATACGCCGATGCTGGACCAGGATCAGCGCCAGCTGAGGCAGCAGCATGCCAATGAAGATCACCATGCCGGTGGGTTGGAACAGCAGGATGCCGACGATCGCGCCAGCGTTGAGCAGCACCGTCCGGGTCATCGGCAGGATGAACACCTCATCCATGTTCAGCAGTGCACCCTGGCAATACAAAACCGCCTGAACGGCGACCAGTACCGCCCCTACGCAGAATACGATCTGGCCGGCGGCAACCTGAGCGTCCGTCCAGCCGGGCGCCAGCATGTTCAGAATCCAATAGCTTGCAATGATGGCGACGGCACTCACAGCTGCGCCCATGAGCATGACCCGCCAATAGAGCCAGCGGCTGACGGCTTCAAACAGGGCTTCGGATTGGCTGCGTAGCTTTTGCAGGTAAGGAATCATTGCATCGCGCAGGGCGAGGCCGAGAAAGTTCTCGAAGAACATCGGCAGGATCAGTGCGACAAATATCAGATCCGCTTCCCAGCTCAGTCCGAAAGACTTGGCGATAAACAGGTCGCGTAGAAAACCGAGTAGAAAGCTGGCAATTGTTAACGCCAGGATGACCAGTGATGCGTTCATTCCTTGATCCTGTGCAGGCCATTATCGGACGGCCTGAAAATAGCGGCATGCCTCATCGAATACGGGACGATTCCGCTGAGCCACATTGGTCAGCGTCCCGGCGAACGATACATAGACTGGATGGCTCAAGCATGGTTCCTGCGCCGGCATGGAGCGTTTTGCCATCGGTTCGGGTTGCTACAAAGCCTGATACGTAAAAATGCCGTAAATCCCCTTTGCGAGCGGAGCGCGACTGCTTATGGTTCACGCTCATTTTCAGGCGAACCCAGTTCATGTCCGAGGCAACTACTTCTTCTGCGGGCTCCATGCGGCGTTGGCTAATCATCGGCGGCGTGGTTGTTGTGATTGCGTTGCTGCTCTGGTGGCTATGGCCAAGCGCGGACGAGACGCCGCCACAGCAGGCGGGTGGGCGTCCGGCTTTCGGCGCATTTGGTGGCCCCACGCCCGTGCGGGTTGCCCCGGTGGAACGAGGTGAGTTCGAGGTATACGCCAAGGCGCTTGGCACCGTTACACCGTTGAATACCGTCAACGTGCGTAGCCGCGTGGCCGGTGAACTGGTGGAGATTCACTTCGAGGAGGGCCAGCGAGTCAAGGCCGGCGATCTGCTGGCCGTCATCGATCCCCGCGCTTATGAAGTGGCACTGCAGCAAGCCGAAGGCACCCTCCAGCAAAACCGCGCTTTGTTGCAGAATGCGCAGCTGGACCTCGACCGTTACCGTGGTCTGTTCGCCGACGACAGCATTGCCAAGCAGACGCTTGATACGCAGCAGGCACTGGTCAATCAATACAAGGGAACGCTTGCAGCCAACCAGGCCGCTGTCAACGAGGCCAAGTTGAACCTGCAGTTCACCAAAATTCGCGCGCCAATAGATGGCCGCGTCGGCCTGCGTCAGCTGGATCAGGGCAACCTTGTCGCGGCCAACGACACCACGCCGCTGGTAGTGATCACCCAGACCCAGCCCATCGCAATCACCTTTACGCTGCCCGAAAATGAGCTGCCGCCGGTCATCTCCCGGTTCCGCAGCGGTGAAGAGCTTTCAGTCCAGGCCTGGGACCGGGGCGAGCGCACCCTGTTAGGTGAAGGTGTACTGGAAAGTCTCGACAATCTGATCGATACCACCACTGGCACGCTGAAGATGAAGGCGCGCTTCGATAACGAGGCCGAGCTGTTGATACCCAACCAGTTCGTCAATGCTCGCCTGCGTGTGGAAACCTTGCCTGGTGCGGTTCTGATTCCTTCGGCAGCACTGCAGTTCGGCTCGCGCGGCAACTACGCGTATGTCGTTGGTGAGGACTCGAAGGTTGAGCTGCGGGTGCTCGAAGTCGGTCCGAGCAATGGCGACAGGACCGTCGTGGTGAACGGTTTGAACCCCGGCGAGCGAATCGTCATGGAGGGCACCGACCGCCTGCGTGACGGCAGCGAAGTCGAAGTGGTGGATCGTCAGAAACTTGCCGACGAAGCGGCTGCGACTCCGAAGGCCGATACTCAGAGCACCAAGGAGCGTCCGGCGCGATGAACATCTCGCGGCTGTTCGTCCTTCGGCCGGTGGCCACCACCCTGACGATGATCGCGATCCTACTGGCCGGGCTGATCGCCTACCGCATGCTGCCGGTGTCCGCCTTGCCCCAGGTGGATTATCCGACCATCCGGGTGATGACGCTGTACCCCGGCGCCAGCCCGGAGGTCATGACCAGCGCGGTGACTGCGCCGCTGGAACGGCAGTTCGGTCAGATGCCCGGCCTGACGCAGATGTCCTCCACCAGCTCTGGCGGCGCATCGGTGATCACCTTACGCTTCTCGCTGGACGTTGAGCTCGACGTTGCCGAGCAGGAAGTCCAGGCGGCTATCAACGCCGGAAGCAATCTGCTGCCCAATGATCTGCCGGCACCGCCGGTCTATAACAAGGTCAACCCGGCTGACACGCCGGTCATGACACTGGCGGTGACCTCGGAAAGTCTGGCCCTGCCGGAGCTGCACGACCTGGTCGATACCCGCATGGCGCAAAAATTGGCGCAAATAAGCGGCGTCGGTATGGTCAGCATCGCTGGCGGCCAGCGACCAGCAGTGCGTATACGGGTCAATCCGGAGGCGCTTGCGTCTTACGGCCTGTCGCTGGCTGACGTGCGCTCCCTGGTGACCAGCTCCAACGTCAATCAACCCAAGGGTAATTTCGATGGCCCGACCCGCGTGTCGATGCTCGATGCCAATGATCAGCTGAAAACGCCGGAGGAATACGCTGAGCTGATTCTGGCCTACGAGGGCGGCGCGACGCTGCGCTTGAAGGATGTCGCCGACATTATCGACGGGGCTGAGAATGAGCGCTTGGCCGCCTGGGCCAATGAAAGTCAGGCCGTGCTCTTGAACATCCAGCGCCAGCCCGGCGCCAACGTGATCGAGGTGGTCGAACGGATTCAGGCATTGCTGCCTGAGGTGACCGCCAGCATGCCGACCGGTCTCGATGTGGTGGTGCTGACTGATCGTACGCAGACCATCCGGGCTGCAATCACCGATGTGCAGCACGAACTGTTGATGGCGACCTTCCTGGTTGTCATGGTCACCTTTGTATTTCTCAAGCGCCTGTCGGCGACCATCATTCCTTCGATTGCAGTGCCGCTGTCGCTGATCGGCACTTTCGCGGTGATGCACCTTGCCGGTTTCTCGCTGAACAACCTGACCTTGATGGCGCTGACCATCGCGACGGGATTCGTTGTGGATGACGCCATCGTCATGCTCGAGAACATCGCACGCCACGTGGAGGAGGGTGAGACGCCGCTGCAGGCCGCACTGAAAGGTGCCAGACAGATCGGCTTCACGTTGATCTCACTGACCTTGTCGCTGATTGCCGTACTGATTCCGCTGCTGTTCATGCAGGACGTAGTGGGGCGGCTGTTCCGCGAGTTCGCCATCACCCTGGCTGTGGCAATCCTGATTTCACTGGTGGTCTCGCTGACGCTGACGCCAATGATGTGCGCCAAGCTGCTCAAGCCCGCAGCCGTTGAAAAGGGCAAGCCCGACTGGGTCGAGCGCCTTATCGGAGGTTATTCCCGCTGGCTGACCTGGGTGCTGGGTCACCAGACCCTGACGCTGCTGGTGGCGGTGGGCACGCTGGGTCTGACGGTGGTGTTGTATCTGGCGGTGCCGAAGGGCTTCTTTCCGGTGCAGGACACCGGTGTGATTCAAGGCATCAGCGAAGCGCCGCAGTCGATTTCCTTCCGCGCCATGAGCGAACGCCAGCAATCCTTGTCGCGCGTTATCCTGGCTGATCCGGCGGTGGCCAGCCTGTCGTCGTACATTGGCGTCGATGGCGACAACGTAACGCTCAACAGCGGGCGGATGCTGATCAACCTCAAGCCCCATGGCGAACGTGATGTCACCGCCAGCCAGGTGATTGATCGGCTGCGGCCTGAGCTGGCGAAACTACCGGGCATCGAGCTGTACATGCAGCCGGTGCAGGATCTGTCGATTGAGGACCGGGTCAGCCGCACGCAGTTTCAGTTCAGCCTGGAGTCACCCGATGGTGAGCTGTTGCAGGAGTGGACGCCACGCCTGGTGGCAGCGTTGCGTGAGCGCCCGGAGCTGACCGATGTGGCCAGCGACCTGCAGAGTGACGGGTTGCAGATCTTCCTGGATATCGACAGAGATGCCGCGGCCCGCTTGGGGATCGAAATATCGGCGATAACCGATGCGCTGTACGACGCCTTCGGCCAACGGCAGATTTCAACGATCTTCACCCAGGCCAGCCAGTACCGCGTTGTGCTCGAAGCAGAGGCAAACAACCGCCTTGGCGCGCAGGCGCTGGAGCAGCTGTACGTGCAGAGCGAGAGCGGAACCCCGGTTCGGCTGTCCAGCCTGGCAACGCTGCAACAACGTAGCGCACCCCTGCTGATCAATCACATTGGTCAGTTCCCGGCCGTCACGTTGTCGTTCAATCTGGCTGATGGCGTTTCGTTAGGTAAGGCGGTGGAAGTCATCGAAAGCGTCGAGGCACAGATCGATTTGCCGGCAGGAATCCAGAGCCGGTTCCAGGGCGCGGCTGAAGCCTTCCGCGCGTCTTTGTCGAGCACATTGCTGCTGATTTTGGCGGCAGTCGTGACCATGTACATCGTGCTCGGTGTGCTTTACGAGAGCTATATCCACCCGATCACCATTCTCTCGACGCTGCCGTCGGCTGCGGTCGGCGCCTTGCTGGCTTTGCTGCTGACGGGCAACGACCTGGGGCTGATTGCGATCATTGGGATCATCCTGCTGATCGGCATCGTCAAGAAAAACGCCATCATGATGATCGACTTCGCGCTGGAGGCCGAGCGCCACCAAGGCATGAGCCCGCAGGATGCGATCTACCGTGCGGCGTTGCTGCGTTTCAGGCCCATCCTGATGACGACCCTGGCGGCATTGTTCGGTGCGGTGCCGCTGATGCTGGCATCAGGCTCCGGTGCCGAGCTGCGCCAGCCGCTGGGCCTGGTACTGGTTGGCGGCCTGCTGCTCAGTCAGCTGCTGACGCTGTTCACCACGCCCGTGATCTACCTGTTCTTTGATCGACTGGGCAACCGGTTCGGCCGCAAGCAGCGGCCTGTGCAGGAAGTGCGTACATGACCCTGGCAGCAGAGCAGACTTCCCCGGTTGGCGGCGACCCGCAGCCATGAACCTCTCGGCCCCCTTCATCGCGCGCCCGGTCGCGACCATGTTGCTGAGCCTGGCGATCCTGCTGCTGGGCAGCGTCAGCTTTGGTCTCTTACCGGTTTCGCCACTGCCAAACATGGATTTTCCGGTGATCACCGTGCAGGCAAGCCTGCCCGGTGCCAGCCCCGAAATCATGGCTTCGAGCGTGGCGACGCCGCTGGAGCGCTCCCTCGGAAGCATCGCAGGCGTCAGCCAGATGAGCAGTCGCAGCAGCCAGGGGCAGACCCGCATCGTCATCCAGTTCGACCTGGAGCGGGATATCAACGGTGCCGCCCGCGATGTGCAGGCGGCGATCAATGCCTCGCGCAATCTGCTGCCCAGCGGGATGCGCAGCATGCCGAGCTACCGCAAAATCAACCCAGCCCAGGCACCGATCATGGTGTTGTCGCTGACGTCCGACGTGCTCGACAAGGGGCAGCTATACGACATCGGCTCGACGATTCTGGCGCAGAAGCTATCGCAGGTCCCTGGGGTTGGCGAGGTGCAGGTGGGAGGGAGTTCGCTGCCTGCCGTCCGGGTCGAGCTGCAACCACAGCAACTGGAACAGTACGGCGTTTCACTCGATGAGGTCCGCCAGACCATCGCCAACGCGAATGTTCGGCGACCCAAAGGGATGGTCGAAGACGACGACCGCCACTGGCAGGTGCAGGCCAGTGACCAGCTGCATGAAGCCGCAGATTACCTGCCGCTGATCATTCGCTATCAGGACGGCGCAGCACTTCGCCTGAGCGATGTCGCGAAGGTCAGGGACGGGGTGGAAGATCGTTACAACGACGGCTTCTTCAACAACGACCGCGCCGTGCTGCTGGTCATAAACCGCCAGGCCGGCGCCAACATCATCGAAACCATCGAGGGAATTCGTAACGAGCTGCCGGCTCTGCAGGCGATCGTGCCGGGCAGTGTCAACATGGCCGTCGCAATGGATCGCTCACCGGTGATCCGCGCCACCCTGCATGAGGCCGAGCGAACCTTGCTGATTGCTGTCGGGCTGGTGATCGTTCTTGTGTTCCAGTTCCTCGGCAAAGTGCGGACCGCGTTGATCCCGGCGCTGGCGGTGCCGGTATCGCTGGTTGGCACCTTTGCCGTGATGTACCTGTTCGGTTTTTCGCTCAACGTGCTATCGCTGATGGCCTTGATCCTCGCCGCTGGGCTGGTGGTCGATGACGCCATCGTGGTCCTGGAAAACATTGCACGACATATCGACCAGGGTGTGCCGCCGATGCGCGCCGCCTATATCGGCACCCGTGAGGTTGGCTTCACCTTGCTGTCGATGAACCTGTCGCTGGTGGTGGTATTCGTCTCGATTCTGTTCATGGGCGGCCTTGTCGAACGGCTTTTCCGAGAGTTCTCCATCACCCTGGCGGCCGCCATTCTGGTGTCGTTGCTGGTCTCGCTGACCCTGACACCCATGCTTTGCGCACGTTGGCTCAAACCCCACCAGCCTGAGCATGACGGGCGCCTGCATCGCTGGAGTCACAATGCCCACCAATGGCTGTTAGGCCATTACGACAGGTCTCTCGGCTGGGCGCTGCGCCATCATCGGATCACCCTGATTACGCTGCTGGCGACCATCGGGCTCAACGTTTTTCTGTACATCGAAGTTCCGAAAACCTTTCTGCCGCAGCAGGACACAGGCCAGCTGACCGGCTTTATTCGCGGCGACGACGGCTTGTCGTTTCAGGTCATGCAGCCAAAGATGGAAACCTACCGCAAGGCAGTACTGGCCGACCCAGCCGTGGAAAGCGTGGCGGGCTTTATCGGCGGGCAGGGCGGTATCAACAATGCGTTCATGATCGTCCGGCTAAAGCCATTGGATGAGCGCAAGATTTCTGCGCAGAAAGTGATTGAGCGTATTCGCAAGAACCAGCCAAAAGTGCCGGGTGGTCGGATGTTCCTGATGGCCGATCAGGATCTGCAATTTGGTGGCGGTCGGCAGAGCAGTTCAGCGTATTCCTACAACCTGTTGGCCAGCGATCTGGCTGATCTGCGCACCTGGGTGCCGCAAGTGACCCAGGCGCTCAAGGCTTTGCCGGAGCTCACCAGTATCGACGCCAACGAAGGCGAGGGCGCCCAGCAGATCAGCCTGAAGATCGACCGTGACGCGGCCAAGCGGCTTGGCATCGACATGAGCACGGTGACGACCTTGCTCAACAACGCCTTCAGCCAACGGCAGATATCCACCATTTACGAGTCGCTCAACCAGTACCGGGTTGTTATGGAAATCGACCCGAGCTATGCCCAGCACCCTGAAGTGTTGGAGCAGATCCAGGTGATCACCAGCGACGGCCGACGCGTGCCGCTCTCGGCCTTTGCCCGTTACGAGCGGAGTCTCGAGGAGGATCGGGTCAGCCATGATGGGCAATTCGCTGCCGAGAGCATCGATTTCGATCTGGCGCCCGGTGTCAGCCTGGATCAAGCGACGCGGGCTATCGAGCGCGCAGTGGCGGCGATAGGGCTGCCGAGCGAAGTCCAAGGGCGCCTGGGAGGCACGGGTGATGTCTTCAAGGCCGCTCAAGAAAGCCAGCCGTTCATGATTCTTGGAGCATTGCTGCTCGTCTACATCGTGCTCGGCGTGCTGTACGAGAGTTATATCCACCCGCTGACGATCCTTTCCACGCTGCCTTCTGCCGGGGTCGGCGCGTTGCTGGCAATTATCCTGACGGGCGAGCAGTTCAGTCTGATTTCCTTGCTTGGGCTGTTCCTGCTGATCGGGGTAGTAAAAAAGAACGCGATTCTGATGATCGATCTGGCGCTGCAGTTCGAACGTAACGAGCACCTGCCGCCGGATGAGTCGATTCGTCGGGCCTGCCTGTTGCGTTTTCGGCCGATCCTGATGACCACCATGGCGGCGATCCTCGGTGCGTTGCCATTGCTAATGGGCGGCGCCGAAGGTGCGGAAATGCGCCAGCCGCTGGGTCTGACGATTATCGGTGGCCTGATCCTCAGCCAGATCCTTACGCTCTACACCACGCCGGTGGTCTACCTGTATCTGGACCGCGCGCGGCATCGATTCAACAGCTGGCGCGGTGTCCGCACCGACGCCGCCCTGGAAAATCCGCTATGAGTCAGTTGTTTTCGAAGTACGCCCTACGCCAGCTGGCCCTTGTCGGCATGGCTTTCTCCCTAGGCGCTTGCACCTTGGGCCCTGACTACCAGCGCCCAGCGCTGCCAATGGCTGCTGAATTCAAGCAGGCCGAAGGTTGGAAGGTTGCCAACCCGGCAGATGTGCTGGAGCGCGGTGATTGGTGGCGGCTATACGGTGATGTGGCATTGGATGCCTTGGTTGGGCGCCTCAATGTCTCCAACCAGAATCTGGCGGCTGCTGAAGCGCAGTACCGCCAGGCGCGGGCACTGGTTATGGGGGCACGATCACAGCTGTTTCCTGCGGTAGGCAGCAGCGCTGGCGCAACACGTGCCGGGCAGGGCAGTTCGACCTCATCTACCGCATTGACTGGCAGCAGTTTCAGCGGCATCAGCGAGAGTTATAGCGTGGGGCTCGATGCGGCCTGGGAACTGGATATATGGGGTCGCCTGCGGCGCAATCTGGAAGCCAACCGAGCCAATATGCAGGCCACTGCAGCTGACGTGGCCGCTGTCCGCTTGAGCCTGCAGTCCGAGCTCGTCCAGACCTACCTTCGATTGCGCGTGATGGATGAACAGCAGCGTTTGCTGAATCAGACGGTCGAAGCCTTTGCTCGCTCGTTGAGGTTGACGGAAAACCAGTATCGCGCAGGCATCGTGCCGAAGTCCGATGTCACCCAGGCACTGACCCAACTCCGGAGTACCGAGGCTCAGGCCATCGACTTGCAGTGGCAGCGAGCTCAGATGGAGCACGCTATTGCGGTGCTGGTCGGGGTGCCGCCGGCAGAGCTGAACATTGCCGAACTCGACGAGATTCCGGAGCTGCCGGCAGTGCCGCTGGCACTGCCTTCGCAATTGCTTGAACGTCGCCCGGATATCGCGTCGGCCGAACGTCAGGTGATCGCGGCCAATGCACAGATCGGCGTGGCCGAAGCAGCTTGGTACCCGGACCTGACACTGAGCGCGAGCGGTGGCTATCGAAACAGCAGTTTTACTGACCTGATCAGCCTTCCCAACCGCTTCTGGTCGCTCGGTCCGCAGCTGGCAGTCACATTGCTTGATTTTGGTGGCCGTCGCGCTGACCTCGAAGCTGCCGAAGCCAACTATGACCTGACAGTGGCCAACTATCGCCAGACGGTGCTCGACAGCTTCCGTGAGGTCGAGGACAACCTGGTGCAACTGCGTGTTCTCGCGGCTGAGGCCGTGGTTCAGCGACAAGCGCTGGAGGCCGCGCAGGAATCGCTGCGCCTGATCCAGAACCAGTATCGCGCGGGCACCGTGGACTTCCTCAGCGTTGCCACCGTGCAAACCAGTGCGCTGAACAACGAGCGGACCTATCTGACGCTGCTGGGTGATCAGCTCGCCGCCAGCGTTCAACTGATCGCGGCGCTAGGCGGCGGATGGGAAGAAGCGCAGCTGGATTTCGAACCCGTACTGGAGGCGTCAGAGCGCTGACCAACGAACGCGTGAGTGCAAACCGCCTTCCGGCGAGCAGGCTGCACGCTGAGAGGTTAGTAGAAGGCTAAAGAACTTATGGACTCGCCGAGCGGCGTTGGCAAACCGCGGCGTTGCTGCCGCGGCTGGGAGGAAAGGCGGGAAGTAATCAGTTGCGCTGCTTGCGATTGACCGTTTGCGCCGCCTTGATGATGTCAGCGCCAATCACCGGTTCGAATTCTTGCCACACCGGTCGCATGGCTTCGCGCCAGGCTTCGCGTTGTTCAGGCGTCAGTTCGATGATCTCCGAGGTGCCCGCTTTGCGGATCCGCTCACGGTCGGCCTGGTTGGCTTCTTCCGCGGCACGGTTCACCTCGAAGGTGACCTCGTCGATGATGCCTTCCAGCTCGGTACGCAGCTGATGCGGTATGCCAAACCAGAACCGCGTATTGCTCACCAGCATGTAGTCGAGCACGCCATGATTGGATTCGGTGATGTAGGGCTGCACGGTGTGCATCTTCTTGCTGTAGATGTTCGACCAGGGATTTTCTGCCCCTTGGACGGTGCCGTTCTGCAACGAGGTGTAGACCTCGGCAAACGGAATCTTCTTGGTGGCTGCGCCTACCTGGGAGAATTGCGATTCCAGAACGGCTGAGGGTTGGATACGGAACGCCAGCCCCATGGCATCGCTCGGCTGCAACAGCGCCTTCGTTGCCGATAGCTGCTTCATTCCGTTGTGCCAGTAAGCCAGGCCAGTGATGTTTTCCTTTTCCATCGAGCGCAGCAATTGGCGGCCCTTGGCGCGCTTCTGGAACCGGTTGACGGCCTCCAGGTCGTCGAACAGGAATGGCAGGTCGAACACTTGCACCTGCTTGGTGTACTTCTCGAACTTCGCTAACGACGGCGCCAGCAGCTGCACCTCGTCGTTGGCCAATGCTTCAAGCTCGTTGGCATCACCGAACAGTGTCGAGTTGGGATAAACCTCGACGGTCACCTGGCCGGGTAGACGCTCTTCAACCAGTTTCTTGAACAGCAGGGCACCCTTGCCTTTCGGGGTGTCTTCAGCGACGACGTGCGAGAACTTGATGACGATCGGCTCAGCTTCGACCGCGGTTGCGGTCAACGCCAGCACCAGGCCAGCGAGGGTGATGATCGGCTTGATCATGAAAAGGCTCTTTATTTTTGGTGGGTTGGCATGACATCCGGGAGACGGATGTGATTGAGCTTCAATGAAGCGTTATGCCAAATAAGCCGCACCGTAAAAAGGGCTTTCTCACAGAATTCATAATTGAGGGAGCGGGAGTTGCAACAGGTCACACTTTGGCCGCTGAGAGCGACTGCTCTGCGCCGCCATTCAGCGGCGCAGAGAGACTTCCCGTCAGTTGCTGGCGAGCTGCCAACCGCCGCCAAGTGCCTTGTAGAGGCCCACGACGCCGCGATAGACCTCGACTTCGGCCTGCGCCTGCGCATCCTCCGCCGCCAGACGCTCGCGCTCGGCATCCAGTAGCACCAGAAAGTCCACCGTGCCTTCCCGGTAGCGGATTGCCGCTTGCTCCGCTGCCGCGCGACTGGCGCCGGACTGCCGCAGCAGTGCGAGCAGTCGCTCCTGGGCGCGCGCATAGTCGCTGAACGCGTTTTCCGATTCCTCCAGCGCCAGCAGGACCTGCTGCTCATAACTGGCCAACGCACCTTCGGCGTCTGCTTCTGCACCGCGCAGCCTGGCGCGAACGCTGCCCATGTCGAACGCAGCCCAGCTGATGCTCGGCGTTACACCCCAGGCCTGCGCCGCGCTTGAACCGATCTGCGAACCGCGTCCAGCGATGAAACCCAGAAAACCGCTCAGGCTTACCCGCGGAAACAGATCAGCCGTCGCTACGCCCACGTTGGCAGTGGCCGCTGCCAGCTGCCGTTCGGCTGCGAGAATGTCCGGTCGCCGACGTAGCAGTTCGGTGGGGTCACCAATCGGCAGAGCCTTGGCAATGGCAGGCAAATCGCGCGGCGTCAGGTCGACGCTGAGTTTGTCGGCGCGCTGGCCGAGCAGGGTCGCGATGCGATTGGTTGCCCGGGTCTGCTGTGCCTGCAGTTGCGGCAAGCTGGCCTGGGTCGCTGCTAGCCGAGCGTCGGCGCGCAGCACATCAAGCTCGCTACCCACGCCCGCGTCGCGCAATTGCTCAGTCAGACGGTGCGAATTGCGCTGGTTCTCGAGGTTTTCCCTAGCAATTTGTTCACGCAGTTGCGCCCCGCGAAGCTGGCCATAGGCATTGACCAGTTCGGCAATCAGGCTGACCTGTAGTTGATACTGCTCGGCTTCCGCGGCTTCGCTCTGTGCCTCGCTGGCTTCGATGCGCCGCTGAACTCGGCCGAACAGGTCGAGTTCCCAGGCCATGTCCAGCCCAAGATCGTAGCGCTCGATGCTGCTGCGCTCCTCGCCGAATCCCGGCTGCTGAGCCTCGCCATATTCGGCGCTGGCCCCTGCGGTTACGGTAGGGAAGCGATCATTGGTCACGTCATCGCGAATGGAACGAGCGGCGCGGAGCCGGGCGAATGCGATGCGCAGTTCGCGGTTCTCGGACAATGCTTCACCCACCAGAGCATCCAGCGTCGGGTCATCGAACTGGCGCCACCAGGCCGCTTGAAAACGCGACTGATCGAAGCCAGTCGCCGCAGCCCGTTCGATGTGCGCCCGAGCGACATCTGGCGCGCGGTAGTCCGGCCCCACTGCGCAGGCACTCAACGCAAGAGCGGCGGCAAGCAGTAGTGGAGTGGTAATAACAGCCTTCATGCGTGCACCTCCTTCACTACTGCTTTTTTCTCCGCGCGCCGTTCGACGAAGGCGCGAATGACCAGGTAGAACACCGGCGTCAGCAACAGCCCGAAAAAGGTCACGCCAAGCATGCCGCTGAACACTGCAACACCCATGGCATGACGCATCTCGGCGCCTGCTCCCGAAGAGAGCACCAACGGCACCACACCCATGATGAACGCGAAGCTGGTCATCAGGATCGGGCGCAGCCGTAGGCGGCAGGCCTCAAGCACAGCGGATAGGCGATCCATGCCTTCTTCCTGTTTGTCCTTGGCGAACTCGACGATCAGGATCGCGTTTTTGCACGCCAGGCCGACGAGCACGATCAGGCCGATCTGGGTAAACACATTGTTGTCGCCGCCCGACAAGATCACCCCGGTGATGGCCGAGAGCAGTGTCATAGGTACGATCAGGATCACCGCCAATGGCAAGCTCCAGCTCTCGTACTGCGCCGCCAATACCAGGAAGGCCAGCAGCACGCAGAGCGGGAAGACGAACATTGCAGTGTTCCCCGCGAGGATCTGCTGATAGGTCAGCTCGGTCCATTCGAAGCTCATGCCGTTCGGCAGCTCGGCTTGCAGCAGCCGTTCCATGGCCGCTTCGGCCTGGCCAGAGCTGTAGCCAGGAGCGGCTGCGCCGTTTATTTCAGCGGTCAGGAAGCCGTTGTAGTGCATCACCCGATCCGGGCCGGAACTGTCGCTGACCTTGACGAAGGTCGACAGCGGGACCATCTCGCCACGGTTGTTGCGCACCTTCAGCTGGCCGATCTGGTCGGGCGTCAGGCGAAACTTCTGCTCGGCCTGGACGTTGACCTGATAGGTGCGACCAAAACGGTTGAAGTCATTGGCATACAGCGAGCCAAGGTAGACCTGCATGGTGTCGAAGATCTGATCGATAGCCACCCCGTGGGTCTTGGCTTTTTCCCGGTCGATGTCGGCATCGATCTGCGGCACGTTGACCTGATAGCTGGTAAACAGCCCGGCCAGTTCGGGATAGTCCGCGCTCTTGGCGATGACGTTCTGCACCTGTTTGTACAGCTCTTCGTAGCCAAGATTGCCGCGGTCCTGCACCTGCACACGGAAGCCGCCGATGGTGCCCAAGCCTTGTACCGGTGGCGGCGGGAAGATCGCGATAAAGGCGTCCTGAATTTGCGCGAACTGGCTGTTCAGATCAGCCGCGATGGCGTTGGCGGACAGCGAAGGATCACTGCGCTCATCAAAGGGCTTGAGCGGGGTGAAGACGATGCCGCTGTTCGGGCTGTTGGTGAATCCGTTGATCGACAGGCCAGGGAAGGCCACGGTGTTCTCGACACCGGGATGCTCGGCAGCGATCTGTGACATGCGTTTGATGACGTCTTCAGTGCGATCCAGCGTGGCGGCATCCGGCAGTTGCGCAAAGGCCACCAGGTACTGCTTGTCCTGCGGCGGCACGAAACCGGTCGGTGTGCTGGCGAAGCCCATATAGCCGAGTCCGACCAGGCCGAGATAAACCACCAGGGCGATGCCGCTGCCACGCAGAATGCGTTTAACCGCACCGACGTAGCCGTGGCTGGCGCGTTCGAATACCCGGTTGAAGGGGGCGAACAGCCAGCCGCCGAACAGCTTGTCCAGCAGGCGTGAGAAGCCGTCTTTTGGCGCGTCATGGCTGCGCAGCAACGCGGCCGCTAACGCTGGCGACAGGGTCAGGGAGTTGAAGGCCGAGATCACCGTGGAGATCGCAATGGTCAGGGCAAACTGTTGATAGAACTGCCCGGTAAGGCCCGAGATGAAGGCAGTCGGGATGAACACCGCGCAGAGCACCAGCGCCGTGGCGATGATCGGCCCGGTCACTTCCTTCATCGCCTGCTTGGTGGCTTCCACCGGCGACTTGCCGAGGCCGATATTCCGCTCGACGTTCTCCACCACCACGATGGCGTCATCCACCACGATGCCGATTGCCAGCACCAGGCCGAACAGTGACAGCGCATTGAGTGAGAAACCCAGCATGTGCATCACGGCAAAAGTGCCGATGAGTGAGACCGGTACGGCGGCCAGCGGGATGATCGACGCGCGCCAGGTCTGCAAGAACAGAATCACGACCAGCACCACAAGCACAATCGCTTCAAGCAGGGTATGCACCACCGCCTCGATGGAACCGCGCACGAAGATGGTTGGGTCGTAGACGATTTCGTAGTCCACGCCTTCAGGGAAGTCCTTCTTCAGCTCGGCCATGCGAGCACGCACTGAGTCGGAGATTTCGATTGCGTTCGAGCCAGGGCGCTGGAAAACCGGGATGGCCACGGCGGGCTGGTTGTTGAGCAAGGAACGCAGTGCGTATTGGCTGGAACCCAGTTCGATACGCGCGACGTCCCGCAGGCGGGTGATCGAACCGTCTTCGCCGGCGCGAATGATGATGTTCTCGAACTCTTCTTCGCTGACCAGCCGGCCCTGTGTGTTGATCGACAGTTGGAAGTCCGTCGCGCCCGGCGCGGGTGGCGCACCCAGCGAACCCGCAGCGACCTGACGGTTCTGCTCGCGGATCGCGTTAACCACGTCGGTTGCGGTGAGGTTGCGCGAGGCGACTTTGTTCGGATCGAGCCAGACGCGCAGCGAATAATCACCCATGCCGAACAGCTGCACATCGCCAATTCCGTCCAGCCGCGCCAGCTCGTCCTTGACGTTGAGCGCCGCATAGTTGGACAGATAGAGCATGTCGTAGCGCTCGTCTGGCGATGTCAGGTGCACCACCATCGTCAGGTCCGGCGAGGCCTTGTCCACCGTCACGCCAAGGCGCTGCACTTCGGTCGGCAACGTCGGCTGGGTACGCGTGACGCGGTTCTGCACCTGCACCTGGGCGTTATCCAGATCGGTTCCCAACGCAAACGTGATGGTCAGGGTCAGCTTGCCGTCAGCGGTTGCCTGGGACGACATGTAGAGCATGCCCTCGACACCGGTGATGGCCTGTTCGAGGGGGGACGCGACGGTTTCGCCGATCACTTTCGGGTTGGCGCCTGGGAAGCTGGCGCGCACCACCACAGTCGGTGGCACGACTTCGGGATATTCGCTGATCGGCAGCTGGAACAGCGATATGGCGCCACCGATCAGGATGATCAGTGATAGCACCGCGGCGAAGATCGGCCGCTGGATAAAGAACTGGGAGAAATTCATGACGCACTCCGGGGGAGAGGGCACGCGCGACGTGCCCTGACGGAATCGGTTTTGTTTGAGTTGGCGCCTAGGCGCCGGTCAGTGGGACGTGCTGAACGTCAACTGCTCGGCCCTCGCGCCAGGGGCCGGTCGACCACCTGCGGGTTCATCGCTGCCGATATGGCACGGCTCTGTTCTTTCAGCGCGGCGAGGGTGTCCGCATCTGCCATCGGTACGTCCTCTGGCTGTACGGCATTACCGGGTCGCACGCGCTGCAGGCCGTTGACGACGATGGTTTCACCTTCCTCCAGACCGCTACGAACGATGCGCAGGCCCTCCAGCTTCGGACCCAGCTCGATGGCGCGATAGTTGACAGTGTCGTCTTCCCCGAGGACCAGGACGAACTTCTTCCCAAGATCGGTTCCGACCGCGACATCCTTGATCAGGACGGCGTCGTAGGTGGCGCTACCGACCAGCTTCAGGCGGGCGTAGAGACCGGGAGTGAAGCGCCCGCCACGGTTATCGAACACGGCGCGTCCGCGAATGGTGCCGGTGCGTGGGTCGACCTGATTGTCGATGAAGTCCATGTGCCCCAGATGAGGGTGTCCTTCCTCGCTGGAGAGCCCGAGGTACACCGGTGTCTCGTCGCCACGCTCACCGTCACGGGCGAGTTCGCGATACTTCAGGTAGGTGCGTTCGTCCGCCTCGAAGTAGGCATAGACCTTGTCGGTGGAGACCAGCGTCGTCAGCAAGGCTTCGCCAGCATTGACCAGGTTGCCCGCTGTAATCAGCGCACGACCTACGCGGCCATCGATGGGGGCGGTGACGCGGGTGAACCCGAGATCCAGCTTGGCGGCATCGAGCTGAGCCTGGATGGCGGCGACAGCGGACTTCGCTTCGCTGGCGGCGCTGGCTCGCGCGTCAGCCAGTTCGGCGGAAATGGCATTGTTGGCGCGCAGTCGCTCACCGCGCTCGGCTTCGCTTGCGGTCCGGCGCTCAGTGGCGCGAGCCTGTTGCAACTCGGCCTGCAAGCGTTTGACCTGCGCTTCGAACGGGCGCGGGTCGATCTGAAACAGCAGATCGCCTTTCTTCACCAGCGAGCCTTCTTCGAACGCGACCTTGTCGATGAAGCCCGACACGCGTGGACGAATATCGACCGATTCGGGCGCTTCCAGGCGGCCGGTGAGCTCGTCCCATTCGGTCACCTTCTGTTCGATGACCTCGGCAACACTGACGGCGGGGGCCGGCATGGCCGCTTCGGTGGCTTCGGGCGCTTTACCGCATGCGCCTACAAGGGCGGCAGCAACCGCAACCAATGGGTAACGCAAAGCTTTGAGTGAACGATCCATGCTTGACTCCGCAACTCGGGTTTTTATCGATGGCGGGAGTGTGGGGGCTGGCCTTTGCAAGCAGAAATCGAACGAGGCGAATGTAAATATCATCCGCGATGATGTTGCAGCATTTGTCATTGATGGCGCCGACAGCAAAACCGCGGCTGAGCTTCAGACTACCCAGCGACACCAAGCACTAGCCGCAAGGGCACACAAGGAGCAGTGGAGAGGAAAGGGGCGATCGGTTGCAGCTACAGGGGGAATCGGCGCCCGAGCGGCAACCGATGCTAAACGTTATCGCGACCCGGGTTGGTTCAGAGACTGTCTGGATCGCCAACGAACATCTGGATGCGCGAGCGCAGCCAGCGCTCGGCGGGATCGTTGTCCTGAGCGCCGCGCCAGGCCATGGACAGCTCGAAGTCCTGGCTGGTCTCGAATGGCAGCGGCTCGGCCCGCACGCCACCGTTGGCGGCAAGCGCCGCAGCGGCATAGTCCGGCATGGTCGCGACCAGGTCGGTTCCGGCCAGCAGGCTCGCCAACCCGTTGAACTGCGGCACCGCCAGCACGACCTTTCGCTTGCAGCCGTGCAGCGCCAACTCGTCATCGATATAGCCGTTCAGGTCGCCAGCAAAGGAAACCATGGCGTGCGGGCGCGAGCAGTAGTCTTCCATCGTCATACGGCCAGGGATGCTGTCAGCACGCAGCAACATGGGTTTCGGCCTGCGCAATACCTTGCGCTTGGCGTTGGCCGGCAGTTCCTCGGTGTAGCAGACCCCCACCGAGATCTCGCCCGAGGCAAGCAGGCCCGGCATCAACAGGTAATTGGCACGACGCACTACCAGCACCACGCCCGGCGCTTCGGCACGGACGCGCCTGAGCAATTGCGGCAGCAGGGCAAATTCCACCTCATCGGTCAGGCCGATGCGAAACACCAGTTCGCTGGTGGCCGGGTTGAAGTCCGAGGCGCGGCTGACGGCCGTGGAGATCGAATCCAGCGCTGGCGACAGCAACCCGGCGATCTCTTGCGCGCGTGCGGTGGGCTCCATGCTGCGCCCGGTGCGCACGAACAGCGGGTCGTCAAACAACGTACGCAGGCGAGCCAGGGCGGCACTGATGGCGGGCTGCCCAAGAAACAGCTTTTCAGCGGCGCGAGTCACGCTGCGCTCATGCATCAGCGTTTCGAAGACGATAAGCAGGTTCAGATCCACGCGGCGAAGGTCGTTGCGGTTCATGCCATTCACTTCAAGCTGTGGTCAGACAAAGGCGCGGCTGACCTTCTGGAGGGTTGCGGTTGCATTCTAGACAGATCGGAGTGACGCCGGCATGTCCATTTCAGCTTTGGAATTACACAAACCTGCAGTCTGTGGCGCAGGTTTACATACAGCTCATCATCATTCCCACGCATGGCGACTATCGAGCGGAATGCAGGGATCGGCGCTGGAGTTGTTCCGGCGGTGCAGATAGAGTCACTGACACAGTAGTAATCGAGGGGTCTTTCAATGTCCCGCATCATCCGTTTCCACCAGTTCGGGCCAGCCGAAGTGCTGCGTTATGAGCAGCGCGACGTGCCAAAGCCTGGCCCGGGCGAGGTGCTTGTCGACGTGAAAGCGATCGGCATCAGCTGGAACGACGTACTCTGGCGGCAGGACTTGGCTCCGCGTCACGCCAAGCTCCCGGCAGGGCTGGGCAGCGAGATCGCCGGCGAGGTGTTGGCGGTAGGTGATGATGTAGATGGTTTCGCGGTGGGTGATCGTGTTGCCAGCTTCCCTGCGCACGATCTCAACCAGTACCCGCTCTATGGCGAGCAGGTTCTGCTGCCGCAAACGTCGCTGGTGCACTATCCGGAGATGCTCAGCGCAGCTGAGGCCAGCGTCCATTACACGCCGGCGCTGGTGTCTTATTTCGCGCTGATCGAACTTGCTCAGCTCGAGCCTGGACAATACGTGCTGGTCACCCAGGCGCGGCATTGCACCGGGCCTTCTGCGGTGCAGCTGGCGAAAGCACTTGGCGGACGTGTGATCGCCACCTGCGAGACGGCTGAGGATCGCGACTTCCTGCGTGAGTTGGGTGCCGAGACGGTCATCGTTACCGAAGAGGAAGATCTGGTCGGGCGGCTGCAGAAGATCACCGGTGGGGCTGGCGTGGAAGTCGTACTCGACGGTTGCGGCGGCTCGCAGATGAAGCTGCTGGGCGACGTGATCGCACCGCGCGGCAAGCTGATCCTTTACGGGCTCAACGGCGGCAACGAGACAGCGTTTCCGGCTTGTGCGGCGTTCAAGAAGAACTTCAAGTTCTTCCTGCATTGCCTGTGCGATTTCACTGGCCAGCCCGAACTGGGCATCGAGCAGAACCGCGATGCAGTCGAGCGTGCCTTGCTGCACATCAACCAGCTCACGGCCGATCGTCTGGTCACTCCGCAGGTCGACAAAGTATTCACCTTCGACGAGGTGGTGGCAGCGCACGAGTATGTTGAGAGTGGTGCTCCGCGTGGTCGGGTCGCACTGCGCGTCGACTGATTGACCGAGGCCCCTGTTCAGGGGCCTCTCATCGCTTCACAGAAACTTTTCCTTCCGCCGTCAAGTCCTCCGAATACAGCTTTCAGGCTCTTACGGAGGATCCAGCATGCCCGACGAAAACCAGACGCTCCCACCTCAACAGCAACCGGAGCCTGGCAAGGAAAGCGAGATGAGCCCTCGCCCCGAGTACCGTGGCGAAGAATACAAGGCCGCCGGCAAGCTCACGGGCAAGGTTGCGATCATTACCGGTGGCGACAGTGGTATCGGACGCTCTGTCGCGGTGTTATTTGCCCGCGAAGGCGCTGACGTGGCGATTCTTTATCTGGATCAGCACCAGGACGCCGAGCAAACCAAGCGCGTAGTGGAAGAGCAGGGGCGCAAATGCCTGACGTTTGCAGGCGACGTAGCGGACCGCGATGTGTGCCGCAAGGTGATCGATGAAACGCTGAGCGCGTTCGGCAAGCTCGACATCCTGGTCAACAACGCAGCCGAGCAGCATCCGCAGGAAAAGCTCGAGGACATCAGCGAAGAGCAGTGGGAGAAAACCTTCCGCACCAACATCTTCGGCATGTTTCAGATGACCAAGGCCGCACTGCCGCATCTGAAAAAAGGCGCCTCCATCATCAACACGACCTCGGTTACCGCCTACAAGGGCAGCCCGCATCTGTTGGACTACTCGTCGACCAAGGGCGCAATCACATCATTTACCCGCTCGCTGTCGATCAACATCGCCGACCGCGGAATCCGCGTGAACGGAGTAGCGCCTGGGCCGATCTGGACGCCACTGATTCCGTCGACGTTCGATGAAGAAAAGGTGAAGAAATTCGGCGCCAACGTGCCTATGGAGCGTCCGGGGCAGCCTGATGAAGTGGCGCCGGCATACGTGTATCTCGCCAGCAGCGACTCGTCCTACGTCAGCGGACAAGTTATTCATGTCAACGGCGGCACTGTGCTCAACGGCTGACCGAACGAACTGTCGACAGGAGGGAAGGCATATGCCCCGTACGATCTGGAAAGGCGCCGTCAGTTTCGGCCTCGTTCACATCCCCGTCGCGCTTGTACCGGCTACGACCCGGCAGGGTATCGATTTCGACTGGCTGGATAAACGCAGCATGGACAGGGTCGGCTACAAGCGCATCAACAAGACCACCGGGGAAGACATCGAGAGCGAGAACATCGTCAAAGGCGTGGAATACGAAAAGGGTAATTACGTCGTCATCAGTGATGATGAAATCAAATCGGCCCACCCTGAAGCCACGCAGACGGTCGATATCGTTGCCTTTGTCGATGCCAAGGACATTTCTTTCCTGTACATCGCTACGCCGTATTACCTCACCCCGGATCGACGGGGTGAAAAGGTCTATGCATTGCTCCGCGAAACCCTGGAGCAGACCGGTAAGGTCGGCATCGCCAATGTTGTGCTACGCAACAAGCAGCATTTGGCGGTTGTGATGCCGCTGGGCAAGGCCCTGGTCATGAATACCTTGCGCTGGGCCGATGAGGTGCGCGGCGTGGAATACCTTGAGATGAAGGACGAAGCGCTCAACCCCGACCTTAATCCCAAGGAACTCGACATGGCCAAGCGGTTGGTCGAGGACATGAGCGAAGACTGGAACCCCGAGCAGTACAAGGACACCTTTCAGGATCAGATCATGGATCTGGTGGAGACCAAGGCCCGAGAAGGCAAGCTCGAAGCCGTGGGTGGGCCGGAAGAAGCAGTGGATCGTCGCAGCGCCGATGTCATCGATCTGACCGAGCTGCTCAAGCGCAGCCTGGCCGGCAAGTCGTCAGCCAAGAACGCTGCGCCGGCGGAAGCAGTCGACGAGGATGACAGCGAAGAGGCCGCGGCACCGGCCAAGCGGACTATGAGCAAATCTGCGGCGAGCAAAGCCAAGGCTCCAGCCAAATCGACTGCCAGTAAGTCTTCAACCAGCAAAACCTCGACGGCACGCAAGACGAGTACCAGCAAACCGGCAGCCAGCAAATCCAGCAGCAAGAAGGCGAGCTGAGCCCATGAGGATTGCGCATGGCTGAGAAGGCGGCCAAAAGCCGCCCCGATGTGGGCGGTATCGGCATCAGTAATCCGCAGCGGGTCATCGACCCGGCCAGCGGCGCCACCAAGCTGCAGCTCGCTGAATACTACCTGGCAGTCGGTGAATGGCTGACGCCTCAGTTGGCCAAGCGGCCGCTGTCGATTGTTCGCGCTCCGGAGGGCGTCCCCGGTGAAAGCTTTTTCCAGCGTCACTGTGGACGTTTGAAAATGCCCCACATGCGCGTGCTGGATAAATCACTGGATCCCGAACACGCCCGTCTGATCCAGGCGGACAGCGTGACTGCCGTGATTGAGGCTGTGCAGATGGGCACCATCGAGTTCCACACCTGGAATGCGCGTAGCGATCGGATCGACAAGCCGGACCGGGTCGTTTTCGATCTTGATCCCGACCCGGAACTGCCATGGTCGAGCATGGTGCAAGCCACCTGCATGACCCTCGATCTGCTCGACGAACTCGGTCTTCGGGCCTTGCTCAAAACCAGCGGAGGCCGGGGCGTACACGTAGTCGTGCCCATCGACCGTCGTCACAGCTGGGATTGCGCCAATGAATTTGCCCGTGGCGTTACGGTCCGGTTGGCAAAGGAGGCGCCGGAGCAAATCGTCGCGAAGATGGGGCCGAAGAACCGGGTCGGCAAGATCTTCGTCGACTACCTGCGCAACCAGAGGGGCGCGAGCACGGTTGCGGCCTTTTCCGCGCGGGCACGGCCCGGTTTGCCGGTTTCCGTACCCATCGCCCGGGAGGAACTGCAGCAGATCAGCGGCGCCGATCAATGGAATATCCTCAACCTGCATGAGCGCCTCGACAACCTGAAGCACGATCCCTGGGCCGATTACCCTGCGACCCGCCAGACTCTCTCGGCTCAACTGTTAAAAGACCTCGCTGCGCGCCAGTGACGCGACGGGTGACCTGTTGATGGTCGAGGTCCTGAACTAGCCTTTTAAGCGTAACGACTGTGACGCCCGTCTGTCCCTCTGGAGGAACCATTCCAGAGCGGTCCAGTCCACCTGTTAGATGGACAGACACAATAAGTAACAGGAGATACCGATGACCGTGCGAGTATCCCGGCGACAGTTCCTGAAGTTCGGTGCGGCTGGTGTAGGCGCGTCGAGCATGGCCATGATGGGATTTGCGCCTGATGAAGCCTTCGCGTCGATTCGTCACTTCAAGCTGACCGGCGCAAAAATGACCCGCAATATCTGCACCTACTGCTCAGTAGGCTGCGGCATGCTGCTTTACTCCCGTGGCGACGGCGCGATCAACGTGATCGACGAGATCTACCACGTCGAAGGCGATCCGGATCACCCGGTCAGCCGCGGTTCGCTTTGCCCACGCGGCGCAGGTGTTCTCGACTTCATCAAGAGCGAATCGAGGGTCAAATACCCTGAGGTCCGTGAGCCTTACACCAATGAGTGGAAGCGCATCAGCTGGGACGAGGCCTTCGCGCGTATCGCCCGGCACATGAAAGATGACCGCGACCGGAATTTCGAGACGCATGACGAGCAGGGCCGGCTGGTCAACCGCTGGATGACCACATCGATGGTAGCGGCTTCGGCCTGTACCAACGAGACGGCCTATCTCACGCAGAAGATCACCCGAGCGCTTGGCATCCTCAAAATAGACAACCAGGCTCGCGTTTGACACGGACCAACGGTGGCAGGTCTTGCCCCAACATTTGGTCGCGGTGCCATGACGAATCACTGGACCGACATTGCCAACGCCAATGTCATCCTGTCGATGGGCGGCAATTCGGCTGAAGCGCATCCGGTGGGCTTCCGCTGGGTCATGCATGCCAAACAGCGCAGCAATGCTGTCCTTATTTCGATTGACCCACGCTTCAATCGCACCACCGCAGTAGCGGACTATCACGCCTGGCTTCGTACTGGCACGGATATCGTGTTTCTCGGCGGGTTCATCAACTACCTGATCGAAACCGAGCGCTATGCACATGAGTACGTGCGCGAGTACACCGACGCCAGCCTGATCGTGGCCGAAGGGTTTGGTTTCGAGGAAGGATTGTTCACCGGTTATAACCCGGCTGATCGAACCTACGACCGGGAAACCTGGAATTTCGAGCTGGACGAAAACGGCTTTGCCCGGACCGACCCAACGCTGCAGCATCCACGCTGTGTCCTGCAACTGATGCGTCAGCATTACAGCCGCTACAGCGTCGATCAGGTGGAAAACATCTGCGGCATGCCCAAGGCAAAGGTGCTTGAGCTCTGGGACCTGATGGCGACCACTTCGGCGCCCGACAAGACCATGACCATCCTCTACGCTCTGGGCTGGACGCAGCACACCATCGGCTCGCAGATAATCCGCTGCGGAGCCATGGTCCAGCTGTTGCTGGGCAACATGGGAATGCCGGGTGGCGGGGTGAATGCGCTGCGCGGGCATTCCAACATTCAGGGGCTTACGGACATCGGATTGCTGTCCAACCTGCTCCCGGGCTACATGAATCTTCCGTCGGTGAATCTGCAGTCCTACGAGGACTACATGAAGACCCGCATCAAGCTGCCGCTGCTCGAAGGCGAGGTTTCCTACTGGAAGTTCTATGAGCGGTTCTTCGTCAGTTTGATGAAGGATTGGTACGGCGATGTGGCAACCAAGGAAAACAATTGGTGCTACGACTGGCTGCCAAAGCTGTCCGAGCCAATCTATGACGTGCTGTACGCCATCAACGACATGACGCTGGGCAAGATGACCGGCGCATTCTGTCAGGGCTTCAACATTCTGGCGGCTTTCCCGAACAAGGCGAAGGTCATGGACGGTCTGTCGAAGCTTAAATTCCTGGTGATCATGGACCCGCTCACCGTGGAGACAGGCGAGTTCTGGAAAAACTTCGGTGAATACCACGACGTCGACCCGTCGCAGATCCCCACCGAGGTGTTCCGGTTGCCGACCACCTGTTTTGCGGAGGATGACGGCTCCATCACCAACAGTGCGCGCTGGTTGCAATGGCATGAGCGGGCCGTGCCTGGCCCGGGCGAAGCCATGACCGATACGGAGATCCTGGGTGAGGTCATGTTGCGCCTGAAGCTCATGTACCAGGAGGAGGGTGGTGCCTTCCCCGATCCGATCCTGAATCTGAGTTGGAACTACAAGGTGCCGCAGTATCCCAAGGCATCCGAACTGGCCATGGAGTACAACGGTCGCGCACTGGCGGACATTACCGATGACAGCGGCAAGGTCATTCGGCGCAAAGGCGAGCAGTTGCAGGATTTCAGTGAATTGCGCGCGGACGGCTCGACCGCCTGTGGTTGCTGGATCTATTCCGGCGCCTGGCCCGAGCAGGGCAACATGATGGCCCGTCGCGACAATTCGGACCCCTACAACACCGGTAATACCCTGGGCTGGGCCTGGGCCTGGCCGATGAATCGGCGACTGCTCTATAACCGCGCTTCGGCGCGTCCCGACGGTACCCCATGGGCACCGAACAAGGCGTTCATCTGGTGGAACGGCGAGCGCTGGACAGGCGCTGATGTGCCCGATTTCCCGGTCACGTCGCCGCCCTCGCAAGGGGTGGGTCCGTTCATCGTCACCCAGACCGGACGTGGGCATTTCTTCGCCTGCGAATGGTTGAACGAAGGGCCTTTCCCCGAGCATTACGAACCCATGGAGACGCCGATCGACCGCAATCCACTGAGCCCGGACAACCCCTTGGCGCTGCATAACCCCATCGCCCGGGTGTTCGAGCAGGACCGCGACTCGTTCGGTTCAAACACGGAATTCCCGTATGCGGCGACGACCTATCGCCTGACCGAGCACTTCCATTACTGGACCACCCATGCGCGGCTCAACGCCATCGCTCAGCCGGAGAAGTTCATCGAGATCAGCGAAGTGCTCGCCGGCGAACTGGGCATTGCGGCCGGTGATCGGGTCAAGGTCAGCTCCAAGCGCGGCTATATCACCGCCGTGGCGGTGGTCACCAAACGGCTGGTGCCGCTGGAGATCGACGGCCGCACCGTGCATCAGATCGGTATCCCGATTCACTGGGGGTTCAAGGGTGTGGCGAAGAAGGCGCACCTGACCAACACCCTGACACCCTTCGTGGGCGACGGTAATACGCAGACGCCAGAGTTCAAGTCGTTCCTGGTGAACGTGGAAAAAGTCGGAGGGATCCTCTGATGAGAGGCGACCAGATAAATCTGCAGAACATCATCGCCCGTTCGGCGACGACCACGCCTTCGCCACAGGTACGCCATGGGGGTGTGGAGAAGGTCACCAAACTGATCGACGTGTCGGTCTGCATTGGCTGCAAGGCCTGTCAGGTGGCGTGCTCGGAGTGGAATGACCTACGCGACGAGGTTGGGGAGTGCGACGGTACTTACAACAACCCTCAGGACCTTTCGCCTGAGTCATTCGAGGTGATGCGTTTCTCGGAATACGAGGACGAGCAGGGCAACCTCGAATGGCTGATCCGCAAGGACAACTGCATGCATTGCGCCGAGCCTGGCTGTCTCAAGGCCTGCCCGTCACCCGGCGCCATCGTGCAGTACGCCAACGGCATCGTCGATTTCAATTCCGAGCATTGCATCGGCTGTGGTTATTGCGTGGCGGGTTGCCCGTTCGACATTCCGCGAATCTCGAAAAAGGACAACAAGGCGTACAAGTGCACCCTGTGTTCGGATCGAGTCTACAACGGGCTGGAGCCGGCGTGCGTCAAGAGCTGCCCGACCTCGGCCATCATGTTCGGTACCAAGGAAGACATGCTCGACTACGGTGCTCACCGGGTCGCAGATCTGCAGGGGCGTGGCTACGAAAATGCCGGGATCTACGATCCCCCAGGTGTTGGCGGCACTCACGTGGTCTATGTGCTGCAGCACAACGACAGGCCGGAGCTCTACAGCGGGTTGCCGCGTGATCCCCATATCGCGCCCACGGTCGAGCTGTGGAAAGGGGTGACTAAACCGATCATGTCGGTGGCGCTGGGCATGTCGGTGCTGGCGGGCTTCTTCCATTACGTGATGAAGGGGCCGAAAGAGGAGCCGGAGGATGATCCGGATCCGGAAAATGCGCATGACGCCCGTGAAATCGACAGGCGCGGGGAGGACCGGCTATGAGCCACTCGAATGTCAAACACGGCATCCTGCGCTATGGCTGGTGGACGCGGGTGAATCACTGGCTCATCGCGATCAGCTTCGTGCTGCTTGTGCTGAGCGGGTTGGCGTTGTTCTACCCGTTCTTCTTCGGCCTGACCGCGCTGTTCGGCGGGCCGGAGCCGACGCGCATCGTTCACCCGTACATCGGCGTGTTCATGTCGTTGTTCTTCGTCATCCAGACGGTGCGCTTTTTCGGCGACAACCTGATCCGTCGTCACGATGTGCAATGGATGAAGCAGATCCGCGACGTGCTGGCCAACCGCGACGAGCGGCTGCCGCCAGTAGGCAAGAACAACGCCGGGCAGAAGCTGGTGTACTGGATATTCCTCGCCACTGTGCCGGTGCTGCTGATCACCGGCATCGTTCTCTGGCGCCCATGGATCGCCGATGACATGCCTGTCTGGGCGCTGCGCTGGGCGGTCACCATCCATGCTTACACCGCCTTCATTGCGATCATCACATTGGTAATCCACATCTACTCGGCGATTTGGGTGAAGGGGTCGGTACGCGCGATGACGCAGGGACGTGTGAGCCACGCCTGGGCGCGTCACCACCACGGTCTCTGGTATGACGAGGTACGCCGCAAGGGAGGGCATGAGGATCCGGGCGGTCTGTCGCCCAACCGGGACGTACCCTCGAAACGAACGTAAGGAGCTGCAGTGAACCACTCTTTTGGAAGTGCGCCATCGGGAATTATGGAGGCGCCAAATGTGGTGTTGCCGGACGCCAAAGTGTTCAGCAAGCGTGCGACGAGGCTGCGGGAACTCGTCCAGCAGGTTCCACCCCTGGATGAGTTTCTCGCCTTCATGGCGCGCTTGGTGCAAGCCCAGCACCAAGTACTGATTGAGCGTGAAGCAGGTTGGCGTCCGGCTGAGGACGCATTCGATCAAGCGTTGAAGCATGGGCTGCCGCCACTCGGCTTTCAGGCCTTGAAGCGTGACGTGCCCTGGCATGAAGACCTGCTGTCGATGCTTGATGCGATGGAGCTTCACATAGGCGAGATTCAACGACCGTTGCTCAAGAGACTTCGGGAATCCTCGCGTGAGCAGCTCGATGCGTTGGCGGACGACATTCTCGAGGCCCGACCCGGTGATGAAACAAGCCGCCCGTTACTGCCACTGGTCGCCGCCGCCCTGCAGATCACTTGGACGAGGCTGGCGATGGCGTTGCCTCGGCCCCCCGAAAAACCTGTGGGCGAAGCGAAAGGGCTGTGCCCGTGCTGCGGTTCCCCACCGGTCGCCAGCGTCATTCACAACGAACGTCACCGCGCGGGCGTGCGTTATCTGCATTGCTCGCTCTGCGCCACTGAGTGGCATCTGGAGCGACTCAAGTGCAGTGTCTGTGACAGCGGCGCGAAGCTGCTGTACCTGACGTTGGATGACGAGCAAGGCAAGCCGGCTATGCCGGTTCAGGCGGAGTCGTGCGGCGAATGTCACAGCTATCTCAAGGTCATGTTGCGCGAGGAGCACGGGCGCGCTGACCCGGTAGCAGACGACATTGCCAGCCTTGCGCTCGATATGCTGCTGGCCGAACAGGGCGAATACGGCCGTAGCGGCTACAACCCATTGCTGATCGTCGGTGGCGACTAGCGCACCAGGCGTATGTCTCAGACTGGCACCTATTGGGGCAGCCGCACATCAAATGCGCTTCGGATTGCCAGCAAACTGGCTCCTACTGGAGCAATGCACTCACACGCCGGCCGTTCTGTCCGGCGTTTGTCCTAAAACAACCGCAGCGCTGTCTGTGACAAGCGGTAGCGGCCTTCTTGCTGAACTTTTCACGCCTCCTTTGGTTCGGAAAGAACAGAGCCCGAGAAAGCCCGCATGAAGGGTTTTCCGCCGGTATCGCCAGCCCCGCTCGATTGCCAATCCCGAGCGGGGAGGTTTTGCCGTTTCGCTGTCATTTCGCCTAGGAGCCCCGTTCGATGACCGATGCAAAGCCCCATCCGGTGATTCACCCCCGACTTGAACAGGCCTTGCGGATGCCGCGCATCGCCATTGAATCTACCCAACCCGTCCTTGAAGGGGGGCGATTTGCCGCAAAGGCAACCATTGGCCACCCGATCAACGTCACGAGCAAGATCTTCGCCGATGGGCACGATCAGCTCGCTGCGACGATCTGCTGGCGGACCAAGGACGAAACCACCTGGCGCCGCGCACGGCTCAAGTTGATCGGCAACGACAGCTGGGAGGGGCAGTTCACCCCAACCCAGGTTGCGTCACACGAATTCATGATCGAAGCCTGGTGGGATATCTACGAGACCTACCGTTACGAGCTGTCGAAGAAGCACACCGCCGGCGTTCCCGTGCAACTCGAGCTGGAAGAAGGACGGCTGTTGCTTGAGCGCGCCAGCCAACGCGCGCAGGCCGAAACCAAGGCCATCCTTGATGACCTGCTACACCGCCTGAGCGTGGCGCACCTGGACGACGAGCGCGTCTCGGTGATGCTGGCCAGTGAAACCGCCGCGGCGATGGCTGATGCAGACCCACGTGAGCATTGCAGCCAGAGCGATGTATACCCGGTGGAGGTCGAGCGACCGCTTGCACTGTTTGCCAGCTGGTACGAGTTGTTCCCCCGCTCTGAAACCGATGACCCCAACCGTCACGGTACCTTCCACGACGTACACAAGCGTTTGCCGTCGATCCGCGACATGGGCTTCGACGTACTCTATTTCACGCCGATTCACCCTATCGGCCGGCAGCACCGCAAAGGCCCGAACAATACCCTGCATGCCGGTCCGGATGATCCAGGCAGCCCGTATGCAATCGGCAGCGAAGCCGGTGGGCACGATGCTGTTCACCCGGAGCTGGGTACGCTTGACGATTTCCGCGCACTGGTCGCTGCGGCCCGAGAGCACGGTCTGGAAATCGCACTCGATTTCGCGATTCAGTGTTCGCAAGATCACCCGTGGCTCAACGAGCATCCGGGCTGGTTCTCCTGGCGACCGGACGGGACCATCCGCTATGCGGAGAACCCGCCGAAAAAGTATCAGGACATCGTCAACGTCGATTTCTACGCCGAGGACGCCATGCCCGACCTGTGGATCGCCCTGCGCGATGTGATCTGGCACTGGGTGGAGCAGGGCGTGAAGATCTTCCGCGTCGATAATCCGCACACCAAACCGCTGCCATTCTGGGAATGGATGATTGCCGATATCCGCGAGCGAGACCCGGATGTCATGTTCCTTTCCGAGGCTTTCACCAAGCCGGCGATGATGGCGCGCCTGGGCAAGGTTGGCTTCAATCAGAGCTACACCTACTTCACCTGGCGCAACAACAAGGCGGAGCTCAGCGCATACCTCACCGAGCTCAACGAGCATCCGCTTCGCGATTGCTACCGGCCTAACTTCTTCGTCAACACGCCTGACATCAACCCGTTCTTCTTGCACGACTCCGGGCGCGCTGGGTTCCTGATTCGCGCGGCGCTGGCGACCATGGGCTCCGGGCTGTGGGGCATGTACTCGGGGTTTGAACTGTGCGAGTCGGCGGCGATTCCAGGCAAGGAGGAGTACCTGGATTCGGAGAAGTACCAGATACGGGTACGGGACTATCACGCACCGGGCAACATCGTTGCCGAGATTGCCCAGCTCAATCGAATCCGCAGGCAGAACCCGGCCCTGCAGACGCATTTGGGGTTCAAGGCATACACGGCCTACAACGACAACATCCTGTTCTTCGGCAAACGCACGCCGGATCTGAAGAACTTCATCCTGGTTGCGGTCAGCCTTGACCCACATAACGCCCAGGAAGCGCATTTCGAGCTGCCGCTGTGGGAGATGGGGCTCCCGGACAATGCCGAGACCCGAGGCGAAGACCTTATGAACGGGCATCGCTGGACTTGGTACGGCAAGACTCAGTTTATGCGGATTGAGCCCTGGCACTTGCCGTTTGGCATTTGGAGCATCAGTTCAGATGCCATGGACCCTGACTTAAAGTGATTTATTAAGAAGGGTATAAAAACGCTATTTATCAGTTGTTTATAAACATTATCTCATCTCGTTTATAGACTAGCTGGCTTACTTTTCCGCCTCGGCTGGCCAGATGTGTGGGCCAGTCAGGAGGCAGATGAAAGGAACGAGACCATGGCCAGAGCGCGCAAACCTGCTGCCTTTATCAAGGATCCTCTTTGGTACAAGGATGCGGTGGTCTATCAGGTCCACCTAAAATCCTTCTTCGATTCGAATAACGACGGCGTCGGCGACTTTCAGGGCTTGATCGACAAGCTCGACTACATAGCCGACCTCGGCGTGAACACCATCTGGCTACTGCCGTTCTACCCATCGCCGCGTCGCGACGACGGTTATGACATTGCTGAATACCGTGGCGTGCATTCGGATTACGGCACCATGGCTGACGCCAAGCGCTTCATCGCCGAGGCTCACAAGCGTGGCCTGCGGGTGATCACCGAACTGGTCATCAACCACACCTCCGACCAGCATCCGTGGTTTCAGCGTGCGCGCAAGGCGAAGAAGGGCTCCGCGGCGCGTGACTTTTACGTGTGGTCCGACACTGACGAGAAATACGACGGCACGCGGATCATCTTTCTGGATACCGAAGTGTCGAACTGGACCTGGGACCCGGTAGCACAGCAGTACTTCTGGCATCGCTTCTATTCTCACCAGCCGGACCTCAACTTCGACAACCCGCAGGTGATGAAGGCGGTTCTCAGCGTGATGCGCTACTGGCTGGATCTCGGGATCGACGGACTGCGTCTGGACGCGATTCCCTATCTGGTGGAGCGCGACGGCACCAACAACGAGAACCTGCCCGAAACCCATGTGGTGTTGAAGAAGATCCGCGCCGAGATCGACGCCAACTACCCCGACCGCATGCTGCTGGCCGAAGCCAATCAATGGCCGGAAGACACGCAGCTGTACTTCGGCGGCGAGGACGGCGGGCTCGGCGACGAATGCCACATGGCGTTCCATTTCCCGTTGATGCCGCGCATGTACATGGCGCTTGCCCAGGAAGACCGTTTCCCGATTACCGACATTCTCCGGCAAACACCAGACATTCCCGAGAACTGCCAGTGGGCGATCTTCCTGCGCAACCATGACGAGCTGACGCTGGAAATGGTGACCGACAAGGAGCGTGACTACCTCTGGAATTACTACGCCTCCGACAAGCGCGCGCGCATCAACCTCGGCATCCGACGTCGCCTGGCGCCACTGCTGGAACGGGACCGCCGCAGGATCGAGCTGCTCAACAGCCTGTTGCTTTCGATGCCCGGTACGCCGGTGATCTATTACGGCGATGAAATCGGCATGGGCGACAACATCTTCCTCGGTGACCGAGACGGTGTGCGCACGCCGATGCAATGGTCGGTCGACCGCAACGGCGGCTTCTCCCGCGCCGACCCGCCCAGCCTGGTGCTGCCGCCGATCATGGACCCGCTCTACGGCTATCAGGCGATCAACGTCGAGGCTCAGCAGCGCGACCCACATTCACTGCTCAACTGGACGCGACGGCTGCTTTCCATCCGTAAGCAGTTCAAGGCATTCGGCCGTGGCACCCTGAAGATGCTGGCGCCGAGCAACCGTCGCATTCTTGCCTATATCCGCGAATTCACAACGGCAACCGGCGAGACGGAAGTGATCTTCTGCGTCGCCAACGTCTCGCGTTCGGCACAGGCCGCAGAGCTGGAGCTGTCGCATTACGCCGGAATGGTGCCGGTGGAAATGGTCGGCGGCAGTGCCTTCCCGCCGATCGGCCAACTGCCGTATCTGCTGACTCTACCTCCCTACGGCTTCTACTGGTTCCAGCTGGCAACCAGTCACCAGATGCCGAGCTGGCACCAAGAACCGGTGGAAACCATGCCTGACTTTCAAACGTTGGTGCTCAAGCGCCTGGATACGCTCAATGCGGCCAACAAACGGATTCTGGAAACCGAATCGCTGCCGGCATACCTGCCCAAGCGTCGCTGGTTCGCCAGCAAGGACGCGACGATCAATTCGATCAAGATCTGCTACAGCGTGCCGTTCGGCGACCCGCAACGCCCCGTCTTGTTGAGTGAGGTGGCGGTCGATGCAGGCGGACGCAGCGACCGTTATCAGTTGCCATTGGGCTTCCTCGACGAAGGTGACTTCGATATCGCGCTGCCACAGCAACTGGCAATGGCGCGGGTTCGTCGCGGGCCGCAAGTGGGCCTCCTGACTGATGCCTTCGCGCTCAAGCAGTTCGTACTCGGCGTCATCCAGGGGCTGCGCGAGGAGCAGGTGCTGCCGTGCGGCGAAGGCGAGATACGTTTCCAGCCCATGGCGCAGCTTGCAGAAATCGAACTGCCAGCCGAGGCGGAAGTGCGCTACCTGACGGCCGAGCAGTCCAACAGCTCGGCAATCATCGGCAGCTGCATGATGATCAAGGTCTTGCGCCGCGTTTCGGCCGGGATGCACCCGGAACTGGAAATGGGCAGCTTCCTGACCGAACAGGGCTTCACCCATATCTCGGCGATGCTGGGGCAGGTGAGCCGCTTCGACAAGAGCGGTGAGCAATATGCCCTGATGGTCGTGCAGCGCTTCCTCGACAACCAGGGCGACGCCTGGGAGTGGACGCTGAACACGCTGGACCGGGCGGTGCGCGACCAGATCGCTGGCGGCGTTTCGCTGCATGAAAACCAGTTCAGTGCACTGGAAGAGCTGGAAGCCTTCAACCGGTTGCTTGGTCAACGCCTGGGCGAAATGCACATGACCTTGGCGGTGCAGACCGACAACCAGGCCTTTGCTGCCGAGCCAACCACGGCTTCGGATGCCAAGGACTGGACACAGCTGATTTCCGGGCAGGTCGAACATGCGCTTAACCTGCTGCAGGCTCGCCGTGGCGATCTGGATCGTAAAACTACCGCTCAGGTCGATCAGCTCCTTGACCAGCGCAAGGAGCTGTTGGCGGAGGTCAAGCGGCTGGCTAACCGCACGCTGGGTGGGCTTCGGACGCGTGTGCATGGTGACCTGCACCTTGGCCAGATTCTGGTTGCGCAGGGTGATGCCTACTTCATCGACTTCGAGGGTGAGCCCGCACGCTCGCTCGAGGAGCGACGCAGCAAGCTGAGCCCCTTCAAGGACGTCGCCGGTGTCCTGCGCTCCTTTGAATACGCCACCGCCATGACGCTGCGCAACGCCCAGTCGAGCGACAGCTCGGAAGTTGCCGACCAGGCTCGCCGCACCATTTCCGATACCTATCAACAAAGCGCACGCGCGGTCTTCCTGGAAGCTTATCGCGAGGCGACCGCCGAGTTGCCACATGCCTGGAAGGACGCGGCCGGTGCTGATGCGGCTCTGGCCCTGTTCAGCCTGGAAAAGACCGCGTATGAAGTAGCTTATGAAGCAGAGAACCGCCCGGCTTGGCTGACCGTCCCGCTTCAGGGACTGGCGACGCTGGCACAACAGATTTCCGATGGAGGTTACCAATGAATGATCGTCCGGCCGTGACAATGCCCGGTGAAAACCTGCTACCAACCGATGCTGATGTCGATGCGCTGGTGCGCGCCGAACATGGCAACCCGTTTTCCATTCTTGGCCCGCACCCGGACGGTGATGGGCTGGTCGTGCGCGCCTACCTGCCCAATGCGTTGGGCGTCGAAGTGCTTGAGCGCAGCGGGGGAAGGGTGCTGGCGGCCATGGAGCAAGGCCAGGTGCCCGGCTTTTTCTTCACCCGGTTGACCAATCAACAGCCATATCTGTTGAAGATTCGCTGGGCGAGTGGCGAACAAATCACCGAAGACCCTTTCAGCTTTGGTCCCCAGCTCGGCGAAATGGACATGTACCTGTTTTCCGAGGGCAACCATCGGGAAATCGGCCGCGTGTTCGGCGCTCAGCCCATGGAGGTCGATGGCGTTCAGGGTGTTCGCTTCGCAGTGTGGGCGCCTAACGCTCGCCGCGTATCGGTAGTTGGCAGCTTCAACGGTTGGGACGGGCGTCGGCACCCCATGCGCCTGCGCTTTCCGTCAGGCGTGTGGGAAATCTTCATCCCGCGTTTGCAGCCGGGTGAGGCCTACAAATACGAGATTCTTGGCCCGCACGGCATCCTGCCACTGAAGGCCGATCCGATTGCTCTGGCTACCGAACTGCCGCCAGGCACTGCATCGGTAATCTCGCACCCGCTCGAATACGAATGGAAAGACGAGGCCTGGCTGGAGCAGCGAGCAAAGCAACAGTCGGTGAAAGCACCGATGAGCATTTACGAGCTGCACGCCGGTTCCTGGCGTCGCGACGGCGGCGACGACGGTCGCCTGTACGACTGGCATGAACTGGCCGAGCGGCTGATTCCCTATGTGGTCGACCTGGGCTTCACCCATATCGAACTGATGCCCATCATGGAGCACCCCTTCGGCGGCTCCTGGGGTTACCAGCTGCTGTCCCAGTTCGCGCCAAGCGCGCGATATGGGTCGGCGCACGACTTCGCAGCCTTCATCGATGCCTGTCACGCCGCCGGTATCGGTGTGATTCTCGACTGGGTTCCGGCCCACTTCCCGACTGATGCTCATGGTTTGGGCGAGTTCGATGGCACTGCGCTATACGAGTACGCGCACCCGTTCGAGGGTTTCCATCAGGACTGGGATACCTACATCTACAACCTGGGGCGTACCGAGGTGCATGGCTTCATGCTTGCCTCGGCATTGCACTGGCTGCGCGAATTCCACGTCGACGCACTGCGTGTGGATGCGGTGGCCTCGATGCTGTATCGGGACTACTCGCGAAAGGATGGTGAGTGGATTCCCAACCGTCATGGCGGCCGGGAGAATCTGGAAGCCATCGACTTCCTGCGTCACCTGAATGATGTCGTGGCGACTGAAACCCCTGGTGCGCTGGTCATTGCTGAGGAGTCCACAGCATTCCCCGGCGTGAGCAAGCCAACGTCCGAGGACGGGCTCGGCTTTGCCTACAAGTGGAACATGGGCTGGATGCACGACACGCTCCAATACATCGAAGAAGACCCGATCAACCGTCAGTACCACCACGACAAGTTCACTTTCGGCATGGTCTACGCCTATTCGGAACACTTCGTCCTGCCGATTTCCCACGATGAGGTGGTGCACGGCAAAGGCTCGTTGATCGACAAAATGCCGGGCGACCGCTGGCAGAAATTCGCCAACCTGCGGGCTTATCTGTCGTTCATGTGGACGCACCCCGGCAAGAAGCTACTGTTCATGGGCTGCGAGTTCGGCCAATGGCGTGAATGGAACCATGACCGCGAGCTTGATTGGCATCTGCTGGAAGAGCCCGACCACCGCGGCGCGCAGAATCTGGTGCGCGATCTCAATCATCTGTACAGCAAGGAACCTGCGCTGCATGAGCTCGACTCCGATCCGGCCGGCTTCCAGTGGTTGATTGGTGATGATCGCGCCAACAGCGTATTTGCCTGGTTGCGCATGGATTCCAGCGGCAATCCATTGTTGATCGTGGGTAATTACACGCCGGTCGTTCGCGAGAACTATCGCATTGGCGTGCCAGTCGACAGTCGCTGGGAGGAAATCTTCAACAGTGACGCCGAGTGCTATGGCGGCTCCAACGTGGGTAATGGCGGCGGCGGCATATTGGCCGAGCAGATTCCTGCTCATGGTCAGGACGTGTCACTGGCGCTGACCCTGCCGCCGCTGGGTGTGATCATCCTTCGACCCCAGGTGTAACTGGTGCTTGCGGTGGCAGCGGTCAGGGCAAACTTGCGGTCATTATCAAGTCGCTGTAGACGGGTGCTCCTCCTGCGGGTCGTCGTCGTTTTGCGCCTGGCCACGAGAACGCAGCTTCTTGGCCCGTAGTTCCAGCGCCACGTAAACCATCGTGGCAAACATAAGCGGGACAAGGAAGTAGACCACCCGGTAGCCGATCAACCCGGCCACGATGTTGGCCTGGCTGAGTTCACCGCCGCTGAGCATTGCCACGAACACCGCTTCAATCACCCCCAGCCCGGCCGGTATGTGGGCAATCACGCCCGCTACGCTGCTGATCATCAGAATGCCCAGCACGACGGGATAGGGCACCTGTTGCGACAGCATAAAGTAGACCACCAGCGCCATCAGAGCCCAGTTGCTGGCGCCGAGCAGCATCTGGACCACAGCCAGGCGCAGGCTCGGCAAATAGATCTCGTGCTTGCGGATCGTCCAGTGGCGGCGTTTGGAGAAGCCGCACGCCCAGAGATAGACCGCCGAGACCAGCAGCAGCCCAGCGCCCAGTACACGCAATGCGGTATGACCGATCTCCCAGTCAGCGGGCGGCGTGATCCAGCCCAGGGAAAAGATCAGCCCCGCCAGCCACAAATAGCCGAGCCAGTTGGTCAGCACGCTCATGGTGAACACACGGGTGATCTGCGAGGTGCGCAGGCCAAACCGCGAGTAAAGCCGATAGCGCAGCGCGATTCCGCCGACCCAGGCGCTCAGGTTGAGGTTGAAGGCGTAGCAGACAAAGGTCACCGGGAGGATTTGCCGGATTGGCATGTCGTGCTGGGCATAGCGTTTGCCGAGTACGTCGAAACAGCAGTACACCGCATAACTCACCGCGGTGGCTGCGCCAGCCATCCACAGCGTCCTGGCGCTGTAGTTGCGCAGCGTCTGATAGACCTCACTCCAGTTGACGTTGCGGGCAAGCCCGATCAATAGCCCGGCGACCAGAATGAAGAAGCAGTAGGTCAGGATCCGCTTGATCAGCGGCCATCGGCGGCGCCACCCGCTCTGTGGCTGGTGGTGTCGCTCTGTCATTGATGTTCTCGCTGCAAGGGGGCTGGGCTGGGCTCCAGGGGCTCCGGATCGAGCAGCTGCAACCTTGGTTTATGCGCCGGCAACAGGCCAACCCACTGAGGGAAGTGACGCAGGAAGTGGAAAATGATGAAGGCCAGCGGTGCTCGCCACCAGTAACCACGAATGATGCGCTCCAACGGAATGCGGCGGCAGTCCTGTTGCAGCAGTCGGTCCAGGTTCTCGTGCAATTGGCGGTTGAAGCTGTGATCACGAATGATCAGGTTCGCCTCGAGGTTGAGCGACAGGCTCAGGGGATCGAGATTGCTCGAGCCCACTGTGGACCACTCGTAGTCGACCAGCGCTACCTTGCCATGCAACGGCCGGCGGCAGTATTCATGGATCTCCACGCCGTCGCTCATCAGATAGTTGTAAAGCATGCGCGCGCCGAACTTCGCAATCGGCATGTCCGGTTCGCCCTGCAGAATCAACCGGACCCTGACGCCACGCCGTGCGGCGTTGCGGATTTCCCGCAGCACCCGGTAACCGGGGAAGAAATAAGCGTTGGCGATCAGCAGGCGTGAGCGAGCATCGCGGATCGCCTGCAGATAATGCTGCTCGATGTCGTTGCTGTGGTCGTTGTTGTCGCGGGTCACGAACAGGGCGCGGGCTTCTCCTCGGCTGACGCCGACAAAACCGTTGCTTTGAGTTCGTGGCCGCCGATGCCACCAGCGGCGGTGCGTAGAGGTGGCCGAAATGTTGGCGAGCGAGAAACGGTGGATATCGTGTACGACCGGGCCTTCGACCCGAAGCGCGTAATCCTGCTTGGCCGCTGGGCCAAAATCGCCGAGATGGTCAGCGGAAAAGTTGATGCCGCCGATGAAGGCCAGATCACCATCCACCACGACAATCTTGCGGTGCATGCGGCGGAACACGTTCAGACGCTTGCCCAATACCCGCTTGCCCGGATCGAATACGTGGACGCGTACACCGGCCCGAGCCATCGCCGCGGCAAAATCGCCATCCAGGTCAGCCGAGCCATAACCGTCTACGGTCACATCCACACTGACGCCGCGCTCCGCTGCGGCGATCAGTGTCTGTTGCAGCTCCTGTCCAACCTTGTCTTTGAAAAAGATGAAGGTTTCCAGCAGCACTTCCTTTTCCGCGGCCGCGATGGCCTCGAATACAGCGGGAAAGAATTCCTCGCCGTTTTCCAGCAACTGAAGACGATTCCCGTCTCTCCAGTGAAAATTCATATGTGTATCTCCACCGCCAAGGGCAGATGATCGGACAAGTGTGTCCAGGGTTTGTTACCCAGTATTCTCGGTTTGTGGCTCGTGGCATTTCGCACATAGATCCGGTCCAGCCTCAGCATCGGCCAGCGCGCCGGGAAGGTTTTCGCCACCTTGCCCTGTGATACCGCGAAAACCTCGTGCATACCGGCGCAGCGATCCAACACCTGAGCACCTTTGAGTCGCCAGTCGTTGAAGTCCCCGGCAACCACCACTGGGGCATCGGCTGGCAGCGAGTCAAGAAGGTCACAGAGCAGGCGCAATTGCTGCTGACGATGGGCTTCGCGCAGGCCCAGGTGCACGCAGATAGCATGGAACTCGTCATGCCCCGGCACCTGCAGCACGCTGTGCAACAGGCCTCGACGCTCAGGGCCAGCAATGGAAATGTCGAGGTTCTCGTAACGCGTGATGGGAAATTTGGAGAGCAGGGCATTGCCGTGGTCGCCGTCCGGGTAGACGGCGTTGCGGCCATAGGCGAAATCGGTCCAGATGCTGTCAGCCAGGAACTCGTACTGTGACATCTTGGGCCAGTCATGAAAGCGCAACGCATGCTTTTCATGGGTACCGAGCACTTCCTGCAGAAACACGATATCGGCCGATACCGCCCTGACTGCCTCGCGCAACTCCGGCAGGATGAACCGCCGGTTGAGTGCGGTGAAGCCTTTATGGGTGTTTACGGTCAGCAGGCGGACCGTGCTGACCGCCGTGGACATATGCGCGTCTAGGTCGCGGCTGTCGAGGGGGTGGGACTTGTCCAGATTCACGCCAATGCTCCTTCCAACTGGCCTGGAGTGGTTTCCAGGTCTTTATCCAGTCCGAGCCGGCGCAACAGCTGTCGCGCGTCATAGGGCGCCCGGACCTTTACATCGTTATCGAAATAGCAATAAACGGCGCGATGCTTGCGCGCCGGAGGCTTGCTGGAGCTGATCAGATGAGCGTCGTCAGGCTGGCCGCCATTGCTCCAGCGGGTGATGCGCTGGGCCCAGTTATCCAGCGCATCATCGGTGTAGCCGCTGGTGTAGAGCTGTTCGGCGCCGTGAAGGCGGATGTAGACGAAATCACTGGTGAGATCCTCTCGGTATGGCCACTTACCGGCCGTGTCGGCTACAACCAGTGCAACCTTGTATTTGCGCAAAAGCGCTACGAACGCCGGATCGACAAAGCTCTCGTTACGTATTTCGACCGCATGGCGAAGGGCGCGTTTGCGGTCAATCTGCAGATAACTGCGGCCCTCCATGCGTGGTTCACAGCCTTTTGCCATTTCCAACGCCGCAGCCGTGTCATGCGGCAGCAAACTGAGGAAGGTTTCGAAACGCTCGGGATCGAATTTGAACGAAGGCGGGAACTGCCACAGCATCGGACCGAGCTTGTCCTTGAGCGCAAGAACACCGGAGGCAAGAAAGTTGGCAATGGGCTTCTCGACATCCCGAAGGCGCAGCACATGGGTGATGTAGCGGGGCGCCTTGACGCTGAAAACGAAGCCCTTGGGTGTCTCGTCATACCAGCCGGCGTAGAGCTCTGGCTTCTGCAGCGAGTAGAACGAGCCGTTGATCTCGATGCTGCTCACGGCGCGCGAGGCGAACTTCAGCTCGTTCTTCTGGACGAGACCCTTGGGATAGAAGTCGCCTCGCCAGGGTGCGTAGCGCCAGCCGGACATGCCTATATGGATGGCTGCCATCGCTTGCTCCTGTGGCCTAACGGGGGTTCTGCATGCTGGTCGGATCGCTGGCCGGGAAGGTGTCGGCGACGGCCTCGTCGACCAGCGTTTCCTCCGAGCCGTGCATGTTCGAGCCCTCTCGTTGGGGCTTCAGCTCGACCTTGATCCAACCGCCTTCGCGCCGATCGAACGCTTCGAATGCCGCGATGACATCGCTCATCGGCTTGACCTGGGTGAGAATCTTCGTCGGGTCGATGCGCCGCGCCTGGATCATCTCGATCAGCCGGGGGATGTATTTGCGGTGGTGGCAGTTACCCATGTTCATGGTGATGTTCTTGTTCATCGCCATGCCGATGGGAAAGGTCGTGGCATCCGGTGGGTAGACGCCAATGATCGACAAGGTGCCGGCCTTGGCCAGACACTGCACGCCCCATTCGAGCGCCTGGGACGGCGCATCGCCCGGTTGCCACTTGGCGTTCTGATCGGCATTAGTGCCGTCGGCAGGTTTGCCGCCGCAGCAATCGTGTTCCGCATCGACGCCTACAGCATCAATCACGCGGTCGACGCCAATCCCGCCGGTCAAACGCTTGAGCGTTTCGATCGGGTCTTCTCGATTGAAATCGATGATCTCAGCCCCCTGACGCTGGGCCATGCGCAGACGGTCGTCGTATTGGTCGATGGCAAAGATGCGCCCGGCACCCAGCAGTTTGGCGCTGGCAATGGCGAACTGACCGACCGGACCGCAGCCGAATACGGCTACCGTATCGCCGGCTTCGATCTCGGCCATCTCCGCGCCGAAATAGCCGGTCGGGAAAATGTCCGAGAGCAAGATTGCCTGGTCATCGCTGATCTCTGGCGGCAGTTTCACCAGCCCGATATTGGCGAAGGGAATGCGCGCCTTTTCGGCTTGCAGCCCATGAAATGGGCCTGTGGCCGCAGGGCCGCCGTAGAACGCAGTGCCTGCTTCCTTGCCGTTTGGATTGGCCACGTCGCACTGGGCGAAATAGCCCGAGCGGCAGTACGAGCAGTTGCCGCAGGCAATGGTCGAGGGGATCACCACGCGGTCGCCGATCTGCAGGTTGCGCACGTCCTCGCCGAGCTCTTCAACGATGCCGACACCCTCATGCCCAAGAATGGTGCCGGGCTTCATGCCGCTGAAGGTGCCGCGCACGAAGTGCAGATCCGTCCCGCAAATGGCAGAGGCGGTGATGCGCACAATGGCGTCGGTCGGGGCCTCGATCTTGGGGTCGGGTACGTCTTCGAGGCGTATGTCGCCGACATCGTGATAGACCACAGCTTTCATGGGCGTCTCCATAAACGGTCCAATCGCGCCTGGCCGGGCTTCGATTGGTCTGAATGAATGGTGAGTGACATCCAGCAGATCAGCCGAGCTGGAGCAGCTGGGCTGAACAATCCTTGGGCATGCGCCTGCCTGTGCGGGCGGCGCGATCCACGGCACGTTGCTTACGCAATCTGCTCCCTTCATTCGGACTGATAGCGGCTTGCCCGGTTCATCTTTTTTTCCCCTGCAGCGCAGCCGGGGCCGCTCAGTATCGGGAGTTACCGCCTGTTGGAAGAGTGCTGAGGCGAGGCGAAAGGCACGGCCGGGTCAACGAAACGGGCGCTCCCATGGCAGCTCGCCCGCGAACGCTTCGACCAGATAGTCGATCATGGCTCGCACTTTGGCGGGCGGGCGGCGATCTGGCGGGTAGACCACATGGATCCCGCCGAGGCCCAGCGGTGGCTGATCGAGTTCGATGACTTCCAGCTCACCTCGGCTGAGGGCCGCCGCCAAGATGAACTGCGGCTGGTAGATCAGCCCTTGGTCACCCACGGCGGCTGCCACCAGCGCCGCGCCGTTGTTAGCCACCAGGTTGCCCTGGATCGGTACGCGGAATTCTCCCTCGGGTCCGAATGCCCATTCTCGACCGCCCAGCAAGTTCGACAGGCTGTAACCCAGGCAATTGTGCTGCGACAGATCGCTCACCCGCTTCGGCACGCCATGCCGGGCCAGATAGCCGGGCGAGGCGCAGACCTGCATCCGGCAGTCAGTCAGACGCCTGGCCTGCAACGGGCTGTCGGTCAGGCGGCCAATTCGCACGGCCATGTCCCAGCTCCCATCGATCAAGTCGACCTGGCTGTCGGTCAGCCCCAGTTCGACTTTGACCGCTGGGTGGCGCTGACTGAATTCAGGCATCAAGGGCGCGATGAAACGGGTACCGAACGACAGAGGCACGTTCATGCGCAGCAGGCCTGAGGCTTCGACCCGCTGTGAGGCGACGCTGGCCTCGGCTTCGTCGATTTCCGGGAGGATCCGCAGGCACGCCTCGAGGTAGCTGCTGCCCGCCGCTGTTAGGCTTAGCCGTCGGGTGCTGCGGTGAAAAAGCTTGACCCCTAGGCGTGCTTCCAGCGCATCCACATGCTTGGTCGCCATGGCCGGTGACAAGCCCAGATGACGCGCAGCGGCAGACAGGCTGCCAGCACTGGCTGCACGGGCAAACACTCGCATTCCGGTGATTCGGTCGAGCATTGCAGCTCCTACTCTCAGTTGAAACTGTTGATTCAGATTGCCTTGTTCAGCTCAAAACAACCGTAATCCATACTGTGCGTCCGCCCCCTCAGGATCAAGATGCGATGCATAACCACGCCAATATGAGGATGCCCACACTGTTCGTGCCGCACGGTGCCGGGCCGTGCTTCTTCATGGAATGGAACCCAGCCGATGCATGGGATGCGATGGCTGCCTTTCTGAGATCTGTCGCCGCAACGTTGCCGCAGCGCCCTCGTTCGATCGTGCTGATCTCAGGGCATTGGCTGGAGTCACGCGTCATGGTCACGGCGAACGCACGACCTGAGCTCATCTATGACTACAGCGGATTTCCCGCGCATACCTACGCCTTGGAGTACCCGGCACCAGGCGATCCAGCGCTGGCGGCACGGCTGGTCGAGTTGCTTGGTGAGGCTGGCATTGCGGCGGGCGAGGACGGGCAACGCGGCTACGACCACGGCACCTTCATTCCACTGAAGCTGATGTTTGCCGAGGCAGACGTGCCGGTGGTGCAGTTGTCGCTGCAGCGCGATCTGGACGCGGCGACCCATCTCGCTATTGGTCGCGCCATCGCTCCGCTGCGTGATGAGGGTGTGTTGATCGTCGGCAGCGGCATGAGCTTTCACAACATGCGTGGCTATGGCGATCCGCGTTTCGCGCCGATTTCGGATGAGTTCGACCACTGGTTGAGCGATGCCGTCAGTGCAGCGCCCCAGGATCGTGAGGCGCTGCTGCAGGGATGGGAGCAGGCGCCTTCAGCGCGGCTCTGCCATCCGCCCCGTGGCGAAGAGCACCTTTTGCCGCTGATGGTGGCGGCTGGTGCGGCGGCGGACGGGGCGGGACGCAAGGTATTCACTGATCGCGTCATGCATACGACGCTGTCGGCCTACCGGTTTGACTGATCAATCAGTCCATTAGAAACGAGGTCTCTTTATGCTCAGCTCTACCGTACAGATCCAGACATCCGACCCCAGCCGCCTGATCCGCAGGCTCTGCAAACACTGGAGCCACAAGTTCGAGGTGGATTTCGATGACCAACATGGCCATATCGCCTTGGGTGAGACTCAGTGTTCGCTGACGGCCGGAGAAAACAGCCTGACCGCTACCTTGCAGAGCACGGACGAGGAACAGCTGACGCGGATGGAGGCCGTTGTGGCTGACCACCTGCAGCGTATGTCAGCCGACGAGACGTTCAATTTTGTCTGGCAGCGCTGAAGCGCTATCGCGATCAGTTGTTGCTGGCGAAGTTCGGCAGCGTGCTGACCGGTTGTGAAAAGCGGAAAGGAATCGACAGCATCGAGTCGCCATAAGCTTTCTGAACGACGAAGTGCAGGTGCGGGCCGGTACTACGGCCGGTATTGCCGGATTGGCCAAGCAGCGTGCCGACTTTGACCTGCTGCCCCGCCTTGACCTTCACTGAACCGCGGCTCAGGTGCAGGTATGCGCTATGCGTGCCGTCGTCGTGCAGGATTCGCACATAGTTGCCGGCCGGGTTGGGCATCCGCCCGTGCTGCCCATCACGCGCCTTCAACACCGTTCCCGCACGCGCGGCCACGATGGGCGTGCCTTCCGGCATGGCGATATCGACCGCATAACGGCCCTTGGGCGATGTGTGGCTGTAGTCACCGCCTGCGCCCTGCGAAATGGAGAACGGGCCGCCTTTCCAGGGCAGGGCATAGGCATAACCGCCAACGGAACCCTTTTTGCCCGGCTCAGGTGAGTAGATCAGCGAGTAGCTGAACGAATGCTGGTACATCAGCGGATAGCCGGGTTGGCGTTTGCGCAATGTGGCAACGCGCATACGGGTTCGTGCCGGCACTGTCTTGCGGACCACGCCTTTACCAACGCCGGTGACGTTGACCATGTGCGTCAGGCGCACCACGACTTCGACCGGAACGTCGGTGTCGTTGCGCACGTCCATCGCTTTGCCCGAGCCAACACGGTTGACGAACAGCTTTACGGTGCCCGGCTTGGTGGCAGGCAGCGTCGCATTGCTGATGGTGCCGCCGGCAAGCGAGGGCAGGGCAACAATGGAGCAGCAGGTCAGCAGAACGAAGGAAATGAGCAGCCGAATGAGATGCATAAAGAAGTGATCCGTCACGGAAGGGACACTCTGCCCGCGACTGGCAGGAACAAATCCGTAGGTTCATGAACGCCGCGCTGTGGGTTGGGACTGGAGTCGCTTGGCGGGGTTCAATACCGCACGTCGAGTTCAAACGAACGGTTGAGTGCTGGCGCGGTTGTTGTGCTTCAGAGACAAAAAAGCCCCGGAGACCGGGGCTTTGAACGCAACTGTTGTCAGGTCGGTGCCTGTTTACCCGTTATTCCTCTTCCTTGATCAGTTCGAACAGCAACAGCGAGCGGCCGGTGAGGGCGTATTCGTTGTTGAAGTCGAAACGCTCGGATCGGGCGTTGGGGTTGTTGGTGTCAATCAGGCGGTTCCAGTAGATGCCCTGAGGCACCTCGGGTAGCGCGAAATTGACCACATCGTGATGGGAGTTGACGATCAGCAGCAGGGTCGCGTCCGAGCCGGCCTTGCGGATGCCGGTGGGCTGCGCCCGACCGTCCAGCAGCATGCCCATGCACCGGTTGTTGCCGTCTTCCCAATGCTCAATGGTCATCTCCTCGCCGTGTGGCGCCAGCCAGGTCACGTCCTTGACGCCCAACTCTTCGTTATAGGCGCCGACGAGGAAGCGTCCACGGCGCAGCATCGGGTAGCGCTGACGCAACCGGATCAGCTTGCGCACGAAGGCCTGCAGCGTGCGGCCGTCGTCGGAAATGTTCCAGTTGACCCAGCCGATTTCGCTGTCCTGGCAGTACGCATTGTTATTGCCGTTCTGCGTGCGGGCGAACTCGTCGCCGGCGACGATCATCGGCGTGCCCTGTGAGAACAACAGGGTGCCGAAGAAGTTACGCATCTGCCGGAAGCGCAGTTCGTTGATCTCCGGATCGTCAGTCGGGCCTTCCGTGCCATGGTTCCAGGAGATGTTGTTGCTGCTGCCGTCGCGGTTGTCTTCGTCGTTGGCCTCGTTGTGTTTGTCGTTGTACGACACGAGGTCATTCAGGGTGAACCCGTCATGTGCAGTGATGAAGTTCACCGAACTGAATGGGCGGCGACCACGCTGATTGAACAGATCGCCGGAACCGGTCAGGCGCGCCGCAAAGTCCGGCAGCTGATCGCCGTCGCCTTTCCAGAACGCGCGCACGGTGTCGCGATACTGGTCGTTCCACTCGGCCCAACCAGGCGGGAAGCCACCGACCTGATAACCGCCGGGGCCACAGTCCCAGGGTTCGGCGATAAGTTTGGTCTTTGCCAGCACCGGATCCTGACGGCAGGCGACCAGGAACCCGTGGCGCTCGTCATACCCGTCGTGCTCGCGGCCGAGGATGGTTGCCAAGTCGAAGCGGAAGCCATCGACGTGCATCTCTTCAGCCCAGTAGCGCAGGGAGTCGGTCACCATTTGCAGGACACAGGGGTGACTCATGTCCAGCGTGTTGCCGGTGCCGGAGTCGTTGATGTAGTAGCGCTTCTGGTCGGGCATCAGCCGGTAGTACGAGGCATTGTCGATGCCGCGCATGGAAAGCGTCGGGCCCAGCTCGTTGCCCTCGGCGGTGTGGTTGTAGACCACGTCGAGGATGACCTCGAGATCCGCGTTGTGCAGGTGGGCGACCATTTCCTTGAATTCGCTGATCTTGCCGCTCGCTAAATATTTCGGGTGCGGTGCGAAGAAGGCGATGCTGTTGTAACCCCAGTAGTTGCTCATCCCTTTTTCGAGCAGATGTTGATCCTGCACGAAGCCGTGGATCGGCAAAAACTCGATGGAGGACACGCCGAGCTTGCGTACGTAATCGATCACTTCCGGCGTCTTGAACCCGCCAAAGGTGCCGCGCATGTCCTCGGGTACTGCCGGGTGCTGCATGGTGAAACCCCGCACGTGGGTTTCGTAGATGATCGTGCGATCCCAGGGCACCTGTACGGGGCGGTCATGGCCCCAGGTGAAGGCTGGATCGATGATCTTACACTTCGGTACGAAGGGCGCGCTGTCGCGCTCGTCGTAGCTCAGGTCACCATCAGGATGACCAATGGTGTAGCCGAACAGAGCTTCAGACCACTTCAGTTCACCGACCAATTGCTTGGCATAAGGGTCGATCAGCAGTTTGTTCGGATTGAAGCGGTGACCATTCTCGGGGTCGTACGGGCCGTGAACGCGGTAGCCATAGATCTGTCCAGGGTGTGCGTCCGGTAGGTAACCGTGCCAGATCTCATCGGTGTACTCCGGCAGCTCGATGCGCTCGAGTTCGGTCTCGCCATCGGTATCGAACAGGCACAGCTCAACCTTGGTGGCGTTCGCAGAGAAGATCGCGAAATTGACTCCCAACCCGTCCCAGGTGGCGCCAAGTGGGAAGGGAAAACCTTCACGGATACGCGAAGGCGTCAGAATCTGAGGCGCCGCAGGCTTTTTTCTACTCATGAAATCTCCGATGGCAACTCTGCCCAATGGCTGTGCAGGGCGGTGAAGGACCACGACTCGCCGGCTCCTAGATGGAGCCGGCTCGGTGGCATGACGCGGTGTCGTTCAGCTGTCTTTCTTGGCGCGTGGTGCACGGGGTTTCTTCACGCCTTCAGGAGTACCCTCGGCTGCGTTGGTACCCGCTTTGGCCTTGGGGCGTGCAGTTCCCTTGGCTGGATCGACCGCAGGCTTGGCTGGCTTGACGTCTTTCGACTCCTTGGCTTCCTTCGCAGGTTTGGCTGCCTTGGTCGCCTTGGCGGGTTTGTCCGCAGGTGTGGCATCCGTTGGTTTTGTGACTGCTTTACGCGTCCGGGCTGCAGGCTTTGATTCGGAAGTATCGTTTTCCGCTTCTGCCAGCTTGCGGGCCATCTCCCAATGACGTTCGTCCTGCCCGTGCGGGCGGCCTTCCGAAACCCAGATGTCGTAGGCCAACTCGCGAATGCGCTGCTGTTGTTTAGTCATCGTTCTGATTCTCCTGTTGAACTCATTGTTAGCTGTAAAAGCGCAAAGGGCAGGTGCTGCAAAACCTCGGGCACGCTTAAACCTTCTTGTTTGGGTCTGACTGTCATTCCGTCGAAAAGTCGCTCCATTGCATTACCGCTCAGCGCATCGGGCAATCGGACATGGGTGTCGCCCCAGCGCTCGACCGGAATTTGTGGTGTCTGGCTGTCGCCTAGCAAGCCATACGCCAGACGCGCGGCGATCACGATCACGCAGTTGCCGTCGAGCTCACGAGCGAAGGCAATCACACTTTCGGCATGCTCGCCTTCGACCTTCAAAGGAAGATAGCGGCCCTCGGTAAACAGGCGCGGGTGGGCGCGACGCAGTTTTAGTGTGTTCGCGATCAGCCATTGCTTGATGCGACCGTCCTGCCAGTTCTCCATGAGCTCGGCAGGCTGTGCGTCCAGATTGAAAGTGGCGCGTCGACGGTCGAAATCGACGGGACGGCGGTTGTCGGGGTCGACCAGACTGAAGTCCCAGTAATCCGCGCCCTGATAGAGGTCGGGCACGCCCGGCGTGGTCATGCGCAGAAAAGTCTGGGTAAGGCTGTTCAGTGCGCCGGCAGGGGCCAGCTCGGCGGCGGCGGCGGCGATGTCGTCACGCAGCGTCTTGCATTCGTCACCCAGAAGCAGGGCTCGCAGATAGTGCTGGCAGGCGCCTTCGTAATCGCTGTTTGGATCGGTCCAGGTACTGCGCAATTTGGCCTCGCGCACGGCCTTTTCCTGCCATTGGATGATCCGCTCGCAGAAGGTTTCTATGGCCGGCTTGTCCTCAGCCTTCAGGTCCAGCGGCCAGCAGCCGAGCAGCACCTGATACAGCAACATTTCGTCGCCAGCCGAAGGCGCAGGTCCCTCTGGCAGCTCCTGGCGCTGGCCGTAGGCGAGCTGACGCCAATGTTTGACTTTGCTGGCGAACCATTCGCCGCGTTCGCTGATCACCGTCATCCGCGCACGGGTGTCTTCGCCGCGTTTGTGGTCATGGGTCGCCGTGGTCAGCAGGTTGCGCGGGAAGTGCTCAGCACGTTCGAGGCACTCGGCATGGAAGGTGTCGACCGGTGCGCTGAAGGTTTGCGGGTCAAAGCCGACATCGTTGCGCGACAGCAGCGCACCGGAGCGGTAGCAGGCGGTGTCTTCCACGGCCTTGGCGGCGGCAGGCGAGGTCAGCTGCTGGAAGCGGGTACAGGCATAGCGGCGAATCCGCCGTGCAGGTCCCGGCGGCAAGGAGCGAAGGTCTTCCCCACCGAGCCAGCGATCAAGCAGATCCAGCAGCGGCCAATCGGCTTCGCTAAGTGTGGTGCGCGCGCCGGCCAGCGCCTGCTGGAAGAATGGCTCGTCAGACTCGCGACGGCCGCGGGCGGCGATGTAGGTGCGGTACACCGGGAAATGCACGATCAGTTCGAGCAGCCCGCGGCGGATAGCGCCGAGTGTGATATCGCGGGTCATCACGTCATAGCGCGCGACCTGAAGCAGCGCCTGGGCGACCGTTTCGAAGTCGCCAGCCAATGGCCCGGTCAGCACCAGCTGTCGTGCCTGCCGGACTTCCTCCATGAAATCGGCGGGGCGCTCGGCGGTTTCGCTCCACAGCGCACACAGCACGGATTTACCGGCCGGGTCGTGCTGCAGCAGCGACACCTGGTTCATAAACTCGTAACCAGTGGTGCCGTCGACGCCCCAGTCGTCATGTAGACGCTCACCCTCGGCGAGGATTTTCTCGACGTAGATGGGTACGTGATCCTGTTCCGCGCTCTCGGGGCGCCCGGCATTGAGCCGGTCCACACGACGTCGTAAGCGGCGGCAGTAACCACGCGGGTTGGCCAGCCCGTCGATGTGATCGATACGCAAGCCGTCGACCAGCCCTTCGCTGATCAACTCGAAGATCTTGGCGTGAGTTTCCTCGAACACAACGGGGCGCTCGACACGCAGACCGCCCAGCTCGTTGATGTCGAAGAATCGCCGCCAGTTGATGTCGTCCCCGGCGGTACGCCAGCTGGCGAGGCGATAGTTCTGCCGTTCGAGCAGACCATGCAGGCGTTTGAAGCCTTCCTCAGTGGTCGAGTCGTAGTGCCTGAGCGCTTGTTCCAGCGTTTGCCGGGTGTTGCTGTCCTCCAGCAGACGGGCCAGGTCTGCACGCAATTCACGTGCGGTCTGATAAGGCGCCGGCTCGGTTTTCAGCGCATCGAAATGCTGCGCAAGGCTACGCAATTCAGGCTGGTCGGTCAGGCGCAGGATCTCGCCGTAAGTGGGCGGCGAAATGGGGAAGCGGTGCTCGTAGTGCTCGGCGTAAAAAGCGCCATTTTCGATATCCAGGCGCAGAGGAATCTTGCCTTCCTGCAGCGCATCGCCGTAGTCGCTGCCAAGGAAGGGCACCAACAGTTGGCCTTCCAGCAGTGGATCGGGAGAGTTCCACTGAATGTCGAAAAACTGGGCATAAGGGCTGCGGCGTCCCCACTCGAGCACGTCGAGCCACCAGGCGTTGCCTGAGCCGCCAACCGCCATGTGATTGGAGACGATGTCCAGTATCAGGCCCATGCCCTTGGCGCGCAGGGCATCGACCAGTCTTCGCAGTGCTGGCTCACCGCCCAGTTCCGGATTGATACGGGTCGGGTCGATGACGTCGTAGCCGTGCATTGAGCCGGGCCGTGCCGTCAGCAGCGGGGACGCGTACAGATGGCTGATACCAAGGTCGGCAAAGTAGTCGACCAGAGCGGTGGCATCGTCGAGGGTGAAGTCACGATGGAACTGCAGTCGCAACGTGGCGCTAAGGTCTCTCATCGATGTTTACTTCCAGTGGCCTGCTTGCGCGCGCTGGAGAGCAGCTCCAGGCGGTGCGAGCAAGCGGGGTCATCAAGCAGGGTAGCGCTGTCGCTGGGGTAGCGTCGGCGCCAGTTGGGATGGGTGTCGATGATGCCGGGCAGATTCGGTTGTTCGAGCAGGCCCAGGGCGTCCTCGACAGGGAACAGCATCAGCGGAGCCGGCGTGCGGCCGAGGAAGACGGCACAAGCGTCGGCGAGTACGTCTGGATCGGTGAGGTCGCCCTCGATGCTCGGTGCGTATTCACGTAACAGCCTCAGCAGCCCGCCACGCTCGCGCTCGCGTTCCTCCAGCTGTGCGGGGCGTTCGTCCTCGCGGTGCTGGCCGACCTGGATACGCCAGTCGATGTCATGGGCTGTCCACCAGCCCTCGATGGTCGGCAGGTCATGCGTGGTCGACGTGGCGATTGCGCTGTCTGGCCATTCATTGAGTGGCTTGAAAGTGCCGTTGTTGTCGCGTTCGAAAAACAGCACGCGCATGCCCAGCAGCTTGCGTGCCGCCAGCTTGTCGCGCAGTCCTTCGGGGACCGTCCCGAGGTCTTCGCCCAGCACCACAGCGTTACGCCGCCAGGCCTCCAGCGTGAGCAGGCGCAGCAGGTCGTCAAAGGGGTAATTGAGGTAAGCGCCTTCGGTGGGGCCGGCGCCTGCGGGCATCACCCACAGACGCATCAAGCCCATCACATGATCGATGCGTATGCCGCCGGCATGCGCCAGGTTGGCCCGAACCATTTCGATGAACGCGCGGTAACCGTGTGCCTTGAGGCCCCATGGGGAGAACGCTGAGATCCCCCAGCTTTGTCCCTGACGATTGATGACATCGGGCGGTGCACCCACGCTGAGCGCCGCCAAAACTTCATCCTGGCGACTCCAAGCCTGGCTGCCACCCCCGTCGGCACCCACGGCCAGGTCGCTGATCAGGCCGATCTTCATTCCAGCGCTGCAGGCGGCAATCTGGGCACGCTCGAGCCCACGGGCGATCAGCCATTGGCAAAAGGCGTAATAGCTGACCTCGGAGGCGTTTTCCTGTGCGAACTGTTCAACGGCGGCGCTTTGGGGCGTGCGGTATTCCTCGGGCCAGTCGCGCCAGTGCTGTGGGAAACCTTCTGGGCCGAGGAGGGCTGCGTGCAAGGCCTCGAAGCGACAATGGTTTTCCAGTGCTTCACCGCCTGCTTCGCGAAAACTGTCGAAGTCCGCCTGCTGGGCGTTACCGCCGGTGGCGAAATCCTCGTAGAGCGTGCGCAGCAGGCACTGGCGGGCTTGCGAGGCTGCGCTCCAATCGATCAGGTCGAGCGCCTCGAGGCGTTGTAGCTCGTCAGCAAGCCCGCAGGACTCGATTGCCATGCGCAGCGGCTTCTCACCCAGCACGGTGCCAGGTGCACTATGCAGAATGTTGTAGAACAGCCGGCTGGAAGGCGAATACGGGCTGTATTGGCCGCTGTTGCCGGTAAACATCGCGTGTACCGGGCTGATGCCCAGCGCGTCGGCCCCATGTGCAGCTGCATTGCGCGCAATCGCTTCAAGTGCCTGGGTATCGCCGAGCCCGCCATCACCGGGCCGACGCAATCCATAGAGCTGCACCGTAACCCCCCAGGCTCCCGGGCCGGCCACGTCTTCTACGCTGGGGCAGGCGTCAGGGGAGACGGCCAGCGTAAGCTGCTGGTCAGCAATACTCAGTCGGTGATAGCCGGGCGTATCGATGGCCGCAAGACGCGACTGGCTATCCAGGCTTCCGTCCAGCTCGCTACCGTCTTCGAGGGTCAGGCTGTAAGGTGCCGATGGCTCGAAGTACTGGCTGAGGTCCAGCGGCGCGCTCTGATCCAGCGTCAGCAGCGGCGGCACACTGGCCGCGCCTGAGCCGGCGTCGAGTTTTTCCAGGCTGAGTTCAATCTCCTCGTCGCTGGTGGCTGGCAGCCCCAGCCCGCCGAGCACGGCACGCAAGACCTCCGGTTTGACCCGTTGATCCTTGCCATCCGCATCTACCCATTCGATGGACAGGCCAGCCGCCTTGGCCAGGCGGTTCAGTCGTTCATCGCTCATTAAGACACTCCTGCTGATTCGAGCAAATACATCCTGGCGGTGCGCGCAGGTAATGTGTCGGTGCCGCCTGAATCGCCTTCACGGCTGCTGTGCAGCAAGCGCGCAGTCGAGGCAGGGGGCGTAACGGCAAGGTCGTTGCCACTCAAGTTGAGCTCCAGGCGCAACTCGCTGCGGTCACCCAGTTGCCAGCGAGCCAAGGCCGCGCTTTCGCCCAGGGCCTCAGCGCCGAGGAATTGCGAGCCTTCCAGCCGCGGTACGATTTCGGCGTGGCGAAGCTGCAGCAGATGGCGGTACAGGCTCAGCCATTCGGCGTGCTCAGGCTCGTCGCGCTTGCTGAAGTCAGGTTTGGAAGCCTCATACGTCTCGACTGCGTTTGGGTCGGGGATGCGCTCACGGGTGTGCTCGTCGGCGAACTCGGCAAATTCCGCGAATTCACCACGGCGACCCTCACGCACGGCGTCGGCCAGCTCGCCGTGATGGCTGGTGAAGAACAGGAAGGGCTCGCGCGCGCCCCATTCCTCGCCCATGAACAGCAGTGGCACCATGGGCGAAAGCAGCAGTACGGTCGTCGCCGCTTTCAGTGCTTCGGGTGGCGCCAGGTTGATCAGCCGGTCGCCGAAAGCACGGTTACCGGTTTGGTCGTGGTTCTGCAAAAACAGGACGAAGGCGGTCGGGGAGAGGTGACCGCTGGGCTCGCCGCGCGATTCACCACGGCGATTCTTATGCCCTTGATAGACGAAGCCTTCACCGAGAAAACGCACCAGTTTGCTGGTCGAGTCGCTGTGGTAATCGCCGTAATAGCCCTGACTCTCATCGGTGAGCAGGGTGTGCAGCACGTTATGGCCGTCATCGTTCCACTGGGCGGTGAAATCATCGGAGAGCAGGCTGGAAAGGTTGTGTTCGTTCTCCAGCACTAGATGCACATGGCGACCGGGCTCAACCTCCGCACGCACGCGTTCGGCCAATTCGGGCAGGAAGGTCGGGTCTGGAATCGCGTGGACAGCGTCCATTCGCAGCCCGTCGAAGCGATAGTCCATCAGCCACATCAGGGCATTATCGATGAAGAAATCGCGCACTTCGCGACGACGGAAATCGATGCCGTCTCCCCAGGGCGTCTGCTGGTCGTGACGGAAGAAGTGCTTGGCGTAGCTGTGCAGGTAATTCCCGTCCGGCCCGAAGTGGTTGTAGACCACATCGATGAATACCATCAGTCCTAGGCCATGGGCGGTGTCGATCAGGTGCTTGAGCTGATCGGGCGTGCCGTAGGAAGCTTCCGGCGCGTAGAGCAGAACGCCGTCGTAGCCCCAGTTGCGGTCGCCGGGAAATTCGGCGAGCGGCATCAACTCGATCGCAGTCACGCCGATATCCGCCAGCGCCTGAAGACGCTGTTCGATCTGCGCATAGCCTCCGTAACTGCCAGCGTGCAGTTCGTAGAGCACAGTTTCGTGCCAGGGACGGCCCGGCCAATCCGCGTTGCGCCACGTATAGGCTGCAGGATCGACGACTACGCTCGGGTCGTGCACATCGGCAGACTGTGCCCGGGACGCGGGGTCGGGCACCTGAAGTTCATCGTCGATGAGGAAACTGTACTGCGTGCCGGCGCCGACATCTGCCTCGATGCTGTACCAGCCGTCTTTACCTTCCTGCATTGGCAGCGTAGCGCCGCCAATGATCACCAGGCTGACGCTTTGCGCGTCCGGTGCCCAGAGCCTGAACCGGGTACGGGATTCTTCCAGTAGCACCGGTCCGTGTTGCCCGTTGCGGGCAGGCCTATTCTGCATTGATCAACCTCGTTAGATAGTGGCACTGACCTCGCGTCGTCCGCCCAGCAGGCGTTGGTACAACCGGTCATAGGGTTCGATCGCATGACTCCAGAAAAATCCCCCACTCATGGCACGGCAGCGCATCGCATTGAGTAATTGGGCGTTCTGATGCACCGACAGGGCGCGTTCGACTGCGCCGCGATAGCTGTCGACGGTGGCTTCGCCGAAGAGGAACCCGGTAACGCCGTCGTCGATGCTGTCCGCCAGGCCGCCCGTGCGGTGGGCTATCGGCAATGACGCGAAGCGCTGTGCGTACATCTGGCTCAGGCCGCACGGCTCGTAGCGCGATGGCATGAGCAGGAAGTCACTGCCGGCAAACAGGCGCCGGGCGTCGGTTTCGTTGAAGCCGATATGCGCACCGACACGGCCGGGGAAACGCTCGACCAGGCGGCGAACCTCGTCTTCGATGTGTGGCTCGCCACGACCCAGGATGGCCAGCTGGCCGCCGCGTTCTACAATGGTTTCGGCAACCGCGATGGTCAGGTCGATGCCTTTCTGGTGCACCAGGCGAGACACCACCGAGAACAGCGGGCCATCACCTGCGTCCAGCTCGAACAGTTCGCGCACGTGCGCCGCGTTGGCCTGTTTGCCGGACCAATCGTTCGGGCCGAACGGGCTGACCAGATGAGAACAGCTGCGCGGCTCCCAGCTTTCTTCGATGCCGTTGAGCAAGCCGCTGAGCAGGCCTTGGCGTGCCTTCATGCTGAGGAAACCTTCCATGCCGCAACCGAATTCCGGCGTGGTGATTTCTTCGGCATAGGTCGCGCTGACGGTGGTCACATGGTTTGCATAGGCGATGCCGGCTTTGAGCAGTGACAGCGAGCCATAAAACTCCATGCGCTCGGGACCACAGCCTTCCAGAGGAATGGCCAGCGAGCGACGCAGGCTCATATCGATGTTGCCCTGGTACGCCAGGTTGTGAATGGTGAAAACGCTCGGCGTGGTAAGCCCGCGCCAGTGCATGTAGGCAGGTGTCAGGCCGGTCGGCCAGTCATGGGCGTGGACCAGATCGGGTGTCCAGCGAATGCCCGCCGTGCCGTCGGCGATATCGGTCGCTGCCATGCACAGGCGGGCAAAGCGCACCGGGTTGTCCGGCCAATCCTGGCCATGCTCATCGCCATACGGCAGGCCGTCACGCTCGTAGAGTTCCGGGCAGATCACCACGTAAATGATCAGGCCGTCAGGCATGTCTAGCCGGCCGATGCGGCTCGGCGGCAGGTCAGCGTGGGAGATTACGCTACCCACAATTCGTATCGGTTCGCCGCACTGCATCACCTGGGTGTAGCCGGGGATGAGCACGCGCACGTCGTGTAGATCACTCAGGGCTCGGGGGAGGGCTGCAGACACATCGGCCAGGCCGCCGGTCTTGACCAGATCGGTCAACTCGGACGTTACGAAAAGTATTTTCTTCTTGTCGTCCTGCGTGCTGCGCAACTGCAGCAGGGGTCGCTCTGCTGGCGGTGCCAGGCGTTGTGCGATATTCAAGCTGACAGGCCGGGCGTTCACAGCAGCAATACTCATAATTTACCTCTCCCCAAGCGGCCGGCCTCTTTGCCAAGCCTGCTACAAGCACGTTTCTTCCATGCAGCACCACCGGGGCGCCGCAAACCATGAGCACGACAAAGCTGAATTTTCTGTGTTGAGGCCGCGTGTGGAGCGGCGTAGAGCTGCGTTGGCCCTACCCTGAAACAAGACCGGCACGCCGTGAAATAGTTCTCGCCTCTAGGCGGAATACTGAAGCTTGGAACTTTGCCCCTGGGTATTGCCTCGGAAATTTGACTCAAGTCAGCTTTTTTCAAGACGAAAGCCGGAGTCAAGACCATGCAAGACCTTGCTGAAATCGTGCGGTTTCTTCGTGACAAACAGATGATGTTGACCACTGCGGAATCCTGCACCTGTGGCCTGATGGCCTCCCTGTTAGGCGACATCCCGGGCTGTGGCAGAGCGCTCGACAGCGGATTCGTTGTCTACTCGCCAAAGGCGAAGAACCAGCTGTTGCACGTCAGTTTCGAAACCATCGAAACCTTTGGCCTTACCAGCGAAGAGGTCGCCACCGAAATGGCCATCGGCGCGCTGAACGCCAGCGTTGCCGATATCGCCATTGCAAACACCGGTGTGGCCGACGACAGCGGAGAGGATGCCGGCGGTACACAGTGTTACGCCTATGCACTGATGCAAGGGGAGCGCCAAGTAAGCATCAGCGAGACCGTTCAGTTCGAAGGTGATCGCGTGGCCATTCGTAAACAGGCAGCTCGCTACGGGCTAGAGCAGTTGCCGAGCAAATACGAACAGCTGGTACGTAAACTGCGCGAGCGCGAATGAATTCGCGGTGACTGCGTCCGCGCACCGACAGACGACAGTTCGCAACGTAACGCCCCATATTGCAGCACAGCCGGCATGACTCCTGTGGTCACACCGGCGGCTGACGTTCGGGCTCGATATGGTCGGGAACGGAATGTTCGACATTTGGCTTCCGGCCCACGTTGAGATCCGCGCGCAGCTGCGGCAAGCAGCCGGGATACTCGCGCTGGATGAAGTTGATCAACGCCTCGCGCAGGTGGCAGCGCAGGTCCCAGGCGCGCGATGAATCTGGCGAACTAACCAGCACCCGCACCTGAATTGACTTCTCGCTGGTATCGGTTACCTGCAGCACGATCACGCGCCCGTCCCATAACTCAGGCACCTCACGGCAAAGGCGGCGCAGCTCCTCGCGCACGGGCTCCAGTGGCAGCGAGTAATCGACCCAAAGAAACACTGAGCCGATGATGCTGGAATTACGGCGTGTCCAGTTCTGGAAGGGCTTCTCGATAAAATACTGCAGAGGAACCACCAGCCTGCGGTCATCCCAGATCCGTACCACCACGTAGGTGCCGGTTATTTCCTCGATCCGCCCCCACTCGTCTTCGACGATCACCACGTCATCCAGACGAATTGGCTGGGTGATTGCGATCTGTATACCGGCAATCAGGTTGGCCAGCACCGGGCGCGCAGCGAAGCCGACGGCCAGGCCAGCGAGACCCGCCGAGGCCAGCAGACTGGCGCCGAACTGGCGAGCACCCGGAAACGTCATGAGCATTCCGGCGGCACCGATCAAGAGGATGAAGAAGCTCAGCGTCCGCAACAGCACCCGCGATTGCGTCTGGATCTGGCGCGCACGCAGGTTGTCGCTGACGTCGACGGGGTTTCTAAGTCGCACGGCCTGTTCAAGCCCTCGCATCAGTCGCATGGCCAGCCAGGTGAAGCAGGCAATCATGACCAATGCAGTAAGGCGTCGAGCGAGACTGATCAAGGCCAGGTCGTCACTGGCCGCCGCCAGCACAGCTTGCAGGCCCAGCAGCGGCAGCAAGACGCGGATGGGCTTTTCCAGCTGCTCCGAGACGGCTTTGGTGAGCAGAAATCCGCGGCCAAGTCGCAGCATCACGGCCGTCAGCACTCGGCTGAATACACTGAGCAAGACCACGACAAAGGCGGAGGCCAGAAGCGTGCGTAGCGCCGGCTCGGTGATGTAGTTTTCCCACTGGAGGAGGGGATCTAGAAATTCGATGAGGTCAGCTCCGTCTAATCCGTTGCATGAGGGACTGGTTGCCCTATGCAAAGTTCATGGCAGTGCAGCCAGTCGGGTCTGCGGAACCTTGCTGGCCTGCCATCTCTCACACATAACAAGAGGGCAGCGATAACGCCCTGATGGCTATCCAAACCAGTGGGAGAGAAACATGCAAAGCGCTCAGACGGGAAATGACGTCCGCATTGAACGATTGATTGAATGGCTTCGCGACGCGCATGCCATGGAAGCGCAGGCTGAAACCATGCTCAACAAGCAGGCCAGCCGCATCGAGCATTATCCGCAGCTCAAGGCGCGGATCGAGCAGCACATTACCGAAACGCAAAACCAGGCGAAGCTGATCGAGAGCTGCCTGCAGCGTTACGACAAGTCCTACTCAGGTTTCAAGGACCTGGGCGGCAAGATGATGGCGATGGGGCAAGCCATGGGCGGGATGATGGTCAATGACGAAATCGTCAAAGGCGCGCAGATGGGCTACGTCTTCGAGAACCTTGAGATCGCCTCATACGAGATCCTCATTGCTGCAGCCAAGGCGGTTGGCGACACCGAAACCGCTGATATCTGCACACGCATCCTCGGTGAGGAAGTCGCAATGGCCGAGTGGATGCGCAGCCACCTGGCCGAGCTGACCCAGGCCTATCTGACCCGAGCTGCCGAACCGCATACCGAAGCGAAGCGCTGATAGAGCACGCCACCCTGGTTGTCGGTGATGCGATGCCGAATGGCTAGCCGCCGACAACCTTGGCGACATCCGCAGCGACCGGCATGCCACTGCGCGTCGCGTAGAGCTCAAAGCGCAGTTCCTGCGCCAGGCGGACAAGGTTTGCGGCATCCCGGCATTGATCGTCGGTTATGCCGAACACGGTGAGCTCCTCACCGTCAGCGGTGTCTTCATAGAGCCGCACGGTGAGATGACTGTCTTCCTGCGCATGGCAATCACAGCGGAAAGGGTGGAGATAGTCGCGAAGGATGTTCTCTATGGTGGGCAGAGGTAGACGTGTACCCATGATCCTTCCTCCCATCGATGTCCGCATGTGGGTGGCTTGCGCCGAGGTGGCGCAGCCTTGGTTTTTCAACTTCTACAAACGCTAGCAGGCCTTGCCGAGATGTAAACACCCTAGCGCAACCGCTTGGCAGAAGGCTCGCAGCTCGACCAAAACGATAATGGAGTCGCTGCCATGGCCTTGGACGAATACAACCGAAAGCGCGACTTCACCGCGACCCCCGAGCCTGGCGGCGAGAACGGTACTGGCAAACGCGCCAAAGCCCATGCGCTGCAGTATTGCATCCAGAAGCACGACGCGACTCGGCTGCACTATGACTTCCGACTGGAACTCGACGGGACGCTGAAAAGCTGGGCTGTACCCAAGGGCCCGTCGCTCGACCCGAAATCCCGCCGTCTGGCCGTTCATGTCGAAGATCATCCCCTCGAATACGCAACGTTCGAAGGCAGCATCCCGAAAGGACATTACGGTGCGGGCGATGTCATCGTCTGGGATCGTGGTGTCTGGGTTCCGGAGGGAGATCCGCAAGAGGGTTATCGGAAAGGCAAGCTCAAGTTCAGCCTTGAAGGGGAAAAACTCAGCGGTACTTGGAATCTGGTTCGCACCCGCATGGAGGGGGGGAAGGAACAGTGGTTTCTGATCAAATCCAATGACGATGCGGCCAGGCCAGAGAGCGATTACAACATCGTCGAAGAGCAGCCAAACAGTGTGCTGAGCGATCGAACCCTGATTCCTCGCAAGCGCGGTAAAGCCAAGCCCCCGGCGACAACCAAAACCGTCAAGACGCCAGCTCGTCGGCGCAGCCGCAAAGATGAACCAAACGCGACGCTGTCCGGCGCCAAACAGGCCCCGTTACCGGAAAGCTTGAAACCGCAGCTCGCTACGCTGGTTGAGTCGGTGCCTGATGGTGACTGGCGCTATGAAATCAAATTCGACGGGTATCGCATCATGGCGCGCATCGAGTCTGGCAAGGTCCAGCTCTTCACGCGTAACGGCCATGACTGGACGCACAAGATGCCACAGCAAGCCGAAGCGCTGGCCGGGCTGGGTCTGGAGTCCGCCTGGCTCGATGGCGAAGTAGTAGTGCCCGATGAAGACGGCACGCCGGATTTCCAGGCACTGCAAAACGCCTTCGAAGCAGGGCGCAGCGGCAGCATCATCTATTACCTGTTCGACATGCCCTATCTGAATGGCATGGACCTGCGCGAGGTTGCGTTGGAGGAACGCCGGGTTGCCCTGAATCAAGTACTGGATGCTGACGAGAGCGAGTTACTGCGTTATTCCGCCGACTTTACAGATCAGCCAGAGACCATGCTTGAAAGCGCTTGCCAGATGAAGCTTGAAGGGCTGATCGGCAAGCGTGCAGGCAGCACCTATGTTTCCCGGCGCAGCAACAGTTGGGTCAAGATCAAGTGCAAGAATCGGCAGGAGTTCGTCATCGTCGGCTTCACCGACCCCAAGGGCGCACGCAGCGGCTTCGGCGCGCTCCTGTTGGGCCTTCACGATGAACAAGGTCGGTTGCTTTACGCCGGTAAGGTTGGCACAGGCTTCAACCACGCCACGCTGGAAAGCTTGCATGCCGAGCTCAAGCCGCTAGAGGTCGATAAAAGTCCGTTAGCCAAAGCACCGCCCGCCGCCGATGTTCGCGGCGCGCACTGGCTAAAGCCCGAGCTGATGTGCGAGGTCGCCTATGCAGAAATGACCCGCCAAGGCGTGGTTCGCCATTCCGTCTTTCATGGCCTGCGCTCGGATAAACCGGCCAAAGCCATCACCCATGAACGCGCAGCGAAAGCGGCCAAGACAACCGGCACCGCGAAGCCTAAAAAAAGCAACCTGGCCCCGAATACGGCGGGTGGCAGAATCAAGATTTCCAATCCTGAACGCATCATCGACAAGTCGATCGGTGCGACCAAGATGGAGTTGGCGCGCTTCTATGCCGAGGTCGCGCCCTGGGCGTTGCCGCACCTGACACAGCGTCCGCTTGCGTTGGTCCGCGCTCCAGAGGGAATCGACGGCGAGCTGTTTTTTCAGAAGCACACCGAGAAGCTGAGCATCCCGCATATCACTCAACTGGACACTTCGCTGTTTCCCAACCATGCAGCCTTGATGACCATCGACACTGCTGAAGCGCTCATCAGCGCAGCACAGATGGGCACGATAGAACTGCACACCTGGAATGCCGTGGCGCCGGTGCTCGATCACCCAGATCGCTTCGTGCTCGATCTCGATCCTGACCCCGCGCTGCCCTGGAAGCGCATGGTCGAAGCCACTCAGCTGACTCAAACTCTGCTTGATGAAATCGGACTGCAGTCCTACCTGAAAACCAGCGGCGGTAAGGGTTTGCACATCATAGTGCCGCTAAAACCGATACACAGCTGGACAGAAGTAAAAGCCTTCAGCCAGGCGATTGCCCAGTACATGGCGAAATTGATGCCGCAGCATTTTTCTGCAGTCAGCGGGCCGAAGAATCGAGTCGGGCGCATCTTTATCGACTACCTGCGTAACAGTAAGGGCGCGAGCACCGTCGCTGCTTATTCAGTGCGGGCCCGCGAGGGGCTCGCCGCCTCTGTGCCTATCCATCGAGATGAACTGGCCGATCTCAAAGGCGCCAATATCTGGACCATCCGCAACCTCATTCCTCGTTTGGAAGAGCAGGGTGATGACGACCCGTGGGCAGGCATCGACGAGGCGGACCAGCAAATCACCGATAAAATGAGGGTGCAGCTGGGCATGAGGTGACTCGCTCGGGCTGATCGTCGGCTAGTTCGGAACATCCTTGGACCAGTCAGCTCCAACTAAAGGCCCTGGTTAGAGTTTTTCTGATGATTTGCCATTTCCCTTGCGACTGCCTGCCTAGGCTATCGATGCCTCGGGCTCGTCTCACCTGTCCGTCTGTCAGCAGCATATGCTTCAGCCGTGCCGCGGAGCACTGCCATTCATGAAGCTCACTCGCTGGCTGATCGTGCTGTCTTTCGTGGTCGCGGCAGCTTGTTTTTTCTGGTTCGATCTTGAGCAATACCTGACGCTGGAAATGATCCAGGCGAAGAGTGGGGCGCTTCGAGACGAGGTTCAGGCGCACCCCTGGTGGACCGGTTCGGTGTTTTTTGCCGCTTACGTAGCGCTGACGGTCATGTCTTTCCCCGGCACTGTGGTGCTAACGCTCCTCGCCGGAGCCTTGTTCGGACTGGTTGGCGGAACCTTGATGGTCTCCTTCGCCAGCAATATCGGCGCGCTGGTCGCGATGCTCATCAGCCGGTTTTTGTTACGCGACTGGATTCAGAGACGATTCAACAAACAGATTGCGAGTATCAATCGGGGACTCGAGCGAGACGGCGCCTTTTACCTGTTCTCGCTGCGGTTGATTCCGCTCGTTCCCTTCGTTCTATTGAATCCTGCGCTCGGTCTGACGCGCGTGAGCATGTGGACGTTCTGGTGGACTACCCAGGCCGGCATGCTGCCAGGGCACGCGATCTACGTTGGTGCCGGACGCCAACTCGCGCGTATTCGGGAAATTTCCGACATTCTCTCGCCGAGCTTGATAGGGACGCTGGCCTTGCTTGCCATATTTCCGCTGGCTGCGACCAAGCTGCTGACGCTCTACAAGGCGCGCAAGGTCTATAAGGGTTGGCAAAAACCGAAGAGTTTTGAGCACAACTTGTTGGTCGTCGGTGGCGGCAGCGGGGGCCTGGCCGCAGCTCGGATTGCGGCGTCGATGAAGGCCAGGGTGGCATTGGTCGAGTGCGAGCGTCTTGGTGGCGCGGCGCTTCACAGTGGCAGCGTTCCGGCGAGGGCGCTGATGCGGGCAGCCAACATGAATTACGCGCTGCGCCATGGCAGTACGCTGGGCATTCGCCTGCGCACCGAAGTCGACTTTGCTGAAGTCATGGCACAGGTGCGCCGCACGCTGGACGAGGCGCAAGAGCATGTCACGGCAGAATCCTGTAAATCCACCGGTGTTGAGATGATCCGGGGTAAAGCCCAGATGACGTCACCCTGGTCGATTCAGGTAGGCGATCGCACCCTTTGCAGCCGCGCTATCGTCATCGCTACGGGAAGCCAGCCCGTCATCCCGCCGATACCGGGCCTGGAAAACGTCGAGCCGCTGACTTGCGAGGACGTCTGGGATTTGCAGCAACGGCCAGAGCGGCTGCTGATCATGGGAGGCGAAGCCAATGCCTGCGAACTGGCCCAGGCGTTTCAGCGCCTCGGCTGTCAGGTGACGCTGGCCGTCGAAGGCGAGATGTTGTTGGCTGCCGCTGAGCCAGAGGCACGCGAGGCTGTCCATGACGCCCTTCGCGCCGATGGGGTTGAGGTTCTATTGAAGGTCTCACCACAGCGTTTCGAATTGGTCGAGAACGAGCGCCGCCTGGACTGTTTGATTGATGAGCAAAAACATTCGCTTCCGTTCGATCAGGTGCTGCTGGCGTTGGGACGCAAAGCCCACCTGGACGATCTAGGGCTGGAAAGGCTGGAGTTGAACATTCGCGAGGACGGCAGTCTGGAAGTGGACGAATACCTGGCTACGCGCTACCCGAACATCTATGCCGTGGGCGCAGTGGCGGGGCCGGACAGCTCGTTTCAAAGCGCTAAACACCACGCCTGGTACGCCGCCGCCAATGGTTTATTTTCCGGATTCCGCCGTTTCATGGTCAGCGACAGAGTGGTCCCCCGTGTGGCCTTTACTTCACCCGAGATTGCCAGCGTGGGCCTGACTGAAGCCCAGGCAAAGTTGGCTGAAGTGGAATACGAGGTGACCATGCTCGACCTCGATTCGCTCGAGGCGGCACAGATGAGCGCTGGTAACAGCGGCTTCCTGAAGGTGCTCACCGAACGCGGTCGTGACCGCATCATTGGCGTCACGCTTGTCGGGGATGGCGCGAGTGAAACACTTGCCGTGTTCGTGTTGGCGATGAAGCACAAACTGGGTCTGAACAAACTGCGCCGTACCGTACACATCAACCCGACCTTGGCCGAGGCCAGTCTCGCCGTTGCCGAGGCGTGGCGCCGTGCTCATACCGCCAAACGTCCGCAGACCTGGGCGGCCAGGCTTCATCGATGGCGGCTTGGTGGGCAGCCTTAGGGCTGCCGGAGCTCATCAGTCCAGCTGCTGCAAAATCCGATAGGCGAGCTTCACCCGCTCTTCGTTCGGGTAGTACCGGTTGGCCAGAATCACGATGCCGATCTGCTTAGCCGGGACGAAAGCCACATACGCGCCGAAGCCATTGGTTGACCCGGTCTTGTTGATCCAGACAGACCGCTGCGGTTCAAGGGGCGGTGCTATCGGCTCCACCGGCTTGCTCTCGAGGACCATGGAGCTGCCATTTCCAGTTAGCAGATCGTCCAGTTTCGCCGGGTACGGATATTGTTCCCAGACCAGAGCCTGGGTCATGGCGCCCACACGGTAGTAGCCGGTTCGCGTGGCCGCCACGGCGCTCTTGATTGATGTGTCCATTTCGACGACGCCCAGCTGGGCGTCAACAAAGTGCAGCAGATCTTTGCTCGTTGTTTTCACACCATAGGCTTCGTCAGCCAACAGCGCTGGATTCAGCCGAACTGGTTTTCCGGCCTTGTCGTAACCCTGGGCGTAGCGCGTCATCTGCTCGGGTGGCACTGTGAGATAAGTGTCGACCATGCCCAGTTTCGGCAACAGCTGGGACTGCAGCGCATCGGCATAGGGCATCCCAAGGCTTTTTGCCGCAGCCCGTCCGAGCAGCCCGATGCTGGGGTTGGCGTAGCTGCGACAGCGACCGGTGGGATGTTGCGGCTGCCAGTTGTTGAAATACTGCGTCAGCTGCTGCTCGGTTTGAATGTCGTCTGGCAGCTGCAGAGGAAAGCCGCCAGCTGTGTGCGTTGCGAGATCGATCAGACTGATCTGCCCGAGCCTGTCGCACTCAAGCGCTGGCAGGTAGCGACAGGGGCTGTCACTCAACGACAGTTTGCCTTGCGCCTGCGAGTAAGCGGCTAGCGTGGCTGTAAGCGTTTTGCTGACCGAGCCCACCTCAAACAACGTATCGCGTGTTACAGGCTGGCCAGTTTTCTTCGACGCCACGCCAAAATCAAAGAACCGCTGTTGACCGTGAGCGGTGATAGCAACCGCCATGCCCGGTATCCCGTGCTCAGCCATCGCGGCTTTTGCAGACTCATCGACAGTTCGATCTATGTTTTCGATGTTCATGCCAGCTGCGACGTTGCAGCTGAGCGTCGCCAGTACCGCAGCGACGACTAGTCGAGCTTGAATCTTCGGTATCGGATGCATCTCGACGCCTCAATCATTGCGGAGTAGGCCCCGGCATTTGGCCGTGCTCTCTGAAACCTAGGTTTTCGTCAGTCTTTACAGCATCCGTTGCGCAGCGACTCCAGCGAGGACCGCCAATGCAAGAGCGCCGATCAGTAGTCCGAGGCGCCAACGCGAAACGGAATGTTCGGCCGGCGCTTGGGTTGGTGCCATCGCTGCAGCGGTGCGAAGCGGGTTCGGCGTGGCGGGGCGGGGACGGGCGGGCTTCGCTTCAGGACCCGCATGGGCAGGCAGGTCGGCCGCGCGAATGAAAACGGTGGCGTCTTCGTCAGCAACTACCGGAGCGTCGACCTTGGGACCAATGACCAGCAACGTCGTGTTTCCCAGCTGGACCTGATCGCCAGGCTGCAACACGGCTGTTGTGACCTTCTCGCGATTGACGAGTAAACCGTTGGCTGATGCAAGGTCTTTGACTTCGAGTACGTCGCCCTTGAGATAGAACTCGGCGTGCCGGCGCGACAGCTCAGCGTCACTGAAGCAAAGCTCGCACTTCACCGACCGCCCAAACGTCATCGAGCCGGTGATGTGGTACTTCTGTCCCTGGTTTTCGCCTTTTACGACCTGCAACAACCAGCGTGGCGCAGTCGCCACCTTAGCGCCGACCTTGGCGGGATCGACGATCTCCAGCTCCAGCCTGCCAAGGCGAACGCGGTCGCCAGAGCGAATCTGATAGCGCTCACCAATCTTTTCTTCGTTGACGAAAGTACCGTTCGGTGTACCCAGGTCCGTCAGGTAATAGAAGCGATTGTCGTGGCGCAACTCAGCGTGAAAAGGTGCAATGCCGACGTCGTTTAGTACCAGATCGTTGCTGCCGTCCGAGCCAAGAGTGAATGTCTCATCGGCAAGCCATACCGGACTCTGGCGATTGTCAACGAAATGGATCCTGAGCATCTATGCATTACCTTGAGCGGGATAGGGTGGGCTCGAACCAAGCGGCCGAGCGATCTCATCAATTGAAAATTCGGTTCCAGAGTCGCTTCACCGGATTGGCAGGCGCTTGGGCCTGCGCAGGGGGACTGGAGGTGGTGCGGGCTGTGCTGACAGCGGTCCGTTTCACAACACGAGGCGCTCTTGCTTTGGCGACTCGCTGCAAATGCCCGTCGCGCAAAGCGAGGAGGGTGGCCTGCTCGGGCGTAGCCTCAAGGCCTTGATGGATGTATTCGAGCGCTACTGCGTATTCGCGCCGGCCGTAGGCCGCTTCAGCGAGTTCGGTATAGCGTTGGCTTACGCGCTCCAGGCCGACGCGGGCAGCTTCGTTTTCCGGTAGCCAGCCAAGCACCTGACGAAAATAGTGCACAGCGCTGTCTTCGGCCGGTTCGAGCAACTGATCCTCCGCCAGCCGCTGCTCGGCCAGCACCAGCGATTCGGCGATACGGGCGTTGAGCACGCGCTTGAGCCCGTCGAGGGCCTTCGGATTGTCCGCATCCAGGCGCAACGCACGGCGGTAGTAGTAATCGGCGTTATCCAGAGCCGGCGCAATCAGCTGCCCATTGGCCAGCCGTACCTCAGCGCGTGTCAGGAAGTCATTTATGCGCGTGTATTGGAACCACTGATAACCACCAACGCCCAGAGCAACTGTCGCTAGCATCGCCGCACCTATTGCCCCCCATCGTTTCAGCCCACGACGGCGCGACCGTCGTCTGGGGCGAGAAGCAATGACAACAGCCGGCGCGATACGAGTCTGATCCATGTCTGGCTCGGTGAGCGTGTCGATGGCTTCCAGCAATTCGCGGCAACTGCCGAACCGTTCGCTCGGTTGCTTGGCCAGCATGCGATCAAGAAGCATCTGATAGGGCGCTAGCGCTGGCGGTAGCTGCGGCGCTGGCATTTGTACGTGGTTGAGTACAGTTTGCGGATAGCTGCCTGCGCGGAATGGGTTGGTGCCAATCAGCATCTCGGTAAGAATCACACCGAGGCTATAAATGTCGCTCCGTGCGTCCAGTGTCTGGCATTGGGCCTGCTCCGGACTGCTGTATGCGGGGCTGCCGACAGCTATTCCGAAGTGGGTAAGTTCGTTGTCCAGCTCTATCGCTTTTGCCACACCGAAGTCGGTGAGCACGACGCTTCCATCGTCCCGGAACAGGATGTTGGCTGGTTTGACATCTCGATGGACCAGGCCGCCGTCGTGAACGACGGCCAGCCCTCCAGCCAATTGCCTGATGATGTCCAGTGCACGCGAAGGGGAGAAGACGAGACCGCGATGCTGAGCTAAGTCGCCGCCACCGATGTATTCCATGGCGAGGTAGTGCCGGCCGTCAGTGACCTGGCCAATGTCATAGATCGTGATGATTGCAGGATGGCGGAGCGAAGCGACGATGTGGCCTTCCTGAATGAAGCGTTCGGTAAAGGCTGCGTCCTCGGTCCGTAACAGCACCTTGACCGCGGCCTCACGGTCTAGCGAAAGCTGCGTAGCCAGGTAGACCTCGGCCATTCCGCCTTTTCCGAGGCGTTTGTGCAGGCGATAACCGGGAACTTCTAGCATCCGTTGCGTCATGAAACGTGGGCCTACTTACGACTTCAGGGGATTTAGCAGCATATTGATGAGCCGCCGTGTGCGGGACTCGGTCGTCGGAGAGACTGCAGTTCGTCCGACCACAATGCAGGAGATATTGTCGCGTCCACCGTGGTTATTCGCCTGGTCGATCAGATACTCCACAAGACTTTCGAGCGTATCGGCGAAGGTGCAGCTGGCGTGGATCTGGGCGTCAGTCAGTTCGTTGGTAAGCCCATCGCTGCAAAGCAGGAGCAATTCATCGCCGCCAAGTGTGCCCTTGCAGGTGCCGATCTCCAGCGGTTCTTCGCGCCCGAGGCAACGCATGATGATGTTGCGCCAGGCATGTCCTCGAGCATCGGACGGCTGCAGCTCACCAGCATCTATCATCATCTGCACCCAGCTATGGTCACGGCTGAGCTGCACAATCCCATTGGCAGTGACGAGATAGGCTCGACTGTCACCCACCCAGACAAGCTGGAAATCTACCCCGTCGAAATGCGCTGCGACAAGGGTCGTGCCCATACCATCATCGCTGGATGCGTCGAGCACGGCTCGGTTCGCTACGTGAACGGCAGTGTCCAGCGGTTCGCCAGTTTTTACCGCCTGCTCCAGTGCCGCGAGCGCCAGTGTACTTGCGACCTCACCAGATTGGTGACCACCCATGCCGTCAGCGATGGCCCAAAGGCCCAGCGTTGGCGAGCAGAGCAGAGCGTCTTCGTTGTGATCACGTGTTCGACCGGGAGAGGTGAGCCCGGCGTATTCCAGCAAGGAGGCAGAGTGCGTAGGTTGCATGCGAGGGCCAGTTCCTTGTTCCTGCGGCACGACAGCGAGCGAACATGATGCGTGGGGCCTGTGCGGCTGTCATCGATTGGCAGGCAAGCAAACACAAAACTGTTAACTCGTCGGCGTCCTGACGTGACCAGCAAGAGGCTTTCGTTGTGCTCATCTGAAGGATCCGGCTCGTTTCGCTACTTGAAGCCAACCTCTAAGAGCAAAAACCAACGGTTGCAAACTGCATATCGTCGAAGCTTGAGACTGCACAATCCGCTGTAGATCTAGATGCAGACAGTGGCGCTTACAGATGCGATGGCTCTCGGAGGACGCGTGACCTTGCGCTGGAGTTTTTAAGGGATGCGCGTCTAAAGAAACAGTCGGTCTCGACTTCGCGATTTTCTTTCTGGCGATTGCAGTGATCTGCATCCCATTGGTGCCTTGTTAACAGAGCGTCAAAGGGTTTCGCCGTAAATGGCTTCGAAATGAGTGCTGCTAGTTCGAGCGACAGCGCGGCCCTTAACGACCTGCGCATCATGCTGGGCTGTTCGCTGGCTACGTGGTCCGCATGCAGGGGCAACTCATTCAGGGGCAACTGAGGGTCGCTGTTCATGTAGTCACCGGTGCTGCGTTGCATGGGAGCTTATGGCCCGACGCAGGATGACCACCTTGGCGGATAAGGAAGTACGGATGGTTATAAGTTTGCGGGTGGATGGCAAAGTCGCCCATAAATTCGGTTTGGTTGGAGGCCTTGAGTGGTCGCTACCAACCTGTGCATAGAACGGTAACGCGATTCGCATAATGTATATTATGTTAAATAGCGTATTGGGTTTACGCACACGCATGCACTCACTATTACTGTGTACGGCAAACGGACCGCACTCTCGCCGCACAAGCCTCCTGCTTTGGGATGACCTGTGCGGCTCTTCTTCCATGGCTTACTGATTTTCAAGAACAACGCTGCGTATGTCGTCTGCCAGTTGGCGCACGCGTTCTTCGCTGGTATCCCACGAGCACATGAAGCGTGCGCCGCCGACGCCGATGAATGTGTAGAACATCCAGCCGCGGCTCCTCAGTGCTTCGAGCGCTAATGGTGGGATGCTGACAAAGACGCCGTTGGCTTGCACTGGAAACATCAGTTCTACACCGGGCACGTCGCTGATCAGTTTGGCAAGTAACTGCGCGCAGCTGTTCGCGTGTGCGGCGTATTTCATCCAGGCGCCACCTTCCAGCAGGCCTACCCATGGCGCGGATAGAAAACGCATCTTCGACGCAAGCTGGCCAGCCTGCTTGCAGCGATACTCGAAATCCTCGGCTAGATCTCGATTGAAGAACAGGATGGCCTCGCCTACGGCCATGCCGTTTTTGGTGCCGCCAAAACAGAGCACGTCTACGCCTGTTTTCCAGCTCAATTCAGCCGGTGACAGACCAAGATAAGCGCAGGCATTGGCAAAGCGTGCGCCATCCATATGCAGATGCAGCCCCAGCTCCTTGCAGGTGTCGCTGACTGCGCGGAGCTCGTCTGGCTGGTAGACAGTGCCAATTTCGGTGGCCTGGGTCAGGCTGACGACGCGCGGTTTTGGGTAATGGATGTCCTTGCGTTTCAGCGCTATTTCGCGAATGGCGGCGGGCGTCAGCTTGCCCTGTTCGGTCCGCGCCACCAGCAGTTTGGAGCCGTTGGAGAAGAATTCTGGTGCGCCGCATTCGTCGGTTTCGATGTGCGCGATATCGCCGCAGATCACGCTGTGATAGCTCTGGCACAAAGATGACAATGCCAGTGAGTTGGCCGCTGTACCGTTGAAGGCGAAAAACACTTCGCAGTCGGTTTCGAACAGTTGGCGGAAATGGTCGGCTGCGCGCGACGTCCATTGATCGTCACCGTAGGCGCGATCATGCCCCTGGTTGGCCCGGGCCATCGCCTCCCAGGCTTCCGGGCAAATTCCGGAATAGTTGTCGCTGGCAAATTGCTGATTGGCGGTGCTCATCAAAGCCTCTCTATGAATACTGTCTAGCTGCTGATTGGCAGGAAAATAATGGTGTAGAGCCCTAGCACGCCAAGCACGAACACCGACACACCGAGCCACAGTACTGACAGCGCATCAGCTTGGATTCGCCCGCTTTTCACCCCGCTGGCGCTACGCGTGTAGCGTCGCTGCTGGGACGTCCAGATGCCCAACGCGGTGGCCAGGGATAGCGCGACCAACACTGCGACGAAGGTGCCGTGGTAAGGCATCCAGCGCAGAAACAGGGCGCTTACGGTGATCAACGTCAGCAAGGTCCGGCCCCAGGCCAGCGATGTGCGTTCGGGTTGCAGTCCAGGGTCTTCATGCAGTGGTAGCGGCGGCGGTTTGGGCTCCAGACGGCGGCGAAAGGAAATATGCATCGGCGTTCAGTCAGTTGCGTAACGCGACGAAGGCGATCAGGACCAGCGTCACCAGCGTGCCACCGATGGACAGGATCGGGATCAACAGCGGGAATGGCAGCGGCCCCTGGTGACGCATCGCTCGCTCGATGGTCAGCCAGCGGAAGCAAGCCGTTGAACTGATGAACATCGCCAGTAGCAACAGCGAAATCGACAGAACCTTGCGTATCTCCAGCGGGAAGATTTCACTGGCGAAGGCCTCGACCGCAACGCCGCCAGCCAGCACCGCGAGCGACGTTCGGATCCAGGCAAGAAAGGTTCGTTCGTTGGCCAGGGTAAAGCGCGGATCGGGCTCCTTTCCGCCAGACAGTAACCTGTGACTCCAGCGACTGCGTTCCATTGTGCTGATGCATCTCCGATCGGAAGGTTCGTGTGTCATTCAAACAGAAACGATGCGGCGCTGCAGGTTCCGTTGATCATGGTATGTGGATTCATTGATGTCACGTAGCTGCCACGCTGGCCTATGCGCGTCAGGGACGCAGATCAACGTCAGCATGACGCAGCATGCTAATGTGCTGCGCTTTCAAACACCTCGGAGATCTCCATGTTGCTTCGCCTGGTAACCCTTATTGCGCTCGGCACGGCATGCCTGTCGGCAACGGCAGCTGACCAAAACCATGCTCACCATCAGATGGGCACAATGCCCGAGGCATCTCAAGTATGGTCGCGTGCCATGCCGCCCACCGCTCCGACCGGTGCGGTCTATTTCACCTTGCAAAACCCAGGTGATGCACCGGACCGACTGTTGGGCGTGCACACACCGCGCGCGAAGAAGGCTGAGCTGCATACCCACGTGCACGAAGGCGACATGATGCGCATGAAGCAGATCGATTCGATTGAAGTACCTGCGGGTGGCCAGGTCGAGTTCAAGCCAGGCAGTAACCACGTCATGCTCTTCGAACTGAGCGCCCCGCTCGTTGCTGGTGAACGTTTCCCGCTGACCCTCGAATTCGAGCACGCGGGTGAACTAACCGTCGAGGTGTCCATCCAGGACCAAGCCCCGACGCCTAGCACTCACGAACACATGCAGCACTGACAGCGGAACGACACAACGTTTGGCGCAACCAAACCAGAGGGCGCCCGTTCTGCGGCAAAGGGCCGGCTGATGCAGCTGGCCCCCTCCTCCTTCGCCGTTTCCGCAAGCTCGCCGCAACCAGGCGCAACTGTTATCTAGATTCCTGTTTGGGTGCGCATGGTGACGAACTCTTCAGCAGCGGTCGGGTGGATACCCACCGTATCGTCGAAGATTCGCTTGGTAGCGCCGGCCTTCAGCGCAACGGCCAAGCCCTGAATGATTTCTCCCGCTTCGGGGCCTGCCATGTGGCAGCCCAGCACCTTGTCGGTGTCCGCGTCGACGACCAGTTTCATCAGGCTTCGCTCTAGGCTGTCGGTCATGGTCTGCTTCATCGGTCGGAAACGGCTTTCGAACAACACCACCTTGTGTCCTTTTTCGCGTGCTTGTTCTTCGGTCAACCCGACTGTCGCCATGTTCGGCAAGCTGAACACCGCTGTGGCGATATTGTGGTAGTCGACTGGCCGGTATTCGTCGGGTCTGAAGAGTTGCCGAGCCACCGCCATGCCTTCGGCGAGCGCGACGGGGGTTAACTGGATTCGACCGATTACATCGCCGATTGCCAGGATTGATGGCGTCGTCGTGCGGAACTGGTCGTCGATGGCAATGAAGCCAAGTTTGTCCAAAGCCACATCGACGTTTTCCAGCCCTAGCCCGTCGAGCATCGGCCGACGCCCGGTGGCGTAGAAAATGCAATCCGCCTCGAGGGTGCGGCCGTCTTCCAGCGTGGCAAGCAGCGTACCGTCTGCCTGTTTGTCGATGCGGGTGATGTCAGCGTTGAACTGCAGGTCGAGACCCTTTTTGATCAGCTCATCCTTGAGATGATCGCGCAGCGAACCATCGAAACCGCGCAGGAACAGGTCTCCGCGGTAAAGCAACTTGGTATCCGCACCGCAGCCATGAAAGATCGAGGCAAACTCGACCGCGATATAGCCACCGCCCACCACCAGGACGCGCCGGGGCAGCTCATCAAGGTAAAAGGCTTCGTTGGAGGTAATGGCATGCTCGCGTCCTGGGATATCCGGCACGTATGGCCAGCCGCCGGTTGCAATCAGAATGTGCTCGGCGCTGTAGTGCTTGCCATCGACCTCGACGGTATGCGGGTCGACCAGGCGTGCATGGGCCTGCAGCAAGGTGACGCCGCTGTCAGTCAACAGGTTCTTGTAGATGCCATTGAGACGCTGGATCTCGCGATCCTTGTTGGCTATAAGCGAAGCCCAATCGAACCTGGCGCCGTCGATGGTCCAGCCATAGCCCTTGGCTTCGTGAATGTCTTCGGCATAGTGGGCGCCGTAGACCAGCAATTTCTTCGGCACACAGCCGACGTTCACACAGGTGCCGCCCAGGTAACGGCTTTCGGCTACCGCCACGCGGGCGCCATAGCCAGCTGCAAATCGGGCGGCACGGACGCCACCGGAACCGGCGCCGATGACGAATAGATCGAAGTCGTAAGCCATGAACTGTTGTCTCCCTTGTAGATCGCACAGCATAACCCAGCCCGTTGGCTGGATTCATTGAAGGAGCATCGCATGCGCCCTACCCTCACTCATCTCGCCCTGCACGTGCCCGATCTGGACGCCTGCATTGCCTTCTACGAGCGATTCTGTGGAATGCACGTGTTTCATGAGCGCGCCGGCAAGGGATCGCGCATTGTCTGGATGGCCGAGCCAGGAAAAGAGCGTGAGTTCATCTTCGTTATCATGCCGGGCGGGCAGGACCGTGGACTGGCTGACAATGACTACAGCCATTTTGGCTTTGCCTTGTCCAGTCGCGCCGAGGTTGATGCAATTGCTGACAGGGCGCGGCAGGTTGGCTGTCTGATCTGGGAGCCCAGGGACGAACCTTACCCCGTTGGCTATTACTGCGGTGTTCGCGACCCGGCTGGCAACTATGTCGAGTTCAGCTACGGTCAGCCCCTTGGGCCCGGCGCTGAGGAAATGCCCGTTCCCTGAAACGCACAAAGCCACCCGGAGGTGGCTTCCTGCACAGCGCTAGTTTTTAGAACGCTTTACCTGTCAGGTAGAAGTTCTCGTAGCAGAAGTTGGTGGCCGCGATATAGCCCTCGGCACTGCCGCAGTCGAAGCGCTGACCCTTGAACTTGTACGCCAGCACGCAACCGTCCTGAGCCTGGCGCATCAGAGCGTCGGTGATCTGGATCTCGCCGCCTTTGCCTGGCTCGGTCTGTTCAATCAGGTCGAAGATATCCGGCGTCAGGATGTAGCGACCAATAATCGCCAGGTTGGACGGTGCATCCTCCGGCTTGGGCTTCTCGACCATGTGGCTGACACGGAAGATGTCGTCACGGATCATCTCGCCGGCGATCACGCCATACTTGCTGGTCTCTTCCGGCGGCACTTCCTGGATTGCAACTATCGAGCAACGGAACTGGTTGTACAGCTTGACCATCTGCGCCAGTACCGGATCACCGTGGAGGTTGATACACAGGTCATCGGCCAGGACGACAGCGAAGGGCTCGTCGCCGATCAGTGGACGGCCACTGAGGATCGCATGACCCAAACCCTTCATCTCGACCTGGCGGGTATACGAGAAGCTGCATTCATCGATGAGTTTGCGGATGCCGACCAAGTATTTTTCTTTGTCGGTGTTACGGATCTGATGTTCGAGCTCGTAGCTGATGTCGAAGTGGTCTTCCAGGGAGCGCTTGCCGCGACCGGTAACGATCGAAATTTGGCTCAGCCCAGCAGCCAGTGCCTCTTCAACCCCGTATTGAATCAGGGGCTTGTTCACTACCGGCAACATCTCCTTGGGCATGGCCTTGGTCGCAGGAAGGAAGCGCGTGCCATATCCGGCCGCAGGAAAAAGGCATTTCTTGATCATGTGATTCCTTGAAAAGATGAGTCCAATTGATGCACTGCGCCTGGATCGGTCAGCAGCCATAACCTGCATGTCCCGCCAACGGCGACTGACTAGAGGCTACGACCGCCGAATCGCTTCGGGGTTCGAATACGGCTGGGCTAATTTCTCCGTCCCCATAATCCGGACGGATGGTCATTGACACGGCCTCGGCATAGCGTGAACCGGCTCGCCGAAATTGCCAAGAGGCTTAGGGAAAAAGTTTGCCGTTGCGGCCTTCCAGCGCTCCGAGAGGACAATTGCGTGCTGAATGGACTGGTGCTGCCGACTGTTCGAACGCTCGCCCCGCGATGAGATAAGCGGCATAAGTCGCCCTTTGGCTTCTCGTTATTTCTTGATCTAAATCAACAAACCTTGAGTTTGATTTCCTTTCATCGCGAGCCATGGCTCAACGCTATTGAACAGCGACTACGATGTCGCCGGCTTTGCTGATAGCACTTTGCCTGCAGCCGGGTGGCGTCGAGAAACCTTGTAAAGAGAAGGGATGTCCGGCCGATAAGTCAGGCAGATAGAGCGGCCAAGCCCTGAACCGGACGCCCGCTGTGGTCCGCCGCGTCCTCGTGAAGGTTTCGTTTTCGTGTAGCAGCAGTACCTAAGGAACAGGATGAACAGTACCTCTCCAGCTCGGCAAATGTCCGTTCAAACCAAAATCAACCTGGCCCTGTTGGTGGTGTTCGCCCTGGTCTTGGCAGCCTCCCTGTTCTATTCGGCGGGTTCAGAGAAGCAGCTGATACTGCATGTCGTCGAACAGCAGACCAAGGATACGGCTGACTCCTATTTCGACAGTATCAATACCATGATGCTGACCGGCACCATGGGCCAGCGAGAAGTGCTGCGTAACAAGATTCTTGCCCGGCCGGGAGTGATCGACGCACGCATCATCCGCGGCGAGCCAGTGGCCAAGGTTTTCGGCCCCGGATTCGAGCATCAGGCCCCCAAGGACGAGCTGGACAAACGTGCGCTTGCTGGCGACGCCACCGTGGAAGTGAGCGAGGGCCTGAATGGCCGTGTACTGACGGTGATCAATCCGATCCACGCGCAACAGGATTACCGCGGCACCAATTGCCTGACCTGCCACCAGGTCCCACAGGACACCGTGATGGGCGCGGTCCGTATCAGCTACGACCTGTCCGCACTGGACGGCGAGGTGCATCGCAACATTCTGACTTCAGCCGTGATCCAGGCGCTGTTGCTACTGGCGGGTATGGTCGTCATGGGCTACATCATTCGCCGGGTGATCATCAGCCGTATCAACGACATGCGTCACACCATGGAGGCGATGACAGAGGACGAGGACCTCAGCCGTACTGTGGCTGTCCACGCCCAGGATGAAGTCGGCGCCATGGGCACTGCGTTCAACCGCATGATCTTCAAATTCCGCAGCAGTCTGGAAGCGGTGGCCGCCGTGACCCACCAGCTGGGTGAGGTATCGAATCGAGTGTCGAGCGTTGCAGAAAAGACCCAGACCGCAGTCATGGAGCAGCGTAGTGAAACCGACATGGTCGCCTCGGCCATGAATGAAATGAGCGCGACCGTTCAGGAAGTGGCTCGGCATGCTAACGAGACAGCATCGGCCTCGAGCGGCGCCGATGATGAATCGCGCGTCGGCGTCAACCTCGCAACCGAGGCACTGGACGGCATCGAGGTGTTGATTCAGGACATCGAAAAAGCGGCGCATGTGATCAAACAGGTCGAAACTGACAGTGTCAGCATTGGCATGGTGCTGAACGTCATCAACGGTATTGCCGAGCAGACCAACCTTCTTGCACTGAATGCTGCCATCGAGGCTGCTCGCGCCGGAGAGCAGGGTCGCGGCTTCGCTGTGGTGGCCGATGAGGTGCGCACCCTGGCCTCGCGCACGCAGAAGTCGACCGAAGAAATCCAGCGCACTATCGAGCAACTGCAAACAGGAGTCCGTAATGCCGTACAGGCGATGGAAGGCGCCCAGGTTCGCGCACAAACCGGTTCGGACTGCGTAGCCAAGACCGCTCAGAGCCTCACCGTGATCGCGGGCGAAGTGAATACCATCAACGGCATGAACACCCAGATTGCCACGGCGGCCGAAGAGCAGAGCGCGGTTGCCGAAGAAATCAACCGCAACATCACCACTATCAGTACGATTGCTGACACTACCTTGGCCGATGCGTCTCAAACCTCACAGATCAGTGAAGAACTGGTGCAGCTGGCGGCCGAGCTGAATCGTCTGGTTAGCCAGTTCCGGCTGTAATCACGAATGGCAGCTGCCGCGCATGCGGCAGCTTGGCCTACTATTTATGTGACGACCGCTCGGCGTCCACGCGTCCAGCCTGACCGGTTCTTGATCTGGGACAGGCCCAGTCCGCCTGGGGAAACGCGATAATTCGCGCCAAGATGTCGCAGGCTGCCGACCGCCCTGCCCGGCCCAGCCACTCACAATCATGCAATCAAGGTGAAACCCTACATGGACCAAACGCCGAGCTTTAACCGCGCCCTGGTCGAGAAATATGACCGTCCCGGTCCTCGCTATACCTCCTACCCCACTGCCCCGCAGTTTCATCAGGCCTTTGCCATAGATGATTACCGCAGCGCTGCGCAGGAAACCAACGAGGCCCCGACGCTCAAGCCGCTGTCGGTGTACATCCATATCCCGTTCTGCAAAAGCCTTTGCTACTACTGCGCCTGCAACAAGATCATTACTCACAAGACCGATCGCGCCGTCGAGTACCTCGATTACCTCAAGCGCGAGATCAGGATGCAGGCCGCGCTCTTCGACCGCTCGCGCAAGCTGACTCAACTACACCTCGGCGGCGGCACACCAACCTATCTCACCAGTGACCAACTGGCTGATCTCATGGCGACGCTGCACGACGCGTTCAACATGGACGGCAGTGATAATCACGAGTTTTCGCTGGAAGTCGATCCACGTACCGTGACCCCGGCTCAGATCCATCAGCTACGCGAGCTTGGCTTTAATCGCTTGAGCTTTGGCGTACAGGATTTCGACGAGCAAGTGCAGATAGCGGTCAATCGCATTCAGACTGAAGAGCAGACCCGAGAACTGGTTCAGGCTGCGCGTGACGCCCGATTCAAGTCGATCAGCGTCGATCTCATCTACGGCCTGCCGCTGCAGACCGTTGAAAGCTTCGGTGTGACGTTGGACAAGATCATCGACATCCGCCCGGATCGAATTGCGGCTTACAGTTATGCGCATCTGCCGGATCTGGTTCGGGCGCAAAAGCTGATTCGTCCGGAAGACATGCCGCCACCCGAGCGAAAGCTCGAACTGCTGGAGCTGACCATCCAGCGGCTCACTGAGGCGGGCTACGTCTATATCGGCATGGATCACTTCTCACTGCCTGACGACGAACTGACCCTCGCGCGTGCCAATGGCACGCTCCAGCGTAACTTTCAGGGCTACTCGACCCATGCTGATTGTGACCTGATCGGCCTCGGTATCTCATCCATCGGTAAAGTCGGCAACAGTTACAGCCAGAACGTAAAGGAGTTATCTCAGTATTACGCTCGGCTCAACGACGGTATGTTGCCGGTGCACCGCGGCTATCAGCTCAGCGAGGACGATCGCTTGCGTCGCGACGTGATCGTTTCATTGATGTGCCATGGCCGCATCGATTACGCCGAAATCGAACAGCGCTACGGCATCGACTTCCAGGATTATTTCGCCGACTCGCTGGCCAAGCTGGACGAACATGTCGCCGACGGGCTGGTGGAAATCAATGACGATGCCCTGGTTCTGTTGCCTCAGGGGCAGTTGATGTTGCGCAACGTCGCCATGGCGTTCGACGCCTATCTGGGCGGCGAGCAACGGGGCCGTTTTTCCCGCACGGTCTGATCCTCATTGCGCTCAACCCACCCGGCCAAGGCTCGGGTGGGTTGAGCGCCAAGCCTTACTCTATAGCTCTCCAAGCCCCGCCGGTGCAGAGGTCGTCGCCACTGATCGTCCAGGCATTGCCAAAACCATTGATAACTGTATAAATACACAGCCTTGTGGGCGCCATGCCCATGCTCGACCGAACCGGACGTTCGATGCGCCAGGCGCTGGAAAACCCCTTCTATTACCTCGACAACTTTCGCCAAGTGCTCGCCTGGGTTGGTGAGCGCCACGGTGATCTGCTGCACGATCACGAGCGCGCCTTTCTCGACCATTTTCATCAGGTTCCGCAGGCTGCGCAGGCATTGCTGGTGCGCATGGTCATGCGCAAAGGCACGTTGTTTCGCGCAAGCAAGCTGCGCTACGCGGAGATTGGTTGCCCAATGCAGGCATCCGTTGCGCTTATCGAACACGGCTGGGTCGAGATCAACCCGACGCTGGATTTGGCCCAGCTGTTTGGTCTGCTGAAAAAAAACGAGCTGCTTCGCGTCTGTGGCGGTGCGGCAAATAGCGGCCGGCGCAAGAGCGATTTACTCCAGGCCATGCTGGACGGAGCTCCCCAGCCAAAGCCGTTTGCCAGCTGGTGTGAGGGGCTTGAGGACGCTGCGTTCGCACTGACGATTGGCGATCTGGGCGACCGCTTGCGGCTGATGTTCTTCGGCAACATCCATCAAGACTGGTCCGAGTTCGTGCTCGCCGATCTAGGCATTTTTCGCTACGAGCAGGTTGCGTTCTCCCCGGCTTCCCGCGCCTTCCATGCGCGCGCTGATGTGGATGCCTACCTGCACCTGCATCACTGTCGTGAACGCTTCGAGGCAGGAGAAGCGGTAGAAGCGGTGCTATCCGATATCCCGTCGACGCCGTACGCCAATGAATGGCTGGAAAATCGCCGCGGCAAACTGATACTGAGCATCGCCAGGCAATGCGAGCGCAACGGTGATCTGCCCTTGGCGCTGCGCCTGCATGCAGCCAACTGCTATCCCGGCGCACGCGAGCGTGCAATCCGGGTGTTGGAGCGTTGCGACCAGCCAGAGGCCGCCATGCAGCTGGCCCTGATGGCGCAGGCCAAGCCTGAAAGTGAGCATGAAGCCCAGCAACTGCAGCGCATTCTCCCGCGCCTGCTACGCGCGCTGGGCAAGCCGGCCGCGCGTCAGGTGCGCGCGGCGCAGCCAGAACGCATAGACCTGAGCCTGCCCAGGCCCGACGGCATGAGCGTCGAACAGGCCGTACGCGCGCACCTCGGTCGCAGCGATGCGCCGGTTTACTACGTTGAAAACGCGCTGATCAATTCGCTGCTTGGTCTGCTCTGTTGGGACGCTATTTTCGCGCCTTTGCCTGGCGCGTTCTTTCACCCGTTTCACGCCGGCCCGGCTGATCTGACGCGCCCTGATTTCCATGCTCGTCGTGCTGGCTTGTTCGACGAGTGTCTGAGCAAGCTCGGCACTGACGAATACCGTGTCTGCATTCGTCGCACGTTTCGAGAGAAGTTTGGCCTGCAGTCGCATTTCGTCAGCTGGGGGCTGTTCGACGAGGCATTGCTGGAGCTGGCACTCGCCTGTATCCCAGCCGAGCATCTGCGCGCATTTTTTCAGCGCATCCTTGAGGATGTGCCCAACCATCGCAGCGGCTTGCCGGACCTCATCCAGCTGTGGCCCGGCGAGCAGCGTTATCGAATGATCGAAGTGAAGGGCCCTGGCGACCGCTTGCAGGACAATCAGAAGCGCTGGATCGAATTTGCGCTGAGGCAGCAGATTCCGCTCGCGGTTTGCTACGTGCAGTGGTCGGAGGCTGCGCCTTGAGTTATCGCGTCGCGGTGCGAGCCCTGTGCGAGTTCACCGCCAAGCAGGGTGACCTGGATCTGCGCTTCACGCCCTCGCCTACCGCGCTGGAAGGTATCGCCGGTCACGCCACAGTCACCGCGCGGCGTGGCGATGGGTACGAACGGGAGGTCACGCTTGAAGGCACCTACCGCAATCTATGCGTGCGCGGCCGCGCCGATGGCTACGACCCAACGAAGAATCAGCTGGAAGAAATCAAAACCTACCGAGGTGACCTTGCCCGGCAACCGGACAACCACCGCCACCTGCACTGGGCGCAAGCCAAGGTTTATGGTTGGTTGCTCTGCCAGATGCGCTCGCTGCAGTCACTGGATATCGCACTGGTGTATTTCGATGTGGTCAGCCAGAAGGAAACCCTGCTGATCGAAACCTGCAGCGCTGAAGATCTGCAGGCGTTTTTCGAAACCCAGTGTCAACGCTTCATTGTCTGGGCAGAACAGGAGCTGGTCCATCGAGCCGAGCGTGACCAGGCATTACGACTTCTGACATTCCCCTACGGTGAGTTTCGTAGCGGCCAGCGACAGCTCGCCGAAGCGGTGTACAAGGCCGCCTGCACCGGTACCCACCTGATGGCGCAGGCGCCAACCGGTATTGGCAAGACGCTCGCAACCCTGTTTCCGCAACTGAAAGCAGTTCCCGGTCAGCAGCTCGACAAGCTGTTTTTTCTCACCGCGAAAACCTCCGGTCGGCAGTTGGCACTGGACGCACTTGCCAGCCTGAAGGCCTCGTCGCCGTTGCGCGTGCTGGAACTGATCGCACGGGACAAAGCCTGCGAGCATCCGGACAAAGCCTGTCACGGCGAATCATGCCCGCTTGCGCGTGGCTTTTACGACCGCCTTCCCGCTGCGCGCGCCGAGGCCATAAGACGACCGTTTCTCGATCAGTCGACGCTGCGCGAGGTGGCCTTGGCCCATCAGGTCTGCCCCTATTACCTCAGTCAGGAAATGGCTCGCTGGGCCGATGTGGTCGTTGGCGACTACAACTATTACTTCGATCTGAGCGCCCTGCTCTACAGTCTGACGCTGGTCAATCAGTGGCGCATCGGGTTGCTGGTGGACGAGGCCCACAACCTGCTGGAACGCGCCAGGGCGATGTACAGCGCCGAGTTGGACATTCGCAGTTTCAAAGGCTTACGGAAGATACTTCCGGCAGCACTTAAGAGGCCAGTCGAGCGTGTGCTGCGCTGCTGGGGTGATGTGCACCGTCTGCAAACCCTCAGCTATCAGGTCCAGCCGGAATTGCCACACAAGCTTCTTGGCGCGCTGCAACAGGCGGTCAGCGCAATCACCGAGCATCTCGCGGAAAACCCCACAGGTCTCGATCCGGCGCTGCAGTCGGTGTACTTCGATGCGATGCATTTCTGCCGGCTCGCTGAGCTGTTCGGAGATCACTCGCTGTTCGACTGCACGCTGCTCCCGACACGGAGCGAGGCACGCGTGTCTGTGCTCTGTCTACGCAACGTGCTGCCTGCGCCGTTGCTGAAGCCGCGCCTACTCGAAGCGCGCTCATGCGTGCTGTTTTCAGCCACCCTCAGCCCGCAGCGTTTCTACGCCGACACGCTCGGCCTGCCGCTCAACCACGTATGGCTCGATGTGGACTCTCCGTTCCAGTCCGAACAGTTGCAGGTGCGTCTGGCTCGGCACATTTCGACCCGCTATCACGACCGTTACGCTTCACTTCAGCCGATTGTCGATTTGCTCGTCGAGCAATTTCGAGAGCGTCCTGGAAACTACCTGGCGTTCTTCAGCAGCTTTGACTACTTGCAGCAAGTGACCAACCTGCTCGCTGCGCAGCATCCGCAGCTGCCCTTTTGGGAGCAGACACGGAGCATGCATGAAGAGGCGCGCCATGCCTTTCTTGCACGTTTTACGGATGAAAGCTGCGGTATTGGCTTCGCCGTACTGGGTGGTGCTTTTTCCGAGGGTATCGACCTGCCGGGTCGGCGTCTGATCGGCGCTTTCGTCGCTACGTTGGGACTGCCACAGATCAACCCCGTCAATGAGCAAATGAAAGCGCGGATGGATCAGCTGTTCGGCGCGGGCTATGACTACACCTACCTCTACCCTGGGCTGCAAAAGGTTGTGCAGGCCGCCGGCCGAGTTATTCGCACCACCGAAGACGTCGGCGTTGTCCACTTGATCGACGACCGCTTCGCCAGGCAAGACATCAGACGACTCCTGCCCGTTTGGTGGGCTTCTGCCGAATAGGTAGAGTCGCTTCGAGGTCATCGTATCTCTCCCCCTCGACAAGCCAGTATTGACTGGCTGCTCTTCGAGGTCTAAAGCCTGCCAAATAGAGCATTAGACCAAAGTCTGAGCTCTCACAATTCTTTACAAATTGAATTGACAAGTAACACTCGGTAGCCATAATCCGATCTGTCGTACGACAACTGATATCAGGTCTTTTGCGCCGACAGCGTCGCTTTGAACAGCGGTCGCGCTTTATCCCGCCTCGTCTTTGACAACTGTCGCACTGGGCGGACTACTTAAAAAAGGGAGCACAACAACAATGACCCCACGCAATTCTTTGTCTGCCGCCGTCTTCGCAGGCACTCTGTCGCTAGCGCTCGGCATCCCTGCCGCCGCCTACGCTGCGGACGGTTTTGTCGAAGGCAGCAAGGTCACGCTCAACGCTCGTAACTTCTACATCAACCGTAATTTCGTAGACCCGGCCTACAACGGCGGCCAGAACAAGGCTGAGGAGTGGACCCAGAGTTTCATTCTCAATGCTCAGTCCGGCTACACACCTGGCCCGATAGGTTTTGGCGTTGATGTGCTGGCCGGTTTGGCAGTCAAGCTCGACGGCGGTGCCGGCACCTACGGAACCGGCCTGCTCCCGACTCACGGCACTGGTGCTGATCGCCACCCAGCGGATGACTTCGGTCGGATAGCCGTGGCTGCCAAAGCCAAAATGTCGGAAACCGAACTGCGTGTCGGTGAGTGGCAGGTTGTTGTGCCCGTGCTCCGTGCGGATGACGGCCGCTCGCTGCCACAAACCTTCCAAGGTGGCATGATCTCGTCGAGAGAGATCAGCAACCTGTCACTGTTCGGTGGTCAGATGCGCCAGAACAGCACCCGTGACGATGCCAGCATGGAAGATATGTCGTACAAGGACGGACTGAACGGCATTACTGCCACTTCAGACCGCTTCAATTTCATCGGTGGTGAATACACCTTCAATGAAAAGACCAAGGTTGGCCTGTGGCATGCCCGTCTCGAGGACATTTACCAGCAGAGCTATGCGCAGGTGCTACATGTCCAGCCGCTGGGTGAAAATCTGGCCCTAACCGCGAACCTGGGCTACTTCACCGGCAAGGATGAGGGCAGCGCCCTGGCTGGCGATCTGGACAACAAGACCTATTCCGGTCTGTTTGGCCTGCAAGCCGGTGCCAACACCTTCTACATCGGTTTGCAAAAAGTCAGCGGCAATCAATGGATGCGCGTTAACGGTACCGGCGGTGCATCGGTAGCTAACGACAGCTTCAACTCCGCCTATGACGCGGCCGATGAGCGCTCCTGGCAAATCCGCCACGACTACAACTTCGCTGGCGTCGGTATCCCTGGCCTGGTCCTGATGAACCGCTATATCAGCGGCGACAACATCACCACGGCAAGCGGTGACGAAGGCTCGGAATGGGGTCGCGAATCCGAGCTGGCCTACACCGTACAAAGCGGCGCTTTGAAGAACCTGAACATCAAGTGGCGTAACTCCAGCATGCGTCGTGACAGCTCGTTCAGCCGTAACGAGTTTGACGAGAACCGTCTGATCTTCAACTACCCGATCTCGATCTTGTAAGCGTCACCACCACGCTGGACGCAACACTCCTCGCTCCTGTTGCGGAAACTTTAGCCCGTCCTAGTGACGGGCTTTTTTTTGCCACTGTAGGGATTAGCAGAGCGAGAAAGCCCATCCCATGCACTGAAACCTCTCAATCAGCCGGGCACTATTGACTTGAGTGCCTATACTGTGCATATCCGCTGACGAATGCCGAGTTGTGGGGTGCTGTGAGGCATCGACTATCGCCAGAAGGTCGTAGTCTCCCCTTCACAGCCGTGGGCAGGCCTTGTGCGTGCCTTCCGGCATACTCAACGGTGATCGTTATGAATCAGCTTTCAAACACCGCGACAGACGCATTTCACGCGGCCTTTGCGGGCACGCTCGTTTTTCCCGAAGATCCCCAATACAACGAAGTGCGCCAGATCTGGAACGGCATGATCGACCGCCGTCCTTCGCTGATTGCCCGCTGCGGTTCAGCTGACGACGTTGTTCGGTCTTTGGACTTCGTTCGCCAACACGACCTGCCTTTCTCTATCCGCGGCGGCGGACACAATATTGCTGGGAATGCAGTCTGTGACGGCGGCCTGATGATCGATCTCTCGCTTATGAAAGACGTCAGTATCGATCCGGAACAACGTCGAGGCTATGTCGAGCCGGGCTGCACGCTGGCTGACTTCGATGCGGCTGCGCAAGCACACGGCCTGGCCACGCCTCTGGGCATAAACTCCACCACGGGCGTGGCCGGGCTGACCCTAGGCGGCGGCTTTGGTTGGCTCAGCCGAAAGTACGGCATGACCGTAGACAGTCTGCTGGGGGCGGATGTAATAGTCGCCGATGGCCGTCAGCTGCACGCCAGTGAGTCGGAAAACCCGGATCTGTTCTGGGGGCTTCGCGGCGGCGGCGGGAATTTCGGCATCGTCACCCGTTTCGAATTTCGGCTGCACCCGGTAGGGCCTGACGTGTTGTGCGGCCTCATCGTCTTTCCGTTTGAACAGGCGAAATCCGTTATCACCCAGTTCGCTCGTTTCACCGAAAGGATGCCGGATGAGCTCAACGTCTGGATGGTTGCCCGCAAGGCGCCGCCGTTGCCGTTCCTGGCCGAAGAGGTCCACGGCAAAGAAATCGTTGTGCTGGCCGTTTGTTACGCAGGCGACCCCGATGAGGGCATGAAACATGTGGAGGCACTGAGGCAGTTCGGTTCCGCCTACGGCGAGCACATCGGCGTGCAGCCGTATGTCGATTGGCAGCAGGTCTTCGATCCGCTATTGACGCCGGGCTCCCGAAACTACTGGAAATCTCACAATTTCTCAGAGCTCGAGGAGGGGTTGATCGATACCGTCATCGAATACGCCAATGCACTGCCCTCACCGCAATGCGAGATATTCGTCGCTACGATAGGTGGCGAAACAGGACGAACCAAGCCTGACGCCATGGCTTACTCGAGTCGTGACGCCAACTATGTAATGAATGTGCATGTCCGCTGGGAAACGGCGGATGAGGATGCTCGTTGCATTGCCTGGGCGCGGGAGTTTTTTGACCGTACGCAGTCGTTTGCCAGTGGTGGCGCTTACGTGAACTTCCTGACCAGTGATGAAGCTGAGCGCACCGCCTTCGCTTATGGCACGAGCTACCAGCGACTGGTGGATCTGAAAAGGAAGTTCGACCCGACAAATCTCTTCCGCATCAACCAAAACATCAGCCCGGCATGACCGAACGCGAGCGCTCTTGAATGGGCGCTCGCACCTCTCGGCCCCCCTGCGACTTTGAGCTATCAACACCTGGGTGAGACGCTACTGGAGCGTACGAGCCATACGCTGAATCTGCAGTTTGCAACTGACCTGCATTGTTTCGCCTGGCTGCAGCACCTGTATTCCGTTTGCGTCCGGATCGTCCATGCAAAGGGCATTGTTGGCATGAGAAACCGGCTCGACCGCAAAAAATCCCATATCTGCCGGTGGCGTGAACACGACCAGATGATCGAGTGACTCGCTGGCGTGCATGGTCAGCGCTACCCCTTCGTTCGGCCAGCGGATGGTTACTGGCTTGGTGCGGCCTACGAAACAGTTGTCCAGGCTGGGTTGCTGAAGTGATTGCTCGGATGAAAAGTCCCATTCAGCAGGGATCGTCGCCTTCTTGAACGGCAGGTTTTGAGCGTCGTTCTGCCAGACACCCTGCGCTTCGAACTGCAGCTGGCACGCCTCATGGCGCAGGAAATACGGGTGCCAGCCAAGTCCAGCGGGCATCGAGCGGCTGTCGATGTTGCGCAACCGCAGTTGGAGTGCAACGCCGGTATCGTCGAGCTTGATCTCATGTTCTACCCTGAAAGCGAACGGCCAGTCACGCACACCATCCCCCTCCGGATGATGCGTAAATGTCAGGCGAAGAATGGTCGAGGTCTGCTCGGTCAGACTCCAGGCGCGCTTCCAGGCGACTCCATGAATCGGCAACGGGTGTTCGGCAGACAGGTTGCGCAACGGATAACGTGTTCCCTCATGCATGAACCCGCCATCGCCGACGCGATTGGAAAACGGTGCAAGGACAAAGCAACCGGTACGTCGAACGCTGTCGGAGCCGTCCCAAGGTCGTAGCAAATCGATGCCATCGACGCTCAATCGAGTGATTGCGCCGCCCAATGCTGGGCAAACCGACAGTCGCAGCGATTCGTGCTGAAGCTCGACCTCGGTCAGAGAGTGAAGGTCAGCCATGCGCCGTCTCCTATGAAAGCCGTATCGCTCGAGGATTTGAATTTGAATGGCGCCTAGCACCTGCGGGCTTGTGGCTCGCGGCGTTGGGCGCCCAGGGGATGTCACTCTGTAGTTATCTGACCGAGGCTTTTGGCCTGGGCCGCCGGCGACCGAGGCCGCCTACTCATCTGAAACGCACGGGTGTGTGTGCTCAGACAGCCGTCAGCACCTCGCCGCGCTCGAGAAACGCACGCAGGTTGGCGAACAGCAACTCTTCCATGGCCAGCCGGGTTTCCTCGGTGGCGCTGCCAATGTGCGGCAGCAGAACGACGTTGGGCAGATCAATCAGGGCTTGCGGCACCTTGGGTTCGTGGGCGTACACATCGAGACCCGCGCCGCCCAACCGTCCTTCCGTCAGCGCCTCGACCAGGGCGGGCTCGTCGACCACGGAGCCGCGCGAAACGTTGATCAAAATACCTTTCGAGCCAAGCGCATCGAGCACACTTCGATTGATCAAGTGGCGGGTACTCTCACCGCCGGGACAGGTCAGAACGAGAAAATCGCTCCACGTCGCCAACTCGACCAGGTCTGATTCGTAGCCATAGCCGCTGCCTTCGACCGGGCGGCGATTGTGGTAGCGCACCTCCATGTCGAAGCCGCTGGAGCGCTTGGCCACCGTTTCTCCGATTCGCCCGAGGCCGACAATGCCGAGTCGCTTCCCGCTCACTTGCGTCGCCAACGGCAAGCCGCCGGAGAGCCACTTGCCTGCACGTACGAAGCGGTCCGCGCGCGACATCTGTCTTGCGGTGGCGATAACCAATCCGAAGGCCAGATCCGCCACGCAATCGTTGAGCACGTCTGGAGTGTTGCTCACCGGGATGTCTCGCGCCCGTGCAGCGGCCACATCAATGGCGTCATAGCCGACGCCGAAACTGATGATCGCCCGCAGGTTGGGTAATTGTTCGATCAGCGCCGATGTGCAGCCGAATCGACCTGATGTCACCACGACGTCGATGCGTTGGGCGTGCTGGGCAACCAACGCATCGGCCCCCTCCTCCCAGAAACGCAGCACCTCATGCTCCGCAGCCAGGCCACGGTTGAAACGTTCAGTCAGCGGGCCGATCTGGAGTATGCAGGTCACGGGGTTACCTCGAATGGGTTGATAAATGGGTGATGAGCGTGCTCAGAGCACCTTGCCCGGGTTCATCAGGCCGTTGGGATCAAGTGTTGTCTTGATGGCGCGCATCAGTTCGAGTTCCAGCGGCTGCTTGTACAACCGCGCGGCGGCGCGCTTGGCCTGGCCCAATCCATGCTCCGCGCTGATGCTGCCCTGAAATCCGGCGGTGGCCTCGTAGATGACGTGCATGATCGCCTCTTGCTGCGCCTTGAAGCTCGCATCGTCAGAACCGACCGGCTTGCTGATGTTGTAGTGCAGATTTCCATCGCCAACATGCCCGTAGGCGACGATGCGCACGCCGGGAAACTGCTCAAGCAAGCGCTGATCGGTTGACTGGATGAACGCCGGAATGCAGCTCACCGGCACGCTGATGTCGTGCTTGAGGCTAGGGCCTTCGTGGTTCTGGGCTTCGGAAATACCTTCGCGCAGCGCCCACAGCGCCGCGACCTGCGCTTCGCTGCTGGCGACGACTGCGTCGCTCACCTGCCCATGCTCCAGGGCTTCGCCTATCCCGAGTTCAAGAAGGTCATTGAGCGGCGCGTCAGGTTGGGTATCGCTCAACTCGATCAGCACATACCAGGGGTGTGCCGCGACAAAGGGATCGCTGCAGCCGGCGACGTGACTGAGCACGAACTCAACACTCTGCCGCGACATCAACTCGAACCCCGTCAGCCGATCTCCACAAAGGCCTCGGATGATGCCGATCAATTGAACCGCCGCTTCCGTGCTGGGCAATGCGACCCAGGCGGTCGTCACGCTGCGCACGGCTGGATACAGCTTCAGCACCGCCGCAGTGATGACGCCAAGCGTGCCTTCCGAGCCGATGAACAGGTGTTTGAGGTCATAGCCTGTGTTGTCCTTGCGCAGGCCGCGCAAGCCATTCCAGATCTGACCGTCGGGGAGTACCACTTCCAGTCCCAGGGCAAGGTCACGCATGTTGCCGTAGCGCAGCACGGCAGTGCCGCCGGCGTTGGTGGCGAGGTTGCCGCCAATCGTGCAGCTGCCCTCCGCGCCGAGGGACAGGGGGAATAACCGCCCAGCGTCGGCGGCGGCCTGCTGGACCCTCTGCAGAATCACCCCCGCCTCGACCGTAATGGTCTCGTTCGCTGCATCGACTTCGCGGATACGGTTCATGCGCGTCAGGGATAGCACAACCTGTTTGCCGCTGGCGTCCGGGATCGAGCCGCCGCACAAGCCGGTATTGCCGCCCTGCGGCACCAATGCAACCTGGTACTGGTTGCAGAGCCGCACCACGGAGGCGACCTCTTCGGTGCTGGCCGGGCGAACTATCAGAGCAGCTTCGCCACGGTAAGCGTTGCGCCAGTCGCTCAGATAGCTGTGCATGCGCTCGGCATCACGAACGATGCCGAGCTCACCGACGACGCTTTCAACGGCGCGGATGAATTCGTCCGGCAGCTTGCTCATCTCGATCTCCGCAGTTGACCACTCGATGCAGCGCATCACGCGGATGCGCTTTCGCGCTGTGGTCAGGTGATGGGCGCTGGATTGAACAGCACGATGTCGTTGTGCAACCGGTGTTGTTCAGCCCAGGTCTTCTTGCGACCGCTGGCGACATCCAGGTAGTAGTGAAACAGCTCCCAGCCGAGCTCTTCGAGAGTGGCCCGGCCGCTGGCGATGCGTCCTGCGTCGATGTCGATCAGATCCGGCCAGCGTTCGGCCAGCTCGGTACGGGTCGCCACCTTGACTACCGGCGCCATGGCCAGGCCGTATGGCGTGCCGCGGCCGGTGGTGAACACGTGCAGGTTCATACCAGCTGCCAACTGGAGTGTGCCGCAAACAAAATCGCTGGCCGGCGTCGCGCAGAAGATCAGCCCCTTGCGATCAACCCGCTCGCCCGGACCGACCACGCCATTGATGGCGCCGCTGCCTGATTTGACGATCGAGCCTAGTGATTTCTCGACGATATTCGAGAGCCCACCTTTCTTGTTACCCGGCGTGGTGTTGGCGCTGCGGTCGGCGGCACCGCGCTCCAGGTACTGGTCGTACCAGTCCATCTCGGCGATCAGCGCGTCGGCGACTTCAGTCGACTCGGCACGTGCGGTGAGCATGAACACCGCGTCGCGCACCTCGGTGTTCTCGGAGAACATCACGGTGGCGCCGGCGCGAACCAGCAAGTCCGAGGCATAACCCAGCGCCGGATTGGCGGTGATGCCCGAAAAGGCATCGCTGCCGCCGCACTGCATGCCCAGCACCAGTTCGGACGCCGGCACCGTCTCGCGGCGGCGCTGATCGAGCTTCTTCAGCCGCGTTTCGGCCAGGGCCATGATCTGCTCGATCATTTCGCCGAAGCCGGTGTTGGATTCCTGCAGGCGATAGAGCCAGGGGTCGCGCAGATCCACCGAAGGATCGCCCTCGTGCATCACCTGCTCGGCTTGGAGCTTTTCGCAGCCGAGGCTGATCACCAGCGCCTCGCCGCCCAGGTTCGGGTTGCGCGCCAGGTTGCGCACGGTGCGGATCGGGATGTAGGCGTCGCGTGCGTTGATGGCCACCCCACAGCCGTAGCTGTGAGTCAGCGCGACCACGTCGTCGACGTTGGGGTATTTGGGCAGCAGCTCGTCACGGATGCGCTTGACTGCATGCTCCAGCACGCCGGTCACGCACTGCACGGTCGTGCTGATGCCGAGGATGTTGCGAGTGCCCACGGTGCCATCGGCGTTGCGATAGCCCTCAAAGGTGTAGCCCTCCAGCGGCTCGAGTTTGTCCGGCACGGCGTTTGCGCGCGGCAGGCTGTCGAGCGGCGGCGCGCTGGGCATCTTCAGCTGGGTTTCCTTGATCCAGGAGCCTTGGCGCAGTGGCTCGAGCGCGTAGCCAATGATCTGGCCATAACGGCGTACCGGCTCGCCTTGCGGGATATCGACCAGCGCGACCTTATGACTCTGCGGCACATTTTCGACCGTCACCAGGCCGTCCTCGAACCGGGCACCGGTCGGTACACCACCATCGTTGACCACTACGGCCACGTTGTCCGCCTCGTTGAGGCGAATGTAGCGTGGCGAATCCTGATGCTGAATCAATTCCACGGCGTCGTTCATCTCGGTCTCCGGTCAGGCCGGTTGTTGTTCTGGTCTGGTTGCGCAGCGCGGCAAGGTGGTTTCAGCCCACCAAGGTAGATGTTCAGGCTGCAAGCGGTGGGCTGAAGCCCACCCTACTCGCCTGCGCAGCCGCGCATTTCCCTTGGGCTGTCTGCTTTGCTCTAGCGCGGTTTCTCGCGTCGGTCTCAACGCACCAGACAAGGCTTCTTGTTGTTGAAGGTCCATTCCGGGATCAGGTACTGCATGGCAACGGCATCGTCCCGCGCGCCCAGGCCTTTTTCCAGATACAGCTCATGGGCCTTCTGTAAGGCATCTTCATCCAGTTCCACGCCCAGACCCGCCTTCGCCGGGACGGCCACCTTGCCGCCTACGATCCGCAGCGGTTCGCGGGTCAGGTACTGGTTGTCCTGCCAGATCCAGTGGGTATCGATCGCAGTGATCTTGCCCGGTGCGGCAGCCGCCACGTGGGTGAACATGGCCAACGAGATGTCGAAGTGGTTGTTCGAATGCGAGCCCCAGGTCAGTCCCCATTCGTGGCACATCTGCGCGACGCGCACCGAGCCGCTCATGGTCCAGAAATGCGGGTCCGCCAGCGGGATGTCCACGGAGTTCAGCTGAATGGTATGACCCATCTGCCGCCAGTCGGTGGCGATCATGTTGGTCGCGGTCGGCAGGCCGGTGGCACGGCGGAATTCGGCCATGACTTCACGGCCGGAATAGCCGTTTTCTGCACCACAGGGGTCTTCGGCATAGGCCAGCACACCGTGCAGGTCCTTGCACAGATCGATGGCTTCAGCCAGCGACCAGGCGCCGTTGGGGTCTAGGGTAATGCGGGCATCGGGGAAACGCTCGGCCAGTGCGCGGATCGCCTTGACCTCTTCGCTGCCCGGCAGCACGCCACCCTTGAGTTTGAAGTCCTTGAAGCCGTACCGCTCGTAGGCAGCTTCTGCCTGGCGCACGACGGTCTCGGGGGTCAGCGCTTCTTCGTTGCGCACGCGGAACCAGTTATCGCTGGCGTACGATTCGTCGCGGTAGCCAAGGTCGGTCTTGTTGCGGTCGGCAATGAAAAAGAGGTAACCGAGCATCTCGACTTCGTTGCGCTGCTGACCGTCACCGAGCAGTGCTGCAACCGGCACGCCGAGGTGCTGGCCGAGCAGGTCGAGCAGTGCCGACTCGATGGCGGTGATGGCGTGAATGGCGATACGCAGGTCGAACGTCTGCAAGCCCCGGCCCGCGACGTCGCGATCGGCGAATGCCTTGCGCGCCTGGTTCAGCAGACCGTTGAAATTGCCGACCGACTGGCCGATCAGAATCGCGCGAGCATCGTCCAGCGTTTTGCGGATGGCCTCGCCACCGGGGACTTCGCCGACACCCGTGTTGCCGGCGCTGTCCTTGAGAATGAGGATGTTGCGGGTGAAGTACGGACCATGGGCGCCACTCAGATTGAGCAGCATGCTGTCTTGTCCTGCGACCGGGACCACCTTGAGCTCAGTGATGACCGGAGCACCTTGATTCACAGAATCGTTCATATGTGTCTCTCTTTTGTTCTTATGGTCCACATTGCGGTGTAGCAATCTATTTGCCGCTGGCGCGGCCCGCCGAGTCATTGAGTGACTCGTACGGGTTGCGCCTTTGGGCGGCTCAGCTGATCAGCCGATGTAGGTAGTCTTCACCGTGGTGTAGAACTCCTGGGCGTAACGGCCCTGCTCGCGCGGGCCATAGGACGAGCCTTTGCGACCGCCGAACGGCACGTGGTAGTCGACGCCAGCGGTTGGCAGGTTGACCATCACCATCCCGGCCTGGGAGTGACGCTTGAAGTGATTGGCGTACTTCAACGACGTGGTGCAGATGCCCGCGGACAGGCCGAACTCTGTGTCGTTGGCCATCGCCAGCGCTTCGTCGTAATCCTTCACCTTCACCACGTTGGCGACCGGCCCGAAGATCTCTTCACGGCTGATACGCATGTCGGCGGTGCTGTCGACGAACAGGGTTGGCGCCAGGTAATAGCCCTCGGTGCCGCAGCTCACGCGCTCGCCGCCACAGGCCAGGCGTGCGCCTTCTTGCTTGCCGATTTCGATGTATTTCAGATCCTGGTCCAGCTGGGCCTGGGAAACCACCGGGCCTACGTCAACGCCCTGCTCCAGTGCCGAACCGACTTTGATCTTCTTGATGCGCTCGATCATGGCTTCGACAAAGCGGTCGTAGATGCCTTCGGTGACGATGATGCGGCTGGAGGCGGTGCAGCGCTGGCCGGTGGAATAGAACGCGCTCTGCGCGGCCAGTTCGACGGCAGTATTGAGGTCGGCATCGTCCAGAATGATTTGCGGGTTCTTGCCGCCCATTTCCAGCTGAACCTTGGCCTGACGACCCACGCAGGTCGCCGCAATGCCACGACCGACGCCCACCGAACCGGTAAAGCTGACGCCATCGACGCGCTTATCGTTGACGATGGCTTCGCCCACTTCGCGGCCCTTGCCCATCACCAGGTTGAACACGCCGGCCGGGAAGCCGGAGCGCGAGATGATGTCAGCGATGGCCCAGGCGCAGCCGGGAACCAGATCAGCCGGCTTGATGACAACACAGTTGCCGTAGGCCAGTGCCGGAGCGATCTTCCAGGCCGGGATGGCAATCGGGAAGTTCCACGGGGTGATCAGGCCGATCACGCCCAGCGGCTCGCGAGTGACTTCAACGCTGACGCCCGGACGAACCGATTGCAGCGTCTCGCCAGCCTGACGCAGGCATTCGCCAGCGAAGTACTTGAAGATGTTGCCGGCGCGGGTGACTTCACCGATGGCTTCCGGAAGGGTTTTGCCTTCTTCTCGGGCCAGCAGGTTGCCCAGCTCTTCGCGGCGGGCAAGGATTTCCAGCCCGACCTTTTCCAAGGCGTCAGCACGCGCCTGGATACCGGACGTGGACCACGCAGGGAAAGCCTTGCGTGCGGCGGCGATGGCCGCTTCGACTTGCGAGGCGTCCGCCTGGGCGTATTCGCCGATAACGTCCGACAGATCGGACGGGTTGATGTTGGCCTGGTAATTCTTGCCAGCTACCCATTGGCCATCGATGTAATTGTCATAACGTTTTGCGTCTGCCACGTAACGCTCTCCTTCGTGAGATCCGCCGCAGTGCCTGTCTCAATAAAGGCACCGCAGTGGTTGGGGCGAGTGATTGGTCTGACGTGCTCTTACTGAGCGCCCTGCTTCTCGATCAGCGCTGCAAGTGCTTCGTACTCGTCCGGGCGCAGGTCGGTCAGTGGTGCGCGGACGGGACCGGCGTCATACCCGGCGATCTTCGCGCCAGCTTTGACAATGCTGACTGCGTAACCCTTGCAACGGTTACGGATGTCGAGGTACGGCAGGAAGAAGTCGTCGATCAGCTTGCCGACGGTTTCGTCATCTTCACGCGCAATGGCGGCGTAGAAGTCCATGGCCAGCTTCGGTACGAAGTTGAAGACTGCCGATGAATAGACCGGCACGCCAAGGGCCTTGTAGGCAGCGGCGTAGACTTCTGCGGTCGGCAGACCACCAAGGTAGGTCAGGCGATCGCCCAGGCGACGGCGGATGGAAACCATCAGCTCGATATCACCGAGGCCATCCTTGTAACCGATGAGGTTCGGGCAGCGCTCGGCCAGTTGCTCGAGCAGCGGTGCGGTCAAGCGGCATACGTTGCGGTTATAGACCACGACACCGATGTTCACTGACTTGCACACTTCTTCCACGTGCAGTGCAACACCTTCCTGGCTGGCTTCGGTCAGGTAGTGCGGCAGCAGCAGCAGGCCCTTTGCACCAAGACGTTCAGCTTCCTGGGCGTACGCGATGGCCTGACGGGTTGGACCGCCTACACCGGCAAGAATCGGTACCTGACCGGCGCAGGTATCGACGGCGGTCTTGATGATGTCCGGATATTCCTGCGGGGTCAGCGAGAAGAACTCGCCCGTGCCGCCCGCGGCGAACAGTGCCGTTGCGCCGTAAGGAGCCAGCCATTCCAGACGCTTGATGTAGCCGGCACGGCTGAAGTCGCCTTGCTGGTCAAAGTCGGTGACCGGAAAAGACAGCAAACCAGAAGAGAGGATGGCCTTCAGTTCTTGTGGGTTCATTGTTCGAGCATCCTGTGAAACAAAGAGTAGATGATATAGGGCCTCAGCCTTGGAGATACGTTATCGTACAACATGTGGCTGCGCTACCTCTTTGTTGAAGATTTTCGTCGGCCTGCCCCTGCAGCTTCAGGTAGCGACGCTCACCCTGGACAGGCGAACAAGTGAAGCATAGATGCAGTATTCAAAAGCAATCTATGCCTTTGAAACAAAAAAATGACCGTCGGGTCATACGAGGCCCCGTTAGTTTGTTTCACCGATTTGACAAGGGCGAACCGCACTGATAAAAATCTCCACAAGTCATACGACAACGTATGACATTTAGAACAACCAGAGCTTGAAAGCCATGTATCAGCCTCCGATCTCTCGTCTTGAGCGCGCCCTGCCCTTCCTTGCTCAGCCCAGTCTGCTAGCTGGAACCACTACCTCAGTGGGTTTCGTTGGTTGCAGCATCGGTTCGGACCCTTGTCGCTCCGCACCTCGGGATATTCGGACGGCCTCGTCTTTAGTTGATTTCCAAACATCTATGCCAGCTCGACCAGGTCGAGGGCATGGACCTTTGGCGACTTCAACACGGCAATAGGCATTGCCCACCTTATTAAGCTCATAAAAATAATCAGGAGCAAGACAGCAGATGCAAGACACACGAACCGCGACGCCAGTGGTCAAGGAAATGCAAGTCATCCCGGTCGCGGGATATGACAGCATGCTGTTGAACCTGTGCGGGGCGCACGCGCCCCACTTCACTCGCAATCTGGTGATCCTCAAGGACAGCGCCGGGCGCACTGGTATCGGTGAAGTGCCGGGTGGCGAAGGCATTCGGCAAGCCTTGGAGCGATCCAAAGACCTGGTGATTGGCCAGCCCATCGGCCGCTATAACGGAATCCTCAACGCATTGCGCCGCAGCATTGCAGGCGGCTCGGCCAAGGGTCCGCAAGCTACGCAGCATGAGGTCACGTCCGAAGCGGAAGCGGCGGTTCTGAAGCAGCCGCACGAGATCAATCTGCGTTTGGACAACGTCATCACCGCTGTCGAAGCGGCCCTTCTCGATTTGCTTGGCCAGCATCTCGACGTGCCAGTTGCAGAACTCCTTGGCAGTGGCCAGCAGCGCAACAGCGTGCCGATGCTCGCTTACCTCTTCTATATAGGCGACCGCACCCGTACCGACCTGCCGTATCTGACCGGCACCGGTCCGGCTGATGACTGGTATCACATCCGTCATCAGGAGGCGGTGACCCCGGCCTCCATTGTCCGACTGGCCGAGGCCGCTACGGCGCGCTACGGTTTCAAGGATTTCAAGCTAAAGGGCGGTGTAATGCGTGGAAGCGAAGAGATGCAGGCGATTGCCGGCATCAAGTCGCGCTTCCCTGACGCCCGCGTGACGCTTGATCCCAATGGGGCCTGGTCACTCGCCGAAGCCATCCAACTGTGCAAAGGCCAGGGACATATCCTTTCCTACGCAGAAGATCCATGCGGGCCGGAAAACGGTTACTCCGGTCGGGAGATCATGGCCGAGTTCAAGCGCGCAACCGGCATTCCTACCGCCACCAACATGGTTGCAACCGACTGGCGGCAGATGGGCCATTCGTTGCGTCTCGAATCGGTCGACATCCCGCTGGCCGATCCGCACTTCTGGACCATGCAGGGTTCGGTGCGCCTCGCGCAGATGTGCGAGCAGTTCGGCCTGACCTGGGGTTCGCATTCGAACAATCACTTCGACGTGTCGCTGGCGATGTTCACCCACGCCGCCGCCGCAGCACCGGGCAACGTCACTGCGATCGACACCCACTGGATCTGGCAGGAAGGCCAGGAGCGGTTGACCCGCGAGCCGCTACAGATCGTCGGCGGTGCGGTTCAGGTTCCAGACAAACCGGGCCTGGGCGTTGAGCCGGACATGGATCGGATCATGGCTGCGCACGAGCTATACAACCAGGTCGCCACAGGCGCGCGTGACGACGCCATGGCGATGCAATACCTGATCCCTGGATGGAAATACGACCCCAAGCAACCCAGCGTGGGTCGCCCATAAAAGAAGATAAGCACTAGAAAAGAGATATCAAGCGCCGCAACCCCAACCACCGGAGAGACATACAATGAAAAAAGCAATCAGCGCCTCCCTTGTTTCCGCCCTTCTAGCCACTGCCGTAAGCGGCGCATTCGCTGCTGAAACCGAGTGGCCCACTCGCCCGGTACAGGTTGTCGTCATCGCCAACGCTGGCGGAGATACCGACTTCAATGCCCGTACCATGGCCAAGTACTTCACCAAAATTACCGGTGAAGCGATGGTCATCACCAACGTTGCCGGCGGTGGCGGCACCCTGGCGGCCGAGCAGGTAAAACAGGCCGACCCGGACGGCAACACCATTCTCTTCACCCATACCGGGCAAATGATCGTCAACGAAGTCGCTGGCCTGACCGAAGACAGCCTGCACGCCTTCGACATCTGCTGTATCGCCGGTGTGGACAAGGGCACCGTCTTCGTTGCCTCGAAGAGCTCGGGTCTGAAATCGCTGGAAGATCTGATCTCCAAATCCAAGGCTGAGCCGAGCAGCGTCACCTACGGTACCGAGATGGGCAGCTATTCCCATCTGCAGGGTTTGATGTTCGAAGGTTTGACTGATACCAAGTTGAAGATGGTCGATGCTGGCACGGTATCCGAGAAAGTTGTCGCTCTGCTGGGCGACCGTATCGACCTCGCTGCCATCAGCTACGGTTCGGTACAGGACTACGTCACGAGTGGTGAGATGGTTGCCCTGGGTCAGCCCAACGCCGAGCGCAACCCACTGCTCGGCGACGTACCGACCTTCAAGGAGCAAGGCGTCGATTTCGTCATGGAAAAGCCTTACATCGTGGCGTTCCCGGACGGTACCGATCCGGCGATCATCGAGAAGATGTCAGGCATCGTGAAGCAGATCACCGAGATGCCTGAATACGAGGAAGAGCTGCGCAAGACCTTCAAGCAGCCGGTCAGCTATTTCGATACCAACTCGTCGATTGACCGCCTGACGAACACCCGCGAAGACTTCATGAAGTACAAAGACGAACTGCGCCAGAGCAAGTAAGCCCGCGGCATGATGCCGGGCGCCGTCACTGCGCCCGGCAGCCTTTCCTCTGAATCGAGAGCTCTCCCATGGATACCTACAAGAGAAAGGAGTTACTGGTCGGAGCCCTGATGCTGGGCGCCGGCCTGTTCTACCTGTTCCTGACCATCAACCTTCCGCGCAAAGGTTTCATCGACGCTTCGACCGTGCCCTACGTGCTATCCGTTGGGCTTTGTCTACTGGGCGTGCTTCAGCTGCTGACGGCGACCAAGGCCACCCAGCCCCCTGTTGATCCGGATGCGGACGCCGACCCGTCGGCTGCAACGCCGCCGGACTACCCAACGGTGTTCAAAACGCTGGGGCTGATCGCGGTTTATGTCGCCCTGCTGCAAAAGGTCGGCTTCCCGATCATGACCGTGCTCTATCTGTATGCGCAGTTCATCGTCATCACGCCGCGCGAGCAGAAGATTAACCACATCACCTACATCGTCATCGCGGTCATCACCTCCGCCTTGATCTTCTTCACCTTCCGGCAGGGCTTCGATCTGATGCTCCCGACCGGCTTTCTGAAAATCTAGGAGGCGGCCATGTTCGAATTACTGCAGGCCGGCTTTGGCGCGGTTTTCTCGCCCTACATCTTTATTCTGATCACCCTGGGTGTTGCCGTCGGCATCGTCTTCGGTGCAGTTCCGGGGCTGTCGGCCACGATGGCAATCGCCCTGTGCTTGCCATTGACCTACACCATGGGCCCAGCTGCAGGGCTGTCGCTATTGGTGGCCCTGTTTATCGGTGCGACATCTGGTGGCCTGATCTCAGCCATTCTGCTGAAGATTCCAGGCACGCCCGCCTCCATCGCCACGACCTTCGACGGTGGCCCGATGATGGAAAAAGGCGAAGGGTTGAAGGCACTGGGCGTCGGTGTGGTGTTCTCCTTCCTCGGCACCATCTTCAGCATCGTCGCACTGATGTCCATTGCGCCCTCGCTGGCCAAGATCGCCTTGCGCTTCGGACCTCATGAATACTTCTCCATCGCGATCTTTTCGCTGACGCTGATCGCCACGCTGTCCACCGGCTCGCTGCTCAAAGGCATCTATGCCGGCACGCTTGGATTTGCGTTTTCGACCGTGGGTATCGCCCCGGTGGACGCCATCCGCCGCTTCACATTCGATTCGCCGAACCTCAACGGTGGATTTGCGATGTTGACGGTGATGATCGGCATGTTTGCCGTGGCGGAAGTGATCAAGATCGCCGAGACCGGCAGAGCGGCACACAAAAGCAAGATCGCCTCGGTCAGCATGAAAGGCGTGAAAGGTTTTGGTTTCTCGCTCAAGGAGTTCTTTGGGCAGATCCCCAACGCGTTTCGCTCTGCGCTGATCGGTATCGGAATTGGCATCCTCCCAGGCATCGGTGCCGGCACGTCGAACATCGTGTCCTACATCATCGCCAAGAAGCGCTCCAAGCATCCCGAGCAATTCGGCAAGGGTGCCGTAGACGGCGTAGTGGCCAGCGAAACCGCCAACAACGCAGGCATCGGCAGCGCCATGATCCCTCTGATGACCCTCGGCATTCCTGGCGACACCGTGACCGCGATTCTCCTTGGCGGCTTCATGATCCACGGCATCCAGCCTGGTCCGCTGCTGTTCATCAGCCAGGGCGCGTTGGTGTACACCATTTTTGCGGCGCTGATCCTCGCCTCGGTGATGATGCTGGTTCTGGAATTCTATGGACTGCGCATCTTCATCAAGTTGCTGGCCGTGCCCAAGCATATTTTGCTGCCGATCATTCTAGTGCTGTGCGTCGTGGGTGCGTTCGGTCTGAGCAGTCGGGTGTTCGATGTCTGGACCATTCTGTTGTTCGGCCTGATCGGCTACGGCTTCGTCAAGGCTGGCATGCCCGCGGCGCCGTTCATCATCGGCTTCATCCTCGGCCCCATGGCTGAAACGAATCTGCGGCGTGGCTTGATGTTGTCAGACGGGAGCTTCATGGGCTTTCTCACCAATCCCATCTCTGCGGTGTTCCTGTTCCTGGCGCTGGCTTCGGTGGCCTGGCACCTGTTCAGCGCGCTGCGTAGTCGCAAAGGCACTGCAAGCAGGCTGCAGGAATCCTGAGTCAGGCGCGCCCAGCCTGCGCTGACAGGCTGGGAGCTGTAACAGAGGATCGAGACCGCGCCCTAGGGCGCGGTCTTTCGTTCAGGCGCGCTTGCCGAACTCCACTTGGGCTTGCGTCCAGCCTGCAATCTGGTCGCTCAGGCTCAGCCCCAAGCCTGGGCGGTCCGGGACGATCATCTGCCCGTCGCGTATCTCGAGGCGTTCGTTGAAGGCTGGTTCCAGCCATTCGAAGTGCTCGACCCACGTCTGATGCTCGTAGGCTGCTGCCAGATGCAGGTGAATCTCCATTACGAAGTGTGGCGCCATGATCATGCCGCGCTGCTCGGCCGCATGTGCCACCTTGAGAAACGGCGTGATGCCTCCCAAGCGAGGGGCGTCGTGCATGATCACGTCCACAGCGCCGGTGTCGACATAACCCAGAGCTTCGGTGGCGCTGGTGAGCATTTCGCCGGTGCCGATTGGCGTATCCAGTTGTGCAGCCAGGGCGGCGTGGCCGGCAACGTCGTGCGCGTCCAGCGGCTCCTCGATCCACTCCAGATGGTACTGCTCCAGCTCGCGCCCCATACGCAGTGCAGTGATGCGGTCCCATTGCTGGTTGACGTCTACCATCAGCGGCACTTCATCGCCGAGATGCTTGCGCAAGGCCTCCACGCGTTGCAGATCTAGTCGCCGGCTCGGTTGGCCGACCTTCATCTTTATGCCACCAATGCCGCCCTCTCGTGATTGGGTGGCTTTATCGAGCACTTCCTCGATCGAGGCCTGCAGGTAACCACCCGAGGTGTTGTAACAGGGAACCGCGCTGCGGTGCGCGCCAAGCAATTTGGATAGCGGCAGCGCGGCACGGCGGGCTTTCAGATCCCAGAGCGCCGTGTCGATCGCCGCAATCGCCTGCGCCGCAACCCCACCGCGGCCAACCGATGCGCTGGCCCATATCAACTTGCTCCAGAGCCGTGCAATGTCGCTGGGGTCTTCTCCGAGCAGCAGCGGCGCTATTTCCTGAGCATGGGCATATTGTGCCGGGCCACCCGTGCGCAGGCTGTAAGTGAAACCGAGCCCGCTGTGACCCTGACTGGTTTGAATTTCCGCAAACAGCAGACTGACCGATTCGAGCGGTTTCTGTCGTCCAGTCAATACCTTTGCGTCGCTGACGGCTGTACGCAGGGGGAGCGTCACCAGCCTGAGTTTTATCCAGCAGATGCAGTCCCCTGCCCGTTCACCATTGGCCTGAATTGTCATTGTTATCCTCGTTCAGGTTAGCCAAGTCGCAGCGCGACTCGCAGCAATGTCATCATACAACTCGTAACCACAAGCGCGTGATTGATCGCCAAGCTGTGCCCGGATCGGATACTCGACTTTAGTGGTATGTGATTGCATCAGATTGCTCGCTAATTTTGTGTTCTGAGTAAATCAGCAACCACTGAAAGCTAGAAACTGCGCGGCATTGAGAGGCCTTTTCGATAGATAGGAGGCAGCTCGGCAGGTGCTCTCATCGCATCAACAAGTTCGAGCAGGCAGGTTGACAACAGCGCGGGCTGGCGGAAATAATCGAGGCAAGTCATCCGACAACAGATGACACCAAAAATAATAAGCGACGGGCAGACCTCAATGACAAACACGACGACCGCTCCCACACCCTTCAATCGCCTCCTGCTGACTGGCGCTGCAGGAGGACTGGGCAAGGTGCTACGTGAAACGCTTCGCCCTTATGCCAAGATCATCCGTCTCTCCGATATCGCCCCCATGGAGCCCGCAGCCGGCGAACATGAAGAAGTCGTGCAATGCAATCTTGCCGACAAAGCCGCTGTGCACACCCTTTGCGAAGGTGTCGATGCAATCGCGCATTTCGGTGGTGTGTCGGTAGAGCGGCCTTTCGAGGAAATCCTCGAAGGCAACATTCGCGGCGTATTCCATATCTACGAAGCGGCACGCAAGCACGGCATCAAGCGTGTGATTTTTGCTAGCTCCAATCACGTCATCGGTTTTCACAAGCAGACCGAGACCATCGACGCCAGCGCTCCACGCCGCCCTGACAGCTACTACGGCCTGTCCAAATCCTACGGCGAGGACATGGCAAGCTTCTATTACGATCGCTACGGCATCGAGACCGTCAGCATCCGCATCGGCTCTTCGTTCCCCGAGCCGCTGAACCGCCGAATGATGGCGACCTACCTCAGCTATCGCGACCTGACCAATCTGATCGAGCGGTCACTGTTTACCCCGAACGTGAAGCACACCGTCGTCTATGGTGCCTCGGCGAATCGTGACGCGTGGTGGGACAACCACATGGCTGCGCACCTGGGCTTCGAGCCTCAGGATACCTCGGAAGTGTTTCGCGAAAAGATCGAACAGCAACCGCCCTACGCGCCTAATGATCCAGCTCTGATCTATCAGGGTGGCGCCTTCTGCGAAGCAGGCCCATTCGAAGACTGATTCCGCCACGCCGCGAAAACAACAAGAGAATCGCCATGGCAAACTCAGCAGAACTGATAGTCGACGCACAGAACGCAACGGGCGAAAGCCCGGTCTGGGTAGCTTCGGAACAGGCGCTGTATTGGGTCGACATACCCAACAAGCAGCTGCTGCGCTGGAATGCTTCGGATGCCTCCGTGACACGCTGGATGGGTGACCAGATGATCGCCTGTATCGCTCGCCGCGAAGGTGTCGCGAACCGTTGGGTAGCCGGCATGGAAGACGGCATCTTCGATGTGGTTCCGCAGAACGACGGCACACTCCGCACTACCCGGCTTGCTGGCGTTCAGCATGGCGCAGGCAACATGAGATTCAACGACGGGCGCTGCGACCGCCAGGGCCGCTTCTGGGCCGGCACCATGGTCATGGATATGGCCGCGGGCACTCCGGCCGGCGCGCTGTACCGACTCGACGGCTCGGCTGACAGCGAGTCGCTCAAGGCTCATCTGCAGGATTTCATCGTACCCAACGGGCTGGGTTTCAGCCCCGACGGACGCACCATGTACCTGTCCGACTCCCACCCCAGCGTTCAGCGCATATGGGCCTTCGATTACGACATCGACAGCGGTACGCCGAGCAACCGCCGCCTGTTCGTCGACATGAACCAACACCCCGGCCGACCTGACGGCGCTGCGGTGGATGTCGATGGCTGTTACTGGATCTGCGGCAACGATGCCGGCCTCGTTCATCGTTTCACCCCGGATGGACGCCTCGATCGCTCGCTCCAGGTGCCGGTGAAGAAGCCCGCCATGTGCGCCTTTGGTGGCTCCGGCCTGGACACCCTGTTCGTCACATCCATTCGCCCAGGCGGTGATCTGTCCGATCAACCATTGGCGGGTGGCGTATTCGCCTTGCAACCCGGCGTCGCCGGACTGGAGGAATCGCGCTTCCGATAACGATTCACCGATAAGGACGGGCGAGACGACCGTTCAGCTCTTAAAGCGCAACACTGCATACCAACAAAAACAAGACGGAGATTCACATGGACTTCAAACGCAAGTTGCTCATCGCTGCACTTCCCCTGGCCTTCTGCCTGTCGACCACCGCCTACGCGGAAATGACGCTGAAGATTGCTGAGATCCACCCCGCCGGTTACCCGACTGTTGTGGCTCAGGAAAACATGGGCAAGAAGATTGAAGAAGCCACCGACGGTGAGCTCAAGTTCCGCATGTTCTCAGGAGGTGTACTGGGCTCTGAAAAAGAAGTTGTTGAGCAGGTCCAGCTCGGCGCGGTGCAGATGACCCGGGTTAGCTTGGGCACCCTCGGCCCGGTCGTACCGGACGTGAACGCCTTCAACATGCCCTTCGTGTTTCGCGATCACGAACACATGCGCAAAGTGATCGACGGTGAGATCGGCCAGGAAATCCTCGACAAGATCACCAACTCCGATTTCAACATGGTCGGCCTGGCGTGGATGGACGGTGGCGTTCGCAACCTCTACACCAAGGAGCCGGTGCGCAACCTTGAAGATCTCAAGGGCATGAAAATCCGTGTCATGGGTAACCCATTGTTCATCGATACGCTGAACGCCATGGGCGCTCAGGGTGTGGCGATGAACACCGGTGAAATCTTCAGTGCCCTGCAGACCGGTGTGGTCGATGGCGCCGAGAACAACCCGCCAACCATGCTTGAGCACAACCACTTCCGCGCTGCGAAAAACTACTCGCTGACCGGTCACCTGATTCTTCCTGAGCCGATCGTGATCTCCAAGACCACCTGGAACAAGCTCACCCCGGAGCAGCAGGAAATCGTCAAGAAGTACGCCAAGGAAGCGCAGATGGAAGAGCGCAAGCTGTGGGATGAAAAGACCGCCAGCAGCGAAGCGAAGCTCAAGGAAGAAGGCGTCACCTTCATCGAAGTTGACAAGAAGCCCTTCTACGATGCCACCGCCCCGGTTCGCGAGAAGTACGGCGCACCTTACGCCGAGCTGATCAAGCGTATCGAAGCCGTTCAGTAATTCGTTCTCTCCAAAAAAACTCGCGGCGACGGGCCTCGCTCGCCGCCGCGCCTGTGGTGAAGTCTGATGAAAAACACGCTGCTGCGCGTCAACGACGCGATCTACATGACCTGTGTTTGGGTCGCGGGGCTGGCCATCGTGGTCATGTCCATGATCATCCCCTGGGGGATATTCGCGCGCTACGTGCTGGGCTCTGGCGGCGGCTGGCCTGAACCCGTAGCCATCCTGCTGATGGTGATCTTTACCTTTCTCGGTGCAGCGGCGAGCTATCGAGCCGGTGCGCATATGGCGGTGACCATGTTCACCGACCGCCTGCCCCAGTTCCTGCACCGTCACGTCGAGCTGCTGGTGCAAATTCTGATGGGCATCATCTGCCTGTTCATGACGATCTGGGGCGTCAAGCTGTGCGCTGCGACCTGGAATCAGTTCATGAGCACGCTGCCGACACTTCGTGTGGGTATCACCTATTCCCCGATCCCAATCGGCGGCGCTATCACGCTGCTGTTTGTCATCGAACGCATTATCTTCGGCGACCAGAGCCATCGGCGTGCGGTCAACTACGAGCTGGTCGAAGACAGCAAGGAGGCCGCGTAAATGGACGCGCTGATTCTACTCGGCAGCTTTGCCGTACTTTTTCTCCTGCGCATGCCTGTCGCATACGCCCTGGGCATGTCAGCGCTGATTGGCGCCTGGTGGATCGACATTCCGTTCGATGCGGTGATGATTCAGGTCGCCGGGGGCGTTAACAAGTTCTCGCTACTCGCTATCCCCTTCTTTGTGTTGGCTGGTGCGATCATGGCCGAGGGTGGCATGTCTCGCCGACTGGTGGCGTTTGCCGCGGTGCTGGTCGGCTTCGTGCGCGGCGGCCTGTCCTTGGTAAACATCATGGCGTCGACCTTTTTCGGCGCAATCTCCGGATCATCATTGGCAGACACTGCTTCGGTAGGTTCGGTGCTGATCCCGGAGATGGAGAAGAAGGGCTACCCTCGCGAATTCTCCACGGCCGTTACGGTCAGTGGCTCAGTCCAGGCGTTGCTGACGCCACCCAGCCATAACTCGGTGCTGTATTCGCTGGCCGCTGGCGGCACTGTCTCGATCTCATCACTGTTCATCGCGGGTATCGGCCCCGGTCTGCTGCTCAGCGCGGTGATGATGACCATGTGCCTGATCTTTGCTCGGGTTCGCAACTACCCCAAGGGCGAGGTCGTCCCACTCAAGCAGGCATTGAAGATCTGCGTTGAAGCGCTGTGGGGCCTGATGACCATGGTCATCATTCTCGGCGGTATTCTGTCCGGTGTGTTTACCGCGACCGAATCGGCATCCATCGCCGTGGTGTGGGCCTTCTTCGTCACCATGTTCATCTATCGTGACTACAAATGGCGCGAGCTGCCAAAGCTGCTGCACCGCACCGTTCGTACCCTGTCGGTGGTCATGATTCTGATCGCCTTCGCCGCGAGCTTCGGCTACATCATGACGTTGATGCAGATCCCGTCGAAGATCACCACGATGTTCCTGACTCTGTCGGACAATCGCTACGTGATCCTCATGTGCATCAACATGATGTTGCTGGTGCTCGGCACGCTGATGGACATGGCGCCGCTGATCCTGATCCTTACGCCGATTCTGATGCCGGTAATCATGGGCATTGGTGTCGATCCGGTGCACTTCGGCATGATCATGCTGGTGAACCTCGGCATCGGGCTGATCACGCCACCGGTAGGCGCGGTGCTCTTTGTCGGCGCGGCGATCGGCAAGGTCACCATCGAGAATACGGTTAAGGCGCTGCTGCCTTTCTACGTCGCGCTGTTCATGGTGTTGCTTGCAGTAACCTACATCCCCGCAATCTCACTCTGGTTGCCCAACCTGGTGCTCTGACAGCCGTGCATGCACGGACGAGGACGCCGCCCACCGGGCGGCGTTTCTCTTTGTAAGCCAGTAAGCCGTTAACGCAACCAAACGACGAACCGCTGTCATGCTTACCACAGGCCGCAACCGAACCCAGTGAAGCTGCTCAGGACAGGATTGAACCGATGCAAACTGCCACACCCTTTCCGCGTCACATTGCTGTAGTGATTCTGGCCACCCTGGCTTGCTCGTTCGCCGCCAATCATATCGCTGCTCGCATTGCCTTCGATCACGACACCGGCCTGTTGCTGGCCATGCTCTGCCGCGCGGGTGTGACGCTGCTGGCCCTCGCTGCGCTCGTGCTCTGGCGGCGCGAGTCCTTGCGTTTGAGCGCTGCAACGTGGCGCTGGCAGACTCTTCTGGGACTGTTGATCACGATCCAGAGCTTCTGCATCTATTCGGCGGTCGCGCGCATTCCTGTCGCACTGGCTCTGCTGGTGGTCAATCTTTCACCCATCATGCTCGCGCTCCTGAGCTGGGCGCTTGGCGGCCCGAGACCGACCCGTCAGGCGCTGGCGATCATGGGGCTGATTCTGATCGGCCTGGTATTGGTGCTCGATGTTCCGACGCGGCTGATCAGCAGTGAGGCGCCTGAAGGTCAATGGGTGGCGGGCATTCTGTTCAGTCTGACCGCCGCCGCGGTGTTTGCCCTGGCGTTGTGGGTCACCGAGCATAAGCTGTCTAGCATGGCTGGCTCGGTACGGAGCATGCTAACGCTGATTCTGGTGTTCAGCGCCTCGGCCCTGCTCGGTGCCAGCGGTCTGATCCCGGGAGGGCTAGGCCTGCCCAGCGCAACCGTCGGCTGGATCGCGCTGGGGTGCCTGGTGCTTCTCTATGGCGCGGCGTTTTCCACACTGTTCATCTGCATGCCGCGGCTGAACATCGCTCGCAACGCCCCGGTCATGAATATGGAGCCGGTTGCCGGAATGCTGCTTGGGTGGCTGATACTTGGCCAGATGTTGGGTCCACTGCAAATACTGGGTGGCTTCATCGTGGTGGGAGGCATTGTCCTGCTGGCTTACCGCAAGCACTGATCAGGCGAACCGGTGATGGGTAGGCGCGAACAGCGCCTACGGATCGGAATTTACTTCAAAGCAGTATTGCCAGCGGCCCGATAGAGACCGGATGGGCCACTGGCGTTGTGGGGGCTGAAGAGTCGATCAGCTGACCTTGTCCGTCTCCGCCTCTTCATGGGCCTGGCGCAGACGCTCGCGGCTGTTGGTGAGATGCAGGCGCATCGCAGCACGGGCTGATTCAGCGTCCTGGCGGGCAATGGCGTCGTAGATCTGCTCGTGTTCACGACCGAGGCGCTGCTGGTAATGCGGCTGATCATCATGTGCCAGGCGTGCGGAATTCAGCCGACTGCGCGGGATGATCGCCGTGCCAAGGTGATTCATGATGTCCGTGAAGTAACGGTTGCCCGTTGCTTCAGCGATTTGCAGATGGAACTGGAAATCCGACACGGCGGCTTCACTGGAAAGCGCCGCACTTCGCTGGAGCGAATCCAGAAATTCCCGCATAGCTGTCAATTGTTCGGGAGTCCGGCGCTGTGCCGCTAGTCCAGCGGATTCGACTTCCAGGCTGATCCTCAGCTCCAGAATCGACAACACGTCGCGTAGCGTTCCGATAGTAGCCGGATCGATGCGCAGACCTGTGGTGCTCGGGGTATCGAGCACGAAAGTGCCAATGCCATGGCGAGTCTCGACCAGTCCGGACGCTTGCAGCCTGGAGATCGCCTCACGCACTACTGTGCGACTGACCCCCTGAGCCTGCATGATCGCTGACTCTGTCGGCAGCTTGTCGCCGCGTTTGATAGCGCCGTCGCGGATCTGCTGCGACAGCTCGGTCACCAGCTCCTGTGCGAGGCTGCGGTGCTTACGGCGAACACGCGGCTGAGCAATCTGATTTTCCATGGACACATCAATCTCGTTGAAGCGAAGTAACCCGTATCATAGCTCAGTAGTTGTACGATAACTATCCGACCACCGTCTATTGCTCGATCCTACCTTGCGTCCGAAAAACGGCGGGGTTCAGCGTGAATCCTATACTGCACTGACACTCATCAGTCAGGAGACCGACATCATGCGCCGAATCATGTTACTGCTCGCGGCCGCGGTTGTAAGTACGCCGCTTTGGGCTATGCACTGCCCGATGGACATGGCCAAGATCGACAAGCAGCTCGAGACCAATCCGCCAAGCGATCCGGCAACGCTGGAAAAAGTAAAAGAACTCCGAGCGGAAGGAGAGCAGTTGCACAAAGCGGGCGACCACACTCAATCGCTCCAGGTTCTCGAGCAGGCCCAGGCGTTACTCGATTCCGCTGATTGATCGTCCCAAGCGGACGGCCCGCTCCTGCGGCCGTCCCAACTAGGGCGGGTTTGCCTCACCTGTGCATCTGACTCGCAACTCCTTTCGTGCAAAATCTTCTTCGCTGCTGAGGGTGTCGTAACCCTCTGGACAGAGCTGCTCTGCACGAGTCTCACATCCAGGTTGCTCAACTTTCTCGCAGGCCAATACGTACTCGTCTGTTGGTTGAGCGGCTGGCACGCCCTCGAACGCACTGCAGCCAGCCAGCGTCAGCAACGCCCCTGCGGCAAGGCTGACGCGATAAACGCTTTTGATCATGGGCAAAGTATCTCGCTCGATATATACACCGATGCGTCGATCGCCTACTCGGCGTAAGCCTCGGCTGACCCACACTGGTGAAGTTGGATGATTTCGCGTCGTCTCTGTCTCGCCTACTCTAATCACAAGTAGCGCAGGACGCGCAGCGGGCCAGGGAGGCTCGACAAGGAGCGTTCGCAGGAGTGCGAGTTAAAGGACAACGGAACGACTGGCTAAACGCCTGCAGCCCCGCCCCGTGCGGGGCTTTTTAATTGCGCGACTGCTAACGGGGATTAGGTGCGTCATCCAGTTCTGCACTGTCGGGGTCGACATCAGGGACATTATTCATCTCCCCTCCTCGCTTGGCATTGTCTCGTGGAGTCTTGCCGTCATTGTTCGGCAACTCATCCACGCCTGCTTCGCTACCGGGACTGACATCCGTTCGCTCGGATCCCAACGGAGGTGGTGAACCGGGAATGATCACATCCTCTTTGCCCGCGCGCTCGGCGTGCGAAGGATCGTTATTCTGGTTTGAGAGACCGTCAGGGTCATTGGCCATCGTTAATCTCCTCTGCCATAGCAAATGCACTACAGGATAAGAGGAGAGTGTCGGCGCTGCGTTCACGACGATAGGGTGCCACTGGTCACATGCAATGAGCCATAGCGCAGAGGCGGGCTGCTCTATAAACAATAAAACCGGCTGCGGCGGCCGGTTTAGATACGGATGTATCAGTGTGTCCCGATGGTGCCCGGAGCGGGAATCGAACCCGCATACCCTTTCGGATGAGGGATTTTAAGTCCCTTGCGTCTACCAGTTTCGCCATCCGGGCGGGACGGTGATGCGCGACGTTGATCGCGGCGCAGGACTATAACGGGGCTCTGGCCGAGGCGCAACCCGAACGGCGATGCCGGCGCGTCTGTAGCGAGTTTGCTGCCATGGAACAGCCCGAAGTTAGGCTTACGACGTAACGATTCAATGACGACGGCGCATGCCGACGATCAACCAGAACACCAGCCCGAGAATCGGAAAAATGGCGATACCCAGCGCCCATAGGGCTTTCGCACCGACGCTTCGATCGCTTTTGAACACGCTGATGATGACCAATAGATCCAGCACGATAACGGCGCCAGCAAGCGCAATTGCAAGGTAGCTCATCGCATCTGACATAGAGGACTCCTTAATAGACTCTATGTTTCAGTCACCGTCCGAGGCGCTACAGTTCCGGCTGGAGAGGATGCTCACCAGACCAGGCCAAGCTGCAGTGTCACGAATCACAAATTGAGCGCGCATAAAAAAACCGCAAGCTTTCGCTTGCGGTTTTTTTATTACTGGAGGCCGATGTCGGAATCGAACCGGCGTACACGGATTTGCAATCCGCTGCATAACCACTCTGCCAACCGGCCTCAAAACGATAACGCCGCATGCAGCGGCGTCATCGTCAACAAACTGGAGCGGGAAACGAGACTCGAACTCGCGACCCCGACCTTGGCAAGGTCGTGCTCTACCAACTGAGCTATTCCCGCATCGTCTTGGTGACGGGCGCCATTTTATAGTTTCAGCACGCCCCGTCAAGCCCTTGATTAAAAAAGTTTTTTATTTCTTTTCAGTAGGGCTCAGATGGGGCCAGGCGGCCATCAGGTAATTGGCCATTGACCACAACGTCAGCCCGGCAGCGACGATCAGCAACGCATAACCCAGCCCAACCCAGACCGTAGTCAGCGGGGGGTTAGCCAGCAAAATGATGAGCGCCACCATTTGTGCCGCTGTTTTCCACTTGCCCAGATTGGACACCGCCACCTGTGCCCGGGCGCCCAGCTCTGCCATCCATTCGCGCAAAGCTGACACCACAATTTCCCTGCCAATAATGATCGCTGCCGGCAAGGTCAACCAGAGGTTCGAATGCTCCTCAACCAGCAGCACCAGGGCCACAGCCACCATCAGTTTGTCCGCCACTGGATCAAGGAAGGCGCCGAAGGGTGTGCTCTGCTGAAGTTTGCGGGCCAGATATCCATCCAGCCAGTCGGTGATGGCCGCGATGGCGAATACCGCGCTTGCCGCAAGATAGCTCCATTGGAAAGGCAGATAGAACAACAGGATGATGATCGGTATCAGCAGTACGCGTAGCACGGTGAGAATGTTTGGGATGTTCATCGATACCACTGGTCCGCGGATTTAGAGGGAGATTCTACTCACTGTGCAGAGCGGCATAAATCGACTCGGCAAGCTTTTTACTGATACCCGGCGCCTTGGCGATCTCGTCAAGGCTCGCACGGCTAAGTTCTTGAAGACCACCGAAGTGTTTGAGCAGTTCTCGGCGGCGTTTCGGTCCGATGCCGGCAACCCCCTCTAATGTTGAGGTGGTGCGCGCCTTTCCCCGTCGCGCTCGGTGGCCGGTGATCGCGAAACGGTGGGCTTCGTCGCGCACCTGCTGGATCAGGTGGAGCGCTGGCGAGTCGCCTGGTAGCGTGAATTCATGCGCTGCATCGTTCAGATAGAGGGTCTCCAGGCCCGGCTTGCGGGTGACGCCTTTTGCAACGCCCAGCAGGATCAAGTCGGGCACGGCGAGTTCCTGCAGCACCTCACGGGCCATGTTGAGCTGGCCCTTGCCACCGTCCACCAGCAAGATGTCCGGTAGCTTGCCCTCCCCCTCGGCTGCTTTTCTGAAGCGACGGGATAGCGCCTGGTGCATTGCCGCATAATCGTCACCTGCGGTAACGCCTTCGATGTTGTAGCGCCGGTAGTCAGACTTCAACGGCCCTTCCGGACCGAACACTACGCAGGACGCCACGGTAGCCTCGCCACTGGAGTGGCTGATATCGAAGCATTCCAGCCGACTTGGCTGTTCATCCATCTCCAATGCTTCGGCCAGCGCCTGGAACCGTGCAGCCAGATGCTGGCGGCTTGCCAGTCTTGCACCGAGTGCTTGCTCGGCGTTGGTCAGTGCCAGCTGCTGCCAGCGCGCGCGGGTACCGCGTACCCGATGGGTGATGGTCAATTCGACGTCGCGTAACTCGACGACCGCGCTGATGAGTGTTCCGAAGTCTTCGTGCACGGCGTTGACGATCAACTCGGCCGGCAGATCGCGCTCCATGGAGCTGAGGTAATACTGCTCCAAAAATGCCTGCAGTACGTCGCTGACACTTTCCTCTATTGCCACCTGAGGGAAGAAATTCTTGCTGCCCAGCACTCTTCCACTGCGCACGCTGATCAGGTGGACGCAAGCGCCGCCCGGGCTCACCACGGCTGAGACGATATCGACGTTGCCGCTGCCGCCTTCCATGCTTTGCTGATCCTGGACACGTCGCAGGATGCCTATCTGATCGCGTATTTCCGCGGCGCGCTCGAAATCAAGCGCCATCGCCGCCTTCTCCATGTTCTTTGAAAGCTCCTCAGCCAGAGCATTGCTGCGCCCTTCCAGAAACATCACCGAATGGCGAACGTCCTCAGCATATTCCTCTGGATTCACGAGGTTCACACACGGCGCCTTGCAGCGTTTGATCTGGTACTGCAGGCATGGGCGGGTGCGGTTTCGGTAGTAGCTGTCTTCACACTGGCGGACGAAGAATGCCTTCTGCAACAAGCTCAGGCTTTCGCGGATGGCCCCGGCGCTGGGATAGGGGCCGAAATAGCGACCGATCTCCTTCTTGGCGCCTCGATGAATGCTGAGCCGAGGAAAGTTCCCACTGGAAAGAAAAACATAGGGGTACGACTTATCGTCGCGTAGCAGAATGTTGTACGGCGGCCGCCATTGCTTGATAAGCGTTTGCTCAAGCAGTAGCGCTTCGGTTTCGTTGGCCGTAATCGTCGTTTCGACCTGGGCGATTCTGACCACGAGCGCGGCTGTTTTCGGTGCTTGCCCGACCTTGCGAAAGTAACTGGCCAGGCGCTTTTTAAGGTTCTTCGCTTTTCCTACATAAAGCAGCTTGGCTTCGGCATCGAACATCCGATAGACGCCGGGACGTCCGCTGCAAGAAGCCAGGAATGCTGAGGAATCGAAGCCGCTCATCAATTGATGGTGTCGACCATGCCGTGTCGTACGGCGAGCAACGCTAGCTCGACGTCACTGGTGATCGACAGCTTTTCATAGATGCGATAGCGGTAGGTGTTCACGGTCTTAGGCGACAAACAGAGCTTGTCGGAAATAGCCTGGACCTTTTGACAGTTCGCGATCATCAGCGCGATCTGGATTTCCCGTTCGGACAATAGATCGAAAGGAGAGCCGTTGACCTTGGGCTGAAAAGACTTCAGTGCGAGTTGCTGGGCGATCTGTGGGCTGATGTAGCGCTGGCCGGCGAACACCATGCGAATCGCCTGGATCATTTCTTCCAGCGCAGCGCCTTTGGTCAGGTAGCCAGCCGCACCGGCCTGAAGCAGCCGTGTTGGAAACGGATCTTCCTCGCAAATGGTGACCGCTATGACCTTGATGTCAGGATGGCTGCGCAGCAGCTTTCGTGTCGCCTCGAGGCCGCCAATGCCAGGCATCTTGACGTCCATCAAGACGACGTCCGGCTTGAGCTCACGGGACTTCTTGATCGCCGCCTCACCGGATTCCGCCTGACCGACCACTTGCAAGCCATCGATATCGGCAAGCATGCGGGAAATGCCTGTGCGTACTAGATCGTGGTCGTCGACCACAAGCACTCTAATCAAGCAGACACCTCTTTCTGGACAAATTCAAAGCTGGGCTGGCTGCTCGCTTCATAAGCGGCGAACTTTAACAAAAAAAATACCGCATTACCCAGACCATACATCGCAACATGGCGTTATGGCATCACAGGATCGACTTACGGGGCTTGTCGAGTGAACGCGAGAGCGCAGACTGAAGTCATTGGTAATGACCAACATCGTCACCCATGCATGGAGTCCCTCTTGTTTGCCAGCTTCGTCGCCGCCTTTGTTCTGGCTACCGTTCATGTTTTTGCAGGCCGTTTGCGCAGGCTCGATAGCCTGCCTCGTAGCCGATGGCTTTCCATGGCTGGCGGCGTTTCGGTCGCCTACGTGTTCGTCCATCTGCTGCCCGAACTGGCGCGCGGTCAGGCGGTAATGGACGGCAGTGATATCTGGGTGCTCAGCTATTTGGAGCATCATGTCTACTTGCTGGCGCTGCTTGGCCTCGCCTCATTCTATGGCTTGGAACGGCTGATCAAGGAACATCGCCGTCGCTTGCCGGAACATGCCGAATCCCATGCGGGTGTGTTCTGGCTGCATATCGGCGCATTCGCTGTCTACAACGGTCTCATTGGTTATCTGCTAATTCAGGGTGAAAACAGCAGCCTGACTACACTGGTGCTCTATTGTGTCGCGATGGGCCTGCATTTTCTGGTCAATGACTTCGCCCTTCAGCACGACCACAAAGGGTTATTCAGACGCCGCGGTCGTTGGTTTCTCGCCGCGATGCCGCTGGCCGGTTGGACGCTCGGCCTCGCTACGGAGATTTCGGAGCTCGCCGTGTCGGCACTGACCGCTTTTGTAGGCGGCTCGATCATTCTGAACGTATTGAAAGAGGAGTTACCCGAAGAGCGCGATAGCCGCTTCAGTGCCTTCCTGCTCGGCTCGGTCGGCTATTCGGTGTTGCTGCTCAGCTTTCAGGGCGGCTAGCCGGGGCGAGCGTGGTCCGCGGCCTGTACCGTCACTGCGCCATGAAGGCGGGTAAATATGCGACCAGCTATGGGAGGGCTCTCGGCTCAGCGAGCCTTCAGCAACCGCTCGATTTCGCTTGGCGCCAGTACTTTCCCCATCGACACGACTTTATCGTCAACCGCCAGAGCCGGGGTCGACATGACGCCGTGAGCGGCGATCTCCGCCATGTCGGTGACCTTGACGATCTGTGCTTCGATACCGAGATCGCTGACCGCTTGCTGAGCATTCTCAGTGAGTGCAACACACTTTTTGCAGCCTGTACCAAGGATTTTGATGATCATGAAATGATTCCCTTACAAGTCATTGAAGTAGGTGGCTGATGCTGTTGAAGAAGTAACCGATCAGCATGATGCCGACTACCACGATGCCAAAAAAGAGAGCCAGCAGCGGCGCCTGAACAACCTTTTTCAGCATGATGAGTGACGGCAGGGACAGCGCAGTCACCGCCATCATGAAGGCCAGCACAGTGCCAATGCCGACACCTTTTCCGACCAGCGCCTCTGCAATAGGCAGGGTGCCGAAGATGTCGGCGTACATCGGCACACCGACGAGCGCAGCCAGCGGCACCGACCACCAGTGGTCCTGACCAATGGCGTCGGTGATCACCTCTTCCGGAATCCAGTTGTGTATCGCCGCGCCAATGCCAACCCCGAGCAGCACGTAAAGCCAGACCCTTTGCGCGATTTCGATTACCTGATCCCGTGCATAGACAAGCCGATCACGCAGTACCAGTTGCTCTTCAGGGAGCTCGAGAGCCTTGTGCTGGGTTACGAAGGCTTCGACGTAGCGCTCCATCTGCGCTTTGCCAATGAGCGTCCCGCCAACTACCGCCAGGATGATGCCGACCACGAGGTAGGCCAGCGCGATGGACCAATTGAACACGCTGGCCAAGAGGATCATCGAGGCAAGGTCCACAAGCGGCGAGGAAATGAGAAAGGAGAAGGTCACGGCTAGCGGCAGTCCGGAGCTGGTAAAGCCGATGAACAACGGGATCGACGAGCAGGAGCAGAAAGGCGTGACTGTGCCGAGCAACGCTCCAGTCAGGTTTGCCTTGAAACCATGCATGCCGCCAAGAATCCGCCGAGTGCGTTCCGGCGGAAAGTAACTTTGTACCAACGAAATCAGGAAGATCAAAGCCGACAGCAGAATGAAAATCTTAATTACGTCATATATGAAGAAATGCAGACTGCCCCCCAGGCGGCTGGCCAGGTCCAGGCCGAATACGTCTTCGAGCAGTAAGCGCACCAGAGAGGACAGCCAATCCATTCGCAACAGCTGGTTATTGAGCCACGTGAAAGCGTCCACCTGTCTCTCCTTTAGCCTCGCGGCAGCGCCCGCTCGTACCAGTCTCGGCTTTTGTTGACGGTACGAACCAGCCAAAGCATCACCGGCACCTCGATGAGCACCCCTACGACCGTCGCCAGTGCCGCGCCCGAGTTGAAGCCGTACAGCACGATGGCGACGGCCACCGCGAGCTCGAAGAAATTCGACGCACCGATCATGGCGGACGGCCCTGCGATGTCATGGCGCACTTTCAGCTGTCGGTTGAGCCAGTAACCCAACGCGGCAATCACGAGTGTTTGCAGCAGGATCGGCACCGCCAACATGGCGATCACCAGAGGCTGTTCGACAATCGCTTCACCTTGAAAGGAGAACAGCAACACGAGCGTCGCCAGCAGCGCCAGGATAGCGAACGGCTGAATACGGGCCAGTGCTGCCTGAAATCTGTCTTCACCGCGCCTGCGAAGGCGGGAGCGAATGAGCTGAGCAATCGTCAGTGGGATGACGATATACATCACGACAGAAAGGATCAGCGTATCCCACGGCACAGGGATCGACGAGACTCCTAGCAGCAAGGCCACGATGGGCGCAAAAGCAAACACCATGATCAAGTCGTTTACTGCTACTTGAGTCAGGGTGAAGTTGGCGTTGCCGTTACACAGGTTGCTCCAGACGAACACCATGGCTGTGCAAGGGGCCGCGCCGAGCAGGATCAGGCCGGCGACGTAGCTATCGATCTGGTCAGCCGGCAGCCAATTCGTGAATACGTGCCGAAGAAACAGCCAGGCGAGAAACGCCATGGTGAAGGGTTTGATAGCCCAGTTCACGAGAAGGGTCACGCCCATACCGACGCGGTGCTCAAAGACCTCATGAAGTGCGCTGAAGTCGATTTTCATCAGCATCGGGATGATCATCACCCAGATCAGCACCCCTACGGGGATGTTCACGTTTGCCAGCTCCATCGCACCGACCGTCTGTGCCGCGTTTGGCGCAAACAGGCCGATAAGCGTCCCGGCAACGATGCACAGAAAGACCCAGAGGGTCAGGTAACGCTCAAAGAAACCGATTGGCGCACCTGCGGCTTTTTTTCCTATGGTTTCGCATTGGGTAGACATGGAGCTTCTCGTTATTTCATCTAGGTCGCAGTTCTGAAGTGTTAGCAGCCGGTGGCAGCTCCGTCAGCATCGAAGTCATCTGATGGGCCATGGGCCGCGCACGGCAGTTCACCCCCATCGAAGTCACGGCCCGGTCATGCTGCTGCGCTTTTGCAGCCGAGCTTGCCAAGAAGCCGCCTGAGCATATTCGCTTTACAGCATATGCGGCTATCAATATATTCTCAGCTTTCCGTGTGGAGCCTGCTCCACGTCAATCACATCGTCCAGGCCATGAATTCCATGATCGAACCTCTAACGCCTGACATGGTTTTTAAATGCCTCTCCGATGAAACCCGAGCGCGCATGACCTTGCTGATCACGCTCAAAGGGGAACTGTGCGTTTGCGAGCTGACGACCGCGCTTGAGCAAAGCCAGCCGAAGATTTCGCGGCATCTCTCCCAGTTGAGAAGCTGCGCAATCCTTGAAGACAGACGCCAGGGGCAGTGGGTGTATTACCGACTGCACCCGCATCTACCCGATTGGGTTCACGAGATGCTGCAGGTCGTGCTCAATGCCAATAAACAATGGTTGAGTAGTGATGCTGAGCGCCTTGAACGCATGCATGAACGGCCTGACCGCGCGGCAGTCTGCGGCTGAATCGGAGCGATCCGTGAGAGCGCAATGGCCGTGCACAGCAAGCGCGGCTTCGCACGCATCAGCCCGTGCGCGTTCGACGACAGGCTCGAATTTCCAGGTACGCATGGCGGCTATCCCCGCCCTTCCGCAACCGGCTCGATGCGAACGCCGCGAATGATGAGTGACGCCCTGATGCGAGAAAAGCAATGAACGAAAGTCTTCCCAATATCGACCTCGAGCATCTCGACCTACCGAGTCTGGATAAGCTCAACCTGCCCAGCGATCCAGCACACAAACCGCGCATTCTGTTGCTCTATGGCTCGAACCGCGAACGCTCGTTCAGTCGCTTGATGAGCCAGGAGGCGGCGCGTCTGTTGGAGGCAATGGGTTGCGAAACGCGAATCTTCGACCCCGCCGGCCTGCCCTTGCCAGACGACGCCCCCGAATCTCACCCCAAGGTGAAGGAGCTGCGCGAGCTGGTGATCTGGTCGGAAGGCCAGGTGTGGTGCTCGCCGGAACGACACGGGGCGATGAGTGCGGTGTTTAAGGCACAGATCGACTGGGTACCGCTGAGCATGGGTGCCGTCCGCCCGACGCAGGGCAAGACGCTGGCGCTGATGCAGGTCTGTGGGGGCTCGCAGTCCTTCAATGCGGTGAATCAGATGCGCGTGCTGGGCCGCTGGATGCGGATGGTCACGATCCCCAACCAGTCTTCAGTACCTAAGGCGTTTCTGGAGTTCGACGACGCCGGGCGAATGAAACCTTCAGCCTATTACGACCGGGTCGTGGACGTGATGGAGGAACTGGTCAAATTCACGCTGCTGGTACGTGGACGCGGTGGCTACCTTGTCGATCGCTACTCCGAACGCAAGGAATCGGCCGAGGCCCTGTCAGCACGCGTTAATCAGCGCTCGATTTGAAACACGGAAAGGCAACCATGTCGCACCCCTATGACCTTCTCGATATCCCGGATCACGCGGGCCGCTTGATGTTCACGCCATGCCCCGGCACCAAGGGCACCGGCGTAAGTGAAGCGCTGACGACGATCGAATCAGCTGGCGCGCAGGTGCTCATCACGCTGATGCCGAATGCCGAGCTGGCAGCCAACCAGGCGGATAATCTTCCGGCTCGCTGCGCCGAGCTTGGCATGGAGTGGTTGCAGCTACCGGTGTCCGATGAACAGGTCCCGCTGGCTGACTTCGATTCTGCTTGGCATCGCCATCGGGAAATCATCGTTGCGCGACTGGCCGAAGGCGCCACGCTGGCGATCCACTGCAAGGGTGGTTCCGGACGCACCGGGCTGATTGCCGCGCGCATCCTGATCGAGCTGGGCATGCCCCGGGAGACCGCCGTGAAAGAGGTCCAGGCGCTTCGGCCCAAAGCCATTCAACACCCGGCCCATGTCGGCTGGCTCGCACAATTTGGCGACTGACCTCTGATGCTGAAGACCTTTGGCTTGTTCTTCATCACCGCACTGGCCGAAATCGTCGGGTGCTATCTGCCGTACCTATGGCTTCGTCAAGGCAAAAGCGCCTGGCTCCTGATACCTGCCGCGGCATCATTGATGCTGTTTGCTTGGCTGTTATCGCTGCACCCGACAGCAGCCGGGCGCGTGTATGCCGCCTATGGCGGCGTTTACATCGGCGCTGCAATCGTCTGGCTGTGGCTCGTCGACGGCATCAGGCCTACCGGCTGGGATCTACTGGGGTCGGCCGTCGCATTGGTCGGCATGGCCATCATCATGTTTGCGCCTCGCGGCGCCTGACTTACGGAAATCAACCATGACGCTCAAAATCGGTATCAACGGTTTCGGCCGGATCGGCCGTCTGGCCCTGCGCGCGGCCTGGGACTGGCCGGAGCTGGAGTTCATCCAGATCAACGATCCCGCCGGCGACGCAGCTACTCACGCTCACCTGCTGAATTTCGACTCGGTGCACGGCCGCTGGCAGCACGAAGCAAGCAGCGACGGCGATTGCGTCGTGGTCGGCGGCAAGCGAATCCGGGTCACTGCAAACAAAGCCATTGCAGATACCGATTGGTTCGGCTGTGATCTGGTCATCGAAGCCAGCGGCAAGATGAAGACGGTGGCCGTGCTTCAAGGCTATCTGGACCAGGGCGTCAAGCGTGTCGTCGTCAGCGCGCCGGTCAAGGAAGCCGGGGCGCTCAATATCGTCATGGGGGTCAATGACACGCTGTTCGATCCAGCGCTGCACCGGATCGTTACCGCAGCCTCCTGCACCACCAACTGTCTCGCCCCGGTGGTCAAGGTGATCCATGAACACCTGGGCATCCGCCATGGTTCGATTACCACGATCCACGACCTGACCAATACCCAGAGCATCCTCGATCAGCCCCATAATGATCTGCGTCGCGCCCGCGCCTCGGGCATGAGCCTGATCCCAACCACTACCGGTTCAGCCACCGCGATCGCCGAGATCTTTCCGGAGTTGCGCGGCAAGCTCAACGGCCACGCGGTACGCGTCCCGCTGGCCAATGCATCGCTGACCGACTGCGTTTTCGAAGTCGAGCGAGCCACCTCTGTCGAGGAGGTCAACGCGCTACTGCAGGCCGCGGCAAACGAAGGCCCACTCAAGGGCATCCTCGGCTATGAAACGAGGCCGCTCGTTTCCATCGACTACCGCACCGACCCACGCTCCTCGATCATCGATGCATTGTCGACCATGGTCGTGAACGGTACACAGGTGAAGCTGTATGCCTGGTACGACAACGAGTGGGGCTACGCCAACCGCACCGTGGAATTGGCACGCAAGGTCGGTCTAGCCGATTGATCCCGAGGATGGCGCGCTCGCGACGCCATCCGTACCCTCCGCACCGCAACAGGACTCGTCATGCACGCCCTCTCCCGCCTCGCTCCGGAGGTTCGCCAGTATTTGCTGGTGACCGGCAACTACTGGGCCTTCACCCTGACCGATGGTGCGCTGCGGATGCTGGTAGTGCTGCACTTTCATGCGCTGGGCTATACGCCATTGCAAATTGCCGCCCTGTTTCTCTTCTACGAAGTGTTCGGTGTCATCACCAATCTGGTTGGCGGCTACCTGGGAGCCCGAATTGGGCTCAACCGCACTATGAACATTGGCCTCGCCATGCAGGTCGTGGCCCTAATGATGCTCACGGTGCCCGCCGCATGGCTGACGATTCCGTGGGTGATGGGCGCGCAAGCGCTGTCAGGCATTGCCAAGGACCTGAACAAGATGAGTGCCAAGAGCTCGATCAAGCTTTTGGTGCCGGAGGGTCAGCAAGGCACGCTGTACCAGTGGGTAGCTGTGTTGACCGGGTCGAAGAACGCGCTGAAGGGTGTCGGTTTTTTCCTCGGCGGTGCCCTGCTTGCAGTTATCGGCTTTCGCGGATCACTTCTCGTCATGGCCGCGGCACTGTCGCTGATCTGGATTTCTAGTCTGGTACTGCTGAAAAAAGACCTGGGCAAGGCCAAGGCGAAACCGAAGTTTCGCGAAATGCTCTCCAAGAGCCGGGCCATCAATGTTCTGTCAGCCGCACGGCTGTTCCTGTTCGGCGCCCGAGATGTCTGGTTCGTGGTGGCGCTACCGGTCTATCTGTCCGCGGTGTTTGGCTGGGACTTCTGGCAGGTAGGCGGCTTTCTCGCGCTCTGGGTGATCGGCTATGGCATCGTCCAGTCACTTGCCCCAGCTATTACGGGCAAGAGGCGTGGTGATGTTCCAGACGGGCGCTCGGCGTTTGGTTGGGCGCTACTTCTGGCCGGCTTGCCGGGGGGAATCGCGTTGGGGCTGGGCACCGATTGGTCAGCCCAGGCGGTACTGCTCGGCGGCTTGCTGCTGTTTGGAGCGCTTTTCGCCATAAACTCATCGCTGCACAGCTACCTGATCGTCTCTTATGCAAAGGCCGACGGTGTATCGCTGGACGTCGGCTTCTATTACATGTCCAACGCGCTGGGCCGACTGGTTGGCACCCTCCTCTCTGGTTGGGTCTATCAGCGATATGGACTCGAGGCCTGCCTCTGGATCTCGAGCGTCTTTGTGCTGCTGGCTGCACTGATCTCGATCGCCCTGCCTCACCGTGATCACGCAATCACACCAACCAGTTGAGCGTGACGCAGCGAACAACGCGACATTCCGGTCTGCGCCGGTACATCGCCAGTTCGCGTTCTGGGTTATCAGCGGTGACTTTCGCTGAGCAAGTGACTCAGTACTGATCGCAATTTCCCCGCCTTGACTGGCTTGTTCAGCACTGGCACGCCAAACCCGTGCAGTTGGCGGCGACACTGGTCGCTGCGATCGGCCGTCACCATCACCACGGGAATTGGCAGCGCAAAGTGCTCCCTCAACGCAGTGGCAACTTCCCAGCCGGTCACGCCCTGATCGAGATGGTAGTCGGCGAGAATTGCCTCCGGCGGCGCTCCGTCGAGCACAGCCAACGCGGCTTCCTGGTCGGTGGCCGTCAACACGTCGCAGCCCCATTGCCCCAGCAACGCAGCCATGCTGTGGAGGATGCTCAGCTCGTTGTCGAGGACCAGCAAACGACGCCCCGGTAGCGGGTTGCCAAGCACTGGCATCAACCCAGGCGCTTCGACCGGCAGGTGCTCCGGCGGATCGGCCAGTGGCACATCAATGCTGAAGACGGAGCCTCGACCAAGCTGCGAACGCACCTGAATCGGATAGGCCAGCATCGAGGCAATGCGATCGACAATGGCCAGACCCAGCCCGACGCCGGGGCGCTCGGTGGCGCGCTGTACACCCAGCTGGTTGAACTCGAGGAAGATCGATTGCATCTGATCCGCTTCGATTCCGCGACCGGTGTCCCAGACCTCGATGCGCAGGTATTCGCCGCGCTTGCGCGCGCCCAGCAATACTCGGCCGTGATCGGTATAGCGGCAGGCATTGCTGAGAAAATTACGCAGGATGCGCGTCAGCAGCCGGAAATCGCTGCGCAACGCGTAGGCCGGAATGTAGTGGTCAAAACCAAGGCCGGCTGCATCTGCCACGGACTGAAATTCAGAAACCAGTGGTAACAGCACTTCATCGAGACGATAAACATCGATGTCGGGCTTTATCGCCTGCTGGTCCAATTTGGAAATATCCAGCAAGTCCGTAAGCAGATCTTCAGCCCCTTCAAGCGCCTGATGCGCCCGCTCGACCAGATTGGTCTCAGCATCCGGCAGCCGGCGCTCCCTTAGTGTCGAAATTAAAAGACGCGCAGCATTGAGCGGCTGCAATAGATCGTGGCTGGCGGCGGCCAGGTATTTGTCTTTGCTGTGGTTCGCCGCCTCGGCAGCATCCCGCGCCTTACGCAGCTCTAGGGTCCGCTCGGTGACCCGCTGTTCAAGCTGCTCGTTGAGTTGCAACAGGCGCATCTGGGCCAGTTTGCGATCGGTGATGTCCGCTACAAAACCCTCGACCAAGCCGTCTTCGTCGGGCTTGAGCAAGAGGTTCATGATCACATCGATAGCGGTGCCGTCCTTGCGGCGCAGACGGGTGTCATACCCGAACAGGCCTTGCTGGGTCTTCAGGGTGTGGCGAATTTGCTCGAGCTCGGCCTCACCACCGATGAACAGATGATGCGACAGATCGGTCAGGTGCCAGAGCGCCTCGGCCGGGTTTTCGTAGCCGAGCATCCTTGCCAGGGCTGGATTGGCTGCACGGATGCCTTCCTGAAGGCTTGCCTGGAAAATGCCGTGCACAGCATGTTCGAACAGCCATTTGTAGCGGTTGCGCTCGGCCTCGAGTTCTTCAAGACGGGCCACGAGCTCAGGGTAATGGCTCTTGCGGGCGGAATGTGTACCCAGCCCAAGGAGCCCGGCGAGCGCATCGTCTTGTTCAGAGTGCTTCGGCATAGACCACTTCAACGTCTCGTTGGGTCGACGAACGAGGGTTGGTCAGAATGCAGGGGTCCTGCATAGCGTGCTGCGAAAGAAACGGGATGTCGGAGAGGTCCACGCCATGCAAGCCCAGTGTTTCGTGGAAACCAATGGCCTGCTTGAGGCTGATCAGATGTTGCATGAGCCGTTCACGGATCTGCCGATGGCTCAGCCCGCGACTATCGATACCCAGGGTTTCAGCGACCACTTTGAAGCGATCCGGCGCTGAATCGTAGTTGAACGCCACCACGTGCTCGACCAAAACCGCATTACACAGACCATGCGGTAGGTCCAGGTAACCGCCCAAGCTGTGCGACATCGCGTGTACTGCGCCAAGGATCGCGTTGGAGAAGGCCAAGCCGGCCTGCATGCTACCGAGCATGATTTTCTCGCGCAGTTGGATGTCTGCCGGATTGGCGATCATCTCAACCAGATGGCCGTTGATTAGCCGCATCGCCTCCAGCGCGTGAGGGTCGGTCAGCGGTCCATGGCCAGTCGAAACGAAGGCTTCGATGGCATGGACCAGCGCATCAATACCCGTACAAGCCGACAGGAACGGATCCATGCTGAGGGTGGTTTCCGGATCGATCAGTGAGACATCCGGTACGGCGCCCTTGCTGACGATGGAAAACTTCATCCGCTCGGTCTGGTTGGAAATGATCACGAACTGCGAAACGTCGGCAGAAGTGCCCGCGGTCGTGGGAATCAGAATCAACGGTGGGCTTGGCACACGCAGCGTGTCGACGCCCTCGAACTCGATGATATTCCGGCCATGCGCCACCGCGATACCGATGCCCTTGGCGCAGTCCATCGGGCTGCCGCCGCCAACCGCGACGATGACGTTACACCCCTCGCTGCGGTACATCTCGGCACCCAGCATCACTTCTTCTGAGCGGGGGTTGGCCGACACCTGGGTAAACAGGTGGTAGTCGATGTCCTGCCGGCTCAGGCTTGCCTGGACATCACCGACCCAACCGGCAGCTACCACGCCCGGATCAGACACGAGCAGCACCTTTCGGGCGCCGAAATTTTTCGCGTAATTGCCGGCGCTGTGCCGACAGCCCGCGCCGAACACGATCTCTGGGGATACGAACTTACGTTGCAGGCTAAGGTTGGGGCTCATACGACGGCCTCTCGTTATTATTTGTTACTTTTGGCAAGCGTACTGCTTTCCTCCATCAAAGCAATCGGCAAAACGGAGCATGGCGGTGCGAGGGCTGCTTTACTGGCCGCCGGTTCGACCCAGCAGCGACATATAGAAGCGGCACTCGCGCTCCAATGCATCTGCCAGGTTGGCTGCCTGGCGAAAACCATGACGTTCTTGCGGATAGAGGCAATATTCCACCCGCACACCCTGCTCGCGCAATGCGTCCACCATGGACCCGGTTTGTTCGGGCAGAACCACCGCATCCAGCGCGCCCTGGAAGAAAATCACCGGAACCCGTATCCGTGCAGCGTTGTTAAGCGGCGTCCGCTCCTTGTATCGCTGGGCGTCACGCTCAGGATCACCTATCAGCCAATCCAGATAATCCGCTTCGAATTTGTGCGTCACTCGCCGCAAGGCCATCGGATCGCTGACCCCGTAGAGGCTGGCGCCGCCAGTAAAGCCGGCATCGGCGGCCAACGCGCAGAGTGCACTGTAACCGCCGGCGCTGGAGCCTCGAATGAAGGTGCGCGCGGAATCGATCTGGCCGCGAACGGCCAATGCCTGCACCGCCGCGCACGCATCCTCGACGTCCACTACGCCCCATTTGCCGCGCAAACGCTGCCGATAGGCTCGGCCAAATCCACTGCTGCCCCGGTAATTGACATCGGCGACGGCGAAGCCCCGTTGCGTCCAGTACTGAATACGCGGGTCGAAAACCGGATAGCTCGCGGATGTCGGCCCGCCATGCATGAACACGACCAGCGGTGGTTTCTCCCCGGGCAGGCCAAGGCAGTCGACATTACGGGGTGGATAGAAAAAAGCGTGCGCCACCTCCTCCTGGCCCGTCGCAACACTGAACGGTTGCGCGCAAGACAGCTGCTCGGCCGGCAGGGGCTGTTCGCCGCCAGCCAGGATCGCAATTTCACCGGTTAGACGTTCGATCGCCAGCACGGCGGGCATCCGATCAGGAGCCCCGGCAATGCAATAGTAGTGGTGCTCATCCACGGCCAACTGACGACAACGACTGTATGCAGGCGCGAGCTGCCGCTCGCTTCCCCCGGCGTCATGCTCGAAAAGCAGGCCGTACCCCTCCACCAGCCGAGTCGATAGCCAGGCACCGCCAGTTAACGGCACATAGCTGACGGTCGCTAACTGCCAGGGCGCCGGAGCGTGGTCGAAGCGGTGTCGAGCGAAGCGCTCCGCGGGCACGAGAGAATCGCCTTGGCTCCGCCAGGGCTGCCACCAGCCGGCGCGGTCGGTCAGGCAAAACAGGTCGCCGTTGCTGGCGAAGCGAGGCTGTTGCAGTGACTCCGAATCGTCACTGCCAGCCATGCACACCGCGGGGCCGAGTTGGCCGTCTGTTAGGACGTCGGCGATCCAGAGACTGGTAGCCGTCCAGGGTTGCTCGGGACGCTGCCATTGAATCCAGGCCAGACGCTCACCTGTAGCGTCCAGCGTAGGCGAGGCATAGAAGTCGGCACCTTCGACAAGCATCTGATGCACGCCTGCAAGCGAAACGCTTACCAACCGATGCCGGACGTCCTCTTCATCATGGGCTTCCTCGACCGCCAGGATCGCGCCACGGCGTCGATCATATTGCAGATCACCGTAACGGCACTGCAGGCGCGAGGTAAGCGCCGCCGGCTGACTCGCACTCGAACCGTCAACGGCTTGCAGATAGATCTGCTGATCCTTTTCGTTGACGAACGCAACGCCATCATCGGTGAGAGTAAACGCACCGCCACCGTATTCGTATACCCGGCTGCGCAGCGAGAAGCCCGTAGGGGTCAGGCACTGTGTTGTACCGTTGCGCCAATACCACAGCGTGCAACGGGCGTCGGCTGGGTCGTATTGGATCCAGAACAGCCCGCCATGGCCGGCGCGCAGCTCAGCGAAGTCGCGGCTGGCCGAGGCCGCTTTTTCAGCGGTCCATTCACTCATCCAAAAGCCGTAGGGCGTTTCTGTCTTGATCATCACTGTCGATCCCGGTCGGTCAGGCTGCCGTTCTTTAAACGGACCTACACCTTGAGAATCAGCTTTGACGCCTTTTCGTTGCGGAAGGTCAGTTCATCCAGGCCGCGCGGAGACTGCTCGGCCTCGGTACGCGCTGCAAGAATCTTGTCGTGATGAGACGACTTGCTGCACACGGGATCGGCGTTGGCAGCATCGCCTGTGAGCATGAAGGCCTGGCAGCGGCAGCCGCCGAAGTCCTTTTCCTTCTCGTCACATGACTGACACGGCTCGGGCATCCAGTCGAAACCGCGGAATTTGTTGAAGCCCATCGAGTGCTTCCAGATCTGCTCGATGCTTTGCTCGCGGACGTTCGGAAACGTGATGGGCAGCTGTCGCGCACTGTGGCACGGTAGTGCCGTACCGTCTGGAGTGATGTCGAGGAACAGGTTGCCCCAGCTGTTCATGCAGCCCTTGGGACGCTCTTCGTAATAGTCCGGCGTGACGAAGATCAGCTTGCAGGGATGGTTCTCGGCAGCGAGCTTGTCGCGCCATTCATTGGTGATGCGTTCGGCACGCACCAGCTGTTCCTTGCTCGGCAGCAGGCCGGCGCGGTTGAGCTCGGCCCAGCCGTAGAACTGACAGGTCGCGAGTTCGACGAAGTCCGCTTCCAGCTCCAGACAGAGCTGAATGATGCGGTCGATGTTGTCGATATTGTGCCGATGGGTCACGAAATTCAGCACCATCGGATAGCCGTGCGCCTTGACCGCGCGCGCCATCGCAAGCTTCTGTGCGAACGCCTTCTTCGAGCCCGCCAGCAGGTTGTTCACCTCTTCGTCGGCGGCCTGAAAGCTGATCTGAATATGGTCGAGCCCAGCATCGGCGAACGAAGCGATCTTCTCCTCGGTCAAGCCGATGCCGGAGGTGATCAGGTTGGTGTAGTAGCCCAGATCCCGTGCCGCCTTGATCAGCTCGGCCAGATCCTGGCGAACCAACGGCTCGCCGCCGGAAAAGCCCAATTGTGCCGCGCCCATCTCGCGTGCCTGGCGGAACACCTCGATCCACTCGGCAGTGCTCAGCTCATCGTGGCTGCGCGCAAAATCGAGCGGATTCGAGCAATACGGGCACTGCAGCGGGCAGCGATAGGTCAGCTCGGCCAATAGCCACAGCGGTGGACCGGGCTCGAAACCCGGCTTAGCGAAGCTCGATCCAGAACCGTTCAACGGCTACCTCCAGGAATGCGACGATGTCCTCCTCAATGCCCTCGGCATCGGGAAAGCGGCTCTGCAGATCAGCCACAATGGCGCCCACGCTCCGAGTGCCATCGACCTCGCCCAGAACCGCTGATGCGCTCTCATTCAGCTTGATCATGCCTTCGGGATAGAGCAGCACATGACAGTTCTGCGCCGGCTCCCATTGAAAGCGGAAACCGCGGCGAAAGACTGGGATCTGCGTCAGTTGGATATCGCTCATGGTCCTCTGTCTCGCCAGTAATACATCATCGGTATGGGGCGGTGGGCTGCCGTCCCAGGGCTCATCAGGCCGTTCAGTCAGCCGGTTAAAAGCTGATGCCCTTATGCCAGACGCGCTCACGGGTCACCGTATGGTACGGCGGACGGTCCAGCTCATAAGCCATGCTCATGGCATCCAGCATGCTCCAGAGGACGTCCAGTTTGAACTGAAGAATATTCAGCATGCGCTCCTGTGCTTCTCGCGTCTTGTAGTGCTCGAGCGTGATGCGCAAGCCGTGCTCGACGTCGCGGCGCGCTTCCTTCAAGCGTTTGCGGAAGTAGTCGTAACCGGACGCATCAATCCAGCTGTAGTGCTGTGGCCACGCGTCCAGACGGGATTGGTGAATGGTCGGGGCGAACAGCTCGGTGAGTGAACTGCTGGCAGCCTCCTGCCAGACGGCGCGGCGGGCGAAATTGACATAGGCGTCGACGGCGAAGCGCACGCCCGGCAGCACCAGTTCCTGCGACAGCACCTGCTCGCGGTCCAGGCCCACCGACTCGGCCAAGCGCAGCCAGGCCTCGATGCCGCCCTCCTCGCCTGGGCCTCCATCATGATCGATGATGCGCTGGACCCACTCCCGGCGGGTATCGCGATCCGGACAGTTAGCCATGATCGCCGCATCCTTCACCGGGATGCAGACCTGATAGTAGAAGCGATTGGCGACCCAGCCCTGAATCTGCTCGCGGGTCGAGCGGCCTTCGTACATGGCGCGGTGAAACGGATGATGAATGTGGTAGTAGTCGCCCTTGGCGCGTAGCGCTGCTTCGAACTCGGACGGAGTCATGGCTGGCAGGGTCATAAAAACTTCCTTACGGGTTGTGCGGGCTGTTCCTTCAGGCACAGGTGAGCACCTTCAGCCACTGAGTTCTCTGGTGATCGCGGGCGGATGCAGGCTACAGCTCGATACTCATGCCATCGAACGAAACCTCGATCCCATGCTCCTCGAGCACTGCGCGTTCAGCGGAATCCTCGTCGAGGATCGGATTGGTGTTGTTGATGTGGATGAGAATCTTGCGTGCGGCGGGCATACCGTCGAGCACTTCGATCATGCCGCCAGGCCCGCTTTGTTGCAGGTGGCCCATTTCGGAGCCCAGCTTGGTCCCGACTTCGCGCACCTGCATTTCGTCGTCGCGCCAGAGCGTACCGTCAACCAGCAGGCAGTCTGCACCTCGCATCAGCTCCAGCAGCTCAGGGCTGACCTTACCGAGGCCCGGTGCGTAGAACAGCTTGCCGCCGGTGTTATGGTCCACGATCAGCAGGCCGATGTTGTCACCGGGATGCGGGTCGTTGCGGTGCGGCGAATACGGCGGCGCCGAGCTGCGCAGCGGGATCGGCGTGATTTCGAGCTGCGGGCAAGTCGGAATGCGGAAGCTGCCTTCCAGCGCAATCCGATTCCAGCGCAGTCCGCCGTTCCAGTGTTCCAGCATGTTGAACAGCGGGAAACCCGTGGTGAGGTCCTGGTGGACCATCTCGGTGCACCAAACCTGGTGCGGGCAACCTTCGCGCAGTGTCAGCAGACCGGTAGTGTGGTCGATCTGGCTGTCCAGCAGAATGATGGCGCCAATCGCCGTGTCGCGCGGCGCCCGTGCCGGCTGCAGCTTGGGAAAGGCTTCGAGCTGCGCGCGGATATCAGGCGAGGCGTTGCACAAGATCCAATCCTCGCCATTGTCGCTGATGGCGATGGACGACTGGGTGCGCGCCTGAGCACGGAGCGTGCCGGCTCGCAGCCCGGCGCAGTTGGCACAATTACAGTTCCACTGAGGAAAGCCGCCGCCAGCAGCAGAACCTAAAATCTGGATGAACATGGGCAGCTCCCAAAAAAACGGAGCCCCGACCGGGGCCGGGGCAGTTCAATCAGCGATTGGCGAAGTACATGGTGACTTCGAAACCAATGCGCAGGTCGGTAAAAGCAGGTTTAGTCCACATGGCTGATTCCTCTTTTTGTGATGACGGAAGTATTCCGGCAACTCATTAAGCACCCTGATCCGTCAAAAGCGGAATGGTACTTTGGAAGGAGACAGCGCTCTGCATTGGTAGTGCCTCGACTGCCTCCGTTTTCGTAACGCGCGCTAACCTGCCTGCTCAGCGGCGCACAGCAGAGCGGCCGTGGGTGCCGCGCCAGGCCAGCTCGTTGGTGATTGTCGCCATCGGCGAGAACATATCGAAGTCGAACGCGGTCAGCGGGGCCTGGTCCTGTACACGCAGCGGCCAGTCATGATTGGCCAGCGCCGCCTTGCCTATCGCCACGAAGTCCAGCACGCCAGCGTCGAGCAGTTGTTGCGCCTGATCACCGGTGCCGATGGCGCCGTTGCCGATGATCGGAATCTCGACGGCACCTTTGGCAATAGCCGTCAGACTCTCGCCCTCCTCGAATGCCGGGGCACTGATGTCGGCTTCGGTTACGTGGATATAGTCGAGCCCGGCGGCGGCTAGCGTGGCGATACGATAGCGCGCGGCCTCAAGGCCCCCGTCCCATTTGAGCCGGCTGTCAGTGACCATGCCTTGTGACAGCCGCATACCCACGACAAAGTCCGGCCCGACCGCTTCACGTACCGCGCGGATGATTTCCAGCGGCAGGGCCAGTCTCGCCTTGTAGTCACCGCCCCACCGATCGATGCGCTGATTGAACTCGGCTGTCATGAACTCGTGCAACAGATAACCATTGGCGCCGTGCAACTCCACCCCATCGAAACCGGCGTCGCGTGCATGTTTTGCTGACTGGACGAAGCCGGTGATCGCTTCTTGGATTTCTGCCTCGGTCATCTCCGCCGGCGTTGCGTAAGGGCCTTCGCCGCCGTAGAAGCTCAACTGCCGCCCGCCAGGCTGGACTGCCGATGGGGCTACGTGACGGGCGTGATGGATGTTGCCCTGGGTCTGGGCGCCGCCGTGCATCAGCTGGGCAATGATGGCTGCACCGGCCTGATGGACCGCACTGACAATCGGCTTCCAGCTGTCACGTTGTGCCTCGGTGGCCAGGCCTGGCTGGTTCAGGTAACCCTGGCTGTAAGCGATGTCTGTGTAGGTGCCTTCGGTAATCAAAAGGCCGAATCCGCCCTCGGCAAACGCCTGGTAGTAGTCACGCATCAATTCGTTCGGTTGCCCTTCCGGCTCGGCGCTTACGCGGGTCATCGGAGCCAGCACGGCGCGGTTGCGCAGGCGCAGCTGATTCAGCTGGGCAGGTTCGAGCAATTTGGGCATCAGCAAGTCCTCATGAGACGCGGGTCATGCTGAATCTGAGGCGCAACGAGCGCTGGAGTTCGCCACACGAGTGCGCTTGGTTTTGCGAGGACATAAAAAAACGCGGCCTTTGGGGCCGCGTTGCGTTGATGGACCACCTGCCGCACCCGGTCGGTCGAGGGTCCCCGCACTGATCGCGTGCGAGCAAGTCAGCCGGCGCGCTGGAGCGAACGCGCCGGGTCTCTCAAGTTGCAGTGCCGCGCGCTTAGAAGAAGCCCAGCGGGTTGATGTCGTAGCTGATCAGCAGGTTCTTGGTCTGCTGATAGTGATCGAGCATCATCTTGTGGGTTTCACGACCAACACCGGACTTCTTGTAGCCGCCGAACGCCGCGTGCGCTGGGTACAGGTGATAGCAGTTGGTCCAGACGCGACCGGCCTTGATGCCACGGCCCATGCGGTAGGCGCGGTTGATGTCGCGGGTCCAGACGCCAGCACCGAGACCGAACTCGGTGTCGTTGGCAATCGCCAAGGCTTCGGCCTCGTCCTTGAAGGTCGCAACCCCAACCACTGGCCCAAAGATCTCTTCCTGGAACACGCGCATCTTGTTGTGGCCCTTGATCAGGGTCGGCTGCACGTAATAACCGGTCGCCAGGCCGCCTTCGAGCTTCTCGGCGGCACCGCCTGTGAGGATCTCAGCACCTTCCTGCTGAGCGATTTCCATGTACGACAGGATCTTGTCGAACTGCTGTTCGGAGGCCTGAGCGCCGACCATGGTGTCGGTATCGAGCGGGTTGCCACGTTTGATCGCCTTGATCTTCTTCATTACCACTTCCATGAAGGGTTCGAAGATCGACTCCTGAATCAGTGCACGCGACGGGCAGGTGCACACTTCACCCTGGTTAAAGAACGCCAGTACCAGACCTTCAGCGGCTTTTTCGATGAATGCCGGTTCAGCATTCATGATGTCTTCGAAGAAGATGTTCGGGCTCTTGCCACCCAGCTCCACGGTGCTTGGAATGATGTTTTCGGCAGCGCAGCGCATGATGTGCGAACCAACCGGGGTGGAGCCGGTGAACGCGATCTTGGCGATACGGGTGCTGGTAGCCAGCGCCTGTCCTGCTTCGCGGCCGAAGCCTTGAACGATGTTCAGCACGCCTGGTGGCAGCAAGTCACTGACCAGCTCGGCAAAGACCATGATCGACAGCGGCGTCTGTTCGGCCGGCTTGAGCACGATGCAGTTACCCGCGGCCAAGGCCGGAGCGAGCTTCCACGCAGCCATCAGCAACGGGAAGTTCCACGGAATGATCTGACCGACTACACCCAGGGGCTCGTGGAAGTGATAAGCCGCGGTGTGCTCGTTGATTTCAGCGGCGCTGCCTTCCTGCGCACGGATGCAACCGGCGAAGTAACGGAAATGGTCAGCCGCGAGCGGCACGTCGGCGTTCAATGTTTCGCGGACCGCCTTGCCGTTGTCCCAGGTCTCGGCGATGGCCAGTTTTTCCAGGTTGGCTTCGATACGGTCGGCGATTTTCAGCAGCACCAGAGCGCGGTCCTGCACAGAGGTCTTGCCCCAGGCATCAGCGGCGGCGTGGGCGGCATCCAGAGCGTGCTCGACATCCTCGACCCCGGAGCGCGGGAATTCGGCGATGACTTCTCCGTTGACCGGCGAGGTGTTGACGAAATACTCACCCTTGACCGGCGGAACGAATTCACCACCGATGAAGTTGCCATAACGTGGCTTGAACGTAATGACGGAACCTTCTTTACCGGGTTGGGCGTAAATCATGAGCGGCCTCTCTAATTTTTCTGCTTGTCGGAGCCTGACCGAACATGGACAGGACATGGGACGATCTTAGGCAGCCCAACCGCTTGCCCGGAATGCACCCAAGGGACAGATGCGTTCCTCATTTGGTAGTAGATGCAATGGAGCTGTACGAGTCTCGGTGTGATGCACCACTAATGCGAACCGACCAAAACGGGCGAAACAGTCGAGTGCCGAGTGGTTCCTGTTAGGTCGCCAAGTCACAGTGCAAGAGTCGGTCAGCACTTTTGACGGTTCCGCTCCACAAACAAAAAACCCGCCACGAGTGGGCGGGTTTTTGCAGCATTGAGGCCGGATATCGGCCCCGTTGAATTGCCGCTTAGCGCTTGGCTACGACCTCATCCTTCGGCAATTTGAAGGTCCAGACCATGCCACCCTGGTTGAAGTCCTTGATGCGCTTGGCGACTTCGCCGCCCCAGAGCGGTACAGCGCCGCCCCAGCCGGAAAGGACCGAAACGTACTGTTCGCCATCCATTTCCCAGGTAACCGGAGAACCGATCACGCCGGAGCCGGTGTTGAACTCGTAGACCTTCTCACCCGTCTTGGCATTGAACGCCATCAGGAAGCCTTCAGGGTTACCGGTGAACACCAGATTGCCCTTGGTTGCCAGTACGCCACCCCACAGCGGCGCGTAGTTCTTGTAGCGCCAGACTTCCTTGCCGGTTTTCGGATCAATGGCGCGCAGCACGCCAATGTATTCCTCGTTCAGCGGATGGATGGTGAAGCCGGCACCCAGATAAGCCGCGCCCTTCTTGTAAGCGACGCCTTCGTTCCAGATGTCCATGGCCCATTCGTTAGACGGCACGTAGAACAGTCCGGTGTCCTGGCTGTACGCCATTGGCATCCAGTTCTTGCCGCCGAGGAACGATGGCGCCACGGTGACGGACTTGCCCTTGTCCGCCTCTCCTGGTGCGCCGGGACGGTTGGCGTCGTCGTAGATCGGACGGCCATCCTTGTCCAGACCCTTGGCCCAGGTGATCTTGTCAACGAACGGGAAGCCGCGGATGAACTTGCCGTTGGTGCGATCCAGTACATAGAAGAAGCCGTTACGGTCCGCAGTACCGGCTGCTTTGACGGTTTTGCCGTTCTCCTTGTAATCGAAGGAGATCAGCTCGTTGACACCGTCATAGTCCCAGCCGTCATGCGGCGTGGACTGGAAGTGCCATTTGATCGAACCGTCGTCCGGGTCCAGCGCCAGGCGCGAAGAGGAATAAAGGTTGTCGCCTGGGCGCAGGTGCGAGTTCCACGGCGAAGGGTTACCGGTGCCGAACAGCAGCGAGTCGGTGTCCGGATCGTAGTAGCCACCCAGCCAAGGCGCTGCACCGCCGGTCTTCCACAGGTCGCCGGGCCAGGTCTTGCCGGCTTCGCCGCCGGAAATGCCGTTCTCGACCTTTTTGCCGTCCTTCATCACGTAGCCCATATGACCTTCGACGGTCGGACGAGTCCACAGCAGTTCGCCGTTCTTGGGATTGAAGGCCTGGATCATGCCTACAACGCCGAACTCACCGCCGGCCAGGCCGGTGATCAGTTTGCCCTTGACCACCATCGGAGCGGCCGAGATGGAGTAGCCAGCCTTATAGTCGGCCACGGTCTTTTTCCAGACGACCTTGCCGGTGTCCTTGTTCAGCGCGACCAGCTTGGCGTCCAGGGTGCCGAAAATCACCAGGTCGTCATACAGGGCTACGCCACGGTTGATCACGTCACAGCAAGGCATGATGCCGTCCGGCAGGCGAGCGTCGTACTGCCACAGTTCCTTGCCGGTGCGGGCATCGACCGCAAACACGCGGGAGTAGGAGCCGGTGAGGTACATCACGCCGTCTTTGATCAGTGGCTGCGCTTCCTGGCCACGTTGCTTTTCGCCCCCCAGGGAAAAGCCCCAGACCGGGCGAAGCTGACTGACGTTTTCGGTGTTCAGGGCATCCAGGGTGCTGTAGCGCTGGCCTTGCAGCCCCAGGCCGTTGGTAACGATCTGATCGGTGGACTTGGCGTCATCGAGAATTTCCTGATCGGTGACTGCCCATGCCGACACGCTGGACACGGCCATGGCGGCGCAAAGCGCTGTCAGGGCGAAGGGCTTGCGAAGACCGGTGTGCTTCATTGCGGCTACCTCTACGGGTTCATTGTTATCGTCGCCGGGAAGTTTTCCCGGTCTAGTAGCGATTCTTGGATCTAGCCGCTCCTGCAACAATTACACGCAGTACCGATTTTTCTCCTCCCTTGGTAGCAATACTCGCCGTAGGCCACGCCATCCGTGCATCGTGATGACAGAGCCGGGCGACCACACCGGCACCGAAGTTGGGGTCGGTGTGCCCGAAAAGACAATTTCTCGCGCCGAGTTCGAGGCTTACAACGGACGCCCCTCTGCTCACAAGGACACGAGCCATGCGCCGCCTCATCATCTGCAGCATCCTGTTGGCATTGGCTGCCACCGCCAACGCCGCTCAGCCAATTCGGCTGGGCTTGAATTACCCAAGCACCGGCAACTACAAGAGTGAAGGTCTTGAGCTGCGCCGCGGCGCCCTCCTCGCCATCGAGACCATCAACCAACAGGGCGGCGTGCTGGGTAGACCGCTCGAGCTGATCAGCCGCAACTCAGCCGCCCGCGAAGAAAAGGCGCGGGCCAACATCGACAAGTTTGCCGCCAAAGGTGCCTCGATGGCCTTTGGCGGTGCCACCAGCGAGGAGGCCATAGCCGCCGGCCAGCGCGCCCGCGAGCTGGGCATGTTGTTCTTCCCTACGCTGGGTTACGCCAACGCAATCACCGGGCACGACGGCCAGCGCTACCTGTTCCGTGAAACCAACAGTGCCTTGATGAGTGCACGCGTGCTAGGCGAGTACCTGAGCTGGCATCTGCCGAACCGTCGCTACCACTACGTCAGCCTTGACGACACCTGGGGCCACAGCATGGAGCAGGCACTGCGCGAGGCCACCCGCAGCCGGGACCGAGCTCGCCACGGTTTCTCGCGCATCAGTGCCAGGGGCGCACACCATGAGGAGTATCGCGCCGCGCTGAAGAAGGCCGCGGCCAGTGACGCCGATGTATTGGTCGTCATCCTGCTCGGCCAGGATCTGGTGCAGACCATGCGTCTGGCGCATGACCTCAAGCTCGACCAGCGGATGCAGATCATCGTGCCCAACCTGACCGGCAGCATCGTCGAGCAGGCAGGCCCACAGGTGATGGAGCATGTTATTGGCACGGCAGCCTGGACCTGGCGCGTCCCGGCCCTGGTCAAAAGCGAGCAGGGCCAGGCCTTCGTCGATGCCTTTATCGCCCAGCATCAGCGCTACCCCGACAGTACAGCCGCATCCGCCTTCGCCATCGTTCAGCAATGGGCTGAGGCGGTACAGCGTGCAGGCAGCCTGCACAGCGAAAAAGTCATCAAGGCGCTGGAAGACCATCACTACAGCCTGCTCAAGGACGAACAGTACTGGCGCAGCTTCGACCATCAGAATGTTCAGAGCATCTACGCTGTCCGGGTCCGATCGCGTGATGAGATCATGCAGGACAGGTTCAAGCAGGATTACTTCACCATCATCCATCGCATGGATGGCGAAGCGGCAGCCCCAAGCCTCGATGATTGGCACGAGGAGCGCGGTGACGAGCTGATCTTGCGCTAGGCACTGCGTTGCGCAAGGGAACACCACAGTTTGAACGCCGGGCTCATGGGTCGTTAATCACCGAACGAATGAATGCCCGGAGTTCAATTCGAGCCGATACAGTAGGCGCCTAATGATCAGGGCGTTCATGTCCCCATGCGGGGCAGCGCTGGAATGACGCCATTCTCACGTCAAATCGGGCTTTATCAATGAAACAAACGTGGTCCCCTTTTCCCTGGGTGTGCTTCGCCATGTGCGTCGGTGTCATGGGCACAGCGCTCATCTCGCCGCTATACCCGCTGTACAAGCAGGCGTGGCAGCTTCGTACCAGCGATATATCGCTGATTTACATCATCTATATGGCAGGGGCGCTTTTCGGGCTGTTGTTCATGGGCCGCCTGTCCGACACCCTGGGCTTTCGCAAGGTCATGCTCAGTGGCTTGCTGCTCGGTTGGGCTGGGACGCTGGTGACGATGCTGGCGTGGAACCTGCCGAGCCTCAACATCGGCCGTTTTGCGGTCGGTCTTTCTTCAAGCCTGATCGTGACCAGCGCGTCAGTGGGCCTGGTGCAGATTTCCCGTGATGGCGCGTCGCAGCGGATATCGATGATCACCAGCTTCCTGCTTGCCTTGGGCTTCGGCCTTGGCCCGCTTACTGGCGGCGTCATTGGCCAGTGGTTCGCGCACCCGCTGAAAACCACCTACATCCCGTCCTTGATCCTCGGCGTGCTGGGTGTCTACGCCTTGATACGGGTGCAGCTCAAGCCGCATCCAGAGCTCAGCGCAGCCGCACCACTGGGTTTACGTACGTTCATTCCGCGGCTGACCTGGGCCTCACGCCAGGATTCGCTGGCGTTTCTGCTGACCTGTGTGTGCCCTTTTTTCGCCTTTGGCGTATTCGGGATCTACGCGTCGATGGCCCCGCTGTTTCTAGAGAAGATACTGCCCTGGCATGGCCCGGTGGTGAGCGGCACCTCCATTGGCGTCATTCTGCTGGCTTCCGCCATGATGCAACTGGCCTGCGCGCGGATGAGTCTGCGCTGGTGCGGACTGCTCGGTCTGTTGTCAGTGGTGTTGAGTAACGCAATGCTCGTACTCAACTTCACGGCCGGCTCGTCGCTGGTATTCATCATTGGGGTCTGCGCTGCTGCTGCGGGCCATGGCATGTGCCTGTTGGCCGGTATCAGCATGGTCAACCGTATTGCCAGCCCTGCCGAGCGCTCGGGGCTGATTTCGACCTATCTGGTGTGCGGCTACGTTGGCAGCATCGTGCCCTTGCTCGGCGTCGGCTGGGTCGCCGACCACTACGGTCTGCCTGTTGCGATCAGCTTGCTGGGCTGGATGGTGGTAGCACTCGCTACGCCGCTGGCCGTGTGGTTTTTCCGGCATCCGCGAATGCAGCCAGCCTGAGCGCGCTGCGAACCGACACCCAGGCCAACGAATTTGAGATGTAACCCGGAACGTCTAGTCCGTGACCAAGCGGTAGCCCACTCCCGCCTCGGTAATGATGAACCGCGGCGCGGACGGGTCATCCCCGAGCTTGCGCCGCAGATGCCCGACAACCACGCGCAGGTAATGGGTATCGCCGCTGTGGCTGGGGCCCCATATGTCCTTGAGCAGCTGCTGCTGCGTGACGACCCGGCCTGTGTGCTGGGCAAGCTCAGCCAGTACCGCGTACTCCTTGCGGGTCAGGCTGATCTCCTGCCCGTCCAGGCTAACCCGTCGGTACGCGAAGTCGATGCATAGCGGACCTGACATCGCCTGCGCCGGCCCGCTCGACGCGCCTTGGTTCTGACGCAGCAGTGCACGGACCCGAGCGAGGAACTCCTGGATGCCGAATGGTTTGGTCACGTAGTCATTCGCTCCGCCATCGAGCGCCATGACCTTCTCGGTCTCGCTCGAGCGTACCGACAGTACGATCACCGGCACCTGACTCCACTCTCGCAATTCGCGCAGCACAGTCTGCCCATCCATGTCCGGGAGGCCTAGGTCGAGCACGATCAGGTCAGGTTTGTTCAAGGCTGCCGAGGCCAGACCGTCCTGACCGTCTCCACTCTCGCTCACGCGATAACCCTGCGAGCCGAGGCTTATGCGAAGGAATTTCCTGATCTGCGGCTCATCGTCGATGATCAATATGCTGGCTTGCTGACTCACGTGAGGTCCTTTTCCATCTCAGGCTGAGGTTGTAGCGGAAGCTCCAGGGTGACGCTCGCGCCTCTTCCGCCGAGCCCGTCTGCAACCAACACCCGCCCCCCATGGGCGCCGATCATGCCTTGGCAAATAGCGAGGCCGAGTCCAGTGCCCGGCCCGCCCCGATCGCCGCGTGCGGCCGTATAGAACATGTCGAAAATGCGTTCACGTTCGGCCTCGGGAACGCCTGGGCCCTCATCGCTGACGATGAAACGCAGGGTGCCGGCTCCTGTCGAGACTGCAATCTGCAGCCTGCCTTGAGGTGCAGAAAAACGGGCCGCGTTCTCCAGCACATTGACCAGCGCCTGTTCGACCAATGCAGGGTGGACGTACAAAAGCGGCAGATCATCGGGGACCAGCACCTCAAGCCGCAGGTCTGCTAGCACACGGTGCAGGCGTTGCAGCGCACTGGCGATGATGTCGGCAGGTGTCGTCCAGTCACGGATCAGCTTCAGGCCGCCGTGACCGAGGCGCGTCATGTCCAATAAATTTTGAATGTAGCGGTCAAGGCGCTCGGCTTCGTCACGCGTCGCCTCAAGCAGTTCCTGCCGATCCGCCTCACTCATGCTGTGCCCCAGACTCGCCAGGCTGTCGATAGAGCCACGCATGGCTGTAAGCGGCGTGCGCAGATCGTGGGACACGGATGCAAGTAACGCGCTGCGCAGCTCCTCGGTCTGCCCGTGCAGTCGGGCCGCCTCCAACTCCTGAGCCAGCGTGGCGCGCCCCAGTGCTTGCGCCAGGGGTTGAGCGAGCGCAGCGATCAGGCGACGCTTCTGTAGCCCTGCCGGGTCTGCACCCAGCTGGCGAATGCCTAGCAAGCCCAGCGGCTGACCGTCGCCACTCAACGGCAACCACCACCATTGCCCACTGGGCAAGGTGTCGGTTCCCTTCCCCGCTGGCTGACCATGCTTGAACGCCCATTCAGCAGCTCCCCTTTCCGGCTCGGCCAGCAGCGGCTCAGCCCCGATGAACATCCATTTCCCCTGCTTGCCGCGCGTCGCGATGACGGCTTCCAGGTTCGCCACCAGTTGCAACTGGCGAACAGCGGCAGCGCCTACGGCCTGAACATCGGTGGCAGCACTCAACTGGCGCGAGAGATCGAGCAAAGCAGTGGTCTGCGCCTGAGTCTGACGCAACGCCTGAAGCTGTCGCCGTTGGCGGCTGGCAAGATTGCCCGCAAGGACAGCCATCAACAGGAAAAACATAAGCGTCAGAACGTCTTCCTGACGCGCGACGATGAACGTGAACGTCGGTGGAATGAACAGGAAATCGTAAAGAACAAACGACAGTCCCGCACATGCCAGGGCCGGCCCCAGACTGCTGCGTACGGCAACCACCAGCACGGCCGCGAGGAATACCAGCGAAATGTTAGGTAACGCGAGATAGCGGGACAACATCAGTGCCACGCCTGTGGCAGTCAAGGTCGCCAGCGTAGCAAGCAGATACTGACGCCAATCCAGAGTGGCGGTGGTTCTCACGGGTGCTGCGGCCAGTGCAGGCTCTTGGCCGAGCACACTGATCTCCAGACCGCGCCCTCCCTTGATCAGTTGCTCAGCTATTGATCGGCGCATCGAGAACTTCCAAACCCGACGGACTCGGCCGCCGCCTACCAACACGAGGGTGGCGCGACGCTCAACGGCATGTTCGATGAGCGTTCGCGCCACCCGCTCGTCACGCAACTCCACAACCTCTCCGCCAAGACGTTCGGCCAGTTGCTGGGCGGACTGGAGATAGCCGAGCTGAATCTCGCCTCGACTCGCGCCGGTGTCGACATGTACGACTGACCATGGGAGATGCCGGCGTTCAGCGACCCGGGCTGCATGCCTGACCAGTCCTTCCGCGTAGGCATCACCATCGATCCCTACCAGCAAGCGGCCCCGGACTGCTGGAGCGGTTTGACCCTGCAACCGGTGGCGTCGATGCAGGTCTGCATCCACTCGCGCCGCTGCGGTCTGCATCGCCAATTCGCGGAGCGCGGTCAGGTTGGTTTGAGTGAAGAAGGCATCGATCGCGGCCCGCGCCTGCTCCGGCACGTAGACCTTACCCTCACGAAGACGCTCCAGCAGCTCGCGCGGCGGCAGATCGATCAGCAGAATATCGTCGGCTTGATGAAGCACCCAGTCCGGGACCGTTTCCCTGACCTGCACACCGGTTATACCGCGCACCTGATCGTTGAGGCTCTCGAGGTGCTGAACGTTGACGGTGGTGTAGACATCGATACCCGCTTCGAGCAGCTCAAGGACATCCTGCCAGCGTTTGGCATGCCGGCTGCCGGGCGCGTTGCTGTGCGCCAGCTCGTCGACCAGCGCGAGACTTGGCCGCAATTGCAGCAGGCCGTCGAGGTCCATTTCGAACAGCGTCACACCTCGATACTCGCTGCGGCGCATCGGCTGTTCCGCCAATCCGACCCGCATCGCCTCGGTTTCTGCCCGACCGTGGGTCTCGATCACCCCCATCCGCACATCGCGCCCTAACTGTCGCTGGCGCTGTGCGGCCTGAAGCATCGCGTAGGTCTTGCCTACGCCAGGTGCCGCGCCGAGGAATACCTTGAGCCGCCCGCGTCCTTCACGGGGCGCGTCATCAAGCAGGGCATCGGCACGTTGAGCATCGCTCATTCATTTCACTCGCCGGAATCGGGCTGCGGATTGTCCGCCAGGGCGAGGTTCAGAGCCAGTACGTTGACGATCGCGGGGCCTACAAGAGGCGTCGTCAGCTGCGCCTGAATCAGGCGATCCAGCGCTTGCTCAGAGACCCCTCGAGCGGCAGCAACACGGACAGCCTGAAACTTCGCGGCGGCCAAGGTGAGGTGCGGATCCAGGCCGCTACCGGACGTCGTCACCAGCTCCATCGGTACGGGCTGTTGAGCCGTGCCGTTCCATTCGCTGACGCGCTCACGGACCTGATCGACCAACAGCGGGTTGCTCGGAGCCAGATTACTAGCGCCGCTGGCAACGGTTGCATAGCTGGCGGCAGACGGACGTGGTTGAAACCATTCTGGCCCGTCGAAAGGCTGGGCCAGCAACGTACTGCCTCTCACCTGCCCCTCCCGGTCGCGCACCAAGCTTCCGTTGGCCTGCTCGGCGAACGCCAACTGCGCCACGGCCGTAACAGACAATGGATGGAGCACGCCGGTTATCAGCGTCATCAGGATCAGCGCTGCAAGCGCCGGACGGATGTGTTTGAACATGTTTTTTCTCCAAAAGCCGCGCCGTCAGGCGCGGCAGCGTTCAGACCAGATCTGCCGCAGTCAGCAGCATGTCGATCAACTTGATCCCAACGAAGGGCGCGACCAACCCACCCAGGCCATAGACCAGCAAGTTGCGCCGCAAAAGGCTGGCCGAGTCGGCCGCTTTGACGTTGACGCCCCGCAGGGCCAGCGGAATCAAGGCAATGATGATCAGTGCGTTGAAGACAATGGCTGACAGGATCGCGCTCGATGCGCTGTGAAGCTGCATCACATTCAGCGCGGCAAGTTGCGGGTATAGGCCAATGAAAAGAGCCGGCAGGATGGCGAAGTACTTCGCCACGTCATTGGCAATCGAGAACGTGGTCAATGCGCCTCGGGTTACCAGCAGTTGCTTGCCCACCTGCACCACATCCAGCAGTTTGGTCGGGTCCGAGTCGAGGTCGACGAGATTCGCAGCCTCGCGCGCGGCCTGAGTGCCATCGTTCATGGCCATGCCCACGTCCGCTTGTGCCAGCGCTGGCGCGTCGTTGGCGCCGTCACCGCACATCGCAACCATCTTGCCGTCTGCCTGCTCCTGGCGAATCCGCTGCAGCTTCTTTTCCGGCGTCGCTTCGGCGATCACGTCATCGACGCCCGCTTCGGCGGCAATTGCAGCGGCCGTCAGGGGGTTGTCTCCGGTGACCATGACGGTCCGTATACCCAGCTGGCGCAGCTGGGCAAAGCGCTCTTTGATGCCCGGCTTGACTACGTCCTTGAGATGGATCGCGCCGAGCAGGCGGTCATCCGCGCATACCAGCAAGGGCGTCCCCCCGCTCTGTGCAATCGTTTGAATTTCTCTCGCCAGCACCATCGGAATCTGCTCGCGTACAAGTCCCAGATGGCCCAACACGGCATCGACAGCGCCTTTGCGGTAGCAGTGGCCCTCATGATCCGCACCCGACAAACGGGTTTCGGCAGTGAAAGGGATACCTGCCACTTCATGCCCAGCCGGCGCCTTTACCGGGTCAAGGCCGCGCAGATATTCAACGATGGATTTACCTTCTGCCGTGTCGTCGGCCAGCGATGACAGCAGCGCAGCCCATGAGAGTTCGGTCGATGAAACGCCTGGTGCCTTGAACATGGCCGTGCAACGACGATTGCCAAAGGTGATGGTGCCGGTCTTGTCTAGCAGCAACACCTGAACATCGCCGGCGGCCTCCACTGCCCGTCCAGACTTGGCGATGACGTTGAGCCGCACCAGTCGATCCATGCCGGCGATCCCGATGGCAGAAAGCAGGCCGCCAATGGTGGTAGGAATGAGCGTGACCAGCAGCGCCACCAGGTATACCAGCGGGAGATCCCCACCTGAGAATCGGGCAAAGGGTTGCAACGTGGCAACCACGACAAGAAAGATCAGCGTGAGCCCGATCAGCAAAACGTCGAGCGCGACTTCGTTGGGTGTCTTCTGTCGTTTGGCGCCTTCCACCAGCGCAATCATACGATCCAGCGTGGACTCGCCTGGATCGCTGCTGATACGCACAAGCAACCAGTCGGAAACCACGCGCGTATTGCCGGTGACCGCAGAGCGGTCGCCGCCCGATTCGCGGATAACGGGTGCCGATTCACCGGTAATCGCTGCCTCGTTGACGGCGGCGATGCCCTCGATGACTTCACCATCACCGGGGATCAGTTCACTGGCCTCGACCCTCACCACGTCTCCGCGTCGCAAGCTGCTGGCGGCAATGCTTCGGAACGCGCCGGTCTCCGTTCGCAGATGCGCCTCCAGACCCTGCGACCCGGTTTTCAGGCTATCCGCGCGGGCTTTGCCGCGGCCTTCAGCCAGCGCCTCGGCAAAGTTGGCAAAGAGCACCGTGAACCACAACCAGAGTGCGATCTGCACGGCGACACCCGTGCTGACCGCCTCGTTGGGCAGCAAGCACAGCACGCTGGTCAGCACTGCGGTGAGCTCTACCACCAGCATGACCGGCGAACGTGCCAACGTCCGGGGATCAAGCTTGATGAAGGCCTGGCGCAGCGCAGGCTTGCACAGCGAAGCGAAGGACGTGGCGGTGGTTTGCTCGGCACCCTCGAGTGCCGTTTGATGGACGTTCATCATGACGCTCCTCAGAAGCCCTGTAGCAAGAAATGTTCGGCGACCGGCCCGAGTGCCAGCGCAGGCAGAAACGTGAGCCCGCCGACGAGCAGAATCACCAGCGTCAGCAGGAGCACGAACATCGGCCCGTGGGTGGGGAAACTGTTTGCATCGATCGGCGCACGGTTCTTGGCCGCGAGGCCACCGGCAATGGCAAGCACCGGCAGGATGAAACCAAAGCGGCCCAGTAGCATGGCGAACGCGATCATGAGGTTGTGGTAAGGCGTGGCCGCGCCAAACCCGGCGAAGGCCGATCCGTTGTTTCCAGTGCCGGAGGTATAGGCGTAAAGGATTTGGCTGAGGCCGTGCGGCCCAGGATTGGTGATCGACTCGGCAGGCCCTGAAAGACTGACGCCGATAGCCGTGAGCACAAGAACACCCACCGGCATCACCAGCAGCGTTGCGACCAGCAGCCGAACCTCGCGCGCTTCAAGTTTCTTGCCCAGATATTCCGGCGTGCGCCCGATCATCAGGCCAGCCAGGAACACCGTGATCAGCACAAATAGCAACATGCCGTACAGCCCGGCCCCGACGCCGCCAAAGATGATTTCGCCCAGCATCATATTGACCAGAGGCACCATGCCGCCCAGCGCGCTGAAGCTGTCATGCATAGCGTTGACAGAGCCATTGGACGCCGCGCTGGTTGTTGTCGCCCATAGTGCCGAGGCCGCGATACCGAGTCGGCTCTCCTTGCCCTCCATCGACCCGACCTGCTCAACCGCCAGACCGGACAGCATTGGATTCACTTGATGCTCGGCTGCCAGCGTGACGCCAAGGCCCAGGACGAACACGGTCAGCATGCAGGCAAGAATGGCCCGGCTCTGCCGCAGGTCTCGTACGTAATGGCCGAACATGAAGACCAACGCGGTGGGAATCAAGATGATCGAGACCATCTCAAAGAGGTTGCTCCAGGCGGTCGGGTTCTCAAAGGGATGCGCCGAGTTAACGCCGAAAAAGCCGCCGCCGTTGGTACCCAGTTGCTTGATTGCGATCTGGCTGGCCGCTGGCCCCAGAGGAATGGTTTGCTCGCCGCCTTGCAACGTGACGGCCTGAACGTAGCCCGAAAAACTCTGCGGCACCCCCTGCCAGACCAGAACCAGCGCAAGCACGACGCAGAACGGCAACAGGCAATAAAGCACTGCTCGGGTCAGATCGACCCAGAAATTTCCGATTGCCTTTGCCGAACGGCGTGACAGTGCGCGACAAAGCACCACCAACACAGCCAGCCCCACTGCCGGACTGACGAAATTCTGCACGCCAAGGCCGACCATCTGGCTGAAATAGCTGAGCTGGGCCTCGCCGCTGTAGGCTTGCCAGTTGGTATTGGTCACGAAGCTCACAGCGGTATTGAAAGCAAGGTCCCACGCCATGCCCGGCACTGCTTGCGGGTTGAGCGGAAGCCTGGCTTGCAACATGAGCATCGTGAACAGCGATACCAGGCTCACAGCAGTCAACGCCAGTAACGCCAGGCTGTAGGTTTTCCAATCGTGCTCGCTGTGTTCGTCAATCCCGGCGGAGCGGTAGCAGATGCGCTCGATCGGGCCGAGAACAGGCGTCAACCAGGTACGTTCACCCTCCATGGCTCGAAACAGGTAGCGTCCCAACCAAGGGGCAGGTATCAGGACCAGCGCGAAGAACGCCGCGATCATCCAGTAATCGTGAGTGTTCATTGGCTCTCCTAGCTGCGTTCGGCGCGCAGCAGCGCAACCAGGAGATAGATGAACAGGGCGATGGCCAAGGCCAGCGATAGCCCGTCGAGAAATGTCATGGGATCAGCTCCGTAGGTCGCATCAGTGCGGTACGGAGAGTTTCAGAGCGAGGGGCGTAAAGATTCGATTGCGCCTTCAGCGCAGCGGCGTAAAGAAAGCGTATTTTTTCAAACGACTCGGCTGACTCATGCACTCGCATCGGCCTGGCCGAATGCGCTTAAGCGCAGCTTCAACCCAACACCTGGCAGCGTCCGGTTGAAGCCACCTGTACAGCGCCATGAGGACGGCGATATCAATCGAAGCAACGGTTTACCGTTGGACGTCAGTTCTCGCCCAGCTGCACCTGATACAGCTCGGGCAGTTCATAGCGCAGCCCGTAGTTGGCATAAATCGCTTCAACAGCACCGTCTTTGACCAGGCCCTCCAGCTCGCCCTCGAGCGCATAGGCCAGTTGCCGATTGGATTCGTGCACGGCCATACCCAGCTCCCATACCTGCTTGCCCATGTTCGGATAGGCGTTTTCTGCAGGTTTGAGATGACTGTCATTGGCCTGCCCGAGCATCCAGTCGATTTCACCGCGCATGGCCATCGTCGCGTCAACTTCTCCGGCCTGCATCGCTGCGAATGCGGCCTGGGCTGTCGGGTAGTGATGCAGCATCTTGGCGATGCTGCCGTTGAACACCGACGACAAATAGAACGAGGGAACGCTCTCCACTTCAACCCCGACCGGGTGGTAGCGGAACACCGCGACACTGGAGAGATCTTCCAGGCGGCGATCGTCATAGGCCGACTGCCAGCGCTCGCGCTGGTACGGACCAAACATGACCACCAGCTCGTTGATCAGCTCGCCCAGCTCGTTCTGTTTGTAGGAGAACTCGCGATCGTATGGCACGCGCATCATCACGTCGGCCAGTACGTTCGGTCTCAGGTAATGCCCTTTCCAGATGAAGTTGCGTAGGTCGTCATCCAGCGTCTCGTCTGGCGTTACCCACAACACTTCGATCTTCAGCCCGAGTTTGGACGCCAGTTTTTGCGCGAGGTCGAAGTCGACCCCACGCGGCTTGCCATCGGCCATGAAGCTGTAAGGCGGGAAGTTTTCATACATCGCCACCTTGAGTACGCCTGAATCGATGATGTCATCGAACGCACGCACCTTCACTACTTCCGCCTGTGCCAGCGCGCAAGCCATCAACAAGCAGAGCCCCGCAAGCAACTGGCGCATGATGATCACCGCTTGGCAGCTTCACTTTCGATGTAGGTACGGATCGCCCAGAGCGCTTCCTGGCTGAGGTAATCGGCCATACGTGGCATGTAGACGGCGCCGTCTCGAACGGCACCGTTGATTACACGTTCCTTGAACCACTCGTCACCATCGTAGTCCGCTTCAAGCTCACGCAGGTCGGGTGCGATGCCGCCGGATATTGCCTCAAGGCCATGGCAGCGCGCGCAGTTCTGGTTGTAGGCCGAGGAACCGATTTCAACAGCTTTGTCATGATCTTCGCTGGGCGCGCGGTAGGGGTTCTCGTCGACCCACTCTTCGCCTAGCGGCGTCAGCCCTTTGGTTTCCACGGTTTGCGGCGTGACATCGCCATGGGCAAAGGCAAAGCCGGCGAAGCCGAGCAGACCAGCAGCAAAGAGCGCACGCAATTCAGTTTTATTATTCATGACTACCACCGTTGAGTTCGAATACCTGAGCAAGGCAGCCCCAGTAGGAGCGCATGGTGGTCATCTTGAACATTGCATCCTGATGGCAGAATCCTGCTTTGGTTGTCGGAGTCTCCTCCCTTGGTAGTAGGGCCTCGTGCAACACCGATGTGGCACACAGGTAGCAGGCCGAAAATACAGCCGTATTGGGAAGTTTTCCCTGAATCAGCGGGAGCTTTTCCGTATCAGCCGTCGCGGCACCGTCCCAATAATCGAATCGCCTGACCAGCTGCTGCGCACAACCGATGCCTGGCAAGCGCCACAGCTGGTCGCGTCCGAATCGACCAAGGGAAACCAACCATGACAACAACAGCCCCCCTGGGCAGCAAACGCTCCCTCGCCATCGCCGTTCTGATTGGCGGTCTCTCAATCAGCGGCTTGGCAGCTGCCAAGAATGTCACCTGGGAAGACATAGCCAACGACCACCTCTCGACCGAAAACGTATTGCAGTACGGCCTGGGCACCAACGCCCAGCGCTGGAGCCCGCTGCAACAGGTAAATGACGAAAACGTCTTCAAGTTAACCCCGGCCTGGTCTTTTTCTTTCGGTGATGAAAAGCAGCGAGGACAGGAGTCCCAGGCGATCGTGCACGATGGGGTCATCTACGTGACCGGTTCGTACTCACGCGTGTTCGCGCTCGATTCGCGTACCGGCAAACGTCTCTGGAGCTACGCCCACCGCCTGCCCGCGGACATTCGCCCCTGCTGTGACGTGGTCAATCGAGGCGCGGCGATCTATGGCGACAAGATCTACTTTGGCACGCTGGATGCCCAGGTGGTCGCACTGAACAAGGACACTGGTAAGGTCATCTGGAAGAAGAAGTTCGGTGACCACGGCGCGGGTTACACCATGACCGGCGCACCAACTCTGATCAAAGACCAGAAAAGCGGCAAGGTGCTGTTGATTCATGGCAGCTCGGGCGACGAATTCGGCATTGTAGGCAAGCTGTTCGCCCGCGATCCGGACACCGGTGAAGAGGTCTGGATGCGTCCCTTCGTCGAAGGGCATGTAGGGCGGCTGAATGGAAAAGACAGCACACCAACAGGCGATGTGAAAGCGCCTTCCTGGCCGGATGATCCCAATTCACCCACCGGCAAGAAAGAAGCCTGGAGCCAGGGCGGCGGTGCCCCATGGCAGAGCGCGAGCTTCGATGCCGAGACCAACACCATCATCGTCGGTGCGGGTAACCCGGCGCCCTGGAACGGTTGGGCGCGTACCGCTGACGGCGGCGAGCCGAAAGACTACGACAGCCTTTATACCTCGGGGCAGGTAGGTGTCGACGCCACCACGGGCGAAGTGAAGTGGTTCTATCAGCACACACCGAACGATGCCTGGGATTTCTCCGGCAACAACGAGCTGGTGCTGTTCGATTACAAAAACAAGGACGGAAAAACCGTCAAGGCGACGGCCCACGCTGACCGCAATGGCTTCTTCTACGTGGTCAATCGAGAGGACGGCAAGCTGCAGAACGCCTTCCCTTTCGTCGACAACATCACCTGGGCCAGCCACATAGACCTGAAGACCGGTCGGCCTGTCGAGAACGAAGGCCAGCGCCCACCCATGCCCGAGCCAGGCGAAGCGCATGGCAAATCAGTGGAGGTTTCGCCGCCATTTCTCGGCGGCAAAAACTGGAATCCCATGGCCTACAGTCAGGACACAGGACTGTTCTACGTGCCGGCCAACCACTGGAAAGAGGACTACTGGACCGAAGAGGTCAGCTACAAGAAGGGTAATGCCTACCTCGGTCAGGGATTTCGCATCAAGCGCATGTACGACGATCACGTCGGCATTCTTCGCGCCATGGACCCGGCAACGGGCAAGGTCGCCTGGGAACACAAGGAGCCGCTGCCGCTCTGGGCTGGCGTGCTTGCCACTAAGGGCAACCTGGTATTCACCGGGACCGGTGATGGTTACCTGAAAGCCTTCAACGCCAAAACCGGCGAAGAGCTGTGGAAATTTCAGACCGGCAGCGGAATCATCGCCCCGCCCATCACCTGGGAGCAGGACGGTGAGCAATTCATCGGTGTGACCGTCGGCTACGGAGGCGCCGTACCGCTGTGGGGCGGTGACATGGCTGCGCTGACCAAGCCGGTTGCGCAAGGCGGCTCGTTCTGGGTGTTCCGGATCCCGAGTTGGGACAAGCAGACCGCCAAACGCTAAGTCGAGGCTGCGCCGTGATGCGGCGCAGTCACCCGCGCTGGACAGCTGGCGTTGCCAACTCGGTTGAACCGCAAGGGTTGGCGCTCTCCGGTTCATCGAGCCGTCACACATCAGCTGTCCTTCCCCCTTCGAATACGGAGCTGCCATGAACCCGATTCTTCTTTTGCTGCCCGTTGCATTGCTCGCCAGCACCTCGTTGCTCGCTGACGACGATCAGCCAACCATCATCAATGGCTGCGTCATCCAGCCAGAAAGCAGATGCCCCAACGCCGACCTACGTAATGCCGACCTGAGCAATCAGGACATGCGCAAGATGGACCTAGGCGGTGCCAATCTGGCAGGTGCCAACCTGCGTCATGCGAATCTCGATCTGGCTAATCTGGAAAAGGCTGACCTGACCGGCGCGACCCTCACCCGCGCCAGCCTGCAACAAGCCAACCTGCGGGTGGCGAACCTCACCAATGCCCATCTGGTGGCGATTCAGGGATGGGGCCTGTTCGCTCAGGCCGCACGCTTTAACGGGGCTGACCTGACCGCAGCAAATCTCGAGTTTGCGCGTTTGAGCGGGGCGAAAATGCAGGGCGCAAATCTAACCGCCGCCAACCTTGAAATGACCTGGCTGAGCAAGGCCGATCTTGCACGCGCAACGTTGACTGACGCGAACCTGCAAGAAGGCAAGTTCAACGATGCCAACCTCGCAGAGGCCACCCTGACTGGCGCGCGCCGGCACTATGCAACCTTTCAAGGTACCAATATGGATAGCTGCATCGATTGCCCTATGGATTGGGAGAAGTGAGGGATACGCATCAAATATGCGTCTGGGCGCGTTGTGCGATAGTCTCGCCTGCATCAACGACGCCACTGCACCCCGCTGCTCTTGTCAGCGCTTGCCGGAACCCTTCATGCCCCTCATCCGTATTCCGCAGGTCGTCGAATTGGATGCCCTGCCCCGCTTCGATGGCCTTCATCTCGATCTGATCATCACACCCGAAACCCCCGAAGCCTTCAGCCAAGCCAAGGAAGAGCTGCTGGGCTGGCCGCAGGTCGGCTTCGATACCGAATCCAAACCGACCTTCAAGGTGGGTGAAGTATCGACGGGGCCGCATTTGATTCAGTTTGCCAGCCCCGAGAAAGCTTACCTGTTCAAGGTCGGCTCGGATGGCTGTAGCGAAGCCGTCAGCGCAGTGCTCCAGTCAGATCGGGTGTTGAAGGTGGGGTTCGGGCTGAGCACCGACCGCAGCCGTTTGCGCAGCCGCCTGGGTATCGAAATGCGGTATTTCATCGACCTAGGCACAACCCTGCGCTACCAAGGCAAAAAGGGCCAGGTCGGACTACGCGGGGCGGTTGCGGCCGTATTGGGCTCCCGGGTGAGCAAGTCACGGAGCGTATCCACCTCGAATTGGAGCAATCGCTCACTTACGGATGCGCAACGGCTTTATGCGGCGAATGATGCCTACGCCGCACTCATGGTCTTTCTCGCCCTGAGTGGCGATGACGAAGGTGTTTTTGAAGACCGGATTGTTGCTGGAATGCAGCTAAAGCGCTGACCCGGCGGCCGGCTGACGCAGCCGCTTCTGCGTACTCATCGTACCGAGCGTGCAACCCATCTATCTCAGAGGCGTCTATCAAGAACCGACTCTTGAGGATATAGATGTGGAAGGCATGTTTTTCAGCGGCTGGTCGACACTGGTCCGCACCCTGGTCATTGGCATCCTGGCTTATATAAACCTGATCGTGCTGCTACGTATTTCCGGTCGCCGCACGCTCTCCAAGATGAACGCATTCGACCTGATCGTCACAGTAGCTCTGGGGTCGACCTTCGCTACCATTTTGCTGAACCGCGATGTATCGCTCGCCGAAGGCACCTTGGCTTTAGCGCTTCTGATCGGTTTGCAGTATCTGGTCACATGGTCCAGCGTCAGAGTCGGTTGGGTACGCAAGCTCGTCACCGGTGAACCAGCACTGCTGCTGTATCAAGGGCAGATGCTCAGCAGTGCGATGCGGGTGGCTCGGGTAACTGAAGACGAAGTTCGCTCGGCGATACGATCCAGCGGATCTTCTTCCATCGATGACGTTGAAGCGGTCGTTCTGGAGACAGATGGCAGCTTCAGCGTGATCAGCCAAGGTTCCGGCAGCCAGCGCTCGAGCCTATCCGGTGTCATGACGCCGGGTCCTAGAGACGTCGAGCTTTAGGCGAACACACTGGCCGTCAACGGCTCCGGTACACGTGGTGCCATCCCCAGCCGTCGGCGGCCAGTAACGCGCCCAACAAACGGCGCCGCTCGGGTGCGTCGAGCACGTGGTCCTGGTTCGATCTAAGCGGTATTCCGGCTTCTCCAAGTGACGCGAGATCCATGACCGGGGCCTTGGCGTGGCTATCTATGCGGCCGAGGTAATTGGCACGTTGCATCTCGAGATGCTGGTCCAACGCTGAAACGAGCATTTTGTGCTTCAGCGTATCTTGCGGCACCTCTCCAGCGACCCCTTCGAGCAACTGCAACACCTCGTGCAAGGTCGCCATGGCAGGTATGACGTTTTTCTCCGCCTGCTTGTTATGAAAGCAACGAATCACCGGATAGGCGTGATGATTAAGGGTGTGCTCAACCAGCATCTGCCGTATGTCGCTGGCGTTGTCGTAAAAGCGCGAAAAGTCAGACCCGTTCCAACTGTTGACGAGGATTTCCTGCGGCGTCCGGCCCATGCTGCTGATGAGCAGACTCAGCTGGTTTTGCAGGCTGACAGCCGACAGCACCGGAACGATGTAGGTGATCGCAGCCGTGATGAAGGTCAGCCCGCAGAAGGCTGCGGCACTGGTCAGTACCCGCCAGCCATCGGCGGATGCGGAGAAATCGCCCACACCTAGCGTCGATAACGTGAAGCCCGCGTAATAAAACGTCTCCCACCTGTCCGCGATGAGCTTGGTAGTGTCATTAACCACCGCGCCTGGATCCGACGCGAGCATCAAAAACAGGCTGAGCCATAGACTGGCGATCCAGGTGAGTAGCGCCAGCAGCAGCACGCATTGCCCGGCATACTCCAGCAGCCTGGACTCCCCTCGCCGTCCCGCAGCGCTGAAGAAGCAGTGCCATACCATCTTGGAAACCGCGTTGGTGATCAGCCCACCGCCTCGCGTCGACAGGGTGGTTTTGATGATATCCATCGCTGTAATCAGAAAAAGCACAATTCCCAAAACAAGAAAAACCATATGGCGCGTGTTGCTCCATTGCTGAAGGATTCAGAAGTTATGAAGAATCCAGCCGCTGTTAGTTCAGCGCCGGTTTCCTCTACCGAGTAACCAACCCGGCAAGACAGGCCCAACGCCACTACAAACTTTCATGTCAGACCCAGCGCTTTGAGGTATCTTCACCCACCAAATTAGCGCTCCCACACACCTATCGAATTGCCAGAGGACGGCCCGATGTCGGCCTGTTTGAATTCAGGCTGGAGTTTTTCAGCTCCGGTGCTGATGACGCTGCTAGTCGGCCTGGGCGTCGCGGTATTGGCACGCTGGGTCCGTCATCAACCGCAATTCGCCGGCAGTTCCGCTTTCACGCTGATGCATCTGGCCATCCTCTGGTGGCTCGGCGCCGCTGCCTTGGAAATGAGTGTCCACCAGCAGAGTTGCAAGATGTTCTGGGCAGGCATGGCCTGGCCCGCCATTCTCGGCGTCCCGACGTTCTGGTCGGTGTTTCTCTGGCAATACGTCAACAGTATTCGCAGCCCCCTCAGACCGCTCACCATTACGGCCTTGATGGCAATGCCAGTGGCGTTCTGGTTGTTGGCACTGAGTAATCCCTGGCATCTCCTGTTTTACGGTGCCGCGAGCGCGCCAATTTCATCAGCGCCAAACGCTCCGATTGCCTATCAGCACGGGTCGCTGTTCTATCTGGCAGCAGCTTACGGCTACCCCTTCATGATTTTCTGCATGGGTATCACGCTGCGCGCAGCCGCCCTCAGCAGCGGCCTGCATCGACGGCACTATCTTGTGTTCCTGGTGCTGACTACGATCCCATGGGGCGCCAATATCAGTTATGTGGCGTTCGATTGGACACTGTTCGGCTTTGATCCGACGCCATTCAGCTTCGCATTAACCATCGCCGGCTTTGGCTGGTTGATCAGCGGGCTGCGTCTGTTCGATCTGTTACCGGTGGCGCGCCACTTGCTGCTCGACGCATTGATCGACCCGGTGCTGGTGATCGATCCGCAACGCCGTGTTATCGAGGCCAACCCAGCCGCACTTCGCATGGCAAATCTGAAGAAGGACTGGCATGGCCGCGCCCTTTCGCAATGGCCTTACATAGGCGAAATGCTGGACGGCATATCGCAACGGACGGTGCTGGAAGAGTCACCCCAGCTTTTAAGCGTTGCCGCACGAAAACAGCACTTTGAGGTGCGTGTTCAGACAATCTCACGCACGACACGGGAAGGACCGGTGATCCTGGGCCAGATGCTCTATCTGCGCGATATCACAGAGTTTCAGCGCAGCCAGCAGCAGTTGGCCGAAGCGCTGGCGTTGAGCAAGCAGCAGTTGGCGACCATCTCGGACTTGCATGAAACCCTGCAAAATCAGGCACTGCGCGACCCGCTGACGGGTCTCTACAACCGCCGTTACCTGGATGATTTCTTTGCCCGTGAACTGGCTCGAGCGCAGCGTGATAACGCAGCTATCACCTTGGCCATGGTTGACCTTGACCATTTCAAGCTGCTGAACGATACCCACGGCCACGGGGTGGGAGACGATGCCTTGAAGGGCGTGGCGGCATTTCTATTAGGCGAACTGCGCAACACCGATGCGGCATTTCGTATCGGCGGCGAGGAGTTTTTGCTGATGTTGCCGCGCACGCAGCCGACAGAAGCCTTGGCAAAGCTGACGCGACTCTGTCGGCAATTCGCGGCTCAACCGCTGGAAACGCGTGCAGGACCTATGCAGCTGACCATGTCGATCGGCGTAGCGCACTGCCCATCGCAAGCAAGCGACCTGGACGGCCTGATGCAGCAGGCCGACAGGCAGCTTTATCTGGCCAAGGGCAGCGGGCGGAACCGGGTCATGGCGATGCCCGAGTTAATTGACGCAGCGGTCAGTGCCCGACCACTACCTCACTGATCTGCCGGACGGGCGTCAGGTCGGTGTAGTTGGCAATGTCAGCCACGATCTCCTCGGCATGCGGAGCGATACCCGCTTGGAAGGCCTCCAACGAGTCGCTGAAAATGTGACACATCGCGACATACGGCGCCGGTTCGTCAGGAGTGCGTCCGCAGATCGCCTTATCAATGGTGTAGTAAAGGCAGGCATCGCCCATGCGGGCCTTGAGAAGCGGTAGGTGCTTGTCGCGGTAGTAATCGTGATCGAACCTCGCGCCGGGGGTGTTGGGGTACATCACGCTGACTTTGATCATGGTTATCTGCCTATATGGGGACGTAACGCGTTCAGGACCCTTGCTCGATTGCAACCGTTGCGTGTGCAGTATCAACGTTCAGACACGACGCCACGAGGGTCAGCTTCTGACAAGCTGCGATGCCCAACGTTTTGCACAAAGAACCGTCAGTTCGCACTGCCGCCGACAAAGGCAACGTCATCATATCCCGGCCTACCGAGCTAACCGGCTGCACGATCACCCAGCCGCAGAATACCGGTATCGATGGCCAGATGAACCAGCTCGGCATGGGAGCTGACCTGCAGCTTGCTCTTGAGTAGCGTCAGGTAGTTGGAAACCGTCTTGCCACTGATGCAAAGCCGTTCGGCGATCAGCCTCGTTGGGGTGCCCTTGGCGAGCATCACGAAGATTTCAAATTCACGCTGGGTCATCCCTTGCAGACGTGGATCCAGCGCATTAGCGGTCGCCGGGTTGCGTGCCAATTGAGTAGCCAGCGGCTGTTCGATATAGGCATAACCAGCCAAGGTTCGGCGTACCGCATCCAGCAACACATCCGGCGACGAACTCTTGGTGATATAGCCGGCGGCCCCAGCATCCAGTGCCTGTCGTACCAGGGGCAATTCGTCGTGCATGCTAAAGAACAGCACGCGCAGTTGTGGCAGCCGCTGCAACAGACGCCGGGTGGTTTCGACGCCGCTGATGCCGGGTAGCCCCACATCCATGATGACCAGGCTTGGGGAAGCCTCCTGAGCTTTGGCCAGGGCCTCCTCGCCGTCGCAGGCCTCAATAACCTGAACTTCGGGTAGCAAGGCGCGTAGCAGCGCAGCGTAGCCTTGGCGGACCACAGCGTGATCGTCAACGAGAAGGATCTTCATTGGAGCATGACTCCCTGATCGGAATGTCCAGATAAACCACCCAGCCGTAACCTACTCGCCTGCACGCGATCAACCGGCCATCCAGCGCCCGCGCACGCTCATGCATCGAGCGCAGGCCAATGCCCGGCCGTCCGGGTGCGCCGTGGCCGTGGCCATTGTCACGGACAAGCAGCCTCAGTCGACCGCCGTTCATGCGCAGGCGGATGGACACGAAGCTGGCGCAGGCATGCTTGGCCACGTTTGTGAGCGATTCCTGCAGCAACCGGTACAGCTGTTCTTTCTTGCTCAGCGGAAGACAAGGAATGCGCCGGTCGATCCGCACGCGCAGCTCGATCCCTTGCGCGCTTTGCCACTGCTCGGCCAGCAACTGTATTGCTTCAGGCAACTCCAAATGGTCGAGCATCACGGGATAGAGCTCGCGCGTCAGCCTGCGAAAACCGTCCTGCAACTGTTCACAGTGATCATCCAGAGTGCGTGCCGTTGTGCTGACCAGCTGCGGCTGGTCTTTTATCGCCTGTAGCAGGCAGGCCTGGGCGCGGATACCGGCCAGGTATTGTCCAAGGTCGTCATGCAGCGCCTGAGCAAGCTGTGTGCGCTCCCGCTCCTGCAGCTCCAGCAACGAGCGCGTCAGGTCATCGTTTTCCCGCCGGGTGTACTCCAAGGCGCTGACCATGCGGTTGAAATGCCCGGAGAGCTGCTCTGCCTCCAGCAGGGAGTGGCTCGGCAGACGCGTATCGAGGCGGCCTTGGGAAACTTGGCCAAAGGCTGCAAGCAATTCGTTCAGCACGCCGAGCGCCGGCCGGACAGCCCACCGGATCGTCAGCAGGCTCAGCAATAACGCACTGCCAAACCATACCAATAGCTGTACCAGAGAGTCCTCTACCTCCTCAATTTCGTCTTGTGGGTCTACGCTCAATTGCAAGGTCCGACCTTCAGGCATCTGGACTGTCAGGGGCGCGGGCAACTCGGCGGGATACAACAGGGTCTCGAGCAAGGTGCTTCGCTGTGGGCGGATCTCACGGCTCGGAACGCCCGGGCCCAACCAGCGAACCTGCACATGGCGCAAATGACGCGTCAGCTCAGGTTGGAGTGCAGCGGGATCGCGTTCCGCTATATCGCCGAGATAGCTAAGCACGGCACCCGCCGCAGCCAGTTCACGGCTTACATCTTGGCTCGCCTGACGCAACAGTACGGCCAAGCAGACAGCCGCAACCAGGCTAAAAAACAGCGAGACCAGTAGGCTGATACGCCAGAGTGCTGACATGTTCAATGTCCGCTTCAAGAGCAGCAGGTTGCTGTGCTACTTGACCACGAAGCTCCCTTCCATGCCCTTGTTCTGCAGCCCTTTGCAATAGAAAGGGAAACGCCCGGGCTTGATCGGCAGGAAGAAAATTTCCGCCTCGCCCGCTTCTTCGAACTCCAGTTCGACGAGCGTCACGGCTTTGATCTCCACACCGCCGGCCTCGACCTTGCGCAGGAAGATGGCCTGTGAAAACTCAGGAGCCTGAAAAGCACACTCTTTCTGGCCATCGGCGATGACTTTGAGTTGATAGGCGACGCCGGTTTCCAGCTGGTATTCCTTCTGGGAAACCGCGTAATCGCTTTCTTCGGAGCCAAACCTGAGATCGGGCAGCGATTGTGTTCGACGGGTAAGGTCACCGGCGGCAAGCACCTGATCGAAGCCGATCAGGCTGGCGATCAGCAAGAGGTGAAGTGTTAGCGCTTTGAATGGAGGCATGGGGCTTCTCGTTTTTGTTATGGATGGCTTCATGCTAGAGGCGCTTGCCAGGGTCCGGTTTACTACCTTGGTACACAGCAGCTGGTACTTTCTGCATATTTCCCCACGCCGATAGGCTTCCTATGCTGACCGCAACGCCATAGGAGTCGTCCATGCGCCCTCTTTTGTATCGTACCGGTTGCTCGATCGCCCTTGCCTGCTGTGCCGTTTTCGTCAGTACTGCAGGCGCGGCGGGGCCAGAACTCTCGGCGCGCATCGGTTACCTCGGTTACCGCCCAGACCCAGGCCCGCTGCTATCGAATGTGATACCTGAGCCGGTTGACGCGGGCTTGAGCGGCGCCGAGCTGGCCATTACCGACAGCAACAGCACCGGTCGTTTTCTCAAGCACAGCTACACCCTGGACCGCGTCACGGCTGAAACCCCAGAGCAGCTACTGGACGAAGCGCGGCAGCTGCATGATCAGGGTGTGCGCCTGTTTGTGGTGAACGCTCCCGCGCAGAGCCTGGAAACGTTGGCCGGGGCCATGCCGGACAGTCTGCTGATCAATGCCGGCAGTCCCGATGATGAGCTGCGAACGTCTCGTTGCCTGGGTAACGTGCTGCACACCCTGCCAAGCCGCAGCATGTTGGCCGACGCGCTGGGGCAGTTCCTCGCCGTGCGCCGCTGGAATCGCTGGCTGGTGATCAGCGGGCCGACTGAAGAGGATCAGGCCTATGCCGAGGCACTCAAGCGGGCAGCCAAACGCTTCGGCCACAAGATCATCGAGGAAAAACCCTGGTCGTTCGATAACGACCAGCGGCGCACAGCCCAAGCCGAGATGCCTCTGTTCACCCAAGCTGGCGAATACGACGTGGTCGTGGTTGCCGATGAGCGCGGCGACTTCGGTGAATATGTGCCCTATCACACCTGGTTGCCGCGGCCGGTTGTGGGCACACAGGGCCTGACCCCGACCGGCTGGCACAAGACGGTCGAAACCTACGGCGCGGCGCAGCTGCAGAAGCGCTTCGAAGCCCATGCCAATCGCTGGATGAATGACCGCGACTTTGCCGCCTGGATCGGGGTCCGCAGCCTGGCCACTGCAATCACCAAGCTCGGAACCACGGACCCACTGGCAATCCGCCAGATATCGCTGAGCGAGTCGCTGCCGCTCGATGGGTTCAAGGGCCGCAAGTTGACGTTCCGGCCCTGGAACGGCCAGCTGCGGCAACCAGTTCCGCTGGTGCATCCGCGAGGGCTGGTCAGCAATTCGCCCCAGGATGGCTTCCTGCACCCCACCAGCGAGTTGGACACCCTGGGCTTCGATCGGCCTGAGAGCCAGTGCCGGCTGAGCGAGGCGACCCGATGAAAGCCATATCTCGCTGCGTCTCCGGTCTGCTTCTTGCCGGCTTGGCACAAACCGCGAGCGCCAGCGAGCTGGGGTATGACGCCTACATTGACAGCCCGAAGCGAATCAAATGCATGTACGGCTACGTCACTGCCAAGACCGGAAACTTTGGAGCTGCCAAGCAGATATTCGAAGACTGCATCGCGCGCTGGAACGACGTGTATTCGATGATCTGGCTGGCTCAGATGTATGAATCTGGCTCGGGCGTTCCGGTAGATATGGACAAAGCCGCTGCGCTCATAGAGCTCGGCGCTAATCAGCCAGATGAGGCTAGCTATGTAAGTCTGGCTCGCTACCACTGGGGTACCGCATTAGCCGAAGGGCGCGGCGTAAAAAAAGACCGGAAGGCCGCGCGCATGTGGCTGCGCCGGGCATCCGAAGGCGGGCAGACCGAAGCGGACGAATACCTGCTGCGCATGGAACAGTCGCCAAATTAATTCGCCCGCTGAGCGGTTCACACCACAACAAGAGAATATTCCAATGACCCGAACACTCCTTGCTGCTGCTGTTTCCTGTGCACTGGCTTGCGCCAGCGCATCCGCCCTCGCCGCCACCGCCTATGTGTCCAATGAGAAGGACGACACCGTCAGCGTGATCGATCTGGATACCCTGGAAACGGTCGAAACGCTTGACGTTGGCCAGCGTCCACGCGGGTTGACGCTGTCGCGCGACAACAAGCTGCTCTACATCTGCGCCAGCGACTCGGACACGGTTCAGGTCATGGACCTGGCGACCCGGAAGATCATCAAACAGCTGCCGTCCGGCGCTGACCCCGAACAGTTCGCGCTGCACCCGAACAACAAGTGGCTGTACATCTCCAACGAGGACGATGCGCTGGTGACGGTGGTCGACGTCGACAACGAAGAGGTGCTCGCACAGATCGATGTCGGCGTCGAGCCTGAAGGCATGGGCGTCAGCCCGGACGGCAAGTGGGCGGTGAACACTAGCGAAACCACCAATATGCTGCACTGGATCGACACCAGTACCAACCAATTGGTGGACAACACCCTCGTCGACCAGCGCCCGCGCCACGTGGAATTCAACAAGGACAGCACGCTGCTCTGGGCCTCGTCGGAAATCGGCGGGACGGTCAGCGTCGTTGACGTTGAGAAGCGGGAGATCATCAAGACCCTGAACTTCAAGATCAAGGGCGTGCATCCCGACAAGGTCCAGCCAGTCGGCATCAAACTCAGCTCGGACGGCAAATACGCCTTCGTCGCGCTCGGCCCGGCCAACCACATAGCCGTTGTGGATGCGAAGACCTACGAGGTACTCGACTACCTGCTGGTGGGGCGTCGGGTCTGGCACATGGCATTCAACATCGATGAGAGCCGACTGCTGGCCACCAATGGTGTCAGCGGTGATGTTTCGGTGATCGACGTGGACTCGCTCAAGGTGATCAAGTCGATCAAGGTTGGCCGCTATCCCTGGGGAGTGGTGGTCGCACCATGACGGCCTTGCGGGTTGAGGGCGTCAGCTTTGCCTATGGGGAACGTCAGGCGTTGCGCGACGTGAGTTTCAACACGGCAGCGGGCGGCTTCACCGCCCTGCTCGGCCCTAACGGAGCCGGAAAATCGACGCTTATCGCGCTGCTGACGCGCCTCTACGACTTGCAGCAGGGCGACATCCAGGTTGCCGGCTTCAGTCTGCGCAGCCAGCCGCGCGAAGCCTTGCGGCGGCTTGGGGTGGTCTTCCAACAAAGCACGCTGGACCTGGATCTCAGCGTCGAGCAGAACCTGCGCTATCACGCCGCCCTGCATGGCATGCCGCGCAAGGTTGCCAATGACCGGATCGAAGTGGAGCTGGATCGTCAGCAACTGGGCGAGCGCCGCAAAAGCAAGGTGCGAGAACTCAATGGCGGTCATCGCCGAAGGGTGGAAATTGCCCGTGCCCTGCTCCACAAGCCGAGCCTGCTGCTGCTCGATGAAGCCAGTGCGGGGCTCGATCCCGCCAGCCGCCAGAACCTCAACGATCACGTGAGATCCCTTTGCGATGAGCAAGGCATGAGTGTGCTCTGGACCACTCACCTGCTGGACGAGGTGCAGGCAAGTGACGAGCTGATCATCCTCAACCGCGGAAACCTGGTCGCGCAGGGTCGAGCCGATACGCTGGCTGCCGCAGATGGCAGTCTCCAGCAGACCTTTGCCCGGCTCACGCGTAACGCGGTGCCAGCGTGATGCGCTCCAGCCATGCCATACGCCCCAGGCCATGTCCAACTCAGGAATCCTCGCCATGACGCCCTATTGGGAATGCCTGCGAGCCATCGTGTTTCGCGAGTGGCTGCGCTTCGTGCAGCAGCGCTCGCGGTTCTTCAGCGCCCTGGTGCGACCGCTGCTCTGGCTGGTGGTGTTCGCTGCCGGATTTCGCGCCGCCCTGGGCATCGCCATCATCGAACCCTACGAGACCTATATCACCTACGAAACCTGGATCGTGCCGGGCCTGGCCTGCATGATCCTGCTGTTCAACGGCATGCAGGGCTCGCTCTCCATGGTGTACGACCGCGAGATGGGCAGCATGCGCGTACTGCTGACCAGCCCTCTGCCGCGCAGCTTCCTGCTGGCGAGCAAGCTGCTGGCAACTGCGCTGATCTCGCTGCTGCAGGTCTATGCGTTTCTTTTCATCGCCTGGTTGTATGGCGTACAGCCGCCTGCGACAGGCCTGCTGACGGCTCTGCCAGCGCTGTTGCTGGTAGCGTTGCTGCTCAGTGCCCTGGGATTGCTGTTATCCAACGGCATCAGGCAGCTGGAAAACTTTGCCGGGGTGATGAATTTCGTCATCTTCCCGATGTTTTTCCTGTCATCGGCGCTCTATCCGCTGTGGAAAATGCGCGAAGCCAGTGAGTGGCTGTTCTGGATCTGCTCGTTCAATCCCTTTACCTACGCCGTGGAGTTGGTTCGCTATGCGCTGTATGAACGTCTCAATCCGCTGGCGCTGGCGGTTTGCTTCGGCCTGACGCTGTTGTTCAGTCTGCTTGCAGTGCTCAGCTTCAATCCGCAGCACGCTGCGCTACGACGGTCTACCTGAGCAGTTCACTACTACTTTGGTGCTGGTTTTACTGTCGATTGTAGGATTTCAAACTGCGGCACTTTGCCCTGTAATGTGGCCGACTGAAGTACTGGAAAACAGGACATGCCAGAGCCCACCAGGCTTTGTAGCAAATCCAGACGCTATTGCGTCCAAACCCACGACTGTTTCCCCATGGTTTTCTTTCGCAGGACTGGGCAAGCTTGTCGGTGAACAGAACCTGATCAAATAGGCGCCGCACACAGGCTGCCATTGGTCGATCGAAGCCGCGCACAACGAAGGTCTTCTTCCGATCTACCCCACCATAATCACAACAATGAGGTGACCGGCCATGTACAAGATACTGATCGCTGACGACCACCCGCTTTTTCGTGAAGCCATCCATAACGTCATCCAGGACGGCTTCCCAGGCAGCGAGATCCTCGAAACTGCCGACCTCGACAGCGCGCTGTCGATGACTCTGGAAAACGACGACCTCGATCTGGTGCTGCTCGACCTGAACATGCCCGGAATGCACGGCCTTAACGGGCTGATCAATATGCGCAACGAGGCACCGACCATTCCCGTGGTGATCGTCTCTGCCGAGCAGGACAAGCAGATCGTGCTACAGGCGATCACCTATGGCGCGTGCGGCTTCATCACCAAATCATCGCCACGCGCGCAGATGACCGAAGCCATCGAGCAGATCCTCAACGGCAATGTTTACCTCCCTTCGGACATCATCCGCAGCCAGAAGGCGACCACCCGCCGCTCCCAGCACAACGAACAGAGCATCCCGCCCGAGCTGCTACAGGCGCTGACCCGCAAGCAGCTGCTGGTGCTGGAACGCATGACCAAGGGTGAGTCCAACAAGCAGATCGCCTACAACCTCGACATCGCCGAGACCACGGTCAAGGCCCATGTCTCGGCCATCCTGCGCAAGCTCAACGTGCACAACCGTGTGCAAGCTATCCTCTCGGCGGGCGACATCGACTTCACGGCATATCTGCGCCGCTGATCGGCAATTACCAACGCGGCCAGGTACGCCCCAGCGACAAGCCCTGTAGGAGCCAGTTTGCTGGTGATATCCGGGGCTCCTGAGTTACAGCTGATCGCGAGCAAGCTCGCTCCTACAGATTGACCATAGACGTCAGCGACGCCGAGCAATTGTAGAGCGAGCCTGGCGGTTCTAAGAATGCCCCTGTTCCATCATGTGGCACATGGCAGTCTTCAATTTCATCGGACGCACCGGCTTGTGCATCAGCATGTGCCCCAGCTCACGCACCTGTTGTTTCAGTTCATTGCTGTAATTGGCGGTGATCATCAGCGCCGGTAGCGGGCTGGCACGCCGGGCATTGACCGTCTCGACTACGTCGACGCCGTTGCAGCCGTTGTCCAGGTGGTAGTCGGCGATGATCAGGTCGGCATCGGCGTGGAAGTTGTCGACCTGCCCGGCCAGGTCCTGTTCCGAGAGCGCCGTTACAACGTGACAGCCCCAGCCTTCCAGCAATGTGCGCATGCCGGCACAGATCGCGGTGTCGTTATCCAGAACCCAGACGCGCGCGCCCTTGAGCCGTTCGAGCAACTGGTCGGTAGCTGACGGCTCTACGCTGGCTTTCGGCGCCCGCTTGGCCAGGGGCACTTCAATGGCGAATTTGGAGCCGCGCCCAGGCACCGAACTGACTTGAATCCGGTGGCCGAGAATACGCGCGATCTTCTCGACAATCGCCAGACCCAATCCAAGCCCACGATCCTGCTGAGGCCTCACGCCTTCGCCGCGTTTGAACTCGTGGAAGACCTCCTCGAGCTTGTCCTCGTGGATGCCGATTCCCGTGTCCCACACCTCGATTGACAAGCTCTGCCGCCGGCGACGGCAACCCAGCATCACACGGCCATGCGGCGTGTAGCGAATGGCATTGGTCAGCAGGTTGCGCAGGATGCGCGCCAATAGCTGGATGTCGCTGCGTACCAATGCTGAACAGGGAATGAAGTCCAGCTGCAGCTGTTCACTGCCGGCGATCTGGCGAAACTCCGCAGCCAGGGTCTCCAGCAGTTCACTGACGGCAAACGGGGCAATATCGGGCTTGATCACGCCTGCATCGAGCTTGGAAATGTCGACCAGCGTACCCAGCAGGTTTTCCACGTCTTCCAGAGAATTGCTGATGTTGCGGATCAGTCCGCCACTCGGTGCTGAAGGTTGCTCCAGCAGTGCGCTGGTGAACAGCCGAGCAGCGTTCAAGGGTTGCAGCAAGTCGTGGCTCACCGCGGCGAGAAACTTGGTCTTCGACAGGTTGGCCAGTTCCGCCTCGCGCTTGGCTTCACGCAACCGCGCCTCGGCGTGAGCGCGCTCGTCGATTTCGCATAGCAGCTGGTCGTTGAGGCTGGTGAGTTCTGCCGTGCGCTCACGGACACGCTGTTCGAGGTTCTGATAGGCCTGGTGCAGTGCTTCGGCCGTGCGCCGGCGATCCGTGATGTCCTGAATCAGCACAAAAATGCCAACCACCTCGCCGCTGGCCTGCCGGTTCGGCACATAAGAGCGCAGCATGTAACGCTGCTGCCCAGAGTGATTGTGCTCGGCCATCTCGAAGCTGACGCTTTCGCCGCACAAGGCTCGATCAATATAGGGCTCGAGCTGCTGCCAGTGTTCGCCGCTGTGGATGTCCCGCAGCGACTGGCCGAGCATGCCTTCGCTGGGCCAGCGATACCATTCCTCGTAGACCTTGTTGGTGAATTCGTAGGTCAGGTCGGCAGACACATAGGCGATGAGCGCGGGCACGTGGTCGGTGATCAGGCGGATCCAGCGCTCGCTCTCGCGCAGCGCTTCGGCATGGCGGTAACGTTCGGTGATATCGGTGAAGGTGTTGACGAAGCCGCCTGTGGGCAACGGATGTGTCCGAACTTCAAGCGTCCGCCCGTCGAACAGGTGCTGTTCCAGCTCCTTCAGGGGCTGGCCTTCGGCGTCAAGCGTGTTGGGCGTCAGCAGTTTCAGCTCACTGTCGGCCATCACCTCGTCGAATGGTCGATGCGCCTCGATGGGCGCCAAGCCGCAGAGCTCAAGAAAGCGACCGTTCCACAGCTCCAGGCCACCATCGGCGCTGACCATGGCCACGCCTTGGGAAAGGTTGTCTACGGCGCGCTGCAACAAGCGGGACTTCTGCGCCAAGGCCTGCTCGCGGCGCATGGTTTCGCTGATTTTTACCTCGGTGATGTCGGTGTAAAGCATCACCAGACCACCCTCGCGGGTGGGCCGCTCGCTGAGCTGCACCCAGCGTCCGTTTTGCAAACGGTAAACCGTCGGTTCGTTGGCCTTGCCCCGGTGTTCTTCGGCGATCAGCCCGCTGCTTTCAGCCAACCGCTTGAGCTCCGAGAGCCGAGTGCCGCTGTTGATGCGCGCTCGGGTTCGGCTCCAGAGCGCCTTGAAGCGCTTGTTGAACAGAACGATGCGCTGGTCCTTGTCGAACAGCACGAAGGCATCGGAAATGCTCTCGATGGCATCGACCAGATGCTGATGCGCAGTTTCGGCACGCAGGCGGGCGTCGCTGAGCAGGCGGTTGCTGGCTTTCAGTTCGGCCATCGCCTGGTTCAGCGCATCGGTGCGTTCGCGCACCTGCTCGGCCAGCTCTACCGAATGCTGGAAGGCGGCGTAAGACGCGTCGCGCCCGGTGCTGCTGGACTCGATTCGCTCGATCAGCGCCGCGTTGATGCGCCGCAGCTTATGGTTTTCGCGCTCGAGCTCGGCCTGCCGGTCGAGTTGCTCAACGGGCACCTCTTTCTCCAGCCCGTCCACCTGGCCGGCCGATGGCGACGCCGGTGAAGGTCTGGTTGATATGCATGCCATTGAACTGCTCTCCGTAGGTGTTGAAACCGATCACCTGCTGGCGTCGAAGGAACGCCGAGATGTCGTCGCTGGAGCCATTGCCGTCGATCTCCAGCCGTCGCAGAAAACAGTCGCAGCCGATGGTCAGCAACGGCGGGCCGAGACGCTGTTCGAGACGCTCGAACACAGCTTCGAGGTTGGGCATCAGCGGCCCCGGATGCATCGCGGTCAGCACGATGCCGTTCTCAACCGCGCAATAAAACGTCAGGCTGAGATCATCGTTGACCTTCTGAATCGAACGTACGTAGTAATGCTCGTTGATACGCACCGCCAGCGGATGCGCAGCGAACAGGCGGTGATCGAGATCGCTGACCTCGACACCGATAAGCCGTGCGTATTCTTCGGCGGCGGGCTCAGCGTTCAGTTCATAGACACGACGCGCATGGCTGTCCACGCGTGTCACCACCAGCTTGTCTGTGCGCGGCAGCATGTGATGTGTGGTGAACACCTCGAAATCCAGCCAGGTGTTGATCAGTACGACCGCCGCTGCCCCACTGTGGAACTTGCCGTCGTAGTAAACGTGCGTGTCGGCCAGGTGATTGTCGTCGCCGGCGGAGCCGCCGAAATGCGGAATGCTGCCAAAGGCAGCGCTGAGTGCGGAGAGCACGATTTCTTCGCGGCTGGACAGCCCGTCCAACAGGGTCAGTGCAAAGCTGTGATCCTTGATCGGCGCCAGCGAGTTGCTGCGGCAATCGCTGCCCAGCCGCTCTACCAGTTGCTGAGCATCGGTGAGGCTGAAACGGTCCATCTCATCGATCAGCTCGCAGGCGATGGAGAAGTTGCGGTGATCAAAGCCAACCGCGGTCACGCAGCTGCGCCCATAGCCCTGCGAGGTGATCTCACCAGCCGACGTACAGCCGACCATGCGCACGCCACCGAAGTACTGGTGCAGCGCATCACCCAGTGCCGGCAGATCGTACTCTGCAGAACAAAAGAACAGGACAAAGCCGAGATGCGGATGAATCAGCTGGCGTGCCAGGTCCTGGGCCACCGTTTCGGCGTCCCGCGCTTCAGACATTGCTGTGCGCACTGCTAAGGATTCTTGCTCGACCACGCACCCCACCCCATACATCGATATCGTATGACCGCATTCTTGGTCAGGGCATAGGGTACGAACATGCTACTTCAGTACCGGCTGCGGCCTGCCAAGGTAGCAAAGCGACGAAACACCACGGCGCCTGTTGCTGCGGCAGCGGGGGGCGCCCCAAACAAAAAAACGGATGCCCCGAAAGGCATCCGTCTGATTGTCGCCGGCTGGAGTTAGAAGCTCAGCGTGGCACCAATGGCGTAGGTGCGGGTTTCTTCATCAATGGCACTGGTATCTCGACCGGTCAATTCGAACTGGTTCACTTCCGCCACCAGCTTCAGGTTGTCATTGATGGTGCGGAAATAGGCGATGCCACGGGTTTCGTAATCGGCCGCCGTTCCCAGACCATTGCCGTCATCCTTGGTCTTGCCGGATGACAGCGCGATGCGGTTCTTGCCAAAGGTGTAGGAGCCTTGCAGCAGATAGCCATCGCTGTCCACGTCGCGCAGCTGCGCTTCGCCTGCGTTGTTGGTGTAGAAGGGGTTGATGCCCTCGGCCTGGAAGCCTGAGGCGGTCACGGAGAAGCCGGCCATCTTGGCCTGTACGCCGTAGCCGATGCCTTGAGAATCAACTTCGTCGATGGTGCTGTCTGTGTTTTTCGAGGTCTGCTGCATGCCGTTGACCCAGGAATAGATCTGAGCACCGCCAACTTCGAACTGATAGGTAATCTCGGTTTCGAAGCGCGGGCTATCCTGGTAGGCCTCGTCCAGCGCGCTGCTGGCGTCGTTCGTGGTGTCGACCGGGTCCATGATGCCGACGGCCACACGCAGGCCGCTCATCACCGGCGAGCGGTAGGTGACCTGGGAGGTTGGGAACGGATAGGGGTAACCCGTGCCAATGTTGCCAAAGGACACGCCACCGAAATCAACCAGGCCCAGGGTGTCGCTAACCTGACCATAGCCGGTCAGCATCTCGTCGAGGAAAATGTTGGAGCGGCCGAACAGGCCGAAGTCCTTACCGAAAAGCACCTCGCCCCACTGGTCGTTAGACGCCGTGCCGTAGAACTGACGAACGTCGATGCCGGTCTCGGTGCCGTTGGTGTCACTGTCGTTGATCGTGACCCAGAAGGAAGAGCGGCCGCCGACCTTGAGGTCGTCGAGCTGCTTGCCGAAGTTGAAGCCGATGTAATTGGGCAGGAAGCCCATCTTCACGCGGGACTGATCCCGGTCGAATTGCTCCCCAGCGCGATCGACATCGCTGCTGACGTAGAAGGTGTTGAAGTAGCCGTCTACGGTAAAGGTGGTGTCGTCTTTGTCGTAAAGCATGATTTCGGCAACTGCCGACTGGCTTAGGGTCATGCCAATCGCGCTGGCCAGAGCCAAAGGCAATAGTGTGGTAACCGCTTTCTTCTTGTTGTGCATGGCGCTCTCCGCTGATGTGACGACAGGCAGTCGTGTCGAGGCGGATTATCGAAAGCACAACCGGAGGGCCATACGCTCCAATGGCGGCGACTGGCTACTACTTTCGCCACGCTTAACGAATCAGGCGTTAAGGCCCTGCCTGCCGTTCCGTTCGGAGTAGCGCTTAGGTCTTACGCCGTTGCGCTTAAGTAGAGCAGCAGACGCAAGGCGGCAGCTCCGGACACGCATATGCGCGGTCAGGCAGTTCCAACGGAGCGTGTTTTTAGGAGCTGTTGAGGTCAGCGCCAGCTCAAGTCTGGGGCCGGCGCGTTGGCCACCGCTATCCAGCTGGCGTCATCCCGGCGCAGTGCATCCAGGGCTGCCATCAGATCCTGTCGCTGAAGCATGCGCATTTCGGCGGCAACTTCGGCAGGTCGATCGAGTTTATGTCCAGCCTGCAGGCACTGCCATGCCTGTTCGGCTTGGGCGCGAAAGTCTGCTCTGCTGGCTACGTGCTGGTCACCGGCCTGGCGTGCAGCTCGCTCGACCTCAATGTCTGCTTGGTCGGCCAGTTTCACCGCGCTGTCGTCGAGAAACTTCACGACATGCACGAGGATTTCCTTGGCCGACGCCCTCGGTGACTGCACCGCGAAAAGTATTCCAACATGCTCACCGAACTGACAGAAGCGGCTGAAGATAGCGTAGCCCAGTTGCAACTCGCTTCTTAACCGCCGGAAGAAGTCGGCTTCGATCACTCGCGCTAACAGCCGCCTGGACGCCTCGCACTTGGCGGTGCGGTCCGGCAACGGGCAGAACAACAGGAATCCGGTTTCGGCCATCGCGCTGACGCCGCGGACGTCGTACCAACGTTTCAAAGCTGCGGGCGTACGTCGATCAGGGGATATTACCGCAGGCGTTCCAGGCAATGCTTTGATGGCGTCGGCCAGCGGTCCACCCAGGGACGGCGCGAAGCCGATGGCCAGACCATGCCACTGAGCTGATTGCCACAGCCGAGACAGTGAGCCAGGGCCGATGTCCGCAGCCTGGCCGTCAACCGCAGCAGAGTCCGTCAGCAGTCGAGGCAGATGTTTAAGTAACTGGCGAATCAGCATCTCATCGTTGCCGAGCGCAGCATCGCGCTCGGCCAGTGCAACGCCCTCGGCGAACGCTGCGGCTGGCGGCGCGCCAAGCACTGGAATAATGTCAGTGAGAATTGCCGGTATGGCGTCGGCAAAACCTTCCAACCTGAGACACCAGGCACTCCCGAAATCCTCGAAGCGCAGCGTTACACCCGCTTGCTGCGCAGCCCATACAGCTGGCTGCAGGGCATGCACCACGGTGTGCCACAAAGCTGTGGAAGATTGGCCTCGCACCCAACGCCAGAGCAGAAACAGGGCGCCCTGCCCGCTCATGTCTTCCGGACCCTGCCAACGAAGTGCAGGCGTGATAGCACCCGCCTCATGGCGAACGATGTTGGGCTTCAACCAGGGATTCGCAGCGGGTTGTTGCCAGCGCCAGTCAGCCGGGACCGTCTGCTGCGGCGGCTCCGTTTTCAAGCGCAGCGGAAAACCGCAGGTTTCGATGGGCGGACAGTCGCTCTTGTCGGTGGTTAGGACCAGTGGCGGGGCCCCTAGCATCTGCGCCGTAAGCGACCGCAGCGCCAGGCGAATCTCGGCTTCATCGCTATCGAGGCCCCATGCCTGCGGATCCACCCAGTAACGTAGCCGTGCCAGAGGCTCCGCGTTTTGCAGGCCTCGCTCACGGATCAGTTGGTATTCCTCGCGGTATGCCTGCCAACGCGCGTCATCCGAGAAGAAACCTATCCAGTCGAGCACCGCAGCGACGACAGCGGCGCGAGCGTCCAACCCCCGCTCTGTCAGCAACAGCTCGATGACCGCAACGCCCTGCCCTGCATACCAGTATGGGGTGCGCAGCTTTACCGACTGGCACAGTCCGGCTTCTCGCAGCCGTTGAGAGAGACCTCCTGGCGCTTCGGAGGCGAGCCAGACAGACAGATAATCCAGCGCAGGCCCGGCATGCTCCGTCAACTGATCAAGCACAAACGCCAGGTGCAGGCGTGGCTGGGCATTGCTGAGTTGCAAGCGAAACCAGGCGTTGGCGTTCCAGCGCAATGGGCGAGCCTCATGTGGCACGAACGAATGGCTAGCAAGTTCAGCGTCCATCCGCTCGGCGAGATGCTGCAACGTGTCCTCATCCTGAGGCCCGGCCAGCAGTAACTCGATCTGGCCGGTGTGATAGAAGCGCCGGTGATAGCCAAGCAGCGCCTGCTGAAAGGCAGCGTCCTCTATCGGCAGCGTGCTGCGGTTGCCCGCATGAAAGCCTCCGAACGGATGGGCTGGATCGGTTGCATGCCCGAAAGCCGCATCGCACAGCGTTTCGGCATCCTGCGCACGCGCCAGATACTCAGCCTGCAACACCTCGCGTTCGCGCAGCTGCGCTCCGCGGTCGAGCAGCGGATGGGCGAGCATATCCAGGAGACGGTGCAAACCTTCTTCGAACTGACTGGCCGGTAGTTGAAAAAAGAAGTCGGTATGCCGTTCTCGGGTCGAGGCGTTCAGCTGCCCTCCGCACCGTTGGACGAAGGGCATCAGACCTTCTGCTGCAGAGTAGTTGTGACTGCCGAGAAACAGCAGGTGCTCAAGAAAGTGCGCCAATCCCGGATAGGCACTCGGCGCGTCATGAGAGCCGGCGTGCACTCGCACCAGTGCTGCCGCCTTCGAGTTGCCAACCAACGGCAACAGGCGCACGCGTAAACCATGGGTAAGGGTTTTTTGCGGTGGTCGCTGGGCGGGATCGGCTGACGAATGCATTGGCAAGTGTTCCGGCTGAGAGTTGGAGGATCGCGCCGAGGTTCGCTTGACACAATGCTGCCTAGGCATCAAACCCTGATCAGGCTCGGCAAGGCCCGCGGTCGTCAGGTGTCCAGATGCCCATCGAGAAACTGCAGCAGACGGCGCTGCATCAGTTTGCCGGCATTGCCCAGACAGGCGATCGGCGATCCGCGCAGCCCTTCCTGAGAAAACTCGGCCGCTTCGCCCGCCATAGCCAAGGGGCAGTCGAGGCTCAGCGCAAGCTTGGCCAGTTGCTTTAGCAAAGCTGCATTGGGCGGAACGTTGGAGTACAACACCAATGCGCGCGGGCGGACTTTTTCGCAGATCAGAGTCAGCTCATCCAATGGCTGGCCGATGGCCAATACGCTGGCGGCGACCTCGTCGCTGGAAAGCAACAGGCCGGCAATCAGTAATTCCAGTTCGCGGCATTGACCAGGGACAGCCGCCAAAAGCACGCGATCTTGCGCCTGGGCTCGGGCAAGTTGCAGCCGCTGCAACACGCGAGCACGCAGGAAGTTGTCGAGGAAGAGCCACTCGCTGGTTTGACCGAACTCATCCTGGCGCACCAGCAACTGTTGCCACAAAGGCAACAGCACGTCCTGAAATACCACGGGTAGTGGATACGTCGAGAAGACCTGTCCATACACTTGATCGAGGCGGCTCTCATCGAAACTGCTCACTGCCCGCTGCACCTGAGCCTGCCATTCACCCCACTCGCCGGCGACGGCCTCCTGCTGTTCAGGCGGCACCGCCGCTCGGGTTGCAGCGCTGCGTGACAGAATGCTGCCCACCTTGCTCACTGCCACGCCACGTTCCGTCCAAGCCACGATGCTGCGCACCGCCTCGACATCAGCCATCGAATAAAGGCGATGACCGCTTTCGGTGCGAGTCGGTTGGATCAAGCCATAGCGTCGTTCCCAGGCACGCAAGGTGACCGGGTTGACACCCGTCAGGCGTGAAACCTCTCGGATCGGGAACAACTCTTCCTGCTTAAGGGATGAAGAAGAAAGCAGCGAAGAGGCACGGGCAAATTCGGTCATGACGCGCACAGCTCATGCAAAGGAATGGGCGCATTGTAACTCAGGGCCTGCAGGCATAGGCTGTACAGAAGTTATACAAGTACAGGATTGTGCAATGTATCCTAAGCTACCGCTTACGCTCTATGTCGACGGTGCCTGCCCGCTCTGTGCCCGCGAAGTCATTTGGTTGCGGCGTCATGCCACACAGGAGCGCCTGCGACTGGTGGACATCAGTTCGCCTGGTTTCGTTAGCGAGGAGCGATCGCTTGACCAGCTCCGCGGCAAGCTTCACGCGCGCAGCGCCGATGGGCACTGGCTTACAGGTCTTGACGCGACCTACTGGAGCTGGCGCGCGGCAGGCCTTGGCAAATGGGCCGCGCCTCTGGGTTGGCGTCCGTTACGACCCCTGCTCCTGCTCGCCTATTGGCTGTTCAGCCTGGCGCGACCTCATCTTGGCTGGCTACCCCATCCCGAAGGCAGCAGCCGTTGTACCGACCGTTGCGATCCTTTTTGACACCTTGCCGCCCAGAAAAACCTCTACAGGCACAGATGCTCATGCGTGCTGCATTGTTCAGCTCAACTGCTCAGAAAACGCTACAAGACGCGGGAGATAAAGCCAGTTCAGCGGTTCAGGCTCTGATCTCATGGCGCCAGGCTGTTGTAATTTTATTGTACAGATAAATTATTTGGTATAGCTTTGCCTCACCAGCGAGGCTGTACAGGCTGCTCGCCATTGACGCCTTCGCCACGACCCAAACACGTAGGGTTTGCCTACGGATGGCTTCCCAGAGGATCACCCATGAACGAACTACCCGGCCATTTTCACCAAATACTTCTGGGGGTCGGTGAAGACCCGCAGCGCGAAGGCTTGCTCGACACCCCGAAGCGCGCCGCCAAGGCCATGCAGTACTTGTGCAATGGGTACGGCAAGAGCCTCGAGGAAGTGGTCAACGGCGCCCTATTTGCCTCGGATAGCGACGAAATGGTCATCGTCCGTGACATCGAGCTCTATTCTCTCTGCGAACACCACATGCTGCCCTTCATTGGCAAAGCACACGTTGCTTACATCCCGACCGGCAAGGTGCTCGGTCTGTCCAAGATTGCACGAATCGTCGACATGTATGCGCGCCGTTTGCAGATTCAAGAGAACCTCACCCGCCAGATCGCCGAGGCGATTCAGGAGGTGACTCGCGCAGCAGGTGTTGCGGTGGTCATCGAAGCCAAGCACATGTGCATGATGATGCGCGGGGTCGAGAAGCAGAACTCGCTGATGAACACGTCGGTGATGTTGGGTGCCTTCCGGGAGTCCTGCACCACCCGAATGGAATTCCTGCAGCTAATTGGGGGGAATCGCTAATGCCTCGTCTGGAATCCGGCATGGCCCGCATCCGCGTCAAGGATTTACGTCTGCGCACCTACATCGGCATCAATGAGGATGAAATCCTCAACAAGCAGGACGTGCTGATCAACCTGACGGTGCTCTACAAGGCCGTCGATGCGGTTCGCGATAACGACATAGACACTGCATTGAACTACCGGACGCTGACCAAAGCGGTCATCTCCCACGTCGAGCACAATCGGTTCAGCCTGCTGGAGCGCATGACACAGGAAATCTTGGACCTGGTTATGCGCCTGCCCAGCGTTGAGTACGCCGAGGTCGAGGTCGACAAGCCACATGCGCTGCGGTTTGCCGAATCGGTTTCCATTACGCTCGCTGCCAGCGGCGGGCAACGCCTCGCCTGAACCACTCCCCTCGTCAGCTGACGGGCTATCCATCGCTCGGCCGCACTTTCTACCGCCGGTACCGGAGCATCTGCTCTGCGCCAGCCCCTATAGATCTGCCGGGGCCGTGCCGAGGCTCTCGGCCTATGGCGACCGCAACTTCGCAACCAATAACCCAGCCGTTTACCAGGCACTGCGGGAGCGCAACGACTGAGCGCTTTCGCAGCCACCGTTGAGGCGTCAACCGACTTGCCAACCGGCAGAACCGCCTCGCTACAAAAAGCCTTGTGCCAGCCTTCAGGTAGTTGTTCTAGAATGCCGAAAAACGCACAAGAGACACCCTGATGATCAATGCCAAACTGCTGCAACTGGTAATCGAAGCCTCCAACGACGGGATCGTGGTAGCCGAGCAGGAAGGCGACGACAATATTCTGATCTACGCTAATCCTGCGTTTCAGCGCCTCACGGGCTATGAGGTCGACGACATCCTCTACCAGGACTGCCGTTTCCTGCAGGCGGACGACCGTGACCAGCCGGGTCTTGCAGCGATTCGTGAAGCAGTTCGAAGCAACACTCCCTGCCGCCAGATTATTCGTAACTACCGTAAGGACGGCAGTGCCTTCTGGAACGAACTGTCCATTACACCTGTGTTTAACGAGGGTGATCAGCTCACCTATTACATCGGTATCCAGAAGGACGTCACCCCGGAAGTCGAAGCCAAGCAACGAGTCCGTGAGCTTGAAGCCGAAGTCCAGCAACTCCGGGAGCAGCTTGCGGCCCTCCAAAGCTAACCAGTGTGCCGCATGTCGGCCTGTGCTCCGTGGCACTTCAGCCTTCATCAGGGCTGCCGATAAGGCTGGTAGGCGCTTCAGCCTGAAGTCGCGGCAACACTTGTGACCAGAAAGTGCATTTATTGATGCAGACTGCTGGGAAAACACGAATAATTGCCATCTGCCATTACATTCCCGCCAACTTGGACGGCGGCTGAATTCAGGTCCGCTTCTTTGACTTCCTACGCTTTCGTTGAAAACGCAACGGTGCTGCTTGCGCTTTGCTGGCTGCTATCGGTTACCGCGCGTCATTGGGGCCAGAGCCACCAGCTATGGGCGCAATGCACGGCCGGCATCTGGTTCGGCGGAGCCTGCATCGTTGGCATGCTGATGCCCATATCCGTCCAGGACGGTGTCATCTTCGATGCGCGCACTGTTGTGCTGAGCATGGCGGCCTTGTTTGGAGGCCCGATCGCCGCGGGTATCGCGGGTCTGGTTGCCGGCGCGTATCGGCTGTGGGTGGGTGGCGTAGGCGTCTGGGTCGGGTTGATCAACGTACTGCTACCCATCGCCCTGGGACTTGCCTACCGTCACTTCCATCGCCGCGGCCAGATCGCCGTCGGCAGCTGGCAATTGCTGATCTTTGGCCTGGTCCTGCATGGCGGTGTCGTAGCCTCACTGTTGTTGTTACCGGCTCAACTTGTCGCACCTACACTCGAGCAGGTTGCGGTGCCCATGTTGCTGGTGCTGCCAACAGCGGTAATGCTATTAGGTCTGCTATTGGCCGATCTGCTCAGACGCGACCAGATCGAACGTGCGATGCATCTCAGTGAGGCACGTTTGAGGGCGATCACTCAGGCGATCCCCGACGTGCTGTTGGTGCTTGATGAGGACGGTCGCTACCTGGAGGTGATCGCCAACGACTCGTCGCTGCTTCAAGGAGGCAGCCCAAACCTGATCGGTAAGACTGTGGATGATGTGCTCCCTCCCATCCAGGCAGAACGCTTCCGCGAACTGATTCGTGACACACTTTCAAGCGGCACACCCGGCCTGCTTGAATATTCTATCCAGACCGCAAACGGCTTGAAGATATTCGAAGTACGCGCCCAGCGCCTGCCACTGGCGCAACCGTACAAGCCAGCCGTGGTGTGTTTGAGCCGTGACATCAGCGAGCGTGCCAAAGCCGAACAGGAGCGTCGCATCGCCGCAATCGCCTTCGAATCCCAGCAGGGCATGATCATCACCGACGCCAAGAACCGCATTCTGCAGGTTAACCAGGCATTCACCGAGATCAGCGGCTACAGCGCAGACGAGGCCATCGGACAAGACACGCGCCTGCTCGCCTCCGGTCGCCACGCGCCCGATTTCTACCTGACCATGTGGCGCAGTATCCAGCAGACAGGGGCGTGGCAGGGCGAGATCTGGAACCGCCGCAAGACTGGCGAGGTATACCCCGAGTGGCTGTCGATCAGCACCGTGCTCGACGCTCAGGGCGCTGTGTCCAACTACGTGGCGGCCTTCACCGACATAACCGAACGCAAGCAAGCCGAAGAACGCATTCATAACCTCGCTTTTTACGACCCCCTGAGCGGCCTGCCCAACCGTCGCCTGTTGCTCGATCGCCTCAAGCAGGCCCTGGCAGCCACTGTACGCAGCCAGCATTACGGCGCGCTGATGTTCATCGATCTGGATAACTTCAAAAACATCAATGATCTTCATGGCCACCAGGCCGGCGACCAATTGCTCTGCATGGTGGCCGAACGCCTGAGCGGTGAGGTCCGTGGCATCAACACCGTTGCCCGCCTCGGCGGCGACGAATTCGTGGTCATGCTCGAAGATCTGGATGCCAAGGCGGAATACGCAGCAGCCCAGGCCGAGCAGATAGGCGAAAGGATTCTGTCGGCATTGGGTCAGCCTTACCGACTGGGCGCCCTGTTGCTGCACAGTAGCGCCAGCATTGGTGTGGTTTTGCTGAACAGCAATGACGGGGACGCAGAAGAGCTGATGAAGCGCGCCGACATGTCGATGTACGAAGCCAAACAGGCCGGCAAGAACGCCCTGCGCTTCTTCGACCCGCGCATGCAGCAGGCTGTACAAGAACGCCTGCGCTTGGAAGACGAAATCCGCCGCGGCCTGACAGCGGGCGAGTTTGTGATTCATTTCCAGCCCCAAATTGAACGCCATCGTGGGATCGTCGGTGCTGAAGTTCTGGTTCGCTGGCAGCATCCGCAACGCGGCTTGCTCAGCCCTTTCCACTTCATCGGGCCGGCCGAAAGGGCCGGGCTGATCGAGACATTGGATTTCGTGGTGCTCACCCAGGCCTGCGAACAGCTCGCCGCTTGGGCCAAACAGCCGCGCTGGGCGACACTGACGCTTGCCGTCAACTTGAGTGCAAGTCTGCTCTATCAGGCCGACTTCGTTGATCGTGTGCTCGCGTTGCTCGAACGCACCGGTGCCAATCCGCGACTGCTCAAGCTTGAAATTACCGAATCCCTGTTGCTCGATGATATGGAAGAAGCGGTAGTTCGAATGAGGACGCTGAAGCAGCACGGCATTCGGTTCTCGATCGACGACTTCGGCACAGGTTATTCGTCCATGGCCTACTTGCAGCGGTTGCCGCTCGACCAACTGAAAATCGACCAGTCGTTCGTTCGTCAGCTGGTCGATGATGTCAGCAGCCAGACCATCATCCGTGCCACCTGCGCGCTTGCCTCCGGGCTCAATCTGGAAGTGATCGCCGAAGGGGTCGAGACGGAAGAGCAGCGATCACTGTTGGTCGCCAATGGTTGCGACATGTTCCAGGGTTATCTGTTCAGCCGTCCCGTGCCGCTAGAAGCGTTCGAAGCGCTGGAGCTCGAACCCGTGGCGTGAGGGTCGCATTCGCGTACCTCACGCCGAGATGGGCCGCTTACAGCGCCAGCGGGGCCCGGCGACACAGGGTGACCAGCGCCTGCACCCACTGCTCATGGGTATTCAGGCAAGGGACCAGCTGTAGATCCATACCACCGGCCGCAACGAACTGTTCGCGGCCTCGATCACCGATTTCCTCAAGCGTTTCGATGCAGTCGGACACGAAGGCCGGGCACATCACCAGCAACTTCTTCACGCCTCTGGCCGCCAGCTCTTCGAGCTGCGCCTCGGTATAGGGCTCGATCCACTTGGCACGCCCCAGTCGTGACTGGAATGACACCGACCACTGTTCGGGGTGCAAGCCGGCACGCTCGGCAAATGCCGCTGCGCTCTGAATGCACTGCGCGCGGTAGCAGCTGGCGAGCACCGCGCCTTCGGCACGCTGGCAGCAATCATCGGTTTTCAGGCAATGCGCGCCGGTCGGATCCGTCTTGCGCAAATGCCGCTCAGGCAAGCCGTGATAGCTCAGCAGAAGGTGGTCGAACGATTGTTCCAGGTGCGGTTGAGCACTCGCAACCAACGCCTCGAGATATTCCGGCTGGTCGAAAAACGGCTGCAGAATGGACAGCTGAATGTCGAGGCCGCGTTCGCGAATCACCCGCCGTGCCTCTTCAATGACGGTGGTCGTGGTGCTGTCCGCGAATTGTGGATACAGCGGCGCCAGAGTGACCTGCCTGATGCCCTGCCCTGCCAATTTCAAGAGCGAGCGCTCAATGGACAGTTCGCCATAGCGCATCGCCAGCTCGACCGGGCCCTCTTTCCAATACGGCCGAACAGCGTCGGCCAGGCGTTGGCTCAGCACCACCAGAGGTGATCCTTCCGGCCACCAGATGGATGCATAGGCATGTGCCGACTGTTCCGGGCGCTTGATCAGGATGAGCGAGACCAGCAGCCGGCGAACGGGCCAAGGCAGGTCGATGACATAAGGGTCCATCAGAAACTGATTGAGATAGCGGCGAACATCGGCCACTTCGGTGGACGCCGGAGAACCCAGATTGACCAACAACAACGCCTGCTCGGACATGCACATTTCCAACTACTGATTTAATGGATCGCGCCGCACCCCTTGGGCCGCGACGCTATTTTCACACAGCGGTCACGCCTTGCGCAGGTCTGCCAATGCCGCATCCAATGTCACGAAACGAAACTGAAATCCTGCGACCTGCAATCGCAACGGTCGCACTTTTTGTCCGCCAAGGATCAGCCCGGAAAGTTCGCCCAAGCCGACCTTCAAGGCCAGCGCAGGCACCGGCAGTATTGCCGGACGCCCCATGCTCGCTGCGAAGGCTTTAGCAAACTCGGCATTGCGTGCCGGCTGTGGTGCGCACGCATTGTAGGGGCCGCCTGCTTCGGGCTGGTGTAACAGAAAATCTATCAGGCCGATCTGATCGTCTATGTGAATCCAAGGCATCCACTGACGGCCATTGCCCTGTCTGCCGCCAAGCCCAAGCGCGAACAGCGGCCTGAGACGTTGCAGAAAGCCGCCTTGAGGTGCCAGCACCAAGCCGGTCCGGATCAGGACCACGCGAATGCCCAACGACTCCGCTCGCATTGCACTCTCTTCCCAGGCAGCACACAGCTGGCTAGCGAAATCGTTGGTAACCGGGCTGTCGTCCTCGCTCAGTTCCCGCTCACCACCGTCGCCATACCAACCGACCGCCGAGCCGGAAATCAGCACACTGGGTTTCTGCTGCCGCGTCGCAAGCCATTCCACCAGCTGCTCGGTCAGTTTGATGCGACTGTTCCACAGCAGCAAACGACGGGACTTGGTCCAAGGCCGATCGGCAATCGGTGCACCTGCCAGATTGATAACTGCATCGAGCTGGACCTGGTCCAGTTCGCGAAGCTCGCCAATGCCTTTTACCGACTCGCCGCAACGCTCCGCAACCTGCTCGGGTGACCGACTCCAGACCCAGAGCCGATGCCCCTGTGGCAACCAGTGTTTACACAGCGCCTGACCAATTAGGCCAGTCCCGCCGGTGAGCAATATGTTCATTGCAGCCTCCGCATCTCAGCTGTGGGCCCGCACCAATGACTCAGCGGGCTGCTACATTCTGACGCCACACCTATACAGAAATCAAACGCTGTATAACTTGGTAATGCAAGCGTAGTCTATGTACAACTACTCAACAGGCTGCCAGTGCTCTTTCAGTCTTTTCAGGTGTCCGGTCGTTATGAATCGATTCAATCCAGACAAACTGCTGCTTTCCAAGTGGACGTCCACTACGCCCCAAAACAAGGAAAAGCACTTCCTCATTACCGAGCTGTTGCGGGATGAAAACGACGTTCTGCTGCAAGTTGAGCTTCAGGCTGTCCTCACTCAACGAAGCCAGTGGATCGACTGGCAGGTCCTGCGCGACGATCAGCAATGGCTGTTCGGGTGGCGTTAAAGTAGGCGCTTGGCAGGCAGCATCAGCTGCCTCACGGAATCTTGTACATGTAGTATTGACTTGTACAAGTAACCACTTATGATGGCCTCATATTGTACAGAAAACCCTACCTGTACAAGTGCAGCGAGGTCGATCACATGCCTAATAGCTCTCGTCCCCCGATCAAAGTCGGTATCAGTGCCTGCCTGCTGGGCAGCCCGGTGCGTTTCAATGGTGGCCATAAGGAATCGCGCCTATGCAGCGAAACGTTGGCCAGGCATTTCGAATTCGTGCCGGTCTGCCCTGAGGTCGCCATAGGTCTCGGCACGCCCCGTGAGCCAATCCGTCTGGTCGGTGATCCCGACAGTCCTCGCGCAGTGGGCACCGTGCACCCGGAGCTGGACGTAAGCGAAGCCCTGACTGCATACGGCAAGCAGATCGCTCGCGAACTGAGCGATATCAGCGGCTATATCCTGATGCAGAAATCCCCCTCCTGCGGGATGGAACGGGTCAAGGTCTACCAAGCCAATGGGCATCCCATTGACGGCGGCGGCACCGGCCTGTTCGCTCATGCGCTGATGGAAGCGCGACCGGACCTGCCCATCGAGGAAGACGGTCGGCTGAACGACCCCGTACTGCGAGAAAATTTCCTCACAAGAATTTTTGCCTACGCCGAATGGCAGCGTTTGCTCGAAGCCGGGCTTACCCGCAAGGCACTGGTCGAATTTCACTCGCGTCACAAGTATCAGCTGATGGCGACCAACCCTGGGCAATACAAAGCCCTCGGCCGGATGGTCGCAACGGTGGGCATAAAGCCGCTCGATGAGTTCGCACCGATCTACTTCAGCCAGCTGATGGCCGCGCTCAAGACCACCGCATCGCGCGGCACCCACAGCAATGTGCTGCAGCACCTGAGCGGGTACTTGAAGAACGATCTTTGCGGCGACGACAAGCAGGAACTGCAACGCCTTATCAGCCAATACCGCGAGGGCATCGTGCCGCTCGTCGTACCGATGACATTGCTCAAGCATCACTTCCGCCGTCATCCGGATCGCTATGTGGCCAGCCAGGTATATCTGCAGCCGCACCCCGAAGACCTCAGCCTGCGCAACGGCATCTAGACATGACCCTGACTGTTGATGACGACATCAATGTGAGCCGTGAAGACGGCTGGTTCCCGATCAGGGAAGTTGCGCGCCTCACCGGCGTCAATCCGGTCACGCTGCGTGCGTGGGAACGGCGCTACGGGCTGATCGTGCCGCGCCGCACACCCAAGGGCCATCGGCTCTATGACGACAGCCACGTCAAGCGGATCCAGAGCATTCTCAAGTGGCTGAATCGGGGCGTAGCCGTCGGCCAGGTCAAGCAGTTGCTGGATGCTCGCCAGACTCTCAATCTGAACGAGCACAGCCCATGGGGCGGTCTGCATGACCAGATGTTCCTGGCCGTCACCGAACTCTCCGAACGACAGCTCGACGACAGTTTTAACCGTGCGCTTTCGCTGTATCCGCCATTGACCTTGTGCAAGCACCTGTTGCTGCCACTGCTGCTGAGTCTCGAACAACGCTGGACCAGCTCTTTCGGCGCAGAAGTCGAGCGTGGATTGTTCTGTTCGTGGCTGCGAACCAAACTGGGCACTCGCATCTATCACAGCAACCGTCAGCATGGCGGCGCACCGCTGCTGTTGACGACCCTGTGCGATCAGCGCTTCGATCCGGGGCTGTGGCTCAGCGCCTGGCTGGTGTCCAGTGCAGGTTGCGCTGCCGAGGTGATCGAGTGGTCTGTACCACTGGCGGAACTGCCACTGGCCCTGGAGCGAATCAAACCGCGGGGTCTGCTGCTGTATGCCAGCCAGTCACTGGACAGCGGCTACCTCAAGCGGCATCTGCCCCGGCTGGCCGACCCGGAAGACATGCCGCTGCTGCTGGCGGGGCCGGCAGCCAGCATTCACTTTGCTGAACTGCGTGACATACCCGGCCTGACCCTCGCCGTTGACCCGCTCGCCGCGCTCGAAGCCCTGCAGGCTGGGTCGCTGCTTGAAAACCCTAAAGGGTATCTGGAATGAACCAGCTTCTCTGGCTACGCACCGACTTGCGCGTCAGTGACAACAGCGCCCTGGCAGCCGCGATGAGCGCCGGCCCCACTTTGGCGCTCTATCTGATCACGCCGGGCCAATGGCATGCCCATGACGATGCGCCTTGCAAGGTCGATTTCTGGCTACGCAACCTGGCTGAGCTGTCGCTACGCCTCTCAGAACTGAACGTTCCGTTGCTGATCCGCACCGTTCAAGACTGGCAGGCAGTGCCCGCAGTGATTGCCGACCTTTGCCGCACCCATGAGATCGGTACCCTGCATGTCAATGACGAGTATGGAGTGAACGAGCAGCGCCGTGACGAGGCAGTCGCCAAAGCGCTTCATGCAACCCCCACAAGCATGCGTCGCCACCTTGATCAGCTGCTGTTTGCCCCAGGAACTATCACTACGCAGTCGGGTGGCTACTTCAAAGTCTTCAGCCAGTTTCGAAAGGTGTGTTATGCCCGGCTGGCAGGGTCACTTCCCGCGTGTCTACCCGTTCCGGATCGCCAGGCATTGCTGCTGATTCCCAGCGACTCGGTACCGCAGACAGTCGATGGATTCGCCCAACCCAGCGATTATCTGCGCTCGCTGTGGCCGGCAGGCGAAGACTTCGCCCAGCTGCGCCTCGCCCAGTTCGCTGAAGATGACCTTGCAGACTATCAACAGCGTCGTGACTTCCCTGCCGAGCCTGGTACCAGCCAGATTTCCGCCTATCTGGCTGCGGGCGTCGTTTCGCCTCGGCAATGTCTGCATGCCGCGCTGAGAGCAAATCGCGGTGAACACGACAGCGGCAATCCAGGTGCCGTCACTTGGATCAATGAGCTGCTCTGGCGCGAGTTCTACAAACATATCCTGGTGGGCTATCCACACGTATCGATGGGCCGAGGCTTCCGGCGAGAAACCGAAGCCCTGCCCTGGCGTCACGCACCCGATGAGCTGGCCTCCTGGCAGCAGGGCCGTACCGGTTTTCCGATCATCGACGCGGCAATGCGTCAGTTGCTGGCGACCGGCTGGATGCATAACCGCCTGCGCATGATCGTCGCCATGTTTCTGAGCAAGAACCTGCTCATCGACTGGCGTGAAGGTGAGCGGTGGTTCATTCAAAACCTGATCGACGGCGACCTCGCAGCCAACAATGGCGGCTGGCAGTGGAGCGCCTCGACGGGAACCGACTCGGTGCCCTATTTCCGACTGTTCAATCCGCTCAGTCAGTCTGCCAAGTTCGACCCGGACGGCCGTTTCTTGCGGCGTTGGCTGCCTGAGCTGGCCGAGTTGGACAAACGCGCGATTCACAACCCTGCGAAACTCAACGGTCTGTTTGCTGCAGTCGATTACCCGACCCCTATCATCGACCTGCCGATGAGCCGGGACCGCGCGCTTACGGCCTTCAGGCAACTGGGGGAGGCGCTGTGAGCGGCTTTCTGCAGCAATTCTCGGCCAACTTCGCCCAGCTTAATGCTCATAACCTCGACCGCCTGAGTGAGCTCTATGCAGAAAACGTTCACTTCACAGATCCGCTGCATGAAATCTGCGGGCTGGCCGAACTGCACGAGTATTTCGCGGAGCTTTACGCCAACGTCACTGCCCTCGACTTCGCATTCTTCGCCTTCGACGAGGTGCGCGAAGGCGAAGGCTATCTACGCTGGATCATGAGTTTTCGTCACCCCCGCCTCAACCAAGGCCAGCTCATCAGCCTGGAAGGCTGCACCATGCTGCGCTGGGACGCTGCAGGCAAAGTGGTGCGTCATCGCGACTACTTCGACGCGGGCGCCCTGCTTTATCAACACGTCCCCGTCGTTGGCTCGATGATTAGATGGCTGCATCGGAGGATCGCGTGAACCCGACGCGAAGCTTCTGGCTCGTCCCATAGAACCAGCCTACCCCGCACCGTTGAGCGTCACCGACGTGCCGTGTGAACTGGGTTGAGCGCCCTGCCCTAAAGCAACCCGCTTGTTTAAAGCCACACATTGCCGCTGAGGCGATGAACGGTCTGATAGCCAGTTCAAGCCCAGCCGATATAGCAATGCGCGCCCGAGCGCTTTACGAGAGACACTCTATGAGCAACACGACCATCACCATGCAGGACCATTACCGCAAGGCCGACCGCATCATGCTCGGCGTGCTGTGGTTTCTCTTCGTATATGCGCTCGGTCTGGCTGCGATGAGTGGCAGCTGGGCACAGGCCTTCGTCATTGGCGGCGGTACCGCCCTCGCGATGACGGTGCTCAACGCACTGATTGCAGGCGAGCGGTTGATGCGTTGCCTCATCGGTGCAGCGTTCATGGTCATGTCAGCGCTGCACATCAACCAGGAACACGGCATGCTGGAAATGCACTTCGGCATCTTCGCCCTGCTCGCGTTTCTGGTGTACTACCGGGACTGGCTGCCCATCGTCGTGGCTGCTGCGACCATTGCAGTGCATCACTTGTCCTTCTTTGCACTGCAGCAACAAGGTGCCGGTGTGTTTTTGATGCCTGAGGGCAATTGGGGCGAGGTCTTCCTGCATGCGTTTTATGTGGTGCTTGAGAGTGCCATCCTCATTTACCTGGCGGTGCGCGCCAATGCCGAAGCGAGCGAAGGCGAGGCATTGCTCCGCGCTGCGGCAGAGATCACCCGCAACCCCGAACGGATCGACCTCAACCAGCGCTCTGCTGCCAGTGGCCCTGTGGGCGAGCGGTTCAATCACTTGCTCGATCAACTCTCCGAACTGGTGAGTGCGGTGGTAGCGGATGCGCGCGGCCTCGACGGCACGGCTGGCAGCCTGAACACTGCCACCCGGCAAATGCGTAATGGTGCTGACCTGCAACTGGGTGAAACCGCACAAATGGTCGATGCGATGCAACAGATGTCGACCGCCATCGAGGAAGTTGCCGGCCACGCCGATCGGGCCTCACAGGCGGCACAGGCTGCAAACGCGAAGGCGGGACAGGGGCGCCAATCGGTCCTGACTAGCCGTGAGGAGATCACCCTGCTGGCGCACCGCATCGACGGAACCGACGAGGTCATGCAAGACCTGGCCGCACAGTCCGAGCAGATCGGCCGCGTTTTGGAAGTGATCCGCAGCATCGCTGAACAGACCAACCTCCTGGCCTTGAACGCCGCTATCGAAGCCGCTCGGGCCGGGGAGCAAGGTCGAGGGTTTGCCGTGGTAGCCGATGAGGTACGTAACCTCGCGCAGAAAACGGCGACCTCGACCCGCGAGATCCAGGAGATCATCACACGCCTGCAGCAGAGCAGCCGAAAAGCGGCCGATTCGATGCAAGACAGCCGACTGAGCGTGGCCCGCTGCGTCGACGACAGTCAGAAAACTACTGTACTGCTGGAATCCATGGCGCAGGAAATCGAAGCCATCAGCCACATGAATGAACTGATAGCCGCTGCCACCCATGAGCAAACCGCGGTCTCTGCGGATATCGCCAGTCACCTGCAGAGCGTTCAGCAGATTGCCGAACAGAATGCCGTGGATGCGAGCCAGCTGGAGCAGGACAGTGCCGGGTTGAGTGCACTGGCTTCTCGACTTGGCACACTCAGCGGTCGCTTCGCCATTCGTTGACCGAATTCCTTAGGGCCCAGTTGAACACTGGCGCCCTGAGGCCATCGCTTGCTACCCCTCGCGGAGTTGCGCTTTCACTGAAACATCAGGCTGACATGCTCCCTGTTGTGCGCATCAATCAGTGGCATGTAACAAGTCTCTAAACCATCCCAGGGATGGAGCTTGAACAGTCGAAGTAGCCGAGCAAGACCTGGGAGAAATCGCTGCCGCTGGCGTATCGGTGTCCTCAGTGGTATCGATCCATGCCCGCTTAGCCGCTGATGCAAAGGAGTCAGTCTATGATCCCGGACCCACTGATCGACGCGCTGCACCGAGCCAGGCACGTTGTGGTTTTTTCAGGCGCAGGCGTGTCAGCAGAAAGCGGCATTCCGACATTTCGCGACTCGCTCACTGGCCTGTGGGAACGCTTCGACGCCGCATCGCTGGCTACGCCAGAAGCCTTCCGAGCTGACCCGGCTCTGGTCTGGGGGTGGTACGAGTGGCGGCGCATGAAGGTGCTGCAGGCTCAGCCGAACCCCGCCCACATGGCGATTGCCGAATTGGCTCGGCACGTCCCCCGTCTCACGCTCGTCACCCAGAACGTCGACGATTTGCATGAGCGAGCCGGCAGCACCGACGTTAACCATTTGCACGGCAGCCTCCATCAGCCTCGCTGTTTCAACTGCGGTGAACGCCCGGACACATCGCCGACCATGCCGGACGAGCCCGAAGGTGGCCGCCGTCTGGAGCCGCCACGTTGCGCGGCATGCGGTGGTCAGCTGCGTCCAGGTGTGGTCTGGTTTGGCGAAAGCCTGCCAACTGAGGCGATGAACACCGCTTTCGCTGCCGCGCAATCGTGCGACCTGCTGATCTCCGTCGGCACGTCTGGGATGGTCTACCCCGCCGCCGAGGTTCCGGGCTTGGCCTGGCGCGCCGGTGCTGTGGTCGTCCACGTCAATCCGCAACCCCAAACCGATCACAGCGAGCGGGAATTTGCATTGGCCGGGCCGGCTGGTGAACAGTTGCCACTGCTGATCAGGCAAGTTTTCGGTCAGGTGACCCCAGGTTGACCGAAGACTGAATTCCCTACAGATGTCAGCGCTGAAGCGTCTTCAAACGGGCCCGGGCGCGCCGCATCATGTCAAAGGCGTAACAACAGCGATCTGATACGCCCTACGCTGCTGAAGCCGCTCATACCAGGCCCGTAGGTGCGGCAGGTCAGGACGTTCGATGGGCATCTCGAACCAGGCATAGGCGAAACAACCCAGCGGAATGTCACCCATGGCGAACGACGCTCCGGACAGGTAGGGTTGGTTCGCCAGTGTTCGGTCGGCGATCGCCAGCAACTTGCAGCACTCTGCTGTTGCGGCGTGCACCGCAGGCATGTCGCGCTGCTCCGGCGCGGTGCGCACCATGTTCCAGAACACCGTGCGAAACGGCGCAGCCAGGGACGAGGTGACCCAGTCCATCCACTTGTCAGCCTCGGCGCGTTGCGCCGGATCGACCTGCCACAAGATGCCCTCACCGTACTGCGCCGCCAGATAACGAACGATGGCGTTGGATTCCCACAGCACCAATTCGCCATCCTCCAGGCAAGGCACCAGCTGGTTGGGATTCTTCGCAATGTAGTCCGCCTCACCAACCACCCCAAAGACTCCGCCGGCATCGACACGGGTGTATTCGATATTCAGCTCTTCCAGGCACCAGAGTGCTTTTTTCACGTTGGTCGAGTTAGTCCGGCCCCAAAGTTTCAGCATTCGATGTGCTCCCGTGCGTCGATATCAGATTCAAGCGCCCTCACCCTAGCTTCTGACGGCTATCGGCCGCCAGCCGGCCTTACTCATTGCGCCTTGCGATGGTCGGCTAGCAGCCGCGTTGCGCCCTGAACTTTCTGGGTATACCAGAACACCCGGCTAACGCCACGGGTGATCGCCACGTAAGCCAGGCGCAGGCTCTCGTCGGCCATCGCCTGGTCATAGCTGTTACGGAAAAAACCTGAGTAGGCATACAGCGCGTTTCGCAAAGGATGGCGCTCGGCTGGCAGACAATCATCGACGATGATCGCGACCTCAGCCTGCAGGCCCTTGGCGCGATGAATGGTGTAGGTCTTGACCGGCAGCTTGCGGTCCAGCTGCGCCTCGATGGCCCGCAATGGCTCGTTGCGCCGGCTGAGTACCAGTACCGCGTTGCGGTCAGCATTCGGCCGAGCGGCAACATGTTCGCATTGGGCCTGGATCTCGCAGATCAGCTCTGGCAGCCGGCTCTTCACATCGAAGCGAGTTACCAGTTTTACGCCATGATCGCCCTGTTGCGTCGCCTTGGCCGCTTGGCTGACCTTGGTCTGCTTGAACGTCACCCCGCTCAACACGGCCTCGCCATCGCGGATGACTGGCTCGATTGAACGGTAGTTGGTTTCCAGCATCAGCACCCTGCTCTTCTTCGATGCGCCGCGGCCAGGGAAGTATTTGTCGAAATCCATGAACAGCTCCGGCGAACTGCCGCGCCAGCCGTAGATCGACTGCCAGTCGTCGCCAATGGCCATCAAGCTGACGGCCTCGCCCTGGCTCGACAGCGCACGGTGCAGCGCCTGTAGCCACTGCACGATCTGCGGCGAGATGTCCTGAAATTCATCGATTAGCAAGTGGCTGAACGGCGTCAATGCCGCTGACGACACACTGCGGTCGGCCGCCGCAAGACGTTGGGTCAAGGCTTGGAACGCACCGTTGAAGGTGGTCAATCCCTGAGATGCGAGCAGCGCCTGGAAATGCCGCCAGAACAGCACCAAGGCCTCGCTGAAGGCACGTTCCACCGACGAACCCTGCAGTCGGGCGGGTTGCATCTGGTCGATGCGAATACCAATGCTTTCGATAAAACCGGCTTGCACGTAGAACGCCTCGAACAGCGGCGCAGGGGTGAACTCACCGGCCAGCTTGAATACGTCCAGAGGCGCCTTTGGGGCGCGCTTTTTATCGTCTGGCAATGGCAAGCGCAGTAGCTCGTGCACCAACGTGCGAAAACGATCCTCTTCGGCATAGCAGGACTGATAAGCCTGTTTGAGCAGTCGCTGTTGTGCCGGCCGCATGCGTGAAGCGGTCAGGGGGTTATCCAGATCTAGAGGCGAGGCACCCTTTTCGTCCAGTTGCTCGAACCAGACCGGCTTGCCCAGCACGTCCCTGGTCATTGCTGCCATGGCCGAATGGAACGTTCTAACGCACTGCCGCGCACTAGCGGGATCGAAATCGAAATTCCAGAATCCCAGCACCCGGATCAGCTGTTCGCGCAGTTGAGTGCAGGATGCATTAGTGAAGGAAATGACGGTCAGCCGTTCTGGCGCGATGCCCAAATGGCAGAGCATGAACACCACACGCAGCACCAGGGTGGTGGACTTGCCCGAGCCGGCACCAGCGAAGATGCGCGTCACTGGGCTGTCTTCGAGGATCATTGCCCATTGCTCATCCGACGGCGCGCAGATCACGCCAGCCTCTACCGCGCGACCGACACGAAGACGCATTGCCTGAATCTGCTGCTCATCGACCGTCAACTTAGCCGGCCCATAAATGCCTTCACTGGCCGGCTTGCGAGCTTTTGCGCGGGGCTTGGCTGGGGTAGCTGCCCCCGCAGGGGACTTGGTCGTACGGCCGATCTTCGCAGCTGCAGCTGACTTTTTGCTCGTACGAGGCAACGTCTGTTTGGACACGGCGTTCGGCCAGCGCCGCACTAACAGCTCCTCTTCCGACTGCAGATAAGCGGAGGTACGAGGGAAACAACGCGCCAAGGCACCCGACACCAGGAGCTTGTAGCGCTTGACGGCAGAAAACATTGAAATAAACAACCAAGGCGTCAACAGGTGGTTGATATGTTACGGGTTTTTCATCGCTGACTGATGGCCGAGCGAGCAATGGTCACGTCGACCAGCAATCACTTATCCCCGACTGCATCACCGTGCCTGCGGGACGATGGCTCGACGCTCCTGTGTACGGACCAAGATACGGATGCGACCCTTGCTGCCCCCACTGGGTGTACACATCACGTTCGGGCCGCGGCGGTCGACTGTTCATCAGAGGCAGGGCACCTGCCGCAGCGTCCGAGTACTAAACAAGACAGTCACTTGTAGCGGCTACACCAGCCGTCCGGCATAGGTCATTTATGTACAAAATCGGTTTCGCCTGCATGTACCGACACCCCGGCCACAGCGAGTCGCTGAAGGAGCTGGAAACCATCGAACGCGCCTTCAATCCGCGCTCGACCACGCTGCGCTGGCTCAACAGCGTGTCGCAGGACGCGGCGCGCGAGAAGCTGAATGGCATCATCGAACACAACCTGGCCGCGCAGTTGCGCTTGCTCGAATACGTCGAGACCTTGCCACCACCACTGCGCATGTTGCGCCTGAGCAGCGACTTGCTGCCGTTCTACAGCCATCCGGAAGCAGCCGACTTCTACCGTCAGGCCGAGGTGCAAGCAGCGACGGAGAAAGGCTTTGCCCTGATTGGCAAGCGTGCCCGAGCAGCCGGCATCAGGCTGTCGCTGCACCCGGGTCAATATTGCGTGCTCGGCTCGGACAAGCCTCAGGTCGTCGAGAACAGCCTGGCCGAGTTCGAATATCACGCCGACATGATCCGCATGATGGGCTTCGGTCGGCAGTTCCAGGACTTCAAATGCAACGTGCACATTGCCGGTCGCCTGGGCGGCGAAGGCATCCGCACGATCTGGCCGCGACTCTCTACCGAGGCGCGTAATTGCATCACCTTCGAGAACGAGGAAAAGACCTACGGCGTCGACGACTGCCTCCAGCTTGCCGACCTTGCGCCAGTGGTACTGGACATCCACCATTGCTGGATCAATGAAGACCGGTATATCGACCCACAGGACCCGCGTGTGGCGCGCATCATCGACAGCTGGCACGGTGTACGGCCGACCATGCATTACTCGCAGCCGCCGGAAAGCCTGATGGAGCTGGGATTCAACGTCGATGAGAAACTGGAAATACCGGCGCTGCTGGAAAAGGTCAGCAAACGTGACCTCTACAGCCACAGCAAACGCATGTGGAATCGCTGGACCAACCTTTATGCGCGTGAATTCCTCGACCGGTTTGACATGATGTTTGAGGCCAAGGACAAGAACCTCGCCACGCTGGACTACTATCGCGATTATCTTGAAACGGCCAAAGTCGAGTAGTCGCCACCGCGGAGCCAAAGCGCTTTTTTCAGCTATTAAAGACGCAGCGGCTCAAGCGCCCCATTTGAACCATACCCACACGCCAAACAACACAAGCCCGGCAATACCTATGGGTTTGGCATGTCGATTCCAGATATCCAGGGCCGCCTTGCCCGCCACCGCTATCAACAGCGCAAGACCGAAATAACGAGCCCCTCGGGCGAGACAGGCAGCGGCGAGAAAGAGAACGATGGGATAGGCGCTGGCGCCCGCTACGAGCATGGCGATCTGAAACGGTATAGGGACAATCCCGATGGCCAGGATTGCCATGAAACCGTCTTCCTGGAACTGCTTGTCGAATTCCTCGTACGCAGCCTCACCGCCAAAGAGCCCGACCAGCGTGTCGCCCCATTGATCCATCGCGAACATACCAAGGTAGTAACCCAGTGTGGCTGCGGTCAGGTTCCCTGCCAGCGCGACCGTCGCGATTCGCCATTTACGGTCCGCGTGGCAAAGCATCCAAGGGATGAGGATGACCTCGATCGGGATGGGGATCAGCAAGGTTTCCATCATGGAGGCTAGGAATAGCAGCGTCATCGCGTGACGTGACTTGTCGAGGCGATCAAGCCAGGCGCGTGCGGAGGTGAGGTTGGCTTGGGACATGAATGACGGGCTCGTCGTGGCTTAAAAATAGCGGGTTGATGAGCTAATCGGACTCGCCGACTAACGACCCATTCCAACCTATCGGAAAACAATGTGGGGGCATTGGTTCGAGAAGGCCGCCTATATCCGACCGTAACGCTGCACTTTTCCAAAGGCGTCGAGTCAACTAGTGCAACGGGCCACCTTCGAGCCCATAAGTGCGTAGCAGCCTTGCACGGATTAGTAGATGACAAACGATAAATACCGCACTGCAGTAGACGCTGCTGCTATTTATTCGGAGACGGACCTCCACGGCATGATCACTTATATCAACGATCAGTTTTGCGCCATTTCTGGCTACAGCCGTGAAGAACTGATCGGCGCCAACCATCGGCTGCTCAACTCCGGCCATCACTCGCCCGAGTTTTTTCGCAACCTCTGGCGCACCATCGCTGACGGGCGAATCTGGAAGGGCGAGATCTGCAATCGTCGCAAGGACGGCTCGATGTACTGGGTCAACAGCACCATCGTGCCCATCATGGACGACATGGCGTCGCGTGTAGAAAAGTACATTTCCATCCGTTTCGATGTAACGGAAAAGCAGGAGCTCCTCGAGGCCCTGCAATGGCGCGCCTCCCATGATGTGCTCACCGCTTTACCCAACCGCGTATATCTGCACGATCGAATGCATCAGGCCATCGCTGCCGCCCATCGCCATCAGCGTTCACTTGCGGTGTGCATACTCGATCTGGATGGTTTCAAGGCAGTGAATGACCGCTTCGGACACGCCATCGGCGACATGCTGCTTATTGAAGTCGCCAATCGGCTGACTCGTGAGATGCGCACCGAAGATCTGCTGGCGCGTCTGGGCGGTGATGAGTTTGTCCTGCTGCTTGACCAGGTCGACGAGCTACTTCTGCCCGCCGCGCTACAGCGGATCCTTGACGTGATAGCTGTTCCTTTTCACATCGATGGCAATTTGCTCAACGTCGCGGGCTCGCTCGGCGTCTCCATATACCCGAAAGATAACGAGGGCCCTGATACCTTGCTACGCCATGCCGACCAGGCGATGTACGAGGCCAAGCAAAACGGGCGCAATCGATACCGTTTTTTTGATGTCTCGATCAGCAACGAGACCAGAGCAGCGTTTCAAACGATTGAATGTATGCGGCATGCGCTGGAACGCGACGAGCTTGAGCTCCATTATCAGCCAAAGGTCAACCTGCGCAGCGGCACGGTGACGGGTTTCGAAGCTCTGCTGCGCTGGAACCATCCGGCACGGGGAATGCTCCTGCCGGACACCTTTCTCCCCGCAGTCGAGCGCACTGACTTGATAATTGATATCGGGGAGTGGGTAATTGATCGCGCGTTACAGCAGATCGAGTCATGGGCGGGTGAAGGCCATCACCGGCCGGTCAGCGTAAACATCGCGGCGCGGCATTTCCAACTTCCCGATTTCGTGGAGCGGCTGCGAATTTTGCTCGGACGACATCCCAGCGTTTCGCCGCATTACCTTGATATAGAAATCCTAGAGTCCACCGCAATCGACAACCTCGAGCATGTCAGCCAGTGCTTGATCGACTGCCAGAAAATAGGGATCACCTTCTCTCTGGACGATTTTGGTACCGGCTTCTCTTCGCTCAACTATCTCAAACGCCTACCCGCGCAAACCATAAAGATAGACAAGTCATTCATACGCGACATCCTCCATGACAAGGAAGACCTGGCGTTATCCGAGGCAATCATCAATTTGTCACGTACCTTCGAGCGTGAAGTCATTGCTGAAGGCGTCGAGACGAGCTTGCAGGAAAGCATGCTGCTTGGATTGGGCTGCTACCTGGCTCAGGGTTACGGCATTGCAGCGCCAATGCCGGCCCACGAGGTTGCAGAATGGGCGGCCCACTATGAATTTACCCATAAGTGAGGCAGCTAAGCTGGCAAATGGAAGGCGACGAGAACAACAGCGGAGGATGTTTATCCTGCGCGAACCGCACGGGTCGGCGCAGGATGGCAGGTGGTCAGGAATTCCTTAGTTGAATGTCATGCTCCCGACGTCTGGCCAACATGTCTGCAGCAACGAGCGCCAGTAACGGCAGCACGCCGACCTTGAGGCCCAGCTCCCATGATCCAAGGAACCCAATCAGTACCGCTCCTACAACAACGATGGCAGCAACGCAGTGTGCGCAAAAGCGCCATAACTCGAGTGCAACGACCTGAGCATTCTGGTTGTTGGTCATAGTTAGCCCCTCTTTCTTGTTGTAATAAGCTTTGTACAATTTCAGCGTAGTCAGCATAACGGCTCGTGCAAACACAATTTTGTTTCAAGAATGTGTCTATCTCGCAGGTTCCAGCCGCTTAACCCCCTCCCAACGACAGTATTCACGAGGCCTCCGGCACGCGGAATGGGTAAACAACTGGGCCGCGAATCGTTATTGACGCCTTTTGATTGCTCGACGAGCGGTCTTTATTCTTCCGGACCGCTCTTATAGCCGTGACCTAGACGGGAACGATCTCATTGAGCGCGCGCTGCAAGATATTCAAAGTCCGATCGATATTTTTCAGTTTTTCAAGACCAAATAGCCCCATGCGGAAGGTCTGGAAATCCGCTGGCTCGTCGCACTGTAGGGGCACACCCGCAGCAATTTGCAGCCCCTGCGCCGCAAACTTGCTACCGTTCTTGATGCCTGCATCGTCGGTGTAGCAGACCACTACGCCGGGCGCTTCGAATCCTTCGGCAGCCACACTCTTGAAGCCCTGCTGAGCCAGCAACGACCGAACTCGCTGACCGAGTTCCAGTTGCTGTGCACGAACGGTTTCGAAGCCGTAATCCCGTGTCTCCAACATGACGTCGCGAAATCGCGCCAATCCGTCGCTTGGCATGGTCGCGTGATAGGCATGACCGCCCTGCTCGTAGGCCTGCATGGTCTGCAGCCACTTCTTGAGGTCGCAAGCGAAACTGCTGCTCTGTGTCGCCTCGACGCGTGCCTGGGCAGCCTCGCTGAGCATCACCAGCGCGCAGCAGGGTGACGCGCTCCAGCCTTTTTGTGGCGCACTGATCAGCACATCCACACCGCTTGCCTGCATATCCACCCACAGCGCACCTGAGGCGATGCAGTCCAGAACAAATAGCCCCCCCACCGCGTGTACCGCATCGCTGACTGCGCGCAGGTAGTCGTCGGGGAGGATGATCCCAGACGATGTTTCCACGTGCGGAGCGAACACGAGGTCCGGCTTATTGGCGGCGATGTTGGCGACGACTTCTTCTATTGGCGGGGGCATGAAAGCAGCTTGCGCCGCCTGATCCACCGGTCGAGCCTTTAGCACCGTGGACTGCGCCGGAATGCTGCCCATATCGAATATTTGCGTCCATCGATAGCTGAACCAGCCGTTTCGGATAACCAAGCAGTTGCGGTCATGCGCAAGCTGGCGCGCAACAGCTTCCATTCCGAAAGTGCCACTGCCGGGCACCACTACAACCGAGTGGGCGTTGTAGACAGATTTCAGTGTGGTGGATATGTCGTTCATGACGCCCTGGAACGACTTGGACATGTGGTTTAGCGATCGGTCCGTGTAGACAACTGAATATTCGATCAGTCCATCGGGGTCGACGCGGGGGTATAGCTCCGACATGAGTTCACTCCGTAGATAGAAGCCTGGCTTCGACCCTGCCCGAAGCATCAGCGCTTTACAAGCACAACCAAAACCCTTCGTCAACGTAGCCACAAACTCGCGAACTGCGTGAGCGCAAGCCTCGCTTCGGGTGGCTTATCCGTGTACCGATTCGCCATGAACTTCACCCGCCTGCAAATAGTTCAAAAATAATGATGCCGTTTATCGGATTATCTCTGCCGCCTGAAGCGAGACGGCGTTAACGGTGAATTCAAAAAAATGACGCCACCATTACTGCCGCCTTTATAGCTAGGGGCTTCCAGCCCTTCTCGAAATCCGGTAAGCATGGCATTTGAATATCAAATTGATATCAAGCTTATAAGCGGACTTTTTTTTGACGACTTATAAAAGGCGCTTAATGTTTAAGCGATATATGAAATAAATTATAACTATCCAAGCGGAACGGGCGGCCTCGCAAGCCCATTTCGCTTACCCATTGGTTCGTTCTGTTTGTGGTATCCGCCTGCCTTTGCAGCGCCGCTTATTGATCAACCTCCCCCTGTCACTTCATCGAAACCTGCGTTTCGATGTTCATGATCACGGTGAGCCGATGTTTACCTCGTTTGTTTCTAAGGCCTGCAAAGGGCCCATGTCCGCAATTGCCCTGTCCACGCTGTTGGCTTTGGCCCCTGTAAGCGGTCTATACGCCGCTACCACCCCGACTACGGGCGTCTCGACTGTCTCCTACTCGGCGGTGATTAATAAATTCACCAACAGCTACTGGCTGAACGGCTCCTGGCGCGCATCGGCTGGGGTTTCGGTCGCCGCGACAAAACAGAACATGGCCGCTTTCAAAGTCGGCACCGCGGTGCGAACGGCAGATGGACAGATTCGAACTGTCACCGCGCTCAAACCCGCCAGCGGGGCGCTGACGGTGTTCATGAACGGTCCGGTGCTCAACGGCAATCTGGTCGGTTATCCCAACAGGCTCCGCGTGAGTACCGTGGCGAGCACGCTGCCCATGCCAGTCGAACCGAGTCCAGCTCCGGTTTCCGCTCCGAGCCATGCGGCGCTGATCAACAAATTCACCAATAGCTACTGGCTGAACGGCTCCTGGCGGGCGTCGGCGGGCGTCTCAGTCGCTGCGACGGCACAGAACAAGGCCGCCTTCATAGTTGGCGCATCGGTACGCACGGCCGACGGCCAAGTGCGCACCATCACCTCGGTGAAGCCCGCCAGCGGCGCGCTGTCTGTGTTCATGGATGGCCCTGCGCTTGACGGCAATCGTGTTGGGTACCCAAACAAACTGAGGCTGGCCGCAGGGCCGGCTCTTCTGCCCGCCGGATCTTCGCCGATAGGCAATGTCACGCTGCCAGCAATCGAGCCGGTCCAACTGGTCGGCGTTGCCTTGTCCGGGGCTGCCTTCGGTCCTTCTGTTTTGCCGGGCAGGCACGGGACCAATTACATCTATCCTGCCGAGTCCTATTACAAGAAGTACGCCGAACAAGGCCTGAAACTGGTCCGGTTGCCATTCCTATGGGAGCGCATCCAACCCCGGCTGGACACTGAACTCGACACTGCGCAACTGACATTGCTTACCCAGTCACTCGACTTTGCCCACAAGCACGGCGTCAAGGTTGTGCTGGACATGCATAACTACTATCGCTACTACCGCCAACCGATCGGATCCGAAACTGTATCGATCCAGTCGTTCGCCAATACCTGGAAGCGTATCGCGCAGAAAATCGGCAATCATCCGGCACTGAGTGGTTACGGACTGATGAATGAGCCAAACACCAAGGGACTTTGGCCCCAAGCGGCGTTGGCGGCCGCGAAGGAAATCCGCAAAGTCGACCGCACACATTGGATCTACGTGGCTGGCGACCGCTTCTCAAGCGCCTGGCATTGGCCGCAATCCAACACCCAGCTGATCGCGGATCCCTGGATGCGCGATCCGAACAACAAACTGATCTTCGAAGCTCACATGTACCTGGACCGTGACACCTCGGGCATGTACGCCGACAAGACCGAAACCTTTGCCCCGGAGCTCGGCATCAATCGCGCCAAGCCTTTCGTGGACTGGCTGCGGACCAACAACCTGCGCGGTTTCATCGGCGAGATGGGCGTGCCCAACTACGCCCCCGACGCGATCGTCGCGATGGATAACCTGCTCGGCTATCTACGCGAGAACTGCGTTCCAATGACCTACTGGGCCGGCGGCCCCTGGTGGGGCAACTACATTCTTGCCCTGGACGTAGCAGGAGGCGCGGAGCAGCCCCAGTTGGCGGTGTTGAGAAAGCATGCCGCGACGCCGAACAGCTGCGCAGCCATAGGCGAGCCGCTGTAACAGCCAGAGATAACCGTTCCAGCGAAGGCCTGACACGTTTTGCGTGTCAGGCTTTTTTGTGGGCTCCTTTTACTCAGCGCTTCCTTAACGCTGCCGCCCTCTCCCCGTTCCCTCCAGCACATAACAAGCGGAACCAATGAAGGCATCAACGGGACGAATCCCTAATGCCTGCTTTCAGGTACCCAAAAGGCCGATATCACATCGCGCCGAACTCCATGGAGAGTCGATCATGACGGAAGGGATCTTGTTGGCAGCGACTGGCCTGCTGGTCGTGCTAACGCTTCTACCGCTATGGAAGAACCCGGTCTGGTGGGTACGCGGGCTGGATTTTCCTCGCCTGCAACTGTGCGTACTCGCCTTTGCATTGCTACTGGCCCAGGCATTATTGCTGTCCTATTCAGAACCGCTGCAGGTTCTGATCAGCGCCCTGGCGATTTTCTGCCTCGCCTATCAGGCCTGGTGGATCATTCCCTACACCCGCTTGTGGCGCTCTGAGGTCAAAACCGCCGTCCCAGGCCGCGACAAGCCTCGCATACGCGTCATGGCGGCCAACGTTCTGACGCCGAACCGCCAGACGGACAAGCTCAAGGCGCTTGTCCGTGAGTATCGCCCCGACATTCTGGTGACACTCGAAACAGACCAATGGTGGGAGGATCAGCTCGAGGAGCTGAGCGACGATTACCCCTACTCCTGCCGGTGCCCGCTGGACAACCTTTACGGTATGCATGTCTGGTCCCGGTTGCCGCTGGAAAACGCGGAGACTCGTTTCCTGGTCGAAGACGATGTGCCGTCGATGCACGTCAAGGTCCATCTGAATGATGAGTTGGCGATTCGCATGCACTTCCTGCACCCCGCCCCGCCTAGCCCCACGGAAAACGACGAATCAACCGAGCGCGACGTCGAACTGCTGGTAGTGGCCGAAAGCGTTCGGGACGATCTGGAAGATATTCCGGTCATCGTGACAGGCGATCTCAACGATGTAGCCTGGTCACCCAACACACGTCTGTTTCGCAAGATCAGCGGCTTGCTGGACCCCCGGGTCGGGCGCGGCATGGTCAACAGTTTTCATGCCCAGCACTGGTTTCTACGCTGGCCGCTGGACCACCTGTTTCATAGCCACCATTTCCAGCTGGTACGCATCCAACGCCTGCCGGCGTTCGGCTCTGACCATTTCCCCGTGCTGGTCGAACTGCAATACGACCCAGCGCCTGATCAGCAGAGCCTGCAAGGCGACGAGGACGATGAACTTGAAGCGGAGGACAAAATCCGCGAGGAAGGAGTCAGCGTGACCGACGTGCCTGAGCCTGAAAAGCGTTGAGCTGAACAGGTTACTCGGGCGTGGTTAGGGCACCGAGTACCGGACAGGCGAGCAGCGACCCAGCGAAAATTGGCGCTCAGTGGGGTGCATCCACATCCCGTTGAACCGGCTGAATTGGGCTAATTCACGCTTGCTCATAGGAGTTGCGATGCTTGCGCGTCACTGGCCACTGCTCGCGCTCGAGAAGCCCAGTCGCATGCGGTTGAGCCAGCGCGCAGATGACCACGCACTCCGGCAACGGCCTGCACCGTTCTCCGGAGGACGGTCCAACGCACTGCAAGGGTCTACGCTGAGGAGGAGACACACGGATGCCGACCACGTTCGCATTCGGCTATCGGTCGACATGACAGACTGCATTGACCGTGCCGCCGCCCAGGTATCCAGCCTCACCTCACCCCGGAGGACAGCCACATGGTCACCAGCACGCTCGGTGTCGAGCTCGACGAGGCAATGCGCAATCGGCTCGAGGAGGCGGCCAGCCGGCTTGAGCGCCACCCACAGTGGGTGATCGAGCAAGCGCTGCTGCGCTACCTTGAACAGGTCGAGAGCGACACTCAACCACACGACGCCGAGCCGCCGCCGCAGGCCAGCCCGGACCATACGGCTGAAGTCACCCCTGGCAGTCAGCCATTTCTCGAGTTTGCCGAAAGCATCCTGCCGCAGTCGGTGCTCCGCGCGGCCATTACTGCAGCCTATCGCCGCCCCGAACCAGAGGCATTGCCGATGTTGTTGGAGCAGGCGCGGCTGTCACCGGAAAAGGCCGAAGCGACCCACCGTCTCGCGCTGCGCATCGCCGAGAAACTGCGTAATCAGAAAAGTGCCGGCGGACGTCAGGGGCTGGTTCAAGGGCTGCTTCAGGAATTCTCGTTGTCATCCCAGGAAGGCGTCGCCCTGATGTGCCTGGCCGAAGCGCTGCTCAGGGTGCCGGACAAAGGCACACGTGATGCGTTGATCCGCGACAAGATCAGCACCGGCAACTGGCAACCGCACCTGGGTAACAGCCAGTCGGTCTTCGTCAACGCCGCCACCTGGGGCTTGATGCTCACCGGCCGGCTGGTGGCCACGCACAATGAAACCAGCCTTTCCTCATCACTGAATCGCCTAATCGGCAAAGGTGGCGAGCCGCTCATCCGCAAGGGCGTGGATATGGCGATGCGGCTGATGGGCGAGCAGTTCGTTACCGGCGAAACCATCAACGAGGCGCTGGCCAATGCCCAAACCATGGAGGCAAGAGGCTTCCGCTACTCCTACGACATGCTTGGCGAAGCGGCGCTGACCGCTGCAGACGCACGTCGTTATCTGGCCTCGTACGAACAGGCGATCCACTCCATCGGCATGGCTTCGCGCGGTCGGGGGATCTACGAGGGCCCAGGCATCTCGATCAAACTGTCGGCGCTGCATCCGCGTTACAGCCGTGCGCAGTACGATCGGGTGATGGACGAGCTCTACCCGGTCCTGGTGTCGCTGACTGAACTGGCACGGCGCTACGACATTGGCATCAACATTGATGCCGAGGAAGCGGACCGTCTCGAGCTGTCGCTGGAACTGCTCGAACGGCTCTGCTTCGAGCCTTCACTGGCCGACTGGAATGGCATCGGCTTTGTCATTCAGGCTTACCAGAAGCGCTGCCCCTATGTAGTGGATTTCCTGATCGACCTGGCCAAGCGCAGCCACCATCGCTTGATGATCCGCTTGGTCAAGGGCGCTTACTGGGACAGCGAGATCAAACTGGCGCAACTTAACGGTCTGGAGGGCTACCCGGTCTATACGCGCAAGGCTTATACCGACGTGTCGTTCATTGCCTGTGCACGCAAACTGCTCGCTGCGCCCGAGGCGATCTATCCGCAGTTTGCCACGCACAATGCGCACACGCTGGCTGCGGTCTACCACTTAGCCGGCCAGAACTATTACCCCGGCCAATATGAATTTCAGTGCCTGCACGGCATGGGCGAGCCGCTGTACGAACAGGTAGTTGGCAAGGGTGAAGACCGTCTAAACCGGCCTTGCCGGATCTACGCACCGGTTGGCAGCCATGAAACCCTACTGGCCTATCTGGTGCGTCGCCTGCTGGAAAACGGCGCCAATACTTCCTTCGTCAACCGCATTGCGGACAAGAGCATCTCGTTGGACGAACTGGTGGCCGACCCGGTAACGACGGTCGAGCAGTTGTTCGCCTCGGAAGGCACCCTCGGCCTGCCGCATCCACGGATTCCGTTGCCGCACAATCTCTATGGCGAAGGCCGTCTCAACGCCTCCGGTATCGACCTGTCCAACGAGCAAAGGCTGGCCTCGCTTTCGTCCGCCTTGCTTGCCGGTGCACGCTTGCGCCTCACCGCCAGCCCATTGCTCGGCTGCGACACCGTTTCGACGACCTCTGCTGCCCCCTTGCTCAATCCTGCTGACCATCGAGACATCGTCGGTCACGTGCAAGAAGCGAGCGAAGCGGACGTCGATAATGCCCTGCGCTGTGCTCTCGACAGTGCCAGTGCCTGGCGCACCACACCACCGGCAGAGCGCGCCGCGGCATTGGAAAAAGCTGCGGAATTGATGGAACAGCGCATGCAGCAGCTGCTGGGTGTGCTCATCCGTGAAGCGGGCAAGTCGTATGCAAACGCCATCGCGGAGGTGCGCGAAGCTGTCGACTTCCTGCGCTTCTACGGCGCCGAGGTGCGTGACAACTTCCACAACGACACTCATCTCCCGCTCGGCCCGGTGGTCTGCATCAGCCCTTGGAACTTCCCATTGGCAATCTTTACCGGCCAGGTCTGCGCCGCGCTGGGCGCCGGCAATACAGTACTGGCCAAGCCCGCGGAGCAGACACCCTTGATTGCCATGCTGGGCGTGCAGATCCTGCATGAAGCAGGTGTGCCTAAAAGCGCGCTGCAGCTACTGCCGGGACGCGGCGAAACCGTCGGTGCCCAGCTGATCGCCGACGAGCGCATCCGCGGCGTGATGTTCACCGGCTCCACCGCGGTCGCTTCGATCCTGCAGCGCAGCATTGCCGGGCGCCTGGATGAGCGCGGCCGTAGCATTCCCTTGATTGCTGAAACCGGTGGCCAGAATGCGATGATCGTTGATTCGTCAGCATTGGCCGAGCAGGTGGTCATGGACGTGATGGCGTCGGCTTTCGACAGTGCCGGTCAACGCTGCTCAGCCCTGCGGGTGTTTTGCATACAGGAGGATGTCGCCGAAAGAGTTATCGGCATGCTCAAGGGTGCCATGGGCGAAGCGCGTATGGGGAACCCGCAGCGCCTGTCAGTGGATGTCGGCCCGGTAATCGACGCCGAGGCGCGCGACAACATCGAGCGCCACCTGCAAGCCATGCGCGACAAGGGTTGCCGCGTGCATCAGCTGGCCCGTGTCGATGAGAAAGCCTGTGCTCATGGCACTTATGTAACACCTACGCTGATCGAACTCGAACGCCTTGATGAGCTGCAGCAGGAAGTCTTCGGCCCGGTACTGCATGTGTTGCGCTATCGCCGCACCGAGCTTGATCAATTACTGGACCAGATCAACGCGGCGGGCTATGGACTGACGTTAGGGGTGCATACGCGCATCGACGAAACCATCGCCAGGGTCATCGACCGGGCCAAGGTGGGCAATCTGTACGTCAATCGCAACATCGTCGGCGCGGTTGTCGGGGTGCAGCCGTTCGGCGGCGAAGGGCTGTCCGGTACCGGCCCCAAGGCTGGCGGCCCACTGTATCTGTATCGTCTGCTGTCGGAGCGACCGGACGACGCACTGTTGCGCGCACTCGACTTCAGCGGTTCTCCTGCGCAGCCCGAAGTGCGTCGTTCCCCCGCCCAGGTCGACGCCGCCAGGCAGTTCCAGGACTGGGCCCGGCGAAACGGCCGGGAATCAATTGCCGCGTTGTGCGACCGTTACGCCAGTCAATCTCAGAGCGGCACCACGCGCCTGCTCAACGGCCCCACCGGTGAACGTAACAGCTACAGCCTGCTACCACGCGAACATGTCCTGTGTCTGGCGGATGACGAAGGCGACCTGTTGACCCAGTTGGCTGCGGTATTGGCCGTTGGCAGCGAGGCGGTGATGGCGGATCTACCGTCAGTACAAGCGCTGCACGGCACGCTCCCGCAGGCAGTTCAAACCAGGATCACGCTGACACCGGATTGGACCAGCGACGCGACGCGTTTCGATGCCGTGCTGTACCACGGCGAAACCGACCAGCTGCTTGAGGTCAGCCAGCGGCTGTCGCAGCGCAGCGGTCCGATTATCGGCGTGCAGGGAATGATGAGCGGCGACACAGACATTCCGCTTGAGCGGCTGTTGATCGAGCGGGCATTGAGCATCAATACCGCTGCGGCGGGGGGCAATGCCAGCCTGATGACCATCGGCTGATCGGCGTGGGTGACAGGCTGCATTAACGGAGAAGGTCACGCTCTCGCGGGTTTGGTCTCGACATGCTGGTCGACCGAACCCACCCACTCCGCTGCGAAATAAGCCGCCGCGACGCTGCGGTTTGAACATGTGGGTTGCGGTTTGGTGCGTTGCGCAATGTTCCTGTGGCATGTGAAAGCAACAACCGACATCGCCTGATTATGCTAATGCGAACGATTTGTGTTTGATATAGCGTTAAGCTTGTCTTAGGATGCAGCCCGCCTGACTAACCGAGCGTGCCGCAATCCGATGAAAGTTGCCGTCCAGACAAGGATCGCCGTTCACCTAGCGATGCTGATCAACATGCTGTCCATTGGCAGCCTGATGATGGTCATGCCGCTGGGGCCGGACCTCGTGCGCGAGCTCGGCATGACGGCCAGCCACATCGGCTACATCAGCGGCGGCGCCACCTTGGCTGCCGCGTTGAGCGGATTCGTCAGTGCACCCTGGTTGGATCGTTTCGACCGTAAGCGTGCACTGGTCGCCCTCCTCGTTTTGCGCTTTCTCCTGCTGCTCAGTTGTGCCTGGGCGACCGGGCCCAACCAACTGATTGCGTTTTTCGTGTTGTCCGGTCTGGTGGCGGGACCGATGGGCGCAATCCTGATGGCCACCATGCTCGACCTGATACCGCCCGCAGAGCGCGGCCGTCAGCTCGCCTACGTTGGAATGGGATTTTCACTTGCTGCGATCCTGATCATTCCATTGGCCTTGGAATGCTCGATTCGCTTGGACTGGACCGCTCCTTTCTTACTGTTGGGCGGCACTGGGCTGCTGCTGGCATTACTGTGCCAGTTGTTGCTTCCCAAACCCGTGACCATTGAGCGCCCGAAAGCCTCGGTCAAATCGCTGCTGGCTTCGCGCCTCTGCCTGGCCGCGCTCGGCATCACATCGTTACAGATGTTCGGGCACTTCCTGTTGGTGCCCCACTTCGCCACTTACTTTGAATTCAACCTGGGTTTTCCCCGCGCGCATCTCGGCATGCTGTATCTGCTCGGCGGGGTGGCCAGCCTTGCGGCCATGCGGATCGGCGGCGCCTGGATTGATCGCGGCAGCGCCGTAACAGTGGTGCTTGTCAGCAGTGGCTGCCTCTCGCTGGTGACGCTGCTCGGGTTCGCCGCCCCGGTTGGCATCACCCTTTACGTCATCTTCACGCTGTTCATGGCGCTGAGTGCCGTGCGCACCAACAGCAGCATGACCATTGCCGCCGGCGTTCCCCATGCTCACCAACGCGCAGCGTTCATGGCCTTTCAAGGAACGGTTTCGAACATCGCAGCGGGACTCGGCAGTCTGTTTTCAGCGCGCTACCTGAGCGAAGGGCCTCAACACCAGGTGATCGGCTTCGAACAGCTAGCAGCCTTCTACGCATTAGCGGGCGTCGTGGCCGGTCTGGGCGTGCTTTACCTGCTTCATGGCATCAGACAGCGCGACATGAGCCCGACCTCAACCAAACAACAGGCGGGCTAACCCGCCGCGGATACGTGATCAGTCCTTTCGACCCTCGAGCAGCAACGGAGCATGCTATGTCAATCGCACTAAACCGGGGTCTCAGCCGTCCCCGTCACCTATCCCTGACCATTCTGGCCAGCCTTATGCCGCTTGCCGCCCTTGCGGCCGAGCCTGTTGCCCTGGAACAGCAAGTCATCACCGCCACGCAGACCTCGCATAGCGAACTCAGTGCGCCGGCCAGCGTATCGGTCGTTACCCGCGAAGAGCTCGAGCAGCGTCCGGTGTACAACCTGGCCGATGCGGTGAAGTACCTGCCGGGCGTCCATCTCAACCCGTCGTCTACCTACGGACGGCAGGAAATCAAGCTGCGCGGAATGGACTCGGACTACACCCTATTGCTGGTCAACGGCCGCCGGATCAATTCACGCGATGCGCTGTCCTCCAACTATGCCAACGACTTCGATCTGTCCTCGATCCCGATGGCGGCTATCGAGCGCATCGAAGTGATTCGCGGCCCGATGTCATCGCTGTACGGTGCAGATGCGCTGGGCGGCGTGGTCAACGTGATCCTGCGTCAGCCCACCGAAGAGACCAAGGCCGGTATCGCCTACACCTACGAACACCCCACCGAGGGCGAATCGGGCGACAGCCATAAGGCTAGCGGGTACGTCAGCGGCTCGCTGATCGAGAACAAGCTGCTCGGCAATCTCATTCTGGAAACGACAGACCAGGCCGCCTGGCTCAGCGAACAAACGGTCAACCCCAATACCGATGCAGTCGAACAGCGCCAGGCCACCAGCGCATACGGCTCCCTCAGTTGGTTGCTGGACGAACGTCAGACGGTTGACCTGGATATCACCCACCGCAAGGATGACCGCGAAGCCGAGTGGAATAACTTCGGTGCGGTCGTTCAAAACATTCAGGAGATGGAGCGCTGGAGCTTTGGCCTCGGCCATACCGGCAACTGGGACGGATTCAACACACGGGTTCGGTATTACTACGAAAACGTGGAGTTGATGGACGACTCGCAGATCATGACCAACCTGCGCGGCATGAAAGGCGACATCGAGCAGAAGAACCACACCGTTGACGGCCAGGTGACCGCATTTCTCGGCAACCACCTGCTTACCCTCGGCAGTGAATTGCGCCGTACCGAGCTGGCTCACAACCAGAACCTGGGCAGCGAAACGGAGGTCGATCAGAAGGCTGTCTACCTGCAAGATGAGTTTTCTATCGGTGATCTGGACGTAACTCTGGGTGGACGCCTGGATGACCACGACAGCTTCGGCAGCGAATTCAGCCCTCGCGCCTATGGCGTGTACAACCTCACCGACAACTGGGTAATCAAAGGCGGCGTAGGTCGTTCGTTCAAGGCACCAAGCATTTATCAGTCTGACGAAACCTATGGCGTCTTGGCCTGCCGTGGCATGTGCACGTTGGTTGGCAATCCGAACTTGAAACCCGAGACGGCGACCAGCTACGAGATTGGCACGCTCTACCAGAACGAGCGCGTTGAGGCCGGCATCATGCTGTTCAACAACGATATCGACGACATGATCATCACCGACACCTGGCGTGTCGGCTACCGACCTGCCGTGATGACCTATAGCAATGTCAGCAAGGCGCGCGTTCGGGGCTACGAGTTGCAAGGTCGTTATAACCTGAGCGATACCATGGGACTGCGGGCGAACTACACCTATTCGGATGCAGAGGATCGAGATACCGACGAACAGCTGCGCAACAGCCCGCAGCATGTCGCCAACATCGGCTTCGACTGGCAGGCCATGCCGGATTTGGGGCTGAATCTGGATTACCAGTACACCGGTAGCCAACTCCTCTACGTCTCGGCAGCCCAGCCAAACGTTGAAAGCGGTGCGTTCCATCAGCTGAATCTTGGTGCGAGGTATCAGGCCACCCGCGAGCTTTCCCTGAAAGCCGGCATGAACAACCTGACCAACGAGAAGCGCGACGATGTCGCCCAGTCAGTCGACAACATCCTCATGGGCCGCACGGTGTTCGTTGGCTTCAGTTACGACATCTAACCCCCGCTACACCCCGGCAGCTCGCTGCCGGGTTCAGGAATTTGCTTAAAACCAATGACACGAACTGACGCGACTTTCCCCGGCTACCAGCAAGCTGTCCTCGTTATGGGTGGCGCGCTTCTGATGAGTTTGCTGGTGATCTCGATGAGCACCGGCGCCGGAGTCTACGGCGCGGTGGACGTGCTGCACTTTCTGCTCGGAGACCAACTCGCCGTGGCGGATGAAAAGCTCGCCATGGTCGTAGAAACACTGCGTTTGCCACGTACGCTGGCAGCGCTTGTTGTTGGCGGAAGTCTTGCCATTGCCGCCTCGCTGTTGCAAAGCGCGACACGTAATCCGTTGGCCGAACCCGGCTTGCTCGGCGTAAATGCCGGCGCCGTACTGGGTCTGGTCATCGGCCTCATTTTCTACGGCGTCGAATCGACACAGGGCTACCTGCTCTGGTCCGGTGCTGGTGCCCTGCTGGGCAATCTTGTGGTACTCGGCATCGGCCTCATGCTGGGCCAGGCCAGCCCGCTGAAACTCATTTTGGCCGGCGTGGCGCTGGCTGCGATATTCGGCGGTCTTTCGAATTTCATGCTGCTGTCGACACGGGTGGCGCTGGAGCAGTTTCGGTTCTGGAATCTGGGCTCCCTCTCGGCCACCCGGCTCGATGCGGTGGGCACCGTCACGCCCGTCGCGCTGATAGGCCTTGCGCTTGCTGGGCTGCTGTGCCGACAACTGACCCTGATGCAGATGGGTGACAGCCAGGCCCGGGCCCTGGGTATTCACACGACGTGGGTGCGACTGGGCGTACTGGTCGCGTCGACCTTGCTCACGGCCTGTGCGATCTCGTTAGCCGGGCCCGTTGGTTTCGTGGGGTTCTTGGCAGCGTACTGCGCTCGCTTGATCGAGCCGGTCGCCCTGCTCCGACAGCTGCTGTTCTCAACGCTTTTCGGCATGCTGTTTTTGCTTGCAGCTGACGTTCTGGCCCGCTGGCTGTTGCAGCCCTTCGAGCTGCCCGTCGGAACCTTGCTGGCCGCGCTTGGCGCGCCGGCGCTGATCGCTATCGTCTTGCGCGGTGGCTTCCGCTCTCTGTTGGCGGTGAGGTAAGAATGGAATCAACCACTCCCAGTGGCGTATGGGCCCTGAGCATCGGCGGCCTGAGCCTGCTGCTGCATCGCCGCAACTGGCTGATGTGTGGCCTGCTGACCCTGTTGCTTGCCGTACTGGCTACGCTGGCGATCAGTCTGGGCTCCGGCAAGATGGGCCTACAAGATGTGATCGCCACCCTGCTCGGCAATGGCAGCAAGCTGCACGAGATCATGGTGTTCAAGATACGTATGCCGCGGGTGGCAGCCGCCATCGTTGCCGGCCTCGCCATGGGCATGGCGGGCTGCCTGATACAGACACTGGTGCGCAATCGTCTGGCGACACCAGACATGATCGGTGTGAACGAAGGCGCCTCCCTGGCAGTAGTGGGTTTTTCCCTGTACCTGACGCTAGGTAGCTGGCCCTGGTGGGCTTCACCGCTGGGCGCGGTACTGGCCGCTGTGGCGTTGTTCACCCTGTGTCGGCGCCCCGGTGAGCAAGGCTATCTGTTCATTGTCATTGGTATCGCGCTGTCGGAGCTACTCGGGGCGATCGGTGACTTCGCCATGTCCACTCAACCGCTGGTGCACCTGGGCAGTCTCTATCTCTGGACCATGGGGCACTTCGCTGGCGTCAGCTACCAGACCGTTAACCCAATCGCCATGGTGCTGCTAGCGCTGTGTCCGCTGATGGCCTTGGTCAACCGCCCCCTCGCCTTGTTGCGCTTTGGCGACGCCACTGCGCAGAACCTGGGCATCCGCGTGCCGCTGGTGCAGCTCGGCGTGCTGGGCCTGGCCATTCTGGTGGCCTCGCTGGGTACAGCGATTGGCGGGCCAGTGGTGTTTATCGCCATGGCAGCGCCCATTCTGGCGTCGTGGCTGGCGCGCGATAACCTGGCCCCGCTCTGGCTATCGGCTCTTTGCGGAGCGGTCCTGCTGTTGGGCAGTGACACCCTGGTTCGGGTACTGGCGCAGCCGGCAGAGATCCCCACCGGCATCATGACACGGCTACTTGGCGGCATCCTGCTGCTGGCATTGCTGCTCAAGGACAGACGAGGAGCTGACTGATGACGGTACTGAGCGTCGAACACCTTCATTTCGCCTATCAGGACAAGGTGGTCCTGGACGACCTAACGTTCTCGCTGCCCAAGGGCCGGTTGATCGGAATCGTCGGGCCCAACGGCAGCGGCAAATCGACCCTGCTCAAGCTATTGGCGCGTCAGCTGCCCTTGCAGCGTGGCGAAATCCACGTGCATGGGCAGTCGCTTTCCCGTTACTCGATGAAAAGTCTGGCTCGTCAGCTGGCGTTTCTCCCGCAGCGCCCCGTGATGGCCGAAGGAATTCGTGTCGAGCAGTTGGTGCAGTACGGCCGGCATCCGCATCAAGGCTGGTTCAACCAGTGGACTGATGAGGATGCGCACCAGGTCGCCCGCGCACGTACCGCCATGCAGCTCGACGCCATCTGGCATCGCCAGGCTTCCTCGCTCTCCGGCGGCCAGGCGCAGCGAGCGTGGCTCGGCATGATCCTGGCGCAGAACACCGATCTGATCCTGCTCGACGAACCCACCAGCGCACTGGATATCGGCCATCAGGCCGAAGTCATGGAAGCGGTTCACCGGATCGCAGCCGAAGGCCGCACGGTGCTGATCGTCATCCATGACCTGGGCATCGCCGCGCGCTATTGCGATGAACTGATTGCCCTCGCCGATGGGCAGATTCAGGCCATGGGGCGTGCACGCGACGTGATGACCAAAGCGCTGGTGGACCGCCTTTACCAGACCGAAGTGGACATCCTGCCGGCACCCGGTGACGGCGCTCCGGTGATCGTCCCGCGTCGCCGTTCGCGCGCCGAGTCTGCGCTTCCCGCCTCTGCGCCATCAGCCACCCGCACCCCAGCGGTGCACGAACCCGCTCAAAAGGACACGACCCAATGATCAAACGAACCCCCTGGCACCTCACCATCGCACTTATAGCGGGGTTGATGACGCTCAGTGCGCACGCCGCCTCCCGTCAGGTGGAAGATGCGTTCGGCAACACCGTCACCGTTCCGGCCGAGCCTGAGCGTGTTGTCACGCTCAACGAAATCGATCTGGATACGGCGCTGACACTGGGGGTGACGCCGATCGGCACCGTCAACGGTCGCGGCCAGGCGGCACCGCCGCGTTACCTGGAAGGCAAGGTGCCGTCAGGCATCAAGGTCGTCGGCGATCTGGACAACCCCAACCTGGAGACACTGCTTGAGCTGGAACCGGATCTGATCCTCACCGGTCCGGTCAAGCCCGAGCAGCTGGCGATACTCAACGAGATCGCGCCGACCGTCACGACCTTTAAATGGGCGGAACCTTGGCAGTCCAGCATGCAGCGAACCGCTCATATCCTGAACAAGGATGCTGAAGCCAAGGCTTTTATGGACCGCTACGAAGCACGTGCAGCCGAGGCGCGTGAGCGTTTGAAGGACCATCAAGGCGAGACGTTCAGTATCGTTCGCTGGAACCCGAAGGGCCCGTCCTACATGTTCAAGGACGCGTTCTCCAGCACTGTGGTGGAAGACGTCGGCCTGGTCCGCCCGTCTCACCAGCAGGACCCAGGCCACACTCATTCCATGGCACTGAGCCTTGAATCCCTTGAACTGTTGGATGCGGACTGGCTGGTGATCGGGACTCTGGCCACCAGCGGCGAAGCCGTCGAGGCGCTTAGCCAGGCTGAAGAAACACCAGCGTTCCGCCAGCTCTCGGCTATCCAGGCCAAGCGTTTCGCCGCCGTCGATGGATCGCTATGGACCTCACTGGGTGGGCCGATGGCTGCCCTGCAGGTGATCGAAGATGTGGAATCCATCGTCGGCAAAACAGACGCTGAGCCGGTCGCGAAAAACTAACGCAGATCGTCCCGTGGCCGCCCGGGCCACGGGCTAGCGCACTCGATCAGACCGGCTCGGGTAACCGCTTACGGTCGATCTTGCCACTCGGAGTTTTCGGCAGCGAGTCCAGCAGCACGATGCGACTCGGAACCATATAGTGCGGCAGGCTCAGATGCAGTGCCCGGCGGATCTGAACCCGACCGGGCGCACCTTCGCCTCGTATCTCCACATAGCCGACCAGGCAGGCCTCGTCGCCTTTACCCAGCAACCGTACCGCAGCATCCTGTACCCCCTCGATGCGCCACAGGTTGGCTTCGATTTCGCCCAGTTCGATTCGAAAACCACGCAACTTGATCTGATCGTCACGACGTCCAAGGTATTGGAATTCGTCGTCGCCGGTGCGGCGAACCCGATCCCCGGTACGGTACAGACGCCGCCCTTGCCAGCTGATGAAGGCCTGCTCGCTCAGATCGCTGCGTTGCCAGTAACCCTGTGCCAGCGATACCCCTTCGATGCACAGTTCACCCTCGCCGCCCGGCCCGATGTCATTGCCGTTCTCGTCGAGAACCCAGTGTCGGTAGCCATCGAGTGAACGCTTGAGCCGCACACCATGGTCCGCCAATGGCTGTTCGACCTGCGCCATCATCGACCAGACGGTCGCCTCGGTGGGGCCATAGCAGTTCCACAGCTGCCCCACCGACTCGCTGAGCCGTGCCGCGAGCGTAGCGTCCAGAGCTTCACCACCACAGAGCGCGGTCAGACCTTCGCGCCCTTGCCATCCCGCTTTGAGCAGCATTCGCCAGAATGCAGGCGTGGCCTGCAGGGTGTTCAGGTCCGGCCGGCTGTCGAGCAACTGCAGCAGCGCCACCGGGTCTTTGTGAGCTGGTGCGCAGACCACTTCGACATAGCCGCCTACCCAAAGTGGCCCGAGCATCTCCAGCAGAGAGATATCGAAAGCCGGCGTGGTGGTGAACAGCCAACGTGTGTCCGGCCCGATCCCGACACGCCGGGTCGCGGCGTCGAGGAAGTTGCTTAAGGCAGCCCGGCCAATCACGACGCCCTTGGGTTTTCCTGTAGAGCCGGAGGTGAACATCATGTACGCAGGCAGCTGATCATCGAGCACCAGCGGCTCGGGCATCGCTGCCAGACCGGGTCTCAGGCGCAGCGAAGGTGCCAGCGACCGCGACGGCTGTTCATCCTGAATGATGCGGTGCAGGCATGCGTCGTCGGCGATGCCCTGCAGCCGGTCAAACGGAAACTCCGGCTCGAGTGGTACGAAACAAAGCCCTTCATGCAGGCAAGCGAGCAGCGCCGCAATCAGATCCGGCCCACGGGAAAGATGCAGCCCGACGCGATCACCTGCAGTCAATCCGTCTGCGCGCAGTTGCAACACGATGGCCGCGACGCGTGCCTGCAACTCGGCGTAGCTGAAACTGGCGCCGAGGCACCCTAGCGCCGGGCGCTCGGCGTGACGGGCGAAAACGTGGGCGAGCTGTAGGTTCAATGACGTCATTGCAGCTCTCCGCCAAGTGCAGCCAGGGTTTGCAGGTTAGTTCGCAACGACTGCAAAAAGCGGACACCGAGGTCCGAGCGCAGGCTGCCGATCTGCCGCAAGGTCAGCAGGCCGTCAAACACGCCACCATGCAGGCTGATCAGTTCTGCAGACAGGTTTCCAGCACCGCTCGGGTTGCCCGGTGGCAACGGCAATGGCTGCCACTCGCCTGCTCCGCTCTGGTAATTGCCGAGGTAATTCAGCGCGACGGCGGGCAGCGGAAGACTGTCACGATGCGCCGGATTGCTGCGCAGCGGCAAATAGCCAACGCCCTTGTCCGGCACCTGCCGCAACTGCTCGGCAGCGTGCTGAACCAGCGCCGGCCAGTCCGCCTGGTTATGCACCCTGACCGGGAACATGCTGGTGAACCAGCCCACCGTGCGGCTGACGTCCAACCCGGCATCAATCGGTTCGCGGCCGTGACCTTCCAGCATGATCAACTGCTGCTCGCCGAGCCCCAGCTCCACCAGCGACCGAGCCAGCGCAGCCAGCAGCAACTCGCGGACGTCGACCTGCAATCGCCTGGTCGTCATCTGAGTCAGTTGCCGAGTGGTGACTTCATCCAGCTGCAACAGTTGCGGCTCGGAGTGCTCGCTGGACGACCATTCTTGGGGAACGGTTTGATTGGTAAATGCCTGGCCCATCGCACCGACCTGCTCACGCCAGTACGGCAGCTGCGCTTCAGCACGCTGCGCATAGGCAGCGAGCCCCTCGCCCCAATGGCGGTAGCTGCTGGTCTTGTCCAGCAACCCATCGCCGCGGGCCAATCGCTGAAGGTCTTCAATCAGAATGCGCCATGACACCGCATCGATGACCAGATGGTGAAAGGCGATGAACAGCCCTCGCTGGCCGTTCGGCAAGTTCTCGATAACGGCCCACGCGAGCGTTCGAGCGCTCGCTGCATCAAAGCGAGATTGCAGCTCGGTTAGCGCGTGCTGTAATCCTGACTCGCCCAGCTCTGCCGCATCCAGCCATGCAGGTTCGGGCAATGACAAAAATTCGCGATAGCACTGGCCCGACGGCATGACCACCAGCCGAAGCGCATCGTGCTGAGCTAACAATTGCCGCATGTAATCCATAAGCTGGAGCTGACTCACCTCGGCCGGCAGACTCAGCACTACACCTTGGTTCCAATGCTGGGGTTGAGCGAACGGCTGGTCGAAAAACCACTCCTGGATCGGCTGCAGAGGGAAATCGCCAGCGAGAAGACCTTGGTCGGCGCGGATCATCTGGGTCTCGCGAGGTTTTTCGAGCACACGGCACAGTCGGCGCACGGTCTTCGCTTCGAATACTTCTTTTACGCTGCAGGGATAACCGGCATCGCGCAGGCGTGTGGCCAGTTGAATGCTCAGGATCGAATCGCCGCCCAACCGGAAGAAATCACTTTCAACGCCCAGCGGCTGCTCCAGCACACCCTGCCAAATCTCCAGCACGTGTCGCTCTAAATCGCCAGCAGGCGGCACGAGCTGTTCAGCTTCGGCCAGTTCAACCGTTGGCAGCAGCCCCTGATCCAGCTTGCCGTTGGCTGTAAGTGGCATTTTGTCGAGAATGATCAGACGCTTGGGCACCATGTATTCAGGCAGTCGGTTGGCCGCTGCCTGCAACACTGCGTCTGGCTCGGGTTTCGGTTCGCCAGCGGCTACCGTGGCGTAGGCGACCAGCGCCTGACGCGCGCCCTGACCGATGACGATGACCTTTACTTCCTGCAGGCCAGCACAGCTGGCCTGCAACTGGGCTTCGATTTCGCCCGGCTCGATGCGATAGCCGCGCAGTTTGATCTGCGCATCCAACCGACCCAGGTACTCGTACTCACCACTCGCCAACAGCCGTGCGCGGTCCCCGGTGTGATAGAGCCGTACCTTCACCCCGGCGATATCATGCTCACGGAACGCCTCTGCTGTGCGCTCCGGCTGGTTGAGGTAACCACGAGCCAGCCCCAGCCCCGCAAGACAGAGCTCACCCGGAACCCCTGCCGGACATACAGCGCCATACCGATCCAGAATCACAGTCTGCATCCCGTCTATAGGCCGGCCGATGGTCAGGCGAGTGCCTGTAGCGAGCGTTTTCGTCAGCGCCGTAACGGTGGCTTCTGTCGGACCATACATGTCGATCAGGCGGAACTGACTTGCCCAACGCTGCGGAATCGCAGACGGGCAAGCCTCCCCGCCAAACCCCACCGCTTTCATGGCCGGCAATGGGCGCTCCGGCAGTGTCGCGAGCAGCGCTGTGGGGAAGATCATCTGTGTGGTTTCGGTGCGTTCGATCTCGTCCAGCAGGCCCTCGCCGGGGTCGGCCCAGAGCAGGCACGCACCGTGAACCAACGGCACCAGCGCGCACATGTTGCCCGCATCGAACGACAACGACATGCAGTCCAGCATTCGATCACCCGGAGCGACATCGAGCCGCCGACCATGATCGAGCAACAGGTTGACCAGCGATCCATGTTCGATCATCACGCCCTTCGGCATGCCGGTCGAACCGGAGGTGTAAATCACCTGAGCAAGTTGCTGCGGGTCATGCTCGAGCGGCGGCGCGGTTGGCGACTGCGCATCCAGCTGCGCCTGGGTTCCCTGGCTGGCCAGATCCACCCAACGCTGGGTCGGCTCCAGCTCGAATGGCGCTGATCCCTGCCCGATGACCAGCTGCACGTTAGCGTCCCGCATGATGTAGCTAAGGCGCTGCTGGGGATAGCTCGGGTCCAATGGGACATAGGCCGCACCGACTTTCCAGCAGGCAAGTAACGCGACCGTAAAGGCGTTTTCACGCCGCGCAAGAACGCCAATCAGATCGCCCGGCGCGTTGCCCTGAGCCTGCAACCAGTGCGCAAGCCGGTTGGCACGGGCGTCCAACTCCGCATAACTGACATAGCCTTCCCCCTGCTGCAGCGCGGGACGATTTGGATGTAGCCGAGCCATCTCGCTGAACATCGAAAGCGCGGTCAGTCTTTCGGGAAAAGTCGCGGGCAATGCCGACAGACGCTCAGCGGTCTGCTCCAGCAATAATGGATCGTGCAAGGGCAGATGCCAGATGTCCTGCTCCGGTGCATCGACCACAGCCTTCAACAGATTCAGCAGGCGACTCGCATAGCCTTCTATACTGCTGCGGTCGAACAGCGCCGTCGCGTAAAGCCAATCGACTCGTACCGAATCCACAAGCTCGGTGACCTTGACCGAAATATCGGTCTTGGCAGGCAGTACCGGCGAGGTCTCCTCCACCGCGTCACAGCCAGGGATCAGGTCTTTGAAGTCGACCCGCGCCTGATACACCAGCATGATCTGGAAGATCGGGTTGATCGCAGTGTGGCGGTCCAGGCCCAATGCTTCGCTCAGCGCCTCGAACCGATAGAGCTGGTGATCGAACGCCTCGAGGTCGTCAGTGCGGCACTGTTGCAAATAGTCGACAAACCTTTGCTGCTCGGGAAGCTGCGTGCGCAACACCAGCGTGTTGACGAAGAAACCTACCAAAGGCTCGATATCCGCCCGCTCGCGGTAGGCCAAGGGGGTGCCAATGACAATGTCGCGCTCACCGGAATGGCGTGCCAGCAGCAGCGCGAACAGCGCATGCAGGCCGATGAAGGGTGAAGTGTTGTGTTGCTGACACAGCCCTTTGAAGCGCCCCCAGAGCGTATTGTCGATGGTCGAGAACACCACCTCGCCACCGCTGACGGGTTGGGCGGGCCGGGCTTTGTCCAGCGGTAGGCTGTGCACCTCAGGAATACCCGCCAAGCGTTCGACCCAGAACGGCTTGAACTGCTCGTGATAGTCACGGAACAGGGGCGAGTTGAACCAGAGTGCGTAATCGATGTAGGTCAGAGCGGGTTCGTCCCAGCGAACTGGCCCCTGCAAAGCTACCTGCGTTGGCAATACGTCGTTAAACACAGCCTCAGAATGCTCATTTACCGAACGTAAACTCCGCTTCTTCGGCTGTGTTTGCCTCGTCTTGCCTGCCTCGCCTACGTTTTGCAACGACCAGTTAAGCGGCTCACGATTCTGGTAAGCGAGAAAAGCGGTCTTGAGGTCCGCGAACATGTTCTTCACCGACCAGCCATCCGAAATGATGTGGTGCTGGTTGATCATTAGCACATGCTCACGCTCGCCCAGCTCCAGCAGCGTGACGCGCGTCAGTTGCCCACTGGTGATGTCGAACGGACGCTCGATCTCTTCCCGCACGTGCTGCGCGACTCGGTCCTCACGGGCCTGTGGCTCAAGGGAGCTCAGATTCTCCCGCGCCAGATGGAACCCGGTATGCGGGAGTATCTCCTGCTCGCCGCGGCCCTCGGCGCTGCGCTGGAAGCGCGTACGCAAACTGGCATGACGGGCTATCAGCGCATCGAACGCGAACTCCAGCGCCGCCACATCCAGCTCGCCCGTCAGGCGGAAGAAGACGGGCATGTTGTACAGGTGGGAATCCTGCTCGTACTGCTCGATGAACCAGAGCCCGCTCTGGGAGGAAGACAGCGGACCTACGCTGAGATGTTGCGGCACGATCGGCTCAATGAACGCGCGTTGGGCCCTCAGGCACTCGATAATGGCGTCGCGGTTGTCACGAATCTGCTGCCCGAGCGAGGGGTTCATTGCCTCTTTGCTCGACTGCGAAACCAGCTGTTGCTGATCGTTGAGCGCAAGGTGCACCCCCTGCTGAGCCAAGCGCTTCAGCAGGCCGATTATGTTCTTTTGCATCTGCTACCTCTCGGAGTCTCAGGCCGCCAGGGTGGCGCCGCCGTCGACGACGATGTCCTGCAGGGTAATGTGGCTCGCCAGGTCCGATGCGAGGAACAGCACGGTGCGGGCGACCTCTTCTGGCGTGGCGATCTTGCGCAGCGGAATCCCCAGCTTGTACTGCTCAGGGAAGCCCGCGATGGTCCGTTCCCGCGCGTCCTCGCTGTGCCACATACCGCGCTGCATGGCGGTATCGGTAGACCCCGGCGAGACCAGGTTGCAGCGCACGCCGTGCTCGGCCAGCTCCAGGCCCGCCGTTCGGACCAAACTGGTGAGTGCAACCTTGGATGCGCTGTACGCAGCCATCTGCATGCGCGGAACGTGGGTTGCGTTGCTGCTCACCGCCACCACCGCTCCGCTGCCTTGCGCCTTGAACTGCGGGATAAGTTCGCGTAGCAGATAAAAAGGGCCGGACACGTTGACGCGCATCGAATCGTCCCAGTCGGCCAAACTCAGCTCCTCGATAGCCCCAAGCCGCAAGATGCCCGCGACGCTGGCGAAGACATCAACCCGCTGTTGCCCGTCCAGCAGCTCGTGGCACGCGTGGCGCACCGCGTCCGCGTCACCGACATCAAGCAGGTAGGTGGTGAAGCCGTAGTCACGTTCGGAAAAGGTGCGGTCGAAACCAATGACTTGGCCACCCAGCCGCGCAAAGCCTTCAGCCACGGCGCGGCCGATGCCCTGTCCGGCTCCGGTAACCCAAATGCTGCGCCCGTTGAAACCCATCTGCTCATTCATTTGCCCGCCCCCTTTCACCAGACCATTTCCACGAGTTCTTCTCGTTGCTGCAGCCGGCTGTCCAAAAAGCTGCAGAAGTCCGCCAGCTGCGGGTGATCGAAGACATCGGAGACCTTCACTGCAGTGCCGAACTCCGCACCAAGTCGATTGACGATCTGGATGGTCTGCAATGACTGCCCTCCGAGCTCGAAGAAATTGTCGTCCGGTTGAATGCCGCCCACTCCGAGGATTTGCTGCCAGATAGCGCTGACGCGCCGCTGCGTCTCGTCGTTCAATACGCGTTCGGACGTGCCTTGCACGTAGGCCTGCTGAAGGCGCTTACGGTCGATCTTGTTGCTACCGGTGCGGGGCAGGACGTCGAAATGACGGTAATCGGTCGGCACCATTGCTGCGGGCAGTACGGCACTCAGCTCGCGCTTGATTGCTCGAACGTCGTCCCGCGGGCCAGCGAAAAACGCCACCAACCGACGCACCCCGGCATCGAGTTCCAGGCCCAGCACACACGCTTCGTCTATACCCTGTAGTGCCAGCATCCGGGCCTCGACCTCCCCCGGCTGGATGCGATAGCCGCTGATCTTGAATTCGTTGTCCAGTCGGCCTAGGTACACCAGCTGCCCGTCTACCAGCCGCACGCGATCACCGGTGCGGTAGACCCGCACCGTCTCGTCGCCAATGCGAATATGGGCAAACGCCGGCGAGTCGCTGTTGAGGTAACCATTGGCCAGCTGCGGACCGAACAACACCAGCTCACCTTCCGATCCGGGGCGATTGCCTCGCTCCAGAACCAGCGCCTCGACACCTGCCAATGGTTGACCGATAGGCAGCCGTTCGCGATTGGGTTCGAGGCTTTGCAGATCACAGCTAGTCGCTACAACCGTGGTCTCGGTCGGGCCATAGGTATTGACCAGGCGAACATCGTGCCGCCCGACGCGTTGCCAAGCCTGAAGCTGCTCGGGGTATACCGCTTCGCCACCTATGATCACCGTCTTGAGCGATGCTGGAATCTGCGCTTGACCACTGCGCAACGCCACGACCCACTCATTCCAAAAAGCCGTGGGCAGGTCGACTACGCTGATCGCCAGCTGCTCTAGCCCCTCTACAAACGAGGACATCGACTGCAACATCGGGTCGGTACGCAGCACCAATGTCGCCCCGGCCGACAAGCTGACGAAGACTTCTTCGATGCTCGCATCGAAGTTGAACGGTGCGAATTGCAGGACACGGTCGGCTGAATCGATGCCGTAGCGCTGCCGAGCCGCGTGAACGAAATGCGCCAATGCGCGATGGCTGACTTCAACCCCCTTCGGCGCACCTGTCGAACCGGAGGTAAACATCAAATAACAGCCCGCATCGGTGCTGCGCGGGCTGTATGTCCGGTTGGGCGAGGTCAGCAATCCGATCAGTTGGATCGGGCCTGAATGTATGTCCGCCAAACGATGCCGATAAGCTGCCTCAGTGATGACCAGAGCCAGGCCTGCCGTCTCGCAGATTAGCCTTTGTCTATCGGCGGGCTGCTCCGGGTCCAACGGCACATACACCGCACCTGCGAGCAAGACCCCCAACTGGGCGAGGATTGCCTGTGGCGACCGGCTCAGCATTACACCGACGCGCTGGCCAGGCTCAATCCCCTCATCGACAAGCGCGGCAGCGACCATCTCGGCCCGAGCTTGCAGTTCGCCGTAACTCAGCGCCTGCTCATGCTGAACCAGCGCGATGCCCTCGGGCTGGGTCTGTGCCTGTAGGCGTATGGCATCTAATACGTTGCTCGGTTGCACATGGGCGGCACTGCCCGGAGCCTTAATAACTTGCCAGGCTCGGCGAACTGCAAACAGCTCTTCGAGCAGCACAGCTCGTGGCTGCTGCGGCTCGGCCAGCCAGCATTCGAGCAGATCGAACAGTTCCTCCTGCAGGCCGCGCACTTGGTCGAGGCTGTAGCAGGCCGGATTGGCGTCGTAGTCGAGTATCGGCATACCGTCGGCGCCGATCTGGACTTCCAGCGTCAGATCCTCCACCGGCCCGGCGCTCAAGTTCAGCGTTCGCGCCGGGCAGTTGCCGTAAGCCAGTGGACGGTCGAACGGCATGATGTTGATCAGAGGGCCAAACAGGCGCTGCTCTCCACCAACACGACCGAGGTCCCGACGCAGCGATTCGTAGCGGTAATGCTGATGTTTGCGGCTGCTCCGACGTAGCTTACCGATGGTCTTGGCACTGACGATGAGATCAGCGTCGTCCGGCAGATCCAGACACAAGGGTGCGATGTTCATCTGCATGCACGGCACATTGAATGATGCCGAGCCGATGCGATTCATCACCATCAGCCCCAGTACCTGGGAGCGCGCCCCGCTCACCTGCCTGAGATGAGCGGATATACCTGCCAGAAGGAGGTCCGGCCAGCCCACGCCGTGAGCTTCGGCAACGTGGTTGAGAGCCCGCCATAAAGGTTCTGTGAACGGGGCGCCATGACGAATGAACGCCGCCGAAATGGGCGCACTGCGTTCGCTGAAGCTGGCCGGCTCCGGCATGCGTGACAACGTTTCCAGCCAGTAACCGCGCGCAGCGGCGGTACGGCCCTGGGCGTCCCGCTCGGCGTCTTCCTTGAGCACATCTTCATATCGGCCAAACCCATTGACGGGCGCTGGGTCACCGTTCAGTGCGGCGCCGTAGAGCTCGGCGATCCGCTGGTAAAGCAGGTTGGTGCCGTAACCATCCAGGGCAATGTGATGCACACAGCTGTAGAGAAAGTCGCGACCTCCTGCCTGTAGCAACACGAACCGGCACGGCAGTTCGCGTTCGAGATCGATCGGTACGCGAATGTCGCGCATGGCCCAATCACGGACCCACTCTTCCGGATCCTCTGTCACCGGAACCTGGACCTGTTGCACAACAACTGGCAGTTCGCAGGGTTTGAAAAATGCCGCGTCCTCATCCGCCACAAATAGCCCGGATAGCGCCTCGCACTCCCGCACCGCCTGTTGCACTGCAGCAATCAGCGTCACTGCGTGAATCTTGCCGGCGAACGCTATGCATTCAGCGGTATTGAACATGGCGCGGTCTTCGTTGAGCAGGTAGCCGAACCAGAGCCCTTGCTGGGCAGTCCCGAGCGCTCTCATCGGGCACCTCCATGCTCGCTGATCAGGGTCCACCAGCCGTTTAACGTCGGGGTCTTGGCCAGATCGGTGAAGCTCAGTTCAAGGCCCTGCTCGCGCCATTCGCTTAGCAGCGTCATGATCTGGATCGAATCCATACCATAGTCGAGCAAATTTTCGTCCGGATCGAAGGGCTCATCCATCTCGTCGAGCATCGACAGCAACCGGGCCTCTAGCCCTTCCCTGCTCGGTAATGCCCGGTTTACCGAGCCCAGTTCGAGCACTTCGCGGCAAGTCACTACCTTGCCGCATCGCGTCGCCACGTAGTTCAGGGCCATCTCGTGTTCGGCCGCCCCGAAATCAGCGATACCGTCCGCCAGCACGAAGGGTTGAATGTCTCGCATGAAGGCATCACATGCGGTCATCAGGCAGCCGATATGGCCGTAGATGCCACCGATGATCAGCTGGTCGCGGCCTAGCTCGTTCATCATGTGTTCCAGCGGTGAACGCTGGAAGGCGCTGTAGCGCCATTTCACCAAGACCGTGTCATCCTCCGCGGGAGCCAAGCCAGAGACGACCGTCTGACGCTCGGGATATTGGGTAATGCCCGGCCCCCACATATCGTTTAGCAGCGCCCTGTCCGCATCGGCTTGCTCGCCTGGCTGGGCGGTGTAGACGACTGGAATCCCCAATTCTTTGCAGCGCTGGCGAACCTGTGCCAGACGGGAAACCAGTTGGTCGATGAAGGCGCTGTCCTGGCCCCAAAAATCACAGAAGTACGCTTGCATGTCGTGAACCAGCAGAACCGCGCGATTCGGTTCGAGCGGCCACTGCACTTTGTTCGCGCTCCATTCGCTGGGCAGGCGGTATGGCGTCAGAGTGGGAATTGCCATGAAACGAATCCTTATTCGGTAACGGTCAGTTGTTCAGCGACGCGGCGGCGTAGGCGGTTCTTGTCCACCTTGCCGACTGCGGTCATCGGGAGCGCGTCGATGTCCTCGAATCGGTCGGGAAGCTTGTATTCAGCAAGGCCGAGCCCACGCAGAAACTTGCGCAGCACGACTCCCTTGAGCGTTGCGTCGCGGGTGACGATGTAGGCGCAGCTCTTCTCGCCCATGGCCTCATCAGGCACCGAAACCAGCGCCGCCTGCGCTACGGCGGGATGCGCCATCAGTAGGTTTTCCACTTCTTCGGCGGCGATCTTTTCGCCACCGCGGTTGATCTGATCCTTGATCCGGCCGACGACGACGATGTAGCCGTCATCCCGCTGACGGACGAGGTCACCGGAGCGATAGAACCCTTCAGCATCGAAAGCGACGGCGTTGTGCTCAGGACTTTGGAAGTAACCGCGAATCGTGTACGGCCCACGCGTCATCAGTGCCCCGACTTCGCCAACGGCCACGGGATTACCCTGACGGTCGACCACCCTGACCTCATCAGCTGGACTCATTGGCTGGCCCTGGGTCAGATAGACATGCTCGTCGCCATCATCCAACCGGGTGTAGTTGACCAATCCTTCAGCCATGCCGAAGACCTGTTGCAGCCTGCATCCCAATACCTGAGGGACACGCCTGGCCTGGGCCTCCGGCAGCTTGGCGCCGCCAACCTGAATCAACTGCAGCGAATCGAGCTCACCGTGGCTACTCGGTGCGGCCTGCAGCCACATGGCCAAAGCCGACGGCACTAGCGCGGTAACGTTGACCTGCTGCTGAGCAATCAAGGGAAAGCAACTCGCCGGACCGGGATCCGGACTCAGCACAACACGGCCGCCAGCGAGGAACACGCCCAGCGCGCCGGGTGAGCTCAGCGGAAAGTTGTGCGCAGCAGGTAGTGCACAGAGATAACGGGTGTCGCGGTCGAACTGACAGATCTCGATGCTGCGCCGAACGCTGTAGAGATAATCGTCATGGGTGCGGGGAATCAGTTTTGGCGTGCCGGTGCTGCCACCGGATAGCTGAAAGAACGCCACCTCGCCGGCCGGTGTCGGTCGGAACGACCGCAATTCCTTGGCCGGTTCGAACCAGCTCTGCAGACATAGCTCTGGATGGGGGTCGTCGTGCAGCAAGACGGTATCAAGGTCAGGAATACTCTCCGTTAGCTCTTCGACAAACGCATCTCTTGTGAACAGTGAATGAGCCCTGCTGGCAATCAGCAGTCGCGGGCGGATTTGCGCGGCATAGGCCACCAGCTCGAGACGGTTATGACTGAACAATGCGTTAACGGGCGCGATTCCAGCCTTGATCAGGGCGAAGAACACAACGTACAGCTCGGCCTGATTGCCCAATTGAACGAGGGCGCGGTCGCCCTGCCCCAGACCGCGGTTCGCCAGCCGCTGCGCCAGGTTCGTCGAAGCTTGGTCCAGATCGGCGTAGCTCATAACCTTGCTACCGTCGATTACGGCAACGGCGTCCGGCTGGGTGCTGGCCTGCTCAACGAGCATCTGGCTCAGCGGTTCGCCCCACCAATAACCGGCCTGGCGGTATCGCTCAGCAAATTCCTCAGGCCAGCGTGTAAACGGAACCAGGCTCATACAGCCTCCCGGTCAAGACCGAACGCCGCGAGCATGGTGCCAAGCTTGGTGCCGGTCTCGCGCCATTCAGACTCAGGGCAGGATTCCGATACCAGACCAGCCCCGGCAAACAGCCGAACTTTTCGCTCATCGATGACGCCACAGCGAATCACCACAGCCCATTCACCATTACCTGCCGCATCGCACCAGCCGACGATGCCGCCGAACACTCCCCGATCAAAGGGTTCGAGTTCTGCGATCAGCTGTTTGGCTGCTGCCGTAGGAAAGCCACAGAGCGCTGGGGTCGGGTGCAATTGGCAAGCAAGCTTGAGGGCTGACACGGGCTCGGCAAGCTCACCTTCAATTCGCGTGGACAGGTGCCATAGTTTCGCAGTGCTCATGAGGGATGGTGCGTCGGGAATATGCAGTTCCCGGCATATAGGCCGTAACTGGCGCTCCATATCGCGGATCACCAAGCGGTGTTCGTGCTGGTCTTTTGCAGAATCAAGAAGACACTGCGCCGAGTATTCGTCTTCCGCCGGTTCGGCATGGCGGCGGGCCGAGCCTGCCAGGGGGTTTGTTTCCAGACGTTGGCCGGTTTTGCGCAGTAGCAGCTCGGGACTGGCGCCGATCAGTACGCCACCGTCAGGCAGATCCGCGAAGAAGTGGTACGCCTCGGGATTCTGCTGACGCAACCCCTGAAAGATCGTTGTCGCGCAGGGCGGTTCGTCGAACTCAAGCTGCAACAGACGGGACAGCACCGCTTTGTCGAGACGCCCGTTACGAAGCGCTGCGAGCGCTCGGGTAACGGCCTGCTGAAAACCGGCCTGGTTGGGCTGCTCGATGCACTGACGGGCATTGCCACAGCCAAACCCGCAGATTGATGTGGGCGGTGCCGTAGGAGGGAGATGGCTAATGTGTCGCGGAATGAACAAGCTTGAAGGTTGCTGTTTATCGAAGGGGATCACGCCGACCAGTACCGGGTTACTCAGCCCGGCCGCCTGGGCTTCGGCGAATCCACGCTGGACATCCCGCTCCAAGCATGGCCCGGCACCCTCCGCCGGCGTGTCTATCACTTTGAAACAACCGCTGGCTTCGATACCCCCAGCCGGCGAATAGAATCGATACGACGAGGGGAATTTGTAACCTTCCCGAGGCCCGTCGTAGACGACGCGAGTCAGTGCGTTCACCATCACCTCCGCAAATACTAATGAGATTGCTTATCATCTGCATGCGGCACGATAGTCAGCTAGACGGAATGCGTCAAATTGTTTCTAAGCGAGTTGAAGGGTGGCATTTAGCTAGCGGGAACCGCCGCTGCGCCACCCGTGCAACTTGTTTGAATGGTTCGACAGAACGGTTGAGAGAGAGAGCTTCAGCTAGAAGGAAGGCAGGGAGTTATTATTATTTTTAACGTTTATAATCAGTAGGTTATAGAGCATTTTTGATATCGTTTATCTGATATCTTTGCGGCTCGCATGCTCAGCAGGTAAGTCGAGACAAAACCGATAATCGACATTAATTAAAACGCCTATCTAACTGATTCAAATGATAATAAACAGATTTATAGCGCTTCGGAGCCCTTCCGCTCCGTGCGCGCTGGATGCTGACTCAACTGACGCTTAACAGACTGTATCGAAGGGACTGTCCCTCGACCTTGATCTCGGCTTCATCACCTTCCTCGCAGCCCAGCAGTGCTCTGCCCAGCGGCGAACGCGGAGAGATCACCAGCACCTCTTCGCCTTCGACCGTCACACTCAGCCCAGCGGCATCCGGTCCCAGGAACACCCAACGGCAACTGTCAGCGGACTCCAGCGAAACCAGCGCGCCCAGGGTGATGGCTTCATTGCGATGCGATCGTACGGGCAGGTTTTGGTAGCTTGAGATCGCTGTCTCTATTTCGTGAACGCGCTTCCGTTGCCCATCGGCCAGGTAGGCGGCTTCCAATCCTCGGGTGTCGTACTTGTTCTCCGCTTTGCTTTCGGCGTGCGTCGCCGCCTCGTGTGAGGCCTTCAGTGCATCCTTTGCAACAGCCAGATCGGCCTGCAGCTTGTCGATTATCAGCGTCTGAAGATGGGTCTTGTTCATGCGGGCTCGGTAGATAGGTCGTTGGCGCCTAGCATCGCATTGCTGAGTTCGTGGAGCCACGGCGGCGTCATTCAATACAAGGCGAGACTGACTGGTCAGCCGTTTGGCTGGCCGATCCGTTAGAAGCACGGCACTATCGCCAGACATTTTGGGCAGCCTGATGCGCCCGCCCTCGATTTATTCGATAGACACGTCGACCAGGAGCGAATCCTATGACACTGCGCGTAGCGCTAACCTTGGTAACAATGGTGATAGGTCAAGCGGCTTTCGCCGATGGCCAGCCGTTGACAGTCAAACTCAACAACCTCGAGCACGATCGCGGCACTGTTCGCGTGGCTTTGTTCTCTGATCCGAAGACATTTCGTAAAGCGGACCAGGCCTTTGCCTCCAGCGAGTCGCCTGCCAAGGCCGGAACCGTCACCGTGATGTTCGAAGGCGTTCCAGCCGGTGAGTACGCGGTGATGGCCTACCATGACGAAAACGCTAACGGCGAATTGGACCTCAGGTTTGGCATGTTTCCCACCGAAGGCTATGGCTTGTCCAACAACCCCAAGGTGATGGGCCCGCCGGCGTTCGAGGATAGCCGGTTCGATGTGCCAGGCGACAAGCCTCTGGAGATCGGCATCGACGTCCATTATTGAAGTTGAAGACGAGCCAATCAGCCTGTGAATAGACGGTTACTGCCTTCAGATCTCGAACCATGTGTTCCATGCTGCGTGAGGGGCGCTTATGGCGCATCCAGCAGACAGCAAGCTACCAATGGTCGGGAGGGCAATGAACCGGAGCCAAAATTTCGATGTCCAGACAAAAGCGTCTGGATCAGGCAACCAAGTGATTTGTCGCCCCGCACGGGATATTTTTGAAAAAGAGGAAATTTGCCGCAGGCGACAGGGCAAGACGCTGCTTATACTGACCACCCATTCCAATCTGGAGCCACACCCGTGAATAAAGCCGAGTTGATTGAAGCGATCGCCGCCTCCGCCGATGTACCGAAGAGCACTGCCACTCGTGTGCTGGATGCCTTCACCGAAAGCGTGACCAACACCCTGCAGAACGGCGACAGCGTGACGCTCGTCGGCTTCGGCACCTTTGCTGTCAAAGAGCGCGCAGCCCGTGACGGCCGCAATCCGCAGACAGGTGCAACGATCAAGATCTCCGCAGCAAAGCTGCCAGGCTTCAAGCCAGGCAAGTCGCTGAAGGACGCAGTGAACTAAGTCACTGCATCCAGGAAACCGGGCCGCTGACGTCCTCGCGGACGCAGCGCCTGCTCGGACCCTCCCACCCTGCTCTATCCCACCTGATTCCAACGCGTCGCTCCGGTCCAGGACCGCGCCTTATGAACTCCGCATCTGTAGAAACCGAATAAGTCGGCAGATTCGCAACCCCTCCTGTACTCCAAATACCCAAACCACTATCAAGCGACACTGATCGGCTCGGCAAAACGTTCCGGCTGCCGGTTAAGGCTTACGCCTATGCGCACCCGGTCTCGATCAAACGCTCAGCGTTCGCTTCGCGTACGAAAACATGATCTGGGACCGGCTATGTCCAGGTGCGGCCACAACGTGGCGACGCAGATCACCGCCATGCCAGAGCGGGCTCGGCGTGCCTGACAGCGCAGTGAAGCGCGCATTACTTGGGATACGCCAGAACGACGCACATTACTACTGGCGAAGTCCGACTTCGCCCGGCCCCACCTGAGCTGCCGCCTATTCCAAATCGATGCTTCGAAACGAAGCACGCGACGCGCGCATCGCACCATCAAGGCGCGCCAGAGCTGCCCGCCAGCGTGGCAATGGCCCAAACCAGGCAAATCTGCGCTTGGCACCGCATTTGCAAAACCACTTATGCCAGGAAGCTGCGGCTCAGGGACGAGAAAAATTTAGAAATAGCCGACTAGGGTTCCGGCTCGCGTTGCGAGTGGCTGGTCCGAGAGTTGGCGACCTCCAGTGAGGTTACACGGCGGGATAAAAGCCCGGGAGACGGCGTTCGACACGCAGCTCCTTTGCTATGCCCACTCACTGGAGGCCCTTATATGCCACCGCTCGGATTCGACAAGACGACCGGCCCGCGGCAACACCCCCCAATCAAAAGGGGGTACTCCCCATGCGTCTAATCAATCGCGTTCCCGGCCGCACCGGCTGGACGCTGCTGGTAATTCTGCCCTTTGCCATCCTGCTGTTCACCTACCTGACCAGCTCTGCACAACGGCTTGAAACCAACCCCAACGACAAGCTCCTGCCCAGCTTCACGCAGATGTCCAGTGCAGTGGAACGCCTCGCGTTCACCCCGGACAAACGCAGCGGCGACTACCTGTTCTGGCAGGACACCGCGTCCAGTCTCAAACGCCTGGGTGTCGGCCTCGGCATTGCAGCGGTTGCCGGCTTGTGCCTCGGTGTTGCGGCTGGAACGCTGCCGCTGTTCAGCGCACCTCTGTCGCCGTTGCTGACGGTGCTGTCGATGGTTCCGCCGCTGGCAATCCTGCCGATTCTGTTCATCGTCTTCGGCCTCGGCGAGCTGTCCAAAGTCATGCTCATCGTCATTGGCGTAACCCCGGTTCTGGCGCGCGATCTGGAGCAGCGCGCTCGGGAGTTGCCGCCGGAGTTGCTGATAAAGGCACAGACGCTGGGTGCCAACACCTGGACGCTGATCCTGCGCGTGGTACTGCCGCAACTGCTGCCGCGCCTGTTGATCGCGCTGCGCCTGGTGTTGGGTTCGGCCTGGCTGTTTCTGATCGCCGCCGAGGCCATCGCATCCACTGACGGTCTGGGTTACCGCATTTTTCTGGTTCGCCGTTATCTGGCAATGGACGTGATCCTGCCGTATGTGGCCTGGATCACCCTGCTCGCCTGGAGCATGGATTTCGGTCTGCGCAAGCTCACCCAGCTGGCCTTCCCCTGGTACGAAGGAGCCAAGGCATGAGCGATGTCATCCGCACGGTAGGCGAACAACCTGCCAAACCATTCATACGAGTCAACAACGTCTGGCAGGAATATGGCGATCAGGTGGTGCTTGAACGCCTGAATCTGAGCGTCGATGAAGGTGAGTTCTGCACCCTGGTCGGCGCCTCCGGCTGTGGAAAATCCACTTTTCTACGCCTGTTGCTCGGCCAGGAACGGCCCAGCCGGGGCGAAATCCTGCTCGACGACGCTTCCATCGCCGGAGAGCCGGACGCCAGCCGCGGCGTCGTATTTCAGCGTTATTCGGTGTTTCCGCATCTGTCGGTGCTGGACAACGTCGCCCTTGGCCTGGAGCTGCCCAAGGCCCCGCTACTGGGCAGGCTGTTCGGCCGCAGCAAGCGCGAAGCACGCGAGCAGGCCGAAGTGATCCTGCGCAAGGTGGGCCTTGGACACTCGCTGGACAAGTACCCGGCGCAGCTCTCCGGCGGCATGCAGCAACGTTTGGCCATCGCCCAGGCACTGGTGATGAAGCCCCGCGTGCTGTTGCTGGACGAGCCGTTCGGCGCGCTTGATCCCGGTATTCGCAAGGACATGCACGAGCTGCTGCTGGAACTCTGGCGTGAAACCCGACTGACTGTGTTCATGGTCACCCATGACCTCTCCGAGGGTTTCACCCTCGGCACCCGCATTCTGGTGTTCGACAAGACCCGCCTTGATCCTCACGCCCCCGGCGCCTATGGCGCACGCGTCACTTACGACATCCCGCTGAACACCGATCGCCACGTTGCGCGCGCCTCTGCTGGCGACCTGCCGACGCACCTGGGCCATCTGCACACCGACAATCAAGGAGCCTGACATGAGTGCTTCACTCGCCATTCGCCCCACGCTGTACGAGGAACTCGTTCCTGGCGGCGGCCACACTTCTTTCATCCTCAAGCGCGGTCAGTTGCTGCGCCTGACCGATCTCGAAGGCGGCGCCAACGTCAGCCTGCTGATGTTCAACGCGTACGAAAAAAGCGAGCGCCTCAACCTGCCGGACACCCTGAAGTGTCAGCACACCGCCAAACTCACCGCCGGCCACTGCCTGTATTCGGACATGGGCCGGGTCCTGGCCTGCATCACGGCTGACACCTGCGGCTGGCATGACAGTTTCGGTGGCGTACTGAACGCAGACGAAGTCGCCGAGAAATACGGCCAGGGTCGCTATCAGGAACTGCGCAACGGTTTCTTCCGCAACGGCACGGACAACCTGCTGGTGGAAATGGGCAAGTGGAACCTGAACCTGCAGGATCTGCTGATGACCCTCAACCTGTTCAGCAAGGTCACCGTCGACGCCAATGGCTGCTTCGGCTTCGAGTCCGGCAACAGCAAAGCTGGCAACTATTTCGAGCTGTACGCGCCAATGGACACGCTGGTAGTGCTCACCAGCTTGCAGCACCCAATGGACCCGAATCCCGAGTACGCGCCAAAACCCGTGCAGCTCAGCTGGCACCGCGTCGACAGCGACGGTATCAGCGTCCTTTGCCGAACCTCGCGCCCGGAGAACGCCCGCGGCTTCCACAACACCGAACGACTCTACATCTGAGGGGGCGCCAACATGACCATCCACGAAAGCAACTTGCACCCCGAGGCCGCCACTTTTCGCCATATGATCCCGGCCGGCGAGCCTTATCTGTTCGAAGTGAAGGCCGGCCAGACCCTGCGCCTGCTCGACCTTGAGGGCAATCAGGCGGTCGATACACTGTTCTTCAGTGCCACGAACCCGCGTGAGCGCTATGACCCCCAGCGCACCCTGCGCAAGCAGAACAAGGTCTACCTCACCACCGGCACGGTGCTCTACTCCAACCTCGGCAACCCGCTGCTAACCATCGTTGCCGACACCTGCGGTCGCCACGACACCCTCGGCGGCGCCTGTGCACAGGAGAGCAACGTGGTGCGCTACGCACTGGACAAGCGCTACATGCACAGCTGCCGCGACAATTTCCTGCGCGCCAGCCTGCATGACGGTCGCCTGGAGAAACGCGATGTCGGCGCCAACATCAACTTCTTCATGAACGTTCCGGTCACGCCCGATGGCAGCCTGACCTTCGAGGACGGTATCTCCGCCCCGGGCAAATACGTTGAGCTGAAAGCCCAGCAGGACGTGATCGTGCTGATTTCCAACTGCCCACAGCTAAACAACCCGTGCAACGGCTGGAATCCCACGCCGGCCGAGGTACTGGTATGGGACTGATGCCGTTGCTGCAGCGTTATGTGCTGCCGCTTATGCAGGCGCGCGCCGGTCAGCGGCCTGCGACGCATGCCCCGGATGCGTCCGGCTCAGCACCTGCGAAAACCACTCGCACAGCCCCAGACAGCGGCCCGCCGCTTTGCTGAAACCACCCTACAGACGATTCAGTCCCTGGACGACCGGGGGCGACGACGAAAGAAAGCGGGACGGCCCGCCTCCCCCTGAGGGAATGAAGATGTTCGACAAACTCCTGATCGCCAACCGCGGCGCCATCGCCTGCCGCATTCTGCACACGCTGCGCGCCCTGGACGTAAAAGGCGTGGCCGTCTATTCAGAAGCGGATGCCGCCAGCTTGCACATCCAGCAGGCTGATGAAGCCCATAGCCTCGGTGAAGGCGCTGCATCGAACACCTATCTGGTGATCGACAAGATCCTCGGTATCGCGCAGGCCGCCGGTGCGACGGCGATTCATCCCGGCTACGGCTTTCTTTCCGAGAATGCCGCCTTTGCCGAGGCGTGCGAGGCGGCCGGCATCGCCTTTGTCGGGCCGACGCCCGAGCAGCTTCGGGTGTTTGGGCTCAAGCACACCGCCCGAGCGCTGGCCAAGCAGCACGGCGTGCCGATGCTGGAAGGCACCGAACTGCTGGAGAGCCTCGAAGCCGCGCTGGAAGCCGGCCAACAGGTCGGTTATCCGGTCATGCTCAAGAGCACGGCTGGCGGCGGCGGCATTGGCATGCGCGTATGCCGCTCGGCCGAGGAGCTGTCGGATGCCTTCGACGCAGTTAAACGCCTGGGGCAGAACAACTTCAGCGATTCGGGTGTGTTCATCGAAAAATACATTCAGCGCGCCCGCCATCTGGAAGTGCAGGTATTTGGTGATGGCCAGGGCGAGGTGATCGCGCTGGGCGTTCGCGACTGCTCGGTGCAACGCCGCAACCAGAAGGTGCTGGAAGAAACACCGGCACCGAACCTGCCGACCGGTATGGTCGAGGCTCTGTGCGAAGCCGCCATCAAGCTGGCCAAGGCGGTGAGCTACCGCAGCGCTGGAACCGTCGAGTTTGTCTATGACGCCGAGGCCGAGCGCTTCTACTTTCTCGAAGTGAACACCCGCCTGCAGGTCGAACATGGCGTGACCGAACAAGTCTGGGGCGTGGACTTGGTGCGCTGGATGATCGAACTGGCCGCCGGCGACCTGCCGCCGTTGGCGGAACTGGCGAAGGACTTGAAGCCCAGCGGCCATGCCGTCCAGGCACGCCTCTACGCCGAAGACCCGGGCCGCGACTTCCAACCGAGTCCGGGCCTGCTGACCGCCGTGGATTTCCCCAAGGGGGATCGCAAGTGCCTGCGCATCGACACCTGGGTCGAGGCTGGCTGCGAGATTCCGCCCTACTTCGACCCGATGATCGCCAAGCTCATCACCCATGCGCCGACCCGTGAAGCGGCCCACACTGCGCTCAAACAGGCTCTGGCCGACACCCTGCTCTATGGCGTCGAGACCAACCGCGACTACCTGCGTCAGATCCTCGCCTATGCGCCCTTTGCCGAAGGCAATCCCTGGACCCGCTGCCTGGAAGGGCTGACTTACCAAGCTGCCTCCTTCGAGGTGCTCGCAGCCGGCACTCAGACCACCGTGCAGGACTTCCCTGGACGGCTCGGCTACTGGGCTGTCGGCGTGCCACCGTCCGGTCCGATGGACAGCCGTGCGCTGCGCCTGGGCAATGCGCTGCTGGGCAATCCGCCCGATGCCGCGGGCCTGGAAGTCACCATGAGCGGGCCGATCCTGCGCTTCAATACCGATGCGGTGGCTGTGGTAACCGGCGCTGACATTCCAGTGACACTCGACGACGTCGAGCAATCGATGTGCACCGCGATTATGGTCAAGGCTGGCAGCACGCTTTCCCTTGGCACCATCGCCGGAGCCGGTGCTCGCAGCTACCTAAGCGTGCGCGGCGGACTGCAGGTGCCCGATTATCTGGGCAGCAAGAGCACCTTCACCCTCGGCCAATTCGGCGGCCATGCCGGACGGGCCTTGCGGGCCGGTGACGTGCTGCACCTTCCCGAGCTGGCTGACGACAGCGTTGGCGCAAGCCTGCCGCTGGAATTGTGCTCAGCCTTGCCCGCAGTGCGCGAGATCCGCGTGATCTACGGCCCGCATGGTGCACCGGAGTATTTCACCGAAGGCTATATCGACAAATTCTTCACCACCAACTGGGAAGTGCACTTCAACTCAAGCCGGACCGGCGTGCGCTTGATCGGCCCGAAACCCGAGTGGGTACGCGACAGTGGTGGCGAGGCCGGCCTGCACCCGTCGAACATCCACGACAACCCCTACGCCATCGGCGCGGTGGACTTCACTGGCGACATGCCGGTAATCCTCGGTCCGGACGGCCCGAGCCTCGGCGGCTTCGTCTGCCCGGTGACCATCATCGAGGCCGACCTCTGGCAGATGGGTCAGCTCAAGGCTGGCGACAAGGTGCGTTTCGTACCAGTGGAGGTGACCACCGCGCGGCAGCTGGCGAAGGCGCTGAGCGACGAATGTGCGCTTCGTGGCAGTCAGAGCGGCACCGTCGCTCCTACAAGTGCGCAAGCGCTCACCTCGCCCATCATCCTCGATCTAGGTGAGGACGATACACGGCTGGTCGCCCGCCTCTCCGGCGACACCCACCTGTTGCTGGAAATCGGCGCGCCTGAGCTGGATCTTGTTCTGCGCTTTCGTGGCCATGCGCTGATGCAGGCTCTGGAGGCGAAGAACCTCGACGGCGTAATCGACCTCACCCCCGGGATTCGCTCCCTCCAGGTCCACTACCAGCCAGAAACCCTGCCGTTGCGGACGTTGCTCGACATCGTCGAGGGCGAATGGGACGCGGTGTGCGCCGCCCGCGACCTGAAAGTCCCTTCGCGAACCGTCTACCTGCCCTTGTCCTGGGACGACCCGGCCTGCCAGTTGGCCATCGAAAAATACATGACCACCGTACGCAAGGATGCCCCGTGGTGCCCTAGCAACCTGGAATTCATCCGCCGCATCAACGATTTGCCAAACCTCGACGAAGTGTATCGCACGGTGTTCGAGGCCAGCTATCTGGTGATGGGCCTCGGTGATGTCTATCTCGGCGCCCCGGTCGCGACCCCGCTCGATCCAAGGCATCGGCTGGTGACCACCAAGTACAACCCGGCACGCACCTGGACCGCGGAAAACTCCGTGGGCATCGGTGGCGCTTATATGTGCGTCTACGGCATGGAAGGTCCGGGTGGCTACCAGTTCGTCGGCCGCACCCTGCAGATGTGGAACCGCTACCGCGCGGTGGAAGCCTTCGGCGGCAAGCCATGGCTGCTGCGCTTCTTCGACCAGATTCGCTTCTACCCGGTCTCTGCCGAAGAGCTCTTGAAGATCCGCCGCGATTTTCCCCTGGGCCGCTACCCGCTGAAGATCGAAGAGAGTGAGCTGCGCCTGTCCGACTATCAGGACTTTCTGGCGAAGGAAGCCGAAGGCATTGACGCCTTTCGCAGCCAGCAGCGCGCCGCGTTCGACGCCGAACGCCAACGCTGGATCGCCTCAGGCCAGGCGCACTTCGAGAGCGAGGAAGTCGCCGCTGAACTCGGTGAAGACGCCCCGCTCGGCGCCGGCGAGCACGGTATCGAAAGCCACATTGCCGGCAACCTCTGGCAGGTCTCGGTGGCCGAGGGCGCACGGGTGGAAGCCGGCGACGTGCTGGTGATCCTGGAAAGCATGAAGATGGAAATCCCGCTCACCGCCCCTGTTTCCGGCGTGATCAAGGAAGTCCGTGTGCAACCCGGCTCGCCAGTGCGCGCCGGACAGCGCGTGGTAGTGATTGAGGAGGCGTGACGCCCCAGGACCAACGCACAGATAACCGTAGGGTGGATCACGCTTCACCGATCCACCAACCGGCCCAACGGGTCGGCAACGAACATTGCGGTGGGAAAGGCTTTGCCGTTTTCCACCTTACGAGGAATACAACGTGACCATCGACTTCGATCTACGCCTCGACACACTGCGCACGGCTTACTCCGGCGCACAGCTGTCACCGCGCAACCTTATCGCTGCAGTGCTCGAGCAAGCCACCGCCCTGCAAGCCGAATTCAATCTCTTCATTCATCTGCTAACAGAGGATGAACTGGAGCCCTACCTCGCCGCTCTGGACAGTAAATCCCCGGAAGATCTGCCGCTGTACGGCATCCCCTTTGCCATCAAGGACAACATTGATCTGGCCGGCATCCCCACCACAGCCTCCTGCCCGGCCTTTGTCTACACGCCCAAAACCAGCGCCACCGTCGTCGAGCAGCTGATTGCCCTTGGCGCGATCCCGCTGGGCAAGACCAACCTTGACCAGTTCGCCACCGGCCTCAACGGCACTCGCTCGCCCTATGGTGAATGCCGTAACAGCGTGCACCCTGCCTACCCATCGGGCGGCTCCAGTGCCGGCTCATCCCTGGCCGTCGCGCTGGGCATCTGCAGTTTTGCACTGGGCACCGATACCGCCGGCTCCGGTCGGGTGCCGGCGGCGCTGAACAACCTGGTCGGCCTCAAGGCCAGCAAGGGACTGATCTCCACCGCAGGCGTCGTGCCGGCGTGCCGTACGCTGGACTGCGTCACCTTTTTCACCGCGACCGCAGCCGAAGCCAGCCAGCTTCTCGCCCTGACCGCCAGGCTGGATCCGCGTGACGAATACAGCCGCGCCAACCCGGCATGGAACGACGGTTTGGCCTTCGGCAAGATCGCTACCTTCCGCTTCGGCGTGCCAAGCGGGCTGGAGTTTCTCGGTTGTCCGGAAAGCCCGGCGCTGTTCGCCGCCACCATCGAGCACCTACAGGCCCTTGGTGGCGAGCCAGTCGAGATCGATTTCGCTCCGTTCCTTGAAGCAGCGCGCTTGCTGTATGAGGGGCCCTGGGTCGCAGAACGTTACAGCGTCGCCGGCGAGCTGATCGAACTACAGCCGGACGCCGTGCTGCCGGTAATCAAGGCCGTGCTGGAAAAGGCGCCCGGCACCACCGCGGTTCAGCTGTTCCGCGCGCAGTATCGGCTGCAGCAGCTCAAGACAATCTGCGACCGGATCATGGCGGAGGTCGACTGCATCCTCACGCCTGCCTACCCGCGACCGGTCACCCTGGACGAGCTGCACGCCGAACCGGTCAAGCGCAACTCGGATCTGGGCTATTACACCAACTTCATGAATATGCTCGACTATGCCGCCGTTGCGGTGCCCGCCGGCACAATGCAGAACGGCCTGCCGTGGGGCGTTACCCTGTTCGGTCGCGTGTTCACCGACCAGTACCTGCTGAGCCTGGCCGACGCACTGCAGCGTGGCACCGTAATCCCACTGGTCGGCGGTCAGTCCATCACCAAAGCCGCGCCGACACATCCGGCGCGCAATGACCGGGCCCGCCTGGTGGTTTGCGGTGCGCATCTGGACGGCCTGCCGCTGAACTGGCAGCTCAAGCAGCGCAATGGTCGGCGGCTGGAAGCCACCCACAGCTCAGCGGACTACAAGCTCTACGCGCTGGCCGGCGGCCCACCGTTCCGCCCCGGCATGGTCCGTGTTACCGATGACGGAGCCGCCATCGAAGTGGAAGTCTGGGAAATTCCCAGCAGCGAACTGGGCTCTTTTCTCACCGGCATCCCCGCGCCGTTGGGGCTGGGCAAGGTGCAGCTGGCCGATGGCCGCTGGGAAACCGGCTTCATCTGCGAGCCCTATGGCTTGGACGGTGCTGTCGACATCACCGAATTCGGTGGCTGGCGGGCCTATATGAAGAGTCGGCGCTAACAGCCATCCGGGCCGGATGATCCGGCCCTACGAACACCGCCACTCGCATCTGCTGCCGCTCGGCCTGGCTGCGACGTGGCTCGGTGTTGGGCGGGATTGATATCGCCACTCCTTTTCGTCCCCGCCGGAACATCCCTTACTGGACGTCCTCCGATGCAAAGCGACGCCGAACATTCGGCTCAATCTGCATCAGAGGAGGCTCCATGCGCATCACCCTTCCACCTCTCGGCTTTGGCGGCGCACCGCTGGGCAACATGTTCCAGCCACTCGACGAAGCCACCGCCGACGCGACGCTCAAGGCCGCCTGGGAAGCGGGCATCCGCTATTACGACACCTCGCCGCATTACGGCGCGGGTCTTGCCGAACAGCGCTTCGGCCGCCTGCTGAGCCACAAGCCGCGCGACGAATTTGTGCTGAGCACCAAGGTGGGCCGCCTGCTGCAGCCCGCGGCGGCACCGGAAAACGCCAAGCCTTTCGTTGATGAGCTGCCCAACAAGCGCGTCGTGGACTACTCCGCCGATGGCGCCCGCCGCTCCATTGAAGACAGTCTTGAGCGCATGGGCGTCGATCGAATCGATGTCGCCTTCATTCACGACGTGTCTGAAGACCAATGGGGGCCGCAGTGGACCGAGTACTTCCAGCAGGCCATGCAGGGCGCGGCGAAAGCCCTGACGCAAATGCGCGACGAAGGCCTGATTCGTGGCTGGGGCCTGGGCGTGAACCTGGTCGAGCCCTGCCGTCTGGCGCTCGAGCAGTCCGACCCTGACGTATTCCTGCTAGCCGGACGCTACTCGCTTCTGGATCACCGCGAAGCGCTGGACACCTTATTCCCACAGTGCGTGGAGCGTGGCGTTGGGATCGTCGTCGGTGGCCCCTTCAACTCCGGTGTGCTGGCCGGCGGCGAGCACTACGACTATGCCGACGCACCCGAGGCGATCCGCAAGAAGACCCAGGCGATCGAGGCCGTGTGCGGCGAGTTCGGCGTCGATATCCGTGCCGCAGCGCTGCAATTCTGCCTGGCTCATCCAGCGGTGCTGTCAGCCATCCCCGGCACCAGCAACCCGAAGCGTCCGGCGCAGTATGTGCAGCAGTTCGAAGCCGAGATACCGGCCGCGTTCTGGCGGGCACTGAAGGACAAGCAACTGCTGCCTGAGGATGTGCCGGTGCCGGCGTAGCGCCGACCGCAAGTATTAAATTGCTGGCATGACGCAGGACGTTATGCCAGCAATTGCTTGAGCCCCGCACACCCACTGCAGAACACCACGAGGCATCCCTCTCTCCCGGTTGATGCCTCGTCCTCCCCCTGATGACGTCCGTCGTGCTCCTCCCCTGTCACGACCAACGGGGCACCATTGCAGCGCACAACTCACCATTTGAGCGCAGCCCGGTTACGGCCATAGCGTGACGATCGGTCGAGATATGCCGGCCAACTCATTGAATCCGTTCAGCAAAAATCCACCAGATAAAGATGGCACGCAACCTGCTCATCCCAGATAGAACGGGATGAGTCGCCACCACGCTCATGACGCTCGGCACACAGGAGCAACACAACAGGCGAACTAGGGTTCCGGCTCATGCAGATGAGCGCTGGTCCGAGAGTTCTCCGGTCCCACGGATTGGGACTACACGGCGGGATAAAAGCCCGGGAGGACGCGATGTCATCCCGTGCCGGTTCTTCCACTGTGTAGGAGTTTCATCATGACTGGACCACTGCTGCGTTCGCTGCACCACACCTTGCTTGGCGCCACGCTGGCGGCCGCGACGATATTTGCTCCGCTGGCGGCCCAAGCAGCGGAAACGATGAAAATCGGCACTGTGGTATGGGCCGGTTATGGCCCCTTCTACGTCGCCGACAAGAAAGACCTGTTCAAGCCCCACGGCCTGGATGTCGAACTGCAGTTCTTCAACGACCCGGCGCTGATCCCCACCGCCATGCTCAGCCGCGCTCTGGACGGCGGCATGCTCACCTATGACCAAGTGGTGGCCTCGGTCGCCAAGGGCCTCAAGCACCGCGTGGTGATGCCCATCGACTTTTCCAACGGTGGTGACGCTATCGTCGCCGACGCTTCGATCAACTCTGTGGCCGATTTCAAAGGCAAGAAGGTGGGTTACAACCCGCTGTCACCTTCTGACTTTCTGCTCGCCTATGCGCTGCAGCAGAACGGAATGACCGAGAAGGACATCGATCCAGTCAACATGACGCCCGAAGGCATTCCCGGCGCCATGGCCTCTGGCAATCTGCCGGTCGGCGTGACCTACGAACCCAACGTTTCGCAGATCCTCTCCATGGGCAGCGGCGATAAGTTCAAGGTGGTGTATTCCTCCAAGGATGCGCCCGGCCTGATCACAGACGTGCTGGTGTTCGACGAGGCGGTAATCGCCAAGAAGCCGGAAGCCATCAAGGCGATGATCCAGGGCTACCTCGACGGCCTCGCCTATATGCAGGCGCACCCTGAAGAGTCAGCAGAAATCATCGGTGAAGTGCTGGGCGTAAGCGCCGAGGAAGCCACCGAGCAGATGTCCGGCGCCTACAACATTCCGCTCGCTGAAATGGGCAAGAGCTTCGCCCCCGGTGACGACACCCATTCTTTCCATGGCAGCGGCGCGATCATCGCCAAGCTGCTGGTCGACAACGGACAGATCCCGGCCATGCCGGACTTCAGCAACACCTACGACGCCCAGTTCATCGAGACGCTCGCCAAGTAGTGCATGCCGGGCGAGCCACCGCTCGCCCGGTAGGAGACCGATATGCAAACGCGCAAACCGCTCTACCGATATGCCGATGGCCGCGTGCCGAACAGCCTGGCCATGACCTACACCCTGCTCGGCTACCTCGCCGGCCTGGCACTGCTGTTCCCGGCCAATGGCTGGCTCAATGCCCTGGGCACGCTGTTGCTCGCTCACGCGATGATCATCGCTGCCTACCTGATCCACGAGTTTGCCCACGGCACCATTTTCAGCGTGCCCAAGCACAACCAGTGTGCCGGCAACGCCTGCAGCTGGCTGGCCGGCAGCTGCTACGCCGATTTCCAGGACCTGCGCAAAAAGCACATGCGCCACCACGTCGACCGTGCCGATGTGATCACCTTCGACAGCAAGGCCTTTCTCAAGGCACGCCCCGTGTGGTTCCAGAAGCTGGTCATCGCGCTGGAGTGGGCCTACGTGCCGGCGGTCGAGCTGATCATGCACCTCTACGTGATTGTGCTGCCCTTCGTGACCACCAACGAGAAGCACCGTGCCCGCCGCGGCAAAGTCGCCCGCGTCATGCTGATCCGGGCTCTGCTCTTTGCCCTGCTCGGTTGGGTATCGCTCAAAGCCCTGGCGCTGTATGCCGTGGCCTGGTTGCTGATGGTCACCGTGCTGCGCTTTGCCGACGCCTACCAGCACACCTACGACGCCTTCGCCGTGCTGGAAGACGGCCAGGTACCCGAAGACAAGCCACGCGACCGCGCCTACGAACAGCTCAATACCTACAGCAACGTGGTGTCCGCCCGTTGGCCATCGCTCAACCTGCTGCTGCTCAACTTTCCCTACCACAACGCCCACCACGAGAAACCCGTCGCGCCCTGGTATCGCCTCCCCGCGCTGCACGCCGAGCTGTATGGCAGCGCCTACAACCAGGTCATTCCGATGCGCGACCTGCTTGGCAGCTTCCACCGCTATCGCCTGCGTCGTGTACTGGATGACGACTACGGCGCAGTCAGTGAAGGTCCGCGAAAAGCAGAGGGTTTCTACGGTGCAGTTGGCGTGTCTTTCCTCACGGCGGTGTGAAAATGCATAAAGCACTCGATTATCGCGGACGTTGTGTCGTACTCACCGGGGCTGCTGGCGGCATTGGTCGGCAGCTGGCCAAGACCTACGCCGAGGCCGGCGCCACACTGGAATTGGTCGACCGCGACTCGGACGCCCTCGCCGAACTGGTCGAAAGTTTGCAACCGGAGGGCCCGCTGCACGCCACCACGCTTGAGCTCGGCGATTGGCGGGCGGTGCAGCTCTTCGCTGACGACCTCGCCTGCCGCAACCGCTCGGTCGAGGTGCTGGTGAATAATGCCGGTGTCGAGTACCAGACACCCATTACCGAACCCACTGCCGTAGCTGACGCTTGCTGGGCGCAGCTACTGGATAACAACGTGTCGTCCATGCAGCGCCTGACCCGCGCGCTGCTGCCTCGCCTGCGCGCCGGTGCCAGCGTGATCAACCAGGCTTCGATCTGGGGCTTGAAAGGCGTGCCAGGCTTTTCCGCCTATGCGGCAAGCAAGCATGCAGTGATCGGCCTGACCCGCTCCTTGGCGTGGGAACTGGGGCCTCGGCGCATCCGCGTCAATGCCGTCTGCCCTGGCTGGATAGGCACCGATGCCGCGATGCGCTCGCTGCGCATCATGGCAGCGGAAAATGGCCGCAGCGAGACCGAAGAACTGGTCGCCGTGCTGGCCGCGCAGGCCATTCCGGAATTGCTGACTCCCGCTGACCTGTCCGGCACCTTTCTGTTTCTCGGCTCGCCGTTGGCCGCGGCGCTGACGGGTCAGGCGCTGTCGGTCAGCCACGGCGAGGTCATGCATTGATGGATCGTCTGCCACTGGAGGGCAAGGTGGCCCTGGTCACCGGCGCGGCGACCGGCATTGGTCGTGCAACCGCCGTGGGCCTGGCAAGAGCCGGCGCGCGGGTCTGGATCAATCACCTCGGCCAGCACGAACTGGCGGAACAATTGTGTGCAGAAATCGAATCGCGCGGTGGCCAGGTGCGCCATGTCGAGGCTGATGTTGGTTCTGCAGCCGCCGTTGCAGGGATGTTCGAACAGATCCTCGCCGACGGGCCGCTGGATCTGCTGGTCAACAATGCCGGGATCATCCTGGAGAAACCTTTTCTCGACACCACAGAACAGGACTGGGCGCAGGTGCTCGGCGTCGACCTGCATGGCGTCTACCGCTGCTGCCAGCACGCACTGCGCCATATGCAACCGCGCGGCTGCGGGGCCATCGTCAATGTGGCCTCGGACCTCGGTTTTCTCGGCCGCAGCGATTACGCCGCCTATTGCACCGCCAAGGCCGCAGTGATCGGCCTGACGCGCTCACTGGCCCGCGAATTCGCCGCCAGCGGCATCCGTGTGAACGCCGTCGCGCCGGGTCCCATCGCCACGGCCATGGTCTCGCCAGCGCTCATGAGTCGTGAGTGGATGGCCAAGGAACTCGACATACCCATGGCCCGGCTTGGTACGCCGGACGAGGTCGCGGCCGCCATTGTTTTTCTGCTCTCGCCTCAGGCCAGCTACTTCACCGGGCAAACACTCGGGCCCAATGGCGGCTCCTGGATGGGCGCGTGATGACCCTGCTCCCGCAGATCTTACTGGTCACCGGCGCAGTCGCCTGGGGCCTCGGCTGGCTGCCCCTGCACCATTTCGCCAGCGTCGGGCTGGTCGGCATGCCGCTGGTGCTGCTGGTCTATGGCTTGCTCAGCTTCTTCGCCATTCCAGTGCTGTGGTTCGAGCGCCGTGCGTGGGTGTCGCAGCGCAACGGTTTGCTGGCCATCGCCGTCTGTGGAGGCGGTGCGACCGCTGCGCTGGTCACGGCGCTGGCCATCGGCGAGGTGGTGCGGGTCATGCTGCTGTTCTACCTCGCACCGGTCTGGGGCGTACTGGGTGGCTGGTTGCTGCTGGGCGAACGCCTGACGCCGCTGCGTATCGGTGCCCTGCTGCTGGCCATGCTCGGCATTGCCTTGACGCTGAATATCAGCAGCGCACTGACCCACCCACTGAGCGGCAGCGACTGGCTCGCACTCGCCGCTGGTCTCGGCTTCAGCCTGAACAATCTCGCCACACGCGCCGCCGATCAGGTGCCACTGGCGAGCAAGACGTTGGCGCCGTTCCTGGGCAGTGCACTGATTGCCGTTGTGCTCTGCCCTGTGCTTGGTGAATACCCGCCACCGCTGAGTCTCACGCTGAGCTGGCAGATCGGCCTGATGGCGCTGGGCTGGCTGCTGAGCATGGCTGCGGTGCAGTACGGCGTCAGTCACATCGAGGCCGGGCGCGCTGCGGTGCTGGTGGTCTTCGAACTGGTGGCCGCCGTGCTCTCTTCCGCCTGGCTCGGCAACCAGGCCATCGGCACCCATGAATGGCTGGGTGCAGCCCTTGTCATGATTGCCGCACTGACCGCCAGCTGGCCAGAACGCCCGGCCCTGACCGTAATTCGGAGTCCTTCGCTATGAACAGCGTGCACATGGATCAACTGAGCTGGGTCGAGTACGAACACCGCGTTCGTGACGGCTCCGTGCTCTTCCTGCCTTGCGGTGCCACCGAGCAGCACGGCCCGCACCTGCCACTGGGCACCGATGCGCTGCTTGCCAGCGCCATCTGCGCTGATGTGGCGCAACGTGTCGGCGGGCTGGTCGCGCCAGCGCTGTCCTACGGCTACAAATCACAGCCCAAATGCGGTGGCGGCCAGCACTTCTGCGGCACCACCAGCCTTGATGGCGCCACGCTAAGCGCCCTGGTGCGCGACGCCGTACGCGAATTCCATCGGCACGGCGTGAAGCGATTGGTGCTGGTGGTTGGCCATTACGAAAACCAGTGGTTCGTTGGCGAAGGCATTCAACTGGCGCTACGTGATCTGGGACCGGATGCGGGGCTCGAGGTCATGCGCCTGGAGCATTGGGACTTCTGCCGTGAGGACACCCTGGCCGATGTGTTTCCAGACGGTTTTCCAGGCTTCGCCCTGGAGCACGCCGCTGTCATCGAAACCTCGCTGATGCTGCATTACTACCCCAGCCTGGTGGCGCTGGAGCGCATCCCGGACGAAGCCCCCGCCGACTTTCCAGCCTACGACATGTATCCGCCCCGCACCGAGTGGGTACCGCCGTCTGGCGTGCTGTCTTCGGCCAAGGGCTCGACGGCAGCAAAAGGTCAGCGCATGGCCGACGACATCGTGGGCGGTATTGCTGCCGCTGTGCGCGGTGAGTTTGCTCTGGAGAATCTCCTGTGAATCCGGCATTGGCGCATACCGCGCTGCTGGTAATCGACATGCAGCGTGACTTCTGCGCACCGGGTGGCTATGCCGATCAAGCCGGCCTGGACATCGAGCGGCTGCGAGCGCCCATCGAGCCGATCCGCCAGTTGCTGGTCGCCGCACGCCGTTGCGGCCTGTTCATCGCGCACACCCGCGAAGGCCATCGGGCCGACCTCAGTGATCTGCCCGAGACCAAGCGGCGGCGCGCCGAAGCCAGCGGCGCCCCCATCGGCACGCCCGGCCCCATGGGTCGCCTGATGGTGCGTGGTGAATACGGCAATGACCTGATCGATGAACTGCAACCCGAGGCGGGTGAGCCGGTGATCGACAAGCCAGGCTACAGCGCCTTCGCTCACACCGACCTGGAATTGCTGCTGCGCAATCGCGGCATTCGTCAATTGATCCTGACAGGCGTGACCACCGAAGTCTGCGTGTCTTCGACCCTGCGACACGCGGTGGACCTCGGTTTCTCCTGCCTGACCGTCGCTGATGCCTGCGGCTCGGCCTACCCCGCGCTGCACGCGGCCGCCCTGTCGATGATTGGCGTCGAGGGCGGGCTGTTCGGTGAAGTCATCACCAGTGATGCGCTCATTGCCCTGCTGGAGATGCCCGCATGACCGATGTGCTCAAACTCTGGCCGCTGCTCACCGCGACCCATCGCTACGACAAGTCCATCTCGACCCGCAATCGGGGCCAGGGTGTCCAGATCGAGGCGCCGATCCTGGCGTTTCTGATCGAGACCCGGCAGGGCCGCATCCTTTTCGACGTCGGTTGCGACTACGCCAAGCTCAGCGATCCGGAACTCAGAGCCCGTTGGTACGACCCGGTGGAGTTCCCCATGGGCCCGCCGCAGATGACCGAGGAACAGCGCCTGCCCGCGCATCTGGCCCGGCACGGCCTGACACCAGCCGACATCGACCTGGTGTTTCTCAGCCACCTGCACTTCGACCACGCCGGTGGGCTGTGCGAGCTATGCGGTTGTGATGTGCACGTGCACGAGGCCGAACTGGAGGCTGCGCTGGCCGAGGCCGACGATGCCTACTTTGCGGACGACTTCTCCGACACCATCGTCGACCAGCAGCGCTGGAAATTGCAGCGCGAGGAATACCAGCTGGTGCCGGGTGTGCAGGCGATCAACACGCCTGGGCACACCGCCGGCCACATGTCATTGATGGTCGAGCTGCCGCACGGCAAGCCGGTGATTCTGACCGGCGACGCGGCCGACCTGCAGGAAAACCTCACCGATGAAATCGCGCCCGGTCTCTGCTGGCAAGACAGAGAAGACCTGGCGCTGGACAGCATTCGCAAGCTCAAGGGATTGGCCGCCGAAGCCAAGGCTGAGTTGTGGCCGAACCACGACATGGCCTTCTGGCGAACCCTAAAACGCTTCCCGGAGTACCACGCATGAACAGTGTTCCCGAATCTTATCTGGGCGTGTGGCGACGCCGTCTGTTGACCACCACCGACGGTCGCCGCGATGAAACCAGCGATGTCTACTGGCTGCAGACCGCCCAACTGCACGCCGACATACGCATCCCTCACCCGCCCACCGCCTCCGCGTCCCTGGCTACCTGTTCGCAGGCGCAACAGCTCGACCTGTGCGAGCAATCCGGCTTTGCCGGGCTGACCCTGGTGGAGGGTGACATCTGCCAATGGCAGCGTTTGATCGATTACCAGCCACCAGGCGCTGCATCGGACATCGGCCGTATGCGTTTCGAAGGAGCGGATCAGTTGCTTGAAGACGGTTTGGACGGCCGCTATCACGAGGTGTGGCAGCGCGTTCCCGAATCGGCAGGGACCAATTGGGGCCTGTGGCTGCGCTCAGCCGATGAGCCGGAGCGACAGGCCTGTCTGCTGGTCGCCGGAGACTACTTCATGTTCGCCGCCGACCGGCCCGTGGCCCTGGACGCGGATGGCAGTCGCCTGCGCGATCAGGTCGCCCGCGCCGCGCCGGCAAAACGGCTCGAACTGCTGGCCTGCGAGGTTTCCTTCGGCCGCCAACGCAACGGTGCAACGCCCTGGATGATCAGCCACTCGACCCTGCCCGGACGTGTCGGTGACAGCCTGCTGCCAAGCTATTGGAATTTCAGTCAGCCGTCCGGCGTTCCCGAAGAGGATTTGGCCCGCATCGGCCATTTTCCGCCGGCGCTGGGCTGGGTCAGCGTGGCGAATCCGCATTTACCGACCGTTCAAGAGGTAGTCGCATGACGGCGCATTTATCCCTTACCGCAGACACCGCTCAGGATCGTCCCACGGCGGCGGAAAGGCAGCCCGCCAGCACGCCGCACTCCGTCCCGGCCAAGCCACGCCGAGCGCGCTGGTGGCGCATCCGAGGCGATCTGCCGAAAACCACGGTCTGGGCACTGGCAGCCGCAGGCCTGATTGCGCCCTTCGTGCTCTGGTGGGCCTATACCGCTCTGGGGCTGGCGGACCCGATGTTCATGCCCAGCCCCAGCGCCGTGCTCGAACGCCTGGGCCGCTGGTGGACCAGCGAAGGCTTGCTCACCGACATAGGCATCAGCGTCTGGCGGGTGATGGCTGGCTTCGGCGCCTCGGCTCTGCTCGCGCTGCCGCTGGGGCTGTACATCGGCACCTATCGCCCGGTGCAGGCTTTTCTCGAGCCACTGACCGACTTTATCCGCTACATGCCGGCGGTAGCCTTCATTCCGCTGGTGATGCTCTGGGTCGGCATCGACGAGGGTTCGAAAGTGCTGATCATCTTTATCGGCACCTTCTTCCAGATGGTCTTGATGGTGGCCGAGGACGTGCGCCGTGTACCGATGACGCAGATCGAGGCGGCGCAGACCATGGGCGCCAACCGCGGCGAGATCGTCAAGCTGGTGATCCTGCCGTCGGCGCGTCCGGCCATTCTCGATACCCTGCGCATCACCTGCGGCTGGGCCTGGACCTACCTGGTCGTCGCCGAGCTGGTGGCCGCCAATTCGGGCCTCGGCTACGCCATCCTCAAGGCACAGCGCTACATGCACACCGACAAGATCTTCGCCGGCATTCTGCTGATCGGCATCATCGGCCTGCTCACCGACCAGGGTTTCCGCTGGCTGTCACGCCGGGCCTTCCCATGGAGAAAACAAGCATGAGCGACGCCAAGATCCGCATTCAGCAGGTGGGCAAGACTTTCCTCAGCGAGAAGCGTGAGGTCGAGGCCCTGAAGGCTGTCAGCCTGGATATCCAGCCAAACGAATTCATCACCTTTGTCGGCGCATCGGGCTGTGGCAAGTCCACCCTGCTGCGCATCATCGCCGGGCTGGAAACACTCAGCCGTGGCGAAATCCTGCTCGATGGCAAGCCGGTGGATGGCCCGGGGGTCGACCGCGCCATGGTGTTCCAGCACTACAGCCTCTACCCCTGGCTGACGGTGATGAAAAACATCAAGTTCTGCCGTCAGCTCAAGGTCATCTCTGACACCGTGCGCGGCGACGGCGATGTGGAAACGGCGGCCGGCCGAGCCGATGCGTTGCTCAGTTTGATGGGCCTGACCAACTTCGCCGAGGCCTTTCCAAGCCAGCTTTCCGGCGGCATGCAGCAGCGCGTAGCCATTGCCCGCGCCTTGATGCCCAAACCCGCCACCCTGCTGATGGACGAGCCCTTCGGCGCGCTGGATGCGCAGACCCGCGAGGTGATGCATGACCTGATCCGCCATGTTCACAGGCTGGAGAAAACCACGATTCTGTTCGTCACCCATGACGTCGAGGAAGCCATCTACCTGGGCGGCCGTGTGGTGCTGATGGCGCCGAGGCCGGGGCGCATCGATTCGATCTACGACGTCCCGCTGCCTTCACAGCGCCATCAGGACATGAAGCTCTCGCCTGAATTCACCGCCCTCAAGCGCGAGATCCTCGGGCGCATCCGCGAGACCTCCGGCATGCAGACCGACCTCGACCAGCTGGCGAAACTGACGGCCATCGCGGGTTAAGCGGAGTCCTGTTCAGCGGGCGCTCATAGACCCGTGCGCCCCCGCTTTTGAGAGAAAGACAGCGGGGCCGCAAGGTTTTACATCCAGGCGCACCCTGTGCGCCATCGTGATTGAAAGCCCAGCCCTTCAGTCGAGATAAAAAGCCGGCGCTGGCGGCAACTCTTCAAGCAAACGTCGCAGAGTGCTGCACCATTGCTCACGGATCTCCAGAAAATACGGATCGCCCTCGGTAATCCGGTGGCCTTCAGGAAGCTCCAGGCTGTCCTTGCGGTAGACCATCAGGTCCAAGGGCATTCCGACCGATAAATTGCTGCGGATGGTTGAGTCGAAGGAAATGAGCGCACAACGCATCGCCTGATCCAGCGTGGTGGTGTGGCTGAGGGCGCGGTCCAGAATCGGCTTTCCGTACTTGCTTTCGCCGATCTGAAAATAAGGCGTGTCAGTCGTTGCGCAGATGAAGTTTCCTTGCGGATACAGGTTGTACAACTCGGGTTCTTCACCAGCGATTTGTCCGCCAATCAGGAACGAGCTGCTCATGTCGATTTCCGGGCCTGTGCTTGGAGCGCTGTCGTGTGCGACGACCTCCCGCATGGTTTCACCCACCAGGCGAGCCGCAGCGAACATGGTCGGCACGTTGTTCAGATGAATGCCCTCACCCGTCAGTCGATGGCGCAGCAAACTGACTACTGCCTGCGATGTTGCCAGGTTGCCGGCCGTTTGCAGCACGATCATCCGCTCGCCGGGGACCCCAAATCGATAGAGTTTGCGAAACGTCGCGATGTGATCAACGCCCGCGTTGGTTCTCGAATCCGAAACGAACACCAGTCCGTCTGCCAGGTTCATGGCTACACAATAGGTCATGCTTTTCTGGCTCGTTAAGTAAAGGCTGGCCGTATAGGAGGCGCAGATAAATAGCCTCAGTGAGCGCCGGTAATTGACCCGGTCGCTACTGCGCCGCCATTTGCATAGGCATCACCTGTACGTGTGCATGCATCGACTCGCTTCCGCCGCCGCGGCGCATGCCCCGAACTGGACAGGCATCAAGATAATCCAGCCCGACTGCCAATTTCAGATGGCGGTCGGGGCGGATCAGTCGATTGGAGACGTCAAAGCTGTACCACTGCCCCTCGAACCACGCCTCAACCCATGCGTGACTGGCGAGATGGCCGCTGTCGTCGGTCAGCAAATACCCAGACACATAGCGTGCAGGAATGCCCAGCGAACGACTACATGCGATGAATGCATGACTGTGGTCCTGGCAGACACCGGCACCGCCGGCAAATGCCTGGGCCGCGGTGCTTTCCACCTGTGTGGAGCCAGGCGTGTAGATCATGTGGTCGGCCAGTGCGTTCATCAATCCACTCAGCGCCTCTCGATCGCGACGCGCACCGCACTGGCTATGGGCGAAGTCTTTGAGGGCGCCGTCGGCCTGGGTCAGGGGGCTCGATCGCAAGAAAGGCAGCGGCGATCCCTCTTCAGCCTCACACTCACAGGATTCGTCGATTTCCACTTGCCCCTGCGCACGGATGACCAATTCGTCATGCGGCTCATCGAGCGTCAGTACATGCAAGACGTTTCCATAGGGATCACGTTGTGCACGCACGGGTCTGGGCAACTCAAGCTGCCAATTGAAGACGTGCTGCCGTTGGCTCTGCTGAGGTGTCAGCCGCAGGTACTGAATACTTGCGCGCACCTGATCCTGATAGCGATAGCTGGTGTCATGGCTGATGGATAGTTTCATGCGGCCTCCAGATAAGAAGAATGAATGGCGCTGCCCAGTCGCCCGATCTGGTCGATATAGGCCGTGATCCAGTCATGCAGACCGGTATCCAGCACTTCATCGATAGAGGTGTAACGCAAGCCCGCTTCAAGCTCGGAGGCCAGGCGTTGGGCGGGCCGACCGTTATCTCCCGGCAGACTCGCCAGAATCAGTTGCAGTTCGACCAGACAGGACCGCAGCGAACGCGGCACATCAGCCCTCAGCAGCAACAACTCGGAAACCTTTGCCGTGCGTGGAGAGCCGCGATAGATCTCGGCGAACGCTTCGAATGATGACAGCGCACGCAACAAGGCGCTCCACTGGTAGTAAGCGCGAGCGGATCTGTCGTCGAGGTTTTCGCTTTCTTCGCCAAGCAACTCGTGCCGGGCGTCCAGCAAGCGCAGCGTGTTATCGGCCCGCTCGATGAAGGTACCGAGACGGATGAACCGGTAGGCGTCGCTGCGCATGATGGTGCCCACCGTGGCGCCTCTGAACAGATGCGAGCGCTCCTTTACCCATTCGCAAAAGCGGTTGATACCGTATCGCCCGAGCCCTTGCTCCGCGATGCCAGGCATTTCCAGCCAGGCCGCATTGATGTTCTCCCACATGTCTGACGTGATGCGCCCGCGCACAGCGTGAGCGTTGCTACGCGCCAAGCGCAGGCAATTGAAGAGGCTAGCGGGATTACTCTCGTCGAGCGCAAAGAAATGCAGCATCCGGTCGACGTTCAGTTCACCCTGCTGCTCCCGATAGTGATCCAGCGTACCGGTGATCAGCAGCGGCATGGCCAGTTCGTCGAGGCCATCGCCGCGGCCATCTTGCGGCATCAATGAAAGCGAGTAGCTGACCTCCAACATGCGCGCCATGTTCTCGGCACGCTCCAAATAACGAGACATCCAATACAGATCGGCAGCCGTTCGACTGAGCATCAGCAGTCCTCCACAATCCAGGTGTCCTTGGTGCCGCCACCCTGAGACGAGTTGACGACCAGCGATCCCTCCCGTAGCGCCACGCGTGTCAGGCCGCCAGGGACCAACCGTGTCTCGCGACCGCTCAAGACGAACGGACGCAGGTCGATGTGCCGAGGCGCGATGCCGTTTTCCACGAACGTTGGGCACGTCGACAGGCAGAGGGTCGGCTGAGCGATATAGGCGCTGGGATTGACCTTGATGCGGGCACGAAACATCTCGATCTCGGCAGCGCTCGCGGCCGGTCCGACCAGCATGCCGTAACCGCCAGACCCCTGTGTTTCCTTGACGACAAGATCCTTCAGGTTCGCCAGTACATGAGAGAGATCGGCCGGCTTTCGGCATTGCCAGGTCGGCACGTTGGCCAGAATCGGCTCCTCATCCAAATAGAAGCGGATCATGTCGGGCACGAATGGATACACCGACTTGTCATCGGCAACGCCGGTGCCGATGGCATTGGCCAGGACCAGATTGCCCGCCCGATAGGCCGACAGCAGACCCGGCACGCCCAGTGAAGAGTCGGGGTTGAAGGCCAGCGGATCCATGTACGCATCGTCGAGGCGACGGTAAATGACATCGACTTTGCGAGCTCCGGAGGTGGTGCGCATGTACAGGCATTCATCACGAACAAACATGTCCGCACCTTCGACCAGCTCCACGCCCATCTCGCGGGCAAGAAAGGCATGCTCGAAATACGCACTGTTATAGCGGCCCGGCGTCATCACCACTACACACGGATTATCCAGAGGACTGGCGTTCTTCAGTGTCTCCAACAGCAGGTTGGGATAATGGTTGATCGGAGCAATGCGCTGGGCTGAAAACAGCTCAGGAAACAGCCGCATCATCATCTTGCGATCTTCCAGCATGTAGCTGACGCCGCTTGGCGTGCGCAGATTGTCTTCCAGTACGTAGTAGGTCCCGTCACCGTCGCGAACGAGGTCGACGCCTGCGATGTGTGCATAGAGGTTGCGGTGCAAATCCAGGCCCTGCATGGCCGGCTGATAACCTTCGTTGGCCAGGACCTGCTCTGCTGGAACCAGTCCCGCCTTGATGATGCGCTGGTCTCGGTAAAGATCGGCAAGAAACATGTTGAGCGCCTGCACCCGCTGAATGCAGCCCCGCTCCACGACTCGCCACTCGCTCATGGGGATCGAGCGAGGAATGGTGTCGAACGGCAGAAGACGCTCGGTGCCTTGGTCATCTCCATAAAGGGTGAAGGTTATCCCGGCACGGTGAAACAGGAGGTCGGCCTCGCGCCTCCTTTGCGCGAGCAGCTCGGGTGGCGTATCGGAAAGCCAGGTCGAGAACGCTTGGTAGTGCGAGCGGCATTTGCCCTGCGCATCGTACATCTCATCGTAAAAAACGCGGTCCATGCGGAGCCCTCGAACAGAAACCTGCCCAACAGCAGTGCAAACTACGCGCCACGCGGTATAGCCCCACTGATTACGATGACATTGGGCTGTGGATCAGCGCAGTCCGCACCGTTACTGAGCATTCTGAACGGGGCTGGGAACGCGACGCTCCGTTTTGAGACATGGCTCACGATTTTGAAGGCGTTGGCTCTGCGAAATGCTTCGGCATTACGAATGCCTGCAAAGACGCCGGCGCCATCAGACAGCAATGCGGCAACAGCCCGACTTCCGACCTATCACTACGAAAACAATCGGAAGCGAGCAGCGCTCAAACAGCGATGTGCGTCGCCACGTCAGCCGACGCTGCCCTTCAGCGCGGCATCATCCGCACCCCGGACAGTTCGGACAGCGGTCCCGGCCGGCCCAGGTGATAGCCCTGCACGTAGTCGACGCCGATCTCCTGCAGGCACTCGAGAATGGCCGCCGACTCGACGAACTCCGCCACCGTGCTCAGCCCCATTTCGTGGCCGATGTTGTTGATCGAAGCCACCATGGCTCGTGCAATCGGGTCCTGGTCAATGTCGCGTACGAAACTGCCATCGATCTTCAGATAGTCCACTGGCAAGGTCTTCAGATAGCCAAAGGACGACAAACCGGAGCCGAAGTCATCCAGCGCGAAGCTGCAGCCGACCGCCTTGAGCCTCTTCATGAAAGTCATCGCGCGGCTAAGGTTGGCGATTGCTGCGGTTTCGGTGATCTCGAAACAGAGGCAATTGGGGGGGATCCGGTGACGCTCGATGGCTGACAGGACGAATTCGAGAAAGCCCTCCTCCCCCAGCGAGGTTGCCGACAGGTTGATCGAATAATGCCCGAGCGACGCACCGGGGCGACGTCGCAGATCGCCAACCCATGCCAGAAAATTACCCACGACCCAGCGGTCCACCGCCGGCGCCAGGTCGTAGCGCTCGGCCGCCGGCATGAACGCTCCGGGCGGAATGATGCTGCCATCCTCGCCCTGCATGCGTACCAGCACTTCATAACGCTGCGAACCGTCGTCGCCTGCGGCACGCACGATGGGCTGGACGAACAGCCGCAACAGGTCGCCGTCCAGCGCTTGCCTGAGCCGCTGCGTCCATTGCATCTCGCCGCGACGTTCCATCAGTTGTTGATCGTCCGCCTGATACACATGCACGCGATTGCGACCGCCGTCCTTGGCCGCATAGCAGGCGCTGTCAGCGGCGCCCAGCAAAGGCCCCAGGGTTTTGACGTGTTCATCAATGGCTACCAGGCCGATGCTGGCGCCAACCGCAAAGCTCTTGCCGTCCCAACTGAAGCGAAACTCGTCTACCGCGTGGCGTATGTCTTCGGCTATCCGCACCGCCTGCTGCAACGAGCAGTCGTTGAACAGGATGCCGAATTCATCGCCGCCCAGCCGCGCCAGCAGATCACTGCCACGCACGCGGCCTTTCAGTAACTGGCCCAGTTGGCGCAGCAGCTCGTCACCGGCTGCGTGGCCACAGGTGTCGTTGACCACCTTGAACTGATCCAGATCCATATAGCAGAGAACATGGTCGCCACCGCTGCACTCACGTAGCAGCGATTCGATTCGACGTTCGAACGCAGAGCGATTCATCAGCCCGGTGAGGTTGTCGTGGTTGGCCTGGAAGGTCAGCTTGCGGGCCAACTGGTGAGTAACCGTGACATCACGAAAGGTCAGCACCGCACCGATGATTACCCCTTCGGCGTCGCGGATGGGCGCCACCGCATCCTGCACCGCCAGTCGTGTGCCATCTGGCCGCTGCAGAAAGCCCGGCGGCCGTTCGGTACGATCCTGACGGTCGCTTCTGCGCCGCAGACCGAGGCTTGCGGCGTTGGGCAGTCGCGCACCAGTCGCTTCGTCGAAGAGCTGATACACCTCATCAAGCACCAGCCCCTGTGCGGCGGCCTGGCTCCAACCGATGAGACGCTCTGCACTGGGGTTGAGATAGCGCACACGCCCGAGCCTGTCGGTGGTGATCACACCATCGCCAATGGATGCCAGGGTGACCTGGGCGAGCATTTTCTCTGCAAACAGCTGCTCTTCGACCTGCCGGCGCTCGGTGATGTCTCGCACCATGCAGACAAACGCGTCATCCGGGCGACCACCCTGGCTGGCGGTCAGCTCTGCGGCGAACAACTCACCGTCTTTGCCGTGCAGCATCATTTCGGCTTTCATCTCGCCGCCGGCCTCCGGCAGCAGCGACGCGTTGCTGCCTAAGACAAAACGTTGAAAGGGCTGCCCGATGATCTGCTCGGCCGGCAAGCCGAACAGCCGCTCGGCACCCGGGTTGCAGCTGGTCAGGATGCCGTCTCGCCCATAAGTGACGATGCCGTCGCGAATATCCCGCACGATGGTCTGCGTCTTCGCCACGGCATCTTCCAGAGCGCGAATTACCTTGTTGTATTGCTCCGCGATCTGGCCTACCTCGGTGAAGGGTTCCACCTCCACTTCGCGCTGGAACTGCCCTTGCCGCTGATGCTCGGCCATGGCGTCAAGCAGCTCGATCAGTTCGGTGCGTGCGCCATGCTCGCTGACGTTCAGCCCCACCCGCTCGTCATCGGGGTCCACCCGCATCGGGTAATAACGATTGATCACTCGCAACAGCAGATAGGTCACGCCAAAGGCCCAGACCGCACACACTAATACGCCCTGCAGCTGAACCATCAGCTGATCGAGGCGACCCAGGCCAGTGCCGAGCAGTAGCGGGTCAGCGAACAGCGGCACCGCAACGGTGCCCCACAAGCCGGCCGCCAGGTGCACCGGCACTGCGCCGACGGCGTCATCGATACCGCAGCGCACCAATAGTCGGTCCGACAGCCACATGGCCAGGCCCCCGCCCGCGCCGATCAGCAGGGAATCCGCAATACCGACCGCATGCGCGCTGGCGGTAATGGCCACCAAACCTGCCAGCATGCCGTTGAGCAACGCGACGGGCGCGATGTAGCCGTGGCGCCACTGCGACAGCAACATCGACAAGGCCATGCCGGCCATGCCTGCCACTACGGTATTCACGACAATCCCCGGCACACGCCCGTCGAAGCTTAGGGTGCTGCCACCATTGAACCCAAACCAGCCGAACAGCAGCAGCAAGCCGCCCAGCATCGCCAGCGGCAGGTTCGAACCCGGCATGTTCTGCCGCAACCACTTGCTATCGAAGCGTCCCGCCCGAGGGCCGATAACCATAATGGTTGCCAGCGCGATCCAGCCACCGACCCCGTGCACCACGGTGGAACCGGCAAAGTCGACAAAGCCTTGCTGCGCCAGCCAACCCTGCCCCTCACGCAGGGCACCACCCCAGGCCCAATGGCCGAACAACGGGTAGATCAAACCAGCCGAAAGTGCAGCAACGATCAGATAGGCATTGAAACGCATGCGCTCAGCCGCTGCGCCGGACACGATGGTGGCGGCGGTCGTGCAGAACATGGCCTGGAACAGGAAAAACGCCATCGGCCAGCTGTCGTCGATGGCGAAGTCGAGCATGAACAAACCCGAGCCCATCAGGCCGTCCTGACTGGTGCCGAACATCAGCGCAAAGCCGAACAACCAATACAACAGCAAGGCGATGCACAGGTCGGCCATGTTCTTGGTTGCAACATTGATAGCGTTCTTGCTGCGCGTCAGACCGGCCTCCAGGCACAGAAAGCCAATCTGCATGTTGAACACCAGCCCGGCGCAGAGCACTACCCAGAGAATATCGATGGAATCTTTCGGCATAGGTGTCCCATGGAAGAAGTCGGCAGCGGCAGCGGTATGCACAGCACCTGGCAGCGCTGGCCAATAGCTATTAGCGAGAAACGTGCCAGTCCGGAAAAGACTTTTTGGTCAGGATGCGAGCAGGTCATGCATGGCAGAGAAGACCTGCGCCATGGCCTCTGGGCTGCGCCCAGGCCCGCCCGCGCAATGGCCCCAGTCCGACTCCAGCACGCGCAGTTCGGCGTTGGGCATCAGCGAGGCTTCGTGGCGCGCGTCCTCCACGGTGAAGTAAAGGTCGGTGCTGCTCGGCATGATGATCGCCCGCGCCGAGAGGCGGGCCAGCGCGTCCTCCAGGCTGCCCGCGCCGGCCAGCACCGACGGATCAGCCGACTGCCAGGTAGCCAGCACGCACAGCAGATCGTTGGCATCCTGTTCCAGATGGTCTTGCTCCCAGTAGTCGAGCAAGGCGTCGAGACTGGTGAAACCCAGTTCACGCCACTGTTCGTTGCGAAAGAACGCCTGCGAGTAGGCCCAACCGGCATAGGCGCGACCGAAGGCTCGCAGGCCGCGTTCGGGTGCTTGGGTATAGCGCCCGCCCCGCCAGGCCGAGTCAGCCTGCAACGCAGCCTTTACACCTTCGAGGAAGACGAAGTTGTGCGGCCAGCATCGCGCCGTGCAACAAAACGGCAGGATGCTTTGCACCTTTTCAGGGAACACCAATGCCCAGTAAAGCGCCTGCATCCCGCCCATGGACCAGCCCGTCACCAGCCGCAATTGCCAGGACGGCCCGAACAGCTGGTCGAGCAGCATGCGTTGAGCCCACACGTTGTCAGTCAGCGTGATGCGGGGAAAGTCAGCGCCCTGCTGCCCTGCGGCGGCATTACTGGGAGAGCTGGACCAGCCGGCACCGAACAGATTGGTCAGCACCACACAGTAGTCACCACCGGCCAGGGGGCTACCTGCACCAAGCAGGGGCAGACTGCCCCAATGCGAGCCACCGTAGTAGCTGGGAACCAGCGCGATGTTGTCTTTCTGGGCATTTGGCGAACCCACAACCTGATAGCACAACTGCGCTTTTTGCAAAGTCTGGCCACTGTCGAGCACTAGATCGCCCAACTCTGCGTATTGCTTTAGTCGTTCAACTTCAATCACTTGCAGGCCTCCTGAGGCACATTGGCGACGACCTTTGCGGGCTTCGCCATACCGTTTCTATACACACTGGCATGTATATTGGATGAAGGATTCGTGCCACAGCGCATGACGCTGGCCCGAATTCAGCAAGGGATTTTCACCATGACGACCTTTCCGCTTTCCCAGATCGACGAACTCAAACAAGGCCTGCAGGACAAGGGCGTCAAGTACGCCATGGCCAGCTACGTGGACATGCACGGGGTAATCAAGGGCAAGTTCGTGCCACTGGCTCATCTGGGCCAGATGCTGCGCGGTTCCGAGCTCTATACCGGCGCTGCGCTCGACGGCGTGCCGCAGCAGATCAGCGACAACGAAGTCGCCGCTATGCCGGATCCGGCCAGCGCCACCCAATGCAGTTGGAACCGCAGCCTGGCCTGGTTTGCCAGCGACCTGTACCTGGACGGCAAGCCCTTCGACGCCTGCTCACGCGGCATTCTCAAGCGCCAGACCGAAGCAGCGGCCGAGATGGGCTACAGCTTCAACCTGGGCATCGAAACCGAATTCTTCCTGTACAAGGACACGCCGGACGGCGGTTTCGCCCCGCTCAGCGATCGCGACACCGCGGCCAAGCCCTGCTACGACCCACGCCTGCTGATGGACAACCTGCCGGTGATCGATGAGCTGGTCGAAGCCATGAACGAGATGGGCTGGGGCGTCTATTCCTTCGACCATGAAGACGCCAACGGCCAGTTCGAAACCGATTTCAAGTATTCGGACGCGCTCACCATGGCCGACCGCTTCGTGTTCTTCCGCATGATGGCCAACGAGATCGCCCGCAAGCACGGCGCCTTCGCCACCTTCATGCCCAAACCCTCAGCGCAGCGCACCGGCAGCGGCGCGCACTACAACATGTCGCTGGCGGACCTGGCCTCCGGCAAGAACCTCTTTGAGGTAGACGGCAATGACCCCCATGGTTGTGGCGTCACCCCGCTCGCCTACCACTTCATTGCTGGCGTGTTGAAACACGCCAAGGCCATCTGCGCCGTGATCGCGCCCACCGTGAACAGCTACAAGCGCCTGATCCGCAAGGGCGCCATGTCCGGCTCGACCTGGGCGCCGGTGTTTGTCTGCTACGGCAACAACAACCGCACCAACATGCTGCGCATTCCATCCCAGGGCGCGCGCGTGGAATGTCGCGCGGCGGACATCGGCTGCAACCCTTATCTCGGCGCCGCGATGATCCTCGCCGCCGGCCTTGAAGGCATCCGCGAAAAGCTCGAACCGGGCCAGCCGCACCGCGAAAACATGTACGACTACAGCGAAAAAGACGTCGCAGACATGGGCATCGAGACCCTGCCGCGCACGCTGTCCGAAGCCATCGACGCCTTCGAGGCCGACCCGCTGTCGCGCCAGGTGTTCGGCGATGCCATGTACCAGGCCTTCGTCGACTACAAGCGCGACGAATGGAATGCCTACCACACCCACGTTTCCGACTGGGAAATCCAGCGCTACCTGAAATTCTTCTGACCAGATGACAAGGAGATTCACCATGCAAGCCAATACCTTCAAGCGAGCACTCTGTGCCGGCGCCGTCATCTTCGCTGCGCTTTCGCCGTTCGCCGCCCAGGCTGAAGAAAAGAAAAGCTTCGACATCGCTTGGACCATCTACGCCGGCTGGATGCCCTGGCAGTACGCCGACGAGTCGGGAATCATGAAAAAGTGGGCCGACAAGTACGGGATCGAGGTCAACATCACCCAGATCAACGACTACGTTGAATCCATCAACCAGTACACCGCGGGCCAGTTCGACGGCGTGGTCGCCACCAGCATGGATGCACTTTCGATCCCGGCTGCGGGCGGCGTCGATACCACAGCACTGATCGTTGGCGACTACTCCAACGGCAACGATGGGCTGGTGATGAAGGGCAGCGCTGATCTGAAAAGCCTCAAGGACCAGCAGATCCATCTGGTCGAACTGTCGGTCTCGCACTACCTGCTGGCCCAGGCGCTGGACAGCGTGGGGATGAGCGAGCGCGACGTGCAGGTGGTGAACACCTCGGATGCCGACCTGGTCGCCGCCTTCAGCACCGACGACGTGCGCAACGTGGTGACCTGGAATCCGCTGCTGGATGAAGTCGCCGCAATGCCCGACGCGCACAAGGCCTTCGACTCCAGCAATATCTCCGGTCACATCAAGGACTTGACCATCGTCAACAGCGAAACGCTGGCTGACAACCCGGACTTCGGCAAAGCGCTGGTCGGCGCCTGGTACGAGGTGATGGGCATTCTTGAAAGCGATACCGAGGAAGGGGCGAAAGCACGTGCGGCCCTTGGTCAGGCATCGGGCACCGATCAAGCCGGTTACGAGAGCCAGCTCAAGGGCATGAAGATGTTCTGGACGCCAACCGATTCGTTGGCCTTCATTCAGAGCGATGAGGCTTATCAGGCGATGGACAGCGTTCGTCAGTTCTCCTTCGATCACGGCCTGCTGGGCGACGGCGCCGACTCGGTTGATTTTGTCGGCATCGCCATGCCGGGCGACAAGTTGCTCGGCTCCGAGAGCAACGTCAAACTGCACTTCGATACCACCTACATGCAAATGGCGGCGGATGGAAAGCTGTAGAAAGCGTCTGGCTTCTAGCTTCCGGTCCAACGCTGGAAGCTAGAGCGCCCTCGCCCCACCCTCAACCCCGACGATCAAGCCCATGCGCCGTACGAAAGAAGACGCCGAGCAAACCCGCCTGAAGATCATCGCTGCCGCGCTGGAGCTGTTCAGCAAGAACGGTTATTCCAATACAACGCTGGCGATGATCGCTGACGAAGCGGGTTTCAGCCGTGGTCCGATCTACTGGCACTTCAAGAACAAGGACGAGTTGTTTCAGGCGGTTCTGGGATTTTCCCAGCAGCCGCTGGAGCAGTTGATCTCGCAGAGCCTGGGCATGGCGGATGAGCCGAGGTCGGCGCTTGAACACTTCATCAGCGAGTGGTTCCGCCTGTTGCTTGAAGATCGCTGGCACCGGCAGTCGTTCGAGATCTTGTTGAACAAGACCGAGTTCACCGAGCAGATGGCCGATACGCTCAAGCGTGAGCGCAAACTGACACGCGACATTGTCAAGCTGCTGGAGCAGCTGATCGAAGCGGCAGACTCCGGCAACAGCCCTGCTCCAGCCAAGTCGCACAGCCGTGCGCTGTTTCTCTATGCAAGCCTCATGGGCATCACCCACAGCTGGCTGTTCTCGCCTGAACTGTTCAGCCTCAAGTCGCAACAGGCATTGTTCACTCAGCAACTGCTGGCCGCCTGGCCACGGACCTAAGCAGACGCGGCCCCTTGCCACGCGGCCCTGCGGGTTCTTTATTTCCAATCGGTACAAAGCACAATGGTGGCAATACCCGCCTGAGACTCAGTGACTGCGTCTAATACAGAGCGACGGTGACCGGATTAATCCTCCATCCGCGCCAGATAAGCTTTCCGGCGGATACACAGCGGCAAACCCGACGAATAGAACTCAGGCTCCTGCACCGGAGGGACTCTGACATGCAAGCCACAAGAACGATTCTGGCAGCCGCCATTTCCGTACTGCTCATCAACCACGCCTACGCGGTCACTGAATCAACCCAGGACCAGGCGGGGTCCGACAACTACGCCGATGTCTTCCAGCGAGGCGAAGACAGCAGTATTTCCCAGCGCCAGAGCGGTACAGGCAACGTCGTTTACACCGACCAACGCGGTGCCGGGATGACGGCCGACAGCGAACAGGTCGGCAGCGGCAATATCTCAACCACCGATCAGAGTGGCGTTAACGGTAACGTCGCGATCAGCCAGGACGGGGAATACAACCTGGCCACGGTTCTTCAATCCTCGATAGGCACAGGCCAGTCGGTAGCCATATCCCAGGCCGGGATCAGCAACGTGGCTTATGTCGAACAACCAGACGGTGCCGGCAACGCCGCCACGGTTACCCAGAATGGCCAGGGCAACGCCACCGAGGTGTTCCAGGTTGGCCGTCTAGGGAAAAGCTACACCGGCGTTCAGAACGGTGACGGCAATACGGCCTACATCGAACAGACCGGCGGCGCCGCTGCCGATACCGAGCAGAGCGGTACAGCCAACGTCATCAGGCTCACCCAGGATGGTTTCCCTTATGGTGCATACGCGTCGATCAGCCAGAACGGCATAGGTAATGAGGCAACCCTAGACCAGCGTTCCGGGGGACGCTATTCGTCCGGTGATGTAACGCTGGTGCAAATCGGTACGGACAACGTCGCCGATGTCGTGGAGTCTGGTGGCTTCTCTTCGTTCTCTTTCACTCAGGATGGCACTGGCAACGTGCTGACCGCAGAGCAAGGCGGACGCTCGACGACAGTCGTCGGTCGCTCTACGGGTAACGAAAACCGGGTCGACATCGAGCAGAGCTTCGATGGCAGTGGTCTCGTCATCGACCAGAACGGGACGGCCAACGAGATCGATGTGGTTCAGATGGGCTACTACAGCAGCGGCACCGTCGAGCAGACCGGCACGGAGAATTACGCTTCGCTCCTGCAGACCGGTGCGTGGGACAACGTGCAGCAGTACGACGCGACCATCAGGCAGGACGGCATGGGCAATTCGGCGATTGTTACGCAGGGGCCATAACGCCCAGCGCCTGCAGCCGCCTCATTCCGCAGCAGCAGGCCAGTTCAATCAGCAGCCAGGGCCCGGCGCACGACTTGTTCGAGGTCACTGAAGAAGAAAGGTTTTTGCAGCGTCGGAATGTGCGCGTAGCGCGGGTCCATTCCGACCGAGCCATAGCCGGTCGCGAATACCAGCGGAATGTTGCGGCCAATCAGTCGATCGGCAATCGGAAAGCTACTTACCCCGTCCAGATTGACGTCCAGCACCGCCAGATCGAAATCACCGTTCTCGGCAGCCTGCATGCCTTCGGCAAACCGCGGCACCAGCTCCACATGCTCGCAGCCGATATCCTGCAGCATGTCTTCCAGCAGCATCCCGACCAGCGCCTCATCCTCGATGACCAGTACTCTTGAACACAGTCCGCTCATTGCAATGGCACCTCGATATCGCAGACAACGCCACCACTGGGAAAAGCGAGACGTACTTCAGCGTTCAGTTCACCGGCCAGACCGCGTTCGAGCAGGCGCGACCCGAAGCCTTTTCGCACGGGGGGTGAAACGATCGGCCCGCCGCCCTCTTCCCAGTGCAACTGCAAAGTGGCTGTCTGCTCTGACTGTGACAACTTCCAGACGATGCGAACCTGGCCCGAATCGATGGACAAGGCCCCATATTTGGCCGCGTTGGTGCACAGCTCATGCAGTGCCATGGCCAGCGCCAGTGCCTGCTTGGGCCGCAACCGCTGCGCCGGCCCCTCACTGATGAAACGCTGGCGACCATCGACCCGAAACGGCGCGATAGCCTGTTCAATCACCTCACGCAGGTCAGCGGCTTGCCAGTTCTCCCGAGACAACACGTCGTGCGCCTTTGATAGCGCAATCAGCCGCCCTTCAAACCAGTGATAGCCCTGGTTGCTGGCGTCTCGACGAAAGCTTTGCGCAGCGATCGACTGCACCGTCGCGAGCGTGTTCTTGACTCGATGATTGAGCTCATTGAGCAACAGCTGGCGGTGGTCTTCGGCGACTTTGCGCTCGGTGATATCGACCAGCATGTTGACCGCACCGATCAGCTCGCCCGCGCCATTGCGCAGCGGCGCGGGATAAGCGAGAAACGGCACGCGGGTTCCGTCAGGGCGCTCGGCTATCGCTTCGGCGCCCTGAATGGCGCTGTTTTCGGTAAGCGCCACCGCCATCGGGCAATCCTCGTGACCCATCGGTGTGCCGTCTGGCCAATACAACCGCCAGGTCACGCACCACTCATCGCTCCCGATCACCGGTACACGCCCGGCCAGCTCGACACAAGCCTGGTTGAAATAGCTGACCTTGCCATTCGCATCGGTGGTGTAAACGGCTGTGGGCAAGGCTTCCAAAAGATCGCGCAAGCGCTGTTCTGCCTCTCGGTTAGCGGCCTCCAGCTGCTTGCGTTCGGTGATGTCGCGGGTAATTGCCAGTTGCACGTAACCGCCGCTGGATCCGTTGCTGCCGTCTGGCATCGTCATGGGCACCGCGTGGGTTTCCATGTGCCGTCGTTCCCCAGCGAGGTTGATGATGTCGAATTCCCAGCTGAGTTTTTCGCCGTCGCAAACGCGCAGATGTTGCTCCTGCCAATACGCGCGGTGCTCAGACGCAACCAGCTCGAATACGCAGCCACCCTCTACGTCCTCTGAAGCATTTGCTGCCAGCATCTTCAGGCCGGCGGGGTTCATCTGGACCAGCGTCCCGTCGCGATCAACCACCTTCACGCACTCGGGCGTGTGGTTCACCATCGCACTCAACCAATCGACGTTACGCCGCCGGTCAGCACTCGATTGCCGCGCTGGCGTAATCGCCTGAAAGCAGACGACGGCGCCGGTGATCTGCCCGGCGTCGTTGCGCAGCGCTTCGATATTGGCCAGTGCGGCCGCCGGAATGCCATCGGGACGCTCGATCAGCAGCGCGACGTCCTGAGCGGCGCGTCCCGTGCGGATCGTGTGCGCCAAAGGGGTATCGGCAAGGGGAATCAGCTCGCCATCGCTTCGGACTATTCGCAGACGGCTATGACTGGCTAACACACCGCCGCACAGCTGATCGGCCATTCGGTTGTAGCGCAGCACGGCGCCATTGGCGTCGAGCACGCACACACCCATAGGCATGACGTCGAATACGGGATCATCGAACGGCGACGACTCCGCAAGGGATTCGGCTACCAGGTTCGCACCGGGGATATTTGCAATCTGCATCAGCACCTTTCACGACCAGTCGATGGATGTCCCGCCGACAGAGTTTACCGAACCAAGCGAGACGGCGGGTCCAGGCAGCCCAGCAGTATTCACCGCGAAGGACAGCGTGTGCATTTATGCAGACCAGCTATGCAGCGAGCCGCATTGATGTCGGCAAATATGCACTCTAGGATCAGGACAGCTCCATCCATTCTTCTATCCAAAGAACAACAATCGCTAGGACACGCCATGACCCAGTCAAGTGCCATCCCCACAGTCAAACTCCTGATCGGCGGTGAGCTGGTCGAGTCATCAACCAGCGAATGGCGCGACATTGTCAACCCGGCGACGCAGGAAGTCCTGGCCCGCGTGCCCTTCGCCACCGAAGCCGAAATGAACGCCGCAGTCGCCAGTGCCAAGGAAGCCTTCAAGACCTGGCGCAAGACCCCCATCGGCGCACGCTCGCGGATCTTCCTCAAGTACCAGCAGCTGATCCGCGAGAACATGAAGGAGTTGGCGGCGATCCTCACCGCTGAACAGGGCAAAACACTGCCAGACGCCGAGGGCGACGTTTTTCGCGGCTTGGAAGTGGTTGAACACGCCGCCGGTATCGGCAATCTGCAACTGGGCGAACTGGCCAACAACGTCGCCACCGGCGTCGACACCTATACCCTGCTGCAACCGCTGGGTGTCTGCGCCGGCATCACGCCGTTCAATTTCCCGGCGATGATTCCGCTGTGGATGTTCCCCATGGCGATTGCCACCGGAAACACTTTTGTTCTCAAACCATCCGAGCAAGACCCGATGGTGACCATGCGTCTCGCCGAACTGGCGATGGAAGCTGGCGTGCCGCCGGGCGTGCTGAACGTCATTCACGGCGGCGCCGACGCGGTGAATCTGATCTGCGATCACCCGGACATCAAGGCCGTTTCCTTTGTCGGTTCGACCAAGGTCGGCACCCATGTCTACAACCGCGCCAGCCAGGCCGGCAAGCGCGTGCAGTGCATGATGGGCGCCAAGAACCACGGCATCATCCTGCCCGACGCGCACAAGGAGCAGACCCTCAACAACCTCGTCGGCGCGGCCTTCGGCGCAGCTGGCCAGCGCTGCATGGCGCTGTCGGTGCTGATCCTAGTGGGCGAAGCACAGAGCTGGCTGCCGGATCTGGTCGCCAAGGCCAAAACACTGAAGGTTAATGCGGGTGCTGAAAGCGGGACCGATGTCGGCCCCGTGGTGTCCTGCACTGCGCTGGATCGCATCAGTTCGCTGATCGAGCACGGCGTGTCGGAAGGTGCAGAACTGGTGCTGGACGGCCGCAATCCGCAGGTCTCGGGCTTTGAGAAAGGCAACTTCGTCGGGCCGACCATCTTTTCCGGGGTGAAGCCGGACATGACCATCTACCGGGAGGAAATCTTCGGCCCGGTGCTCTGCGTGATGCAGGTCGACACACTCGACCAAGCCATCGAACTGATCAACGCCAACCCCAACGGCAACGGCACCGCCCTGTTCACCCGTTCCGGCGCCGCAGCCCGGCATTTTCAGGAAGAGATCGACGTTGGCCAGGTCGGCATCAACGTCCCGATCCCGGTACCGGTACCCATGTTCTCCTTTACCGGCTCGCGCGCCTCCAAGCTTGGCGACCTCGGCCCGTATGGCAAGCAAGTGGTGCAGTTCTACACTCAGACCAAGACCATCACACAGCGCTGGTTCGATGAAAACGAGGTCGGCGGCCCGGTGAACACCACCATCAACCTCAAATAACCGGATCGGCGTCGGCTAAACACCCGGCGCCGTTTCAGCCGTCAATCAGAACAAGAAGGAAACGGCCATGCATATCGGATTTCTAGGGCTCGGCAACATGGGTGGGCCCATGGCGCGCAACCTGCTCAAAGCCGGCCATCAAGTCACTGTGTTCGACCTTTCTGCAGCAGCTGTATCGGGCCTTGTCGAAGCCGGCGCCAAAGAGGCGACCTCTCCGGCTGCCGTCGCGGGTGCAGGCATTGAAGCCATCATCACCATGCTGCCGGCTGCCGCGCATGTGAAGCAGGTCTACCTCGGTGAAGACGGGCTTCTGGCCAACGTCCAATCCGGCGTTCTGCTGATCGACTCCTCCACCATCGACCCAATGTCCGCACGGGAAGTCGCCGCCGCCGCAGCAAACAACGGCAACCCCATGCTCGACGCTCCGGTATCCGGTGGCACCGTCGGCGCCGCAGCCGGCACCCTGACCTTCATGGTCGGCGGCAGCGAGGCGGACTTCCACAAGGCACAGCCAATCCTGGCGACGATGGGCAAAAACATCGTCCATTGCGGCGACACCGGAAACGGTCAGGTAGCCAAGGTCGCCAACAACATGCTGCTCGGCATCTCGATGATTGGCGTGGCCGAGGCCATGTCGCTGGGCGTGGCCCTGGGGATGGACGCAAAGGTGCTGGCCGGAATCATCAACTCGTCGAGCGGACGTTGCTGGGCATCGGAGATCAACAACCCCTTCCCTGGTGTACTGGAGAACGGCCCGGCCTCGCGCGGCTACAGCGGCGGGTTTGGCACCGACCTGATGCTCAAGGACCTCGGGCTGGCCAGCGAAGCGGCCAAACAAGTGCGCCAGCCGGTTATCCTCGGTGGTCTCGCGCAGCAGCTGTACCAGGCCTTCAGCATGCAAGGTCACGGTGGGCTGGACTTCTCCGCGATCATCAAACTCTACCGCCAAGAGGACTAGACATGACCCAGGCAGAAGCGCCGGTACTGATCGAAGTACGCAATCGCGTCGGCTATCTCACGCTGAACCGCCCCGCCGGGCTGAATGCCGTTACGCTGCCCATGGTGCGTATGCTCCACGAGCAACTGCAAGCCTGGGCGGACGACCCCGATGTGGTCGCCGTGGTGTTGCGCGGCGCTGGCGAGAAAGCCTTCTGCGCCGGCGGCGATATCCGCTCGCTGTACGACAGTTACAAGAGCGGCGACAGCCTGCATCGGGCGTTCTTCGAGGAAGAATATGCGCTGGACCAGTACATCCATGCCTACAGCAAACCCCTGCTGGCGCTGATGAACGGCTTCGTGCTCGGCGGCGGCACGGGCCTGGTTCAGGGAGCCTCGCTGCGGGTGATTTCCGAGCGCACGCGAATGGGCATGCCGGAGGTCGGCATCGGTTACTTCCCGGATGTGGGCGGTAGCTATTTCCTGCCGCGCCTGCCGGGCAACCTCGGCCTCTACATGGGCCTGACCGGTAACCACGTCGGCTCGGCTGACGCGCTGTATGCCGGTCTCGCCGATTATTGCGTGCCCTACGAGCGTTTCGCCGAGCTTGAACAGGCGCTGGACCGCCAGGACTGGAGCACTGCGCCGGTGCAGGCACTGACCAACCTGCTGGTGTCCATGGGTTGCACCGAGTTGCCGGATGCGCCGTTCAAGGCGCTGTTCCCAGCCATCGAGCAGCATTTCGCCCATGACAGCGTCGCTGCCATTCACCAGTCGCTGGCCGCCGAAACACGTCCCGAGTTTCGCGATTGGGCGGCCGAGACACTCAAGACCATGGACAGCCGCTCGCCGTTGTCGATGAGCGTCACGCTGGAAATGCTCCGTCGTGGTCGCACCCTGTCGCTGGCCGACTGCTTTGCCATGGAGCTTCACCTGGACCGCCAGTGGTTCGACGAAGGCGACATCATTGAAGGCGTGCGCGCGCTGATCGTCGACAAGGACAAGAACCCTCGCTGGAACCCGCCTACGCTGGAAGAAGTGACGCCCGAGCGCGTGGCGGCCTTCTTCGCCGGCGCCTGAGGAGCTGCATATGCAAGACATTGAACTGAGCGAAGAACAACGGATGATCCGCGACATGGCGCGCGACTTCGCCCGCGCTGAAATCGCGCCCAAGGCCGAGGCCTGGGAACAGGCCGGCTGGATCGGTGACGACACCGTGACCCAGCTGGGCGAGCTCGGTCTGCTGGGCATGATCGTGCCCGAGCAGTGGGGCGGCACCTATATCGACTATGTCGCCTATGCCCTTGCCGTCGAGGAAATCTCCGCCGGCGACGGCGCCATCGGTGCGCTGATGAGCATCCACAGCTCGGTGGGCTGCGGTCCGATTCTGAAATACGGTACGCCGGAGCAGCAGGACGAATGGCTGCCGGACCTGGCGGCGGGCCGTGCCATTGGCTGCTTCGCCCTGACGGAACCGCAGGCCGGTTCCGAGGCGCACAACCTGCGCACCCGCGCCGTGCTGGAAAACGGCGAATGGGTGATCAATGGCGCCAAGCAGTTCGTCAGCAACGGCAAGCGCGCCAAGATTGCGATCGTCTTCGCCGTCACTGATCCGGAGCTGGGCAAGAAGGGCCTGTCGGCGTTCCTGGTGCCCACCAATAACCCCGGTTTCGTCGTCGACCGCATGGAAAAGAAGATGGGCATCCGCGCTTCGGACACCTGTGGCGTGACCCTGCGTGACTGTCGCATTCCGGAAGCCAACCTGCTCGGCCCACGCGGCAAGGGGCTGGCCATCGCCCTCTCCAATCTCGAAGGCGGCCGCATTGGCATCGGCGCCCAAGCGCTGGGCATCGCCCGCGCCGCGTTCGAGGCAGCGCTGGGTTATGCCCGCGAGCGCATCCAGTTCGACAAACCGATCATCGAGCACCAGAGCGTGGCGAACATGCTGGCCGACATGCACACCCGCCTGAACGCCGCGCGATTGCTCATCCTGCATGCCGCGCGATTGCGCAGCGCCAACCTGCCGTGTTTGTCCGAGGCCTCCCAGGCCAAGCTGTTCGCTTCGGAAGTTGCCGAATACGTCTGCTCCAAAGCCATGCAGATCCACGGCGGCTACGGGTATCTCGAGGATTACCCGGTCGAGCGCTACTACCGCGATGCGCGCATCACGCAGATCTACGAAGGCTCCAGCGAGATTCAGCGGCTGTTGATCGCGCGGGAGCTGAACAACTACGGGCTTTAAAGATCGCGGGGGGAAACCTGGGCAACCGAGCGGACTTCGTCATTCGCGAGCAAGCTCGCTCCTACAGGTTTTGAGCGCGCGCGATGGCTGTTGAGAATTTGTAGGAGCGAGCTTGCTCGCGAAAAAGATGCTGAAGCGCCCGTGAAGCGCTAGGTCAGCATGACCATCACCTCATCCGGCGGGCAAAACCCGTACAAAAAAACAGCAGTAAGTAATGCGAATGACAGATGGCGGCAAGCGCGGCCGCCATTCAGACAACAATAAGAAGGATACGACGATGCTCAAAGGTACGATGCAGCAGACCCCGCTGATGATCAGCGGCATTCTGACCCATGCCGCCCTCGCCCATGGCGACCGGGAAATCGTCTCGCGGCTGGTGGATGAACCTATCTGGCGCTACGACTACGCCGGGCTCGCCACACGCACCGGCCAGGCAGCCGCAATGCTGCGAAGCCTGGGCGTGAAAGCTGGCGACATGGTGTCGTCCATGGCCTGGAACACGCATCGTCACTTCGAGCTGTTCTTTGCCGTACCCGGCATCGGCGCGGTGCTGCACACGGCCAACCCGCGGCTGTCGGACGAGCAGATCATCTACACCTTGAACCACGCCGGCAGTGGCGTGCTGCTGTTCGATCGCAGTTTTCTCGCCGTGGTCGAGCGCGTTCGGCCACGGCTTGAACATATCCAAACTTTCATCATGCTGTCGGATGCCGAACGCACCGAGCCTGGGGACGTCGGCGCGCAAAGCTACGAAACGCTGATCGCTCGGGAAGAGCCAATCACGGACTGGCCTCAGTTCGATGAAAACGCCGGCGCCATGCTCTGCTATACGTCCGGCACCACCGGCAATCCGAAAGGCGTGGTCTACAGCCACCGCTCGGTCGTTCTGCACGCCATGGCAGCCGGCCTCACCGGCGCCTTCGGCTTCTCGGCCTTCGATTGCATCATGCCCTGCTCCTCGCTCTACCACGCCACCGCTTGGGGCGTGCCTTTTACCGCTGCGATCAATGGCTGCAAGTTCGTCCTGCCGTGCGACAAGATGGACGGCGCCAGCCTGCAGGAGCTGATCCAGAACGAGGGCGTCACCTTTTCTGGCGGCGTGCCGACAATCTGGACGATGTACCTCAATCACCTGGAGCGCACCGGCGAAGATACCGGCAAGCTCAAGTGCCTGGTCATCGCCGGCTCGGCCGTGCCGCGCGCGCTGGCCGAGAAATTCGAGACGAAATATGGCGTCAGCGTCCGCCAACTCTGGGGCATGACTGAAACCAGCCCGCTCGGTGTCGTCGCCACGCCGACGCCCAAGCTCGCCGCCATGGGCGAAGCGGCCACCAACGAGGCCATCTGGACCCGCCAGGGCCGGCTGCAATTCGGTATCGAGTTGAAGATTGTCGATGAGGCAGGCAACGCACTGCCGCATGACGGTATCAGTTCCGGCGCCTTGCTAGTTCGCGGCCCCTGGACGGTCGAGCGTTACTTCCGCAGCGAAACCACCGCGCTGGACGCTGACGGCTGGTTCGACACCGGCGACATCGCGACCCTCGACCCCAACGGCTACATGCGCATCACTGACCGCAGCAAGGACGTGATCAAGTCCGGCGGCGAGTGGATCAGCTCCATCGACATCGAGAACATCGCCGTGGCCTGCCCCGGCGTGCGCATCGCCGCAGTGGTAGGCGTTACGCACGAAAAATGGGAAGAGCGCCCGATCTTGATCATCGAGCCCCACGACGACACCGAAATCTGCATCGAAACCGTGCTCGCCTTTCTCGAGCCACAGATCGTCAAATGGTGGATGCCCGACGCCGTCATCATCGACAGCGTCCCACTGACCGCGACCGGCAAGATCGACAAGAAAACCCTGCGCGACCGTTACCGCGACCATTTGATCGAGCTGGAGGAAAGCGCAGCGGATGCGGCGAGCCTCTAGCGCGACAGAACCGTGTGGCGCGCCGTAGGGTGGGCTTCAGCCCACCGTTCTCACCCAGCCAAGCGAGCGTAGCGGGCCGCACCGTTTCGCAGATTCACCCCGCCATCTCCGGCGAGCTAGCTGGCGACCCGTGAGCTGGAGCTTTGGCCCACCGCTCTCGTCTACTCGAGGGATCTAACGAACCGCGCCGTTTCACTGACTCACCGCGTCATCTCCGTGCGCATCCGTGAACTCAGCCATCAATGCCACTTAGCACGCCAGGCCGATCACAACCGCCCGCGCTGGAACCACACGGATGCCTGCACGTACGGGCGCGATGGACCCATCACCAAAAGGAACGCGCCTTATGTCGACCGCCACTGCCACCCCTCGCCAAGGACCGCTGCTCGGTCTGCGAGTACTGGAGTTCGCCAGCATTGGCCCCGGCCCACACTGCGCGATGTTGCTGGCTGACCTCGGCGCCGAAGTGATTCGCATCGAGCGCGAAGGCGGCAATGGCTGGCCCAATCCGGTGGTTGATCGCGGTCGCAAACACCTGACGCTGGACATCCGTACCGACGCCGGGCGGGAGCAATGCCTCACGCTTACCGAAGGTGCCGACGTGCTGATCGAAGGCTTCCGTCCTGGCGTAATGGAACGGCTTGGCCTCGGCCCGGAACAGGTTCATGCGCGTAATCCACGGCTGGTCTACGGCCGGATGACCGGCTGGGGTCAGACCGGACCCTTGGCCCAAAGCGCCGGCCATGACATCAACTATCTGGCGATCACCGGCGCTCTGGCGGCCATCGGTGGACGCGAAGGCCCGGCGATACCGCCGCTCAATCTGGTCGGGGATTTCGGCGGCGGCTCGTTGTATCTGGCGTTCGGCATCATGGCCGCGTTATGGGAACGCGAGCGGTCAGGCCTGGGCCAGGTGGTCGATGCCGCCATCGTCGACGGCGTGTCCTCGATGATGACCTTATTCGCCGGCCTCTTGCCCAGCGGCGCCATCTCGCTGGAGCGCGACCGCAACCTGCTCGCAGGAGCCGCCCCGCACTACCGCTGCTACACCTGCGCCGACGGCCGCGACATTGCCATCGGGCCGCTGGAGCCGCAGTTCCTGGCTGAACTGATGCAGCGCATCGATGCGCCCGACCTCTTGCGTCAGGGCTGCAACGACCCAGCGCTATGGGCCGAGCAGAGCGAAGCGCTCGCCTCGTTATTCGCCAGCCGCACCCAAGTCGAGTGGTGCGCCCTACTCGAAGGCAGCGACGCCTGCTTCGCCCCGGTGCTGAACCTGGAAGAAGCCGCGCAACATCCGCATATGCGCGAGCGCGGGGTTTATCACGACATCGATGGCGCCTTGCACGCCGCCCCCGCGCCGCGGTTTTCAAGAACGCCGGGGTCGATTACGGAGCCCATCGAAAACACAGGCGGTTGGGACTGATAGCGCGGTGTGAGAGCTCGATCTTGGTCAAACCGGATGGCTCATATCAGCCAATTGGCCGTACGACGCTCCGCTTCACCCCCACCCTTGCACGCCGCGCGGACCAAACGATGGTGCTGTGCCGCTAGTGCCGTGCCTTTTTTCCAAATCACTCACCAGCCAACGTGCCGCAAAGTCTGCTGCGTCGGTAAAGGGGTTGAGCACCATTGCGACACCGGCGTCATCGAGCGACCGGCCGTGCTGGTCGTCTCTTACCACCCCGGCCACCTGGCCACCGAAGCCTGCGACCCGCAGTGCATGTAAAAAGGCCCGGTTCGATTCCCACTGCGGGAAGGTGGTCACGACCCAGTCGGCATGCTGCAGCGGCAGCGCCTCCAGCAGACTGGGATCCTCCCCGTCACCAAAGCGCACATTTAACCCGCCCTGGGCCAGCGCACGCACCGCTTCGGGATCGAAATCAACACCCATTACGGTGACCCCCGCGCCGTCAAGCTGCCGCAGCAAGCGCGCACCATAGCGACCCATTCCAAAAACCAGAACCTGTGGCTGGCCTTCGGGACGCAACGGTCGGTCCACTTCGAGTTCGCGGAACGGTCGCTTGCGCTCGAACACGCCAAGCCAGGGCATCAAACGCTCGTAGAGCGGTTGTGAGAACAGAATCATGTAGGTCGACAACATGATGGTGACCAGCCCGACCAGGGTAGTCAGTCCCAGCGCATGGGCATCGACGTGGCCCAGGGTGATGCCCATGGCGACGAACACGATGGAGAACTCGCTGATCTGCGCAACGGTCAGCCCGGCCAGAAACCCTGTGCGCTTGCGATAACCCATGAACTCCATGATCGCCATGACGATCAACGGGTTGCCGATCAGCACGAAGAGCGACAGCACCACTGCGGGCAGCGCCTCACCGCCAAGGGTGGAAAAATCCAGTTTGGCGCCCAGGTCGATGAAGAAAAACAGCAGCATAAAATCACGAATCCCGGTCAATCTCGCGTTCATCGCTTCGCGGTACCCAGTCGAGGCCAGCGAGAAGCCGGCGATGAATGCGCCGGCCTCCTTGCTGAAGCCTGCCCACTCGCCGATCACTGCGAGCCCGCAACCCCACGCGATGGCGAAGATCAGCAGCAGCTCCTGAGAGCGAGCCATGGCGGCCATCACCCTCGGTAAGACATAGCGCATCAACAGAAACATCAGCAGCGCGGCGAGCACCAGGCGCAAGATCAGCGAACCCGCGATTTCCAATGTGCCCGCCTCGCCAGCCCCCCGCAGCGCACTCATCGTCATCATTGCCAGCACCACGGCCAGATCCTGGACAATCAGGAAGCCGACCGCGATGCGCCCGTGCAGCGAGTCCAGCTCACGTTTATCCGAAAGCAGTTTGACGATGATGATGGTGCTGGAAAAAGTCAGCGCGACGGCGATGTAGATCGCCTCCACCGGTGTCTTGCCCAATGCCAGCGTCAGGATAAATCCGAAGACGATGGTAAACGCTAACTGACCGAGCCCAGTGGCCAGCGCCACCGGTCCGATATGACGAATATGCTGCAGGTCGAGTTTGAGCCCGACCACGAAGAGCAACACCGTTACGCCAATTTCCGCCAACAGGTTGATCTGGTCATGCGCCCTCACCAGGCCGAATACCGCCGGGCCGACTAAAATGCCGATAACGATATAAGCGATCAACACCGGCTGTCGGAGCCGGACGGCAACCGCACCGGCTGCTGCCGAAAACATCAGCAGCACCGCGAATTCGACATAGGGCCCATGGGCCAGAATCGTCTCCATCCTCAGTCCCCCTCGCCAGCGCTCGGCATGCGGTTGCGAGGAAGTCTAGTTAAGACGGCGACGCTACGGGCTGGCTGAGCGTATCCAGTCGTTGCCGGCAAGGCTGGCCTCACTGGAACTGGGGAAGTGCGCGGCATTGAAACTATTGCTCGAAACGCAGCGCATCGTCTTGGCGGCTCGCATACCAGATGTGAGACACAAGCGTATGTGGGGGACTTGCGCCAAACGGACGGTGGGCGAGCGGCTCTGTCGCAAGTCGCGCAGCGAACGCAGGCCGCCCATGTAAGTTGTGACCGGGCCAGTCTCCTACCCCAAATTACGCGCGATCACCAACCGCTGGATGTCGCTGGTGCCTTCGTAGATCTGGCAGACCCGCACGTCGCGGTAGATGCGCTCGACTGGAAAGTCCTTGAGATAGCCGTAACCACCGAGCGTCTGGATCGCCGCCGAGCAGACCTTCTCGGCCATTTCCGAAGCGAACAGCTTGGCCATCGAGGCCTCGACCAGCGCTGGCTGACCGGCCTCGCGCAGCGCGGCGGCGTGCAGCACCATCTGCCGCGCCACGGCGATCTGGGTCGCCATGTCGGCCAGGCGAAAGGCGACGGCCTGGTGTTCGGTAAGCGCCTTGCCGAAAGCCTCTCGGTCTCGGGCGTAATCGCGGGCGGCTTCGAAGGCTGCACGCGCCATGCCCACAGCCTGGGCGGCAATGCCGATGCGCCCGCCTTCCAGGTTCGCCAAGGCAATGCGGTAACCCTCACCCTCCTCGCCCAGGCGCTGGGACTCATGCACGCGCATGTCCTCGAAGGCCAGTTGGCAGGTGTCCGAGGCGTGCTGGCCGAGCTTGTCCTCGACGCGTACCACCTGATAGCCGGGCGTGTCGGTGGGCACGATAAAGGCACTGATACCGCGCTTGCCAGCCTCCGGGTCGGTTACGGCGAACACGATCACCGTGCCGGCGTGCTGACCCGAGGTGATGAACTGCTTGGCGCCGTTGAGCACGTAGCTGTCGCCGTCACGCCGCGCGCGGGTGCGCAAGCTGCTGGCATCGGAACCGGCATGCGGCTCGGTAAGGGCGAAAGCACCGATCTGCGCACCACTGGCCAGTGGCGTCAGGTAGCGCTGCTTCTGTTTATCATTGCCAAAGCGCAGGATCGGCACGCAACCTACCGAGTTGTGCACACTCATGATGGTCGAGCAGGCACCGTCACCCGCCGCGATCTCCTCCAGCGCCAGCGCATAGGCGATGTAGCCGGTCTCGCTGCCGCCCCACTGCTCCGGGCAAAGCATGCCGAAAAAGCCGAGCTCGGCCATCTCGCCGATCGCCTCGGCCGGGTAACGGTGTTCACGGTCCCAGTCGGCGGCAAACGGCTTGAGGCGCTCCTGAGCGAACTGCCGGGCCATATCGCGAATGCTGGTTTGATCTTCATTGAGCAGCATGGCAAGTCCTCAGTCGAGCAGTTCGACGGCCATGGCAGTCGCTTCACCACCGCCAATGCAGATGGCAGCGATGCCCTTGCGCAGGCCACGGTCGCGCAGTGCAGCGATCAGCGTCACGAGAATACGTGCACCGGACGCGCCGATTGGGTGGCCCAACGCGCAGGCTCCGCCATTGACGTTGACCTTGGCCTGATCGAGCCCCAGCTCGCGCATGGTGACCATGCTGACCACCGCAAAAGCCTCGTTGATCTCGAACAGATCGACCTCGTCGAGACTCCAACCGGTGCGCTCCAATAGCTTGTGGATGGCCCCGATGGGCGCAGTCGGGAACAGATTGGGCGCGTCGGCGAATACCGCATGCCCATGAATCACCGCCTGAGGTTTCACCCCGAGTTGTTCGGCGTGGGAACGTCGCGTCAGTACCAAGGCGGCGGCACCGTCAGAAATCGAACTGGAATTGGCAGCCGTTACGGTGCCTCCTTCGCGGAAGGCCGGCTTGAGCGACGGAATCTTCTCCGGCATCGCCTTGGGTGGCTGCTCGTCTTCACTAACGGTGCGCTGCGCGCGTCCTTGAGTTACTTCAAGCGGGACGATTTCGCTGGCGAAGCGGCCACTGGAAATGGCATCGCGGGCCCGCTGCAGGGAGGCCAGCGCGTAGGCGTCCTGCTCCTCACGCGTGAACCCGTGATTCTGCGCGCAATCCTCGGCAAAGGTCCCCATCAAGCGGCCTTTGTCATAGGCGTCCTCAAGGCCGTCGAGGAACATGTGGTCGAGCACCTTGCCATGGCCCATGCGATAGCCACCGCGGGCTTTTTCCAGCAAATAAGGCGCATTGGACATGCTCTCCATGCCGCCAGCGATCACCACATCGACCGAGCCGGCACGTAACGCATCGTGGGCGAGGATCGCCGCCTGCATACCCGAGCCGCACATCTTGTTCAACGTGGTGGACGCGGTCGCCTTGCCCAGCCCCGCACCGAGTGCAGCCTGGCGGGCCGGCGCCTGGCCGAGGCCTGCCGGCAGCACGCAGCCCATCAGCACTTCCTGCACCTGTTCGGCGGCGACACCGCTGCGCTCGACCGCGGCGCGAATTGCAGCTGCGCCCAGCTCCGGCGCGCTGAGGCTTTTCAGATCACCCTGAAAACCGCCCATGGGGGTACGGGCCGAGCCCAATATGACGATTGGATCGTTGTTCATCACGTGTCTCCCGATTATTTCGCGGCCATGCGCAGCGCGCCGTCGAGGCGTATCACCTCGCCGTTGAGCATGTCGTTCTCGACGATATGGCGGACCAGCGCCGCGTATTCACTGGCACGACCCAGACGTGGCGGGAACGGCACACCCGCGGCCAGCGAGTCGCGGACCTCTTGGGTCATGCCAGCCATCATCGGCGTCTCGAAAACGCCCGGCGCGATGGTCATAACGCGGATACCATGGCGCGCCAGTTCACGCGCAGCCGGCAACGTCATGGCGACCACACCGCCCTTGGAAGCTGCATAGGCAGCCTGGCCAATCTGCCCGTCGTAGGCCGCGATAGAGGCTGTATTAATGATCACGCCACGGTTGCCCTGAGCATCGGGCTCGCCGCGGGCGATAACCTCGGCGGCCAGGCGCAGCATGTTGAAGCTGCCGATCAGGTTGAGGCCGATGACCTTGCTGAAACTGTCCAGGCCATGTGGGCCCTGACGACCGAGGATCTTTTCGCCGCTGGCGACGCCGGCGCAGTTGACCAGCCCGTGCAGGCCGCCGAACCGTTCGACCGCTGCGCTCACCGCTGCCTGCGCGGCCGCCTCGTCACACACATTGGTGACCACGGCGTGGGCGTTGGCGCCCAGCATTTCGCTGCGCTCGTTCAGCAGCTCGGCATTGATGTCGGCCAGCACCACCTTTGCGCCTGCGGCGACCAGCGCTTCGGCAGCGGCCGCACCCAGGCCGGATGCACCACCAGTGATCAGGAAAACCTTGTCTTGAATGTCCACAGCACGACCTCATGAAGATGGATGGGATCGCGGCACATTGGCTGCCGGATCCTGCTGGGCTCATCTTCTTCAGACCTATGGGTACGAACAATGGTCGATGCACGCAATCGCGATGACCGGTTTGGCCAAGCCAGGCGCTAAGGTCGGTGTGGGCTTCGTTATGAAAAGCGCGAAATAACCGGTTCGTCCGCCCGCAATATCAGGCTGCGGTACTGCCCCGGATTGGTCCCGGACCATTTGCGGAACGCCTTGTAGAACGAGCTGACATCGGCGAAACCCAAGCGCTCGGCGATTTCCGCGTAGGTGATGGAGGCGTCTGCCAGCCACAGGGTGGCCATTTCCTGGCGTACCTGGTCCTTTATCGCCTGGTAAGTCTGCCCAGCCTCAGCCAGCCGACGGCGCAGGGTCGAGGCTGATACGCACAACGTCTGCGCCAGCGCTTCGCTGGTCGGCCATTCTTCGGCTGGCAATTCACGCAGCTGCACCTTGATGCGGCTGGCTAGGCTCGTGGTGTCGCGGTATTTGACCAGGATGTTGGAAGGCGCATGCGCCAGGAAGCCGTGCAACTCCTGCTCGCTGCGGCGCACCGGAAGGTCGAGCACTTCGGCTGCGAAAATGATCCGTGTGGTCGGCCGTGCGAAGCGCAGGTTGCGCGAGAACATGACGCGGTAGTCGTCGGTGTAGGCCGGCTCGTCGCAACGCAGCTCGACGGCCAGCAGCGGGATGCGCCGTCCAACCAGCCAACAGGCCAGGCCGTGCAACAGCATCCAGAAAGTGAAGTAGCTGAAGGCTCTGAGCGGCCGGGCACCGGGTGGCTCCGACAGCGTGATTTCAGCCAGGCTCTCGCTGCGACACAGCTCGCCGCGAAAGCCTTCGAAGGTCAGCCCGAAGAAATCCAGGGCCACACGAAGTGCGCCATCGAGGGTTTGCTGGGCCATCGCCGCTCGGCATACAAAGGCGAAACTGCCGGCACGCATGCGCCGCGCATCCATACCAAAAAACTCATCGTCGAAGTGCCGCGCCAGGCGCCGCCAGAGCTTGCTGAAGTCAGCCACATCGATTCGCGCCTCGGAATCGGCGAAGTCGACCGACATCAGCCCGAGCTGATGCAGCAGCTGATCGGCTGGCAACGAGGGCGAGGTGAAGGCTTGCAGCGCCTCGTCCACCAGCCTGACGGAAATGGTGCCCTTGCCGTCGCGGTTCATGCGCGCCCCATCATCACGTCATGACTATTGGCGGCAACGTCCCGCAGGAAATCCCAACACACACGCATCCGCGCCAGGTCCTTGTTTTCCACCGGCATCAGCATCCAGAAGGTTCGGGTGAATTCGATTTCGCCAACCAGGACTTCCTTAAGCAGCGGCTCCTTGCGCGCCAGGAATGCCGGCAGGATGGCCAGCCCGGCCCCGGCTGCAACGGCTTCTTGCTGGGCAAGGATGCTGGTGCTGCGCAGCGAGTGCTGACGGGGACGAACAATCTCGTCGAGGTAGAACAGCTCCTTGCTGTACAGCAGGTCCTCGATATAGCTGACGAAGACATGACCGCTGAGGTCCTCCCGGCTGCGGATGGGCGGGTGTGACGCCAGGTAGGCTTCGGACGCATAAAGCCGCAACACGTAGTCGGTGAGCTTGGTGATCACATAAGGGCCACGCTCGGGGCGCTCCAGCGTGATGACGATGTCCGCCTCATGCCGCGCCAATCTGACCGAGCGCGGCACCGCCAGCAGATCCACGCCCAGGTGCGGGTAATCGCGGGTCAGGTTGGCCAGTTGGCCTGCCAGCATCACCGTGCCGTAGCCCTCGGTCGCACCAATGCGTACCTGGCCTGAGAGTTTGTCGGCGGTGAGGCTCGGTTGTTCGATGGAGGCAATGGCGCTCTCCATCGCCTCGGCCTGGGCCAGCAGTTCGCGGCCCGCCTCGGATAGCCGGTAGCCTGCTTTGGCACGGATGAACAGTTGCCGGTCCAGGCTTTTCTCCAGCGCCTGCACCCGTCGGGCCACCGTGGTGTGGTCTACAGCCAGGCGCCTGGCGGCGACCGTCAGTTTGCCCGCACGCGCGAGTTCGAGAAAAAAACGCAGGTTGTCCCAATCCACTGCAGACTCCAGATCCATCGAGTTGACGCGTGCCGTCCGCGGCGCGCTGTGCAAAAACACAGAATACCTCTGCATTTCGCACCATGGGTTTACTATTTTTACACTGCTAGGCTCGTCTATCGAACCTCGTATCGCCTCAGCGCGACCGTCCCCTTTCAAGCACAAGGAACCGACATGAGCCAGAAGATCCATCTCGAAATGCGCGACCACACGGCGCTGCTGACCATTGCCAATCCACCTGCCAATACATGGGATCGCGAGTCGCTAGCGGCGCTGGAACAGATGATCGGCCAGCTCAACGACAATCCAGACGTCTACGCGCTGGTCATTACCGGCCAGGGCGACAAATTCTTCTCGGCAGGAGCTGACCTCAAACAGTTTGCCGACGGTGACAAGAACGGCGCGCGAGAAGTCGCGCAACTCTTTGGCCGTGCCTTTGATGCACTGACGCGCTTTCGCGGCGTTTCCATCGCGGCCATCAACGGATACGCCATGGGTGGCGGCCTCGAATGCGCGCTGGCTTGCGACATTCGCATTGCCGAAGAACAAGCTCAGATGGCCTTGCCGGAAGCCAGCGTGGGTCTGCTGCCCTGCGCCGGAGGCACGCAGAACCTGCCTTGGCTGGTGGGCGAAGGCTGGGCCAAGCGCATGATTCTCTGCGGCGAGCGCATCGATGCTCAGCGCGCCGAGAAGATTGGTTTGGTAGAAGAAGTGGTCCCGCGTGGACAATCCCTGGACGCAGCCCTGAAGCTTGCCGAAGGTGCCAGCAAGCAGAGCCCTTCCTCGGTCAGCCGTTGCAAGCGCCTGGTAATGAACGCGCGCAACGACGATCACAGCTCAGGTTGGGCTGAGGAACGCGAGTTGTTCGCCGAGCTGTTCGACACCAAGGATCAGAAGGAAGGTGTCAACGCGTTCCTGGAGAAGCGCAAGCCTAACTGGCAGAACGCTTGAGGCGCTTCTGACCATCAACGGTACAGGCTGACAAGACGGGCTCAGGGAAGAGCCTGAACGAGGCGACGATGTTGCACCTCGTACGCTGGTACTGCGTCAGACCGATGCCATCCGGCCCCAGTGGAGGCATGCCCGGCCACACCTTTCGGCTCCCCTCTCCCGCCGCGTGTGGCTAACAGCGGCGGCGCGTCAGGAGCAGCGGCCCGCTATTTGAAGTTGCGCTTGATCAAGCGCTCCACCCACCCAACGATCCCCGAGCGGAACAGCAGCACGCAGAGCACGAAGATCACCCCGAGAATCACGTGCACCCATTCACCCAGCGGGCCGTTGGACAGCGAGCTCTGCAGCGTGACCACCACCGTCGCGCCCACCACCGGGCCGAGAATGGTGCCGACGCCGCCCAGCAGGGTCATCAGGATCACCTCTCCGGACATGTGCCAGTGGGCATCGGTCAGCGAGGCAAGCTGGAACACCACTGTCTTGGTCGAGCCAGCCAGGCCGGTCAATCCCGCGGAGATGACGAAGGCCAGCAACTTGTGCGCGTCGACGTTGTAGCCCAGCGAGATCGCCCGCGGCTCGTTTTCGCGAATCGCCTTGAGCACCTGACCGTAGGGCGAATGAATGGTGCGTTGGATGATCACGAAGCCAAGCACGAACACCGCCAGCACGAAGTAGTACAGGGACATGTTGTTCTGCATGTCGAACAGACCGAACAGATGCCCGCGCGGTACGCCCTGCATGCCGTTTTCGCCACCGGTAAACGGCGCCTGGACGAAGACAAAGAACACCATCTGCGCCAACGCCAAGGTGATCATCGCGAAGTAGATGCCTTGCCTGCGAATCGCCAGCAAGCCGAAGACGAAGCCCAGCACGGTGGACGCCAGTGTCCCGGCGACTATCCCCAGTTCGGTACTCAGACCCGTATAGGTACTCAGCATGTAGCCAGTGATATAGCCGCCGCAGGCGAAGAATGCAGCGTGGCCGAAGGACAGCAGCCCGGCGTATCCCAACAGCAGATTGAATGCACAGGCGAACAGGGCGAAGCACAACAGCTTCATCAGGAACACCGGGTACACCATTAGCGGCGCCACCATCGCTATGCCCAGCAGCGCCAGATAAAACAGGTGCTGGCGCCGTCGCGCAGCACGGCGGCGCTCGCGCTCGGCATTGGCGCGCACTTGTAGCGCCGAGGCCTGCATGGGAGACGCTTGAATGTTTTCTTGAGTCGACATGTTCATGCCTCCTTTCCGAACAGACCGGCTGGCCGCAGCAGCAGTACCAGCACCATGATCACGAAGATCACCGTGTTGGCCGCCTCCGGATAGAACACTTTGGTGAGCCCTTCGATGAGGCCCATCGCGAGTCCCGTGACAATCGCGCCCATGATCGAACCCATCCCGCCGATCACCACGACGGCGAACACCACGATCAGCAGATTCGAGCCCATCCCAGGCGTGACGGCGTAGATAGGCGCGGCGAGCACACCAGCGAACGCGGCCAGCGCGACGCCATAGCCGTAAGTCAGGGTGACCAGCAGCGGAACGTTGATACCGAAGGCCTGCATCAGTTTCGGATTCTCCGTACCGGCGCGCAGGTACGAGCCCAGCCGGGTGCGTTCGATCATGTACCAGGTCGCGAAGCACACCGTCAGGGCCGCAACGATCACCCAGCCGCGGTAGGTCGGCAGGAACATGAAGCCCAGGTTATGCCCGCCCTTCAGCAGGTCGGGCATCGGATACGGCGATCCGGACACGCCGAACAACTTGACGAAACTACCCTCGACGATCAGCGCCAGGCCGAAGGTCAGCAGCAGACCGTACAGATGGTCTTCCCCGGCGATACGGCGCAGCAGACCCCGTTCGATACCCATGCCCAGCAGGCCGATCAGCAACGGCGACAGCAGCAAAGCCATCCAGTAGTTGATGCCCAGGTAATTCAACCCGATGAAGGCGGCAAAGGCACCGAGCATATATTGCGCGCCGTGGGCGAAGTTGATGATGCGCAGCAAGCCAAAGATGATGGCCAGGCCGAGGCTCAACAGCGCATAGAACGACCCATTGATGAGGCCGAGCAGAAGCTGCCCGAACAGTACGCTCAGGGGAACGCCGAAAATGAGAGTCATGATTCACTACCCAAAGGGATTCCGGAAAACCCGGCCAGCGCAGCATGGCTGCTGACCGGGTAGCGGTACGCCAGTCTGGTCAGCCCTTCGGAGCCATCTGCTGGCACTGGCTCTCACCGATGGGACGGAAGGCCTCATCGCCCGGAATGGTGCTGACCACCTCATAGAGGTCCCACTCGCCCTTGGATTCGGCTGGGGTCTTCACCTTCACCAGATACATGTCGTGCACCATGCGGCCGTCTTCACGGATCTTCCCGTTCTTGGCAAACATGTCGTTGACCGGTGTCTTGGCCATCTGCGCGCGAACGACCTGGGCGTCGTCGCTGCCCGTTTCCTTCACGGCGTTGAGGTAATGCATGGTCGCCGAGTAGATACCGGCGGGGACCATGCCTGGCATGCGGCCAACGCGCTCTTCGTAACGCTTGGCCCAGGCGCGGGTTTCTTCGTTCATGTCCCAGTACCAGCCGGTGGTCAGCATCAGTCCCTGGGTGACGTCCAGCCCCATCGCGTGGATATCGTTGAGGAAGACGACCATGCCGGCGAGTTTCTGTCCGGATTGGGTCACGCCAAATTCGCTGGCGGTCTTCAACGAGTTCACCGTGTCTGCACCGGCGTTGGCCAGCGCGACCACATCGGCGCCTGAACCCTGGGCCTGGAGGATGTAGGAGGAGAAGTCACTGCTCGGGAATGGGTGGCGTACCGTGCCGACCACGCTGCCACCTTCGGCTTCGACGACCTTCTTGATGTCGTTTTCCATGGCGTGACCAAACGCGTAGTCCGCGGTGAGGATGAACCAGCTCTTGCCGCCATCTTTAAGCACGGCATTGGCGGTGCCGTTTGCCAGCGCGAAGGTGTCGTAGGTCCAGTGAATATGGCTTGGCGCGCAGTACTCGTTAGTGATGCTCGAAGCGGCGGCGCCGGAAATGAGCGCAAGCTTGCCGCCCTGCTCTACCACCTTGGCGGCTGCCAGCACCACGGAGCTGGCGACCATGCCGGTCACCATGTCGACGTTACGCTCGTCGATCCACTGGCGAACCGTATTGGCACCCACGTCGGGCTTGTTCAGATCGTCGGCGTTGAAGGTGACGATCTTCTTGCCGTTGACCGTGCCACCGAAATCCTCGATGGCCATTTGCAGTGCCTCCAGTCCACCAGGGCCAGACAGATCACGGTAGGTTCCTGACATATCGGCGAGATAACCGATGCGAACTTCATCGTTGCTGATTTCGGCCTGGGCGGCACCGGCGATCATGCTGGATACAAGGATGGCGGCTGCGGTTTTCTTGAGCATTTTCATATTCACCCACTGTGATTGTTTTTGTTGTGGCTATTGATCACCGGCATCTACTGCGGACCGGCTGGCTTGCAGGCGTTGTGAAGACATAACGAACGACGGGAAGGCAAGGCAAAAACAGGGGAGGATGCGGAGTTACGAGCTGTAAATGAGCATTCCAATCCTGTTCTTAACGCTGCATTACCGAGCGCAGTAGTTTTCACAATGACTGCTTGGCGAGGGTGGTCACACCCCCAGACAACTATTCAAAAACTCCTTTTTCGAATCCAGGTCTGCGGCGCTGATCTCTTCGATAATCTGCCCGTGCTCCATTACGTAATGACGGTCGGCCAGTGGTGCGGCGAAGCGGAAATTCTGCTCCACCAGCACGATGGTCAGGCCACGTTTCTTGAGCTTGATCAGGACCTCCGCGAGCTTTTGCACGATCACCGGAGCCAGACCTTCGGTGATTTCGTCGAGTAGAAGCAGATTGGCACCGGTGCGCAGGATGCGCGCCATCGCCAGCATCTGTTGCTCGCCGCCGGACAACCGCGTGCCTTGGCTGAAGCGACGCTCGTAGAGGTTGGGGAACATTTCGTAAAGCTCATCCAGCCCCATTCCGCCGCTGCGCACGGTCGGCGGTAACAACAGGTTTTCCTCGACGTTGAGACTGGAGAAAATGCCGCGCTCTTCAGGACAGTAGCCGACGCCGAGCCTTGGGATCTGGTGGGCAGGTATGCCGATGGTTTCGTTGCCATTGACGATGATGGAGCCGGTGCGCCGGCCGACCATGTTCATGATGGCGCGCAACGTGGTGCTGCGGCCGGAGCCGTTGCGACCCAGAAGGGTAACGAGTTCGCCTCGCCCCACCACCAGATCAACCCCATGCAGAATGTGGGATTCGCCGTAGAACGCATGCAGGTCATCGACCCGCAGCTGGTCGCGATCAGCTTTGGGCGTCATGCGTGAGCCTCCTCTGCGTTGGCTTCGCTACCCATGTAGGCCTCGCGCACCTCAGGATTTGCCGAGACGCTGTCGTAATCGCCCTCGGCCAGGACCGAACCGCGCGCCAGTACGGTGATGCGGTCACAAAGGCGGCTGACGACGCTGAGATTGTGCTCGACCATCAGCACCGTACGGTTTTCGGCAGCGCGTCGTACCAGCGCCACGACCATGTCGACGTCTTCACCGCCCATGCCTTGAGTCGGCTCGTCGAGCAGCAGCACGACCGGGTCCAGCGCGAGCGTAGTGGCCAGCTCAAGCGCGCGTTTGCGTCCGTAAGGCAGCTCGATGGCCAGCGTCTGGGCATAGCTTTCCAGATCGACCTCGGCAAGCAGCTGCAGCGCGCGCTCGTCGAGCTCGCGCAGAGTGCCTTCGGATTTCCAGAAGTGAAACGAATTGCCCATTTTCTGCTGCAATGCCACGCGCACGTTTTCCAGCACGCTCATGTGGCCGAACACCGCAGAAATCTGGAACGAGCGCACCAGGCCGAGACGTGCGATCTGATTCGCCTTCATCGAGGTGATGGCCTTGCCGCGGTAGAGGATCTCGCCCCGTGTAGGCGTCAGAAACTTGGTGAGGAGATTGAACACTGTCGTCTTGCCAGCCCCGTTGGGGCCGATCAGTGCATGGATGTGTCCCTTCTGTACACGCAGATCAACGGAATCCACTGCGGTGAAGCCGCGAAATTCCTTGGTCAGACCGCGCGTTTCCAGCACGAATTCCGGTGCCATGGGATGCCCTCTAACCCTGATTATTGTTGTTGGTTATGGCGCAGATCACTGGGTGACCTTTACGTAAACGATAACAACCGTTTACGAGTTGAAGCAAGCATCCTTTTCAAACGCTCGATTGAGCGTACTACTGGTCATGTCGGGCTATACAGCAGCAGCTGTACACGTGAAATGCCCTGAAAAAACCGGGCCGCAAGGGCCCGGCAAAAGATCAACGAGGAGTCATTGCTGTGTTGCTTTCTGGTCTTACCAGAGCGCCAGGGTGTAGCTGAGAATCACGCGGGTTTCGTTGATGTCACTGCCGAAGTTGCTGCGCACGGTTGCGTTGCGCACCTTCATGCCGAGGTTCTTCAACGGCCCGCTCTGGACTACATAGGCGATGTCGGTGTCGCGCTCCCACTCTTCACCTTCTGCGCCGCCTGCCAGGTTGACGTTGTCACCGGACACGTAGCGAGTCATCAGGCTCAGCCCGGGGATGCCCGCCGCAGCGAAGTCATAGTCGTAGCGAACCTGCCAGGATTTCTCGTCTTCGTTACCGAAGTCGTTGATCTGCAGCAGGTTGATCAGCATGTTGTCGCCACCGCTGATATACGCAAAACCGGTGTCGCCGCTCAACGTCTGGTAACCGCCAGTAAACGCGTGGCCGCCGAGCTTGTAGGTGAACAGTGCGCCGAAGGCGTTGTTGTCGACGTTGCTGCCGCCGTCATCGGTGGAGCGCACGTAGCGCAGGTCGGTCTTGAAGCTCTGGTTTTCGCCGAGCGCCATGATGTGGACCAGCTGCGTGTTGTGCTGCTTGTAGATGCCGTCCAGGCCGCCGTAGTAATAGCTACCGGTCAGTTCAGGCATGAACTGGTATTTGCCGCCGGCGAACATGAACTCGTCGCTGGTGGCGGTATTCCCCAGCACAATATTTCGCGCGCCGCCATTGAACACCGCCATCTCTTCGTAGTTCGAGGAGTCACGGTAGCTGGTGCGATCGAGCATGCCGACATCGAGCGTCAGCCCATCGACTTCCTTGCTCTGCAACCAGGCACCACGGTAGATGCTAGGCAACAGACGGCTGTCGTTGCGCATCACCACCGGGATGATCGGTTGCAGGGTGCCGACGTGCAGGGTCGTGTTGGACATCTTTGCTTTGGCAGTCAGGCCGGCGGTGCCGTAGTCGTCAGACGGCTGACCGGACGAGTCTCTCTGCAAGACACCGGTACCGGAGCGATCCGGGCTGGAATCAAGCTTGACGCCCAGCAGACCAAGGGCATCGAGGCCAAAGCCGACCGGCCCTTCGGTGTAGCCTGATTCCATTTTCAGAATGAAACCCTGCGCCCACTCGTCAGCCTTGGACTGCGGAGCGCCGGACTGACGGAAATCACGGTTCATGTAGAAGTTACGCAGCTCGACGGTGGCCTTGCTGTCATCGAGAAACGCGGCGGATGCCATGGTTGAGGTACCTAGCGCAGACGCTGCCAGGCTGCTGAAGAGGAAGAAACGGCTCAGGGGTTTCAATTGCATGATCATCTCTCTTGTTATTGTCTTCGTTGGTGCAGCTGATGGACCCGACCTCGCTCCTGTCGAGCCTCATTTACCGTCAGAGCGGTAAATCTCTTTACTGCCGCTCAATTCGCGACAGCCTTGGGCACCCGGCCCAGCAAATAGAATTCGTCGTTGGGCGGTGTTCTCGCCATCGACACCAGACGATTGGAAAGACCGAACAGCGCGGCAATCGCGCCAATGTCCCAAATGTCGTTCAGAGTGAAGCCCATCTTTTCCAGTCGCGCCTGCCACGCGTCATCCAGTACGCCACGCTCAGCGGCGAGATGCAGCGCAAAATCGAGCATAGCCCGCTGACGCTCACTGATTGTCGCGGTGCGGTAATTGACCGATATCTGGTCGGCGAGCAACGGATCCTTGGCGAGAATTCTCAGAATCGCGCCGTGCGCCACGACGCAGTACAGACAGCCGTGATCGGCACTAACCGCCACGACGATCATCTCCTTCTCGGCTTTGGTCAGGCTGTCACCTTCCCTTTCCATCAAAGCATCGTGGTAGTTAAAGAAGGCACGAAATTCATCGGGTCGATGAGCCAACATAAGAAAAACGTTAGGCACAAAGCCTGCTTTTTCCTGCACGGCGACAATCCGCTCGCGGATATCTGCCGGTAGCGCGTCCAGGTCATCGACCAGTGGAAAACGACTGATGGCTTGAGTCATGTGGCGCTCCGAATGGATACAGGGATGAACTACCGGCCAACCTCTGCCGACCGGGTAACCGTTCTAGTCGGCAAGCCCCAGCTCGGCGACGCTCACCTCACGCATGCGAAATTTCTGCACCTTGCCGCTGATCGTCATTGGAAACTCTTCCACGAACTTGATGTGCCTGGGCGTTTTGAAGTGCGCGATGCGGCCTTTGCAGAAACCGCGCAGATCGTCAGCACTGGCCTCATGCCCCGGATGCAGTTTGACCCAGGCAACGATCTCTTCACCGTAGGTCTTGTCAGGCACGCCGATCACCTGCACGTCTGCGACGGCCGGATGGGTAAACAGGAACTCCTCGACTTCCCGCGGATAAACGTTCTCACCGCCGCGAATAATCATGTCCTTGTTACGTCCGACGATCTTGATATAGCCCTCGTCGTCCATGATTGCCAGGTCGCCGGTATGCATCCAGCGCGCACCGTCAATCGCGCCGGCGGTAGCCTCCGGATTGCTCCAGTAGCCGAGCATCACGCTGTAGCCGCGTGTGCACAGCTCGCCGATCTGCCCGCGCGGAACGATGCGGTTGTGCTCGTCGACAACCTTGCTTTCCAGATGCGGCTGGGTACGCCCAACGCTGGTGACGCGGCGATCGAGGTCATCATCCGGGCCGGTTTGAGTCGAGACAGGACTGGTTTCGGTCATGCCATAGGCAATCTGCATCTCGGCCAGGTGCATATCGTCGATGACACGCTTCATGACTTCGATCGGGCAGGTGGAGCCGGCCATGATTCCGGTGCGCAGGTTGCTCAGATCCAGCGACTGGCGCTCTGGGTGGTCGAGCATGGCGATGAACATGGTCGGCACGCCGTACATGCCGGTGGCCTTTTCTTCGGCCGCTGCCTGCAGCGCCGCAAGCGGTTCGAACGCGGCACTTGGATAGATCATCGTGGTGCCGTGGGTGACGCAACCCAGATTGCCCATGACCATGCCAAAGCAGTGATAAAGCGGGACCGGAATCACCAGCCGGTCATGCTCGCTGAGTTTGAGGCTCTCACCGACCATGTAACCGTTATTGAGGATGTTGTAATGACTGAGCGTGGCGCCCTTGGGGAAGCCTGTGGTGCCGGAGGTGTACTGGATGTTGATCGGGTCATCGAACTGCAGCTGCTCGCCGCACTGGCGCAGTTGTTCCGGGCCTACGTTATCAGCCATGCCCATCAGCCCCTTCCACAGCAACATGCCATCTACCGGTTTGTCGCACAGGCTGATGACGCCACGTAGCTCCGGCAGCATATGGCTCTGCAGCGCGCCGATAGCGGAGCACTCCAGCTCCGGCAGCAGCTCATGGAGCATCGCGTGATAGTCGGAAGTCTTGAATGCATCTGCGCAGATCAGCCAACGGCAGCCGGACTGCTTCAGCGCGTATTCCAGTTCGTTCAGGCGATAGGCCGGGTTGATGTTCACCAGCACCACGCCCACCTTGGCGGTTGCAAACTGAGTGATGCACCACTGCGCATTGTTGGGCGACCAGATGCCCACCCGCTCGCCAGGCTTAAGGCCGAGCGCCAGCAAGCCGCGTGCGCAACGGTCCACTTCGTCGGCCAGCTGTGCCCAGGTGTAACGCAGGTTCTGGTGACGGACGACCAAGGCCTCACGGTCGGAGAACCGCTCGACAGCCCGGTCGAACGCCGCACCGATGGTCATCGGCAACAGGGGTTTGGTCTGCGGTCCGCAGGTGTAGCTCGGAAGACTCATGTCGAAATTCCTCAGTCTTATGTTTGTTATGAGGCCTTACTGCCACGAAGGCTGCAGTTGACAGTCATTCGGGACGTCGTTACGTTAACGTAAAGGTAACAGCGTGACAACCCACCGCACCCTACGCCTAAAGTCGGTATGGAAGCGGGACAAACGACAGGCTGAACCGCAGGTGAAAACCGGCTCTACTCCCTTCGGCGGCCGGATGAGAACAACTACAAGACAGACAGGTGGCACATGAACTATTCAGGCCTCAACTTCGCTCTCGGTGAAACCGTGGACATGCTTCGCGACCAGACCCGCGGTTTCGTTGCGAATGAACTGGCGCCTCGCGCCGAAGCCATCGACCGTGACAACCTCTTCCCCAGCGACATGTGGCGCAAGTTCGGCGACATGGGCCTGCTCGGTATCACCATAGACGAGGAATACGGCGGCGCTGGCATGGGTTACCTGGCGCATGTCATCGCCATCGAGGAGATCAGCCGCGGTTCAGCCTCGGTGGGCCTGTCCTACGGCGCGCATTCCAACCTCTGCGTCAACCAGATCAACCGCAACGGCACACCAGAGCAGAAGGCGAAGTACCTGCCCAAGCTGATTTCCGGTGAGCATGTCGGCGCACTGGCCATGAGCGAGCCCAACGCCGGCTCCGACGTGGTCTCGATGAAGCTGCGCGCCGACAAGAAAGGCGACCGCTACGTACTCAACGGCAGCAAGACCTGGATCACCAATGGTCCGGATGCCAACACCTACGTGATCTACGCCAAGACCGACCTCGACAAGGGTGCCCATGGCATCACGGCATTCATCGTCGAGCGCGACTGGAAGGGGTTCTCACGCGGCAGCAAGTTCGACAAGCTCGGCATGCGCGGCTCCAACACCTGCGAGCTGTTCTTCGATGACGTCGAGGTGCCGGAAGAGAACGTGCTGGGCGCCGAAAATGGCGGCGTCAAAGTACTGATGAGCGGCCTGGACTATGAACGCGTGGTGCTGGCCGGCGGCCCGGTCGGGATCATGCAGGCGTGCCTGGATGTCGTGGTGCCTTACATCCACGACCGCAAACAATTCGGCCAGAGCATCGGCGAATTCCAGTTCATCCAGGGCAAGGTGGCCGACATGTACACCCAGCTCAACGCCAGCCGCGCCTACCTGTACACCGTCGCGCAGGCTTGCGACCGTGGCGAAACCACCCGCAAGGATGCCGCCGGCGTGATCCTCTATACCGCCGAGGCGGCAACGCAGATGGCGCTGCAGGCTATCCAGATTCTCGGCGGCAACGGCTATATCAACGAATTCCCCACCGGCCGCCTGCTGCGAGATGCCAAGCTCTACGAGATTGGCGCTGGCACCAGCGAGATTCGTCGGATGTTGATCGGCCGCGAGCTGTTCAACGAAACCAAATAAGACAAAGCAGCAGAGGCGGAACGCGGTAACCGTAGGGTGGGCTTCAGCCCACCATTCCCGGAGGTGGTGGGCTGAAGCCCACCCTACCCAGGATGAAGTGCCACTTCGGCCATCGTCCAGCTCCAGCCTCCAGCGCTCTTTTCGAGGGTTCTATGGCCATCCTGAATACCCAGATCAACACCCGTTCACCCGAATTCGCCGCCAACCGCGTCGCGATGCTCGAACAGGTAAACAACCTGCGCACGCTGCTCGGGCGCGTCAGCGAAGGTGGTGGCGAGAAAGCCCAGCAACGCCACGTCGCCCGCGGCAAGCTGCTGGTACGCGACCGCATCAACGCACTCCTCGATCCCGGCTCAGCCTTTCTCGAAGTCGCGCCCCTGGCGGCTTATGAGGTCTACGGTGAAGACGTTGCTGCTGCGGGTGTGGTGGCTGGCATCGGCCGAGTCGAGGGCGTCGAATGCGTGATCATCGCCAATGACGCCACGGTAAAAGGTGGCAGCTACTACCCACTCACGGTGAAAAAACACCTGCGCGCGCAATCCATCGCCCAGCAGAATCGTTTGCCGTGCATCTATCTGGTGGATTCAGGCGGCGCCAACCTGCCGCGCCAGGATGAGGTGTTCCCGGACCGTGAACACTTCGGTCGCATCTTCTTCAACCAGGCCAACATGAGTGCCATGGGCATCCCGCAGCTCGCGGTGGTGATGGGCTCCTGCACCGCCGGTGGCGCCTATGTGCCAGCCATGGCTGACGAAACCATCATGGTGCGCAACCAGGCGACGATCTTTCTCGCCGGCCCGCCGTTGGTCAAAGCCGCGACGGGCGAAGTGGTCACCGCCGAAGATCTCGGCGGAGCCGATGTGCACTGTAAAACGTCCGGTGTGGCAGACCATTACGCCGAGAACGACGAGCACGCGCTGGCCATCGCCCGGCGCTGCGTCGCCAACCTCAACTGGAAAAAGCTTGGCCAGGTTCAGCCGCGCCAACCGCGTGCGCCGCTGTATGCCGCGGGCGAGCTTTATGGCGTAATCCCCGCACAATCCAAGCAGCCCTACGACGTGCGCGAGGTCATCGCGCGGCTGGTCGATGGCAGCGAATTCGACGAGTTCAAGGCGCTGTTCGGGACCACACTGGTCTGCGGCTTTGCCACGCTGCACGGCTACCCGATCGCGATCCTGGCGAACAACGGCATTCTGTTCGCCGAAGCCGCTCAGAAAGGTGCGCACTTTATCGAACTGGCCTGCCAGCGCGGCATCCCGCTGCTGTTCCTGCAGAACATCACCGGATTCATGGTTGGGCAGAAATACGAAACCGGCGGCATTGCCAAGCACGGCGCCAAGCTGGTCACTGCGGTCGCCTGCGCCCAGGTGCCGAAATTCACCGTAGTCATCGGCGGCAGCTTCGGTGCCGGCAACTACGGCATGTGCGGCCGAGCCTACGACCCGCGCTTCCTGTGGATGTGGCCCAACGCCCGTATCGGCGTGATGGGTGGCGAGCAGGCTGCCGGGGTATTGGTGCAGGTCAAGCGAGAGCAGGCCGAGCGCAGCGGACAGACCTTTTCGGAGCAGGACGAGGCGCAACTCAAACAGCCGATCCTCGAGCAATACGAGCACCAGGGGCACCCCTACTACTCCAGCGCGCGACTGTGGGATGACGGTGTTATTGATCCGGCGCAGACGCGCGACCTGCTGGGCCTGGCAATCTCGGCGAGTCTCAACGCACCGATCGAACAGACCCGGTTCGGCGTATTCCGGATGTAAGGCCCGCAACAGAGCGCAGTACTGACCGCTGGCTGGCTCGTATAGGAGAAGCAGATGACCGATTTCCAGACCATCGAATTGAACAAAGACGCGCGCGGCTTCGCCACCCTGTGGCTCAACCGACCGGAAAAGAACAACGCCTTCAACGCCGAAATGATCCGCGAGCTGGTACAGGCAATCGACACGGTACAGGCGGACAAGAGCCTGCGCTTCCTGCTGCTGCGCGGCCGCGGTAAGCACTTTTCGGCCGGGGCGGATCTGGCCTGGATGCAACAGTCGGCGAAGCTGGATTTCGATGCCAACCTCACCGACGCCCGCGAGCTGGCCGAACTGATGTACAGCCTCTACCACCTCAAGCTGCCGACGTTGGCGGTGGTGCAAGGCGCGGCTTTCGGCGGTGCAGTCGGGCTGGTGGCCTGCTGCGACATGGCCATCGGTGCGCATGACGCGCTGTTTTCCCTCTCCGAAGTGCGCATCGGCCTAGCGCCCGCGGTGATCAGCCCTTTCGTGGTCAAGGCCATGGGCGAACGCGCCACACGCCGCTACGCCATGACGGGCGAACGCTTCAGTGGCGAGCGCGCCCGCGACCTCGGCCTGTTGTCCGAGACCTACGCCGCCGCCGAACTGGATGACGCCTTGCACGGCTGGCTCGACAACCTGTTGCTCAACAGCCCGCAGGCCATGCGAGCCAGCAAGGATCTCTTACGCGAAGCCGCCAGCATCTCGCTGAGCCCGGCGCTGCGCCGCTACACCGAAAATGCCATTGCGCGCATACGGGTCAGCCCCGAAGGACAGGAAGGCCTCAACGCCTTTCTGGAGAAGCGCAAACCCAATTGGACGCAGGAGCCAGAACAATGATAACTACCCTGCTGGTCGCAAACCGGGGCGAAATCGCCTGCCGCGTGATGCGTACCGCCAAGGCCATGGGCCTCACCACCGTAGCTGTGCACAGCGCCATCGACCGTGATGCCCGGCATGCACGCGAAGCCGACATTCGCGTTGACCTCGGCGGCGCCAAGCCGGCCGACAGTTACCTGCTGATCGACAAGCTGATCGCCGCCGCCAAGGCCAGCGGCGCGCAGGCGATTCATCCGGGCTACGGCTTCCTTTCCGAGAATGCCGACTTCGCTCGCGCCATCGAGGATGCCGGCCTGATATTCCTTGGCCCGCCTGCCTCGGCCATCGATGCCATGGGCAGCAAATCGGCGGCCAAGGCACTGATGGAAAAGGCTGGCGTGCCACTGGTGCCCGGCTATCACGGCGAAGCCCAGGACGTGGAAACCTTCCGCATCGCTGCAGAAAAGATTGGCTACCCGGTATTGCTCAAGGCCACTGCAGGCGGTGGCGGCAAAGGCATGAAGGTGGTCGAGCGCGAGGCTGATCTGGCCGAGGCGCTGCAATCGGCCCAGCGCGAGGCGCAGTCGTCGTTTGGCGACTCGCGCATGCTGGTCGAGAAATACGTCCTCAAGCCCCGTCACGTCGAGATCCAGGTGTTCGCCGATCAGCACGGCAATTGCCTCTACCTCAACGAGCGCGACTGCTCGATCCAGCGCCGGCACCAGAAGGTCGTCGAGGAAGCGCCCGCCCCGGGTCTCTCCGCTGAGCTGCGCCGGGCCATGGGCGAAGCCGCGGTGAAGGCTGTGCAGGCCATCGGCTACGTCGGCGCCGGAACGGTCGAGTTCCTGCTTGATGCCCGTGGCGAGTTCTTCTTCATGGAAATGAACACCCGCCTGCAGGTCGAGCACCCGGTCACCGAGGCCATCACCGGACTCGACCTGGTGGCCTGGCAGATCCGCGTTGCCCGTGGCGAACCGCTGCCAATCACCCAGGATCAGGTACCGCTCACGGGCCACGCTATCGAAGTGCGGCTGTATGCCGAAGATCCGGACAACGACTTCCTGCCGGCCACCGGTACGCTCGACCTGTACCGCGAATCGGCCGCAGGGCCTGGGCGTCGGGTCGACAGCGGCGTGACAGAAGAAGACACCGTTTCGCCGTTCTACGACCCGATGCTCGGCAAACTCATCGCCTGGGGTGAAAACCGTGAAGAAGCGCGCCTGCGTTTGCTGGCGATGCTGGATGAGACCTGCGTTGGCGGCGTGCGCACCAACCTTGCTTTTCTGCGTCGCGTAATCGGGCATCCGGCGTTCGCAGCGGCAGAGCTGGACACCGGCTTCATCCCGCGCCACGAAGCGGAGCTGATGCGCGCACCCGGCGAACTGCCCGACGCGTTCTGGCAGCTGGCCGCCGGGCTGTTCGTGCAGACCGAGCCGGCGAAAATTCGTGAGGACGACCTTCATTCGCCTTGGGCAAAGCGCGATGGCCTGCGCTTCGGTATGCCGGCGCGGATCGGCGTGCACCTGCAATGCAACGGTGAAAGCCGACTGGTGCGCATCGATACTGCCACCGCCAGAAGCGAGTTGGCCGCCTCGCAAGCCAGCCGTCAGCCAAAGACCATCCGAAAGGACGAAACGCTTTACCTTGAATGGAATGGCGAGTTGCAGGCGGTCAGCGCGTTCGATCCCATCGCCGAAGTCGAGGCCAGCCACCACCATCACGGCGGCCTCACCGCCCCCATGAATGGCAGCATTGTTCGCGTACTGGTCGAGGCCGGGCAGACCGTCGAGGCCGGCACCACACTGGTCGTGCTGGAAGCGATGAAGATGGAGCACAGCATCCGAGCCGCCGAAGCGGGCGTGGTGAAAGCCGTCTTCTGCACTGAAGGCGAGATGATCAGTGAAGGCACCACTTTGGTAGAGCTTGAGTGATTAAAGCCGCCGCAGGCCAGGCAATCGGGCAGGCTCTGCCGGCCTCGCCAGGCACTGGCGGCGTAGGGCCGGCCGCTCAGAACGGCTGTTGTAGAAGCAAGCCTGCTTGCGAAGGCAGCGACCCGAGTGGTCGCCGTTCTCGCGGACGAGCAATAAATCTCCCTTCACGCTCCGGGAGCTGCGCAGTCACAGCGCAGCGGCTACATCCGGAAACGACTCACCAGTCCATTCAGATCCACCGCCAGGCGCGACAGCTCCTGAGTCGCCACACTGGTTTGCTGGGCGCCAGCAGAGGTTTGCACCGAGAGATCACGAATGCTGACAAGGTTACGGTCAATCTCACGGGCGACCTGCGCCTGCTCCTCCGACGCACTGGCGATGACCAGGTTGCGCTCGTTGATTCCGGCGACCGTCTCGGCAATCCGCACCAGGGCAACGCCAGCCGCTTCGGCCTTGTTCAGGGTGGTCTGCGCGCGCGAGGCGCCTTGTTGCAGCGCTTCGACTGTCAGCCCGGTGCCTTGCTGAATGCTGCCAAGCATCGACTCGATTTCTCGGGTCGACTCACCGGTACGTTTCGCCAATGCTCGCACCTCATCCGCCACCACGGCGAAGCCGCGGCCGGCGTCTCCGGCTCGCGCCGCCTCGATGGCAGCGTTCAGGGCCAGCAGGTTGGTCTGCTCGGCCACCGCGCGGATCACATCCAGCACACGGGTGATGTTGTGGGTCTGATCGGCCAACTCACCGGCACGGGCCGAGGCGCTGACAACATCAGCCGCCAAAGCCTGTATCGATGCAATGGCGTCTTCGAGCTGCATACGTCCCTGTTGAGCCGACTCGCTGGAAGCCCGCGACGCCTCGGAGGTGGAAACGGCATTGCTGGCCACCTCTTCGACCGCACAAGTCATCTCATTCACCGCCGTGGCGGCCTGTTCAATCTGATCGTTCTGCCGCTGCAAGCCCTCGGTGCTGTCCAGCATGACAGCGCTCATTTCTTCGGCCGAAGCCGTCAGCACATGGGCCGAATCGTTGATCTGCCCGATGATGCTACGCAGGTTGGCCTGCATCTCGCTCAGCGAGGTCAGCAGCTCAGTGGCTTCGTCGTTGCCATTAACATGAACTTCATGGGTGAGGTCGCCTTTGGCAATCTGATTCGAAACGGCGACAGCGCGACGCATGGGCCGCACGATGCTGGCGGTCAACAGCAGCGCCAGCGCAACGGTCGAGACCAACGCAACCAGGATCACCGAGGCGATCACCCTCTGCGCGTTCCGATAAACGGACGTGGCCGCCTCGACAGCATGATGGGCGCCCTCCTCGTTAAACGACCGGAGTTCCAACAAAGCCTGTTCGAGCTGGTGGCTAAGCTCGCTAACCCGCGCGTTCACCGCGGCAGCCCTGTCCTCGCTCGGGTTGGCGGCAAGCACGCGCTGGCGATCCTGAAGCGCTTGGGGATAGCTGGCGTATACATTCTTGACGACACCGAACACGCGAGCCTCATCAGGATTGGATATGTGCTCCTCGTAACGAGCCATCAGCTGGCTGAGCTTGGTCATTGCTGCAGCGATCTGCTCGTCGCTCTTGCGAAGCGTTTCGGCGTCTTGGAAGGCCAACTGCCGCATGGATTCGATCCGCACGTGAGCAAGATTCAGCGCCATATCGTCAGCGGCCGCCTGGCTTGGCATCCAATCGGAGTCGATCTCGCTGCCCGCAGCACGTATCGCGGACATCTGCATCAGGCTGAACAACCCAAGCGCGGCCAGCAGCACGGCTACAAGCGCAAAGAACAGCAGCGTGCGATGGGAGATTTTCAATTTGCGTAGCATGGCGGTTCTCAAACGTGGTGCCGCCAGCAAGAGGCGGGGCTTCCAGTTTTATCTGCCATGCTGTTGATAACTTGAGCCGCAGAGTCTTGCTATGACCTGCCGGTCATCGGCTTTCACCGCACGGCGCTCGAACTTGTTCATGAGGACAACCAATGACTCCAACCACTGAAATGCCACGTCGGGTACGCCTTGTAGAAGTCGGCCCCCGCGACGGCCTGCAGAACGAAAAGCAGCCCATCAGCGTTGCAGACAAGGTTCGCCTGGTCGACGACCTCACCAGCGCGGGGCTGCACTATGTCGAGGTGGGCAGCTTCGTCTCGCCCAAGTGGGTGCCACAAATGGCGGGTTCTGCCGATGTGTTCGCGCAGATCAAGCAGAAGCCCGGCGTCACCTACGCCGCGCTGACGCCCAATATGAAAGGACTCGAAGCAGCCATCGAAGCCGGAGTCAGTGAAGTGGCTGTGTTTGGCGCCGCCTCGGAAGCCTTCTCGCAAAAGAACATCAACTGCTCCATCGACGAAAGCCTGGCGCGCTTCGCTCCGCTGATGACTGCAGCGCGCGAGAACGGCATTCAGGTACGCGGCTACGTCTCTTGCGTGTTGGGCTGCCCTTACGAAGGCGAAGTAGACCCCAAGCGCGTCGCGCATGTGGCGCACGAGCTGTTCGCCATGGGCTGCTATGAGGTTTCGCTGGGCGACACCATCGGTGCCGGCACACCGGGCAAAACCCGTCAGCTGATCGAGGCGGTCAGTCGCGAGGTTCCGCGTGACAAGCTCGCCGGTCACTTTCACGACACCTATGGTCAGGCGCTGGCGAACATCTACGCCAGCCTGCTGGAAGGCGTCGGCACCTTCGACAGTTCGGTCGCAGGCCTCGGCGGTTGCCCCTATGCCAAAGGCGCCAGCGGCAATGTGGCCAGTGAAGACGTGCTCTACATGCTCGACGGCCTGGGCATTCAGACCGGCATCGACCTGAACGCGCTGATCGCGGCCGGTCAGCGCATCAGCGATGTGCTGGGTCGTCCCAACGGATCACGCGTCGCGCGGGCCCGACTGAGCGCTGAGTAACCCGAGTCTGTAGCCAACCTCAGATAACAAGAGGCATTTCATGAACAAGATCTATCCCAACGCCAAGCAGGCGCTCGACGGCCTGGTCGAGGATGGCATGACGCTCGCCGTTGGCGGTTTTGGCCTGTGCGGCATTCCCGAGGCACTGATCGAGGCACTGCGCGACACGGGCAAGAAAGACCTCACCGTGATCAGCAACAACGCTGGCGTCGACGGCTTTGGCCTCGGTCTGCTGCTCGAGACGCGCCAGGTGCGCAAGATGATTTCCTCCTACGTCGGTGAGAACAAGGAGTTCGAGCGCCAGTACCTGGCCGGCGAACTGGCACTCGAATTCACCCCGCAAGGCACCCTGGCCGAGAAACTGCGCGCCGCTGGCTCCGGCATACCCGCGTTCTATACCCGTACCGGTTACGGCACGCTGATCGCCGAAGGCAAGGAAACCCGCCAGTTCAATGGCGAGTGGTACGTGATGGAAGAGTCGCTGCCCGTCGACGTATCGCTGGTCAAAGCTTACAAGGCGGACAAGGCCGGCAACCTGGTTTTCAACAAGACCGCGCGCAACTTCAACCCGCTGGCGGCCATGGCAGGCAAGGTTTGCGTGGTCGAGGTTGATCATCTGGTGGAAACCGGAGAACTGGACGCCGACCAGATCCACCTGCCGGGCATTTACGTGCAGCGCATCATCCATAACCCGAACGCCGAGAAACGCATCGAAAAACGTACGGTGAGGAGCTGATCATGGCCTGGACACGCGAACAGATGGCGCAACGCGCCGCGCAGGAGCTGCAGGACGGTTTCTACGTCAACCTGGGCATCGGCTTGCCGACTCTCGTCGCCAACTACATTCCCGAAGGGATGGACGTCTGGCTGCAGAGTGAGAATGGCCTGCTCGGCATCGGTCCCTTCCCTACCGAAGACGAGATCGACCCGGACCTGATCAATGCCGGCAAGCAGACCGTCACCGCCCTCCCCGGCAGCGCCTTCTTCGACAATGCGATGAGTTTCGGCATGATCCGCGGCGGCCATATCAATCTAGCCATTCTTGGCGCCATGCAGGTCTCGGAGAAAGGCGACCTGGCGAACTGGATGATCCCCGGCAAGATGGTCAAGGGCATGGGCGGTGCGATGGATTTGGTGGCTGGGGTCAAGCGCGTGGTCGTCTTGATGGAGCACACCGCCAAAGGCGCGCACAAGATCATCAAGCAGTGCGACCTGCCGCTGACCGGCGTCGGTGTAGTCAACCGGATCATTACCGATTTGGGCGTGCTTGACGTAACCGAGCAAGGCCTGAAGCTGGTAGAGCTGGCCGACGGGGTGAGCTTCGAGGAGATGCAAAACGCCACTGGTTGTTCGATCCAGCAATGAGTGGCGCGATATGGCCCGACGCCACTGTGCACCGGGCCAACGCAGCGTGTAGCCTTGACTCGCTTTCAAACCGTAGTAAACGCGCCCGGCTCCACGTGAGCCGTGGGTGGATAGGCAGAACTGGATACCTTCATGGCAAAGCAGACGTACAGCATTTCCGATTTGGCCAACGAGCTCGATATCACCACCCGCGCCATACGCTTTTATGAGGAACAAGGCATGCTCTCGCCGAAGCGGCGCGGCCAGGAGCGTATCTACACCCCTAAGGATCGTGTCGCCCTGAAGCTCATCCTGCGTGGCAAGCGCATCGGCTTCTCGCTCGCCGAATGCAAGACCCTGATCGAACTCTACGACCCCAAGGCCGGCAACCAGAAACAGCTGAACATCATGCTTGGCATGATTGCCGAACGCCGCCAGCAGCTCGAACAGCAATTGCTTGATATTCAGCAAATGCAGCTGGAACTTGATACCGCCGAAGAACGTTGCCTCACCGCGCTGAAGGCGACCGTGGAAAAGGATGTGGGCTGAGTCCGGCCCCCGCTTTCGCTTAAAGCACCCTAGAGGGAAAGATCGCAGCGCTCCTAACGTCATGCTTGCTGCCGGATTGAGCCTTCGGGTCCAGATATATAGACATCAGTCCAGAGGTTTGGACAGCCCTTAGGTCGGCGCGGATGAGTGTCCGGCCAGTTGGACACATGCAAAATTGGCTGAACGCCGATAAGCCTCTGGCCCGTGGGTTATCAGGTTTTCCCACAGTCAGGCACAGAACCTGCTAAGTAATACAGGCAAGACGCCAGAACACCTGGCGGGACGATAAATCAGTGCTGCCTCGTCTCGCTTTCCGGCCAACTGAACGCCGGCCCGCGCCTCTGGTTACCAAAACAAAAAAAAGAAGGAAACCTGCAATGTCGATATCCAAAAAGCTGTCCCGACTCGCCTGCGCCATCGGTGCTACCACCCTTCTCAGCGCCAGCCTGATCAGCGCTGACGTCATGGCAGCCGAGAAGATTCGCTGGCAAGTGCCCCTGGCCTTTCCCTCTCACCTGGTCGGTCTGACCACACCTATCAAGCATCTCTCAGAATCCCTCAAAGCCATTTCTGGCGGTGATATCCAGCTGCGCTACTACGAGCCTGGCGAACTGGTGCCACCCTTCGAAATCATGGATGCAGTCAGCAACGGCAAGTACCCCGCTGGCTACACCTGGATCGGCTACGACCAGGGCACAATTGCCTCACTACCCCTGTACTCCGGCGCACCCTTCAACATGGAGCCGCCAGCGTATCTGGCCTGGTACTACGAGGGTGATGGCAAGAAGCTGCTTGAAGAGATTTATGCCGAGCGCAACATTCACCCGATGCTCTGCAGCATCATCGGTCCTGAGGGTGCGGGTTGGTTTGCCAAGCCAATCGAGAAGCTGGAAGACTTCGATGGCCTACGCATCCGCTTTGCCGGCATCGGCGGCAAGGTACTGGAGAAGCTCGGCGCCTCGGTCACCATGATCCCCGGCGGCGAGATCTATCAGGCGCTGGAGCGCAAGACCATCGACGCCACCGAGTTCTCGCAGCCAGCAATCGACAAGATGCTGGGCCTCGATCAGATCATCAAGAACTACATCATGCCGGGCTGGCACCAGACGCTGACCACCTCGCACCTGCTGGTCAACAAGGACGTCTGGAACAAGCTTGAGCCACAGAGCCGCGCGTTGATCGAGATGGGTTGCGAGTCGGCCACGCTCAAAGGCTTTGCAGAGAGCGAGTGGGCCCAGCCGACCGCCTTGCGCGAGTACGAAAAGCAAGGCGTGAAGGCCCAGGTGCTGCCTGAAGAAGTACTGCGTGAGCTGGAGCGCGTAACCAACGAAGTGCTCGATGAAATCGCCGCCAAGGACGAGATGTTCAACCGCGTTCTGAGCAGCCAGCGCGACTTCATGAAGCATCACTCGATCTGGCACGGCAAAGGCTACTTGCCGCGCGATTACTACCAGTACGAGTGATCCACTCAGCAAAGCCTAGTACCCGCTAGGGTTGGCCTTTCATAAACGTTTGGATCCTGCTGTGCTGAGGTCTCTGCGGTCGGTCGGCAACTGCCGAAGCGCAGTAACGCAGTCTTAGCACAGCAGGTGAAGAATCTTGCCGACCTGACAGGTCTCTAGCGCACGGTTCGCGCCGTGCTTTCTCCTGGTTCGGATCTCCGAGGTGGCCGTGTCCGCTCATCCCGTTTCCCCTGATGACGCAGTGCCTGCCGCTCAAGCGGATGCACTGCCTCACAACAAACTGTCCTGGTGGCTGGACAAGGCGCTGGTCGCCATTGGCGAAGCCAGCGCATGGATCTGGCTGCTGGTTCTGGCAGTGGTGCTGACCAACGTGTTCAGCCGCTTCGTGCTGTCTCGCGGCTCGATTGCGTTGGAAGAATTGTCCTGGCATCTGTTCGGTGCCGCTTTGATGCTCGCCCTGGCCTATGCCGTGGTGCGTGACGACCATGTCCGCGTCGACGTGCTGCGCGAGAAATTCACGCTGCGCAGCCAGGCCATCATCGAACTGCTGGCGATCCTGATATTGGCATTGCCAATCGTGGTGTTGATGGTCGATGCGCTGGTGCCCTTCGCCTACCAAGCCTTCATCTATGACGAGCGTTCTCAGGCGCCAAGCGGGCTGCCGCACCGTTACATCTTCAAGAGCGTATTGCCCATCGGGCTGACGCTGGTTGCGCTGGCCTTGCTGTCACGGGCCACGCGCTGCAGCACGCTGCTATTCAACTTTCCCCGGGCCTTCGTAGCCCCGACGCATGACCGCGACCGCGGCCATTCGCAGCCCTGATGGAGTAGCCGTAATCATGGGTCTGGAAGAAATTCTCGTCATCAGCATGTTCGCCACCTTCATGGGGCTACTGCTGCTTGGCTTCCCGGTCGCCTGGTCACTGGCCGGCATCGGATTGTTGTTCGCGGTACTCGGGCACGTCATGGTCGAACACTTCGATGCTGACCTCTGGTTCACCTGGGACGGCACCATTGGGGTACTGGACGCACGCATCTACGGCATCGTCGCCAATGAGCTGATGGTTGCCCTGCCGCTGTTCATCTTCATGGGCATCATGCTCGACCGCTCCGGCATCGCCGAGCGGCTGATGCACAGCCTGGTCCGGGTGCTCGGTCCGTTGCGTGGTGGTTACGCCGTAACGGTCGTGCTGGTGGGCATCCTGCTGGCCGCTTCTACCGGTATCGTCGGCGCCTCGGTGGCCTTGCTCGGCATGCTCTCGATCGGGCCGATGCTGCAGGCCAAATACAACAAGAGCCTTGCCGTCGGCACCGCTTGTTCGGTCGGTACGCTGGGCATTCTGATTCCGCCTAGCATCATGCTGGTCCTGATGGCCGACCGACTCGGCACCTCCGAAGCCTCGGTGGGCAAGCTGTTCATGGGTGCTCTGGTACCAGGGATGATGCTGGCCCTGATGTACATCCTCTACATCGTGGTGGTGTCGTGGCTGAAGAAGGACTTTGCGCCTGCTCCTGCCAATCGCCAGAAGCTTGATGCCAAGGCGCTGATCGATGTGTTCTGGGCAGTGGTGCCGCCCTTCGTCCTGATTCTGGCCGTGCTCGGCTCGATCTTCTTCGGTATCGCTACAACGACGGAAGCGTCTGCGGTCGGTGCGTTTGGTGCGGTGCTGATGGCGGCCCTCAGCCGCAAGCTGAACATGGCGGTATTGAAGGAAGCGCTCTACCAGACCAGCCGCACCTCGGCATTCATCTTCGGCATCTTTATCGGCGCCACGGTGTTCGCCGCAGTGTTGCGCGGCCTGGGCGGTGATGACGTGATCCGTGCCGCGCTCACGGGTTTGCCGTTCGGTCAGACCGGTGTGCTGCTAACCGTACTGTTCATCACCTTCCTGCTGGGCTTTTTCCTGGACTGGGTGGAGATCACGCTGATCATCCTGCCGCTGGTTGCGCCGGTGCTGTTTTCCATGGGTGTCGACCCGCTCTGGTTCGCGGTGCTCTTCGCGCTGTGCCTGCAAACCTCCTTCCTGACTCCGCCCGTGGGCTTCGCGCTGTTCTACATCAAGGGGGTCTGCCCTCCGGAGGTCACGACGCGGGACGTCTATCTCGGCGTTATGCCCTACATCCTGATCCAGCTGCTCGGCCTGGCCTTGGTGTTCTTCTTTGCGCCGTTGGCGACGTGGCTGCCCAACGAGGTGTACGGACTCTGAGCCCGGACCGGCTGCCTTGCCCACGGCAGCCTGCGCCTTCCATAATCGGCCGAACCTCACCGGACAGCTCGAACCCATGGCAATCGCCCGCAACGACCTTGACCTCAACGGCCTGACCATCGGCGTATCTCCCGAACGCTTCCGGGCGGTGGCCATGCCGCTGCTGTTCGACCACCTCAATGCCCAGTGCGAAGGCACCATCGCGGTCAATCGCCAGGCGCGTATCGTCTGGATCAATGACAAATACGCGGAAAAGATCGGCATCAGCGACCCGCGCAGTGTTCTCGGCAAGGAAATCGAAGAAGTGCTGCCCGCCAGCCGCTTGCGTGAAGTGGTGGAGAGCGGCCAGCCGAGCATGCTCGATCTGATGGCCTTCGGCAGCGAGCATTTTGTCGTGACGCGAATCCCGCTTCGTGACGAGGACGGCACCCTGGTCGGCGCCCTGGGTTTCGTGCTGTTCGACCGGGCCCGGCACCTGAAGCCTTTGATGTCCAAGTTCACCACGCTGCAGACGCAGCTGGTCGCGACCCAGAACGAACTGGCCAAGGCTCGCCGGGCGCGCTACACCATTGCAGGCTTTATCGGCACCAGCCCGGCGGCCAGTGAAGTTAAACGTCAGGCTCGTCGCGCCGCACAGCTGGACGCCACCGTGCTGATCCGGGGAGAGACCGGCACCGGCAAGGAGCTGCTGGCTCAGGGCATTCATAACCTGTCGCCGCGCGCCAATGGGCCTTTCGTTGCCGTCAACGTCGCGGCGATTCCAGAGACATTGGTCGAAGCCGAGCTGTTCGGCACCGCGCCTGGCGCCTTTACTGGTGCTGATCGCAAGGCACGCATCGGCAAGTTCGAAGTGGCCAACGGCGGCACACTTTTTCTCGACGAAATCGGCGACCTGCCGTTGGCCCTGCAAGCCAAGCTGTTGCGGGTGCTGCAGGAGCAGGAAATCGAGCCACTGGGCTCCAATCAGGTCAAGCCACTGAACGTGCGGGTGATCGCCGCCACGCACATTGATCTGGAAGCCAAGGTCGCTGCCGGCGAGTTTCGCGATGACCTCTATTATCGACTCAACGTGCTGGCGCTGCAGGTGCCGCCGTTGCGCGACCGTGCCGCCGACATACCCGCCGTGATCGAACATCTGCTCGATGACATTGCCAACCGCTCCGGGCAGGCTCCGATGGAACTTGCGCCGAGCGCCATTGCATTGCTCTGTAACCAGCCCTGGCGCGGCAACGTGCGCGAATTGGGCAACCTACTAGAACGCGCACAGCTGAGCGCGGATGGCACACCGCTGGAAGCGCGCCATTTCCTGCCGCTGTTGGGCGCGAAGACTGCCGCCGCGCCGCAGGCTGCGTTCACCCCCAGTGAGCCGATGCTTGCTGAACCCACACCGGAACCCAACGCCCCCCTGCAACTCCTCGCAGAGAGCATCGCCCAGGCCGAACGCCGCGCCTTGCAGACCGCCCTGCTCGCCTGCAAAGGCAACCGCCGCCGCGCAGCGGTCGAGCTGGGCATATCCAGAGCAAGCCTGTACTCAAAGCTTCAGTTGCATGGCTTGAGCGAGCGCTGAAGTCACGCCGCAAGATCATCGAGATACGCCACGAACTCGTGGACAGGTCAAAGCGCCGCTGCACGCGGTCGGCTGCTTCGTCCCAAGCGGTCAAGAAAACTTGCCGCAGGGTGTGAGCGATCGAGTCTCCCCGTCCGCACCCTGCGACAGCTCAGCGGAACCGGTTGGAACCGTACCGCTGCACCATGGTTTTTTCAGGCAGCTACTGCGCGACCCAGCCTCCATCCATGTTCCAGGCGACACCACGCACCTGAATGGCGGCATCGCTGCACAGGAAAAGCGTCAATTCACCGAGTTGCTCGGGCGTCACGAAGTCCAGTGACGGCTGCTTCTCCATCAGCAACTCACGCGTTGCACGCTGGGGGTCGCCATGGGCTTTGGCAATGTTGTCGATCTGCTGCTGCACCAGAGGCGTCAGCACCCAACCCGGGCATATGGCGTTGCAGGTTATTCCGGTAGTGGCGGTTTCCAGCGCGACACTTTTGGTCAATCCGACCAAGCCGTGCTTGGCCGCCACGTAGGCAGACTTCTGAGCCGAAGCCACCAGCCCGTGGGCCGAGGAAACGTTGATGATCCGCCCCCAGTTGCGCTGCCGCATACCGGGCAAGGCCAGGCGGATGGTGTGAAAGGCCGAAGACAGATTGATGGCGATGATGCTGTTCCAACGCTCTGCCGGAAAGCTCTCGATCGGCGCAACGTGCTGAATACCCGCGTTGTTCACCAGCACGTCCAGGGTGCCGAATTCGCGTTCGGTCTCGGCGACCATTTCCGCAATCTGATCGGCGTCCGACACGTCAGCTGGGTGATGCAGGACGCGGGTGCCATACGCTGATACTTGCGCAACGGCGGCATCGACATCGCCAAAACCATTGAGCATCACATTCGCGCCCGCCTCCGCCAGCTTGCAAGCGATGCCGAGCCCTATTCCGCTGGTCGAGCCAGTTACGAGAGCCGATCGGCCGTTGAGTTTCATACTGGCCTCCGCAGGCGCACAGCGTCACCTATAGCGGCGCGGGACATATCGCGCGCGCAATACACAGCATGAGCCATCAAGAGTAAGACGGAGACAGACGACACAAAGCAGACTGACGCGTCAGCAGATTCGGGACGGGGCTTCATTGCAAGATTCCTTATTGTTCTGGCGCCACATTTGGCGGTCCGGTTCGCTGAAAGATACCGAGCGAACAGGCAAGACCCAGACAACGGAGCGAAAGCCGTGCCAATAGGTTGGATGAGCTATAAAAGCCTCAGGCGTCCCTGAAATCGCCACGTTGCAGGGCTTTTTAAAAGGTTCCGTGACTCAACGACAGCCGACCCGATGTCTAGGAATCTGTACATGCGTACCCTGGCATACATAGCGCAACGCCAGTGTCCGATTGGCTGGACGCCCTTGCGTTCAATGACGCCGAAGGGGTGAGGTGCTTGGTCTGATTGAGCCTGAGACAAGCAGAGCACCCATGTTTGCTGCTTCGCCTTGGCTCAGTTGCGCCTGTGACGGCGAGAATCCGGCCAGCTGCGGCCAGCCTGTTTACGCTGCATTCAGTAGGTACTCGATGAGCGTGCGCGCACAGGCGTGCATACCGCCATCGGTAATCAACTCGTAGCCGTGCGTATTTTCCGTTGGAATAGCCAGGCAGCCGGCTTGAGGCGAAGAGCCCGAGCTGAGCACTGCGCTGGCATCGGAGGCAAAGCCGGGCATCAGCGCCGGTTGAGGGGTGTAGCCACAGCGGATGGCCGCGCCCAACAGGTCATCGGAGACGGACTTGGTGTACAGGCCCTTCTCGTCCCCGGTAAGGATGACCGGGTCCGCGCACAACCGCGTGCCGTACTCTTGCGCGATGGGTCCCACTTCAACCGCGATGCACACCACGCCCGGCAGTGTTCGCGCCGCGTACTGCGCGCCCGAGTTGGTTTCCTCTTCGTTGGTGGTCAACACGAAATACAGGTCCTGTTCGAGCTCGCCCTTGCGCTCAGCCAGCGCCTCGGCTGCACGCAGAACGGCGACCACCGGCGCCCGGTCATCGAGGAAGTGGCCGGCAATGGCGTCGTGTACGCGGAATGGTCGACGCCAATGTTGACTCAGAACGACCCGAGTGCCCGGTCTTACGCCCATTTGCGCCAGCTCGTCTTTGGTTCGCCGGGTGATGACGTGTACATCGCGCCACTGCACATTGCCGCTGAGGATATCCATCGACTGGGTCGATTCGGCTGTCCCGTGCATGGTGCCAAACGACAGCACCCCCGGCAGATTTTGCGATTCGCCCATCACATCGACCGGACACATCCCGAAGTTCACCGGAAAGGCCCCTCCCAGCGCAACGACGTGAAGCCGCCCATCGTCGCCGATGCGTTTGACCACCATGGCGATCTCATCCTGATGTGCCATGACCCGAATCGCTCGTGACTGCGCCGTTTCTCGCGCCACGTTTGCTGCACGGATCACCCCGATCAGGTTGTTCGCCGCATCTACCCAGACCTCATCGCAGCTCGCTTCAAGTTCCGCGCGGCACACCGCCCGGACTTCCTCTTCCTGGCCGCCAGGCCCACGGGCCAGCAACAGTGATTCAAGCAGTGAAAAATCCGCCTCGACCGACATGCACCCTCCTGTTCTGTCTACTCCTCGGTGTGACAGCAAGGCATCCGCAGGGTGCGGCAGTGGTTTCGCGCGCTCCCGACGCGCAACCGGCGCTTGCTGAGCCATCAGCTCAGCGATCCAGTCGATGAAGACGCGCACCTTCAGGCTGACGTGCCGGTTCGGTGGGAAGGCGACATACAGCGGCATCGGCTCAAGGCGCCAGTCTTCAAACAATGGCACCAAGTCGCCGTTTTCCAGATGAGCGTGGGACAGGTAGTCAGGCAGCCATAACACACCCAATCCCGCCAGGCCGGCAGCCAGATAGGCGTTGCCGTCGTCCACAGAAAGCACGTAACGACCCATGACGCTGACGCGTTCGCCGTCGCGATGCATGGCGTAGGGAAAGACCTTCCCGGTGCGCGCCCACAAAAATCCCACGATGCGGTGATGCGTGTCCTCCAGCTCACGTGGATGGGACGGCGTTCCTGCTCGCTCGAGGTAGCTGGGTGCGGCATAGACCCCCAGCTGGAGGTCGCCAATGTGCCGAGCCATGAGTGACAGGTCGGTGAGTTCACCCCCGCGCACCACGCAATCGACGTTCTCATTGATCAGATCCACCATCCGGTCGCTGACACCCAGGTCCAGCTGAATTTCCGGATACCTCGCATGAAAGGTGGGAAGCGCTGGTATCAGGATGGAACGCGCAAACGGGCTGGGCACGTCCACCCTGAGGCGACCACGCGGCGATGTCGACGCACTGGACAGGCTGGTTTCGGCATCATCCAGATCCGCCAATAACCGCACCACGCGCTCGTAATACGCGGCACCATCGGCGGTGACATTGACTTTGCGTGTCGTTCGGTTGAGCAGCTTTACGCGCAGCCGCGCTTCGAGCTGTTGCACCAGTTGAGTCACGCTGGTTTTGCTCAGGTGCAGTGTGTCGGCAGCTCTGGTGAAGCTGCCGGTTTCGACCACTCGAGCAAAGGCCTGCATCGCGACAAAGCGGTCCATGTCGGCTCCGGGCGCTGGGATTGTTTGGAATTTGAGAACAGTGCTTAACAGGCTGGCGAGTTTATCCCTACAACGGGCAGCTCTACAGTCTCCATCGAGATCAACCGACGCAAGAGGCTCTTATGAACACACGTGACGTGGTTTTCCCTGCTGGGCGACAAGCACTTTATGAGCAGAACCGTTACTCGCCGGCCGTTCGATCCAATGGAATGCTGTTCGTATCGGGCCAGGTCGGCAGCCGCGAGGACGGATCGCCGGAACCTGAACTCGAAGCTCAGGTAAGACTCGCCTTTGCGAACCTGAACGCGGTGCTCAAGGCTGCCAGTTGCACGTTTGACGATGTGGTTGACGTGACCGTATTCATGGTCGACCCACAGGCCATTTTCGAGCGAGTCTGGAGCGTTGTGCCGGAATATTGGGGCAGCGCGCCGCACCCTACCGTGACGGCCGTTGGCGTGACCTGGCTGTATGGGTTTCAGTTCGAAATCAAGGTGATCGCGAAGCTGCCCGGGTCATCTACCCACTGACGTCAGCCTTCAGACAGGCGCAAGCCGCCATCGTTAACGGTGCTCCCACCCGACAGGCTACAGAATCATCAGCCCCTGAACCCTGGTGGTAAGCGTGTCGATAGCGAACGGCTTCGTCAGCACCTGCATCCCTGGCCCAAGCGTTTGATACCCAAGGGCTGCGCTCTCTGCGTAACCGGTGATGAACAAAGTTTTCAGATCGGCACGGACTTCCCGGCCCGCATCGGCCATCTGCCGTCCGTTCATGCCGCCGGGCAAGCCGACGTCTGTGATGAGCAGATCGATGTTGACGTCCGATTGCAGCACCTTGAGGCCGCCGATGCTGTCGGCCGCTTCAATCAGCGTATAGCCAAGTTCGCCCAGGACATCCATGAGAAACAAGCGCACGGTGGGTTCGTCATCGACAATCAGAATGGTCCCCCTGGCTTCGCCGAGGACACTATCAGTGCACGCCGGGACAACTACTGACTCGCTCACATCACCCCTATAGCGCGGCAGGAACAGTGACACCCGGGTACCGCGCCCGACCTCTGAATCAATACGAACCTGACCACCAGACTGATTGGCGAAGCCATAGATCATCGACAGTCCCAGGCCTGTACCCTGACCGATCGGCTTGGTCGTGAAAAAGGGTTCGAAGGCCTTGGTAATCACTGCAGGCGTCATGCCCGTTCCGGTGTCGGTAACGCTCAATGACAGATATTGGCCTTCAGGAACATCGTAGGCACGGGCCGATTCGCCCTCGAGCCATCTGTTGGCCGTCTCGATGGTGATCCGTCCGCCGTCCGGCATGGCATCGCGTGAATTGAGGCACAGGTTGAGGATGGCACTCTCAAGCTGGCTGGCGTCGACGGACGCCGACCACAGGTCATCTGCACTGACAGTGTTGACCTGGATGCCAGGGCCGACCGTGCGCTGAATCAGCTCTGTCATACCCTCCACCAGCAGATTTGCGTCGATCGGCCGTGGATCGAGCGTCTGCCTCCGTGAAAACGCCAGAAGCCGGTGGGTCACACTGGCTGCGCGTTTTGCAGCGCCCTGGGCGGTCGCCAGGTATCGGTCGATATCGTCCAGACGGCCTTGGGACAAACGCAGGCTCATCAGCTCCAATGCACCCGAGATACCCGCGAGCAGGTTGTTGAAGTCATGGGCGAGCCCGCCAGTGAGCTGTCCGACTGCTTCCATCTTCTGCGCCTGTCGCAGCTTGTCTTCAGCCTGCATCAGTGCTGCAGTCCGGTCGGCCACACGTTGTTCCAACGTGTCATTGAGCGTTCTCAGTGCTGCGGTTGCCCGGTCGCGCTCTGCCTCGATCGACCGCTTGTGCTCGACATCGATCAGAACGCCCGGGAAATTTTGAGGGGTACCGTCCAGGGCATGATCGACACGTCCATTCGCCTCTATCCAGTAGTACCTGTCGTCAGCACGCCGTACCCGGTATTGGTGGGCATAGGCACCGCCGCGGGAAATTGCTTCCGCAATGGCAGCCTGCAGTCCTTCCCGGTCCTCGGCGTGCACAGTGGCGATGACCTGCGCAAGGCTCAGACCTTCACGACCTAAAGCCGGGTCGAGGCCGAAGGCACGGGCAAAGCCTTCATCGACCGTGAACCGGTCGTTCGGCAGATGCCAGTTCCAGGTGCCGATGATCGCGCCCGCCGCCAGGGCAAGCTGAACGCGCTGAATGTTTTCTCGCGCCAGCGCTTCACTGATGCGCAGACGCTCTTCGGCAGCTCGCCTTTGCGTGACATCGCTGAATAGAATCGCGATCTGGCGCTCGGCGGGGTCTCCGACCCGAACCGCCCTGACATCGAACCAACGCTCGAATGCTTCCGCATAATTCTCGAAACTGGCCGGTTCACCGGTTTTGGCAACATGGCCGTAGGTTTCAAACCAGAACTGCTCCAGCTCCGGGGCGAATTCAGTAACCCATTTGCCTCTCAGATCGACGCCAGCCTGCCGTTCGAAGGCTGGGTTGGCCTCCAGGAACATGTAATCCACGGGCTGATCATTGGCATCGAATTTGACCTGAACAATCGCGAACGCTGCTTCGATCGTTTCCAGAATGGTCCTGAAACGCTCCTCACTCTGACGTAACGCTATTTCCACGGCGCGCAGGCGCGTCAGATCAAGCATCGCCCCAATCATGCGAACCGCCCGACCTGCAGCGTTGCGAATGACCTGGCCGCGGTCGATTACCTCGGCGTATGTGCCGTCCTGACGTAGAAAGCGGTACTCATCTGTCCATGTGGCCCCGTTTCCATCGATAACGGCGTAGATCGATGAATGAATCCGTGTGCGGTCGTCGGGGTGGATGCGGCCGATCCACCACTCTGCCGCATTGTCGACGTCCGCTAGCGAGTAGCCATACGCCTGTTCCAACGCTTCGTTCCAAAGCACTTGGTTGCTGCTCAGATCCCAATCCCAGATGGCGTCATTGGTAGCTTCTGCAGCCAGGCGATAGCGCTGTTGGGATTCCTCGATAGCACGGCCCGCCAGTTGTTCGCTGGTTCGGTCCTGGAGCACTTTCATGTAGCCGATGTGGCTTCGATCATCGGCATACAGCGGCGACATTGCCTCCGACATCCAGTACTGCTGACCATCCTTGTGCAGATGCCAACGTTCATGGGTCATGCGACCCTGGTGGAGGGCATCGTCCATTTCCTGTTTGGCCCGATGCGTGGCTCGATCGGCGGCCGTAAAGATACGTTCGATGCTCTGGCCGATCATTTCTTCCGCGCGCCACCCCATCACCCGCTCGGCGCCCGCATTCCAGTCGGTAACGACACCGGCCGGGTCGGTCAGGATAATCGCCAGCTCGTCGAGGTTGTGGAACACCGCAAGTCGGCGTGCGTCGTTACTGACACCCGCGCCCGAGCTGGTAGCAGTTTCCCCGGCAGGTCCCTGCACCTGCGCCGGACCGTTCGCGCTTGTCGCCTGAGTCATCATTCCGGCAGCCGGCTGCGGGAGATCGGGGCACGTCTGCTGCTCAGCATTGGTTCCTGCCTGTTCGAGCAGCGTGCGCAGGCGCTTTATCTCTGCCTCAAGCGCCTCTCGGGTATGGTCTTTCAAGCGATACCTTTCTCTCTGATGACGGCGGCGGCCAATCTCCGCGACCTGCTGGCTAGATGACCTGTTGGCCTTATTCAGCCTTCATACAACACAAGCACAATCACCCCGGCTTTGGCGGAGCGAGCCCAAATGCACGTCAGGCCGCACGACAACCTGATTGCATCCACCGCCATTACACCGAACGCGTTCACAGCCTCAGCTGGGAATCGTGCCCCAGCAGAGGTGTGTGCTTTAGGCCGCGTCGACAGTAAACGGCTTCGCTGCCAGGAGCTGGCGTTTAAGTCGCACAAAGCAAACGCCTGCTCCGTTCAAACCAACCTGCAACACCTTGCCGCCCTGGCAGTGCAGAAACTCTTATCCTGCGAGCACGTTGTCGACCAGCGCCTTGGCCTCGTCCTGAATGCGCTTGAGGTGAGCGTCGCCCTCGAAACTCTCCGCATAGATTTTGTAGACGTCCTCGGTACCGGACGGCCGCGCGGCAAACCAGCCGTTGTCGGTTACCACCTTGAGGCCGCCAATGGCAGCGCCGTTGCCTGGAGCTTCAGTAAGGATCTGGGTAATTGGCTGACCCGCCAGTTCGCCCGCCGTGACCTGGGACGCCGAGAGTTTGCCGAGTTTGGCCTTCTGCTCACGGTTGGCAGGAGCATCGATACGCTGATAGACCGGAGCGCCGAAACGTTCGGTCAGCGCCTGATAGCGCTCGCCTGGGTCCTTGCCGGTCACTGCGGTGATCTCTGCCGCCAGCAGGCCGAGGATCAGGCCATCCTTGTCCGTCGACCAGGCGCCACCCTGCTTGCGCAGGAAAGACGCGCCAGCGGATTCCTCACCGCCGAAGCCCAGGCTGCCGTCCATCAAACCGTCGACGAACCACTTGAAGCCCACCGGCACCTCGACCACCTTGCGGTCGATGCCTTTGGCGACGCGGTCGATCATCGAAGACGACACCAACGTCTTGCCGATGCCGGCAGTGGCGCTCCACTCGGGGCGATGGGTGAACAGGTATTCGATGGCAACCGCCAGGTAGTGATTGGGGTTTAACAGACCCACCGAGCGCGCGACGATACCGTGGCGGTCGTGGTCGGTGTCGCAGGCAAAGGAGACGTCGAAGCGGTCCTTGTTCTCGATCAGACCAGCCATGGCATGCGGTGAACTGCAGTCCATACGGATCTTGCCGTCCCAGTCCAGGCGCATGAAGCGGAAGGTGGGATCCACGCGGGTCGAGAGCACCTCAAGCGGCAGGCTGTAGCGCTCGGCAATGCGCGTCCAATAGTGCACGCCAGCCCCGCCCAGCGGATCGACGCCAAACTTCAGCCCGGAATTACGGATCGCTTCGAGATCGATCACCTGCTCCAGGCCGCTTACATAGCTGTCGATGAAATCGAAGCGCTGAGTAGTGGGCGCCTTGAGCGCCTGGGCGTAATCCATTCGCTGGACGCCCTTGAGCCCGGCGACCAGCAGCGCATTGGCACGCTCCTGGATCCACTTGGTCACGCCGGTATCGGCCGGGCCGCCGTTGGTGGGGTTGTATTTGAAGCCGCCGTCAGCGGGCGGATTGTGCGACGGCGTGATGACAATGCCGTCAGCCAGGCTGCTGCTGCGACCGGCGTTGTACTCGAGAATGGCGTTGGAAATAGCAGGCGTCGGCGTATAGCCCGGCTCGCCGTTGGTTTCGCTGCAGCCGGCGTCGATGCGTGTCTCGACGCCGTTTGCCGAGAGCACTTCCAGCGCCGATACGAAAGCGGGCTCGGATAGCGCATGGGTGTCCATGCCCACGAAGATCGGGCCATTTATGCCCTGCTCCCGGCGATAGTCACAGATCGCCTGGGTGGTCGCCAGGATGTGCCACTCGTTGAAGCTCGCCTTCAGCGAGGAGCCGCGATGCCCGGAGGTGCCGAAAGAAACCTGCTGCGCCGGATCGGACGGATCTGGTCGCTCGCTGTAGTAGCGCGAGATCAGGCGCGGAATGTTGGTCAATGAATGTTCTTCCGGGAGGCGTCCTGCGTTGAGGTCGATGCTCATCTATCGTTCCTTTGAAGGTAAGTAGGTCGCCTCAGGCAACAGCGCCGCACGGGAGGCAATCGAAAACCACGACCGGTGGTGGTCATTGTCTAGGCGCTTCGACCCTCATAGATCCGGCTTTGGTTCCCCAGCCGTCACGATGAAAGTGCAAGCGTCCCGTCGGCGCATGATAGTTGCCTTTGCGAACCAGGCGTAGCGCGCTAAACGCAGCCCCAGAAAACGCCTCACATCAGCAGGCTGCTCCATGCTGAGACGAGCAGCAGCAGCGCCATGGCCTGATTGAAACGCCGCAGCGACGCTCTGGATCGCAGCAGTTTGGCCGCCCCGCGACCAAGTGCGGCCCATCCAATCAGGCAAGGCATCGCTATGCCAAGAAAGATGAGCGCGTAGACCGCGTATCCTGCCAGACCTGCATCAGCGCCCGCGAATACGCTGACTACCGCAAGTGCCATCATCCATGTCTTGGGATTTATCAGCTGCAAAGCCGCCCCGCCCCATGCCCCGATGCGTATGCCGGTCGAGTCTGTATCCAAGGGCTCATCGGCGCTGCGCCAGAGTTTCCAGGCCAGCAGCGTGATCCAGGCAACGCCCAACCAGGCCATCGCATGTTGCACAGCTGGCAGCCGCATCAATATTTCGCCCAACCCCAGGCCGACTAGCATGACGATCAGCGCGGCGCTTAGGCAGGCGCCCGTCAGCAGAGGGAGAGCGGCGCGCCAACCGAAACGGGCGCTGCTGCTGAGCACGAGCATGTTGGTGGGCCCAGGGGTGATCGAAGCGACAAAGGTGAAGAGTACAAACGGGAGAAGCTGGTTCATCGCCGCCCCCCGCTAACAGGTCGGGGAGCGATAAATGAATGGGGGGCGGTGGAAGGCATGGGCAGGTCTCCATTTTCGGTCCTGCCACTTTGTGTCTGTTCGACTCAGCAGTCTGGAAGGTTTGAGCAGCTTTTTCGATACGCCGCGGGGCTGAGGCCGTAGGTCCGGCGAAACCACCGTCCGAGGTGGCTCTGGTCCGCGAAGCCCAGCTCCATAGCGACGCTCGCGGGTGCCAAACCCTGCCGCAGCAGCTTGCGAGCGGCGCTTAGCCGGAGCTGAACGAGATAGGCATGGGGTGCCAGTCCGAAGGAAGCTTTGAACGCACGGGTCAAGCGGAAGCGGTCTACCCCAGCAACAGCTGCAAGCTCATCGAGCCCTAGGTCCTGGTCAAGATGAGCATGAAGGTAATCCCTGGTCCTGATCGCAACCGAAGGTAGCGGCGCGGAAGCCTCCAGGCGCTTGCGCCAGTGCATCCGCCCCGACAACACATCCAGCAGACCGTCGAGTGCGGCATGCCGCACGATGCGTAACTCGTTGAGGTGAACGGCCTGAAATGCGTAGGCGATGTGCTTCACCAGGCCCGGCTCATCGGCAAGGGTTTCCTTGAAACTGGGCAGGCAATCGCTCGGTGCGTCTTCGAACAGCCCGCGCAGCTGGGCCTCCAGCCAATGGGGCTGCAGGTAGAAGGTCGAGTAGGTGAAGCCGCCGGGAGTCGGCGCACGGCCATCGTGGATCTCGCCCGGCTCCAGCAGAAACGCCTGCCCTACGATGCTGCTGTGCAGAGCCCTACGGCAGTGGAACTGCTGAACGCCTTGCTCCGTAAAGCCGATGAGGTAGCTGTCATGCCAATGCGGATCGTAGGCATGGCCTTCGAAATGCGCGCGGATGGTCTCGATGCCTGTTTCGGCATCCAACTTCAGGTCGATCCAGCTGCTGTCTTTCATGTCGCCCCCGGCTTCTGGCCACCGCGTATCCGACGGAGATTATCGACTCGCGGAGGAGCAGGTGAGCTAGAACGTTTGTGCAGCGATAAGAATCGCACCTCGCGCCATCGGTCGGAATCTGCCGACCAGCACAGCGGCAAGACGGGCTTCAGCCGATACAGACCGTGCAAGCGTTCTCAGCGCAACTCACTCGAGCCCGGCCATATCGATGATACGTCCCATCGCAACTAGCATCCCCAACGAAGCAGCAGGCTACACCGCCATGACCCGCCGAGCCTCACTCGGCTTCATCTATGTGCTCGCTGCGCTGTTCATAATCGTCGCCCTGGCGCTGGTCTATCTGTGCATGGAGCTGGACGAACACCAGGTACAGCACAGCGAAACAGACGCAGCCAAGGCAATGGAGAGCCGGCGAGACAAGATCGGCACCGCGCTGGCCGACTACGCTTTCTGGAACGATGCCTACAAGCATATGAGCGGCAAAGTCGATGTGGACTGGGCCTTCGAAGGCGACAACATCGGCCCGTCGCTGTTTTCCACGTACGGCCTGGACGGCGTTTTCGTTCTGGGGCCCGACGCATCGACCCGCTATGCCATCGTCGATGGCGAGTTGAGCGACGTCGAAGCGCACGACTGGATAGCCGGCGACCTGCCCGCGCTGTTGGCCAGCGCCCGCAGCCGGTCTGCCGAAGACGGTGTCACGCAGGTCTACTTTTCAGTCACAGGAATGCCGGCCGTGGTGTCGGCCGCTGTGATACGGCCGGACAGCTCGTACGATGATTTCGAACAGCTGTCCTATCTCGTCTATGTCGACGTGCTGACCGGCCCGAAGCTGAAGGTGCTGGACGAAGCATTCGACCTGACCGGCCTCACTGCTACCGTCGGCACCATTCCCGACGGCTCGAGACCCATGCTGACGCTGCAAGAAAGCATCGGCATGGCCACCACTTTGCAATGGCAAAGCGAGGCGCTGGGCAGGTCGGTGTTGGAGAAATTCCTGCCGATGTGGTCGCTGCTCGGAACACTGGTCGCCATGCTGATGTTCTGGCTGCGTCGCCGCGTTATCCATGCAGCGGATATGATCGATGAAGCCCAGCAGGCGCTGCGGGTCAGCGAGCAACGGTTCAAGAATATTTCGGAGGCGTCCTCGGATTGGATCTGGGAAACCGATTCAGAACAGCGGCTGACGTTTCTGTCCGAGCGTTTCACGCAGGTTACGGGGCTAGCCTGCCACGCCTGGATAGGGCGTCCGCTCACCGAGTTGCTGGCGTACGACAAACAGCTGATGGCAGCCATTGCCGAAGGCGGCGTCGCTGCCGGTCGCAGACCAATTCCATGTGAAATGCGCGACGACCACCAGAGCCCACGTTATTGCCAGCTCTCCGCCCGCGCCGTGCGAGTTGCAGAACAGTTGCAGGGTTATCAGGGCACTGTCTGCGACATCACCGAGGAAATCGAAGCCAAGGCGCGCATCGAGCACATCAGCCAGCACGATGCCCTAACGGGGCTGGCCAATCGTCACCGTCTGAACAACTTTCTCAACACCCGCTTGAGCGAAGGCCTGAGCGGTGACCACCCCGTGTTTCTTCTCGCTTTGGATCTGGACCGCTTCAAGCCTGTCAACGACACCTTTGGTCACGCTGCGGGCGATGTGGTGCTTCGCGAAGTGGCCAAGGCGCTCACCGGCGGCACACGGGAGACAGACCTGGTAGCAAGGCTTGGCGGCGACGAGTTCATCGTTGTGGCCACCGACTGCCGCACCCAGGAGCAGGCAGAGCGCCTATGCCTGCGGCTGATCGAGCAGATCAACCAACCTATACGAATCGGAACCAACGACGTCAGCGTAGGCGCCAGCATCGGTATCGTTTCGGCGCCCTTCGACGGGCTGACCGCGGAGGACCTGCTGCGCTATGCCGACATCGCGCTGTACGAAGCCAAGTCCAGCGGCCGTAACCTGTTCCGGTTTTACGAGCCGGCGATGAACGAGCGAATCATGGAGCGTCGCCAACTCGAAATGGACATGCGACAGGCGTTGCGCCGCCATGAGTTCCGCCTCGATTTCCAGCCGCGCTACGATGCGTCTTCACAAACCATCGTCGGTGCCGAGGCGCTGGTGCGCTGGCAGCATCCGATCCGTGATCTGCTCAGCCCGGCCTGTTTCATCCCATTGGCCGAGGAAACAGGCCTGATCGTGGAGCTCAGCGACTGGGTGCTGCGTGAAGCCTGCCTTAACGCCCTGAGCTGGGGCGATGAGCTGATGGTTTCGGTGAACCTGTCTCCGGTTGAGTTTCAGCGCAGTGATCTAGTCGACCGTATCGCAACCGTTCTCAAGAGCACGGGCATTGCGCCGCAGCGTCTTGAGCTGGAAATCACCGAAAGCGTCATGCTCGAAGATGCCGCCTCGGCGCTGACGACCATGAACGCGCTCAAGGCGCTGGGAACTCGCCTGTCCATGGATGACTTTGGCACTGGCTATTCGTCCCTGAGCTACCTTCGCAGCTATCCGTTCGACGGCATCAAGATCGACCGCAGCTTCATCTCCGGACTTGACCAGTCACAAAGCAGCGAAGCAATCGTCCACGCCATTGTCAGCATGGGTCACGCCCTCTCGCTGACCGTTACCGCCGAAGGTATCGAGACAGTTGCACAGCTTGGAAAGCTGACCGAGCTTGCGTGTGACCAGGCACAGGGCTTCTATCTCGGTCGACCCATGTCACCGCTGCTGTTCCAGCAGGTCCTGGCGGATGCGCGGGTGGAGCAAGTCGTCGAGGCCGGCGGGAGCTAAACGGCGATCAAGCCAGCAGGCACTGGCCAGCACCTGTGCCTGTGCCTGCCCTGTGCGTGAGTCTTCAAATAGCGCCCGATGCAGCCTGCGCTTCAAAGGCGGCTGAAACCGTATCTGCCAGATGCTCGAGCGTGAAAGGTTTGGTCATCATGCTCATCCCCACGCCGAGAAACTCGGATCGAATCGCCGCGTTTTCCGCGTAGCCACTGATAAACAGGACGGGCAGATCTGGCCGTTTCTGCTGGATGATTTCTGCCAGCTGGCGGCCGTTCAGACCGGGCAACCCGACGTCGGTTATCAACAAGTCCAACGCATGCAAGCCATCGAGCAGACTCAACGCCTGCTGACCGTCTTCAGCGAGGTGGACTTGATAGCCAAAGTCTCCCAGCGCCGCGGCTAGCAGCAGGCGTACCGAATCATCGTCCTCGACCACCAGGATCGTCTGCCCTTTACCGCAGGTAAAATCCACGGGTGTGATGGTCGATGTCTTCTCGACAGCAGACGTCTGCGCCAGTGGTATATACAAGGTGATCGACGTACCGGCGCCCTCCTCGCTGCTTACCGAGACGAACCCGCTGCTCTGCTGGACGAATCCGTAAACCATGGAAAGGCCCAGCCCAGTACCTTGTCCCAAAGGTTTGGTCGTGAAGAAAGGTTCGAAAATTTTCCCCAGCACAGACTCAGGGATACCAACCCCGGTGTCCGATACCCTGATGCTGACATAGCAGCCCTTGTTACCACCCAGACGAATCGCGTCTGCCTCATCGACATCAGCCCGGCTGGTCACAATCGCCAGCGTGCCCCCGTCGGGCATGGCATCACGCGCATTGATGCAGAGGTTCAACAAGGCATTTTCAAGCTGGTTGGGGTCGACCAAAGCCAGTCCAGCATTGTCGTCAAGCTGAAGCTCAAGCTTGATTCGCTCCGTCATGGTCCGTTTGAGCAAATCACCTAACGACAGGATCAGTGGGTTAACCGACGTAGCGCGGGCTTCAAGCGACTGTCGGCGGGAGAACGCCAATAAACGCTGGGTCAGGGCCGCCGCGCGGCTGGCGGACGTGTGAGCGGCGGTCATGTAGCGATCCAGATCGCCGTATTGCTGCCGACCAATACGAAGGCGCATCAGGTCCAACGCGCCGATCACACCGGTCAGCATGTTGTTGAAGTCATGAGCGATGCCACCCGTGAGCTGACCCACCGCGTCCATCTTCATGGATTGACGAAGCTGTTCTTCGGTTCGGGCGCGCTCCTGGCTCTCCTGCGTCAGCTTTTCCAATGCCTCTTCCAGCGCACGGGTGCGTGCCTTAACCTGGTACTCGAGATCATCGTTGAAACGGCGCAGCATCTCTTCGTTCTGCTTTTCAGCGTTGATGTCGATGACCACCAGAGCGGCGCCTTTGATCTTCCGCTGGCTGTCATACAACGGCACGGCATTGACGCGCGTCCACAGCTCTGGCCCTTCGTCTGGGTAGTAGCGGAAATCCGCTCCTTCCACCGTTTCTCCGCGCAGCGCACGGGCGCCGGCGAACCGATTGCGCGGTATCAGTTGACCCTCGCTGTCCAGCCCCACCCACCGTTCGGCATGCTGAGTGTCGGCAGATGGGATTCTGCGATTGGGCACATACCGCTCGTAGGTGGGATTGCTGAGTACGGTGGTCCCGTTCACGTCGATCAGGCATATGCCAACCGGAAGGTGTTCGACCAGCCTCTCTAGCGTCGCCTGCTGCTCAGCAAGTTCGACAAGGCGGTCTGCAATTTCGAACTGACGGAGCCGTGAGCGCCAAGCCATCGCCACAGTACTCAGCAGAGCTGCCGGTGTTACCGGTTGCTCAAGAATCACCAGGTCCGTTAACCATGCAGGCAACCGCTCCTTGATCGCGGTGAAGTCGTCGCGTGATTCACTCCGGGTGTCGGAAATCAGGATAAAGGGGATATCCGCTTTGTCGCTTGGCTCCGCGATGGCGCCGCCGCTTACCATCGCCGATGAAAGAAATCGGTCGGTGGCGATCACCGCACCGACACGGTGATCCAGGTGTTGGAAGAAATTGTCGCTGGAGCAGAAAGCGATCTCATAACCCTCTTCGTCCAGTAGCTGGATCAGGTGAGAGAAATCGACGCCGCAGCCAGTGCCAATCAATAGCCGCCTGGCCTCGGATGAAATGTCAGCAGTCACGTCGATGCTTTCCGGTAGTTTAGGAACAGGTGAGGTTGCCCTTCGCGTCCGTTTAGCATTTAAACGTCTGCATAGAAAAAGCCGCTAAGTAAGCGCCCGATAGTCTGAAGGGACTGCTGTGCTGGACAGCAGTGCGCCAGTCAGCCGCCGCAGCGGTCTGGCCAACGCATCTAATGTAGTGGTGTAGGCAAATGGTACAGAGCCGACCGTGCGGGCAGAAGCCACCGTGCATCTGATTCCTACAAGAAACGAGTGCAGCGCGGGCAGTAACGGCGTAAAGCTCAACTCGCCCGGCGATCGATGATGTAGTCCCCAAGCTTGGTCAGCGGCATGGGCTGGGCGAACAGATAGCCCTGCGCCTCGTCGCATGACGACCGCATCAACTGACGCAGCATATCGGCATCCTCCACACCTTCGGCCACGACGCGCATGCCAAGCGAGTGACACATTTCGGTCACTGCCTTGATGAAGTCGAGACAGTTGTCGGCCTTGCTCGAGGGGCAGAGAAATGTCCTGTCGAGCTTCACGACATCAATAGGGTACTGGCGCAAATAGGCGATCCCGGCGTATCCGGTGCCAAAGTCATCGATTGCAAGCCGCACGCCGATGGCCCCAAGGTTTCTCAGCAGCTGATGCGACGTGTCGGTGTCTTCGATTAGCCCGGACTCGGTCAGCTCCAGTTCAAGACGGTGCGTATCCAAACCGGCCGCACTTAATGCTCCACTGACTTCGCTGCACAATGTCGGCGATTTGAGCTGCACCGGTGACACGTTGACCGATAGCATCAACTCGGTACCGATGCGTTCGGTCAATTGCTGAATGTCTTTGCACGCCTGCTGCAGCACCCAGTTACCGATCTTGCAGATCAGGCCGGTGGCCTCGGCGATGGGAATGAACACTGCCGGTGAAACCAGTCCCTTGCTTGGGTGGTTCCAACGGATCAGCGCTTCCACACCGCACGGCGTGTCGTCGTCCAGGCAGATGCGCGGCTGGTAATGCAGCACGAACTCGTTTCGTTCCAGCGCTTCGCGCAAATCGAGCTCCAGCGCCATGCGGTTCTTCGTCTCGATGCTCATCTCGGCGGAGAAGAACTGCATCCCGGTGCCGCCTGCATCCTTGGCGCGATACATGGCGATATCGGCGTGCTGCAGCAATTCGTCGATGGTGGTGTCAGGGTTTGGATACAGACACATGCCCATCGATGCCGAGGGGTAGTAACGGGTGCCGAGCACATCGCAGGGCACCTGGATCGCACGCAGCAGGTCGGTCGCCAGCCGCTCGGCCGAGCGCACGCCGTCAGGTAAATGGGCCACCACCACAAATTCGTCCCCGCCCAGGCGCGCCACCAGATCACCGGATGGCAGCGCCTCGCGCAGGCGATGGGCAATCTGCACCAACAGCACGTCGCCGTAGCCATGCCCCATCGAGTCGTTCACTTCCTTGAAGCGATCCAGGTCGATCAGCATGATCATCAGCTGCTGGTTTTCCGGGATGAAATTGACCAATTCGCGCAAGTGATCGTTGAGGTAGGTTCGGTTGGGAAGTCCCGTCAAGGAGTCATGCGTGGCCATGTGGTGCAGCCGGTGCTCGACCTGCTTGCGGTCGGTGATGTCGGTCAGCCCGCCTGACCATTCCTTCATAATTCCGCGGTCATCGAAGATGGGCACGGCATGACCGGACATATGCCGATACTCGCCGTCCGCCCGACGAATGCGGTACTCCGCGCGCTTGTTGGTATAGACCGAACGCATTTCTTCCATGACGGATTCAAGCTCGGCGCGATCTTCTGGATGCACGGCCTCAAGCCAGCCCTTGCCCCGCGACTGCTCAAACGTCTGGCCTGTGAATTCAATCCAGTCAGGCTGTGGCTCGACGATGTCCACCAGCGGGCTGGTCGACCAGACCAGACTGTTAGTGGCCCTGACCAGCCCCCTGAAGCGGCGCTCGTTGGCTGCCATTTTTCGTTCAACCTTGACCCGGGCCCGGTTGGCTCGATCTCGCTGCACCACCAATGCCGCCGTGTTGGCCAGGAGGGTGATGCCTTCCTGCTCCAAAGACGATGGCGCTGCACAGACAGTGCTGTAACAGGCGATGGTGCCCATCACCTCGCCGCCGTCGGAAAGCACGGGTGTCGACCAGCAGGCACGCAGGCCATTTTCGAGCGCCTTGTCCCGGTGCGTGGCCCAGTACGGATCGCTACCGATATCCACGGCAACACTTGGCTTGCCGGTGCTTACCGCCAAGCTGCAACTCGATTCATTGGAACCGGCATCCATTTCATCTACCGCTGCGACAAAATCCGCTGGGAGGCTGGAGGCTTCAACGAATCGCAGCTTGCCATCCTCATCCAGGCGCATGATCGCAGCACGAATGGTTCCAGCCGACTGCTTTTGCGCCGAGCGGGTAAGTTCAACCAGCACCTCCGTCAAAGGTGCACCGGCCACCGCCAGCTCGAGTGAGCGCATCTGCCCTTCGGCAATCGCCTCGGAGCGGCGGCAGTCGGTCACGTCCTGGCTGATGAAGTGCAGCGCGCGTAGTTCGGGATGGGCGGTGGAGCGACCGGTCACGCTGACCATTTGCACGCCGCTGTCGCCGACCAGAACACGGCATTCGAAGCGCACCTCATTACCGGTCGAGAGCGCTATGGCGACATGTTCGGCGACCGGATCGCGGTCGTCGGGATGGATATGTTCAAGAAATTCGGTGAGCGAGGTGCTGCCTAACGAACAGGCATCGAGCGCATGGGTAACGGCTTCGACCGTCGCCTGGGTATCGCTCAGCGAATCGTCCAGTTCGACGTACCACTCCAGCAATCCAGCCGATTGCAGCGTGAAAGCAAGCCGGGATTGCAGATCTGGTTGGGCCATGCAGATTATCCAATGGAGTGTATGGCGGGCTTCAGGTTGGACCCACAGAGTCGGTTACCGTTCTGAGGCGAATCCATATGCGCGGCATTGCATTGCCTTCAACCTTGACAAGGGTAGCCCAAGAGCCCGGCATGCCCCGGAAAAAGCCTTCTGTAGCCGACGTTCGGCGCGGCAGGCAGACGCTCTATCTCGTCGATTCACCAAGCCGGGGCCGGACGTCCCTGCTCCGCCAGCACTTCCCGCACACAGCGGCGAAACAGCTGCTGCACCGGCAGCTGTCGGGGGCTGTGTCGGCCAACCAAGACCAGCTCCCGGTGAAAGGTCGCGTCTCCCAGACGCAAGACGCGAACGGTCGGCTGACGCTCGAGCCATAAGCCGGCCTCTGGCACCAGCGCGACGCCTAAACCACAGGCGACCATCTTGACGATGGCATCCAGCTCATCGAGTTCCAGGCCTGGGCGTACATCCAGATGATGTTTGCGCAGGAACTGACTCACCTGCCGACCGCCAAACGAGCTGCGGTCGTAACGCACGAAAGGCTGCTCGACGAGCAGTTTCAGCGGGTCATCACCGGCTACATCGAGCGGCGTGATCAGCACGAACGGCTCGCGTTGAATCAGCTCGGCGTGCAGTTCCTTGGGCAGGGCGAAAGGCGGTCGGATCATGATGGCCAGGTCGATCTCGCCAGCATCGACCTGCGACAGCAGGTTCAGCGAAACGCCGGGAATCAGCTTTGGCGCGACACCCGGCGCCTGTTCCAGCAGGCGAAGCAGCACTGACGGTAACAGCCCTGTCTGTACGGTCCCGATCGCACCGATGCGCAGTTCGCCCCGGTAGTCTTCGAGAGAGTCCGGCTGCCCCATCAGACTGAACGTCTCCAGGATCTGCTCGGCCATCGGCACGGCCCGCAGTCCGGCCGGGTTGAGATAAGCCGAGCGGCCCGTTCGATCAAACAAACGCAGGCCCAGCGCCGTTTCGAGATTCTTGATCTGAGCGCTGACGGCGGATTGAGTCAGACCGACCTTGTGGCCTGCAGCAGCAAAACTGCCGCAGCGGGCAACCGCGAGAAAAGTTCTCAGTTCACGGATCATAAAGACCTAGATTGATCGAAATATTCGAGGCTCGACATGAACGATATCCGCTGTTGACGGGTGCGACAAATCGGCAAGATGGCACTCAAGGCCCCACAACAGAAGGAAGCCCTGATGAGCCTCTCCCCTTTTCACCTTGCGATTCCCGTCTACGACTTGCCCGCCGCGCGCCGCTTTTACGGTGAAGTCTTCGGCCTGGCCGAAGGACGATCGTCCGAGCACTGGGTCGACTTCGACTTCTACGGCCATCAACTGGTCATTCACGAGCACCCGCGCACTGCTACGCAGGAAGCCGCACACACCAACGCGGTAGACGGTCATGACGTCCCGGTCCCGCATTTCGGCATCGTGCTCAGCTGGCCCGAGTGGGAAGCCTTGGCAGAGCGCCTGCGCGCCCGCGGCACTCAGTTCGTGATCGAACCCTACGTGCGCTTTCAGGGGCAGGTCGGCGAACAGGCCACCATGTTTCTCTTCGACCCCTGCGGCAATGCCCTGGAATTCAAAGCCTTCAAGGACATGAGCCAGCTGTTCGCCAAATGACGTTAATGGTCTGGTCGGTTTTAGCATCGTCCATCAACTGCGCTGATTTTCACGGACGTCAACGCACTGCGAAGCAACGCCACTGACCTGCTACCGCGACCGGATGCGTATTGTTGGGACGGCGGTGCTGGCCAGGGACTTGCAACAGATCGCGATGAAGCATCGCAGCGGATTGCCTACTGATACTCAAACCCCGCTGCGAGCGAGTGCCGGTGTAACGCCGGCCTGAACGCACTCGTGCTGGTTAGTAGGTGTGGTTGGACTCCAACGACTAAGCGGAGCTCTCGCATCTGATTTCGAGATGGCGTTCGCCAGAGCGTCATCCGTTCGCTGCAGCCTGCTGTCTCCCCGCACGCCTTCGTTCTGCTCGCGTACACCCCTGCGGATACTCGATTACCTACACCGGGAATGGTGGCAGCGACAAAGGCATTCAGCAGATAAGAGCTGCGTGACGGACGAACTTTTCGCGCGCTCGGGGCTAAACAAAACCCTCGATCAACCGATAACCCGTCATGCCAAGCGAAGGCTCAACAGTTCACGGCTGAAGGCCCCGCACCGCGCTATCTCGCGAATTTCGTCCTGCTGCGTATTGATCGCTTCAGCTCGAAATGCGCAACCACCACCCTGCTGACGGAAGCCATTACCGTGCAACTCATTGATAACCGAGCGCTGATCAACGATGCCTTGAGCCAGTCTGCAGAGCTGACGGGGGGGCGTTTCGATCATCGCTATTGGTTGAGCAAGGTGGCGGATGTAAAGCTGCTGATCATCTCCAAGCCGGAAGTGCTTTTCGATCTTTCGGTCAAGGTCTACATCCCCTTACCAGCCGGGCAGCACACGCCGCTGACCTATGGCGATGGCTGGTTCAACTGGCACTTTCTCGGCAGCAAGAGCGCGGTTGTCACCATTGCTCGCGAGATTCTGGCGATCGCGATGCGCAACCGGAAATCTCACTCTCCGGTGCTGCAGGCCTGGTTGACCCAGCTGGTGGCGTTCAAGCACAGCGACCATACGATCGCCGTACTTGAACCCGAGCAACAACAGGACTCGGTAGGCGGTTAGACGCTCTCACCAGCGCCCAGCGCAGCCTCTTCGTAATCGAGTTCACGTAGCAGCGTCTGCAGCATCTGCTCGTCGATCTCGTGCCGCTTTCTCATCCGGTACATTTCCTTGCGCTGCACAGCAATGGCGTTGAGGCGGATATCGCGCTCCAGCGCCATGGTTTCACGTGCCTGATTCGCCCGGCCGTGATGATCCATCAGGGCCTCGATGTCGTGCCGGTAGGATTCGGTAACCCGCGCCGTGACTTCACTGCGCAGCAGCATCTCGTCCGGGTTCTCGACCGGGTTGGCCTGTTTCCAGTTCTCCAGCCAGCTGACCGCCGCCTGAGCGGCGATTCGGCGGGCTTTTTTCAACTCTTCCCGATGTTCTTCGAAGTCGTTGTTGGGTAACTGCTTGAGGAAATAGGGAATACCCAGCGCCCCGATCAGCAGGGACAGGATGATCACCGCCGCAGCGAGGAAGATCATCAGATCCCGGCCGGGAAACGGCGTGTCGCCGATCATCAATGGGATCGAGAGCACACCGGCCAGGGTGATCGCGCCGCGCACGCCAGCCACCGCGCTGAGTGCCGAGAACAAGCCAAGGGGCTTGGGCTGAACCGTCTTGCCGAGCAGGCGGCGCACCCGGGCCTCGCCCCAGTGATAGGCAAACACGAACACGAAGCGCACTACCAGCAGCAGCGCCATGATCGCCAGCGCACTGAACACCAGCATCGGCATGCTGTAGGTCTCGTGCCCGGCCGCTTCCCAGACACGCTCAACGATCCGCGGAAACTGCAGACCCAGCAACAGGAACACCAGTCCGTTGAAGCTGAAATCGAGCATTTCCCAGATGCTACGGTTGAGGATGCGGGTGCTGGTCTTGACCGGCAACATGTCGATGCGGCTCTGCACCATGCCTGCTGCCACTGCCGAAAGAATGCCGGACATGCCGGCATGCTCAGCCAGGAAGAACGCAGCGAACGGCAGTAGCAGGATCATCACCACGTAGGTCGAGGGATCGAACAGGTCCCGCGCGGTCATCCACTGCTTGGCCTTGCCCACTGACCAGCTCAGCCCTGCTCCGATTGCCAGCCCGCCCAGCGCAATAACGAAGAACTCTCCGGTGACGTTCAATAGAGAGAACGAACCGGTGATGGCCGCAGCCAAGGCGAACTTGAACGAGACCAGGCCCGTGGCGTCGTTCATCATCGCCTCACCTTCCAGTTGGTGAGACATGTGCCGTGGCAGCCGGCCCTGGGCGATGGCGATCACCGCCAGCGCATCGGTTGGCGAAAGGATCGCGGCCAGGGCGAAACTGGCGCCCAGCGGGATGGCCGGCAACAACCAGTGAATGAAATAGCCCACCACCACCAGAATGATCAGCACCAGCACCAGCGCCATGGCGGTCATTTCCGGACCGTGCTCGGTAAATTCGCGCTTGGGTATCTTCCAGCCGTCGTAGAACAACAGCGGGGGAATGAACAGCAGCATGAAGATCTCGGGCCGCAGTTCCACGCCCATACCAAACGGCGGGAGCGCCAGCACGCTGCCCATGATGATCTGCATGATCGGCAGTGGTAGCGGAACGACATTGGCCAGGATGCGACTTGCGCCGACTGCGAGCAGCAGCAGGAAGATGAGGTAAAGCGTTTCCATGGGGCGGGCTGATCTCTACAAAAAATAGGCGGGGGCATGCGGCCTGTGCGCGCACGCGACGAAAGTATAGTCGGGAGGTTTTGGAATAGCCGGTTCGCGGATCAGATCCGCTTGGACTAACTGGCGACAACCGCGACGCTTCGCGTGCTACAAGCACAGACGTCATCGCTCAGGCGCCCCGTCACGCCTGAACGCAGCTTTTCTGCGACTCTCCTCGCACCGCCTGTCGAAAAAGTTCGAGTAGCCATACAGAGTGTCCAGACGGGACGACATTGCGCCCGTCTATGTCCTGCAATCTGGACAGACGAGAACGTCTGAGAGCACCGCGTTCAGCCTGCTGCTCGACGCGCTAGAGCGGTCCGCCGGTGATCTGGTGACCGGTCATCGGCCTCAACCTCCACCCACGTATGACTGGCACAGCTTTGGCTCAACCTCCAGGCCCGGTTGCAGCGCTGTCTTCTCGGGTATCCACCTTGTGGCGTCAGCTGCAAGGCATGACAACAAGAAGAAGGAAACGCCAGATGAAAGCACCCCATGCACCCCGCTTTCGCTACGCCACATCCCAGCGGCTGCGGCTGACGATCCCGGCCTTACTCGCGCTGGCAGCGGCCGAACCCACGCTCGCTGCCAGTTGCGCTGAGTTGAACGGTGCCCAGATTCCTGCCGCTGCGATAGCTCTGCCAACCTCTGGGGCGAAAGTCACCGCTGCGACGTTGGCGCCAGGCGGTGGCAGCGCACCGCAGACCTTTGGCCCATATTGCGACCTGAGCGTGGAGATCGCGCCGATAGACCGGAGCGCGCCCAATATCAGGATGCGCATCGTTCTGCCTGAACAATGGAACAGCAAGGCGATGATGTATGGCGGTGGCGGCTATAACGGCACCGTGCCTAACGTGGCCGGCAATGTTCCGGCCGGCCCGGTCGACCAGCCGACGCCGCTGGGCCGGGGCTATGCGGTATTCGCCAGCGACTCGGGCCACGTGGCCAATCCCCTCAACCCCGGCGACTTCGCCTGGAACGAAGAGGCCTTGGCCAACTACGGTCACGATGCCTTGAAGAAAACCCGTGATACGGCGATGTACCTGATCGAGCAACGCTACGGCCAGCCTCCGGTGCACAGCTACTTCGCCGGCGGTTCCACGGGGGGCCGAGAGGCGCTTGCGGTGGTGCAGCAGTGGCCAACGGATTTTCACGGCGCGATCGTGCTCTACCCGGCCTACAACGCCGCCGCACTCGATCTGCAATTTGGCCGCATTACCCGCGCGCTAGCCGCGCTGGGCGCCTATCCCAGCCTGGAAAAGCGCTCTGCCTTGCTGGAAGCCTCGATGCAGGCCTGCGACGGGCTTGATGGCGTGCGCGACCGGGTGATCAGCAACCAGGCGGCATGCAACGCCCAGTTCGATCCAGCCACCGCCAAGCTCAACGGCCGCCCCTTGCGCTGCCCCGATGGCGCTGACACGGGTAGCAACTGCTTGTCCGATGCGCAGATCAGTGCGCTCAAGGTGTTCGATACGCCGATCCGTTTCAGCCAGCCCCTGGCCAGTGGCGAACGCGGCTACCCCGGCTTCAATACCTGGGGCACCGATCTGGGACGGCCTGGCGAAGGCCTGCAAGCGATCGTCAACCGGCTTGGCCTCAACACCCTGCAGCCCGACTATCCGATGCCGGTACACGGCACAGGCTTTGCCGAGGGCGCGCCCTACCACTCCGGGTTCTGGGATGAGTGGGTGCGCTATTTCGTGACCCGCAATCCAGCCTTCAACTCGCTGACACTTGACCCCGCCAACCTTGGCCCGTGGCAAGCGCGAGTCGATGCGCTGTCGTTGCGTCAGGACGTCAACCAGACTGACCTGTCGGCATTCGTTGCCAATGGCGGCAAGATTCTGATGGCTCACGGCACTTCGGATCAGCTAGTCAGCACCCGCGCCACGGCCGATTATTACCGGCGCGTGCAACAGGACATGGGCGTTGGGCAGACCCGTCGGTTCATGCGCTACTACGAGATTCCCGGCTACGCCCATGCGGCCAGCACGGTGTTCAACGCCGCCTGGGATTCGCTGTCGGCGCTGGAAAACTGGGTCGAGTTGGGCATCGCGCCCAAGCGCCAGGTCGTCACAGACACCGTCGCCGTCCCCGGTCGCACCCGCCCACTTTGTGAATACCCCGGCTGGCCGAAGTACAAGCGACGCGGCGATGTAAACGACGCCTCCAGTTTTGTCTGCGTGAAGAGCCATCAAGGCCGGCACTGAAGCCGCCGCCGCATTCATGCTGCTCAGGATGAATGCGGCGCTTCATAGTCTCCCCGACAAGCGTCCAGCGGACTGAACACTTCCTGGCTCCTGCCCTGAACATGTCCGCACGACTGGACATCCGATCCGTTGCCGCTGCCTCAGATCCTCGGTGCAGCAACTGCACATCCTGCTCCGATGACGCTCTGCGCACGCTGCTCCGGGATTTGTTAGCGCGCCCTGCCAGAGCTGGCACGGCATTCGCTGAGGCCAACCCAATAACAACAAGAGGAAAGACCATGCAAGACCACCGCAAGACCACCCGCAGCCTCCTTTGCCTAGGCGTTGCGCTAGGCACTGCCGGCACCGCCAACGCCGCATTTCTCGATGACAGCAAGGCTACCGTCGAGCTGCGTAACTTCTACATGAACCGTGATTTCCGTCAGTCCGGCGCACCGCAGTCCAAGGCTGACGAGTGGGCGCAGGGTTTCATTTTGAAAATGGAATCAGGCTACACCGAAGGGCCGGTCGGCTTTGGCCTCGATGCCCTAGGTCTGCTGGGCGTCAAGCTCGATTCCAGCCCGGATCGCTCCGGTACCGGTGTCTTGCAGAGAGACTCGTCCGGTCAGCCGTCTGACGACTACGGCACCGCCGGCCTGACCGCCAAAGCAAAGATGTCCAATACGACCCTGCACGTCGGCACCCTGCAACCGATCATCCCGGTGGTGATGCGCAACGACAGCCGTCTGTTGCCTAGCATCTACCGTGGTGCCTGGTTGCAGAGCAAAGAGGTCGATGGGCTGACGCTCGATCTCGGCATGCTCGACCGCACCAGCTACCGTGACTCCTCGAACTACGAAGAGATGGCGGTGTTCAATGGCGGCGCGCGAAATATTGTGCTGGGGAATACCGACACCAGCGACGAGTTCATGTTCGCCGGCGGCAAATACCAGTTCATGCCCGAACTGACCGGTAGCTATTACTACGGCGGACTGGACGGCATCTACAAGCAACACAACACGCAGCTGGTCCACATCATGGCGCTCGGCGAAAACCAGAGCTTCAAGACCGACCTGCGCTACGTGCGCTCCACCGATGACGGCGGCAGCAACGTCGACAACAACGCCTTCGGTGCGCTGTTCACTTACAAGCTCGGCGGCCACGCGTTTACTGGCGGTTACCAGACGTTGAGCGGCGACACCGGTTTTGCGTATATCAGCGGTGGCGACAACATGCTGATCAACCTGCTGCAGATCAACGACTTCGGTAACGAAGACGAGAAATCCTGGCAGGTCCGCTACGACTATGACTTCGCCGCGGCGGGCATCCCCGGGCTGAGCCTGATGACCCGCTATGTGTCCGGTGACAACGTCAACCTGGCAGGCGGCGGAGAAGGTGAAGAGTGGGAGCGCGACACCGACATCGCCTATGTAGTCCAGAGCGGGCCGTTGAAGAACCTCGGCATGAAGGTGCGCAACGCCACCGTGCGCAGCAACTTCGGCAGTGACATCAATGAAACCCGCGTGATTCTCAGCTACACCCTGGCGCTCTGGTAAGACCAGAAAGCAACACAGCAATGACTCCTCGTTGATCTTTTGCCGGGCCCTTGCGGCCCGGTTTTTTATCGAATCGAGGATCGCTCAGCCGCGCAGAAACGCCAGCACCGGACGGGTGAACTCATCGCCTGTCTCGACATTCGACAGGTGCGCCGCCTCCAGTTCGATCAGCTGTGCACCGTCCACATGAGCCTGGATGAAGCGCCCGTGCTCAGGTGTCGTGACCGGATCGTGGCGGCCACAGACCACCAGCGTCGGTACCTTGATCGCGCCCAGCTGCTCCCGATAATCGGCATCGCGCACCGCAGCGCAGTTGGCGGCGTATCCAGCCGGTGAGGTGCCTGCGATCATCTGGGTAATACGGCCAGTCTGCTCGGGCGAGCGACCGGCAAAGGTCGCTGTGAACCAGCGTGAAATGGCGGCATCGCGCATGTCGCGCATGGCCTGCTCGCCGCCGCGCAGCACGCCGTCGATCCGCTCGTTCCACACCGCGTCGGTGCCGATTTTCGCGCCGGTGTTGCACAGCACCAGACGGGTCAAGCGCTCGCCTGCGTGGATGCCCAGCCATTGGCCGATCAGGCCACCCATGGACAAACCGCAGAAGGCAAAACGGTCGATTGCCAGGGAATCGACCAGATCCAGCACGTCCCGGCCGAGCTGCTCGATGCTGTAAGGGCCGGGGGTGACAGACGAGCTGCCGTGGCCACGGGTGTCATAACGCAGCACACGAAAGTGCTCGCTGAATGCAGCGACCTGTGCATCCCACATCTCGAATGTCGTGCCCAGCGAGTTGGAAAGCACCAGCACAGGCGCATCCACCGGGCCATCGAAGCGGTAATTCAGTTCGCCATCGGCGAGTTTAATGCTGGGCATGGGAGCCCTCCTGAAAGTCGAATCAAAGTTGGCCGCCCGCACGCGAGAAAGACGCGGTGCCTGCAGTCACACAGTGCCGTGGCGCGGCAAATGCCGTCGTGGGTAGCACTGGTGGCCGAAGCCCTCCCTACACGGGCGCGACATTAACGGCCGTTGTTGGGCCGCGCGGCGTTCCGCTGCAGCCCACCCTGGCGAGACCTCAGACCTTTTCCAGTGCCAGCGCCAAACCCTGCCCCACGCCGACGCACATGGTCGCCAGCCCCAGCTTGCCGCCGTTCTTTTCCAGCGCATGCACGGTCGTCAGTACCAGCCTGGCGCCGCTCATGCCCAGTGGGTGGCCAAGGGCAATGGCGCCGCCCTGCGGGTTGACCTTCGGGCTGTCATCTTCCAGCCCGAGGTCACGCGTCACCGCCAGCGCCTGGGCGGCGAAGGCTTCGTTGAGTTCGATCACATCGAAGTCGCTCACGGCCAGATTCAGCCGCTCGCACAGCTTGCGCACTGCCGGCACCGGACCATAACCCATGACCCGTGGCGCCACGCCGGCGCTGGCCATGCCGAGCACTTTGGCGCGAGGCTTGAGGCCGTACTTCTTAACCGCTTCGGCGCTGGCGAGAATCATCGCTGCCGCGCCGTCGTTGACACCCGAAGCATTACCGGCGGTCACCGTCTTGTCCGGCCCGTTGACAGGTTTGAGCTTGGCCAGCGCTTCGGCGGTGGTGTCCGGACGCGGATGCTCGTCGGTATCCACGACGGTGTCGCCCTTACGGCCGTTGATCACCACCGGGACGATTTCCTCGGCAAAGAACCCGGCCGCCTGCGCCTTGCCAGTACGTTGCTGACTGCGTAACGCGAAGGCGTCCTGGTCCTCACGACTGATCTGGTGCTCTTCGGCCACGTTGTCGGCGGTCTGCGGCATGGCGTCGACGCCGTACATCTCCTTCATCTTCGGGTTGATGAAGCGCCAGCCAATGGTGGTGTCCTCGATCTTTTGCGTGCGACCAAAAGCGGTATCGGCCTTACCCATCACGTATGGCGCGCGGGTCATGGACTCGACGCCGCCGGCGATGGCCAGCTCCATCTCACCGCAGGCGATGGCGCGAAAGGCGCTGCCCACGGCATCCATGCCCGAGGCACAGAGCCGATTGAGTGTCATGCCCGGTACAGTTTCCGGCAGCCCGGCCAAGAGCGCGGCCATACGCGCGACGTTACGGTTGTCCTCACCCGCCTGGTTGGCGCTGCCCATGAAGACCTCGTCAACCGCCGCCGGGTCGAGCCCGGGGTTGCGCTCGAGCAGTGCCTTGATCGGCGTGGCAGCCAGATCATCGGTTCGCACGGCAGCCAGCGCACCGCCGAAGCGGCCAATGGGCGTGCGTACTGCATCGCAGATATAGACTTCGCGTGTCACTCGTCACCTCCAGCTTGTCCGTGGGCGGCGGCAGTGCGGGCCTCAAGGGCACGCAGGGCCTCCAGTTCAGTAGTGGTCGGCGCCTCGGTTTCGCCCAGCTGATCGGCGAAACGGATGGCCCAGCCGGTGTTCTCGATCACCTGTTCACGGGTCACACCCGGGTGCAGCGAGGTCACCACGAATTCGTTGGACCCGGCTTCGGGCTCCATGATGCACAGGTCAGTGATGATTCCCACCGGCCCATTGCCCGGCAGCCCGAGCTGCTTGCGGTGGTCACCGCCCTCGCCAAAGCCGACCGAGGTGATGAACGCCAGCTTGTCGACAAAGGTGCGGTGCGACTGTTTGAGAATGATCAGCACCTGCTTGGCCGACCCTGCAATTTCCGGCGCCCCGCCCGCCCCTGGCAAGCGAACTTTCGGTTGGTGATAGTCACCGATCACCGTGGTGTTGATGTTGCCGTACTTGTCGACCTGCGCCGCGCCGAGAAAGCCGACGTCGATGCGGCCGCCTTGCAGCCAGTAGCGGAAGATCTCCGCGGTGGGCACCACAGTGTCAGCGGTCTCGGCCAACTCGCCGTCGCCGATGGACAGCGGCAGCACGGACGGCTTGGCGCCAATGGGGCCGGATTCGTAGATCAGCACCACTTCCGGTGCGTGAGTCAGGCGCGCCAGATTGGCGGCTTTGGACGGCAGGCCGATGCCGACAAAGCAGACGCTTCCATCACCGAGCCGGCGGGAGGCGGCAACGGTCATCATTTCATTGGTGCTGTAGTCATTGGCGTGAGCGCTCATCACTTGGCTTCCTGCTGCGCGGCCAGCTTGGCCCCTATCTTTTCTTGAAACGCTGAGAAATCTTCGGTACCGCGAATGAACTCATCGATCCAGGCGGTGAAGCTGTCGCGGTCGCGAGCGATTGGATCCCACTGCTGATAGAAGCGGTTGTCGCGCTCGTAGTAGCCATGCGCGTAGGACGGATGCGCCCCTCCCGGTACCAGACACACGGCGCTCAGTGCCCAGGTCGGCAATACGCAGGCATTCATCGGTGCCTGCAGGTCATCGACGATTTCCTCGACGGTGACGATGCAGCGCTTGGCCGCCAGCGCCGCTTCCTTCTGCACACCCAGAATGCCGGCGATCAGCACGTTGCCCTTGCGATCGGCTTTTTGCGCGTGAATCACGGTGACGTCCGGGCGCACGCTGGGAACTGCAGCCAGGGTTTCGCCGGTAAAGGGGCAGTCGATGAACTTGATCATCGGATTGACCTTCGGCAAATCGGAACCGAGATAGGCGCGCAGGACGGCAAACGGCAGTCCCGACGCACCGGCAACGTAGGCGTTGGCCAGATCGGCATGGCTGTGCTCTTCGATTTCTAGCGGCTGCGGCCACTGCTTTTCCACCGCATCACGCAGGCGATGCAAGGAACCCACACCCGGATTGCCGCCCCAGGAGAACACCAGCTTCTTCGCGCAACCGGCGCCGATCAGCAGGTCATAGACCAGGTCGGGGGTCATCCGCACCAGGGTCAGGTCCTTCTTGTCCTGACGGATGAGTTCATGGGCGGCGGCGGTGGGAATCAGATGCGTGAAGCCTTCAAGCGCAACGGTGTCACCGTTGCTGACGAAGCGATCCACTGCTTCGCGAAGGGAAAGGAGGTCGGCCATGGGTCAGTCTCGTGTGAATAGCGAAATGCGCGTGATGCGCTTGCGATCCACACTACCCATCGAGCCCCGCCGGGACAATCCGATAATCGATTAGCCGTGCGATTAACGAACACTAACCTCGACACCTCGGTCCCACCAAGACAGAGTCCCCTCGCCATCCGCAGCATTCGGATAACGGCTGCAGCATCAGTGAAACAGACGGGTGCTCAGCTCCTGGCTTGCCTCCAGTAACACCGGCAGGAAGCGTGTCTCAAGCTCCTGCTTGGTCATGCGGCTGGCGTGGGTGCCGACGTTCAGCGCGGCCAGCACTTGACCCGCAGAATCCTTGAGCGGCACGGCCAGCGACCGCAGGCCGACTTCCAGCTCCTGGTCAATGATCACCCAGCCCTTCTGGCGTATCTCGGCTATCGAGCCACGGATGGCCTCGGGCGTATGCAGCGTACGGCTGGTCTTGATCTGCAGATTGGCATGTTCCAGATAGTCGTCTAGCGCCGCATCATCCAGCGCCGCGAGCAGAATGCGGCCCATGGACGTGCAGTACGCAGGCAACCGGCTGCCAACGCTAAGATCGACCGAAATCAGCCGCTGTGGCGTGGCCGAACGCGCCACGTAGAGGACTTCATCGCCTTCCAGCGTTGCCATCGAACAGGCTTCGTGGAGTTGATCGCTCAGGCGGTCGAGGATCGGCTGCGCGGTGACCGCCAGCGGCGTTGAGGACAGATAGGCATGGCCGAGGGTCAGTACCTTGGGCAGCAGCGAATAGGTGCGACCGTCAGTCGTGGCGTAGCCCAGCTTGATCAGCGTGTGCAGGCAACGCCGCACGGCGGCCCGGGGAATTTCCGTGCGGTGGCTGATCTGGGCAATGGTCAGGTGGCGCTTGCGCTCCTGAAACGCATGTATCACCGCCAGCCCCCGCGCAAGCGAGGTCATGAAATTCGGGTCACCGGTCAGCGCTTCGATGCGTTTGGCCGGCGACGCGATGATGGCCGGCGCCATTGGAGCAAGACTGGGGCGGGATTCGTCATTCATGGCAGGTGTCCTTGGCGAAAGCGATGGGCGATTATCGTACTAGCGTTCGATAATCGCAGAGCTGATCACTTAAAGCCAAGGGCTGTAGCTGTTACAAAAGTTGCCAGGTGTAGTTGAAGATCAACCGATTTTCGTCGATATCGCTGCGATAGTTGGAGCGCGCGGTGACGTTGCGCACCCGTACCGCCAGATTCTTCAGCACGCCGCTCTGGAAGGTGTAGCCAAGGTCCAGATCGCGCTCCCACTCTTCGCCCTCGAAGCCACTGCTGGTGTCCACATTGTTGCCGCGCAAGTAGCGCAGCGTGGTCACCAGCCCAGGAATGCCGACAGCGGAAAAGTCGAAGTCATGCCGCAACTGCCAGGATCGCTCATCAGCGCCAGCGAACTCGTAGGTGGGCACTTCGTTACCCAGCGGGCTGACATTGTTGAAGACCCGGGGAAAGGCATCGTCGCCAAACATCGCCTGGTAGCCGACCGAAAAGGTGTGGCCTCCACGCTTGGCCGACAGCAGCGAAAACAGCGCTTGGTTGTCGATTTCACCCAGCATGCGCTCGCCGTCCTCTTCAGAATCATAGAAGCCGAGATTGGCGCCGAACACCCAATCTCCCACTGGCTCACTGTGCTTGAAGTTATAGAAACGCTGGTTGTAGATGTCCTTGAGCTGCGCATACCAGATCCCGGCGCTGGTGCGCTTGTCGTTGAAGGCATAGTCCGCGCCGGCATAGTTGAAGCGGTCAGTCTCGGCATAGCCACCCAACTGCGGGACATGGCCGAGCTTCGCGCGCATCTTGCCGTCACCCGCTTCGTTGAGCACGCTGGCCGAGCGGAACTGACCGGCCAGCACGGTCAGGCCGTCGATTTCCTGGGATACGAGACTGGCGCCCTGATAGGTCGGTGGCAGCAGGCGGATGTCACTGAAGGTCAGCACTGGCAGGTTCGGGGTCAGCTCGCCGATCTTGAGTTCGGTCTTCGACAGCCGGGCCTTGAGCGCCGCGCCAATGCGACCGAAGTCATCTGCCGCATTGCCATCACTGCCGGTCGGAAGCAAGCCGGTGTTGACCCGACTTCCGCTGCTGTCGAGCTTGAAGCCGAGCTGGCCAAGCATATCGACGCCAAAACCGACCGTGCCTTCGGTGTAGCCCGACCTGACGTCTAGAATGAAACCTTGCGCCCACTCCTGCGCTTTGGATTGCAGGTTAGGCCCGACGATGTCGGAGAAATCGCGACTGAAGTAATAGTTTCGCGCCTGCAGTGTTGCCGTGGCGCCGTCGATGAAGCCCACCTCGGCGGCATGCGCTGCACAAAGGCTGAAGGTGGTTCCGATAGCCAGGGCGATGCGGGACGGTTTTAACTTGTTTGTCATCGTTATGGACTCGTTGTTGTTGTTTTTCAGGTACACGCCGCCGTACCGCCAGCATGAGCGGGCAGACAGACGAGGTTCAGGTGGAAGCGGTGTGGCTCAGCGCGTTGGCTGTTTCTCTTCAAGTACCGGGGCGCCAACCGGTGTGGTCGACCGAGGCCGTCGCGCCGCCAGCAGCAGATGAGCGGCCAGGCCGAAGATCAGCCCCCAGAATGCCGCGGACAAACCGAGCAACGACATCCCGGAGGCTGTCACCAGAAAGGTGATCAGTGCGGCTTCGCGATCCGCTGGCACTGACATCGCAGCGCTCAGTGCACCGCCGATGGCGGCCAGTAGCGCCAGCCCGGCCAAGGCAGCGATCAGTGCCGCGGGAAACGCCGTGAACACCGACACCAGGGTGGCGCCAAAAATACCCAGCAACAGGTAAAACACCCCGCCGGAGACGCCTGCGACATAGCGTTTGGCTGGATCCTCGTGGGCTTCCTTGCCAGTGCAGATGGCGGCGGTGATTGCCGCCAGGTTCAGGCCGTGGCAACCGAAAGGCGCCAGGATCAGCGAGCCCAGCGCACTGCTGCTGATCAAGGGGCTCGCCGGCGTCTGGTAACCGTCGTTACGCAGTACCGCCATGCCCGGCACGAACTGCCCGGTCAGCGCCACCATCGCCAGCGGCAAGGCCACGCCTACGACGACCTGCCAGCTGAATTCAGGGGTGATCCAGACCGGTGTCGCCAGCCCGATCACCAACGCCTCGCTGTGCAGCTCGCCGCTGGCAACGCCTACCACCAGCACGGCCATCACGGCATAGCGCGGCATTGCCCGCTTGAACAGCAGATAGGTTGTGAACATCGCCAGAACCAGGCCGGGCTGATCCTTGACTGCCACGAACAGCCCGGTGCCGAAGCGAAACAGAATGCCCGCCAGCATGGCCGCAGAGATCGCTGCGGGCAGCTTGCGAATGATTCGGTCAAATGCGCCCGACAGACCGACCAGCAGCACGATCAGGCTGGAGACCAGGTAAGCGCCCACCGCCTCGTTCAGGCTGATGTCGGGAAGCATACTGACCAGCAATGCCGACCCTGGCGCTGACCAGGCAATGATGATCGGCACGCGGTAGCGCAGACTGAGAACGATGCCCAGCACACCGCTCCCGATGGACACCGTCCACACCCAGGAAGACAGAATGTCGCGCGGCAAGCCGCCCGCCTCCGCCGCCTGGAAAATGATCACCAGTGGCCCAGCGTAGGAAATTATCGTCGCGATAAACCCGGCGACCACCGCCGACAGGGAAAAATCTTGGTACAGCGCTTTCATATCGCCTCGCACGTCAGGCATGGCACTCCGTGACAGTGTCCGGAGCGCTCTTGTTGTTGTGGTCATGCAGTGAGCCCGTTGAACGTAGGGTGTATGTCGCTTCACCCATCCACCTCCGACACCGCATGCAGCCGGTTGATGAAAAGAGCGTCATCCACCCTAAGTTGGCGTTGCCGTAGCGATACTTCGATCCACAGCGCCGACCCGCGCATTCGCCACGCTCACCTGCCGCATCTATGCGGGGATGTCCCTTCAGCCATCCACCTCCGGCACCGCATGGAGCCGGTGGATGAAAACGGCGTCATCCACCCTACGTCAGCCGCGACATCCGTGCTTGCCACCGCCGCCGCCGTGCCTCACGCCTTCTGCAAGGCGCGCGGGCGACTGCTGCGTTGCTCGGCAGTCGGTGCGGGCGCCTGCTGCAACTGAAAGTCGAATTCGACTTCGGCAAACCGCCCCTGCACCCCGCGAGCCTGCGCCGCCTCTGGATCGTTGTTGAAATGGATATCGCCGACCAGGCCGTCACGGGTGGCGTAGGCGAAGTCGTCCCACAGGTACTTGTCGCCGGCCAGGTTGATCTGGGTGGTCAGATGACGATGACCCGGTGCGGAGATAAAGAAGTGAATGTGCGCTGGGCGCTGCCCGTGCCGGCCCAGCTGGTTCAATACTTCCTGGGTTGGACCATCCGGCGAGCAACCGTAGCCGGACGGCACGATGCTGCGAGCACGGTAGCGGCCTTCGGCATCGGTGATGATGCGGCGGCGCAGGTTGTACTCCGACTGGCTCTGGTCGAAGTACGAGTAGTTGCCCTGAGTGTTGGCGTGCCACAGGTCTACAGTGGCGCCGGCGAGCGGCTTTCCGTCCGGCCCGGTAACACGCCCCTGGAGATACATCGTCGTGGCGACACCCTCCTCGCTGCCATCGTCCATGCGGACTTCACCTTCGGCAATAGGCGCGCCGGCGACGTAAAGCGGCCCTTCGATGGTGCGCGGCGTGCCACCGGTCAGGCCGATCTGAGCGTCCTTGGCATCTTCCAGCAAGTCGAGGAAGTGTTCGAGCCCGAGCCCGGCCACCAGCAAGCCGGCTTCATTGCGCCCGCCGAGGCGATTGAGGTAGTCAACTGCCTTCCAAAATTCGTCCTGGCTGATTTCCAGGTCTTCGATGATCTTCGCCGCGTCGACCAGGATGCGGTTGGTCACGGTCTTCATCCGGCTGCTGCCGTCGTCATTGTTGAATCCGCTGGCTCCCTTGAAGAATTGCTGGATTTCCGGGGAGTGGGAGATTTTCACAGTCATGGCTCAGGCCTCATCTTGTAGTTGTGGTGACGCTGGGTCGCTGGCCGGCGGACACCGGCCTTTTTAAAATCGGTCAGCTGTCGTTTTCCCGAATCGAAGACGGGTGCCGACAGAGCGGGTTGACCTCGATTTCCATATAGGGGAACAGCGGCAGCTGCATCAGGGTGTCGTGCAGCTCCTGCACGCTGGCGACATCGAACACGCTGTAGTTGGCGTACTGACCAGCGATGCGCCACAGGTGGCGCCACTTGCCCTCGCGCATCAGACGCTGGGCCAGTTCCTTCTCGTCGGCCTTGAGCTTGAAGGCCTTGCCCGGGTCCATGTCGACGGGCAGTTTTACGGTCATCTTTACGTGGAACAGCATCGGTTCAGCCTCCGGTTATTTGCGACTGAAGAACGCCAGGCGCTCTTCATCGAGGGTCAGGCCAAGGCCCGGCGTGCGAGGCACTTCCAGCTGGAAGTCGCGATAGACCGGTGCGTCGGTGACGATTTCTTCGGTGAGCAGCAGCGGCCCGAACAGCTCGGTGCCCCACTGCAGTTTGTTCAGCGTGAGGAAGGCATGCGCCGAAGCCAGGGTGCCGATGGCACCTTCGAGCATGGTGCCGCCGTACAGCGCGACGCCTGCGGCTTCGGCGATCTGCGCGGTGCGCAGCACGGCACGTGGGCCGCCGTTCTTGGCGATCTTCAGGGCGAAAATACTGGCGGCGCCGTCGGCGGCCAGGCTGAAGGCGTCCTCGACGCTCTCGATGGATTCGTCGGCCATGATCGGCGCGGGGCTGCGCTGGTTCAGCCTGATCTGCCCGCCGCGGTTGATCCGCGAGATGGGCTGCTCGATCAGATCAATGCCGTTGTCGCCGAGGATGCGGCAGGCCCGCAGCGCCACCGACTCGTCCCACGCCTGGTTGACGTCGACGCGCACACTGGCGCGCTCGCCAAGGGCCTGCTTGATGGCGATGACGTGCTTGAGGTCGGCATTCACTTCACCGGCGCCGATCTTCAGCTTGAAGATGCGGTGGCGGCGGATATCGAGCATGCGCTCGGCCTCTTCGATGTCCTCGGCCGTGTTGCCGCTGGCCAGGGTCCAGGCGACTTCCAGGCTGTCACGTACGCGGCCGCCGAGCAGCTCGCTGACCGGCAGCCCGAGGCGCTTGCCCTGAGCGTCCAGCAGCGCGCTTTCGAGGCCGGACTTGGCGAAGGTGTTGCCCTTGGCGGACTTGTCCAGCTGCAGCATGGCGGCGTTGATATTCGCCGCATCCTGACCCACCAGCAGCGGGCCGAGGTGGCTGTCGATGTTCTGCTTGATGCTTTCCGGGCTCTCGTTGCCGTAGGCCAGGCCACCAATGGTGGTGGACTCGCCGATGCCTTCGATACCGTCACTGCACTTCGCGCGAATGACCACCAGCGTCTGCTTCTGCATGGTGTGCATCGCCAGCTTGTGCGGGCGAATGGTCGGCAAGTCGACGACGATTGCCTGGATGCTTTCGATCAGGATGGGGTTCATATCGTTTTCCAATGTGCGGGTCTCAGGATCAGGCCTTCGCGGCCGACAGCACCACCGGGGCGGAGTCGGTGCTGCGCTTGCTGGAGAAGGCGAAGACAGCCATGGCCAAGGCGGCGATAACGCCCGGTACGGCGAAGGCCATGAAGTTGAGCTGCAGCGGCAGGTTTATGCCTAGCAGCGCACCACCCAGCAGCGGGCCGACGATGGCGCCGTTGCGGCCGATACCCGAGGCCCAGCCGAGACCGGTGGAGCGGATCGACAGCCCATAGAACTGGGCAGCGGTTGCGTACAGCAGGATCTGCGTGCCGATCACCGTGGCGCCGGCGATGAAGATCAGGGTGTAGAGCACCGGCATCGGCGTCTTGAAGCCCAGCAGGCTGATGGAAACCACCGACACGGCGAAGAACACCACCACGACTTTCGACAGGTTGAAACGGTCGCCCAGCCAGCCGCCGAGAATGGCACCGGCCATCCCGCCGAAGTTCAGCGCCAGCAGGAACGACAGGCTGGAACCCAGGCTGTAACCCGCGTTGGCCATCAGTTTCGGCAGCCAGGAGCCAAGCGCGTAGACCATCAACAGGCAGCAGAAGAACGCCAGCCACAGGGAGAAGGTCCGTACGCCACGGCCGTCGCGAAACAGCTCCAGCACCGAAGCGCTCTTGCCTTTCACATCGGTCATCACCAGCTCATCGTCCGCTGTCAGCTGGCGGCTTGGATCGACCTTGTTCAGCAGCGCCCGGGCCTGTTCACCTCGCCCCTGACGAACCAGGAAACCCACCGATTCCGGCAGATACCAGAGAATCAATGGCAACAGCAGCAGCGGCACAGCAGCAGCGAAGAACATCGCTTCCCAGCCGAAGCGCGGCAGCATGTAGATTCCGAGGCCGGCCGAAAGCATGCCACCCAGCGAGTAGCCGCTGAACATGACGGCTACCAGCGTGCTGCGCAGTTTCTTCGGCGCGTACTCATTCATCAGCGCCACCACGTTGGGCATCAGCCCGCCGCAGCCGAGGCCGGCGAGAAAGCGGAAGATGCCGAACTCCGTCGGCGTGCTGGCGAAACCATTGAGCACGGTGGCCCCGCTGAACAGCACGAAGCACACTGCGATGCCTTTCTTGCGGCCGATGCGGTCGGCCAGAGTGCCGAACACCAGCGCGCCGAACATCATGCCGAACAGCGCATAACTGCCGAGGGCGCCGGCTTCCAGTGGGCTCAGCCCCCACTCTTTCATGATCACCGGCAGCACCACGCCGTAGATGAACAGGTCGTAGCCGTCGAAGATCAGCAGCAGCGCGCAGAGGCACACGACCAGCCAGTGGAAGCGGCTGAAGCGCGCGTTATCGATGATTTCGTGAACATCTACTTTTCGCATGGCAAGACTCTCTATTGTTTTTGTTAGTCGCGGTTCGGCCGCAGCGGTAGCGCTGCAAGCCCGAGGTGCCCTGACGTTGGCCGGTCAGACCGTTCTATGTGATTCAGCCGAGATCGCCACCACCCACCGGCAGCGTCACGCCGGTGATGTAGGAAGCGTCGTCCGAAGCGAGAAACAGGATGGCGCCGGCCTGCTCGTCGACTGTCCCGTAGCGTTTCATCAGCGATGAGTCGACGGTTTGATCGACGATCTGCTGGTACCAGATCTTTTCCTGCTCGCTCTGCTCGGCGGCGTTGCGCGGAATGCGGCGCGGCGGCGCCTCGGTCCCGCCCGGCGCGGTGGCGTTGACGCGAATGCCGCGCTCGGCATTCTCGAAGGCCAGGCACGCGGTCAGCGCATTGACGCCGCCCTTGGCCGCGCCGTATGGCACGCGGTTGAGGCTGCGGGTGGCAATAGAGGAAACGTTGACGATGGCGCCCGCGCCCTGCTCCAGCATGTGCGACAGTGCGGCGTGGCAGCACCACAGCGTCGGGAACAGCGAGCGCCGCACCTCAGCCTCGATTTCGTGCTCCTGGTAACGCTCGAAGGGCTTGGCCCAGATGGTGCCGCCGACGTTATTGACGAGAATGTCGAGGCGGCCGAAGCGCGCCTTCGCCGCGGCCATGACGCGATGGCAGTCGGCGAACTGCTCGAGATCAGCCGTCAGCGTCAGTGCCTCGACACCCTTCGCCCCTAGCTCATCGGCCAGTTCATGGACCAACTCAGAGCGGTCGACCAGTACCAGCCGGCCACCCTCTTCGCCCATGCGCTCAGCCACGCGGCGGCCGATGCCCTGGGCCGCGCCGGTGATGACGGCGACCTTGTTCTGAAAGCGAGTGTTCATCTACCCAACCTCTGGAATGGCGACGGATTCGGTGGGCAATGCGGCGCAGTTGCCCACCCTACGGCTGGCGAATCAGGCGCTGGCGGCGAACTTCTCGTAGTAGAAGTTCGCCGGCTCCAGCCCCTGCTCACGAATGAACTGGCTGACCGCCTCGACCATCGGTGGCGGGCCGCAGAGGTAGATGTCCACCTCACCGTCATTCAGGTGCTTGGGCTCGATGTGCTGGGTCACGTAACCCTTCTGTGGATAGGCGCTGTCCGGGCTCGCTACGCAGGCGCTGTAGGTGAAGTTAGGGATGCGCGCGGCGAAGGCCTCGAGCTTGTCCATTTCCACCAGATCGTGGTCGTGGGTGACGCCGTAGATGAGGTGCAGCGGATGCTCGCTGCCGTGCTCGGCGATCTTCTCCAGCATCGCGGTGAACGGCGCGAGGCCGGTGCCGCCCGCCAGCAACAGCAGCGGCCGCCTGATCTCGCGCAGATAGAAGGCGCCAAGCGGGCCGGCCAGGTTGACGCTGTCCCCGGCCTTGGCGAGGTTGGTCAGAAAGCTGCTCATCAGGCCGCCCGGCACGTTGCGGATCAGGAAGCTGACCTCGCCGTCCTTCTGCAGCGAGCTGAAGGAATAGGCGCGGGTCTGGTCGCTGCCGGGCACCTGCAGGTTCACGTACTGCCCGGGCAGGAAGGCCAGCTGGTTCAGCGATTCGCCCTTGATCGACAGCGCAATGGTGCTCTCGGAGAGCTGGCGCACATTGCTGATCGCAGCCTGGTAGTTGGCCTGCTGGGTCTTGCAGATGTCCGAAGCGGCCGGCACACGAATCACGCAGTCACTTTCGGCGCGCATCTGGCAGGTCAATATATAGCCCTGCTCGGCTTCGGCTTCGCTCAACGCATCCTCGATGTATTCCTCGCCGAGGTCGTAGCGGCCGCTTTCGGCGAAGCACTTGCAGGCGCCGCAGGCACCGTCCCGGCAATCCAGCGGGACGTTGATGCCTTGGCGGTACGCGGCATCGGCGACGGTTTCGCCTAAGTTGGCGTCGATGAAACGGGTGACGCCGTCTTCGAAGTTCAATGCGATCTTGTGAGTCATGGCGGCGCCCTCAGAGGTGGTACACGTCGATCATCTGGCGGATGTAGTCGTTCTTCAGCACGACCTTCTTGGCCTTGATCAGCGGGTTCTCGCCGCGGGTATCGAGGGTGTAGAAGCTGGTGCCGTAGAAGTGGTCGACCGTCTTGTAGCGAAAGCTCATCGTGTGCCAGTTGAAGCGCAGCTTGCAGACGCCATCGGCCTGCTCGAGCAGTTCGAGGTTGCTGATGTTGTGGCTCGTGCGCGTATCCGGAATGGTCGCGCTGGAGCGCTCGGTGCGGATGCGGAACACCCGATCTTCCAAGCCACTGCGGTTGCCATACCAGATCAGCGAGATTTCGCTCATCGGGTCCTGGGTCAGCTGGTCGCGATCATCCCAGGCCGGCATCCAGAAGGTGGCGTCCGGCGCATAGAGTTCGAGCCACGCTTCCCAGTCCTTGTCGTCCAGATAGCGCGCTTCGCGGTAGAGGAAGTCGCGCGCGGCGTCGTAGGAAAGAGTCATCACGCACCCTCCACGTGGATCAGCTGGTCCTGCTCTTCCTTGAGCCCCTTGATCATTTGCTGCTGCCAGTAGTGGTGCTGCAGCACGAACAGGCCTTCATCCTCGGTACGTGCGCCGCTCATCAGCGGATGCAGGTCGATCTCCTGCGCGCCCTCGTCGGCGCCATCGATCCAGTGCTTGGCACCGCGGGACATGTCGTTCCATTCCATCGCCCTTCCGGCGAAGCCCTGCTGGCAGGCGCGGAATTCTTCCAGGTCGTCGGGGGTGGCCATGCCGCTGACGTTGAAGAAATCTTCGTACTGGCGGATGCGGCGGGCGCGGGCTTCGGCGCTCTCGCCCTTGGGCGCGATGCAGTAGATGGTGACTTCGGTCTTGTCGACGGAGATTGGCTTGGCGATGCGCAGCTGCGAGCCGAACTGGTCCATCAGGTACAGATTCGGGTAGAGGCAGAGGTTGCGGGAGTTCTCGATCATCCAGTCGGTCCGCGCCTGGCCGACCTCGGCGATCATCTCGTCGCGGCGCGCATAAAGCGGACGGTCTTCCGGGTTGTCCCAGCGGGTCCAGAGCAACAGGTGGCCGTTCTCGAAGGAGTAGAAGCCACCGCCCTTCTTGCCCCAGCCGCCGGCGCTCATGGCGCGGATGTCGTCGCCCGCTTCCTTGAGCTTTCGCTGCTGTTGGGTGGCGGCGTAGTTCCAGTGCACCGCGGTGACGTGGTAGCCGTCGGCGCCGTTTTCCGCCTGCAGCTTCCAGTTGCCTTCGTAAACGTAGGTGGACGAGCCGCGCAGGACTTCGATGCCCTCAGCGGACTGGTCGACCACCATGTCGATGATCTTTTTCGATTCGCCGAGGAAGTCCTCCAGTGGCGCCACGTCCTCACGCAGGCTGCCGAACAGGAAGCCGCGATAGGACTCGAAGCGGGCGACCTTCTTCAGGTCGTGGGAGCCGTCGCAGTTGAAGCTTTCGGGGTAGCCAGCTTCCTTCGGGTCCTTGACCTTCAGCAGCTTGCCCGAGTTGTTGAAGGTCCAGCCATGAAACGGGCAGGTGTAGGTCGCCTTGTTGCCGCTTTTGAAGCGGCAAAGCATGGCGCCGCGATGGCTGCAGGCGTTAATGAAGGCGTTGAGTTCGCCCTCCTTGTTGCGAGCAATGAAGACCGGCTGGCGACCCATCTGGGTGGTGTAGTAGTCGTTCTTCTCGGGAATCTGGCTCTCGTGAGCGAGGTACAGCCAGTTGCCCTCGAAGATGTGTTTCATCTCCAGATCGAACAATCGAGGGTCGGTGAACATCTCGCGCTTGCAGCGAAAGACGCCCTTCTCTTTATCTTCTTCGAGCAGCGAATCAAGGTAGTCGAATCCCAGGGACATGGCCGGGGCCTCCATTGTTATTGTGTCTACGTGATGAAGGCTACGGCGCGGGAGACGGCATCAATATCCGATTCCTGCAGCACCTTTATCCGTTTTCTGCAAAACAATGGAGAGCGTGGCCCGAACAGGCCGGACGACCTTGCGCAACAAGCCGTGACGCCATAAGCGGCGCCGGTTGATCGCGTCAGTGCGGATTACGAGAGGAATTGATCAGACGTGCCTGCCCTCAGGGCTGGCTCATGACCGCTGTAATCTTCTCGGCCAGCGCGTCCATATCGAACGGCTTGCCCAGTCTAGGCAGGTTGCCGGCGCCCCCTCCGAGCTTGTCGGCGTAACCGGTCGCGAGAATTACTTGCAGTTGCGGATAGCGGTTCCGGATGAAGTCGGCCAGCTGGGTGCCTGTCATCTGCGGCATGGCCTGATCGGTCAGCACCAGATCGACCTGATGTTGCGTCAGCACCTCGATCGCCTGCTCGGCAGAGCTTGCCTCGATCACCTCGCAACCAAGCTCTTCGAGCATTGCCGCGGTCGTCATCAGCACCAGCGGATCATCATCGACCACCAGCACTTGCAGCGCCATCAGGCACTGTGGCTCCGGCTGCTGGACGCTGTCAGGCTTAGCCGGTGCAACCGCACTGACCGCCAGGGGCAACCACAGCTCGGCGGTGGTACCGCGGCCCTTCTCGCTTTTGAGCAACAAACGCCCGCCCGACTGAGCGGCCAAGCCATGAACCATTGAGAGTCCCAGGCCCGTGCCCTTGCCAACGCCCTTGGTGGTAAAGAACGGTTCCATCGCCTGTGCAAGCGTCGCCTCGTCCATCCCCGAGCCTTCATCGGTCAGCGCCAGGCACACGTAGTTGCCCGGTTCCAAAGGCCCCTCCTTGTTATCGAAGCGATGTTCGCCTGCTGAGATGGTGACAGTGCCGCCATTGGGCATTGCGTCCCGTGCGTTTACGGCCAGATTCAGTAGCGCCAGTTCGACCTGATTGGCATCCGCCATGACGCGCTGGAGCGAAAGCGGAAAGCGCGTTTCGATGTCGATACAGGGACCGAGCGATTGTCTGAGCAGATCCGCCATGCCGCGCACCAGAGCAGACAGATCGACCAACTCGAAGTGCAGTTCCTGGCGTCGTGCATAGGCCAGCATGCGCTGGGACAGCGATATGCCCCGCTGCGCACCCTGGATGGCGTTGTCCAGCAAGGGAACGACTCTCGGATCGCCTTCCACACGCCGACGGACGATTTCGAGGCCGCCGCGCACGGCCATCAGCAGGTTATTGAAGTCATGGGCGATGCCGCCGGTCAGCCTGCCGAGCGATTCCATCTTCTGCGCCTGGAACAGCGCCTCGCGCGTCTTCTCCAGTGCGCGCTGCGCCTCGACCGTTTCGGTGATATCGCGGGTCACCTTGGCAAAGCCGATCAGAACGCCGGTCTCGCTGCGAATCGGGTCGACCACCACGCTCGCCCAGAACTGTGAACCGTCCTTGCGCACCCGCCAACCCTGACTCTCGAACCGACCATCGCGCAACGCAGTGGCGAGGCCTCGTTGTGGCGTGCCGTTCTGCCGATCCTCCTCGGTGAAAAACAGCGAGTAGTGCTGACCGATCACTTCATCGGGCCGATAACCCTTGATGCGCTGTGCGCCCGCGTTCCAGTTGGTGACGAGCCCGGTCGGGTCCAGCATGTAAATGGCGTAATCGGTGACGCTCTGAACCAGCAGCCGGAACTGCTGTTCGCTCTGCTTGAGCGATTCCTCGGCCAGCTTGCGCTCAGTGAGGTCGCGGGTGATCTTGGCAAAACCGATCAGGGCGCCGTCCGGCGAACGAATCGGGTCAACCACCACATGGCACCAGAAGCGCGAGCCGTCCTTGCGCATCCGCCAGCCCTCGCCTTCGAACCGGCCCCTCGCCGCCAGCTCCAGAGTCCGCTGCGGCATGCCGGCCGCGCGGTCCTCAGCCGTGTAGAAGCGGGAGAAGTGCTCGCCGATTATTTCGGCCTCTTCGTAGCCCTTGAAACGCTTCGCGCCGGCATTCCAACTGACGACACGGCCATCGATATCGAGCATGTAGATCGCATAGTCGGTTACCGCTTCGATCAACAGGCGGTAACGATCATCGAGTCCCATCAGCGTGTTCGACGCGGCCCCTTGCATGCCAATATTCCTTGCCGAGCGATTTAGTCAGGATTATGGACCAGCGCTGCCCGCAGAGGATATCCGCAGCTGGCCGGCTTTCCATCAGCATAGGCACTCTGGCAACGCGAGAGTTCGCCCGCGCGGTTGGGAATCGAATCGCCAGCCAAGCGCCGTGGGATGGCGCACAGCGCAAGCAGTTGCACTACCGCCAAGCGGAAGACTAGTGATGCTTGCGCAGGGTGTCCGACGGCAGCTCACCGAAGGTGCTCTTGTAGCTTTCGGAGAATCGCCCGAGATGGAGGAAGCCGTAGTCCATGGCAATTTCGGTGATGTTGCGAACCTTGGCCGAGGGGTCGCTCAGGCGCCCATAGATCTGCTCCAGCTTGCGTTGGCGGATGTAGGACTTCGGCGTGGTGCCAACCTTGCGCTCGAACAGCGTGTACAGCGAACGCGCGCTCATGTTCGCCAGTTGCGCCAGCTGCTCGATGGAGATGTCGTGTTTGAGGTGTTCGTCGATGTAATCGGTGATGCGCCCGAACGACGGGCAGCTCTCGCTCAGCGGCTCACGGTAGATGTTATTGGCCAGGGTGCAGAGCAGCTTGGAGGCGATGATGCGGCTGTACTGATCCTGCAGCTGAGGCACGCAATGTTCAGCTTCGGCTTCCTGGCAAATCAGGCCCAGCAGGCTTTCGATGCCGTCGAGCTGCTTGAGCTCGTAACGGCTGGCGGTAAAGCGGATGCCCTCACCGGGCGCTCGCCACTGGTCATCGGCGCAGGCCTTTTCAAGAAAAGAAGCGGGTAACTTGACGATCAGCTTCTCGCAATCGTCGGAGTAGGTCAGGTCTACCGGGTCGTCCGGGTTGATCAGCAGCAGCTCGCCTGGGGTGAAATAGTGCTCCTGTCCACGACCTCGCCACAGGCAATGCCCGCGCTGCAGCAGTTGCAGGTGGTAGATGGTTTCCAGAGCTGGCGAGGTGACATGGACACTGCCGCCGTAGCTTAGCTTGCAGAGATCGAGCTTGCCGAAGGTGCAATGGCTGAGGCTGGCTTGCGGGTGGCCCGTGCGCGGCAGCTGAATGCAGTGCGTGCCGACGTGCTGATTGACGTACTCCGAGACCAGGTGAGGGTCGACCCGGTCGAAGATCCGGCTTTTGCTATTCAGCAGATTGTCCATCGCGAGGCACTCTTGTCTTTATTATGGTGAGGCCGCGCCAGTACAGCGGCGCCAGGCCTGCCCATACCTGATTCCGGGCATTGGCCGGTCGGTCGGGCTGCGAAGCAAATAACTGCCAAGAGCATAGAAGATCGGTCCGGACTTCGACATCCCAGACGGCCGGTTACCGCACGCTTTCGAAGGATCCCCTCAGGCACAGAGTCACTGCTGCCGTGGCCTCGAGCGCTCAGGCAGGACCGTATGGATAGTTCGTTTCTGCGCGCAAGGTGTCTGCAATCGCCTGCGCCGCCACCGAGAGTTCGTGACCGGGCTTGGTCAGGATGCCCACCGGTTTCTCGATCACCGGATCGGTCAGTGCAACACAGCAAGCACCGAGCTCCAGCATCTGCTGACGACACAGCGCCGGTACGGCACTGACACCCAGACCACTGCCCACCATGCGCCCCACCGTTGCCAGCTGGTGACTCTCGAACTGCACCGGTAACTGACGGCCCCGCGGGCGCAGGTGGTCTTCAAGCATGACGCGCACCGTCGAGGGGCGCTGAAGGGTAATGAAGGGATATTCCAGCAAGGCGTCCCAACTCACTTCCGTCTGGCTCGCCAACATTGAGTCAGCCGGCACCACCGCCACGAAGCGGTCGGTGTACAGCGGCGTGAAGGTCAGCGGTGTGCTGGGCTCGGGCTCGAAGGCAATGCCGATTTCCACCAGGCGGTCACGGACCATCTCCATCACCTGCTCGTTGATCACGTCATGCACGGTGACGCTGATCGAGGGGTAACGGTCGCGGAAGGTACGCAGGACCGCCGGCAGCAGGTTGCCGGCAAAGGACGGCATCGAGGCCAGCACTACCCGCCCCTGTCGCAGCGTAAACCGCTGACGCAACTCATCCTCGGCATTATCCCAATCGGCCAGCAAGCGACGCGCAAGCGGCAGCAGCGCTTCGCCTTCAGGGGTAAGGCTGACGGCACGCGTGGTGCGGCTGAACAACCGCCCTCCCAGGCCGTCCTCAAGCGCCTTGATGGTCAGGCTCAGCGCCGACTGCGACAGATGCAGACGCTCGCAGGCCTGGGCAAAGCTCAAGGTGTGCGCCACAGCCAGGAATGCGCGAAGTTGTTTGACGGTCATCAGCAGCGTCCAGGAGCAACGGGGTTGCGGTAGCCGATAGGTTGTTTCGATTTATCAATTAATAGCGCTTAAAAATCAACTTAACAAATCCACCCATCAGGGGAAGACTCAAGCCACGACCCCGTCATCATCACGATCAGGTCTCCAACAACAAGAAGGAAAGGTTTATGGCTGGTTTCGACAAGCGCGTGAATTCCTATGCCGAGGCACTTGAAGGCCTCGAAGACGGCATGACCGTTCTGGCCGGTGGCTTCGGCCTCTGCGGCATCCCTGAAAACCTGATCGCCGAAATCAAGCGCAAGGGCACCCGCGATCTGACAGTCGTTTCCAACAACTGCGGCGTCGACGGCTTTGGCCTCGGGGTACTGCTGGAGGATCGGCAGATCCGCAAGATGATCGCCTCCTACGTCGGCGAGAACGCGCTGTTCGAAAAGCAGCTGCTCAACGGCGAGCTGGAGGTCGAGCTGACGCCCCAAGGCACTCTGGCGGAAAAGATGCGCGCAGGCGGAGCCGGCATTCCGGCCTTCTACACCGCCACCGGCTACGGCACCCCCATCGCCGAAGGCAAGGACGTGCGTGATTTCAATGGCCGTCCGCACATCCTCGAGCACGCCATTACCGGCGATTTCGCCATCGTCAAAGGCTGGAAGGCCGACCGCTACGGCAACGTGATCTACCGTCACACCGCGCAGAACTTCAATCCGCTGGCCGCGGCCGCCGGCAGGATCACCGTGGTGGAGGTCGAGGAAATCGTCGAACCCGGCGAGATCGACCCCACCCAGATCCACACGCCTGGCATCTACGTTGACCGCATCATCTGCGGCACCTTCGAAAAGCGCATCGAAAAGCGCACCGTCCGCAGCTAATCAAAAGAATAAGAGGAATAGACGATGGCACTGTCTCGCGAACAAATGGCTCAGCGCGTCGCCCGTGAACTGCAGGACGGCTACTACGTGAACCTGGGCATCGGCATTCCGACACTGGTTGCCAACTACGTGCCGGAAGGCATGGAAGTGATGCTGCAGTCGGAGAACGGCCTGCTCGGCATGGGCGCCTTCCCCACCGAGCAAGAGCTCGACGCCGACATGATCAACGCCGGCAAACAGACTGTCACCGCCCGGGTCGGGGCGTCGATTTTCAACTCCGCCGAATCCTTCGCGATGATCCGCGGTGGCCACATCGATCTCACCGTACTCGGCGCTTTCGAGGTCGACGTGCAGGGCAACATCGCCTCCTGGATGATCCCCGGCAAGCTGATCAAAGGCATGGGCGGCGCGATGGATCTGGTGGCTGGCGCCGAAAACATCATCGTGCTGATGACGCACGCGTCCAAGGATGGCGAGTCCAAGCTGCTACCCAAGTGCACCCTGCCGCTGACCGGTGCCGGCTGCATCAAGCGGGTGCTGACCGATCTGGCCTATCTGGAGATCGAGAACGGCGCCTTTGTCCTCAAGGAACGCGCGCCGGGCGTGAGCGTCGAGGAGATCGTCGCCAAGACTGCCGGTGAGCTGGTGGTCCCGGATCACGTGCCGGAAATGCAGTTCGCCTGATCGGCGTCGTTCGAGAGCCTCGTGGTGCGCACAACGCATGCGGGGCTTTTCCCGTTTCGGATTGGAGAATCTTTCATGCAAGACGTCGTTATCGTAGCCGCCACCCGCACTGCCATTGGCGCCTTCCAAGGCAGCCTGGCCAACATCGCCGCGCCTGATCTGGGTGCTGCCGTGATCAAGCGTCTGCTCGAGCAGACGGGACTCAACCCTGCCGAAGTCGACGAAGTCATTCTCGGCCAGGTACTGACCGCCGGTTCCGGCCAGAACCCTGCGCGTCAGGCGTCGATCAAGGCCGGCCTGCCCCATGCCGTACCGTCATTCACGCTGAACAAGGTGTGCGGTTCGGGGCTCAAGGCGCTGCATCTGGCGACCCAGGCCATTCGCTGCGGCGATGCCGAGGTGGTTATTGCCGGGGGCCAGGAAAACATGAGCCTCGCGCCCTATGTGCTGCCTAAGGCACGCACCGGGCTGCGCATGGGCCATGCCGAGCTGGTCGACAGCATGATCAGCGATGGTCTCTGGGATGCCTTCAATGATTTCCATATGGGTATCACGGCGGAGAACCTCGTCGACAAGTACGAGATTAGCCGTGAAGCGCAGGACGCATTTTCTGCCGCATCGCAGCAGAAGGCAGTCGCCGCCATCGAGGCCGGGCGTTTCAACGACGAGATCACGCCCATCGAAATCCCTCAGCGCAAAGGTGATCCGCTGCGTTTCGACACCGACGAGCAACCGCGCGCCGGCACCACCGCCGAGTCACTGGCCAAGCTCAAGCCGGCCTTCAAGAAGGACGGTTCGGTCACTGCCGGCAACGCCTCCAGTCTCAACGACGGCGCCGCGGCGGTGTTGCTGATGAGCGCCGACAAAGCCAAGGCCCTCGGCCTGCCGGTGCTGGCGACGATCAAGGCCTACGCCAATGCGGGCGTTGACCCGGCGATCATGGGGATTGCGCCCGTTTCAGCCACCCGTCGCTGCCTGGACAAGGCCGGCTGGTCGCTCGACGAGCTGGACCTGATCGAAGCCAACGAGGCCTTCGCCGCTCAGGCACTGTCGGTGGGGCAAGAGCTCGGCTGGGATGCGAGCAAGGTCAACGTCAACGGCGGCGCCATCGCCCTGGGCCACCCGATTGGTGCCTCGGGCTGCCGGGTGCTGGTCACGCTGCTGCACGAGATGATCCGCCGCGACGCGAAAAAAGGCCTTGCCACGCTGTGCATCGGCGGTGGCCAGGGCGTTGCGCTGGCCATCGAGCGCGGCTGAACCAACCTCATTGGCTCATAGAGGAGGATTAACGCTGCGGTCAGGACCGACCGCCTCGACGTATCGAAATGACTGCGGCGCACGCCACGCACGTGCGCCGCCTTAAAAAGAAGAACAACCAAGGATCAATAGCCATGCTCAGCTCCGTTACCGCTTTGAGCGTCAAGCTCATTCAGCGATACCTCCCCTCGCCTTTCGTGTTTGCTATTCTCCTAAGCCTCATCGTCCTCGCCGCCAGCATGCTGGTCACCGGCCAGGGTTTGCCCGCCATGGCCCAGCACTGGGGTACGGGTTTTTGGAATTTGCTCACCTTCGCCATGCAGATGGCGCTGATCCTGGTCACCGGCCATGCCCTGGCCAGCGCCCCCTTGATCCATCGTTTGCTGGCGGGCCTGGCGCGAACCGCCCGCACGCCGGGCCGTGCGGTAGTACTGGTTACGCTGGTGGCGCTGGCAGGCTCGTGGATCAACTGGGGCTTCGGCCTGGTGATCGGTGCGGTGTTTGCCCGTGCCCTGGCCCGTGAAGTAAAAGGCGTCGACTATCCACTGCTGGTCGCTGCGGCCTACTCGGGCTTTCTGATCTGGCACGGCGGACTGTCCGGTTCCATTCCCCTTTCGCTGGCCACCGGAGGCGCAGACCTGGAGCGCATGACCGGCGGCGTGGTGACGGCCGCCATCGGCGTCGGCGACACTCTGTTCACCACCATGAACCTGACCATCATTGCGCTGCTGGTGATCGGTCTGCCGATCCTCAATTGGGCCATGCATCCGAAAGACCCGAAAGTTGCAGACCCTGCAAAACTGCTCGACCCCGCCCATGAGGCCCTGCCGCGTAACACCCTGGCGCAGCGCATGGACGACAGCCGCATCCTCAACGTGATCATCGTTGCGCTGGCTGTAGTGTATTTCGGTTTCTACTTCGCCGAGAACGGCTTCGCCCTCACGCTGAACATTGTCATCGGCTTGTTCCTGTTTATCGGCCTGGCGCTGCACGGCTCGCCAGAACGCTACATGCGTGCGGTACAGGACGGGATCGGGGGCATCAGCGGCATCGTCATCCAGTTCCCCTTCTACGCCGGAATCATGGGGATGATGGTCGGCGCCAACGCCGAAGGATTGTCACTGGGCCGGCAGATCACCGACACCTTCATCGCCTGGTCTTCGGCTGACACCTTCCCGGTGCTGGCTTTCCTGAGCGCTGGGCTGGTCAACGTCTTCGTGCCATCCGGTGGCGGCCAATGGGCTGTGCAAGGGCCGATCATGCTGCCGGCTGGCCAGGCGCTCGGCGTGACGCCAGCCGTCACAGCCATGGCGATTGCCTGGGGGGACGCCTGGACCAATATGATCCAACCGTTCTGGGCATTGCCGATCCTCGGCATCGTTGGGCTCGGCGCGCGCGACATCATGGGCTATTGCCTGCTGATGCTGGTGTATTCGGGCATCGTCATTTCAGGCTGTCTGTATTTCTTCGGCTGAAAAAAAGGGCTGGCACCGTAACGGTCCCAGCCCTTCGCTTTTTCGCACCTGTCGCCAGAAGCTGGCTAGCAAACTCGCCCCGCGGCCTCAGACCAGACGGAATCGGCTTACCTGGGCCTGCAACTCACCGCCCAGCCGAGCAAGATCGGAACTGGCAGCCGAAGTCTGCTCCGTAGCCGCAGCGGACTGATCTGCCACATCGCGGATTTTGGACACGCTGCGATTGATCTCCTCGGCAACCACGCTCTGCTGTTCGGAGGCCGTCGCAATTTGCTGGTTCATCTGCTGGATGCTTGAAACCGCATCGTTGATGGCCGTCAGCGCCTCACCGGCCAGCTGTGCTGCCTCGACGGTCTGATCCGCAAGATCACAGCTTTTACCCATTACCTGCACAGCGCCTTCGGTCCCGGTTTGGAGCGCGACGATCAGCTGCTCGATCTCCGACGTCGATTGCTGCGTTCGCCGCGCGAGCGATCTGACTTCGTCCGCCACCACAGCGAATCCACGCCCAGCCTCCCCTGCACGGGCCGCTTCGATCGCAGCGTTGAGTGCCAACAGGTTCGTTTGATCGGCAACGCTCTTGATCACATCGAGCACATTGCCGATACCGGCGCTGTGGTGTTTCAACCGCTCAATGGATTCGGCGGACTCGCCAACCGAGCGAGCCAGTTCTTCGATATGTTCTATGGTCTGCCTGACAACCGAACGGCCTTGTTGGGCCTGTATGTCAGCAGACGACGCCGAATGTGCGGCGGTTTCCGCGTTACGAGCCACATCTTGAACGGTCGCTGTCATCTCGTTCATCGCCGTGGCCACCTGGTCAGTTTCAAGCTTCTGCTGGCCTACACCGACACTGGTTTGCTCGGTCACCGCCGACATCTGTTCTGCGGCAGTGGCGAGTTGCGCAATCCCGTCCGAGAGCCGGGTCAGCAAAGAGCGCAGGCTCTCGCTCATCTGCTGCATGGCCTGCATCAACTGGCCAAGTTCATCGCGGCGATCAACCGTCAGATCGGTAGACAGGTCGCCATCGGCTACACGACGTGCCACTGCAACAACCTCCTGCAAGGACTTGACGATCATTTGAGTAATCAGCGCCGCACACAGCACGCTGAGCACCAGTGCGATCACCGTGGCGACGATCAGCACTGTCCGCACCTGGCGTTGCTCGGTACGCAGCTCCTCGAGCTGACTGGCATAGGCCGTCTGCGCAACGTCGACGATCATCCGGGCGCTCTCGGTCAGTGCGTCTTCGCTGGCGATGCGATCCGACTGTGCCTTGCGGTAGTCGAGAAATTCCGACCGATACTGGTCCAGACGACCGAGCGCCTGGGCTAGCGCTTCGCTGCTGCGGCCGTCCGGCAGGCTGGCCTTCAACTCCCCGCCCGCCTGAGCTGAGACGTCGAGCTGGGCCAGCAGGGCCTCTGCGTCGCGCGGGTTACCGCCGCTCACGAAATTCTTTTCCAGCCGGCGGGTATCGAACAACTGCTTGGCAAGGTTGGATGCCTGGTCGGATAGGACCAGGGTCTGGATGCTTTCGGCGTCACCGGTGGCGACAATCTGCTCCTGCACCCTCCTACGCAGCTCCGCTTCGGCTGCATTGAAGCCTGCAAGGGCTTCACGAGCCGCTTCTTCCATGTTGTCTTCAGCCTTCTGCCGTTGACGCATGGCATCGGCAAGCTGGGCAAGCCGGGCCTGGTACTCGTTACCATCCTGCTCAATGCGATCCATCAGCTGGATGCTATCTGCGCTTTCGAAGGACTCACGGGCTTCCTGCGCGACGGCAATGGTTCTGTTGACAGCGTCTTTTGCCTCCTCCAAGAAGACCGCATCTCGCCTGAGCAGGAAGTTCTTTTCGCCTTGTCGGGCATCGGAAACGAGCGACTTGATTTCAGCCACACGGTTGAGTTTGGCGAACCGTTCGAACACGGAATCCAGCGCGTTGTAGCTTATCCACGCGATGATCAAGGTGATCAGCAGCACCAGGCCAAAGCCTGTCAGCAACTTGCGCCGTACGCTCAGATCGAGCAAGAGACTACGTAACCCTTTCATGGGAACCTTCTTTAAGTGTTACAAAACAGGAACGGAACGGACCGCTTTGTATAAGTTTCGCACAGGAAGGTCAATATATTAGCGCCATTATTACGGCGTGCAGACGACGACTGGCATTGCGGTGAAACGGGTTGTAACCCGGTAGGGTGGATGTCGCTTTTTACATCCACCGTGACATCGCTCGGTGGGGCGCCACCCGGTGGATCGCCACCCGGTGGATCGATGAAGCGTGTTCCACCGTACGTGAGCACGGAGATGGATGCGCAGGGTGCCGCCGCTACGTCTTTGGCAGGTAGGCTAAGACCGGCTATTTGAGCGCTAGCCTGCGCTAAACGGAAAACCCCGCATGTGCGGGGTTTGGTTTTTTAAGGCTGAAATGAGCCCGATCTGACCAGATCAGGCCGTGTCAGATGCGGAACTGGCGCACCAATCCACCCAGACGTTCCCCCACATTTGCCAGGTTGCGCGCGGTCTGGGCGCCCTGCTGGGTTTCCTCGGCGACGTTTTCCACTGCTGTGGCGATCTGGTGAACGCTGCGGTTGATCTCTTCTGCTACCGCCGTCTGCTCTTCAGCGGCGCTGGCGATCTGTGCGTTCATACCGTTGATGGTCGCGATCAGCTGGGCAATAGCGTCCAGCGAAGCGCCGGCCTGATTGGCCTGAGCACTGCTGGCATCACCCGCTTCGCTGGAACGGCTCATGGCGGCTACGGCCTGCTTGGCGCCGCTCTGCAAGCGGTCAATCATTCCCTGGATTTCCTGGGTGCTCTGCTGGGTGCGACTGGCCAGTGCCCGAACCTCGTCGGCGACGACAGCGAAGCCACGCCCGGCCTCTCCGGCACGTGCTGCCTCGATGGCGGCGTTCAGCGCTAGCAAGTTGGTCTGTTCGGCAATCGAGCGGATCACGTCGAGCACACCCACGATCGCATGCACATCCTGCTGCAAAGCATCCAGCGAGGTGCCGCTGCTGCGGATTTCTTCAACCAGTGAATGGATCTGGCGAATACTTGTATCGACCACGGCTTTTGCCTGCTGACCTTCCTGATCGGTCTGTTGAGCAGCTTCAGCGGCCCCTTGCGCGCTGTGTGCCACTTCCTGCGCCGCAGCGGACATCTCATTGATTGCCGTAGCGACCTGATCGGTTTCCTGGCGCTGGGTCTCCATGGCTTTTTCGGAGCGCTGTGCCTGGGATGCGACCTCGGCGACCATGCCGGTCAGTTGTCCGGTCATCTCCGCAACCTGGCTGACCATGGTGTGGATCTTGCCAACGAAGCGGTTGAACGAGCCGGCCAACTGGCCCAGCTCGTCGCTGCGATCTTCCGGCAGGCGGTGAGTCAGGTCACCGTCGCCAGCGGCGATGTCATCGAGCTGAGCGCGAATCACCTGGATCGGCCTGACGATGGAATTGCTGATCACCACGCCAGCGATGCACAGCGCTGCCAGCATCACGCCAGCGATAACCAGAATGCTGGTTAGGATCGAGTTGACCCGGCCGTCGATGTCCGTCCTTACCCGGTCCAGGGCCGATTCGATATTGTCGAGATTAACCGCCGTACCCAGCGCCAAGTCCCACTTCGGCAGGTAATAGCTGTAGGCAAGTTTTGGCACCGATACCTTGTCGTTACCGGGCAACGGCGATGAGTAATTCACGAAGTAGGTGTTGTTTTTCGCCACGGCCACCAATTCACGGTTGATGTAGACGCCGTTGGAGTCGCGGCGGTCGCTCAGATTGGAGCCGACATCCACCGGACTTTCCCCGCGAAACAGCCGAACCACATTGGAGTCATGGCCGAAAAAGTAACCGTCTTTGCCGTACTTGATCTTCTTGAGGATGGCGATGGCCTCCTCACGGCTGGCCAAATCCCCTTGCGCGGCCGGCTCGTAGAGGTGAGCCACACTGCTCACACCGATTCGCATGTAATCCTCGAGCCGAGTCCGAGCATCGTCGATCATACGCTCACGGGTAGTTTCCAACTCTTCGCCGGCCAGACCGTGAAGGATTTTTGCCGCGGCACCGCTTAGGACCAATGCAAAAAGGGTGACGGGCACCAGCGCAAGAAGAAGGACTTTAATTTTTAGCGTGAGTCGCATGGATGGCATCCGAGTATGTGAGTACTTATCAGTCATCGACTGACTCAGTCGGATCTTTACGCCGGTCCAACCTCACGTGGAGGTTCTGCGACGAACAGCACACTTGCCGCGAAAGAACCACAGAGCAGCGTTTTTTACGCTCCGCTTCAAATAGCTGCATGAATACAGAATTGCGCGCGGTGTAACTGCATATCGGCTTGTTCGAGGCGAATCATTAGTGACTTTCCGACGCTGGTCGCGTTGATGAAATTGCTGATTACCTAGGTTCAGCGTCCACTCGAGGCGAAGCGAATCCAAGCGCGCAGCGCCGGCGTGTGCCCTGACGCATGCGGCAACCTGCCGCCTCTTCTTTTTGCGTTTTCCCCGATCTCTCGCCAACGGCTCTAAAACGGCCGTTTCGCTTGATTTTACTGGCTTGCCCGCCTGTCTGGACTGTTTAGACAAAGGGATGAGCGGCGCAACTTTCCCTTACAACTCTGTGTCGCAGTTAACAGACCAGGCATTGGTTATGTGCAGCTGAAAACTGTTCGCAACAAGAGGCACTTCAGGCTTGTGTGAGTGACTTCGGAAACGCACCAGCGAGCGTAGTTCGGTAGGTGATAGGTCACCACAACGTGCACCGGTCCGAAGAACGGCTGTTATTTGTTCAGGGATAGGGAATAAGAACAATGCTCTTCAATTCGATGGTATTTATCGCCGGGTTTCTTCCGGTGGTTTTACTGGGCTTCATCCTTCTCGCGGGCTCCGGCAAACAACGCTTTGCTGCCATATGGCTGACCCTGGCGTCGCTGGTGTTTTACGGCTGGTGGAACCCCGCCTATGTGCCGCTGCTGGTGGGCAGCATGGTGGTCAACTACCTGATCGGTGGCTACCTGATGCGACGGCCCTCGAAGGCTGTGCTGATACTAGGCGTTGCCGCCAACGTCGCCCTGCTGGGTTATTACAAATACACAGGCTTTCTCTTCGGCACACTCGACAGTGCCTTCGACCTCGGTTGGTCGGTGGGCGACATCATCCTGCCGCTGGCGATTTCGTTCTTCACCTTTCAGCAGATCGCCTATCTGGTCGACGCGCACGACGGCGAAGTCGCCGAGCATGATTTCGTCAACTACTGCCTGTTCATCAGTTTTTTCCCACAGTTGATCGCCGGTCCCATCACCCACCACGGCGAGATGCTCAAGCAGTTCAATGACAGCAGCACCTTTCGCCCTCGTATCGACAATATCTCGCTGGGGCTCACGGTCTTCGTGCTCGGTCTGTTCAAGAAAGTGATCCTTGCCGACCCGCTAGGGGAAAACGCCTCACCGGTCTTCGCGGTGGCTGCGAGCGGCACCGTGCCTTCGCTGTACGACGCCTGGTATGGCGCGCTCAGCTATACGCTGCAGATCTACTTCGATTTTTCCGGTTACAGCGACATGGCGATCGGCCTGGGCTTGCTGTTCGGCCTGCGCCTGCCGGTGAACTTCAACAGCCCGTTCAAGGCGCACAACGTGATCGATTACTGGTCGCGCTGGCATATGACGCTGACGCGCTTTCTCACCGCCTATATTTATAACCCCATCGTGATGCGGATCACCCGCAAGCGGATGGCCGCCGGCAAGCCGTTGCCACGGCGAGGGAAGATGAGTGTCGGAACCTTCGTCGTGCTGATCGCCTACCCCACCGTGCTGACCATGTTCATCTCTGGCGTGTGGCACGGCGCCGGCTGGCAGTTCGTGGCGTTTGGACTGTTGCACGGCTTCTACCTGGTCGTCGCCCACGGTTTCCGGGCCTACAAGGCGCGCCATGGGCTGCCCTTGGACAGCGACAAGTTCTGGCACCACGCCGGCGCCGTGCTGCTGACCTTTCTCTGTGTAGTCGTGGCCATGGTGTTCTTCCGTGCCAACAGCCTGACGGCGGCGATGGCCATGTTGACGGGGATGGTTGGCTTGAGCGAGTTGCACACCGACTTCGACAAGTCCGACTACCTCACCGTCGCCATACTGCTTGCCTTCGTCTGGATCATGCCCAACGTGCAGCAGTGGATGGCAGGCTTTCGTACGGCGCTGGACGCCCAGCCGCGCGAGAACTGGCTGCTGCGCTGGTTCCCGATTGCCATGTGGAGCCCAACGCCGGTCATCGGCATGGCCATTGGCGTGCTGGGCTTCTTTGCCCTGGCGGTGGCTTTTTCCGTGGCGCCTACCGAGTTTCTCTACTTCCAGTTCTAACCGTCCAATAACAAAGGAGTGACACGCTAAATGGATCAGCTTCTCTGGTTAGCGCAGCACCCGGATCTTGGCTCCGCCATCGGCGAGGCCAAACGGGAAGCCGACCCCTTGGTTCGCCTGGGTCTGGCCGCGCAGCTCGCCGGGTACCGCCGCGACTTCACCCTCACCACCCGGCTGGATCGGCTTGCAAGCGAGGGTCTGCGCGCACTGGCAAACGGTGAAACCTCGGTCAGCGGGCTGCAGCCGTTGCGCATCGCCCTGCTGTCGTCGCATACCGTGGATCATCTGGTGCCAGCCATTCGCGTCGCGGGCCTGCAACGCCGGCTGGCGCTCTCGGTGCACGTCGCGCCGTATGGCATGTACCGTCAGGCCTTGTTGATGGACGATCCTGAGCTCGCCAGCTTTGCTCCGCAGCTGATCGTCCTGGCCCTGGATGCCAGAGATGCACCCTTGCAGCTGCCACTCGAAGCCTCGCAGCAAGACGTTGATGCTGCAGTGGCCGAGCGTGTCGACGAGTTGCGCCTGCTCTGGCGCCGGGCACGTGAGCGCTATGCCGCACAGGTCGTTCAGCAAACCATCGTGCCTGCCGACCCTCCGATTTTCGGCTCGTTCGAAGCGCTGGTCCCAGCCTCGCCCTGCGCTCTCATCGATCGCCTCAATGCGGCCATTCGTGCCGCGGCCCGTGAAGACGGCGTGCTGCTGATGGATCTGGCCTGGGAAGCGGCTCGCGGCAGCTACGGCGACGGTCTGGCCGAACCGGTGCGTTGGCACCAGGCCAAGCAACTGGTCAGCCCGAACCTGGCGCCGCAGTATGGCGACCAGCTGGCGCGCATCGCCGCAGCCAGCGCCGGCCTGTCGCGCAAGTGTCTGGTGCTGGATCTGGACAACACGCTGTGGGGCGGCGTGGTCGGCGACGATGGCGTCGAGGGTATCCATCTCGGCCAGGGCTCGCCCAGTGGCGAAGCTTTTCTCGCCTTTCAGCGCTATGCAGCACAACTGGCGCGCCGCGGCATCATCCTCGCGGTGTGCAGCAAGAATGATCTGAGTGTGGCCGAGGCAGCGTTCAATCACCCGGAAATGGCGCTCAAGCGCAGTGACATCGCCGCCTTTGTCGCCAACTGGGAAGACAAGGCCGGCAACCTGCGACGCATCGCCTCGATGCTGGACATTGGCCTCGACAGCCTGGTGTTCGTCGACGACAACCCGGCCGAGCGAGACATCGTGCGGCGCGAGCTGCCGGAAGTCGCCGTACCGGAGTTGCCGGACGACGTAGCCGACTACCCTGCTCGCGTAGCCGCCGCCGGCTACTTCGAAGCCGTCTCCTTTACCTCCGACGATGCCACCCGTGGGCGCAACTATGCCTTGAATGCCGAGCGCAAAGCGGCAATGAGCCAGGCCACCGACATGGAAGGCTATTTGCGCGGACTGGAGATGGTGCTCACCGCCACCCCGATCGGCGCCGCCGAACTGGCCCGCAGCACGCAGCTGATCAACAAGACCAACCAGTTCAACCTCACCACTCGCCGTTACAGCGAGGCGGAGGTCGAGCGCATCGCCAGCGACCCGGCGGCGGTCGCCCTGGCAATCCGCCTGGCTGACAAGTTTGGCGACAACGGTCTGATCAGCGTTGTCTTGGCGCGCCCGGATGCGGCCGTGGCCAGTGACGAACTGCTGATCGACAGCTGGCTGATGAGCTGCCGCGTGCTGGGTCGTCAGGTCGAAGACGCTGTGCTCGACGTGCTGGCTGCCGCGGCCACCGCTGCCGGCTATCGCGCATTGATCGGTGAGTACCGCCCGACCGAACGTAACGGCATGGTCGCGGAGCATTTCCCCCGGCTGGGCTTCGTTCAGCATCCGGCGCTTTCCGACAGCGAGCCAGACGCGACCTTCTGGCGTTGCGAACTCAAATCCCCCCGCACACCCCGCCATTTCATCGAGGTATTGGCATGACCGAAGCAGAAGTACTCAAGCAGCTCACCCCGGTTTTCCACGATGTGTTCGACGACGACAGCATTGTGCTTTCCCCGGAAATGACCGCCAACGATATCGAGGGCTGGGACAGTCAGACCCACGTCATGCTCACGGTTGCGGCCGAACAGCGCTTCGGCATCAAGTTTCGGACGGCGGAGCTGGAGTCGCTGCGCAACGTCGGTCATTTCGCACAGGCCATCAGCGCCAAGCTGGAGGGAAAATAAATCATGATCCAGACAGCAGATGTCCCCAAGGACGGGAGCCATGCCGAGCAGGATGCAGGCATCACGGCCCGCGCGCCGGGCCGGGTGCGTTCGCGGTATCTGCTGTCGCTGTTTGCCGGGCTGTTCGGTGCGCTGGCGATGTTCTGCCTGACGCTGTTGGCGCTGGATCGGACCGGCAACCTGCCGCCTCCCGCGTTCTCCAACATTTCCTGCGCTGACGAAAAGCTCAACTTCATGCGCGAGAACCCGATTCAGTCGCCGAATCTGCTGATCATCGGCTCCTCCGTGGCCTGGCGCCATGTGGACGGCAACGTCCTGACCGAGGCATTACCAGAGGTGCGGCCGATGAACGGCGCATTCTGTGGGCTGTTCGCCAACCAGTCGACTTACGTGGGGCACTGGCTGCTCGACCGTCAGCCGAGCATTCAGAGCGTGGTGATGATTGCCGACCCACAAGATTTCGCCGGTTGCTGGCGCGTACCTACCGCAGTGTTCAACCGTGAGCACGTCGACCCTTACGTCTACGAAAACGCCTCACCCTGGGGACACTACATGCGTTATTTCTCGCCGAAGTCGTTGGCGCGCAATGCCTTGACGGTCAAAGCGCAGCGCGCGGGCGAGATTGAATGGGACCCGCTGGTGTTCAATCGCTTCGGCGACGGCCCGCTGGACACCCGCAATACGCGCGAGCTGCTCTATGGCCGCCCGGACCCGCTCGATTCCAGTTGTTTCGAAGCACTTCAGGGGATGAGCGCGCGCCTGGCCCAAGAAGGCCGTGAGCTGATGGTTGTCTCCACGCCCCTGCATCCAAAGTGGAAGGAAAAATACGATCCGGACGGCACCTTCATGGCCGACTTCGACAAGCGAATCATGGACACCCTCAGCGCCACCGGTGGGACCTACTGGAACGCGGACAAGGACTGGAGCACGCCGGTCACCTCCTTTGTCGACGCGGTTCATATGCGCTGGTCCGTTGTCCATGACTTCACAGCAGCCTTGGCCGAACAAATGCGAGACACGGCAATGGCGCCTATGCCGTCACCATCCCTGGAAACCGCCAAGGTGCCCTGATTGGCGGTTATAGAAATATAAAAGCCCGGGCTGTCTGAACATGCCCGGGCTTTTTGCTCACTGCTCTCAGTATCAGGCCGGCATCACCCGCCCGCGACACTCGCCAAAACCGATAGATGACTGCTCATCCCGACGGCACCTCGCCTTGAGAATGATCTCGTCACCGTCTTCCAGGAAGGTACGGGTTTCGCCACTGGACAGTTCCAACGGCTGCTTGCCGCCCGCAGTGATCTCCAGCAGGCTGCCAAGGCTTTCAGGGCTGCTACCGGACAAGGTGCCGGAGCCAAACAGATCGCCAGGCTGCAGGCTGCAGCCGTTGACACTGTGGTGCGCGACCATCTGCGCCACGGTCCAGTACATGTTCTTCGTGCTGCTCAAAGCGATGCGCTGCGCTGGCTGACCCTTGTCGCGCATGGCCGCAGTCAGCAGCAACACTTCAAGTTCGATATCAAGCGCCCCCTGCTGCTGATCCTGCTCATCGAATAGATACGGCAACGGCTGCGGATCGCCTTCGGCACGCTTGGGTTGCGCACAGCGGAAAGGCTCAAGTGCTTCAGGCGTCACTACCCATGGCGAGACGCTGGTGGCAAAGCTCTTCGACAGGAACGGGCCCAGTGGCTGGTATTCCCAGGCTTGTAGATCACGTGCAGACCAGTCGTTGAGCAGGCAGAAACCGGCGACATGGCTGCTCGCTTCACCGATCGGGATCGACTCACCACGCGCGTTGCCTGGCCCGATCCAGATGCCCAGCTCCAGCTCGTGATCGAGCCGCTTGCTGGGCCCGAAGCTCGGCTCGCTGGCACCAGGTGGCAAGGTCTGCCCATTGGGGCGTTTGACTGTCACACCGGACACCTCAATAGTCGAAGCGCGGCCGTGATAGCCGATGGGCACGTACTTGTAGTTTGGCAGCAAGGGGTTGTCCGGCCGAAACAGCTTGCCGACGTTGTTGGCGTGGTGGATGCCGACATAGAAGTCGGTGTAGTCGCCCACCTTGGCTGGCAGATGCATCTGGCAGCGCTCCATGGGTTGCAGCAATGATTCGCCCAAGCCCTGCAGACGCTCACGCTGAGCAGCGCCCTTGCCGAGCAGATCCTGCAGCACGCCGCGCAGCGCTTGGCGTGCTGGGGCTCCAAGCGCAAAGAAGCTATTGAGGCTGCTGCCGCTGGCCGCCTTTGCCGCTTCCAGCGCTCGACCATCGAACAGGCCGGCTTCGCAGGCAGCCCTCAGATCAAAGATGAAATCACCAATGGCGACGCCGCCGCGTGGCTGGTCGCCGTCACGGCTGAACACGCCCAGCGGCAGGTTGGCGAGGGAGAAGTCCGAATGGCCATTGGCCGACTCGACCCAGCTGCGTTGATCGTTTTGTACGGTCATGGTCTGTGCCGTCCTGTCATTTCTGATTCTTGTCGAAAGTTTTGGCCAGGCCGGCCCAGCAGCTGTCGTATTCAGTCTGCAGCAGAGAGCTTTCCAGCGCCTGGCGTGTGGGGCGAAGCACCTGGCCGGTCTCGAACATGAAGGCCATGGTGTTTTCGATCTTGTGCGGTTTGAGTTCGGTCTTGATCGCCTGTTCGGTCGACAGGTGGTCCGGGCCGTGCGCGCTCATGCAGTTATGCAACGAGGCGCCACCCGGCAGGAAGCCGTCAGCCTTGGCGTCGTAGGCGCCATCGATCAGGCCCATGAACTCGTTCATCAGGTTGCGGTGGAACCACGGCGGACGGAAAGTGTTCTCCGCCACCATCCAGCGCGGCGGGAAAATCACGAAATCGATATTGGCCATCCCGTGAACCGCGCTGGGTGAGGTCAGCACGGTGAAGATCGACGGATCGGGATGATCGAAGCTGACCGTGCCGATGGTGTTGAAGCGGCGCAGGTCATACTTGTACGGCACGTTGTTGCCATGCCAGGCGGCCACATCCAGCGGTGAGTGATCCAGCTCGGTCGACCAGAGCTCGCCGAGGAACTTCTGTACCAGCTGCACCGGCTCGTCGCGCTCTTCGAAGTGCGCCACCGGCGTCTGGAAGTCGCGCGGGTTAGCCAGGCCATTGCTGCCAATCGGTCCGAGGTCCGGCAGGCGCAGCGCACATCCGTGGTTCTCGCAGACGTAGCCACGCGCAGTGGAGTCCAGCAGCTCGACCCGAAAGCGCATGCCGCGCGGGATCACCGCGATCTCAAGCGGTGCAACCTCCAGCACGCCCAATTCGGTAACCAGTTTCAGCGCACCCAACTGCGGCACGATCAAGAGCTCGCCGTCTGCGTTGAAGAACACCCGTTCCATCGACTGATTGGCTGCGTAGCGGTAGATGCTCGCCCCGGCAGGCTGACTGGGCTCGGCGTTGGCGACTACGCACGTCAGCCCGTCGAGAAAATCAGTCGCGCTCTCGGGAATGGGTTCAGGATTCCACCGCAGTCGGTTGGGTGTGATCGGCCCCAACTCGCTGTTCAGCTGCCGCTCCAGGCGCAGGTATTGCCCGTGATTGGCCGAGGGCCGAATGCGGTATAGCCAGGTCCGCCTTGCTTCGCTGCGTGCCACGGTAAAAGCAGTGCCGGAGAGCAACTCGGTATACAGCCCGTAGGGCACCGTCTGCGGTGAATTCTGGCCGACCGGCAGTGCGCCTGGCAGGGCCTCGCTGCTGAATTCGTTGCCGAAGCCGGACAAATATCGAGAGGTTTCGCCCATTTGTTGTTGTGGTTGCATAGCTATCTCTCATTTTGCGTAATGCGTTTACGCAAAAAGTAATTTGAACTCACTGGGGCGTCAAGCTATAAACAGCGCCTTATTCAAGCAGGCCGGCACAACGGGCATTGGAAACCATGGCAGACAGCAACGCGGACACGACGCCACGTCGACAGAAAGTGCAGGCCGCCGAGGTAGGCACGGACATCCTCACGGCGCTGGCCGAATTGGCCCCGGCGACCTCCTTGTCGCGCCTGGCCGAGCACGTCGGCATGCCCGCCAGCAAGGTTCATCGTTATCTGCAGGCACTGATGGCCAGCGGTTTCGCCGAACAGGATCCGCTGACCAACCACTACGGGCTGGGCCGCGCCGCGCTGTTCGTAGGGCTGGCCGCTTTGGGCCGACTGGACGTGGTCAAACTGGCGACGCCGCATCTGGCGCAGCTGCGCGATGAACTCAACGAAACCTGCTTTCTGGCGGTATGGGGCAACCGCGGCCCGGCCGTCGTGCATGTCGAGCAGGCGGTGCGTGCCGTGACGCTGGTGACGCAGGTGGGCTCGGTGCTACCCCTGCTGGGCTCCTCCACCGGGCTTGTGTTCAACGCGTTCATGCCCAATGCCGAAACCGCACAACTGCGCGAAGCGGAACAAAAGCTTCCCTCGGCCCCCACTCCTGATGCGCTGCTGCACACCATGAGCGAACTGCAACGCACCCACATCCAGCCTGTGCACGGTCTGTTGATGGCCGGCGTTAACGCACTCTCAGCGCCGCTGTTCAGTGGCGATCAGCGATTGGCAGGCGTCATCACCATTGTCGGCGGCGAGCCTGGCTTCATGGCTGAAGCGGACGGCGACGCGGCGAAGCGGCTGCGGGAAGTTGCACGCAAGATCAGCGCGCGGATGGGCGGCTAGCGGTCCACGCCATTGAAATTCCGAAGCGGCTGATTACTGCGTCAATGATGCAAATTGACGGGTAGCGGACTGAGGACTAGCGTTCGTCTGTCTTTTCCAGACCCCGGAGGCATCATGGATATCCAAGTCCGACCGCTTACGTCATTCGAAGGCAGCAGCTGGGAGGTTCGCATGAACCGAAACAAAGTGACGTTTCGCAGTGAGTCCGAGGCGCGAGCATTCGTCCAGAAACTTGAGTCGCGGTTGTCGGCGCCACATCAGCTACCTGACGACCACCATCTCCAGCGCCGGGCAGGCTGACGTAATCAGATAAAGTTGCCGGCACCTGATGCCGGCAACACTCCTTTCTTCGTTTGAACCCTTCTCAGATACGCAGCGCGACTCCCAGTCGCAGTTCACGGCCTGGCTCGTAACTGCCTCGAACACCTTCGTAACCCGGGATATTCTCGAAGTCTTCGTTGCTGGCGTGGTCCAGGTACTGTTTGTCGAACAGGTTCTTAAGCGTCAGGTTGAAGACGAGCCGGTCGTCGCTCAACGCCGCCCACTGAGCATAGAGATCGTGCACAGCGTAACCGTCCTTATCGATGGTGCCTACGCCCGTACGCAGCGAATCGACAGCGGTAACAAAGCGGCCCTGCCAGCCGAAACTCAACCTGTCGGTCGCGCGGTAATCGGCGAAACCGGTCCAGGTGACGCCCAGTGTCGTGCCCAGTCCATTGTGCTCGTAGACATTCAGCGGCTCACCGTCCAGCTCGGTATCGTTGTGGTGGTAGCTCAGCCCGACGCTCAGCTGCTGCCAGTAGTAGGCGCTCTGCAGCAGCACACCCTGGGTCTGTAGCGTCCCGCCATTGACGTAAAGGTTGGGACGGCCGCTCGGATCGTAGATCGCATCACGCACGCGGGTGTCATAGACCCGCCCGGACAGCTCCAGCCCGCCCTGGCGATATTCGAATCCGACCTCATTGGTTCGAGCCTTTTCGGCGTCCAGTTCCGGATCGTTGCCAGAGGCGTCGAGCTTGAACGCGTCACGTACCTGCACCCCACGTAACGCCTGCGCATGGCTGGCAAGCAGGGCCAGTTCCGGAGTCAGCTGATAACGAAGACTCACGTTGGGGCTGAAGCCGGCGTCCGAAAAACCCTGGCCGTCGCGGTCGTCGAGGCGGTAGCGGTCGTAGCGCACGCCCATGCCGAGCAGTAGCTTTTCGGTAGCCTGATAGCTGTCCTGTAGATAGAAGCCCAGCACATCGCCGGTTTCCTCATCCAGATCTCGGTCACCCTCCGGCCCCAGCCGAGTCCGGTCATCTCGGTAGTCGACCCCGTAGGTCAACCGATGGGCGCCCAGCTCGCTGGTGTTGCGCAGGTCCAGCCCGGCGCTGGTGGTGTCACCGATGTACAACCCATAGCGGCCGTCTTGCTGGAGCTCAGTAGAGGTATGGTAGGTCGTTACCTCGACATCGAGCAGGTCGTTGTTCTGCGGGTTCCAGCCGTAATTCAACGTCAGGGTCTCGCGCTCCGTCTCCAGCGGAAACAAAGGATTGAAGCCGCTTGGAATCCACTGAGGACGCTGGCTGCGTTCGCCTTCATCGGTACGTTGCTCATAGGACAGGCGCAACGTCTGCTCATCCGTCAGTCGCCCTACCAGCTTGGCGAACCCCAGCTTCTGGCGCGCTCCGGTACCAAGCACATCCTGGCCATTGCCGTCCTCATAGTCGTTCTGGTCCTGGTAGGTTGCGACCGCCATGGCAGACCACGCATCGTTGAACCGACCGAACAGGCTGGTGCTGGTCTTGTAGCCTTCGGCATTGCTGAAGTAGGTCCCTTTGACTAACGCGCCGACGCGCTCCCCCGCACGCAGCAGGTCGTCCGGGTCTTTGGTCACGAAACGGATCGAGCCGCCCAGGGCGCCCGGCCCTGCCGTTGCGTCGCCGGTGCCGGGCTGGACCTCGGCACGCTTGAGCAGCTCCGGCTCTATTCCAATACGACCGGTATGGTGGAAGGTCTGGCCCGGCTGGTTGGCGCCGTCGATTGTGATGTTCAACAGCGTATCTTCAAGACCCCGCAGGTAAAGCTTCTGAGCCACACCGGGGCCGCCACCGACAGACACCTCGGGGCTGGCCTCGAATACATCCTGTAGGTCAGCCGCTTGATAATGCTCTAGCTGTTCGGCTTCGACGCTGTCGCCTTGTATGTGGCGTGCAGTTACCTCGCTGCCGCTCAGTTCCAATGGCTCCTTGGTCTGCGCTTGTGCCTGGCAGGGCATGGCGACCATCAGCGCAGCAAACGACAGCGAACCGAGAAGCGATAGCGGGATAGGACAGTGTTGCATGAAGAACCTCGGACCATTAATGCGAACGTTTCGTATTAACGATTCTCACCCACAATACAGTTAGCGCGTATCACTTTTACAACTGTTACGTTGTGTCCGCGGTGCGAGGCAGCCAGATCGTCATGCACAACCCGCCTTACTCGTGGTTTGTCGCTGCCAGACGCCCGCCAATCGCACCAATCTGTCGTTGGGCCAAAGCCAGCCCCAGACCAAAACCTGGGCGGTCATCGCTGACGCGCTCGAACGGCTGAAAAATACGCTCAAGCCACGGCGGTGGTACGCCCGGCCCCTGATCAATGATGTCCAGCCGATACCTTTCGGCTTCGGCCTGAAGTTGAACCCATACTTTTTTGCCCGGCGGCGTGTGATCGAGTGCGTTACGCACGATGTTCTCGACCGCTTGGCCAAGCGAGCGGTGGCAGCTGCCAACCAGCTCTGCTTCGGCGGGTAGCTGCGTTTCGATTTGGCGATCCGGATATTCGAAGCGTGCATCATCGAGAATGCTGTCCAGCAAGTCCGTCAGATCCAGCGTTTCGTCACGCAGCATTGGCCGCTCCGTCTCCAGCCAACTGAGGGTCAGGGCATCCTCGACTAAGCGACGCATAGCCGAACAATCCTGGCGAATGCGGGGCAGCAATGCAGCACTGTCGCCGCCCTGCTCCGCCAGGCTGACCGCCATTTCGATTCGTGCCAGCGGGGTTCGAAGCTCATGGGACATTTCAGCCAGTCGCTGGCGCTGATCAATGATCAAACCGCCGATGCGTTCAGCCATGGCGTCGAAGGTTTCAGCCACGCCAGCCAATTCATCGCGCCGCGAGCCCAACAGCGCTCCCGCACGAGCTGAATAGTCCCCTTCGCTGAACTGGCGGGTCGCCTGCTCCAGCCTTCTCAGCGGCTGCATCAGGTGGCGATATAGCAACAAGCAGCCGCAGACCAACAACACCAGCGGCAACACCAGCTCGAGTAACAACCGAGCCGGATACCAGTAATGCCCCGGACGCATGCGCTGCGGCAGCTGGATCAGGAAACGCAGCTGTCCATCGGTGAACGGCACATCCATGATCGGGTTTTCCTGAAAGTAGAGATGAATCTTCCAGGACGGATCCCTCCCAAGGCTGAACTCCCGCATGAAGCGCTCGGACAGTTCACTTCCGGCAAGCGCGCGTAACTGGGGATTGATGATCGCCGCCCAGGTTTGCTCTTGCTGCTGAAGCCGCTGCAACCATTCCCGCAGCGCCTTTTCATCGCCGGCGCGGTACAAGGCCTCAGCCTGCGCGCCGTACTCACGCAAGGTGCGCTGGTGCTCGGCATCGATGAAGCTCATCTGCTCCTCTGCCTGACCGCTCAGACGCGCGATGACCCAGAACAGCGCCACACTCCCAAGGGCGACGCCAAGGCATAGTTTCCAGAACAATCGCCGGTTCATTGGAAGCTATAACCGCGGCCGTGGAGCGTCTGCAGGCGATCAGCGGCCAGCCCGGCCTCGGCCAGTCGGCGGCGGATGCGGCTGATGTGCATGTCGAGGCTGCGGTCGTAGCCGCTGTGCTCGCGCTCGAACACGACCCGGTACAAATACGGCTTGGTCAGCACTTCGCCGCGTTGCAACATCAGTTGCCAGAGCAGCCGGAACTGCAAGGGCGTCAGCGCCAGGTCCTGCTCTCCGACGCGGGCGCGTAGCGTGTGTCTGTCCAACGCCAGCGTTTCGATATTCAACGAAGGGGGCTGGACTGCCCTGCTATCGGCGCTGCGTGTGCGCCGCAATATGGCATCGATGCGCAGCTGCAATTCCGTCAGGTTGAAGGGTTTGGCAAGGTAGTCATCCGCGCCATGACGCAAGCCTCGGATACGTTCCTCCTCGGCTCCACACGCGGTCAGCATGATCACCGGGGTCTGTTGCTGCTCGCGCAAGCGACGCAATACCGAAAAGCCGCTCACGTCCGGCAACATTACGTCCAGCAGAACCAGGTCCGGCGCGCTAGCCAGTGCCATCGCCAGACCACTCTCGCCCAACGGGCTCAAGCGCACCGCATACCCCTGCAGGCGAAGCAACTCTCCCAACTGCGCGCTCAGCACCTGATCGTCCTCGATGACCAATAGTTCAGCCAGATACGCCCCCATCTCGACTCCCTGTCGGGTGAGCTCACCCATCGCCAGAAGATAATAATTCTCATATAGCCTAAGGGAAGAAGCTTGGCCGGGCTATATGACGCGTGCAGAACGAGAGAAAAGATGGGGCGCGCTGGAATTTTTTGTTTTGCCGAGCCGCCCCCTGCAGACGCGTAGCCATGGCGGTCAGGGTCGAACGCCGATGTACTCGCCGCGTGTTAGCAGCATTAAAAGCCGGACGGCTCGTATCACTAAGGTCTGGGCTGCGCCGCGCTTTTCGTAGGGCTGGCCGCTTTGGGCCAACTGGACGTGGTCAAACTGGCGACGCCGCATCTGGCGCAGCTGCGCGACGAACTCAACGAAACTTGCTTTTTGGCTAAAGCGAAGCGGGTGCGGGAAGTTGCACGCCAGATTTAGCGCGCAGATGGGTGCACCAAGCGTTGGCGACTAGGCCGGACCGCACCGTCAGGGCACGTTTACCGGTACAACCATAACGGCCCAGCGAAGCGCGTACCGAGCAACTCTAGACTGTTGCTGGTCCTGCGGTCTCAGGTTGAGGTGGAGAACCTTCGGCAGCAGGCGCGAAACAGACTCGATTCCGACCTGTCTGCTTTGCGGTGTAGAGAGCATCGTCTGCACGGATAACGAGACGACTTGAGTCCTCTCCCGCCGACTCGGCGCACGCAACGCCTGCGCTGATCGTGATCTGCACCGGGCCCCGCTCTGTTGAAATGACAGCATTCTCAACAGCTAGGCGCAGTTTCTCTGCGACGAGCAGCGCGCCCTCCTTGTCTGTCTGAGGAAGAATCAAACCGAACTCCTCACCGCCAAGCCTCCCGAACACATCATGTGCGCGCAGAACAGCGCTACACCGTGCCGACAGTTCTCGCAGAACGACGTCGCCAATCGGATGCCCGTACGTATCGTTCACTCGTTTGAAAAAATCGATATCAAGCAGCACCAGGCTGAGCGGCGCGTTGTGGCGCAACGCACGGCCTAGCTCGTTTTCCAAGGTCTCGAGAAAGTCACGCCGGCTTCGTGCTCCAGTCAGAAGGTCAATGTTGACGATCTGCCGCAGCGAGTCATGCGCTCGCTTGAGGGCCGCTGTGTTTTTTAGATGACGCCGTGTCGCAAAGTACAGATATGAAGCAAAGGCCAGTAATAAGGCCGAGATGGCAGCAGCACAAAAAATCAGGAACTGACGACGCTCACGAGAAGCTGACAGGTATTCGGCGGGTGACAGCTGAACGACAACAATCAGTCCAACATCCTCCAGACGGCGGTATGCGGTCAGGCGAGTAATCTGGTCAATGGCGCTCGGTCCCCGATAGAAGCCTTCGTCAGGTTTAGTGCTATCGAAATAGGGGCGATCCTCAGGCACCACCATCCCGTCCAGGCGCGCATCCAGGTTAATCGAAGAGGCCGCTGCGCGTGGCACCCGGTCCAGACCGACCAAAGCGATCAGACCATGCTGTCCGATGTTGATCTGTTTGTAGAAATCGGTGAAGAAGGCAACCGGAATCGAAAGAACGAGCACACCGGTAAACTTCCCGTCCCTGATGACCGGTCTGGTCAATTGTATGGACCAAATTCCCGACACGCGGCCGAGGATGGGTTTACTCACAAATAGCTGGTCTTGCCCAAGATTGTCTCGGTGCACGCGGAAATGTTCACGATCGCTCAGGTCGACTTTTTTGGCTAGCGAGTCCAGAGACGTGCCAACCAACCATCCTTCTGCATCTATCAGTGCGAGCTGGCCGACCAGGGCGCCGTACCGTGGAAGTTTTGTTTTGGCTAACGTCTGAAACGCGTCAGGGTCCTCTACCAGCTCTTCACGCATGTCCTGTATCAAGGCGTCGGCGTAGCGGACGACACTGTGCACATGCTCTTCAAAGGCTATCGCCAGGTTCATCGCATCGTTGCGCGCGGCTGTCTCTACCAACTCGTTTTCATGTTTGAGCCACGCGTTAAGAATGACCCACATGGGTATCAGCGTTGCCAGTAACGCAACGATAACCACGAGCCCGGCTTTGGCCTCGATAGAGCAATGTCGCAACAATTTTCAGTCTCCAGAACGGCGCCTATACAGTCAGGCAAGTACGCGTCCATCCAGACAGCGAAACCCCGGTGGGCTATCGAATGACAGCACCATAGAGCCGTAGAGTCAAAATGCTATCACTCTTGGTCAAACCGTCAAAAAACATTTTAGGGGTGACGGCGCACGGCTAGCAGAAGGAATACAGGCCGGTACTGGGCCGCTAGCGTCGAGGCTACTTCTGCCTGACGCTCGGCCGGAATGCTGCAGCCTTATTCCGGGTTCATTTAACGCTTGCCGAGTTGCACACGCCCAAAGCAACGGAGGCGATGGATCAGACTTCGCGTTCAGACTCGTTCACGCGGCGCTCGCTCAAGGATCGCTTCATCAAGTCGAAGCAGTCGAACCGCCCTGTCTTGCAGTAGCTCGTCAATGGGATTGGACGGTGGTAGGCGCAGCAATGAGCCGGTCACGTTGAGAACCAGCGCTTCTCGGGTGAAGACCTCCGCGCCCAGGGAATAGAACGCGGCGATTAGCTGGCGTAACCGCAACGGTATTCGCCACTGCGCCCGCAGGGCTGATCCAAAGCTGGCGGAGCGCTCGCGCAAGGCACAGAGGATTTCGTCCTCCGTCAGTTCACCACCGCTATCCAACCATTCCTGCAGACTTCTGAGCAGAGCAAGCTCGCCGATGTTATGCAGCAGTCCTGCGGTGTAGGAGATCTCTGTGTCGAGCTTGAGTTTGCCTGCCAGCCAGTGAGCAAGCTCTGCGGCGCGTTGGGCATAATCGGTGCTAGAAGCCGCCAGATGCTTCAAGCGAGGATCCGACAAGGTGGCATTATTCTGAACTGCAAGCTGCAACGTTAGATTCAGTGCTCGCTTCACACCTAGGCGCGGCAAAGCCTGGCCAAGCGTCTTGCACACGGCACCGCTGTGCTGCCCAGCACTATTGGCAATGGATACCAGGCGAGCCGTAATTTGAGGATCTGACGATAGCTTCGATTCCAGCACCGCAAGGTCCCAGTCTTCCGTTTGCATGCAGGCTGCGACAGCAACCTGCACCGACTCCATAACTGGCGCACCGGCGTTGTTTGAGCGCATCCGTTCTAGAAAGTCGCTTAGCGTCCCGGTTGCGTTAGCGGCCGGTGTGCTAACTGTACGGGGACCGGGCAAGAGTGAGTTCAGGCGAACCCGCAAGTCGCCCAAGCTATAAGGCTTTTTCAAATAGGCCTTCGGCGACAACGGACGCACCGCACGAACACTTGCACCGTCCACTCGATCGCTGATGACTATGGCGGGCAACAGCCGCGTCGCCTGGTGATTGCGCAGCTCGTGCAATAGATTTCGAGCATCCAATTGCGCCAGCTCACCGTCAGCTATCAAAAAGCTCGGCGGTTGCTTGCGGCAGACCCGGAGTGCCGCCTGACCATCATTGACCTGAACAGTACGGATTCCTGGACGCAGTGCTGCGACCAGGCGGGCAAGCTCGTCAGCGCGCCAGGGCTCGTTATAGGCAATCAATACGTAGGAGACACTCACTGGGACGCTCACACTACCGCTCCGTTGACAATGACCAGTCGGCACGCATGAGCGCTAGCCAAGCGGCCAGCGCCGGCCGCGGCTTTTCCAATATTGCTGAGACATGCGCTCGGTGGAGCCAACGACGCCACCTACGACGCCAGCATAAGGCTATGAATTACAAAGTATTTGACGGGGGACAACCCGCACTGACATCGCCTGCTATTAGAGCCTCTGCTGATGAGTCACTCTTCCCAAGAGCGGGCGATTGACATCAGCAGAGCACTGGCCACAAACGCTCCGAAAATGACTCGGACCGCCTTCACCTGCCGCGTTTAAGACGCAGTGCCAGGACGAAGAGTTGGCCTAGATAAGAAAAACCTATGGGCAACCGACCCCGAGGCTTCGCCACCCTTCAGGGGAGCAAGGCTGCTCCATCCGTACAGCGCTATGAAGCTTAACGAACTCAAGGCAGCGGATTGCCCAGCCCTGGCTCGTTCGGGTCGGTAGCTGGCGGGCGCTTCGTCGGGCCTGAGGGTTGGCTGCCGTTGCCACGGTCAGAACCAGGCTGCACATCAGGATTGTCGGTAATGAAATCAGGCTCAGGCGAATGGCTGGGGTTCTGGTCCTGCCCTGGCACCGGCTGCTGGTCGTGGGGTCTGTCGAGCGGATCGATACTCATGGAGCACCTCGCATTGAACGTCGATGGTTCCAACGTTCGATGCAGGCTGCGGAGATTGGTGCGGGCCGCATGTCGACAAGTAACGCATTCCTGCATCACTTGCCCCCTGAGTGGCCTGGCAATGGTCACGGGCCAATCAGCATTGTTACCCGCAATTACAACAAGACAAACTCAGGAGTTAGCCATTGCGATCGTGCACGCCGAGCGGCAGGCCCGATGAGGACACCTCCCCCGCATCTCCGTTCTGATCGATGGCGAAGCGGCCATCACCCGTTAAGACGGCCGCTGTCGTTCGCTTTAACGGGCCTGTGTCGAGTCGAGCTGCTTCCGCTTGGCACGTCGAGAAAGCATGTTCAGCATCTCGATCCCCGCCGAGAATGCCATGGCTGCGTAGACGTAGCCCTTGGGCACATGAGCGCCGAAACCTTCCGCGATCAGCGTCATGCCGATCATCAGCAGAAAGCCCAGGGCCAGCATGACCACTGTCGGGTTTTCGTTAATGAACTTGGCTAGCGGGTTGGCTGCCACGAGCATTACGGTCACTGCGACGACCACGGCAATAACCATTATCGAGACATGCTCCGTCATCCCCACGGCGGTGATGATGCTGTCGATCGAGAACACCAGATCCAGCAGCAGGATCTGCGCAATCGCAGTACCGAAGCCCATCGCAACCGCGTTTCCGAGCGGCTTGCCCTCGAACATGTCCCCTCCGGGCGTTGGGTCCATGCTGTGGTGAATCTCCTTCGTTGCCTTCCACAACAGAAACAGACCACCGGCAATCAGGATCATGTCCTTCCAGGAGAACGCATTGCCGAACAACTCGATCACCGGCTCGGTGAGTTGGACGATCCAGGCCACGGTTCCCAGCAGACCCAAACGCATGATCAGTGCGAGACCAATCCCGATCCGCCTCGCTCGTTCGCGCTGATGCTCTGGGAGCTTGTTCGTCAAGATCGATATGAAGATCAGATTATCGATGCCGAGTACCACTTCCATGGTGATCAGCGTGGCCACGGCCACCCATGTGGTGGGTTCGGAAAACAGCTGGATGAGGGATTCCATCAGGTATCTCAGGTTGTTGGCAGTCAGGACCCGTGAAGCTCAAAACGGGCGGCAGATCATATCCACATCGATCACCGCAATAACCACCACGGCTGGTCTGATTTGTATCAAGTCATTCGCAAAAGCGCTCGACCTGCATGGACCATGCCCTAGCGATCTGCATATCGCTCGCGTGGAAAGAGCAAGAAGCGGCATGCAGACCGCCCATTGGGGCGGCAATACTCCACCGGAGGTTCGTGCTGCGCAGCCATGACAAATGCCTTTTATCGATTTTCCTGACCGAGACCAGCTACATCCCGACAAGGTCGTTGGCTCTGCAATACTTGGCTGGGCATGTAACAGCTTCCCAAGAACAATCAGCCCAGCCGTCGCCGGTCATTTTCTGCGCCAGGCATGAATCGCCAGCGCGGTGGCAGCGGCATCAGTGTTGCCGCCCATGCTACGGCTGATGGTGTCTGCATTGCTGTCGACGGGCGGGTGGCGCCTAACAGCGCCCCTACTGGCTCTTGGCATTTGTCCAAACCGCTCAGCCACCTTGGTGGCTTTTGCCATTGTTGCGGACACCTTGCAGCGCCAATATCCGGACAACCCAATAACAACAAGATCCAGGAGCCAGCCATGCGCGACCATGCCACTGCGGCCAGTGAATTCGACTACGAGCAAACGGTCTCGGCCATTCTCAGCGGCGATCTCACCTCGATGAATGCCTGTGTCGAGTGCTGTGACCGCCACGCCGATTCAGACAAGGTCGCCCTCATCTGGGAAGGTCGCGAGGGTCAACGCGCTACATGGACCTTCGCCCAGCTCAAGGAAGCCTCGGCGCGCTTCGCCAACCTGCTGGACAGTTATGGTATCAAGCCGGGCGATACTGTTGCCGGTCTGCTGCCGCGCACGCCCGAGTTATTGATCACCATCCTCGGCACCTGGCGCGCGGGTGCCATCTATCAGCCATTGTTCACCGCCTTCGGCCCCAAAGCGGTCGAGCATCGGATCAAGGAATCCGGCGCGAAGATGGTCGTCACCGATGCTGCCAACAGCGAGAAGCTGGACGCCATCGAAGCCGCGCCGCGTCGTCTGGTGGTCGGCGACGGAGCTGGCGACTTCTGGTCACAGGTCAATCAACAACCGAGCGAATTCGAGCCGGTGCTGCTGGACGGCGAGGCGCCCTTTCTCGCCATGTTCACCTCGGGTACTACCGGGCCGGCAAAACAGCTGCATGTGCCGCTCAAGGCCATCGTGGCGTTCGTCACCTATATGCGCGATGCGGTCGATCTCCGACCCGAAGACAATTTCTGGAACATTGCCGATCCGGGCTGGGCGTACGGTCTGTACTACGCCGTTACCGGACCGCTCGCGATGGGCCATTCGACGTTGTTTTATGAGGGCGGATTTACTGTCGACAGCACCTGTCGCGTCGTCAATGAATACAAGATCACCAACATGGCCGGCTCACCTACCGCGTTCCGCCTGCTGCTGGCCGCGCGGCATGAGGTCGAAGGCAAGATCAAGGGGCAGCTGCGCGCCGTGAGCAGCGCGGGCGAACCACTCACTCCCGAGGTCATCCGCTGGTTCAGCAGCGGCCTTGGCTGCACGATCCATGATCATTACGGGCAGACCGAACTGGGTATGGTTCTGTGCAACCACCATGCGCTGAGCCATACCGTGCGCATCGGCACGGCGGGCTATGCGATGCCCGGGCACCGCGTCGTGGTCATCGACGATCAACAGCGCGAGCTGGAGCCTGGCAAACCCGGCATGCTCGCACTGGACCGCAATCAGTCACCGTTGCTCTGGTTCAATGGTTATGCGGGCGGCCGCACCAAGGCCTTCGTTGGGCACTACTACCTGAGCGGCGACACCGTCGAACTCAACGTCGACGGCAGCATCAGTTTCGTCGGCCGCGCCGATGACGTCATCACCACCTCGGGCTACCGAGTCGGCCCCTTTGACGTGGAGAGCGCCCTGGTGGAACACCCTGCAGTTATCGAAGCGGCGGTAATCGGCAAGCCAGATCCGGAGCGAACCGAACTGGTGAAAGCCTTTGTCGTGCTGCATGCAAGCCATCAGGCCGGCCATGCGCTGGCCGATGAGTTGCAGCAGCACGTGCGTCAGCGTCTGTCCGCCCATGCCTACCCGCGCGAAATCGAGTTCGTCAGCGAACTGCCGAAAACCCCGAGCGGGAAAATCCAGCGGTTCCTGCTGCGCGACCGAGAAGTGGCCGCACAGCAGCCAGCGGCAGCGGCCGCGGCGAACTGAAGCCAGCGCCGACGCACACGTCAGAGCATGGCCGCGACAGGCGGCCGCTGATCACTACTTCCGGCGCCGCCTGGGCCTTAAAGCTCGCAACGGCACGCGGTTTACTCAGCGACGAGGCGGCCTGCCTGAGGCCGCCATGCATAACGCTGACGCCCGGCGCAGATCGATGCCAACCAGAACCGGCGTCACAAGGATTCTCATGATCGTTTCGACGGAAGACCGCGTCCTATCCACGGCACGCGGCGACGTGTTCACCCGTCGCTGGCGCGTCCGTGATTCACGCAAATCGCCCATCGTCCTGATGCACGATTCCCTTGGTTGCGTAGAACTGTGGCGCGACCTTCCCGAGCGCCTGGCGAAGGCTACCGGTCACGACGTCATTGCCTATGACCGGCTTGGCTACGGTCGCTCCGCAGCGCATCCGGGTGACTGGTCCAACAGCTTCATTCGTGACGAAGCCGAGCAATTCTTCCCGCCGGTGCGGCACGCCCTGGACATCGAGCACTTCATTGCACTCGGCCACAGCGTTGGCGGCATCATGGCAGCCAGCCTTGCCGCCCATCACCCGAACAACTGTCGCGCGCTGATCACCATCGCCGCCCTCGCGTTCGTCGAAGACCGAACCCTGCAGGGCATTCGTGACACCCAGGCAGCATTCGCCGAACCCGGCCAGCTGGAACGGCTACGCAAATACCACGGGGATAAGGCTGAATGGATTCTGTGGGCCTGGATCCACACCTGGCTGTCAAACAGCTACGCCACCTGGACGATAGAAGAAAGCGCTCCCAGCTTCGCCTGCCCACTGCTGGCGATTCATGGCCGGGAAGACGAATACGGTTCGCTGGACCATCTTCATCGGGTCGCCGCGCTGGGAAGCGGCAGCGTTCAGAAGCTACCGCTCGACGGGTGTCAGCACGTTCCCCATCGTGAGCAACCTGAAACGGTGATCGAGGCAATCGCTCAGTTTCTCCGCACCTCGGTCGGATGACCGTTACAGCGAGCACTCGGTCGTGAAGCGTTAACAAGCGGCTGACGTTTGTCGTGAACGATTTAGTGCGACTTTCAGTGTTCGGTCGCCTGCGGGCGTCGCAGAGGAACTGATGCGTAGTCGCGGTCAACAATTGATCGGCCGCTCGGTCGCTTCTCGACATTTCGGCTATGACTGTTCATACAGATCCAATTTGCCCGCCTGCCAGAGGTAGCACAGCATGGAGCGATTCACTGGTGGTTGCCTTTGCGGCAACCTGCGCCTCGTGGCGACGGGTCTCCCGAGCCGGGTTGGCCTGTGTCATTGTCTCGACTGTCGCAAGCATCACGGCGCTCTCTTCTATGCCGCTGCGGTGTTTCCGCAGCATTCGGTGAGGATCAGTGGCGAAGCGCAGAGCTATGCCGGTCGATTCTTCTGCCCCCGCTGCGGCTCGTCCGTCTTCGCGCGCACTGCGAACGAAATCGAAGTGCATCTGGGCTCTCTTGATACTCCCAACCAACTGGCGCCCACCTACGAGTGCTGGACGGTTCGTCGCGAGGATTGGCTGCCGCTGTTCCCGCACACCCAACGCTACGAAAGGGATCGTGACGCCAGCGCTGGCGACCACAGCACCACGCCATGTGCCGACACGACATAACCGTCGCCTGACTCAATTTCGACGACCTGAGGGGCTTGCCCGGATAAGGGTGCGGATGATGACGCAGGCAACACGACCAAAGCGGCACCAACATCAGCTGGTGCCCTTAGGGTGCTCTCGAGCGGCCATCAAGCAAACCGACCGATCGGTTCGGCAACCGGAGCCGGTTGCCGTTTCGGCAGTTACTCGGTGGTGCTCAGCACGCCGCGTTGGATCTGGTCACGTTCGATGGATTCGAACAGCGCCTTGAAGTTGCCTTCGCCGAAGCCACTGTCACCCTTGCGCTGGATGAACTCGAAGAATACCGGGCCCAGCACCGTGCCTGAGAATATCTGCAGCAGCAGACGCTGCTCGCCGTTCTCCTCTGCACCATCGAGCAGGATGCCCCGCGACTTGAGTTCTTCCACAGGCTCACCGTGGTTGGGCAGCCGCTCTTCAAGCATCTGGTAGTAGGTTTCCGGCGGTGCCGTCATGAAGACTGTGCCGCCGGCCTTCAGCTTGTCCCAGGTTTCGATCAGGTTGTCGGTCAGGAAGGCGACGTGCTGAATGCCCTCGCCGTTGAACTGCATGAGGAATTCCTCGATCTGCCCGGCGCCCTTCGACGACTCCTCGTTGAGCGGGATGCGGATCATGCCGTCCGGCGCAGTCATGGCCTTCGACGTCAGGCCGGTGTACTCACCCTTGATGTCGAAGTACCGAATCTCACGGAAGTTGAACAGCTTCTCGTAGAAGTCCGCCCAATAGGCCATGCGCCCGCGGTAAACGTTATGGGTCAGGTGATCGATGAGCTTCAGGCCCGCTCCGACTGGATGACGCTCGACGCCTTCGAGGAATACGAAATCGATGTCGTAAATCGAGCTGCCCTCACCGAAGCGGTCGATTAGATACAGCGGCGCGCCGCCGATTCCCTTGATCGCCGGCAGACGCAGTTCCATCGGGCCAGTCGGCAGCTCGATGGCCTGCGCACCCAGTTCGAGGGCACGTGAATAGGCCTTCTGTGCGTCCTTTACGCGGAATGCCATGCCGCACACGGACGGTCCGTGCTCAGCCGCAAAATACGCCGGAAGCCCCGTTGCCTCGCGATTGACGATGGCGTTGATTTCGCCCTGACGGTAAAGCGCCACATCCTTCGAACGATGATTGGCGACATGGGTAAAGCCCATGCTTTCCAACACGGGCTCGATGACGTTCGGGGTGGGCGAGGCAAATTCGATGAACTCGAAGCCCATGAGGCCCATTGGGTTTTCAAACAGGTCGGCCATGATTGGCTCCTTGGAATAACGGTACGATTGGTGGTTGACGTCATTTGGAGGTCAACCCGGTGGCGCACAGGAAATCCCACGGACACTGCGACCCAGATGGTCGCCCAGCGTCAATCGAAAACCCAAGATCTTCATTTCAACGACTCATTCAGGCGTCAAGCCTGATTGCCACCCAGCTCTGCGCGCTTCGCTTTGGCTGGGTTGGCCGACGCGTATCGCCAGCCGCCAATCGGCCAACCGAAGCGATCAAGCTCACCGAGCGGGTGGTCGCCTGAGCGGTGTGGGGACGAGCGGACTCGATGAAGCGGAAGAAAACTGATGAATCCATATTCGTTGCCATGGCTGCATACAAGGTGCGCCGCATCTGCGCAGCGCTCTATTATTTTTTTGCGTAATTCGATTACGTTTAGCGAAATCTGCGGGACCCATGCCCAACTGTCAAGCCTTGTGTCGCGCCACTCATCTCCCGTCCCGAACGATTTCCCCTATGTTGCTGCCGAACCTAAGACCAACGAAACGAGCCATAGCGGCATCACACAGGCTAGTCAGGCTGGAGCAGCCCCTTTTGGGCAGCGTTGCCGCCACTGGACCCGTTTCCGCCCTCGACGGGCACCACGCTCAACGGCTGATCACTATTAAAGGAATGACTATGAATCTATTCGACAAGAACGCCCCGCAAAACGTGCATGGCTGGGAACGCAGCGCCTCGGTGGCAGGCGGCCTGGTGATGCTGGGCCGAGGCTTGCGGCGCGGCGGTTTGACCGGCCTGCTGCAGCTCGCAATGGGCGGCATGGCTCTGGCTCGCGGTATCAGCGGCCGCTGCGAGGCAAAACGTATTCTCACCGCAACCGAGCAGCCGCCACATCAGGTCTCTCCTGACAAGCAGCGCTACAGTCACATGCCATTGGACTCGGAAGTGCACAGCCCCGATTTCGCCGAGCCAGGCGTGACCCTTCCAGACACCACGCCGATGGGCCACGAAACGCATCCGGGCGAACGCCGTGGCACTTCGTGAAGAGTGCGATTACCGAACTGCCACACGATGCAGCCATTGAGCGCTTTTCGCTGCGGCAGTCCGGCGCGAGCGCATATCGGCATTGAGTTCGTGACTGGTTAAACAATCAGTACCAATCTGCCGTCTGGCGGTTAATTGCACCTCCGCCGAATGGCAATTGTCGGCGTTATGACGCCGTGCTATCTATGCGACGTATTTTTGTCACGCCCCGTGACATAAGGAGACGTCCATGGATTGCATCAAGGCAGATAACGAAAGCATGAATCACTGGGGAGTTGTTTACTCTTATGGCAGCGTGCTGACGGTATTCGACAACGAGCAGGATGCTCGAACAGAGGCCATCGGCTTTGGGGGTGCCGTGGTGCGCTTGGCGTGCAACCTTTGGAACACCCTCAATACGACCGCTGAGGTCAGCCCGGGCCCAGACTCAGCCGTGTAAGCCAGCCGATCAAGCCAGCAGGGTGAAACCATCTTCGTCGCCGGCCGACTTATCGTCGGCCAACGGCGCAGACGCTGCGGTTGGCAAAGGCAGGTTTGTAGCGCGAGATTCGTGGTGATAGGGGACGAGGCCGGTCCCGGTCCGCTGAAACTCCATGAAGCCGTACCCGTCAGCCCACACCTCTGCCTCGTCCCGGGCTCTCACGGCAGGCCCTGACACAACATCGCTGGCTCAGCCTTTGTTTGAACCTGCTGCAACATTTTCTGCTGCTGCTGGAAAATGATATCCAGCACTCGACTCGGCTGAACCTCGATGTCGTCGAAGGTGATCAACTGCCCCGGCTCAACCGGTCGTTTGAGAACCGTATTGCGCAACAGACCGATAGGTACGTGGTCTAGCTCGTCGGCAAGCTTCACCGCTTCGCCGCGAACGTCGAATCCGCCGATGCCTCGGACGATCATCTCTCCCGGCTTCATTGGACGTTTGGCTATGGCCGCAACACCCAGGGTGGGCGAGACAGAATTGTTCAGCAGCACGCCGCCGCCAGCCAATACCCGGCGAACGGTTTTGCCAACTTCCAGCGAGCACAGGTGGAACGGTCGTGTCAGCACGTAGTAAGGACCGGGCCCCAGCTTGAAGTATTCGATTGCTGGCGCCTGCATCTCATCGTGTCTGCATACCAGGAACACGCCGCCGGCCGAGTAACCGTTGGGCAGAACATAATCGACGATCGGCTGGCCGACGCCCTCGGCAATCAGGCCAAGTACGTTGCCACTGACATTGAGATCGGTGGATGCGAGCCCTTCCAGGCCGCGTCGGGTGATGGTCGCGCCAAACCCGTTGCCGACCACGACCTGCTCGATCTGCACCTTGGTGCCGTCGGTGAAGGACGTGGTCTGCTCAATGCTGATGCCCTGCCGCTTGGACCAGTAAGCCATGTCCTCAGGGCTGGGATTGTGGTTCAGGTAACCTTTCATGTTGCCGTACACGAGCGGCAGAAAGCCCATCTGCAGGGCCTCTTCGCGCAGTGCGGCGAGCGAGCCTGGCTGATCCCCTTCGGCTTCGGTCAGGAACCCCTTGCCCGAGAGGTAGGACCCAGTGGTGACCTGAAGCTCGGCATTGATAGTGACGACTGGTACCCCGGCCTCGAAGGCACGCTCGATCACTTCGGTACCGAAAAACACATCGCCCGTACACTCAACGATCACATCCGAGTTCGCAATCAGATCGTCAATGGAGTTCGTCAGCACCTCGGCCAACGGGAAGCTGCTCAATGTTCCGACGTTTCTGCGGGTCAAAACCCGGCTTATTCGCAGATCGCTGTAGTGCTGCATGATCAGACGAACGAAACAGTGCGAGATCATCCCTGTACCCGAAACACCTACTCTTTTAATCGCTGCGTCTGTCATGGCGACATCCCTTCGAAAAAGTCCTGCCCCTCGGACCGTAATATTTAGAAAAAGTTTTCTTTTGTGATGCGAGTCTAGTCGCCGGTGGCCGAGCGTCTGGACGAGGACAGCTGTGCAGGTCGTTCCTTGATGCAGAACGGATAAGCTTTGTACGGAACCCGGCTTGGCGAAGGCCCGAACGGCACGACCGGCATATCGCTGATTCGACGAATCACATGCCGCAATTCCTCTCGCCAGTGCTTGGGTCGAATGCCGAAGGTCTCCTCGATGAGCGCACAGTCGAGCACCGACCATGCAGGTCGCATCGCTGCGCGTGGGAGGCTCGAGCTAGGTACCGGCAGCACACGCGGCGCGGTGTCGATCAACCCGGCCGATTCCGCTTCCTGGAAGATCTGAGTGGCGAATTCGGCCCAGCTGCACGGTGAAGCACCGCTGTAGTGATACAGCCCCCATTCCAGATCACCGTCGCGGCAATAACGCAGCGCCAATTCAATCAGGACGCGTGCAACGCTACGGGCACGGGTCGGGCAACCGACCTGATCACTGACGACCGACACTTCCTCGGTCTTGTTGCTCAGGTTGAGCATCGTCTTCACGAAATTGTTTCCGCGCTCCCCATAAATCCAGCTGGTTCGCAGAATGAGGAAGCGGTCCAACGTCTGACTGATCGCCATCTCGCCCGCACGACGCGTGGAGCCGTAGACGCTGTTGGGTGTCGGCTGGTCGGTTTCACGGTAGGGTTTGTCAGCTTCGCCGGAGAAGACGTATTCGCTCGACAGGTGGAACAAGGGAATATCGAACTGCCGGGCGGCGGCGGCCAGGTTAGCTACACCGTCGCGATTGACTGCTTGCGCCTGCGCCACCTCTGCCTCGGCGTGGTCCAGGTTGGTGTATGCAGCGGCATTGATGATCAAGGCCGGCTCATGGCGCTCAATGGCCTCACGCACCTGCTCCGCGCTGGTAATGTCCAACGCTTGGCGAGACAAGCCGATGGCTTCCAATCCAAAGCTCGCAGCCTGATTGATGAGGCAGTAACCCACCTGCCCTTCAGCGCCGCAGACCAGAATCCGCAGATTGGACTGCCTGTCATGAGCGGGCTTATCGGTGCAGGGAGCAGCAGCGGCATCCGGCGGCCGTTGCTCAGCTAGCTCAGTTGCCTCAGTTGGAACGTCTGTCCGCTTTGGGAGCAGCTCACGCACGGTCACCCCCAGCGCCTCAACCGGCGCATCGGCCGATTCAGGGGAAGGCGAGAAGCTGACACTTTCCACCAGCCCGGAAAGAATGATGCGTGCCTTGGCGAACTGTCCTCGCAGCAGCATTGCCGCAACCAGGCTCAGCCGCGAGGAGAACAGACCCAAAACGCGTCGTTTGCGGAAATATTGGCGTGCGACAAAGATCTCGTTTCGAACCAGGTGCCGGTGCAGCGCAATCCGGCTCGGGTCAGGCTCGCGCAGGATGTCGATCGCGCCACTGACGCGTCGCAGGTGCAGTACCTTGCTGGCGACCACAAGGTAACCCGGCGTGTTCTGGCTGATACGCAGAGTAAACTCGGTGTCGTCCCCCCACATGAACATGGGGGCCAAAGGCACCCCATGCTGAGCCAGTGTTTCTCGCGGCACCAGGATAGAGACGTAGGTGGCCGGTCGCACCGGCACCACTCCGATATCCAGCAGCGCGGGCCAGTTTTCGTAATCGATGGCGTTGGTACGCTCATCGATCCGCGGCACGTTGGTCAACAGACCCGCCTCGGTAAACGCCATCGACAACAGGAAAGCGCGCGCCTGTTTGCGCTCCGCGAGCCGCTGATCAGCCTCGAGCAATTGTTCCAACGCATCTGGCTCTGGAATCACGTCATCGTCCATCATCCAGACGAAGTCAGCTCCTTGCTGATACGCGATGCGAAACCCGGCACTGAAACCACCTGATGCTCCGGTGTTCCGGGACAGTACATAGACCTTGAGATTGGCGATGTCTGACTCGAGCAACATCTCCTCGGTCCCATCGTTGCTGGCATTGTCGACCACGATGATGGCGTCGCAGGGGCGGCTCTGGGCACCGATCCCATCCAGACAACGCTTAAGCAAATCCTTGCGTTTATAAGACAGTACGACAGCGTAAATCTTATCCATTGGTGCGCTCAGCAACTTGAGTAGGGGGTAACAACCTGGCAGGGGTGAGCTGCGGTGCGTAGCAGCCTTGAGCCACGACGCTCAGCTCTGACCTAGGAAGACGAACGGGGTTCAGTGAATTGCAACAAGATATGGCCAGCTGTACGACAACTCATACGGCGCACGTTGAAGGCTGTGGAAGACGCGCTTATGTACCGGCATTGCTGGCGCTCGGCACGGCGCGCGGTTGCTCGGCCAGATAATCGGCGGGTCAATCGAAGCGGCCCGTGACGGGCTGATTCGACGATCTGTCCGACAGGTCGATTGGCGGCCCCGAACTCGCCGCGCCTACCCGGTTCAGATGAATAAGTCACTAAAACGGAGAAGCAGAATGAAGAGACCTCTATCAGCGCTGATCAGCTTGGCATTTGCTCTGCCTGCGCTCGCTCAGGAGCCTCTAGTCGTTACCCGTTTGAACGGCATGAACCTCGAAGTCGAGGAGCTTGGAGTGCCGCAGGCATCCTCGGATGACGTTGATTTGAGGGGCGTTCCAGCGATCAAGGTGACCAACCACAGTCGGGAAGTCGCGTCGTGCCAGTTCCACGCTCTGCCCGAAGAAACCGTGATGACCGCGTCGCCGGCGATGTCGATCAGCCCAAACGAACAGGCCGTGGCGAGGGTGCCCGGCAAATATTCCAGTGGTGGCCCCATCGCGTTGCTGGTGTGCCAGCCCGAGGGCGCCTAGATGCGTTGAGCGCGCACCAGCACAGACCGCCTGCCGGAACGGGCGCCACAACCGCCAACCTTCCGAAGATGCAGATCAGGAGACCGCTATGAACAGATCCCATTTGATGTCACTGGCGTTGACCGCATTACTGGCAAGCGCCGCCCAGCCAGCCCTGGCGCAGTGGCCAGCCGGCACGCCGAAGGACGATACCGGTTCACGTCCGAGCCCAATGGGCACGCCCGCGCCGATGGAGAAGCTCGAAACTCACCGCAATGAGCAGGGACAGATCGTGACCGAGGATGGCCGTGTCGTTAAGGGGCTGCCGGAGAATGACAGCGTGCCTAACCGCAACATGCATCGTACCGAGCAGGAAACCGTGACAGAGGACCCGGCGCACTACTCCGCCACACCTGGAGAAATTGAATAGCGTCGTAGGTCTGGACACGCTGTTCGTTGCGGCCTACCGATCTCGCAATACCGCGGCATCACGCCGGGTGGTCCAACCACCCGGCCCCAACCCGAAAAAGCGCCCCGCGCTGCAATCACATGATCGTTTAGCTAGTTGTCCGCTGAGCGTCCTGGCATTACCACCCCCTTGTCTTTCTGGCGCGGCGTGCAGCGACAGCGCTGGATGCTCGCCCTCACCCCGGCACAGCCGTGTGTCGGTAACCGGCGCTTTTCCAGAACTCTGTCTGCTGACTGGTTACGAAATTAATGTCAGCGCCATCCTCTGGTGATGACTACCCAGAAATTTGCAGAGGAGAAGCAGCATGAACACCAAATGGCAGAAAGCGATCGGCGGTCTCGTTGTAGCGGCGGCCCTTGCGGGCGGCTCGGCCATGACCTACGCCGCGGAGATGGACTACAACACCTGGGATGCCGACAAATCTGGCTCTGTGGACTACAACGAATGGGGCTCCCGCTTCGACAACGATGGCATGTTTTCACGCTGGGACTCGGACAGAGATGGAGTCCTGACCAATGACGAGTACGGTCAAGGCGTCTACAACACCTACGACCGCGACAAGAGCGGCGACTGGAACGAAGACGAGTACAACCGGTTCCGCGATGATTCTGACAACGAAGGCTGGCTCGACCTCTGACATCGTTGTTCGAGCCTCCATCGTGGTGTAGCCGCTCTCTCTCGGGGCGGCTGCACCAAACCTCCATCCCACCTATCGCGAGAGAGCGGGCGGCTCGGCTAACGATTGAACGTCCAGCGCGCAACAGGCTCCCACGTTGATCTGCTGATCGACTAAAGGGAGAACCTCGATGACTCAACAATCGCAACACAACCGCAGCATTCGCCTCGCCTCGCTTCGCGCCCGCACGGTGCGCCAACGTCCGACAATTTCCGTATGGAAACCGGCACGGTACCGAGCCCTGACAACGGGCAGCTGTTGCTGCGTACGGTCTATCTCTCGCTCGATCCCTATATGCGCGGCCGCATGAGTGCCGGGCCTTCCTATGCGCCCCCTATGGAAGTAGGCGATGTGATGGTTGGCGGCACGGTTGGCCGGGTCGTCGAGTCACGTCATCCCGATTACCAGGAAGGTGACTGGGTACTCAGTGGCAATGGCTGGCAGGACTATGCGTTGTCCGATGGACAAGGGCTGATCAAGCTCGCCCCTGATATGGCCCATCCTTCTCACGCTCTTGGTGTACTGGGCATGCCGGGCTTCACCGCTTACATGGGCCTGCTCGACATCGGCCAGCCCAAGGCTGGGGAAACCCTGGTGGTCGCAGCAGCCACCGGGCCCGTTGGGGCAACGGTCGGGCAGATCGGCAAGCTGAAAGGCTGCCGCGTGGTCGGTATCGCTGGCGGCGCTGAAAAATGCCGGCATGCGGTCGAAACGCTTGGCTTCGATGCCTGTATCGATCACCGGGCCAGCGACTTCCCACAACAACTGGCCCAACACTGCCCGGACGGTATTGACGTCTATTTCGAGAACGTCGGCGGCAAGGTATTCGATGCCGTGCTGCCGCTGCTCAACACCAGCGCACGGGTGCCGGTGTGCGGAGTGGTCGCGCAGTACAACAGCACCGACCTGCCGGATGGCCCGGATCGCCTACCATTGCTGCTCGACACCCTTCTGAAAAAGCGCATGCGCATGCAAGGCTTCATCATCTTCAACGACTACGGCCACCGCTACGACGAGTTCGCCCGTGAAATGGGCGCCTGGTATGCGGAAGGCAAGATCAAATACCGCGAGCAGATCGTCCAGGGGCTGGAAAATGCGCCCGAGGCATTTATCGGTCTCCTCGAAGGCAAGAATTTCGGAAAGCTGGTGGTGCAGGTCGGCGAGGCGTGATCTCGTTCGGCATTACGACAGCACGTTGCCCCGTAGGCTGAAGGGACGCGTCGCCTTGCTCACCCAACGGCAGAAATGCATACGCCAGGCGCTTGCCTGGCGTATGCACCGCCTCGTTTTCGAGCACGCTCGCTCCTACACGGAATACTTGCTCGCGGGTACCTGCTGTATGAGCGAGCTTGCTGGCGAAGCTTTCGATGCTTGATATGTAAGCTGTAGCGCCCCGCACTTGGTGTCCGCCACTTCGCTCACAAGCGAGGCTCAGCCCTGCCCCAGCCCGGCCGACATTTCACAGCGCCGCGCGTCTCTGGCCTGCTGCAAATGGGGCGGGCGGACGCCGGGTATCGGGTTGGCCAGGCGAATCTTCAGGAATTCGGTGACATCCGCATTCAGCCCACGCCCGCCTCCGTACGGGAAGTTGTTGTCATTGGTCACCAGCAAGGTGCGCGAATCCAACGGCAACACGCTTTCAATGGTCACGTAGGGAAAGCTGAACGAGCGTTGGCCATCGCCATTCAGGTCGTCAGGGTCAGCCAGCTGCATCAGATCGACCAGCTCGGTTTTGTGCACTGTCCCGCCACTGGCGACGCCGCGCGTATCGATCAGGTAGATCTTCTTGAACGGCGTGCCGCCGGTGGCCGTCGCGCCGTTGCGCTCGATGACCAGAAAGCGCGTCTCGTCGATGGCCGTCATGTCGCCGATGGCATGTTCGGGCGCTTGCAGGTGATAGAAGAACCGGTTGCCGGTGTAACGCTCCTGGTCGATATCGAACTCATTGATACGCAGTGTTCCGGTCGGATCGCCGTCAACGGTCTTCTCCAGCAACGCGTACAAACGGTCACCGCGCGGATTGATCGCCATGCCTTCGAAACCGCCCGACCCGGCCAGGTTGGCGGCCGCACGCCCCGCCACCACGTCCTTGTGCTGCGGTGCGTAAACGCCGGGCAATGAAATGGCGCTGCGCATGACCGTACCGGACGCATCGGTCTTGATCAGATAGGGGCCGAACTCATCGCCAAACCACATGGCGCAATGCTTGTCGCGGCGCACTGACTCGACGTCCAGGTCCGCGCCCGTCAGCAGGCGACCGAAGTCGATTGCACTGTCTACGCGTGGCTTGGAGCCGTCGTTGTAATAGAAACGATAGTCGGCCTGGATCGGCAGCTCGAGCTTCTGGTTGACGTCGTTGAGCGTCAGCCGAGACGGATGAGAGAAACGCGCCAGTGGCGCACCACTCAGGTAGTCGCTTGCGCTGACCTTGCCGCTGCCGCCGCTGGCCGTGCGGAAATCAGGCCGCACGCTATACAGGCGCAGCAAGGTGTCGGCCGAGTTCGTTTGCCCACCGAAGCCGTTGTCGGTCATGAAGATGAAGCTGTTTTCTTCTGCTCCCGGCAGCACGGCGGAAAAACCCTGGACCGGCTGGCGGTCTGCATACGGCGGCGCGAAGGTCCCGTAGGGATTGGCGCTAGCCATCTGACCCGACGTCGGGCCATCGGAGAAGGTATCGGCAGGCATCATGGCCCAACCCACCAAGGTATTGCTGGCGGCCATGGCGGGGGCGGAAATCGCAGCGACAAGCGCCACGACCAGCGGCTTCGAGATACGCATGGGTCAGTGTCTCCATCCGGTCGGAGCCGGCGCCGTGCGATATGCGCGGCACTCTGGCACCGGAGAATCACCTTAAAAAGTCACTGTGTCAGGAATATGGCTATAGCTGAAAAATAGCCAAACGGTCGGCGGCACCCAAAAAAACACGGATCATCAGCCACTCAACATCCGCTCAGCCCGTCCTGTCGGTGCTGCGCACTACGCAGCGACCCGGGAGTGCCACTAAAGCCGCGCTCGCGCTTAAAGCGCGAGGCGTCAGCAATGCAAGGTCCACAGTGCAACTGTGATCGTCGTCGCCGGCGTCTGGAGCCGAACGCTGATGAACCGAGGCATCAACGGCGCCTGACGTGGACCAAAGGTCCAACACCGGTTTGATAATGCCCTCAAATGGGGACCCTCAGGCGTTGCCGCACCATTGCAGCTCATGCAGACGCCCCATTTGGCTCTATGGCCCTGTGACAGCGACGCTAATCACACGTCTCAACGCCCCACCTACTCAAGGGCTCTGCCCCACCAGACAGTGCACGGGCTGCAATGGCACGCAACCTGCTATGGCCTATGCAACGCCTGCCGATTGATTCGGCAGTGCATCCCGGGGTCAGCGTAGACCCTCAGCCGTAAACGGCACGGGACGGGTGCAGCGGGCAACGTCGCTCGAACATCACCCCACAACACTCAAATTCCAGGCAAAGGCGCCTGGAGCTGCTCGACAGCTCCAGGCGCCTTTTTTGTTTTTGTACGACGACACCGCACGCGGTGTCGACGGAGGAACCGGCATGAACGCAATCGTCACCCCGCTCAAAAGTGAAACGCTGGTCGTCATCGGCAACGGGATGGTGGGTCACCACTGCGTGGAGCAGCTGGTCGAGCGCGGCGCGCTGGGCCAGTACCAGATCCATGTGTATGGCGAAGAGCGCCAGCGCGCCTATGACCGCGTTCATCTCTCCGAGTACTTCGGGGGTCGCGATGCCGACTCCCTGGCCATGTGCGAAGCCGACTACTACGCCACTCACGGCGTGCACATCCATCTCGGCGTGCAAGTGCTGGAGATCGACCGCGAGCGCAAGGAAGTGGTCACCGCCGAAGGCCGCCAGGCTTACGACAAGCTGATTCTGGCCACCGGCTCCTACCCGTTCGTGCCACCGATACCCGGTGCCGAAGGCAACTCACGCCTGGTCTACCGCACCCTGGATGACCTCGATGCCATCCGTGCTGCGGCCAGCAATGCCAAGCGAGGCGTCGTAGTCGGTGGTGGGCTGCTCGGCCTGGAAGCCGCCAACGCACTTAAGTCGCTCGGCCTCGAAGCCCATGTGGTCGAGTTCGCGCCGCGCCTGATGCCCGTTCAGCTGGACGAGGAAGGCGGCGCCGCACTCAAGGCTCGCATCGAGGCGCTGGGCGTTGGCGTGCATCTGTCACGCGCTACGCAGGAAATCGTCATCGGCGAAGAATACGCCTACCGGATGAACTTCCAGGACGGTGCTGATGGTAGAAGTCAGTATCTGGAAACGGACCTTATCGTTTTCTCTGCCGGTATCCGCCCGCAGGATGCCTTGGGCCGCAGCGCCGAGCTGGAGATCGCGCCGCGCGGCGGTGTGGTGATCGACACCGACTACCGCACCAGCGACCCCTCGATCTTTGCCATCGGTGAGTGTGCGTCCTGGAACGGTATGGTCTTCGGCCTGGTCGCCCCCGGCTACACCATGGCACGCAACCTGGCTGCCCTGCTTTGCGGCGAACCGCACCAGCCGTTCAGCGGCGCTGACATGTCGACCAAACTCAAGCTGCTCGGCGTCGATGTCGGTTCCATTGGCGACGCCCATGCCGCCACGCCTGGCGCCAAGAGCTACCGTTTTATCGATGAGGCCAATGCCAGCTATCGGCGTCTGGTGCTATCGGAGGACGGCAAACGCGTCATCGGCGCCGTGCTAATTGGTGACAACAGCTACTACGACACCTTGCTGCAATACGCGCAGAACGGCATCAAGCTCCCGGCCGACCCGTCCAGCCTGATCCTGCCGCTGTCCGATGGCGCGCCGACGCTGGGTGCGGACGCCCTCCCCGATACCGCCACACTCTGCTCCTGCCATAACGTCACCAAGGGTGCGGTGTGCTGCCAGGTCGACGCCGGCATCACCGACCTTGGCGAACTCAAGGCCGCAACCAAGGCCGGCACCGGCTGCGGCGGTTGCAGCGCGCTGCTCAAGCAGGTCTTCGAACATGAGCTGACCGCACGCGGTGTCGAAGTCGACAAGAGCCTGTGCGAGCACTTCGCCCACACCCGCCAGGAGCTGTACGGGATCGTTCGCGTCGAAGGGATCATCAGCTTCGATGAACTGCTCGCCAAACACGGCCGCGGCCACACCGGCTGCGACATCTGCAAACCGGCCGTGGGTTCGATTCTCGCGTCCTGCTGGAACCAGCCGATTACCGACCCAGGGCTGATTCCGCTGCAGGACACCAACGACACTTTCATGGCGAACATGCAGAAGAACGGCACCTACTCGGTGGTGCCGCGCATTGCCGGCGGTGAAATCACCCCGGACAAGCTGATCGCGCTCGGTGCGGTGGCCAAGAAATACGACCTCTATACCAAGATCACCGGCGGCCAGCGCATCGACCTGTTTGGCGCCCAGTTGCACGAACTGCCAGACATCTGGGGCGAGCTGATCGAAGCAGGCTTCGAGACCGGTCACGCCTACGGCAAGTCGCTGCGCACGGTGAAGTCGTGCGTTGGCAGCACCTGGTGCCGCTACGGCGTGCAGGACAGTGTCGGCATGGCGCTGCGTCTGGAGGATCGTTACAAGGGCCTGCGCTCGCCGCACAAGATCAAGTTTGGCGTCTCCGGTTGCACCCGCGAATGCGCCGAGGCGCAAAGCAAGGACATCGGCGTGATCGCTACCGAGAACGGCTGGAACCTGTACGTCGCCGGAAACGGCGGCATGCGTCCGCGCCACGCCGAGCTGTTCGCCACCGATCTGGATGACGAAACCCTGATCCGCTACATCGACCGTTTCCTGATGTTCTACATCCGTACCGCGGACAAGCTGCAGCGCACCTCGGTGTGGCGTGAATCGCTGGAAGGCGGCCTGGACTACCTCAAGGAGGTGGTTATCGACGACAGCCTGAACCTGGCCGCCGAGCTGGAAGCGCAGATGCAGCTGGTGGTCGACCGCTACGAATGCGAATGGGCCAACGCCATCAAGGACCCGGAAAAGCTCAAGCGCTTCCGCACCTTTATCAACGACAGGCGCGGCGACCCGGACGTCCATTTCGTCAGGGAACGCGGCCAGCGCCGGCCGGTACATGCACACGAACTTCACCTGATTCCCGTCACCGAGGAGGTGCTCTGATGAGCCAGCCCAACGCCGTACGTATTGATTCCGTTCAATCCGCCAGTTGGCGAGCCCTGTGCAGCCGCCGCGATCTGGTGGCCAATTCAGGCGTGGTCGCCTGGCTCGAGGGAGAACAGGTGGCGCTGTTCCACCTCCCCGATACCGAAACCGGCGAACAGGTCTTCGCCATCTCGAACAAGGACCCGAAATCGGGCGCCAATGTCATCGGTCGCGGCATCCTGGGGCAGCTGAAAGGCGACCTGGTGATTGCTTCGCCCCTGTACAAGCAGCACTTCCGACTGGCCGATGGCAGCTGCCTGGAGTACCCGGAACAGCAATTGCAAGTATGGCCAGCGCGCCTCAACGGCGATGCAGTGGAGATTGCCGCGGTCTGACCGCGGCCCGGCACAACGAGTAGCGATACGCCAACAGCAGGATGACCTGCTTTGCCAACACAACCAGAGAATTGAAAAATGTCCTACATCGTCCCTTCGGAATTCGTCACCAAAATGGTCGACGCCGGTGAGTCCAAGGTCTTCATGTCCACTCGCGACACGCTGATCCGCGCCTTCATGGCCGGCGCCATCCTGGCTCTGGCTGCGGTATTCGCCGTGACCATTACCGTGCAGACCGGCTCGCCGCTGGTGGGCGCCATGCTGTTCCCGGTCGGTTTCGTCATGCTTTACCTGATGGGCTTCGACCTGCTCACCGGCGTCTTCGTCCTCGCCCCGCTGGCGTTGCTGGACAAGCGTCCGGGCGTGACCGTCAACGGCGTGCTGCGCAACTGGGGGCTGGTGTTCCTGGGTAACTTCGGCGGAGCGCTGACGGTCGCCTTCATGATGGCCTTTGTCTTCACCATGGGGTTCTCCACCGATCCGGGCCCGGTCGGCGAAAAGATCTCTCACGTGGGTGAAGCGCGCACGCTGGGTTACGCCGAGTTTGGTGCCGCTGGCTGGTTCACCATCTTTCTGCGCGGCATGCTGTGCAACTGGATGGTCTCGATGGGTGTGGTCGGCGCGATGATTTCCACTTCGGTCAGCGGCAAGGTCATCGCCATGTGGATGCCGATCATGCTGTTCTTCTTCATGGGCTTCGAGCACTCGGTGGTGAACATGTTCCTGTTCCCCTCGGCGATGATCATGGGCGGCAACTTCTCGATCATGGACTACATGGTGTGGAATGAAATCCCGACCGCTCTGGGCAACTTGGTTGGCGGGCTGGCCTTCACCGGTCTGACGCTTTACACCACTCACGTGCGGACTGCACCGAAGCGCGCCCTGGTTCGCTGATCGGTTGTGGACCCCGGACAGCCGGGGTTCACTGCATCCCATGAGCAGTCAACTCAAGGTTTCGGTGGGCCAACACACCGACAAGGGCATCAAGGAAACCAACCAGGACTTCCACGGTGTCTACATTCCCAAAGAACCTCAACTGAGCAGCAAGGGCATCGCCATCGCCCTGGCCGATGGCATCAGCAGCAGCGCCGTCAGCCATATTGCCAGCGAGTCAGCGGTCAGCGGCTTTTTCGCTGACTACTACTGCACATCGGATGCCTGGTCCGTGAAGACCTCGGCGCAACGGGTGCTGATGGCGACCAATTCCTGGTTGCACGCCCAGGGCCAACAGAGCCCACATCGATTCGATCCGGATCGCGGCTACGTATGCACCTTCAGCGCCATGGTCATCAAATCGACCACGGCGCACTTCTTCCATGCAGGCGACTCCCGCATCTACCGAGTTCAGGGCGCTGCACTGGAGCAGCTGACCAATGACCACCGCATGTGGGTCTCGGAAGACAAGAGCTATCTGAGCCGAGCGCTGGGCATTCACCCGCAACTGGATCTGGACTATCGCGCCGAACCGGTCGATGTGGGCGACACCTTTATCTTCGCTACCGATGGCGTGTACGAGTACGTCAGCGCGCCATCGATGATCGGCGCCATCGCCCACAACGCGGATGATCTGGACGCAGCCGCACGGGCCATCGTCGCCCAGGCGCTGGAACAGGGCAGCGACGACAACCTCACTGTGCAAATCCTGCGTATCGAGGCGCTGCCGCTGCAGGCTGCCGACGAACTCTTGCAACAGCTGACCGAACTGCCCTTTCCGCCCATCCTTGAGGCGCGAGCCAAATTCGACGGCTACACCATCGTGCGAGAAGTCCACGCCAGCAGCCGCAGCCATGTCTACCTCGCCACCGATGATGACAGCCACGCAACGGTCATCATCAAAACACCCTCGATGGATCTGCAGCGGGATGTGCAGTACCTGGAACGTTTCCTCACGGAGGACTGGGTGGCACGACGCATCGATAGCGCACACGTCGCCAAGCCGTGCCTGCAGACGCGCAAACGCAGCTACCTCTACAGCGTGAGCGAATACATCGAAGGCCAGACGCTGGCGCAATGGATGATCGACAATCCGAGCCCCGACCTGGAAACGGTCCGCGGCATCGTCGAGCAGATTGCCAAGGGTGCTCGCGCCTTTCACCGGCTGGAAATGCTGCATCAGGATCTGCGCCCGGCCAACATCATGATCGACGCCACCGGCACGGTGAAAATCATCGACTTCGGTTCCACGCGGGTGGCCGGCATCATGGAAGTGGCGTCGCCCATCGAGCGCAACGAGCTGCTGGGCACAGCCCAGTACACTGCACCGGAGTACTTTCTCGGCGAGAGCGGTAGCACCCGATCCGACATGTTTTCGCTGGCGGTGATCACCTATCAGATGCTGACCGGCGCCCTGCCCTACGGCACTCAGGTCGCCAGCTGCCGCACCCGCGCCGCACAGAACAAACTCAGCTATCAACCGATCCGCGAGCACGACCGCGGCGTACCGGCCTGGATCGACGACGTGCTGCGCAAGGCGCTGCATCCGGACCCGTACAAGCGCTACGAGGAGCTGTCGGAGTTCGTTTTCGAGCTGCGCCAGCCAAATCAGGCTTTTCTGAACAAGGCGCGCCCGCCGCTTCTGGAGCGCAACCCGGTGCTGTTCTGGAAAGGTGTGTCGTTGCTGCTGATGATCGCCGTGATTGTTTTGCTGGCTCGCTAAGCGAAGGCATCAATCCGTACGTTGCGGCGCATAGACATTGAGTGCCGGATCGCTGATGCCGTCTTTCGAAGGGTCGAGAATCCAGCGCAGCTGCGTGACCAGCTCCTCACAGTTCTCGCCGCGCTGCTGCCAATCCTGAAAAGCAATGCGTGCCGCAGTCAGCGATGACTCCGCGATCTGCTCGGTTTCGGTCGTGGCATCGCCGGGCTGCCAGTGGTCAAAGACCGATTTGAGCGCATGCTGCGCCTCATCGGCACCCAGCTCGCCGTCGGCCCAGCGCGACGTGATGTCCTGCGCTTTCTGCAAGGCGGATACCGAGGGGGTTGACGATTCCATTTTAGGATTACCTCCAGCCAGTGCGTGTATCCGTTGGAGTCCGGCAGCGCCTGCAAATTCGCCGTTGAGCTGCCGTTGGTCCGCGGCTGTCGCATCGAGCGCGCGCCGGTTGGTCGTATCACAAAGCACGCCGATCGCTGGGGACCCTGACCATGCACCTCGTCCTTCTCTTTTTACCGCTGTACGACAACGCCCAACAGCCATTGCCAAAGTCCTTGTTGGCTGAAGTACGGGACGAACTCATGACCAAATTTGGTGGCCTGACCGCCCATAGCCGAGCCCCTGTCCACGGGCTCTGGCAGGAAGACGACAATCATCCCGTGCGAGACGACCTGATCATTTATGAAGTGATGACCTCCGAACTGGACCGTGCCTGGTGGAAGGAATATCGCAAGTCACTGGAGACCCGCTTTCGCCAGGAGCATCTGTTGATCCGCGCTCAGACAGTCGAAATGCTCTAGCGGCAAGCTGGTCTTTCGCACTGGTTCAGGCCCGCCCTGCAGCGGTGCTGGACACGCCGCCCGCACAAAATCGTGAAAATTTAATGAACCCCAGGGGCTTCCCGCTGTCAGTCCTGTCTGCAGAACTACAGGGGCCAATGGCTCCATTCTGGGAGAAAACATCCTCCCACTTACGATCGGCACTTCCGGAACGCCTGCTGTTCGACTCATCGAAACACGCAACTGGCGTACTTCGTCAGCCCGGAATTCCGCTTATGTTTAGGCCCGTTCACCGGGGCCTCCATTTTTGCCAGCGCGAACACTACCCCATGTCCCTATCTCGTCATCTCATTGCACTCTTGTCCCGAATGTCCTGGTCCGCTGCTCAGCGCCGCGCTTTCAACGCGGGTCTGCTCGGTACGCTGCTAGCCGTCATCGCGCCAGCCCATGCCCAGGAGGCGACCACTGATCGCTGGGTCAGCGACGCGCTCACCACCTACGTGCGCAGCGGCCCAACCGACGGCTACCGCATAGTCGGCAGCCTCACGTCCGGCCAGAAAGTCGAGCTGCTGGAAACCAGCGGCGACTACAGCCAGGTCCGCGGCGAAAATGGCGACCGGGTATGGATTCGCAGCAGTGATCTGCAGGAGGTTCCCGGTCAGGCAGAGCGTCTGCCGCAGCTTGAGCAACAAGTGGCCGAGCTCAGCGAAGAGCTGAAAACCATCGACGATTCGTGGAAAACCCGCGTCAAGGGAATGCAGGAGACTCTGGACTCGCGCAAGGCGCTGATAGATGAGCTGGAAGCACGCCGTGTGGCCCTGGACGAAGCCCTCACTGCCACCGAATCGGAGTTGCGTGACGCCCAGGCGCGGTTGGGCGACGAAAACAATCAGGTACTGATGCGTTACATGGTTTACGGCGGCAGCATCGCCGGCGCCGGGCTGCTGGTCGGCTTGATCCTCCCAGCCATGACCCGTGGCCGCAAGCGCAACGACCGCTGGTTCTAAGTGGCTGAACCGCGCCCTGCTTAGCTCGGCGCGGCAACCTGCTCAGGCTCAGATTGGACGAAAACCGAAGGGCCAGCCAGCGCCTGAGCCGCTCGTTGCAGAACCTGCCCCGGCATCAGTGGCCCATCCAACAGTAAACCTCGCAGCGCTTGGCAAACTTGGACATTGAGAAAGGCGTGTTGCTCGGCCGTTTCCACGCCTTCTTCCATACCTCCCAAGAGCTCTGGCCAGCATGGGGATAGCCGAGACGATTACCGAATCTTCGTGTCCGGCGCCCATCTCCTTGACGCACGTGCGATCGATTTTCCACCCCCGTCCTGCAGACGATTGAGCTGGAACAGGCTCACGTTTCGCCGAGCCGACGTCGTCATTGGATACCGAGCGCCAGTGTCGAGAGGCTTTTCTCCGTAACCATTCACCCCGCGCGAAGCCAGGCCGGCTCTCGCCGCCTGCGGCATAAACACGTCTGACGACGGCAAACCAAGCTGCCGATACTGCCAACGCAACGATGACCAAAGCCGCTCACCGGCCCGACCGGCGTTTCAAACCTGGCTCATATTTGCCGCTGCCACTCGCCGCTCACCGCCCGCCTCGAACTAGGCAACAGCTGAAACCGATGGGGCTCCTGTCCGCCCTCCAGGTACGGATTTGCTTAAGCAAACGGCTGGACCTGGACCACGACGTCTGTCCGGCAAACTTGACCGAGCTACCAACTTGAGGCGAAATGCGACACTTTGCCACTACACTGGAACCAGCACATCGAGATATCCGCATGCTCTATCTCGAGCCAACCTGGCGTCAGCCAGCAAGACACGTCTACCCTGGTTCTCCAAGATCGGTATAGCCTGCTCCAGAGCCCCATCCGTCTGCCTGCGTATCGAGCGTAAGAAGTTTTGCTCAACCGGAACGCCTGTCAGCAATTCGGATCAAACCCGACAATCGCTGCACCTCCCCTAAAGGACCCGCGCCAATGGCCTCATTGCAACAACGCACCTTCACTGTAATCGCCAAGAAAGAGCACGAGCTGCTCGACAGCTGGACCCGCGAACTTGAAGCCAGCGGCCTGTACCGCAACGTCAAGATCGAAGAGTTTCGCCAGCAGACGGCCGAGTTCATCCGTTTACTGATCGAGGGCGCTGGCCAGGCCGAGTCCACCGATCTGCGCGGATCAAATTGGGAAGACATGCGGCAGTTCCTCGAACAGCTGTCACACAGCCGCGTGTTGCTGGGCTTCGACTCTCAGCAAACCGCCGGCTTCATCTTTTCGTTCAAACGCCCGCTGATGCCGCTGATGCAGAGCGAATATGCCGATGAGCCGGCGATCCTCGCCGAGCAACTCTGGGCGCTGTCCGAGCTGATCGACCAATTCGGCCTGCACACGGTTCGCACGTTCCAGAAATCCCGCGAGGCGGTCATCAAGCGCCAGCAGGAAGAGCTGCTGGAGCTGTCCACGCCGGTGGTCAAGCTGTGGGATGGCGTCCTCGCGCTACCGATGATCGGCACCCTAGACTCGCAACGTACCCAGGTGGTGATGGAGTCGCTGCTGCAGCGCATCGTCGATACCGGTTCGGAAATCGCCATCATCGACATCACCGGCGTGCCGACCGTTGACACACTGGTCGCGCAGCACCTGCTGAAAACCGTCACGGCAATCCGCCTGATGGGCGCCGATGCAATCATCAGCGGCGTGCGCCCGCAGATTGCGCAAACCATCGTGCACCTCGGCCTGGATCTGCAGGGCATCGTCACCAAGGCTTCCCTGGCCGATGCGCTGGCGCTTGCGCTGCGTCGTTCCGGGCTGACTGTCAGCAAGGCGGTGTAATGGAGCGCATCCCAATACTCCGGATGGGCGAGTTCCTGCTCGTTACCATTCAAGTCGATATGCATGACCAACTGGCGATGACGCTGCAGGACGATCTGGCCGAGCGCATCAGCTCGACGTCGGCCAAAGCGGTGCTGATCGACATCTCCGCGCTGGACATGGTCGATTCGTTCATCGGCCGCATGATCAGCTCGATCTCGGGTCTGTCCAGCATCATGGACGCCGAAACCGTGGTGGTCGGCATGCAGCCTGCCGTAGCGATCACGCTGGTCGAGCTGGGTCTGACGCTGCAAGGCGTCAGCACGGCGCTCAATGTTGAGAGAGGCATGCAGCTACTGCATAAACGGATGGCCGCTAAATGACCGTGCGCGGCAGCGGCAGTACACCGGTACGGATCGAACAGGACGTGGTCTTGGCCCGCCAGGCGGTCCGTAAGCTGGCGCAGGACAGCGGTATGCGCTTGATCGACCAGACCAAGCTGGTTACTGCCGTCAGTGAGTTGGCCCGTAACACCGTCGTGTACGGTGGCGGCGGCGACATGGACTGGGAGATCCTCGACGAAGGCCCGCGTACCGGCATTCGGCTGACCTTCCGCGACGAGGGCCCCGGGATTGCCGATATCAAATTGGCCCTGACCGATGGCTGGACCTCTGGCGGCGGCCTCGGCCTGGGGCTGACCGGCGCCAAGCGTTTGGTCGACGACTTCGAGCTCGAAAGTACACCCGGCATCGGCACACGCATCAGCATTACCAAATGGTCATGAACATTCAAGGCTCGATGACCACCGTTCTGCCGATCGAAGACGAAAGTCAGGTCGGCCACGCGCGGCGCGCGGCGCAATCGCTAGCCACCGAATTTGCGTTCGATGAGACCGATGCCGGACGCGTTGCGCTCGTTGCGACAGAGCTGGCAACCAATCTGCTCAAGCATGCACACCATGGTGCTCTGCATCTGCGTGCGATACCGGCGCAGAGCGGATATGGCGTCGAACTGATCGCCATTGACCGTGGCCCCGGATTCAACCCCAATGAATGCCTGACCGATGGTTTCTCCACTGGCGGCACGCAGGGCACGGGGCTCGGTGCGTTGATGCGTCAGGCACAGCTGTTCGACATTTATTCCGACAGCAGAGGTTCGGTGGTCCTGGCGCAGCTGTACCCGCGGCACGTCTCGGCGCTGCCCCTTCGGTTCGGGGTCAGTCAGCATTCACTGAAGAACGATCCTGCATGCGGGGACGTCTGGCATCTGGCTGTCGATGGCTCGCGACTCAGCGCGTTGGTCATCGACGGTATCGGACATGGCGAAGATGCTGAGGCGGCCGGCCTGGCAGGTGCTGCCGCCTTTGCCGAGAACCCGTTCGCCGACCCGACGATCAGCATGCTCGACATGCACCAGGCGATGACCGGTTCGCGGGGTGGCGCAGCGGCGATCGCCTTACATGACGCTAGCAAGGTGCGTTTCGCCGGAATTGGCAACATCGGGGCCTGCCTGCTGACTGCTGAAAAGAGTCGCGGCATGGCATCCCATCCTGGCATCGTGGGCTCCCAGTTCCGCAAGGCCGTCGCCTTCGATTATCCCGTCGAGTCCCGACAGCTGCTGGTCATGTACAGCGATGGACTGCAGTCGCGCTGGGACCTGCGCGACTACCCCGGCCTGGTGCATCGTCACCCGGCCATAATTGCAGCGCTGTTGCACCGCGATTTCTGTCGCGGTCGTGATGACGTGACCGTTATGGTGATTGCACTGGAGGCAATCGTTGACTGACTCGAACACGAACGACCTCATCGAACAGCTGCGCAGCGAGAACGATCTGCTACGCGCCGAGCTCGAGGAAACCAACCAAGGTGTCCTAGCACTGTATGCCGAGCTCGACACCCAGGCCGAGCAGCTACGACAGGCATCGGACCTGAAAAGCCGCTTCCTGTCGTACATGAGCCACGAGTTCCGTACGCCTTTGGGCTCCATTCGCAGCATTACCCGCCTGCTCAGCGATGAGCTGGACGGCCCGCTCAGCGCGGAACAGCACAAGCAGGTATCGTTCATCAGTGGTGCTGCAGGCGAACTCAGCGACATGGTCGATGACTTGCTCGATCTGGCGAAGATCGAGGCCGGGCGCATCACCATATCGCCCGCCTGGTTCGACATGCTGGATCTGTTCGCTGCCTTGCGCGGAATGTTTCGCCCGATCGTCGATGCCAACGCGGTGGATCTGATTTTCGAAGAGCCCCACGACATGCCGCGGCTGTACACGGACGACAAAAAGCTCGCGCAGATTCTGCGTAACTTCATCTCCAACGCCCTCAAGTTCACCCAGAACGGCGAGGTGCGCATTTCCGCCTGCGCCGAAGGTGACGGCGAAGTTCGCTTCGCCGTAACAGACACGGGCATCGGCATCCCAGAAGACATGCACGGCAACCTGTTCGAGGATTTCGTGCAGATCGATACGCCGCTGCAGAAGCGTCTGCGTGGCACCGGCCTGGGGCTGTCGCTGTGCAAGCGTTTCGCCGAACTGCTGGGAGGCCGAGTGGGCGTCGACAGCAAACCGGGGGTGGGATCGACTTTCTACGTAATCATTCCCGTCGCGATTTCCACGGAGAGCGCTGATGGATAAGAGCCGGCTGCTGATCGTCGATGACAACGCTGCCACTCGCTATGCAATACGCCGGGTGCTGGAGCGCCACGGTTATGCCGTGCTCGAAGCCGGAACGGGTACCGAAGGATTGGGCCTGATCGCCACCGGGCAAATCGACGCGCTGATTCTCGACGTGAACTTACCGGACATGAGCGGCTTCGACATCGTGCGGCAGCTGCGAATCGATGACCGCACGCGGCTGCTGCCGGTTATTCACGTTTCGGCAGCCTCAATTCAGACCGGCGACATCATTACCGGCCTGGACGCGGGGGCCGACGCCTACCTCATCCACCCTGTCGATCCGGACGTGCTTCTGGCGACGCTGCGTACGCTGTTGCGTGTGCGCGATACCGAGCATGCGCTGCGCGAAAGCGAGGCTCGCTTTCGTGAAATCTTTTCCCAGGTAGCGGCACCTATCGCGGTGATCGACCCGAACCTGCAGATCCACGAGAGCAACCGTGCGCTGTCCCTGCTGCTGGGTGACCAGCCGCAACCATCGGCGCTTACGGCAAGCCTGGCCGAAGGACAGGACGCCAAGCTGCTGACATTGCGGGCGAGCCTGGCCAGTGGTGCGCGCTGGCAAGACACGCTGTTCATGCAGGTTGCCGGGGAACGTCGTGAAACCAAGTGGCAGGTTTCGCCATACCGGGCGTCCGAACTCGGGCTGGTCGTCATCGAAGACATCACCGAACAGCGTCAACGCGAGCGCTCTCAGCGGCAGCAACTCGACAATGCCACCAACGAGCTTGCCCGCGAGGTCGCCGAGCGCGTGCGCACCGAAGGGCAGCTGATGCAGGCGCAGAAAATGGACGCTCTGGGCAAGCTGACCGGCGGCATCGCACATGACTTCAACAACCTACTGACCGGCATCATCACCGGCATCGAACTGCTCAAGAAGCGCGTGCATGAAGGCCGCACCGATGCCGTCCTGCGTTTTGCCGATACAGCGCTGAATTCGGCTCGCAGCGCCGCCTCGATGACCAACCGGCTGTTGGCTTTCGCCCGCCAGCAACCGCTTGATGCACGCCCGGCCGACCTCAATGATCAGGTTCGCTCGCTCGAGGAACTCTTGCAGCGAACCATTGGCGAGCACATTTCGCTGAACCTGGAGCTGTCCGAGCAAGGTGCGGTGGCACAGGTCGATGCCAACCAGCTCGAAAGCGCCATCCTCAACCTGGTCATCAATGCACGCGACGCCCTGCCCCGTGGCGGCAGCATCACGATTCGCACCGCAGCGTTGCAGTGTGAGGGCGATGCGGACCTGGCTGACGGAAGCTACGTCGTACTTACGGTGGAAGATGATGGCACCGGCATTGCGCCGGATGTGCTGGGTAAGGTCTTCGATCCCTTCTTCACTACGAAACCGCTGGGCCAAGGCACCGGTTTAGGATTGTCCTCGATCTACGGTTTTGCCCGGCAGTCCGGTGGCGAAGCCCGACTAAGCAGCGTTGTTGGCGAAGGCACGCACGTTTCTCTGGTGCTACCGGCTGCCATTGCCACGCAATCGGTAGCCGCTTTGGTCAACGACATGCCGCAAGGCAACGGCGAGCACGTACTGATCGTCGAGGACATGCCGGCAGTGCGCATGCTGGTGGCCGAGATGCTCAGTGAGGCTGGCTACCGCTGCAGCGAAGCCGGCGATGTCGCCACTGCGTTGTCGGTGCTCCAGGACGACTCCAGCGTCGATCTGCTGTTGACCGACGTGGGGCTTCCACAACTGTCCGGGCGGGACCTGGCTGACGCAGCGCGAACCCACCGCCCTGCGTTGCCGGTGCTGTTCATGACGGGCTATGCCGAAAACGCCGTTCGCCGCGATCGCTTTCTTGCGGCAGGTATGGACATGGTGGTTAAGCCGTTTCAGATTGGCGAGCTGCTTGGCAAAGTGCGGCACATGCTCGATCAGTCGGCAACTTCGACTGCTGACTGACCGGGCAGCAACGCCCGCAGCGCTACTTGCTGCCTCGCTCAGCCTTGTCGGTCGCGATCAGGTCTCCCCAGTCGCCAAACTCGTACCAGTCGTCCCCCATCATTTCAGCCGGGTGCTGCGTTCTGCCGGCACCATTGCCGCAAGCCAGTGAGTCGGCTGGACAATAGCGATCGCAACCCCAACAGATGCGCTCGGGATGTGGCGGGTTAAGCGGGAATTTCTTGGCCATCGCAGGCCCCAGGGCTAGCTTGAAGAAGTCCTCAGGCTAACCAGCCCACCGCTGGCTGAACTTGATCAGGCTCAAAATCGCCACTTTCCGGCCGGTGCGTAACGGCTTGGCGACGCCTGAACGTGGCCCCTTGCACCGCGCTGACGGCCTCTACAGCTCTTGCGAGCTGAACCCTGGCCAAGCGAGTGGCTCTACAGAGTCATCACCGCAACGAAGCGGCCAGACGAGAGGGGGTGTTTTTGCCAGAACTTCAGGCAATGGGGTTGTCGATGAGCGTGGGCCTGCTGTTGGTCTGCGCAGTGGTGATTGGCATCGTGGGCACCCGCCTCACGCGGGTCGTCGATGAACTCGCCGACCGCACCGGCATGGGCGAAGCGATGGCCGGTGCCATCCTGCTGGGAATGGCGACGTCGCTGTCCGGGATCGTCCTGTCGGTCACCGCCGCCTGGGAAGGCCGCCCGGAGCTGGCCATGAGTAACGCGCTGGGCGGCATCGCCGTACAGACGCTGTTCCTGACGGTCGCCGACCTTGCCTTGCGGCGGGTCAACCTGGAGCATGCGGCCGCTTCAATCGGCAATCTCATGCAGGGCACGCTGGTGTTGTGCCTGCTGTCGCTGATCCTCGTCGGCTGCTTTTCCCCGGATGTCACCGTCTGGTCCATTCATCCTGTCACCCCGCTGCTGCTGCTCGGCTATCTCTATGGCCTGCGCGTAATTGCTAAAGGCCAAAATGAAGCCATGTGGTTTCCGGCGCGTACCCGCGAGACTCGCGAGGACACGCCGGATGAAGAATCGACGGATCGCTCGCTGACTTCACTCTGGGTCCGCTTCGTGATCATGGCTGCAATACTGGGCATCAGCGGCTGGTTGCTGGAGGGAGCGGCCAGTGAGATCGCAACCCAAACCTGGCTCAGCGAAGCGGTCGTTGGCGTTCTCATGACCGCCGTGGTGACGTCGCTGCCGGAGCTGGTCACCTCGGTCGCGGCCGTCAGGCGCGGTGCATTGACTCTGGCCGTTGGCGGCATCATCGGAGGCAACGCGTTCGATACATTGTTTGTCGCGGCCTCGGATATTGCGTACCGAGACGGCTCGATCTACCACCATGTTTCCAACAGCGTGCTGCTCTGGGTGGCGCTGTCGATACTGATGACCGGCGTGCTGCTCATGGGCCTGCTACGCCGCGAGAAGCACGGACTGGGCAAGATCGGCTTCGAAAGCGTCACGCTGATCGGCCTGTATTTCGCCGGCGTCGCAATGGTCCTCGCCAAAAGCCAGCTCGGCTGATAGCCGCGTTAGAACAAGCCGAGCTGCTCGTCGATCAGTGCGTTGAAGCTGTCATTCACGAACGGCAGGATGGCGTCGGCCACAGGCTGCAGTTGGCGGCTCACGTAGTGGTCGTAGTCGATAGGCGCCCGCCGCACTTCGAGCGGTTCCGGCCCGGCCACAGTGATCAGGTAGCTGATCCAGCCGCCGTTCTGGTACTGCCGCTGGCGACCGTTTTGCAGGTTGTATACGTCGGCAATACGCGCAGCCCGCACGTGTGGCGGGACGTTGCGCTCGTAGTCATCCAGACGCCGACGCAAGCGCTTGCGAAAGATCAGCAGGTCGTCCAGCTCCCCGGCCAGGGTGCGTTGGACGTAGCTGCGCACGTAGTCCTGATAGGGCTCGCGACTGAAGATGCGCCGATACAACTCCTGTTGGAACTGCTGAGCCAGCGGCGACCAGTCGGTCCGCACCGTTTCCAGCCCTTTGAACACCAGGCCGTCGCTGCCATCGGGACGCGTCACCAGCCCGGCATAGCGCTTCTTGCTGCCCTCCTCCGCGCCACGGATGGTCGGCATCAGGAAGCGCTTGAAGTGTGTTTCGTATTGCAGTTCCAGCGCACTGTGTAGACCGAACGTTTGCTGAAGGTGTTCGCGCCACCAATCGTTGATGCGCTGCACCAGTTGCTTGCCAATACGCGCGGCGTCTTCGTCATCATGGGCGCGCTTGAGCCAGACGAAGGTGGAGTCGGTATCGCCGTAAATCACGCTGTACCCCTCTGCCTCGATCAACTCGCGGGTGCGCCGCATGATCTCGTGGCCGCGCAAGGTGATCGATGAGGCCAGCCGCGGATCGAAAAACCGGCAGCCGCTTGAGCCGAGCACGCCGTAGAAAGCATTCATGATGATCTTCAGCGCCTGCGACAGCGGTTTGTTGCCCTCGCGCTTGGCCGATTCGCGCCCTTCCCAGACGCGCTCGACAATCGCCGGCAGGCAATGCCGCTTACGCGAGAAACGCGCACCACGAAAGCCGGGCACCGAGTCGCTGTCTTCCGGTTGGCGCATGCCTTCGACCAGCCCCACCGGATCGATCAGAAAGGTGCGGATGATCGAGGGGTACAGGCTCTTGTAGTCCAGCACCAGCACAGACTCGTACAGGCCCGGCTGTGAATTCATCACGAAACCGCCAGGGCTGGCCTCCGGTGGTCGCTCGCCGAGGTTGGGCGCGACGAAGCCCTGGCGATGCATCAATGGGATATAGAGGTGTTCGAACGCCGCCACCGAGCCTCCGCTACGGTCGGCTGGCAGCCCGGTGACAGTGGCGCGTTCGAGCAGAAAGGTCAGCAACTCGGTCTTGTGGAAGATCCGCGTGACCAGCTCGCAATCCTTGAGGTTGTAGCGCGCCAGCGCCGGCTTGTCTTCGGCGAACATGCGGTTGATTTCATCCATCCGCTGATAGGGCGTGTCGATGGCTTTGCCTTCACCAAGCAGCGTCTGCGCGACATTCTCCAGGCTGAACGAAGGAAAACTCCAAGTGGCCGAGCGCAGGGCTTCGATGCCATCGATGATCAGTCGGCCCGCCGCTGCAGCAAAAAAATGGTTGCCTCGGCTGCCGTGTTCACGCCAGGCCATTTCTTCCCCACCACGCCCCAAGCGCAGCGGCACCTGATAGCGCTGGGCCTGATCACGCAGCACCCGCAGGTCGAACTGCACCAGATTCCAGCCAATGATGGCGTCTGGGTCGTGCCGCGCCATCCAGTCGTTCAGTCTTTCGATCAACTGTTTGCGGCTGTCGCAGTATTCCAGGTGAAAATCCACGGTATCGGCATTGCCGTTGGCCGGACCGAGCATATAGACCTGGCGCTCCCCGCAGCCTTCCAGCCCTATGGAATACAGCTCGCCGCGCATGGTGGTCTCGATGTCCAGCGAGACCAGCCTGAGTTGCGGCCGATAGCTCGGCGCAGGCTTGATCTGCGCCTCGATCCACACGCCCTCTTCGTTCGGCTGGCCGGTATAGCTGACCGGGGCGGTGATAAAGCGCTCCATCAGGTAACGCTCTGGCGGGCGGATGTCCCCTTCGTAAACATCCAGTCCCGCGTCGCGCAGGCGCTTGTCGAGGTTCATCAGCTGACGGTGCTGCTTGCAATACAGCCCGACCACCGGACGGTGGCGGAAATCAGTCAGATTCAAGGGCCGCAGCTCAGCGTCTCGTTCGCCCTTGAGCAGCATTTCAACCTTGCGCTGCTGAGCCTCCGGAATGAAGGCAATCGAAGGCTGGTACGGCACCCGCAGGCGACGTGGGCCGGCATCAGTTGCCAACCAGAACTCGACCTCTGTACCCGCCGCGGTATCGCGCCAGTGCCGAGTGAGCACAAATCCTTGCTGCAGATCCACCGTTCGCCGCTCCCACTTATGCCGTGACGGCCATTCTACGTGGCTAAGGCCGCGGGAGCGCCCTTGGATGAAGAATCATAGTTATCGGACAACATTATGGCTGAGCAATTAACGAAGACCCCATTTCAGCGGCATTTCGCTTTGACAAGCGCGAAGACGCTGACAATACTCATCGCGGTTGTACGACAACTAAACCAACAATAACAACGGATGAAGCCCTCATGACGATCACCATCAACGCGCCACTGACCAGCGACAAACCAGAAAACGACAGGCGCTCTTTTTTGAAAAGCTCGCTGATGTTCTCAGCCGGCGTTGCGTCGATGGGCAGCCTCGGCTTTCCCAGGCTTGCTTCAGCTGAACCGCTGACCAAGCGTTACCCAGACGAGTTGGTTGAAATACTCGACGAGAGTTTCGCCAAGTACCGGTTGTTCAACGCCAGCGTCGAACGCCTCGCTACCGGCATGCGCTGGGCAGAGGGCCCTGTCTGGGTGGGCGACGGCCGCTACCTCCTGGTCAGCGATATTCCGGAAAACCGCATCATGCGTTGGGACGAAATCACCGGCTCCTTCGATGTGTTCCGCCAGCCTTCCAACCATTCCAACGGCCTCGCGCGCGACCTTCAGGGCCGGCTGCTGACGTGCGAAGGTTCGACCACCAATGATCTGGGCCGTCGTGTGACCCGCACCGAGCCCGACGGCAGCATCACTGTGCTGGCCAGCGAGTTCGAGGGTAAGCGCTTCAACTCGCCCAATGACCTGGCAGTTCGCGGCGACGGCTCGATCTGGTTTACCGACCCGCCTTTCCAGACCGGCAACTATTACGAGGGCCACAAGGTCCAGACTGAGCTGTCGGATGCCGTTTACCGTATCGACGGTGAAACCGGCGCCGTGACTCGCGTGATCGATTCGATTTCCGGGCCTAACGGGCTGTGCTTCTCCCCTGATCAGAAGACGCTCTATGTCGTGGAAGGTCGGGCCAAGCCAAACCGGTTGATCTGGGCTTACCCGGTCAAGGACGACGGCACCCTTGGCGAACGCCGCAAGCACATTGAAGCCTCGGCTTTTGGCGCACTAGACGGCATCAAATGCGACGAGGACGGTAATCTGTGGTGTGGCTGGGGCAGCTCAGGCGCCCCGGAAGCGGTGACCGCCGACCTTGATGGCGTGATGATCTTCAACCCGGCAGGCAAGGCGATCGGCAAGATCCGATTACCGGAACGCTGTGCCAATCTGTGCTTCGGCGGCGCCAAGGGCAACCGCCTGTTCATGGCGGGCAGCCACTCGCTGTATGCGCTCTACGTCAACACACGTGATGCGAGCTTCGGCAAGTACGGCGCGTGAAGATCAAGGCGGCGCTTTCAGCGCCGCCGCTACGCAGGAAACGCTTTCGCGAAAAATACGACAACAGGCTTTTCAAGCGACCGACGCATCCTCGCCGAGGTGAATCACCCGGGCCGCACGTAGCATGCACTTGGTCATTTCGGGTGGTGAAAACTTGGTCAGGATGTCATTGGCACCAGCAGCCTTGGCCTTGTCGGTGCTGATGGTGCTGTCCAGCGAGGTATGCAGCAGCACATAAATGGACGCGTAGTCCGGGTGCTTGCGCAGTGCCTGGGTAAAGGAGTAGCCATCCATTTCGGGCATCTCGATGTCCGACACCACGCAATTGATCGCCTCGTAGCCACCCTTGAGGCTATCGAGTGTCTCGAATGCTTCACGCGCACTTCTCACCGCATGGCAGGTGATGCCCATCTTGGTCAGCGCGGACACCGACATGTGGATGGCTACCTGGCTGTCATCAACGATCAACGCGCGGGTTTCGGTGAGCAGTTGCGCATCCTGGTCATCAAGATGAGAAATGTCGGCCTCACCGGGCACGGGGGCGATGTTGTGAATGACCTTTTCCACATCGAGGATCTGGATCAGCTCGCCATCTACTTCCGCCGTTCCGGTAATGAACGAGCTGGCGCGAGCGCCATAGGGCGGCGGCAGGATTTTCGACGTCTGGATATGCACGATCTTGACCACCGCCTGGACATGCAACCCCTGTTTGGAACGGCTGATCTCGGTGACGATCAGGCAGCCCCCTTTGGGGTCCTGCAACGGCGCCATGCCGATCGCCAGGCTGAGGTCGATCACCGACAACGGCTGGCCGCGCAGCGTAGCGACGCCGCGGACATGGGGATGCGACTCGGGCAGCCGCGTCAGTGACGGCGTCGGAATGATTTCGCTGACCTTCAACAGGTTGATCGCCATCTGCTTGCCGCTGCGCAGCGTGAACAGCAGAAGCGATAAGGCGTCGGTAGCGGATGCGTTGTTCATGGATGGTCCTGTGGAAAGCCGGTCTCGTGCCGAGTGGTCACCTCGCTAGAGCCTTGTCGGCTGCTGCGCGCAAATCTTCAATGCAATCGGCGCCGGCCGGACGAGTTGTTGCCGCGCCGCCGGATTCAGCAGCGCTCGAAGACCGCCGCGATACCCTGCCCGCCACCGATACACATGGTCACCAGCGCGTAGCGGCCCTGAACGCGCTGCAGTTCATGGATCGCCTTGACCGTGATGATCGCACCGGTCGCGCCCACTGGATGACCGAGGGAGATACCCGAACCGTTGGGATTGACTCGCGCCGGGTCCATGCCCAGCTCCTGCATGACTGCGCAAGCCTGGGCGGCGAAGGCTTCGTTGGCTTCGATCACGTCAATCTGATCGAGACTGATCCCAGCGCGTTCCAGCACCCTACGCACAGCCGGCACCGGTCCAATGCCCATGTACGCCGGGTCGACGCCGGCATGCGCGTAGCCAACCAGCCGAGCCATGGGCTTGAGCCCCAACGCACGCGCCCGCCCGACTTCGGCCAGCACCAGCGCAGCAGCACCATCGTTGAGGCCGGAGGCGTTACCCGCCGTCACGCTGCCACCGTCTTTCTTGAAGATCGGCTTCAACGCCGCGAGGCGCTCGGCGGTCAGGTCCGCGCGCGGGTGCTCGTCGGTGTCGAACAGCACACTGCCTTTTCGGGTGGTGATTTCAACCGGAACGATCTGCTCGCGAAAGCGGCCACTTTCGATTGCCTGCACGGCGCGCTGCTGACTTTCCAGCGCCAGCGCATCCTGCTGTTCGCGGCTGATGCCATAACGCTCGGCCACGTTTTCCGCGGTGACGCCCATGTGGAATTTGCCCCAAGGATCATGCAACAGGGTGTTCATGTAGTCGATTGCCTGGCTGTCACCGAGGCGCGCGCCCCAGCGCAGGTTCGGCAGGATGAACGGGCCGCGGCTCATGCTTTCCGCGCCGCCACCAATAGCCACATCGGTGTCACCCAGCAGGATTGACTGGGCCGCCGAAATCACCGCCTGCAAGCCCGAGCCGCACAGTCGGTTGACGTTGAATGCAGGAGTTTCCAATGGGATACCGGCGTCCACTGCAGCGACCCGCGCCAGGTAGCCGTCCCGTGGTTCGGTGGGGATCACGTTGCCCATCACCACGTGACCGACGGCGTCCGCTGGCGTGCCGGAACGCTCAAGCGCACCGCGACAGGCGGTGGTGACGAGAGTGATCAGGTCGACGTCCTTGAGTGCGCCACCAAAGGAGCCAATCGGCGTGCGCACTGCACCGACAACCACGATTTCACGTTCAGCCATGAGTTTCTCTCTGCAGCGAAGTTCGGGGCGTGCCGGGGATGCCGACACGGCGAGTCGTTCGATCCTAGCGACCTGAGGCAGGAGAACAATACGCAGCAGCGCAGACGCGTTGTGCGATTTTGCAGAACCGAGCGGTCAGCCAGAAGCGACGATCAGCAGGACGGTGCACGCGGCGCCATGGCATCACTGGCGATCAGCCCGCTCTGCGCCTGTCTGGCCGCCTTCTCGGCTCGCTTGCGCGCGCTGATGGTAGCCACGCACTGGTCATCGTTGTTGAGGATGACGATGCACTCCAGGCACTGGATGCACTCGTCATAGTCGATACGCCCATCGCGCTTGATGGCGCCGATCTCGCACTGATGCTTGCAGTGCTGGCATGGCTGGCCGCACGCGTCAATACGCTTGAGCCAGGAGAACAGGTGGAACTTGCCGAGCATCGCCAGCCCCGCACCCAGCGGGCAGACGTAGCGGCAATAGAACTTGTGCACGAACAGCCCGAGCCCGAGCAGAACCACTGCATAAAGCACGAACGGCCAGCTGCGCACGAAGAACAGCGTGATGCTGGTCTTGAACGGTTCCACTTCGGCAAGCCTCTCGGCCAACGTCAGTGAATAGAAGGCGGTCGGCACCAGACCAATGAGGATCAGGTACTTCAACCACTGCAAGCGCTGATGGCTACGATCGGAGATTTTCCATTGGCGAATGTGCAGGCGCTTGGCCAGCCAACCGAGCATTTCCTGCAGCGCGCCAAACGGACAGAGCCATCCGCAGAATACGCCACGGCCCCAGATGAACAGGCTGACAAAGGTAAAGCTCCATAGGATGAAGATCACCGGGTCCATCAGGAACACACGGATATCGAAGTTCTCCCCCAGCGCCAACAGCAGTGTGAAGATGTTCACCACCGAGAGCTGACCTTGGGCATAAAGACCAATAAACACCAGGGTGAACAACAAGAAACCCGCGCGGAACAGATGGAAACCACGGCTGTGCTGGCTGATGCGGTGCTGCCAGATAAACACCCCGCTCAGCAGGATCAGCGACACGCCAAGTACGCCGATCTGCCACACCCGCTCCTGCCACATGCGCAACCAGATGGGCGTCGGCTCGACTGCGGCCTGTGCCTCCTCGATGTTGAACAGCGCCTGGTCGAGCTGAAAGTCACGGGTGAAGTCCGTGCTGCTTTGCACCAGATGGTTGCGCTGCAGGTTCACGTTCAGGCGCAATCCGGCAGGCTCGGCCGGGTTGAACGCGCTATGTGCCTTGATGCGGAAGATCTGCGCCTCGCCCTCTTCAAGCGGTGCGTCGAGCAACTCCATCACCGCGCCGTTGTTGAAGTTCATGTCATAGAGGTCGATGGCGCGACCGTTCTGCATCAACACCAGTCGGCTGGGCGATGTGGCCGGCACGAAGTCGTCCGGCACATGGCGGTACATGCCCGAAGAGAGCACCAGCACAGTCTGCTCGTCGGCTTTCAATTCTTCGTTGAGTCTGGCGAATCCTGCGTCACCCAACAGGTTGCGACCGATGGTTGGCGCGTTCAGGTAGGCGAAGTAGAGGTCGGTGAAGGGCTGGGTATCGCTCTCCGGCTCGATGCCCAGGTATCCATCAATAGAATGGCCCAAGCCACGTTCGACCTCCTGGCGGCTGATCGTCCAGTGCTGAAGATAGTCACGCTGCAGCAGCTGTGACCAGTCGAGCGGTTCATAGAGGTCAGGCTTGGCCGTGGCCAAGGGACCACTGGCGAACCCTTCGAGCAGCTTGCGAGCCACGCTCAGGGCGGAGAGCAACACGGTTTCGTTGAGGATCACCACCGACACGGTTGCCTTGCTCACCCCGTCGATTCGGACAATCGACTCACTGGCGCTGGCCGATCCCTGTGAACCGCCCACCACAATGGGGATGCCGATAGATTTCTGTTGGTACTGGTCAACGAAGTCGAACAGAGGTTGTTCGCCCAGCCCGTGTAGGAAAACCGGCTCGTGATGTTCCAGCACTTTCACCCCGGCCAGCACACCCTGAGTGTCCATGCCGATCAGCAGACGGATCGGTTTGCCGGAAAACCCCTGCAGGTTCGAATAGTCGGTGGACTCGAAGGCATAGCCGAGCAATTCGTCCAACTGGTAGACACTGTGCACCGGCGGGTTGTCTTGCTTCGCCTCGATGCGCGTAGCTTTGGGAAATAGTTGCTGGATCTGCACGTCCAACTCCTGCGCAAACAGCGTTGGGCAGGCCAGCAGGCTCAACAGCAACAACATGCGCGAGAAGAAGCTGGCGCGACGAGTCATGAATGCTCCAGTCGTATTGTTATACGGCCATGCTATCCCCCACTCGACACACCGCCATGCGACTTGCTGGTTGATACGGCGCTACTTCAGTCGCATACCCAGCCCTCGCGGCTGATGTCGCGCCCGTCGCGCGCACTCACCGTGACGGAACGATGCCCGCCAACTGCGGGCCCAAGCTACACAACCCACAAGGGAGGCCCAGCGATGACCAAGGCAGTCAAACCGGACGCCGAAGAGCCCTACTTCGAAGCCCCTGCCCATATACCCAGCGGCAGCAACCATCAGATTCCGCACAGCCATCGGCTGATCTACCGCGATCACGACGTAATCGTGCACCTCACTGGGTATGAGTACGAAACCTTTGGCGAGACGTTGTGGGCCGTAGGCGCTGAAGTGGTGAAAGATCTGGAAATCATCGTCCCGGTAAGCGTCGACCAGACACAGCATTTCAGCAGCTATGACGAAGCCTTGGCACACGGCACCGACCTGGGCAAGCGCCTGGTCGACGAGCTCTAGCGCTCAACACTTGAACAGCCCTGCCGCCTGACCGCGGCCAGACCAACCGGAGATTCAATTCAATGAACGACAACAACGCAGTCGTGCGTCACGATGAGTCCCAGCAATGCTATGTCCTGGCCGTTGACGGCGAGGCGCTAGGCGTCGCCAGCTATGAAGACGATGGCGATCGCCGGGTATTCAGCCATACCGAGGTCGACTCAAGCCTGGAGGGTCAGGGCATGGGCAGCAAGTTGATCCGCGAATCCCTTGATGACACCCGTCAGAGTGGCAAGCGCATCGTGCCGGTGTGCGAGTTCGTTGCGGCGTACGTGAAAAAGCATCACGACTGGGACGACATCATCGAGGCGCGATAAAAGCACCCCGGGGGGGCAGGCATTTATCGCTCAGGCGAGTACCATGCCGGCCCCCTGATCAAAATGCCGCGCATGACCTGTACCAACCGCAAAATCGATCACCTGCGCCGCCAGATTCCTGGCTTCGCCTGCGAACCCGGCTGTCACGATTGTTGTGGCCCGGTCACCGCTTCTTCGGAAGAAATGGCCCGCTTGCCGCACAAGAGCGTTGCTGAGCACGACGCCGCCCTCGCCCACTGGAATTGCGTGCACCTGGGGCCGAACGGCTGCGAGGCCTATGCGCAGCGACCGCTGATCTGTCGACTGTTCGGCACCACCGCCAGCCTGCCCTGCCCGCGCGGCCGCGGCCCGGAAACGCCCACCGCGCCAGACGTGGAAAAGCAGGTGCATCAACTTATTGCCAGCACACGCCAGGTGCTGGTCTAGCAACGCACACAACAAGACATCACGAGAGACACGATGAGCAACGAACTTCGGATCGAAGACATCCAGCTTGGCCACGGCAAGGCCGTGGTCAAAGGCGCCCTGATCACCACGCAGTACCACGGCCAACTCGAAGACGGCCGCGTCTTCGACTCGTCCTATGATCGCGGCAAGCCGTTCCAGTGCGTGATCGGCACCGGCCGGGTGATCAAGGGCTGGGACCAGGGGTTGATAGGCATGAAAGTCGGCGGCAAACGCAGGCTTTTCGTCCCCGCCCACCTCGCCTATGGCGAACGGCAGGTAGGTGAACACATCGCGCCGAACTCGAACCTGCTGTTCGAGATCGAGCTGTTGGAAGTGCTGACCCGTGACGACTGAGCACAGCCGCTCACTGCAGGGTCGAATAGAGAGCAGCCTGTTCCGCAGCCGCTCCACAAGCAGACGCTACTCGCACCGATGACGGCTGCAGCCAGCGCAACAGCCGTCATACGCTTCAGGCGTGGGCGGGCTGGCCGCTAGCCGCGGTCGTCGATGAGGAGCTGCCCATCGAATCGCTGACCACGTCTCCCAGCATGTCGGCGGTGATGGCGCACAGCGTCCAGCCCAGGTGGCCATGACCGGTGTTGTAGAACACACAGGGTGAACTGCCGCGGCCGACCTTGGGCATCATGTTCGGCATCATCGGTCGAAGGCCGGCCCAGGGGACCACACTCTGGGTACTGACCCCTGGGAAGCACTCGGCTACCCACTCCACCAGCGGACGGATCCGATCCGCGCGAATGTCGCGGTTATAGCCGTTGAACTCGGCGGTGCCGGCTACCCGCAGACGGTTGTCACCCAGGCGACTGGTGACCAGCTTGGTTTCGTCGTCCAGCAAGCTAACGGTAGGCGCCGAGGCGCGGCTGGTCTCGTCGTTGAGGTTCACCGTGATCGAATAGCCCTTGACCGGGTAGATGTTCACCCGATCGCCGAGTTGTGCAGCCAGCGCGCGGCTGGCGGTTCCGGCACAGATCACCACGCCATCGAAGGTTTCGGTTTCGTCTCCGCCGGGCGTAGCGAGCGTCACCTTTGCTTGGTTGCCGTTAGTCAACACGCCTTTCACTTCCTGACCGTAACGGCATTCGACACCCAAGCGTATGGCCGCCGCCGCGAGGCCGTTGGTGAACATGTGAATGTCGCCAGTGGAATCGCACTCGGTGTAATAGCCACCGTAGTATTTCCCTGCCAGCGTTGGCTCGATAGCCCGCATCTCGTCGGGTGTCACGCTACGCCGCGGTAGCCCGCCTTGCGCCAATAAGCTGGAGACCTGGCCGGCATGGTCGTAGCCGGCCTTGTCACGGTAGATGTGCAGGATGCCGGCCTTTTTCAGGTCGAAATCGATGCCCTCTTCCTCGGCCCAGGCGAACAGGTGCTCGCGAGCGGCAATAGCCATGCGAGCCGTTTCGATGGTGTTCTGGCGGTATTGCGGAATAGAGCCGATGAACTCAGCGAACCAGGACAGCTTGTGCCAGCTCGGTTTGGGGTTGACCAGCAGAGGCGCGTCGCTCTTGAGCATCCACTTGATGCCCTTGAGGATGGTTGACCAGTGATTCCAGACCTCGGCGTTGGAGGCGGACAATTGGCCGCCGTTGGCGAACGAGGTTTCCATCGCCGCGTAGCGATGCTTTTCCAACAGCGTGACGGCGAAACCGCGCTTGGCCAGCGCGTAGGCCGTAGTGATGCCGGTGATACCGCCACCGATGACAGCGATCGTTTTCATGCTTACAGCTCCAGAACGTCAAGGGGTCAGAGCCCGTCCACACTATGCGGATCAGGCGCCCCCTCTGTTCTGGACCTGAGAGTTTCACGAGTTCTGCTCGCTTGCTCCTTCGGTGCGACGGGCGACGATGGCCCGACGGCTCTTCAGAGTTCACCCGTGATAACGGTCCTTTTGCCTGAGAGTTTCCGGGGCGGTTGCTCCTTCGGCGCTGCACACGGCCAAACCGCTGCAGTCTCTCCCGATATCACTTCAATGCCATGAACACGTGCTCACGGCAGTCTTGTCACTAGCACAATGCGCGCCACTCAGCACTGGTACGCCACGGCTGCAGTCAGCCCTTTGCCAGGTCCTGAGACTGCACCGCCACAGCTCAATGTCTATGCGCGCTGCAAGCGGATGCTCTTTTCTAGCGCAGTAGCGAGACAGAAGCTAGTCCTGCCTCAACCTCGCCTAACCTCAACCGCCGACTACGGCGATCAACCGACGCAGGTCGACCGGCTTGGTCATATGAATATCGAAGCCTGCGGCTAGAGCCTGCTCACGATCGCTCGGCTGGCCCCACCCAGTGATGGCGATCAATCGCACACTGGCGCCGCCTGGATGAGCACGGATCGCCCGTGCCACTTCGTCACCCCGCTGGCCGGGCATGCCAATGTCCAGCACAACCACCTCCGGTTTGAGCTGCAGGTAACGCTCGAAGGCTTCGATGCCATCAAACGCCAGGTGCACCTCGTGCCCTTCCAGCCGCAAGATCTCGGCCATGGTCTCGGCAATGTCCCGGTTGTCGTCCGCGACAAGAACGAGCCTTTTGTTCAGGGTGATGCTTTCGCTGACGTCATCGTCCGTGCCTATGCTACAGGCAGGCAGCGCCGGCAGGGTCAGGATGAACTCCGAGCCGTGACCCAGCCCTACGCTGCGCACCCGCAGGTCCGCTCCGTGCAGCTTCGCCAGCCCTTTGGCCAATGCCAGCCCGATGCCGAGGCCGGAGTTGATGTGCGATCCGGCGACCGGCACCTGAGCGAACCGTTCGAATATCAACCTGAGATTTTCACGTGCAATACCCACCCCGTTATCAATGACCGAGACCTTGGCGGTTTCGCCGTCCCGAGCTGCCGTGATGCGAATGCAACCACCATTGGGGGTGAATTTCGCGGCATTGTTGAGCAGGTTGGTCAGAATCTGCTCGAGACGAAGCGGATCGGCGTTCAGCAGGATAGGCGTGGCCGGCAGCGTCACTATCAGCTCATGTTGCTTCGCCTCAATTTTCTCCCTGGCAGTCTCGACAGCCGCCTCGATGACATTCCGCAGATCCAGCTGCTCCTTGCGCAGGGCCAGCTTGCCAAGCGTGATACGGGAAATGTCGAACAGGTCGTCGAGCAGCAGCGCCATGTGCCGTACCTGGCGTTCGATGATCTGCTGGCTGCGGATCTTTTGCGCATCGCTTGCTGCTGCTGAGCCGAAAATCCCGGCAGCCAGGCGAATCGGCGCCAGTGGGTTGCGCAACTCATGGGCCAAGGTCGCAAGGAATTCATCCTTGCGCTGCGCAGATTCACGGATCTCCTGCTCATGCTGCTTGGCCTGGGATACGTCAGCGAACCACACGGCCAGGCGCTGATCGAACGGCGTCGCGATCACCCGCACCCAGCGCTCATTTTCGAACGCCGTGCTACGGAGTTCCAGATCGCACGGTTGCTGAAACCGGGCCACCTCCAACAAAGTTTCCAAGGCTTGCGGATTCGCAGCATCGCCAAGCACCTCGCGTAGCCGCCGCCCAGTCAGTTCGGCGACTGTTCCGCGCAAGCTGGTCGCGCCAGTAAGGTTGATGAAGTCGAAGCGGAAATCATCCACCTCGCCCGCCGGGTTCCGCTGGGGATACAGGATTGCGAAGGGCACGGTGGAGGAGTTGAGCGCTACCTGCAGGCGCTGCTCGAACATGCCTGCCTTGGTCTGCGCCCGCGCTCGGTCAATGAACACCGCGGCGATCCCGGCCGCGAGATCGGCCAGACGAATCTCCCGTGCGGTGGGTAGCCGAGGAACTGGGCCGTGCACCGTGATCGTTCCGAGCACACTGTTGTCGCTGTGCCGAATGGGTGTGCTGTGCACCGAGCGGAAGCCTTCGCTGCGCGAAATGGCTACCAGATCGCCGAAGCGTGGCTCGGTCTCGGTACTGGCCAGGGTCACGCGCGTCCCGTCCTTTACCGCCATGCCACAGGGACTTGAGCCGGGCTCAAGGTTATCCATGAATGTCAGCGAGTCATCAGAAAACCCCGTCGAAGCATGGATGCGCAGCGGCGACGAGCCATCGCTGAGCATCACTAGCCCGTGCGAGGCGCCGTGAAGGGTGCAAAGCGCATCGAGAATGGCCTGCAACTGATCATCGAGCGCGGGCATCTGCAGCAGGCGATTACTCAGATCCTGTAGCAACTCCAGGTCGCTGACCTGCTGCGTCAGGTCCTGCTGCGCCAGCTCCAGCCGCGAAAGCATGTTGTCACGCTCGGCCTCGCTCGACAGACGCGCCTGCGCAGCACTTTCCAGCGCGCGCCCGACTTCGCGGATTTCTTCGATCTCGCTCTTGGGCGCCTGAAATGCCTGCCCCTGGCCGATAGCCTGAGCCGCGCGCCGCAAGTGCCTCATCGGGACGTTGATTCGCCGAGTTGCGAACAGTGCCGCGGCCACCGCAAACACCAGCGACAGCAGCAGTCCACCACCGTAAAGCGTGTAGGCCCGCGTTGCCCCGGCTTCGACAGCCTCGGTGGGCACCCCGGTCGCCACCACCCAGCCGGACGGCTGCAATCTCACGAACGAGGTATAGACCGAATTGCCTTCCATGGTCGTAGAGAGGCCGATGCCCTCTTCGCGGGAATTATCCTGCAGCATGGCCGCTAGCGTAGCCGAAGCCGGCATGCCCAGCGTCTGCTCGTGATGCAGCGATCGCGCGATACGCGTTCCGTTGGAATCCAGCACTGTGTTGACCCAACCGGTCGGCAGCCTGCGGTTAGCAATCACATCAGCCACAGCTTGCGGCTTGAGCACGGCGGTCAATACGTACTGAACCACATCGCCTTGCTGGACCGGTACACGCAGAGGGACACCCCAGATACCGCCGGGTCCCCGGCTCATGCTCCCGACCTGCGGTTTGCCCGTTCGAATCAGCTCGGTAAAGCTGCGCGGCTCGGCCATAGTTCTGGAAGCTGGAGGATTGTGCAGCGATACCCGCCTTAGCACCTCACCTTCCGGACTCAGGATCAGCAAGGCATACCAGCTGGGGACCGAGGGCAACACGCGGCGAACCATATCGGCGAAGCCATCAATATCGCCGTTATCCAGTAAGGGCGACTGCGACAGTGCCTGGAGCACGTTGAGCGACCGGCTCAGCTCTACTTCCACGGCGGTCGCGGCAAGGCGTGTCGCTTCAAGGCTGCGCTGCTTGGCCAGTTCTGTCTGTTCGGAGACGATCGAGAGCATACCCAGCCCTGCGACCAAGGCCAGCGGCAGGATTCCCGCCAATGCGATGGTCAACAGACGGCTGCGCAACGGTACCGACCGTCCCGATTTGGCTCCCGGTGCGTGATTCAAAATATCGTGTCCTTTGACGCCCAGACGGATCAGCCGCGAAATATTCTGCCGAAACGGGTACAGCGTGGCGCGCAGCGCGCTAGCTTAAGCGATCGGTCGATGGCGCGCATTGAATTGGAATGCCGGGTGCCAAACAGGTTCCATCTACCCCCTGGGCGTGCCCTGGCATGCAGTACCCCAGCCGGGGTGCCCGACGTCATTCGTCTCGGATGCAGGTCAGCAAGGCATTCAATGTTGAATCACCGTATTCGCCGCTCATCGTGAGCGCTCGGCGCCCTTCCGGCGCGATGATGGTGATGGGCGTGCTATCCAGGCCAGGCGAGGCTTCGGTTTCTCCGGGATGGAGCTGGCACGCTACTTTGAAGCGCTCGTGATTGGTGATCAGAACCTGAACCAACCCGGACTCGATTCCGGGGCCGGGATCTGTCTCCAGCTCACTGACCTCGACATCGACACGCAAGTCATTCAGCTCACGTTCAAGATGCAGCGGCTCGGCCATGGCCACCGCAGGTACTAGCAATAATCCCAGCGTCAGGGACGGATTCATGGAAACCTCCAGAGCGTGGTTCAAACCATATGGAGCCACTACCGGGCCGGGGAGTTCGCGACCAACGCCGCGAAGCCTGGCCTTGCACTCCCTGATATCCCTCTCTAATGCAAGAAGGCCCGCACATGGCGGGCCTTCTGGTCTTACTTGATGACCGCTTACTTGGGCAGCTTGAAGGTGATGAAACTGGCGCGACCTTCACGCAGTACCCGCATCGAAACAGAGCGGTTCTTCGGCAGATCCTTGACCACCTTAGTGAACTGCTTGACCGAATCGATCGCTTCGTTGTTCAGGTGAGTGATGACGTCACCCGGGCGCAGGCCGATCATCGCTGCCGGGCCCTGGCTGATGTCGCGAATCACCACGCCGCCGGAGATCTCCAGCGCCTGACGCTGCGCATCGGTCAGTTCGGCTACCGAAACGCCGAGGCGATTGGCGCTCTGCGTGTTGGCGCCCGAGCCATCGGCCGAAGCGACGACGTCACCGTCTTCCGGCAGCGCGCCAATTTCGATGTTCAGCGTCTGACGCTTGCCATCACGCACCACTTCGAGCTTGGCCTTGCTACCCGGCTTCATTGCGCCAACCAAATGTGGCAGGTCGCCAGACATGTCGATCGAGTTGCCATTGACGCTAAGAATCACGTCGCCAACTTTCAAACCACCCTTGGCTGCCGGACCGCCATCCATCACTTGTGCGACGAGCGCACCAGCGGGACGATCAAGCCCGAACGATTCGGCCAGGTCCTTGTTCACTTCCTGGATGACTACGCCAAGCCAACCGCGGCTGACCTTGCCGTCTTCACGCAGCTGGTTGGCCACGTCCATGGCAACGTCAATCGGGATGGCAAACGACAGCCCCATGAAACCACCGGAGCGGGTGAAGATCTGCGAGTTGATGCCTACGACTTCGCCTTCAAGGTTGAACAGCGGGCCGCCGGAGTTACCTGGGTTGATTGCCACGTCGGTCTGGATGAAAGGCACGTAGCTCTCGTTCGGCAGGCTGCGACCTTTGGCGCTGACCACGCCTGCAGTCACCGTATGGTCGAAACCGAAGGGCGAGCCAATCGCGACCACCCACTCCCCTGCTTTCAACTCTTCGGAGCTGCCAATCTTGACAGTCGGCAGGCCGTCACCTTCGATTTTCAGCAAGGCCACGTCGCTGCGCGGGTCAGCACCCACCAGCTTGGCTTGCATCTCGCTGCGATCCGGCAGGCGCACCATGATCTCGTCCGCGTCGGCGACAACGTGGTTGTTGGTCAGAACATAGCCGTCTTCGGAAATGATGAAGCCCGAACCCAGCGACTGAGCTTCACGGCGACGCTCGGGTTGCTGAGGCATTCCACGTTCGAAAAACTCGCGGAACATAGGCGGGATGCCCTCAAGATCAGGCATTTGTGCCTGCGCGTTGCCGCGCATCGGTTGTTTCTGCTTGGTGCTGATGTTCACCACCGCGGGCGAAGCATCCTCCACCAGAGGCGTGAAGTCCGGCAGGTCAGCGTGGGCCATGAGCGTCTGCCCAAACAGCGCTACGCCGGCCACGGCAGCCAGGAAGTTTCTACGAAGAATCATAGTGACGGGTCTCTCCACGATGAAAAAATGGGGTTGAAAACGACCGGTCTCGCGCCACAGCCGATCCTGGTCAAAAAAAGCAGCGGGTTGCCGCATGCACAATGGCTGACTCTAAGCTGACAGCCGGGTTGCGGCAAACCCACCCAAAGGAGCTGGCTGTTCCGTCGGCCTGAACCAGACTGTACGCGTAAGACAGTCAGCTTGGTGTGTAGCGGGCGTAAAGGAAAAGTAAGGTTTTACAAACAACGCCCAGCGGGGCCATAACACCTAGGGTCGGCTGACCTACTAGCCCGAAACGTCGAGCAGCCCTATCTCCTGTGCTGCCTGGCGTACCCGCTGATAGTCATCTGGCAACGACAGCCCTGCCTCCGCGCGTTTGAGCGCCGAATGGGCGTGATGGTTCGCTGCGAGTGTGATAGCCGCGTCGCCAAGGCGCCCGAGCGATGCCAATGCCTGCTGCAATCGAATGCCCACTTCGACCACCGCCGCACCGTCACGCGCAATGGGCGTGAAGAAATCGTCGAGCATGTCCGCTACGCTCAGTCCCGGCGCGAATACCCGGTCGAACTTAGGGTCTTCCGGCGGGGTCGGCCTGGACAGGTGCGACAGTACGCGAACGCCTCGGCCAATCACATCGACTGCGGTGCCCTGGTCGTTCATGGCAGGCGACAGCGCACGCGAGGCGACCTCTGCCATGACGATAATGCCGTAGCGTGGATCTCGGTCGAAGGTTCGCTGTGAGCCGACGACGAAGGCATCGCATAGCGCGCTGTCACATTCTTTATCGATCCCCACCGACCAGGCGATCGGCTGCGACGGCTCTACGAAGATCCCAGGAAGTGCACAAACATAGACTGCACAGCCTTCCTTCTTGGTCAGTTCGCCCAAGGCGGGCATGTCGATGTGCTGAACGAAGCCGATCTTGTCCGAGAACAACGGACGCGCGCCCGGCAATACTTTCGGATCGACTTCCAGCGGACGACCGCCCAGAAATGGTTGCTCCATCCGCTGGCACAGCGCCTGGGTAGCAGCTTTCTCGACACGGGCCGTTGTTTCGGCGACTCGGCCGAGCCCGGACAACTGATCGATCCAGCGCAACAGCGCGTAGAGCACCAGGATGACCACGATGATCGTCGCCGCGAACAGCACCACGCGGCCATTTTCGCCGTATAGCCCGGTACTCAACGCGATAATGCCAACAAGACTGAAAATGAATGAACCAATAAAGGTGGAGAGGGTGTTCTGCGTGGTGGGGTCTTCTACCAGCAGAGAAGTGGCACGTGGCGTGACATTGTTCGTTGCGGAGCCATATGCCGCCACCATAATGCTCAGGGAAAAGGTGGTGACCGCGAGCATGCTGGACGCCAGGACACCGAGGATGTTGTCGACGGCATCGGAACCGATCTTCGTCGACAGGTCATCCGGAATGTAGGGAGCCACCACCAGCGCCACCAGCGCAGTGGCTATTCCCAGGACCGAATACAGGCTGGCTCTAAACCAGGGCCGCTTGCTGATGCGGATGAGAAACCACTTCCAACGCTCGACCATGTCTTGCTCGCAATCCGTCCGTTTCAGTACAGACAAGCGCGCTGAAGGACCGTTGCGCAGGTTCGCCGGTTTCTTCACGCCGTCACGTTCATCAGTGCTTAGCGGGCCAGTGCCTCTACCGCTGCAGGCAGGTCGCGCATGTCATTGATTACCGCGGCCACGCCAAACTCCCGTAGCGCCTGATCATGCCCGGCGGGGATGTGGCTGGCACCGGTAAAGCCGATTACCTGCATCCCGGCTGTTCGCGCGGCCAGCACGCCGGTCGGGCTGTCTTCGACGACAAGGCAATGGCCAGGCGCGACGCCCATGCGTTCGGCCGCGAGCAGGTAGACGTCGGGCGCCGGTTTGGGTGAGCGGACCATTTCAGCGCAGAAGATGTTGCCGGCCACCCGCTCGACCAGGCCCGCACGCTGTAACGATGATTGAACGTTATGCAAACGGCTGTTCGAAGCTACTGCCAGCGGCAGCTTGATTGCCAGCAGCGCCTTGCGCACGCCGGGAATTGCCTGGACTTCTTCCGCCACGACCTTCTCACTCTGCCGACGCAGATCGGCATCGAAGGTTTCGGGCATGGCCAGGCCGAAGCGCTTTTCGATCAGATCGATGATGCTGGGGACGGTCAGACCGAACGTGCCCTCCAAAGCGGCGTGCAGTTGCTCGGCCGGAACATGCAGGCTCAACGCCTCGAACAGCACGCGGTGGCTGATGATTTCGCTGTCGACGATGACACCGTCACAGTCGCTGATCAGCAAGTCGATAGAGGCCATCGAATCTCCCGTGATTGATGCGCAGAAAGGCGCGGCGACTCCGGTGTGGAGACAGCGGCTTGGACTGCACCGGCAGCGTTGAGTTTAGCCCGCAACATTAACGCGACCGTTCAACCACGCCGCCTCAGCGAATGCCCAACATCCGGTCTGCGGACCAATGCCCGGCACCGCGTCCGATAACAACCAGCATCAGCCCGATCCAGGTCAGGTGCGTGGGCCAGGCATCGGGGTATACGAAGACCTGGATCACCAGCGTCATGCCCAGCAGGGCCAACGCTGATAGCCGCGTAAAGAGCCCGATCACCAGCAGAAGCGGAAACAGATGCTCGGCATAAGTGGCCAGATGCGCCGCCAGCTGAGGCGACAACAGCGGAAGCGCGTACTCGGTTTCGAACAGGTTGAAGGTGCTGGGTTTGATCGTGAGAAATCCGCTGACCTTGGTTCGCCCCGAATAGAAAAACACCGCGGCGATGGCCAGCCGCGCCACCAGGCTCAACGTCGAGTCGCTGACGTGGTGCTGCAGCCATAAGGCGAGTCGATTCCAGTGCTGCAACGGGCTCGATGTCGGGCTGGCTGGGTTCCTGTGCAAGATGTGCATGTCGGTTACTCCAGTGGGTTATCACTCGGCGGCGAAGACTTGGGCGGCAAACAGACCCGCCAGCAACGCATTGAAATCCAGCGCGGGCTGGGCCTCGAGCGCGAGGTCCGATGCGCTGGCAAGGGTATGGCCATCGGCACAGGCGTCGAGAAAGGCGCAACCGCCAAGACTCAGGGGCTGCCAGACGACCCGGTTGTCTCGCCTGCAGAGCAATGTGCCCTCGCCCTGCCAGACCAACGGATCGGGCAGCTCGGCGCCTTCGCGGTTGCAACGCCACAGCGTGAAGGCCGGCATACCGGACCAGTGCCAGTGCGCCGCTGCGCTGGGTCGCAGACGCAGTTCGGCGAGTTGCGCCGGCGCCATCGAACTCAGCGTATGCAATCCAAGTCGGGGATGTTCCGGCGCGGCAAAGGCTAAAAGCCACAGCTGATCGAGGCGCGCGACCTCGGCGATGTACGGCAAGTCGCGGGCAGGTTCGAACCGTTCAAGAAAGTCTGCAAAGCGCTCGCCATAGCGAACCAACTGCGGTTGGGTCGGAGGGCACTGCTGTGCAAACACGCGCGCTGCCGCACTCATCCACTCGGCACCCACCAGCCGCTCGACCGTCGGGAAGTTCGCCCGCAGCGCATCGACGCACCCCTTCAGCACGGTGTTGCGGTAGACCGCGAACCCTGGTTGCGCCGCCAGCCTCGCCAGCCAGTCAGTGGGGGGATTGGCAGCAGAAGGACCAGGGCCCATGGGTTCGTCGGTCCATAGCGCTTCAGCCAAGCCATCCTGAAAATCAGCAAGCGTGAGCGTCATGTCGCCCCCTTTTCTCAAGCAGCCGCTGCGCATGGTCGCGCTCGATCAGCAGCTCGGCGAAGGTTGGCAGCTGGTCATCACGTTCGATCAATGTGGGTCGTGTGCCGATACGCTCGATCAATCGGTCATAGAGCGACCAGACGGCGGCCGCTATCGGCGCGTCGTGCGAATCGATCAACAGCCCTGAATGCGCGGAGCTGTCCTGCCTATGCCCGGCCAGATGCACCTCCAGTACAGCTTCAGCGGGAAAACGATCGATATATGCAGCAGCATCGAAGCCGAGATTGTGAGCGCTGACGTGTACGTTATTGACGTCCAGCAACAGGCCGCAGCCGCTGCGACGGGCCAGCTCAGCCAGAAACTCGATTTCATCCCACTCATGTCCCTCGAGGCACACGTAGTAGCTGGGGTTTTCCACTGCGATCTGCCGACCCAGCACCTCCTGGGTGCGCTGGATGTTATCGACGATTCGAGCCAGAGCCGCCTCGGTTCGCGGAAAAGGCAACAGGTCGGGGTTGTACTGACCTCGCCAGGCAGACCAGGCCAGGTGTTCGGACACCAATGCCGGCCGAACCCGCTCGATCAATGATCTGAGGCCTTGCAGATGGGATTCGTCCGGCGGGCAATCGGCAGCCAGTGACAGTGATACGCCATGCAACGAAAGCGGATGACGCTCGCCGATGGCGTCCAACCAGGCCAGACGGGGGCCGCCGCCGAGCATGTAGTTTTCCGGATGCACTTCGAACCAGAGGCCCGGCGCGGCACAGTCGTACGCCGGCTCGTAATGCTCGGGCTTCAAGCCAACACCTGCTCCCAGAACTGACATGCTCATGCGGCGGCTCCTGTCAGGACTCGATCGGCGTCAGCGAGCCCATGCCTTCGGGCGTCTTGATTTCAATGCAAGTACCGGCCGGTACTTTTTTCCAGGCATTGCCCTGGTAATCCACTTTCGAGCTGCCGGCGCAGCTGGTGCCGGCACCGGCTTTGCAATCGTTTTGGCCGGCGAGCGCGACGCCGTAGCATTTCTCCATGGCGCCTTCGGTTTTTTCAGCAGCCGTGGCGCCGGCGGCGATGGATGCAAGGGCAACGGCTGCTGCAGCAAGGGCGAGATTATTCATTTGATGTTTCTCCAGTCTGTGTTGCTGACAGTGGTTTACTGGCAGCTCGACCAGTAATTCGCCCTTTTCGGTCACTCGGTTACAGCGGGAGCAAGAAATTTATTTTTGAGATTTCTTCCATCTCGTCCTACCGTAGCGGCGCGCCGCCACCCTGCCGTGGGTTGGATGCAACGGGCGCACAGCATCGATTTTTTTCCTTCCGTGTAACCAGAGCGACCGATGCAACGAACTACCAGTCATGAGGCGCTCAAGGCACGCGAAGCCCACCTGCAACAGCTGTTACTGCTGGGGCTGGACGGCGACGATGAGGCCTATCGGCAATTCTTGACGCTGCTCGGCGCGCATCTGCGCAGCTTCCTCAGGCGCCGACTGCAATCGCCGGAGGTCGAAGACCTGTTGCAGGAAGCCCTGCTGGCGGTGCACAACGCGCGGCATACCTATCGCCGCGAGCAACCGGTGACCGCCTGGGTACAGGCGATAGCGCGTTACAAACTGATGGACCATTTTCGAGCCCATGCAAGGCACGATGCCTTGAACGATTCATTGAGCGACCAGGCAGAGCTGCTGGCCGACGAAGACCACCAGGCCCAGCAAGCGCAGCGGGATCTGGCCCGACTGCTCGAACAACTCCCGGACAAGCAACGCTTGCCCATTCTTCACGTCAAATTGCAGGGGCTTTCGGTGGAAGAAACCGCTCGACGCACCGGGCTTTCGGCATCAGCAGTCAAGGTGGGCGTTCACCGCGGCCTGAAAGCGCTGGCCGCCCTGATTGGAGGACATCGATGAAGACCGACGAGCTGATCAACATGCTCGCCAACCACGCACCGCCCGTGGATCGGCAGATCGTCGCGCGACGCTTTGGTAAAGCCCTGGTGATCGGCCTGGTGCTGGCATTGCTGCTGTTACTGACGGTTTTCGGTATTCGCCCGGACATCGGCCAAGTCGCGACGACACCGTTGTTCTGGGCCAAGCTGGCGCTACCGGCAAGCCTGCTCGCCGGCGCTTTGCTGGTAACCACGCGGCTCGCCAGACCAGGAGCGCCTGTTGGTAATGGCTGGGCCACAGTCGCAGTGCCGGTGATAGCGGTTTGGCTCGCAGCATTGGGCCTATTGTTCAGCGTTTCGGCCAATAGCCGGTGGGCACTGATATTCGGTGAAACCTGGCGAGTCTGCCCGCTGAACATCGCGCTGCTGTCGATTCCCACGTTCGCCTGCGTGTTCTGGGCGATCCGTGGTTTCGCGCCGACCCGGCTGCGTCTCGCCGGCGCAGCTGGCGGGTTGTTGGCCGGTTCGATGGCAACACTTGCCTACAGCCTGCATTGCCCGGAGATGAGTGTCGCCTTCTGGGCCGTCTGGTATGTGCTTGGCATGCTCATCCCCACCGCCGTCGGCGCCCTCCTCGGCCCACGACTGTTGCGTTGGTAAACGTACAACGCGCATTTTCTTCAATACTGCGGTTGTGTCCGCTCCTATCGTCGCGCTGGTGTTCAAGCGTAGGTTCAGGAGTTTTCGATGAGTCTTTTACTATCTATGGCCGCCTTCGCGCTGGCATCCTCGATATCACCCGGCCCGGTCAATATCGTTGCGCTCAGCGCCGGCGCGCAGTTCGGCTTGCGCCCAGCCATGCGCCACGTCAGCGGCGCGACCCTTGGCTTCACGCTGTTGCTGTTGCTGATCGGGCTGGGCCTGAACCAAGTGCTCGATCATTGGCCCTGGCTGACGGAATCGATCAGGCTGGCTGGCGTGGCGTTCCTGCTGTACATGGCGTTTCGGCTGGCGGCAGACGACGGTCGTCTGAATGCAGACAAACCTGTGGTCCCGCCGACGATGCTGTATGGCGCAGCGATGCAGTGGCTCAATCCCAAGGCCTGGCTGGCTTCGGTCGCGGGAATGGGCTTGTTCGCTGCGGCCGGCGATGCGCCTTCGGTATGGCGCTTCGCCGCGGTCTATTTCGTGATTTGCTATGCCTCAGTAGCCTGCTGGGCGTACGCCGGCACCTTCCTGCGGCACTACCTTAACGAGCCCGCACGAGTACGGCTGTTCAATCGACTGATGGCAGCGCTACTGACCGCCTGCGCGACTTACTTGCTGCTGACCTGACGGATGTTGTGGCGCACGTTTCGATTCCCTGTTCGATAGTGCCCGGGCGTGGCGGCCAGCAGTTGCTTGAAGGCGCGCTGCAGGTGCGCCTGGTCGGCAAACCCCGCAGCCAGCGCCACATCCGAGATAGGCCGGCCGCGCCGCAGTTCGGCGCGCGCGAACTGCACGCGCCGGTTGGTCAGATACGCATGAGGGGTCATCCCGAAATGTTTTTTGAAAGCGCGGATGAGACTCGACGGTGAGACGCCCGCAATCAGGCTGATCTCGTGCAGCTTGAGGGAGCGCTGATAATTGTCCGCAATGTATTCAGCGGCGCGCTGCAGTTTCAGATCTCTCACTGGAACCTCAACGTCGAGTCCCAATCGCTCGTGCAGCTGGGAGAAGAACGCTACGGCGCCCGTCTCCTTTTGCAGCAAGTCGGCATTGTCGTCGATGAGTACCGCATGAAAACGGCGAAAACCAGCCTGCAGCAGCGGGTCGCGCGTCATTATCGGGGCGAAGCGGCGAAAACCTGCGCCATCCATGCCCAAGGCGTCCTGCAGTTCGCTCAGCCATCGGGGCTCGACATAGAGCATGCGATACGCCCACGGCTGGTTCTGGATCGGATTGCAGGCATGTACGTCGCCGGGGTTCATCAGCACCAGCGTGCCGGCCTCGATCCGGCACTGATGATCGCCGTTGATATAGGTACTGGCGCCGCTGTCGATCAAGCCGATGGAAAAGGTTTCGTGACTGTGCCGTGCATAACAGACGCGGCGACCATCTTCCACGCTGCGCGACTCGATGAACGGCAGTGCCGCGTCGCGCCAGAAGCTGGACCCGGAAGCTGAACGAGATTGCGCGGGGATGTGCTGATGCATGTTCGAGTCTGTAACGACGCCAGGGAGCCTCAGCGTAGCCGAAAACCGCGCCTGTGTTGGGCAACCCGCTGTGTTTCGGCATGGCGAGCAATGATCGTCTAGGCAACAAGAACGGTCATCAAAGAATTTCCAGACCCTCGCATTTGTAATCACCGATGAAGATATCGTCCAGAAGCACCTCGCCGTCGAGGTTGAAGCAGAACAGATAGCTCTCGGTTCGATCACCGATTTCGACGCTTTTCAGGCCAATGCATTCGTTGGGATGGCCCGGCAGGATCTTGAACGAGGAGATGCCCCGTTCAGGAATACGCTGACCGACTTCCAGGGTTCGGATCTGGCTGAAATCCTCATTGGCGATAATCAAGGTATTGGCCCCGCGCTCCCGCCCATCTACCGCCTCGTCGAAGGGCTCAGTCGAGATTTTGCGCGGAAAGAACAGCCATTCGCGGCGATAAGGATGCCACTCGGCCGCCTCGTGAATCACATAGCCGTCTGGCCCGACGCCGAGCGCATCGCGGATGCGTTGATAGCGACCCGACCAGTCCACGCTCTGCACGGCGTAATGCCGGTCAAGCAGCTTTATCCACTCCTCGGCGGCGTTCTTGCCGTGGCTCCCGACGACCAGCTGATCGTTGTAGAGCGTTGCCCACTCCGCCTTGAAGCCCTTGAAGGCCTCGTCGCCGCTGCCGGTCATGAGAATGTTTCGGGGCACCAACTGATTCTGGTCGCGTATCTCACAGACCAAACCGGTGCGGTCGTCGAAGGTCACCAAGCGTTTGCCGAACATGGCCAGCTCTGAAAACTCGGCGCCGCGCCCGCCCTCGGCGATGAGACTTACCAGCTGGAACTCACCACCTTCGTGCTCTGGAATATCCTCAAACCGGTAGTGTGGCTTGCCCGTTTGCGGGTCGATGTCACGGTGCAGCCGGTCATGGCGCAGGGTCGATTGCCAGCCGATCTGGCCGCAGTCCAGTTCAACCTGGGAGGCGTGGTCCTCATCGGTGATGATGGCCAGCAGGTATTCACGGGTGGTGCTGTCGTAGCGTTCGAGTCGCCGAACGTCGAAGTGCGATTCGCTCATGAGGTAAGGTGCTCGTCTCAGGTTGGCGCCACCAGCTCGCCGGGGGCTCGTCTGGTTTCGGACAGCACGCACCACTCAAGTTCACCAGCGATCGCATCAGCTGCGGCAGAACGGCTGCGTCTGTTTTACTGTCCGAACCTGCACCACGTATTCAGATGGGACCGCATGATTTTTCTGCTATCCAAACGGCCGGCCTCGGTTGCCGACTCGCACGCGCCTACCTCGACCCTTTCTACCTGGGCCAAGCGCCGGCTCGCCCTTACTGCGGCGGGCGCCTTGCTGGCTGGCCTGGCCGGCTGCGGCACGCAAAAACCTGAGATCCCAGCGCCTCGTCCGGACGAAGTCCGCGCCAAGATCGTTCGGCTGATTCCCAGCACCATCCCGAATCGCCAGGGCTGGGCCACCGACATCTACGCTGCCTTCGATGCGTTGGCGATCCCGCCGACCAATGAAAACCTCTGCGCTGTCCTGGCCGTCACGGTGCAGGAATCCACTTTCCAAGCGACGCCGCCGGTCCCAGGCCTGGCCAAAATCGCCCGTGAAGAGATCTACCGCCGCGCGTCCCGATTGCATGTTCCCCGCTTCATTGTCGACGCGGCTCTGGACGTTCAATCACCCAATGGCAAGACATACACCCAGCGCCTTGCAGCGGTGCGCACTGAAGAACAGCTAAGCGCGATCTTTGACGATTTCCTTGGGATCATGCCGCTCGGCAAGCAATTGTTCGGCACATTGAATCCGGTCAAGACCGGCGGCCCGATGCAAGTCAGCATCGCGTTCGCTGAAGACCGCGCACGTGACTATCCCTACCGCCGGGAAGGCTCTATCCGGGATGAGGTGTTCACGCGCCGCGGTGGCATGTACTTCGGCATCGCACATCTGTTGGATTACCCCGCCAGCTACACACAGCCGCTGTACCGCTTCGCAGACTTCAACGCCGGCTGGTATGCCAGCCGCAACGCCGCATTTCAGGCTGCAGTCAGCCGCGCCAGTGGCATCAAGCTGGCCATCGATGGCGACCTGATCATTCATGGAAGCAGCAAAGCCGGCCAGACCGAACGTGCGGTTCGCTCGCTGGCGGGCAAGCTCGACATGAGCGAGACGGCGATCCGCAACGCCCTTGAACGCGGCGACACACACGGATTCGAGAAAACTACCTTGTATGAACGAGTGTTCGCACTAGCCGAAAAACGCGCCGGAAAACCCCTTCCCCGCGCCGTGCTTCCCGGCATTCGGCTGGAAAGCCCGAAAATCACTCGCAACCTGACGACTGCCTGGTTTGCCAATCGGGTCAACGACCGCCATCTGGCCTGTATGAAACGCGCCGGCAGCTAGCGGGAACATTTTGTTACCGGCACCGTTCGCAATAGAGGTATCGCGAATTCGGAGCCTTCATGACCCAGCTGAACATTGCACTCGCCCTCATGGGCGGCGTTGCCGTCTGTATTGCCTTGCTGTCGGCGCTGATCAAGCGCAGCCCTGTATCCGAGCCGGCGCTGGCGATGCTAATCGGCGTTGCCGTTGGGCCCTACGGCCTGAGTTGGCTCGACCTTGCACGCTGGGGTGATACGTTCAGCATTCTCGAGCAGGCGGCTCGGCTGACGCTGGCAATTGGACTAATGGGAGTTGCGCTGCGCCTGAGGCCCGCGGCGCTGAAGGCTATGCTCAAGCCCGTCATGCTCTTGCTGATCTTCGTCATGCTCGGCATGTGGCTGGTGTCGTCGTTATTGGCCGGCTGGCTGCTCGGCTTGTCGCTATGGGCCGCCTTGCTGCTGGGTGCAGTAGTCACCCCCACTGATCCGGTTGTTGCAAGCTCGATCGTGACGGGCAAGTTCGCCAAGGAACATCTCCCCTTGCGCCTGCGCGACACCCTCTCGGCGGAATCCGGTGCCAACGACGGCCTCGCCTACGCCTTCGTCATGCTACCCATCCTGATGCTCAGCCATGCGCCAGATCAGGCCTGGTCTCGCTGGCTCATGGAGTCGGTGCTGATCGGCATCGGTGGCGCTGCGCTCCTGGGTGCAGTGGTAGGGTTTGCAGCAGCCAAACTGCTGGTTCTATCCGAGCGCAAGAAGCTGGTCGCCAGTTCCTCGCTGCTGGGTTACACCGTGGCGTTCTCGCTACTCACACTGGGCCTCGCCAAACTGCTACAGACGGATGGCGTGCTGGCGGTATTCGCGGCAGGTCTGGCGTTCAACCTCTTCAGCGAGAGGCACGAGGAGCAGGAGGAAGAGAACATCCAGGAGGCGGTGGCCAAGCTTTTCACACTGCCGATGTTTGTGATTTTCGGTATCGCCCTGCCGTTGCGCGAGTGGGCCACGCTGGGGTGGCCGCTGGTGGCACTTGCGGTGCTGATATTGCTGTTGCGTCGACCACCGGTGGTAATGTTTCTTTCCGCCACCTGGCGCAACTCGCTCAGCTCAAGGGACTCGCTCTACCTCGGCTGGTTCGGTCCGCTGGGTATCGCCGCGATCTACTACGCCGCGCTCGCCCATAGCCATCTGCACGATCCGCTCTATTGGCATGCGGCAAGCGCGTTGATCTTAGCGTCAATCATGATTCACGGCGTGTCCGCAGCACCGCTGTCGCGTCTGTATTCACGCCATCCCGGCGCAGCGCCGCGAGGCAGCGCTCACCTGGACGAGTAGTCTGGCTGAGCCAACGGAACGGACCGGGCGGACCGCGTTGGGACGAGGGAATCAGCCAATTAGCCCCATTCCTGCAAGCACGAACGCGCCGACCGCCACAATGAGCCCGAGAATGATGGCTGCTCCGTCTCGGGTGGTGATACCCAGACCGAACAGGCAGATGGCGGAGAACGGCGCGGTGCTGGCGAAGGGCAACAGTTCAAGCGGAGGCACCGAGGTCGCAAGCACTACGCAGAGCACCGCAATCACTCGTAGAAAGCTATTGCTGGTGGCCCAGACCAAACGCTTGTTGCTCACTTTGTCCAGCCAGCGCACAACCGGACGGATTTTGTTCAGGCCCTTCTCAAGCTTCTGACCGCTGACCGAGCGATGCGCGAGAAATCCGGGCATCCAGAAATGATGCCGACCAAACAACATCTGGATGGCGAACAACGCGACGATCAGTGCGAGCATGCTCGGCACGCCGGGGATGCCGCCGACCGGGCTGATCTCAATGATCGCGGGCACGAACAGGAACGGCCCGAAACTGCGCTGACCGATTTTGTTCTGAATGTCACCAACCGATACCTTAGATTGGTTATCGCCTAACTCCACGACACCGTCGATCACTTGTTCAAGGCAATCGTGTTCGTTGGCCTCACTCATTTGGCCTCCTCATCGCAGCGGCTTGAAGATGCGGCAAATACCGTCGCAGATGCTTCCTTATAGGTCAGCCTTGACGAGCTACAGCATTTTTATGCTCGCACCGAAACAGAGATTAACAATCAAAGCGACGTTATTTTACAGATCTTATACAGCCCCTTGAATATTGCGCTTACATCCAGCCACCGCGCAAGTTAACAGACTACAAAAAAGCGGAACCTGCTTAGCAAGTTCCGCTTATATTCGCTCACGTTAGCAATGAAGCATAAACGTCTTACGAATTACGACCACCGCCGTGGCTGTTCTGACCGCCTTTCTGGCCGGCTTCGGAGGCCTTCTCGCGATCATTGGCAAAGTTACCACCACTGTTCTGGCCGCCTTTCTGACCTGCTTCAGACGCTTTCTCGCGGTCGTTAGCAAAGTTCCCACCGCTGTTCTGGCCACCTTTATGGCCAGCTTCGGAAGCGCGTTGCGGATCATTGGCAAAGTTGCCGCCGCTGTTATGACCGCCCTTTTGCCCTGCTTCCGAGGCCTTCTCGCGATCGTTTGCAAAGTTACCCGGATTTCCGCTCTTATCGTTCGACATGAGATTACTCCAGTTACTTGTAGAACTTAGTGAAACTTAAACTGGCGACCACTCTGCAGTCGCCTCACTATCTCGGAGGGCAGGAGCGCCCCAAGAGTTCTATATAAATTATCGATTTCGATGAACGGTTTGCCACTTCAATTTGCCATTACAAACGCAACACATGAACGCCCGTAATTGCATTTAGATAGCAACGGAACGCTAACTTCATCTCCCGCGCTAGTTGTAGCGTTATAGCGATTCAGGCCCCACACCAGACATATACGAGGACAACTTAGCAGAGAGAAAACACCGCTCGTCAGGCCAGCTAAACAGACAGGCGTTGTCAACAACCTGTAACCGAACCAGGGCAGTCTCGGAGCCATGGAAAGCCGGGACGGCTGGCGCAAGGACGCGACTTCAGGACCACCAACCACTCTACCGAGACATTGGAGGCCACATGAGCAACAAAACGCTGGAAAACCTGGTCAAGCAATCCGACCTCAGCACCAAACAGCCGCTGGAACTCTGGAAGCAGCTGCACCGTAGCAAGCGCGACTACCGCCCCAGCGCGGCGGCACTGGCAAGGCGCGCTTCGCTGGATCTCGGCATGTGCGCGCCAAGCCAATGAGCCAGCATGGGTATCGGTCAGGCGGGCCCACCCGCCATGGCTGGATCAGACTTCGGTGCCACGTTCCTGCCGCAACAACAACCAGACAATCGACAGCCCAGCCATGGCCATGAAGGCCGCTCCCAGGAAGATGCTTTGCATACCGATATAGGCGGCAAGCGCACCCATAATGGCACCGGACAAACCCAGCGACAGGTCGAAAAACATCGCGAAAACGCTGAGACCGGAGCTGCGGTTAGCGACTCCTACGCGTGACACCACACCGACGCCCAGAGCTGGATACAGCAGCGACAAGCCGCAGCCGGTCAGTGCCGAGCCTGCCAAGGCAAAGCTCGGGGCCTCGGCCAGCCAGAGCAGCAACAGTCCTAAGATTTCCACCACCAGACAGACCATCGCCACCGAATAACCGCCGACTCGGTTGATCAGGTTGGGCAACAACAAACGCGTCCCGATAAAGGCAAACGCAAAGGCGGTGAGGCACCAGGCCGCGCCATCCCAGCCGCGCGCGTTGTAATACAACGCGATGAACGCGGTCAGCGTGCCGTAACCGATGGTCGCCAATGCCAGGCTGAGTCCGGGCGGTGCGACCTTCCACAGCACTTTGCCGAACGGCAGCCGCTTGCCGGGATTCAGCGGAGCATCGCCGCGCCGCCAGGCCAGCGCCAGGCCGGTCGAGGCGAGGAGCATCGTCACCAAACCCAGTGACCATAAGCCTAATGACTGCGACAGAAACACGCCTAGCGGCGCGCCGATGCCTACGCCGCCATACGCCGCAACACCGTTCCAGGAAATCATTCGCGCCGTGCTTTCTGCACCCAGCCGGCTGATGCCCCAGCTGATGGCGGAAATGCCGATCAGGCTTTGCGCGAAGCCCAGAATCAACCGGCTCCCGATCATCACCGCAATGCTCGCCATCGGCCAGGATTCCAACAGCGCTGACGCGAGCAGCAGCAGTCCGCTGATCAACCCAGACGTCATGCCGATCAAAACGGTTTTCTTAGCGCCCCGCTCGTCCGCCAGCCGCCCGGCCAAGGGTCGGCACAATAATGTGGTGAGGTATTGCGCACCGATCACGATGCCCGCGACGGCGGTGCTGAATCCCAGGTTTTCATGGATATAGCCAGGCAATGACGCCAGCGGAATACCAATGGAAATGAACGAGATGAAATTGAAAACCACCAGCGACAGGATGAAAAAAGTGTCGTTGGAAGCGGGTTGTTTCGCAGCGGGCATCGGAGCGCCTGTCGTGGATGAACAATGGGATATGACCATGCCGAGCCGGGCAGCCCCAGCGCAGGTCAGCGGGGGATACCGGGTCCCGGTTGCCAAGGCTCAGACCGCCAATCGAGCAGTTTGATCTTGCCCAAGAGGCAGTCATCATACAACTTCAATCAGGCCGACGGTTCAAGCGATCTAGGTATTGCTTGGCGCAACAGCGACTTTTGGTCGGCGCCACTGTGGCAGTCCGATCAGCACCACCGCGCTTACGATTACCGTCATCGCCAACCATTCTTCGACACCGATTCGCTCACCGGCAAAGGTAATACCCAGCAGCACGGCGACCACTGGGTTCACGTAGGCATAGCTGGTTGCCGCCGCTGGCCTTACATGTTTGAGCAGATAGAGATACGCGCTGAACGCTACGATCGAGCCGAGCAACGTGAGGTAGACCAGGGCAAGCCAACCGGCCATATCCGGCATTTGCTGCAAGCGTTCTCCGCTGACCGCGCTACCAAACAGCAACACAGCACCACCGATCAGCATTTGCGCGGCGCTCGCCATCGCACCGTTCGGCAAACTGAGATGCCTGCTCCACATCGAGCCGAACGCCCAGCTCGCAGCCGCCATTAGCACTATCACTGCGCCAAGCGGACTGGCCTGCAGGTTGTGTCCGAGATTGAGCAAACCGATGCCGATTAGCCCCAGAAGAATGCCGCCCCACTCCAACCCGGTCGTCCGCTGCCCCCAGATCAAGCCGAACAGCAACGCGAACAGCGGCACCGTAGCAATCGCCAGTGCCGCAACTGCAGACGCCACGCCGAGATGTTCGGCGATAGTGACACCACCGTTACCGCAGCTGAGCAGAAGAAAACCTACAACCGCGCAAGACCGCCATTCACGCGCAGTGGGTAGCGGCACACCGCGCCAACGCAGCCAGGCAAACATCAGGCTGCCAGCGATGACAAAGCGCAACCCGGCCAGCAGCATCGGCGGCCACGTCTGGACGCCAATCCTGATCACGAAATAGGTCGAACCCCAGATCAGATACAGGGCGAGAAAAGCGCCCACGAGCAGCAGCGGGAAGCGGCGCGAAGACATGAGACGAGATCCGGGTGGAAGGCTTGACCAATGATTCTAGATAACCCACGCACCGGAGAATAAGCACAGTCGGCTTCTTGTTTAACGGTGCAGTTAGCCGCACCGCGCGGCTGCTCAACGAGCGAGGCCGAAGGGGTCATCGATGCTGTGGCTCGGCTCGGTAAACCAGCGCGGCCCACTCTCGTCCATGTAGAAGTGGTCCTCCAGGCGAATGCCAAACTCACCGGGCACGCAGATCATCGGTTCATTGCTGAAACACATGCCGACGTCGATGGGTGTCTGGTCGCCGCGAACCAGATAGGGGCTTTCATGGATTTCCAGCCCGATCCCGTGACCAGTGCGATGAGGAAGCCCCGGCAACTGGTAATCAGGTCCGAGGCCGCATGCTTCAAGCGCACCTCGCGCCGCCTCGTCCACTTCTTCACAGCGCGCACCCAGCCGGGCCGCAGCGAACGCGGCCAACTGTGCGTCCTTTTCAAAGGTCCACAACGCTCGCTGGTGTTCGCTCGGCTCGCCGAAGACGTAGCTGCGCGTGATATCCGACAGATAGCTATGCACGCGACAACCCGTGTCGATCAGGACCATGTCACCGCGCTTGAGCGTCTGTGGATACTTCACCCCATGGGGAAATGCACTTGCCTCGCCGAACAGCACGATGCAGAAGGTAGACCCCGGCGCTCCAACCGCCCGATGCGCGAGCTCGATAAACCGAACCACCTCGGTGGTGCTGATGCCCTCGTGGAGGATGCTCGCCGCCGCTTTGTGCACTTCCAGTGTCATGTCCTTCGCCCGTTGCATCAAGGCGATCTCAGCAGGGGTCTTTCGCTGTCGGCAGTAGCTTGTCACGACGCTCGCATCGGTGAAGGCATAGCCTGGATCCAGCAAGCGCAGGCCGTCGAACATGAAAAACGGCAAAGACGGACAGAGACCGATGCACGGACGAAGGCTGGTGTTCGGCTGGATGCCCATGCGCTGCAGGCAATCGAGCAGCAAACGATAGGGGCTTTCATGCTCTTGCCATCCGTTGACCGGCCCGTTGACCACCATGAAATCGCGAATCGTGCCTTCCTCGAAGGCTGGTGCCAGGTATTCCAGCGCACCATTCGCGGGCAAGACTGCACCAACCATGCGCTCGCTCGGGCTCCAGCGCACGCCAGTGAAGTACTCGAGGTTGGCACCAGCGCTGAGAAAAATGGCATCGAGACCCAGCTGCTTCATGCGTCGCTGGGCGTTATCGATACGGGCCAGATATTCGGCGATCGCTATCGGCTCAACCCCATCGAGCATATTGCGCAAACGTCCAAGCGCTTCTTCCTGCGTGCTGCCGCCGATACCGATGGTCATGCCTGTTCTCCGAAACCAGCCGAAAAATGTCAGCCGAATTTAAGTACAGCTTAATTTTTCTGGCAAAGCTTTTTTCGGTCGTGCCGTGAAAAAGCCAAAATCAAGGCTGGCGCGAGCCTGTCCCGCTGGCCGTATACTGGCCACTTTCACAAGGCGAAACTTATGACAGTCGACCGTATCGGCGAGCGATTGCGTCGTCACAGGCGCGCCGCGAACAAGACCCTGAACCAGGTAGCCAAGGAATCGGGACTGACGGCGAGCTTCCTGTCGCAGGCCGAACGTAACCTTACCGGTGTCTCGATTTCGTCGCTGGCGAACATCGCAAAATCGCTCGGCGTGCCGCTCAATTCGCTGTTTGACCAGCCCAGCCAACCGCAGCCCGATTCCCACCAGGGCGAACGCGTTCGTTACACCATCGAAGGCCAGCCGCTGGCGTACGAGCGCCTATCTACAAGCTTTCCAGGCAATCTGCTGAACGCCGTCAAGGTCAGCATGCCAGTGGGTTACCAGTCCGAACTGATTGCTCACGAAGGCGCCGAATTCGCCTATGTCCTCTCCGGACGGATCATCTACACGGTCGATGGGCGCGACTACCCGCTAGCCAGCGGTGACTCCATACATTTCGATGCGGGCAAGCCACATCACCTCGCCAACGTGGGCGATCAACCAGCCGAAGTGCTCACCGTAACGACCATGGGCCTGTTCGACGACCTGACCACTCGCTAAGTGGCACCGCTATTGCTTGACCTCGACACCTGAAGCTCGCCAACGAAATTTAGCAGCGCTTAATTTCTGTTGACCGTGTTTTCAGCATGACTTAATTTCGAGGCAGGCTGAGCTGCGCTCTTCATAACGCAGCCGCCAACAGTGTTCTGCGCCGAGCGGGCGAACCCCCACGGCGACACCGGCGTGCAGTGAGCCACTGTTCGGTCCACGAGACCAACCCTCGATGAACATAAAAAAGAATGAGGTTTGCATGCGAAACACTCTCTCCATCCGAGCATTGCTCGCCGCGGGACTGATCCTCGGCTCGCCCCTCAGCTTCGCCGCCAGCAGTCTGGTGTACTGCTCCGAGGGCAGCCCCGCCGGTTTCGATCCCGGTCAGTACACCACCGGTACCGACTTCGACGCCGCCTCGGAAACCGTATTCAACCGTCTCGCCCAATTCGAACGAGGCGGCACTCGCGCCCTCCCCGCGCTGGCGACCAAATGGGAGGTCAGCGATGACGGCCTCACCTATACCTTCCATCTGCGTCCCGGGGTCAAGTTTCATACCACTGACTACTTCAAGCCCAGCCGCGAGTTCAATGCCGACGACGTCCTCTTCACTTTCCAGCGCATGCTCGATAAGGAGCATCCGTTCCGCAAGGCGTACGCCAGCGAGTTCCCCTATTTCGTCGACATGGGCATGGACAAGAACATCACCAAGGTCGAGAAGCTCGACGACATTACGGTCCGCTTTACCCTCGACAAAGTAGATGCCGCCTTCATACAGAACCTCGCGATGAACTTTGCCGCGATCCATTCAGCTGAATATGCCGATCAGTTGCTCCAAGCCGGCAACAGTGAACAGATCAACCAGAAGCCGATTGGCACTGGGCCGTTCGTTTTCAGCCGCTACCAGAAAGACGCTCAGATCCGCTTCAAGGGGAACAAGGAATACTGGAAACCTGAAGACGTGAAGATCGATAACTTGATTTTCGCGATCACTACCGACGCCTCGGTCCGCGCGCAGAAGCTTCGCGCCGGGGAATGCCAGGTCACGCTCAACCCTCGCCCGGCGGACATCGAAGCGTTGCAGAAAGATCCCAACATCGAGGTACCGAGCCAACCCGGCTTTAACCTCGGTTACATCGCCTACAACGTTGAGCACGAGCCACTAGGCAAGCTTGAGGTGCGCATGGCATTGGACATGGCCATCGACAAGAAATCCATCATCGAGGCCGTCTATCAGGGGGCCGGCCAATTGGCTGTGAACGCCCTTCCGCCCACTCAGTGGTCTTACGACGAGAGCATCAAGGGCACCGAATACAACCCGGAAAAAGCGCGCGAATTGCTTAAACAGGCAGGCGTCAAGGAAGGCACCGAGATCACCTTGTGGGCAATGCCCGTGCAGCGCCCCTACAACCCCAACGCCAAGCTGATGGCGCAAATGATCCAGGCTGACTGGGCGAAGATCGGGATCAAGGCACGCATCGTGAGCTACGAATGGGGCGAGTACATCAAGCGCGGCCATGCGGGGGAGCATGACGCCATGCTGATTGGCTGGACTGGGGACAATGGTGACCCGGACAACTGGATGAATACTCTGTATGGCTGTGATGCGGTAAATGGCAACAACTGGTCCAGATGGTGCGACGCGACATACGACAAAGTGGTCAAGGATGCCAAGCGCATTACAGACCAGGCTGAACGCACAAAGCTTTATGAACAGGCGCAGCAGATCATTCAGGAGCAGGTGCCCATCACGCCTATTGCCCACTCCACCGTCTACCAACCGATGCGCAACAGCGTGGAGGGCTTCGAAATCAGCCCCTTCGGTCGCAACTCCTTCTATGGCGTAGAAAACAAGCGTTGATAGTAGCGAAGCCAGGCCTGCCCTCGGGCATGTCTGGCTGAGCTCCTTTGCACGTTTTTTGGCTGCCGGTCCGCACAGCCAAGCGTCATCAGCCAACAATAGTCGCGAACTTGAGTACGGCGATCGAGGCTGTGCTGTTGCGTAGCCATAGTTTTACCAGGAGTTCTGCAATGTTCAGCTTCATAGCCCGCCGCGTGGGTCTGCTGATACCCACCTTTTTCGGCATCACGCTACTCACCTTTGCCCTGATTCGCATGATCCCCGGGGACCCGGTGGAAGTGATGATGGGAGAGCGAAAAGTCGATCCGGAGATGCATGCCCAGGCGATGGAGCGGCTGGGTCTGAACAAGCCGCTTTACCTGCAGTATTTCGATTACATCGGCAATCTGGCGCAAGGTGATCTTGGCGAGTCGCTGCGTACACGCACCAGCGTCTGGAAAGAGTTCACTACCCTGTTTCCCGCCACTCTCGAGCTTGCCTTTGCGGCACTGATCATCGCCGGCACCCTGGGCCTGCTGGCCGGAGTGGTCGCCGCACTTAAACGTGGCTCGCTGTTCGACCATGGCGTCATGGGCGTTTCGCTCGTGGGTTACTCGATGCCGATCTTCTGGTGGGGCCTGATCCTCATCATGTTTTTCTCCGTAGGCCTTGGCTGGACGCCTGTTTCGGGGCGTATCGATCTGCTTTACGACGTACCGCCAGTCACTGGCTTCATGCTCATAGATACCCTGCTAAGCGGCGAAGACGGCGCTTTTCTGGATGCCCTGCACCACATGATTCTTCCGGCGGTGGTGCTGGCAACGATTCCCCTGGCGGTCATCGCACGGATGACGCGCTCGGCGATGCTCGAAGTACTACGCGAAGACTATGTCCGCACGGCTCGGGCGAAAGGTCTATCGCCGAACCGAGTGGTGTTCGTTCATGGGCTGCGCAACGCGCTGATCCCCGTCCTGACCGTGTTCGGCTTGCAGATCGGCACCCTGCTGGCCGGAGCCGTACTGACCGAGACCATCTTCTCCTGGCCGGGCATCGGCAAGTGGCTGATCGAATCCATCGGCGCACGCGACTACCCGGTCGTGCAGAACGGCATCTTGCTGGTCGCCTGCCTCGTCATCCTGGTCAATTTCACCGTGGACATCCTCTACGGCCTGGCCAACCCCCGTATTCGCCACCAGCGCTAAGGAGGCCTAAGCATGAACAGCATCGAGACCCTGCCGGCCGCCGAACCGACTGCATATTACCCATCCCCCTTTCGGGAGTTCTGGAGTGCCTTTCGCCGCAACAAAGGCGCACTGGGCGGCCTGATCTATATGCTATTGCTGATTGCCTGCGCCCTGTTCGCACCAGCTTTGGCTCACTACAACCCCAGCGAACAATTTCGCGACTTCCTGCTCACCCCGCCGGCATGGCAGGAAGGCGGGACGGTGCAGTTCATGCTTGGCACCGACGAGCTCGGGCGGGACATGCTGTCGCGGTTGATCCACGGGGCGCGGTTGTCGCTGCTGATCGGGCTTGCTTCGGTCGTCTTTTCACTGATACCCGGCATCCTGCTCGGCCTGCTCGCAGGCTTTTCCCCTACCCGGCTGGGGCCGTTCATCATGCGCTTGATGGACATCATGCTGGCCCTGCCCTCGCTACTGTTGGCGGTAGCAATCGTCGCTATCCTCGGCCCTGGTCTGATCAATACCATCTTCGCCATCGCCATCGTCTCGCTGCCCTCTTACGTGCGCCTGACCCGCGCCGCAGTAATGACCGAACTCAACCGCGACTACGTAACGGCCTCAAAACTGGCAGGCGCCGGCCCCCTGAGGCTGATGTTTATCAGCGTGCTCCCTAACTGCATGGCACCGCTGATCGTGCAGGCCACCCTGAGCTTTTCCTCGGCAATCCTCGATGCTGCCGCGCTGGGCTTTCTCGGCCTTGGCGTGCAGCCGCCAACGCCTGAATGGGGAACCATGCTGGCCTCGGCACGTGATTACATCGAGCGTGCCTGGTGGGTGGTATCGCTGCCCGGCCTGGCGATTTTGCTCAGCGTGCTGGCGATCAACCTGCTCGGTGACGGGCTTCGCGATGCGCTTGATCCAAAGCTCAAGAACGCCGCGTGAGGAGCCAGAGATGCTTCGTTCAGAACTTACGGACACAGGGGACAACCGCCCATGAGCCTCCTCGAGATTCAAAACCTGTCGGTGCGCTTTGGAGACGACGGCGCGCCACCTGTGGTGGACAGGCTAGACCTCAGCGTCGACAAAGGTGAAGTGCTGGCCATCGTCGGTGAATCCGGCTCTGGCAAGTCAGTCACGATGATGGCATTGATGGGACTGGTCGATGCGCCGGGCAAGGTAGCGGCTGATCGACTCCGGTTTGCCGATCAGGACCTGCTGACCCTGAAGGGGCGTCAGCGTCGGCGCTTGATCGGTAAGGATCTGGCCATGGTCTTCCAAGACCCGATGACTGCACTCAATCCCAGCTACACGGTGGGGTTTCAGATTGAAGAAGTGCTACGCCAGCACCTGGGTCTTAAGGGCAAGGCGGCTCGGCAACGTGCACTTGAGCTACTGGAGCGTGTTGAAATTCCTGGCGCGGCCAGTCGCCTTGATGCCTATCCGCATCAGCTCTCTGGGGGCATGAGCCAACGGGTCGCTATCGCCATGGCCATCGCCGGCGAGCCACAGCTGCTGATCGCCGATGAGCCGACCACGGCGCTCGATGTCACCATCCAGGCGCAGATCATGGAGCTGTTATTGAACCTGCAGCGCGATCAGAACATGGCACTCATCCTGATCACCCACGACCTGGCGGTGGTGGCCGAAACCGCTCAGCGCGTCTGTGTGATGTATGCGGGCCAAGCGGTCGAGACCGGGCGCGTACCAGCGCTTTTCGACGAGCCCGCTCATCCGTACACCGAGGCGCTGCTGGCCTCCATCCCAGAACAGTCGAACAACCGTCGCCTTGCGACCTTGCCGGGCATCGTCCCGGGGCGATACGACCGCCCGGCGGGCTGCCTGCTCTCGCCACGTTGCCCTTACGCTCAACCACGCTGCGGAGAGCGGCCGGCACTGGAACCCTACGACCGCGGCGAGGTGCGCTGTTTTTATCCGCGCAATATGACGCCCGGCGAAGCACCTGAAGTGCTGCCGGAGTTGCAACGTCCGAGCCCGCCATCCGGAGAAAGCCATGTCTACTGAGCCATCGACAGGCAGCGTGCTGTCCGCACGCGAGCTGACCCGCCATTACCAGATCTCACGCGGGCTGTTCAAACCACACGCCACCGTACGCGCACTCAACGGCGTGTCCTTCGAACTGGCGGCCGGCGAAACATTGGCCGTAGTTGGGGAATCTGGCTGTGGCAAGTCCACGCTTGCACGAGCACTGACACTCATCGAGGAGCCGACGTCCGGATCGCTGCAGATTGCCGGGCAGGAAGTAGCAGGCGCAGACAAGGCTCAACGCAAACAGCTACGCCGCGACGTGCAGATGGTGTTCCAGAATCCCTACGCCTCGTTGAACCCAAGGCAGAAGATTGGCGACCAGCTGGCTGAACCGCTTGTTATCAATACCGGGCTGTCACGCAGCGAACGCCGGGAGCGCGTGCAGGCGATGATGCAGCAGGTCGGGCTGCGGCCCGAGCACTATCAGCGCTATCCGCATATGTTCTCCGGCGGCCAGCGCCAGCGCATCGCGCTTGCGCGGGCCATGATGCTCAATCCGAAGGTGCTGATTGCCGATGAGCCGACTTCGGCGCTGGATGTGTCGATTCAAGCGCAGGTGCTGAACCTCTTCATGGATCTGCAGGAACAGTTCAACGCCGGCTACGTCTTCATCTCCCATGACCTCGCGGTGGTCCGCCACGTTGCGGACAAGGTGCTGGTGATGTACTTCGGCAGCCCGATGGAAATGGGCCCTGCAGAGCTGATCTACACCCGCCCCCTACACCCCTACACTCAGGTGCTGCTGGCCGCGACGCCAAGCATTCGGCCTGACTCGACGAAGCCGAAAATCAAGGTCAGCGGCGAACTGCCCAACCCACTCGATCCGCCTACCGGCTGCGTTTTCCACACCCGCTGCCCTCACGCCACCGAACGCTGCACTTCAGAAGTACCGGCGTTCCGCCCAGTGGACGACAGACTGGTGGCCTGTCACTACGCAGAGGAAGTGGGCTCGGCACGACAAACCGCTTCGGTAGCCTGAGGCGCGCCAGGTCCGCGAGTTGCTTCATACACTCAAACGAAAAAGGCCCCAGAGCATGGGGCCTTTTACTTGAAAGGGGCAGAACACGTGAGATTCGACGTCGTCGCCTATCTTAGATAACGCAAAACAAACGTTCAGCTAGATGGCGATCTGCCGATCTCCCAAGCGCTCGAGCAGAGCCGGCCTTAGTGCACTGACGTCGAGTTCGATCACGCTGATCAACCCTGCCAATTGCGCTCGCGTAACCGATACGCCACAAGGAAGTCCAGTCAAGACCAACGACTCCCCTGTCACCTCATCCAGCAGCATCGCCTGGATGGTCTGAGGTGAATCCATTGTGGCCGTGAACATCAGCGGCCTGAAGTGTTCCCGCACGAGTGCCAAAGCCTCGGGCAGCCTAATCCGGATCATCTGACAATTCCTTTTGTCCGACGGAAATTTAGTAGCCAAGCGCACCCACAGCACGCTAACGAAACGCCAACCACCTCACGTTTAAGCACGGGGTCACGTCAATCATTGGGGCGAGGCAACCGGTTCGCTCAAAGTACCCCATCTGCAGACTTTACCCAGCGCCAACGCCTCGCACGATAGCTGGAGCAGGCGAAAACTGCGGCTCTGGCGTCTTAGGTCGGCCTCTCGTACTGCCGCACTCGTTTCCTTGGGAACGGTCATAAAGCCGTTTTCGTATCCCAGAAACACTGAAGGCCCCGGAATACGGGGCCTTCAGTTCACGATGTGGCGGAGGAGGTGAGATTCGAACTCACGGAAGAGTTTCCCCTTCGACGGTTTTCAAGACCGTTGCATTCAACCGCTCTGCCACTCCTCCGCAGAGAGCGGGCGCCATAGTACCCGAACGAAACAGTCTGTCAAACACTGTTGTTAGGACGAAACAAAAGCTCTGTTATGATCCGTGGCAGTTTGTTCCAGGCTGAATCCATTTGAAGGAGTGTCGCCATGCTTAGGCAACAGTACGCATCTACGCACACGCAGGTTGAACAGAAGGAAGTCAGCCGCGTTCTGCGCAACACCTATGGCCTTCTGGCCATCACACTGGGCTTCAGCGCCTTTGTCGCCTACATGGCGATGCAAGCCAACGCGGCCTATCCAAACATCTTCGTGGTGCTGGTCGGTTTCTACGGTCTGTTCTTCCTGACGGTCAAACTTCGCAACTCCGCGTGGGGTCTGCTCTCTACCTTCGCCTTGACCGGTTTCATGGGTTACACGCTGGGGCCGATCCTCAACATGTACCTGGGCACCGCCAATGGCGGTGAGCTGATTGCATCGGCGCTGTCGATGACCGCTCTGGTGTTCTTCGGGCTGTCAGCGTTCGTGCTGATTACGCGTAAGGACATGAGCTTCCTTAGCGGCTTTATCACCGCTGGTTTCTTTGTCCTGCTGGGCGCAATGGTTGCTGGTTTCTTCTTCGAGATCAGCGGCCTGCAACTGGCGATCAGCGCCGGCTTCGTGCTGTTCTCCTCGGTCTGCATCCTTTACCAGACCAGCGCGATCATCCATGGCGGCGAGCGTAACTACATCATGGCCACCATCGGCCTGTACGTTTCGCTGTACAACCTGTTCATCAGCCTGCTGCAACTGATGGGCATCATGGGCGGCGACGACTAACAGCCGCGCTTAGAATGAGCCCGCTTCGGCGGGCTTTTTCGTTTCCAAAGCTCGCGTATCATGTCGGCCAGTACTGAAACTGGTGGCCCATGAAATTCGCAATCGCTCTGTTCTCACCTCCGCACTCGCCTGCTGCACGGCGCGCATTGCGTTTTGCAGAAGCAGCGCTGGCGGGTGGACATGAGATTGTCCGGCTGTTCCTCTATCAGGACGGCGTGCATAGCGCCTCGGCCAACATTGTCGCTGCACAGGACGAGCTAAACGTGAGCGAACAGTGGAACCAGTTCATCACTCGCCACGGGCTGGATGGTGTTGTCTGCATCGCCGCCGGCCTGCGCCGCGGTGTGCTGGATCAACAGGAAGCAAACCGTTATCAGCGTCCAGCGGCAAACCTGGCTGCTGGGTGGGAGCTGTCCGGTCTAGGTCAACTACACGAAGCCAGCCAGCAGGCCGACCGCCTCGTGTGTTTCGGAGGTCATTGATGGCTCGCTCGATGCTCATCATCACTCGCCAATCGCCGTGGTCTGGTCCGTCTGCGCGCGAGGCGCTGGATATTGTCCTGGCAGGCGGTGCGTTTGAGCTGCCGCTCGCCCTGCTGTTTCTGGATGACGGTGTGTTTCAGCTGATGGCTGCACAACAAGCTGCTCGGCTCGAGCAGAAGGACCTGACTGCCAACCTGCAGGCGTTGCCGATGTTCGGCATCGAGTCGCTGTATGCAGCCAAGCGCAGCCTCAGCGAGCGCGGCCTGGATGATGCACAGCTGTCTCTTCCGGTTGAGCTGCTGGATGACGCTGACCTCGGTGCTCTTATCAACCGCTACGACCATGTGATCACGCTCTGATGGCAACCTTGCACCTGCTTTCACACTCGCCTTTTTCCGATGACCGCCTGGTCAGCTGCCTGCGACTGCTCTCGGTTGATGATGCGCTGTTGCTCTGCGGCGACGCCGTGTACGCCCTGCAAAACGGCACGGCTCAGTGTCAGGCACTGGAGTTGATGCCAGATAACATCGCGCTTTTCGCACTGGAGGAAGACATCTCCGCGCGCAACCTTGGTGCCCTTCCGGCACGCTTGCAACAGATTGACTATGAGGGTTTCGTCGAGCTGTGCTGCCGGTTTGAGCGGACCAACTCCTGGCTATGAACACGCTGAACGTGGATGGCACACAGGTTGCTGTGGATCAGGAAGGCTTTTTGCTCGACCTGAATGACTGGAGCGAACCCGTGGCCGAGGCACTGGCCCATGCAGAAGACATCTCGCTTCAGCCCGAGCACTGGGAAATCATCAAGGTACTGCGCGAGTTTTATCAGGAGTATCAGCTGTCGCCCGCAACGCGTCCGCTGATCAAGTACACCGCCCTGAAGCTAGGCCCGGACAAGGGCAACAGCATGCACCTGAACCGTCTATTCAAAGGCACCCCCGCCAAGCTTGCAGCAAAGTTGGCAGGCCTGCCGAAACCGAGCAACTGCATATGAGCGTCATCACCCCTGCTGAACACCCGTTCGCCGTCTTCGTCCGTATTCTCGGCAAAGGCAAACGCGGCGCCCGCGACCTGACTCGTGAAGAGGCCCGCGAAGCGATGGGCATGTTGCTGGACGGCAAGGCCGAGGACACGCAACTCGGCGCCTTTCTTATGCTGCTACGCCACAAAGAGGAAAGTGCAGAAGAACTCGCTGGTTTCACCGAAGCCGTGCGTGAACGGCTGAAGAGCCCAGCGATCGCGGTGGACATTGACTGGCCCACCTACGCGGGCAAAAAACGGCATCTACCGTGGTACCTGCTGGCGGCAAAATGCCTGGCACGCAACGGCGTTCGAATATTCATGCACGGCGGTGGCGCGCATACCGCAGGGCGCATGTATACCGAGCAGCAGCTTGAGTTGTTGGACATCCCTCGATGCGAGAACTGGGCTGAGGCTAGCGCCGCGCTGGACCGAGGTAATCTCGCATTCATGTCGCTCGGTGCCTGGATGCCTAGGCTTCAGCACATGATTGATCAACGCAACATTCTTGGCTTGCGATCACCGATCCATTCTCTGGCCCGAATCCTCAATCCCCTGGGTGCCCGCTGCGGTCTGCAGAGCATTTTTCATCCCGGCTATCAGGCCAATCACCGGGAAGCCAGCCGATTACTGGGCGACACCTCAATCGTGATCAAGGGCGAAGGTGGCGAAATAGAGGTCAACCCGGACGGTGTCGCCCACCTTTACGGTACGCAGGCAGGCGAATCTTGGGACGACGATTGGCCAGCCCTATCACCCCAACGTCACGTCAAGCCGGCGCAACTCGATCCGCAGCACCTGCTCGCTGTTTGGCAAGGGGGCGAAGATACCTACGGCGAACTCGCGGTCGTTGCGACCATGGCGTTAGCGCTGCGAGGCCTCGGACAGCCGCGCGACGCCGCGTTTGCGCAGGCCCGGGAGTTCTGGATGAATCGAAATCTATCGAGCTAAACGATTGGTTTGACCGGGCATTACGACTGATCCATCGAACCGTGCGACCTACACTGTTTCTCATTCGAAACCTGGAGGCGAACATGGGGCTTTTAGTAGACGGACAGTGGCAAGACCGTTGGTACGAAAACAATGGAGACGGTGAATTTCAGCGAGAGCAGGCTCAGCGGCGAGATTGGATTACTGCGGACGGCACGCCGGGCCCGGATGACCGCGCTGCGGTTCAGGCGCAAGCCGGCCGTTATCATCTCTATGTATCGCTGGCTTGTCCTTGGGCCCACCGCACTCTGATCTACCGCAAGCTCAAAGGACTCGAGTCGCTGATTGATGTTTCGGTAGTCAGCTGGCTCATGGCCGAACACGGCTGGACGTTCGACAGGGAGAAAGGCTCCACCGGCGATGCGCTGGACGGGCTGACCTACCTGCATCAGCGCTATACCGCGGACGATAAGGATTACACCGGCCGCGTGACGGTTCCCGTCCTGTGGGACCGGGAGCAGCAGCGGATCGTCAATAACGAGTCCGCCGAGCTGATCCGAATCTTCAATACTGCCTTCGATGAGCTGACCGGTTCGACGCTAGACCTCTACCCGGAGCCTCTACGTGCCGAGATTGACTCACTCAACGAGCGCATCTATCCGCACATCAACAACGGTGTTTACCGGGCAGGCTTCGCTTCGACGCAAAAAGCCTACGAGGCGGCGTTCGATGAGGTATTTGCGGAACTCGACTGGCTGGAGCAGCGCCTCGGTGAAAGACGCTACCTGACTGGGGGATACCTGACCGAAGCCGATTGGCGACTGTTCACCACGATCGTTCGCTTTGACGCGGTCTACCACGGCCATTTCAAGTGCAACCTGCGACGTATCGAAGACTACCCGAACCTTTCGAACTGGCTTCGAGAGCTTTACCAATGGTCAGGCGTTGCGGAAACCGTCGACTTCACCCACATCAAGCAGCACTACTACGCCAGTCATCGGCACATCAACGCCAACGGCATCGTGCCTAAAGGCCCCGACTTGGCCCTCCACCGCACCCATGACCGCGACCGTCTGCCCGGCAAAGGCGTCTGGTCGCGGTAATCACTCAACTGCCGACACTCCGCGACAGATCATCTGTCGCGGTTCTGAGCACCCTCGAACCAGGCGAGTTTCTCGCGCAACTGCACAACTTCGCCGACGATAACCAGGGTAGGAGCTTGAACCTGCTCACTGGCGACCCGCTCGGCCAGATCTGCAAGCGTTCCGGTGAAGACTCGCTGGTTCACCGTAGTGCCCTGCTGAACCAGTGCTGCTGGCGTATCAGCGGCGCGACCATGGGCAATCAATTGCTGGCAGATGACCGGCAACCCGACCAGGCCCATGTAAAACACCAGCGTCTGACTTGGCGCCACGAGCTCCGACCATGGCAGATCGCAGCTGCCATCCTTTAAGTGCCCGGTCACAAAGCGCACTGACTGCGCGTGGTCGCGATGCGTCAGCGGAATACCTGCATAGGCGGCGCAACCGCTGGCTGCCGTGATGCCGGGTACGACCTGGAACGGTACGTCGTGCGCAGCCAGCTCCTCGATCTCTTCACCACCGCGGCCAAAGATGAACGGATCACCTCCTTTGAGGCGCAGCACGCGCTTGCCTTCCTTGGCCAAGGTCACCAGCAACTGGTTGATCTGGTCCTGCGGCACCGCATGCGCGGCGCGCTGCTTCCCGACATAGATACGATCAGCATCCCGACGGCACAGATCGAGAATCGCTGGCGCGACGAGACGGTCATAGAGCACCACGTCGGCTTGCTGCATCAAACGCAGGGCGCGGAACGTCAGCAGGTCAGGGTCACCAGGGCCTGCGCCGACCAGATACACCTCTCCAAGGCTTTTTGGCTCGGCACCGGAAAGCTTCTCGACCAACAGACGCTCAGCTTCCTGCTGCTGTCCTGCCAGTGCTCGTTCAGCGACATCGCCTTGGAAGACTTCCTCCCAGAACACACGACGCTGTTGCACGTTGGCGAACTTCGCTTTGACCTGCCCGCGGAATTTTTTCGCCAGACCGGCCAGCTCGCCATAAACCGAGGGCACCCAGGTTTCGATGCGCGCACGCATCAGTCGGGCTAGCACCGGCGCGTCACCGCCGCTTGAGACTGCGATCATCAACGGAGAGCGATCGACGATTGCAGGGAAGATCACCGTGCACAGCTGTGGTGAGTCCACCACGTTGACGGGCATACCAAGCGCCTTGGCATCTTCAGAAACCTGCGCGTTCAAGGGCTCATCATCGGTCGCCGCAATGGCCAGCACGCACCCTGACAGATCGCTGTGGAAGTAACCGCGGTGCAGGGTCTGACCACCGCTCTCCGCAACCAACTCGTTCAGCTCTGCTGCTATTTCGGGAGCGACCACGCGCAGCACAGCGCCCGCTTCTGACAATAACCGCGCCTTGCGCAGCGCAATCTCACCGCCGCCGACAACCAATACCGTACGGCCCTTCAGATTGTGAAAAAGCGGCAGAAAATCCATGGGCAAGTCCTGGTGACGTAGTGAGATAGGGCCATCTCAACCATTACGGCAAAGACAACCCTTGTCGAGAATCAAGGAGCCCGGACGGGCCGTTGATTATCGGCTGGCAGCGAGTTCGATGCTCAGGTTCGCCAAAGCAGGCCCCGCCGAATCAACCGATTAGTTCAATTCCGCCCATGTATGGCTTGAGCGCTCCCGGCACACGGATAGTGCCGTCGGCCTGCTGGTAGTTTTCCAGCACGGCAACCAGCGTGCGGCCGACGGCGAGGCCGGAGCCATTCAATGTATGTACCAGTTCAGGCTTACCGGTTTCGGGGTTGCGGTAGCGCGCCTGCATGCGACGGGCCTGGAAGTCACCGCAGCTGGAGCAAGAGGAGATTTCACGATACTTGTCCTGGCTTGGAACCCAAACCTCCAGGTCGTAGGTCTTGACCGCGCTAAAGCCCATGTCGCCCGTGCACAGGGACAAAACCCGGTAAGGCAGCTCGAGAAGTTGAAGCACTTTCTCGGCATTCGCTGTGAGACCCTCAAGCGCTTCAAGTGACTGGCTTGGCTCGACGATCTGAACCATCTCGACCTTGTCGAACTGATGCTGGCGAATCATCCCGCGCGTGTCGCGGCCCGACGCGCCTGCCTCGCTGCGGAAACACGGAGTGTGCGCAACGAACTTCAGGGGTAGGAGCTTGGCATCAAGAATCTCACCAGCCACGATATTGGTCAGCGAGACCTCAGCTGTTGGAATCAGGTAGAGATCAGCTTCGTTCTCACGGGTGATCTTGAACAGGTCTTCTTCGAACTTGGGCAGCTGCCCGGTGCCCTGCAGTGCCGGCGCCTGGACCAGATAAGGCGTGTAGGCCTCTTCATAGCCGTGCTCGCGGGTATGCAGATCGAGCATGAACTGCGCCAGCGCACGATGCAGACGAGCAATCGGACCGCGCATCAGCGCAAAGCGTGCGCCGGACAACTTGGCAGCCGTCTCGAAATCCAGCCAACCGTGTTGCTCACCCAGCGCGACGTGGTCCTTGACCTCGAACTCGAACGCCTTGGGCGTCCCCCAGCGACGCACTTCAACGTTCTCATCCTCATCCTTGCCGACAGGAACCGACTCGTGAGGCAGGTTCGGCAGGCTGAGCATCAGTTGATCCAGTTCGCTCTGGATGTTCTCCAGTTCGGTCTTTCCGGCTTCCAGTTCGGACCCCATACGATCGACGTCAGCAAGTAACGGCGCGATGTCTTCACCACGCTGCTTGGCCTGACCAATGGACTTGGAGCGAGCGTTGCGCTCAGCCTGAAGTTGCTCGGTACGGGTTTGCACGGTTTTGCGCTGGGCTTCCAGGGCCTCGATACGCGCTACGTCCAGCTGATAGCCGCGGGTGGCGAGGCGCTCGGCCACGTCTTGCAGCTGTGTGCGTACCAGTTTCGAATCAAGCATGGTGGGTCTCGTCTATGAAAGCTTTGAGGAAAGGCGAAGAGGAACAGGAGTTTACTGCGATATGTGCCAGGTTCATAACCGCGCGAGCGCAAGCCCGGCCCAGGCAGCCAACAGACCACCGAATACGCTTACACCGATATAGCTAAACGCCGTCGCAGCCTGACCGCTCTCCAGCAAACGCAACCCATCCAGAGAAAAGCTGGAAAAGGTGGTCAAGGCGCCGAGGAAACCAATAATCAAACCGCCGCGTAGCTCCGGCGATAGGTCTGGGCGCTGCAAAAACGACGCGTAGAGATAGCCAATGAGCAGGCAACCGAGCACATTGACCGCCAAGGTCGCCAGGTAGAAATGCTTTGGCCATTGAGCAGAAACCCAGGTTGAAACACCGAACCGGATCAGTGTCCCGACAACCCCGCCAGCGGCCACAGCCAGTGCCATGCGAATCATGTCTTTCTCCGTTGACGCGGGCTCTGCCGATCAAGCCGCGTCAGGTGCTCAAGCTTGTCGCGTATCTTGCTTTCCAGCCCCCGCGGCGCCGGATGGTAGTACTGCCGCGGCTCTATGGCTTCCGGGAAGTAATCTTCGCCAGCGGCGTACGCCTCAGGTTCATCGTGTGCATAGCGGTATTCATTACCGTAACCCAGTTCCTTCATCAGGCGGGTTGGCGCATTGCGCAGGTGCAACGGAACCTCTTGTGAACCATTCTCGCGGACATCGCGCATCGCCGCATTGAAGGCGCTGTAGACGGCGTTGCTCTTGGGCGCACACGCGAGATAGACGATTGCCTGCGCCACTGCCAGTTCACCTTCAGGGCTACCCAGCCGTTCTTGAACATCCCAGGCCGATAGGCACAGGCTTAGCGCTCGTGGATCGGCATTCCCGACCTCTTCACTGGCCATGCGCACCACCCGGCGTGCGATGTACAGCGGGTCGCAGCCGCCGTCGATCATTCGTGCAAACCAATACAGCGAGGCATCCGGGTTCGATCCACGCACAGATTTGTGCAGCGCCGAGATCTGGTCGTAAAGAGCTTCGCCACCTTTATCGAAGCGCCGACGGCTGTCGCCCAACAGGTCCTGTAGCAGTTCGACGCTGATCTCGCCGCCTTCTTCCGCCAAATCGGAAGCGTTTTCCAGCAGATTCAGCAACCGTCGCCCATCGCCATCCGCGGCTGCCATCAGGATCTGAAAGCTTTCGTCCGGCAGGCTCAGATGCAAATCACCAAGGCCTTTCGGTTCGGTCAAGGCGCGGGTGACAAGTCTTCGCAGTGCCGCTTCATTGAGGCTCTTGAGTACATAAACGCGTGCGCGAGAGAGCAGCGCGTTGTTCAGCTCAAACGACGGATTTTCTGTAGTCGCACCGATAAATATCAGCGTGCCATCTTCGACATAGGGGAGGAACGCGTCCTGCTGGGACTTGTTGAAGCGGTGTACTTCGTCGACGAAGAGAATCGTACGTCGTCCGTACTGGGCCGCCTGCTGTTTAGCAATTTCGACTGCTTGCCGGATCTCTTTCACACCGGCTAGCACCGCCGAGACGGTTTCAAAATGAGCGTCCGAGACTTTCGCCAACAACCGGGCCAGTGTGGTCTTGCCAACTCCAGGCGGCCCCCAGAACACCATTGAGTGCAAAGCGCCCTGCTCGAGGGCCTCGCGCAACGGCTTGCCACGCGCCAACAGGTGCTCCTGCCCGACATATTCATCCAGGCTGGCGGCGCGCAGGCGCGCAGCAAGGGGTTGGGCGACAGGTTCACGACTGAACAGGTCCATCGGCGACGCAAGCCTCTGATGCAAACGGCCTGCAGGAAAGCAGGCCGTATAGGTAAACGGAGTGGCGAGCAGCTGTTACTCGGAAATGACGTCAGCCCCTTCCGGTACTTCGAAGGTAAACAGGTCAGCCTTGAGTGGCTGGTTCAACTTGACGCCCTGAAACAGGATATTGGTGCGCTGACCAACGCCGTCAACCATTTGCATGTCGTTGATCACACCACCTCGGAAAGACAAGCGAAGGCTGTCAAACAGCGTGTCCTTGGCTTTCGGCTTGAGAGTGAAATCAACCACTTCGCCCGCCTCTTGATGCGACACCTCGAAATTCTCGTTGATCGCCGAGACGTCACCCGACAACAGTAATGCAGGGGTATGCGTCAGGCGCTGATCGAGCGTCTGGATGGTTACCTGCTCCAGATCCGGATCGTACAGCCAGACCTTCTTGCCGTTGGAAACCAGCAACTGCTCCATCGGTTCATCGGTGTGCCAGCGAAACTGGCCAGGGCGCTTAAGCGACATTTCACCAGAGGTCTCCTGCAGCTGGGTTCCAGTGCCATCCAGAGACAATTGAGAAAACCGCCCGGTCAAGGTCTCGGCCTTCTGCAGCAAGCCCGTCAGGCGCTGCACAGAAGCCGCCTGGTCAGCGTGAGCTGGAGCCAGGGTGAAAAGCAGAGCGGATGCAAACAACGCACGAATCAATTGCATGAAGCCCTCGGCGAACTAGTCGCGGGTAGGAGGCGGCGCGAGTACTTCGCGCGAGCCGTTAGTGTTCATTGATGTCACCACGCCCGCCATTTCCATGGCTTCGATCATCCGCGCGGCGCGGTTGTAGCCGATCTTGAGTTTGCGCTGAACGGCAGAAATCGATGCGCGGCGACTTTCGGTAACAAAGCGTACCGCCTCATCGTAAAGCGGATCATCTTCACTGTTCTCACCGCCGCCTTCGCCTCCGCCGCCATCGAAGCCGCTACCGGACTCTTCCACGCCCACCAGAATTTCTTCGATGTAATCAGGCGCACCGCGAGCCTTCCAGGCTTCAACCACGCGATGAACCTCTTCATCGGAAACGAACGCACCATGGACGCGAATCGGCAGCCCGGTGCCCGGTGGCAGGTAAAGCATGTCGCCATGCCCAAGCAACTGTTCGGCGCCGCCCTGGTCGAGGATCGTCCGCGAGTCGATCTTGCTCGACACCTGGAACGCCATACGAGTCGGAATGTTGGCTTTGATCAAACCCGTGATGACGTCCACCGAGGGCCGCTGGGTCGCCAGGATCAAGTGAATGCCCGCTGCCCGCGCCTTTTGGGCAATGCGCGCAATCAACTCCTCGACCTTCTTGCCGACGATCATCATCATGTCGGCGAATTCGTCTACCACAACCACGATGGTCGGCAGTTTCTTCAGCAGCGGCGCTTCATCTTCCATGCTTTCGCGGCGATACAGCGGGTCGGTCAGCGGCGTGCCGGCCTCCTCCGCGTCTTTCACCTTACGGTTGAACCCGGCCAGGTTACGCACGCCCATGGCCGCCATCAGCTTATAGCGCCGCTCCATTTCGGCGACGCTCCAGCGTAGCGCGTTAGCGGCTTCCTTCATGTCAGTCACGACCGGGCACAGCAGGTGTGGGATGCCTTCGTAGATCGACAATTCGAGCATTTTTGGGTCGATCATAATCAACCGCGCATCTTCCGGCGTCGATTTGAAAAGGATCGAGAGGATCATCGCGTTCACACCGACCGACTTACCTGAACCGGTGGTACCGGCAACCAGCAGGTGCGGCATCTTTGCCAAGTCAGCAATCACCGGCTTACCGCCGATGTCGTGGCCAAGCGCGATGGTGACGGGCGATTTGGCATCATCGTAGGGCGCCGACGAGAGGACCTCGGAGAAGCGCACTATCTGGCGATCCTCGTTAGGAATCTCGATACCAACAGTGGTCTTGCCGGGGATTACCTCAACGACGCGCACGCTGATGACGGCCAGCGAGCGCGCAAGATCCTTCGCCAGGTTGGAGATGCGGCTGACCTTGACCCCAGCGGCCGGCTGGATTTCGAAACGCGTGATCACCGGGCCAGGGTGAACCGATTCGACAATGACCTCTACCCCGAATTCCTTCAGTTTGATTTCCAGCAGCCGCGACATGGCCTCAAGCGATTCCGGCGAGTACTGTTTCTGCTGCTTTTCCGCCACGTCCAGTAGCGACAATGGCGGCACGCTGCCTTCGATCAGCGGATCGACGAACAGGTTGGCCTGCTTCTCCTTTTGCACACGCTTGCTTTGCTCGACCGGCTTTTGCGGTGCGGCGGGAGGAATTACGGGAGGCGGTCGCTTGTCACGCTCGCTCATGTGCTTGCTCAACGACTCTTCGCGCTCCAGTAGGCGCTCCTTGACCTTGGCCCGCTCCCGCTGATCCGGAAGCGAGCTGGCGACGTCGTTTACCACATCGTCGGCTTCGCGCAGCTGCGCAACAATCTGCCTACGCTCGTTACGAGCGGACCACCAGCGACTGAAGAAACTCTGAATCAGTTCCACCAGGTCGAGGGTGATCTTGCCGGTCAGGTCCATCACTTTGAACCATGAAAGGTCCGTAAACACTGTTAGGCCAAATAGGAAGAAAGCCAGTAGCAGCAACGTGCTGCCTTGGACATTAAGCGCTGCCTCTGCGAGCTGGCCCAAGCTCTCGCCCAACGCCCCACCCGCAGAAGCAGGCAGACCATCTGCAAACTGGAAGTGGATATAGGCAAGTGCGGATCCGGAAAGAATCAGAAAAACGAGCCCGATCAGCCGCCAGGAAAACAGCCACCCATTCCAGCTCCAAGGTTGGTGACGCGCACGAAAGATCTGCCAAGTCTTGACGCCTAGCAACAACGGAAACAAGAAAGCAAAGTAGCCAAGCGCCATGAACAGCACGTCGGCAAACCAGGCGCCAGCGCGGCCGGCGGCGTTCTGGACCTGCTGGACATTGCTGGTATGCGTCCAACCAGGATCGGAGGGATCGTAGGTAAGCAGTGCCATCCAAAGGTAGGCACAAAGCGCGCCGAGCGCGATCAGTGCACCCTCTTTGAGACGGTAGTGCAGCTGCTGGCGCCAGACGGAAGCTGGCGCGGTAGAGGAGGTATTCTTCAAAACGCTTTATTTCCTGCGCCCGCGGCGCGCTCTATGAACCGTAATCTGCCTGAACTTGCACATTGTACGGGTTTGTCGATTCGATGGCATTGCCGGTTCCGTGCCGGCTTGGGCTTTTGTCCGTGCTTCGGTGTAGCATAAACGCCAGTTTTTTAAGCGTGACTCGACTGGAGCACGCTTCTCCATTGGCAACAAAGGCTTATGAGGGCTTTTTATGAATGAAGTCAAGCATTCACGTCTGATCATCCTCGGCTCTGGCCCGGCCGGTTATACCGCCGCCGTCTATGCAGCCCGGGCCAACCTGAAACCGGTGATGATCACCGGCATTCAGCCTGGCGGCCAGCTGACAACCACCACTGAGGTCGACAACTGGCCTGGAGACGTCGAAGGCCTGACTGGTCCGGCACTGATGGAGCGGATGCAGAAACACGCAGAGCGCTTCGACACTGAAGTTGTCTTCGATCACATTCACACCGCCGAACTGCAGCAGAAGCCCTTTATCCTCAAAGGAGACAGCGCAACGTACAGCTGCGACGCATTGATCATCGCAACCGGCGCATCGGCCCAGTATCTCGGCCTGCCATCAGAAGAAGCGTTCGCAGGACGAGGCGTGTCGGCATGCGCCACCTGTGACGGGTTCTTCTACCGCAACCAGGTCGTGGCCGTAATCGGTGGCGGCAACACCGCTGTGGAGGAAGCGCTGTATCTCTCAAACATTGCCAAGGAAGTGCATCTGATCCACCGCCGCGACAAGCTGCGCTCCGAGAAGATTCTGCAGGACAAGATCATGGAGAAGGCAGCCAATGGCAACATTCGCCTGCACTGGAACCACACGCTTGAAGAGGTGCTGGGCGATGCGAGCGGCGTAACCGGAGTGAGGCTGAAGAGCACCGAGTCCGGCGAGGAGCAGAAGCTCGACCTGGCAGGCGTTTTCATCGCTATCGGACACAAGCCCAACACGGACCTTTTCCAAGGCCAACTCGAGATGAAAGACGGCTACCTCATGATCAAGGGCGGCAATGAGGGAGACGCGACAAGCACCACTATCCCAGGCGTGTTTGCTGCAGGCGATGTAGCCGATCACGTTTATCGCCAGGCGATCACTTCGGCCGGCGCTGGCTGCATGGCCGCGCTCGATGCCGAAAAATATCTCGACCTGTAAACCTTATAAGGGCGGATGCGCCATCCGCCCGCGTGACTATTAATATGCTGACCTGGCTGCAGCGCGACGACCTGTCGTTCCCCCCGCTCGAAAAAGCCATGCGCGATCCCAACGGGCTTCTCGCTGCAGGAGGCGATCTCTCGCCTGAGCGTCTACTTGCAGCCTACCGTCACGGCTGCTTTCCCTGGTACCAGGAAGGACAACCACTACTCTGGTGGTCACCCGACCCACGCACCGTCCTCTACCCAAACGAGCTGCATGTCTCACGCAGCCTCGGCAAGAAATTGCGGCAAGGTGCATTCAGCGTCACCTTTGACCAAGCATTTAAAGCCGTCATCGAAGGCTGCGCCGGCCCTCGCAGCTACACCGACGGCACATGGATTACAACGCCAATGCAGGATGCCTATATCAAACTGCATCAGCTCGGCGTCGCCCACTCAGTTGAAGTCTGGCAAGACGAACGGTTGGTCGGAGGCCTCTATGGCCTCGCCATGGGTCGACTATTCTTCGGCGAATCAATGTTCAGTCGAACGACCGACGCGTCCAAGGCGGGATTCGTGACATTAGTGGAACGTCTCCGCGACTGGGAATTCAAATTGATTGACTGCCAGATGCACACGCAACACCTAGCCAGTTTTGGCGCGAGACCCATACCACGCCAGACCTTCGCCAAGACGCTAGCCAACTATCTGGATGAACCCAGTAAGGCCCGATGGGAGCCCTAGTCGACGAAGCCAAGCTGACCTACACTGATTCCAAGATTTTCGAGAGCTGCCCATGACTTCACTGGCTCGTCTCAAGTTCTATGCAACCCAGCCTCACGCCTGCAGTTATCTGCCCGACGAACAGGCCACTACGCTCTTCCTCGACCCCAGCCAGCCGATGGACGTACAGGTGTATGCAGAGCTGTCCGAAATGGGCTTTCGGCGCAGCGGCGACCATCTCTACCGCCCACACTGTCAACGCTGCACCGCTTGTATTCCAGCACGGATACCCGCCGACGGGCTGCAACTCAATCGCCAGCAGAAACGTATCCTCAAGCGCAACGCCGACCTTACCGTCACCGACGTCCGGCCTTCGTTCACCGAGGAGTACTACGCGCTATACGCGAACTATATTGAACAGCGCCATGCTGACGGTGACATGTATCCGCCGAGCCGAGATCAGTTTCATACCTTTCTGGTTCGCGATCTGCCGTTTTCTCGATTCTACGAGTTTCGCCTGGAAGGGCGCCTGCTTGCGCTGGCGGTGACGGACCTCCTGCCCAATGGTCTGTCCGCTGTTTACACCTTTTACGACCCCAGCGAGGAACGTCGCAGCCTAGGCCGCTTTGCGATTCTCTGGCAAGTTGGTGAGGCAGCCCGCCTAGGGCTGAAGGCGATCTACCTAGGCTACTGGATCAAAAACTGCCGCAAGATGAACTACAAGACTGAATACCGACCAATCGAGCTGTTGGTTAACCAACGCTGGATAACTCTAACCTGAGCTCTTGGCTCTCGGGGCCCTTTCAGGCACAATACTTGCCGCTTTTACCCGGGCATTCTTCGCACCGGGTCTATCATTGGACACCGAGGGCTTTACTGAATGTCGAAAGAAGACAGCTTCGAAATGGAAGGTACTGTCGTCGACACCCTGCCTAACACCATGTTTCGTGTGGAGTTGGAAAATGGGCACGTCGTTACTGCGCACATCTCCGGAAAGATGCGCAAGAACTACATCCGGATTCTTACCGGTGACAAGGTTCGCGTTGAACTTACGCCTTACGATCTGAGCAAAGGCCGCATCACTTACCGCGCCCGCTGACAGGACGCGAGCATGAACGCCCGGCATCGACCGGGCTTTTTTGTTGGTGCTCGCGCAACGGAGGTCCAACTCGCTCGGTTGCGTCAGCAGGTACGGTGCCGCGCTTCTCCTGGATAGGCGCCCGCCGTCACCATTCACAGAAACGCCCGGCGATGCCGGGCGTTTCTGTTTCGGTGCGTCAATGTGCTAGGCCAGCTCGGCAGACGTTTCGAAGTCGAAGTACGGCTCGCCATCACGTATGTCGATGTGCACCACACCACCGTGCTCGGCCAGCTCCCCGAACAAAATCTCCTCAGCCAGCGGCCGCTTGATTTTGTCTTGGATCAGACGAGCCATTGGCCGCGCGCCCATTTGCACATCATAGCCACGCTCAGCCAACCAACCACGAGCCGCATCCGAAACCTCAAGCGTGACGTGCTTATCCTCAAGCTGCGTCTGCAGCTCAATGAGGAATTTGTCGACAATGCTCTTGATGACTTCGTGGCTGAGGCGGCCAAACTGGATGATCGTGTCCAGGCGGTTCCGGAACTCCGGTGTGAAGCTCTTCTTGATCACTTCCATCGCATCTGAAGCGTGATCCTGATGCGTGAAGCCAATAGAAGCTCTGGCCGCGGTTTCCGCTCCGGCATTGGTCGTCATGATCATAATCACGTTACGGAAGTCAGCCTTGCGGCCGTTGTTGTCCGTCAGGGTGCCATGATCCATAACCTGCAAAAGCAGATTGAAGACTTCAGGATGCGCCTTCTCGATCTCATCTAGAAGCAGGACGCAGTGCGGCTGCTTGGTGATCGCCTCGGTCAACAACCCGCCCTGATCAAAGCCAACGTAACCTGGCGGCGCACCGATGAGCCGAGACACGGTATGACGCTCCATGTACTCAGACATATCGAAGCGAACAAGCTCAATGCCAAGCGCCCGCGCAAGCTGCCGAGCCGCTTCTGTTTTACCGACCCCAGTAGGGCCGGCGAAGAGGAACGAGCCTACCGGCTTATCTGGAGCCTTCAGCCCTGCACGCGATAGCTTGATCGCTGTGGACAGTGAATCGATAGCGTCATCCTGACCGAATACGGTCAGCTTCAAGTCGCGTTCCAGATTGCGTAGCAGCTCTTTGTCTGAGGTACTCACATGCTTTGGAGGAATGCGCGCAATCTTCGCGACAATGTCTTCAACCTGCTCGACGTCTATCCGCGAGACGCGTTTGTCTTCAGGCTGTAGACGCTGATATGCGCCCGCCTCATCAATTACATCGATCGCCTTGTCAGGCATGTGCCGGTCATTGATGTACCGAGAGGCGAGCTCCGCAGCAGCCCGAAGCGATTCGTCGCTGTACTCGATATTGTGGTGCTGCTCGAAGCGACCTTTCAAACCTCTCAGGATGCCGATTGTGTCCTCAACGGACGGTTCTGAAACGTCGACTTTCTGGAAGCGACGTGCGAGCGCCCGATCCTTCTCGAAGATGCCACGGAATTCTTGAAAAGTGGTGGACCCAATACAGCGGATCTCCCCAGATGACAGCAGCGGCTTGAGTAGATTTGACGCATCCATCACGCCACCCGAGGCGGCCCCAGCCCCGATAATGGTGTGAATTTCATCAATGAATAGCACAGCCTGCGGACGCTTGCGAAGCTCGTTTAAGAGCGCCTTGAAGCGCTTTTCGAAATCACCCCGATACTTCGTACCGGCCAACAGGGCGCCAAGATCGAGCGAGTAAACCACGCTATTGGCGAGCAACTCGGGCACTTGATTGTCGACGATGCGCTTGGCAAGACCCTCAGCAATCGCAGTTTTACCTACCCCGGCCTCACCAACCAGCAACGGATTATTCTTGCGACGACGAGCCAGAATCTGAGCGACTCGCTCGACCTCATGCTCACGGCCGACTAACGGATCGATACGACCCTGACGAGCCAAGTCATTCAAATTGCTTGCATAAGCATCGAGCGGGTTGCTCGCTGTAGAGGATTCACCGCCCTCCTCATCCTGCATTTCCGCGTCGCCATCAGGATTGCCATTGTTACCCGGCACCTTGGAAATACCATGAGCGATATAGTTGACGACATCGATGCGAGCCACGTTCTGCTGCTTTAGCAGGAATACCGCCTGGCTTTCCTGCTCGCTGAAGATCGCAACCAGCACGTTGGCTCCAGTAACCTCACGCTTACCCGAACTCTGGACATGAAAGACCGCTCGCTGCAGTACCCGCTGAAAGCCCAGAGTTGGCTGGGTTTCACGCTCGTCATCATGCTGTGGAATCAATGGTGTCGTGGAGTCAATAAATTCCTGAAGGTCGTGACGCAGTTTATCGAGGCTGGCTCCGCAGGCGCGCAAAACCGTTGCGGCCGCTTCATTGTCCAGCAGGGCTAGCAGAAGGTGCTCAACCGTCATGAATTCATGACGTTTGGTGCGCGCCTCCTTGAAAGCCAGATTCAGTGTGACTTCGAGCTCACGGTTCAACATAGCTTTCACCTCTTACCCAGCAGTCGGGTTTAACCGTCCTTCTCGATCTCACAAAGCAACGGATGCTGGCATTCCCTTGCATATTGATTGACCTGCATTGCTTTGGTTTCAGCGACGTCGCGCGTATAGACGCCACAAACGGCCCGCCCTTCGGTATGAACCGCCAGCATGATCTTGGTGGCCAGCTCCCGATTGTGATTGAAAATTCCCTCGAGCACCTCCACGACGAAATCCATCGGCGTGTAGTCATCATTAAACATGACAACTTTGAACATCGGTGGTGCCTTCAGTTGCGGCTTGGCTTCTTCGACCGCCAGGCCAGAAGAATCGTCGTCCGACGGCTTCGGACGATCCTGATTGAATGTTAGTCGAATCTTGGGAAATGCACGCATGCGTATAACAGTTCTAGATCGGGGCGCCGAGGCCGGGTAAATAGAAGGGCTTCACAGCCACCTGACGAGTCGCCTTGACTATCGGCAAAACGATGATACAAACAGTATGTGCCACAACGGCAACGGGCTGCGCATGTGGGCCATGTGCTGCATCAGCGCGGAATGAAATGGATGTTACTCCAGTGATGGACTCCTTTGCAGAGGGATAACAGCATGCTAAGCGGTAAGGTCAAGTGGTTCAACAACGCCAAAGGCTACGGATTTATCGTAGCAGACGGCGGCGATGAGGACCTGTTCGCCCACTACTCGGCCATTCAAATGGAAGGGTACAGAACTCTGAAAGCTGGGCAAGCGGTCATGTTCGACATACTGCAAGGTCCCAAGGGCCTACACGCAACCAATATACGGTCGCTGCAAACCACTGCGGAGGCAGTTGCGCCTGCCTCTCAGGGCTCGACTGTAGACGCCTGACGCTAGGCAACAAAAAGGCCGATCATTCATTGATCGGCCTTTTTGTGTTTCTCCCGAACAGTTACATGTGGGAGATCATGGCGTCGCCAAATTCAGAGCAGGACATAAGCTTCGCGCCGTCCATCAGGCGCTCGAAGTCGTAAGTCACTGTCTTGGCAGCGATAGCGCTTTCGGTCGACTTGATAATCAGATCCGCCGCTTCCAGCCACCCCATGTGACGCAGCATCATTTCCGCCGAAAGGATCAGCGACCCCGGGTTGACTTTGTCCTGCCCCGCGTACTTTGGCGCGGTGCCGTGCGTGGCCTCAAACATGGCAACCGTGTCCGAGAGATTGGCGCCCGGCGCGATACCGATGCCGCCTACTTCCGCCGCCAACGCATCGGACAGGTAGTCACCGTTCAGATTAAGGGTTGCAATAACGTCGTACTCGGCGGGACGCAGCAGGATCTGCTGGAGCATTGCATCAGCAATGGCGTCCTTGACGACGATATTCTTTCCTGTGGTGGGATTCTTGAACTGCATCCACGGGCCACCGTCTAGCAACTCGGCACCGAACTCATCGCGCGCCACCTCGTAGCCCCACTCCTTGAATGCACCTTCGGTGAACTTCATGATGTTGCCCTTGTGCACCAAGGTGACCGAGCCACGGTCATTATCGACTGCATACTGCAGTGCCTTGCGCACCAGCCGTTTGGTCCCTTCCAGCGAAACCGGCTTGATACCGATACCGCAGTTTTCAGTAAAGCGGATCTTCTTGACGCCCATTTCTTCAGTTAGAAACTTGATGACCTTTTCGCACTCAGGGGAACCGGCCTTCCACTCTACGCCCGCGTAAATGTCTTCTGAGTTCTCGCGGAAGATGACCATATCCACATCGGCAGGCTTCTTCACTGGGCTAGGCACACCGGTAAACCAGCGAACCGGACGCTGACATACATAAAGATCAAGCTCCTGACGCAGCGCGACGTTCAACGAGCGAATGCCGCCCCCGACCGGAGTGGTCAGCGGCCCCTTGATCGACACCACAAAATCACGCACTACATCCAGGGTTTCCTTGGGTAGCCAGGTGTCCTGGTCATACACCTGCGTCGCCTTCTCACCCGCATAGATCTCCATCCAGGCGATCTTGCGCTCACCGCCGTAGGCCTTCTCTACGGCAGCATCGACTACCTTGATCATCACTGGGCTGATGTCCACGCCAATACCGTCACCTTCTATATAAGGGATGATCGGATTGTTGGGTACGTTCAGAGTGTTATCGGTATTGACGGTGATTTTGTCACCGCTGGCAGGCACCTGGATCTTTTGGTATCCCATGCTGGACTCCGTTTTGTGGTTAAACATTAAACAGTGGTCATCTTCGAAGAGTAACCCAGTTGAATCGGCCTAAACCATATGTTCGTTCGTCGTATGGCCAGGGCATTCTTTGACAACGGGCGTCAGTGATATACTGCTTAGGTGACTAACGAGTCATGAGAGGCAGCCGATCTTTGACGAGATCCTTGTCTTTGCACCGCCAGGCTGCCAACCGCAGCCGGTCGGATCAAACACTCAACACTCCAGTGGTGCTGCATCCAACATCATCGCGGCGAACCTCGAGACTGGCACGGCTGACGCAGCCAGGGCGCCTACCTGCGCACTTCGAGTTTCTGTGCACGCTCAGCAAGAGAGAGTCAACTCTACATGTCCACCCGCTCGAAGATTATCTACACCTTCACCGATGAAGCCCCGGCGCTGGCCACCTACTCGCTTCTGCCAATTGTAGAAGCCTTTGCCGCCTCCGCTGATATAGCCGTCGAAACACGTGACATCTCTCTCGCAGGGCGCATTCTTGCAAGCTTTGCTGACCAGCTGGATGCCGATAAAGTAGTAGACGATGACTTGGCCAAGCTTGCCGAGCTGACGAACCAGCCGGACGCCAACCTCATCAAGCTGCCCAACATCAGCGCCTCCGTACCTCAGCTCAAGGCGGCTATCGCCGAACTGCAAGCCTTGGGCTATAACCTCCCCAACTTTCCAGAAGATCCGCAAACAGAAGCGGACAAGGAAGTGCGTGCGCGCTACGGCAAGGTGCTCGGCAGCGCGGTAAACCCCGTCTTGCGAGAAGGAAACTCTGATCGACGCGCACCAGCGGCCGTTAAAGCCTTCGCTCGCAAGCACCCGCACTCTATGGGCAAGTGGAGCAAGGCGTCGCAGTCGCATGCGGACTACATGCGCGGCGGCGATTTCTTCTCCAGCGAACAATCCATCACCATGGAAGCAGCCGGCGATGTGCGCATCGAGTTTGTCGGCAAGGATGGTAACGTCGAGGTCAAGAAGCAGCTCGCCCTACAAGAAGGCGAAGTGCTCGACGGCATGTTCATGAGCTGCAACAAGCTGCGCGAATTTTTCGAGCAAACGCTGCAGGATTGCAAAGAAACCGGCGTTATGTGGTCCCTGCACGTCAAGGCGACCATGATGAAAATCTCGCATCCGATCGTCTTCGGCCATGCCGTTAGCGTTTACTACAAGGACGTCTTCGACAAGTACGGCGAGCTCTTCAAAGAACTGGGCGTTAATCCGAACAATGGAATCAGCAGCGTCTACGACAAGATCAAGTCGCTGCCCGACTCCCAGCAGGAAGAGATCCTTCACGACATCCACGCCTGCTATGCCGAGCGTCCTGAAATGGCGATGGTTGACTCTGTCAAAGGCATCACCAACCTGCACATCCCGAGTGATGTGATCGTCGACGCCTCCATGCCCGCCATGATCCGCAATTCGGGTCAGATGTGGGGCAAAGACGGAAAGCAGAAAGACACCAAAGCGGTGATGCCGGAGAGCACCTATGCTCGCATCTACCAGGAGATGATCAACTTCTGCAAAACCAACGGCGCCTTTGATCCTGTGACCATGGGCAGCGTACCGAACGTTGGCCTGATGGCACAAAAGGCCGAAGAGTACGGCTCTCACGACAAGACCTTCGAGATGCAAGCGGACGGCATCATGCGTGTCGTGCTGGCCGACGGCACCGTACTGATGCAGCACCCCGTGGAGAAAGGCGACATCTGGCGCGCCTGCCAGACCAAAGACGCACCGATTCGCGACTGGGTCAAGCTGGCCGTGACCCGCGCGCGCCAATCGGATACGCCGGCGATTTTCTGGCTTGACCCCGAGCGCGCTCATGATCGCGAGCTGCAGAAGAAGGTTGAAACCTACCTGCAGGACCATGACCTAGCTGGCCTCGACATCCGCATGATGGGCTACAACGAAGCCATCCGCGTCAGCATGGAACGCCTGATTCGCGGCCAGGACACCATCTCCGTGACCGGCAACGTGCTTCGCGATTACCTGACCGACTTGTTCCCGATCATGGAACTCGGGACTTCAGCGAAGATGCTGTCTATCGTCCCTCTTATGGCCGGTGGCGGCATGTATGAAACCGGTGCTGGTGGCTCTGCACCCAAGCACGTCCAGCAGCTGATCGAAGAAAACCATCTGCGCTGGGACTCTCTGGGCGAATTCCTGGCGCTGGCCGTGTCGCTGGAAGAGACCGGCATAAAAACTGACAACGTCAAAGCCAAGCTACTTGGCAAGACGCTGGACGCTGCTACGGGCAAGCTGCTCGACAACAACAAGTCCCCGTCTCGCCGCACCGGCGAACTGGACAACCGCGGCAGTCACTTCTACCTGGCGCTGTACTGGGCGCAGGAGCTCGCAGCACAAACCGAAGACGCCGACCTGCAAGCCCAGTTCGCCCCCTTGGCGAAGCAGCTGAAGGATAACGAAGAAGCCATTCTTGCTGAGCTGGCCGAGGTGCAGGGTAAGCCAGTCGACATTGGCGGCTACTATCGCTCGAACCCCGAGCTGACCAGCAAGGCGATGCGCCCTAGCGCAACGTTCAACGCTGCGCTCGCCGCCCTGGCTTGATCAGGGCTGCTGTTACTGACGCATGAAACCGAACCCCGGCGCTAAGCCGGGGTTTCTTTTTTCGGACGCGCCCAATGCGCTGTCATCAAAGCTCGATAAAATGCAGAGGCCAAAAATGACCTGGCACCCACACATCACCGTGGCGACGATTGTCGAAGCCGATGGCCGCTTCCTCATGGTCGAGGAATCAAAAGGCGGTCGATTGGTACTCAACCAACCGGCGGGACACCTAGAGCCCGACGAGACGTTACGCCAGGCGGCGGTACGCGAAACCCTTGAGGAAACCGGCTGGGAAGTCCAGCTTGGGGGCGTAGTGGGAATCTACCTTTACACAGCCCCAAGCAATGGCGTGACCTACCAGCGCGTTTGCTTCTCGGCCTCGCCGATTCGCCATGACTCGCAGCGCGAGCTCGACACCGGCATTGTCGCCGCCCTCTGGTTGACTCGAGACGAACTGGCCCAGCAACCAGAACGTTGGCGCAGCGAGCTGATTCTTCGCTGTATTGATGACTACCTGACTGGCCCGACCCACGACCTCGCCGTCATCCGTGACTGATCGACCTTAACCGCTGGCTATGCCGGCCTGTTAGAATTGATGTTTTGCAGTTAATCCTGAGTCTTTATGCCTGATTCACCGCTTATTGCCCCTGAAAACCTGCGCGTCATCGTCGGCATGTCCGGCGGCGTCGACTCCTCGGTTTCCGCCCTGCTTTTGCTTGAGCAGGGATACCAGGTCGAAGGCCTGTTCATGAAGAACTGGGAGGAAGATGACGGCACCGAGTACTGCACTGCGCGGGAAGATCTCGCTGACGCTCAGGCCGTCTGTGACCGGATCGGCATCAAACTGCATACAGCCAACTTTGCCGCCGAGTATTGGGACAACGTGTTCGAGCACTTTTTGGCTGAATACAAAGCCGGAAGGACGCCGAACCCAGACATTCTTTGCAACCGCGAGATCAAGTTCAAGGCGTTTCTTGATTATGCCCTGGCGCTCGGCGCCGACCTGATTGCCACCGGACATTACGTGCGACGCCGCGACATTGATGGGCGCAGCGAGTTGCTCAAGGGCCTAGACCCGAACAAGGATCAAAGCTATTTCCTTCATGCTGTTGGCGGCGAGCAGCTGGGCAAGACACTGTTTCCGGTAGGCGAGCTAGAAAAGCCCGCAGTCCGGGCAGTTGCCGAAAAACACGGCTTGGCGACGGCAAAGAAGAAGGACTCGACAGGAATCTGCTTCATTGGCGAACGCCGGTTCAGCGATTTTCTCAAGCAGTATCTGCCTGCTCAGCCGGGCGACATCGAGACGATTGAAGGCGAGATCATTGGGCGCCATCACGGCCTCATGTATCACACCATTGGCCAGCGACAGGGTTTGGGAATTGGCGGCCTTAAGGATGCCAGCGACGAGCCCTGGTATGTTTTGAACAAAGATCTTGAACGCAACGTGCTGGTAGTAGGACAAGGCAATGATCACCCCTGGCTGTTTTCCCGCGCCCTGCTGGTGTCGGAAATTTTCTGGGTCAATCCGATCGATGTGTCCACGCCCTTGAGACTCTCAGCCAAGGTTCGCTACCGCCAGAGCGACCAGACCTGCACGCTGGAGCAGACCGATAGCGGCTATCGTGCGGTCTTCGAGGAGCCGCAACGCGCCGTAACGCCTGGGCAGTCCGTGGTGTTCTATGACGGCGAGGTCTGCCTCGGTGGCGGCGTGATCGAAACTGCAGAACCCTGGTTCGCTGGAGCCCGCCCATGACGCCGCGACAGGAACAGCTCGTTGCCCTCGGCGCTGTATTCGAAGCCGCGGCACTGGTTGATCGAATAGCCCGAACCGGCCAGGTACCAAACGCTGCCTTGGCAAACCTGCTGGGCAGCCTATTGGTTCGAGAAGACAAGCCTGCCCTGGAAATCTATGGCGGCGATGACTTGAACCTTCGGGAGGGCTATCGAGCCCTGGTCGGCGCACTGGAACGAGACACCAGCAGTCTGCAACGCGAGCCGCTGCGCTACGCGCTGGCGATGATAGGCCTGGAACGGCAACTGGATAAACGTAGAGACCTGTTACAGGTGATCGGTAGTCGCCTGGACCAGATACAGCAGCAGGCCGACCACTTTGGTCTGACGCACGAAAATGTGATCGCCTCATTTGGTGGACTGTACCAAGACACACTTAGCACCTTTCGCCAACGTATTCAGGTCCAAGGTGATATGCGCCACCTTCAGCAGAGCGACAACGCCGCCAAGATCCGCGCGCTTCTGCTGGCAGGCATACGTTCGGCGCGGCTCTGGCGCCAGCTTGGCGGGCACCGGTGGCAGATGGTATTCAGCCGGCGCAAGTTGCTCGACGAGCTCTACCCTATGCTCCGCTCGGAATAAGCCGCGACAGGTGGCTCGATAAGCAATGTCGCCACTGCAGCAGTCTACCCTTCGCTTTCATGTATAATCTGCGCCCTCTTTTCGTTGCTCGACTGTCCGAGAATGCCCTTTATGCAGCTTTCCTCGCTCACCGCGGTTTCCCCTGTCGATGGCCGCTACGCCGGCAAAACCAGCGCCCTGCGCCCCATTTTCAGTGAGTTCGGTTTGATTCGTTGCCGTGTCCAGGTTGAAGTTCGCTGGTTGCAGCGATTGGCGGCGCATGCCGGCATTCCTGAAGTGGCGCCCTTCTCGGACGAGGCCAACGCCCTTCTAGATCAGCTTGCCGAGAACTTTCAAGTCGAGCACGCCGAACGCGTCAAGGAATTCGAACGCACGACCAATCACGACGTGAAAGCTGTGGAATATCTCCTCAAGGAGCAAGCCAAGCAGCTGCCTGAACTGGCCAAGGTCAACGAGTTCATCCATTTCGCCTGCACCAGTGAGGACATCAACAACCTGTCCCACGGACTGATGCTGCGCGAAGGCCGGGACGAGGTGTTGTTGCCGCTGATGCGCCAACTGGCGGATGCAATCCGCAGCCTGGCCATCGCCCACGCCGATGTGCCGATGCTCTCCCGCACGCACGGCCAGCCGGCGTCGCCCACCACGCTGGGCAAGGAGCTGGCAAATGTGGTTTATCGTCTCGAACGCCAGATTGCACAGGTGGCGGCAGTACCACTGCTCGGCAAGATCAATGGCGCCGTCGGTAACTACAATGCCCACCTCTCAGCCTATCCCGACGTTGACTGGGAAGCTAACGCACGTGAATTCATCGAAAACGATCTTGGTCTTTCCTGGAACCCGTACACGACTCAGATCGAACCGCACGACTACATTGCTGAGCTGTTCGATGCAGTAGCACGCTTCAATACGATCCTCATCGACTTCGACCGCGACATCTGGGGCTACATCTCGTTGGGTTATTTCAAGCAGCGCACTGTCGCTGGCGAAATCGGCTCTTCGACCATGCCTCACAAGGTCAACCCGATCGACTTCGAAAACTCCGAAGGCAACCTCGGCATTGCCAATGCACTGCTCAGCCACTTGGCGAGCAAGTTGCCCATCTCGCGCTGGCAGCGGGACCTGACCGACTCCACCGTACTGCGCAATCTGGGTGTTGGTTTCGCTCACAGCATCATTGCGTACGAAGCCAGCCTCAAAGGCATCGGCAAACTGGAGCTCAACGAAGCGCGCATTGCCGAAGACCTCGACGCGTGCTGGGAAGTACTGGCCGAGCCGATCCAGACCGTCATGCGCCGGTATGCCATCGAAAACCCCTACGAGAAACTCAAGGAATTGACCCGAGGCAAAGGCATCAGCCCCGAGGCGCTGCAGACTTTCATCGAAGGACTGGATATGCCGGCCGAAGCCAAGCAGGAGCTGCGCAAACTGACTCCGGCCGCCTACATCGGCAATGCGGCCGAACAGGCCAAGCGGATCTGAGCGACCCATTTTTTGCACGCCCGGCTGTGCCGGGCGTTTTTATTTGCGGCTCTTGATAGAGCAAGGTACCTGGCATGACTTCCGACACCCCTTTGCAAATCCTCGGCGGGATCAGCGCGCGCGAGTTTCTTCGTGACTACTGGCAGAAAAAACCCCTACTGGTCCGCCAGGCCATTCCTGGGTTTGAAAGCCCGGTGTCTCCGGACGAATTGGCCGGTCTTTCGCTGGAAGAAGAAGTCGAGTCGCGCCTGGTCATCGAGCATGGCGACACGCCGTGGGAACTCCGCCGAGGACCGTTCAGCGAGGACACCTATCAGAACTTGCCAGAACGAGACTGGACTCTGCTCGTACAGGCCGTCGATCAGCTAGTGCCGGAAGTCGCCGAGCTGATCGAGCATTTTCGTTTCCTGCCAAACTGGCGAATCGACGACGTCATGGTCAGCTTCGCCGCGCCGGGCGGTGGAGTGGGTCCGCATTTCGACAATTACGACGTTTTCCTGCTACAGGCCCATGGACAGCGGCGCTGGCGCGTAGGACAGATGTGTGACAGCGAGAGCGCAATGCTCAAGCATGCCGACCTGCGCATACTTGCCGATTTTCAAGGCACTGACGAATGGGTTCTCGAGCCAGGCGACATGCTTTATCTGCCACCGAGACTGGCTCATTTCGGCACTGCCGAAGACGCATGCATGACCTACTCGCTGGGTTTCAGAGCACCCAGCGCAGCGGAGGTTCTAACCCACTTCACCGACTTCCTCGCGCAGTTTTTGCCAGATGAAGAACGTTACAGTGATGCAGACCTCCTCCCGATCGAAGACCCACACCAGATCCAGAGCGATGCGCTGGATCGTTTGCGAGCGATGCTCGCCGAGCATATGGGTGACGAGCGCTTGCTGCTCACCTGGTTCGGGCAGTTCATGACCGAGCCGCGCTATCCAGAGCGAGTACAGGGGCCGGAGATTGACGAACAGGCAATGCTGGCAGCGCTTGAGGATGGCGCCATACTGGTCCGCAACCTGAGTGCACGGCTGGCTTGGAGCGAGGTAGACATCGGCCTGTTGCTGTTTGCCAGCGGCCAAAGCCGACTGCTGCCAGGGCACTTAAAAGAGCTGCTGAAATTGGTTTGTTCCGCCGACGCGCTCCATGCAGAAAACCTCGCTGGGTGGCTGAGCGATGAGGATGGGCGTAATCTCATGCTGCAACTGGTCAAACAAGGAAGTCTGGAGTTTGCTGATGAGTGACATAGAAGTTCGCATCGCCGACTGGCAGCAGGACAACGCCGACCTACGCCGGATTCGGGAGACTGTGTTCATTGCTGAGCAATCGGTACCGCCCGAATTGGAATGGGATTCGGATGATGCTGAGGCCGTGCATTTCCTAGCTCTGGAAAGCGGCTATCCGATCGGTACCGCCCGACTACTTAATGACGGACACATTGGTCGCGTTTCGGTACTGCGCGACTGGCGAGGGATGAACGTCGGCGGCGCGCTGATGAAAGCGGTTATTAACGAGGCCGAGCGGCGCGGCCTCAATGAACAGCGACTCACCGCCCAAGTACACGCCACGTCGTTCTATGAGCGTCTTGGCTTTAAAGTCGTCAGCGAAGAATTTCTCGAGGCCGGCCTCCCCCACGTCGATATGCTACGAAAGAGCCACTAGTTATATGGCGCATGACGACCCGGATCACTCTGTCAGTAAAGACGCCCCGTCGATGATCGAGTTCCAGTCACCGGGTCGTTTCCAGATTGACAACCCAGCGGCAACGCCAACACCGCTTCCAGAATGGAGCGCAGCGCCGTTTTCGCTAGGTGTCGATACAACAATTCAGCCATTCCATGACATGACTGGAGCACGTGAGCACGCGCTTTCGCTGATTGAGCAAGTCAGGCTCAACCTGAGCATCTACACACCAGATCTGGAACCCTGGTTGTACAACCACAGCAGCATTCAAATGTCATGCTCGCGGTTTTTGCGGGCGCATCCACGCAATCGCCTGCGTATCCTGGTGGGTGACTCGTCTCGCGCAGTCATCGAAGGGCACCGCTTGGTCACCCTCAGTCGCAGGTTAACCAGCAACTGCCGCATTCGCAGCGCTCATCCGGATTATCCAATACAAGCCTCCGCATTTCTTATAGCCGATGAATGCGGCGTGCTGATTCGACCGAACGCTGATCAATTCTCTGGTCATGCGCTATACCGGGACCCAGGGCGTGCTCGCCAACAGCAAAGGCTATTCGATGCCGCCTGGGACCGTAGTCTCCCTGATCCCGATATGCGGAGTTTTCTATTATGACTCGTAACGTTCTCGTTGCCTGCCTGTTGATCATTAGCTCGACGCTGCCGGCCGCGACAGAGGTCATTCCTCTGGATTTCCGCATGGCTGAGGACGTCCTACCGATTGCTCAATCAGTGGTAGGTGATCAAGGCAAGGTCGACGCATATGGCAACCAGCTGATCGTAAATGCACCGCCAGCTGTAATCACTGAATTGCGCGAGGTGCTGACCAGGCTCGATACTGAACCCCGCAGATTGCTCATCAGCGTCGATACGCAAAACACGGCTACAGGCATCGAAAGTGGCTACCGCATCGACGGCGCTACGCGCATCGGCGACGTCGAGATCCAGAGCGGACGCGGCGAGAACAGAGGTCGGGACCAAGTGAGGATTATTCGTCACAGTACTAGTAGCCAAGGCGGCGGAGTTCAACAAGTGCAAGCCACCGAGGGCTATCCGGCGCTGATCCAGGTAGGTCAAAGCATCCCAATCAACACCACGGGGAGCGATGGCTACGGGCAGATCTATCAGCAAACGCAGTATCGGGATGTAACTCGTGGCTTCTACGCCACCGCTACGGTCCAAGGCGACCGGGTGCAAGTGACAATCAGCAGCCATAACGACCGCATGAGCAATTCTCAGCCAGGCGCGATCAATATCCAGCAAACCGATACTCGAGTGAGCGGGCGGCTTGGGGAATGGATTGAACTCGGTGGCGTCGACGAATCCGCAAGCTCTAGCGAGAGCGGCCTGGCACGCAGATATTCCACCGGCGGTCGCCAAGACCTATCGCTACGACTCAAAGTAGACACGCTGAATTAAAAAGGTTCAGCGGCGAAACACCGCTAAGTTAAAAGATGTAGTGCCTACTAAAGTTCACTACAAAACATTTGACGAACACTTTTCGCCAGCGCATTATGGCTCCGCTCCCGCTAACCAGGGGCCCTGAAGAGGGTCTCCGGATCGCACTCAGCCAACCAGCAGAGGCGTTCCGTGACTGTACTGCCCACAAGGCGGACTGACGAGGTTGCGACTGGAACGAGTCGTCCTGAGGGACGGGGAAGCGATTAACGCATCAGCTCGAGACATCAGTATGCTGACTCACTCAACGGCCCACGCGTCGCTGTGTGCAGGAATGCCACGATCATTCCACAGCTAACCGAATTCTCTTGCGGTCGTAACTGCATACCCTCCTCTCTTTGGTTCAATCCTCGTCTCGGTCGATATTTCGACGCTCTGCCGCGTGTTGCCCGCATCATCAGCGCAAACACGCAGGTTTCAGTGGGAAAAGTCGGTGCTCAACCAAACACGAATCTCTTTGAAGGATTGACCATGTCCGCTTATCAAAACGACATCAAAGCCGTTGCCGCTCTGAAAGAAGCAGCTGGAAGCAGCTGGAGCGCGATTAACCCTGAATCCGTAGCTCGCATGCGCGCTCAGAACAGATTCAAGACCGGTCTGGAAATTGCGCAGTACACTGCCGACATCATGCGCAAGGACATGGCCGAGTACGACGCCGACACGTCCGCCTACACGCAGTCCCTCGGCTGCTGGCACGGCTTCATCGGTCAGCAGAAGCTGATCTCCATCAAGAAGCACCTGAAGACTACCAACAAGCGTTACCTCTACCTGTCCGGCTGGATGGTTGCTGCTCTGCGCTCCGAGTTCGGCCCGCTGCCGGACCAGTCCATGCATGAGAAGACTGCCGTATCCGACCTGATCGAAGAGCTGTACACCTTCCTGCGTCAGGCTGACAGCCGCGAGCTGGACCTGCTGTTCACCGCGCTGGACGCTGCTCGTGAAGCTGGCGACAACGCCAAGGCTGCCGAAATTCAGAATCAGATCGATAACTACGAAACCCATATCGTACCGATCATCGCCGACATCGATGCTGGCTTCGGTAACCCGGAAGCCACTTACCTGCTGGCCAAGCGCATGATCGAAGCAGGCGCTTGCTGCATCCAGATCGAAAACCAGGTTTCCGACGAGAAGCAGTGCGGCCACCAGGACGGCAAAGTAACCGTTCCTCACGCCGACTTCCTGGCCAAGATCGCCGCCGTCCGCTATGCATTCCTCGAGCTGGGCATCGACAACGGCGTTATCGTTGCGCGTACCGACTCCCTGGGTGCCGGCCTGACCAAGCAGATCGCAGTGACCAAAGAGCCTGGTGACCTGGGCGACCTGTACAACTCCTTCCTGGATTGTGAAGAGGTCTCCGCTGCCGATCTGAACAACGGTGACGTGGTTCTGAACCGCGAAGGCAAGCTGCTGCGTCCTAAGCGCCTGCCGAGCAACCTGTTCCAGTTCCGCAAAGGCACCGGCGAAGCCCGCTGCGTCCTCGACTGCATCACTTCGCTGCAAAACGGCGCCGACCTGCTGTGGATCGAAACCGAGAAGCCTCATGTTGGCCAGATTGCAGCCATGGTTGACGAGATCCGTAAAGAGATCCCGAACGCCAAGCTGGTCTACAACAATAGCCCGTCGTTCAACTGGACCCTCAACTTCCGCCAGCAGGTGTTCGATGCATTCGTTGCCGAAGGCAAAGATGTTTCAGCCTACGATCGCGCCAAACTGATGAGCGTCGAGTACGACGAAACCGAACTGGCTCAAGTTGCCGACGAGAAGATCCGTACCTTCCAGAAGGATGGCTCCGCTCACGCCGGTATCTTCCACCACCTGATCACCCTGCCGACCTACCACACCGCCGCACTGTCGACCGACAATCTGGCAAAAGGGTACTTCGCAGATCAGGGCATGCTGGCCTACGTCAAAGGTGTACAGCGTCAAGAGCTGCGTCAGGGTATCGCCTGCGTCAAGCACCAGAACATGGCTGGCTCCGACATCGGCGACAACCACAAGGAGTACTTCGCTGGCGAAGCGGCTCTGAAAGCGAGCGGTAAAGACAACACCATGAACCAGTTCCACTAAAAGCTGGATCTGACCCAGACGCCGTCTGGGTCAATGGTCTGCAGATGCCTTGGCATCTGCCTAAAGGCTGCCCCTTAAAAGGGGCAGCCTTTTTGTTTGTGCAAGCGCTGCAATCTAGGCATGGGCATCACCTCAGTCGCCACGCGAGCTCCTCTACTTTGACATCCCCTAGCATTACGCTGCAGAGCAGCTGCAGATGCTCGGGAATATCCGTTCTGGATCGAAACTTGTGAGCGGGCTGCCGCCGCCCAATAAGGAATACTGTGCAGGCATACTCCCAACCTGCCGAACGCTTGGTTCATAGCGGTATGGCGCTAGCAAACTCCCCTGAGGCAGCAGAGTGACGCACCTGGCATCTCCTCAGAGCATCATGCCACTGGCAAGCAAAGAGGCGGACTTCCATACATCGAAGCAATGATTGTGGCGGCTGGGAGAAGGAACTGTGAGGAACAGATACACGCCGAACGCCCGTGACACGGGCGGCAGCCCTCAGGGTTATCGAGATGTGCGTCTTTCAGATAGCGCCTAGGGGCGATGGGTGCTGACGCTACTCACGTAGCACTCCCAAATAACAAGGCGCTCACGATTGACATAACCGCGTGGCGACAAAAGCAAAAAACCCGATGCCAGAGTCTGGCATCGGGTTTTTTATAGCTAGAAGGCACCTAAGACTTGCCAGGCGCCGGCTGAGCTAGCGAAACAAGATCATTAACGAACCTGTGCTTCGACTTCTGCTTCCACGCGACGGTTAATCTGACGCCCTTCTTCAGTGCTGTTGTCAGCAACCGGGCGGGTTTCACCGTAACCGACGGAATCGACACGCTGGCTCTCAACGCCGTACTGGTTAACCAGTACTTCGCGAACGGCCTGGGCACGACGCTCGGACAACCGCTGGTTGTACTGATCGGTACCCACCGAGTCAGTGTGACCCTCAACGGTAGTGTTGGTCTGAGGATACTGCTGCATGAAATCAGCCAGGTTCTTGATGTCGTTATAGCTTTCTTCGCGAACACGCGCCTTGTCAAAATCGAATTTGACGTCCAGCTCGACGCGGACCAGTTCTGGCTCTGGCTCTGGCTCGTTGTCGACCATAGGTGCAGGCGCTGGAGCTGGGGTCGGTTCGACCTGTGCAACCTGCTGCTGAGCACCACCACCGAAGTTCAGGCCAACGCCTACGCCAGCCATCCACTCGGCTTCGTCCGCGTCGATGTTGTACATGCCGTCAACACTTGCCTTGGCAAAGAAGTTTTCGGTGAAGTAGTACTTCACGCCAGTACCGACATTGGCAAAGGTGCTGTGATCACGACCGCCACGCGCGGCTTGACCGATGCTCTGGTGAGCTGCCCCGGCAGAAACATAGGGACGCAGACCGACACCTGGCTGACCGAAGTGATAGGTAGCATCAAGGGAAGTCAGGCTGCCTTTGATGTCCTTATGACCGCCCGCGCCAACAGGGTCTTGGGACGTCAAGTCATGGTATTCGCCATATGACAAACCAAGCGAAACGTCATCAGTCAGGAAATAGCTAGCGCCAGCCCCGTACAGTTCGCCGTCACGCTGCACATCGCGCGAGCTATCGGTGAAATAATGCTTACCGAATGCCTCCACCTCTACGGCACCTTGGCCTTGGGCCAGCGCGCTAATAGAAGTGGCGGCAACCAAAGAGCCAATTACAACGCCTAAGGTGTTTTTAAGCTTCATCCGTAAATCCCCATCTGGTGGTGAGTATCAGAACAATCTAAGGAAACCGGCTAACTGCAAGCCCAAGCTGTTCGCTAACAATAGGACAGCTTAATGCCATTAAGTTTCAGCGACTCCCGAGAATTTTTCGCGCAATTTATCAAGCGCTCGTTTGTAACGCATCTTCGTTGCGCTTAGTCCCATGTGCATGATGTCGGCAATTTCCTGAAACTCCAGTTCCGCGACAAAACGCAAAACAAGAATCTCCCGATCAATCTGATTCACATGAACGAGCCACTTGTCTAGCTCGGGCCTTTGTTCAACGCTGGGAGCCTTTTCGTCGGATGCTTCCTCGACAGGATCAAGGCTCAATGCATCAAGTAAACGCCGCTTGCGACGCTCCTTTCGGTATTGGGTAATGCACTCGTTATAAGTGATGCTATATAGCCATGTTTTAAACTTCGATTTACCTTCGAAGTTCTTCAAGCCATATAAAACCTTAAGCATCACTTCCTGACAGACGTCATCTGCGTCTCGGTCGTTTCCCAAATACCGCGCACATACATTGAAGAGCGTGCGTTGATAACGGCGCATTAACTCTTCATAGGCGCGTGTTATATGAAACAGCTCGGCATGGGCACGCTGCACCAGCTCCTCATCGGAGAGCTGGCGGGGGTCGTAGCTCATGGTCGGCAGTTGGGCTTTAGTCAAGACGCTTCGAACCGGCAATAATCGTGGCGGCCGTTTGCGGTAACCCGCAAAAGAGGCGGCGCACTTTAACAGAATACCGGGCCTAACGGCTGCCTACGCGCTGCTCAAGCAGCACTCTATTTGCAACCGAGATCAGCTCGCCCTCATCAGTGAGCAGCAAGGTTTTCGCTGTCCCGATCTCTTCAATCGAACCCTCCAGCTCTTCGATGCGCACCCTTTGGCCAACCTCATATAGTTCACGCACGTAGATGCCAGCGAGAATCTGACTCACCAGCTCTCGGCTGCCAAGGCCGAAAGCCAGCGCAACAGCCAACCCAATGGATATCAGCGCAATGGCAATAACGTAGTTGAGCAGCTCGGTCTTTACCTCGAGCTGACCGATTGCCACCGAGATGATGATGATGATCACCAAGCCTTGCGCAATCCGCCCGAGCCCAGCGGAGTATTCAAAGCCGACGCTCTCCGCAGCTCCTCTCACCAGCCCATTGACCAGCTGAGCCAGCAATATGCCAACCAACAGAATCAGCCCCGCGCCAAAAACCTTAGGCACATAAAGCGCGAGCATATCAAGTGTTGCCGAAACGCGGGCGAGGCCCAGGGATTCTGCAGCCGACACCAAGAAGATCAGCAACACGAACCAATAGACAATCTTGCCGAGCAACACCGAGATCGGCATGCGAATACCTGCACGCCCAAGCAGCTTTGTCGCCCCGGTACCGGCAACCAACCGGTCCAGTCCTATTTTGGCTAGGACCTTCGACAGCAGCGTGTCCAAAAGTTTGGCAACCACAAAACCGATAGCTACGAGCAACAGCGCCCCGAACAAGCGCGGGATGAATGCAGCGACGGGTTGCCAAAGAGCGCTCATAGCACCCAGAAAGCTCTGGCTCCAGGGATCAAGTTCCATGATCAATCGGCCTTATTGAAAGAGGTACGGGAATCGGAATGACGACGGGTAACAGCCGAGGTGTGCGGAGCGCCGCTATTGAATGCGATCATAACGCCCTGCAGCCAGTGGCCAATCAGGCCAAACAGGTCGCCAGCACCCACCTGTCGATTAGCTGTTTTCAGAACACGATCCAGACGGGCATCGTCGTGACGCTCCGGCTGCGTATTGAGCATGTCCCGCAGGGATTCTTCAAAGGGGTCGTGCATGGTATACCTCGACAACAGTGTGACTCTGACGGCACAGCCCTATGAGTAGTCACATCACACCCATTTCAGCCGGCGAAAGATCCACCACTGAAAAAACGCAACCGCACCAATGAGCACACAGGCTATTGCGAACCCGTAAGGGTTTTCGGAGCCAGGGATGCCGCCGACATTGATCCCGAGCAATCCCGTAAGAAAACTCATCGGCAGGAAAAAGCCGGTAATGATGCCGAGCAGGTACATGGTTCTGTTCATTCGCTCGCGCATTCGCCTTTCTTCGGCTTCAAGCACTAGATTGACGCGCTCACGAACCAGCTCCAGCTCTTCCAGATAACGAATCAACCGGTTACTAAGCTCATTCCAGTAGTCCGTATCGTCGTCGACAAACCACGGCAGTCGATTGCGTGTCAGCTGCGCATAGATTTCGCGCTGCGGTAGCAGGAAACGGCGCAGACCAGCCGCCTGGCGCCGCAATGACAACATCTTGTCTTGTGGCGGCGTGTACCGTTCATCCGTCTCGACTCTGTCCTCTTCGGCATCCAGTTTTTCGGTCAGGACGGCGACGAGTTGATCAACCCGATCGGTAAGCGCGTCAGCCAGGCTCAGTAATACTTCGGACGCTGTTTTCGGACCAACTCCAGTTTCCAGTTGATGAAGCACCACCTCGGTCGAGCGCAGCGGCCGCAGGCGCAACGAAATCACTCTGCGCGCATCGGCAAAAACACGTAGCGAAACCATGTCCTCAGGCTCGGCGTCGGGATTCAGGTTCACGCCTCGCAGGAACAACAGCAGCTCGTCGTCGGGCAGCGAAAGCAAACGCGGACGAGTATTTTCTTCCAACAATACGTCGCAGGCGAAAGCACTCAAACCGCTGTGGTTGCGCAGCCAAGCCTGTGCTTGTGCCTGACTTCGATCCCAATGGAGCCACAAGCTTTCATGCTCGGCCAATTCCAGAGTGGAGATGTCCGTATAGCCAATCCTGCGTGCACCGCCTTGCCCGTTTAACACAAGGGCATGCAGAAGCCCTGTACGCCCTAGTTCATCATGCAACGGTCCCGCCTCCTACAAATCGCAAAAAAGCCCGGCATTGCCGGGCTTGATCAACCGACGGCCGCTGCTCAATCAGGCATCTTGAGCTCTTCGGGCGAAACGATAATACCGTTGTTGTCGGCATACACGTATTCACCAGGGCGGAAAGTAACCCCGCAAAACGTCACCGGAACATTGAGGTCGCCGATGCCGCGCTTGTCGGTTTTCATCGGATGGGTAGCCAAGGCCTGAACGCCCAGTTCTGTCTGCGCGATCACGTCAACATCACGTATGCAACCATAGATGACCAGACCTTCCCAGCCATTGCGCGCCGCCTTTTCGGCAAGCATGTCACCAAGCAATGCGCGGCGCAGCGAGCCGCCACCATCAACTACCAGCACCTTGCCAGTACCGTCGAGATCCACCTGCTCCTTGACCAACGAATTGTCTTCGAAGCATTTGATGGTGACGATTTGACCGCCGAAGGAGTCGCGGCCACCGAAATTACTGAACATCGGCTCAACCACCTGCACCAACTCGGGGTAGGCATCGCAGAGATCAGGGGTGATGTATTGCATGGTAAGTTTCCTTATTCTTGAAACGCGTCCGGCGTTGGACGTAAACATCCACCATGGACAAGCAGTTCGCGCAACAATCTCTATCACCGAGTCCCGCAGCAATCGCTACAACAGCGCTGGCAAAGCCGCGCCTAACGCGACAGCGGTAGACGGCTGAGATTATGACGCGATGGAGATCAAGCAGAAGGGCGACAATCGCCCTTCTGCCGTTCTGCTGCGTTTATTTGATTTCGGCGTCCGCCAGGAAGAACCAGGTATCTAGTACAGAATCCGGGTTCAGCGATACGCTTTCAATGCCCTGCTCCATCAGCCATTTGGCCAGATCAGGGTGATCGGAAGGACCCTGACCACAGATGCCGATGTACTTGCCCGCTTTATTACAAGCTTCGATCGCGTTCGCCAGCAGCTTCTTGACGGCCGGGTTACGCTCATCGAACAGATGAGCAATGATCCCGGAGTCACGGTCCAGACCAAGCGTAAGCTGGGTCATGTCGTTTGAGCCAATGGAGAAGCCGTCAAAGAACTCTAGGAACTCATCTGCCAACAACGCGTTGGAAGGCAGCTCGCACATCATGATGATGCGCAGCCCGTTCTCGCCACGCTTGAGACCGAACTGTCCCAGGATGTCGATAACCTGGGAGGCTTCGCCCAAGGTGCGCACGAAAGGCACCATCAGCTCGACATTGGTCAGTCCCATCACGTCACGAACCTTGCGCATCGCACGGCATTCGAGCTCGAAGCAGTCGCGGAAGGATTCGCTGATGTAACGCGATGCGCCGCGGAAGCCGAGCATCGGATTTTCTTCTTCCGGCTCGTAGAGCTTGCCACCTATCAGATTGGCGTATTCGTTGGACTTGAAATCAGACAGCCGCACGATGACTTTTTTCGGCCAGAACGCAGCCGCCAGGGTGCTGACGCCCTCGACCAACTTCTCGACGTAGAAGTCGACCGGGTCGCCGTAGCCGGCAATGCGCTTCTCGACACTGCTCTTCACATCAGCCGGCAAGCCATCGAAGTTGAGCAGCGCCTTGGGGTGGACACCGATCATTCGGTTGATAATGAATTCGAGACGCGCCAGACCGACGCCTTCATTGGGCAGCTGGGCGAAATCAAACGCACGGTCCGGGTTACCGACGTTCATCATGATCTTGAACGGCAGTTCCGGCATAGCGTCGATAGAGTTCTGACGGATGTCAAAGCCCAGCTCGCCCTCAAAAATCAGGCCTGTGTCGCCCTCGGCACAGGTGACGGTGACCCGTTGGCCGTCCTGAAGCAACTCGGTGGCGTTACCGCAACCGACCACTGCAGGGATACCCAATTCGCGAGCGATAATGGCCGCGTGGCAGGTGCGACCACCGCGGTTAGTGACAATGGCGCTGGCGCGCTTCATCACCGGCTCCCAGTCAGGGTCGGTCATGTCGGAAACAAGCACATCGCCCGGCTGAACCTTGTCCATCTCGGAAACGTTGTGAATGATCTTTACCGGACCGGCACCGATACGCTGACCGATGGCACGGCCTTCGACCAGTACCTTGCCTTTCTCTTTCAGCAGGTAACGTTCCATGACGTTCCCGCTGCTGCGGCTCTTAACTGTTTCAGGGCGCGCCTGGACGATGTACAGCTGATTGTCATCACCATCTTTTGCCCACTCGATGTCCATCGGGCGGCCATAATGCTTCTCGATGGTCATCGCCTGATGGGCGAGATTAGCCACTTCCTCATCGGTCAGGCAGAAGCGCATGCGGTCAGCCTGGTCAACCTCGACGGTCTTGACCGACTTGCCGGCACTCGCCTCTTCCCCGTAGACCATCTTGATAGCCTTGCTGCCGAGATTGCGGCGCAGGATGGCTGGGCGGCCGGCTTCGAGGGTGTGCTTGTGTACGTAGAACTCATCTGGGTTGACCGCACCCTGGACAACAGTCTCGCCGAGGCCATAAGCACCGGTGATGAACACGACGTCGCGAAATCCTGACTCAGTGTCCAGCGTAAACATCACGCCTGCAGTGCCAGTCTCGGAGCGAACCATGCGCTGAACACCCGCTGACAGCGCGACCAACTTGTGGTCGAAGCCCTGATGGACACGGTATGCGATTGCACGGTCGTTGAAGAGGGAGGCGAAGACCTCCTTGGCAGCACGAATAACGTTGTCGACGCCACGGATGTTAAGGAAGGTTTCCTGCTGCCCGGCGAACGAAGCGTCCGGCAGGTCCTCCGCAGTCGCCGAAGAGCGAACTGCAACCGCCATGTGCTCATTGCCACCGGCCATTTCAGCAAATGCAGTTCGGATGTCGGCATCTAGCTTGGGAGGAAATTGCGCCTCCATGACCCAGCCGCGGATCTGCGCGCCGGCTTTGGCAAGCGCGTTGACGTCGTCCACGTCCAGCGCATCGAGAAGCTCATGGATTTGCTCGTTAAGACCGCTAAGCTCCATGAAATCACGATAGGCCTCGGCGGTAGTGGCGAAACCACCAGGTACCGAAACACCTGCACCTGCCAGGTTGCTGATCATCTCGCCGAGGGAGGCGTTCTTGCCCCCTACACGCTCAACATCATGATTGCCGAGCTTATCGAGGGAAACTACGTACTCTACCAAGGTGATCTCTCCACGTTGTGTTGGAAACTCGGTTCGTGCCCATCCGCGGCACGGTGGCCTGGCCCTGCAAAATAAGTAACAATGCCTGCCAATCGAGGCTCGGCGAAGGGGCCTACTATAGCTGAGAACCGTTCTTGACTTAAGGTCCCAAGCGCAATGAAACGAACTGCATTTTTCATATCCGACGGTACCGGGATTACGGCCGAAACGCTCGGCCAAAGCCTACTGGCACAGTTCGAAACCATTACTTTCACAAAGCTCACGCGGCCATATATCGATACGGCTGAAAAAGCGCGGGCAATGGTACAGCAAATCAATAAGGCGGCGGACAGCGACGGCGCCCGACCGATCATATTCGATACGCTGGTAAACCAGGAGATACGTGACATCCTGGCTGAGTCCAATGGATTCATGATCGACATTTTTTCATCCTTCCTTGCCCCGCTGGAACATGAACTGATGTCACGTTCTTCCTATTCCGTCGGCAAATCCCATTCGATCAGCCATAACGCCAACTACATGGAGCGAATTGACGCTGTCAATTTCGCTCTGGACAACGATGACGGTGCCCGCACGCACTACTATGACAAGGCCGATCTTATTTTGGTCGGCGTCTCCAGGTGCGGCAAAACGCCCACCTGCTTGTACATGGCAATGCAGTACGGCATCCGGGCCGCCAACTATCCGCTGACCGAAGACGACATGGAGCGGCTGCAACTTCCTACCGCCCTCAAGACCCACCGCGACAAGCTGTTCGGTTTGACCATTGACCCTGACCGTTTGACCGCCATTCGCAACGAGCGCAAACCCAACAGCCGCTATGCCAGTTACGCCCAATGCGAGTTCGAAGTTCGCGAGGTCGAGAACTTATTCCGTCGCGAGAACATCAACTACATCAACTCGACCCATTTCTCGGTGGAAGAAATATCCGCCAAGATTCTTGTCGAGAAAGGCGTGGAACGCCGGCTCAAATAGCTGCCGTTTTGCTAGACAACAAAAAGTCCGCTTTGTGCGGACTTTTTTGTTATTCAGCTCCAACCGAATCCGGTTCCGTCGCAAATCAGTCGTCGAGTGTCGTTATATCGTCAGAAGGTATCGCCGGGCACACACACACACCCCTCCATCAATATTCGAGCGCTGCGGCTCATGATCGCTTTGGTTACGGTCCACTGACCGTCGACCTGTTTTGCCTCTGCGCCGACACGTAGGGAGCCGGACGGATGGCCGAAGCGCACCGCCTGAGGCTCGCCGCCACCAGCAGCCAGATTGACCAGCGTACCCGGGACCGCAGCTGCCGTACCAATGGCCACCGCACACGTGCCCATCATCGCGTGATGCAGCTTGCCCATCGACAGAGCGCGGACGAGAAGATCCACTTCGGTCGCATCAATGGTTTTTCCGCTTGAGGTTCGATAGGTTTTAGGCGGCGAGACAAAGGCAACCTTCGGCGTGTGCTGACGGGTCAGCGCCTCGTCCGCGGTCTTGATCAAGCCCATGCGCAACGCACCGGCCACACGAATCGACTCCAGACGAGCCAGAGCATCCGGATTGCCGTTGATGTCCTCACGCAGTTCGGTGCCTTGGTAGCCGATGTCCTCGGCATTGACGAAAACTGTCGGGATGCCCGCACTGATCATTGTCGCCTTGAGCGTACCGATGGTGGGAACCTCAAGATCATCCACCAGGTTGCCGGTAGGGAACATCGAACTGCCCTCCTCGCCGTCGTCGGACGGATCGAGGAATTCGAGCACGATCTCGGCAGCGGGAAAGGTCACGCCGTCCAACTCGAAATCACCGGTCTCCTGCACCTGGCCGTTGGTGACCGGCACGTGGGCGATGATGGTTTTGCCTATGTTGGCCTGCCAGATCCGAACCACGCAGGTGCCGTTTTTCGGAATGCGCTTGGCGTCCACTAAACCGGCATGCAGCGCGAACGCACCGGCGCCGGTTGAAAGGTTGCCGCAGTTGCCACTCCAATCGACAAAGGGCTTATCGATCGACACCTGTCCATAGAGGTACTCGACGTCGTGTTCAGGCCGACTGCTCTTCGACAGGATGACGCATTTGCTGGTGCTCGACGTGGCCCCGCCCATACCGTCTATGTGCGCCGAATACGGGTCGGGGCTGCCGATCACGCGCATGAACAGCTTGTCGCGCGCAGCGCCCGGCACTTGGCAGCTTTCCGGCAGGTCCTGCAGCCGGAAGAACACGCCCTTGCTGGTGCCGCCGCGCATGTAGGTCGCGGGAATCTTGGTCTGAGGCTGATGAGCCATGAGTGACTCCTGGCTGAAAAATGAATGGGCCACAGGGTGGATCGCGTTTCACCGATCCACCGCTAGAGCAGGTCCGGTGGATGGAAAAACGCCATCCACCCTACGTGGTCGGACGGTCACGCCTGTCCGAGGAAGTCCTTGGCGAAACGCTGCAGCACGCCGCCGGCCTCATAAACGCCGACTTCGGCCGCGGTGTCGAGGCGGCAGGTGACCGGGACACGGGTCTCTTCACCGCTCTTGTGCCGAATGACCAGGGCCAGGTCGCAGCGCGGCGACAGTTCACCTTCAATATCGAAGGTTTCCGTGCCATCAAGACCGAGGGTCAGGCGGGTGGTGCCAGCCTTGAACTCAACCGGCAATACGCCCATGCCGACCAGGTTGGTGCGATGAATGCGCTCGAAGCCTTCGGCGACGATTACCTCGACACCCGCCAGGCGCACGCCCTTGGCAGCCCAGTCACGAGAGGACCCCTGCCCGTAGTCAGCGCCAGCCACAATGATGAGGTTCTGCTTACGAGTCATGTAGCTCTCGATGGCTTCCCACATGCGCATCACCTTGCCTTCCGGCTCGACGCGCGCCAGCGACCCCTTCTGCACCTTACCGTCGACCACGGCCATCTCATTGACCAGCTGCGGGTTGGCGAACGTCGCCCGCTGCGCCGTGAGGTGGTCGCCACGATGGGTCGCGTAGGAGTTGAAGTCTTCCTCCGGCAAGCCCATTTTCGCCAGGTACTCGCCGGCGGCCGAGTTCAGCAGAATGGCATTGGACGGCGACAGGTGATCGGTGGTGATGTTGTCCGGCAGGATCGCCAGCGGACGCATACCCTTGAGCGTACGCTCGCCGGCCAGCGCACCTTCCCAGTACGGCGGACGACGGATGTAAGTGGACATCGGACGCCAGTCGTAGAGCGGGCTCTTGGCTTCCTCGATGGTGCCCAGATCGAACATCGGGATGTAGATCTGCTTGAACTGCTCGGGCTTCACCGAGGACGCGACGATGGCGTCGATCTCTTCGTCGGACGGCCAGAGGTCCTTCAAAGTGATCGGATTGCCGTTCTTGTCGGTGCCCAGCACATCCTGCTCGATGTCGAAGCGCACGGTACCGGCGATGGCATAAGCGACCACCAGTGGCGGCGAGGCAAGGAATGCCTGCTTGGCGTAAGGGTGGATACGGCCATCGAAGTTGCGGTTGCCAGAGAGGACCGCGGTGGCATACAGGTCACGCTCGATGATTTCCTGCTGGATCACCGGATCCAGCGCACCGGACATGCCGTTACAGGTGGTGCAGGCGTAGGCGACGATGCCGAAACCGAGTTTTTCTAGCTCGCTCAGCAGCCCAGCTTCTTCCAGGTACAGCTTGGCGACCTTGGAACCCGGCGCGAAGGACGTCTTCACCCAAGGCTTGCGCACCAGCCCCAGCTCGTTGGCCTTCTTGGCCAGCAGGCCGGCCGCAACCACGTTGCGCGGGTTGGAGGTGTTGGTGCAGCTGGTGATGGCAGCAATGATCACCGCACCGTCCGGCAACAGGCCTTCGGCCTCCTCGGCCCTGGCCGCAGCCAGCATGTCTTCGTCGGCGATGCCACGCTCGTGCAGCGCCGAGGTAGGCAGACGCTTGTGCGGGTTGGACGGGCCCGCCATGTTGCGCACCACGCTGGACAGGTCGAATTCGAGGACGCGCTCGTATTCGGCGCCTTCCAGAGCCGTCGCCCACAGGCCCGTTTCCTTGGCGTACTGCTCGACGAGCGCAACCTGCTCCGGCTCGCGACCGGTCAGTTTGAGGTAATCGATGGTTTGCTGGTCGATGTAGAACATCGATGCGGTCGCGCCGTATTCCGGGCACATGTTGGAGATGGTCGCGCGATCGCCAATCGTCAGGCTGTCGGCACCTTCGCCGAAGAACTCGACCCAGGCCCCGACCACACGTTCCTTGCGCAGGAACTCAGTCAGCGCGAGGACGATATCGGTGGCGGTGATGCCAGGCTGACGCTTGCCGGTCAGACGTACGCCGACAATGTCAGGCAGGCGCATCATTGAAGGCAGACCGAGCATCACGGTTTCGGCTTCCAGACCGCCGACGCCGATGGCGATCACACCCAGCGCATCGACGTGAGGAGTGTGCGAGTCGGTACCTACGCAGGTATCCGGAAAGGCCACGCCACCGCGTGCCTGAATCACCGGCGACATCTTCTCCAGGTTGATCTGGTGCATGATGCCGTTGCCGGCCGGGATCACGTCGACGTTCTTGAACGCGGTCTTGGTCCACTCAATGAAGTGGAAGCGGTCCTCGTTGCGTCGCTCCTCGACGGCTCGGTTCTTTTCGAACGCATCGGCATCGAAACCGGCAAACTCCACCGCCAGCGAGTGGTCGACGATCAACTGAGTCGGAACAACCGGGTTGACCTTCGCCGGGTCGCCGCCCTGCTCCGCGATCGCATCGCGCAGACCGGCGAGGTCGACGAGCGCGGTCTGGCCAAGAATGTCATGGCAGACGACGCGTGCCGGATACCAGGGAAAGTCGAGGTCGCGCTTGCGTTCGATAATCTGCTTCAGCGAATCGGTCAGCGCTTCGGGCTCACAGCGACGCACCAGCTGTTCGGCCAGGACGCGGGACGTATAGGGCAGCTTGTCATAGGAACCCGGTTGAATAGCTTCGATCGCCTCACGGGTGTCAAAGTAGTCAAGCCCAGTGCCTGGCAAAGGTTTGCGGTGTTCTGTATTCATGCCGGAAGAACTCAATTCAGTAATGTTCTGTGGGGCAAGGTGCGGGGAGCCCGGCGACGAGCTCCCTCGCTCCGATCAACGCTGGGCGATCGGGACAACCTTGCGCTGCTCCGGACCGATGTACTCGGCGCTCGGCCGAATGATCCGGTTGTTGCTGCGTTGTTCGAACACATGGGATGCCCAACCGGTAACGCGCGAGCAGACGAAGATCGGCGTGAACAGCTTGGTCGGGATGCCCATGAAGTGATAGGCGGACGCATGGTAGAAGTCGGCGTTCGGGAAGAGCTTCTTCTGCTCCCACATGGTTTCGTCGACGGCGACCGAGACCGGATAGAGCACGGTGTCGCCCACTTCATCGGCGAGCTTTTCGGCCCAGACCTTGATCACCTCGTTGCGCGGGTCGGAAACGCTGTAGATCGCATGACCGAAGCCCATGATCTTGTCCTTGCGCTCGAGCATGCCGAGGATGGCTTCACGCGCTTCTTCCGGGCTCTTCCACTGCTCAATCATGTCCATGGCCGCTTCGTTGGCGCCGCCATGCAGTGGGCCACGCAGCGAACCGATAGCGCCGGTCACGCAAGAATAGAGATCCGACAGCGTTGAGGCGCAGACGCGGGCCGTGAAGGTCGAAGCGTTGAACTCGTGCTCGGCATAAAGAATCAGCGAGACGTTCATCACCTTGACGTGCAAGTCGCTAGGCTTCTTGTCATGCAACAGCGCGAGGAAATGACCGCCCAGGGTCTCTTCGTCGCTGGTGCAGTTGATGCGCACGCCATAATGAGTGAATCGGTACCAGTAGCACATGATTGCCGGGAAAGCGGCCATCAGGCGCTCGGCCACATCGCGCTGCTGGTCGAAGCTGAGCTCCGGCTCCAGCGTGCCGAGCACCGACGAACCGGTACGCATGACGTCCATCGGATGCGCACTGGCAGGGATGCGCTCGAGCACTTCCTTTAGCGCCTGCGGCAGGTCCCGCATGGTCTTCAGGCGACTTTTGTAATCGGTCAGCTGCTGTGTGTTTGGCAACTCGCCGTAGAACAGCAAGTAAGCCACCTCCTCGAAATCGCACTCGGCCGCCAGCTCACGTACGTCGTAACCGCGGTAGGTCAACCCGGCACCGGTCTTGCCCACGGTACACAGGGCAGTCTGGCCGGCGATCTGGCCACGCAGGCCTGCGCCACTCAAAACTTTTGCTTCAGCCATTGCTATCTCCTTCTTGGATTTGTTCTGGATACTGCAAATCACGTTGAAAAATGAACCGCACAGCCCCCTCTGGCTCGCAGCGGGGGCTTTCTGTCAGCTCTTCTTCTGAGCGAACAGTGAGTCGAGGTGCTGCTCGAATGCGTGGTAGTTGATGCGATCGTAGAGCTCCATGCGCGTCTGCATGGTGTCGATCACATTTTTCTGAGTACCGTCACGACGCAGCGCGGTGTAGACATTCTCGGCCGCCTTGTTCATGGCGCGGAACGCCGACAATGGGTAAAGCACCAGGGACACATCGACGCCGGCCAGCTCTTCGGTGGTGTACAGGGGCGTTGCACCAAACTCGGTGATGTTGGCCAGAATTGGCGCCTTCACGCGGTCGGCGAAGGTTTTGTACATCGCCAGCTCGGTAATGGCCTCGGGGAAGATCATGTCGGCACCCGCTTCGATGCAGGCGGCGGCGCGGTCCAGTGCGGCATTCAATCCTTCCACCGCCAGCGCATCGGTACGCGCCATGATCACGAAACTGTCGTCGGTACGTGCATCAACAGCCGCTTTGATGCGGTCGACCATTTCCTGCTGGGTGACGATTTCCTTGTTCGGGCGATGGCCGCAGCGCTTGGCCCCTACCTGATCCTCGATATGGATCGCCGCCGCGCCGAACTTGATCATCGACTTGACGGTACGCGCCACGTTGAACGCCGAGGAGCCGAAACCGGTGTCGACATCTACCAGTAGCGGCAGGTCGCAAACATCGGTGATGCGACGCACATCGGTCAGCACATCGTCGAGACCGGTGATACCGAGGTCCGGCAGCCCCAGCGAGCCCGCGGCAACGCCCCCGCCGGACAAGTAGATGGCCTTGAAGCCGGCGCGCTTGGCCAGCAAGGCGTGGTTGGCGTTGATGGCGCCAACGACCTGCAGCGGATGCTCGCTGGCCACCGCGTCACGGAAACGCTGACCGGGGGTAGGAAGTGTCATGCCTCACCTCTTGGTTGTGATGTCTGTTGTTGAGCAGCCAGGTAGTGCCGCTCGATATTGCGCTTGGAAGCGCAGATGTGGCGCCGCATCAGCAGCTCCGCCAGCTCGCCGTCACGGTCGGCAATGGCATCGAGAATCCGGTGGTGTTCGGCGAACGCCTGACGCGGGCGGTTGGGCGTTGCGGAAAACTGGATGCGGTACATACGGACAAGTTGATACAGCTCGTCGCACAACAACTTGGCCAGCGTGCGGTTACCGCTGCCTTGGATAATCCGGTAATGGAAGTCGAAGTCGCCTTCCTGCTGGTAGTAGCCAACGCCGGCCTGAAAGGCCTCATCGCGTTCGTGGGTGCTCAGTACCTTGCGCAGGTCTTGAATTTCCGCCTCGCTCATACGCTCGGCCGCCAGGCGACAGGCCATGCCTTCCAGTGACTCACGGATCTCGTAGAGCTCGATCAGCTCGGCATGGCTGAGCGACACCACCCGTGCGCCAACATGCGGCACGCGAACCAGCAGCTTCTGCCCTTCCAGCCGGTGGATCGCCTCGCGCAGTGGCCCGCGACTGATGCCGTAGGTACGCGCAAGCTCAGGCTCCGATATCTTGCTACCGGGCGCGATGTCGCCTTTTACAATGGCCGCCTGAATCCGTCGAAACACGTGCTCGGAGAGGGTTCCGCTGTCCACCTGATCAAGGCGGGGGACTTCCAGCGCATCCAGCATATTGTTGACACCTCAGCCGTTAATGGCCACAACTTAGCCCTGGAAACGCGCTTGGTCAATGATAAAAAAGTAGATTGTCGACAATCGCCTTGCCGTTACTGAGATCACCTGGAACCATGACGCCGCAGTACGGCTTGAGCCTAGCTTCGTGATCTGCCGCCCATGCTAGAATGCGCCGCTATATACGCCACGTCCGGCGCTCGCTCCGACGTGCTTCAGCCTGGCTCGTTGTTCCGGCCGCTTTCCCGACTCGACTACCTGGATTTATGAGCACCAAAACCCGTCTTCTATTGCTCTGCCTCTTAACCGCCCCGCTCTGGTCTCAGGCCGATGACAAAACGATCTACGGCCTGAATGAGCACGTGGCATTGCCGGATTTTGGTCTGGAGGTGCCAGCCAAGCTTGATACCGGCGCCCAGACTGCCTCGCTCAGCGCGCGCGACATCGAGCGCTTCAAGCGCAACGGAAAAAGCTGGGTGCGCTTTTACCTGGCTATTGATGAAGCCCATGACCGTCCCATCGAACTCCCGCTGCAACGCATCAGCAAGATCAAACGCCGTGCGGGTGACTTTGATCCAGAGGAAGAGAAAACTTATACGCCGCGCCCGGTTGTTGAGCTCAATTTGTGTATGGGCAAGGCAAAACGTAGCATCGAAGTGAACCTCACGGACCGAAGCGCATTCCAATACCCACTTTTGATCGGTTCCGATGCGCTCTCTCGCTTCGGTGCCTTGGTCGACCCTGACCTTAAGTACGCTGCTGGCAAACCCGGCTGCATTATCGAATCTGACGCTGACGAGTAACCCCATGCGCGCACTTACCCTGCACCTGAAAATCCTGATTCTTTTGCTCGTCTCGCTGGGCATCGCAATCACCGCCTACCAGATCTTCATCTTGGGCATTCCGGTGACTGAAGATGAAACCGATGACCTTTGGAATATCGACGCCAAAGTCGAATTCCAGGCCAACCCGCGCGAGCCGGTGAAGCTGCAGATGTACGTACCGCCGCTCAATCAGGAATTCGTCAGCCTCAATGAGAGCTTCATTTCCAACAACTATGGCGTGAGCATCAATCGTGCCGATGGCAACCGTCGGGTTACCTGGTCAGCACGGCGCGTCAATGGCAAGCAGACGCTGTACTACCGACTGGTACTGACCCGACGCTATAGCGGCGAACAGACCAAGGCTACCGGCCCGATCTTCCGTGACAGCATTCCGGTTGAAGGGGCTGAGAAAATTGCGGCAGAAGCATTGCTGTCACCCATTCGCCAGCATTCGGCAGACGTTGAAACCTTCATCAGCGAAGCCATCAAGCGGGTCAACAATGCCAATGACGACAACGTCAAGCTGCTGCTTGGCGGTGACGCTTCGACGCCCAACAAGGCAAGGGTGATCGAGCTATTGCTGTCCATAGCCCACGTCCCCATGGAGCGCGTACACACGGTTCGCCTGCAGGCCGACATGGCGCAATCTCCGGAGCTCTGGCTGCGGAGCTTCAACGGTGACAAGTGGCTGTACTTCAATCCGGAAACCGGGGAGCAAGGCCTGCCGGAAGACCGCCTGGTCTGGTGGACTGGCAACGAGCCGCTGATGAACCTCGAAGGAGGACGTAACCCGCAAGTCACCTTCACGCTAAACAGCAGCGAGATGAACGCCATCCGCCTGGCAAAGCTGACTGACGAAAACACCGACGCAGACTTCCTCGAATATTCGCTTTACGGACTGCCACTGCAAACCCAGCAGACGTACCAGATCATGATCATGATTCCGATCGGTGTTCTGGTGATTCTGATTCTGCGCAACCTTGGCGGCCTGCAGACACTGGGTACCTTTACACCAGTGCTGATTGCTCTGGCTTTCCGTGAAACCCAGATCGGGTTCGGCATCATCCTGTTCACCGTCATCACGGCAATGGGTCTGTCGCTGCGCTCGTATCTTGAGCATTTGAAACTGCAGATGCTGCCACGCCTGTCAGTGGTGCTCACGTTCGTCGTAGTGCTGATCGCGGTGATCAGTCTGTTCAGCCACAAGCTTGGGCTCGAGCGCGGCCTATCCGTTTCACTGTTCCCCATGGTCATCCTGACCATGACCATCGAGCGCCTCTCCATCACCTGGGAAGAACGTGGCGGCGGTCATGCGTTCAAGGTGGCGGTCGGTACGCTCATCGCAGCGGCGCTGGCATTCCTGCTGATGAACATTCCGGAGCTGACCTACTTCATGTTCACCTTCCCGGCAGTGCTGCTGATCATGGTTGGCTTCATGCTTGCGATGGGTCGTTATCGCGGCTATCGCCTGACCGAACTGTTTCGTTTCAAAGCCTTTTTGAAGGATTGAGCCATGTTCGGTCTAATCAAGACGTGGAAGGCACTCGAAGCCAAAGGCATCATGGGCATCAATCGCCGCAATGCGGACTACGTGCTCAAGTACAACAAGCGCAACCTGTATCCGATCGTCGATGACAAGATCATCACCAAGGAGCGAGCAATCGAAGCCGGTATCGATGTCCCGGAGATGTACGGGATCATCGAGACCGAGCGTGATATCGAAAAGCTCAAGGACATCGTCAAGGACCACACCGATTTTGTGGTCAAGCCGGCACAGGGTGCCGGCGGTGACGGCATCCTCGTCATCGCTGATCGCTTCGAGGGGCGTTATCGAACGGTGTCAGGAAAGATCCTGACTCACGACGAGATCGAGCATCAGATCTCCAACATCCTCACCGGGCTGTATTCGCTTGGTGGGCACCGCGACCGCGCTCTGATCGAGTACCGCGTGACCCCCGACCCGATCTTCAAGAGCATCAGCTACGAAGGCGTGCCGGATATCCGCATCATCGTCCTGATGGGCTACCCGGTCATGGCCATGCTACGTCTGCCAACTCGGCAGTCCGGTGGCAAGGCCAACCTCCACCAGGGTGCAATTGGCGTCGGAGTGGATCTGGCGACAGGCATCACGTTGCGCGGCACCTGGCTGAACAACAAGATCACCAAACACCCAGATACCACCAACGCCGTAGACGGCGTACAACTGCCAAACTGGGACGGCTTCATGAAGCTTGCAGCCGGCTGCTACGAGCTTTGCGGCCTTGGCTACATTGGTGTGGACATGGTGCTGGACGAGGATAAGGGACCGTTGATCCTCGAACTCAACGCGCGCCCGGGCCTCAACATTCAGATCGCCAACGACTGTGGCCTGACCCACCGCGCGCATGCCGTGGAGAACCGCGTCGAGGAGCTCAAGAAAAGCGGGGGGCAGGAAACCCCAGAAGAGCGCGTGCGATTCGCTCAAGAGCTGTTTGGCCACATCCCGGCTCACGATTAAGCCATAGTCCCGGTCTATTGGCCGGGTCACCCCCCGAACGAAACACATCATGCCCCTCTGCACGCTTCACGCCCTTCCCTATCGCCCCGATCCAGCCTTTTGGTTCGAGCGCATTCGCCATGCGCCAGGCGCGGTGCTGCTCGACTCAGGCCGCCCTGTGGCGGAACGTGGCCGATTCGACCTGCTCAGCGCCTGGCCAATACAGGTGTTAGACCCGAACGCGTCGGAAACAGGGGGCGCATTTTTTTCAAGACTACGAGAGGCGCTCCGATCACTGGGTGACGCCGAAGCGCCTTCGGGCACTGACCTACCCTTCGTAGGTGGCCTGCTGGGCTATATCAGTTACGACTTCGGCTCGCGACTGGAAAGGCTGCCCGATCATGCTGCCGATGACCTGGGCCTACCGCACGCCCGGTTCGGCGTCTATGCCTGGGCCTTGGTGAACGATCACCAGCGTCAAACCACGCACCTGGTCTTTCATCCGTCATTGGTCCAGGCGGAACGCAGTCGCCTGACCACCTTGTTCGAGGCTGATTGGGCATCCCCACCCTCGACGTTCAGCTTGTCGTCAGCTTTCGTCGCGGACCTGCTGCCCAGCGAGTATCAAGACGCTATCGCGCGTATTCAGCGGTATATCCAGGCAGGTGACTGTTACCAGGTGAACTTCGCCCAACGGTTTCAAGCGATCTATAGCGGCGATCCGTGGCAAGCGTTCCGCCTCTTGCGCGACGCCTGCCCGACCCCCTTCGCCGGATTCATGACGATGGAAGAAGGCGCAATCGCAAGCGTCTCCCCTGAGCGTTTCTTGCGCGTGAGCGACAGGACAGTCGAGACCCGCCCGATCAAGGGCACCCGTCCAAGAAATATGGACCCGGAAAGCGATCTGGCTCAAGCCGACGCGCTGATGGCCAGCACAAAGGACCGGGCAGAGAACCTGATGATTGTCGACCTGCTACGCAACGACCTGGGCCGCAGCTGTGAGATCGGAAGCGTACGGGTTCCGGAGCTTTTCTGCCTGGAAACCTACCCCAATGTGCATCATCTGGTTAGCAGCGTCACTGGCCGACTCGATCCCAACAAGGATGCGCTTGACCTGCTCACCGGTGCCTTTCCGGGCGGATCGATTACAGGCGCACCGAAAATTCGGGCCATGGAAATCATCGATGAGCTAGAGCCGACTCGCCGCTTCATTTACTGTGGCTCACTGCTCTATCTGGACGTGCGTGGCGAAATGGACAGCTCTATTGCGATCCGCACTCTTCTGTTCCGCAAGGACGGCGTGTATTGCTGGGGCGGCGGCGGAATCGTGGCTGACTCGGCGTGGCAGGCCGAATATCAGGAGACGCTGGACAAGGTGAGCGTGTTACTGAGAACCTTGGAGACGACGCTGACGTCATAGGCTCCACGGGACTTGGACAGCTACCGTGGAGCCTGGTCGTCTAGAGCGTCAGCTTGCGGTTGGATGCCTTGATGAACTCTTGCTTGAGCGCGTCGAAAGTATGCACCGCGGGAAACTGCGGGAACTCGCGAATCACGTTGTCCGGTGCATGAAAGAGGATGCCAGCGTGCGCCTCGGAGAGCATGGTGGTGTCGTTGTACGAATCGCCTGCTGCGATGATGCGGTAGTACAGGCTCTTCAGCGCAATGACCGACTGGCGCTTGGGGTCCTTCTGACGAAGCTGGTAATCCACGACGCGATCCGATTCGTCAGTGATCAAGCGATGGCAGAGCAGCGTCGGAAAACCTAGCTGACGCATCAGCGGCTGCGAAAACTCGTAGAAGGTGTCCGAGAGAATGACCACCTGGAAACGCTCACGCAGCCAGTCCACAAACTCGATGGCACCATCCAGCGGCTGCAATGTGGCAATAACCTTCTGGATGTCCGATAGCTTCAGGTTGTGCTCATCCAGAATACGCAGCCGCTGCTTCATCAGTACGTCGTAATCAGGGATGTCGCGCGTGGTTGCCCGCAACGATTCGATTCCAGTGGCCTCGGCAAACGCGATCCAGATTTCCGGAACCAATACCCCTTCAAGGTCGAGACAGGCGATTTCCACGGACGCGCTCCTTACAGCAGAAAAATTGAAGCGGCACTCTAACGGCAAGGTCCCTGCGAAGCAACGCGCTGCTTATGCCACAAAGAATGGGCTTTCTTCCTTAAACGTTATTTAGGGTAATAAAGACTCTTTGTTACCATCGCGCAGCAGAGCGCCAAGCGCCAACCAAGGAAGCCGCCTGATGAGCCAAACCATTGATATAGCCGAGCTGGCATTCTCTTATGCCGGTAAATCCCCGCAGGACATACTCAAACTTGCCTTCGAGCTCTTTGGGGATGATTTGTGGATCTCGTTCAGCGGAGCCGAGGATGTCGTATTGGTCGACATGGCCTGGAAGCTGAACAAGAACGTGAAAGTGTTCAGTCTCGATACCGGACGACTGCACAGCGAAACCTATCGGTTCATCGAGCAGGTCCGCGATCACTATGGCATTCCCATCGAGTTCATGACGCCAGACCCGGCGTTGTTGCAGCCGATGGTTAACGAGAAGGGACTGTTCAGCTTCTACCGAGACGGCCATGGCGAGTGCTGCGGGATTCGCAAGATCGAACCGCTTCGCCGCAAGCTGTCAGGCGTGCGCGCTTGGGCGACGGGCCAGCGCCGCGACCAAAGCCCGGGAACACGCAGCCAGGTTGCGGTTCTGGAAATCGACAACGCGTTCTCGACACCCGACCACAGCCTGTACAAGTTCAATCCGCTGGCACAGATGACCAGCGAAGAGGTCTGGGGTTATATCCGGATGCTCGAGGTGCCCTTCAACAGCCTGCACGAACGCGGGTTTATCAGCATCGGATGCGAGCCTTGCACACGCCCAGTGCTGCCAAATCAGCATGAGCGAGAGGGGCGCTGGTGGTGGGAAGAGTCGACCCAGAAGGAATGCGGCCTACACGCCGGGAACCTGATCGCTAAAAACTAACGATCTACGCCGGAATCTCTCTACCAAGGGGCTTTAAAACGGCCCCTTGCCGAGCCTGGCGTACTGTTGTCGGTTTAATGGATGGGATGGCGGTCGAATTAGAAGGTCGGTAGGTCGACATCCATGAACAATTCATCCAGCTCCACTTTGTTTTTGCATTGCACAGCTTTCTCGAGCATTTCTCGATCAAGATGCGGGGCAAAGGTTTCGATGAAGTCACACATGAAGCCGCGCAGAAAGGTGCCCCGACGAAAACCGATTTTGGTCACGCTGGGCTCGAACAGCTCGCTGGCGTCGAGCACGACCAGATCCGGGTCGAGCTTCGCGTCAACGGCCATGCGCGCGACGATTCCGACACCCAATCCCAGACGTACATAGGTCTTGATGACGTCGGCATCGGCGGCGGTAAACACCACCTTTGGCGACAGGCCCCGGTGGCTGAACGCTTCATCCAGCTTGGATCGCCCGGTGAAGCCAAACACGTAGGTCACGATTGGATGTTCGGCCAAGGCTTCCAGCGTGAGCTTCTGCAGCTTGGCCAACGGATGCCCCTGGGGCACAACAACGCAACGGTTCCAGCGATAGCAAGGCATCATCACCAGATCGCCAAACAGCTCCAGCCCTTCAGTTGCAATGGCGAAATCGACGGTTCCGTCAGCCGCCATCTCGGCAATCTGCATCGGCGTGCCTTGATGCATGTGCAGCGAGACATCCGGGTATTGCTTGATAAATGCACTGATCACCGGCGGCAGAGCGTAGCGCGCTTGCGTGTGGGTTGTGGCGATGCTGAGCGTGCCGCGTTTTTCATTGGAGAACTCCTGCGCAATCTGTTTGATGCTTTCGCACTTGCGCAGAATTTCTCCAGCGGTGGTGATTATTCGCTCGCCGGCTGGCGTAACCCGGGTCAGATGCTTCCCACTGCGCGCGAATACCTCCACGCCCAGCTCGTCTTCCAGCAGCCGGATTTGTTTGCTGATACCGGGCTGTGAAGTGAACAGGCTTTGCGCCGTTGCCGAGACATTGAGGTCATGGTGCGCCACCTCCCAGATGTAACGCAGTTGCTGAAGCTTCATAGAGATCCCTCAAAGGCCAATGGCGCCCGGACGCCACCCATGTTTTTATAACGTTATGCACCAGAACTGAGAAATTCTAGGCCATTTCCATATGAATCGCCGGTAGACCGCTGCTTGATCTGACATACCAGCGCGGCAAGCCTGACGCTTCAATCCAGTCGAGCCACCTACCAAATCACACCCCACCCGCCGGCCACAGGCCTCGAGTCATGGCTGGACTTGATTGAGCTTAGCAGCCGGGAATCAAATCACTATGCACCGAGCCCGCCCTGCCACCTGCCGCGCCGAGGAGGTGCCAGGCCAGATTGTCAGTGCGTGCGCGCCGACAAAAAACGCAGAGCTTGATACAGCGCCTCTGTTTTCGGCATCGCGAAACCAGCATCTGCCGCAGCGGCCAGCGGAGCAGCATAGATCGCATCGAGCTCCATCGGGCGCCCCTGCGCATGATCGTGGTACATGCTCGGCAGATAGTCCGGCATTTTATCGGTGAACGTCATCATTCGATCCACAAGCGCATCGGGTAGAGGTAGGCCACAGGCAGCGGCGGCGCCGCAGGCTTCCAACATGATCGATTTGACCAAGGCTCGGCTGTCGGGGTTTGACATCAAGGGTGCTGTGCTGGCATCGAGCAGGACGGAGAGACCGTTATACGGCAGGTTCCACACCAGCTTCTGCCACCGCGCCTGTGCGAGATTCGTGGCTGCATTGGAATCGATGCCCGCCTCGCGAAACATGGCAACCGCTTCTTCTACCAGCCTCTGCTGATCAGCTTCACTGGCCGGCCCGGAATGGTAACCAATGTTTACCCCGCCTAGTGCCTGATGCTCGACGACACCCAACGCCGAGCGGTGCGCACATATCAAACAGAGGCCACCCAGCAGATGAAGGTCACTCGGAAGCGCTTCGCGCAAGGTCTCCTCGACGCCCAGACCGTTCTGCAACACCACGACCTTGGCGTCTTCCGCTGCAGCCTCGGCAATCAGAGGGGCCAACTCTTTATTACTGGTGCTTTTCGCTCCGATCAACAACCAGTCGCATTTGGGCATCTGGGCAGCAGTGCGATACGCCTGGACCGAGTCCAGGTGTATCGAGCCATGCACCGCGCTGTTTATCTGCAACCCGTTCTGCTGGACCGTCTCGAACTCGCTGCGCAGAAGAAAGTGCACATCGTAGCCCGCCCGGGCGAGCATCGCGCCGTAAAAGCCGCCAATGGCGCCTGTACCAATGATTCCGATTCGGATGTTGGGAGCAGTCATGCAAGGACTCCAGCGGCAGATCAGTGAGGCGCCATGATGGGGGCGCGAATAAACGACCACCTTATCAGCGTCCACAGACAGCGCCCAGTGGCTATAAACAGCGGCCTGACAGAACGGGTACCAGCGATATCCGGCCAACCGTCCGACTTCAAGATGATTGTCGAGGCAACGCAATACGCGATAAGGTTCCGCTCCCCGCTGCGCCCTCAAGCTCTGCTCCGCCGCACCGGGGTTGGCTGGCGGACGGCATCTGTGACCCCGACGAGAACACGATGGCTGATTTACCGATCGACGACCTTAACGTTTCTTCCAACGAGACACTGATCACTCCAGATCAGTTGAAGCGTGAAATCCCGCTGACTGCTGCTGCGTTGGCGACCGTCTCCGAAGGGCGACAGGTGATACGCAACATTCTCGACGGCAAGGATCATCGCCTGTTCGTCGTGGTGGGACCCTGCTCGATTCATGACCTGAAGGCCGCGCACGAATATGCCGAACGCCTCAAGGTGCTGGCCGATAAGGTCTCCGATAGCCTGTTTCTGGTCATGCGGGTGTACTTCGAAAAGCCACGCACGACGGTCGGCTGGAAAGGCCTGATCAACGATCCTTACATGGACGATTCGTTCAAGATTCAGGATGGCCTGCATATCGGCCGCCAGTTACTGCTCGACCTCGCCGAGATGGGTTTGCCGACTGCTACCGAAGCCTTGGACCCGATTTCCCCACAGTACCTGCAGGACCTGATCAGCTGGTCGGCCATCGGTGCACGTACCACCGAATCCCAGACACACCGAGAAATGGCCTCCGGCCTGTCCTCTTCGGTGGGTTTCAAGAATGGCACCGATGGCAGCCTGACGGTTGCAATCAACGCGCTGCAGTCGGTTTCCAGCCCGCACCGTTTCCTGGGCATCAACCAGTCCGGCGGAGTGTCCATCGTCACCACCAAAGGCAACGCCTACGGTCATGTTGTGCTGCGTGGCGGGAACGGCAAGCCGAACTACGATTCGGTCAGCGTTGCAGTATGTGAACAGGAATTGAGCAAGTCTGGCATCAAGCCGAACATCATGGTCGACTGCAGCCACGCCAATTCAAACAAAGACCCAGCCTTGCAACCACTGGTGATGGACAACGTGGCCAACCAGATCCTAGAAGGCAACAATTCAATCGTGGGTTTGATGGTGGAAAGCCACCTGGGCTGGGGCAGCCAACCCATTCCCAAGGATTTGAACGATCTGAAATATGGCGTCTCCATCACCGATGCCTGCATCGACTGGGAAGCCACCGAAAAAGCGCTGCTCGGCATGCACACGAAGCTGAACGACGTTCTGCCTAAACGCGCCCGCAGCTAACGCTGTCAGAGCCGAAAAAACGCCGCTTGCCGGCGTTTTTTTATTCCCGGTCAGGACCGTCCGCAGCACCAGCCTGCCGTTCGATGTACCACTCAACATACGAGCAGGATGGAATAACCGTATACCCCTCGCGTTCGGCGTACTCCAGCGCATGCCGGGTCAACACCGCAGCCACACCTCGACCACGAAGCGCATCGGGCACGAAGGTCCGATAGATATCCAGCGTCTGCTTGCCTAGATCAACATAGGCCAGATAAGCGCGATGGCCATCCACGACTGTCTCGAACTGGTGGCTCGTTCGATCATGATGGATATTCAGCTGTTCGGTCATCTCGCCTCCTTAGCAGGCTGGACCTGCCATGATTGTCTGGAAGTTACGTGGATTACGCTCACGCACTCTCCGTTTTTATTGTTAGCTGGACGACGCATGCTACCGCCAGGCAAGACTTGGCTTCAATTGCTTAAATCATCAGCGCGCTGCAATGAACCGAATGGGCTGTAAACAAACGGTCAACGCCGATAAAAAACTGCAACTTTTCGGCGCTCGCACCGGTCCATGTAGCGAGTGCAGCGTTGGCTCTGATTGTTTTTCAATCAGTTCGGCCAGCAGATGCAGTTAAAAGAATGAGCATGCAGAAAAAATGTGGTAGCAGCTGCTTGGCTCAGTTTACTTAGCGCAACTAATCGGTAGTATGTGCGCGCCAACTTTCCATAACGGGAGTTGCCATGGATTTCATCCTTAAGGGGAACACGATGAACAACGTTCTGAAATTTTCTGCTCTGGCTTTCGCCGCAGTTCTGGCTACTGGTTGCAGCAACAGCATGACCAAAGAAAGCGAAGCCCGCCTGACCGCGACCGAAGACGCCTCCGCCCGCGCTCAAGCGCGTGCTGACGAAGCGTACAGCCGTGCCGACGAGGCTCTGCAGGCTGCTCAGAAGGCTCAGCAGACTGCTGACGAAGCCAATGAGCGTGCGCTGCGTATGCTGGAACGCGCCAGCCGCAAGTAAGCTTCAGGCAAAAAAAGCCGACCTGCAATCAGGTCGGCTTTTTTATGGGCGCCTGGTTTTACAGACGCCATATGCAGGCTGCAAAATTCTAGAAGACGGGTTCTTCATGAGTGGCCAGAGCCTGGCCTTGCTCGGCGATCTGGATTGGTAGACCGTCCTCGCCCGCAATGATCTCACGAACCATTTCCCAGTCCAGCTGCAGCGAACCTGCAGGCTCGTCACGCTTGAGCAATGTGTTGATCACCACCGCATGCTTGTCCATGAGCGTCATCTTATTTTCTTCGTCCTGGAGCGGAGTGTGCGCCTCCAAATAGACCTTGCCCTGGCTCACGCCAAATTTGTAAGGCTCATCGATGATCCGCACCGAGGTTCCAACCTTAACCAATCCCGCCAGCTCCAACACGTTGTGGTTGAGCATACGGAAGCAACCATGGCTGACGCGCATGCCGATTCCGAATTTCTTGTTCGAACCGTGGATGAGATAACCAGGCAACGCCAAGCTCATCTTGTAAGGACCAAGCGGATTATCCGGCCCTGGCGGCACCACCTTCGGCAGCGGATCACCGTCGGCGGCGTGTTCGTCGCGGATCGATTGCGGCGGATACCAAGCCGGGTTGCTGGTCATCGCTGAAATCCGCGTGTTGCCAACGGGAGAACCCCAGCCTTCACGCCCAATGCCGAGCGGAAAGGTGTGCACCACGTTCTCGCCCTCCGGGTAGTAATAAAGACGGTACTCCGCAAGATTGATCACAACGCCTTCCCGCGGTCCGGGCGGCAGAATGTACCGAGTCGGCAGAATGATGTCGGTCCCCTCGCCTGGCAACCATGGGTCTACGCCCGGATTTGCCGCAACCAATTCCAGATAGCCCAGATCATGTGTTTCGCCGAGCGCAGCGAAGGTGTCTTCGTACTTGGCCTTGATCACTTGGATCTGCCCGACGACGTCCTCGCCGTCTGGCGGCAGCGGTAATTCGAGTGCGACAGACTGGCTGGCCGAGAATAAAGCTGCGATAGACACACTGCAGGCGACTGCAAACGCACGCGAGAGCATTCAGGGGTTTCCTTGGGAGAGTGTTCGTGTTGCGCCGATTGTACTCGAAGCACCGGCGGACGCCGACCTACCAGGCGCTGACGGCAGACGGAAGGCCTTTTCTTTGGGCGCTGAGTGCATCGCGACACGCAGGGCAAAGTCGGCGATCCTTGAGCACGGAGCGCTCGATATCTTTCCAGAGCGGGCGCGCTGGCAGAAAACCTCCGCACAGTGTGCGATCAACCTGCCCGCTCAACTCCAGCTGCCGTAACGCCAGGTGCAGCCGGTTTTCCCGACAAGCAAACAGGTCGAACTGCTCGTCTGGAACGATGAGGCGATAGGCAAAAAGGGTCCAGGCTGGGCGCGGCATCTGAGGCTCCGATTCGAGGGGCGCGACAGTAGCCGCGCGCACGCTTCAAAGCAAGGGTTCGAGCACCGGCCAGACGTTATCCAGCAGCCGCTGCTGGGCACCCGCAGTGGGATGAATGCGATCGGCTTGCATCATGCCCTCAACACCCCCAACCCCATCGAGTAGAAACGGGACGTATGGCAGGTTCCGCTCGGCTGCAAGCGAGTCGAACGCTTCCTCAAATGCGCGCGTGTAACGTTGCCCCAAGTTCGGCGGCAAACGCATCCCGAGCAACACGACATTGGCATCGGCGTCACGTGATAGGTCGACCATTGCCGCCAGATTTCTGTTCAGTTGCTTCGGCGACTGGCCGCGAAGCCCGTCATTACCCCCCAGTTCAATGATGACCACCTCCGGATCGTATTCCGCCAGCAATGCGGGCAACCGCGCCAGCCCCCCCGCACTGGTATCACCACTAATCGAAGCATTCACCACGCGATGGTCGAGATTCTCTGTATCAAGGCGTTGCTGGAGCAGCTGTACCCAGCCCTGGCTGGTTTCCAGCCCGAAAGCGGCGCTGATACTATCCCCGACCACCAACACCGTTCCCGCCATGGCGCCCTGAGCCCAGCACAGCAAAACCAGGACCCCACCTTTCAGCCAATTTCGCATCGGATTCTCCATGAGCACCAGCATTCTTGACGCCCGGAACCTTAGCAAAGCGGTACCCAGCGCGGAAGGCGAGCTGGCGATACTAGACGATGTGTCGTTGAGTCTCGACAAGGGCGACAGCCTTGCCATCGTTGGCACTTCAGGTTCCGGCAAATCGACGCTGCTCGGTTTATTGGCCGGCCTGGATCTGCCGACATCAGGCGAGGTACAGCTGGCTGGTCATCTACTCGGGGCGCTGGACGAAGACCAGCGCGCCCGTGTGCGAGCCGAGCACGTCGGCTTCGTTTTTCAATCGTTTCAGCTGCTCGACAGCCTCAACGCCCTGGAAAACGTCATGCTTCCGCTTGAGCTGCACGGCCGTTCCAACGCACAGGCGAAAGCTACCGAGTTGCTCGACCGGGTCGGCCTTGGTGCCAGGCTGCACCATTATCCACGGCAACTGTCAGGCGGCGAACAACAGCGCGTGGCCGTCGCCCGCGCCTTTGCCGCCGAACCCGCGGTGCTGTTCGCCGACGAGCCGACCGGCAACCTCGACAGCCACACCGGCGCAACCATCACCGAACTGCTGTTCGAGCTCAACCGAGAGCGAGGCACTACATTGGTGTTGGTAACCCATGACGAACGCCTGGCCCAACGCTGCCAGCGCCTGCTTCGCCTGGAAGGCGGTCGCCAACTCGTCGACGAGTTGAGTCAATGAAGCATGTGCCCATCAGCCGTTTGGCAAAGTTAGCGCTGCGTCAGCTGTCGCGAGATGCGCGAGCTGGCGAGTTGCGTGTGTTGTTCTTCGCATTGCTGATCGCCGTTGCGGCCAGTACGGCCATTGGTTATTTCGGTGCGCGCCTGAACGACGCCATGTTGTTGCGCGCTACCGAGTTTCTGGGTGCCGATCTCGTACTGCGCGGAAGCGCACCCGCCGAGCCAGAGCAGATCGAAGCAGGCAGGCAAATACAGCTCAAGCACGCTCGTGTGGTTGAGTTTTCCAGTGTCGTCGCCACGGACGACAACCTGCAGCTGACCAGCGTCAAGGCCGCTGATGACAGCTATCCGTTACGCGGTGAGCTTCGCAGTGCAGCGGCGCCATATCAGCCCGAACAGCCCGGAACAGGCCCGAAGCCCGGGCAAGCCTGGGCCGAGGCACGCTTGTTCGCCGCCCTGAACCTCCAGATCGGTGACTGGATTGAGGTTGGTAACAAGCCGCTGCAGCTGACTCGCGTGCTGACTTACGAGCCCGATCGCGTCGGTGATTTCTACAGTTTGACGCCACGCGTGCTGATGCACCTGGATGATCTCGAAGCCACCGGCGTGGTACAGCCGGGCAGCCGCGTGCGCTATCGCGAACTCTGGCGAGGCTCTCCTGAACAACTGGAAGATTACGAAGAAGCAATCAAAGCTGATCTGCAACCGCACCAGCGCATCGAGACTGCCAAGGACGGCAACCGCCAGATCGGCGGCGCACTGGGACGCGCCGAACGCTACCTCAACCTGGCCAGCCTGGCCGCTGTGCTGCTCGCGGGGGTGGCGGTGGCGCTATCAGCCGCACGCTTCGCGGCGCGCCGTTTCGACGCCAGCGCGCTGTTGCGCTGCCTTGGATTGTCACGCCGCGAAGCATTACTGCTCTATACCTTTCAGCTCGCCTACCTCGGTTTGGTTGCCAGCACAGCTGGCGCGCTACTGGGCTGGGCCGCACAACATGGACTGTTTTTCCTGTTGCGTGAACTCGTCGTGAGTGAAGTGCCACCCGCCACGCTTTGGCCAGCGCTGGCTGGGATTGCGACCGGCCTGGTTGCACTGGCGGGTTTCGCCCTGCCGCCGCTGGCCGCGTTGGGACGAGTGCCCCCGCTGCGGGTTCTACGCCGCGACATGCTCCCGATCCCGCCGAGCTCCTGGCTGGTGTACGGCGCCGCCGTTATCGCACTCGGCTTGATCATGTGGCGCCTCAGTCTTGACCTGAAGATTACCCTCGCGCTGCTGGGCGGCGGTCTGCTCGCCACCGTGGTTCTCGGTGGACTGCTGTTGCTGGCATTGAAGGGGCTGCGTCGGGCGCTTTCAGGCGCATCGCTGACATGGCGTCTTGGCCTAGGACAGCTACTCCGTCACCCACTGGCGGCAGCTGGTCAGTCGCTGGCTTTCGGGCTGATACTGCTCGCCATGGCGTTGATCGGTTTGCTGCGCGGCGAACTGCTCGACACTTGGCAAAACCAGTTGCCGGATGACGCCCCCAACCATTTCGTACTGAATGTCCTGCCCGCCGACCGCGACGCGTTCGCCGCACGCATTGAGGCCCTCTCTGATCACGCGGCCCCCCTGTACCCAGTGGTCCCTGGTCGCCTGGTTGCCATCAACGGCGAACCGGTGCGCCAGTTGGTAAGCAAGGAAAGCCAGGGCGAGCGTGCGATTCGTAGAGACCTGAGCCTGACCTGGGCCGAGGACCTGCCCTCCGACAATCGGCTGACCGCCGGCCAATGGTGGACCGGAGCACGAGGCGAACTGCCTGGCGTGTCGGTGGAAGCCGAGCTGGCCGAAAGTCTTCAAGTCCAGCTGGGCGATCGACTCAGCTTCACAGTTGGTGGGCTCACCCGCGATGTCAGCGTGACGAGCCTGCGCGAGGTCAATTGGGACAGTTTCCAGCCCAACTTCTACATGATTTTCGAGCCCGACACTTTGCAGGACGTGCCCGCCACCTACATGACCAGCTTTCACCTGCCGGAAGGCAAGGATCGCGAATTGGTGCAGCTGGCCAGGGACTTTCCGTCTGCGACGATATTGCAGGTCGAAGCCTTGCTCAGCCAGTTACGCAGCATCCTGGCGCAGGTGTCGCTAGCGGTCGAATATGTGCTGATGTTCGTGCTGGCGGCAGGCCTGGCGGTATTGTTCGCCGGCCTACAAGCAACGCTGGACGAACGAATTCGTCAAGGTGCGCTGCTTCGGGCGCTGGGGGCGGAGCGGAAATTACTGCTCAGAGCCAGACGTACCGAATTCGGCGTATTAGGCGCCGCCAGCGGTGTGCTCGCAGCGTTGGGTTGTGAACTGGTCAGCGCCCTGCTCTACCACTTCGTCTTCGATCTTCGCTGGCAGCCCCACCCATGGCTGCTTTTGCTGCCCCTGATCGGCGCGCTACTGGTGGGCGCTGCGGGTGTGCTGGGTACGCGCCGAGCACTTAACGCCAGCCCGCTGAATGTGCTGCGTGAAAATTGACCGGAGCAGGCAGCGGGTTGGACTGCCTGTAGAATCCCCAGCCCGTGCCTGAACTGGAAACGCCATGAGCCGTTATCGTCCACCTCGCCCTGCCGGTACCCCTCTGATCACCCCCGAAGGCGAGGCAAGGCTACGAGCCGAGCTGCATGAACTGTGGCATGTGAAGCGGCCTCAGGTTACCCAGTCGGTCAGCGAGGCAGCCGCGCAAGGGGACCGTTCGGAAAACGCTGAATACACCTACGGCAAGAAGATGCTGCGCGAAATCGACAGCCGCGTGCGTTTTCTGACCAAACGGCTGGAGAAGCTCAAAGTGGTCGCAGAACAGCCCAGCGATCCCGGAAAGGTTTATTTCGGCGCATGGGTGACTGTCGAGGACGAAGAAGGAGAACAGGCCCGCTACCGTATCGTCGGCCCCGATGAGCTGGACCTGCGCCAAGGGCTGATCAGCATCGATTCACCGCTGGCGCGCGCTTTGGTGGGTAAAACGCTGGATGCCGAAGTCCAGGTGCAGACGCCTACCGGACCGAAACTCTGGTACATCACTGGCATCGACTATCCATGACCAGCTAGTTGTTTTCGGACCTATTGGTCACGAAATATCTCGATCTAGCCGATAAGTTCGGCCAACGTGCGCGCCATCACTTTCCTACCCAGCCGCTTGTTCCATCTGGTAACAGGCGTTTCGCTGATGCCGCTACGCCCACTAAGTTTCTGCGTAGGCGAAACACCGCGCCAGAGCACTTCACCCAGTCGCTAGACAAACTGGCACGAATGCTGCGCCGGTTATCGCTGCAGTACGCGCTAGGCGCGGTGAATGGCGAGGGATTGCCGAATCTCCAGTCACCCTAGATGAGTGCATTCATGAATAAGAACAAGACAGTGTTTGCTCTATGCCTCGGGACCGTCATGGCTGTTTCCAGCCAGGTCCAGGCCGGCCTGTTCGGCTCCAGCGGCTACACACAGACGCGTTATCCAATTGTGCTGGCGCACGGCATGCTCGGTTTCGACAGCATACTTGGCATCGATTACTGGTACGGCATTCCCCAGGCGCTTCGACGTGACGGTGCCCAGGTGTACGTCACTGAAGTCAGTCAGCTCAACACCTCGGAGCTTCGTGGGGAGGAGCTCCTGCAACAAGTCGAGGAGATCGTCGCGATCAGCGGCAAACCAAAGGTGAATCTGGTCGGCCACAGCCACGGCGGCCCGACTGTGCGCTACGTCGCTGCGGTCCGTCCCGACCTGGTGGCGTCGGTCACCAGCGTAGGCGCGCCGCACAAGGGGTCCGATGTTGCTGATCTGATCCGTCAGATTCCGGAAGGCTCCGGTGGCGAAGCCATCCTCGCCGGCATCATCAACGGAATGGGCGCATTGATTCACTTCCTTTCGGGAAGCACCAGTACCGAACCACAAGACTCGCTCGGTACGCTTGAATCGCTCAATAGCGAAGGTGCTGCTCGTTTCAATGCGAAGTATCCGCAAGGGGTGCCGACCAGTGCGTGCGGCGAAGGCGCCTACAAGGTCAACGGTGTGCGTTACTACTCCTGGAGCGGCACCAGCCCGCTGACCAACCCACTGGATGTGAGTGACGCCATGATGGGAGCAGGCTCGCTGGCATTTGACGAGCCCAATGACGGGCTCGTTGGCCGTTGTAGCTCACATCTGGGCATGGTCATCCGCGACAACTACCGGATGAACCATCTGGATGAAGTCAATCAGGTATTTGGCCTGACCAGCCTGTTTGAAACCGATCCGGTGACGGTGTATCGGCAGCATGCCAATCGGCTGAAAAACGCAGGTCTCTGAGGCTCCGGTGGGGCCTGCTGGCCCCACCTTCTGACTAGAAGGCATCCTGATGAAATTTATCGCCGCCCTGTTTGTGCTGACGCTGCTGATCGGCATTGTGATGAACGGCAGTGCCCCGCCCGACTCAGAACCTGCCCAAACGCAGAGCCGCACCGAGAACGATCGGATCAATACCAGCGAGACCCGTCTGCAAGAGCGCTCAGCTCCAATTACGCGGCCGCGGACAGACGCACCGCGCCGCCTGCCAGGCTCCTTTGCCGGCACCCAAGTGGACGGTCGACTTCGGGCTGACGCCGCCGGAAAGCTGATCATTGATGCTGAGATACGCCGCGTATTCGATTACTTCCTTGCCTCGATTGGCGAGGAGCCCCTGGAAACCAGCGTAACCCGCCTACGTCGCTATATCGAAGCGCACCTGCCCACGCCTGCAGCAGGCCACGCCACCCAGCTGCTGAGCCAGTACCTGAACTACAAGCGGCAGCTGCTGTTGCTGGAACAGCAGCATATGCAGCAGGCAGACATCGACGCCATGCGCAACCGGCTGCGCGCAGTTCAGCAGTTGCGTGCAGATATATTCGATGACCGGGTCCATCAGACCTTCTTCGGTCTGGACGAAGCAGCTGACCGCTTCATGCTGGAACGCCTGGCAATTCGTCATGACTCAAGTCTTGATGCGTCAGGCAAGGGCGCGGCACTGGACCGCTTGCGCAACAACCTGCCAGCGGAACTGCAGGATCCGATGGCGGCACAGATGCAAGTGCAGCTGCGCGAACAGACCCGCGCATTAGCAGCCAGTGGTGGCAACCCCACGGACCTGCGCCAGCTACGCCAGCAATTGGTTGGCAACGCAGCCGCAGCCCGTCTGGAGCAGCTCGACGCCAAGCGTCAAGCATGGCAGGCCCGCGTCACCGCCTACCGCGAGGAAAAACTTCAGATTGAACGCAGCCAGGGCCTCGGCCAAGCGGATAAACGTGCCGCCATTTCCCGCTTGGCGACCGAACGCTTCACCGAGCACGAGCGTCAGCGCCTTCAAGCGGCTGAGCAACTGGTTGCGGCTGAGCGCGGCTGAGCGTTCAGTTGCCGGCGCTTTGCGGGCCACCCTCGAGCAGATACCGCTCTCGGGTATAGGCCAGGTAATACTTGTTCACGGCATTGACGTAGCTGACCACGCCCATGCCCATGGTCGACATGGCAACGCGCTCGACCTGGAAAAACCATTGATCAGGATTGAGACCTCGACGCCGCGCTTCCGCACGCAAGCTCTGGACCCGCTGCGGACCGAGGTTGTACGCGGCCAGCACAAACGCCATGCGCTCGCGCTCATTCAGCCTGGGGCTGGAGAAAAAGGATTTGCGGATGCTTGCCAGATACTTCGCGCTGGCCAGCACATTGTTGTCCAGCTGGCCGATGTCCTGCACCCCCATGCTCCGAGCGGTCGCTGGCGTTACCTGCATCAGCCCGGTGGCGCCGGAGGCTCCGCGCGCAGATGGGTTCAGCGTCGACTCTTTGAAAGCCAAAGCCGCCAGGTTGAGCCAGTCAATCTCCTGCCCCTGAGCATGCCGCTGCAAGGTCGGACGCACCTTTTCCAGGCGCTGTCTGCCGACACGATCGAGCGGGTACTGAACCCGATAGAGCCTGCGGTAGACGCGAACAAATGCCGCATCCTGGTTATCCGGCGCGTTATAAGTTTGAAGAAAACGGTCGATGCTCGCGCGCAACATCCCCGCATTCTTTTGCACAAACCAGTGCATGTCAGCGGGAGCGCCCAACGTCAGCGTCGACTCGATGCGCAATTTCGGCAGCACTTTGACCCATCGCTCTGCAATCGGCTGCTCCACCACCGTTGCCGGATAGACGCCGGCCTGTACCATCTCCAGCACGTCTTCCACCGCCAGCGTGGGATCGACCCATTCGACGGCAATCGGTGCTCGCCCAGCCTGCATCAAGGTTCTATTGAGCTTGTCGAGCGCGGAGCCTGCGGCACTGCCAGCGGACAACGCCAAGCTACGACCGGAAAGTTGCTCGAAACTGTGATAGCGGGGTCCACCCTGCCGACTCACCAATACCATCGGCACCGGACCGATCAGCGAGCGACTGCGGCTCAGCCTGCGTATCGTTCCTTGCGGCAAGATTTCCCCGGGCGCGACCAGATCGCCCTCCCCGCGCTGCAGCGCGCCGAGCAGCTGATCCTTGGCCTTCGGAATGATCTTCAAGGTGATCGGAGGCCCTTTCGACCCGCGATTGAGATGCTGCTCGAACGCACGCAGGCGTACATACTCAACACCAATAGCTTCGCCTTTAACCTCGCCGGAGCTATTGCGACTTTGATTGACCAGCACCCGCAAAACGCCGCTGCGGCGGATGTCCGCAAGATCGCGTACGGTATCGCCCGATTGCCAGGCCTGCGGCCCCATCACCCGCGCAGACGCCGGCCAGGGCATAAGCACGAGCAGACACAGCAGCAAGGAAAATAGTCGGGTCATTTCCGGATATCGGCTCGAATCAGACAAGCTATACAGCGGATAGCCCGCCGCAGGGTGGCGAAGATTGTCACAGCCTTGGCCTGATCACCAGCAACACCTTTTCATCTACATTAATTATCATGCTCAAGTGCCTGATTTTAATGCATATATTTTGATCTCATAAGCGAGACATTTCATGCAGCTTGTCGACATCGGAGTCAACCTTACCCACCCTACCTTCGCCCGAGACCCACGCGCGGTCGTAGATCGTGCCCACGCAGCGGGCGTTGCCCAGCTGGTACTAACGGGCATCAGCCTCGACGAAAGCGAATCGGCGTTAGCACTCTGCCGGGAGCTGGATGAAGGCGGACATCGGCTGTTCTGCACAGCAGGCATTCACCCTCATGACGCGAGCCAATGGACTTCCAGTACCGGCGCACAGCTCATGGCCTTACTCGGCGAACCCGAGGCTCGCGCGGTTGGTGAATGCGGGTTGGATTTCAACCGGGACTTGTCTCCTCGCGCGCAACAGGAGCGAGTCCTTGAAGAACACCTGCAATTGGCAGTAGAAACCGGCCTGCCGGTGTTTCTTCATGAGCGCGACGCCGACCAACGTCTGGTACAGATTCTCAGGCCGTTCCGTGATCAGCTCAGCGCTGCAGTGGTGCACTGCTTTACCGGCGAAAAACGCGCCCTCTACGCCTATCTCGATCTAGACCTGCATATCGGTATCACCGGCTGGATCTGTGACGAGCGCCGCGGCACCCACCTACACCCATTGGTGCGCGACATTCCTGCGACCCGTTTGATGCTCGAAAGCGATGCTCCATATCTGCTACCACGCACGCTGCGACCCAAGCCCAAAGGTGGCCAGAACGAGCCAGCGTTTCTTCCTGAAGTGCTTCGTGAAGTGGCCCGGCACCGCGGTGTCAGCGAAGAACAGCTGGCGCAAAGCACGACGCATTGTGCTCAGGAATTCTTTCGTATACAGCCGATAAATGAGGACTGAACTGACTCAAGCCCAACACGTTTCGGCCGTTAACAGAACGGGTTCGCAAAAAAGCGGCGATGCCTCCGCACGACGAACCGTTCCGGTCATCGACATAAGAAGAGCATGCAATGGCTTTATGGATTCGCGATCTGTCACTGAAGTACAAGTTCTGGGCGCTGAACCTGGTGTCGTTCGCTACCACCTTGCTGCTGGTGCTCTTTGCCCTGCAACTTGAACAGCAGTCGCGAAGCCAGGACGCCCAGAACAACGCGCAGCAGATAGGGGCACTGATACAAAGCTGGCCAGAAGGCACAGCAATGCCCACGGGTGGTGACATTCAGATGTTTCCGGCTGGTCAGGCCATCACTATCGAGGGGCGACCAGTAGCCGCCCGCCAGGGGTGGGTAGCCATCGAGCATGACCGTCTGTTCGACACTACGCCGGTGCTGGGCGCCCAGCTTGTGACCAGACCGGGCGGAGAAACCCTAGCTGTGCTGGCGCGCGGGCCCAGTGCCATACAGCTGCTGGGTGAACATTTTCTGGGCTATGCCGTGGCTGTTGCTGTGCTGATGTTGGTGTTGCTGGCCGCATCCCAGCTGCTGATTCATTTCCTCCTCAGCCATCTCAATACACTCAAGAATGTCATGGTGCATGTCGAGCGCAGCGGCGATCTTGCGATGCGGGTGCCGTTGGCGAGCCGTGATGAAGTGGGCGAGATGGCAGCGGCATTTAACGCCATGCAGGCCGGTTATCAGCGCATTGTCGGCACCGTAGCCCAGGCGGCCACCCGCCTCGATGAAGGAGCGGCTCGCCTTGCATCGAGCATGGGTGAGGTCCGCCAGGGCATGCTCGGCCAGCAGAGCGAAACCGACCAGGCTGCAACCGCGATCAACGAGATGACCGCCACCGTCTACCACATCGCCGAACACGCCAGAGAGACGCGCGACCAATCACAGAGCGCGGACCAACTTGCGGGCAATGGGCAGCAGGTCGTAGGGCGAGTCGAGCGCTCGATATCCAGCCTGTCGCAGGGCGTACAGCAGACTGCCGAAACCATCGAGCAGCTTGCCGCCGACAGCCAGAAAATCAACGGCGTGGTCAGTGTCATTCACAGCATCGCCGAACAAACCAATCTGCTGGCATTGAACGCAGCCATTGAAGCGGCACGTGCGGGGGAAATGGGCCGAGGCTTCGCGGTGGTTGCGGATGAAGTGCGTAGCCTGGCCAAACGCGTTCAGGTATCCACTGACGAAATCACGCAGATGATCGCCGGGCTGCAGGGCATGACCCGCGACGCCGTCGAGTTCATGCAGGAGAGTTCGCTCAAGGCGGACGACTGCGTGCGCGAGGCACGTGAAGCAGGACTAGCACTTGAAGCCATCACCGCAGCGGTGGCACAGATGCGCGAGAGCAACACGCAGATTGCCGTCGCCGCCGAGCAACAAAGCGAAGTTGCCGAGGAGCTGAACCGCTCGGTCACCGGCATTCGCGACGTTACTGAGCAAACCGTGCAGCAAACCGTCGAGTCGGCGAATACCAGCGCTGAACTCGCCGCACTTTCTGGCGAGCTCAGCAAGGCTATCCACCAACTCAAGCTCTAACCGCGCATCAGCCTGTGAGGCTGACGTGCCTGCCCGCGGGGTTAACGACCCAGCGGGCAGCGCCCTAATTAACCGAAGACGGTTACCGTTTGCCGACTCAGGGCAATCAGCTCACCTTTGCCGGTCCATAACGCCGCGGCGCAATGACCGTAGCCGTCCTGAGCATGCTCGATCACCGCGCGGTATCGGCACCACTCGTGAGTGTCGATTATTGGCAGTGGCTGAACAAATTCGATAGTCCAGGTCAGCGAGCTGCCCGGCGCGAAACTGTTCAGATGAGGCAGCACTGCTGGCGGCCACGCGTCGACGAGCGCCAGCAGATGCGAGACGGTTACCGGCTCCCGGTCGACCTCGCCACGCTGACGAACCCATCCGCCCATTTCCCGTGAGGTATTACCAGAGAAAGGCAGACCACCGATGCCCCAGCGCATGACCAGATGGCGAGTGAACTCAGGTGTGGCGCCGCTGATGTAGGGCAACTCCTGACAGGCCTCCACCGGTGGCAGTTCAGGCGCCGGCTCAGCTTCCACCCTGACGGTAGAGACACGCGCCGCACCAAAACTGCCTTGCACCAATGTGACTACCTGCCCGTTCTGGACGGCACGGCCGAGCACCTGACTGACCGCCTTGCCTTCGCGCAGCACCTCGGCCTCAAAGCTAACGGGCACATCAACCGCAAGCGGCCCTACAAAGCTGATGGACAGCGACCGCACCGGGCGATCACTTGGCACCTTGGCCTGCATGGCTTCGAATACCAGCGCGGCGGCCAGCCCGCCGAAGCCGGCTCGCCCCTGCCCCCAGCTGGAAGGCACGACGACATCTTGAGGAGTTTCACGCACGGCTTGTAGCAGTTCGGACAGGGTCATTCCCAACCTCGGCTCGTTATTATTGGGTTTATCTTATCGCCGCACCCACCAGCACAGAAATCGGCGAATGATCGGTGATGTCATGCCATCGCGAGCAGCTATGGCTTCTCGCTGTCGATGTCACGCCGCCTTTTGCTCCCACTGCCACGCCAGGGTAGCTGTCGGCGCAACCTGTAGAGCGCAGCCTTCATCTCGGCCAGCTCGGTTGGCTGCCCCCCATAGCGGGCTTGTTCATACAGCCAGGAAAACCTCTGAATCTGGGCAGCAACATCCGGCAGCTGCTCTGCCGCGCGTTGTGCGAAGTCGCGCGCGCCTTCACCCGACTGCCGCGCTATGCCATGTCGCGCCAGTAGTTGTTCGAAGCGCTGGAACTGACGCAGCTGAGCATCCTGTTCCCGGCGCCAGGGCTTCAGGAGCGCAAGCGCCAGCAGGACAATCAGCAACGCACCCAGGGCGACCATCATAAAACCGAGATTGCGGGCGTCGACCTTGCCGAACAGGCCTCGCAACACTTCCAGCTGTCGTTCGCCCTGGTAATTCAGCACCCAGCGCTGCCAGCCGTAATTAAGACTGTTCCAACCAAACCGCAAGTCGTTCAGCCAGCTGATATCACGGTAGCGCCGGAGGTCCATCATGGCGCCTTCGATCAGATCCTGTTCATCGCCAAGCGCCTCCTCCAGCCCTCGCTCGATACGTTCCGGTGCGACCTGAAATGTCGGATCCACACTGACCCAACCGCTGCCCGCCTCCCAGTATTCGACCCAGGCATGAGCATCGAGTTGACGCACCGACAGGTAGTTGCCCGACGGGTTGACCTCCCCGCCCTGATAGCCGGCGACCACCCGCGCGGGAATACCTGCTGCGCGCAGGACAAAGGTCATCGCGCCTGCGTAATGCACGCAAAATCCGTTCAAGGTCTCGAATAGGAAACCGTCGACGATATCCTCACCAACGGGCGAAGGACGCAACGTATAGCGGTAGGGCTGCTGGTTGAAATGGCTAAGCAGTGCTTGCACGGTTGCCTTGGGTGTCTGGTGCTGACGCCGCAGTTCTGCGGCCCAGGCCCTGCTGCGTAAGTTACCCGATGAGGGCAGCTCTAGAGCCCGCCCGAGGGTCGTAGGTCCAGCGTCTGGTTCACGCAGCGCCTCCGGCCAGGATGTCGCCCGGTACAGCAGCGGCTTCTCAACCGGCCGTGGGCGCGCCAGGTGGAAGTCGCTCATCAGTCGCACGTCGCCTGCATCTACCTGCGCTACGTCTAATGCATACAACCAAGGCCGCCCACTGGGCTGCATGACGATACTGTACACAACCGGCGCGCCCCGCGGCGACCACTCCGGGGCTCGTGGAAGCTGCGATGAAAAAGACTGAGACCACCGCCGGCCATCGAAACGCTCGAAGGTGACCGCACGCCAGTACAGCTGGTCCCGCTCGGGGATCGGGCCTTCAAAACTGGCGCGAAACGCCAGTGCATTCGAGCGACTCAGTTCGGCCATGTCGCCCGGCGACATGCTGTCAGCCAGACCCGTCACGCCGCGATCCTTCGGCTGCGGCAATGACCAGAGCGGTCCCAAGCGCGGAAAAAGCACGAACAGGACCAGCATCAAGGGAATCGCCTGCAGAAGCAGAGCGCCAGCCAGTCGCAGCGTCGGCCAGGGATGTGTGCCCGCCGGACTCTGCTGCAGACCTATCATCGCCGCCAGCAGCGCGACGATTGGTGCCAGACTGTAAAGCCCGGCGAGCAGCCCGTCATTGAACAAATAACTGGTGACCACGGCAAAGAAGCCAAGAAACACCAGGACAAGGGCATCGCGACGGCTGCGCATTTCGACCAGCTTGAGGATGAACGCCGCGATGAGCAACACCACGCCAGCATCGAGCCCGATCAACCCCCCGCGCGAAAAATAGACGCCAAACGCAGCGCCTAGCATCATCACTGCTTTCACCCAACCCCGCGGGTATCGAGCGCGCATGCGAAAAATTTGCACCCGCCAGATCGCGCAACCCAGCCAGAGGCCAATGATCCAGAACGGCAGATGAGCCAGATGCGGCAAGATGACCAGCACCTGGGCTACCAACAGCCAGATCAGGCCATTGCGCGGGATGGGCTGCAGGCTGCTCATTTCGGCTCCACAGACGGCAGTCCGAACAACGCCAATGCCCGAAGGCTGCGGTTGCGGTGTTCTACGCCAGCGCCAGCTTCGATGGTGGCGTCCGCGACACGGAGGGCGAAGGGCTGCTGGCGCGCCGACAGCTCCACTACCCAGTGGCAGAGCAACGACAATCGGGATTCGACATCGCCGTCGAGTGCAGCAAAATCCAGTAATGGGTCCTCGCCGGACAGCGCAGTGAAATCCTTGACCAGCAAGCCTTGCCCTCTAGAGTAGGCTTTCCAGTTCAAACGTTTTCTCGAGTCGCCTGGTTGCCAGGGGCGCAAGCCTTGGTAATCGTCGATGCCGCTGCCCTGCGCCAGCGAACCCTCAGCGCTCTCTTCGGCGTGCCCGCCGGTTTTTGGCGGCTCGCCTGCGACTGGGCGTGGATAGACCAGTGCGGCCTGCTGCAGGTCTACCCAGCTCCAGGCCACCAGAATGCCCAAGGGAAACCTGCTTTCCACACGTAACCGTCCAGGTCTCAACCAGCCACGTTTCTCGGTGGGCAGGCTCAGTTCCAGTTCGCAGGTCCCTGCTGCCGGCACGTCGACCAACTGCAGGCCACTTTTAGGCCAACCCACCGAGACGGCCTGGTACAGGCGACCCCGGCTTTCCAGACGCACCCGCAAGCGGGCCTGCTCGCCGAGGAAAACCGCTTCGGAGCCACCTGCTTTCAATTCGAGCCCTGCCAGATTGCGCCAGGTATGCAGAATCGCCACGACAAATACCGAGCCCAATAAAAATGTCAGGGCGTAAGCCAGACTGTTCTCGTAGTTAATCGCGGCAAGCAACATCAACAGCAGCGCGACCAGGAAACTCATCCCGACCGTCGTAGGCATGATGAAGATGCGACGCTGGTTGAGGCGTACGCTAGGGCCTGGCGGTATGCGTTTCAGCAGCCAGCGATCTCGTATCCGTGGTAGCACTCGCATAACCGCCCCCGTCAGTCCGGCAGAGGCGGCGTCACAGCGCCGGCACTTCGCGCAGCAGCCATTGCACCAATGCGCCGCCGCCATGTCCGGTGGCATCGGCGCGTTCGCGCAAGCGATGGCCAACCACCGAGGGCAGTACCGCCTGGACGTCTTCCGGGATTACATAGTCTCGACCGTCGAGAAAGGCCCAGGCACGGGCTGCCGCCAGCAGCGCCAGGCTCGCACGGGGTGACAAGCCCCAGGCGAATTGCGGCTGGGTGCGCGTGGCCTCGACCAGGCGCAGGACGTAATCGACCAGAGCATCACTGACGCGAACGGCGCTCACCGCCTGCTGGATAGCAACTAACTCGGCGCGATCCAGCTGGGGTTGTAATCGGGCGAGCAAATCGCGACGCGAATCGCCGAGGAGTAATGCTTTCTCCGCCGCTTTAGCCGGGTAACCCAGCGAAAGGCGCATGAGAAAGCGATCCAGCTGTGATTCAGGCAGGGCAAATGTACCGCCGGAGCTGACCGGGTTCTGCGTGGCGACCACGAAGAAGGGCTCGGGCAAAGGTCGCGTCGCGCCCTCGATAGTGACTTGCCCTTCTTCCATGGCTTCAAGCAGCGCGCTCTGGCTCTTTGGTGTAGCCCGGTTGATTTCGTCCGCCAGTACCAGCTCAGCGAAGATCGGTCCCGGATGAAACACAAACTGAGCGCTTTCCTTGTCAAATACCGAGGTGCCGAGAATATCGCCCGGCAGCAGGTCGGAGGTAAACTGGATGCGCTGGAAATCCAGCCCCATGACCTTCGCAAGCGCATGGCTCAAGGTCGTCTTGCCCATACCGGGCAGGTCCTCGACCAGTAGGTGCCCCCTCGCCAGCAGGCAGGCCATGGCTAATCGCACCTGCGATTGCTTGCCGAGCAGCACTTCATTGACCGACCGCAGACAGACTTCCAATCGGGTGCGCATGCAACTCTCCTTTGTTTGTTCCTTCGATCCTACTGACCCGGCGAGCGCAGGCAAAGCGGTGAAAACCTGGTGTTGAGAAGTTGTGATACGTCACTTGATCCGGCGGGTGATGACGCCACACCGCTTCACAGCTTCACAGCTTCACAGCTTGGGTCGTTTCCTGACCCAAGCGATCAGAAACCTGGGCGACTGTCAGGGTCGCTGCATCTCGAAACGCTCACGCGTATAGCTATACGCTGCGCCGCCCAGCCTGCCGACCAGATCAAGCCGGGCCGAATCGACGCGACCGCGCTCATCGAGAACACCGTCGTCGATGTGCGCTAACAACACTTCGGCGAAGATGAGCTGGCAATTAGGCGACTCGGGCGGATATGGCAGGATCTGCGCTACGCGACATTCGAAGGCAACCGGCGCTCCGGCGACCCGCCGCACCTTCACGAGGCTAGCCGGTTCGCTGGCAATCTCGCAGTGCTCAAACTCGCTGATGCCGTGTGCCAAGGTAGCCGCAGAGGCGTTCATCGCTTCGGCATGCTCGGCGCTGACGAGTTGAACAACGAGCTCCCCTGTCTCGTGCGCGTTGCGAGCGGTGTCTTTGGGTAGGCCGTCTTTCAGACCGACATTGATCAGCAGTGTCGGGGGGTTACTGCTGATGACTTGGAAGAAGCTGAACGGGGCAAGATTGCTGACGCCCGACGTCGAGCATGTCGAGACCCAGGCAATCGGCCGCGGCGTAATGGTCGACGTTAGCCAACGATAGGCCTCGACCGGTGCCAGCGTGGAAAAATCAAGCTGCATGTAGATCCCTGCTGAGTCGGTTCGGTAATCGCGAGGAACCAATGGATAAGGAAGTGGCAGCCAGGCGACCGCCACAGCATGGCAGCAACATCAGCGTCCTGCGCGGGACTCACGCAGGTAGAAACGGGCCTTCTTGGCCTTCTCCACGCAGCCTTGGTAGGCCTCAAATTGTTGCTGGGTCTTGGCGCCGGTCAGCAGTGCCATCGCCTTGGAATAGCTAACAGTGCCGGCGAAGCCTTCCGCCTCGGCCAGGCTCTGCTCTTCCCAGGCGGCGTTCAGCTGAGACGCACAGCTGTCTCGATAGGCAGTCTTGGCGGCGCAACCGGTCAGGGTCAGTGCTAACAGCGATAGACAGATTAAGTTCTTCATCCCTAGATCCTCGTTTTGAGACCTGCTCAGTGTTGATGCCCCGCAGCGCGCTCGCGCAAAAACTCGACGACTGCGTGCTGCTCACCAGCGAACTCGATTCTGGCGGCCTTGCTTTCACGTTGGTAGGTATACATCGGATCGTAGTACTGCCTCAGCAACGCCTCGATCCATCCGCGATGCAGATCAACCGAACCCGTACTTGCCTGTTCGGCAAGTGCCTGATCCATGATCGCTGCCAGCCGTGCGTAGCATTCACCGCCGAGCCGCTTGCTGATATTGACCAGGCTTTGCTGCAAACGCTCGGCAAATGCGGTGAATCCTTCCTCGCCGAACTCGGTGATGAATTCTGCGCAGAGATCGATCACATAGTCCTTGAGGATACGATCAACCCGGCCCTCGAGACTGTCTTCGAGCCAGACCAGCGGATAGCGCTGCATACCCTGGAACAAGGGCAGCGGGATAGAACAGCGTCCGACCAGCCGCGCTTCATCTTCCAGCACGAACTGCCTGGCACCGGCTTTCTGCATCTTCAACAAGCGAATCGCCAGGGCGTTCTCGAAGTCGATCTGCACCGGCTGCGGCGTGGCGCGCTTGCCAAAGCTAGAGCCGCGATGATTGGCAATGCCTTCCAGATCGACCCCCTCTTCCAGACGCGCCAGCACCTCGGTTTTGCCCGTCCCGGTCATACCGCCGACCAGCACGAAATTGTCATGCGCGGCCGCATGTTCGATGGTGTCCAGCAGAAAATGGCGCATCGCCTTGTAGCCACCGGTCACGCGCGGATAGTCGATTCCCGCCTCGGTTTTGAGCCACTGCTGCACCAGCTGTGAACGCAACCCGCCACGGAAACAGTAGATGTAGCCCTGAGGGTTGTTGCGCGCGAAGTCGGCCCAAGCCTGAATACGTTCGTCCTTGACCTGACCACTCACCAGCCGGTGGCCCAACTCGATCGCCGCTTGCTGCCCCTGCTGCTTGTAACAGGTGCCGACCTTCTGGCGCTCGAGATCGTTCATCAGCGGCAGGTTGACCACCCCGGGGAACGCGCCCTTTGTAAATTCAACAGGCGCTCGTGCGTCCATCATCGGCACGTCGTTGAGGAAAAGCTCGGCAAAATTATCGGTATCGCCACGCATCAACGTACCTCAACCGCAAAGGCGCCGGCTTCGATCAACTCACCGATCGGTTGGAGAAGCAGGCCGAGTTCAGCGGCCACCGCGAGGAATTCGGTCTCACCTTCAGGGTCAACGGCTACCAACAAACCGCCGCTGGTTTGCGGATCGCACAGCAACTGCTTCTGCACCTCGTCAATGGCGGCGATACGGTCACCATAACTCTCGAAGTTGCGCCCCGTACCGCCAGGCACACAGCCCTGTTCGAGGTAATACTCGACACCTTCCAGACGCGGCACGTGGGCGTAGTCGATGCACGCAGTCACAGCGCTGCCATCGGCCATTTCGACCAGGTGCCCGAGCAGCCCGAAACCGGTGACGTCTGTCATCGCCCGCACGCAGTCGAGCTTGCCGAAGCGGCTACCGGGCGTGTTGAGCGTGCACATCCAGTCACGCGCCCTGCCGACATCCTCGGGCCGCAACTTGGTCTTCTTCTCCGCGGTGGTGAGAATGCCTATCCCAAGGGGCTTGGTTAGATAGAGCTTGCAGCCAACCGTGGCTGTGTCGTTACGTTTCATCTGGTTCTTTTTGACCAGACCGGTCACGGCCAGACCGAATATCGGTTCGGGCGCATCGATCGAATGCCCACCGGCTAGCGGAATGCCTGCGGCCTCACACACGGCTCGACCACCCGCGATGACCTCGCGCGCCACCTCAGGCGGCAGCACGTTGACGGGCCAGCCAAGGATGGCGATTGCCATCAGCGGATCACCGCCCATCGCATAGATATCACTGATGGCATTGGTCGCGGCGATACGGCCGAAATCGAAGGGATCGTCGACGATTGGCATGAAGAAATCGGTAGTCGATACCACGCCGCGTTCTTCGTCGATGCCGTAAACCGCAGCGTCATCACGCGAGGCATTTCCGACCCACAGGCGCGGGTCAAGGTTCTGTGCCCCGCTGCCGGCGAGGATCACGTCCAGCACCTTGGGCGAAATCTTGCAGCCGCAGCCGGCACCGTGGCTGTATTGAGTGAGGCGGATGGGTTCGCTCATATGGGAAAGACTCTCGTGATGCTGGCAAACGGGCGACGATTGTAGCAAGGCTGGTGGTCACATCGCTGCGGCGTGAGCCGAAGGGATTGCACGGAAACGACCAGCTCCTCGCTTTAGCTTGAAGCTTGCAGCCTGAAGCTGGAAGCTATCGCCCAACGCCAACAGGGAGAACTACATGGGCAACAAGGTCGCACTTGTGTTGGGGTCGGGGGGGGCTCGCGGTTATGCGCACATCGGCGTAATCGAAGAACTCGAGACCCGGGGCTACGAGATCACCTGTGTCGCAGGTTGTTCGATGGGCGCAGTCGTAGGTGGCATCTACGCAGCCGGGAAGCTTGAGGAATACCGCGAATGGATTGAAAGCCTGGACTACTTCGACATGCTGCGATTGGTCGATCCGAGTTTCAGCCTTGGGGCGATACGCGGCGAGAAGATTTTCGGACGCATCAGGGAGATGCTCGGCTCGGTCAACATCGAGGATTTACCAATCCCATTCACGGCCGTCGCGGCCGACCTGACGAATCAGCAGGAGATCTGGTTTCAGGAGGGCAATCTGGAACTGGCGATGCGCGCCTCGGCAGCTATCCCAAGCCTGTTCACGCCGGTCATGCAAGGCAACCGGATGCTGGTCGACGGCGGCATACTCAATCCCCTGCCCATCGTGCCGGTGGTCTCTAGCCACAGCGACATCATCATCGCCGTCAATCTTAACGCCAACAACCATCGGCAATACCCGCTGCCGGAAATAATCCGCCCAGGACGCTTCGATGCCATGGTCAGCTCGATCAGCTCACACCTGCCGTTCTGGCGCAGCAAAGGGCTCGAAGAGCATATCGCCGAACTCACTGCTGTTGATGGGCCTGGCGCGGATCAGCCACCAGCCGCCCCATCGGGGCAAAGTGCGCCGAAGTCGGCCGAGGGATCGATGGTGATTGATGTGGGCGGTCCTGCATCCTTACTGGAGCTCATCAACCAGAGCTTCGAAGTGATGCAATCCTCATTGACCCAATACAAGATCGCTGGCTACCCACCGAACGTGCTGGTCAACATCCCCAAGCGCGCCTGCAGGTTCTATGAATTCTACAAAGCCCCTGAGCTGATCAAGCTGGGACAGATCGTTGCCAGCGATGCGCTGGACAAATACGAGAGCGAGCAGCTCTAGCGGCTCGAACCTGCGTAACCGACCGGCAACAGAGCTGCCAGCAGCAGTCAGCTAGTCGCGTACCGCTGCATCTTCCAACTGATCGCTCGGACGCTTTGCCTGCACGACGATGCCTGGCACTTCCTTGACCAGCCAGTCTTCCAGCAGGCTGTAAGCAACAGCCAACAGTGTCGGACCAAGGAACAGCCCCATGAAACCGAACGCCAGCACGCCACCAAACACGCCAAGCAGCACCACCACCAAGGGCAGGTTACCGCCGCGGCTGATCAGGTAGGGTTTCAGCACGTTGTCCACGCCACTGATGATGAACATGCCCCATATCCCCAGAAATACGGCCATGCCGTACTGACCCTGCCAGGCAAGCCAGAGCGTGGCGGGGCCCCAGATCAGGGGCGGGACCATCAGGAAACTGAATGCGAACGTCAGCAGACCGAGGATCAGCGCACCGGGTATGCCAGCAATGCTGAATCCGACGTACGCCAGAATCGCCTGGGCAGCCGCGGTGCCGATCACACCGTTGACGACACGCTGAACCGTACCGGCCACCAATTCCAGGTAGTGATCAGCGCGGTCACCAATCAGTCGATGCAGCAGACTATGTACGAAGGCAGCCAGTTTCGGCCCATCGCGATAGAAGAAGAACACCAGTACCAGGCTGAGCGCCAGTTCCAGCATTCCACCGCCAACGCGCGCACTGCGCACCAACAACCAGTTGCCCACCTGACCGACGTACGGCCGGATCGTCGCGAAGAAGGCCGTCCCTTGCTCATCCAGTGTGTTCCAGAGACTCAGCAGGTTGTCGCCTATCAGCGGCAGTTCAGCGAGCCACGCCGGCGGCGGCGGAAGTCCCTGCACTTGCAGGTTGTGCACCAGCACGTTGACCTCGCGAATCTGGTCGGCAATGTTGAACCCCAACCAGACCAGCGGCACGGCAACCAAGACCATCCATCCGCCCGTCAAAAGGGTGGCGGCAAGCGTCGAGTTGCCGTTCATCCAGCGGGTCAGCACCCGCATGATCGGCCAGCTGGCAAATGCCAGCACCGCAGCCCAAAACAGCGCCGAGGCAAACGGGGCCAGCACCCACACACAGGCACCGAGCAGCACCAGGAGCAGAATCTGCACCAGCAGACGATCATTGTTGAGCATGGTGTTACCTATGAAAGAAGGTGGCGCACTTTAGAGCAAAGTGCGCCTGGTAGAGCAGTGGCTTTTGCAGTCTGAACCTGAGCCTCAACGCAACAACGTGATCCGCAGCCCATCCTCATCGGAGGCTTCTGCTTCGATGCGCCGCGCCTTGATCCGCTCTTGCGTAAGCGCTTCGTACCAAGCCGCTGCGCCCTTTCCTTTCAATGCGACCCGTATCGTACTATCGAGCCGCAGCACGTTCGCCAGCAGCGCCCCCCACTCCGCCGTCGGCTCTTGTGGCAATCGCGGCAGCCAGAGTTCGCCGGTGCTTTTCAACTGGCGCAGCAGGGTGCCCGGATTCGGCAGGATGATACCGAGCGGCTCATCCGGCTCGAACTGCTCCACTTGCAGATAGGGACGCCCGTTGCCGCGGGTAACACCATAGAGCGCCATGAGCCGATCCGATTCGCCTGGCAGACGCGCCAGCAGGTAAGCCTGCCTTGCCTCCGGGCCGTAAAGTGTCGAGCGGTGAAACACTTCATTGGCCCACAGGCTGCTCGACCCGCATGCGCGCCCCTCACACCAGAAGAGCAGCTCAGCACCCTCTTGCAACAGGCGACTCCGCGACCGCTCGAAGGCCTCTATGCCCGTATGGACGTCGGGCAACCTATAAGTCACCGCCGTCAGATAGCCGCTGGCGGTGATCTGATCGCTCATTCGTAGCCGCCCACTGATACGCCGAATCGAATCCAGAGGATAGGTTCGGTCCAGCACGTCCCGCTCTTTGAAGGCCACAATTTCAGACTGTGGGTATCGTGGCAGCATGTCGAAATCTCGGCTGCCCGGAAGATCTGCCGCCTCAGTGATGCCGACAGCCAAGAACAGCCCCGTTACCGATATAACTCGCATACGGCACCTCAATGGAGCACCGCCGTCGACGCGATCCGACCGTTGGAGATGGCAATGGTATGGAAGTCAATCATCGAGGTGGTCCCTGCTGAGGCGATGGCCCAGCCTCACCAGTTGCTAAAAGCAAGTCAAGCAGGGCTTTGCGACAGATTCTTGCGTAACGCCGTCCTGCCTCGGCTCAGCCTGCGAAGAACGGATTGAAAACGGCCGCCACCGCCTCAGCACCGAGCTGATCATCCAGGTGCAAATGATGGCCGCCGGGAAGGCGATGCAGCTCGAACGGCAAGGTCTGGGTTAGTTCGACCATGGCTGGCTGGTTGAGCAAACCTTGCTCCGCCAGGATCAGGCTCGCCGGGCAGGCTACGCGATGCACGAATGCCAAGGCGTGAGCGCGGGTCAGTCGCATCGATGACGGCAGCATCAAACGCGCATCAGTTCGCCAGGTATAGCCTCCAGGAACCGGCATCAATCCTCGCTGCGCAAGCCGCTCGGCCGCCTCGTGACTAACCGCCCCCACGCCTTTCATGCGTGCCGCGACAGCCTGCTCGAAGGTGGCGTAAACCGGCTTTCGCTTGTCGTCCACGGCGAGCAACTTCTGCAGCGATTCACCAAGCTTCTGTGGCGCAGTTTCGGCTTCGCCGGTAAAGGGAATCACCCCATCGATCAATGCCAGCCGCTCGACCCGCTCAGGCATGGCACCGGCCAGCAACACCGACACGATGGCGCCCATCGAGTGTCCCAATAAAGAGAACCGCTTCCAGCCGAACTGCTCGGCCGTCTGCAGTACATCATGCGCATAGTCCCAGATGTTATAGGCGGCACCGAGCGGTCGATGATCGGAATGGCCGTGTCCTGGAAGATCTAGCGCAACGATGCGGAGACCCTCGAGCAACGGCGCCAAACGAGAGAAGGTAGCCGCATTGTCCAACCAGCCGTGTAGGGCAATGACAGGCTGGCCGTCCTCCGGACCGTACAGGTGGGCAGCGACCTCGATATGGGGCAGGCTTAGCCGGATCTCTTCGAACGTAACACTCATGCAGCACCCCTTCTGTTCGATTCGCTCCAGCGAGTGAACAACTGCCTGAGCAGGACCGCGGTGTCATCCGGTCGCTCAAGCGGAAACATATGCCCACCAGGTAAGGTGTGTGCCTCCCCGTGGGCAACCAGTCGCAACAAATAGAGATGATGAGGCAGCACCACGCGGCTCTGACGCCCGCGCACCACGGCCAGCGGCATTTTCAGTGCATGGGGCCAGCCGGGCGTCACATGGGGCACGCTGCGATAGATCCGAATCTCCGTTTCCGGATCGAAGCGCAAGCGGACGCCTTGCTCGGTGGGCTCCAAACCATGCTCGACATACGCATCCAGGCAGGCAGGATCAAAGGCGCGAAACAGTGCTTTGCTCGCGAAGTAACGTCGCGCTTCGTCGACGCAGCTGAACTGCTCGCGACGGCCCAGGGTACGGCCGGCGGGCGTAAGGCGATCAATGAAACCAAAACGTTTGCCCGCCCAGATCAGCGTCTGGTCGAGCCAGGTCGGCATGGGTGAATCGAGCATGACCACCCCACGATAAAGCTCCGGGCGTTGCAGGGCAGCGTGGTAATGCAGCATTCCGCCAAGCGAATGCCCGACACCCCAGACCGGCTCCTGCAACTCGACCAGCTGCTCAATAAGCTCTTGCACCAGGTTCTGCCAATTGTCATTCACCGGAAAGCGCGGGTCATGACCGTGCTGATCGAGGTGGGTAACGGCGTACTCGGGCGTCAGGTTTTCGAACAGCTTGTGATAGGTAGCCGATGGAAAACCGTTGGCGTGAGCGAAAAAAATGCGTTGCGTCATGGGTTCTAAGCAGCTGAATGGAAACGACGGCCATTGTCTGGCGCCCCTTCCCTTAACGGCAATCGGCCGAAGCGGCAGAAGCAAAGGCAGTCCTGCCAAACAAGGGCGTCTACAACGTCCCTACAGGTTGTGGGCTATTTTCGCCAAGAGGTACGACTGCAACGGTCAGACGCGAGATACAGCTCAGCTTGCCGTCATCTCCGTGCAGCCGGATATCCCAGACGTGACTGGAGCGTCCAAGATGAACCGGTCGGCAGACTGCAGTGACACGGCCGCTACGCACCGCGCGGATATGGTTGGCGTTCACTTCCAGGCCGACACAATAGAATCGGTTGGGGTCGATGCACTGATAGCTAGCCATTGAACCAACGGTCTCAGCGAGCACAACCGAAGCGCCGCCGTGCAGCAGACCATAAGGCTGGTGGGTGCGGGAGTCGACAACCATGCTCGCCGTGAGACAGTCCTCTTCGACTGCTTCGAAACGAATATCGAGCAGTTCGACAATGGTGTTCTGCCGGTTGGCGTTGAGTTGTTCGAGGCTCGGTGGACGTTGCCAGATGCTCACGTGTGTCGCTCTCCTGTTTTTATCATTGTTTATGGATCATCACCTGCAGCAGTAGGCGCAGCATAGATAGGAAGCCGTTGACTTCAGACCGGGTGCCGCAGCCCAACCAGGTGCATCAACCCCGCAGCCACATGTTCCCCTTCCAATTCCGCCAGGCTGGCGGTTGCCATTGGTATGGGCGCTTCACGGTGACCACTGACCAGCCAGCCGCCGAACACACCGACAAAGGGCTGATGAGTGACCAGCAGCACATGCTGTTCGCTGCGACGATGAAGATAGAGCAGCGCATCGGCCGGGTCAGATTCCGGCGTCAGCCAGGGTACGGTTTCAACTGGACCGCCGAAACCGAGTGTCTGCCGAACAAGTTCAGCGGTCTGTTGGGCTCGCTGGTAGGGGCTTGCCAGAATGGCCTGCACCGGTCGCCCTTGCAGATGCGCGGCAGCGCCCTCCACTTCAACTCGACCGGCTGCAGTGAGGTTACGCTCGGCATCAGTGCGGTTCCGGGGCTCAGCTTCGCCGTGGCGTAGCAGCCACAACCTCACGGCTGAGGCTCCTGCTCCGAAGGGGCCGGTTGCACGGGAGGAGCTGCATCCCGGTCGGCTGGACGCGGCTTAGGCCAGTCGGACATTGGCCAGGGTTTACGGTCCGTATTGAAGGTGCCAAAACGACCGATTTGCGCCACGTACTGGCTGAGGCTGTCACCCAGCTCCAGCAAGCTGTCATTCGCTTTGCCGTTAACCGCCTGCAGCACCAGCTGCGCCACGACAATGACCAGCAATACCAATTCAGCCAGTTGCCAGACAAAAAAGAAAACCAGCATCCAGAGTGCGCGCAGAATCAGCGACTCGCGCTCTGCGCTGCGTTGTGATGTGTTCATTGATAGCTCCGTTGTCGTATCAGAAACCGTCGGTGGAAATGAAATCGACGTCAGTCTTCGGTTCGCCGCGCATCAGCAGCGCAATGACCTGATCCAGCGTACGCCCCTCGAACAAAATGGCATGCAGACCTGCGACCAGCGGCATGTAGACCTGCAGCTCCTCTGCCTTGACCTTCAAAACCTTGATGGTGTTGACGCCTTCAGCGACTTCACCCAGGCGTGACACGGCCTCATCGAGACTCAACCCCTCGCCGAGGGCATAGCCCACCTGAAAGTTTCGGCTTTTCGTTGAGGTACAGGTCACGATCAGGTCACCCACTCCGGCCAAGCCGAGGAAGGTCATCGGATTCGCTCCGAGCCTAACAGCAAAACGGGTCATTTCGGCCAGAGCGCGAGTGATCAGCATGCTACGGGTGTTTTCTCCCATACCGAGCGCCGCGGCCATGCCGGCCATGATGGCGTAAACGTTTTTCAATGCGCCGCCAAGCTCGACGCCAAACCGATCCGAGCTGGCATAGACACGAAAGGTCCGCCCATGCAGCGCCTGCTGCACACAACGGCAAAGCGCCTCGTCGTCACTGGCCACAACCGTCGCAGTCAGAGCGTGTTCAGCCACTTCGCGCGCCAGATTGGGCCCTGATATTACGCCGATGCGGGCCTGAGGCGCGATCTGTTCCAGGATCTGACTCATCAGCATGAAGCCCTGCGCCTCGATGCCTTTGGTTGTGCTTACCAACATCTTGCCCGACAGCTGCTCTGCGAAGGGGGAAAGAGCCTGGCGCAAGGCACTGGAGGGCAGCGCAACAAAGATCAGCCGACAATCGGCCAGCGTCTGCCCTAGATCAGTGACAGCGTTTACGGCCGGCAGCAGCGTCACGCCTTTCAAATAGCGTGGGTTCTGGCGGTGCGCTCGAATACTCTCGGCCTGCTCGGCATCGCGCATCCACAAGCGGACGCTGTGACCGTTCTCGGCGAGCAGGTTTGCGATGGCGGTTCCGAAGCTGCCGCCGCCAAGCACCGCGATGGGTTGCTGTTCAGTCATGAGGGATCCGTTTAGGCACCAAGTGCAATGGCCGGCATTATACGTGCCGCTTCGAGCGCAACCAGTGCAAACCCCCATACCCGCGGAATCATCAGATTACAATTTCCGGCCGATGCTACCGAGCTGTGTCGCAGACGTAGCGGGGGGCATTCCCCAATGGTCTATACAGAGGCAGAACGTCACATGGTCGTGGTGACGGGTCAGGAGTGTTAAAGTATGGGCCCGTTTCCACCATGGTCGTCTCGTGGTTGGTCGAAACGAGCGGTACTCATGTCCCTGCGCTGTGACTTTAAGCGCAAGGCAGCAGTCTATGACTAGTCTTATGACCGGACTCGCTATTGTCGAGTCGGATGAATGCAGCAAGCCCTCCATAAAGGGACCATTGAGGAATACGCATGACCAAACAACAGGCCTTTACTCGGGAAGATCTGCTCCGTTGCAGCCGCGGCGAGCTGTTCGGCCCCGGTAATGCGCAATTGCCGGCACCGAACATGCTAATGGTCGACCGCATCGTTCATATCAGCGAAGTCGGCGGCAAGTACGGCAAGGGCGAGCTGGTTGCTGAGCTGGATATCAATCCTGACCTCTGGTTCTTTGCCTGCCATTTCGAAGGGGACCCAGTCATGCCTGGCTGCCTGGGCCTCGACGCCATGTGGCAACTGGTCGGTTTCTACCTAGGGTGGCAAGGCAACCCAGGCCGTGGTCGGGCGCTGGGTTCTGGCGAGGTCAAGTTCTTCGGTCAGGTCCTGCCGACCGCCAAGAAAGTTACCTATAACATCCATATCAAACGCACCATCAGCCGCTCTCTGGTTCTCGGCATCGCCGATGGCACCGTTAGCGTGGATGGTCGCGAGATCTACAGTGCCGAAGGTTTGCGTGTCGGCCTGTTCACATCTACTGATAGCTTCTGAAGGACTTCCGCATGCGTCGCGTCGTAATCACCGGCCTGGGCATCGTTTCATGCCTCGGCAATGACAAAGAGACCGTTTCCGCCAATCTGCGGGCCAGCCGCCCCGGTATTCGCTTCAATCAGGCCTATGCCGATATGGGCCTGCGTAGCCAGGTCTCCGGCTCGGTCGACCTGAACCTCGAAGAGCTGATCGACCGCAAGGTCTTGCGCTTCATGGGCGATGCGGCGGCTTACGCCTATCTGGCGATGCAACAGGCTCTCGAAGATTCGGGGCTCAGCGCTGATGAGATCTCCGATCCACGCATCGGCCTGATCGCCGGCTCCGGCGGCGCTTCCACTATCAATCAGATGGAAGCCATCGACATCCTTCGAGAAAAGGGCGTCAAGCGCATCGGCCCATACCGCGTACCGCGCACCATGAGCAGCACGGTATCCGCCTGCCTCGCAACGCCGTTCCGTATCAAGGGCATCAACTACTCCATCGCCTCGGCCTGCGCGACCAGTGCGCATTGCATCGGCCATGCGATGGAGCAGATTCAGATGGGCAAGCAGGATGTCGTCTTTGCCGGCGGCGGCGAGGAAGAACACTGGAGCCAGAGCTGCCTGTTCGACGCCATGGGCGCCCTGTCCAGCCAGTACAACGCGACGCCGGAAAAGGCCTCGCGGGCTTACGACGCCAAGCGTGACGGTTTCGTCATAGCCGGCGGCGGCGGCATGGTGGTGGTTGAAGAGCTGGAGCATGCGCTCAAGCGCGGCGCCAAGATCTATGCGGAAATCGTCGGTTACGGCGCTACTTCCGATGGCTACGACATGGTTGCGCCGAGCGGCGAAGGCGCACTGCGCTGCATGCAGCAGGCGATGGCCACAGTCGAAGGTGACATTGATTACCTGAACACCCATGGCACCTCTACACCAGTCGGTGACGTCGCTGAGAGCAAGGCCGTACGCAACATGTTCGGCGATAAGATCCCAGCCATTAGCTCGACCAAGAGCCTGTCCGGACATTCGCTGGGCGCTGCAGGTGTCCACGAAGCGATCTATTGCATGCTGATGATGCAGGGCAACTTCATTGCTGGCTCGGCCAACATTGAAGAGCTCGATGCAGAGGTTGCCGATATGCCGATCGTTCGCGAAACCCGCGAAGATGCGAAAATCGACACCATCATGAGTAACAGCTTTGGCTTTGGCGGTACCAACGCAACGCTGGTACTGAAGCGCTGGAAAGGCTGATCGATTCCTCGCTACAAACAATAACGGCGCCTAAGGGCGCCGTTATTGTTTGTGGTGTGTTTTGTTCACTGGTAGATCACGCCGGGTCGAGTAGCCTAAGCAGGACGCGACCTGGTAGACGCACGCGGATCAGGACGTCTGCACAGCGCCTTCTACATCTCCGTGCGCCATGCACGAAGCTGCGGTAAAAAGCGCATCTGTCGAGGAGTTCAACGCGGTCTCGGCCGAGTCCTGAATCACGCCAATGATGAAGCCAACCGCAACGACTTGCATCGCCAGGTCGTTAGAAATTCCGAACAGGCTGCACGCCAGCGGAATCAGCAGCAGCGAGCCGCCTGCAACGCCAGACGCACCGCAGGCGCAGATCGCCGCCAGCAGACTGAGCAGAATTGCGGTTGGGATGTCCACAGCGATACCCAGCGTGTTAACGGCCGCCAGCGTCAACACCGTGATGGTAATAGCCGCACCGCCCATGTTGATGGTCGCGCCAAGCGGAATCGAAACCGAATAGGTGTCTTTATGTAGCCCCAGTCGCTCGCACAACTGCATGTTCACCGGGATGTTGGCTGCTGAGCTGCGGGTAAAGAATGCGGTTATGCCACTCTCCCGCAAACAGGTCAGCACCAGTGGATAGGGATTCCCACGAATCTGCCAGAACACGATCAGAGGGTTAACCACCAGCGCCATGAACAGCATGCTGCCGACCAACACCATCAGCAGCTGTAGGTAACCGGCCAGCGCCGCGAAACCGGACTCAGCCAAGGTACCGGCGACCAGTCCGAAAATGCCCAGTGGCGCAAACCCGATAACAACCTTGACGATCAGGGTCACGCCTTCTGACATATCGGAGATCAGATCGCGGGTGCTCTGACGAGCATGCCTGAAGGCAAATCCAAGTCCGATTGCCCACGCCAGGATACCGATGAAATTGCCTTCGATCAGCGCATGGACTGGGTTATCAACCACGTTGAACAGCAACGTTTTTAGAACAGCCCCTACCCCCGCCGGCGGCATGACGTCATTCGCCTGGCTGACCAACGTCAAACTCGTCGGAAACACGAAGCTGGCGACAACCGCAACGATTGCAGCGCTGACTGTACCCAATGCGTAGAGAACCAGGATTGGGCGAATGTGCGTCGGCTGCCCCCGCTTGTGGTTAGCCAGTGATGCAGTGACCAGGACGAAGACCAATACCGGCGCGACCGCCTTCAATCCCGCAACGAACAAATCACCCAGCAAACTGACCGACGCAGCGGTCTCAGGCCACAGCCAGGCCAGCAAACAGCCGGCAACAAGGCCAACGACGATCTGTGTAACAAGGCTGACTCGGTTGTAAGCGCGGAATAACTGGGTTGAAAGGCTAGACATGATGAAGTCTCGGCGTAGACGGCTGGGTCAGGCGAAGTCAATCGCCCTGGAAGCGACAGCCAATGCCTTGCGAAAAACGCCGAATGGTACCCATCTCCTCGCGCCCTGCCCAGCTTTGGGGCAAAACGGATAGTCGAACTCTTGAACCGATGGTGCTGAATACGTCACTTACCAGAGCGATGGTTTCGGCAGAGCTAGGCGCTGAGTGTTTGACCGATACACGCGCCGGCCTTGAGATCGCCACCGTGCGTGTACCTCATCAATCACTGCCTCATCTCACTCACCGCGGCCACGGTTTCGCGGCAGCACATCAAGGAAATTGTCTCGCGCCACCTTCTGCGCTGTAGGTTCTGACAAAGCATCAAGGAAAGGATCAAATGCGCGCATTGCTTCGCCGACCCCATCAAACCGGCCAACCACATCCGATCCGATCATGAAGCGCGTCGGATGGCGCTCGACCAAGGCCACCCAGGCTGGGTCGACATTACCCGAACGATCCAGTAGGTAAGGCTCCAGCATGGTCCATGACAGATCGATATACAGGTTTGGGTAGTCATCAAGCAGTCGCATAACGGTCGGCAAGAGAAAGTCGAGCTTCTTCTGATGCCGATACAACTCCATGCTCGTCCCAGCATGCGCCCAGATGAAACGGGTATGCGGGTGATTTCGCAGCGGCTCTTCGAGCTCCTCAAGATAGAGGGGATTGCGCTCGCGCTTGGAGGTGATGTTCGAATGCAGCATCACCGGTAGATCGAATTCGGCTGCAAGGTGATACACGCGCGTAAGCGCTTCATTGTTGGCGCGCGGCGTGTCGCCCTGGGTCAGGGCGGTTATATCGTCATGCCGAGTAAAGACCTCGCCTAACCCCTGCCATAGCCCAGGATCGAGATCCAGCATCCGACGGATGTGCGCATCGGCATTTTTGTCGTTTGGATTGAACCCTGACAGAAACGGGTGGAAGCGTTTGCGCTGGTCTTCGTCCAGCTCTTTAAGCGCGGCTGCAACTAACACATCAGTCGCGCTGTACCAGTAAACGGCAGCGTCATCCCCGGCGTAGTATCGCGGACGCTTAGGCTCGTTCTCGTGCCACTTCTTCGCAACCGGAATGCCGCTGATCATCACGTGGTCAATGTTGCTCTCGTCCATGGCCTTGAGCAGTTGCTGCATGCCATCGGTCTCTTGGAAAAAATCGACGAAATGAAGATGTGAATCGCTGTAGTGGTAATCCCGTGCCTGCACCGGCGTGACGGTAACAACCAGGCACAGCGCCGCGAGACAGTTTCGTATATTGAGCAACCGATGTCCTCCTAGTGAACAAGCGGATAGACCGTGCCGCCTCGTAGCGGTTCATAACGCCGCAACGGTACCGACGACAAAGCCCCGCGCCGCGTTCGAAACAAAAAAGGCCCGTCAATGACGGGCCTTTCAATGACACAGCTAAAGGTTAAGCGGACAGCTCAACCAGGAGCTTGTTGAGACGCTGCACATAAGCCGCAGGATCTTTCAGGCTATCGCCAGCTGCGAGTGCGGCCTGATCGAAGAGGACATGTGACAGATCGGAGAAGCGATCTTCGTCCGGCTCGGCATCAAGCTTCTCGATTAGAGGGTGTGCCGGGTTGATTTCAAAAATCGGCTTCGACTCCGGCACTTTCTGTCCGCTGGCTTCAAGAATCTGACGCATCTGCAGGCCCAGGTCTTGCTCACCGATCGCCAGGATTGCCGGCGAATCAGTCAGACGGTGCGACACTCGCACCTCTGCGACCTCGTCACCCAGCGCAGTCTTGAGACGCTCCACCAGTCCTTCCTTCGCTTTGGCAATCTCTTCCTGAGCCTTCTTGTCTTCTTCCGTATCCAGCTTGCCAAGGTCAAGGTCGCCGCGCGCGACGTCAACGAACTGCTTGCCGTCAAACTCGGTCAGGTAGCTCATCAGCCACTCATCGATGCGGTCAGTCAGCAGTAACACCTCGATGCCTTTCTTGCGGAAGACTTCCAGGTGCGGACTGTTCTTCACCTGTGCATAGGACTCACCGGTGAGGTAGTAAACCTTGTCCTGACCTTCCTTGACGCGGCCCAGGTAGTCAGCCAGCGAAACGCTTTGCTCACCAGAAGCATCTTGGGTGGAAGCGAAACGCAGCAGACCTGCGATCTTCTCCTTGTTGGCGAAGTCCTCCGCAGGGCCCTCTTTGAGAACCTGGCCGAACTGCTTCCAGAAGTTCTTGTAGTCTTCCGGCTTGTCTTTGGCCAGCTTGTCCAGCATGTCCAGCACGCGCTTGGTCAGCGCCGACTTCATCGAATCGATCACCGGATCCTTCTGCAGGATCTCGCGGGAAACGTTCAGCGAGAGGTCGTTGGAGTCGACCACACCCTTGATGAAACGCAGGTACAACGGCAGGAACTCATCCGCCTGATCCATGATGAAAACGCGCTGGACGTAGAGTTTCAGTCCCTTGGGCGCTTCGCGCTGATACAGGTCGAAGGGCGCGCGGCCAGGCACGAATAACAGCGAGGTGTATTCGAGCTTGCCCTCGACCTTGTTGTGGCTCCACGCCAAGGGATTCTCGAAGTCGTGACCGACGTGCTTGTAGAACTCCTGATACTCCTCGTCCTTCACCTCGGTGCGGGGACGGGTCCAGAGTGCACTGGCTCGGTTGACGGTTTCCCACTCAGCCTCTGCCGGCTTGTCTTTCTCCTCGCCATGAAACTCCTTTGGCAACTCAATCGGCAGTGCGATGTGGTCGGAGTACTTCTTGATGATGTTGCGAAGGCGCCAACCGTCGGCAAATTCCTCTTCGCCAGACTTGAGGTGCAGAACGATGCGGGTGCCGCGCTCCGCCTTGTCGATGTTGGCAACCTCGAAATCGCCCTCGCCCTTCGAAGACCAGTACACGCCCTCCTCTGCAGAGCTCCCGGCACGGCGGCTGAATACTTCTACCTGCTCCGCGACGATAAAGGCGGAATAGAAGCCGACGCCAAACTGACCGATCAGATGCGAGTCTTTCTTCTGGTCACCGGTCAGATGCTTCATGAAATCAGCCGTACCCGACTTGGCGATAGTGCCCAGGTGGGTAATGACATCTTCGCGGTTCATACCGATGCCGTTGTCATCAAGCGTGACAGTCTTGGCATCCTTGTCGAAGCTGACGCGAATCTTCAGGTCCGCCCCGCCCTCAAGCAGCTCAGGCTTGGCCAACGCTTCGAATCGAAGCTTGTCGGCGGCGTCCGAGGCGTTGGAAATCAATTCCCGAAGGAAGATTTCCTTATTCGAATACAAGGAATGAATCATCAGGTGAAGCAGCTGCTTCACTTCGGTCTGGAAGCCCAGGGTTTCTTTGTTTTGAGTCTCCACACTCATCGTCTTGCAAACTCCACTTCGTCAATGGCACGGACCGCGACTGCGGCGATGACAAGCAGATGGGGTCTTGCGCGGGAAATTCAAGTGCAGCCCTTGCAAGGCGAGCTGCAGTCTTTCTGGAGTAACGCTCGAGGCGCGAGCTAGGGTTCTAGCAGTTCGATCAGAACGATGTCGTCAGGACTCAGATTGAAAACCGCCTCTCCGGCACCCTTCAGCCTTTGCCGGATAGCGAGATTGCCATCTCGATCCAGCCCTTGGAAGCGCCCTTCCGCGACTCCCCCTCGTTTGGTCTGTGCGCGTACTTGCAGGTGCTCGTAACGCTCCGGATTGCGCAGCAACCGGGCCAGGGAAAACCGCTGGCGACGATCGACTCGGGGCGATGCAGTGCTGTCCGGCAGCGACGCTCCTTGGGTAGCGGTCTGCTTGAGCGGCGTTTCGGCTGCGGCGCTCAGAGGGGGAAAAGTGTCGTCTTCTACCGCCCAACCTTGGTCACCCTTGCTGATAGCCAGGTCGAAAAGCTGCACCGTTCCCTCAATCTTGGCGCTTATCGAGAGCACCAAGCTCGACGCGGGTAAATTGACAGGCGCTACGCTTTCGATGGTCACATCCCGCGTCTCGAACCGTCGCTGCAAATAATCACCGGCCACATAAGCGAGGGTATCAACCGAGTCATGCGTCAGATCCACGCGACCGGCGCGATAGCGAAGGTTGTCAGTGAACAGTTCGACCTGTCCGCTGAGGCTTGTTTGATAATGAGCCGGCAAGACCAGATGGAAGTCACCGACCAGCTTGTTCGGTGGCGCTGGCTGCAGGTTCAAGTGAAGGGTATAGCCGCTCTGAATTCGGCGGGCCTCTGGAAGCTCCTGCTCTGGCCGCATCCAGTTGATTTCGACCACTGGAGCAGGATCAACGTCCTGAGGAAGCACATCGACCTGTATGGCCCCAGATGGCTTTGCACCAAGGCGAATGCTCACTTCCTGCCGAGCGAACAACTGGTCGCCTTCACGCAGTGTCAGCACGCCATCAACGTAGCTGCCGAACTGAGGACTGAACGAACGACCATCAAGCTCGCCGTGCAAACGAAAACTCAGCTGTTGGCTCTGAGTCTGTTCATCAGGCTCAAGCCATTCAAGACTGGCAATGGCCACAACTCGCTCCGGCTCGTGGTTGGCGAGCAAGGTAAATCCGACCACAAGAGGGATAACGCCCAAACCGGACAGCCCCACCGCCTTCCGAGCGACCTTCCAATGCCGAGCTACATACACCAGGGTTACCGGAGGCAGTAGGCTGCCCACGCCCCACAACAAGCCTGTACCGAACGCCAGAACAACCAACCAGATCAGGCCCGCCAGGATCAGCAGTAGCCCACCCAGTATCAGCAACGCATCCATTCAACACCTTCGAGACAGCTACAGTAGCGCCGGCGGCTGGCCTGTCAGGGCTCGTTGACCTTGAAATGGCAACGCGCAGTCGCGATTGGCTCAGCCTGGTTGGTTTGCCAGGCTGTCACAGCAACATTGGCTACACGACGTCCCTGGCGCCAGACCTGGCAGGCGGCAAAGGTGTCACGATAGTGACCCGCTCGAAGATAATCTATCGAGAAGTCGATGATTTTGGGTAAATGTGGTGCGCCCATGAACATCAACAGATGGAGCATCGCCGCATGTTCCATGAAGCCCGCAATCACGCCGCCGTGGATCGCCGGAAGCGTAGGATTTCCGATGTTGTCCTGATTCTTTGGAAGCCGGAACACCATTTCATCGCCCAGTCGCAAACACTCAATACCGATTAGACGGGCGTACGGCACCATTTTTAACAGTGCGTCATAGTCATTGCTGGCGTGCGCTTCACTGACCAAAGCATCGAGATCCAATGCGCTCATTGCGGCGTCTCCGAACCTGTCATCAAGCTATTCCTGCCCATGCGCATGAAGGCGCCGACTACGTGGGCAATCGGCTCATTGATATCGCGCTGGTAAGCGACTCCACGGGTAAAAATGACCGTCGGCGTCACGCGGTAGCACTCGGCAAAGCCAAACACGTCGTGATTGGGCTCGGCGGGATGCATGTAATCGATGCGCAGATCAAGTGTGGGGCAGATCTCAAGCTCAGGCAGCGCGCATGCCGTCGAGATACCACAAGTGGTATCCATCAGGGTGGTAATCGCTCCGCCGTGAACGAGCCCGCTTTCAGGATTGCTGACGATCTTTTCGCTATAGGGGAGGCGCAACGTGAGCCCCTTGGCGTCTGCATGCTCGACACGCATGCCGAGCACCTGACAGTGGCGTAACAGGGAAAGGAAGCGCTGTGTACGCTCCAGTATCAGACTATCGCTCATGCGGACACTCAGAGAATATCAAGCCACGCAGTTTAGCGGCTCTACCTGCGTGAGCCCTACTCCTTAGGTTGCTCGACAGGCAATGTTGGCGTGAACACCATGACTTCAAGTACATCGGAATGAAATTCGCGGCGATAAAGAACCAGCACTACACCGGTGGTCACCACCATGAAGAACCACGGATGAATGAACCAGGACAAGGTAGCCATCCCGAAGTAATACGCCCTTAGACCGAAATTAAACTGGTTTGCGGCCATTGAGATAACCCTGGCAGCCCGCTCGGCGAACGACTTGCGCTCAAGGTCACTCACATTACGCTCACCCGCCATGGGTGCCGAGGCGACCAGTACTGCAGCGAAGTTGTACTGCCGCATGCACCAGCTGAATGTGAAAAAGGCATAAACGAAGACGACCGCCAACGCCAACAGCTTGATTTCGGAAAGGCCACGGCTGACCGGCTGCGCAAAGGGCAAGTCCGCCAACAGTGAAACAGCACGCTCCGATGCGCCGAGCGCGGTCAAAATGCCGGCCAGAATGATCAAGGTACTGGAGGCGAAAAACGCCGCGTTGCGCTCCAGATTGCCGATCACATTGGCATCGGCAATGCGGTTATCGCGCAGCAGCATGCGTCGCATCCAGTCCTGACGATACAGATGCAGGACGCTAGCGAGGCATGCCGTGTCCCTGCCTCGCCAGCTTGCGTAGCGGGTGTAGCCGGCCCAGCACAGCACGAACCACGCGACCGCGATCAGATGAGGCAGCAGATGACTGGGAATAGACATGACAATCCCTCTGAACACATGCGCGTGATTATAACCAGCGGAACCGCTGATCAGGCATCCGGGCGATCAGTCTTACACCAGGAGCAACGGCCCTCACGTTGCGAGACGCCGCTCACCAACCAGTCGATCCATAGCGAACGCAATTACCAGCGTCACCAGCACCGGCACCAACCAGCCCATGCTCTGCGCGGCCAAGGGTAGTTTGGTGAACAGAACGGGAACCAGGTCGGTAAAGCCGGCCGCCGACAACCCATCCGCAACACCGAAGACCAATGTCACCGCCATCACCGGGACGAAAACCCGGCTAGGCGAAACCCAGCAGCGATCCAGCAGGTTCAGCGCTACCAGCATGATCGCCAGTGGGTAGAGCCCGACCAGCACGGGCACAGAGACACTGATTAGCTGTGTCAGGCCCTGATTGGCCACCAACAGGCTGAACAGCGTGAAGACAACCACAACAGTGCGATAACCAACCGGCATCAAACCGCTGAAGAATTCGCCACAAGCAGTCGTCAGCCCAACCGCTGTCGTCAGGCAGGCCAGCGTAATCACGATCGCAAGCAACAGGCTCCCTGTAGTACCGAAAGTGTGTTGCACGTACGTAGTCAGAATCTGCACACCGTTTTGTGCCTCGCCAGCGATCCCCTGACTGGTTGCGCCCAGATAGAACAACGCCAGATACACCAGTGACAACCCAAGCGCGGCTATGGCACCTGCAACCATTGAGTAGCGTGTCACCAGAGCCGGACTGGACACACCGCGATCACGGATCGCTGTTGCGATCACAATGCCAAATACCAGCGCGCCCAGGGTGTCCATGGTCAGATATCCTTCCAGAAACCCTTTGAGCAACGGACCGCTGCGGTAGCTCTCCGCGGTGACGCCAATGTCGCCAGCCGGCGCGAACACGGCCGCGCCGCCCAGCACCAGCAGCGCTGCCAACAGAACCGGCGTGATGAACTTGCCGACGCGGTTCACCAGCTGACCAGGATTGACCGCCAGGAACAACGTCGCCGAAAAGAACAGCGCCGTATAAACGAACAGGGGAATGGTAGCGTTGCCGGTGAAGGGTGCAATTCCCATTTCAAACGAAACCACTGCCGTTCGCGGCGTCGCGAACAGCGGGCCGATGGCCAGGTACACGGCGACAGCCAGCAGCGTGCCAGCGCCACGCCCCAGCGGAGCGGTCAAACGATCCATCCCGCCGCCGACCCGCGCCAGCGCGACCACAGTCAGCAAGGGCAAGCCGACGCCTGTCAGCAGAAACCCCAACGCAGCAAACCAAAGTGACTGTCCCGCAGCCATCCCGGCACTGGGTGGAAAAATGATGTTGCCAGCGCCGAGAAACAGCGCGAACGTCATGAAGCCAAGGGCCAGCAGGTCGAGGCCTTTCAGTCGAGTCATTGAGCTATCACCACTACAGAAGGTTCAGGCGCGAGGAATGCACCAAGCGCGTACTTCCAGATACGACTCACACCGAGCCGCCTGAAAAAAAGCACGCACCTTAATCGAAATGGCCCGTAAGGGCGAGGAGTCACCGTCCCATCTGAGACGGCGCAAAGCTGGACGATTGCTGCTCGGGTTCGCGATGACGGAGCAATGCCACCGGCGGCGTCCTGCAGAAACAAAAATGCCAGTCAGACAGGGCTGACTGGCATCAGGCAACGCAGGCTGGAAATCAGGCCTGCTTGGCTTCCCAGCCAGTGACTTCCGCCAGCGCTTTACCGATATCGGCAAGCGAGCGAACTGTCTTCACGCCGGCATCCTGCAGCGCTGCAAACTTCTCGTCTGCCGTTCCTTTGCCGCCCGAGATGATCGCGCCAGCGTGCCCCATCCGCTTGCCTGCAGGCGCCGTAACACCGGCGATGTAAGACACTACCGGCTTGGTGACATTGGCCTTGATGTAAGCAGCAGCCTCCTCCTCGGCAGAACCACCGATCTCGCCGATCATGACGATCGCCTCGGTCTGCGGATCTTCTTGGAAGAGCTTGAGGATATCGATGAAGGTCGAGCCCGGAATCGGGTCGCCGCCGATACCCACGCAGGTGGACTGACCGAAACCGGCATCAGTGGTCTGCTTGACCGCTTCATAGGTCAGCGTGCCCGAACGAGACACGATGCCGACCTTGCCCGGCATGTGGATGTGACCAGGCTGGATACCGATTTTGCACTCGCCGGGCGTGATCACACCCGGGCAGTTCGGCCCAATCAGGCGAACGCCCATTTCATCGCACTTGATCTTCACTTCGAGCATATCGAGGGTCGGAATGCCTTCGGTGATGCAGACGATCAGCTTGATACCGCCGAACACCGCTTCAAGAATCGAGTCTTTGCAGAACGGTGCTGGCACGTAGATCACTGACGCATCAGCACCAGTAGCTGCAACCGCTTCTTTGACTGTGTTGAAAACAGGCAGCCCCAGATGCGTAGTACCGCCCTTACCCGGGGTAACGCCGCCGACCATCTTGGTGCCGTACTCGATAGCCTGCTCGGAGTGGAAGGTGCCCTGCGAGCCGGTGAAGCCCTGGCAAATGACCTTGGTGTCTTTATTGATCAGGACGCTCATTACTTGCCCTCCGCGGCTTTGACGACTTGAATGGCCGCATCGGTCAAGCTGGTTGCGCCGATGATGTTCAGACCACTTTCACCCAGCATCTTGGCACCGAGCTCGGCGTTGTTGCCTTCCAGGCGCACAACCACTGGCACCTTGACGCCGACTTCCTTGACCGCGCCGATGATGCCTTCGGCAATCATGTCGCAGCGAACGATGCCGCCGAAGATGTTGACCAGAACCGCTGCGACGTTTTCGTCCGACAGGATGATCTTGAAGGCCTCTGTCACGCGCTCTTCAGTCGCGCCGCCACCGACGTCGAGGAAGTTTGCAGGCTTGCCTCCATGCAGGTTGACGATGTCCATGGTGCCCATGGCCAGACCGGCACCATTGACCATGCAACCGATGTTACCTTCAAGCGCCACGTAGTTGAGTTCCCACTTCGCCGCATGGGCCTCACGTGGGTCGTCCTGGGAGGGGTCCTGCATACCGCGCAGCTTGGGCTGGCGATAAATCGCATTACTGTCGATATTCAGCTTGGCATCCAGGCAGTGCAGGTTGCCGTCTTTCTTGATCACCAGTGGATTCACTTCAAGCAGCGCCAAATCGTAGTCGACGAACAGCTTGGCCAAGCCTACGAAAATATGGACGAACTGCTTGACCTGATCGCCTTTGAGGCCAAGCTGGAACGCCAGCTCACGACCTTGGAACGGCTGAGCGCCAACGAGCGGATCAATGGTTGCCTTGAGGATTTTTTCCGGCGTGTCGTGAGCGACTTTTTCGATGTCGACGCCGCCTTCGGTAGAGGCCATGAAGACCACCCGGCGAGTAGCGCGATCAACGACGGCACCCAGGTACAGTTCTTTATCAATGTCGGTGCAGGCTTCTACGAGAATCTTGCTGACCGGCTGTCCGTTGGCGTCGGTCTGGTAGGTCACCAGGCGCTTGTCCAGCCACTGCTCGGCGAATGCTCGGGCTTCGTCCTTGCTGCGGACGAGTTTGACGCCGCCCGCCTTGCCGCGACCACCCGCATGAACCTGTGCCTTGACAACCCACTCGGTACCACCGATCTGATCACAGGCTTCAGCCGCTTCTTTAGGGCTATCGATCGCGTAGCCCTTGGAGACCGGCAGTCCGTACTCGGCAAACAGTTGCTTACCCTGATATTCGTGAAGATTCATCTTAGCTACCGTTCGGTTTGATGTGCATCAGACACCACATTGCTGCGGCGTCACCTCAAGTCGCTGAAAACTATCGAAGATACCTTTCAAAGACCTGTCATACCTTGCGCGAAGGTATTCGGCAGCTGCACTAGGCCTGAAAGCCCAGTGCATGCCGCCGTTTGCTACTGCGCCGTTAGCGCTTCTTGCGATTGGCAATGTGAATCGCGTGACCATTTACCGCCAGCGCAGCTTCGTGAAGCGCTTCGGACATAGTCGGGTGCGAGAACACCATCATGCCAAGGTCTTCGGCGCTAGTGCCAAATTCCATGCCGATCGCGCCCTGCTGAACCAGCTCGGCCGCCGCCGGGCCCATGACATGCACACCCAGAACACGGTCAGTCTTGGCATCAGCAATGACTTTGACCAAGCCAGCCGTGTCGTTTGCTGCCATGGCACGGCCACTGGCGGCGAACGGGAAGGTGCCCACGTTGATCTCGACGCCCTCGGCCTTCAACACCTGCTCGGTCTTGCCGACCCATGCGATTTCCGGATGGGTATAGATGACCGATGGAACCAGGTCGTAGTTCATTTGCGATTTATGCCCGGCAATCCGCTCGGCAACCATCACACCCTCTTCCGATGCTTTGTGCGCAAGCATGGCTCCACGAACGACGTCCCCAATGGCGTAAACACCCGGAACGCTGGTCGCGCACTGATCATCGACGAAGATGAAGCCGCGCTCATCCATATCAACACCTGCGTCAGCAGCGAGCAGATCGGTAGTCACCGGACGGCGGCCGACTGCAACAATCAGCTTGTCGAAGGTCTGCTGCTGCTCGCCTTCTGCGTTGGTGAAGTTGACCGTAACCTGATCGCCATTGACTTGGGAGCCAGTGACTCGGGCGCCCAGCAGAATCTTCAGGCCCTGCTTGCTCAGCACCTTGAAAGCTTCTTTGGAAATCTGCTCATCCGCGGCAGGCAGGAATTTGTCCATCGCTTCGAGGACAGTGACTTCCGCCCCCAGGCGCGCCCATACCGAACCCAGCTCCAACCCGATGACGCCAGCGCCAATAACGCCAAGCTTGGCCGGAACGCTCTGGAAATCCAGCGCGCCAGTGGAGTCAACAATGATGTTCTGATCAACCGGTGCCGGCGGAATGTCGACTGGTTTGGAACCGGAAGCAAGGATCACATGCTCTGCGCCCAGGACCTGGGTGTTGCCGTCGAGGCCGGTGACTTCAACCTGCTTGCCGCTGAGCAGCTTGCCGTGGCCTTCGAACACGGTCACACCATTGGCCTTCATTAGGCCGGCAACACCGCCAGTCAGGTTCTTAACGATCTGGTCCTTGCGCGCGACCATCGTCGGGACATCCATGGCCACTTCGCCAGTGCTGATGCCGTGGACCTTGAAGCTCTCGTGGGCTTCATGGAACTTGTAGGAGCTGTCCAGCAGCGCCTTGGATGGAATGCAACCGACGTTCAGGCAGGTACCGCCAAGTGCGGTTTTACCTTCCTTGCCCTGATATTTTTCGATACAGGCGGTCTTCAGACCCAGCTGCGCTGCGCGAATGGCTGCAACATAACCGCCGGGGCCGGCACCGATCACGACGACGTCGAATTTCTGGCTCATTACGAATCCTCTTGAGTGCAGCAGAAAAAATCAAAGGCCGCAGACAGCAGGCCCAGCAAATGCCTAGCCTGCCAACTGCAGCCCGTGACGCTTGTTAGATGTCCAGCAACAGACGCGCCGGATCTTCCAGCAGGTTCTTGATGGTCACCAGGAAGCTCACCGCTTCCTTGCCGTCGATCAGGCGATGGTCATAGGACAGCGCCAAGTACATCATCGGCCGGATAACCACCTGACCATTTACAGCCATCGGCCGCTGCAGAATGTTGTGCATGCCCAGGATAGCGGCCTGTGGCGGGTTCACGATCGGGGTCGACATCATCGAACCGAACGTACCGCCATTGGTGATGGTGAAGGTGCCGCCAGTCATCTCATCAATCGACAGCTTGCCATCACGCGCCTTCTTGCCGAAGGTGGCGATGCCGCTTTCGACTTCAGCCAGGTTCATCAGTTCGGCATTGCGCAGAACAGGGACGACCAGGCCACGATCACTGGAGACAGCGACACCGATGTCCTGATAGCCGTGGTAGACAATGTCAGTGCCATCGATCGACGCGTTGACTGCGGGGAAACGCTTCAACGCTTCAACGGAAGCTTTGACGAAGAAGGACATGAAGCCCAGACGCACGCCATTGTGTGTCTTCTCGAAAAGATCCTTGTACTTCGAACGAAGGGCCATGACTTCGGTCATGTCGACCTCGTTGAAGGTCGTCAGCATCGCCATGTTCGACTGAGCCTCGACCAGGCGCTCGGCGACCTTCGCACGCAGGCGGGTCATCGGCACGCGCTTCTCGGTGCGATCACCGCCCGCTGCGACAGGAGCAGCAGCAGTGCTGGCAGCAGGCTTGCTGGCAGCCGGAGCGGACTTCTTGGCTTCGATAGCGGCAACCAGGTCTTCTTTAGTGACGCGACCGTCTTTACCAGTGCCCTTGACGCTGTTCGGGTCGATGCCGTTTTCTTCGGCCAGCTTACGTGCAGCAGGCGCGAGGATCGCATCTTCTGCGCCGGCTGCCGGTGCCGAAGCTGCAGAGGCTGCTGGAGCAGCGGTTTCAGCCGGTGCCGATGCGGCGGGAGCAGAGGCTGTTGCACCTGCGTCGAGCTTGCCAAGCAGCTCACCGCTGAGGACGGTATCGCCTTCGTTTTTGACGATTTCGCTCAGCACGCCATCCGCTTCGGCCAGCACTTCCATAACGACCTTGTCGGTCTCGATGTCGACAATGAGTTCGTCACGCTTTACCGCATCGCCTGGCTGCTTGTGCCAAGTCGCAACGGTGCCGTCAGCAACCGATTCCGGAAATTGAGGGGCTTTGATCTCGATAGCCATTAGCAGGGTCCTATTGATTCGGTTTTTACATCAAGGCCGCGATGTTCGCGGCCTCTTGCAAGAATGATTAAACGGTGAAGGCGTCCTGCAGCAGTTTTTCCTGCTGTTCGGCGTGCATGGAGGCGTAACCGACTGCAGGCGCTGCTGAAGCCTCACGACCCGCGTATTGCAGGAACAGCTCCTTTTTGTGCGCGACGGCAACACGACGCATATGGTGCTGGCTGCAATACCAGGCGCCCTGGTTCATCGGCTCTTCCTGACACCAGACGATATTCTTGATGTTCTGGTAAGGCGCCAGCACCTCAGCCAAATCATCTTCTGGGAACGGGTACAGCTGTTCCAGACGAACGATGGCGATGTCCTCACGGCCTTCGTTACGGCGCTTGTCCAGCAGATCGTAGTAAACCTTGCCACTGCACATGACAACGCGTTCGACCTTGCTCGGATCGATCTGATCGACCTCCGGAATCACAGTCAGGAAAGAACCTTGGGTCAGGTCTTCCAGAGTCGAGGTCGCCAGCTTATGACGCAGCAGGGACTTCGGCGTCAGCGCTACCAGAGGCTTGCGCAGGGGACGGATCGCCTGCCGGCGAAGCATGTGATAGACCTGAGCCGGAGTTGTCGGCACGCACACCTGGATGTTGTGCTCGGCGCACAGTTGCAGATAGCGCTCCAGACGTGCTGACGAATGCTCTGGTCCCTGCCCTTCATAGCCGTGCGGCAATAGCATGGTCAGACCACACAGCCGGCCCCACTTGTGCTCGCCGCTGGTGATGAACTGATCTATGACGACCTGTGCACCGTTGGCGAAGTCACCGAACTGAGCCTCCCACACCACCAATGCGTTCGGCATGGTAGTGGCATAACCATACTCAAACGCCAGTACCGCCTCCTCCGACAGGAAGGAGTCGTAGAGGTCGAAGCGAGGCTGGCCTTCGTAAAGATGCTGAAGCGGGATGTAGGTGCTGCCATCCTTCTGGTTGTGCAACGCCGCATGGCGGTGCGAGAAGGTGCCCCGACCCACGTCCTGACCACTGATACGAACCGGGTGGCCTTCGAACAGCAGGGTTGCATAGGCCAGTGTCTCGGCGTAGCCCCAGTTAATGGCGAGCGCACCGGCTCCCATCTTCTGGCGATCTTCGAGAATCTTCGAAACCTGCCGCTGAACAACGAAGCCTTCCGGCACCGCCAGCATCTTGCTGGACAACTCCTGCAGCGCCTTCAATTCGAAACGCGTGTCGTAGCGAGCAGTCCAGGTATGACCCAGATAAGGACGCCAATCAACAAACAATTCCTTGTTCGGCTCTTTGACCAGGCTCTTGACCACGTGAAGACCGTTGTCCAACGCGGCACGATACTCGTCGACCTTGGCCTGAACGCGCTCGTTGTCGAGAACGTTTGATTGCGTCAGCGAATCGGCATACAGCTCACGCGTAGTGCGCTGCTTGGCGATCTTCTGATACATCAGTGGCTGAGTGCCGCTAGGCTCATCCGCTTCGTTGTGACCACGACGGCGGTAGCAAATCAGGTCGATAACAATGTCGCGCTTGAACTGCATCCGGTAATCGACTGCGAGCTGCGTGACGAAGAGAACAGCTTCTGGATCATCCGCATTCACGTGGAAGATCGGCGCCTGGATCATCTTTGCAACGTCGGTCGCATACTCAGTGGAGCGCGCATCTTCTTGCTTGTTGGTGGTAAAGCCAACCTGATTGTTGATCACGATCCGGATGGTACCTCCCGTGCGATACGCACGAGTCTGGGACATCTGGAACGTTTCCATCACGACGCCCTGCCCCGCCACGGCGGCATCACCATGAATCGTGACCGGCAGAACCTTATCGCCCACCGCATCGCAACGACGATCCTGACGGGCACGGACGGAGCCTTCAACGACCGGCGAAACGATTTCCAGGTGCGACGGGTTGAATGCCATCGCCAAGTGTATTTCGCCACCCGGAGTCATCACGTTCGAGGAAAAGCCCTGGTGATACTTCACATCGCCGGAACTGAGGCCTTCAACCTTCTTGCCTTCGAATTCGTCGAAGAGGTCGCGCGGGTTTTTGCCGAAGGTGTTGACCAGTACGTTGAGGCGGCCACGGTGGGCCATGCCAATGACGATTTCCTTGGTGCCATAAGAGCCTGAGCGTTGGATTATTTCATCCAGCAATGGAATCAGACTTTCGCCACCTTCAAGGCCAAAACGCTTGGTGCCCGGATACTTGGTGCCCAGGTACTTTTCCAGGCCCTCAGCAGCCGTCAGCCGCTCAAGCAGGTGACTCTTGATTTCAGGCGAGAAAGACGGGCGACCACGAACGCTTTCGAGTCTTTGCAGAAACCAGTTGCGCTGGTCTGAGTCGACGATGTGGGTGAACTCAGCCCCGATAGTGCGGCAATACGTCTCTTGCAGCGCTTGGTGAATTTCACGCAAGGTTGCCTGATCTTTGCCCATGGCAAGGTCGCCGGTACGGAATACCGTATCCAGATCGGCGTCAGTCAGAGCGTAGTTGTTGATTGCCAGATCGGCGGGCGCCGGCCGTTGCTGCAAGCCGAGCGGATCAAGCTGAGCCACCTGATGGCCCCGCATCCGGTACGCCTGAATAAGACGCAGGACTTCGACCTGTTTCTTCTCATGCTCGCTACTGACACTACCGGCCGAAGCAGGCTGAGCGCGGCGTTGGTTTTTGGCCAACAACACGAAGTGATCGCGGATTGTCGAATGCGATACATCGGCCGCAGCGCCACCGCTGACTGGCAGCTTCTGGAAATAGGTGCGCCATTCTTCTGGCACAGCGTTGGGATCGTGCAGGTAGAGCTCGTAGAGCTCTTCCACATAGGCAGCGTTACCACCGGATAGGTGGGCACTGTCCCACATGCGCTGCATTACGCTTTCTTGCATGTCTGGTCACCTTCGATAAGGAGACACCACCAGCGTGGAGACCGCAGCATGACTTCCCAAGTTCTGAAGCAGCGACCCAGGTAAAGCCACTACGGACCGCGCAGATAGTTTCCGAGAACCACCCCGGATGCCCCTGCTGGTCATCAAATTTTCAGAGCGAAACCACGGCTTTGTGAGCTGGGGTTCCTACTAAGACTACGGCGCCGAGTTGAACTCAGGCGCCGTAGGTGTCGCGGTAAAGCATTAAAGGCCTGCAACTACTATTAATACTCGCAGACGCTTTGGGTGCATCAGGTTGCGCTCTGCAGCAGCATATTCCGCACATGGCCAATGGCCTTGGTCGGATTCAGCCCTTTCGGGCACACGCTCACGCAGTTCATGATGCCCCGGCAGCGAAACACGCTGAACGGATCATCCAAAGCAGACAGACGGTTCTCAGTCTCGGTGTCGCGGCTGTCGGCCAGGAATCGATAAGCCTGTAGCAGCGCAGCGGGTCCGAGGAACTTGTCTGGATTCCACCAGAAGGACGGGCAGCTGGTGGAGCAGCAAGCGCAAAGGATGCACTCGTACAAACCGTCAAGCTTCTCCCGATCCTCCGGACTCTGCAGACGTTCGATAGCCGGAGCCGGGGTATCGTTCATCAAATACGGGCGAACCTTCTCGTACTGCTTATAGAAGATGCCCATATCGACCGCCAAGTCACGAATAACTGGCAAACCGGGTAGAGGACGAACAACCAGCTTGTTACCTTTGACTACAGACGAGAGCGGCGTGATGCAGGCCAGCCCGTTCTTGCCGTTCAGGTTCATGCCGTCCGAGCCACAAACGCCCTCGCGGCACGAGCGGCGATAGGAGAAGCCCTCGTCCTGCTCTTTGATAAGGGCAAGCACGTCGAGCACCATCAGGTCTTTACCATCGGTATTGACCTGAAAGTCCTGCATATAGGGCTTTGCGTCTTTATCCGGGTTATAGCGATAAACGCTCACTTGCAACATATCGGCGACCTCAGTAAGTCCGAACCTTAGGTTCGAAAGTCGGAACAGTCTTCGGAGAGAAGTTCACGGCACGCTTGGCTACGCGCTTCTCACCCGGGAAGTACAGGGTGTGGCACAGCCAGTTTTCATCATCACGCTCTTCGAAATCCTCGCGGGCATGCGCGCCACGCGACTCCTTGCGATTTTCCGCAGCGATGGCAGTTGCTTCAGCCACTTCGAGCAAGTTCTGCAGTTCCAGCGCTTCAATACGCGCGGTATTGAAAGCCTGGCTCTTGTCAGAAATCTTAACGTTAGCGATGCGCTGGCGCAGATCAGCAAGCTGTGCAATACCCTTCTGCATGTACTCGCCCGTACGGAATACACCGAAATAGTTCTGCATGCAGCTCTGCAGCTCTTTACGCAGTGAAGCGACGTCTTCGCCCTCTGTCCGCTCGTTCAAGCTGGCGAGACGATTCAAAGCAACGTCCAGGTCGGTTTCAGTCGCACCGCGGTGCTCGATGCCGTCTTTCAGGGCCTTTTCCAGATGGAGACCGGCTGCGCGACCGAATACAACAAGGTCAAGCAGGGAGTTGCCACCCAGACGGTTGGCACCATGAACCGACACGCACGCCACTTCGCCTACCGCAAACAGCCCGTCAATGATCTTGTCATTACCGTTTGCATCCTGGGTCATCGCTTGGCCATGAATGTTAGTGGCAATGCCACCCATCATGTAGTGACAGGTCGGGACCACAGGCACCGGAGCAGTTACAGGATCAACGTGCGCGAAGGTCTTCGACAGCTCGCAGATACCAGGTAGACGGCTGTGCAGAACTTCCTCACCAAGGTGGTCGAGCTTCAGCATCACGTGGTCACCATCTGGACCACAGCCGTTGCCAGCCAGGATCTCCTTGACCATCGAACGAGCAACAACGTCACGACCAGCCAAATCTTTCGCGTTCGGCGCGTAACGCTCCATGAAGCGCTCGCCATGCTTGTTGATCAGGTAGCCACCCTCACCGCGGCAACCTTCGGTCACCAGCACGCCAGCGCCGGCGATACCGGTCGGATGGAACTGCCACATTTCGATGTCTTGAACCGGCACACCAGCACGCAGTGCCATGCCGATTCCGTCACCGGTGTTGATCAACGCATTGGTAGTGGATGCATAGATACGACCCGCGCCACCGGTCGCCAGCACCACAGCCTTGGAACGGATATACACCGTTTCACCGTTTTCGATACAGATCGCGATGATGCCGACTATAGCGCCATCCTGGTTCTTCACCAGATCTACGCCATACCACTCATTGAGAAAGGAGGTACCCGCCTTCAAATTGGCCTGGTACAGGGTGTGCAACAACGCATGACCGGTGCGGTCAGCCGCAGCACAGGTACGAGCCGCCTGGCCGCCCTTACCATAGTCTTTGGACTGGCCACCGAATGGGCGCTGGTAAATACGGCCCTGCTCTGTACGGGAGAACGGCAGGCCCATATGCTCGAGCTCAAACACAGCTTCCGGGCCAACAGAACACATGTATTCGATAGCATCCTGGTCACCGATGTAATCGGAGCCCTTGACGGTATCGTACATATGCCAGCGCCAATCGTCGTTCGGGTCGGCCGAAGCGATAGCACAGGTGATGCCACCTTGCGCAGAAACGGTGTGCGAGCGCGTCGGAAAAACCTTGGTTACCACCGCTGTTTTATGGCCACCTTGTGCCAACTGCAGCGCGGCACGCATGCCCGCGCCACCACCACCGATAATGATGGCGTCATAAGAAAGAGTACGAATGCTAGCCATGGATCAGATACCCCAAAGAATCTGCACGCCCCAGACGAAGAAAGTGAACATGGCTATGCCACACACCGCCTGGAAGAGAAAACGCACGCCGGTAGCCCACTTACCGATAGCCATGTTGGTCAGGTAGTCAGTGGAAATCGTCCACATACCAACCCATGCATGAACACTGAGGGCAACGAGTGCAAGGAGACTGAAGATGCGCATCCACTGAGCGGAGAACAACGCATGCCACTGAGCGTATTCCAGCCCCGGATTTGCCATGAGGTATCCGATCAGGAAGAGGAAATAAGCCGCCAGGACCACCGCTGAAACGCGCTGAGCCATCCAGTCGTAAAGACCCGAGCGGGAAAAGTTGGTGACGTTGGTTACCATATCCAAACTCCCGCCAGAACGATCAGCACTGCCGATACGGCCAAAACGATTTTCGAGCCCAGCTTCCCGCCTTCCAGCGTTTCGCCATGGCCGGTATCCATGACCAGATGGCGCACACCGGCCACCAGGTGATACAGCAACGCAGAGAGCAAAGCCCAGACCACCAGCTTAGCCAGCGGACTACCGAGGTACGCTTTCACATCTTCAAAGCCTTCGACAGAAGACAAAGAGACATCAAGCGCAAGCAGTAGGACGGCCACACCAACAAACAAGATCACGCCAGAAATGCGGTGAAGTATTGAGGTGTAAGCAGTGATTGGGAGTTTTATTGTCCTAAGATCTAGGTTTACAGGTCGTTGGCTTTTCACGGCTTTTTATCACACTTGAGAGCCCCGAAACCGCAGGGCAAAGTTGTTGGGAAGAGCACGCAGCGGTACCCGCCACCCACGAGTGACAACCCACAGGAAACTGCCTGTAAGGCCCCTGCCGGTCGGTCGCCGATTATAAACAGTTAGGTCGCTAATGACAATGTGGTGAAGTGCCACTAAAGGCGGATGGCGCCTGGGTTTGGAATTCGCGTAAATAGCCTTTTCTGTGATGCGAATTCACCCCTAAACCCCCTCTACAGCTGGCGGCTCACCCAAATTGACTTTGTGATTTATCTCACTATAGTGATGCGGGCCCTGCGTGGGGGGCCATGATGATTCCAAGCATAAAACAGGAGGCCATACATGGCTGACAACAAAGCGCAGTTGATCATCGAAGGCGCAGACGCCATCGAACTGCCCGTTCTATCCGGCACCGTAGGGCCCGACGTAATCGACGTACGAGGCTTGACCTCCACGGGTCGCTTCACCTTCGACCCCGGCTTCATGTCCACCGCCTCTTGCGAATCCAAGATCACCTATATCGATGGTGACAAGGGAATTTTGCTGCACCGCGGCTACCCAATCGAGCAACTGGCTGAAAAAGCCGATTATCTCGAGACCTGCTACCTTCTGCTCAACGGCGAGCTGCCGACCGCTGAAGAAAAAGCCAAGTTCATCAGCACCGTCAAGAACCACACAATGGTTCATGAGCAGCTAAAGTCGTTCCTTAACGGCTTCCGCCGCGACGCGCACCCAATGGCCATCATGTGCGGCGTTGTAGGGGCGCTTTCAGCGTTCTATCACGACTCCCTGGACATTAACGACCCACACCACCGCGAAATCTCCGCGGTGCGTCTGGTCGCCAAGATGCCGACCCTCGCTGCCATGGTATACAAGTACTCCATGGGTCAGCCGATGATGTATCCGCGAAACGATTTGAACTACGCTGAAAACTTCCTGCACATGATGTTCAATACGCCGTGTGAAGTGAAGCCGATCAGCCCGGTTCTAGCCAAGGCCATGGATCGCATCTTCATTCTGCATGCGGATCACGAGCAAAACGCATCGACATCCACAGTGCGCCTGGCCGGCTCTACCGGCGCCAACCCTTTCGCCTGCATCGCGGCCGGCATTGCGGCACTTTGGGGCCCGGCACATGGCGGCGCCAACGAAGCCGTGCTCACCATGCTGGATGAGATCGGCGATGTCTCGAATATCGAAACCTTCCTGGCCAAGGCCAAAGACAAGAACGACCCGTTCAAACTTATGGGCTTCGGCCACCGCGTCTACAAAAACTTCGACCCCCGTGCCAAGGTCATGAAGCAAACCTGTGACGAAGTGCTGAGCGAACTCGGCATCAACGACCCACAGCTCGAATTGGCGATGAAGCTTGAAGAGATTGCGCTAAACGATCCCTACTTCGCCGAACGCAACCTCTACCCTAACGTTGACTTCTACTCCGGCATCATTCTTAAGGCAATCGGCATTCCAACCAGTATGTTCACCGTGATCTTTGCCCTCGCACGCACCGTCGGCTGGATCTCGCACTGGAAAGAAATGATTGCAATGGGACAGAAGATCGGTCGCCCGCGCCAGCTTTACACTGGTCATCCGCAGCGCGACCTGCCTCGCTGAGGTAGGGCGAACCGCCACCTGAAGTAACAGGCCTATAGGCCTGAGGATGAGGTAGATTCAGACGCCCGGCGCAGCGCACCGGGCGTTTTCTTAATGCGAAGCCTGTTATCCCGCAGAGCATTTGCGGGCTAAATACACGCCAACCTGCGCGTTCATCGAGAGCACTTCAGCCGCCGAGGCAGCATCTCGCCACACCAAGCTTCTCCGCCAAAGCTCCACGGCAATAACCACGGCCAACCTAGTCAGACCCATTTCGCGGTTGCGCTGATTAACTTGCCGCGATACTGCCCTGCGGCCTTACCGATACATCAATACTCAACAACTATTATGTAAGCCAGAGCTGCGCGCTGAGAATGGCTGACCAAGACAGCGCCTGCAAAAGCTTAATTCGAAACCGACGCAGCCGCATGCAATCAGGCCCTATCGCGCAGTGGCGCTACTGGCAAGCACCGGCGGAATCGCTGGAACCGCTTCAGCCCCACCCTGCCACCACACCAACGATGCGGGACGCGATCAGACGCAGCACGAGAGCGACAGGCGATCACTGTAGCCATCCGCATCCAAGCCGAACACCCCGAACACCCCGAACACCCCGAACCCGCACAAGCATGATTGATGCAGCGGATAGGCGTACGCGCTTATCCTCGATGGCTAGCGACTGAGCCCACCCACGAGATTGCCTAGCCAAACCACTCAACGCACCCCCGCAGCATTGCGCCGCATCACTGGGAGACACATCTAGCATGCCTCTGAAACCAAAGTGACGCCCCAGCCCAGCCGACAACCTCAGCAGTCGGTAAACTCTCAAAGCCAAGAAACCATGAGACATAAAAAAATCCAGTCACCGCTAGGCGACTGGATTTCTTTAGGTTTTTTGGTCGGGACGGAGTGATTCGAACACTCTACCCCTTGCACCCCATACAGGTGATTAATTGCACTAACGAGTTCGACCCGATCCGAGACCGACCAGCAAACCATTGATTTTGCTGGCTTCTAGCCCTTTTCTTGTCCAAAATACTCCGAAGCCATACGACCAAAGCCGATCTCAATTGGCAACCAATTGGCAACCAGACAATCTCAAATGGCAACGAATTGGCAACGGAGAAGCCGCCCAAATGGCCAAGATTACAGATCGTCAGATGACCGCTAAACCCGGCGCAAGCGACAAGTGGCTGAGCGAGGTCGCTATTTGGGGGCACGGCAGCCTGGTCGCACGTATCACCCCGAGCGGCGAACGCCTCTTCTATTTTCGCTACACCAACGGCAGCAGCGAGCGCGTGACCTTCCCCATCGGCACGTACAGCCGTGACGGAAGCGAAGGAACGATGACGCTCGCAGAGGCGGGGCTAAGAGCCAAGGAGCTTGCTGGGCTTCATAAATCTGGCATCAAGGATGTTAAGCAACATCTCGAGGCGGAGGAAGCTGCCCGTGCCGCTTCGCGTGACGCTGAGCTAGCGCGGATAGCTGCTGCCGAAGCAGTCGCGAAAGCGGCCGCAGCCCGACTGGCCGCCAGGAAAACCGTCCAGGACCTGTTTGATCATTGGGCGAAGGTTGACCTGATCAACCGCAAGGATGGTGGCGATGAGGTTCGCCGCATGTTCAACAAGGACGTCCTACCGCGTCTCGGCGCGCTGCCTCTTGATGAGGTAAGAAAAGGCCATATCACAGAGGTGACTGACGCTCTGTTAGCCCGCGGTGTCAACCGTATGGCCAAGCTGATTTTCAGTCTGATGCGACAGATGTTTCGATTTGCGGTTGACCGAGATCTTCTCAATCATGATCCGACCGCCAGCATCCGAAAGTCCAAAATCGGCGGTAAAGATGTTGAACGGGATCGGGTGCTTAGTGAAGGAGAAATTTGCCTCCTTGCTAGGCAGGCCCCTAATGCGGGCCTCCTTCCTTCGACGGAAGCGGCAATCTGGATCGCCCTTTCCACTTGCTGCCGTATCGGTGAGCTGATGAACGCGCGCTGGGAAAACATCGATCTGAAAGCAGGCAGCTGGGTCATCCCAGCTGAAGATAGCAAGAATGGCAAAGCTCACTCTGTGACCCTATCCAAATTTGCCATTCACCAGTTCAAGATAGTCGAGGCCTTCAGCGGAAAAAGCCAGTGGTGCTATCCCAACACCAAAGATACCGGCCCAGTCTGCTCCAAAACTGTGACCAAACAATTAGGTGATAGACAACGCCAGCCTGATCAAGGAATTTTGAACAATCGCAGCGCCAAAGCCCAAGCTCTTATACTAAAAGGTGGGAAATGGACCCCACATGATCTCAGGCGAACCGGGGCGACGCTAATGACTGCTTTAGGCGTTCTTCCAGAAGTCGCTGAACGCTGCCTCAATCACACCGAGGAAAACAAGGTGAAACGTACGTACCAGCGTCATAGTTACACGAAGGAAATGGCCGGAGCTTGGCTGGTCCTCGGCCAGCATCTCGAGCAGCTGACCCAGCGTGTCCCCTCCTGGCCGGGCGACGCACCGCAAGCATCCAAGATGGGCGCGCCGTGAGCCGCAAATGTTTGAAACACTCGCTACTAACGTTTAATGGATCAGCCAGCAAGCGGCGTCGCTGTATAGTCACACACATCAGCCCGGAGCCCATAAAGGTTTAACAAGCGCTTTAACGTTGAAAAACAGTTAACAACATAATACCGATTATTCCTAGTCGAGCAATTTAAATCTCAACTTAAGCCACGTTGTAATACTTGCACACACAGCGGCGCCCTTAATTAACTCACTAGATGTAAGATAAGAATGACAACGATCCCAGCGCCAATACTACCAAGCGAAATAAGCAACCAAGACATCCACACCGTCGTAGCGAAAGCCTCGATACAGCTAAGAACCATAATGAAAGAGCTTTGGCCGGATGAGGATGGCTATGGATTTAGCAAACGCATTGATAAACTCCTAAACAGCAGCATCATAAGCAATGAAACAATCGTTTCATGCTGGACCAGAACCACAGAACAAGCCAACCCTCTAACCCTTAACTTCTTCTACGCCAAGCTATATCAGCGCGCGGCAATAAAAGAGCTTGAGCAAAAAAATAACTTACAAGCAGAAGCCTTGTCGCCACATCTAGCTTACTATCTAGGCTTTGTATCTGGATACGCACAAATTATAGAAAACGCAGCGAACAGCCTGAAGGGCCCATCGCACGGCGGCCAAGCCACAAAGAAAATTAGAACCGAAGTAGAAGACCATTTAGTCGAACTCTTAAAATCCCCCCCCAGCGGGGCTTGGAAAAGCGCTCAACAAGCAGCAGCTCATTTGGAAAAACCGTTAGATGATTTCATTAAGTCCAGTCGTTTTGATCGCGTCGTCTCAGATACTGCGGATTTCATCCTGAAATCTCTGTCGAAGCGGGGAATCCCTAAAACCACCTATCAGTCTCACCAAAAAAGACCACCAAAAACTAGAGCGTGATGCACTTAGTCTTGCCTTGCTTATAAAACTCTAAACGCCTATCAAGCCATAATTCCTTCAGCGCCGCATCTAAGCGCAACTTGCTCCTCAACCTATAAGGCCCGTGTTGGCGAATATAGTTTGCTGACATCCATGTAGCTCCTTTTTCGCGAAACTTCTGCAACCACTCATCTAGCTCTATTGCATCGCTAATTTCCTGTCTTTGCGGCATAAAAAGCCTATAAAAATCATCTGAGCACCACGTACAGAAATCGATTGCAAAAGCAAGTGTAGCCCTGGAGATCTCAGTATCACCCTCTTCAAAAACATGCAAAAGCGCAGCAACACGTGCAATATTATCAGCCAATTTTGAAGCATGATCGCCTAGCCCATCGAACCTTTCATGAGCCACTATTTTAGACTCTATCTCGTTAAATGCATCTAGCCACAACTGTGCAGCCTCGCGAGAGAATTCCAATACCTTTCGGCTAGCGGAAGCGTCATCGAGTAGACGGAGATTTTCACGTACAACTGTGGCGAGCCGCTTTTGAAACTCTTCTTTGTACTTCCACGAAAGAACCCCGTTCTTTATAAACCTACTTCCCTGGGTCGACTCAGGATGACAAACCAAGAAACGAGCCCAAAGACCAGAGCCTCTGGCCTTTTCCCCACAACGTCTTACATATTCTTCGAAAGCGCTTTTCTGAGCCATTATCGATACTGTCAACCTAGCGTTGATAAGCTCGTAACTGTCTGCTGTCTTTCGATCAACCGTAATAGAGTCACCACTCCAAATAGCGTTAAACTTAGGAAGGTCATTGAGAGCTCGCCCGTTGAGCACGCTCCCACCCTCACTTGATATCAAGCCGGCAGTGGATAAATCACTATTCAACCCCCAGAAAAGCGCTTCGGGCGTTGAGTCATCATAAATGATTTTGAACCGCTTTGGCTTGGCAGGCTTCTGCTCCCCATGCGCCAACAGACGCGCTTCCTCCTCGTCGGTAGACTCGCCCTTCTCTGTTTTTTTTCCTATAGCTTTAAGAATTATTTTATTTTTTTCATTCCATATCTTTAACTTAGACTCCCACTTTTTAACGCTAGCCTGATAGGAAATATACTCGCTTCGCTGCAAGTCGTTTATTGATTCCATGAAATGATTTTCTGTGGTCGACTTACGCTCTCCAGATTGAGCAATACTAAGCAACATGACGGACGTCGGTACACATTGGCCATTCGGCTTGCGCACGTCATAAAGTCCTTGCAAAGCTACTGATAGCGCCGTTAACGCAGAGAAGCAGATCAGAGGCTGCGGGGCTTGAATATTGTTCTCCGCCTCCCTTATCGCCGAAGAAAAAAGCCACTTCTGCGGCAAATACGGGAACGATGCATTGACCCTCGGCAGCACTGCTGACCTCATTGGCCCACCCCTGCTCTATCGGCCACAGAAACAGAATCGAGCCAACGAGCAACGTCCGACGAAAGCCAACCAATGGCGCCTCTGCTGCCTCCCGAAAGCCTGAAGGGCCGGGGAAATGACGGGTTGTACCTAGGAGACCCACTATTCATCCAATCGTAAATGGTCGATCGCCCCACTCCGAGAAGTGCGCTCAGCGTCTTTAACCGCAGCACTCGTTCAACCGCTCGATCGTCGAAGCCCCGCTCGTCGCTATCTTTCACACCAACTGACCGCTGCATGGCTTTTCCTCCGCTCAGAACCAATGCGAAGGGATGCTACGCAGCGAGAAGTTAGGTGTAACCGGCAGCGCTTTCCGATCAGAATTTTATTTAAGCACATCTATTGCGTATGGCCGAAATCCATGGGCCAAGATAAGTTGACGCATCGTTCAAGGCGCCAATTCAGCTGTATTACTCTGCTATTTCTGCTATTTCTGCTATTCGTAGCAGCAATAGCGGAGTAGCGATGCTCTCCAGCTTCGTTGCTGTTGTGAGCTGTTCACAGTGATGGTTACAACGCCTTGCGCTCGAAGGTCCTTCACCTCCTATCTCGGGCCCAGCCTCAACGCTGCTGCGTCTGGCTATCTACCGCAGACGACAGCCTTCGGCCGGCGTTGAGGCAGCTATATTTGGCTATCCACTCCCCTGACCAGATCAGCATCAAGCATAGTTTCCTCCGACGATTGCATGCTGACTCAATAGCCATGCCGCGAAATTGAATCGGTTTGACAAGCTTCAGCGCTCCACGGTCAAACTCCGACACTACTATTGCGTGGCTTAAAGCCACCACAACTTGATTTGCTGGCGAAGGCTCCTTGAAGGGCGTCGTTCTGATGCCGTCAAGCCTTCACCTTCGGAGACTCCTTCGTGACGCCAAGCTCGACGCTGGGTTCTAGGTAGTCGTGCGCGGGAACCTCATGCTTCAACCTTCATGCACTGCACTACCTCGCACGCTAGAAGGAGTCTTTGCGGCGCACCCGCGGGCTCGCGGCGCTCTTGCGCTTCTTCGCGTTGCCCTCCTTGGCCTTCTTGGCGGGCAGACGACCACGCACGCGCCCTATCGCCAGAACCCTTTCAGGGGCCTCACTCGATGCGTCACGAAACACTGCAATTTCCGCACACCAGAAACCCAATGCCGCGGAACCGTCGACCTCAGCGAGCCATGCCTTTGTGGCTGCACCGGCTTTCTGAGGAAGCACGCTCGGCGATGTCGCCGCGCCACAGGTCAGCATCATCACTGCTGCCGGCTCGTCTGACTCGCCTATCAGTGAAAACACGCTGTTCGGATAAAACCCCAGTCTGCACTGGATGACGAGCAGATCTCTTTGTGCGGGACTTGATTCGCCAAGTAGATCACCCAGCAGGCTGGTGAGCCACGCTTCTGCATCATCCGAAGCGACTCCGCCGATGACCGTCCTGGAGACCTCTTGCGAAGGCAAGGCCCCGCTCTTGAACCCAACGGAAGGCGTTGCATAGACGAATCCCTTGGAGATTCGACGTTTGCTGGGGTTCGCCCCGAAGCCAGCCTTGAGCTCCTCGTTTCGCGTCGCGTAGAGGTCGGTGGTTGCGCACGGATAACCGCATGCGTCGAGGCCTTCTACCCTCACGGTGAGTGAGGCTCCGTGGGGAACCTCTACGGTCACGTCATGGGGGCCAAAATTCTTGCTTACCCACGTAGATCCGTCATATCGGATGCAAGCCTTTGCAATCTCTGTCCCGGCGCTGGCGATGTTATACACGGGTCCGAACCCCGCAATATTTGCGGCGAAATCGTCGGCAGCCTCTCTCAACTTCACGAGGTCGGTTGCCCCACTGGGGCCGGGTCGCGCGGCTGCGATGAAGCTGTCCGCCGCCACAAGGAGGGATTGCTCGGGGTTGCTAGTAAGCGTCAGCAAACTGCTGCCTTGAGGCGACGTCACCGATACGTATACCGCATCGGTTTCCTTCTGAAGGCCGTTTCCTGGCACCGTGTAGGTGGCGGCATAGTTCCAGAGCTTCGCTGCCGTGACCGTATGCGGGTTCAGGTTTGCTGCGACCCCAACATGTCCCGAAGCAACCGGCGTCTCGAGCGCTCGCCGCAGCGGAGCAGGGGCCGTGAAAGCAGGCAGCGTGAACTCAACCTTTGCCGAGCCAAGATCGACCAGACGCAACCAGAGCGTGCCAGCGCCTGTATGCGCCAGCGACTTCAACGCAGCAAGGTCTACGAAAACATACCGACTCTCGAACTTGAGGGCCGGAACGGTAACAAGCCCCGGATCTGCTCCCATCCAGGCGAGGATGGGCACTCGCCAATCGTCGCCACATTGGATCCCTGTGGTCGAGACTGGCAGCGACTGCTTAGGTGCAACGGTACCAGGTGAACCGGGATCCTGGAAATCACCGACGATTTTCAGCAGGGCCCCGCTTGTAGCGGCCTGCTTAGGCTTCACCGCCAACTCGGCGATCGAGGCAAGCCGCCAACATTCACTGGCTCGCCGCGACACGGCGTCCTCTACGGCTCTGCGCGACAGTTCAGGAGACTCCTGTCCGGTGAATATGTTTCGGAGCCTTTGCCCGCAGGTCACCCCAAGCTGACGCTTAAGTGACAATAGCGAGCTCACTGCGTCGCGCACCGAGCCGAGTCGACTCTCTTCCAGGAGTTCGTCTAGGCTCTCGCACGCCGCCGAAAGAGTCGAATCCAAATCTCGATCCACGAGCGTCGAGTCGAACTTCTTCACTGAGAGGGGTTTGTTTGCAAAAGGCAGGATGGCGTGGAAACCATCGTCGTCTTGAAGGATCTCGCCGCTGATGCACTTTTGGTTGACTAGGAAGTAGGATGAGTGCGTCAGAGCCGGATCACACACCGCAAGGCTCGCAGCGAAGTGGGCTGCGATCGGTCCGAAGAACTTCTTGAGCTCATCGACACTGTCCGTGCCGCCCCTCACCGAGAGTCCCTCTGGACTGAGTAATGTCGCCACTTCACGTACTAACTCTGGCTCCCTTCCCAAGATGCCCACAGTCCGCGACAGCCGGAGCACGGCAGCGAACGGCTCAACTTCCCAGCCCTTCGGAAGCACTGGGAGCTTAAGTGCCATGATGTGCTCAACGAACGTGTTCTTCGGTTCAACGGTGAGCGACGCCTCCAGCGAACCAAGTAGCGTCTTGACGAACGCCACCTTGTCGATCGAGGTGGAGGACATATCTCCGAAACGCCATTGCGCGGAAACTTGCAACCCGTTGTCTTCGAACTGATGCCGGATCAGATTCAGGCGGCGGTGAACAAAGTCAGCGCGATCTCTTTCGAGCCAACACGCACGCACGTTCGCCCGCAAAACCAGCGAAACGCCCTGTTTCGTTGAACGCAGGAAGGCAGTGATGTGTTCCCAAGCACTAGGCCCGACAAGTTCGTCACGGTACTCCTCAATGCGTTCGAATACCCGCGCCGGCTGATGCGGCGCCTGCTGGCCGTAGTGGTCCCGCAGGCGGCCATGTACTTCGACTCTCTTTCCGACGAGCGCATACGGCGAGGCAGTAGCTCCTAGCAGGAGGTTGACCGGGACGAATCCCCGGTAGAGATGCCATTGCCCAAGATAGGCGAGCGACTGCGGCCCCTCTTGCGTGGTGGGTATGAGCGGGAGGCTGGTTTCGAAGCCAATCTTCTCGGTGCCGTCGATCTTGACCCGGATCGCGAGCAAGTCGAAATGGCTTGCCTCAGCCTCGGTTTGGCTCACGAACGCATCGAAGTCGCTAACAAATGCGAGGCTTGCCGGCGACGACCCGAAGGCCGCTCTATCCCTGAAATCGCGCAGGCGGCCGACGGAAACCCATTCTTCCTGCCCAGTAAACCCCAGCAGGCGCGTCGGCATCCGCACCAATGCCTGGTTCATTGGGTTACGCTGCACCTCGACCAGCACTGCCTCCGGAGGAGATGCGGGTACGCGCTTTAACAGCTCGGGCGTTATCGCAAACCAGGTTGCACCGGGCGGGAGGACACCGACGACTGCATTACCAAGCCGATCGTACTTGCCCCCGCCCACATCAGCGTTCGCTAGAAGCATCACTTCGACTTCAGCGCTTCGGATCGGCGTGCCGCCACTGGGGGGCAGCGGTACGGTCATCCTGCACGCCCGCGAACCAGTCTTCGCCCATGCAGAGAGGAGCGCGACCAGCTCCTGCGAACCCTGTGCAAAAAAGGGAAATAGGCTCGTTGATGCGCGCACCGTCGGTCGCTCTTCTTGGGAAACATCAATCCTGAACGCGCTGAGAGATCTCAGGTTGTCGGGAGTGAGTTCCGCATATGGCACCTCCGGTGCAACGTCGGCGAAACGGTATCCGATGCGTAGAGATACTATTGCAGCAGCCGCAAGGGCGTGGATGAGTTCCCGCTCTTCCAGCGCGAGCGGCAACAACCCGATCTCGAAGGAGCGCGCGTCTGAGGCGACGCATATGCCGCGGAGCTTTAGAGCGGTCTGGGGTTTGGGCGCGGTAGGATGCGGCTCGAGATCTTTGAGCTCGTTCTTTGTATTGCGAATGCGTGCCTTCCAATCAATGACCAACCCTTGACTAGCGAGCAATGCCAGCACAAGTTCCTTCGGGAGAGCATGCACAGAATCCGAGCCCATGGTTGCGGACGCTGACAGCGGGAACTCCCTCGGTAAGTCTTCGTACCCCTCCGACCGTCTCGGCGTGAATGTCGGGACGACGAAGTCCGACTCCTGGCTCAGCTGAGTGACCTCGTATCCTAATGTCTCCGCCGGAAGACCGTCCGCTGCACAACCAGCGACATGCCCCCCATTTAGCGGCCATCCGGCGGCACCGGCAGACTCCTTCAAGCACAGGAGCGCACGCTCCCCTGGGGCGAGTTGGGGCGCATTGAACAGCGTACCCGCCAGCGTGAAGCTACCTTGCGTTTTCCCATCCTTGGTGAAGCGCAGGCCTCCGGCAAACAGTCTCGACACACCTTGAGCCGCTCGAAAGGCGGGCCCTTGAGGGCCTGCTACCAGTTCGGCCCGAAGTGCCTCGAATGTCGTCTCACCTAGCACTTCCAGCGTATCAATCGCCAGGCGTAGCAATTCGCTGCAGAACAAATGGTGCCAGCTGAGGAAAATCCATTCCTGCATCGGTCGCGTAGTGGCGGCCTTGGCACTCACAACATCACGCTCGGCTTTCAGCAACGCGTGGAATCGATCGAGCTGTCGCTGCAGTTCATCAACTTCGCTCTCGGAAAGCGCTTGGTAGGTGCTAAGGTCGCGCTTCACTTCGCTGACTGTCTTCCAATTAGCCCCATCTAACGCCTGGACAACATAAGACAGCTCGAACAGCGGAGGTAGCGGAAACGGTACACACGCCGGCTCAGTCTTCTCCTTGTCGCTCTTGTCTTTGGGCAACAAGACCTGGACATCCAGGCAATCGCGGTAGAGCTCCAGCAGGCGCTGCCACGTGAGGCCCCTGAATCCGGGTCTTGGTTTCGCGATGTCTCCCTCCTGCGAGATCAAGCGCTCTCCCTCTTCATCCGGGTTCTGCTTGTAGCCTGTCAGCTCCGCTGGAATTGATTTTCCCACCAAGCGGCTGTCCCTGCCCTCTGGCTGCAGTGCCATGTGGGCATCCATCAGGTCGAGATCGTGAGGCCCGATGCGGGTGCCACCATCCCACTTTTTCATGCCCTTCACCTGCGGCAGCATCCAGCGGATCAGCGCATCAGCTAGCGCGTTCACTGAATTCGGCCGGTTCACATAAACCGGGTGCTCTCCTGCGATCAGATGGCCGACCACTCCTGGAGTTCGCCGACCGCTTGGAGCAGTCCCATCCGCAAGCGTCGGCACAGCCACGAGCCAGAACTCGACTGGGTTCCTGTTTTGGTAACCAAGAGCCTGGAGCGTAGGTGTTGCCCATGTCCACTTGGCCAGAAGCTTGCCAGCGGGACGCACTTGCGGCGGACGTGGCCGGCTAGAGGGAATTATCGGCACCGGCGGGGAGGTGATCGAATTCCTCTCGAAGACATCATTCCATCGTGGGTCATCGTTCGAGAGGCGAAGCTCGAACTTCGCCTCGAAGGAAAACCGGAACACGAGCACGATTTCGAAGGATCCGTCGAACGGTATCTTGATGCGGGCGATCACAAGTCGGGCATATGCACTCAGCACAACCCCTGCGCTGAAGACGATTTCCTGCCACGTCTCGTAGGTGAACCCGAAGGAGGCCTGAAACTCAAGTCCGACATACGCCTTGATAAGCTTGAAGTCCACGCAGGCCTCAATACATCCCTTGACGCCGAACTGACCATCGAGGATCAGGTATGTCGACGGTGGGCGATGGGCGAGAGGCGGGTTGGACTGCGGGGCGTTTGGAGTCGATTGCACGGTGGCGAGCGCCCCTTCGAGCATGAAGAAGCCGGTCAGGGAAGCATGGCCGCTCATGGGTCCTGAACTGAAGTAACGCATAAGCCCGAATGAGCCAGCCATGCCGACCGTAAAGCAGCTATCACTCTTAAGTTGATAGGCATTCGAGTACTCTCGTGTCAGCTTAACCGGGAAGGTACGCGGCGCAACCCGGCCCAGATACACGCCACCATCGCCACCGAAGATACCCGCGACGATCTTTCCCGTGCGTTGCCAAGCTGCGATGGACTTCCTCCCTGGATAGCCCAGATCGACCAGGATGTGATTTCCAGGTGTTCCAACTTCGCCACGGATTGTGGGTAGGACGACCTGCACTGCTCCAAAATCGAGCAGGTCGACCGGCGGCGGCACCTCCATTGAGAAGATGCCCGTGTCTTCGTCTAGGCGGCGGTATAGCAGGTCGAAAAACCAGTCGCTCTTGAGGAACTTGAACTGCTCCCTGGAGATAACCACACGAGCTCCATAATGCGTGGGCTCGGCAATGAGGAGTTGCAGAGTCGCAACATCAAGGACGCGTGCTTCGAGACCAAGAAGCCAATCCGCATTCGGGTTGTAGGTGACGCCGGAGGTCCCGTCATACGGAAGGTTTCCAGGCTCCAGCGTCGCCTTGAACGCCTTCTTGATCGCCGTGATGCCATCTAATGTGCTCTGGCTGCTCAAGAGGCCGGTGACATCCACCCGCTGGCCCACTGCAAAAAGCGGGATCATTGAATCCTTTTTGCCGTCGACGCGAGCATAAAGCCATGCAACGGTACCGCCGGTAGACGGGTAGAACACGAAGATGCTCTGGTCTGCGTCTTGCGCCGGGAAGGTCTGGTCCAGCAGCCGCAGTTGCAGACCAGCAGCATAGATGTAGTACGCATCTCCATTTCTTAGCTGGCCAAAACCGAACTGCTTGGCGCGCACCTGGATAACGTCGAGCAGAGAGAAGTCGAGCGCTCCCCCCTTGTTGCCCTTAAGCTTGAAGCCCAGGCTAAGCTTGAGCTTTCCAGACACCATCTGCCATGCGAGGAGCAACTCCCCTTTGAAGCCCTCGAGCTTCTTGGACAGCGCGCCCAGTCCCCCTAGGTCGAGGTCGAAAGTGAAACCGTACGAGAAAAGCCCTGCGCCCCCGCCGCTTCCCCCGAAGAGAGGCTGAAAACCTAGGTCGCTCAGCGATAGGAGCTTGTCTGGCCCAATGCGGCCGAACACGAATGACGTAAGACGAAATGGAAGTTTTCCAAGCAGCTTGCTCAACTTGTCTCGATCGACGTTGACTTTGAGAAGTCCAGGATTGAACAAGAAGCTCCGGTCCTTTGCACTGAACTCGATCCCCAGCCGGTCAAACTGGAGTCCGGTTACACCGACGTGCTCAAGATCGAAATCCAGACTGCCGTTGATCAGAAAGCGTCCGCGCGGGCCGTCTTTATCGGGCCGTGCTCGCTCGTACCCTAACCGTGTCAGGGCCGCAGTTTTGAGGAAGGATCCGGGGCCCCAGGTTTGCGTAAGAGGGGTCTCTAGCGAAAAGCTATACACGTCGACCGGCACGCCACCCTCTAACCGCCGGTCGTACGCTCCGATCAGTTCGCCATCCTTGCCGAAGTTCTGCCCAAAAAACTTTTCGAGGCGTAGCGTTAACCTGCATTCGAACTTTTCCACGAGTGCCGCTCGCAGCCGCACCTTGAGCAACTTCAGGTCGAAGCCGCCAGAGCAATCCGGATCGCTCCCGTTGTTGATGTCGAGAGCGCCTGGTTTCAAGTAGCGAATGAGGGCGAGCACTTGAGAGGGCTCGCTGCTTCCCGCCATTGCGGGGCGCAGGTCGGCGCAAAGGACCGTAGCGCGGATACCACGCTCGTAGCTGTCGAAAATCGGCTGCAGGTCTGCTGGGAATGGGCCGTCTTGCTGCTCCACATCCATCGGAATAGACAGCACGACGACGCCGTTCCAGTTCGGGTCCAGAAGCTTGCCGGTCTGACGCGCAGGATCCGCGTTCACGAACGGGCCCGGGAACGAATCTGCCGTCTTCGTGCCTCCCGTTTTCTTTAGTTCGGCATCGTGTTCTTCTTTCAGCTCCTCGATGAGTTTTCTCATTCGCTCCTGGACTGCGGTCACGTCCGCCGGATTGCCGACAAACGTCGCCGTGCTGGTCCAATCCTTGGAGTCCTCGACGAGGTCGGCGAGTGCGCGAGAGCCGAATTTGATGATGACAAGAGGAGAGTCGTCGGTCGGCACCGCAGCGGTCACCGTCTGCGAGCTCTCGATCGACGTGCGGAACTTCCAACTGCTGCCGATGAACTCGAGCGAGAAGGCAGGCTTCCGCAGCGTGCCAGGCGGAACCGCAGGCAAGCATCGGGCGACGATGAATATCTCTTTCTGCAGGAAAGCTCGCTGCAGCTCCGTGGCGATGGTGGCGTCCGAACCGAAGCCCAGCGCGATGCGCCATGTCTTCCCTCGAGCAAATTCGACTTCTGACCAGAAAGCTCCCGCGTCAGTAACCTTGAAACCTTGCGGGGTGGTCGAAGAATCCTGGCGGGCGCCGAACTCGAACACCTGGCTCGATGCAGCGCGGATGATAGCCGCGCTCGCCAGAAGGCCAGCTCGATGTCTCGCTATCACCGTAGACTCGAATGCATTACGCGCCGCATTGCCTGCTGGCGGTTGATCGAAATCCATGGGGGCGATTGGGAGTCGATCCGGTACACCACATTGGATGGGGCGGTAGCTGCCTGCCGCTGCATCGAGCGAGTAAAGGGCCAAACGATCAGGTGAGAACTTAATCATCGGCGGATGCTTGCTGGCGCTATATGAAGCCGCAGAGGTGATGGCGTACTTTGATAGATACGCGTCTGGCTGCTCCTCCGTGTCGTTGGTCTTGGATACACGCCTTCCATTGTTGTCGTACAGCCATGCATCGAGTGCGTCTGCAGGATCATCCAGATTGAAAGTCAGGCGTTCGATGTTGGACACCCGCTCCAACAGACTGCCTCCTAGCAGCGCGCCCGATGGAGACTTGAGATCGACGCTGCCTCGCGGCAGGAGCACAACAGCCTTGTAAGACGGAACACCGGCAGCCGAGGTCATCCTCGTCGGGGCGGTGGCGAAGTGAAACTCAAGATAGTCTCTGATGCTCGATGCGGTAGCGAAGAGCCGCTGTCCGTCTGGTGAGAACAGATTGAGCGGCACGTCGCCTTGCACGATGCCCTTGCGAGAGACTTCCTCCAGACGAACCCAGGAACGAAGCATTGCGCTTGCAACGTCTCCCGGGGAAGGCTCCCGCAGATCCAGCGAGGCCGTTAGCCGCAGCATGGTGCTACCAGCACTAGGCGGTAGAGAAAACAAAGGGTATTGAAAACGCCTTAGTTGGAACGCGTTGCTAAGCGGGTCCCATACAGCCCGAAAATAGTGAAGGCCCAACATTGGCTGGTCAGTGTTGTAGTTGACCACAGGTATATCGAGACTGAAGTGGAGTCGGCCTGGATCTTTGGGCAGGAAACTCAGCGTTAGCTGGCGCGTGCGGGGTGTTTGCGCCCCGTACATGGCGAATCCATCTAGTTCGATAGGCAAAGCTGCGGGTACATCGAACTGAAGTTGCTCCCCGCTGTTCAACAACGTCAGCGTGGCGCCAATCGGAATCTGAGCTCCAACATTGCCCTGACCTTTCAAATCGCCAAACTCAGGTCGAATAGCACATCGCCTCGAGACAACCCATTTACCGCCTGCGGCACTCGCTTCAATCTTTTCGTCAATCTTAAACGAGAGGCGCTGGTCAAAACGTACCAGCGCCAACACACAACTCGCCGTCCCTGCGATTCTATTGACGAAGTCCCTGTTGACCTTCCAAGTAGAACCACTAGGGGCACTGACCAACGCAACAGCCCCCTGCAAACCAAAAACCTTTTCGAGGTCCAATTGGTCTTCAAGTCTTGGGGTGAACGGGATAAAGCAGAGAACCTTCTCGCGGCCAAGCCCCACGTCGACAGGCGACGCGTCCACGACATACAGCTGTTCGTGAACCCTGACCAGCTTGATTGTGCTCATGGTTGCCCTCCAAAGCGATCACCCGCTGCGATTGGAATCGCGTTCTGTTGTTTGGTGACATCGAACGCGATTGGCACTGCTCGGCCGCGGAAAATACGCGTCGCGTTAGCGGGGAATAAGAGCCTAATCTCGGGAACATCCGACGTCAGGGTTCCAGATGGGGCGAACAGCACTCGGCCATCAACGGAAAACGGTCGCAGCACATCGACAAAAGAAAAGTCTGGGAAGGCGAAGCAATGCTTCTTGTCCTTGTCATCACTCCCCTGACAGAGCGCCTCCAGCGTAGGCGGCTCTGATCCTTCGAGTTTCAATCTCTTTGTGTGAGCTAGCAGGATAGGAGTCAGAGGAACAGGGGGGGTAACCTCCCCGGTTGGGTAGATACGCCCTGCTTGTTCCAAAGACCATGGGCTCTCCTCTTGAGTAGCCGGAGGCTTGTTGTGCATGCCATAGCCGCTGTAGTAGACGTACATGAACGCGCCATGCGGCATATCGAGAGCGAGCGCGGCGCGTACCGCCAGCCATGAGCGCGCCTCGTGGACCTTCCCATCGTCCTTGTACAGGTCACTCGCGTACGGGAAAGTGTGGCCGGTATCGGTTCTGGAGAGAACGACCCTTCCCTTCGCGTCCAGTGCGTTGAGCAATTCCGTGCACAAGTGCGATGTTGCCCAAGCGGTTGGGCTCCCGGGTACGAGTGAGTAGTCTCTGTTCACGCATACCCTAGCGCCCGGCAGTAACTGGACGACTTCCACCGCATTTGCAGGAGCCGAATAGGCATAAGTGAGCTCCTCACGCAATGCGCCAGAACCACTCGCACTATGGGGGAGCACCTGCAGTATATCTGTGGCGAAATCTGAATCCGCTGGGACGCACTGCATCCAGGCGGAGTCCCCACTTATCGCTTCAGCCACCTTCTCCTCAACAATAAACTGGGGACAACTCACATTGTTCGGCGCGGCCCGTACTGACGTATTGAGGCATTGAGCAGGGGGCAGAAGATTGTGTCTGCGGGCAGCATTCTGAGGGACTGTAATTTTCAGCAAATACGAGCTTGTGCGGGGCCAATAGAGGTTTGAAACGGTGATATGTGCAGTTTTCTTTATAGGCAAAGGCCTTTGGCACTGCGGACTATCGCGCTCGACATGCAGCACGAGGCTATCAGCCCGGAATTCGGCACCGGGAGGAAGGATGACCCGATCGATGAGCTCCTCCGCAGGCTCGATCCGGAAGCTATACGGGACATTTGCACAACCGGCCAGCAAGGCTATGATCCCAAGCAGATGCAGCAATGAAATACGCACTGCGTAATACATGCTCACTTCCTCGAAAGGTCGGTGGAGGTGCCGACAGCGAACGCAAGTCAATACGCTCAGACATCCCGGGGAACTTCACCACTGAAAGTATTCGTGCTTCCAATCGTTCGGCGCAGCTTGCCCTGCCTCATACCAGCCAGTGCCGTAGAACTTCCAGGTGCCTGAATCAAGGATGACGACGTGACCTTGGCCGTCCGACTGCCTTTCCTGATAGACGGCGTAGAAGCCCGTTCCTCTTTGGACAGAAGAGACCGGGCTGCCATCCTTCTCGAGAAACCAGCATCGCATGTCCTTTGCCCGCGTCGGCCTCTTGCCACCTGAGGTGCAGTCGGGTGTGCCGCAGCGATGCGTGACGCAGGCGTGTGCACTAGACAGATCGGAGAAGCCTGCGTCGATGAGCGCGTCAGACAGGTAGTGCGCACAGTTATTTGCATAGCTGCTGACCTCGCCCTTGCATGCAGGTTCGAACAACTTCGCCGCACCCTCCAACGTTTTGGCGGCTTTCAGCTTCGCTTGGTTGGTGCTCTTCCCCTCGGCCGGCGAAGCGCTCGTCAGTAGAGAGGCGGGCTGCAGTATCGACTCGAAGTGCTGGGCTTGATCGTCAGGCTCGAGTCCGGTCGTCGTTGCGGCCTGGCTACCTTGTGGCCCCTCCACCAACATCTTTACATGCAAGTTCGGCTTGGCCTCGAATTGTAGTTCGACCTTGCTGATGCCCTGCGGAAAGAGGTCCGGATACCTCTGCTGGGCCGCCCCAATATCCTCAAGCGCTTGGCGGAGAACATCATTCCACCAAGCGTCGTCAGCGCTTCCGTCGGCCGGATTCGGTTGCCTTGTTGGCATGCGTTTCCCTCCTGGATTGATGTATTTCGATCATCCATTGCCGCTGTTACTGAGACGAGCGATGGCCAACCTTCCCAAGTAAAGCCCATCCCTCTCAACAATCCAGTCAGATGCTTAAACGACTTGTTTTGGAGTGGCCGTAACCTGTAAAGGCCGAGTATGTGTATGAAGGTGCGCAATCCGATCAAGCTGAGCGCGGCGGCGAGGAGGTCATCGGCGGGACGTACGCCGAGCAGCGGCAAGGCAGATTGGTTTAAGCACGGTATGACGTAAAGCATGATTGACTCGAGCGCCGCTCATGTTCGCCTCCATCCTGGCCAGCAGACCAGCCAGAGCCTACAGGTTGTTGCACAGAACGCGGCCCACTAGGTTCTATGCCACGACCAGCGGCGACACGACCCACAAGCGTTCCCAATTGATCCGATGTTAGAGGCGCTTGCGTTTTAACCAGGGAGCGCATCGAGGGCATCGAGGTCAAAGCGCGCTGTTTCCCGAGAGCCTGGATGACTACGTGGCGAACACCAACCCGGTGCGGGTGGCCGATGTTTTCGTCGATGAACTCGACCTTGGCCAACTGGTTTTCGAGGGTGTTGTCCCGGCGGAAACTGGCAGACCTGCGTACCATCCTGCCGACCGGCTGAAAATCTACATTTACGGTTATCTCAATCGTATCCGGTCCAGTCGCCGTCTCGAACGCGAAGCTCAGCGCAACGTGAGTTAATATGGCTGGCCGGACGTTTGATGCCGGAGTTCAAGACCATCGCCAACTTCCGTAAGGATAACGACAAGGCTATCCGCGGCGTCTGTCGGCCGTTCGTGGTGCTTGTCAGCGGCTTGGCCTGTTCTCTGAAGCGCTGGCGGCCATCAATGGTCGCAAGTTCAAGGCGGTCAACAATCGCGACCGCAGCTTCACCAGCGCCAAGCTTCAGCGGCGTATGGAAGAGATCGAGTCCAGCATTAACCGTTACCTGACCGCACTGGATACTGCAGATCGTCAGGAACCTGCCGTAGCTCAGGTCAAAGCCGAACGCCTCCACCAGCGTTTACGTGCCCAAGACGCTGACCTTGGGAGCGATAGCGGCCAGCCGCTTCGGCAAAGGTGATTTCATCTATGCGCAGCCAAGAACGATTACCAATGCCCGGCTGGGCAAAACCTGATCTGGCGGTACTCAAGCGTCGATAAAGGGCTGAAACTGCACCGCTACTCGAGTTCGCACTGCCAAAGTTGCGCGTTGAAAGAGCACTGTACGCCGAGCCCACAGCGCCGGGTGAGCCGCTGGGAGCATGAGGCGTGCTCGAGGCGATGCAGAGTCGCCTGGATCAAGCGCCCAAGATGATGCGGATCCGCCGGCAAACGGTCGAGCACCCGTTCGGCACCCTGAAATCCTGGATGGGCGCCACCCACTTCCTCACCAAAACGCTCGACCGGGTGAGTGCCGAGATGAGCCTGCACGTGCTCCCCTACAATCCCAAGCGTGTGTTGAACCTGCTGGGCAGCGCTGCGCTGATGGCCGCGATAAAGCCCTGAGGCCTGTTTTACGACTCTTCCCGCCCTCCAGCAGGCGCGCCGAAGCCCAAAGTGCCATAGCAACCAGAATCTCCGATTGCACCTGATCGGGTGTCCGGCGGCCTTCTGGGCACCGCGAAAAAATCCCCCGGCAGTTGATTGCTCAACGCTTGCCGCGTTTTTACACGGTCCGGGCCGTTTCCTGCCAGCGAGTGGCCAAAAACAGCTGACGCAACGACTCGCTACCGGTTGATTTCCGCCTGCGATACTTCCATCCGATTCGAAAAAATCTCAGCCCTACATCACCGCAATGACATCACCACCAAGAAGGATCGCTCCCATGTCATTGCAGTGCCCTCGCTGTCATTCCCCAAAAGTCGCTTCCTTCCACCACGCCATGAAGATCACCGCTGCGGTAGGCACCGTGGGCGGTGCTGCTCGCGGCGTCAGCGCTGCGCTGGCAGGCAGTCAGACCGGCGCAGCGCTTGGCGCTATCGCCGGCCCTGTTGGCATCACCATCGGTTCAGTGTCCGGCGCCATCATCGGTGGGTTGGTTGGTGGCGTTAGCGGTTGTGTGCTCGGCGCTCAGCTTGGCCACAAACTCGACCGCCACGTCCTGGCTAACAACCTCTGCCTGCTTTGCGGGCATCGCTTCAACTTGCCGGCCTGATCCAGCCGCTACCTCTTCTTACCTTTTTCTATCCCTACCGGCCGTTGCTGCGCTCTGCGCGGCGCTTTATGCCGGCTTGCACCCAAAGGAATCGTTTTCATGGCTCATCTCATCGAACAAATGGCCTATGTTGGCGCTACCCCGTGGCACGGACTCGGCAACAACCTACCGCGCAAGCAACCCATCGAGATCTGGCAACGGGAGGCCGGTATGGACTGGCAGATCCTAGAAAGCCCGGTCCATTTCAAATCCGACGCGGTAGCTCACCTCGGCGCTATTCATTCCTACCCCGAGCAGAAAGTGTTGTACCGCTCCGATACGAAGGCTCCCCTGTCGGTCGTCTCCAACCGCTACCACACCGTGCAACCCCGCGAAGTGCTGGAGTTTTACCGGGACCTGACCGAGGTCTCCGGCTATGAGCTGGAAACAGCGGGCGTGCTGAAGGGTGGCCGCAAGTTCTGGGCGCTTGCACGCACCGGGCAAGGCACGGCGATTAAAGGTCACGACCAGGTCAACAGTTACTTGCTGCTGGCCACCTCGTGCGACGGCACGCTGGCGACAACCGCAACGCCGACCACCGTTCGCGTGGTCTGCAACAACACCCTAACCATCGCTCTGGACCGCACTAACCGAGCAATCAAGGTGCCGCACAACACTCGCTTCGATCCGGCCGTGGTGAAGAAGCAGCTCGGGATCGCCGTCTCGCAATGGGACGACTTCATGTACCGCATGCGCCATCTGGCTGAGCGCAAGGTGCAGTGGCATGAAGCGATGGGCTTCTTCCTGAACGTCATGTGCGAAGTGAGCCCAACCGGCCAACTACCCGAACAGCTGCCCAACGAACGCGCCCTGCGCAAGGTTCAGGAGCTGTATGAAGGCCGTGGCCGAGGCAGTCAACTGGTGTCGGCACGCGGCACCGCCTGGGGCCTGCTCAATGCCGTGACCGAGTATGTCGACCATGAACGACGAGCGCGCAGCACTGAGTACCGGCTGGACTCCGCCTGGTTCGGCCAAGGCGCGCAGATCAAGCAGCGCGCACTAGACGCCGCCCTGCAGCTCGCCGCCTAAGCACTTCTCTCTCAATCGTATCGCCCGGTCAGCTTCGTGCTGATCGGGCTTTTTTACGCCTGCAAGGTGACCACATGACCACAACGTCGTTGAACCGCAACGCCAGCAAACCCCGTTCAGCCCTGCGCCTGATCAGCACCAAGGAACTGCCACGTGAAGAGTGGCTGGAGATACGTAAACGCGGCATTGGTAGCTCGGATGCCGCAGCCGCCGTTGGTCTCAACCCCTACAAGTCGCAGCTCGAACTGTGGCTGGAGAAGACCGGACGTGACACTGGATTGCCAAAGACCGACCCCGACGATGACGAAAGTTTGATGTACTGGGGCAACGTGCTGGAACCCATCGTGGCCTGGCACTACGGCAAGCGCACTGGCAACAGGGTCCGCCGTGTGAACGCCGTGCTGCAGCACCCCGACCCGGAGATGTCCTGGATGCTGGCCAACATCGACCGCGAAGTGATCGGCGCCGACGATGTGCAGATCCTCGAATGCAAGACAGCCGGCATAAACGGGGCGCGCCTCTGGAAAGAAGGCGTGCCCGAATATGTGCAGTTGCAGGTGATGCACCAGCTCGCTGTTACCGGCAAGCAAGCCGCGGATGTCGCGGTTGTGCTCGGTGGCCAGCACCTGGAAATCCATCGCATCGAGCGCGACGAGGAAATGATCGCTCGGCTTATCGAGCTGGAACGCACGTTTTGGACATACGTCGAGACCGACACGCCACCACCCGCTGATGGGACGGCCTCGGCTGAAACTGCACTGCGCTGCCTGTATCCCGAAGACGACGGCCAGACGGTGGACTTCAGGGACAATCCGGGGCTGACCGCTGCTTACGTCGAGCTCAAGGCCCTGCGTCAGTTCATCGATAAAAAGCATGCGCGCGAGGCTCAGCTCAAGCAGATGCTGCAACAAGCGATGGGCGAGGCAACGCTGGCCGAGTTCACCAACGGCTATGTCAGTTGGCGCAAAGCCAAGGATAGCGTCGGCTTCGACGTGGCCCGGTTACTTCAGGAAAGACCACACCTGAAAGCCAAATACTCACTGATCAAACCCGGCGCACGGCGTTTCCTAGTCGGCTGAAGCCAACTCTCCCAACCCTTCCCTCCCCTTGGCCAGTCCATGCAGTTCGCGCTGCGCGGCTGGCCTTTTTTCATTTCCAGGAGAACCACCATGCTCAAAGGTCTGGCTATCACCCCGCCGATGCTCGGGCGGATTTCCATCGGCAAAGTCATCGAGAAGAACGGCAAGCGCCTTCCGGAAAAGGATGACCAATTCACGATCACCTCTCAGGTACATAGCCGCGAGGGCTGGCTTGTGCATCCGCTCAACGATGAGCTGCGCCAAAGCAAGGACGACAAGCTGCGCAGCATTCCGGTACGGCTGCTGTTCAACGAACCGGAGCTGAACTTCCGTGCTGACTACACGCTGTTCGACCGGCAATCCGGGCGACCGCTATGCGTGGGCAACGGCGAGACCTGCAAGCGCGTCACTCAGGACGGCGTGCAGTCCCTGCCCTGCCCTTCACCGGACGCTTGCCCGCTGGCTAAAGGTAGTGCGTGCAAGCCCTACGGTCGGTTGAACGTGGTCATCGGCGAGGAAGATCCGCTGGGCAGCTTTGTGTTCCGTACCACCGGCTTCAACAGCATCCGCACCCTAGCTGCTCGTCTGCACTACTTCCAGGCCATCTCCGGCAACCGTCTGGCGTGCCTGCCGCTGGAACTCCGTCTGCGTGGCAAGTCGACCAGGCAGAGCCACGGAACACCGATCTTCTACGTCGACCTGACGGTACGCAGCGGCATGGACATGACCGAGGCGCTCCGAGTTGCTAGTCAGCTTGATGATCACCGGCAAGCGGCGGGCTTCGATCAGAGCGCACTGGATGAAGCAGCAAGACGCGGCTTCGGCAACGGGGCTTTTGAGGACAGCGAGGAAGACGTCGGCTCCATCGTAGAGGAGTTCTATCACGTCGAGGGAAGCCCATCGGCAATGAGCCAAACGGCTCGCCCCCCGATGAAAGCCAGCCTGACCGAGAAACTGGAGGCGCAAGCTGAGCGCCAAATCCCTCCATCTGATCAGACCAAAGGAGCCCACCATGCGCCTGCACAAGCTGAAAGCTAGCGAGCCGAGCGGTACCTATTTGGTTGAATCGCCGGTCACCGAAGCCGACATCCTGCTGATGGCCCGCCAGTTGGCGAATCTGCGTTTGCGTCGCGGACGAGCACTGACCTCACCGAAGGACGTATTCAGCCACCTGCAAGCGCTTCTGGCCGACTACGAGCATGAGGTGTTTGCCCTGCTCCTGCTCGACAGTCGTCATCGGGTGATCGCGTTTCAGGAACTGTTTCGGGGCACCTTGGACGGCGCCAATGTCTACCCACGGGAAATCGTGAAGGCTGCCCTGGAGCACAACGCTGCAGCAATGGTGCTGGTACACAACCACCCTTCCGGTAATCCCGAGCCCAGCCAGGCTGATCGAACCCTGACCCATAGGGTGAAGGAGGCGCTGGATCTGGTCGGAGGACGGACGTTAGACCACATAGTCGTCGGTCGCGAGGGCTGCTATCGCTGGTGGAACAGGGCCACCTGTAAGGAGAGCGCAGATGAAGCTACTACGGATCTTCGCTGCCGCTTTAGCGTTTGCCGGAATTCTCGCTGGCTGCTTGGCAGTTCTGGTGCTAGTGGTTCTAATGGTCCGGTTTCTGCCGCTGCTGGCCGCCGTGCTGCTGGCTTGCTGGATCTTCAGTCAGCTGCGGGCGTATGAACGGAAACCGCCAGGGTAGTGCGTGAGCTAACGTGGGCAGCCGAACGGGCTGCTCGCGGTGGCACCGACGCTCGTTTCTTTTTTTATCATCCGCGCTCACCGGCCGATTGGTAAGCCGCGCCACGTTCGCGCTTGCCCACGGCTACTACTACGACGACCACTCGCTCATCCTCGACTCGATAAACCAGGCGATAACCGGATGCACGTAGCTTGATCTTGAAGTGACCTGGCATATCCCGAAGGGCATCGGCCTGAACCTTGGGCGCCTCCAAGCGCTCCCGTAGCTTTTTCTTGATCTGCTCGCGCACCGTATGGCCAAGCTTCTTCCACTCCTTGAGCGCGGAAGGCAGGAATTCAAGCTTATAAGTCATCCAGACTCACCGGGATGCCGTTCTCTCCAGAGCGGGCTTTAACCACCTCGATCAGCTCCAGATCATCCAGGCGCTCCATCATCTGCTCGTACAGCTCAGCAGGCACCATATAGCCCATCACGCGATTGTGATTGAGAACTGCCACCGGCATTCCACCAGCGCCGGCCAGGACCCCAGACGGATTTTTCTTCAGTTCAGAAACGCTGACGGCAACATCAGCTAGCACACTCTGCATAATATCACCCTTATTTAAGTACCTAATTTTGGTCTTTTTATGAAGACATAGCAAGATACCAACCGTGATTCTTCACGGCACTGAGTATTCCGTACCGACATATTTGTTCCTCGTGATCGATCATCCGGTCGCGGTAGGGACGGCAGTTACTTGCCGCCCACCTGATGCGGTCGGTTACGCCACAGGTCGATACCGTCGAGCAGCCAGTTCAGCTCGTCGACCGTCAGTTCGATGGCCTCGTCGCCGACATCGGGCTTGGTCTTGAAGCGCTCGGCCTCAAGGCACTTGAGCCACAGGCAGGAGCCATTGCGCTCCCAGTAGAGGATCTTGGCCCGGCTACGGGTGCGGTTGAGGAACACGAACAGCACCGGGTTAAACACTTCCACCTTGATGTCCAGTGCGACCAGCGCGGCCAGACCGTTGATGGATTTACGGAAGTCGACGGGCTTTGGATAGGGGTAGACCTTCTGCACCTGGGCGTCGGGACGCATCATGGGATGAACTCCGGTGAAAACGGGAGCACAGCATCCGATGATCAGCAGGCTATGGGCAGGTGGGGTTTATGGAGCGCTTACTTGTTAGCAACGACTCCCTCCACAGCCATGCTGGCCATCGCCATAATGTTTGGTTGCGGCTTTGCATAGGTAGCTTGACCGACGGAAGAACTCATCTTGCCCAACGTAATCCGTACGGGTTAAATAATGGGTAGCGCCCTTGGTAAAATGAACCAATCCGCGTATCTCATCCACTTGCAAGCGAAGAGTCCTAGCCCAAGCCGACTCAATACGGTTAAGCATGTTGTTACGCTCGGAGTTGATACCTCCCACCGAACGATAAGCATCACGATTGAGAAAAACTATGCAGTGGTAATGGGGCCTCCCGTTAACCTCACCCAGCTCCCTGACCCAGAACATCCTAACCCTGGAGTCATGAGCTGATCTGTTAAGGTTTCGAGCACGTTGACGATCCCAGATAACTTGTTCGTCGAGCGACGCCTTAAAATCCCGAATCATCAGATTGGTCATTACATCGCTAGGCAAAGGTTTTCCATGCGGTAGCCTCAAGTCGAACCTGAAAGCAAATACACGAGCATAGTCAGCCAATGCGTATTGCATCGTTTGGTATAGTTTTTCCAGGTACTGCTCAACGAATGGCCCCTTATTTACCATTAGCGGATAACCATCGTAGGTGGCGTCGTACCAGTAACGAAGGTTCGTATTACCGGGGATACGTTTAGGTTTAAATGAATCACTCATTACGGCATGTCCTGTTGGGGTAAGTTCATACCAAATTAAGGTTTAGTTATTTTTTAACCATGAGTGATTACTAGATAATTACCTTCATACTTGTTGGATTGTTCTAATTCAAGAGAGGGAAGCGTAGTACCTATTACCCGAGTATCACTTTGTCAGCGTTAACGGGACATCCAGAAAAAAAGCATCGACAAATACGGGCGTTTTGGCCGTTTTAATGAGTGTATTTACTCCAAGAAATTATCAACAGACTAGGTCGCGGTAGGAGCCGCAGAGTGACGTCGACACAGCGGGCGATCATGTTGGGTGAAGACGGGATCGAGATTGGACGGTTCAAAGTGCGCAAGCTGATGAGCGAGATAAAATTGATCAGCAAACAGCCCGGTTCGCACGCTTATAAAAAGGCAACGGTCGAGAGACCGGATATCCCGAACGTACTGGATCGGGGGTTCACCGTATCCACACCGAATGAGGCCTGGTGAGGTGACATCACGTATGTGTGAGCTCAAGGTCGTTGGCACTATGTGGCGGCGCTGATTGATCTATTTGCCCGCCGTGTAGTGGGCTGGGCGTTTTCATCTAAGTCTGATGCCGATCTGATTATCAAGGCTTTGAACATGGCCCATGAGCTACACGGGCGGCCACAGGATGTGCTATTCCACAGCGATCAGGGCAGCCAATACGGAAGCAGAAACTTCCGCCAGCGGCTGTGGCGCTATCGGTTCAAGCAAAGCATGAGCCGGCGCGGGAGCTGCCATGACAACGCGCAATGGAGCGATTTTTTCGCAGCTTGGAGACGGATGGGCGCCTATCTTCACCAGAGCATGGAACCTCCGCTGATCCTTCAAAGCGGGAAACGAGCTCACACGGATTGATCAGTTCGATGATCGAAGGGACATGTCCTTGGTAGGCCAATCGTTGGCGCTTCGTTATTACTTCATGATGAAGGTGAGCAGCAGGCATTCTGCCGGTGATACCCGAAGTTCCCTGCTGGCTTCAACTCAGACGAGAAGCAGATACATAACTCAGCTGCAGCTCGCCATCTCGATCAATAAACACGTCCAATGCCCCTAAGAAATCGGGCCAATCTGCAAGAGTCAAAGGCTGGGGCAAAAGCCTGCTGGCCAGTGTCGACAATATGGTGTCATGCGTCACCCATACGATCAGTCCCGGACAGGGCGCAGAGAGTGCGGCTCGCATATGATCGTACATATTAGCCACAGCCGCATCGAATGAACGAAAGCCAGGCCATGTCTCTGTGCCGGATAGCAGGTGGGTATTAACCGCCTCACTTCCCTTGCTTAACCAGCTCTGCCAAGCAAGGTCGGCATCCTCGATAAAGAAACCCGGATCACCCAGCAGCCGACTGATCCCAATATCCTCGTGGGGGTAATTGTGCACATCGGCAATCAGCTGCGCAGTCTGTATGCAGCGCAAAATTGGACTACTGTAAATCGAGACAATTTCCTGATCCAAAGCGCTGGCAAAACGGCGTGTTGCTTGCATGCCAGCCTCGGTCAAACTTAGGCCATTGCCAACCTCACCTTCAGCAATCAGAGGTCTTTCGGCATGACGAATAACCAATAAACGATTAGCCATTGCCCATTTCCGCACGAAGCACACTGACTAGTCCGTTGCCAGTTTCGGCAGATATCAACGAAAGGCCGGCACGGGAAAACAAGGCTGCATATTCGCATAAACGACGCTCTTGACCGCCGGTTACTGTTAGGAGATGCAGATCACATAAGGCCCCGTTATAGCCATCGTCAGCCAGCAACATTTCCAGCACCAATATTTCACCACCCGGAAGTAACGAAGCTCGGGCATGGCGCAGAATCGTCACGGCCTGTTCGTCGTTCCAGTCGTGCAGAACCCTAGCGAGTAGCACCTTGCTGGATTTTACGGGCCAGGGTTGAAACAGATCGAACTCGATCGCCTGAACTCCATCCACGCTGCCGACTACCTGACTAATGTCCCCACAGGTGATTGTTGCGTTAGGATACCGCTCAGTTAGCAGCCGACTCAGTTCGCCCGATCCACCCGCAGCATCAAAAACGACATCATGTGACTTGAGATTCAGGAGGTCTAAGACAGAGGGGTAATCGCGCTGTGCATAACTAGCCAACATCCGGTGGTGACGACTACACCGCTGCGGGTCAGCCGCCACTGATGCAAATATGTCCTGGCGCACTTGCTCGCCTCGCACGATGGCTGGGAGCGCACGCCATCGATCCAGCAGGTCACCGCTATATTCGATAGCCGCTGGCTGCAAGGTCTGAGCATGAGCGCTGCATAGATACTGCCCCTTGGTCGTTACGAGCCACTTATCCGAGTCCAGCGTCACCATATCCAGTTCTGCCAGAGCACAAAGCAATCGTTCCAACTTAAATGGGTCAACATCTAAAACTTCTGCCAGATGCGTCGTGACCGCAGGCAGATGATCGAGCACGCCCAACTCGGCAGCAGCACCTAAGGTGAAGGTGCGCCAATAACCAACCAAATCAGCTGACAGCTCAGCGAACCGATCTCGCCGCTCCGGCCGTAGCTCGCGTAGGACATTGCCGGCTTCATCAATTACTAACAAGCCGCCGCCCAAGGTTTCCACCCGGGAACACCCGTTATAGAACGGTTCTACCTGTGCAAAGCGTTGCTCGTAAATCGGCTGACCAGAGCGATCAACATGATGCCAACCAACCGAATCGCGCGCCCTGGCAAAGCCCTTGTGAAACACCTCCAGATCGACAAACCATTGGCTATGCACACGCTCACCCACCGCGTTGATGTGCGTGCTTAGGCCCTTGTCATTTTGGACTACCGCGACGCCCTCCCTGAAGTCACCGCAGTAGCGCCAGCGCGACGGGTACAGCGCATTGCCCTGCAGATCGATATGGAAATAGCGACTTTCAGCGTCACAGACGACACAGCAGTCATCCTGAAAATTGCCCACAAAGGCGTAGCGCTCTTGATATAGCGCTAAGCCGTCAGGCCTGATGTGAAACCAATCACTGTCTTGACCGACTGCCGCAACTCCACAATAGAAACCGAAGCTACGTTGAAAGCGTGCTGCATATGCGTCATCGCCCTCAAGTTGGATATGCCAGGCCAGCCCATTCAGGCTGACAGGTGCAAGACCCGGCTCATGAAAAGGAAGGACATGATCAAAGCGGCGGGCATAAAGTGGTAGCCCTTGCGGCCCCAGATGATAAGTCTCGCAAGGGCTGACGCTTGGTCGGGTTTGGCTGAAACAAATCACGCTGGCCTCCTCATGTTGCAGGCCCTGCAAAGGTCATTTTGCGGATAGTGCGCAACCAGATCGGCGTATTTCGAGCCGTCGATAATCTCACTTAGGGATTGGTCGCTAAGATTGCCAAACTCACCCAGCCCTTTGCGCTGTTGATCAGGCGCGCAACACACGTTAAAACGACCAGTGGGATCAACCCAGATTTCCCGATTGAGAAAAGGGCACTCGCCACCTGGTGCGATGTCATCCAGATTGCCTAAGTCAAGTTCAAAGAAGTTGTCGAGCCGTAGTGTTTTACCCGTCAGAGCCCTGTGCTCGTACACAATGCGCTCGCACTCCTGCACGGTACGGTTCCACTGGTTAGCGAACACGATATCGTTGCGCAAGCTCTGTCGCTCCAGCTCAGGAAAGTGGGCCCAGAGCTGATGCCCTTTCACTCTGTCGAAGCCCAACTCAATTGCCAGCCGTACCACATCCGGTATCTCCGCCAAGTTGCAGCGCATAAACGTCAGCTGAAGGGTCATCGAGCAGTAGTGCTCCGCTGCCAACTCATCGCGCACGGCGATAAAACGTCTCGCATGGTCGACATGCTGCGCCAGGCTGGCACCCAGCATGATCTTGCTATGAACTGCTTCGCTGGCACCATTCCAAGAAATTTTCACATCACTGGCCAATGGCACGATTCGCCTGGCCCAGTATTCGACATTCTGGTGCTTTTCCGGGCTCGGAAAGGTGCCGTTTGTGGTGAGGTTCAAAGTAAGCCCAAGCTCTTGGCAGAGCTCGAGAAAACGTTCGAAGTGTGGGTATAGCAACGGCTCCCCCATGGTCGAGGGAATTATCTCGCTAAAGCCCAAGGCCGCCGCTTCACGAATCACTTTTTCCAGCAACTGTTTGCCCATGATAGGCCGCAGTCGACCCTGCGCTTTGCGTGTGGGCCGGTCGTCACCGAAGGGCGAATGGTCCTCGCACATAATGCAGTTGAGATTGCAGTGATCTGGGTTGGTGTCTAGCGTCGCCCGCCAGAAGGCTCGCTCGATGGTCATGGCACTACCCGCTGGTAAAGCGCCTCCAGGTCGGAGATGTGCTGATCAAGTGCCGGGATCTCGCCGTCGTCACTGAACAGATAGCCACGTTGACCCAGCTGCTGTGCAAACGCGGGATCATTTAGCAGTCGCTGCATCTGCTTGGCCAAGTCCGCAATATCGCGATGCTCATACAGCAGGCCGTTCACCTCATGCTGCACATACTCACTCATCCCCCCAGCGTTCGCAGTTATCACCGGAACACGTGCCTGCTGTGCCTCATGGATAACCAAGGGGGAATTCTCTACCCATACCGATGGCGTTACGATCACATCGGTCTGGCTGAACACATCCTGAGCGATCTGCTGGTTTTTATATTCAGGCATCCAGATCACCCGTGTCTGCTTATTCATCGGCAAGGTGGCAGTGATGGCCCTAAGCGCCCTACTATCCTGTCCACGATCACGGCCCCATATCCGCAGCTGGCAGTCACCCTCAAGCCTGCCAAAAGCCTGTATCAACTGGTGAATACCTTTGGCCGGAATGTGTGTGCCGATATAGCCAAAGGTGAACGGCTCATTGGAGACACGTTCCCGACCAGCCATGCGAGTACGATCAAACCCATAATCAAGATAAACACTCTTCGCTGCAGGCAACTCGAAATCACGCTCATAGCGCTGTTTCAGGTAGCGAGCCGGAGAAATAAACAGATCTACCTGCTCAACTACTGAGCGCACATGGGCCATGCGTCGCGCAACCCAGCGTTCCCAATAAGCGATGTCCTCCTCTTGCTCATCTTCAGCCCCGGAGAAATAGCGGGCATAGCACTGCGTGGCGCACTTACGGTTCTCTTGCCCTTCACAAGCCGCCCACAGATTGTCCTCAGCCGAGTGCATTTGCATAAACTGCCCACGCGGACACATCAACCAGTAATCATGCAGGGTGTACACCACCGGTAGCCCACGGCGTTTGGCCTCTGAAACCAACGAGGTTGATAGGTGATTCAAATGCCCGATATGCACTAGATCCGGCTGAAAGCTATCCAGCACTTCTGCAAAGCGTTGATCAACGATAGCCAACCGGTAACGGTCGCGATGGCGCGCATTGTTGACCAAGTGGATTTTGACCTTCGGTTCGTCCTGGTCGTAGGCGACGCGCACTGCGCCATCGGGGCTGAAGGAGTCTTCTTCGCGCGTAAAAACCTGCACGTCATGCCCATGCTTGATCAAACCATGGCAGATGGTTTGCGAGTACACCTCAGATCCGGCGTTATAGAGCATTGGGTAGCCATGAATGACCTTGAGAATTTTCATACCCGATCCATCACTTCAGCCTGTTGTTTAAACGCCGTCACTAGCTGCGCGATGCCCTGCTCAGGCGGAATTGACGCCTGCCAACCCAACAATGCTTTTGCTCGAGAAGGATCACCAACGAAGCGACTAACATCGTAATCACGCGAAGGCGCCTGGACCATTTTTGAATCAGAGCTCGCGCTGCGGACAGCCATCTGGGCCGCTTCTAGCAACGTCGTACCGATGCCCGGCAACAAGTGGATTGGTGGTATACCTTTTTCCCCTGCTTCCAGTAATCCAACCATTTCGATCAGGCCGGCAACGGTGTCGGAGACATGGGTAAAATCAAATAGATGGTCGAATCCATCGACCCGCAGCGGGAGCCCTTCAGCCGCATTGCGACAAAACGCCGGTAACACACGATCAGAATGGTCCAAGGTACAACCGTAGACATTTGCCAGTCGCACAATGGCAGTGTTGATACCGCCATTACGCGCATTGATCGCTGCCTGTTCCATTGCGAGCTTGGCCTTACCATAGATATTCACAGGCGCTAACGCGATGTCTTCAGACACCGGCAACCGCTTTGCCTCGCCATACACTTCTCGGCTGCTCGCCAGCAAAACCCAGGGTTGCAGTGGGCTGTTAATGGCCGCGTTAAGTAGAGCCTCACTGGCAAGCGCATTGGTCCGCCAGCACAATTCCGGATTGCGCTGGCCCCAGACGACACGGGACACCGCAGCGAGGTGAACAACTCCGTGGCAACCTCGCACAGCTTGTTCAATATCGGCGGAGCGGGTGATATCGCCACTTGAGTCAGCTGTATCGAGGCCGCTCAGCAAAAAGCCACGAGCGGACAACAAAGGTGCCAGGTATCGGCCGACCAAGCCGCAATGACCGGTGATCAGAATTTTCCGCATTGAGTAACCTGTTCAAACCATGGACTAAAAGCCAAAAAGGTCGTCGGCAATCGTCGGCTAGTAAAAGCCCTCGACCGGAAGGGAGGGACGTCAGCGACTCAGCATCTGAGGAGAGCATGAAAGAACCTGGCTATCAGCGCGCAAACAGAGAATGCTACGGATGGGCATCCCTCTACAGGTTGAATCGCCAACCCGACCGATCCATTAATGCGTAGAGTGTTCTACGCATCGCCTATAGAAATAGCTGAACACGTTGTGAGAGCTGCAGATCAAGTAATGTCTGTCTGAAGCAAACTACCAAGGGCCCGCTAACGTACAATGGTGCATAAGCACTTCGCTAGATACCAGAAGGTAATGAAACGAACCTAGAAACAGCTGCCACCGTATCTTCTGAAGCAAATACAAGGTCTGCCAGTTCAACCTCCCACCAAGTCCCGCGTAGCTCACTATTCAGCTGCGAAACCGAAAAAGCCTCCCCTTTCGGATACCCGACATCTTCCCATTGCTGCTTGATATCCAAAACCGATCCGTTCTCCAACCAATAGGCATATAAGCGAATGACTGGAATAGCATCAGGAAGATTGAGCGGATCGGGCTGCCCGCTTCCTTGGCGATTCTGTTTGAGCACTGATGGGTCGGTATGCAGCTGAAATTGAATAATCGCCTGCTGTTCTTCATCAGTCCGAGCGTATGCGAACTGGGCATTCAGCATAGGCAAATAATCCCACGCCCATTTACTTGACGGCTTGGTGCCAGATCGACATGGGCGGTCGAAATCTATTGGTTCCCAGAACCAAAATCCAGCACCGAACTTGGCGGCCAGCTCGTCCAGAGCCGGCAGGATTCGCCTGTAGAATCCTGCCAACAAGCGATGAGATTTCTGCACCTGCGTTACGAGAGAAACGCACTGTTCACGAGTCATGTCCACTGTAGTAGCTGTTCCTTTGCCAAAGTTTGTGCGAGGGGCAGCAGCGAGCCCCAATCTTGGGTACTGGCACCTGGTGTTTGTGTTGGGATTATTCCAGTGTCCGTCCAGCGTCTGATGAGCTCAAAATGCCTCGACAGATCTTCGCTGGCTTCGCACAGCGTTAGCAGCTCGCTAAAAGGTGCGATGTCGCTCGCCATGCCAAACAAGCGGAACGCTTCAAACCAGTCTTGAAAGATTCGCTCATCTCGAATGTCCGCCAGATCCCGAATTGCGTCGAGCCTACTCAGAAGCTCTGGCCAGTCTAGACAGACTACACGCAGCGCCGTAGCGGAAAATTCGCTTTCCAGCTTGTCAGCCAAACTTCGCCACTCGGGCTGGTTGCGGCCCAAAGCAAGCAGGATGATATTTTTTGGCTCGTCGCCCTGCTTGTGAAGCGCACGGACTTCCGCCCGCCATTGCCCCAAAGTCTGCATACCACCAAATGGCGGCTTAACTTCGATAAGCAACCGGTGACGCGGGTACTCGATTAGCACATCCGGTTCAACATATTTCCGGCCTTCAGTTTCCCTCAACCTAGGCCAGAACTGTATATCGCTCATTTGACCTAAACCACCCGCTAGCTGTTGGCCGAGTAGTGCGCTCAGAAATGCATCATGAGTCCGATCAGATAAATAAGGCATGCGTCCGAACAGAACACTCGTTAGCAAGTCTTCACGTTTACGAAACAGCGAACGCCAGCTTAGCGAGTGCCCTCCAATATCGACGCGGCCTGCTTTTCCATGCAGGATTGCCGTTAGCATTTTGCTCTCCTTGATCAGGCGGGCCAACTCGTACCGCTAGATAGATATCCCGATCGCCCATCGTTATTCAGCAGCTCATCACCCAAGCAGTACGGCGATTAGCTTCTTGGATGCGCACTGACGCCGTGTGTACGCAGCATGCTTCTTATCGATAGCATTAGGCCATAGAGGGCCAGGGATACCAAGAACATGCACGAGACCAAAATCCCTTTCGGTGAGCGTGACGGCATTCTCTTTCGGGCGCGTGAGGTCGAGAACGGGCTTCGGTGTGGCTGCGTATGCCCGGGCTGTAAGCAGCCGTTAAACGCAGCCAACAATGGCGAGAAGGTCATTCCACACTTCCGCCACGCGAAATCGAACGACTGCTTTGATGGCTTCCGCGAAGGCGTCAGACGCGCTGCGGTCGCGCTAATCGCTCAGCACAAACAGCTCATGCTCCCAGCGCTGATAGAAACAGTCAGAGTGGCTACACAATGTGGCCGGCTGCTGGAGGAAAAGGTCGAGCTGCAGCCGGTGGTCACCACTGCAGAGAGCGTTGAGCGGTTCGTCGACCTGGACGGCATGAGAGGTCATGCCGTCCTGCATCAATCCGATAGGCGACTGATCATCCGAATCAAGCTCTCCTCACGGATGGAGCATGAGCGTTATCGCCCGCTCAAAGGCCTTGATCACTCCAGCATGGAGATCGATCTCAACCACCTGACACTGGAGCAAATCAATGATCCGGCCAGCTTCGAGCACGCTGTTCTACACGACCCAGAAAACCGAAATTGGATCCGATCTATACGCGGCGAAAGGCTCGCGGCAATCGCGCAGCAAAAGCTTCAGTCACTTGCGGTCGAACTGAATGCTCAGTGGCAACTCGAACAGGCCGAGCGCGATGCTGCTGAGAAAGCCCGAAAAATTGAGCACGACAAAGAAAAAGCCCAATTGCAGCTTGCACTCGAAGCCCATAGAGCCAGGCAGCTTCAAATCGCGGTCGAGCAGTCGGCCACAGAGCAGGACAACACTGCGCAGGGCCGAGCCGAGCTGATCGCGGGAACCATGCTGAAGGCTCTACAGGTCTGGGGAGGGAAAGCCGTTGAATGCACGGCCTGCCACTTGCTCAGCCCACCTGAGTCCCAGTTCTGCGTTTACTGCGACGCGTCTACCAGCAAGGTAAACCCCGTGACGTTATCGCCGGATATACCCTCAACCATTCACAAACGCATGCGCTGCTCAGCGAAGCCCACTATGTCGATGAAAGCAGTACCTCGCCTACTTCTAAGGCCCGACCTGGAGGCAAGCGCAGGCGCCCCAATCACACCCGCCTTACAGAAAGATGCCCCACAGTAGTAACCGGCTGCGTGCTGGCGCGCGGCCATTTTAGACGCTGCGCCACACATCCAAACGCGTTTATGATGCCGAAGAAATTTGAATCACAGCGCAAGGGAGCACGCAATGAGGCTGATTCAGAACGCTGGTCACGACCGAGTTATCGATTTGCTCAACGAGCGAATGAAACCGGATCACCAGCTGGCCTGTGCATCCCCGGCGCTGTCCTTGTTCGCCTTCTCTGAGCTGGCCAAATCTCTCGGCCAGCTCCGCAAGGTTCAACTGATTCTGCCATCCGGCAGCGAGAGCCTGGAGCTGCTTGGCGGTGAAGCAGACCGCGCTGCACGCAATCGCCTCACTGCCCGAAGCCTGGCACGGCGCTGCCACCAGTGGCTGAACGCCAAGGTCGATTTGAAGCGAGCAAGCTCTGTCATTCCGCAAGGTATCGGTTTGCTAAGAGATCCCACTGGCACTCCCGATCAGGTGGTCATGGGTTCCTTCGCCCTGACCACCGATGGCCTCGGTATCACGCCGGGCAACCCCATGAGCCTGATCCAGGCCAGCGAGTCGCCCCAGGAAGCAGCCATGTTTGCGCCTTGGTTTGATAACCAATGGCAAACCCTGAACACCCGCCCCAGCGATAAAACCGAGCTGCTGAATGCGCTGCGCGAAATTGCCGAGCAGCGCTCGCCGGCCACGCTATACAACCTGGTTCTCCATCAGCTCTTCAAAGAAAAGGACGATGGGCTGGATGAAGAGCGCGTTGTGAAGTCCGCCACAGGCATCCGCAACACGGTGGTCTGGAACAAGCTCTTCAAATTCCAACGAGATGGCGTCGTCGGTGCCATCGACAAGCTCAACCGCTTTGGCGGCTGCATCATTGCCGACAGCGTTGGCTTGGGGAAAACCTTCGAAGCACTCGCCGTTATCAAATACCACGAGCTGCGCAACGACCGCGTGCTGGTGCTGTGTCCGAAGCGCTTGCGCGACAACTGGACGCTCTACAAGGCAAATGACCGGCGCAACGTGCTGGCGTCAGACCGTTTCAACTACGACGTCCTCAATCACACCGACCTTTCTCGCGAGGCCGGACTTTCCGGCGACCTCGATCTGTCCCACATCAACTGGGGCAACTATGACCTGGTCGTGATCGACGAATCGCATAACTTCCGCAACAAGAAAGCTCCGCGCCAAGGCCAAGAAACACGCTACGACCGCCTCATGCGCAGAATTATCCGCGAAGGTGTAAAAACCCGAGTCCTGATGCTGTCCGCTACCCCGGTCAACAATCGCCTGGCTGACCTGCGTAACCAGATCGCTTTCGTGACCGAGGGCGACGACAACGCTCTGTTTGAGCACGGCATCAGCAGCATCGAAGCCACCACCCGCAAAGCTCAGCTGCAGTTCAATCGCTGGCTGGATCTTGATGAGCGCGAGAAGACCCCGGAGCGCCTGGTCGAAATGCTCGGCTTCGACTACTTCACCCTACTCGACCTGCTGACCATCGCCCGCTCGCGTCGGCATATCGAGAAGTACTACGGCACCACCGAAACCGGCCGTTTCCCCACACGCCTGCCCCCGATCAACATCAAAGCTGACGTGGATGCTGCTGGGCAATTTCGCGCCATTCGCGAGATCAACCAAGAGATTCGCCGGCTCAACCTCGCCAGCTATGCGCCGCTGCGCTACGTCCTGCAGCACAAGCAAGCGGCTTACGACGCCAAATACAGCACCGAGATCCGCGGTGGCGAAAGCTTCTTCCGCCAAGCTGACCGCGAGGAGAGCCTGATCCACCTGCTGCGCATCAACGTACTCAAGCGCATGGAAAGCGCGGTGTCGTCGTTTGCGCTGACCCTCGAACGGCAGCTTAAGGATGTCGAACGCACGCTAGAACGTATCGAGCAGCACGCCCACGAAATTGAAGAAATCGATATCGCCGATGTCGACATAGACGACCCTGCGTTTGAAGCACTGCTGGTCGGACGCAAGGTCAAGGTGCTGCTGAGTGACGTTGACCTAGTGCGCTGGAAGCAAGATCTGCTGGAGGATCGCAATCGCCTGGCCACGCTGCTATCTGCAGCACAACAAGTACAACCCCAGCGTGATGCCAAACTGGCAGAGCTGCGCAAGATGCTCGCTGATAAGTGCCAGAGCCCGATCAATCCTGGCAATCGCAAGGTCATCATCTTCACCGCCTTTGCCGACACGGCGCGCTACCTGTACGACCAGCTCGCTTCTTGGGCCAGCGAAACCTTGGGTGTGCAAACGGCCTTGGTCACCGGCTCCGGCCGCAACCAAACTACGATCCCCGGTCTGCGTACCGATCTGGCATCCATACTGACGACCTTCTCTCCACGCTCGAAAGAGCGCCCTGCCGACATGGCCGAGGAAGGCGAGCTGGATCTGCTGATTGCCACCGACTGCATTTCCGAAGGCCAAAACCTGCAGGACTGCGACTGGCTGATCAACTACGACATCCACTGGAACCCGGTGCGGATCATCCAACGCTTTGGCCGAATCGACCGTATTGGCTCACCCAACCAGCACATCCAATTGGTCAACTTCTGGCCCAACATGGAGCTGGAGGAATACATCAACCTGGAGCAACGCGTCAGTGGTCGTATGGTTCTGCTAGACGTATCCGCCACCGGGGAAGAGAACCTGATCGAAGCGCAGTCCGGCGATGCGATGAACGATCTGGAATATCGCCGCAAGCAACTGCTCAAGCTGCAGGATGCCGTCATCGACCTGGAAGACCTGTCCAGTGGCGTGTCGATTACCGACCTCACCCTCACCGACTTCCGTATCGACCTTGCCCAGTACCTCAAGGCCCATCCCGGCGTGTTGGAGAACATGCCGCTGGGTGCCTGTGCCATCACTACAACGCGTGACGAGGACATACCGCCCGGCATTATTTTTTGCCTGCGAGCACAGGGAGAAGCCGCCGACAAAATCAGCGATGGCTACCCACTTGCGCCCCACTACCTCATCCATGTGGCAGAAGATGAAACCGTGCTACTGCCCTTCCCTCAGGCCAAACGCATTCTGGATCGTCTCAAGCGCTTGGCCCTTGGCCGCGAACTGCCTGACGCCACAGCTGACAACCGATTCGATGAGCTCACCAAACAGGGCGAGGATATGCGCCATGCGCAGAGCCTGCTGGCAACTGCAGTGTCATCCGTGGCCGGCAAGAGCGAAGAGCGAGCCATAGCCAGCCTATTCAACCCAGCCGGTAGCCATGCGATGAAGGGCGAGTTCGCCGGCAGCAACGACTTCGAAGTGATCGCCTTTATGGTCATACTGCCCCAGGAGTGAGCCGTGCTTGCCGAGGACATCATTGCTGCCCTGCAGCTGCCTGAGCAGGCACGGGTCAATCAGCGCGTATCTAAAAAGCTGCTGATCGAAAACCTGGCCCCGACAGCAGCGGATCGGCAGCAGATCAATGAAGGCATTGAAGAGGTCCAGTGGGTTGCCGCGCTAAAGCCCGGCAATTGCGGCATACCCGACTACCGCGACGCCCAACGTGAATACGTGGAAGTCGCCGTGCTGCACCTCACCCTGCGCCCGTCAGCTCGACCAGCCAGGCTCATAGAACTGCTGCACCGCGCTATACCTCACCCAACCCTACTAATGATCAGCACGCCGGAGTCGGTACAGCTCTCCCTGAGCCACAAACGTTGGGCTCAGAACGAAGCCGGCAAGACCGTGCTCGATGGTGAAATCACCACTGCTACGGTGCCAGCCTCCCCTCAGATAACCACAGCTTTTCTCGATGCGGTAAGCCTGGAGCGTCAACCGCGTAGTGACATGAGCGTTTTTTATCAGGGCTGGATAGATACCCTGCTGGCCCTACAGGCAGCGCAGCATACGGGAGGTTTTCGCACGGCCAACAGCCCGCTTGATGCCACTGCCCGACGCCAAGCCCTGCAAGCCTGCATCGAGCTGCAAGGACAGATCGCCACATTGCGCGCCCAGGCGCAAAAGGCTCAGCAGATTGCCCGTCAGGTGGAGCTAAACCTGCAACTGAAGCAGCTACAGCAAGCGCTCAGCGAAGCCCAAGCCAGACTGTAGGGCGATGGTTTCAGCCAGTAGCAAAACCTGGCCAACAAGCCTTAAAAGGCTGTCGAAATGGAATACCATGCCAGCCAGCATTACACCGCGCCTGCAAACACGTACATGCAGGTAGATCGTGAAGGAAATAGCGAATGACCATGCAAATAATCGACGCACAGTCGCCGGAAGCGCACAGCGCCGACCTCAAGGCCGAAAACATCGACAAACTCAAAGCCTTGTTCCCTGAGCTGATCACCGAAGGCCCCAATGGCGTGGCCATCAACCAGGACGTGCTCAAACAGCTAGTCGGCGACGCCACCGTAACGGACGCCGACGAAAAGTACGGCCTGAACTGGCACGGCAAGCGCGCAGCACGCCAACTGGCGCTCACGCCCAGCACCGGTACGCTACTGCCCTACCCCGATGAAAGCGTGGACTGGGACAGTACGCAAAACCTGATGATCGAGGGCGATAACCTCGAAGTCCTAAAGTTGCTGCAAAAGAGCTATGCGGGCAAGGTCAAGCTGATCTATATCGATCCGCCTTATAACACCGGCAAGGACTTTGTTTACCCCGACAACTTCCAAGATAACATAAACAACTACTTGGAGCTGACGGGCCAGATAGAAAGCGGGCAACGTATTAGCAGCAACACTGAAAGCAGTGGTCGCTTTCATACTGACTGGCTCAACATGTTCTACCCCCGGCTAAAGTTAGCACGCTCACTACTCAAAAGTGATGGCGTCATTTTTATCTCAATTGACGACAGAGAACTTAACAATCTACGAACACTAGCAAACGAGATACTTGGCGAAGAAAACTTTATCGCAACAATAACGGTCGTCACCAACCTTAAAGGCCGCAACGACAAGAAACATGTAGCGGCCTGTCACGAGTACGTCGTCGTTTACGCCGGAGCTAACTTTAAATCTAACGGCTTACCCCTCACAGATGAGCAGCGAGCAGCGTTTAAACACACTGACGAGAATGATTTCAAATATGCTCTACGCGATCTTCGCAAACGCGGCGGTCCGGATAAAAGACAAGACCGCCCAAATATGTTCTTCCCTATCTACTGGAACGAAGAGTCTGGCCGGGTATCACTTGAGCGTTTAACAGCCAACGATCTTGAAATCTTCCCCATGCGAGGAGACGGGACAGAGGGTCGTTGGCGCTGGGGTCAGGACAGAGTTAAAAAGCATCTTTCCTGGATGCACCCCAAGCGCTCAGACCGAAACGGTAGATTAGACGTCGAGCATCGAGTGTATCTCGACCCTTCAATTGCAGTAGACGATCTTGATGAAGATGATGAGGACGACGAAGGCGCAGTCGAAAGAACATCAAAACCCAAATCCATCTGGATTGGCGGAGAATTCTCAACTGATAGCGGTAAGCGAGCATTGAAAGAACTCCTACCGGGCGAATCTTTTGACTTCCCTAAGTCTATTGACTTTCTACGAACCTGCTTTTTGTTGGGAACGAGTGGAAATGAAATAATTCTCGATCTATTTTCAGGCTCGGGATCTACTGCACAGGCCGTGATGCAGCAAAACGCAATCGATGGGCACTCTCGCCGTTTTATTTGTGTCCAGCTCCCAGAACCCCTTGATCCATCCGAGAAAACTCAAAAAGAAGCTGCAGCTGTCTGTAGAAAGCTAGGTGTTGCCGAAAATATTGCAGAGTTAACCAAAGAGCGGATTCGTCGAGCAGCCGAAAAAGTCAAAGCAGAGAACTCGATGTTTTCTGGAGACACAGGCTTCCGAGTTTTCAAGCTCAACACTTCGAATATACAAGCCTGGAACCCTAACCCGGAAAATCTTGATCAAGCTCTCTTCAACCATCAAGATCACCTGGTTACTGGGCGGACTGAAACTGACATTCTCTACGAACTGCTTCTAAAGCTCGGTCTAGACCTGTGCGTACCCATCGAGCAGCAGCAGATCGCCGGCAAAACGGTGCACAGCATCGGCGGTGGCGTCCTGCTGGCCTGCCTTGCGGAGCGAATTACTCGCGATCAGGTGGAAGACCTGGCTCAGGGCATTGTTGCATGGCACAAGGCGCAAGCCCCAGCCAGCGACAGCACCTGCGTGTTCCGTGACAGCGCCTTTGCCGACGACATTGCCAAAACCAACCTGGCCGCCATCCTCAACCAGGCCGGCATCAAGAACGTGCGGAGCCTGTAAAATGGCCGTGCCTGCGCAGCCCAAGATTTATCACATCTGTCATGTGGACCGTTTGCCGTCCATCATCGCCAGCGCCAGCTTGCTGTCCGATGCGGTACTGTTGAATCAGGCGTTGCCAGGCACTGTCATTGGTATGAACCACATTAAGCAGCGTCGCCTGCAACTGGAGCTAGATAGTCATCCGGGCCTACATGTCGGTGAATGTGTGCCGTTCTACTTCTGCCCGCGCTCGGTGATGCTGTTCCTGATCAGCCGGGGCCATCAAGACCTTGCCTACAACGGCGGCCAAGGGCCTATCGTACATTTGGAGGCTGACCTGCATGCGACCGTACAGTGGGCTAATGTCCAAGCCAGGCGCTGGGCATTCACATTATCCAATGCAGGTTCGAACTACTTCGAGGATCGTGCAGATCTGGCGCAACTGAATGAGATCAATTGGGATGCCGTAGCAGCGCGGATCTGGCACCAGTGCAAAGAGTCTAAGCAAGCAGAGTTCCTGCTTGAACAGAGCTTTCCATGGCACTTGGTCGAGCGCATCGGCGTACAGTCGCGGCAAATTTATACGCAGGTAGCGAATGCACTGCCTGCACAGGGGCACAGACCAGCGGTCGAGCTGCGCCCTGAGTGGTATTACTGAGTGAAGAGCCAGTCATGATCGAATTTACCAGCGGCGACATCCTGCGGGATGACTCCGAAGCCATCATCAACACCGTGAACTGTGTCGGTGTAATGGGCCGTGGCATTGCCTTGCAGTTCAAGAATATGTGGCCGGAGAACTTCAAGGCTTACGAGGCGGCCTGCAAGCGTGAAGAGGTGCAGCCTGGCCGGATGTTCGTGTTCGACACCAACCAGCTCACGTCGCCACGTTACATCATTAACTTCCCTACCAAGCGCCACTGGCGCGGCAAGAGTCGCTTGCAGGACATAGACGCAGGGCTCAGCGCCCTGGTGGCCGAGATTCACCGCCGTGGTATCCGCTCCATCGCCATCCCACCGCTGGGCAGCGGTTTGGGTGGACTTGATTGGGCAGAGGTGCGCCCGCGTATTGAAGCAGCCATGGCCGATCTGCCGGACGTGCACGTGCGCGTTTACGAGCCCAAGGGCGCCCCCGCTGCAGACACCATGCACCATAGCCGCGAAGTGCCGAGCATGACCGCTGGCCGCGCCGCACTGGTGGAGCTAATGAATCGCTATGTGCGTGGGCTGCTTGACCCAACGATTAGCCTGCTGGAAGTACACAAGCTGATGTACTTCATGCAGGCAGCGGGCGAGCCATTGCGCCTCAAGTACGTGCAAGCTGCCTACGGCCCTTACGCCGAGAATCTTCGCCACGTACTGCGCGCGATTGAAGGTCACTTGGTAGCAGGCTATGCCGATGGGGGTGATGCACCCGACAAACCCCTAACGCTGGTGCCTGGCGCAGTCGATGACGCTAACGCCTTCCTGGAAGCGAATGCTGAAACCCGCGCCCGATTTGACCGGGTCGGAGAGCTGGTGGAAGGCTTTGAAACACCCTTCGGCTTGGAGCTGCTTGCGACCGTGCACTGGATCGTCAAAGAGGGTGATCCTGTTACCAGCGTCGAAGAGGTAGTCGCCCGCACCTACGCCTGGAACGCTCGCAAGAAGCAATTCACGCCACGCCAGATCGGTATCGCCGTAGATGTACTGGCAAGCAAAGGCTGGATCGAGCCCATAGCCCTGAGCGCCTGAAAAGACATCCTGAATCTGACTCCCGCTGCCGCCTCGCGGCATGGGGGAGTCGAGCAGCTAACTGACAGAATTTCTCGCCCTTGCCTGAAGGCGAGTTTGAAAATGGATTGAACATGAAACTGCACTTCGAGCCGGATCTCGACTATCAATTACAGGCTATCGAAGCGGTATGCGATCTGTTCCGTGGCCAGGAGGCGTGCCGTACCGAGTTCACGGTGACCATGAAGGCCCCTGTCCCGGCCGAAAGCGACCCGAGCGACGCGCCACAGCAGTTTGCACTGGGCATTGCCGAATCCGACCTGGGTGTTGGTAACCGCCTGACACTGCTTGATGATGAACTGCACAAGAACCTCAGCGACATCCAACTGCGCGGCGGACTCCCGCCTTCCGGCTTGCTCACGTCAGGCGACTTCACCGTCGAGATGGAGACCGGAACTGGCAAAACTTACGTGTACCTGCGAAGCATCTTTGAACTGAATAAACGCTACGGCTTTACCAAGTTCGTTATTGTGGTGCCGTCAGTTGCGATCAAGGAAGGCGTGTACAAGTCCCTGCAGATAACCGAGGAGCACTTCAAAAGCCTTTATGCCGGCGTGCCCTACGATTACTTCCTGTACGACTCGAACAAGCTCGGCGAGGTTCGCAACTTTGCGACCAGCTCAACCATCCAGATCATGGTGGTGACCGTAGGCGCGATCAACAAGAAGGACGTCAACAACCTCTACAAGGACAGCGAAAAAACTGGTGGCGAGAAGCCCATCGACCTGATCAAGGAGACTCGCCCGATCCTGATTGTCGACGAGCCGCAGAGCGTCGATGGCGGCCTTAAAGGGGCCGGCAAGACCGCATTGGATGCCATGAACCCGCTGTGCACCCTGCGCTATTCCGCAACCCACGTAGACAAGCACCACATGGTCTACCGGCTGGATGCGGTTGATGCCTACGAGCGCCGCCTGGTCAAACAGATCGAAGTGGCCTCGGCAACGATAGACGATGCCCACAACAAGCCGTTTGTGCGGCTGGTAGCGGCCAGCAACAAGCGCGGCACGATTTCAGCCAAAGTCGAGCTGGATCTGGGCACAGCCACAGGTGGCGTATCCACCCAAGAGGTCACGGTCTACGACGGCGACGATCTGGAGCAGGCAACCAAGCGCGCCGTCTATAAAGACCTTCGCATTGGCGAAATCAACACCGCCAAAGGCGAGGAGTTCGTCGAGCTGCGCTACCCAGGTGGCGAGAAGTACCTGCGCATTGGCGAGGTCCATGGCGGCGTGGAACCGTTGGCGATTCAGCGCGAAATGATCCGCCGCACGATCAAAGAACACCTGGACAAAGAAAAGCGCTTCCGTCCCATGGGCATCAAGGTGCTGTCGCTCTTTTTCATCGATACGGTCGAGCGTTATCGCCAGTACGACGCTGACGGCAATCCAGTGAAAGGCGTGTACGCGACCATCTTCGAAGAAGAATACAAACGTTTCGCCAAGCACCCGGACTACCAAAGCCTGTTCAGCGAGGTCGACTTCAACCACAGCGCTGAAGAGGTGCATAACGGCTACTTCTCCATCGACAAAAAGGGCGGCTGGTCTGACACCGCTGAGAATAACGCTGGCAACCGGGAGAACGCTGAGCGCGCCTACAACCTGATCATGAAGGACAAGGAAAAGCTGCTTACCTTCAGCACACCGCTGAAATTCATCTTTTCCCACTCGGCACTCAAGGAAGGCTGGGACAATCCCAACGTGTTCCAGATCTGCACGCTGCGTGACATTCAATCCGAGCGTGAGCGCCGACAGACCATCGGTCGCGGCCTGCGCCTGTGCGTCAACCAAAGCGGCGATAGGGTGCGCGGATTCGAGGTGAACACCCTCACCGTTATTGCCACTGAGAGCTATGAAGCCTTCGCAGAAAATCTGCAGAAAGAGATTGAAGAAGACACGGGTATTCGCTTCGGCATCGTCGAGGAGCACCAGTTCGCGGCTGTTGCCATCACCAGCGCAGAGGGCGAGTCCAAACCACTTGGCTTTGAGCAGTCCAAGGTGCTCTGGGATTTCTTGAAAGCTCAGCACTACGTAGATGCCAAGGGCAAGGTGCAAGACTCGCTGAAGCAGGCACTCAAAGATGGCCTGCTGCAACTCCCCCCCGAGTTCGAGGCGCAGCGTTCACAAATAGTTGAGTTGTTGAAGAAAGTCTCCGGACGCCTGGAGATCAAAAACGCTGATGAGCGCCGTGCCGTCCCGACTCGCCAAGCCGTGCTGCAAAGCGAAGAGTTCAAAGCCCTTTGGGACCGTATCAAGCACCAGACCACCTATCGCGTTGACTTCAACAACGAACAGCTGATCACCGACTGCATCAACAATCTGCAGAAAGCGCCAGCCGTGTTCCGCCCTCGCCTGCAATGGCGCAAAGCGGATCTAGCCATCGGCAAGTCGGGCGTGGAAGCCAATGAGAAAAAAGGTGCTTACACCGTCACCCTAGACGAGAGCGTTATCGAGCTGCCGGATATTCTGACCGACCTGCAGGATCGCACGCAGCTTACTCGCCGCACCCTTGTGCGCATCCTCACTGAGAGCAAGCGTCTGGATGACTTCAAGCGTAATCCTCAGCAGTTTATTGAACTGGCCGGCGAAATCATCAACCGCTGTAAGCGCCTGGCGCTGGTGGACGGCATCAGGTACGTGAAGCTGGGCGAAGACAGTTTCTATGCCCAGGAGCTGTTCGAGCAGCAAGAGCTGACCGGCTACCTGAAGAACATGCTGCTTAACACCGAGAAGTCAGTCTACGAGCACGTGGTCTACGACTCAGCCATCGAGCGCGACTTCGCTCAGGCACTCGAACACAACGACGCCGTGAAGGTTTACGCAAAGCTACCCGGCTGGTTCCGCATCCCTACCCCACTCGGCAGCTACAACCCCGACTGGGCAATACTGGTTGAGCAAGATGGCGCTCAACGGCTCTACTTCGTTGTAGAAACCAAGAGCAGCCTGTTCAACGATGATCTTCGTCCAATTGAGCAAGCGAAGATCGACTGCGGCACCGCTCACTTTGATTTGCTTGCAACGGATGAAGCCAGCCTGCGCTTCGGACGAGCGAGTAGCGTGGATGATGTGATTGCCGGAGCAATGAACTAGATAAATCGGATCAAATAGCGACTTAGAAAGGATAGGCTCGCAAGTATTCGACCAACTTTGAAGACAAAGCTAATGCGCACCAGCGCATTAGCTTTGTCTCTTCTGGGCGATCGACAAACTCACACCCCGCCGACCTTCTTATCTCGAAGCTTCTCCGCGTGAAGCGCACCGCCCTCGATCGTCGGGGCTAGAGAGCGCTAGGCCACCTTGCGCTTCCATCAGCCGGGTTACGATACAAGGGCCAGAAGCCCTAAATCACCACGCTAATTTGATCTGCAGTTAGCAACTGGCTGGCAATCAGCTCCGATCGTGCACCGACAGGGTCAGCGGTAAACATAAGAACGCGCAGATCCTCCTTCGCGCGCGAAAACGAGACATATGCAAGTTTCTGCGTTAGAAAGCGCTGTCGTTCGGTAGCCTCACCAGTTGTGAGCGGTGTCAGGACTTTGTTAAAGCTGTATTGGTTCCATGCGGCCTCTACATCGTCATAGACAACCAAGACCTTCCCATATTCCTCACCCTTCACGCCGTGCTGGGTGCTGTAGGCTGTGTTGTAGGCGATGTAGCGGGCGTAGCGCGCGACTTGTTCGGACGTCATTTGAAACAGTGAGTCTGCGAGCCAATCTCCCTTGTCGGCACCGTGAACGTCCTCGTCGAACACCTCGACCCGGGGGCCGCGACCAAGATGCTCGCACAACCTTTCGGGAGGCTGGATCATCTGCTTGTCGATACAGAAGCGCAGGATATCGCCGATCGTCTCGGTGCCCCACAACGCCTGCAACTGGTCGACCAGTGAGCTCGAGGTCTCGATCATTAACTTCAGCGACTTTTCGGCGTTCAATCCGTCGACCGCGAAAGCTGGACTGTCACGCCGTAGCACATTGATGATCTTGCGACTGTCGCCCTGTTCCTGTGCAGTAATCAGCGGGCAAATCGTCGAAAGAAAGGGCTTGAGAAGATAATGCTCGCCAGCTTCGAACGCATCTTGCGCCCGCGATGAGGCATAGGCGCCGGTGAATAGGCGGTTGAGATCGGCAAAGCCCAGCCGCCGCGCGATCATTTGGCGAGCAAGAAAGAGCTTCATTACATCCTCGCGTCCGGTCCATCCCCAGTCTGCTACCGCTGCGTCCATCCGTGCCAGCGCGCGCGCGATCTGATCCTCCGCATAACGCTTGCGCGGTTCGGTCGGCTCTTCGGCCTTGATCAGTCGGAATTCGACACTGCCTTCACATGCCTTGTTGTCGCCCGCGGCGTATTGCTCGACATCGCTGCGATAGGCGTTGAGAAGCCGGATGACACTTCTCGAACAGCGGAAATTTTCAGCCTTCGTGACGACCTCACCACCCTCGGGCGGCTCAAAGCTCCCGGCGCTTCGATCATAGATCTGCTGCCAGGGGTCGCCAAAGTAGCCGATCATCGGTAGACCCGTGCCGGAACACACGAGATTGAGCCCGGCGACGATGCCCTCGAATGTGTCCTGCGCCTCATCAACGAAGATATAAGGGAAACGTAGGCCGGTTATCCGCCGGAAAGTGGCATTCTTCGCAAATAGATAGGTTGCGATCTCAATGATGTCATCATGGCCAACTTGGCCCTTGCCATAGTCGCTGAAGCTGGTGTCGGCATATTTGAAGAACTCGACCGAGGCGAGAGCGGCAAGCTCTGCTGTCAGTCGCTCAATCTTGGCGCGGGCTTTCTGGGCCTTTTTGCTCTTGCCGCCATTATCATCTTCTTTGGCCCTTGCGATGAGCGCCGGGATACGGCTTTCGCGCAGCGCCTCACGAATGTCGTCGTGGAAGCGGCTGAGCTGTCCCCATAGAAAGCCGTGAAGTGTCGAGACCAGGTAGAGGTCGTCGAACCCCAGCCGTGCCGTGATGACTTCGACCGCGCGGTTGGTGAAAGTGATACAAGCGATTCGCTGACCTTGCCTGCGAAGTGAGATCCCCTCGCGATCACGGATTCGCCCAAGAGCATCGACTAGCGAGCTTGTCTTTCCAGACCCCGCGCCGGCAACTAACGCGAAGCTACGACGTTCATCTAGGCATTTGCGGACCAGAGCGTCCGCTTCGCTTTCAACCCAGGCGCCCATGCTATAGCACCACCGTAGCAGCAATTGCTGTGGCTGTTGTTGTTGTTGTTGTGACTGTGGTGGGAGGTTGGCACAGGCGCGACTCGAGCCAGCGCAATCCCTCGACGATATAGCCAGGGACGGTCCACTCCTCGGCGCAAGCCAAGATATCCATGGCGAAGTCCGTCTTCTTGAAACTGTCTGACTGAATCCGGCCATAGACAGCCTGATACGCGTCGCCGAGATGCCCCGGGATGGTGATGTCGATCGAGAGCGTGCCGGACCGGAGCAGCCCAAAATTCTCGTAGATGATCGCCTCCTCCAGGGTGCGTGGGCGGAGCGTCTGCTGGACCGTGCCGTCGGTCACCGTAATATCAGTCTGGAAAGCGATGCAGCGGTCTTTAGTGATGTGCTGTTTGTCGGCCGGGCTCAGCGCGATCAGATCAGCGACAGTGGTTTGCCCGCACAACTTCTTGAGAGAAGCATTGGACGTGCGTGCGCCGACTACGTCCGCCCGGCACGCGCGTGGATAGCCGGTGGGCATCACTGAATCGAGATCCGTGATGACTAGATAGGGAATATGAAGGAAGCTGAGCAGGCCTTCGAAACGGTGGGCATAGGCACCGCCCACCTCAAGAATCGTTAGGTATGTGGTTCGTAGGCGCTTTGCGGCGTTCTCGATCATGACCGGCATAAGAAGCTTTTCTACTGCACCTTCGACGAGAACGGCCGCATCGGCGAAGAACAGGTCGCAGTGCGTCAGACGTAGATAGCGCTTGAGGAAGACCAACGATTCCGACGGGGACACGAGCTTACCGTCGATCATCTCCGCTTCCGGCTGGAAGGCCCGAAGGCTGCGGACAGCGGACGCGTTTCGAATTCCGGAGGAGGCCGTCTCGCCCGTGATATGGCAGCGCTGGAAATAGCGGACCTTCTCGAAGTCGATGGCCTCCATGATGTGCGAGGAGTGGGTGGTGACGACAAGCTGCGGCACGAGATCGGGCTCGCCTGCAGCCTCAGCGGACTGGTTGATCACCTGCCAGATGTTCGAGATGAAGGTCTGCTGCACTTGAGCGTGGAGATGGACCTCAGGCTCCTCAATGAAGATCATCAAGCATAACGGCCTGTTCTCGGCGGTCATGACCCACTGGGAATGAAAATGCCGGGCCTGAATGGCCATGTAGATGAGATTCTTGAATCCGAGACCGTTGTAAAGCTCGGGCAGCTCATGCTGCCGGCTGGGGTCAACGTAAAGCAGCTCGGTGCTTCCGCGCAGCGCGGTTTCAGGGCTGAGTGAAGAGATGATGCGCAGTTCTCGATCGTTAATCGATGGCACGCCTAGGTGCTTGATGAGTTTGATTAGCGGGTCGAACTGCTTGGCATAATGGTCACTCAGCTGCCTGTTGTTCTCATCAATCACGCTGTGCGCATCGGCAGCAGGGCCGACCTGTTCAAGATTCTTCTGGTAGAAGGCGGCGAAGGCCGACGATAGTCGGTTGCTGCGGCTGCTGTCGTCGTCGTTGATGTTGCGCTGCGCGTCGACGAACTCGACCCGTACGAGATGCTTCACGAGCCGCTTGCCTTCGTCGGGCTCGAGCTTGCTCGTTACGATCTTGGCCCCGCCTTCGCTCTGTGGTTTCTCGTCGAGCGAGAAATAGCGGACCGCATAATGGCGACTAAGATTTCCGTCGAACACCAGATATTGCGACAGCGCCTTGGCGCGCGTCCCGTCTTCCTGTGTTGGATAGGCGGCATCATAATGCTCGAATAGTTTCTTCGCGTCCTCGACCTCATAGGACAGTCGAATACCGACCCGCGTGAAATCCGAAAGCTTGGGTAGCAGTGTAAATACTCTGCCGAACGCGATGCTTTCAGGATCAATTGTGAACCACAGATCGAGGCTAATCTTGGGAAGCTGTCCCGCATCTCCGACGGCAACGAAAGCGTCGAAATCAGCCATGCGGGCGACCGAGAAGTCGTGAATCCTGAAATCGCGACCGCCGAGAAAGCAGCGGAAGACTGCGGTGGCTGACGTCTTACCGCTGTTGTTTGGCCCAACAAAGATTGACTCGCGCTCTTCAATGTCTATTTCAACATTTTCTAATCGCCGGAAATTCCGAATGGCTATGCGGCTAATTTTCATCCAAAACTCCATTTAATGGGCAAGCAATCGAAACTCCCCGGTTGGCAATGTACGCGAGCATTCGGACCCTTGTGTCTGCTGTGCGCTACCTCATGGGTCGGTTACAGTTAGTCGTACATGAGGCGCATTGGTTAAATTCCCAGCATCAGGTCGCATGCAATAGGTGAGAGTTGCAATCCCGAATGCTCGCGGCGCGGTTCGCTGAGGTATGCCACTTATGCGAATGCGTGTAGTCACCGTCTCCAGCGAAGCCAATCTCAATTGGCAACCAATTGGCAACCAAAAAGCAGTTTTTGACAGGCAGCCAAAAACCTGTCAGGCATAAAAAAATCCAGTCACCGCTAAGTGACTGGATTTTCTAGGGTTTTTTGGTCGGGACGGAGTGATTCGAACACTCGACCCCTTGCACCCCATGCAAGTGCGCTACCAGGCTGCGCTACGCCCCGACAATGCCTTCAGATCTGCTGAAAGCGAATCGAACTATACACTAAGCGACTGAATATGTGAAAGTTTTTATGCCAGGCATTTAATTTTTAAGCACCTGAAGCACATCCTCAAGCTCGGTGATCATCTGCCGAATAAGCTGCTTATATTGGGTCGTATCCTCACGTGCCTCATCACCTGACATCCGCTGGCGAGCCCCACCAATCGTAAAACCCTGCTCGTAAAGCAACGAGCGAATCTGCCGGATCATCAGCACGTCCTGGCGCTGATAATAGCGTCGATTACCACGACGCTTCACAGGGTTCAGCTGGGGAAACTCCTGCTCCCAATAGCGCAACACGTGCGGTTTTACAGCACACAGCTCGCTAACTTCACCAATGGTGAAGTAGCGCTTGCCAGGTATCGTTGGCAGTTCGTCGTTATGACTTGGTTCCAGCATAGGCTTCGACTCTGGCTTTAAGTTTTTGCCCTGGCCGGAATGTCACGACACGACGCGCCGTGATCGGAATTTCCTCACCGGTTTTCGGGTTGCGCCCTGGGCGCTGTCGCTTGTCGCGCAGGTCGAAGTTGCCGAAACCGGACAACTTCACCTGCTCGTTATGCTCGAGCGCCTGTCGGATTTCCTCGAAAAACAGTTCGACCAGCTCCTTGGCCTCGCGCTTATTCAAGCCTAGCTCTTCATATAGACGTTCCGCCATTTCAGCTTTCGTCAGAGCCCCCATACGCTATTTCCTTAACGTGGCGTTGAACCTTTCTTCCAGGGAGGAGAGGATTTGCTGCATAGCACCACTCACCTCATCGTCGTTTAGAGTGCGCGAAGGGTGTTGCCAGGTCAAGCCGACTGCCACACTTTTGCTAAGAGGATCAATACCTTTACCTTGGTACACATCAAATAGCTTGAGGTCCGTCAGGTTCTCGCCTGCCGCGCCGCGAATGCATAGCAACACGTCGTCAGCCGGGATATCACGCGCCACCAAGATGGCCAGATCACGGCGCACCTCAGGGAAGCGAGACAGTTCACTGAAGCGCGGCAGTCGGCCTTCACTGATCTCGGATACGAGCAGCTCGAACAGATAGACCGGCTGATCGATTCCCAGCGTCGCAGCCAATTCCGGATGAAGACTCCCGATATAACCAACCAAGCGCCCATCCCGCTCGATTCGAGCCGTCTGACCGGGGTGCAGGGCCGGATGTTCAGCAGCGACAAACCCATACGAGACAGCATCGCCGGCAAAACCAAGTAAGGCCTCGACGTCGGCTTTCATGTCATAGAAGTCTGCTGCTGCTCGTTCGTTGCTCCAGGCCTCTGGCAGGCGGCTCCCAGTAATGACGCCCGCCAACATCGACTCCTGCGTCAACGTGTCCAGCTGGCCGACGAAACGCAGCCCGCTTTCGAACAGCCGTATGCGCGTTTGCTGACGATTGAGGTTGTACTGCAGCGCCTTGATCAACCCCGGCCAGAGCGTGGCACGCATCGCCGCCATGTCCGAGGAAATCGGGTTGGCCAGCTGCAGCGGCTCGATACCAGGGCTGAACAGCTCGAACATTTTCGGATCGATAAAGCTGTAGGTGATTGCTTCCTGGTAGCCACGAGCGACTAGCAACCGGCGCAGGGCGGGCAGTCCAGCGAGCGACTCAGGACTGGCCTCCGGCGCGAGACGTGCCTGGGGGTAGCGAACCGGCAAGCGGTCGTAGCCATACAGACGCCCCAACTCCTCAATCAGATCCACCTCGAGACTGATGTCGAATCGGTGACTGGGCACGCTGATTTCCCAAGAATCTGGACTCAGCTCAACTACCCCAAGACCCAGGGCCGACAACAGAGAGACGACCTGATCGGCCGCCATGCTCAACCCGAGCATCTGCTCGATTCGATCCTTGCGCAGCAGGATTGGGGGAACAGTCGGAAGATCGACTTCACTGGCAGCCTCGATGACAGGGCCTGCGCTGCCACCCACAACCTCCAACAATAGCGCAGTAGCCCGCTCCAGGGCTCGACGTGCCAACTGAGAATCGACCCCGCGCTCGTAACGATGCGACGCATCGGTGTGCAAGCCGTAGGAGCGAGCCTTGCCGGCGAGCGCAATGGTGTCGAAAAAGGCGCTCTCAAGGAACAGATCTTGAGTCGAGCCGCTGACACCGCTGTGCTCACCGCCCATCACACCCGCAATCGCCAGGGCGCGCTGATGGTCAGCGATGACCAGCGTATCGCTCCGCAATGTTACTTCCTGCCCATCGAGCAATACGATCTTTTCCTGCTCCGCTGCCATCCGCACCCTGATTCCGCCATTGATTTCGGCTAAATCGAAGGCATGCAGCGGCTGGCCGAGCTCGAGCATTACATAGTTGGTAACGTCAACCACCGCGTCAATACTGCGGATATCGGAGCGACGCAACCGCTCGACCATCCACAGCGGCGTAGATCGCGACAGGTCAACGTTACGAATTACCCGCCCGAGATAGCGCGGACAAGCTTTCGGCGCGAGCACCTCTACGGGGCGCACCTCATCATGGCTCGGGGGCACGGCAGCGATTTCGACGACAGTTACTGCTGCGTCATACATCGCACCAACTTCGCGTGCAAGCCCAGCGATCGAGAGGCAGTCGCCACGGTTCGGCGTCAGCCCAATCTCGATGCTCGCATCGACCAGACCGAGATACGATCGCAAATCACTACCAATCGGAGCGTCGCTAGCCAACTCCATCAGCCCACTGTCATCGGTACCGATTTGCAATTCGGTTTCCGAGCAGAGCATGCCGTTGGACTCGACGCCGCGAAGCTTCGCTTTCTTGATTTTGAAGTCGCCCGGCAGTTGGGCGCCAATCATCGCGAAGGGGACCTTCAGACCAGCGCGAACGTTCGGCGCGCCGCAGACCACCTGCAACACCTCACGCCCATTACTGACCTGGCACACCCGCAACTTGTCTGCATCGGGATGCTGTTCGGCGCTCACCACCTCACCCACGACAACACCGCTGAACTCGCCGGCAACCGGGACGACTGCATCGACTTCGAGGCCCACCATCGATAGCCGCGCCACCAACTCCTCGCGGGAAACCTGCGGATTGACCCACGTACGCAACCACTGCTCGCTGAATTTCATCCTGCTCTCCTAATGATTCTTTGACTGGACTCGGAACCTAGCGAAACTGCGCCAGAAACCTCAGGTCGTTATCGAAGAACAGGCGTAAGTCGTTGACGCCATATCGCAACATGGCAAGTCGCTCGGCCCCCATACCGAATGCGAAGCCTTGGTACTTTTCTGGGTCAATACCGGACATGCGCAGCACATTTGGATGCACCATGCCGCAGCCCATCACCTCAAGCCAGCCGGTCTGCTTGCAGACGCGACAACCTTTACCGCTGCACATCACACATTGCATGTCCACTTCAGCCGACGGCTCGGTGAAAGGGAAGAAAGACGGCCGAAAACGGACGCCCAACGGCTTCTCAAAGAACACTCGCAAAAACTGCTCAATTGTGCCCTTTAGATCCGCAAAGCTGATGCCCTCATCGACGAGCAAGCCCTCGACCTGGTGGAACATAGGCGAATGAGTGATATCCGAGTCGCATCGGTAGACACGCCCGGGACAGACGATACGAATGGGCGGCTGCTGCGACTCCATCGTGCGGACCTGAACTGGCGAGGTATGGGTACGCAACAGCATGTTGGCGTTGAAGTAAAAAGTGTCATGCATCGCCCGCGCGGGGTGATGGCCAGGGATATTGAGCGCTTCAAAGTTGTGGTAGTCGTCTTCGACCTCCGGCCCCTCGGCAACACTGTAGCCAATATGACTGAAGAACTGTTCGATCCGCTCTAGCGTACGCGTCACCGGATGCAGCCCGCCGGAGACCTCTCCACGGCCCGGTAATGTCACATCGATCCGCTCAGCAGCGAGCTTGGCGCTCAGTGCAGCATGCTCAAGACCCGCCTTCTTGGCGTTCAACTCATCCTGAACACGGCTCTTAGCTGCGTTGATGAGCGCACCGGCCTTTGGGCGCTCTTCCGCGGACAATTTACCCAGGGTCTGCATGACCTGAGTCAGCTCGCCTTTCTTGCCGAGATACTGAACCCGGATCTGCTCCAGGGCGGTGATGTCTTGACTATGTTGCACAGCCTCAAGCGCTTGCGAGACCAGTGCATCCAGGTTTTCCATGTACAACCTCCAGAGGTTCTTGCAGAACCGCACCAGACGATCAGCACTCAGGCTTTACGCGAGGTGCATTTTTGCAAATGCCCCTTCAGATACGAAATAGGGGAAGAGCACAAGGCTCTTCCCCTATCGGTGACGCTACGAATCCGAAGATTCGATTGTCGATGGGCTTAGGCCAGAGAAGCTTTAGCTTTTTCGACAATGGCAGCAAAAGCTGCTTTTTCGTTCACTGCCAACTCGGCCAGAACCTTACGGTCGATCTCGATAGCCGCTTTTTTCAGGCCAGCAATGAAACGGCTGTAGGACAGACCGTTTACACGAGCACCGGCGTTGATACGAGCGATCCAAAGAGCGCGGAACTGACGCTTCCGCTGACGACGGTCACGGTAGGCATATTGGCCAGCCTTGATCACCGCCTGCTTGGCAACACGGAACACACGCGAACGAGCGCCGTAGTAGCCTTTGGCGAGTTTCAGAATTTTCTTGTGACGGCGACGAGCGACGACGCCACGCTTAACACGAGCCATGAGTTATTCCTCTGAGTCTTGACCGAATTAACGAACGCGCAGCATGCGCTCTACTTTTGCGTTGTCAGACGGGTGCATCAGAGATGTACCACGCAGCTGACGCTTACGCTTGGTAGACATTTTGGTCAGGATGTGGCTCTTGAAAGCGTGCTTGTGCTTATAGCCATTTGCCGTCTTTTTGAAGCGCTTCGCAGCGCCACTTTTAGTCTTCATCTTTGGCATGTTCGGTACTCCACAGTGTGGGTGATTTCAAATAACCGCAAGGCCTGCCAGTGCCCTGGTGGTTACTTCTTCTTCTTGGGAGCGATGACCATGATCAGCTGGCGTCCTTCCATCTTTGGATGCTGTTCGACCGAACCGTATTCAGCTAGGTCACCTTCGACCCGCTTCAACAATTCCATCCCCAGCTCCTGATGCGCCATCTCACGACCGCGGAATCTCAACGAAACCTTGGCCCTGTCCCCGTCACTCAGGAAACGTACCAGGTTGCGTAGCTTGACCTGGTAGTCGCCCTCTTCCGTCCCTGGACGAAACTTCACTTCTTTAACTTGGATCTGCTTCTGGTTCTTCTTCGCTGCAGCGACCTGCTTCTTCTTTTCAAAGAGGTGCTTGCCGTAATCCATGATCCGGCATACAGGAGGAACGGCATCGGCGGAAATTTCCACCAGATCCAATTTGGCTTCTTCAGCTATACGAAGCGCTTCATCAATCGAGACGATGCCAACCTGCTCGCCATCGGCACCAATCAAACGGACCTCACGAGCCGAGATATTCTCGTTGATCGGGGCCTTGGGTGCAGCTCGTTTATCCTGTCTCATTTCACGCTTAATAGTCATTACTCCAATTCTTGGCGACCACGCCGGGAAACCGCTTGTGCCAGCAACTGCGCGAAGTCATCCAAGGGCATGGAGCCCAGATCAACGCCTTCGCGGGTGCGCACAGCAACGGCTCGTGTCTCAACTTCCCTGTCTCCAATAACCAAGAGATAGGGAACCTTGAGCAAGGTATGCTCGCGGATTTTAAAGCCGATCTTTTCGTTTCTCAAGTCAGACTTGGCACGGAAGCCGCTTTGACTGAGTGTTTTCTCCACTTCAAGAGCGAAATCCGCCTGCTTGTCAGTGATATTCATCACCACAGCTTGCGTCGGAGCCAACCAGGCCGGGAAAGCACCCTCATAGTGCTCGATCAAGATACCGATAAAGCGCTCAAACGACCCTAGAATCGCGCGATGCAGCATGATCGGCGTTTTTCGGCTGTTATCCTCCGCGACATAGCTCGCATCGAGACGCTGGGGCATGTTCGGATCGTACTGCAAGGTGCCGCACTGCCAGGAACGCCCTAGGCAGTCGAGCAACGTAAACTCGATCTTCGGGCCGTAGAACGCCCCCTCACCCGGCAAATACTCCCAAGGCAAACCGGCTGCATCCAGCGCACCCGCCAACGCAGCTTCGGCGCGATCCCAGAACGCATCGTCTCCGACACGCTTCTCAGGGCGCGTTGACAGCTTTAGCTTGATATCACTGAAGCCGAAATCAGCATAGACCTGCATGGTCAGCTTGATGAAATCAGCTGCCTCGGCACTGACCTGCTCTTCAGTACAGAAGATGTGCGCGTCATCCTGAGTAAAACCACGAACGCGCATGATCCCGTGCAGCGCACCGGAGGGCTCATTGCGATGGCAGGAGCCAAACTCAGCAAGACGCAGCGGCAACTCACGGTAACTCTTGAGCCCCTGATTGAACACCTGAACGTGGCAGGGGCAGTTCATCGGCTTGATCGCGTAATCGCGGCTTTCCGACTCAGTGGTAAACATGTTTTCAGCGTAGTTGCCCCAGTGCCCGGACCTCTCCCACAGGCTGCGATCCACAACTTGCGGTGTTTTGATCTCCTGGTAGCCGTTCACACGCTGCACGCCGCGCATGTACTGCTCGAGCACTTGATAGATGGTCCAGCCATTCGGGTGCCAAAACACCATGCCCGGGGCCTCTTCCTGCGTATGGAAGAGATCAAGACGTTTGCCAATCTTGCGATGATCCCGCTTTTCAGCCTCTTCAATGCGCTGAATGTAGGCCGCGAGCTGCTTCTTGTCCGCCCATGCGGTGCCATAAACGCGCTGGAGCTGTTCGTTCTTCGCATCGCCACGCCAATAGGCGCCGGACAGCTTGGTCAGCTTGAATGATTTGAGGAAACGGGTGTTAGGCACATGAGGACCACGACACATGTCGACGTATTCTTCGTGGTAATACAAACCCATTGCCTGCTCGTCGGGCATGTCCTCTACCAGGCGCAGCTTGTAGTCCTCGCCGCGCGACTGGAAAACATTGATCACTTCTTCACGCGGCGTAACCTTCTTGATCACGTCGTAGTCAGTGTCGATGAGCTCCTTCATACGCTGCTCGATTGCAGCCATGTCGTCGGGCGTGAACGGCCGCTCGAAAGCGATATCGTAATAGAAGCCCTCGGCGATGACCGGGCCAATAACCATCTTTGCAGCAGGATAGAGCTGCTTGACTGCATGCCCAACCAGATGTGCGCATGAGTGACGAATGATCTCCAGCCCCTCGTCATCCTTCGGAGTGATGATCTGCAGGCTCGCATCGCGCTCAATCAGATCACAAGCATCGACCAATCGACCGTCCACCTTGCCCGCCAGGGTGGCCTTGGCGAGACCTGCGCCAATTGACTGAGCGACCTCAGCGACGGAAACGGGATGATCGAATGAACGCTGACTACCGTCAGGAAGAGTAATGATGGGCATGGCGCCTCCTCTCCTAGTGGTGACCCCTACCAAAGGCCACGTGGGTTGGGATGAGCCAGGAAAGCGATCCGTCGAATAACCTGCCGCACAGAGGCAGGAGCCTAAGCTGATCGAGGCGGATCGAAGTCACTGGAGATATACGGAGCACGGATGCTTTCAGAAAGCTGCCGCACTGACAAGCAAGGCATAAAAAAAGGGTCGCAAGCGCGACCCTTTTCGGAATTGGTAGGCACAATTGGATTCGAACCAACGACCCCCACCATGTCAAGGTGGTGCTCTAACCAACTGAGCTATGTGCCTCCGATGGACGCGCATTCTAGAGATTCGCCCGGGAGAGTCAAGCGCTTTTTTTCGCTAAGCTACTGATATCCGTAATTTTTGAATAAGCGGGCAGTAGGCTGTCGCTGCTATGGCGTTCTGCTGCGCTCTCGCGATAGCATCGACGTAAATTATTTTAAACGGGACAGCCAGTATGTCGCACACACCTTACCCCGCTTCCTACTACGCTGCCTCGGCAAACCCAGCACCTGCTCGCGACCACCTGAGCGGCGATATCGAGACCGACGTCTGCGTGATCGGCGCCGGTTATACCGGACTGTCGACTGCGTTATTCCTTCTTGAGCATGGATTTCGGGTTGTCGTGCTCGAGGCCGCCAAGGTTGGTTTTGGGGCGTCGGGACGCAATGGCGGCCAGATCGTTAATAGTTACAGTCGTGATATTGATACAGTCGAGCGCAGCGCCGGCTCGGAAGCTGCTCGGTTGATCGGAGCCATGGCGTTCGAGGGTGGGCACATCATCCGCGAACGGGTGGCGCGTTATGGCATCGACTGCGACTTGAAAAGCGGAGGCGTGTTTGCCGCTTTCAATGCCAAGCAGATGCACCACCTCGAGTCACAGAAAACGCTATGGGAGCGTTACGGCTACGACCAACTCGAGATTCTTGATCAAGACAGCATTAGAAACGTTGTAGCGTGCGAGCGATACACTGGCGGGATGCTGGACCACGGCGGTGGCCACATCCACCCGCTCAACCTTGCACTAGGTGAAGCTGCGGCCGTCGAATCGCTCGGCGGGGTCATCTACGAACAATCCCCTGCTGTTCGCATTGATCGAGGAAGCAGTCCGCGGATCCATACGCAGCACGGCCAGGTATCCGCGAAGTTCGTTGTCGTTGCGGGAAATGCCTATCTTGGAGGACTGGTCCCGGAACTGGCAGCCAAATCCATGCCCTGCGGCACTCAGGTTATTGCTACAGAGCCACTCGAATCTGAGCTAGCTGCAACCCTCCTCCCCCAAGACTACTGCGTGGAAGACTGCAACTACCTGCTTGACTACTTTCGCATGTCTGCGGATAAGCGATTGATCTATGGCGGCGGAGTGGTCTACGGCGCTCGCGACCCGGCCGATATCGATTCGATAGTCCGACCGAAAATGCTCAAGAATTTCCCACAACTGCGAGACGTCAAGACAGAGTTCGCATGGACAGGCAACTTCTTGATGACGCTGTCGCGCCTGCCGCAGGTCGGCCGGCTTGGAGACAACATCTACTATTCCCAAGGTTGCAGCGGACACGGTGTGACCTACACCCATGTAGCAGGAAAAGTTATAGCCGAAGCGCTACGAGGACAGGCCGAGCGCTTTGATGCCTTTGCCAGCTTGCCGCATTACCCCTTTCCTGGTGGACAGACATTCAGCGCGCCATTGAGCGCTCTCGGCGCCCTCTATTACAGCCTGCGCGACAGAATGGGCTTTTGAGGCTTCATCGCACAGGACATGCGGGCGGCGCTTCACAGGCGCCGCGCTCTTTGGACCCCGGGGGCAACGCCACCCGGAATCGTGCATCCTTCGGCGCCAATCGAACCGCACAAGCGCGGGCTGCAGATGCATGCACAGGGCATCCCCGCTCCGCCAATACATGCGAAAGATTAAACCAGCCAGGTGCGAATGAATTGTCCAGCTGCACACTGGTTCGCAGGGCTAGCTCCGCTGCGTCCTCCTCGCCTACCGCATACCGAGCGTTCGCCAGCACGAACCACGACAAGCCCGTGGACCACCGTTGCGCAGCTGTTTCATAAGCGGCCCGAGCTGCACCAACATGCCCCGTTTGCTCAAGGTCATTTGCAGCCTTCAGCCAGACAGTTTCCTGAGCAGTACGAGGCAAATGGTCAGGCGCGACGGTTACCACGGCCCATCGACTGCCCTTCGCCCAGCTTCTCTCGAACTGGCTAAAACTTCCGGTCCAGCGCCGTGTAGTCCCAGAGCGCAGCACAATGGTCTGCGCGCCCAGGTCATACCCCACCACAACCGCAAAATGCCATTGAGGCCAGCGATCAAAGGCAAGATTCTGCAGCACCAGAACGGGATTTCCCGCTGCGACTTCCCTCAGCACCGCTTGCAGTTGTGGCTCCAGTGGATAGACCAGCAACTCGTGAGATCTAGCAGCTGCAACCATCTCGACCTGCAGACTACCTTTGCGCTGCGGAAGATATACCCGCTCCACAAGCTGTTGCGGCTCAGTAGCGACCCCACGCTGGGTAAGCATAGTGGCAAGCGCCGCCGGCCCGCATTGATAGTCCTCCTGCGGGAAGAATGGCACTTCATCCAGTTCAACCCGTTCAGGAAGTCCTGAAGCTCCAACCGGGACGATTGGCGTTCGCGCACACGCCCCGAGGAGGATTACCGCAAACAGCAGTATCAATCGCGCCATCAACGGTTGATACAGTTGACGAAGTTGAAGATGTTGGTGGCGCAGAGCAGATCGGTCACTATAAAGATGACGAGAAACAGCACGATGATCCCAACGACTCCAGCACCGGCCGGCGCTTGATCCAACTGTTGATTGAATTGCGCAAGTTCTGCTGGTGTCAGGCTGTTGATGCGCTGTTCGACCTGATCTTGCTCAACGCCCATCGACACCAGTTTCTTCTGGACATCTTCGTTCTCAAGCATTGTCAGCAATTGCTGGCGATCCACCTGCTGCTGTTGTTCGGCAATTACTTCTGGGCTACCAATCATCGTCGCCTGAGCCAGTGGTATCTGAGCGAACAGCATGAAATGCATCGCTGCCAAGAGAGTGGCAACACGCTTCATCACGGAGGAATTAAACATGGCGGAGTTCCTTTTTTATTTGGCGGCCCAGTGCAGTACGCAATGTGCCCTCAACGGTAAGACGGGGCAGCTGTTCCGCCAGTTCCCTTGTCCGCTATGGTTTAGCCATCAGCAGACTCAACATGCCGACCCAGATCGATTTGAACGATTGAACAGAAGGAGAACGCTTATGAACCTCGTCCGGCCTGCCGCATTGATAGCATGCTGCAGCATCCTGATTGGCTGTCAGCCATCGCCCAGCACAGCGCAGGCAACTGGAGGCAGCGCGAGTCAATGCGACGCTTCTTTAGTTCAGACATTTGTTGGGGAGCAGGCGAGCCCGGAGCTACTCGATCAGGCGCGCCGAAAAAGCAAAGCCGCGACGGCTCGTATTGTTCGACCCGGAGAGGTAGTTACGCTGGAATACAACGCGCATCGGCTAACGCTGACGACAGACGAGTCGCTGAAAATTCAACGAATCAGCTGTGGTTGAGCGAAATCACCTTTCGCAGCCAAGAGCCCATAGAGCCGTTCGGATTCCTGCATAAAAACGATACGTACGGCAGCAGGCAGACCAGCCGTCATGCCTGCCGATCGCCGCGCTCAATGCGCCATTGCCCTCGTCCGCAAGCTGGTTGCGGAAAACGATTTCGGTGGGGCTAACAGGAAGTAAAGGTCGTACTTCTTGATGATCATCTGAGCCAGCAACGGGGCAGCAAGCCCGACCAACGTTCCGACAATCAAGTGTACAGCGATGGAATCAATACCCATGAAGCTGGCGAGGATAACCCTAATGCCGCTTCCCGCGAGAATATGCATCAGGTAAATCGTCATTGATGAGGCGCCGATAAACAGCAGCCAGGCCATGCGAAGCCGACCGAGCCACATTGATAGGGCTACCACAAACAAGATCGAAACAGTCGCGAGCGAGAGCACGGGCCATCCACCCACCTCCCAGCTCAAGCCGAACGTCACGTGAAAGAGGTATTGTCCGGCGACAAACGACGCACCGAGCAACAAAGTGAGCGGGACATGTCTGGCGAGAAAGTACGCCTTGATCTCGTTGAACCAGATACCGAGCGCAAAGAACACGGCATTACCAAAGATAAATTTGCCGACACTGCCGACAGCCAGATCTCGACTGAGCACGTAAAGCACACCGAAAACCAGCAAAAGCGGTAAAAAGTAGCGACGGTCAGCCCTGGCATAGACCAAGGAGCAGACAACGAAAACCAGAAACAGCGCATACAGAAACCAGAACTGCGCCCGTGGCGACCAAAGCAGTGAAAATACCTGCCCTAACGTGACATCACCATTCGTGTAGCTCGACAACACCACCTCTATCAGCCCCTGCAGAAGTGACCAAACGATAAAGGGATAGATGATGGTGTCTACTTTGTTGATGATCAGACCGGCCTTACCGCGCTTTACGAGCGAGTCGTAAAAAAACAATCCCGACAGGAAGAAGAAGAGAGGCATGTGGAAGCTGTAGATGACACTGTCTACCAGCAGGTACTCATCCTGATCCATCGGCAATCCCGCGTTGAAGACCCCACGCGCGACATGCCCATATACGACAAGAATGATCCCAATGGCTTTGGCATAATCGACCCAGGCGTTTCTCTCCTGCATCCTATTTCTCCTTAGTTATGGGCAAGATCAGACACATCACAGCCAGATTTGCGAAGACGGGAAAAGTAGACAGTGAAAAACCCAATCAGTTTGTCCATCGCGCCGAGCCGACCACATTGGCCGACGTAATGCACCAGCTAGGCGTGGCCTCTGACTGGTTACCAGTCTGCCCTGGCCAAAGCAAACCAGGGCTCCAGGGTACGGCCTCGCCGGAAGAGAAATGACCGCAGGAACACTCCAACGAATTTCATGCGTTGTCTGCACTGACCGAAGGCCTGAAACCATTCACTCCCTGCCCGCAGGCAAATGCAACGCAACAGAACGGCGCAGGACTGACAAAAAATAATTCGTCCTGGCTTTCAATTAATCGACCGAGCACCCGGGTGTTATAGACCGGCTGACAAAGGAGTATTTGATGGCTCAGAGCTGGCTGGCGAATTGTTCGATCCTGCTACTGGCGGGCGGGCGCGGACAACGCATGGGCGGACGGGACAAGGGACTCGTGGAGTGGCATGGGAAGCCGCTTGTAGCGTGGCCGCAGAGCATCGCCCGCCCCCTTACGGATGACCTCCTGATCTCGTGCAATCGCAACCAGACACAATACGCAGCGTTTGCCGACCGACTGGTTGGTGACGACGTCGCGGATTTTCAAGGGCCACTTGCAGGCATACGAGCGGGCCTGGCAGCAGCCAGGCATCCGTGGCTCATGGTGCTGCCCTGCGACGCACCTCTGGTCGACGAAGCACTGCTTATACAACTGTACACTACGGCAAAGCTAGAGCCTGAGACGCCGCTGATGGCCCGACTAGGCGCCCAATGGGAGCCCTTGTTCTGCATCATACCTGTCAGTCTCGCTCCCGCCATCGAGCACGCTTGGCAGAACGGGGAGCGAAGTAACCTAAAGATTTTGCTGGCATTGCAAGCGCGAGCACTTGATCTCGATATAGACGATTCGCGCCTGGCCAATTTGAACTCACCCGAGCTGCTTTTTAAGCAGGCGCCTTCGGCGGGAACTTAGCCTCGTACGCTGCCGTCACAGACGCAACTACAGAGGAGAATTATTATGCGCGCAGTCACCGGTTCCGTACTGGCAGTTCTGGTAGGGATGGCACTCCTTACCGGCTGCTCCAGTCCCAGTGTTATCACGCTCAACGATGGCCGCGAAATTCAAACGCTGGACCAGCCTGAATATGATGACGAGGCAGGCTTCTACGAGTTTGAAGGAATCGACGGCAAACCGGGCAGAGTAAACAAGGATCAGGTTCGCACCGTTCAAGAGCTCTAGCTCTTTTCTTTTCCACGCTAAGCTCGTGTTTGGCCTCAGAAAAAAGCCTTTGCTAAACGCTTGTGAAGCAAAACTTTTTCTGTAAAATGCGCGCCATCTTCGGAGCGTAGCGCAGCTTGGTAGCGCGTCTCGTTCGGGACGAGAAGGTCGCTGGTTCGAATCCAGTCGCTCCGACCAAAATCCCGCACAGGCTTATTTAGCCTAGAAAAACCGGCCCATGAGCCGGTTTTTTTGTTTTTAGATGTGGACAGAGCTTAACTGTGAACCCACCTAAATCAACTGCCTAACATGTCCTCTGGCGACCAACGTTCACTTCAGCTCACGTTGATGGACCGCTGATATCCTAGCGTCGCAAGAACCAGACTACCTGCTCAACCTCAAACGGCCAATCCAGTTCGGCGCCCGTGTCGACACGACGTAGCACCGGTATACGAAGGCCATAATCGTCTACCCAGTCCGAGCGCTCCGCGATATCTAGCAGCTCTACCAGCAACCCATTCTCCACGAGCGGTAGTACTACCGCCTCGGCCTGCTCACACAAGTGGCAGCCCAGCGTTCCGAACAATTGGCATTCCGGCAGATGCATAGTCAAGCGCTCAACCTAAAGGGCATGCCAATTCTAGCAGGCCGATCACGGTGCGGCAGCAGCCCGTAAACATCTCGTTCTTTTGGACTACTCCGAATAAAAAATGTGACCTTGAGCCCACTCAAACGAGGGTTTGATTTTGCGAATCGACGCGCCGCTGGCAAACGGCTAGGATGCTGCAGCCCAAGCGACCGGAGAGTCACAGGGTTGGAGGCTGAGGTACGTAACGGAAGTGGCGCTCAGGCCACGTTTAGTTGGTCGAATACAACTTCCCGAAGAGTCAACCAAGGCCCCGCGATTAAGCCTCAAAGACTAAGGTCTAAAGGCTCAAATACTGAGGTAGTGTTTTATTACACGGCGCCAAAGAGCGACTTCAGAGCATCATCCAACGAGGAGAAATAAGAAATGCTCAAGACCCCAATCGCCCGGGGCGTGGCCCTTGCCACTCTGGGAGCAACACTGGCTATTCCAACTATGGCTCAAGCAGCCTTCGTCGAAGACGCCAAAGCTGGTTTGGAACTGCGGAACTTCTATATGAATTCGGACAATCGTTCCGTTCCATCCTCGTCTCAGTCGAAGAGCGAAGAATGGGCGCAAGGTTTTCTGCTAAGAGCAGAGTCCGGCTATACAGAAGGTACGGTCGGTTTCGGCGTAGATGCACTAGGCCTCCTCGGGGTGAAGTTGGATTCTGGACGTGGGCGTACTGGGACGGGGCTACTGCCTACGGACAACGACGGTTCAGCCCCGAATGAATATTCTGAGCTTGGCCTAACAGCTAAGGCGAAGATCTCAAACTCCATACTGAAAGTAGGCACACTCGAGCCGAAGAACATGGCAGTCGCACGAAGCGACTCTCGCTTGCTGCCACAAACTTTCAAGGGCGGACAACTAGTCTCTAACGAGATCAAAGGGCTGACGCTTGATCTTGGCTATCTGACCGAAGTAAACGAGCGCAACGACTCCCATTACGACGACCTGAAAGCGCAGCTGAGGGGCGGTACAACTGCCAATGAAATTGACAATTTCATCTTTGCAGGTGCTAGCTACAAGCTTCTGGATAATTTGACCGGTAGCTACTACTACAGCAACCTGGAAGAGGCTTACAAGCAGCACTCGTTCAACGTTGTGCACGTGCAGCCGCTTGGAGAAGGTCAGTCGCTGAAGACTGATCTCCGTTACGCGCGCTCGAGCGATGACGGCTCCTCAACCGTTGATAACAAAGCTCTCGGCGGAATGGTAACTTATTCGGTGAGCGGCCATAGCTTCGGCCTTGCCTATCAGGAAATGAGAGGCGACACCGGCTTCGCCTACCTGGACGGGACCGATCCGTTCCTCGTCAACTACGTAATGATCGCTGCCGATTTTGCGAAAGCTGATGAAGAATCTTGGCAGGCTCGTTATGACTATAACTTCGCTGCGATTGGCATTCCCGGCCTGACCTTTATGACCCGCTATGTAACCGGCGACGACTTCGGTGCAGGTGGCAACGGTAAAGAATGGGAGCGAGACACAGATATCGCTTATGTCTTCCAAGACGGCGCGCTGAAGAACTTAGGCGTGAAATGGCGCAACGGTACTTATCGCAGCAATAGCAATCGCGACATCGACCAGAACCGCCTGATCGTGAGCTACACTATTCCGCTGATGTAATAGCGAATACGGCAGCAAATTGAGTAGAAAAGGAGAACCCGCGTCAGCGGGTTTTCTTTTTTCCGGAGTGTGATCATGCTGGGGAAGCAATATGACCGCCAGGGCAGCGTAAGTGCTTCAGCCCCATTCAAACGGAACGGGAACCTTGTACCAGCTGCACGCTCGAAACCCTAAGCGCCGGGACCTATCGTTCCTGCGAGACTCAAGAGGAACTGCAGATGTCTACCGAATCGACTTTTGGCACCAGCGACAACACGCCCATCCCTGATGGAGCAGCTGGAACCGACACCTCATCTCTGATCAATAAGTCAGCTCATCGCCGCAACCTGCAGGCGGCTCAGAATGCGCTCATTGAAGAATTCCACACCCTCATCGGTGATACCGAGCGCCTGTTGAAACACACTCAGGATACGGCGGGCACTCAGACCGAAGAGCTCCGCGGCAAGATCAACGCCAACCTTAGCCGTGCGCGTCAAATGCTCAAGGACCAAGAAGGCACACTGAAAGAACAGGGCCAAGCGGCTATCCAGTGCACCGAGGAGTATGTTCATACTCACCCGTGGCAATCAATCGGGATCGCAGCGGGAGTTGGCTTTCTCTTCGGCCTGATCACCCGCCGTTAATAATGTGGGGAACGGATCCAATGGAAACCAGACACGCTGACGACGCCCCGACGCCGTCCATCAAGAAGATGGGCAGCGCGCTTGCTGGCCTCGTACAAGGGCATCTGGAGCTCATCGGAATTGAGATTCAGGAAGAGCGAGCCCGGGTATTCAAGCTGTTCCTTCTTGCCAGTATCAGCTTGATCCTCGGGCTGCTGATTCTCGTTGGGCTATCAGCTGCAATCGTGATCGCCTTCTGGGACAGCAACCCTATCGCCGCCATTCTGGTTCTCTGTGCTATCTACGCAGTTGTGCTGGCCGTCTGCATCAGCCGCGCCGTGCGCATCGTCAAAGAAAGCGTCTCGCCTTTCCAGGCGACGGTCGAAGAATTGGCCCGCAACCGGGAGCGTTTACTGCCATGAGCCTACCGCTAAGTAGCTCCGGCGATTTAGCCATGCGCAAGGACCTTGTTCGCTTGCGCATGGAAATGAACCGCCAACAAGTTCTATATCACTCACAGCCATTGGTTCACCCCTTCCAACGAATCAAGGGAATGGTCGCGAGCCGTAGCCATAGCGCTTCCTCAGAGCACCATAACGGCAAGGGCCCGCTGATGATTGCAGCAACCCTGGGGTTAACCCTGTTTGGCCGTCGACTGGGCAAGGTTGGCAAACTGGCTAGAGTAGGGATGATGCTTTACCCCCTCATCCGCAGGCTGCGGCATTAAGGGATAAAACATCTGCTCAGCAGGCGAAGCAGAGCCGATCAATATCTCAGCAAATGCGGATGGTCTAGCGATCAGCAACTCTGTAGGCTGACAGCCAGTTACTGATTGGTCATTGGGCGGTTCGGTTGCGTGCGGCGAGCAAGCTGCTGACCTGGCAAGCCGCCCCCATCTGGCGACATCAAGGAGATTGCTCTTTGGACTGGCACACGCTGCTGAATCGAGAGCGGCTCGGAAAATCCGTACACAGCAATGAAGAGCTTGGTCGAAGCCCGTTTCACAAGGACCACGACAGAATCATCTTCTCTGGAGCGTTCCGCCGGCTTGGACGCAAGACTCAGGTCCATCCGGTCTCAAGCAACGACCACATTCATACGCGACTTACTCACTCGCTGGAAGTCAGCTGCGTCGGCCGCTCGCTCGGCATGCGTGTAGGTGAAGTGCTCCGGGATGATATGCCAGAGTGGTGCAGCCCGGCGGATCTCGGCATGGTCATTCAGTCCGCCTGCTTGGCGCACGACATTGGCAATCCACCGTTTGGTCACTCTGGAGAGGATGCAATACGCCACTGGTTTCAACAGGCGGCCGCGCGTGGCTGGCTGGACGACATGAGCGATGCCGAACGTGCCGATTTTCTCAATTTTGAAGGCAACGCCCAAGGTTTCAGGGTACTTACACAGCTCGAATATCACCAGTTCGACGGCGGAACGCGCCTTACCTACGCAACACTAGGAACTTACCTCAAGTACCCTTGGACATCACGCCACGCCGAAGCGCTTGGCTATAAAAAACACAAGTTTGGTTGCTACCAGAACGAACTGCCGCTATTGGAGCAGATAGCAGCCAAACTCGGCCTACCGAAGTTAGACGAACAACGGTGGGCGCGTCATCCCCTTGTGTATCTGATGGAAGCTGCGGACGACATTTGTTACGGGCTCATCGATCTCGAAGATGGGCTTGAAATGGACCTTCTGGAATACGCCGAGGTGGAAGCCCTACTGCTGAATCTGGTGGGCGATGACGTACCTGAAACATACCGGCAACTCGGTCCCGAGGGCTCACGTCGACGCAAGCTGGCGATCCTCAGAGGCAAAGCCATCGAGCACCTGACCAACGCTGCCGCCGAAGCGTTCGTTGAACAGCAACAAGCGCTGCTGACGGGTTGCCTCGCGGGAGATCTGGTTGAACATATGCATGGTCCAGCCAAACAATGCGTTCTGCAGGCCAAGGCGCTGGCCCGGGAAAAGATTTTCCAAGACAAGCGCAAAACTCTGCATGAGATTGGCGCCTATACCACCCTAGAAATACTGCTAAACGCATTCTGCGGTGCAGCGCTTGAGCAACACGGCGGTCGAACGCCATCGTTCAAGAATCGCCGCATCCTGGATCTGCTCGGCAACAATGCGCCAGATCCTCATTGGCCGCTGTATCAGGCATTTGTTCGAATGATCGACTTCATCGCAGGCATGACTGACAGCTACGCGACCGAGATGGCCAGCGAAATGACCGGACGCTCGAGCCCCACGTGAGCCTGATAAATAGGTCGCCATGGAAGGTTATTGGCTGGCAACCTGGCCGGCCCGCCTGGGGGGCTGCCGCGGTCGCCGGCCTGGGTTGTGCCCTGCCCCTGCTGCTCGGTTTATTCAGCGGGCATCCAGGTTTCCTTTGGGCAACAGTCGGCGCGTTCCAGGCAGCCAAGGCGAACCCACTCCACCGCCTCGGCATGCTGCGAATGCTGCTCTTGATCGGGCTTGGCGCTGGGAGCGCTGGGCTCGGCTTCTGGTCAGCCCCCCACCCGCTTGTCAGCCTCGGCCTGTTTGCCTTTTATGGATTGCTGCTAGCGTGGCTGCAGCGATATGGCAGCGAGGCCGGTAAGCTCGGCATAGGCCTGGCGATTTGCTTGTGTCTAGGCCAAGGTCAGCATGGCATCGGGGACTTTAATAATCCTCAGGCCATTGCGGCGCTGTTCGCCCTCGGAGGCCTTTGGGTCACCCTTCTGGCGTTCGGTCTCCGCGGAATGCATGGCCTGCGCATGTGGCCTTACATGCCGCGACTGTTGAGCATGGTGAAAGTGTTACGTCGTCGGGCGCGGCGTACACCAATCCGCAAATGGCGGCTGCACGCGATCACTTACATTCTGGCTGCGGCGACTGGCGGCCTGATCGTTACGCTGGCAGATCTGCCACGCGGCTACTGGCTGACACTAGCGGTGTTCACCACGCTGCAGATGGACCTGCAACGCAGCCTCATTCGCGCCCTACAGGCCGGCATTGGAATCTTCTGTGCAGCAGCAATACTGATCTACATGGGCCACAGCCTGGCCGACCCACCCATGATGGTGATGATCATGTTGCCGCTCGTAATGCTCAGCAGGGCATTCCAGGCACATCACTATGGCTTGTTTGTCCTGCAGACAACCTTGAGTTTTCTTCTGCTGGCCGAAACCTTGGCGCAAGACTGGGAATTGCCACAGCTGCGGCTGATCAACGCAGCAATAGGGGTAGGCGTGGCGCTGTCTATAACCTTGCTGATGTACCTACTGCGTCGGCTGATCACCCGGATTGCATTGCGCAGATCCAGGCAAACAGCCGTAACCGATCAGGGAAATGATGACTCAATCATGCCTTAGCGTTGATCTCGTTTTCCGGGTACCAAACGTCCATCAACGGGCTTACGTTGAATTCGGACAGTTCGTTGCGACTCTTGAGCCAAGCCTCGACCTGACCGCGCTGCTCTTCGTTGACCGAGCCACGGCTTGCGAGGCAGACGAAACCGTAATCCTCGCCACCAACATAGCCCAGACCATTGGTTTCGATGGCTTCGTTCAGGAAGGCTTCAAGAAACGCATCGACCGCCTTGGCCTCAAGGCCGTCACGGTAGGTCAGACTGACCTCGAAACCCAGTTCCTGGAATTCGTCGACACAAAGTTTTTTGCGCAAACGACGCGAGCGATTGGTAGCCATTGATTCGGTCCTTAGATAACGATGATGACGGCGCGCACTCTAACAGCAACAGGAGGCTTGTGCGATTGCAGCGCCGGCCTGGTGGCCGATACTCCGACCGCTGATTACTTGCTTATCTTTGTTTGCAGGGAGACGAGCCAGACGTCTACGCTTGTCGGATGAGAAGCATGTCACTTCTCGGACGTGGGCATAATAGCCCGCCCTCTTTTCCCTGAACGCTGTAGGGAACCGCTATGTCATTGATTTCGAGCCTGTCTGCACCAGCCAACCGGAGCCGCGCGACCCGTCAGTTGCGGTTCCGCCTCGCCGCTGCCGCGCTGACGCTGCCACTAGTGATTCCGGCCTTCGCCGAAACGGTCAATCAGACCTTACCAACCCGCGTGGTACAGGCACTCAAGACAAACAAGATCGAAACCAGCGCCCTTTCCGTTGTCATGCTTCCACTCAACGGCACCGGATCACCCACCTTCGTTAATGCGGATGTCTCAGTCAACCCCGCTTCGACCATGAAGCTGGTCACGACCTACGCCGCGTTGGAACTGCTCGGACCCAACCATCAGTGGAAAACAGAATTCTATGCTGACGGGCCGATTGAGAACGGCACGCTGAACGGCAACCTTTACCTCAAGGGCGGCGGTGATCCAAAGCTCAACATGGAGAAGCTCTGGTTGTTGCTGCGGGACCTGCGGGCCAATGGCGTCGAGACCGTTACCGGTGATCTTGTCCTCGACCGCAGCCATTTCGTGCAACCCACGCTGCCTGTATTCGACGACGACGGTAATGACAAGAACAAGCCTTTCCTGGTCGGACCGGATGCGTTGTTGGTCAACCTCAAGGCACTTCGTTTCATTGCCCGCAACGATGGCGGGAACGTGAAGGTTCTGGTTGAACCGCCAATCGCCACAGTTCAAATCGACAATCGCATTCAGGCCTTACCAAAAGCAAAATGCCCGGGATGGCCCGACATCCGCTACAACCCGATCGAAAACGGTAAAGGGGTGACCGTGGTGGTCACGGGCAAGCTCCCGGCTGGATGCAGCGGACAAACCTACCTTTCAGTACTGGACCATCAGCGCTACGCCGCCGGTGCCGTTCGCGCGATCTGGAAAGAGCTTGGCGGCACCATTCTCGGTGAGGATCGAGTAGCACCGGTGGCAGCTGACGCCAAGATGATCGCGCGCGCTTATTCGCCAGATCTGGTGGAGATCATTCGCGACATCAACAAGTACAGCAACAACACCATGGCACGACAGTTGTTCCTGAGCTTGGGTGCTGAGTTCCGTAACGAAGCGGATGCAGATGACTCCATGGCCGCGCAGCGTGTGATACGCCAGTGGCTGGCAAAAAAGGGGTTGATTTCGCCGCATCTGGTCATCGAGAACGGATCTGGCCTGTCGCGGGCCGAGCGCGTCAGCGCGCGAGAGCTGGCCAGCTTGCTGCAAGCCGCATGGAAAAGCCCATACGCCGCCGAGTTCATTTCATCGATGCCCTTGGCAGCGGTGGACGGCACCATGCGCAAGCGGCTTCGTAATACAGGGGTTGCCGGCAAGGCTCACGTCAAGACCGGAACGCTGAACACGGTGCGTGCGATCGCTGGGTATAGCCGCGACAACGACGGCAATACGTGGGCTGTCGTCGCGATACTCAACCATCCTCGCCCGTGGGGCGCCTCCTCGGTGCTGGACCAGGTACTGGTCAGTCTCTATAACCGTCCCGGCAACGAAAACACCGCGCAACGCTAGTCCGTTCAGTGCCGCCGTCGCAACATCACGTCGGCACTGAATTGAAACAACAACGCTGGATCACTGGCGCAGCGAATCAGCTGCGTAATGCGATGCCGGTGGATACCGAAACGCGGCACCTTCCTTAACAGATCAGCGCGCTTGGAGTCTCCAGGCGCGGTGAATCTTGCTGTTGCGGCGGAAATCTTCATCCAGAGTGGCGCCGGTAATTTCCTCCACGGCGTAGCGCTCGGCAACGCCCGGATCGAGGACGAATTTGCGAAAGTTGTTGGAAAAATACAGCGTGCCGCCAGCGGCGAGTCTTGCCATCGCCAGGTCGAGCAAGGCGACATGATCACGCTGGACATCGAACACCCCTTCCATACGCTTCGAGTTGGAGAATGTTGGCGGGTCGATAAAAATGAGATCGTATTCGCCACGGTCCTCCTCCAACCACGCCATGACATCGGCCTGCTCCAAACGCTGTCGATCCGACAGGCCATTGAGCGCCAGATTGCGCCGCGCCCAATCCAGATAGGTTTTTGACAGGTCGACACTCGTCGTGCTGCGAGCGCCGCCCTTCGCCGCGTGAACCGTCGCGGTAGCGGTGTAGCAATACAGGTTCAAGAAGCGCTTGCCTGCCGCTTCGCGCGCAATGCGCTGGCGCATCGGCCGGTGGTCGAGAAACAGCCCGGTATCGAGGTAATCGGTGAGATTCACCAGCAGCTTGACGTCGCCCTCTGTGACCTCAACAAAAGTGCCTTGTGTGGCTTGGCGCTCGTACTGCCGCGTTCCGCTCTGGCGCTCACGACGCTTGACCACCACCCGGTCCTGGGGAACACCTAAAGCTTGCGGGATAGCGCCTAGGGCGTCGTAGAGTCGTGCCTGGGCTTTCTCGGGATCGATCGAGCGCGGTGGCGCGTATTCCTGCACATGCACCCAGTCGCCGTAGAGATCAATGGCCAAGGCATACTCAGGCATGTCTGCATCGTACAAGCGATAGCATTGAATGCCTTGCTTGCGAGCCCACTTACCGAGCAGCTTCAGATTCTTCTGCAGCCGGTTGGCGAACATCTGCCCGCCCTCACTGAGGCGCGCCAATTCCGCTACGGGTTTCTCTTCGCTCTTGCTTTCAGCGGTGGCCGCTCGCTGACCAGTGACGAACTGATCCAGCTCGACTTTGATCAACAACAGCTTGCAAGGCAGAGCCCCGTTCCAGAAAGCGTATTGCTTGTGGCTACGGATGCCCATGCGCTTGCCCAAGTCTGGAGCAGATGTCAGCACCGCTGCTTCCCAGCCGAGACAGGCCTGACGCAGTCGCTCTCCGAGGTTCTGATACAGATAGACAAGACTCGCCTCATCGCCCAGGCGCTCACCATACGGTGGGTTGCAGATGACCAGGCCCTTCTGATGTTGATCCGGTCTAGGCTCGAACGTTGCTACATCGCCTTGGTAAACACGGATCCAGCTCGCCAGCCCAGCGCGCTCGATGTTGTTCTTTGCCGGCTGGATCAGACGCGGGTCCGCCTCGTAACCGCGAATCCACAGCGGCGGTCGGGCCATGCCCGCGTCGGCACGCGCCTGGGCTTCGGCGTGCAGGCGACTCCACAGAGCAGGCACATGGCCGAGCCAGGCACTGAACCCCCAGCGCTCACGGCGAAGATTAGGGGCGATGTCCGCCGCTATCATCGCGCCTTCGACCAGGAAGGTGCCGACGCCACACATTGGGTCGGTCAGAGCGCCGCCAGCAGCAGCGATGCGAGGCCAACCCGCACGGATCAGTACGGCTGCCGCAAGGTTCTCCTTGAGCGGAGCCGCACCCTGCTGAAGACGGTAGCCACGCTGGTGCAGGCTATGCCCGGACAGATCCAGGGACAGCACTGCCTGCCCCCGATCAAGACGCAGGTGGATGCGCAGGTCCGGGTTCAGCTTGTCGACACTGGGTCGCTCGCCGCTTGCGGTGCGGAGCCGATCGACAATGGCATCCTTGACCTTCAGAGCGCCAAAGTGAGTGTTGTCGATCCCGGAGCCATGGCCGCTGAACTCGACCGCCAGACTACCCGTTGCTGCGAGATGCTCCGCCCAGTCGACCTGATGAACTCCCTCATAGAGGGTTTCGGCATTCACCGTGGAAAAACGCTCGATTACCAACAACACCCTGTTCGCCAGCCGAGACCACAGACACAACCGGTAGGCGACCTCCATGCTGGCAAAGCCGCGAATCGCGGCGGTCTGCTCACGCGCCTCCTCGAGCCCGAGCTCCTTGGCTTCTTCGAGCAACAGGCCCTCGAGCCCTTTTGGGCAGGTGAGGATAAGTTCGTGGCGATCAGTCATGGCATGTCCAGTTAATTTGTTCGATCCGGTTGAGCACTCTTCCAGATCTCGTGTCGATGTTCGGGCGGTTTGCGGCTGTCTTTCGTCGCGAAGCAGACGCTGCGGTACCACTTAGGCAGTGCGGGGAGCGCTCCCCGCCTGCCTTATGGGCGGCACTACGGTTTGGTGACTTACTTATTACAAAACGATCATTCCCGCTTGGCAGTCATTGGGTTAGAACTCGACTCAGTCCGGCATCGCAACGATGCCGGAAGAACCCGCCACGCCGGCAGCGGGCTTCACTGGCAGTCTATCTGCCGACCTCGCCATGAGGACAACGGAAACACCAGTCAACCACTGAGGGCAATACCCAATGAGAAGACTCAAGCGTGATCCGATGGAACGAGCATTTCTACGCGGTTATCAGCATGGCATACACGGTAAATCTCGCGATCTCTGTCCTTTTTCTCATCCCGAGGTACGCCAAGCCTGGATTAACGGCTGGCGGGAGGGTCGCGGCGACAACTGGGACGGTCTGACCGGCGCAGCCGGCATTCATCGATTGAACGAACTTCACGCGGTCGGCTGACACAATCACACCGACTTCGACTAGCACGCCCCATCCGGGCGGCGGGCTTGAAGCCCGGGGCTCCCATCGGGAGCCCCACCGCAGCACAGCTTAACGATTCGCACCCTTCTGAGATTGCAGCGCAGCGATGGCGTCCACCGCCTCGCGAATCAGCGCTGGCCCCTTATAGATGAACCCCGTGTAGAGCTGCACAAGACTTGCGCCGGCTTCGATCTTCTCTGCCGCATGCTGCCCTTGCGTGATACCACCGACGGCAATGATAGGCAGGCGGCCCGCCAGGGTTTGTGCCAACACACGGACGGTATGGGTGCTCTTTTCACGAACGGGGGCCCCGGAAAGCCCGCCCGCTTCGTCGGCGTGCGCAAGACCCGCCACGCCTTCACGGCCAAGCGTTGTGTTGGTCGCAATGATTGCATCCATGCCGGCCTGGAATACCGCTTCGGCAACCAGTCGGGTTTCCTCGTCGGTCATGTCGGGCGCGATCTTGATGGCCAGCGGAACACGCTTTCCATGGAGCACTTCGAGGTCTTCGCGGCGCTGGCCAAGCGCATCGAGCAGTTGCTTGAGCGAGTCCCCGAACTGCAGGCTACGCAGCCCCGGTGTATTGGGCGAACTGACGTTCACTGTGACATAGCTCGCCTGGTGATAGACCTTGTCCAGGCACAGCAAGTAATCATCCTGAGCGCGCTCGACCGGGGTGTCGAAGTTCTTGCCGATGTTGATGCCCAAGATGCCCTTGAAACGAGCCGCGTCGACCCTTTCCAGCAGCGCGTCGACGCCATGATTGTTGAAGCCCATACGGTTGATAATAGCTTCGGCCTCGGGCAACCGGAAAATACGCGGTTTGGGATTTCCTGGTTGCGGCCTCGGCGTGACAGTACCCACCTCGACAAATCCAAATCCCAGCTGCGACATTCCGCAGATCGCCTCGCCGTTTTTGTCCAGCCCCGCCGCCAGCCCAACAGGGTTCGGGAAATCCAACCCCATCACCCGCACCGGCAAGCTCGCCGGAGACTTATTCAACATGGTGTTAAGGCCTAGACGGCCGCCCGCGCCAATAAGATCGAGCGACAGCTCATGAGACGTCTCGGGCGTAAACTTGAAAAGTAGCTGGCGGGCCAGGTTATACATACGCAGCCTAGATCCTGGAAAGTGTGGCGCGAGAGTATAGCAGGCGGGCATTGAGCGCAGCGGGCTACAACGTGGCGCCCGTGATCGAATTGCTCGACGAAGCGCGCCTAATCAACCCGTCGCAAGCGAATCAGTTTGCCTTCAGGCGCAAACTCCATCTCGAATGAACCAAACACGCCGGCTGTTGTCAGAAAAGGTCGCAGGTGATGTGCCGGCAAGCTGACGCTCGTCCCTTCCCGGCTTTTGATCAGGATACGATTGGCGCGCCCCTGATAGACCGCCAGCAGTTTTTCGGCGGGCAGTGCAATATCCAGCAAGAGGCTTGGCATGGAGGCTCCCTCATTGATCAACGCAGCGATGTTGCCATATCGGCCCTCGGACAGTGATCTGTCATTGAGCCGAGATCCCCAATTCAATAGACAAAAGCTCGGCAAATACGGTGCACCGGGCGCACGGCTCTGCCACACTTCGACCGTTGCCCTATGCGTTCGTCTTCCATGATGGGCCTGCCCGAGCCGATGCCGCCCGTGACTTCCCGAATCGTCAGATTTGCCCAACGCCTTGGATTGACCGGCAAATCACCGCGCCAGATCCTTGAGCACGCCAGCCAGATCAGCTTGCCATTTGCTCCCCTCTCGGAGCCGGCACCGAGCATCTTCTGGAACGACGGCCCTTGCCTGCAACGATTCGTCGATTTACCGAGAAGCGCCCTTTCCGGCCCCATTCAGGAAGACAAAGCCAAGGCTCATGCAGCCTTGACACGGCTCGTGCGCCAGGAGCGCAGCGCCTACCCGGCGCTCGATTTGCGACAGGTCGACGGTCTCGGCGGGCAAAGCCCCGACGAAGCGACCTATCCTACGTTCGAGGCGCTTGCGGCCACACCCGCCTGCCGTCAGCTACGGGTCATCAGTTACAAGGACTTCGTGCGGACCATCACCTCCGCATTGCCTGAATTCCAGATACAGGCCCCGATCGAGCTTCGCCAAGCCAGCTGGCTTGGCGAGCGGATTTACTGGAGCGGTGAGCACCATGCTGAAGCCTTCGCCAGCGCCATCGCCTATGCACGGTTGCGGGGGCTGGAGGTCAACCTGCCCTGCGAACTCACTGATTACCGGCTTGATGCAGCCGGACTACAGGCACTCGACAGCGAATACCATGCCGTCACGATGCCGGCACAAGCCTGGAGCGATCGCGCCTTCATGGGGCTGCTGCTTGAGGCAAAGATTCCCTATGCTCGCTTGACGCTGCTGCGCAACGCGAATAACTCAGAGCTACTTCTGCTGGACAAGCGGCAACCTGCTGCGAATGCTTTGGGAGAAGGGCTTAAGCTCGCCGGTGCTCCGGACATGGTGCGCTACTTGCGCGACCTGCCACAGATCACTCGGTTCCGCCTTGGCAACCGGGCCGTACATACCGACTGATCCAGCAACGCCACTGCCACGAAGCTCACGAGCCCCCTGCCCAACACCGCCTCCATGACGCAAAACGCCGATGCATAGACATCGGCGTTTCATTTCGCGTAACAGCCGCCAGGAAACCCAGCGGCATATCACAACTAGCGTCTGGCGCTTTCCAACGCGAGGTCTTGCAGCTCGCGACCGGCGACAGCATACATGGCGTAATCCACGCTACTGGCACTGCGCAGTTCGACCAGCATTCGCCGCCAACGCTCGACCTGATATTCCCGCTGCTCCAACCATAGCTGAACGCGAGCATCGAGATCGTCAGGCGCGTCGCTCATCTGCAACACCGACACGGTGATAGCGCGCTGCTGACTGTCCAGATCATCGCGGAAACCTTCCCTAGCCAGCGCTTGCCAATTGTTTTCCACCGGCAGACCGGTGACCTGCTGCAGGTACCAGGGTAACTCCAGCGCACCGCCCACGGCGAAGTAAGCCGCTGCGACCTCAGCAGGTGGCTGCCCGGTTTCATCAGCGGCCTCCAGTATCGGCAACAGCGTGTACAGATGGTTGGTGCCCGCGACCATCCGGGCCAGCAACTCGGGCACACCTGCGTCGGTGTAGCGCTCGTAGCGCGCTTGCCAAAGGTCGCGAGTTCCGCCCTGCAGCAGCGCGTCGAGCTTCAAGCCGAGCGCTGCGACGCGCGGCCCAAAGTGCCCGACGTCTCGTGCCGCATCCAGCTCACTGCGACGATTGCGCAGGAACCAACGGGTCGCCCGCCGTCCCAGCCGCATCAGTTCATCCATGAGGTTGAGCTGCAGTTCAGACGGAACCTTGTAATCCAGCGCTTCGATCTGTCGGAACCAATGAGGCAGATGGAAGATATCCCGCACGATCACGTAAGCGCCCGCCACGTTGGCGGCGCTCAGGCCTGTAGCCTCTCTGAGCCTCTGAACGAAGGTGATGCCCATGTTGTTGATCAGGTCGTTGGCGATCTGAGTGCTGACGATCTCGCGTTTGAGACGGTGCTGCAGCATCGCCGGGCGATACTGCTCGGCCAGCAACTGCGGAAATGCGCTCTCCATTTCGCGTGCCAGATAGGCGTCATCCGGCACGCGCGATTGCAACAGTGCTTCCTTCAGCTCGATCTTGCTGTATGAAATCAGCACCGACAGCTCAGGCCGGGTCAAACCCTTGCCCAGATTCGCGCGCTCAGCCAGCATTTCATCGCCAGGCAGGAACTCAAGCGCACGATCCAGAAGACCATCGGCTTCCAGGGAACTGATCAGTCGCTTGTACTCACTGCCGCCCTCATGAGCGCGATGCTCAGCCTGCGACAGCGCCTGGGTCTGCTTGTAATTGTCGTGCAGTACCAATTCGGCCACCGCGTCGGTCATCTCGAACAGCAACTGGTCACGCTGCTTGCCGGTCATGTCCCCGGCACTGACGATCTCATTCAGCAGAATCTTGATGTTGACCTCATGGTCGGAGCAGTTCACCCCGCCAGCGTTGTCGATGAAGTCCGTGTTAGCGGCACCGCCATGCAAGCAGTATTCGACGCGTCCCAGCTGAGTGATGCCCAGGTTGCCGCCTTCGCCGATGACCTTGGCTCGCAGCTCGTTGCCGTTGACCCGCAGGATGTCGTTGGCCTTGTCGCCCACGTCTGCATGAGTTTCCGCGGTGCTCTTCACATAGGTTCCGATGCCTCCGTTCCAGAGCAGATCCACCGGTGCCTTGAGCAACGCGTGGATGAGCTCGGCGGGGGTCAGCTGATCCGCTTCGATATCGAAACGCGCCTTCATCTGCGGCGTGATCGCGATACGCTTGGCCGAGCGAGGGAACACGCCGCCTCCCGCGGAGATCAGCGATGCATCGTAGTCGGTCCAGGATGAGCGCGGCAGATCGAACAGGCGTTGGCGCTCGACAAAGCTGCGCGCAGCGTCCGGATCGGGATCGATAAAAATGTGCAGATGGTTGAAGGCAGCCACCAGCTGCAAGGTTTCGGACATCAGCAAGCCATTGCCGAACACATCACCAGCCATGTCGCCGATGCCGATCACGCTGACGTTGTCGCGCTGCACATCGATGCCACGCTCGCGGAAGTGCCGCTGCACTGAGACCCATGCGCCCTTGGCGGTGATACCCATTTTCTTGTGGTCATAGCCGGCGGAGCCACCGGACGCGAAGGCGTCGCCCAACCAGAAGTCGTACTCCGCAGCGATGCCGTTGGCGATGTCGGAGAAGGTTGCGGTGCCCTTGTCGGCCGCCACGACGAGATAGGGGTCGTCCTCGTCGTAGCGAAGCACGTTGGCCGGCGGTACGACGTTGCCGTCTTTGAGATTGTCAGTGATGTCCAGCAGGCCGCTGATGAAGATTCGATAGCAGGCAATGCCCTCAGCCAGCACCTCGTCACGAGACCCATTGGTAGGCAGACGACGTGGCACGAAACCACCCTTGGCCCCTCCGGGCACGATGATCGCGTTCTTCACCTGCTGTGCCTTGACCAGGCCCAGCACCTCGGTGCGGTAGTCTTCTTCACGATCGGACCAGCGCAAGCCGCCGCGCGCGACCTTGCCGCCACGCAGATGGACACCTTCGACGCGAGGTGAATAAACAAAGATCTCGAATTTCGGCGCCGGCCGTGGCATCTCGGGGATCGACCGCGGATCGAGCTTGAAGCTGAAGTAGCTCTTCGGCTTGCCGGCCGCGTCCATCTGATAAAAATTCGTCCGCAGCGTCGCTTTGATCAGGGCCAGGTAACGCCGAAGGATGCGGTCTTCATTGAGCACGGCCACGTCATCCAGCGCCGTGATGATCGCCTGCTCCAGCCGCGCCTGCTTGTCGGCAAGATCTTCTTCGCCGAGTTTGCGCGCCAGGTAGAAGCGCATCTTGAACAGCCGCACCAGCTCACGAGCGATGTCGGTGTGGTTGAGCAAAGCGCTGGCGATATAGCCCAGGTCGAAGCCCATGCGGATCTGCTTCAGGTAGCGGCCATAGGCGCGTAGCAACGCGACCTCGCGCCAGGTCAGCCCGGCGGTCAGGACCAGCCGGTTGAACGCATCGTTCTCCGCCTGACAGTTGTTGATCGCGATGAAGGCATCCTGCAGCGGTTCATTGATCTCCATGAGATCAATTTCGAGCCCCTCTGCGTAGGTGAACGCAAAGTCGTGAATCCAGTATTCGCGGCCATCCTTGCGCCGCAGGTGGAACGGAAACTCGCCTAGCACGCGTAGCCCGAGGTTCTCGAGGATCGGCAACATGTCCGACAACGGCAGCGACGTGTTCAGGTGATAGAGCTTGCAGTGCAGGCGATTTTCCACCGCCGTGATCGGCTGGTAGAAGCTCATCACCAACGGGCGCTGCTCGCTGAGGCTGAGCACGTGCTGCATATCCACAGCCGCCGAATGCGGCGCGAAACGTTCACGGTATCCCGCGGGGAAGCCTTTCGGGAAATCAGCAAGTATCCCGGTGCCCTGGGCTTCGCCGAAACGCTCAATGACCACGCTCGAGTAGTCGTCCTGCCAGGTTCGACAGGCCTGGACCACCTCGTTTTCCAGCTGGACCGGATCGAACTGCACCTGCTTGCTCGGGTCCAGACGCAGCAGGAACTGCACGCGGATCAGCACGGACTCGGAGAAGTAGGTGGAGAATTCACAGCCGCTGGCTTCCAGGCGGTCTACCAGAACCTGCTGGATGCGCAAGCGGGTCTCGGTCGAATAACTGTCGCGGGGAACGTACGCCAGGCAATAGCAGAAGCGTCCATAGGGATCGATACGCAGGAACAGGCGCAGCTTGTTGCGCTCCTGGATCTGCACGATGGCGATGGCTGTGCTGAACAGCTGGTCGAGCGTCATCTGAAACAGTTCGTCGCGCGGCAGCACTTCGAGAACCTGAGTCAGCTCCTTGGCAAGATGCGCCGAATCATCGAAATGCGAACGCTGGATGACCTCTGCCACCTTGCTGCGAATGTAGGGTATTCGACGCACGCTCTGGGTGTAGACCGACGAGGTGAAGAGCCCGAGAAAGCGGCATTCCCGGGTTACGCGACCCTGCTCATCGAATTCGCGTATGGAGACGAAATCCGGATATGCCGGCCTATGCACCCGGCTCGGAGTAGCCGCCTTGGCGAACGACAGCAGCAGCGGCTCCTGCAGATAGGCCAGCGCTGGCGGCATGATCAGTTGATCGTCTGCTTCAAGTCCGGTGCGCAGGTTTCGCGACAGCCCCAACAGGGATGCCTCGTCATAAATGATGCGGCCGCCCTCCCCCTGTTCGACAACCGTGAATTCCTCATACCCCAGGAAGGTGAAATGGTCTTCGGCCAGCCAGCGCATGAAGTCCATGCTTTCAGCCAGCTGGGCGTGATCGGCCGGTTGCAGCATGGCCAGACGCGCATGATGCTCTTCAGCCTTCGCCTTCATCGCCGGGAAATCACTGACGGTCAGACGGACGTCCGCCAGAACGCCGTGCAGCGACTGCTCCAGTTCGTGCAAGGCCGCCGCACTGGCGCAGCGATCAATCTCGACAAATATCAGCGACTCGGCGCCGCTGCCATCACTCGAACTGCCCTTCGGTAGCAATTCGACCAAGCTGTCGTCACCGTCCCGGCGGACCTGCAATACGCTGTTCTGCAGGGTGTGAATGGCATAGCCACGACGGGTAAGCTCCATGCGCACCGAGTCGACCAGAAACGGCATGTCCGGGTGCAGTACCTCGACCACGCTGTGGGTCGATTGCCAACCGTGCTTTTCATAATCGGGGTTGAACACCTGAACAACAGGACTGCTTGGGTCGAAGCGCTCCAACAACCGCCAGCTGGCCAGCGTTGAGCCGACCAGGTCGGTCATGCGCCGCTGAGTCAGCTCGGGCAATGCGACGATTCCGAAAAACTGTTCGGCGAAGAGCCCCACTTGTGGCAGGAGTTTCTCGTCGACATGCTGTGCCAGGGCCACTTTCAGTTGTTGCTGAAAATCGGCTTTGCTGGCAGCTGTAAAGAACGCCATTTTTTCGCTCCATTCTGGCTTGGAATTCGACTAGGGCAGTCGCGGGACCTGACCGGCAACGCAACCTGTAAGTTCAACGTTAGTTCAGCGGACCGGGAATGCACCCAGTCGGGCCTCCTTTGTCTGGCGCCGCCAGCGACCGCGCGGTCACATTTAATTGAATTGCATGACCATCAGAGCCTGGCGCTGGCCATCATCAACGCTGCGTGACGAACTTGCCGAGCCGCGCATAGCTTGCCCCTCGCGAATGAATTAAAGTCGTGCTGGTCGAGCGCCCGCCCCGACACGCCCCTGTAGAAGAGCTCAGCGATGGACCACCGTGAAGCCATAGTCGCGCTGCGACAATTTCTTTCCACCCAGATTCTCGGCCAGGAACGGCTGATCGAGCGCCTGCTGATCGCTTTGCTCGCTGACGGCCACCTGCTCGTCGAAGGCGCCCCGGGGTTAGCTAAAACACGGGCAATCAAAGAGCTTGCAGGCGGCCTTGAAGCGGAATTCCATCGCATCCAGTTCACACCCGACCTGCTGCCAGCTGACATTACCGGAACTGAAATCTACCGACCGGAAACCGGCAGCTTCGTCTTTCAACAAGGCCCCATCTTTCACAATCTGGTGCTGGCCGATGAGATAAACCGAGCGCCCGCAAAGGTGCAGTCGGCGCTGCTCGAGGCCATGGCCGAACGGCAGGTCAGCGTGGGTCGCAGCACCTACGATCTGTCACCGCTCTTTCTGGTAATGGCCACGCAAAATCCCATCGAGCAGGAGGGCACCTATCCCCTCCCCGAAGCGCAGCTCGACCGCTTCCTGCTCCACGTAAAGCTCGGTTTCCCCGATGCGTCGGTGGAACGACGCATTCTGCAACAGGCGCGCGGCGAAGCGATCAACGGCGAAACCGCCCCGGAACACCGCGTCTCCCAACAAGCGATCTTCGCTGCGCGCAAGGAAATTCTCGGCCTGTACATGGCGGACGCGGTGGAGGAGTACCTGGTGCAGTTGGTCATGGCGACCCGCACCCCGGCCAAATTCGACGCTGAGCTGGCGGGCTGGATTGCCTACGGTTCCAGCCCGCGCGGCTCGATCTCGCTCGATCGCTGCGCCCGCGCTCATGCCTGGTTGGCGGGACGGGACTTCGTCAGCCCAGAGGACATTCAAGCGGTGCTGTTCGACGTGCTGCGCCATCGTTTGATCCTCTCGTTCGAAGCGGAAGCAGCCGGTATCGATCAGGACCGCGTCCTGCAGCGTATTCTCGACGTGGTCGCGGTGGCCTGATGCAACCCTTGCGGCCCACCGACGACAGCTCGGTGCATTCAGGGCCCGGCGATGGCGTCCGGGTAAGCCTCGTCGAGCTGATCGACATGCGTCATCGAGTCCGCGAAGTGCCCTTGTTTTCCAGCCCGCATCGGCGCAGCCAGTTGGTCGGCCTGCACCATTCGAAGTTGCGCGGACGTGGGGTGGATTTCGATCAGGTTCGCATCTACCAGGCCGGTGACGATGTTCGCACCATTGATTGGCGCGTCACTGCACGGACTCAGGAGCCGCATACCAAGCTATTCCACGAAGAACGTGAGCGACCCATTTATTTACTGGTCGAGCAGAGCCCGCGGTTGTTCTTTGGCAGTGCTCGGGCCTTCAAGTCGGTGGTAGTTGCCCAAGCCGCCAGCCTGGTGGGATGGGCCGCGCTAAGCCACAACGATCGCGTCGGGGGCCTGGTATTCGGACACGGCGATCAGCACGAGATCAAACCCCGGCGCAGCAAGCAAAGCCTTCTGCAATTGCTGGACCGTTTGGCGCGCGCCAATGCCGGCTTGCAAGCCGACCAGCCTGACGATCCAGAGGCCTTTGGCCTGGCGCTCAGACGCGCACGTGAAGTGCTGCGTCCAGGTAGCCTGGCGGTGATCCTCTGTGATGAGCGCGCCCTGAGCGATGCAGCAGAACAGCAGATGAGCTTGCTCGCGCGCCACGTCGACTTATTGCTGATTCCTGTCTGTGACCCACTCGACCACGCGCTGCCAGCGGCTGGACTGTTGCGCTTTGCGCAGTTTGGCGCTCGGCTGGAACTGGACACCCATGATGCAGCGCTGCGACAAGCCTACCGGCTGCAGGGCGAAGCCCGAAGTGCGCGCTGGAAGCGTCTGGCTGACCGTTTGCGCCTGCCTTTGATGCCGCTTGATACCCAGCGCGAACTGGTGGAGCAAATGCGTGAGCACCTCATCGGGCAGCAACAAGGCGCCCTAAGATGAATGCCCTCGAGCTTGAACCCCTGATCACCCCAGCAGCCGTGAGTTGGTGGCCACTGGCGGCTGGCTGGTGGTTTCTCGCTGCCCTGTTGCTCAGCCTCGTTCTGCTGCTGAAACTGCAGCCCTGGAAAAGACTTCAGCACGCTAAGCGAGAGGTGACCGTCCAGGACGAACAACTGCTCGACCCGCAACGTCAGACGGCTCTGCTTGAACTCGCCCAGTTGAGCAAGCCATACAATGGCCAGCCAGCCAGTCACTGGCTGCAGCAACTCAATGCGCTACTGAAACGCCTTTGCCGGATACGCTATCCCGACGATCATCCCCATACGTTGAGCGGACGTGCCTGGCTGGCCTTTCTCGACAATCGGTGTCCGGCCGCGGGATTGACGCGCTGGATGGTGCTGGTTGAAGGCGCTTACCGCGCCGAGTGCCGGTTGGACGACAAGGCCATCCAGGGCCTTGAACAGTCCGTGCAGATCTGGATTCGCAAGCATGTTTGAGCTGGCCTGGCCGTGGGTCTGGCTACTGTTGCCGCTGCCCTGGCTGCTGCGCTGGGTCTTACCCGTATCGGAAAGCGGCGACGCGGCATTGAAGGTCGGCTTTCTGGCCGAGCTGGAAACGCTGGCTGGCCGCCGCGCCGCGATCGCCCTGCCTGCCTGGCGGCAACAGCTGCCCTACCTGTTCATCTGGTGTTTGCTGTTGCTCGCCGCCGCCCGCCCGCAATGGCTCGGCGAACCGCTGCCGCTTCCCACCAATGGCCGCGACCTGTTGCTGGCGGTCGACGTGTCCGGTTCCATGGACTATCCAGACATGCAGTGGCAAGGCGATGAGGTCAGCCGGCTGGAACTGGTCAAGCACTTGCTCGGCGACTTTATTGCCGGGCGAAGCGGCGACCGCGTCGGGCTTATCCTGTTTGGCAGCAAGGCCTACCTGCAGGCGCCGCTGACTTTCGATCGACAAACGGTACGCACCTGGCTCGATGAAGCTGCGGTCGGCATCGCTGGCAGCAACACAGCCATCGGCGACGCCATCGGCTTGGCCGTCAAGCGCTTGCGCGAACGCCCGGCCAACAGTCGCGTACTGGTACTGATTACGGACGGCGCGAACAACGGTGGCGAAGTCGAGCCTCTGGTCGCGGCTCGCCTCGCTGCGGCCGCCGGCGTCAAGGTGCATACGATCGGCATCGGTGCCGAAGCGGATGACAGCCTGCTCAACCGGTTCGGTTTCAATCCCGGCGGCGACCTGGACGAAACGACCCTTCGCGCGATTGCCTATGAAACCGGCGGCGAGTACTTCCGAGCGCGTACAAATGAAGAGCTGGAAGCAGTCGGTGCCGCCCTCGATGAACTCGAGCCGGCCGCCCAGCAGCCGGCTCAGGCACGCGTCGCCACAGCGCTGTACGCCTGGCCATTGGCAGCAGCACTTCTGTTCAGCTGGCTGTTGGTCGCGCGCAGCGTCTTGCCTTTGTCGCTGCGTCAACTGGGCGCTCGGAGCAAGCGATCATGAGCGAGCTTCTGCCCTACCTGCTCAGACCGTTCTGGTTGATCGTATTGCCGCTGCCGATATGGCTGATGTGGCGTTTATGGCATCGTCAGCGCCAGACCGGTCGCTGGCAGCGCCTCTTGCCCGAAGCTTTTCATACCGCTCTGCTCACTCGCGGCAGGCTGCGTAACAGCAAGCTCCCTTGGATCCTGCTCGGCAGCGCCTGGCTGTTGGGTTGTCTGGCGTTGCTAGGGCCAAGCTGGCAGCAGGTCGAGCAACCCAGCCTGACACGCGCGGACCCGCTGGTCATCTTGCTGGAGACCACCCCGGCGATGCTGGCAACCGATGTGCGGCCGAGCCGACTCGAGCAGGCCAAGCGCAAAATCCTCGATCTGCTGCCGACCCGCCAGGATGCCCAAACCGCTGTGGTGGTCTTCGCCGGCAGCGCTCACACCCTAGTGCCCTTGTCCAACGACATGGCCACCACGCAAAACCTTCTGGACGCATTGCAGCCCGATCTCATGCCCGAACCCGGCCATCGTGCTGACCTGGCGGTGGCGCAAGGCATTGCCCTACTGCAACAGGGCGCCAATGGCGCTGGTCGCCTTCTGCTGATCGGCAGCAGTCTGAGCGAGCCGGAGCGCGCATCGATCGAGCAGCAACTGGACGAAAACGAGCAATCGCTGCTTCTGTTAGGCATCGGCACCGAGCAAGGTGCTCCGATTCCTCTGGAGGACGGCAGCTTCCTCAAGGATGACAAAGGTTCCATTGTCATCCCCCGGCTGGACGACAATGCCATGCGGCGTTTCGCCAGCCAGATCGGTGGTCGCTATCAACAGGCTCGAGTCGATGATGCGGACCTGCGCAACCTCGGCTTGCTCGAACGCAACGGAAAGCTTGTGGCTCAAGACGAGACCACCCGTCTCGACGCCTGGCAGGACCAAGGCTACTGGCTGCTGCTCCCTCTGGTATTGCTCGCCGCCTTCGCCGGGCGCCGGGGTTGGCTGTTCTGCTTGCCGCTCGTCCTCTTCGTCCCGCAACCCGCCAGCGCCCTGAGCTTTGACGACCTATGGCTGCGCCCCGATCAACAGGGCATGCGCCTGCTGGAATCTTCCCGCCCAGGCGAAGCCGCGACCCGCTTCGAAGATCACCAATGGCAGGGCTATGCCCGCTACCAGGCCGGTGACTTTGCCGGCGCCGCCGAGCAGTTCGGCAAGGGCGACTCCGCAGCCGATCACTACAACCGGGGCAATGCCCTGGCCCGCAACGACGAGCTGCAAGCCGCCATCGAAGCCTATGAACAAGCCCTGGAGCTGGATCCGGGCCTGGACGTCGCGCGGCGCAATAAAACTACCGTCGAAGAGGCCCTACGACAAAAAGAGTCTCAAGCTGATGCCGATCCCGACGCGTCGCCACCCCAGGAATTGACCTCCGAAGCCGAGCAGCGCAAGCAGCCTCGTGGAAGCAAAGCGCCAGACACCTCGTCGGACTCGACAGATCAAACCACGGCACAGGCCCCGCCAGAGCCAGCTGGCGAGGTGTCGAGCGAAACACTGAACTCGGGCCCTCCCGAGTCCGAGCCAGTCGCGACCGATCAGCAGATGGCACAAGCACAGGAAGTGCCGGTCGATCCCGAGCAGGATCAGGCAATGAACCAATGGTTGCGCAAGATCCCGGACGATCCCGGCGAGCTGTTACGGCGCAAGTTTCTTTATGAGCAACGCAAACGGCAGGAATTGAATCAATGATGCGCTGGATGACACTGGTGTTTCTGCTCCTGCTGGGCTTGCAAACCCACGCTGCTACCTTGGTAGCCCGGGTCGACCGTACCGAGCTGAGCCTGGACGAAACTGTGGAGCTGACTCTGGAAACGGCCGACGGCACCGCATTTGGCAAGCCCGACCTGCAGCCCCTCGACAGCCTGTTCAAAGTATCCGGGACACGTCAGAGCAACCAACTTGCCGGGGCCAACGGCGATGCACAGGCGATTACCCAGTGGCAGGTCACGCTCCAGCCGCTGCAGACCGGCTATGTCGTCATTCCGCCGTTGCAGCTCGGCGATGCCCGTAGCGAGCCAATCACCTTGCATGTCACCGAGCCCAGCGCCAGCGACAGCGACCTGCTTGCCCCCATATTCATCGACGCCAGTCTTGATCAGGAGGTCGCCTACGTGCAGGCGCAGGTGCTGCTGACGCTGCGTATCTACCACTCCGTATCGCTGTACGACGACAGCACCCTGTCACCGCTGCAGATGAACGATGCGCTGGTGCAGCGGCTGGGCGAACCACGCACTTATGAAAAAGACATCAATGGCGTCCGCCACGGCGTGATTGAGATCCGCTATGCGCTGTTCCCGCAGAAAAGCGGCGAGCTGACAATTCCCGCACAACTGTTCAGCGCCACGGCCGTGGCACCGTCGACCGGTGATCAGTATGGCTCGCGGTTCGGACGTTCGACCCAGGTCAAATCACCCACCATCCCGTTATCCGTAAAGCCCAAGCCAGCTGACTATCCTGCCGACGCCGCCTGGCTGCCGGCCCGAAGCCTGACGCTGGTCGAAGCCTGGAGTCCGGAACCTGGGGATGCTCAACTGGGCGAAGCCCTGACCCGCAGCTTGCTCTTGAAAGCTGACGGATTGACCAGCAGCCAGCTGCCTCCAATCGCCTCAACCAAGCTTCCGGGACTGCGCAGCTACCCCGACCAGCCGACCCTGAACAACGAAGTCACGGCCAACGGTGTCAGCGGCAGTCGCGAACAGCGCGAAGCCCTGGTCGCGACGCGCACTGGAGAGTTCCAACTCTCGCCCGTGGAAGTGGTCTGGTGGAACACCCTGGAAGATCGCCTGGAGCGCAGCACGCTGCCTGGTCGCAACCTGCAGGTCGCCGACAACCCGGACCTGCAACAGCCCGCCATCGAGACGGCGGACATGCCGGAACAGCGAGAGGCGAGACGGCTATGGCCCTGGCAGCTGAGCAGCGCATTGCTGGCATTGACGACCCTGCTCGGCTTTGGCTTGTGGCTGCATGCGCGCAGGCAGCCAGCGGTGATCCGCACAGTGCCGACCGGCCCGACTCCGCGCAGCCTGCTCGATGATCTGAAACGCGCCTGCTTGGCCAATGACACCCAGGCCACCCGCCACGCGCTCGATGCCTGGGCGCGTCAGCAGCCTGAAACGCTGGCCGATATGGCGGCCCGTTTCGAGCCGCTGTCCGATGCCCTCGATGGGCTTAATGGTGCCCTGTACAGCGAGACCGGTCAGCGCTGGCAAGGCGAAGCCTTGTGGCAGGCCATTCAGAACCTGCCCGCAGGTCAGGCCGGCGATGCCGAACGGGAAGCCAGCGCCCTGCCACCGCTGTATCCGCGCTGAGCTGACGGACTTCCCGGCCCGGTCGCGATCAGCTGTCCCGTCTTTTGCTGCGAGCTCGTGCACCAGTTAGAGGCGTCTTGCACCGTCCTTGGCATGTGGCTTGCTAAACCTGAACCAGACATCCCGCTTCGCACCGGTTCCCTCCCGGACGGTGCGCGCTTCGCATGGCAAAGGTTTTCTTCAGCATGACCGATCTCTCCCCTTCGCTCCGCCCTGACGCCAAAGCCTGGGTCGCCGGCAGCGACGCGCCAGAAAAGCACGTCGTGAACCTTGGTTTCATGGCGCTGACCGATGCTGCATCGCTGATCGTCGCCGCCACCCAGGGCTTTGCGCAGCCCTACGGCCTCACACTCAACCTGCAACGGCAGAGCTCTTGGTCCAGCGTGCGAGACAAGCTTGTGGAAGGCGAACTGGATGCCGCTCACGGACTGTACGGCCTGATATACGCCGTGCATCTGGGGATCGGAGGCAGTGCGCGTAAGGACATGGCCGTACTGATGGGGCTGGCGCAAAACGGACAGAGCATCAGCCTCTCCAGTGAGCTGAAAGCAGCCGGCGTGACCGATCCCGATGCGCTCGGCAAATGCGTGCGCCAGAGTGGTGCAAAACTCACGCTTGCTCAGACATTTCCCACCGGTACTCATGCGCTCTGGCTCTACTACTGGCTGGCCGCCCACGGCATCCACCCGCTGAAAGACGTACGCACAGTGGTGGTGCCGCCGTCGCAGATGGTCGCCCATCTACGGGCGCGACGCATCGACGGCTTCTGCGCCGGCGAGCCCTGGGGCGCCCAGGCCATTGAAGAAGACATGGGTTTTACCATCGCGACCAGCCAATCGATCTGGGCCGACCATCCCGAGAAAGTGCTCGGCTGCACGCGCGAATTTGTCGACCAATACCCCAACACCGCCCGCGCGCTGGTGATGGCCATCCTCGAGGCCAGCCGCTTCATCGATGAGAGCCAGGAAAATCGCCGTAGTACTGCACAGCTGATTGCCGGCAGCGACTATGTCAATGCGCCCGTTGCGTCCATCGAATCGCGCTTTCTGGGTCAATATGAGGACGGCCTTGGCCATGCCTGGCTGGACAAGCACCCGCTGCGTTTCTTCGGCAACGGCGAAGTGAACATGCCCTACCACTCCGACGGCCTCTGGTTCATGACTCAGCTGCGCCGCTGGGGTCTGCTGCGTGAAGATCCGGATTACCTTGCCGTGGCGCAAAGCGTCCAGCAAACCAGCCTCTACCGCGATGCAGCGAGCGCTTTGAATATCGCCGTACCCGACTCCCCCATGCGCAGCGCTATGCTCATGGACGGCAGTCGCTGGGATGGCAGCGATCCGGCGGGGTACGCGCGCAGCTTCGCGCTGCATGCCTTGGGCGACACCGCACCACACCCCAAGCCTTGAGAAGGGAGACTGTCATGCTTCGCGTTCTCCTGATCGACGACACCCCGCGCAAGGTCGGTCGCCTGCGCACCGCTCTGATCGAAGCCGGCTTCGAGGTGATCGAGGAATCCGGTTTGACCATCGACCTGCCCGAGCGGGTCGAAGCGATTCGCCCCGACGTGGTGCTGATCGACACCGACTCCCCCGGCCGGGACGTCATGGAGCAGGTGGTCATGGTCAGCCGTGACCAGCCGCGGCCCATCGTCATGTTCACCGACGACGACAACCCCGATGCCATGCGCCAAGCCATCCGCGCCGGCGTCAGCGCCTATATCGTTGAAGGCATCCAGGCCCAGCGCCTGAAACCCATTCTCGACGTGGCCATGGCCCGCTTCGAAAGCGACCAGGCAATCCGCGCGCAGCTCCACGCACGCGACCAGCAACTGGTCGAACGCAAGCGCGTCGAACTGGCCAAGGGCATGCTGATGAAAATGCGCAGCTGCAACGAGGAAGAGGCCTACACCCTGATGCGCCGCCAGGCCATGAGCCGTCAGCAGAAGCTGATCCAGGTCGCTGAACAGATCATTGCGATGAACGACCTGCTGGGTCAGTGATCCGCAATGTCGGCGCGCGAGGCCCAGCGGGGCTCAGCCGAACGGGTGCCTGCTGTGAACCTTGCGGGACTTAGATCCCGATCATTTTCGACCCTCAGCTAGGCCCAACGAGGCTGTTGTCCGCCGACCACAGCACGTTGCGCTAGCCGCCTCCCAACCACTCCAATCGGGCCTGAATGACGGGCGCGCCTTGCGCCCACCATTTCCAAGCTCTTCCATGCAAACGAACCAAAACGGAGCCAAAGATTGAATCGGGTGCTCGGCTATTGCACCGAGCCATAGCCAAGAGTGCCAAGCACGCAGGCTCAACGCATGTCCAACCTGGGCGGCTGATTAAAGCTTAAGCCGTTGTATTAGATAGCCTTTCCTAAAACCTGAATCGACAAAAGCCTCTCAGATTAAGAATTGGCAAGCCCCTTGCAGTCCCTCTGTTACCACGTCTTCAGGTCGCCAACGGCGGTGATCGGGACGAATTGACAAAGGCGTCAACGGTGCTCGCTCTGCTCATGCAGAGGGTGCTTCCGTTACGCCTTTTTTTCGTTTCGCGATTGAGGGATAGATCATGCGCAAGACCCGCCGTACTTTGTTGAAAACGCTGGTGGCCAGCATTGGCTGCTCTGCCCTGCTGCAACCGGTGCCGATGGCCGCCTGGGCGGCCGAGCCAGAGAAGGAGGAACTCAAGCTCGGCTTCATCAAGCTCACCGACATGGCGCCACTGGCGATTGCCTATGAGAAAGGCTTCTTCGAGGACGAAGGGCTCTACGTCACGCTCGAAGCCCAGGCGAACTGGAAGGTGTTGCTAGACCGCGTCATTGATGGCGAGCTGGACGGTGCGCACATGCTCTCCGGCCAGCCGATCGGCGCGACCATCGGTTTTGGTACCAAGGCCGACATCATCACGGCCTTCACCATGGACCTCAATGGCAATGCCATCACCATGTCCAACGCGATCTGGGAGCAGATGAAGCCCAACGTGCCGATGGCAGACGGCAAGCCGGTGCATCCGATCAAGGCCGACGCACTCAAGCCGGTGATCGAGCAGCTCAACGCCAGCGGCAAGTCCTTCAACCTGGGCATGGTGTTCCCGGTATCCACCCACAATTACGAATTGCGCTACTGGCTCGCGGCCGGTGGCATTCACCCCGGTTACTACGCACCGAAGAAAGGCGACATCAGCGGACAGATCGATGCCCAGGCGTTGCTCTCCGTTACGCCACCGCCGCAGATGCCTTCGACCATGGAAGCCGGCACCATCCATGGCTACAGCGTCGGAGAGCCATGGAATCAGCAGGCGGTCTTCAAAGGCATCGGCGTCCCGGTAGTGGCCGACTACGCGATCCGCAAGAACATGTCGGAAAAGGTCTTCGGCGTCTCCAAAGACTGGGCCGAAGCCAATCCCGAAACGCACAAGCGTCTGGTCAAAGCGCTGATCCGTGCAGGCAAGTGGCTGGACGAAGACAACAACGCCAACCGCCAGGAAGCGGTGGAAATCCTCTCGCGACCGGAATATGTCGGCGCCGACGCCAAAGTCATCGCCAACTCCATGACCGGCACCTTTGAATTCGAGAAAGGCGACAAGCGCGAGGTGCCGGATTTCAACGTGTTCTTCCGTTACAACGCGACCTACCCCTACTACTCCGATGCCATCTGGTACCTGACGCAGATGCGCCGCTGGGGCCAGATCGCCGAGGCCAAGCCGGACAGCTGGTACCTGGACATGGCCAAGCAGGTCTATCGCCCGGAAATCTACCGCGAAGCGGCAGCGGCGCTGATCGAAGACGGGCTGATGACAGCCGAGGACTTCCCCCCAGCAGGTGAAGACGGCTTCCGCGAGCCACTGGCGGACACCATTGATGGCATCGCTTATGACGGCCACACGCCTAACGCCTATCTCGAACAGTTCGCGATCGGCCTGAAAGGCGATACCACGCTCTGATTCCGCCTACGGGAGCCATGCGCGGCTCCCACCTTTCGGAGGACATGTCGATGAGCAATCCAGCCGTCGTGCAGAACATAAAAGAAACCCTTAGAGCTGGCCGTCAGGCCCGCATCAAGCGCTGGCTGCCGCAAGTGATCATGCCGTTGGTGGGCGTCTTTGCCTTCCTGCTGTTCTGGCAGTTGGTGGCCTCGAATATCCAGACCAGCCTCGGTCAGTTTCCCGGGCCGAGCCAGGTAGCCGAGCAGTTCAACGGGCTGGTCGATGCGCATATCCAGTCGCGGGAAAAAGCCGAGGCGTTCTACCAGCGTCAGGAGGAGCGGAATGCGGCCAAACTGGCCAACAATCCCGACGCCGAGGTGAAGATTCGCCTTTACACCGGCAAGCCGACTTTTTTCGAGCAGATCTTCACCAGCCTCTATACGGTGATGACCGGCTTTGCAATCGCCTCGCTGATTGCCGTGCCGCTGGGCATCGTCTGCGGGTTGAGCAAGACGGTGTATAGCGCGGTGAATCCGCTGATCCAGATCTTCAAGCCAGTGTCGCCGCTGGCCTGGCTGCCGCTGGTGACCATGGTGGTCAGCGCCGTCTACGTCAGTGACGACCCGTTGATGGCGAAATCCTTCGTCACCTCGGCGCTGACCGTAGCGCTGTGCTGCCTGTGGCCGACGGTGATCAACACCACGGTGGGCGTGGCCAACCTCGATAAGGATTTGCAAAACGTCAGCCGCGTGCTGCGCCTGTCACCGCTCAGCCATGTGCACCGGATCGTGCTGCCCGCTGCGATTCCGATGATCTTCACCGGCCTGCGCCTGTCCCTGGCGACCGGCTGGATGGTGCTGATCGCCGCGGAAATGCTGGCGCAGAACCCCGGCCTCGGCAAATTCATCTGGGACGAGTTCCAGAACGGCAGCTCCAACTCGCTCGGCCGGATCATGGTCGCAGTGGTCGTCATCGGCCTGATCGGCTTCGCCCTGGATCGCATCATGCTGATGCTCCAGCGCCGCGTGAGCTGGGACAAGAACGCAGACCTGCGCTGAGGAAATCACATGAACAATGCCCATCTCGAACTCACCGGCGTCGGTATCAGCTTTCCCACTGACAAGGGGCTCTACTGCGCGCTGCAGAACGTCAACCTGCGCATCGCCAAGGGCGAGTTCGTTTCGCTGATCGGCCACTCTGGCTGCGGCAAGTCAACGGTGCTCAACATCGTCGCCGGCCTCTATCAGGCCACCACTGGCGGCGTGATCCTCGACGGCCGTGAGGTCAACGAGCCCGGCCCGGAGCGCGCCGTGGTGTTCCAGAACCACAGCCTGCTGCCCTGGCTTTCCTGCTACGAGAACGTCGAGCTGGCGGTGCGGGAAGTCTTCAAAGGCCAGAAGAGCAAACGGGAGATGCGTGACTGGATCGAGCACAACCTCGAGCTGGTGCACATGACCCACGCTCGCGACAAACGTCCCAGCGAAATCTCCGGCGGGATGAAACAGCGCATAGGTATCGCCCGCGCGCTGGCCATGCAACCCAAGGTGTTGCTGATGGACGAGCCCTTCGGCGCCCTCGATGCGCTGACCCGCGCGCATCTGCAGGACTCGCTGATGGAGATCCACGCCGACCTTGGCAACACCGTGATCATGATCACCCATGACGTTGACGAGGCCGTGTTGCTCTCGGACCGCATCGTGATGATGACCAACGGCCCGTCTGCAACCATCGGTGAGATTCTGCGCGTCGAGCTCAAGCATCCTCGCGACCGCATGACCCTGGCCCACGACGCCCAGTACCACGCCTACCGGGCGCAGGTCCTGGAGTTCCTCTACCAGCGCCAGCAGCGGCCTGCGGCCTGACAAGTCACCAGGATGCTACTCGAGAAAGGATCACGAGCATGGACAGAGCCTTGAACGCCACGCGCCCAACGCACGCCGTACCGCAAGCCACCACCGCGGCCCTGCAGTCGTACATGGATTGGCTATTGCTCGCCGCCTGGGCGATGGCCTGTATGGCTGGGCTGTGGCAGCAGCAACTGCTGTCGCTGGCCCTCGCCTGTATCGCCGCAGGTCTGCAACTGGCCCAACAGCGCAAACGCCGCGAGCATCAGCGCCACAGTGAGCATTTGCTGGCCGTGCTCGGCCAGCAGCAGGGGCTTAACGAGCCTCGTGAGGATCTGGTCGCCGCCTTTGGCGCTCAATCGCTGCGCAGCGAGCGTTTACGAAGTGAAGTGCAGTTCGCCAGCGATGCCCTCGAGCGCATGGCCGCAACCGCCGAGCACAGCAGCATCGGCCAGGGCGAGCGAGTGCTGGCGATGACCGACGCCAGCAAGGCGCTGAGTCACAACCTGGAGCGGGTCAGCACACTGGGCCAGCAAGCCATGCAAGCCTTTGCCGACACCCACCGGCAAAGCCAGGCCGGCCGCGACAACGCGATGTCGGTCAGCACCCGCATGACCGAGGTACGCCAGAGCATGCAGCGCACCTCGGACGCGGTCGGCCAGCTGTTGCAGGACACGGCTGCCGTCGGCAAAGCCGCCCTGAGCATCCAGAACGTCGCCAAGCAGACCCAGTTGCTCGCCCTGAATGCGTCCATCGAAGCGGCGCGAGCCGGCGAGCACGGTCGCGGTTTCGCGGTGGTGGCCGACGAGGTCCGCCAGCTGGCGCTGACCAGCGACTGCGCCGCCCAGGACATCACCAGCGTGGTCGCCACGACCGGCAACGCAGTTCGTCGCGTCGAGGCCGAGGTCGTCCAGCACCAGCAATTGCTCGAGCAAAGCGGCGAGCAAAGCAGTGCCTTAGCCGCCGAACTCGATCAGTTGGCGCGGCGCAGCCAGCTGAGCCTGGCCGAACTCGATCACCTGCAAACAGCCCTCGAAGAACAGCGACAGGGCAACCGCCTGTTGCGCGACCAGCTCGATCAGGTCGAGACCGGCGTCGAGCGCCAACGCACCCAGGCCGAAGAGCTGCACAGCCTGACGCTCTACCTCACTCGTCTCAGCCGTACGGAAGCCTGACCATGGAAGTATCGATCGCCCTGATCCTGGCCGCCGGCCTGGTGCTGCTCGGCAACCATCTCAGTCGCATTGCAGCCGAGCGGCATCGCAAGCGCCTCAGCGCAACCGATGTCCAGGGGCTGCAGCATTCGCTGGAAGTTCTTCAATTCGTGCAGAAACACCGTGGCCTGGGTGGCCAACCTGATGCCGCAGCCGCCGCGCAGCGGTTGGAGGTTGCGAGCCATATTGATCGGCTCTGGCAGGAGTGGAAGGGTGAGGAAAACCGTCCGGCGATGCGCGCCCTGTGGCAGCAGATCCGCCGGAACCCGGCGGATTTCGAACCGCACTGCATCCTGATCGAGCAAATCCTCGAAAGCATTCATGTGCTTGAGCTGCGCCTTGTCTTCCAGGGCAATCCGCAGGTATCCGGCATGTGCGAGGCCTGTCGCGCACTGGAAGACCTCGGACGTTTGCGCGGCCTGGCAGTGCGTGCAGCCAACTTCGAAAAGTGCCCATTGGATATGCAGATCCAGATGCGCTATCTCTGCCTGCGCCTCACCGACCCGATCAGTGGCGACAGCCTGCGCAACCTCATCGAACATCTGGAATGCAACCTGATCGACGCACCGCGGGTCAGCCTGGCGCCAGCCGAATGCTACGCGCTGATCACCCCGATCATCGATGAGCGCCTGCAAGGCATTCGCCACAGCATCGCCTGACACCGCGCATGCGATATCAACAGGCCGGATCAAGCTTGGTGCTGACGTGCAGAGGCGTACAATCCGCCTCCGCACGTCGCGCTGCCAACCAGCGCCAAACACAAGCAACGAGAGCATCATGGCCCGCCTGACCCTGCAGTTTCCCGAAGATCAGTTCTGCTTCAGCACCCAGCTGACTGTTCGCATCACCGATATCAACGCCGGCAACCATCTTGCCAACGACTCGATGATCTCGATGATTTCCGAGGCCCGTGCGCGCTTCCTGTTCGCCTACGGCATCGCCGAGACCAGCAAGGATGGCGGCGGCATCATCGTCACCGACCTGGCCACCACCTACAAAGCCGAGGCCCATGCACGGGACGCCCTACTGTTCGAAGTCGGCGTCATGGATTTCAACAAGTACGGCGGCGACATCACCTTTCGTATCACCCGGCCGGCGGACGGCACGCTGATCGCCATGGCCAAGTCCGGCTTCGTCTTTTACGACTACGTGCAGAGCCGCGTTGTCGCTATGCCTGAGGCATTTGCCGCCAAATTCCCGCGGGTGAACCGGATCGACTAGATCAACTGTTGCCATCGCCGAGCTGCAGCAGTCGCTGCACATCCTCGCGGTGGCAGAGCTCGGTACCGGGGCGCATCACGGTGGCGGCTCCGGCGGCGATACCGTAGCGCACGGCCTCGTCCAAGCTGCTCCCGTCGGCTAGCGCCAGCACGATGGCACCGAGCATGCTGTCGCCTGCGCCTACCGCACTGACCACCGGAACCTGGGGCGAGCTCAGCCGCTGCAATTGCTCGCCGCAAGCCACCAGCGCCCCATCAGCGCCCAGCGACAGCACGATGATCTGCGCACAGGCCCTCGCCATCAGGCTGCGCAGCGCTTGCTCCTGCTCCAGTTCGCTGGTGATCGGGCGACCGACCAGGGTCGAAAGCTCGTTGAGGCTCGGCTTCAGCAGATAAGCTCCGCCCTGACGTGCCGCGTAGGCCAAGGGCTCGCCAGACAGGTCGACGACCAGCCTGGCGCCGATGCGGCGCGTCAGGCTGAGCAGATCATCGTAGAACGTAAGCGCCACACCCGGCGGAAAGCTCCCACTCAGCACCAGATAAGCCGGCACCGGGTCCAGAGAGGTCAGTGCATCGAGACAGCGGGCCAGCTCCTCGGAAGACAAGGAGGGCCCAGGCAGTACAAAACGGTACTGCAGCCCGGTCTCAAACTCGTCCACCGTGAAACTTTCACGGGTGTCCCCAGCGATTGAAACGGGTCGGTGCGCCAAGCCAAGCTCATCCAGCGCTCGCGTGAGCAGATCGCCGAACGGACCGCCCGCGGGATAGACGGCCACCGCCTCGCCACCCAGCGTGTCGACCACCCGCGCGACGTTGATCCCGCCGCCTCCCGGGTCGTGGCGCGGCAGCGAGCAGCGTAGCTTTTCGGTGCTGGTTACCCGCGCAGTGCTGACGGACAGATCCATTGCCGGGTTCAGGGTCAGGCTGGCAATAACGGGCATCGATCACTCCTCGAAGCTTGGCAGGTAAAGCCTAACAGCCGACGTCAGGACAAAGACAATCGGCAAGACACTGCCCTGAAATGGCGCCCACCGCACAACGGCTGTGCAACCAAAGTCGACCGGCCGGGCAAGGCCAGCGACACGAGCCGCATGGAACGGGGCTGGAGGCTGACTGGCACGTTAGATGCTTTGCTATCGACACGGTAGGCCAACGGCGGTCTCCACCCTAAGACAAAGGCGTCGCACCATTCCTGCTCCGGCAGGCGTGATGCGGCGCCTTTTTGTTTTCGCCTCGAAGTTGGGGCGGCCTCTTTTGCACAAGACGAATGCCTGGAGCCCACCCGATGAATACCAGTTTCTGGAAAGCCGGCCACACGCCGACCCTGTTATCAGCCTTTCTCTATTTCGACCTGAGTTTCATGGTCTGGTACGTGCTTGGCCCGCTTGGCGTGCAGATTGCGGCCGACCTCGGCCTCACCACCCAGCAGCGTGCCCTCATGGTCGCCACGCCCATCCTTTCCGGTGCAGTGCTGCGCCTGGTGCTGGGCATGCTGGCCGACCGCACCTCCCCCAAGACCGCCGGGCTGTTCGGTCAGGTCGTGGTGATCGCTGCGCTGTTCGTGGCCTGGCTCCATGGCATTCATAGTTATGAACAAGCCCTGTTGCTCGGCCTTTTCCTTGGCATGGCAGGAGCCTCCTTCGCCGTCGCCCTGCCACTGGCTTCGCAGTGGTATCCACCGCAGCATCAGGGAAAGGCTATGGGCATTGCCGGTGCGGGCAACTCCGGTACCGTTTTCGCGGCGCTGTTCGCACCTGTGCTGGCGACGATGTTTGGCTGGAGCAATGTGTTCGGTCTCGCGCTGATTCCACTGGTCCTGGTGCTGATCATCTTCGCTACGCAGGCGAAGAATGCACCGAATCGTCCGGCGCCCAAGTCCTTTGCCGACTACATGAAAGCCCTCGGCGACCGAGACAGCTGGTGGTTCATGTTCTTCTACAGCGTCACCTTCGGCGGCTTCCTCGGTCTGGCCAGTACCCTGCCGGGCTATTTCCATGATCAGTACGCCTTCGACCCGGTCAAGGCCGGCTATTACACCGCCGCCTGCGTCTTTGCCGGCAGCATGCTGCGCCCGCTCGGGGGGGCACTGGCCGACCGAATCGGCGGCATCCGCTCGTTGCTGGTGATGTACACCGTTGCTGCCGTTTGCCTGTTCGTTGTCGCCTTCAATCTACCGAGTTCGACGGCTGCACTGGCCTTGTTCGTGGTCGCCATGCTCAGCCTGGGAGCGGGCAACGGTGCGGTGTTCCAACTTGTGCCGCAGCGCTTCCACAAGGAAATCGGCGTGATGACCGGCCTGGTCGGCATGGCTGGCGGCATCGGTGGTTTCCTGCTCACAGCAGGTCTCGGCGCCGTCAAGCAGGCAACGGGTGACTATCAAATGGGTCTCTGGCTGTTCGCCAGCCTGGGTGCGCTGGCGTGGTTTGGCCTCTATGGTGTGAAGCGCCGCTGGAGAACCACCTGGGGTTCTGCCGCGATGACCGCCGCCCGCGTCTGAGTTCATCCAGGCAACACTCGGAAGGCAGGCCTCAGGGCCCGCCTTCGTCGTTCGTTTTTGCTGGCGCGCCATTGGAGTTTCCCCCATGCCCTTGCAGCTGTCGTTTGGTGAAGCCACCGCCACCGGCCCCCGCGAAGAAAACCAGGACGCCCTGCGGATCGTGACGCCGACCCCGGGCCTTGCTGCCAGCAAGGGGGCGCTGTTCGCCATCGCCGATGGCGTCAGCCACTGCGCTGACGGCGGCCTCGCCGCTCGGGCGACCCTGCAGGCATTGGCGACCGACTACTACGCCACGCCAGAAACCTGGACCGTCGCGCAGTCGCTGGATCGACTGCTGGTCGCGCACAATCGCTGGCTACAGGCCAATGGCGACGGGCTGCCTTTGCTGACCACGCTGACCGCGCTGGTACTGCGCGGGCGCCGCTTCACCCTCGCCCATGTTGGCGATTGTCGCGCCTACCGTTGGTTGGATGGCGAGCTGCAGCGGCTGAGCGAAGACCATGTCTGGGAACAACCCGGCATGCAGCACGTGCTCAAGCGCGCGATGGGGCTGGACCAGCACCTGGTGGTGGATTATCTCGACGGCGAACTCAGGCTTGGCGAAAGCTTTGTGCTGCTGAGCGACGGCGTCTGGGCCAGCATTACCGAGGGCGACATTCAGAACATCCTGCGGGCCGAGCCGGATCTCGCGCGCGCGGCCCATGCGCTGGTCCATCTCGCCCACCAGACCGGCAGCCAGGACAACGCCAGCGCGCTGCTGCTACGGGTCGACGAACTGCCGGAAACGGCGCTGGCTGACTCACTCGCGCAACTGGCGAGCTGGCCCCTGCCGCCGAAGCTGCGCCCGGGGCAGGTGTTCGAAGGCTGGACCGTCACGGCGTTATTGGCCGAGTCGCGGCAATCGCTGGTTTACCGGGTCAGCGATCAGCAGGGTCAGCCCTGGCTGTTGAAGACCTTGCCGCCAGGTCGTCATGACGAGCCTGAAGCCGGGCCGGCACTGCTGCAGGAAGAATGGTTTTTACGCCGCGTCGCTGGCCGGCACTTTCCGGAAACCCACGGCCTGCCGCAGCGCCAGCACCTGTACTACGTCCAGCGCGAGTACAGCGGCCAGACCCTCGCCCAGCTGTTCACCCAGCAGGGCCCGATGGCGATGGTCGACTGGTTGCAGCTGACACCACGCCTGATTCGCGCGCTGGGCATGTTGCATCGGCGCAACATCCTGCACCGCGACATCAAGCCGGAAAATCTGCACAGCGATGATGCCGGTGAGCTACGCCTGCTGGACTTCGGCCTCGCCTACTGCCCGGGCCTGTCCCAGGATCAACCGCACAACCTGCCGGGTACGCCGAGCTATATCGCCCCGGAAGCCTTTGTTGGCGCAGCGCCAAGCCGGGAACAGGACCTCTACGCAGCCGGCGTCACGCTCTTTTATCTGCTCACAGGCCACTACCCCTACGGCGAAATCGAAGCCTTCCAGCGGCCGCGTTTCGGCAACCCGGTGCCGGCCAGTCGCTATCGCCCCGACCTGCCCCAATGGCTGGACGACATGCTCAAACGCGCAGTCGCGGCTGATCCCTCACAGCGCTTCGAAACCGCGGAAGAATGGATGTTGACCCTGGAACAGGGCGAGCGCCTGGCAGGCGCTGCACCCAAGCTGCCGCTGCTGGAGCGTGAACCGTTGAAGGTCTGGCGCAGCCTGGCCTTGTGCTCACTGCTGTTGAACCTGGTCATGCTCGTCTGGTTGACGACAGGCGCTTAGCGAACAACTCGCCGTCAAATGCTGACGCGTCGGACGATCAAGCCTTGCCGAGAAACGCGCGTCAGCTGCCGCACACACTCCTCTAGACGCTCTGCGCTCGGCGCCTGGACGACCGCCAGGTCAAAACTGTTGGAGGCGAAGCGCGCCAGCGATTCATCAGCTCCGGTGAACTGAACGACAAAGGCGCGCGGCCTACCCCAGCGCTTCGGCCAGCCGTCCAGATAGCGCAGAAGCGAGGGCTGATGGCTACCGCCAAGGAGGATTTTCGGATTGCTACGAACCAACCCGCTCGTGATCGGGGCCAAGCGTAGAGGAGCGCGTTGCAGTGCATTCATTGGAAGAAGTCCCGCCTCAAGAATTCCGCTGGGCAGCGGTGGGAGGCGACACCGAACCAGCGCTTTAGCGGTATTTCGAAGCCTTCGGCTCCAGGCGCCCCGCAAGTAGCTGACTAAATCGGCGCATGGGCTGAACAATAGAAAAGCGGCACGGCGGCTGTCAACGGCCAATTTTCGGCAGGCTTTGGTGCCGGTCTGCACCAGTGCTGCGCAGAGCGCTTCATCGGGGTGCAATAAATCGCCAATTGCTTTCGTAAAACAGCAGCTAAGCCGCTGAAAACACTCAAATGCCCCGTTGGCACAGCCTCTGCATTATCTGCCTTACATATGCCAGACCTTCAACGTGGAGGGTCGGGCTCCGAATACGGAAAAAAGGACAAAGGCGTCCTCACTGGGAGATCAGTGGGACGCCTTTTTTCGTTCTGGATTTTTACAACGGCACGGCAGGCAGCTATCGACTGCTCGGTCTACGGGGAGAACGGCATGAAGAAACTCAAGCTGGTAATGATCGGCAACGGCATGGCCGGGGTACGCACCCTGGAGGAGCTGCTCAAGCTTGCCCCCGAGCTTTACGACATCACCGTGTTCGGTGCCGAGCCGCATCCCAACTACAACCGAATCCTGCTCTCCCCTGTGCTGGCCGGAGAGCAGACCTTCGAGGAGATCGTGCTCAACGATCTCAAGTGGTACGCCGACAACAACATCCGCTTGATGCTGAATCGCAAAGTGGTCGAGATCGACAGGGTCAAGCGTCGTGTGATCGCTGAGGATGGCAGCGAGGCGGAATACGACCGACTGCTGATTGCCACAGGGTCGAATCCCTTCATCCTGCCGGTTCCCGGCAACGATTTGGAGGGCGTGATCGGTTATCGCGACATCGCTGACACCCAGGCGATGATGGACGCTGCCAAGACCCACAAGCACGCCGTGGTAATCGGTGGCGGACTGCTCGGGCTGGAAGCCGCCAACGGTTTGAAGCTGCGCGGCATGGACGTCACGGTTGTGCACATCGGTGAATGGCCGATGGAGCGCCAGCTCGATAAGACGGCCGGCACCCTCCTGCAGAACGCCCTGGAAAGCCGCGGCTTGAGCTTCAAGATGAAAAAGCAGACCGCCGAGCTGATCGGCAACGAAGCCGGTCGGGTCAAGGCCGTGCGCTTTGCCGATGACGAGGTCGTCGACGCCGATCTGGTGGTGATGGCGGCCGGTATCCGACCCAACAGCGCGCTGGCCGAAAGAGCAGGCATTCCCTGTGACCGCGGCATCCTGGTCAATGACACCCTGCAAACCTATGACCCGCGCGTGTATGCCGTCGGCGAATGTGCCAACCATCGAGGCACCGCCTACGGGTTGGTGGCGCCGCTGTTCGAGCAGGCCAAGGTCTGTGCCAACCACCTGGCGATGCTCGGTTTCTCGCGCTATCTCGGCTCGGTGACCTCGACCAAGCTCAAGGTCACCGGCATCGATCTGTTCTCCGCTGGCGATTTTCTCGGCGGTGAAGGCACCGAGACCATTACCCTCTCCGACCCCATCGGCGGGGTGTACAAGAAGCTGGTGATCAAGGACAACATCCTCGTCGGCGCTTGCCTGTACGGCGATACGGCCGACGGTGGCTGGTATTTCCGTCAGGTACGCGAAGGCCATAACGTCAGCGAAATTCGCGATCACCTGATGTTCGGTGAAGGCGCCATCGGTGACACCGGTCATCAGGGCCAGAACAAGGCCATGGCGATGCCCGACAGCATGGAAGTCTGCGGCTGCAACGGTGTGTGCAAGGGCGACATCGTCAAGGCGATTCAGGAACACGGACTGTTCTCCGTTGACGACGTGAAGAAGCACACCAAGGCGGCCAGCTCCTGCGGCTCCTGCGCCGGGCTGGTCGAACAGATCCTGATGAACACCGTCGGCGGCGCGGCGGACGTAAAGCCCAAGAGCGAAAAAGCCATCTGCGGGTGCAGTGATCTCCCGCATGGACAGGTGCGCAAAGCCATTGTCGAGCAGCACCTGATCAGCATTCCGGATGTGATGAGCTACCTGAATTGGCGCACGCCCAACGGCTGCGCCACCTGCCGCCCAGCCTTGAACTATTACCTCATCTCCTCCTGGCCGGGCGAAGCGAAAGACGACCCGCAGTCGCGCTTCATCAACGAGCGCGCCCACGCCAATATCCAGAAAGACGGCACCTACTCGGTGGTGCCCCGCATGTTCGGCGGCGTGACCAATGCAGCCGAGCTGCGCCGCATTGCGGATGTTGCCGACAAGTACCAGGTGCCGATGGTCAAGGTCACCGGTGGCCAGCGCATCGACCTGCTGGGCATCAAGAAAGAGGACCTGCCGAACGTCTGGCAGGACCTGGACATGCCGGACGGCCACGCTTATGGCAAATCCATTCGTACCGTGAAGACCTGCGTCGGCAAGGAATTCTGCCGTTTCGGCACCCAGAACTCGACCGCGCTGGGCATCGATCTGGAGAAGGCGCTGTTCGGTATGTACTCGCCGCACAAGGTCAAGCTGGCCGTCTCCGCCTGTCCACGCAACTGCGCCGAATCGGGCATCAAGGACGTCGGCATCATCGGCGTGGACTCGGGCTGGGAGCTCTACGTCGGCGGCAATGGCGGGATCAAGACCGAGGCCGGTGAATTCTTCGTCAAGGTGAAAACCGCAGAAGAAGTCGCCGAATACAGCTTTGCCTTTCTTCAGCTCTACCGCGAAGAAGCCTTCTACCTCGAGCGCACCGTGCACTACATGCAGCGGGTCGGCCTGGAATACATCAAGAAGGTCGTTCTCGAGGACGAAGCCCGGCGCAAGGCGCTGGCCCAGCGGCTGATGTTCTCGCTAAGTTTCGAGGGCGACGGCTGGAAGAAGGCCATCGCCGAGCAATCGTTGAAGAAAGAGTACGAAACCATCCAGTTGACCCAGATCGAGCCGGCATGAGCGGCCGCCGTCAGCTCCAGCCGATCACCCCATCGCGAGGAAACACTCCATGAAATGGTTCGATATCTGCTCCCTGGACGAGATCAACCCACTCGGCGCACGCATTGTCGCCGGGCCGAAAGGCGACATTGCGGTGTTCCGTACCGCCGACGATCAAGTGTTCGCGCTGGACGACCGCTGCCCGCACAAGGGCGGCCCACTGTCCCAGGGCATCGTGTTCGGTAAGCAGGTCGCCTGCCCGCTGCACAACTGGCAGATCAACCTCGACAGCGGCGAAGCGGTCGCGCCCGATGTTGGCTGTGCCCATCGCCATGAAGCCCGCATCGAGAACGGTCGCGTGCTGCTTTCGCTGAACAGCGCAACGGAGTGCGCCTGAGCGTGGCGGGCAACCGTAGGGTGGGCCGGGCGGCGCTCCGCTTCAGCCCACCAACCCGCGCAACCGCAGCTCGGGTTATAGAAGAGAGATGCGTGCTGGAAATTCAATGTTGAAGACCGTTGCTAAAGCCAAGCCACGGTGGGCTAAAGCCCAAACTACGGTTAGGGAATCTCATCAGGAGACCGCGCCATGCAAATGACAACCGCCTCTACCTGCTGCTACTGCGGCGTGGGCTGCGGCGTGCTGATCGAGCACGACGGCGAGCGCATCCTTGATGTCAACGGCGACCCCAGCCATCCAGCAAACTTCGGCAAACTGTGCAGCAAAGGTTCGACCCTGCACCTGACCGGCGATCTCGACGCCCGGGCGCTCTACCCCGAGCTGCGCTTGGGCAAAGCCCTGGCCCGTACACGTACCGGCTGGGACAGCGCGCTCGATCATGCTGCCAACGTATTCGCCGAGACCATCGCCGAGCACGGGCCGGACAGCGTTGCCTTCTATATCTCTGGGCAGTTGCTGACCGAGGATTATTACGCGTTCAACAAGCTGGCCCGCGGGCTGGTGGGCACCAACAACATCGACTCGAATTCGCGCCTGTGCATGTCCTCAGCCGTGGTTGGCTACAAGCGCAGCCTCGGTGCCGACGCGCCACCCTGCAGTTACGAAGACATCGAGCAAAGCGACTGCGTGCTGATCGTCGGCAGCAACATGGCCTATGCGCACCCGGTGCTGTTTCGCCGCCTCGAAGAAGCCAAGGCTAAACGACCCGAGATGCAGATCATCGTGGTCGATCCGCGGCGTACCGACACCGCCGAGCTGGCCGACCAGCATCTTGCGATTCTTCCGGGCACGGACGTCGCGCTGTTCCACGGCATCCTGCACATACTGCTGTGGGAGGGCTGGATCGACCGGGACTTCATCGAAGCCCACACCGACGGTTTCGAGGACCTGAAGCGTCTGGTTCGCGATTACAGCCCGGCCCTGGTCGCGGACCTCTGCGGCATCAGCGTGGCCGAGCTGCAGGATTGCGCGCGCAAGATCGGCAGCGCGCCGAGCTTCCTTTCGCTCTGGTGCATGGGCGTCAACCAGTCCACGGCCGGCAGCGCCAAGAACAGTGCATTGATCAACCTGCATCTGGCTACCGGGCAGATTGGCAAGCCTGGCGCCGGCCCCTTCTCGCTGACCGGTCAGCCCAATGCCATGGGTGGCCGCGAGACGGGCAGCCTGTCCAACCTGCTACCCGGTCATCGCGAAGCTGGCAATGCCGAGCATCGCGCCGAGGTCGCCGACTATTGGGGCGTGCCGGCACTGCCGGAAACCGCTGGCCTCTCGGCCATCGAGCTGTTCGAGGCGGTGCGCAGCGGCAAGATCAAAGCCCTGTGGATCGCCTGCACCAACCCCGCGCAATCGATGCCGGACCAGCAGAAGGTTCACGAAGCCCTGGCGGCTTGCCCGTTCGTGGTGGTGCAGGAAGCCTTCTTTACCACTGAAACCTGCCGCTACGCCGACCTGCTATTGCCCGCCGCCAGTTGGGGCGAAAAGGAAGGCACGGTGACCAATTCCGAACGCCGCGTCAGCCATGTGCGCTCGGCCATCGCCGCACCGGGTGAGGCGCGTGCCGACTGGTCGATCACCTGCGATTTTGCCCGGCGGCTGGAAAGCCTGATGCGTCCCGGGCAGACCAGCCTGTTCGACTTTAACAACCCAGCCGCGCTGTTCGAGGAATACAAGCTGCTCACACAAGGCCGCGACCTTGACCTGTCCGGCCTCAGCCACGCCGTGATCGACCGCCTCGGCCCGCAGCAATGGCCTTTCCCCGCCGGTGCTCGGCAAGGCACGCTGCGACTCTACGAAGACGGCGTGTTCCCGACCGGCAACGGTCGTGCACGTTTCCTCGCCGAGCAATATCAGGCGCCGAAGGAGAAACGCGAGGCGCGGTTCCCACTGACACTGAACACCGGCCGCCTGCGTGATCACTGGCACGGCATGAGCCGCACCGGAACCGCTGCGCGCCTATTCAGCCATGTCGAAGAAGCGCTGCTCAGCATGAACGGCGATGACATGCGCCGTCGTCGCCTGCTCGATGGCCAACTGGTCAAGGTGCGCAGCCGCAGAGGCGAGCTGCTGTTGCCGGTTCACAAGGACGACAGCCTACGTCCGGGTCAGGCTTTCCTGCCGATGCATTGGGGTGACCGCTTCCTCAAGGGCTTGGGCGTCAACAGCCTCACGCTGCCGGCCTTCGACCCGATTTCCAAGCAACCGGAACTCAAGCACGCCGGGGTCGAGGTGGAAAAGATTGAGCTGCCGTGGCAGTTCTTTGCCCTCGTCGAAGGCTCCGTGCAGAAACGCTTCGAAGCGCTGCGCCCGCTGTTCGAAGGCTTCGCCTACGCCAGCTTCAGCCTGACCGGCCGCGAGCGGCCGGCGCTGGTGATCCGCGCGGCATGCAACGAGCCGCCTAGCCGCACGCAACTGGCGAAACTTGAGCAACTGCTCGGCCTGGATGAAGGCCCTGTGCTGGTCTATGACGACCCGCGACGCAGCGTCGGCAAGCGGGTGCGTATCGAGGATGGCCGCATTGTCGCCCTCAGTCTGTCCGGCGAAACCGCCGCGCGCGACTGGCTCAAGCAACTCTGGCACGACGGCAAGGCCGACCAGGCACTGCGCCGCTGGTTGCTCGCGCCGTTGAGCACGCCGCCAGGCGGCGACGTGCGCCCCGCGAAGACGCTTTGCAACTGCATGAACGTCAGCCAGGACGCGATCTGTTCAGGCATTGAGCGGGGCCTGGATTTGAATGGATTGAAGCGGGAGCTGGGTTGCGGCACCAGCTGCGGCTCCTGTGTACCGGAAATCAAGCGGCTGCTGGTGAAACAACCGGCAGTGGCTTGAACACCAACAGCTGGCGATGCATGGCGCGTCGCCGACATGATTAAAGCAACAGGTGAGGTGGAAACATGAGCGCAAAAGTCTGGCTGGTTGGCGCGGGGCCCGGTGATCCGGAGCTGCTGACACTCAAGGCCGTACGCGCCATGGGTGAGGCACAGGTCGTACTGATCGATGATCTGGTCAATCCCGCCATGCTCGAACACTGCCCCAACGCGCGGGTGATCCCAGTGGGCAAACGCGGCGGCTGCCGGTCGACACCACAAGCCTTCATCCATCGGTTGATGCTGCGCTATGCACGCCAGGGCAAATGCGTGGTGCGCCTGAAAGGTGGCGATCCATGCATCTTTGGCCGTGGTGGCGAAGAAGCCGAATGGCTGGCCCAGCGCGGGATAGAGGTCGAACTGGTGAATGGCATCACCGCCGGCCTGGCCGGCGCCACACAGTGCGGTATCTCGCTGACCCAGCGCGGCGTGGCACGCGGCGTGACACTGGTCACCGCGCACACGCTCGACGGCAGCGGCCCCGAGTGGCATGCGCTGGCGCAAACCGGCACCACCCTGGTCGTCTACATGGGCGTGAGCAGCTTGCAGCAGGTTCGGCTCGGTCTCATGGAAGGCGGCCTGTCGGCCAGCACCCCGGTGGCGATGATCGAAAACGCCTCATTACCACAGCAACGCGAATGTCGTTCGCAGCTCGGTGTGATGTGCACTGACGCAGCCGCTTTTCAGCTCAAAAGCCCAGCGATTCTGGTCATCGGTGAGGTCGCGGCGCAGGCCGTAACGCAGGTTTTGAGCCGAATCGCATAGCCTGCGTGCATTGGACTCACAAAGGCGTTTGATTGGTTCGGTGGCCATGATGGCAATGTGATGGTAGTTTCCGCGCCCCACGCTCAAGGCACGGAGCCAACCGATGAATAACCCGCATATACGCTGTCCTAGCTGCTGCGGCCTTGCTGACAGGCTGCGTGGTGCAAAGCACGTACACCAATACCGTAACGGTGACAAAAGACCCGAGCGGCAAAGTGTTAAACATCACCGAGACCGAAACCGTGGTGCAGCCTGCCCAGGGCTATCCAGTCAAGTTGCAACTGATCAAAGACGTTCAGCCATAACTGGGTGCGTCATCTGCAAATCAAGCGGGCTATAAAAAAACCGCGACCCTGAGGTCGCGGTTTTTTGTCACGGCTCGAGCATCACGCCTTCTGCCGCAGCTTCTCCGGTTTGATCAGGAAGCGCGCCAATGCAGGCAGCAGCCAGATCGCGCCGACCATGTTCCAGAGGAACATGAAGGTCAACATCAGGCCCATGTCAGCCTGGAACTTGATCGCCGAGAACACCCAGGTGAACACACCGATGGCCAGGCAGATGCCGGTGAAAACCACCGCCTTGCCTGTCGACTTCAGGGTTTCGTAATAGGCATCCTGCAGCGTCATGCCCTGGCGCAGGTAGGATTCCAGACGGCTGTAGATATAGATGCCGTAGTCCACACCAATACCCACCCCGAGCGCGATCACCGGCAGCGTCGCGACTTTTACGCCAATCCCCATGAAGGCCATCAGCGCGTTGCCTAGGATGGAGGTCAGGACCAGCGGCAGGACGATGCACAGGGTCGCAGCGACAGAGCGGAAGGTCAGCAAGCACATGAAACTCACCGCTGCGTAGACCGCAATCAGCATGGTGGTTTCGGAGGCGGCGATGACTTCGTTGGTCGCTGCTTCAATACCGGCATTGCCTGCAGCAAGGACGAACTCTAGCCCTTCGCGGTTGTTTTCCTCGGCGAACTCGCGGGCCGCAGAAACAACATGCTCCAGCGTCTCGGCTTTGTGGTCATTGAGGAACACCAGCACCGGCGCGAGCGAGCAATCGCTGTTGTACATGCCTTCGGCACGCGCGATGGAGCTGTTCAGCACGAACTGGTTACGAGACAAGGTCTCCCACTTCAGGCTGCCCTCGTTCATGCCCTTGATGCTTTGCCGCGCCACGGTGACCATCGACACCGCTGACTGGACACCCTCGGTGTTCTCCATTTTCCACATCAGCTCGTCCATGGCGGCGAGCGTGTCGTAATGGGCGCAGCCCTCGGGCGCCGTTTTCACCATCACCACCAGCACGTCCGAACTGGTCGAGTAGTTGCTGATGACGAAATCGTTGTCGAGGTTGTAGCGCGAATCCGGGTGCAGTTCCGGTGCGCCCTGGTCAAGGTCGCCGATCTTCAGGTTCTGTCCGTACCAGAGTCCTCCACCCACGGCGAGCAGCGCGATGACAATGGATATCGGCGCGACGATCGGGTTGGCAAAGTTGGACAGCAGGCGCCAGAACGGATGGTTACGCGCGGCCTCATCTCGAGCCTGCTTGACTGCGCGCTGGCTGATGCCCATGTAGGAAATCGCCACCGGCAACAGGATCAGGTTGGTCAGGATGATGACCGCCACACCCAGCGAAGCACCGATCGCCAGTTCGCGGATTACACCGATGTCGATCAGTAGCAGCGTCACGAAGCCAACGGCATCGGAGGCCAGCGCCACCATGCCTGGGATGAACAGTTGACGGAATGCCATCCGCGCAGCCGCAAGCGGATCGTCGGTTTCGCCGGAAGCCATGGCGATGCCGTTGATCTTCTGCACGCCGTGGGAAATACCGATGGCGAATACCAGGAACGGGACCAGCATCGAGTAAGGATCGAGCCCGAAGCCTAGCGTGTGCAGCAGACCGAGCTGCCAAGCAACGGCGATAAGCGTGGTCACGACGACCGCGATGGTGCTCTTGAAGCAGCGGGTGAACCACAGCAGCAGCGCCAGGGTGATGCCGATGGCGACAAAGAAGAACAGCGCAACGCCGACCAGACCATCAATCAGATCACCGACCTTCTTGGCGAAACCGATGATGTGAATCTCCACATTCGGATTCTGCGCCTCGTACTTGTCGCGAATCTTCTCTTCCAACTCATGAGAGAACTTCTGGTAGTCGAGCTTGATCTGCTTGCTGCGATCTTCCGGATCCGAGTAGGACTCCATCAGCGGCACATCGATGATGCTGGACCTGAAGTCGTTGGCAACCAGACGCCCAACCTGACCGGATTTGAGGATGTTGCTGCGAAGGTCATCGAGGCTTTCCGGCGACCCGTCATAGGTCTGCGGGATGACCTCACCGCCGGCGAAGCCTTGCTCCGTCACCTCGGTCCAGCGAACGCTGGGACTCCAAAGCGACTTCATGTTGGAGCGATCAACACCCTGGATATAGAACACTTCGTCATGAATCTGACGCAGTGTTTCCATGTAGTCCTTGGCGAAGATGTCACCGTCCTTGGCTGCCACGGAGATCCGCACCGTGTTGCCCAGGTTGGCCAGATCATCGCGATGCTGGAGCATGTTCTGAATGTAGGGATGCCCCAGCGGGATCATCTTTTCGAAGCTGGTCGAAGGACGAACCTGGGCGGCCTGATAGAACAGGAACACGCTGATCAACAGGCAGACGAGGATCACTGCCGGTCGATTGTTGAATATCAGGCGCTCGAGAAAAGACGCCGGCTTCTGCTGATGCTTGGTCATGTTGGCTCCGGCTTATTGTTGTTGTACGGGCAGGTTGGCGCCGGTCGGCGAAACGATCCGGACGCCGCTCTGCCCGACGAGGACCAGATTGCCACCCGGGTTGCCGACGACGCCCGACAGGGAGCGCCGGTCAGGCCGGCTAAACAGCGTGAAGCTCTTTCCGTTGTCCTCGCTGCTGAGCACGGTGCCGCCGTGGCCAACCACGACGATGCGTCCATCGGCCAGCCTGTTGCCATCAGCCAGTCCCGACTCGACCGCATCACCATCGTCCAACAGCTCGATGGCTTGCCAGCTATCGCCAAAATCGGTTGAGCGGAACAGGTTGCCGCGCAGGCCAAACACGACCACGACACCCGGCTCGCCACCACCAACGACGCCAAAGAACGAGCCCTGATAAGGCGACTCGACGCGCTCCCAGGTCTCACCCATGTCGGCGGAGCGGAACATGCCGCCCATCTCGCCAACGATGAACAGGCCGGACCCGGGAATCTCGGCAATGGCATTGAGGTGAGAGCCGTCCTCGTTGTCCAGGCGATCGGCAACGTCTTCCCAGTTCTCGCCGCCGTCGGTGGTTTCCAACAACACGCCGTAAGCTCCGGTGGCGAAACCGTGCTGGGCATTCTCGAACCAGACGTCGAGCAGCGGCACTTCGCCTTCGCGGTTCTCGTACTGCTGCGTCCAGGTCTGACCACCGTCCGTGGTACCGAGGATCAGCGCGTCGTGACCGACCGCCCAACCGTGCTGTTCGTCAGCGAAATACACCGCCGTCAGCAGCTGCCGGGTAGGCACCTTGGCCTGGGTCCAGCTGGAACCACCGTCGTCGGAATAGAGGATGTGGCCGCGATCACCGGCCGCCACCAGACGCTTGCCGGCATGGGCAATATCGAGAAGCAAGCTGGTGGCGGCTTTCTGCGATTCGATCGCATATCGAACGCCCGGCTCGGCAGGGTTTTGGGCCTGAGCAGGCGCGGCTAGAAACAGGATGGAGAGAACACTGCAGAGCGAGAGCGTTCTTGCCAGCGGCGATTGACTACGGAACATCGGCGTGCGGGTCGTTTTTTCCACGCGGCCAACCGGTGTGCGCCACATGACGGGCTCACTCATACATACCCCCTTTATTCTTATTAGGTAAGGCCTGCGTAGGAAGGCAGGCGAGGCCATGCTATAGGGCTTTCGAAAGCGGCGGCAATTGGCTGGACGTTATGTTTTGTTAAGCATGGCTCAATGATGTTGCGTGATAGGTATGCCTTATGGCACGGCGCTTGGCGCTCTTCTTCTCCGGCATAGGAAGGGGATGTCTGATCGCGACCGGCTAGCACCTCTGTGAACGAAAAATCCCACGGCAAGCGCGGGATTTTCGACAGTCATTGCCTCAAGTCGCAGCCCTGATCAGGCAAGGCTCTTGCTTACCACCTCGTAGACATCACTCGACAACTCCCCGGAGGCCAGGATGCGCTCCAACTCTGTTTTCATCATGCCCTGACGACCGGCATCGTACTTGCGCCAGCGGGTCAGCGGTGCCAGCAGCCGTGAAGCGATCTGCGGATTGAGCTCGTTGAGTACGATGACCTGGTCAGCGAGGAAGCGGTAACCGGCGCCATCGGCACGGTGGAAGTTGACCAGGTTCTGATTGGCGAAGGCCCCGATCAACGCACGCACCTTGTTCGGGTTCTTCAGCGTGAACGCCGGATGCTGCATCAGATGCTGGACGCGCTCCAAGCCACCCGGTTGCGTATTGCCGGCCTGGACGCTGAACCACTGATCCATGACCAGCGGGTTGTCCTTGAAGTGCTCGGCAAAGGCTTCCAGTGCCTTGGCGCGCTCGGCCTCGAAGTCTGAATTGACCAATACCGCCAACGCCGTCAGGCGCTCGGTCATGTTATCGGCCTGCTCGAACTGGTCCACGCACGCGGCCACCACGTCCGGCTTGCCGCTGAGCATCAGGTAGGACAGCGCGATGTTCTGCAAGGCGCGACGGGCAAAATGGCTGGCTTCAGCGACATAGGCCGTCTGGCGCGACACCTCGCGATTGGCCTGATAACGCTTCCAGAGCAGATCGTACAGAGCAGCAGAAATACCATGGCGAGCGAAGTCGCGCGCTGCGTGAATAGCATCGACGTCAGCCACCTCACTGATTTCGGTGAGGTAGGCCTCACTCGGCAGTGACAGCATTTCGGCAACCATGGCCTGATCGAGACTCTCATCTTCCAGCTGGCTGCGCAGCGCAGCAACGAGCCGTTGATCCAGCTGCAACGCTTCGCCGCGCTGGTGCTGGCCGATCATCTCCTGCAGAACCTGAACCGACAGCTGCTGGCCCGCTTCCCAGCGATTAAAGCCGTCGGAGTCATGCTGCATCAGGAACATCAACTGATCGCGGCTGTAGGGGAAGTCCAGCTTCACTGGTGCGGAGAAACCGCGCAACAGCGACGGCAGTGGCTGCTCTGGCACGTCGACAAAAGTGAAGGTCTGCTCAGGCTGGTCGACTGCCAGCACACGGGTAGTGCCCACTGCAGCGTCTTCGCCTTGGAGGCGCAAGGCGATTTCATTGCCCTGCCCGTCCAGCAGGCCCAGCGAAACCGGGATGACGAACGCCAACTTCTCGCTCTGCCCAGGCGTGGGTGGGCAGCTCTGGCGGAACGTCAGGCCGTAGGTTTTTGCGGTGGCGTCGTATTGCTCGCTGACAGCCAGACGCGGTGTGCCAGCCTGGCTGTACCAGCGCTTGAACTGGGTCAGGTCGGCGCCGTTCGCGTCTTCCATGGCTTTGACAAAATCGTCAACAGTGACCGCCTGGCCATCATGCCGCTCGAAGTAGAGGTCGCTGCCCTTGCGGAAGCCCTCCTCGCCCAGCAGCGTCTGGATCATGCGAACCACTTCGGCGCCTTTCTCGTAAATGGTCAGGGTGTAGAAGTTGGAGATTTCGATGAAGGATTCGGGGCGTACCGAATGCGCCATCGGGCCGGCGTCCTCGGCGAACTGATGGGTGCGCAGGTAGGACACGTCCTCGACGCGCTTCACCGTCGGCGAGTTCATATCAGCGGAGAACTGCGAGTCGCGGAATACCGTGAAGCCTTCCTTCAGCGACAGCTGGAACCAGTCGCGGCAAGTCACGCGGTTGCCGGACCAGTTGTGGAAATACTCGTGAGCGACGATGGCCTCGACGCGCTGGTGAGCAGCATCGGTAGCCGTTTCGGCGCGCGCCAGCACGGCGCTGGAGTTGAATATGTTGAGGCCCTTGTTCTCCATGGCGCCCATGTTGAAGTCGTTGACCGCGACGATCATGAAGATATCCAGATCGTATTCGCGGCCGTAGGCTTCCTCGTCCCACTTCATGGACTTCTTCAGGCTGTCCATGGCGTGCTGGCATTTGTCGACATTCTCCGGCTCGACGTAGATGCGCAGCGCCACATCCCGACCGCTCATGGTGGTGAAGCTGTCCTCGATACACCAGAGGTCACCCGCTACGAGGGCGAACAGATAGGCTGGCTTCTTGAATGGATCTTCCCAGGTCGCCCAGTGACGGCCGTCGTCTTCTTCGCCGCTGGCCAGCGGATTGCCGTTAGACAGCAGGATCGGATAGGCCTGTTTCTCGGCGCTGACCGTCGTGGTGAAGGTGCTCATCACATCCGGGCGGTCCAGGTAATAGGTGATCTTGCGGAAGCCCTCGGCCTCACATTGGGTGCAGAACATGCTGCCGGATTTGTAGAGGCCTTCCAACGCCGTGTTGCTTTCAGGGTGAATCACCACTGTGCTGTCGAGGGTGAAGTTCGCCGCGTCGGGCTGCAGCGTCAGGCTTTCTTCGCCTATTTCGTAATCACCCAGGCCGAGCTGACGGTCGTTGATCGCCAGCGATAGCAACTCGAGATCCTGGCCATCCAGCCGCAGGGAAGGCAGACCGGCACCGGCCTCCGGGTTCCGCCGCATGACCAGCTGCGCATGGACCATGGTGCGGTCCTCGTATAGCTCGAAGGTCAGGTGGGTTTCATCGATCAGGTAATCCGGAACCTGATAATCCTTGAGATGAATGACTTTCGGTTGTTCGGTGCGCATCGGCTGGGCCTCTTCGAGGCAGCTAAAAGCGGCGAGCTTGAAGCTGCAAGTGAATAGCATTTGTTGGGCGGATCGTCATGCGTGATCCAACCAGTACCTGCATGATCGATCCGTTGGGTGGATGTCGCTTTCTACATCCACCAATAATCTGCCGCTGTGTTCATTTGGGTGGACGGCCACCCGTGGATCGCCACCCGGTGGATCGCCACCCGGTGGATCGGTGACGTGTGATCCACCCTACGCCGCGCTGCTTGCAGCTACCTGATACGACGTGAACTTGCGAACGTTGATAACGCCTGTATCGAGAATCAGATATTGACCCTTGATGCCCCGCAGGGTGCCTTCGACCACCGGCGTCTTTTCCAGGTCCAGGCTGACGATCTTGGTTGGGTAGGCCTCAACGGGGTAGCGGATCTCCAGCACCTGTGCATCGGCCACTGGCTGGATCGCCTGTAGCCCGTAGCGCTGCTGCAGCTCACGCAGCCCTTCGGCGCAAGCATCGAAGATCTGTTCACGGATCTCGACCAGATCAATGGGCTCTGCATCGCCTTTGAGCAGTGCGCGCCAGTTGGTGCGGTCTGCCACCTGACTGCGCAACAGGTCTTCGACCATACCCGACTGTTGTCGAGTCGCGACGCGCATGATCGGCAGCGCCTGGCTGGCGCCCTGATCGAGCCAGCGCGTCGGCAGTTGCGTAGCTCGTGTGATGCCGACCTTGATGCCCGACGAGTTGGCGAGATACACCACATGGTCGGTCATGCAGAAGTCCATGCCCCACTGCGGATCGCGGCAGGTGCCGAAGTCGTGGTGGCATTTTTCCGGGCTCATGATGCAGATGTCGCATTGCGGCAGTTTCTTGAAGCAGGGATAGCAATAACCCTGGCTGAAACTCTTGTTGGTCTTACGGCCACAGTGGCTGCAATGGATGGCGCCCAGGTACTCCAGCCGAATCGTCTTGCCGATCAGTGGATTGACCGGAACCAGCGTGTCGTTCAGGCGGAAGGAATACTGGGCCTGATCACCCAGTTGAATCGACATCTTGCTCAGGGCGCCGCGTCCCAGCTCGAGCATCAGTGTCGGGTCCCGGAAGCGGGTGAAAACAGGCTGGTATCGATAGACGCCTTGTTCTTGCTCTTGGAGGCGCATTCCTGGCCACCCATGTAGCCGGTGCGTTCCTCTTCCGGCAGATTCTTCATCTCCCAGGCAATCATTGCGCCGAGGCAGGTTTCTTTCTGCTCGGGCGTCAACTTGCGGCCGTCGCTCCACTTGCCCAGCTCGACGGCGGTCTTCAGGTTTTCGTAGATTTCAGGGGTGATGTTTTCGATGGCTTCGATAAAGGACGACATGACCGGCTCCCGGGGAAACGAGGGCGCATTCTACCGAGCGGCGCGGTTTTAGGGAAAACCGATCAGCCGTTGTGCTGCACTAGACCGCGGCCTTGCGGCGTGACAGCAACCCCCCTAGAATGCCCGTCAAGCAGCCGGCCATCAGCCCGCCAACGTGGGCTGCGTTGGCAATCGCCAAGGCGCCGAAGCTGACCACTTCGATCACGCCCGTCAGGCAGATCACCAGCCAGACCAGCATCAGCACCACAACGCCTGGGGGCAGCCGGTAGGACTCGTCGGGCGACAGTTTCTGGTACAGCCAACAATGCCCGAGCAGTCCGTACAACACGCCGGATAGACCGCCAAATAGGCCCGGACCGCCGTAGCTATATTGCGCCACGTTGGACACGACACCGAACACCAGCGTCAGGCCAAGCAACATCAGCGCACCTTGTCGATATTCGATGCGCCGCCCGAGTTCCCAGTACCACATCGAGTTCATGGCCAGATGCAGGAAGCCGAAATGGACGAAGATGGGTGTCACTAGTCGCCACCACTCCCCGGCGGCCAGCGTCTGCTCGAGCGTCGCAAAGTAGGCGTAGTCACCGTCGATGCGGAAGTCACCAAAGCTGAACCAGCGGATGGTCTCGAAGTTTTCACCAAGCATGGTGATCGCGGCGGCGATCATCGTCAGCAGCAACACGGCTGCTGTCAGCGGGCTGCGGCGAAGGCTGGCTAAGAAATCGCCGCCCCGGCGTGCCGGTTGTTCGGCTACCACAGCGCCATCGCCCCTGGGGTAGCGCTGATACAGCTCTCGGACCTGCTCGGCGGTTGCCGCCGGTACCCGCAACACCTGCTCGCCGGACTCTTCGGAGACCCGGCATGGGACCTGCAGGCGATGCAACAAGGCGATGAATCCGCTCAGGTCTTCTGACAATGGCAGGCGCAGCGCCTCAACGATGTTCATCTATCGCTCCACGTCTTCCCAGACGAACTTCGCCGGGTCGAGTCTGGTTTCCTCATCGAGCCGGTAGGCGACGAGCTTGCCGTATTTCACCGCGCTGTAATCAAGACAGGCGAGGTTGGGCCGAATCGGCGCCGGCGTTCCGCTGCGCCAGTAGTGCCCGACAAACAACAGCGGGTCATCGGGGCCATAGAGCAACAGTTTATTTTTCTGGCTTTCGCTGAGCGGCATCCGCGCAGCCTTCTCCGGCAGGCCGTCGGGCTGAAAAACGATATCGCCATAGGTCTTGGGGTTCTCTTCCCAGAACTTCGTCCTGAAAAAACTGCGGGTGAAGCCTTCAGCACTGGTCAAGGTCAGGCCTTCCGGCAGGGGCATGTCGGTGCCGCGCAGGAGCCGATCCAGCGCCTTGGCAGCGAAGCCCTGGTTGAACGCCGCGTCACGCAGAAAATCCAGATCGACGCGCCCCTGGCTTAGCCGCAGTCGCAGCTGACTAATCACAGCGTTGTCCCAGCACGCATGCACGACGCGAAAACGCTCGCTTTCGAGGTACAGCGGTAAGGTCATGAACCACTCGCGGAAGGCACTCCACTCTTCCGAATATTGCTCGAACTGCTCAAAGGTATGCTGCAACAGCATGGCGTAACGCGGCGTGTGATCACGAACGAAGGTCTTGCCGCTGTCGGGCGGTGCCGGGGTATACCAGCCCAGCGCGTTGAATTCGTGATTGCCCATGATGCAATGCGCCTGTCCCGCTTCAACCATTGCATGGACCAAATGCAGCGCCTCGCGAATTCGAGGGCCGCGATCAATGATGTCGCCAAGAAAGATCACTTGTCGGCGTGGATGCCGCCACACATCCCCGTGCTGACGATAGCCCAGCTGCTCGAGCAGGCGGGTCAAGGTGTGGGCACAACCATGCACGTCCCCGATCAGGTCGTAGCTGCGCTCCGGGTCGACAAACACTATTCCCCTCCACCGAGTCGGCTGCCCCAGCCAAGTTTGGTGCGGCAGACCTCGTAATAATTGTGGTCAAGCGGGTGGATCAGGTGAAGCTTTTGCGGCTTCTTGCGCACCGTGACGGTATCGCCTGGCGCACAGGTGAAATGGTTCTGCCCATCACAGGAGACCTGCGGATAGATCTGCATGTTCGGGGAAACGACGATTTTCAGCTCGCTGTTGCCATCCACCACGATCGGCCGGCTGGACAAGGTATGCGGGTACATCGGAACAACCACGATCGCATCCAGGCGTGGGTGCATGATCGGCCCGCCGGCGGACAGCGCATAGGCCGTAGAGCCTGTGGGGGTGGCAATGATCAGCCCGTCGGCCTTCTGACTGCAGACGAACTGACCATCGATGTACAGCTCGAACTCGATCATCCGGGTCGACTTGCCGGGATGCAGCACCACGTCGTTGAGCGCATCGCCTTCGCCGATGGACTCCTCGAAGCGCCGCACCTGAGCCTCAAGCAGGAAACGATTCTCGAGGGTGTATTGCCCACTGAGCACCTCCGCGACCTTCTCTTCCAGCTCATCAGGGCGGATGTCGGTGAGAAACCCAAGGCTGCCACGGTTGATCCCCAGCACCGGGACCCGATGTTTGGCCAGCGCACGCGCCGCGCCCAGCAGGCTGCCGTCGCCACCCACCACGATCACCAGATCGCAGGAATCGCCGAGACGCTGCCGCGACGAGGTCTGCATGCCATGGCCAGGCAGCACCTCAGCGATGTTTTCTTCGAGAATCACGTGCAGGTGGCGCTCCACGAGGAATCTCTTCAACCGGCGGATGGTATCCAGCACCTGGGAACTGCCCAGGCGGCCGATGATGCCGATATTGCGGAACTGATCCATTGAAGCTCCCTGAGGCGAGACGGGTGACAAGCAATTGCGCGACAGAAGAAACACCGACCGGCCGAAGCTTAACAGGCACTGATTTGGTGTCGCGTAGGCACACTCAAGTTCAACGCCCTGTGTTGACCTGGATTCCCTGTCGCAATGCAGCCGACGAATTATGGGCGAAAGCTGGAAGTGGCAGCAAACCAACCTCGGCTATGCTGCTTGCATGAATCTTCCTTGTCTTGGTGATCTGCTTCCCAGCTTGCAGCACCCCGCCGTGCGGGATCTCGCCTGGGCGCTGCTTTCGCCACCTTTGCTGAGCGAAGCCCCGGCACCACAGCGACACCCCCTCACGGCCAGCCGCTGGGCTGAGCAGCCTGATGAACTCGCGGACTGGCTGCGCCTGCTCGACACGCAGCCGGGCGTTCTTGATGCCTGGCTTGCACAACGCAGTGTTCGGCGGCTGGGCCTTTATTACGAGCGGCTCTGGCAATTTGCGTTGTGCCAGGCGCCGGATATCGATCTGCTGGTGGCGAATCTGCCGATCCGTCAAGGCGGTCATACCCTGGGCGAACTGGATCTGCTCCTGCGCGACCGGGAAGGCGTCCATCACCTGGAACTGGCCGTTAAGTTCTACCTTGGGCTGGACGGCGACAGCGCACGGCACGATCGCTGGCTGGGCCCCGGCAGCCACGACCGGCTCGATATCAAGCTGCGGCGACTTTGCGAGCATCAACTCAGGCTGCCGTCGGAGCCCGCCGCGCAGCTGCTGCTCAGCGAGCTGACCTGCGCCCAGATCAACAGCGCACTGTGGCTGGGCGGCTATCTGTTCCGGCCGCTAGCAAGCAGGTGCTCTGCGCCTGTTGGCGCCGACCCAAGACATCTGGGCGGGCGCTGGCTGCGTCACCAAGACTGGGCCAGCTTCGCTGGATACGACGATCGCGCCACCTGGCAACCGCTACCCCGGCATGCATGGTTGGCACCTGCGCAGATGCCGCTGGATGACGTTTGGAAGCGCGCCGATTTCGATCGTTGGCTCAGCGAAGTAGAGGGTCAGCGCCAGGCGAAAATGCTGGTGCGCCTGGAGCCGCAGGTGAACGGAACCTGGCTCGAACAGGAGCGTCTGTTCCTGGTACCCAGCGCCTGGCCGGCTCACTGAGCCGCAGCTGACGTGAAAACGTCATCCGCATCCTGCAGACTTGAGCGGCGACAGCAGTGCCACCTCCTTTCACCGCAAGGGTCAGCCTCGATGAGCTCGGACCAGCTCCATTCAAACGCCCCGGAGCACTCGAATCCGTGGACAATTTTTCTGTTATTCCTGCGCCTGGGTCTGACCTCATTTGGCGGTCCGGTGGCGCATCTGGGGTATTTCCGTGAAGAGTTCGTCCACCGCCGGCGCTGGCTCGACGAGCAAGGCTATGCGGACCTGGTTGCGCTCTGTCAGTTTCTCCCCGGCCCGGCGAGCAGCCAGGTCGGGATCGCCATAGGGTTGTTGAGGGGCGGCTATCGCGGTTCGCTGGCGGCCTGGACGGGATTCACCCTGCCCTCAGCAATCGCGTTGGCATTGTTCGCGCTCGGCGTCGGCCGCTGGGGGGACAGCTTGCCTGACGGAGTCCTCCACGGACTGAAAATCGTCGCGGTCGCGGTCGTGGCTCAGGCGGTATGGGGAATGGCGCGCAATCTGTGCACCGATGGCCCGCGTATCGCTATCGCCCTGCTGGCTGCATGCGCTGTTCTGCTGTTGGCCAGTGCCTGGGCGCAGCTGGTCGTCATTGCCATCGCCGGTCTGACGGGGTTGCTGTTGTTTCGTCCGGCTGCGGCGTCCGGCCTGACGCCCTTCCAGCCTCGCGTGAGCCGAACAGCCGGCGTCTTGGCGTTGCTGCTGTTCTTTGCCTTACTGCTGCTGCTGCCCGCCTTGGTTGCTGTCTCGAGCAACCAGCTGGTGGCGATGGTCGACAGCTTCTACCGCGCCGGGGCCTTGGTCTTCGGGGGAGGCCATGTGGTGCTGCCGCTACTGCAAGCCGAAGTCGTGCCCAACGGCTGGGTCAGCAACGACACGTTTATGGCCGGTTACGGCGCAGCCCAGGCGGTCCCAGGACCCCTGTTCACCTTCTCAGCTTTTCTCGGGGCCTCAATTGGCAGCGGCAGCAGTCTGATCAACGCCGCGCTGTGCCTGATTGCCGTGTTCATCCCCTCGTTTCTACTGGTATTTGGCGCTATGCCTTTCTGGGATCGTCTGCGCGCCAATCGAAGGATGCAGGCTGCACTGGGCGGTGTGAATGCGGCGGTGGTCGGCCTGTTACTTGCTGCGCTGTACGATCCGGTGTGGACCAGCGCGATTTATGGCCCTGTTGACATTGTCCTGGCAGCGATTGCTCTGGCGGCCCTGATGGTGTGGAAGTTGCCGCCCTGGCTGGTGGTAATGGCCGGTGGCATCGGCGGCTGGCTACTTGTCATGCTGAGCTAGGATCACATCGGCTCAGCCGCTGAGTTCGGTACGTCCGCCGGAACGTGCGAGGTAACCGTTACCCTGCTCACAGAGCAACATCGCATAATCCTCCGCCGACAGCCCGTCGAGGCCGCCCCGCAGCGGATACGCGCTGAAGCCCAACTGCGTCAGCAGAAACACCGCGCTGGCGCTGCGTTTGCCGCTGTCGCAGTAACACAGGTACAACCGATCCTGCTTCAGCAATCGCGTCTTCAGCCGCAACAGATGCAGTGGCATCGTCAGCGCTTGCTGGGCATGCCCCCGCTCATACTCTTCCAGCAACCGGACATCCAGCCATTGAGCACCCTGCTCGATCAGCGCGTTGGCCTCCTCGAGGCTGAGCTCGTCAACCACCGGCGCTTTCAATAGCGCAACGAAATTCTCGCGCGCCAGCTTCAGCACGCAGCCATCCTCGATCAGCGTAACGGTGGCGTTACGCGGTGCGTCGGTCAGCAGCGCTTCTTCCCCGAAGCAGGCTCCGACGTCCAGCTCCGCCACTACCTGGCTGGCGCTGCCAAGGCCGATCATAACCTCGGCGCGGCCACTCTTCAGAAAGTAGCAACAGTCGCCGGCCTCCCCTTCACGCAGCAGCACGTGGCCGGCCGGAAGGTCGATGGTTTCGAGCTTGGTAAGCATGTCGCGTACGTTTGCTGGAGGCACCTTGGCGAACAGCGGGTTTTCCAGCAGCGCTTCGAGCCAGTCGGTCAGCTCACCTGCCGTTGCCAGCTCCAACAGCAGATCGGCATTGGCATGCTGCCATGTCACAAGGCGCTCGAGCAGCGCACTGTCGATGCACAACACGCTGGCATCTTCCAGGCCGCAGACCCTGTTCAGCCGTACGCTGGAGGCAAAAACATGGCAACTTTCAGACGAGCCCGCAACCAAACGACGCTCGCCATCCGGCGTCAGCTGCAACAGGGTGCCGCTGAGCAGAAAATAGCTCAGACCCGACGGCGTCTGCTCATCGAACAGCACCTCGCCTGGCGCGAGGGTACGCGACACCAACTGATGACGAATCTCCTGCAAATACCGAGACGGCAGCGTGTTGAGCGGAACCAGGCGTTGGAGCAGATCCGAAGCTAGCGGCTTGTTCATCCATGAATTCCAAGGGAGCGAGAGGTCAGCGCAGCAGCTCTTCCAGTTGCGCCTTGGCAGCTCTCCTGCCCTGCAGGCCACCGGTGTGCACGAAGATGAGCCGCGTACCAGCGGCAAAATAACCGCCCTGTACACTAAGGCGCAATGCCATCATCGCCTTGGCCGTGTAAACAGGCTCCAGCGGCACCCCTGCCATCGCTTCGGTCTCCCGCAGGAACCGAGCCAGCGGCTCGTCGAATCGACCGAAGCCACCGCGGCAGGCATCAATCAGCTGATACCCAGAATCGGCTGTGCCGGCGTCATGCAGCAATCGACTCACCTCGTCCGCTACACCGTGCGAAGGCGGGCCTGCCAGGGCTCCATGGACCGTTCTCCTGCGCTGCTGCGCCTCACCGACCACCAACCCGGCCAAGGTGGTACCGGTGCCCGCGGCAAGCCACCAGCCTTCGTAATCCGCCCAGCCGAGGGCGGCCAGGCGAGTTTGCACGTGACCGACCAACGGAGCGCAACCCAGCGCACCAGCAAGCCCGCCGCCACCTTCAGGCACGCTGTAGTAGTCGGGATATCGATCGCGCCAGGTATCGAAGAAATCCGCCCGGTGCCGATCGCGATAACCGCCATAACCCAGCCAGTGCAACTGCATGCCGAAGCGCTGCAAGTCTTCGACAGTCGCTGTTTGCTGCGGATGGCCGCGCAGCAGCCCAACGCTGCCCAGGCCGTGACGCTTGGCCGCCGCCGCCAGCGCATGCAAGTGATTGGAATGAGGACCGCCAACGCTGATCAGCCCTGACGCGCCGCCGGCCTGTGCCGCAGCGAGGTGGTGGACGAGCTTGAACCATTTGTTGCCGGACAGCTCGGGGTCGATCAGATCCAGGCGCAGCATGGCAACCTGAACATTGGCTGCGTGCAGCCAAGGCAAATCAAGCCGCTGCAGCGGTATCGAGGCCAGACAGGGGATGGACACAGAAATGATAGCGACCCTGTCAGCTACCGGTACGCAGGCGATCCTGAGACCGGTGCCTGGCGCAACAGTTGGACTCGCCAATCACGAAGCGTGCGGGTGAATCGACCTTATCCAACGGCATGTTGCAGCGCTCGCCCGTCGAGAGACTGGCCACACAGGTTGGTTGCTGATAATGCTGAACCCACTTGCCGTATTGCTCCTCGGACACACCGCACTTGGCGGCGGCATAGGCCAGCGGATTCTCCTGATAACCCGCCATGTCCTGCAGAGCGATGGTCAGATGCCCGGCGCCTGGATGATAAGCCATGAATATCACGCCGAGCCGGGAAAGACGTTCAAGCACCCGGTCACCAGTCTGCTCGGTCAGCACCCCGACCTGCTTCTGCAGCGCTTCGATCTCATCCTGAAGCTGCGCATCCAGTTCGTTGCGATAAGCCAGCTCGACGTCCCGGATAGCAACCTGTTCCTTGTATTCGGCCACCGCTGCGGCGACTTGCACCTGCACCTCGGTGCTGAAGCGCGCCCGGGCAGCGTCAGCTTCGTCGCGACTGTTGTGCTCAACCGCACGCAACTGCCGGCTCATCTCTTCGCGGGTCTTCTGGAAGCCCTCGGCCTGCTCTGCGAGCTGCGCGCGAAGTTTCACTGTCTGCTGCTCCTGCTCAAGCAACTCGCCACGCAATCGAGCCAGTTCGTTCTGCAGCGTTGCTTGCTGTTGAGCGGCCAGCTCTCGAAGTTTGCTGATGTCGGCCTCACGCAACTGTTCCAGGCTGGCAATGCGCAAACGCTGCTGCTTGATCAACTGCGCAGCCTTGAGTCGTTGTTCCTTTTCAAACTGCTCGGCGCGGCGAGTGGCGACCTGCTTGGCCGCGTCCGGCGCGTACCAGGTATCTTCGGCCACCATTTGCAGGCGCTCGGCGGGCACGGTTTGCGATGTCTCCTCTTCGACCAGCAGCCCCAACTGGTTGCGCTTGATGCGATCACGCAACATGACGAAGTGATTCTTGCCAGGCGTCAAGTCCGGGTCCCATAAGTGCATCTGGTGCCAGGACACCGGGCACTGGCTACGACAGGCCAGGCGAATCGGCCCGGCGCCGAGGTCCGGCCCGCGCCCGGTGCGTTCGGCAAGGCTGCGCAGCGGAATATTCCAGCCACTGTCGGCTGATCCGTCCTCGTCGAAATCGAGATAGAAGAAAACCGCCGCGCGAATCTGTAGCCGAGGGTTGATCAGCACATACGCGACCCGCATCTGCTGATCGGCAAATTCCCGCATGCTCACCACCCCATCGAGCATGGCCTCGAACTCGGGGTAGAGCATTTCCTTGCAGACGCCGCCATCATTGAAGAACAGTACGGCCTCGACCGTCTGCGGTTTGATCTGCATGCTCGGCTTCCTCAACAACTTGAAACGGCCCGCGGGAATCCGCGCTGCGGGTTCGTGGCGCCCCGCTAGCCCATGGTTGGCGCAAAGTGTAGGGGAAAAAGCGAAACCGGCAATGTGACTGGGTTGGCAGCGACTTCGGCACCAGGAGCACCTGTCGAAACGCCACCGACAAAGTGTGAACGGGTCGGACTAAGCCTGTCGGCCTTTCAGTGCCGCGAGCTGAGGTGCCAGGCGCCGGCCCATCTCCTCGCCGAGCGCCTGCAGTCCGCTCATCGGCCGAACCATCACTTCGAAATCGGTGATCAGCCCTGCTTCATCGAAGCGAATCATGTCGATGCCCTTGAGTTGACGGTCACCGACGCGCGCACTGAACTCCAGCACGACATCTGCCCCATCGGTGCTCGCCAACTCGCGGTGGTAGGCAAAATCTTCGAACACCGTCACCACTGTATTGAGAATCAGATTGACCGCTGCCGCGCTTTCGTAAGGCACGAAGGCCATCGGCGAGCGGAACACCGCCTGCGGATGCAAGAGCTCCGGAAGCCGGCTCAGATCTCCTGCTGCAATCATCTGATGCCACCGTTTCAAGGTTTCGCCAGCGGGCGGTTGTAGCGCAAGGGATGTACTCACATCGTCGCTCCTATACGAAAAAGTCCCGCCAAACAGACTGTGTGAGAAGCGGGACTTGTCTGGATCAGACTTCAGCGGCCAACCGTGAACCCTGGTTGATGGCGCGCTTGGCATCGAGTTCTGCGGCGACATCGGCTCCGCCGATCAGGTGAACCTGACGCCCGGCCGCCTCGAGTTCGGCCTGCAATTCACGCAATGGGTCCTGGCCGGCGCAGACAATGACCGTATCAACCGGAAGCACCTGCGGCTCGCCATCGGCCACACGGATGTGCAGGCCTTTATCGTCCACCGCCAGGTATTCAACGGCGCTGATCATCTGCACGTGCTTGTTCTTCAGCCCCGTGCGGTGAATCCAACCGGTTGTCTTGCCCAGGCCGTTGCCCACTTTGGACTTCTTGCGCTGCAGGAGATAGACCTGCCGTGCCGGCGCATGCGGCTCCGGCTGAACGCCGGCAACCCCACCCCGAGCTTCCAGCGCGAGATCGATACCCCACTCGCGCCAGAATGCCTCTCTGTCGAGGCTGGTCGATAGGCCGTTGTGTGTGATGAATTCCGACACGTCGAAGCCGATCCCACCGGCCCCGATCACTGCCACATGCTGCCCAACGGGCTTGCGTTGCAGGATCGCGTCTATGTAGCTGATCACCATTGGATGATCGATACCTGGGATATCCGGTGTGCGCGGCGCGATACCGGTTGCCAAAATGATCTCATCGAAGCCGCCCGCCAGCAGGTCAGCCGCACTGACGCGGGTGTTCAGGCGGACATCAACGCCAGTGCTCTGCAGCTTGCTCTTGAAGTAGCGCAGGGTTTCGAAGAACTCTTCCTTGCCCGGCACACGCTTGGCGATATTGAACTGACCGCCAATCTCACTCGACGAGTCAAACAGCGTCACCTGATGGCCACGCTCCGCTGCTACGGTAGCAGCCGCCAAGCCAGCCGGGCCCGCACCCACCACCGCTATTTTCTTTATCGTGGTGGTGGGGATGTAATTCAGCTCGGTCTCGTAGCACGCCCGTGGATTGACCAGGCAGGTGGTCAGCTTGCCGCTGAACGTATGGTCCAGACAGGCCTGGTTGCAGCCGATACAGGTATTGATAGTCTCGCTGCGGTCCGCGGCCGCCTTGTTGACGAAATCAGGATCAGCAAGGAACGGACGCGCCATGGACACCATGTCTGCATCACCTTCTGCCAGGACCTGCTCGGCGACTTCCGGCGTGTTGATGCGGTTGGTAGTGACCAGCGGAATGCCGACCTGGCCGCGCAGTTTCGCCGTTACCTTGGTAAAAGCCGCGCGCGGCACCTTGGTGGCAATCGTCGGAATACGAGCCTCGTGCCAGCCAATTCCGGTGTTGATCAAGGTGGCACCGGCTTGCTCAATGGCCTTTGCCAGCATCAGTACCTCGTCCCAGGTGCTGCCGCCTTCCATCAGATCGAGCATCGAGAGGCGATAAATAATGATGAATTCGGAACCAACCGCTTCGCGTACGCGACGGACGATTTCAACCGGTAGACGCATACGGTTTTCGTAGCTGCCGCCCCACCGGTCGGTGCGGTGGTTGGTGTGGGCTACCAGGAACTGGTTAATGAAGTAGCCTTCCGACCCCATGATTTCGATGCCGTCGTAGCCAGCCTCCTGAGCCAGACTTGCGCAGTTGACGAAGTCACGGATCTGTTTTTCGATGCCCTCTTCGTCCAGCTCGCGTGGCGTAAAGGGGTTGATCGGCGCCTGGATGGCGCTAGGTCCTACCAGCTGAGGGCTGTAGGCATACCGCCCGGCGTGGAGAATCTGCATACAGATCTTGCCCCCTGCCTCGTGCACCGCCTGGGTGACCACCTTGTGCTCTTCTGCTTCCTCTTGAGTCGACAACTTGGCTGCTCCAGCGCGTACCGAACCTTCCTCGTTCGGCCCGACCCCACCGGTGACGATCAGGCCAACACCTCCACGGGCCCGCTCGGCGAAAAAGGCGGCCATGCGCTCGAAACCGTTGGGCATCTCTTCCAGGCCGGTGTGCATCGAGCCCATCAGTGTTCGGTTGCGCAGCGTGGTAAAACCAAGGTCCAGCGGAGCCAGTAGATGCGGAAAAGCAGTCATGTTCGTTCCTCGATCAGGCGGCACAGCCAGTGCCAGTAATACTTCGGTCGGTCGCCACGCCTCTGTTGGGCGCAGTCGCAATGCCGTGACGATAAACAGCACCTGCCGCGCGCTCAATGACCGAAAATTACAACTATCTGACTGAAACGCGCAAAACGCTTGGCAAACGGCAGCACGATGCCTAGGCTCTGCGCAACACCTTCGGTTCTGTATCCCATGCGCACCTATAGCAAGTTGCTCGGCGTCGCCGTTGTCGCCCTGGCGGCGCTCATCATCTATCTCGACTGGACCCGTGATCGTCGCAGTGGGGCTCTGCTGTCCGATCTCCGGATCTTGCCAATCGAGAGTCAGGGCCAGCCGAGTGAGACCGGCAACCTGCTCGGTATCGAGACCCGGCTGATGCCGGCGGACTACCAGAGCCGCGAACGATTGCGGTTGAAGTTCGCCACCTACCTGGACCAGGCGCGAGCAGCCGGACTGCTGAATGCCCGAACCGTTGCAGTTCTGCCCGAGCATGTCGGCACCGGCTTGTTCGCCCTCGGCGAGAAGCCTGAAGTCCAGCAGGCCCGTACGCTACGCAACGCCATGCAATGGATGGCGCTGAGCAATCCATGGGACTACCTGCGGGCGTTGCTGGATAACGAAGGGGATGATCGCCGCACCGAAGCGGTAATGAAGCTCAAGGCACGGAAAATGGCCGATGATTATCAGGAAATTTTTGGAGGTCTGGCGAAAGCGTATGGCGTGACGCTCGTCGCCGGCTCGATCGTGCTGCCTGAACCCTATCTGGACGAGGGTCGACTGCGAAGCGGTAGCGGGCCGCTTCGGCAGGTCAGTCTAACGTTTATGCCAGACGGCAATGTGCTGGGCCCGCTGCAGTACAAGAAGCATCTGAGCCGTTACGAGCGCCGTTACAGCGAAGCGCCTGAGGACCGGGCACCATCGGTGCTCCAGACACCAGCTGGGCGTTTGATCGTGCTGCTCGGCTGTGACGGCTATACACGACACATCTCCGAAGAAGCCGAGCTGCTGGCGGTGCCGGGTGCGCGTGACGAACCGCTGAACACCTGCGGCGCGAACCTGAGCACAACGGCAACATTGGCACGGATGGAGGTGCAGACACTCGGACTACCCTGGAATCTCGTGGGTTCACCTCGCAGACCGACAAGACACCTTCACGGCGAGCCGGTGCGATTGAACAACCTGTGGCTGCCAAGTCGACCATGAATCATCAACGGGTTCGCCTCGGTGATCTTTCGGTCGGCTTCGTGCACAGCCTGGTCAGCGCCTTGCAGGAACAACAGATCGACCCACAACCGCTGCTGGACGCGTACGGTCTCGACCATGCGCGGCTGTCGGAGCCGCGAGCGCGACTGTCGATCCCCCGCTACATGCGGCTGGGTCATGCGGCCATGCAGCTGGTGGGAGATCCTGGGCTTGGGATCGAAATGGGGCGGCTACGCAAGGCCGGTCACCTCGGACTCGTCGGGGTGACCTCGGCCCAAGCCCCTACGGTGCGCGAAGCTGCACGTGCGCTGATTCGCTACGAGCCGCTCTATGCGAGCAACTACCGAGGCGCCTCAGGATTTCATGAGGATGCGACCGGCGCCTGGCTCAGGTTCTATTCGATCAGCCCATACAACTGCTACAACCAGTTTGTCGTAGACACAGTATTGGCGAGCTGGGTTACGCAACTTGGTGCGGTCGCGGGCCAACCGCTCACTTCGGTTGCGGTACAGATCGAATTTCAGCGCCCCAACTACGCCGCGCGTTACGAAACGTTTTTTGGAAAACCCGTCGAGTTCGCATCGGAGCACAATCAGCTGCGGTTGGATCAGGCGACGCTGGCGCTCCGTAACCCGGAACACTGCCCGGGCACCTGGCGCCAGCTTCTTGAGCTTTGCGAAGCTGAACTGGAGCTCCGCACCCGCACCCGCAGCCTCCGCGAGCGCGTGGCTGAGCTGCTCGGGCCAATGCTCAAGGGCCAGGAACCTGATCTGCAGCAGGTCGCAGGACGGTTGCAACTGCCGCCCTGGACGCTGCGCAGAAAGTTGGATGAAGAAGGCACCAGCTACCGAGCGATTCTCAACGACACTCGGCGAGATCTCGCCATGGCTTACATCCGCGACACCGAATCGGCGTTCGGCGAGATCGCCTGGTTACTCGGGTTTTCTTCGGCGGAAGCCTTTCAGCGGGCGTTCAAACGTTGGAGCGGACAGACGCCGGGAGAATATCGGCGCGCACAACGGCGCGCCGAGTGATCCGTCAAAGCTCGAACGCGTCGTCAGCAGGCTCTGGCCCATCCTGCTCAGATGCATGCCATTCGAGTATTTCGTCTTGATAGTCGTCCATAGAAACGATCCTCTTCTCAGGTTTGCCTAGTTCTGCTTTTCAAAGTCCATGCCAGCGAAACTAACCTGCATACATGACGGAAACATGAAGCACTTCACAGCGCGGATGACCATTAAATAGCCTCAGCAGGCTGTAGCCACAACGCGCCATATCGCCGCACGTTCGCTCAAAGGCTCTAGCTCGGTGATCAGGGCGAGGTCAAGCCCGCTGCAGTCATCGCCTGTCGGATCAGCCAGGCCACTACTCCCAGGGCGAGTACGCTTGCTGACCAGATCAGAACCAACCAGGTCATGCGCTTCCACAGCGGCTTGGGCTCGGCTGCACCGCTTTCGTGCTTGTTTTGCATATATCGCTCCGTGACGGCCCGTTTCAGTGATAGCCGTCTTCTGCACTGACCTTTCCGCGAAACACGTAATAGCTCCAGGCGGTGTACATGAGGATCAGCGGAATGATCAGCAGCGCCCCAACCAAAGTGAACCCCTGGCTCTGGGGTGGCGCAGCGGCTTCCCAGATGGTGACGGATGGCGGAATGATATTTGGCCAGAGGCTGATCCCGAGTCCGCTGTAACCCAGGAAGATCAGCGCCAGGGTAAACAGGAACGGAGAATAATGGGCGTAACGCTTGATTGATCGCAGCAGCCCGAAGGTGCACGCCAGCACGAGAATCGGCACCGGTAGGAACAGGATCAGATTCGGCATGCTGAACCAGCGCTCCGCGATGTCCGGATGGGTCAGCGGCGTCCAGATACTGACGATGCCAGTAACGGCCAGCACCGCCCAGACCAGCGGAATACCGATGTCATGCATGCGTTTCTGCAGGTCACCGGCGGTTTTCATGATCAGCCAGGTGCAGCCAAGCAAGGCATACGCCACGATTAGGGCCAGACCGCAGAACACCGAGAACGGCGTCAGCCAGTCCAGTGGGCCACCGGCATAAGCGCGATCAGCCACAGGGAAGCCATGGATGAAGGCCCCAAGTGCGACCCCCTGGAAGAAGGTTGCGGCCAGCGAGCCACCAACAAAGGCCTTGTCCCACACGTGCTGCCGGGCCGCGCTGGCCTTGAAGCGAAACTCGAACGCCACACCACGAAAGATCAACCCCATCAGCATGAAGATGATCGGCAGGTACAGCGCCGAAAGCACAACCGAATAAGCCAGCGGGAACGCGGCGAACAGTCCGGCCCCACCTAGGACGAGCCAGGTCTCGTTGCCGTCCCAGATCGGCGCCACGGTATTCATCGCGACATCACGCTCGGAGGTATCGGCCAGAAACGGAAAGAGGATGCCAATACCCAGATCGAACCCATCCATCACCACGTACATCATGATGCCGAAGATGATGATGACGGCCCAGATCAGCGAAAGATCAATTCCCATAACTCAGTTCCTCTCGCCCAGTTGGTCACCATGATCGTGAGGGATCGCCTCGTCTGCTGCGGACAGTGGCCGCATCGGCGTGCGCTTCTCGCCCGGCCCACCGGCGCCCTTCTCGTTGCCTTCATTGATGATCGGCCCTTTGCCGATCAGACGAAGGACGTAGACGAAACCAATGCCGAATACCGCGAAGTAGATCAGGACGAACATCGCCAGGGTCAGCCCCAGCTGCCCGGCGCTATGGTTGGATACCGCATCGGCAGTCCGCATGATTCCGTACACCACCCAGGGCTGCCGCCCAACCTCGGTGGTAAACCAACCGGCGAGAATCGCGAGAATCCCCGACGGGCCCATCAACAATGCGAGACGCAAGAATGGCTTGGAGTGAAACAGTCTGCCGCCGCGACGCAGCCACAGACTCCAGAAACCGGTGAAGATCATCAGCAGCCCCAACGCAACCATGATCCGGAAGGTCCAGAAGACAATGGTTGAATTGGGCCGGTCCTCCTTGGGGAAGTCCTTCAGCGCCGGGATCTGCTCGGTCAGGCTGTGCTTGAGAATCAGACTGCCCAAATAAGGAATTTCGACCTTGTAGCGCGTTTCTTCCCGCTCCATGTCCGGCCAGCCAAACAACAGTAGCGGCGTCGGCTCACCTGAAGCGTTATCCCAGTGGCCCTCCATCGCGGCGATCTTGGCGGGCTGATACTCCAGGGTGTTGAGACCATGGAAATCCCCCACCACCGCCTGGATTGGCGCAACGATCAGCGCCATCCACATTGCCATGGAAAGCATCTTGCGCACTGCGGGGTTGTCGTTGCCGCGCAGCAGGTGCCATGCGGCAGAGGCGCCTACCATGAACGCCGTCGCTAGAAACGCCGCGATCGCCATGTGGGTCAGACGGTAAGGAAACGACGGGTTGAAGACGATGGCAAACCAGTCCACTGGAATCACGATGCCATCGATGATCTCGTGACCCTGTGGGGTATGCATCCAGCTGTTGGATGCCAGGATCCAGAAGGTTGAAATCAAGGTGCCGACTGCGACCATCAATGTCGAAAAGAAATGCAGCCCGGCGCCAACGCGGTTCCAGCCAAACAACATGACGCCGAGGAAACCCGCCTCCAGGAAGAATGCGGTAAGCACCTCATAAGCCAGCAACGGCCCCGTGACGCTCCCAGCAAACTCGGAATAGGCGCTCCAGTTCGTGCCGAACTGGTACGCCATGACGATGCCAGAGACCACTCCCATACCGAAGTTGACGGCAAAAATCTTCAGCCAGAAATGGTAGAGATCTCGATAGACCTGGCGCTTCGTTTTCAGCCACAGACCTTCCAGCACCGCCAGGAAACTCGCCAAACCAATGGTGATCGCCGGAAAGATGATGTGGAACGAAATCGTGAAAGCAAACTGGATTCGCGCAAGCTCAAGCGCTTCCAAACCGAACATTAACCACCCCTCGTCAGTAAGCCACCAGCCCCTGGCTTGTTAGTCAAAGCACGCATTACTGACAGCATTAAACCGCAAGGGTGCGTCGATTACCCCGTTACAGGTTGACGCAGGTCAAGGTAAACGCTTGAAGGTTGTGGTCAGGCCAACCTCTGGCACGTTGCTGTCCTGCATGTGCAGCAACTACCACGCCGTTGTTGGCAGCCCATTGAGAATCGCAAAGAAAGCATGGCGTGCATCAGCAAGGCATCACCACGCAGCATCAGCCTCGGAAGTAACCCACCTTGCGATTCAACTCCTGAGCGAGCGTCGTCAGGTCTCGACTCGAGGCGGCTACTTGATTGGAGGCAGCAGAACTGGCGACGGCCGAATCATGGATGCGCGTGACGCTCTGGTTCACCTCCTCGGCCACCGCACTCTGCTCTTCCGAGGCCGTTGCGATCTGAGCATTCATTTCGTTGATCGAGCCGACCTCTTGGCGAATCTTCGACAGCGCCCCCTCCGCCTCGTGAGTTTGCTCGACCGTCTGTTGCGCCATTCGCCTACTGGCCTGCATCACCTCTGTCGCCTTGCCTGCTCCAGCCTGCAAGGACTCGATCATTTCACTGATCTCACTCGATGACTGCTGGGTGCGGTTGGCCAGCGACCTCACCTCGTCGGCCACGACCGCGAATCCTCGGCCGTGCTCCCCGGCACGCGCCGCCTCGATGGCAGCATTCAGGGCCAAAAGGTTGGTCTGCTCTGCAATGGCGGTGATGACCTGAAGAATTTTTTCGATGCTGCCGCTTTGCTCGGAAACCTGGGTAACCGTTTCGGTGGCCTCCTCAAGCACCTTGGCCAGATTGTGGATCGATATCGCCGTTTCGCCCACCACACGGGTACCGGTCTCGACTTGCTCGTCGGCACTTTTGGCTGCAGACGCGGCGCGGGCAGCAAAGTTGGCGACTTCACTGACGGTCGCTGCCATCTGATTAATGGCGGTCGCCACCTGCTCGGCCTCGGCGGACTGCTGCTGGATCTGCTGATTGCTGTTGGACGATGAGGTCAGCAGTTCTCCTGACGCCACGCCAAGCCCGTCTGCAGCCGCACGAACTTCGGCGATGATGCCGGTCAATCGGCTGGCCATTTTTGCAGTCGCACCCATAACGCTGTCCGGATAGCGGGTGAGGATCACCTGGCCGAGGTCGCCATCGGCAAGGTTGCCGATTACGCGGGCCACTTCATCTGGCTCTGCGCCGAGGGTTGATCGCAACTTGCGGATGATCAGCACTGCGATCGCCGTGCCCAACAAAATCGCTATGCCGGTGACAGTGACGATGAGCATGAGAAAGCCGCTAGCCGTATCACGTACTACGGTCACCTGCTGATTTATGGACATCTCCTGATGATCGATAAAGGCGTTGATCAGGCGCAGCCATTCGTCATAGCCACCTGCGACGTTTTCCAGGAGAAAGGCGTAGGCCCGTTCCGAGCCTTGAGCGAACCGCATGTCGATAACTTGCCTGGTCAGCTCATTGGTCTTCACTTCTACCGCTTCGATCTGTCCCATCAGTTGAAGCTCGATAGGGTCAGCGGTGCGCTGGGCCAACATTGCCTTCATCGGACCGGCCGAGTCGGCATACATTTTTGCAAGCCGGTCGATTTCAGCTACCCGATTACGCGCAAAATTCGGGTCAGCCGCGCTTACCGCGTCGCGTACGGCAATCGCCCGGTCGTGAACGCTACCGCGGAAATTGATCGCGTAGCGCTGCTTCAAACCTGCCTGAGAACTGATGCTCTTCATGGTCTGATCAATGGTGTCGACCTTGAACGCACTGATCATTGCAACAACCGCCATCAACGCGAGTACGACGAAAAAACCGAGACCGAGGCGCCTGGACACTGACATATGCTTGTTCATGATGAGTCTCTGTACGGGAGCTGCTAGGCAGCTAGCGATAAAGGTCGTTACGGCGCGCCACCAGAAACTGTGAGCCGGCCATATCCTGTACAAGACAATGGCACATTGACATATATTTGTACAAGTATTTCGCGATTATCGTCAGTAACAAGTGGTTATTCGGATGAAAAACCCTCCGGAAGAGCGAAAAAACCTTCACCGCGCACGTTGGATGTACAAGTTTGAGAATTTAGCTTGATACACAGGCGTGCAGATCCAGACCAGACGCATCGGCGTGGATGGGGCCGATTGATGAGATCGAAACCAGCATGAGGAAGGTAGAAACGAAAAAAGCGGCCTTAAGGCCGCTTTTCGCGTGGCTTCCGCAAATGGGAAGCAGATATGGCGCAGCGGACGGGACTCGAACCCGCGACCCCCGGCGTGACAGGCCGGTATTCTAACCGACTGAACTACCGCTGCGCGTCGGCCGGACTTTCGTCCGATTCGCAAAGCTTCAATTCTCAACCGTTGTGACTAGTGGCTGATCGCCCTGCGAGGCGCGCAATTTACGCACCCCCCCTCACCAAGTCAACACTGTGCCGCGATTATTTATAAAAAAATAACGGCGAACCCAAATGGTTGCTGTAATTGACCGGCCGTTGGGCACCTTTTGCCTGAAAAACAGTCAGTTGCACTGGCATACTCAGGTGCTTGTTTGTCATGGTCTGGGTCTACACTGCCAGCCAAGCCCGCCGCTTGCAGCTTCCGCGATCGAACAAGCGGTCACCGTCATCAATCACTTGGTTTCATGGAGCGCCTAGCTTGGCTTCCCCCGCAGCACTGCAGAAAGTTCGCCAGTATGCGCCCCTGGTCGTTAGCGCAGTGGTCGTCGTGCTATTCGGCCTCTATCTGGCTGGCCAGATCATGACCTGGCTCAAACTGACTCAAACGCCGCCTGCCGCTATGCTGGACGATCGCCAAGTTACCGGGGCAGCACCTGATCTTGAGCGAATGGAGCAGCTATTTGGATCTCCTCCTTCAACCGGCCAGAGCTATAGGCCCGGCGAATCGAGTTCTAATCTAACCTTGCTAGGCAGCTTCGTTCATGCGGACCCGGCTCGGTCGACCGCAATCATTCAGCTGAGCAGCCAACCGCCGCAGCTTTACCGGATTGACCAGGAACTTGAATCGGGGGTGCGCCTGTACAGCGTTCACCCAGACAGGGTCGAAGTGAAGCGTGGTGATCGTATCGAGAGCTTGTTTTTCCCAAGCGTTCGCTCCCCCACGGCCGCGCTCGATAGCCTGCCCGACTATAGTGAGCCAGCGGAGGAGGAAATACTCGATCCGCAAGCCGAGATGCTTCAACAGCAGATGGAAGCACTCCGGCAACAGATGGAAGGGACTACAAGCCCGCCAGAAACCATGCCCTCCGACGAACAGACCACGGAAGACAACTGACCGATGCTGCCATTTTCCTCCCGCCCGCTCATTGCTTTGCTCGCCGCCGGTCTGCTTGCCGCTTCCCTGCCTCTGTACGCCGCCGACCCAGGAATCGAGCCGAGCGAGACCCAACAGGACGGCTGGACGATCAACCTCAAGGATGCGGATATCCGAGCCTTTATCGATCAGATAAGCCAGCTGACCGGGCAGACCTTTATTGTCGATCCTCGCGTAAAGGGACAGGTGAGCGTCGTGTCGTCAACGACCCTTTCCCTTGAAGAAATCTACCAGCTCTTCCTGTCAGTCATGGCCACCCACGGCTTCAGCGTGCTCACCCAGGGTGAAGTCGCTCGAATCGTGCCCAATGCTGAAGCCAAGTCGGAGGCTGGCGGAGGACCGACCGGTGGAGATCTGCTGGAGACTCGCGTCATCCAGGTCCAGCACACCTCGGCCACTGAATTGATTCCATTGATCCGTCCCCTGGTGCCGCAATACGGGCATCTTGCGGCCGTCAGCTCGGCCAACGCGCTGATCATCAGCGACCGCAGCGCCAACATCGCGCGCATCGAAGACCTGGTACGACAGCTCGACAAAGCCCAAAACGACGATTACTCGGTGGTGAATCTGCAATACGGCTGGGCTGTGGACATCGCTGAGGTGCTGCGTAATACCTTGGCACGCGGAGAAGCCAAAGACACTGCCGGTGCGCAGATCATTGCCGATTCGCGCACTAACCGTCTGATCTTTACCGGACCAGAACTGGCCCGCCAGAAGTTGGCCAGCCTGGCCAATACACTCGATTCACCCAGCACGCGCTCAGCCAATACCCGAGTGATTCGCCTGCGCCACAATGACGCCAAATCGCTCGCCGAGACGCTCGGAGACATTTCCGAAGGGCTTGCCACACCTGGAGATGGCGAAGCCCAGGGTGGTCGCCAGCAGAACATACTCATTCGCGCCGACGAGAGCCTCAACGCTCTGGTCATGCTGGCCGAACCGGAACTGATCTCGACGCTCGAATCGATAGTTCGCCAACTCGATGTGCCCCGGGCTCAGGTGATGGTAGAAGCAGCCATCGTCGAAGTATCCGGTGACATCACTGACGCACTTGGCGTGCAGTGGGCCGTGGATGCGCGAGGTGGCACTGGCGGAGTCGGTGGTGTCAGCTTCGGTAACACGGGCCTTTCCATCGGCAGCGTGCTCAACGCCATCAATGACAATGAGATCCCAAGCAATCTGCCCGACGGCGCCATCATCGGTGTTGGCACGCGTAGCTTTGGTGCACTGATTACCGCACTGTCTGCCAACAGCAAGAGCAATCTGCTCTCGACCCCGAGCCTGCTAACGCTAGACAATCAGGAAGCCGAGATTCTGGTGGGGCAGAACGTGCCGTTCCAGACCGGCACCTACACAACCGACGCGTCTGGTGCGAACAACCCGTTTACCACGATCGAGCGAGAGGATATCGGCGTCACACTCAAGGTGGTCCCGCATATCAACGAGGGCGCCACGCTGCGCCTGGAGATCGAGCAGGAGATTTCTTCGATCGCACCGTCCGCAAGCCTTTCGGCGCAGGCCGTGGATCTGGTGACCAACAAGCGATCAATCAAGAGCACCATCCTCGCCGAAGACGGCCAAGTCATCGTACTGGGTGGTTTGATTCAGGACGACGTGACTCGTACCGATTCCAAGGTGCCGCTGCTCGGCGATATCCCACTGCTGGGAGCGTTGTTCCGCTCCACCCAGGAAAGTCATATCAAACGCAACTTGATGGTGTTTCTGCGGCCGACAGTGATTCGCGACCGTGCTGGCCTGGCCGCGCTGTCCGGCAAAAAGTACAGCGACATCCGAGTCATCGAAACCAGTCCAGGCAGCCCGAGTATCCTGCCAGCCACGCCTGAAGGCCTGTTCGATGGGCAGGGACAGCCGGCCCCGGCAATCGACCTGCGCTCCAACGAACCCCGCCAACGCAGCCGTATGCCCGCTACACCGGCAACGCAACGCGCGCCACAGAGCTTCACCGCACAACCGCAGCCTCCGGCTCAAGCGCCGGTTCGCTCAGGCTGGGCAGTGCAGCTGGCGAGCCTGCAAAATGGCGACAGTGCCCGGGGGCTGGCGAACAAGCTTCGCGAGGAAGGATTTGAGGCCTACCTGCGCGTCAGCGGGCGCACGCACCGGGTCTTCGTGGGCCCGATAGACAGTCGGCAGGAAGCCAGTCGGATTCGGGACCAACTGGAGATCGAACAGCGGCTTGATGGTTTTGTGGTGAATTTCGAGCCGATGAAGAACTGAACCACTGACACTCGACACTGACAGGTTGCGTCGGCGTCCAGCCAGTAAAAAAAAGCCCCGCCTAAGCGGGGCTTTTTTTACTGTATCGATCTAAAGCGCAGCCAATCCTCGTGCGAGATCAGCTTGCAGGTCAGACACGTCCTCAAGCCCCACAGCTACCCGAATCAAGCTATCACGGATCCCTGCTTTGGCTCGGTCTTCGGCAGATAGACGCCCATGGGTGGTGGATCCGGGATGGGTGATGGTGGTTTTGCTATCACCCAGATTCGCCGTGATTGAGATCAAGCGAGTGGCATCGATGAAACGCCAGGCGCCCTCTTTGCCGCCAGCCACCTCGAAGCTCAAGACCGCACCAAAGTCTTTCTGCTGACGCTTGGCCAGTTCGTATTGAGGATGGCTAGGCAACCCTGCGTAATAAACTTTCTCGACGCCCGGCTGTTGCTCTAGCCACTCCGCCAATGCGCGCGCACTGGCACAGTGTGCTTGCATACGCAGGCGCAGCGTTTCCAGGCCTTTGAGAAAGACCCAGGCGTTGAACGGACTCAACGTCGGTCCTGCTGTGCGCAGAAATCCCACCACTTCCTTCATTTGTTCGGCACGACCAGCAACCACACCGCCAAGACAGCGGCCTTGGCCATCGATGTATTTGGTGGCGGAATGAATGACAATATCGGCACCAAGTGCCAGCGGCTGCTGCAGGACAGGTGTGCAGAAGCAATTGTCCACCGCGAGCATGGCACCATTGTTATGACACAGCGCAGCCAGCTCGGCAATATCAACCAACTCGGCCAGCGGGTTGGAGGGGGACTCGACGAAAACCAACCTGGTGTTGGGCTTGAATGCGGGCGCCCAGTCTGCAAGATCGGTAAGCGGTACGTAATCGACCTGCAGCCCGAAACGCTTGAGGTATTTCTCGAACAACGAAACGGTAGCTCCGAAAACGCTGCGCGATACCAGCACGTGGTCGCCAGCGGAGCACAGGCTCATCACCATGGCCAGGATTGCGGACATCCCCGACGCGGTCGCTACGGCCTGCTCAGCGCCTTCCATGGCGGCAATACGCTCTTCGAATGCTCGCACGGTGGGGTTGGTATAGCGTGAATAGACATTCCCTGGCGTCTCACCGGCAAAACGCGACGCAGCGTCAGCCGCACTTCGGAACACATAGCTGGACGTGAGGAATAACCCTTCGCCATGCTCCCCCTCAGGCGAGCGGCGCTGGCCCGCTCGAACAGCCAGCGTATCCATGCTCACACCGGACAAATCACTGTCCAGACGGCCTGCGTCCCAGTCGGTTGTCATAGTCATTTCCACCCTGGACCGTGGCGGCAAAGCCGCCGGGTCGATCAGTTGTTATACAGGTCGATAATGGCGCTGCCGGCGACGCCCTTGCTTTTGCTCAGGTCATTGCGGGCCTGCTCGATCTTGTGCAGATAAACGTCATCGATATCGCCGGTCACGTACTTACCGTCAAACACTGCGCAATCGAAGTTCTCAATCTTTACCTTACCGCCGCCAACAGCCTCGATCAGGTCTTGTAGGTCCTGATAGACGAGCCAGTCGGCACCAATAAGTTCGGCGACCTCTTCGGTGCTGCGATTGTGCGCGATGAGCTCGTGTGCACTGGGCATGTCGATGCCATAAACGTTCGGATATCGAACGGCTGGCGCTGCAGAACAGAAATAGACGTTTTTAGCCCCGGCTTCGCGAGCCATCTGGATGATTTGCTTGCAGGTCGTACCGCGGACAATGGAGTCATCCACAAGCATCACATTTTTGCCGCGAAACTCGAGGTCGATGGCATTGAGCTTCTGACGTACCGACTTCTTGCGCGCGGCCTGACCGGGCATGATGAAGGTCCGACCGATATAACGATTTTTCACAAATCCTTCGCGAAACTTTACGCCAAGCCGGTTCGCCAGTTCCAATGCAGCCGTGCGGCTGGTGTCGGGAATCGGGATGACCACGTCGATGTCATGTTCGGGACGCTCCCGAAGAATCTTGTCAGCCAGTTTCTCACCCATGCGCAGGCGCGCCTTGTATACCGACACGCCGTCCATCAGCGAATCCGAACGCGCCAGATAGACATGTTCGAAGATGCAGGGGGCGTAGTGCGGGTTAGGCGCACACTGACGAGTGTGCAACTTGCCATCAGCCGTGATGTAGACGGCTTCGCCTGGGGCTAGATCGCGAATCAGCGAAAAGCCCAGTACATCCAGCGCGACGCTCTCAGACGCGATCATGTACTCCACACCCTGATCGGTGTGACGCTGGCCGAACACAATTGGCCGTATTGCATGCGGATCGCGGAAGCCAACAATGCCATAGCCGGTGACCATAGCTACTACGGCATAGCCGCCCACACAACGTTCATGCACCTTTGCAACGGCGGCAAAGACATCCTCCTCGGTGGGCTGCAACTTGCCCCGCACTGCCAGCTCATGGGCGAAAACATTGAGCAGCACTTCCGAGTCTGAGTTGGTGTTCACATGGCGCAGGTCGGACTCGTATATTTCCTTGGTCAACTGGTCGACATTGGTCAGGTTGCCGTTGTGCGCCAGCGTGATGCCATAAGGGGAGTTCACATAAAATGGCTGCGCCTCTGCCGAGCTCGAGCTGCCCGCCGTGGGATAACGCACATGACCGATACCCATGTTGCCTACCAGCCGCTGCATGTGACGCTGCTGGAAGACGTCCCGTACCAGCCCGTTGTCCTTGCGTAGAAACAGCTTGCCGCTGTCACTGGTCACGATTCCGGCGGCGTCCTGCCCACGATGTTGCAGTACGGTAAGCGCGTCATACAACGCCTGGTTGACGTTCGACTTACCGACAATGCCGACAATGCCACACATGCAAGGAACCTCTCAGTTGTTACAGGCTGATCCGGACATAGCACTGGCTTGAGCCTTGGCACGTCCTTCTAATGAGTGCTCGCCTCAGCTTGAAGCATCGAGCGAACCGGCCACCCACTGACTTCCAAACCCGAGAATCAGGTTCTTCGACCAGTCAGCAACCAACAGAAAATGCGGTAACAGTGTCGACTCTCGCCACCAGGGATCTTGCTGGACAGGGGCGAGGCTGAGCAGGCCAACCAATACCACGACCAACAGCCCCCCTCGTGCGGCGCCGAACACCATGCCAAGGAAACGATCAGTACCGGAAAGGCCAGTAACCCGCACCAGTTCTCCGATGAGGAAGTTGACCAGTGCCCCGACTAACAAAGTCAGGACGAACAGAATTAGGCACGCCGCAATGACCTGAAAGGAAGGTGTGCTGATGAACTCCGCGAGGTAGTGCGAAAGCGCGCCACCAAACATCCAGGCAACAACCCCGGCGATGATCCAGGTGAGCAGTGAAAGCGCCTCCTTAACGAAGCCTCGTTTCAAACTGATCAAGCTGGAAATGACCACAACGGCGATAAACGCCCAATCGACCCAGGTGAATGCCACAGGGTTTCCTGCAAAGGAGAAAGGCGGCGTATTTTAGCAGAGCGCCCGCTTGGGAGTAAGCACCGTGGAGGCGCCCTCCCGACTGGCGTTAAAAGGGGTGGAGCACCATCAAAATCAGCGTTGCTCTGGTTTGAAACGTACTACGAATCCGTCAAGTTTATGCTGTCGTTGCAATTGATCACGCAAGCGATTGGCCTCCGCCCGCTCCACCAACGGCCCCACGAATACTCGATTCATCCCGTCCGCAGTGCGTATATAGGCGTTATAACCTTGAGACCGCAGAGTTTTCTGCAACTTCTCGGCGTTCTCGCGACTGGAAAGGCTGGCCAGCTGAACCGACCAACTAACCGGCAGGTTGGCAGTATCCAGCCGCTGCTCTTCCGCATTTTCCGGCATGAGCGGTGGGGCTGTGGTGACTGCCTGCTCGGAAGCTTCCGGAGCAGGCTGTGCCTCCGCTGGAACTGGATCGATCGGATTAGCGGGAATACTGGATTCGGCGACAGAGTCTTCTTCGATAATCTCGTAATCTTCAGGGATGGCTTCGACCGCTGGCTCAGGGACCTCTACAGGCTGGGTCTCAATAATCGGCGCAGCAGGTGTTTCTGGCATTGCCGGAGCATCAACAGCGATCTGCTGGTCGGCATCATCTCGATTGAAAAGCATCGGTACGAATATTACCGCCAGCGCAACAAGCACCAACGCGCCGACAATACGCTGCAACAATCTTCTATCTACCAAGAGCATGCCCTCCGCTCGATGCGAGCTGATCTAGCCAAGCCAGCGCCTCAGCCACACAGTAAAATGATCCAAACACTACTATCTCGTCACCCTTGCGCGCCTGCTCACACTGCTGCTGGAGCGCCTCGGGTATTCCAGAGCAGATAGTGACGGCCTCGCCTCGCTCCATCAATGCCGATCTCAACTCGTGTACCGTTCGCGACCGAGGGGTTCCCAAGGGCGCCACCGCCCAGGAGTCGAAAACGGTCTTCAGCGCATCGATGACACCCAAAAGATCCTTGTCAGCCAAAAGGCCGAAGACGGCAAGGCGGCGACCGGACGCCGATTTCTGAAGCAGTTGACCTGCCAAATAGTCAGCAGCGTGCGGGTTATGCCCAACATCAAGCATGATCGTCAGCTCAACACCGCGCCAGCAGACAGTGCGCTGATCCAGGCGACCGGTAACGCGAGTGCCTTGCAATGCCTCGACGAGCTGCTCCGGCTGCCATGACGATTCAAGCAATGCAAAGGCCTGCAACGCTAACGCAGCGTTATCCAGTGGCAGGGAGAGCATCGGTAGATCTAGCAGCTCCAGGCTACGTCCATCGGCGGTTTTGCCACGCCAATGCCAACGGCCCGCCTCCTTGCTCAGATCGAAATCGCGCCCTCGGACCAATAGAGGCACAGCGGAACGGGACGCGCTTTCCAACAAGGATTCTGGCGGATCAAAGTCGCCACATACGGCGGGCTTTGCAGGGCGAAATATACCGGCTTTTTCAAAGCCCACGCTTTCGCGGGTAGTCCCAAGCCATTCGGCATGGTCCAAACCGATATTGGTAACCACCGCCACGTCCGCATCGACTAGGTTAACTGCATCGAGACGCCCGCCTAGCCCGACTTCAAGGACCACAGCATCAAGTGCTTCGCGCTCAAAGAGCCAAAAAGCAGCCAACGTACCCATTTCGAAATAGGTGAGGGAAACAGAGCCTCTCGCTTGCTCCACTGCCTCGAATGCTTCGCATAAGGCCTCGTCTGTCGCATCGGCATCGTTGACACGAACCCGTTCGTTGTAGCGCAACAGATGCGGTGAGCTGTAAACACCCACCGTCTTACCCTGCCCTGCCAGCATTCGCGCTATGAAGGCGCACGTGGATCCCTTGCCATTGGTACCTGTTACGGTGACGACCTGGCGAGCCGGACGTGTCAGTCCTAGCCTTGCGGCGACTTCGCGGCACCGCTCAAGGCCCATATCAATAGCAACAGGATGAAGCTGCTCAAGATACTCGAGCCAGCCTCCCAGGCTGCGCCCGGTCATGCGTCAGCCGTAACCAACGCGGGTTCGCCCGGAGTAGGCAACTGCTGAAGCTGGGCCAACAGACGCGATAGACGAGCGCGCAACTCGGAACGAGGGACTATCAAGTCGATCGCACCATGATCAAGCAAGAACTCACTGCGCTGGAAACCTTCAGGCAGTTTCTCACGCACGGTCTGCTCGATAACGCGCGGACCGGCGAAACCAATCAGCGCCTTAGGCTCTGCGACAATGACGTCTCCCAGCATGGCGAGACTTGCCGATACCCCCCCATAAACCGGGTCGGTAAGAACGGAGATGAAGGGCAACCCCTCCTCGCGCATACGTGCCAGCACTGCAGATGTCTTGGCCATCTGCATCAGCGAAATCAGCGCCTCTTGCATCCGAGCACCGCCGGACGCTGCAAAGCAGACCAGCGGGCACCGTTGCTCAAGCGCAGCGTTCGCAGCACGCACAAAACGCTCCCCAACGATAGCCCCCATAGAACCGCCCATGAACGAAAACTCGAATGCACAGGCCACAACCGGCATATGCATCAAGGTGCCACTCATTGCGATCAGGGCGTCTTTTTCCCCGGTCTGCTTCTGCGCAGCGGAGAGCCGGTCCTTATATTTCTTACTATCCCGGAATTTCAGTCGGTCGACTGGCTCGAGGTCTGCAGCGATCTCTTCACGGCCTTCCTTATCGAGGAATATATCCAGGCGAGTTCGCGCGTCGATCCGCATGTGATGCTGGCACTTCGGACAAACATCCAGGGTTTTTTCCAGCTCCGGGCGATAGAGAACCGCCTCACAGGACGGGCATTTATGCCAAAGCCCCTCGGGTACTGAACTTTTCTGCGTTTCCGAGCGCATGATCGAGGGGATCAGCTTATCTACCAGCCAGTTGCTCATGCTTTTTGTTCTCCACAGTTTCTCGGTCCCGCGCGTAGCGACTGCACGCACCGGCAAAATTCACGTTTGCGACCAGTGTCCAACCGGAGTCACTGCGTCGCGTCGGCACTATTCACAAAACGCTGTCACTGACGATTGCCCCTAACCCCACCAATGGCAGCTCATCATTGATGGGCCTGGACAATTCAGCGAATGGTAACTGGACGGCAAGCAACCTCCGTTCGTCACATCGACGCCCTTACCAACCGAACGAACTCCCTCACACTCGCGGCATCTTTGATGCCCTTGCTAAGTTCCACTCCCCCACTCACATCCACGGCGAACGGCCGCACCTCAGCTACGGCCTGCTGGACGTTTTCGCAAGTCAGCCCGCCGGCAAGTATCAAAGGCTTAGGGAGGTCAGCGGGTATGAGCGACCAGTCGAAAATCTCGCCAGTCCCCCCAGGAACGCCAGCAACAAAAGTGTCGAGCAGAATGGCGCTGGCACCAGCATAGCGTGCAGCCTGCCGCTGAACGTCCTCGCCCGTCTGGACGCGGAGCGCCTTGTACCAGGGTCGACAGAAACCTTCGCAGTCGGCGGGGCTTTCATCACCGTGAAACTGAAGCATATCCAACGGTACGGCATCGAGCGTTGCGCTGATCTCGCTACGCGATGCATTGACGAACAAGCCGACGGTTGTGACGAAGGGTGGCAGAGCAGCAACAATATTCCAGGCTTGCTGCACACTCACTGCCCGCGGACTCTTGGGGTAGAACACCAGACCGATTGCGTCCGCCCCGGCTTCAGCCGCAAGAAGCGCATCCTCGACGCGGGTAATTCCACAGATCTTGCTACGAACGATAGGCAACGGCGGGCACCTGCAAGAGAAGACCCCGGATGGTAACAAAAGCACGAGAGGCTGCAACCTGCATCACCCGCCCCCCTAACATCCTGCATCGCCAAGGCCCGTTCGAATTTAGCCTTTTGCTTCATCACTGGAGCGCGCGAACATCCGGCAGCCCTGACAGGAAGTGTGGCCCCAAAAAGCGTTCTGGTAACTGGAACTGCTCTGGATAATCCACTTGAACGAGATACAACCCGTACGGATGGGCCGTCACTCCACCAGTACGCCTCACCCGCGACTCCAGTACCTCCCTAGCCCATGGCACAGGCCGCTCGCCGGAGCCAATTGTCATGAGAACGCCGGCAAAGTTACGCACCATATGGTGCAGAAAGGCATTGGCCCGAACATCGATGACGATAAGCCTGCCGTGTTCGAGTAACTCAAGGTGATGGATCGTTTTGATCGGCGATTTTGCCTGACATTGGCGAGCACGGAAGGCACTGAAGTCATGAGTTCCAACGAACGCTTTAGCTGCCTCACGCATGCGTGCGATGTCTAGAGGGCGGTGATTCCAGGTTACCTCTTCGGCCAGATGGGCAGGTCGTATGTGGTCGTTGTAGATCACGTATCGGTAACGACGAGCCATGGCGCTGAAACGCGCATCGAAGCTGTTCGGCATCTCCTTGGCCCAGGTCACGCTTATATCACTGGGCAGGTTCTGGTTTGCACCCATGACCCAGGCGTGCATGGACCGCTTCACTGGCGTATCGAAATGCACGACTTGGGCGCACGCGTGAACGAGCGCATCGGTACGCCCAGCGCAACTTAACGTCACCGAGTGACCGCCAGCAACCTTGCTCAAGGCGTTTTCCAACGAAAGCTGAATGGACGGTACGCCGTCACGCTGTCGTTGGAAGCCCCGATAACGGGCGCCTTTGTACTCGACGCCGAGGGCAATTCTGAAAACGTCAGCGGCAGCCGAATCGGCTGCCACTGGGCGTACTGCTTCAATCATAGTCAGGCTAGTTTGGCGAGCATCTCTCGCGCCTCTTGCTGCTGGTTGTCACTTCCTTCGCTCATTACTTCGTCCAGAATATCGCGGGCACCCTCAGCATCACCCATGTCGATGTAGGCACGCGCGAGGTCAAGTTTGGTGGTGGTCTCATCAGTATCGGCAAAGAAATCGAAATCGTCATCAAGCGCCTCAGGTGTCGACGCAACCGGCTCAACCGCACCAGTCGTCATTGCTGGAGACTGATCAAGCGGCTCATTGAAATCGCGTGACAGATCTTCCAGATCCGCCTCGACCACCTCCAACTCAGAAGAGAATGTTTCCGGCGCAGGCTCCGCAACGGGCTTGTCGTCCAAGGACAGATCGAACTCGTCCGGCATGTCCGTGGGCTGGTCGGGGTCAGTAAGCCCAAAGTCAAGCTCATCCACTGACTCGCTCGAGGCCGGCTTAGTCTCGTCTGCAAGACCCAGCATCAAATTATCGTCAGCAGTCGAACTGGAAGATGGCTCATCTAGATCGAGGGAGAAGCCAGCCAGCTCATCATCCAGGGAGACATTGCTGGAAGTTGCCGGTTCGTCTAGATCAAACGAAAAGTCATCTGCAGCTTGGTCCTGTGCTGCGGCATCCAGGCCCATCTCGTCGAAGTTGACGTCATCCCGCTCCACAGCGGACCCGCCGACAGGCGTAACGGAGAGGTCCGTCAGGTCATCTTCCAGTTCGAGATCATCAAGGCTCAGATCAAAATCGTCATCCGCCTGTTGCTCCGCCAAGGGGGCAGGCTCTTCCAACTCAAGATTGTCCAGACTGAAACTGTCGAGGTCGTCGCTCGCGGAGACAGACGCAGCCACCGCGCCAAAACCTGCGGCCGCCATTGCTGGATACCTGGCCTTAGTTTGCTCGATCTCCGCAGACGAACCACCTATTTCCCGTAGCTCTGCTTCCTGGCGGGCAAACCCTTCTCGGTCGCCAAGCTCAGCATAGACCTCCATGAGCTTTAGGCGCAGGTCGCTACGTTGTGGCTCGTCATTCAGCGCATTCTGAAGCAGCTCGGCTGCCTGATTAAAACGACCGTAGGCAATATAGATGTCTGCTTCCGCCAGGGGATCGCTGCTCGTACCAGCCAGCGAGTCAGCAGAAACCTGATCAGCATCGTGAGAGGCACCTAGGTCAGCAGATTCAGTGTCGGACGAATTGAGCTCATGCTGCGCAACATAAAAGCTATCAGTCGAATTGTCAGCCAGAAGACTTTCTTGCAACTCAGCCTCTCTCATCGCGTTGCGACGAGACAGCACCATCAAGCCGACCAGCAGGAGCAACAACGCGCTGCCACCCAGAACACCGAGTAGAACGGGACTACCCATCAATTCATCAACATAGCCGTCGGCTTGCGGTTCTTGCGGAGCAGAAACCGGTGCCGCGGTAGCAGCAGGCGCCTGAACATCCGGCTCAGGAGCTTCTGACTTCTCACTCTGGGGCGGCTGAGGCGCGGCGCTCGGAGCAGGATTGGCCTCAGTAGCAACTTCAGGGACAACCTCGGCCGCTTGCGTCACAGGCGTAGCGCTGTTGTCGGCTTCATCGACCGAGGGAGACGGCGAAGCAGCCACGTCAAGACCTGCCTCTGCCCCGGACGCCAGCTGCGCCTGCAACTTGGCGAGCTGGTCGTCTTTTAGCTGCATCAGTCGTTGCAGCTTATCCAACTGCCCCTGCAGATCATTTAGACGATCCTTCAGGTCGAGATTTTCTCGACGACTGGAATCAAGACTTTCTTCACTGACGGCCAGCTTGTCGCGCAACGCTGCAGCGTCAGCGCCGTCCCCGCCATCGCTGCCAACGGTAGACTTACCGGCCTCTGGCGCAACCAGGCGGAGGTTATCGCCTTGCTCGCTACGCGAGGGTGCAGCATCGGCTGAGCCGCGCTGGGTTGCGTCGAGCTGACGAGCAGCCGGCGCCCCAGGGCCCGCAGCCTGTCGCCAACTCGCGTTCTGCTGGGCAACCTCCTGAATCGCCTCTGCTTGCGACCGGCGGCCAATCTGCTCGGCGCTGGGCAAGCGAAGCACTTGGCCGTTCTTCATTCGATTGATGTTGTTGCCAATGAACGCGTCCGGATTAATATCCTGAATGGCCAACATGGTTTGATGGACGGTACCACCCAGACGGGCCCGCTCTGCTATCTCCCAAAGCGTGTCGTTAGGGGTAACTTTATATTCGCCACCCTGCGACGTAGGAGTCGTGGAAGACGAAGAGGCAGGTCGGGACACGACTTGCGTGGCAGCGACTGGCCGGGAAACCGGAGCGGCAACCGGCAGTTGCGGCGCGACTGAAGCCGCAATCTCGGGCGAATACAGTGGCGGATCCAGGAGCAACGTGTACTCACGCAGGAGACGACCGCTTGGCCAGAGCACTTCGATGAGGAAATTCAGATAGGGTTCGCGAACCGGTTTGGTCGAAGACACGCGAATGACGCTTTTGCCGTCTGGGCGTAAAACCGGGGTGAAGGTCAGGTCAGTCAGGAAATACTGGCGATCAACACCTGCACGATTGAAATCTTCAGCGGACGCCAGAACCGGAATAACTTCACCGGGCGCTAGCGTTTTGGCATCCAGCAGTTCGATTTCGGCCACCAGCGGTTGATTCAGCGCAGACTTCAGCGTGACCTCGCCCAAGCCCAGCGCATAAGCCATTTCGGAAGTCAGCGCGGTAGCAGCCGCGATTGCCAGCACCAGATTGCGAACCCGAACCATTGTGTAAATCCTTGTTTTTAACTTTTCTCGGATCTTCGAGAGGGTCTTATAGTCACTGCCTGCGCCCGCCAGGTAGCGGTCCCCCGTCAGCGATAAGCCTAAACATCGTTTTTAGCTAGACTAATTCTTCGAACTTCCAGCAAGTATCTTTTACAGATAGGGTTTTATCAACAACTCACCAGACCAGCTGGCGCTGCCCGTCACGCCTTTTCGCGTGTTATCAGACCCAATCCACAAATTAGCCCGGCGTGCAAAAGCGAGTGGCTGGATTAATCACCTGCATAACATCTCAGATGCCGCTTCCCTTGCGTGCCTTCGGGCGCTTCGCTGTGGTGGAAGCAACCCCATATACATGACGCATAGACTTAAGCTGATCGAGAGCGGTAATTTGCTTTGTCATGGCGCAAAAAAAAAGCGCCGCGGTATCCCGAGGCGCTTCTGAATTGACTCGTACGGGAGTTATCGCTCGAGAAGGATACGCAGCATGCGTCGCAAAGGCTCTGCAGCACCCCACAGCAGCTGATCGCCCACAGTGAATGCGCCAAGGTAATGCGACCCCATGTTCAGCTTTCGCAGCCGACCGACCGGAACACTCAATGTGCCAGTCACTGATGTCGGACTCAGTTCCTGCATACTCGCATCTCGATGATTCGGAACGAGCTTCACCCAGGGGTTGTGCTGGCTGATCATGCCTTCAATATCCGAAATGGGCACATCTTTGTTCAGCTTGATGGTCAATGCCTGGCTGTGGCAACGCATCGCCCCGACACGTACACAGATACCGTCGACTGGAATCGGGCTCTTGAAACGCCCTAGAATCTTGTTGGTCTCCGCCTGTGCCTTCCACTCTTCGCGGCTCTGGCCGTTCGGCAGCTCTTTGTCGATGTAAGGAATTAAGCTGCCCGCCAGTGGAACGCCGAAATTGTCTACTGGGAACGCTTCCGAGCGTTGGCATTCGGCGACCTTGCGATCGATGTCCAGAATGGCGCTGGCCGGATCAGCCAGTTCATTGGCAACCGATGCGTTGATACTGCCCATCTGCTTGATGAGTTCGCGCATATTCTGCGCCCCAGCACCGGACGCAGCCTGATAAGTCATTGCACTCATCCAGTCGACCAACCCATGCTCGAACAGGCCACCCAGGCCCATCAGCATCAAGCTGACCGTGCAGTTGCCGCCGATGTAATTGAGGGTGCCCGCGTCCAGTTGATGATCGATGACCTTGCGGTTGACCGGATCGAGCACGATAACGGCATCGTCGTGCATACGCAGCGTCGAGGCTGCATCGATCCAGTAGCCTTTCCAGCCCGCTTCCCGCAGTTTGGGGAAAACCTCGCTGGTGTAGTCACCACCTTGGCAGGTAAGAATTACATCGAGGGATTTCAATTCATCGATGCTGTAGGCGTCCTTGAGCGGCGCTATATCCTTGCCAATCGAGGGGCCCTGACCGCCGACGTTGGAAGTAGTAAAGAATACCGGCTCGATCAGGTCGAAATCCCGCTCCTCCAGCATCCGCTGCATAAGCACGGAGCCAACCATACCGCGCCAACCGATCAGACCTACACGTTTCATCGCAACTACACCTATATATGTGTGACCCGCATGACGGGCCGTCGACTAAGAAATACGCTTTCGGGTTCGAAAGCGCGGGCGCGCTGTCCATTTATGTCTGACACCACGCCTCGCACTCCTCGGCGTTTCCGCCTAGCCGTCGCCCACAAGCTCTATCAACGGCTGGTGCAAATGGGACCAGAGAGATTACAACTTCGCGAGCGCCGCGACTACCGCATCACCCATCGCCTGGGTATTCGCCTTTTCACAACCCTCAGACCAGATATCACCCGTTCGCAGGCCCTGATCCAGCACGTTACTAACCGCCTGCTCGATCGCATCTGCTGCAGCGACCTGGTTGAAGCTGTAGCGCAGCATCATCGACACCGAGAGGATCGTTGCCAGCGGATTGGCGATACCCTTGCCTGCAATGTCCGGTGCCGAACCGTGACAAGGCTCGAACATACCTTTGTTATTCGAATCGAGAGAAGCGGACGGCAGCATGCCGATTGAACCTGTCAGCATGGAAGCTTCATCCGACAGGATGTCGCCAAACATGTTGTCGGTGACGATTACATCGAACTGCTTCGGTGCGCGCACCAGCTGCATTGCGGCGTTATCGACATACATATGGCTGAGTGCAACGTCCGGATAGTCCTTACCGACTTCCTCCACCACTGCGCGCCATAGCTGACTGGATGCCAGTACGTTGGCCTTGTCCACCGAGCAGAGTTTCCTGTTGCGCACCCGAGCCATGTCGAAACCGACCTTGGCGATCCGGCGGATTTCGCTCTCGCTGTAGGGCAGCGTATCGAAAGCCATACGCTCGCCATTTTCCAGCACCTTGCTCTCGCGTGGTTGACCGAAGTAGATTCCCCCGGTCAGCTCGCGAACGATGAGGATATCCAGGCCGGACACGATCTCCGGCTTCAGGCTGGAGGCAGCTGCCAGTTGCGGGTACAGCAAGGCCGGACGCAGATTGCCGAACAACCCCAGCTGCGAGCGAATCTTCAACAGACCACGCTCAGGCCGGATAGCAGGGTCTATTGCGTCCCACTTCGGCCCGCCAACGGCACCCAGCAGGATTGCGTCCGCAGCACGAGCACGCTCGAGCGTCTCGTCAGCCAATGGCACGCCGTACTTATCAACCGCCGCCCCACCCAACTCGTCGTAGCTCAGCTCCAGGTCGAGCTGAAACTTGTCGTTAGCCAGCTTTAGCACCTTGACCGCTTCGGCCATGATTTCAGGACCGATGCCGTCGCCAGGAAGAACCAGAATCTGTTTAGACATTTAAAGATTTCCTTCTAAAAGCTGAAAGCCGCGTGTAAACCACCCTGGCTCCCAACTTCTTGTTTTATTTGATCGCGCCGAACAACCAGGGCTGGCTCTTTTGATGACCTGCTTCGAACGCCTTGATGGCCTCAGCATCCTGTAAAGTCAGGCCGATGTCGTCCAAGCCGTTCAGCAGGCAATGTTTGCGAAACGCATCGACTTCGAAGCTGTACTGCACACCGTCCGGACGGGTGACCGTTTGCGCTGCCAAGTCCACGGTGAGTTGATAACCCTCTGCAGCCTCGGCCTGTTCGAACAACTCGTCGACTTCTTCTTCTTTCAACACGATTGGCAGCAAGCCGTTCTTGAAGCTGTTGTTGTAGAAGATATCGGCAAAGCTCGGCGCGATAATCGTGCGAAAACCGTACTCTTCCAATGCCCAAGGCGCGTGCTCACGCGAGGAGCCGCAGCCGAAGTTTTCCCGAGCAAGCAAAACGCTGGCGCCCTGATAGCGCGGAAAGTTCAGCACGAACTCCTGATTCACCGAACGATGCGAGCAGTCCTGATTAGGCTGTCCGACGTCCAGATAGCGCCACTCATCGAATAGGTTCTGACCAAAGCCAGTACGCTTGATCGACTTGAGAAACTGCTTGGGGATGATCTGATCGGTGTCGACATTAGCGCGATCGAGCGGCGCGACGAGACCGGTATGCTGGGTGAATGCTCTCATGGTGGTCTCCTTAGGCCTGCATCAATTCACGAACGTCAACGAAGCGACCAGTCACCGCAGCCGCAGCAGCCATTGCCGGACTGACCAGATGCGTTCTGCCACCGGCACCCTGGCGCCCTTCGAAGTTGCGGTTGGACGTTGACGCGCAATGCTCGCCACTGCCCAGTTTGTCGGGGTTCATTGCCAGACACATCGAACAACCGGGCTCGCGCCACTCAAAGCCTGCCTCTACAAAAATCTTGTCCAGCCCCTCGGCCTCGGCCTGTTGCTTGACCAGTCCCGAACCCGGCACCACCATCGCCTGCTTCACCGTTGAGGCAACCTTACGCCCCTTGGCCACTTCCGCGGCAGCGCGAAGGTCTTCGATCCGCGAGTTGGTGCAGGAGCCGATAAAGACGCGATCAAGCTGAATGTCGGTGATCCGTTGGTTGGCCTGCAGCCCCATGTATTTCAGCGCACGGCTTATGGAGTCACGCTTGACCGGGTCAGCTTCAACCGCCGGATCAGGCACGCTTTGATCAACAGCCAGGACCATTTCAGGTGAAGTACCCCAGCTGACCTGCGGCTTGATGTCTTCGGCCTTCAGCTCCACGACGGTGTCGAAGACCGCGTCCTCATCCGAAACCAACGTCTTCCAGACCTCGACAGCCTGCTCCCAGTCGGCGCCCTTGGGTGCGAAAGGGCGGCCTTCGACATAGGCGATGGTCTTCTCGTCCGCAGCTACCATACCCACACGGGCACCTGCCTCGATGGACATGTTGCAGATCGTCATGCGCCCTTCCATCGACAAGCCGCGGATGGCGCTGCCGGCAAATTCGAGCGCATGACCATTGCCACCCGCGGTGCCGATCTTCCCTATGACGGCCAACACGATGTCCTTGGCGGTCACGCCGAAGGGCAGCTTGCCTTCAACGCGCACCTGCATGTTCTTCATCTTTTTCGCAACCAAACACTGCGTGGCGAGCACATGCTCGACCTCCGAAGTGCCGATACCATGAGCCAGCGCAGCGAACGCGCCGTGCGTGGAGGTGTGCGAGTCACCACAGACCACGGTCATGCCTGGCAGGGTTGCGCCCTGCTCCGGCCCAATGACATGAACGATGCCCTGACGAACGTCGTTCATCTTGAATTCGAGGATGCCGAAGTCATCGCAGTTCTCGTCCAGCGTTTGCACCTGGATGCGGGAAACCTCGTCTGCAATGGCTTCCAGGCCACCCTGGCGCTCGCCCTTGGTGGTCGGCACGTTGTGATCCGGGGTGGCGATGTTGGCATCAATGCGCCATGGCTTGCGCCCTGCCAGGCGAAGCCCTTCGAACGCCTGTGGCGAGGTCACTTCGTGCAGGATATGACGATCGATATAGATCAGTGACGAGCCGTCGTCACGGCGCTTGACCTCGTGCATTTCCCAGAGCTTGTCGTAGAGCGTTTTGCCAGCCATCGGACTTTCCTCATCAGTGCGTAGGGCAATAGCCCTTTTGCTTATGAGGTCATGCTAAGGACTTGCTAAGGATTACTCAAATTCATATTTTTCATCACAAGCATTCCTTCATGGAATGCTAAACAACGCTAAGTAAAATCACTGGAGCCGGACATGGACCTCGCCAACCTCAACGCCTTCATAGCGGTCGCCGAGATGGGCAGCTTCTCCCAGGCCGCCGAACGCCTCCATCTGACTCAGCCAGCGGTAAGCAAACGCCTGGCTTCACTGGAGTCACAGCTGAACGTGCGATTGTTCGATCGGCTAGGCCGCGAGATCGGCCTGACCGAAGCCGGCAGAGCGCTGCTGCCTCGCGCTTATCAGATCCTCAATGTGCTGGATGACACCCGTCGCGCCCTGACCAACCTCAACGGCGACATCAGCGGGCGGCTGACCCTGGCGACGAGCCACCACATCGGCCTGCATCGCCTGCCTCCGTTGCTGAGACGCTTCACTCGTGCGTACCCGGACGTGAATCTGGATATCCGCTTCCTCGATTCTGAGGTGGCTTACGATGAAGTCCTGCATGGGCGCGCCGAGCTGGCGGTGATCACCCTGGCGCCGCAAACCGCAACGCCTATTCGTGCGATCAAGGTCTGGGAAGATCCGTTGGATTTCGTGGTTGCGCCCGAGCATCCCCTGGCACGCATGGGCGAAATAACCCTGGCCGATGTCGCCGGCTATCCGGCAGTGTTTCCTGGCGGGAATACCTTCACCCACCATATTGCCCAGCGGTTGTTCGAGCGCGAGGGGCTGACACCCAATATCACGATGAGCACCAACTACATGGAGACGATCAAGATGATGGTGTCCATCGGGATCGCCTGGAGCGTCCTTCCACGCACCATGCTTGATGATCAGGTGGTGCGCTTGCCGCTGCCGGGCGACCAACTGGCGAGGCAGCTCGGTTATATCACGCATACCGAGCGCACCCTATCTAACGCAGCCAAGGCCTTCATGTCTTTGCTGGACGCCGATCAAGCGACTTGCACTTTGCCATCAGCTACGGATAAGTTCGGGGCACAATTACAAAATCAAAGAGAATCATGAGCATCGCCTGCCATCGACACCTTCAGCAGACCCAGCCCACTGAGGCCGCCCATGTTGCCGCCTGACGCGAAACCAGAGTCCTCATCAAGCGCAGCACCCAAACCATGGCAAGACGTTCGCCTGCTATCCGTGCTGGATGGGGCTGGGCTCGGCCTGTGGTCCTGGGATGTTCAACGCGGCACCATGCACTGGTCGCTCGGCACTGGAAAACTGTTCGGCCTGGACTCCCCGCTGGTAGAGCTAACTCCGGATCAGTATCTAGATCTGATCGTTGCTGAGGATCGTCCGCATATCGAAGCCGCTGCATGTTCGGTGCTTGCCGGCTCAGAAACGCGCTTCAGTTTCCGGCACCGGGTTTGCTGGCCTGACGCTAGCGTGCGGTGGCTGGAGATCGATGGCCAGCGGCAGATCAGTGACGATGGCAACACGATTCTGGTTGGGGTCATTCGCGACATCACCGACCAGCACACTCAGGCGCAGGCGCTGGAAGACAGCCAAGAGCGCCTTGAGTTGGCATTGGCCTCCGCAGAGCTGGGCAACTGGGAATGGCACATACCAAGCGACCGCCTATATGCCTCTCCCAGAGCGTCCGAACTGCAAGGCCTGATAGAAGGCCCATTCGATGGCTCGTTTCGCGAGTTTTTTCGCAGCGTTGCTGCCAATGACCGCAAGACGATGCGCACGGCATACAGCGATTTACTCGCCGGACGCCGGCAAACCTATCAGGCCACGTATCAGGCGATCCATTCAGACGGCACGATTCGGCATCTTGAAAGTACCGCCAAACTCTACCGAGACGAGCATGGCGCGCCGTTGCGCATGGCGGGGATCATCATCGACGCCACCGAAAGGGTCCTGCGCGAGCAACATTTGGCAGCCTCGGAAGCGAAGTTCTCGGCCTTGTTTCAAGGCAGTCCGGACCCGATCTCCCTGTCCCGCATCCGCGACGGGGTTTTCATGGAGATCAACCCGAGCTTCAGCGTCGTGTTTGGTTGGAACAGTACCGATATCGTCGGGCGTTCTGCCCCTGAAGTGGGCATCTGGCGAGACGAGCGGCAGCGAAAATCACTGTTTGAGCAGCTGATGCGCGATCAACGGCTGGAGAACGCCGAGGCACAGTTCCGCACCCGCGCAGGACAAATCGTCACCTGTGTGGTTTCCAGCAGGTTCATCCGTGTCGACCGCCGCCTGTGCATCGTCACCACTTTTCGTGACATTACCAAACGACAACAGGCCGAAGCAGCGCTGAAGGCCAGCGAGGTCAAATTCGCCAAGGCGTTCCATTCGAGCCCTGACGCCATCATCATCAGCGAGCGCAGTACTGGACGATTCATCGAGGTCAACGAAGGCTTTCACCGCCTCTCTGGATACCTTCCAGAAGAAGCCATCGGCAGGACCTCTTCCGAGCTGGGCGTCTGGCCCAGCACGCAACGCCAAGAGATCCTCGAACGGCTCGAACGTGATGGCCGGGTGACGAACTGGGAGATGGTCGGACAGGATCGTCACGGTCGTCTCAAGCAGATTGAAGTATCGGTAGAGCCTATCGAGCTGAACAACACCGATTGCCTGCTGTTATCCGCGCGCGACATCAGCCAGCTCAAGGCGGCTCACGCGCAGATCCATCACCTGGCCTATCACGACCCGCTGACCAATCTGCCCAACCGTACCTTGCTGATGGATCGCCTGACCCAGCAGACGGCGCTGCACAAAAGACACAACCTTCGCGGTGCGTTGTTGTTTCTCGACCTCGACCACTTCAAGCACATCAATGACTCGCTCGGTCACCCGGTCGGCGATGCAGTCTTGAAGATGATCACTGCTCGCCTTGAGGCCAGCATCCGCCAGGAGGACACAGTGGCCCGCCTGGGAGGTGACGAATTCGTTGTGCTGCTGACCGGCTTGACCGGCAAACGCTCAGAAGTGACCCGCCACGTTCGCCAGATTGCCGAAAAACTTCGTACGCTTCTCGCGCAACCCATGGTGTTCGAAGGCAACAGGCTGCAGGTAACACCCAGTATCGGCATCGCCCTGATGCCGGATCACGGCGAGACACCCGCCGATCTATTGAAGCGAGCCGACATCGCTCTTTATCGCGCCAAGGATGCCGGACGCAATGCAATCCAGCTCTTCCGCACGACCATGCAGCAAGCCGCCAGCGCGCGCCTGCAACTTGAAAGCGAGCTGCGCCTGGCGCTACAGCGCAACGAGTTCGAATTGCACCTTCAACCGCAGGTAGATGCGCGCTCCGCCAGGGTGATTGGCGCCGAGGTTCTGTTGCGCTGGCATCATCCCGAGGATGGCGTGCGCTCTCCAGCTCAGTTCATCGACGTGCTTGAAGAAAGCGGCCTGATCGTGGATGTCGGCAATTGGGTCATCAAGGATGCCTGTCGTATTGCCGCCTCGCTATTGACAAGCGGGCTCGTACATCCGGACAGCTTCAGCCTTTGTGTGAACATCAGCCCGCGCCAGTTCCGCCAAAGCGAATTCGTCGAACGGATTCTCGAGGCGCTCAAAGCCGCCGAGCTCCCGCATAGGATGATCAAGCTGGAAATTACCGAAGGCATTGTGATTCAGAATCTGGAAGACACCATCGCTAAAATGCGCCGTCTCTGCCGGCAGGGCGTGAGCTTCGCCATGGACGATTTTGGTACTGGTTATTCGTCGCTCACTTACCTGAAGCGCCTACCAGTAGATGTTCTCAAGATCGACCAGTCGTTCGTCCGCGATGCGCTGGACGACCCAAACGACGCCGAGATTATTCGCGCCATTGTTGCAATGGCGCGGAGCCTCGGGCTGGAAGTGATTGCCGAGGGTGTCGAAAAGCAGGCTCAACTCGACCTGCTCCAAGCGCTGGGCTGCCACCTGTATCAGGGCTATCTGTTCAGCCGCCCTCTTCAGCTGGCGGATTTCGGAAAATTGCTAAAGGTCTATTCAGCTAGCTGAATGGACCTTTTCCTGCAAAAGAAAAGCCCTGCCGAGCGATTCCACAGGCGGGGTTCCCTCAGGTTACAGGCCTATCACATATGCGCGGGCTGACCGATCAGCTCTCCAACGCCAAACGTTCACCGTTGATTGGAATGCGCTTGGGTTTAGCCTCCTCCGGCACGACACGCTCGAGCTCGATGCTGAGCAGCCCATTATTCAGCGCTGCGCCTTTCACCTCTATGTGGTCAGCAAGGCGGAACGAGAGCTTGAACGCGCGCTGGGCGATGCCCTGATGCAGATAGGTAACGTTTTCGCCACCGTTTTCACGCTTGCCGCCACTTACCGTCAGCACGCCTCGCTCGACCTGCAGATCAAGGTCGGACTCCTGGAACCCAGCGGCTGCTACGATAATGCGGTACTCGTCATCACCGTGCTTTTCCACGTTGTAGGGCGGAAATGAGCCGTTTGCGTCATTGCGCAGCGCGGACTCGAACAGATCGTTGAAACGATCAAAACCAATGGACTGACGAAACAGTGGAGCCATCGAAAAATTAGTCATGTTGCTTTCTCCTGAGATTCAGCGAGTGGTTCATACAGGACCCGAATTCGGCACCCTGTAATGCCCTAGATAGGAGCGACTCGCTTGTTTTCAAGACCGTACGCCGGGGATTTTTTATGTCGAAAGTGATGTTGATAACAGGCGCCAGCCGTGGCATTGGCGCAGCCACCGCCAGGCTCGCAGCGGCTGAAGGTTACGCGTTGTGCCTGAACTTTCGACAGCGTCATGACGCAGCAGAGCAGCTACTGAAAGAACTACGCAGCCAGGGCGCACAAGCGATTGCTATCGAGGCGGATATAGCGGACGAATCACAGGTCGTCCGACTGTTCGAAGCCGTCGACGCAGAGTTCGGCAGGCTCGACGCACTGGTGAATAACGCCGGAATGCTTGAACGCCAAATGCGCCTCGACAACATGGATAAGGCACGCCTGGAGCGCGTATTCGCGGTCAACGTGTTTGGAAGTTTTCTCTGCGCACGCGAGGCGGTCAAGCGCATGTCGACCCGCCACGGCGGTTCCGGTGGCGCCATCGTCAACGTATCGTCGATTGCTGCCAAACTCGGTGCGCCCAACGAGTACATCGACTATGCAGCCGCCAAAGGCGCAATAGACAGCATGACCCTTGGTTTGGCCAAGGAAGTCGCAGCGGAAAGCATTCGGGTCAATGCCGTACGGCCTGGCGTGATTTACACAGAGATCCATGCCAGCGGTGGCGAGCCAGACCGCATCGAACGCGTCAGGAGCAGCGTGCCCATGGGCCGAGGGGGCGAAGCGCTAGAGGTGGCGGAAGCAATTCTTTGGCTGGTCAGCGACAAAGCCAGCTACACCAGCGGCGCTCTGCTCGATGTGAGTGGTGGAAGTTAGTAGGTAACTAGACAGCCTCTTCAAATCCCAGTGAGCTCTCGTCTAAGCCCAACAGCGCGTCCAGCCGCTCGCAATCATTTTCCCGCCGTAGCTGAGCGAACATCGTAACGGCTTGCGGATAGCTGCGTGTCAGCAGAGATATCCACTGCTTCAAGCGGCCAGGTGCATAACGCGGAGACATCTTGCGTCGCGCCTGCCCCCAGAAATCAGCCAGTAGCGGCTGGAGATCTTCCCAACTCATCGGCTCAAGCAGCTCACCAGCTTTTGCCGCCGAGATCTGCCGGGCTAGATCCGGCCGACAGACCAGGCCGCGACCTAGCATGATATTCTCGACACCACTGACTTCTCGGCAACGGCGCCAGTCATCTACCGTCCAGATATCGCCATTAGCAAACACTGGCACATTGACGGCGTCTCTCACCCTGGCCACCCATTCCCAATGAGCGGGCGGCTTATACCCCTCGACCTTGGTCCGCGCATGCACCACCAGCTGCTCTGCGCCCCCGTCAACCAGCGCGCGGGCACAATCGAGCGCCCCTTCCTTACTGTCAAAACCCAGACGCATCTTGGCTGTGACGGGAATCGACCCCGGCACAGCCTTGCGTACCTCATGAAGTATGGAATGGAGGAGTTCTGGCTCATTGAGCAGGATGGCACCGCCGCGCGACTTATTGACAGTCTTGGCCGGGCAGCCAAAGTTGAGGTCGATTGCCGGGGCGCCAAGGCTGCACGCATAAGCAGCATTATCAGCCAGACAAAGAGGATCGGAGCCCAGCAACTGCACTCGCAATGGTGTGCCCGCGCGAGTAGCGGCTCCACGCTGAAGCTCAGGAGCCAGTCTGTGAAAGCTGGACGCCGGTAGCAGACGATCAGAAACCCGAATGAACTCGGTCACGCACCAATCGACGCCACCTACACCGGTGAGCACGTCCCGCAGGATGTCATCAACGAGCCCTTCCATAGGTGCCAAGGCGATCTGCATCAGAAACGACCCAACCGAAAAAAGGCTGCATTGTACGGACGTAAGCGCCGGTACGAAATCTGTGTATTACACTCAGCCGGCAGACTGAATGAGCAGGCGTATCGTGCAACCTACCGGTTATCGACTGACAATACCTCAGCTGTTTTGGCCCGCGTGATCAGCGCCCGACTGCTAGATGGAAAATCGATGATTTCAAGCGTTTAGGGACTTCAACGGCCACGCGATGGCCGAAAAGCGCTTGCTGGGTGGACCGCCGGCTCGATGGCGCTGGATGCCATGCACCAGACCTAAAGTAAGCAGTCTGCGCATATAGAGCACTCTCGCTCGTATTAGGCAATCAAAGACCGAGTCTGGCAGCGCTGGCTTTGTAATGCTCTGCCTGCTGAGTGTCTCGAGCCAGCCCATGGCCGCCAGCCATGTACAGCTGGGCCAACCGTGCCGCAGCTAACGGGTGCCCTGCCTCGACGGCAAGCTTCCACCAGTGCGCGGCTTTTGCACCGTCTGGCCCGTGAGTAGCGTCTTCGCCCAGGCAGATGACACCCATCTGGTAGGCAGCCTTGGCATCGCCTTTCTCAGCCGCCAGGCGCAGCAAACGTATGCCTTCCTGCCTTGCACCGTAACCTTGACCACGGAACAGCAGGATATGGCCATAAAAACTCTGCGCTTTGATATCACCAATCGCAGCCATCCGCGAAAACTGGCCCTCCATCCACCGCCACATTTTCGGTTGCCGAACAACCCGTCGAGAGCTCATCAGTCTGCGCGCAACCAGATAGCCGACTCGCGCTCGAATGTTGTTCAACATCTAAGGAATCCCCGGATAATCAAATTCGAACACTCGCGCAACCTCGCCCGCATGCCAGGATGCGGCAGCAGAACCATCTGCCGGACCAGAAAAGCGCCCGAGGCGCGTCGCACACTCGAAAAATCCTGTTCTTGGTAACCGACTGGCACCTTGACTGACGACCAATGCACTACGTAGCGGCCGATCAGCATGGGCATCCAGAGCCGCCAGATGCTCCAACGCGGCAGTCAACGTTTGCATGGCAGGCGCGGGTAGCTGGAGGCGTTCTATCAACGCTCGGTAGGTGACCAAATGGCGTTGTCGCCGGACTTCAGCTAATTCGTCCATCAACGCCTGCCAGTGAGGACGACTGATGCGAATTGACGCTGCGGTGCCTGTTACGCCTCCTGCTGCCATCCTTCAATCTCCAATGCACGGGCAAGTGCGCGACGTATAGCCTCACCAGGTTGGCGTTCGCCCCGCTCGATTAGATCCAGGTAAGCAGGGCTGATGCCGGCAGAGCGTGCCAGTGCCTCCTGGGTCAACCCTTTGGCCTCTCGCAACACCGGCAACGTGTTGAACTTCGGCAATGTGCCTGAAATACCGGCCCCCACCGGCACCGTGACACCTACGCTACGCCCGCTGCCTAATAGTGCCTGATACTCGTCCCAAGGCAGCACGGCATACTCCGGCATACCGTCCCGCATGATGACCTGAACGCTCATCCTCTACCCCGACCGTAGTCTCAAATTCAAAGACAAGATCTTATCAGCCCGGGCGACAATTCATTCATCATCAAACGCTCTACTAAAGAGTGAGGGGGGCGATGCTGAGTAAGCACTCGAAAGGATTAAGCCGTCGAGCTTCTAGAACTCGGGATTACGCCCTCTACCGACAGAGTCGGCGCCTGCTTCGTCAATGGAAGGCAGCTGATCGATATTTGCCCGCACATCTGCTGACTGGCTGTCTCGCCAGGTGCGAAACGCCTGCAACTCGCCAGACCATTTTCGGATTATCCAGCCCAGTACCGCCAGATCATCGACAAATCCGAGACCTGGAATCCAGTCTGGGATGGCGTCCATCGGTGACAGGAAATACAGCAAACCAGCGACTGCAGCGACCAGCGCGGGCCTGCTGACCTGCCGATACTCACCTCGCCACCACGCCACGCACAGCCCTTGCAACAGACTGAGATCTTCACGCAACCCTTTTACCAAGCCACCCCGAGCTGAGCGTTTTTTAGCGACCGCAAGCAGCACTATCGGTAACCTTCCACGAGCGAGAACGCCTCGCGCTACCGGCAGGTACTTTAAGAAATTCCAAGGTGCTTTCATCGAGTGCCTCCCACTAAAGCTGCTTTGCCACTGCCGGAAGAAATATCCACAGAACCTGTGGATAACCCTGTGAGCAGTTGCTTGATGACTAGCTGAAACGCCCGCGCGACGCGGCCTACGAACAGATCGGCGGCTTTTTGCCCAGAGCGCGTAACTCCTTTTAAATCAGCAACTTAAAAAACAGCACAGTACGCTTGGTGAGTCCGCAAAGACTCTCAGGCTTTACGAAAACGATTGTGAATAACCGTAACATGTCAACACCTTTTGGAAGGCCAATTGCACTTGAAAACAGGGTGCTAAAGCCGATTAAGCGTTCTAACAAGGACAACATCAGCCAGTCCACGTTCCTGCCCAACCGTCAGTCGTGACGCCGCACAACCAACACTATGGAGAGCAAGCGGCCAGCAACTTAAAATCACGGAAACAAAAAAGCCGGTCGAATGACCGGCTTCGTTGAAACAGGTTTTGGCTGTCAGTTTGCGCTCAACTTGGCTCTATTTTTTTCCAAAGTGGCCGCGCCTATTCCTTTGACTTCGAGCAATTGGTCGATCGAGCTGAATGGACCATGGGCATCGCGGTAGGCCACGATCGCCTTGGCCTTCGTAGCGCCTATCCCCTTGAGTTCACGGGTCAGGGTTTCAGCGTCGGCTGAATTGATGTTGATCGGCGCCACTTGGTGGGCCGCCGCAACCATCGCGGGTTCAGCGGACTTCGTCGGGCCAGCAACACTACCGAGAGAAACACTAGCGAGCAGAGCGATTATTGAAGCGGATAGCAAAGACTTAAGCATTGTTCATGTCCTTATGAGTATCGGATTAACGACGCGGTACTCCATGCGCCGCAATCACACTCTAAGTCGCACCAAGATCAAGTCAAATCGCGGTGCTTGTTCTGTGAACCGTGCCCGCCGGCGGTTCAACGCATCACGTTGAACAGGCTCAATCCAGCAATCTTCACATAACTTTGCTGGGCTGCCTCAAGCACCACCGTTTGCATCGATAGCCGAGACAGCGCCTCAGCGTAGTCGAGCTCCCGCAGCTCGGCCTGCACGCCCTTGTTGACTAGCGCAACGTCTTCGTTATCGGTTTGGGTGGTTTCGATGACGTTGAGACGAGCACCGATATTGCCGCGCGCCTGGTCCACACTGACCATACCGTGGTCAAGATTGGTTAAAGCCACCGCTACGGCGTCGCGTACGCCGGTATTGCCAGTGGAAGGGTTTTCCAGAGATGAGCGGAGGTTGGCGATGGTGTCGAGAATTCCCTGCTTGTTTCGAGGCTCGATTGGCGCGGTCAATTGAATCCTTTCGCCGCCCTGCGCCGCACCATCTAAATGCAGCGTTACTCCGCGGAATACAAGCAAGTCACTACTGCCAGCATCATCGTCCATGCTCAAATTGCTGTAACCCGGCAGGGCCGTATCGGTGAAATTGCCTGCCCCGTCATCCGTACGCGGCAACTGATAAATGGAATAAGAGGAGCCATCCGCAGCGAATTGTATTTCGATGCCTTGGGAAGGAAACGCCGGATCGCTCGCAAACGCTGTTTCATCACTAACCAGCGGCGCCGATACAGATAGCGTTGATTCCGGAGGCTTCGCAACGATATTGCTATTAAGGCGCCCCGCATTGGTCACGCTCTCAAATATAGATTTTCCGTTATCACTAATTGGAACGGTCAACGAGCTCGCAACTTGTAATTTCCGCTGCCCCTCGTCTCCCTTATATGTGTACTTACCGCCCTCCAGAACGAATGGGGGTGTTTTTCCCTGAAATCCCGAAAACAGGTACTCACCCCGAGCGTTGCGCGTGTTCATGAGCGACAGAAGCTCATCCTCGCGCTCGCCCAATTCAGCCGCGATGGACTTGCGATCCTGCGGATCCAGCGCACCGTTGCCGGCCTGTACCGCCAGCTCACGCACACGTTGCAAGACGGTGTTCACCGAGTTCAGGGTAACCTCTTCCTGAGTCAGGCTGTTCTTTGCCGCCGTCAGATTGGAGTTGTACCGGCTGAGCACATTCTGCTGCTGCTCAAGCTGCAACAGACGCACCGACGCAACCGGATCGTCCGCAGGCGTTAGGATGCGATTGCCCGTGCTGATCTGCTCCTGCGTACGAGTTGCATTGGAGTAGTTGCGCTGAATACCGGCTACACCGTTATTGAATGCTTGCAGTGTCGAGATGCGCATGGGCGGGCCTGTTACCTGAAGGTATTGATCAATGTATCGAACAAGGAGCGGGCAACTTGAATGATCTGAGCGGAAGCGTTGTAGTACTGCTCGAACTTGATCAGGTTCGCGGCTTCCTCATCGAGATTCACAGCCGACAGCGAATCGCGATTATCCGTGGCTTGCTTGAGAATCGCGCCGGTCGCTTCACTGTCCATGCGGGCCTGAGCGGTCAGGGTGCCGACGCGCTCAACCATTTCGCCATAACCATCGGTGAAGCTGAAGCCGGATCCTACAATCGCACTATCAACCCCGACCGTCTGTTTGGTCTGTAAATTGACCAGCGCTAGCGCGTTCCGGTTATCCGATACTCCGTTTGTATTGAAGCCTAGGCTGAACGCATCCCCCGACTGCGGACGACCACTTAGGGAAAACTCGAATAGGTAACGATCAGAGCTAGTCGATGGAGGGACTGGGGGTGGTGTATACGCCAGCCGTACAGTATTGGTAGTGCCGGACGCTAAGCTGGAGAGCGGATTGCCATTGCTATCGATCAGCTGCCACTCGGGCGGCAAGGTGCTAGACGAACTAAAAGTATAAGTTCCGTTTGCCACCGTGGCTTCAAACGCGGGAAGTGCGGCGAACGCACTTTTCAAACCGGGTACATCAATCGGCGACGGCCCGGATAGGAGAAGCGGTTGACTGATATTGCCAGTGCCCCGGTTCTGCAGGCTCGACTCACCGCGCACAATCGACGCGAAGGCCAACTGGTCCGCCTGATCCAAATCAACGGCGATATCGGTCGCGCCCCGGCGCGTCGGCATTGCCGTGTAGGTTGCGCCGGCCACACTAGCCGGTCCGACACTAAATCCCAGGCCCGCTATTTCACCGTTACTGACATCGAAGACCGTCGGCACACCGCTTGTTTGCAGCCAAGCGCCGCCTACGGGACGCACGCGAAACTGTTCCGTAGATCCTGAAACGAACTCAATCTGATAATCGCTGGTCGTCAGACTTGATGGGGTTTCGATTCGTACGTCCAACCCTGTTGGGTAGGTGCGTCTGCCGACTAGATCAGAGGAATTGATATCTTTGAACAGACCAACACCTACCTGCCCTTTTAGATCCAGACCTTGACCCAATTGGGTATTGACCTCATCGCTCACGACTAACGCCAGCCGCCCCAGCGAATTCATCGTCGAGTCCAACACCTCACTGCGATAGCGAATCAACCCGCCCAGCTCACCTCCGGTGATCTGCGAAGTGATGCCCTGCTCCGAGCCGCCGCTAACAAATCGAATCTCATGACGATTGGGATCGCTCAGCCCCGGAACAACCTTGAGCTGACTCACCGTCTTACCCACCACCAGCGGCTGACCACTGCCGACCGAGATATTGAAGCTATTGTCATCCTGCGGCGTCACGCTGATGCCGATATACGTCGACAATTGCCGCACGGCCTCGTCGCGCGCATCGAGCAAATCATTGGGCTGTTTGCCGTTGGCCGAAGCGGTCGCGATGGCGTCGTTCAAGCTGCCAATACTGCCAGCGAGCCGATTGACTTGGTCGGTCACCGCCGCCATCTGCTTGTTGGTGAAGTTGTTCTGCTCGGTAAGGCGGTCAGACACGGTGTTGAAACGGCGTGCCAAGCCTTCGGCTTCAGCCAACACCAGCTGACGTGCCGGAATATTGGCGGGGTCTTCCGCTGCGGTTTGCAGTGCCGAGAAAAACTTCTGCAGCGCTGGCGTGATGCCGGTCGTGCTGCCGGCCAGCAAGGAATCAAGCTGGTCGATCTGGCTTTTGTAGGCTTCGACATCGCTGCTCAGCGATGTGCTGCTGCGCAGCTGGCTAGTCAGAAATTCACTGTAGCTACGGCGTATTTCCACCAGCGTCGTGCCCGAGCCCACGTAGCCCGCGCCGCTGAATTGCGGCGTGCGCGTTGCTTGCGAGGCGTCCTGCCGGCTGAAGCCCGGCGTGTTGACGTTGCTGATGTTGTGACCCGTAACGGACAACTGGCTCTTGCTGGCGCTAAGGCCGGACAGGCCAATATTCAGTAGATCAGCCATGTTTAACCTCTAGTCCGAACCGCGGGCGACGTGCTGGCGTCGGCAATTGTCTGATAGGTCTGCACTTTTCGAGCGATCTGGTTGATCTTGCGTGCGTACTGCGGGTCGGTTGCATAACCTGCCCGCTGCAGTTCGTTAACGAAACGTTCAGAGTTGCCAGACGCACTGGCCACCTGAAGGGCTGGCTTGTAACGATCGTTGTTTTCCAACAGCCGGACGTAATCGTTAAAGCTGTGTTCGAACGAGTCATATGCCCGAAACCCGGCAACCTCTTTGGTTGCCTTGCCATTGATATATTCGGTCGTGGTGGCCTTCGCGGACGCACCGTCCCACCCTGTGGCTTTGATGCCGAACAGGTTGTGGCTATTGGTGCCGTCTTTTTGTTTGATCATCGACTTGCCCCAACCGGTTTCCAATGCGGCTTGTGCCACGAGGAAACGCGGCTCGACACCTAGGCGCTTCGCCGCTTTTTCGGCCATTGGCAACATGGTGGCGATGAATTCTGCGGGCGAGCTGAAACGCGTCTTGCTCGGCGCGCTTGGAGCAGTCGCCTCGACGCCGTTGATGGTCAACGGCGCGTCCTGAGGCGCTGCGAAAGCGGTAGCAGCCTTCCAGTCAAGATCGACCAGAGGCTGAGCCGTACCCGCCTGGCTAGCTTGAGCCGCCTGGGTATTTGCAGCTGTAACCTCCGCATGAGCGCGCTCGGCCAATCGTCCCGGCAATGCCAGACGACGCTGATTCAGCATTTGAGAATCGTTGCGCGCTGGGTCAACTGGAGCAATCTTCGAGTTGGGGTTGCTCGACCACTTTGCACCTTCGGTCTGTGCCACTTGGGCGAAAGGATTGGGCTTCTCGCTGGGCTCCTGCTGTTTACTAAGCTGACGAATCAGCACGTCGGCAAGCCCGATGCCACCGCCTTCTTTGGACAGCGTGACTGAAAGCTGCTGGTCGTGCATGTCCTGGTACTGTTTGCTGGCCTGGCTGTTGAATGGGTTGTCCTTCGACATGACTTCCGTGGCCGAACGCATCGACTTGAGCATCTCGTTCATGAACAGGGACTCGAACTCCTGCGCCACCTTGCGCACGTTCTCCGCACCATCCCGATCCTTGCCAACCTTGAGCTGGTTCAGACGATTCAGGTCGGAGTAGCTGCCACTGTCAGGCGTGCGCCGCCCGAGCCCCAGTCGATTTTCCATATCCCTGTCCTCAGATCACAATCAGGTCTGCTTGCAAAGCACCGGCCTGCTTGAGCGCTTCGAGAATGGCCATGAGATCGCTCGGCGCCGCGCCGACCTGATTCACCGCCCGAACGATTTCGTCCAGAGTCGTGCCAGGACCAAACTTGAACATCGGCTTGGCTTCCTGCTCTGCCTTGACCTTGGAATTGGGAACAACCACGGTCTGCCCATCAGAAAGCGGATTTGGCTGACTCACCTGCGGATCTTCGGAGATGGTCACGGTCAGGCTGCCGTGCGTCACTGCAGCTGGCTGAACGCGTACGTTCTGGCCGATGACGATGGTCCCGGTTCGCGAGTTGATGATGACCTTGGCCACCGCCTGCCCCACGTCCACTTCCAGATTTTCCAGGATCGATAGGTAATCCACACGCTGGCTTGGATCCAGCGGGGCGGTGATGCTGATCGAGCCGCCATCGAGCGCCTGAGCGACGCCCGGGCCTAGCAACTCATTTATGTGATCCACAATGTTCTTGGCGGTAGTGAAGTCGGGGCGATTGAGATTCATGGTCAGGGTCGTGCCCTGGTTGAAAGCGCTGGGCACCGGTCGCTCGACCGTCGCCCCGCCGGGGATTCGACCGGCAGAGGGAATGTTGACTGTGATGCGCGAGCCATCGGCGCCGCCGGCATCGAAACCGCCCACGACGAGATTACCCTGCGCAATCGCATAGACGTTTCCGTCGATCCCTTTAAGCGGCGCCATCAACAGGCTCCCGCCGCGCAGGCTTTTGGCATTGCCGATCGACGATACAGTGATGTCGATCGTCTGGCCCGGCTTGGCGAACGGCGGAAGTTCGGCGTGTATCGAGACAGCCGCCACGTTCTTCAGTTGGACATTGCCGCCCGCAGGCACCTTGATACCAAACTGCGCCATCATGTTATTGAAGGTCTGCACCGTGAAAGGCGTCTGGGTCGTCTGGTCGCCGCTACCGTTCAAGCCAACCACAAGACCGTAACCGATCAGCTGGTTGCTACGTACACCCTGAATGGTGGCGATGTCCTTCAACCGCTCGGCATGGGCCGGAAGCACCACTACACAGAGCAACGCAACCAAAATCGAGCTGAACAGTTTCATTGCCAGTACCTGCTTAGAACGGCCACAACGGGCTGATGAAGAAACGATCCAACCAACCTGGCTGGCTGGCATCGGCGAAGGCGCCGGTACCGGAGTAAGTGATACGGGCATCAGCAATACGGGTCGACGGGACGGTGTTGTCGGTGGCGATATCGTCCGAACGTACCAGCCCGGCAATTCGCACTAACTCATCACCAGTATTGAGCGTCATCCATTTTTCCCCGCGGATCGCGAGAATGCCGTTCGGCAGCACATCCGAGACGGTCACGGTGATCGAGCCGGAGAGGCTGTTGCTCTGCCCCGCCTGACCGGAACCAGAGGTATCCCGTGACGCTTCGTATTCAGCGCCCAACGTCATCTTGTTGTCAGTCAGCGGATTAACCATCGATACGGCACCGCCGAACAGCGAACCCAGCCCGATGTTGGCACTGCTGTCCTTGGCGATTTTCGAATTGGAATTCTTGCTCGCCTGGGTTTTTTCGTTGAGTGTGACGGTGATGATGTCGCCGACCCGATAGGCCTTACGATCGTCGTAAAAATTGGTCTCGAAGCCCGCCTGATAGATCGCGCCATTGTTCTGCGCGGCCGGCAGTGGCGTGCGCGGCAGAACTGGCGAGTAATAGGGATCGTTGGGCTTCGGAGCCGGCGCCATGCAACCGGACATAATCACGGCGGACACCAGTGGAAGGACAATCAACAAGCGGCGCATATTCACCTCAATCCAGCGGCTGACGGCTGTTACAGCTGCTGGGTGACAAAGGACAGCATCTGGTCGGCCGTGGAGATGACTTTCGAGTTCATCTCATAGGCGCGCTGCGTGGTGATCATGTTCACCAACTCCTCGACCACGCTGACGTTAGAGTTTTCCAGGGTGTTCTGCAGTACGGTGCCCAGGCCGTTGAGACCGGGTGTACTGACTTGTGGCGCACCGCTCGCGGCAGTTTCGAGGAACAGGTTGCTGCCCATCGCCTGCAGACCGGCCGGGTTGACGAAGTCAGCGGTCTGAATGTTGCCAATGATCTGTGGTGCCGGGGTGCCCAGCGTTGTAACGGAAACAGTGCCGTCCTCGCCCACGGTGAAGGTCTGCGTTTCCGGCGGCACGACAATCGCCGGCTCCAGCGAGTAACCGTTGGAGGTCACGATTTGGCCTTCGGCGTTCAGATGGAAACTGCCGTCACGCGAATAGGAGACTGTGCCGTCCGGCAGCAGCACCTGAAAGAAGCCCCGACCGTTGATCGCCATGTCGAGTGGCTGCTCGGTGGTTTGCAGACTGCCGGCGGTGAACTGCTTCTGCGTGCCAACGATTCGCACACCGGTACCCAGCTGCAAACCCGAAGGCAGCTCGCTGTCCTGGCTGGACTGACCACCCGGCTGCCGACGGATCTGATACAGCAGATCCTGGAATTCGGCCCGATCTTTCTTGAAGCCTGTGGTCGAGACGTTGGCCAGGTTGTTGGAAATGGTGGTCAGGTTCATGTCCTGCGCGGACAAACCGGTCTTGCTGACCCACAGTGCTGGAAGCATGTTCTTCTCCTCGTGCGCCGGAATTCGGGCGCCGCCTAGTTTGTTTAGCTGATCTGCAAGACTCGGGCCGCAGCGGCACCATCTTCTTCGGCAGTACGCATCATCTTCACGTGCAGCTCGAATTGCCGGGACAGCGCGAGCATCGAAGTCATCTCGGCAACGGCGTTGACGTTGCTCGCTTCAAGGAAGCCTGAGGTCACGCGAACCGCGGCGTCAGCCTCGACCGGCTGGCCATCCTTCATGCGGATAAGCCCGTCGGTGCCCTTCTCCAACTGCTTGGGGTCAGGATTGACCAGCTTCAAACGGTCGACCGTCACTACCACATTTGGATCTTCACCCAGCGCACGGATGCTGATCGAGCCGTCAGCTCCGATCTCCACTTTCTCTTCTGGCGGCACGGCGATCGGCCCGGCATTGCCGAGCACCGGCAAACCGTCGCCGGTCCGGAGCATGCCGAGCGTGTCGATATTCAGGCTGCCTGTCCGGGCATAGGCTTCACTGCCGTCCGGCGCCTGCACAGCGATCCAACCATCACCTTCAATCGCTACGTCCAGGTCTCGACCGGTCTCTTGCAAGGTGCCGGAACTGAAGTCCGTGCCTGGACGCTCGGTCATGGCGTAGACACGTGCCGGAAAGCTGTCTCCGAACACTTGCATCGAGCGCGCTTGCTCGAAGTCCCGCCGGAAGCCCGTGGTCGAGATGTTTGCCAGGTTGTTGGCATGTGCCTGCTGAGCACGAGCGTTTTGGCTCGCCCCCGTCATGGCCACATAGAGCATCTTGTCCATCGAACCTCCCCACGCAAATTGACGCTAACTGAACTGATATCAGCTACAAAGCAAGCGCTATGCCAAGCGACCAGTGCCTTATTAAGCTATTGAAACACATAGAGTTACTGGATAAAAAAAAGGCCCCGAAGGACCTTTTGAAAACGGAGCGGCAGTTTCCCGCCACCCCGCGCAGTGCCTGGTGGCAATTAACGGAGGTTGATGATCGTCTGGGTAATTGCGCTTTCGGTTTCGATCGTCTTGGCGTTGGCCTGGTAGTTGCGCTGCGCCACGATCAGGTTGACCAGCTGGTCCGAGAGTTCGACGTTGGAGTCTTCCAGTGCGCCAGCTTGCAACGAGCCCAGCGTGCCGCTGCCTGGCGGGTTGCGCACCGGCTCACCCGACTCGAACGACTGGACCCACTGCGTCTTGCCAACAGGAGTCAAACCCTGAACGTTGGCGAAGTTAGCCAGGATGATCTGCCCCTGCACCTTGGACTGACCATTCGTGTAACGAGCAAAGATTGCCCCGGTCTCGCTAATTTCCAGGCCCGCCAACTCACCCGTCGTGTATCCGTCCTGACTCACACTGTTTACGGCGAAGGCGCTGGCGTATTGTGTCGAGCCTCGCATATCAATTGTGACATCCAACCCATCAGCAGGCGCAGCATTGTTCAGCGACCAAGTTCCGTCGCTGTTCCGGACTGCTGGCTTCCAGTCGGATAGCACCACGCTGCCGTCAGTAGGGCTTTTCAAGCTTCCGGAAGGATTGAACTCAAGCGTCGTAACGGCGGGCTCGGTACCACTCCTAGCTTCTGTTGGAGGGATTACAGTCGTATCGGCTGGAATAGGAAGAGGTGACGCAGGATTGCGGCCGTCGACCAATACGTTCATTTGCCATGTATTGGCAGTGGCCGATTTAACGAAATATTGCGTCATGACGTGCGCATTACCCTGCTCATCGTAGATATTGGTAGAAGTCGACGCGTTATAGCTCAGCGGGTCAGCCGGGTTGAAGGGTGTGTTTAACGGCTGGACGTCTGTTGAGTTCAGGTTGAAACCCTGGACAACTTTAGTAGTAGCCTTGGGCTCTTGGCTGGCAGTCTGAATTTTAAGATCGCTCACCTGGCCAGTCTGGATGTTGCCATTGCCATCGACAGAATAACCCTGGAGGTTATAGCCAAAGTTGTCGACCAGATTACCTTCCTTGTCGGTACCAAAATAGCCAGCACGTGTGTAGCTCAACGCACCGTTGTTGCTAACTTGGAAAAAGCCGTTACCGTTAATAGCCAAGTCCAGTGCGTTCTGGGTGTAGTTGATATTGCCCTGATTGAACTGCTGCGACACGTTTGCAAGAAGAACTCCGCTTCCCTGAGGGTTCTTGCCTGTGCCAAGCACAGACGACGCGTAGACATCCGCAAACTCCGCCCGCGACTGTTTGAAGCCCGCAGTCCCAGCGTTGGCGATGTTGTTACCCGTGACATTGAGGTCTTTGCTGGCGGCACGCATGCCGCTGAGGCCGATATTGAACGACATGAACTGCTCCTGTTACCGGACGCGCCGGCAGTTACTGACCGATAACCTGGACTTGAGACAGCCCAATGCTGCCGACACCGGCTAGATTGAGCTGAAGCTCACCACCGTTTTGCCCAAGCGTGACGCTGTCAACGTTGGCAGGAAGCAGGGTATACAAGCCCTTCGTCTCGCCTTGATAAGTGGCTTGCGCCTCGAACCGATAAGTACCCGGCGGCAAGGTTTTGCCGCTCGAGTCCTTGCCATCCCACATGAATGAGATGTTGCCAGCTTGCTGCTGACCCATGTTGATTCGATTGACCACCGTGCCCGCGCTGTCGTAAACGTTAACCGCCACGTTGCTGCTGGTTGTGGGGAGAACGATGCTGGCCTTGAAGGTTTCGCTGGTATCTACGACTGCTTTGTCGGTCGGCACGATGACTTTGCGGCCGACCAGCGAAGAGGCTTGCAGCGCTTGGGATGACTGATAGCCGGACAGCATGGTTTCCATGCTTGAGTTCAGTTTTTCGACACCTTCAACGGTGCTGAACTGCGCGAGCTGGGCAATGAACTCGCCGTTTTCCTGTGGCTCCAGCGGGTTCTGGTTGTTCAGCTGGGTCACCAGCAGCTCCAGAAACTCATTCTTGCCAAGGTCGTTGCTTTTAACTTCGCGATCTTTGATCTGGTATTGGTCCAGTACCGAGCCGGTACCGCCGACGCCGCCTGTCGTGCTCATGGCAATCTCTCGTTAGGGTTACTGGCCCAAGGTCAGAACTTTCTGCAGCATGGTTTTGGCTGTATTCATCAATTCGGCATTGGTCTGGAACGAACGACTGGCAGAAATCATGTCGGCCATTTCTTCCACCACATTGACGTTTGGGTAGTACACGTAGCCCTCGTTGTTCGCCGCAGGATGGTTGGGTTCATAGCGGGCTTGCAGCTCGCTCTGGTCTTCCACGACACCAAGCACCTGAACGCCTGCGCCCGCCTGATCCTGTTCGGCGAACAACGACTCGTTCGGTGAACCGTTAGCCTGTTGCAGCATGGTCGCGAACACCGGGTGACGTGCACGGTAGGTTTGGTCAACGCTGGATGAGACTGTTTCGGCGTTAGCGATGTTGCTGGAAATGGTATTCAGGCGAGTGCTTTGGGCACTCATGCCGCTGCCGGCGATGTTAAAGACGCTGCTGAGGGACATGATTTTCGCTCCTTTTATTCGCCGCGCAGGGCGCTCATCAGCCCCCGGAACTTACTGTTGAGCAAGGTAAAGCTTGCCTGGAAGTCGATGGCATTCTCGGCGTAAGCCGCCTGCTCAACCTGAGCATCTACGGTGTTCTGATCGAGCGACGCATGCGCAGGGGTGCGGAAGCGCAAGCCAGGATCGGCAATTTCCATACCTTCGGCAGCGATATGTTTGCTGCTGGTTACGGCCACGCCGAATCCGCCCTGATTCTTGCCGTTCTGCGCAGCAAGAACCGAGCTGAAATCCAGATCACGCGCCTTGTAATTGGGGGTGTCAGCGTTGGTAATGTTGTTGGCCAGCACTTCGGCGCGCTGAGCGCGAAAGCCGAGTGCCTTCTCGTGGATGCCAAGTGCCTTGTCGAAACTGATGCTCATGATCTGGCCCTCTGCCGGATACAAGTCTGCTTAGCAAACCACCAGCAAAGCCCATGCCATTTTGTCAAATAGCTGATCTATAAGGATTTTTTTTTGAAAGGCTTGGGTTGCGCGTCAAAAGCGGCAAAGCGTGACCATGCTTTTGCCGCTTAGTAAGCCCGAAGCGACAGATTCCTGCCGCTACTCCGGCAAACGTAAGGCTACTTGGCCTTATAGATAATGCCCGGGCTGCACTGGACCATCTGATACAGCTCGGGAAGGCCGTTCAGCGCTTCGGATGCTCCCAGAAACAGGTATCCGCCTGGCTTCAGCGTTGCGTGAATCCGCTTGAGGATGTCTTTCTTAACATCGGCGGAGAAATAAATAAGGACGTTGCGGCAGAACACCAAGTCGAACTTGCCGAGCACCGCATAGCTGTCGAGCAGGTTTTGCACACGAAATTCGACGCGACTGCGGACTGCCGGCTTGACTACCCAACGGCCCGGGCTTTTCACATCGAAATAACGCTGCAGACGCTCGCTAGACAACCCGCGAGCAATGGCGAGACTGTCGTATTCGGCCGCTTTGGATGCCGCAAGCATGGCCCCGGACAATTCAGTGGCCACTATCTGTATGGTCGTTTTCGGCTGGCTAGGGCTGCTGCGTTCGTACTCATCGATGGTCATCGAAAGCGAGTAAGGCTCCTGCCCCGACGAACAAGCGGCAGACCAGATACGCAAGCGCTGACCCGGGGAGCCTTTCAACAGCTCAGGCAGAACCCGGCTCCGCAGCACCTCGAACGGATAGGTATCCCGAAACCAGAGCGTTTCATTGGTCGTCATCGCATCCACGACCTGCTCGCGCAGGCCGCTTCGCGGCTGAGCCTGGATCTTCCTGACCAAGTCACCGAGGCTCTTTAGGCCCTGCTGCTCCATCAGCTTGTTTAACCGGCTCGACACCAGGTACTGCTTGTTGCTACCCAGTAGGATGCCGCATGTCTTCTCGAGAAAGACGCGAAACTGATCGAAATCGGGATCAACAGACACTAATACTGCCCACCAGTCGAATTGAGAGGACGAGGCCTCATTTCTTATCCGTTGTCCGGATCCGCTCTATGACCCGATTGGCCAGATCATCCGCCTGAAACTTGGCAAGAAAATCGTCCGCACCGACCCGCTTGACCATACTCTGGTTGAACACCCCGGAAAGCGAAGTATGCAGGAGAATGTGCATATCGCGCATCGCGGGATCCTGACGCACTTCGGTCGTCAGTGTATAGCCATCCATTTCTGGCATTTCGATATCGGAAATCATCATCACGAATTCGTCAGACGGCTTCTTACCTTCCGCCACCAGCTTTCGCAAATAGGTCAGCGCCTGCCTTCCGTCGTTGTGCGCAACGACTTCGATCCCCAGATTCTGTAGACAACGCATGATCTGCTTTCTCGCGACAGACGAGTCGTCAACAATCAACACTCGACTGGTGGACGCCTTATTACTGGTCGCCTCATCTGCAATGCTGACAGAGAGCACCTCTGACACTGGCGCAACTTCGGCTAGCACTTTTTCAACGTCGATAATCTCGACCATCTGCTGATCCACATGGGTCACTGCAGTCAAATAATGGTCGTGCCCCACGCCTTTAGGCGGGGGAAGGATATCTTCCCAATTCATGTTGACTATCCGCTCCACTGAGCGGACAAGGAAACCGAGCACCTTCGTGTTGTACTCAACGATGATGGCAAAGCTGTTTGGCAAGTCCTGTAATACGGGTTTGCCAGTGGCAGCGGATAGATCAAGGATGGAAAGCGTACTTCCCCGAATGTTCGCTACCCCTCTTACAACAGGGCTCGACCGAGGCATGACCGTAAGCCGCGGGCACTGCAGCACCTCTTTGACCTTGAATACGTTGATGCCATAGAGCTGCTTGTCGTCCAGTCTGAACAACAGCAGCTCCAAACGGTTCTGCCCCACTAGCTGGGTACGCTGGTTAACCGAATCCAATACACCGGCCATGCCAGTTTCCTCTTGTATGTGAGATGGGTAGGCAGACATCTGTAGCTCAGACAATCTGGCGCGCAGTGCCCTGATTTGACAACGGAGTTGCTGACCCGCCTTGCCTGCCTCAGCCATTAATTACCGGCAAACGGCACGCCCCTTGCTTCGAGCAAGCCATGAACAGACAGACGACTTTTTTCCGGCATCCATGCAAGGCGCTTTGCCAACTGGGCCTGTTGGCAACTTTATGCCTGCTGAACCAGCTGGCTGTTTCAGCGAGCTTCACGCGCCCCGAACAGCTTATCGACGCGACCCGCGCTTTTCTTGAGCGTGAAGTCACTGACTATTTACAAAGTAGCCAAATCAAAGCACGCCATGAAATTGAACTGAACAGGCTTGACCCGCGCCTGCGCCTGGCGGCTTGCGATCAAGCATTGACGACCAGACTCGAAAGCCCGGCACAACCCGTTGGTCGCACTACCGTGCGGGTTAGCTGCGAAGGCACATCACCCTGGTCCGTTTTCGTCCCCGCTCAGGTACATTTGTTCCGCGAAGTGATCGTAGCCAGACGGCCCTTAGCCCGTGAAAGCATCGTCGAGCTCGCTGATGTCGCCCTTGCCGAGCGCGACGTCGGCTTGTTGACCCAGGGCTATCTGACATCGTTCGATCAAGTGCTGGGAAATAAAATCACCCGCAGCGCCCTACCCGATCAGGTATTACCACCAACTTACTTATCCGCGGCTGAAATAGTCCGAAAGGGTGATCAGGTGGTAATCAGCGCGAAAAACTCTACGATAAATGTAAGAATGCCAGGTGAGGCCCTTTCCAATGGCGCACTTGGCAGTCAGATCCGAGTCAAAAACCAACGATCCGGACGAACTATCAAAGCTCGCGTCACTGGCCCCGGGCAGGTTGAAGTGGCGATGTGAGGACGAGGCGCTGCGGCGTCAGGTCTTAGCATGAAAAAAGACTAAAGTTTCATGAGGATTTGCCGAAAAGCAGGCAAGCGTCCTGACTTATTCGAGGTTTCGATCATGGTTATCGATTTCAACCGGCCTAACAGCGCCGTCAATTCTTCAAGCAATGCGCGGAACAACAGCGTCCAGAACACAGAGCGACCAACCGCGCAGCAGGCTCCTGCTGAAGAAGTGAAGACCACCGGTAACAGCTCCGTGTCGGGAGAAAGCGTTCAGCTGAGCCCCGAAGCCCAGCGTCTTCAGCAGACAACCGAAAAGCTGAGTCAGCAGCCCGCTGTTGATCAGGAGCGTGTCGCCCAGATCAAACAAGCAATCGCCGATGGCAGCTATCAAGTCGACAGCCAGCGAGTAGCATCGAAGCTGCTGTCATTCGAAAGCCAGCGCTGAGCCGGGCACCAAGGCGAGCAGGCGTGAGTGCAACAGAGGCCACTATGCTAGATACCGAATTGCTCCAGCAGCTGACTGACGATATCGGCACCGCCCGAACACTACTCGAGCTCACCGATGCAGAATACCAGACGCTTGCAGAGCGCAATCTAGCTGGACTGGAGCAGCTGCTCACGCAAAAGCAGGCACTGCTAGCACTTCTGGGCCAACACGGCACCCTACGCAGCCAGGCATTGGCTAAGGCGCAGCTAAGCTCCGACCGGAATGGCTTGGCGAAGCTTGCCGCAGGCTCGGCAATAGGCGATGAGATCCTTGTCCAGGCGGAACAACTGGAGGGCATTCTCGAAGACTGCCGCAAAGCCAATGAACGCAACGGCAAACTTATCCGCGCCAACCAGAGCGCCGTTGGCACAATGTTGCAGGTATTGCAGGGCACCACCACGACCCCGGATCTATACGATCGGCGCGGAAGCGCCGCTAAAAGCACTCATCATCGCCCGCTCAGCCAGGCCTGAACCATCCGCAGCACAATGACATCATAGTGCTATCATGCGGCTGACGTCGTTACATGCCGGAGAGCAATGCCAAGTGTCTAGTCCTTTCGCTGAGGGTGAAGGCCCTCAGCCTCCTCAGATACTCAAGACTCCAGTCGAAGTCCAGGCGAATCTACGCCCCCTGCTGGACAACCATATCCCTCTGCAGCTTCGCTTTGCCGAGCGCACGCTGCGGTATCAAACCTACCTGGTTGAGATAAATCGTGAAAAGGGCTGGCTAGCATTAGACGAGCTGATACCTAGTGATGGCGAGCGGCTGATGGGATCAGGAGAAGCTTTCCAAATCGAAGGCTTTTATGAAGGCGTGCGGATTGCCTGGAACAATCCACACCCAGCACATATCGGCGAACTGGACGATGCGCGCTGCTATTGGATCCCTCTGCCCGACGAGATTCTCTACCACCAGCGGCGGAACGCCTATCGCGCCACATTGAGCGGGCAGAGCATCGCTGCCGAACTGAGCGGCAAGATGGTCAAGAAGCATCTCGCCGGCAAGGTGCTGGACATGTCAGCTACGGGTTGCAAGTTGAGCTTTCCAGGTAACCTGCAAACAAACCTCCAGTCAGGGCAGGTGTATGATCAGCTCCGTTTGGAGTTGCCGTTTGGCGTTGTGACAACTGCAGCCGAGCTAAGGCACGTGGTGTTCGACGAGAAACTTGATCTGACATTCTGCGGAATGCGCTTTTACCGCATCAGTGGCCTGACGCAACGGCAGGTCGAACGATTCGTCTATCAACTACAGCGCGAAGCCCGACGCGACCAGGTCACCGACCGATTTAGCTGATACTGCCGAGCCCACAGGCTATAGTTCTTATCGAAGCTGCAGCCGGCCTTCGTTACCGGATCCAGCACAGCCAGATCCCCAGCCAGTGGGCCGACTCGTCAGCTCGAGGTTAACTATGACGGTTAGCCACTTCGAGCACACAATAAGTCGACGCTTTCCAAGCAAGCGACCCCTCCCACGGCGACAACCCCATAGCGCTTGAGATCCGCTCAGCAGACCTCGGGCGCAGACTTCTCTGCTAGATCACACCGCGACCGCAAAGGCAGGCGTCACAGTTGCACTGCTGGCTGGACGTGATCGCTGAATATCCACGCTGCGCAACAACGGCTGAGCTGTCCGCTACGGACTGCATCATTGCCACCAGACCAGCCGCTGAAACAGCGTACGAAGCTATCGGCGGCGCCTGTGATGGGGGCTATCCCTTGCAGCTCCCGCTACTTGTCAGCAACGTATTAATTCGCCGCTGCGACGAACCCCTAGGGCCGCGCAGTTTCCTTTCGAGCAGCCGGCGGATTGGCATTCAGCGCCAGCCAGGCGCATACGGGCATAGTTTGGAATGAGGAAGGCGGGAATAGTGTCATTCAAGACAGCGACAAGCAGCGAGACAGACAAAGCAAAGGCTGCAGAAATTGCCAGAAGCTTCGACGGACAAAACGCTCTGATATGTGGCGTCCCAGGCGAGGTTCGAACTCACAACCTTCCCCTTAGGAGGGGGATGCTCTATCCAATTGAGCTACTGGGACACGCGGGCGGCAGCATGTTAGCGAGCCTTGGCGCATTTGTCATGCTCGCCCATGATGCATCAGACAACTACATGCACACCGAACTGAAGCAGCACATCGCCCGCCTTGCAATTTGCATGACCTTGACTCAACTAATCTTGCAAAACGCATTGCGCATCTTCGATATTCACCGGCATGTATTTGATTTACAACGGTTTTATTTCCGAAAGCCATTGGCATGGGAGGTGCTTAATTACATGAACGTTAAGCGAAGGAAACGCCAATGCTACGCCCAGCCTACCTACTCAGCACTGCCGTCTTGGCCGCTGCCGCGATCCCGCTGCTCGAGAACTTCCCAGATGCGGAGCCAATGCAGACGCTGTCGAAAACCTCCCAGGCGACCACTCCAAGACTTTCGGTGCCTGCAAGCACCATCAGCGGCAATGCGCTGATCAAACCTACTCAAGCACAACGCTGGGTCTTTTAAACGTAGATTGCTGCACGCGGTTCTATAGGAGATTAAAAGTGTCGATTTATGGATATCTATTCTTTGTGCTCGGCGTGCTGTGCGGTGCCCTTAGTATCGGCTCTACGCTTCCGAACTTCTGGGATACGCTCGTCACAACCGGTTCGGCGGTCTTCGCAGTGCTGTTTGCGATTACGCTATTGGTAGGCCGACGCATCAAGTTCGATCCAGTGCTTCGCTAGCGGTCGATTATGCGGGCGAGACAAGCGCTGGATCACATAAAGGCCATTAGCCACCACAATCGGCTTTACTCCTTTTTTGTACGCCGTATAATTGGCGTCATTAAGTTGTCCGGCAACTTTTTCGCAGGTCGTGGAACAGCATGTGCTGTTTGGTGTCAGACCGGTGACTAGAACGGCAATAAGCCACCATCGCCCACCTGACTATCCGGTTTAATATGCGCCCAATGAAGCAGGCAGTTTACTCCAGCCGCACGGCTGACAAATTCGTGGTTCGCCTCCCAGACGGCATGCGAGAGCGTATTGCAGAGGTTGCGCGAAACCATCATCGCAGCATGAATTCGGAGATCATTGCGCGGCTGGAGCAAAGCCTTCTGCAGGAAGGTGCGCTTGACGATGATTCAGCAATGCGGCTGGACAGCCCAGAGCTAACGCTGCATGAGCGCGAGTTGCTTCAGCGTTTTCGCCAACTGGCCCACCGCCAGCAAAACGCCTTGATCGCACTCATAGCGCAAGATGCCGAAGCTGCAAAAGAAGAAGATTGATCCGCTCAGTACTAATGAGCAGCGTAATTGCCCTGACAGCAGTCAGGGCAATTGCTTTTGGCAAAATCTTACTGCCCAGCTAGGCAATACTTTGGGCTTATGCGGGACATGAAAACGCAAGATGCCTGCGCTTTCAGCGCAGGCATCCTCCAGTTCTCGCTGCCCGTAGCCACACATCAACCGAAGCGCTAGCCAACAAAGCTGAGCAGAATTCCCGCGGCGACCGCTGAGCCAATGACCCCCGCTACGTTCGGCCCCATGGCATGCATGAGCAAGAAGTTCTGCGGGTTCGCCTCTAGCCCCACCTTATTCGACACTCGCGCCGCCATTGGCACCGCCGACACACCTGCCGATCCAATCAGCGGATTGATCTTGTTTGTGCTGAAGATATTCATAACCTTCGCCATAAGCACACCCGCCGCCGTACCGCCACAGAAGGCAACCATACCAAGCAGTAGGATCCCAAGGGTCTTCATCTGCAGGAAGGCTTCGGCGGACAGCTTGGAGCCGACAGTTAGCCCCAGCGCAATGGTCACGATGTTGATCAGCGCATTACGTGAAGTGTCGGCCAGACGATCCACGACCCCACATTCGCGCAACAGGTTACCGAACGCGAACATCCCCACCAGCGGCGCGGCATCCGGCAATAGCAAACCAACCATAAGAGCAAGCATGAGCGGAAAGACGATCTTTTCTGTCTGACCGACATGGCGCAGCTGCGTCATGACAATGGCGCGCTCCTCCTTCGTCGTCAGTGCACGCATGATGGGCGGCTGAATCAACGGCACCAGCGCCATGTAAGAGTAGGCTGCGACAGCGATGGGCCCCAGCAGATGCGGCGCGAGCTTTGCCGTTACGAAAATCGAGGTCGGGCCGTCTGCACCGCCGATAATTGCAATCGAAGCAGCCTCGCGCAGGGTGAACTCCATGCCCGGAACCCCCATTGCGGCCAGCGACAAAGCGCCAAGCAAGGTGGCGAAAATACCGAACTGCGCCGCTGCGCCAAGAAGCAACGTCTTCGGATTCGCCAGCATTGGCCCGAAGTCGGTCATCGCACCGACGCCCATGAAGATCAATAGCGGGAACACACTGGTCGGCAAACCAACTTCGTAGAAAAGATGGAGGATCCCTGCCCCCTCGGCCATGTTGGCGACGGGAATATTGGCTAGCACCCCTCCAAATCCGATAGGGATTAGCAGCAAGGGCTCGAACCCCTTGCGAATCGCCAGATAGATCAGTCCCAGGCACACCACGATCATCAGCAGCTGACCAGGCTCAATGTGATAGAGACCTGTGCTGTGCCAAAGCTTGAGCAACTTATCCATTCAGTGCTCCTTAAGCGATGGTCAGCAGGCTATCGCCCACCGACACCGCGTCGCCGACCTTAACGCTCACACCTGAGACGGTGCCGGCTTTGAACGCACGGATTTCAGTCTCCATTTTCATGGCCTCGAGGATGATCACCAGATCCCCCTCCTGAACCAGCTGACCGGGCTGCACGAGGACCTTGAAGATGTTGCCAGCCAACGGAGCCGGCTGAGGCTCGCCTGCACCGGAGACCGGTGCGCTAGTAGCTGTTAGTGGGACGCCTGCCCCACCGCCGACCGCCTTGATCCCCTCGATATCGCCACCCTCGTTGACCTGGACGACGAAAGACTTACCGTTAACTTCGACCGTGTAAGTTTCAGGCACGCCTGCTGCGCGCGGCGCCTGTTCCTTGCCAGTCGGCACCGGCTCGAAAGCAGAGGCGTTGCCCCGGTTCTCAAGAAACTTGAGGCCTATCTGAGGAAACAATGCATAGGTGAGGACGTCATCAATCTCGTTCGAAGCAAGCTTGATGCCTTTCTCCTGGGCCAGTCCTTTCAGCTCTGCCGTCAGCTTTTCCATTTCCGGCTGCAGAAGATCAGCAGGGCGGCAGGTAATCACGTCAGCACCATCAAGAACGCGCCGCTGCAGTTCAGCATTGAAAGGGGCCGGTGCGGCGCCGTATTCACCCTTAAGGATGCCCGCTGTTTCCTTGGTGATGGACTTGAAACGCTCACCGGTGAGCACGTTGATGACTGCCTGGGTCCCGACGATTTGAGAAGTCGGCGTTACCAACGGAATGAACCCGAGATCTTCACGGACGCGAGGAATCTCAGCAAGCACCTCATCAAACTTGTCGAGAGCTCCCTGCTCCTTCAATTGGCCTTCCATGTTGGTCAGCATGCCGCCTGGCACCTGCGCCACGAGAATGCGCGAGTCGACGCCCTTGAGCGTCCCTTCGAACTTTGCGTACTTCTTGCGCACCTCTCGGAAGTAGGCAGCGATTTCCTCCAGCAGCAAAAGATCAAGCCCGGTGTCACGCTCGGTGCCCTGGAAAATGGCCACCACCGACTCGGTTGGCGAATGCCCATAGGTCATCGAGAGCGAGGAAATGGCCGTATCGACGTTATCAATGCCTGCTTCGACAGCCTTCAGAATAGCCGCCGTAGACAGGCCCGCCGTCGCGTGACACTGCATATGGATCGGAATGGACAGACTTGCCTTCAACCGCGAGACCAGCTCGTAGGCCATATATGGCGTAAGAATGCCGGCCATGTCCTTGATCGCCACCGAGTCGGCGCCCATGTCCTCGATCTGCTTGGCCAGGTCAACCCACATTTCTAGGGTATGCACCGGGCTGGTGGTGTAGGAAATAGTGCCTTGTGCGTGCTTGCCCTGCAGCTTGACCGCTCGCAGAGCGGTTTCCAGGTTGCGCGGATCGTTCATAGCATCGAACACACGAAACACGTCAACGCCGTTGATCGCCGCGCGCTCAACAAATTTTTCGACCACGTCATCGGCGTAATGCCGATAGCCCAACAGGTTCTGGCCACGCAGCAGCATTTGCTGTCGGGTATTAGGCATCGCTTTCTTCAGTTCGCGAATGCGCTCCCAAGGGTCTTCACCAAGATAGCGAATACAGGAATCGAAGGTCGCCCCACCCCAGGATTCGACGGACCAGAAGCCAACCTGATCAAGCTTGGCGGCAATCGGCAGCATGTCTTCAAGACGAACGCGGGTGGCCAGAATAGATTGATGCGCATCACGAAGCACCACATCGGTAATGCCGAGCGGTTGTTTGACAGATGTCATGAGGGGAACTCCCTGTTCTGAATCAACCACGACGAGCGCGGTGCTGATGGATAGCGGTCTGGATTGCCTTAATGACATCGGCATCCACTTCAGCCACAGCGGGTTCGCTGGAAGCCAACTGAGCGGTGGGCGCACTGTCGAAGCGGGCGATCACAACAGACATCAGGCGAATGCAGGCAATCAACAAAACGAGGAAGACAAAAACAGAACCTAAGCCGAACAGCATAAGTTCGACGCCTTCAAGGAGGAGTTCGCTGGGGGTCATCGGGATTCCCTTTCTATCAGCGGCTCGAGCCGCCTGTTATTCGCTTCAAGTTGGGGCCTTCGCTAGTGCGAAACTTCAGAACAGTAGCCTGAACAACAGGCGCAAGGCAAACGCCAAGTCGACGCAGGAGGGGCGGGTCAGAGAAGAAAAATCGTTGCGAGCCCGAGAAATATAAAGAAACCACCACTGTCGGTTACGGCAGTGATCATGACACTGGCACCCAGCGCTGGGTCTCGCCCCATTCGCGCTAACGTCACCGGGATCAGCACGCCCATCAAGGCCGCCAGTAGAAGATTGAGCGTCATGGCTGCAGTCATGACTACCCCCAGCGACCAGCTTCCGTACAGCCAATAGACCACGACGCCGATAACTCCACCCCATATCAAGCCATTCAGCATCCCGACACCCGCTTCCTTACGCAGTAAGCGAGCGCTGTTACCAGTACCCATCTGATCAAGCGCCATTGCCCTCACAATCATGGTGATTGTCTGGTTGCCTGAATTACCGCCAATCCCTGCAACTATCGGCATCAGCGCAGCCAATGCAACCAGCTTCTCGATTGAGCCATCGAACAGACCGATGACGCGTGAAGCAACAAAGGCGGTAACGAGATTGACTGCCAGCCAGGCCCAACGGTTGCGCAGCGACTTCCACACAGAGGCGAAGATATCTTCTTCTTCACGCAGACCCGCCATGTTGAGCACTTCGCTTTCGCTCTCCTCGCGGATCAAGTCCACCATCTCATCGATGGTCAGACGCCCGATCAGCTTGCCGCTCTTGTCCACGACAGGCGTTGATACCAAGTCGTAGCGCTCGAATGCCTGGGCCGCCTCATAAGCATCCTCATCCGGATGAAAGGTCACCGGATCACTGGCCATCACCTCAGCCACATGCCGCTCCGGATCATTGACCAGCAATCGCTTGATCGGAAGAACACCCTTAAGCACGCCGTCGTAATCGACAACGAACAACTTGTCGGTATGACCAGGCAGCTCTTTGAGCCGCCGTAGATACCGCAGCACGACTTCCAGGCTCACATCCTCTCGAATCGTGACCATCTCGAAGTCCATCAGCGCGCCAACCTGATCCTCCTCATAGGACAGCGCCGAGCGGACACGCTCACGCTGTTGCGCATCGAGCGTTTCCATCAGCTCGTGAACAACGTCTCGGGGCAATTCGGCCGCCAGGTCGGCCAGCTCGTCAGCGTCCATTTCCTTGGCAGCCGCAAGAAGCTCGTGGTCATCCATGTCGGCGATCAGCGTCTCGCGAACCGCGTCGGAGACCTCGAGCAGAATGTCGCCGTCGCGATCGGACTTGACCAGTTGCCAGACGGTCAGCCGGTCATCAAGGGGTAAGGCTTCAAGGATATGAGCGATATCCGCGGGGTGTAGCGCCTCGAGCTTGCGCTGCAGCTCAACGAGGTTTTGGCGATGCACCAGATTCTCGACAAGATCCTGATGCTGCCCTTCCTGGCTCTGACGATGCGCCAGATCTTCTACGATCCTGTGGCGATGGAGCAGCTCGACGACTTGCGCCAGACGATCCTGGAGACTTTCCTGCGGCTTTTTTGCTTCTACTTCAGTCATGGCGCACTCCACCCCCAGCGGAGCGCACCAGGGGATCAATCATTCAAAAATTGATTGGCAAGCGAAGGTTTTATACGACTACTGGGCAAATCCATGAGGGGGATCCAGGAGCCCGAAGGGCGGACCGCGCAATAATACCACCGCAACCGCGATGCACGACCGCGAAATACAGGCAATACAATCGCTTGCGCGTAGCCACAGAGGGATCGCGCGCTATCAATGTGGACGCATTCACGTTGCGGAAAGGCACCACTGCGAGCCAAGAAGTATTTGGCTAGGCTGGGCCAACCTATCGTCAAGGAGGACGACCATGAACAAACTGATTACAGGAAGCTGCTGCGCCCTGCTCCTCTCGACCGCCCCGACATTCGCCGCAAGCATCTATCGCTGCAGTGATGCCGCAGGCCACGTTACCTTTACTCGACAGGGGTGTCCGATCGATCAGTCGGCACAGCGCCAGGAAGCCGTAAACCCTACGCCTAGTTCCGGCAAAGCGGTACCGTTGGCCAATCCCTCAAAACAACGCAAGCGCCGAACGGAAGAGCTGACTCGAAGCCTTATCGTGGTCGGCGCGCAGGATGATGGATGCGGAAACCGAATAATTGGACGCGCCAGAAGAGATGCGTTGATTAAACAGCAAGTTCGTCCAGGCATGACCCGCGACGATATCGATAGCACCTTCGGCAAACCCGACACGGTCACCAGCCGCAATGGCCGCGTACAGTATCGTTACAGCAGCAAAACGGGCCGAACGCAGACCATCAGCTTCGACGAGCACGGCTGCGTTCAGGGAAAGCGCTGACTCCCAAATAAAAAAGGGCCTGCATCACTGCAGGCCCTTTCTTAAGTTGGTGCACTCAGGAGGATTCGAACCTCCGACCGCTCGGTTCGTAGCCGAGTACTCTATCCAGCTGAGCTATGAGTGCAAAAGCGATTGATAAACCAGATCACTGCTGGCTACAACAAAGAACCACATTTCTGGGATTCTCTAAAATGGTGCACTCAGGAGGATTCGAACCTCCGACCGCTCGGTTCGTAGCCGAGTACTCTATCCAGCTGAGCTATGAGTGCACTTGAGGGTGCGCATTATAAGTTTGTGAATTTGTTGGTCAAGCTCTTTTAGCTCAATGATTTACCATCAAACTGAACCGCAAAACCTATTCACAACCAAACTATGCAAAATGGCGGAGAGGGGGGGATTCGAACCCCCGACACCCTTTTGAGATGTACTCCCTTAGCAGGGGAGCGCCTTCGGCCACTCGGCCACCTCTCCGCAACACGGGGCGCATGATACCCATCTTCGCCCCGCTTGCAAAGCCAAAAATCACATAAATATTAATGGTTTGGTTCTTGATCTTTTTCTTTCTGGATCCGTTGATAAATCTCCTCGCGATGCACCGCTACCTCTTTGGGTGCATTCACTCCTATTCGCACTTGATTTCCTTTGACACCCAGCACAGTGACAGTCACATCGTCACCCACCATCAGGGTCTCTCCGACCCGGCGAGTCAGAATCAGCATTCCTTTCTCCTTAAAAACGGATTCAATTCAGTAAACAGTCTGCAAAGATAAAGACGGATAATGTTCCGTGAAACATCGACCTAGAGCCTTTCACCAGCTATTGACCAGTAACCACGACTCTAAAGTTCCTTCAGCCCCGGCGAAATCGACGGAAGGCTCGAATCTATCGCACTTAGCGTGTCATTCTCCCTTGCCCGCAGGCGCATCCAGCTCGAATGCGGTATGCAACGCCCGCACCGCCAGCTCAAGGTACTTTTCCTCGATCACGACCGACACCTTGATCTCAGAGGTAGAGATCATCTGTATGTTGATGTTCTCCTTTGCCAGCGCTTCAAACATGCGACTGGCAACGCCAGCATGAGAGCGCATGCCTACGCCGACAATCGAAACCTTGGCAATCTCGGTATCGCCTATGACTTCGCGAGCGCCCATATCGCGAGCAATGCCTTCCAGCACTTGCAGCGCGTTGTGATAGTCATTGCGGTGAACAGTGAAGGTGAAGTCGGTGGTGTTATCGTGCGCGACGTTCTGCACGATCATGTCCACCTCGACATTCGCCGCACTGATCGGCCCGAGAATCTTGAAGGCCACCCCCGGAGTATCCGGCACGCCACGAATAGTCAGCTTGGCTTCGTCACGATTGAACGCGATGCCGGAAATGATGGGCTGTTCCATGGATTCCTCTTCATCAAGGGTAATGAGGGTTCCTGGACCCTCTTGAAAACTGTGCAGCACACGCAACGGTACGCTGTACTTGCCGGCAAACTCCACGGCGCGGATCTGCAAGACCTTGGAGCCGAGACTCGCCATCTCGAGCATCTCTTCAAACGTGATCTTGTCCAGACGCTGAGCCTTGGCAACAACACGCGGGTCAGTCGTGTAAACCCCATCGACGTCGGTATATATCTGGCACTCGTCAGCCTTCAGCGCAGCGGCCAGCGCTACACCGGTGGTATCTGAGCCGCCACGACCAAGGGTGGTGATGTTGCCGCTTTCGTCCACGCCCTGGAAACCGGCCACGACGACGACACGCCCGGCCTTGAGCTCTTTCTGGATCTGCTGCGAATCGATCTGGAGGATGCGCGCCTTGGTATGGGCGCTGTCGGTCAGAATGCGAACCTGGCTGCCTGTATAGGACACGGCAGGCACACCGATCTTGATCAGCGCCATCGCCAGCAGAGCAATAGTCACCTGCTCCCCTGTAGACACCATCACGTCCAGCTCGCGGGCCACAGGTTGCTCGCTGATCTGCTTAGCCAGATCAATGAGCCGATTGGTCTCCCCGCTCATGGCCGAGACCACTACGACTATATCGTCGCCTTTTTCGCGGAACTTTTTGACCTTCGCCGCTACTTGCTCGATGCGCTCGACGGAGCCAACCGAGGTACCTCCAAACTTTTGTACGATCAAAGCCATCTCATCGCCGCCTAAGCCCGTCAAGGGCGCTTGTTAATCATTCCAGCCAGCATCACGTAGTGCTAACGACATCGGCCCGACCAGGCTCAGATTCGACACAGGCACCGAACCAACAGTCCCTTGCGGCCAGGCGAACCTGGCACTCCCCTGCTTACAAGCCGTTCGCGACGAACCCCTCGGCGATGGCTAATGCTTCGTCGAGGCGACTCACATCGCTCCCACCGCCTTGTGCCATATCCGGGCGACCGCCGCCTTTGCCGCCAACAACCGCAGCAGCCTGCTTCATCAGTTCACCAGCCTTCAAACGGCCGGTGAGATCCTGCGTAACGCCAGCCACGAGCACAATTTTTTCGTCCTGCACGCCGCCGAGCAGAATGACGCCACTGCCGAGCTTGTTTTTCAATTGATCCACCAAGGCCAGGAGCGCCTTGCCGTCCAAACCATCAATGCGAGCGGCCAAGGTTTTCACGCCTTTAACGTCCACGGCGGCGCTGGCCAGATCATTGCCAGTAGCACTGGCCGCTTTAGCCTTGAGCTGCTCCAATTCCTTTTCCAGCTGGCGGTTGCGTTCGAGCATCGCGCCCAGCTTGTCTAGCAAATTGTCACGGCTGCCTTTTACCAAGCCGGCAACCTCTTTCAACTGCTCCTCGGCACGGTTCAGATAGGCTAGCGCCTGCTCGCCAGTGACCGCTTCGATGCGCCGAACGCCTGCAGCCACACCACCTTCACTGACGATCTTGAACAAGCCTATGTCGCCGGTCCGTTTGACATGAGTCCCGCCGCACAGCTCGACAGAGAAACCGCCCCCCATGGTCAACACGCGCACCTGATCGCCGTACTTTTCGCCGAACAGCGCCATCGCACCCTTGCTCTTAGCCGTCTCGATGTCGGTTTCCTCAGTCTCAACTGCCGAATTGTTACGGATCTCGGCGTTGACCTTGTCTTCGAGCGCCTTCAGCTGTTCGGGCTTGATCGCCTCGAAATGGCTGAAGTCAAAGCGCAGCCGCTGACTGTCGACCAGCGAGCCTTTCTGACTCACGTGTTCACCAAGCATCTGGCGCAGCGCTGCGTGCAAGAGGTGAGTCGCAGAGTGGTTCAGCGCCGTGGATTGGCGCACGGAAGAGTCGACCGTCGCATCTACGGTCGCACCCACCTGCAGATTGCCACTGTCCAGGATGCCGTGATGCAGGAACGCACCACCGGCCTTGCTGGTGTCGCGCACATCGAAGCGCAGGTCATCTGCCGAAAGGTATCCGCAGTCGCCGGCCTGCCCGCCGGATTCGGCGTAGAACGGCGTCTCGTCGAGAACGACCACACCCTCCTCGCCTGCCGACAGGCTCTGTACAGCAATGCCTTCCTTGAACAACGCCAGCACCTTGCCGCTGCCGGAGGTACCCATATAACCCGTGAAACGCGTTTCACCCTCGACCTTGACCAGACTGTTGTAGTCCATGCCGAAGGCACTGGCCGAACGCGCCCGCTCACGCTGCGCCTCCATTTCACGCTCGAACCCTTCTTCGTCGAGCGTCAACTCGCGCTCACGCGCAATGTCGCCGGTCAGGTCGACAGGAAAGCCGTAGGTGTCATACAGCTTGAAGATCACGTCACCAGGAATCACGGAACCCTGAAGGTCAGCCAGATCCTGTTCGAGAATTTTCAGGCCCTGCTCAAGGGTTTTTGCAAACTGCTCTTCTTCAGTCTTCAGCACGCGCTCGATGTGCGCCTGCAGGGTTCTCAACTCGGAAAAGGCATCGCCCATTTCCGCAGCCAATGCGGCGACGAGCTTGTAAAAGAAGCTGCCCTTGGCGCCGAGCTTGTTGCCATGGCGACAGGCACGACGAACGATACGACGAAGCACATAGCCGCGACCTTCATTTGAAGGCGTCACGCCGTCGGCGATCAGGAAGCCGCAGGAACGAATGTGATCGGCCACAACCTTGAGCGAAGCCTGACCCTCGTTGCTGCAGCCAATGGCCTGAGCAGCGGCGTTCAAGAGACTCTGGAAAAGGTCGATCTCGTAGTTCGAATTGACGTGCTGCAGCACAGCACTGATGCGCTCGAGCCCCATGCCGGTATCGACACTCGGAGCTGGCAGCGGATGCATCACACCATCCGCGGTGCGATTGAACTGCATGAATACGTTGTTCCAGATCTCGATGTAACGGTCACCGTCTTCTTCTGGCGAACCCGGTGGGCCGCCCCAGATGTGGTCGCCGTGGTCGAAGAAAATCTCGGTACAGGGACCACATGGGCCAGTGTCGCCCATGGCCCAGAAATTGTCGGAGGCGTACGGCACGCCCTTATTGTCACCAATACGGACCATACGCTCCGCGGGGACGCCCACTTCCTTCGTCCAGATGTCATAGGCTTCGTCATCGCTGGCGTAGACGGTTACCCAGAGCTTTGCTTTTGGCAGGTTCAGCCACTTGTCAGAGGTCAGGAATTCCCAGGCGTAGTTGATCGCATCGCGCTTGAAATAATCGCCAAAACTGAAGTTGCCGAGCATTTCGAAAAAGGTGTGATGGCGCGCGGTGTAGCCGACGTTCTCCAGATCGTTGTGCTTACCGCCGGCGCGCACGCACTTCTGGCTGGTGGCTGCGCGGGTGTAGGCGCGTTTTTCCAGCCCGAGGAAGCAGTCCTTGAACTGATTCATGCCTGCGTTGGTGAACAACAGGGTCGGATCGTTCGCGGGAATCAGCGAACTGGAGGCCACACGGGTGTGGCCCTTCTCTTCGAAGAAGCGGAGGAAGGCTTCACGGATTTCTGCGCTTTTCATAGATCTCTTCCAGAGGACTGCGGCCGAACGGCTGCAAAACGACGCGGCGAGGCGGCACCGGGAGCCGGTTCACAGCTAACCATACGGATAGCCGGCAAAGGGCCGCATTATATCGGCCCTTTGCCGCGCGCATAGAGGATAAATAAGATTGAATCAAGCTATTCGACAGCGATTCGAACCTATGCCATGAGGAAGGCGGCGAAGGTTTCGAGAATTGGCTCGACATGCTCGGGCAATACGTCCATGTGCGTTACCAGCCGCAACCGAGGCGCCGCCGTGAGGACGATCCGGCGCCCCGAGCAAAACGCTTTGAGCGACGCCGCACGATCGCCCATATCGACGTACACCATGTTGGTCTGGACCGGCTCGACCCGATAGCCCAGCGCTACCAAGCCCCCGGCAATGTCATGCGCCCGCTGGTGATCCTCGGCGAGGCGCTGCACCTGGTGATCCAGCGCGTAGAGCCCTGCCGCTGCCAGCACGCCGGCCTGACGCATGCCACCGCCGACCATTTTACGCAGCCGCCTAGCCTTGGCGATAAAGGCTTCCTCACCGCATAGCACCGAACCGACAGGCGCACCCAACCCCTTCGACAAACACACCGACACCGAATCGAAATGGCGGCCGATGTCTTCAGCCGTGCAACCCAACTTGACCACCGCATTGAACAGTCGAGCACCATCCAGATGAAGAGCAAGCCCACGTTCCTGCGTGAACGCTCTTGCCTCAGCCAGGTAGGCGAGCGGCAGGACCTTGCCATGCATCGTGTTTTCAAGAGTTAGCAAACGCGTGCGGGCGAAATGGAAGTCGTCCGGCTTTATCGCAGCCGCGACGCGTGCCAGATCCAACGAACCATCCGGCTCCATCTCGACAGGCTGCGGCTGGATCGAGCCAAGCACCGCGGCGCCGCCTGCCTCGTACTTGTAAACGTGGGCCAACTGTCCGGCGATGTACTCGTCGCCCCGCTCGCAATGCGACATCAGCGCCAATAGATTGCTCATGGTTCCGCTGGGGACAAACAATCCAGCCTGCAACCCCAGCTGCGCCGCCAGCCTCTGTTCTAGCTGGCGTACCGTAGGGTCCTCGCCATACACATCATCGCCGGTGACGGCCTCCAGCATGGCCTCGCGCATCCCCGAGGTCGGCTGCGTGACCGTATCGCTGCGCAGATCAATCAGATTCATCAAGGATCCTTACCCGAATGGATTCGTCCACAGGTCACACGCGCCTGTGCAGCCTGGACGACCTTAGCGCAACAACCGAGTATCCAGAACCTTCGAGCCACCACCCAGCATGGTTTCGGTGATATTGATGAAGTCGTCGGTGGTTACCCGGTCCAGGCGCATCAAACCCCGCGCAACGTCATCCAGTGAGTGGCGACCCTTGCTGCGCTGGCGGATCTCCCGGTCAAGCTCCTGTAGCAGCAGCACAGCTCTGGCTGTGATCGGGCCACTGGATCGCTCGGTACGCAGACTATCGACCTTGCGACTCCATTTGGTCAGGTGCTCCCTGACCGCCTGGTAGCGATCCTCGCTCATGCCGCCGGCGCGGCGCATCAGTTCGATTGCGTAGTACTCGGCCAGCCCTTCGCTGATCCAGTCACTGCGGTCTGCATCGGAGATTCGGCTGAACACATGAACCAGCTCGTGCACCAGCGAACTGGTGCCATTCTCACTGACCAATGGCCGGTCGGCGTGCATGAACAACGAGTTAGGGCCAGACAAGCCGCCCCGCCACATCGGGTCACCAGCCCCGACAACCAATAGTTTTGCGGGATCGCGCGGGAATACATTCTGCATTTCAGGCCAGACGAAGGTTAGCAAGGTGAGGATATCCATCCTGCGCAGCCCCTCGCCCACCGGACCTGACACCGATACATCAGTCTCGCCCAGTCGGGCACGGCGACTGCCAAGCTTGCCGGCGAGAACCCAGCCGGTCGGACGATCAAAAAGGCGCTCGGGATTGTCGATGCGGAAGCGATTCTTGCCGATACGTGGCCAGCCGGTCTCTACGCTCTTCCAATCTGCCGGCAGCTCGAACTGCAGTCGAGAAACCAGCCTGACGCCATCCTGCTGGTCAAGCCGACCGGCAGGCACCAGATCGTCCCCGCGCAGCAATGCCCAGTCGTCGGTCATACGCGCATCGAAGCGGCCGCTTTTGCGCTGATGACTGATCTTGACCCGGTAATTCAGCCGCGCCTTGCCAGGCGCGGGCCGCCAGACACCGCGACCACCCTGCTGCTCCCAGCTGCTTTCGCCATCGGTTTGAAAATCGCTGTAGGCACCTTCCCCGCCGAGATTCAAATCGAGAAACTTAACGGCGCTGCCATCCTCAAGGAGGAGCTCCACTTCTGCCGCATCCTGTTCGGGAACGAACTTGACGGTGTAGTCCAGATCGACCCGTTTGGCCGCTTGAAGTGGCGTCACGAATGAGAGCAACAGAACGGCAAGCAGCGGTAACTGACGGCGGGGCATCGAGCGGCTCCAGATTGGGTTCAGTGCTATGACGACGCGGGTCGATGTAGATTCAACCGGCCCGGAATATCAGATGATCTTCCCAGTCTTCGTCAGCCACGGAGCCTTCGGCGATCATACGGCCCGACTGGGAAATTCGCTCGGCATGTACGGCATCCGGATCGCCACACACCAGATGATGCCAAAGCGGAAGATCCTTGCCTTCAGCTACGAGGCGATAGCCACAGGTTGGCGGCAACCATTTGAATTGCGCCGCGTCTTTAGCTGTCAGTTGGACACAGTCAGGAACACTGGCACGGCGATTGGGGTAGTCAGTGCATCGACAACTTTTCAGATCAAGCAGTTTGCAGGCGATCCGGGTGTAATAGACGCTGCCATCCTCTTCATCCTCGAGCTTTTGCAGGCAGCACAGGCCACAGCCGTCGCACAGCGACTCCCACTCGGCCGCATCCAGCTCGGCCAGAGTCTTGCGCATCCAGAAGGGTTCGACTTTTGCCGCCATGAAAATAGCCATCTCAAGGAAAGTTGCGAGTCTAGCCACTGCCGAGGAGCTGGCCAAGCACGTGGAAGTTCGGAGCGGTTAAGTCAGCGCTAAGCCGACCGAAGGCCGCCCAGAGCTCTACATCGGATCATTTCGCCGGAGTAATTCTTCCGGCAAGTGCTCGATATAGTCCTCCTCAGGAGGCGGCATCTGCAGGTGATAACCTTGTTTCTCAAGGTTATCGAGCACCGTCGCAATGTCCTCCTGCGCCAGCTTGCGTTCAGGCGTAAGGACGATATCAAAGGCAAGCTGCGGCGGGCCGAAGGCCGCAAGCAGGGCTTCAGGGACCCGGGCGAGCGCTTCGCTGCGCTCGACGTACAGGTACATCCCGCTCTTGCGCGGGCTTCTATAAATGGAGCAGATGCGTTTCATGATTTCTCTTCCAGCACTTCGAGAAGGGCCTGCCCCATTCGTTCACGACGCCAACCACGCAGCGAATCAGGCAGTTCGTAAGGACCGTCGGGATATCCGGTTTTCAACAAGGCTTCCAGCACCTTCTTGCGCAGCATCAGTTCCGGTGCGATGTCCATGACTTGGGCTTCCCGCTGACCGACAGCACGTAGTTTTTTCAGCAGTCCCGACGCATCGAGTGGCAACGGCTCCGGTAAAGATTGCGGCCAGTCCTGCTCGGGCGTAGAGGCGGCCGTACGGATCAGTTCGAGCAAAGTCTCGCCATCCTGGCGCACCGTGCGCGGGTGCATGTCATCGATACGCGCCAGGCTTACAAGATCAGTCGGCTGGGTGCGCGCCAACGGCCACAGGCTGTGCTCACGTAGCACCCGATTGCGCGGCTGATTACGTGCTCGCGCCTGCCGCTCACGCCAGGCCGTCAGGACTCGCAGCACTGCAAGCTGACGCGGCTTGAGGCGCCACGCCTGTTTGACCTCACGGTAGGCTTCGTCAGGATCGGTTTCACGCTGCAGATTGGCGACCAGCTCCGCACCGTCCTCCATCACCCAGGCACGCTTCTCCTCGGACAGCTTTGGCAGCAGCGCCTCGTACAACTCCGCCAGGTGCTGTGCGTCTTCGGCTGCGTAGCGCACTTGCATCTCGCTCAACGGCCGCTGAAGCCAATCGGAACGAGTCTCGCCTTTCGGCAACTCGATGTTCAGCACGCTCTGCACCAACCGCGAGTAGCCCATTGAGAATCCGATGTTCAGATAGCCAGCGGCCAGTTGCGTATCGAACAACGGCACCGGCAGGCTACCGGTAAGCCGCCAGAGAACTTCCAGATCCTCGCTGCAGGCATGCAGGACTTTCACAACCGACGGGTCCGTCAGCAGACCCGCAAACGCAGACCAATCGGTAATCAGCAACGGGTCGATCAGATAGGCACAACGCCCGTCACCGACCTGCAGCAGCGCGGCGATCGGGTAAAAGGTATCGACCCGCATGAACTCAGTGTCCACCGCTACATAAGGCAGCTGGCGCCACTCGGCACAAAGTCGGGTCAGCTGCGCATCATCCAGCACCCATTGAGTTTCGATGGCCACTAGGCCCTCCTTGTTGTTCGGTGTTACGACCGACGAGCGGGCGAAAAGGCACGCAGTATATATCGCGTCCCGGTATTCGCAGCGCATTGATCGGCCACGCCGGCCTGCGTGATAACGTTCCCGCAAAATCCGCACGGAGACCTGCCATGCCGCTTGCTCAACTGATCGACCCCGCTAAACTGACCGCACGACGCTCGGAGCCAAACCTGTGCATTCTGGATTGTCGGTTCGCGCTCGAAGACGCTGATCAAGGTAGGCGCAGCTATGAGCAGTCGCATATCCCCGGGGCGCGCTTTCTCGATCTGGAAAAGGATCTCTCAGGCCCAGCAGTTAGCGGCCAGACCGGTCGACATCCGTTGCCGCAGCCGGAGCATCTGATCGCGCGCCTTCGCGCTGCAGGTCTGAACAACGACAGCGAGGTCGTGCTCTATGACGACGGCCCTGGCGCCTTCGCCGCGCGGGCATGGTGGCTGCTGGCATGGGTAGGCAAACGCAGCGGTGTTTATGTGCTGGATGGCGGATTCAAAGCCTGGTGTGAGGTTGGCGGGCTGGTAACCGAAGAATCGGCAGATCGTCAGCCCGGCCAGTTCGACGGCACGCCCGACGACGACCTGCTGATCTCTGCACAACAACTGACGGAACGCCTTGGGCAGCCAGGCCTGACCTTAATTGATGCTCGTGCCCTACCCCGATTTCTCGGCGAGCACGAACCGATCGACCCCGTGGCTGGGCATATTCCTGGCGCTCGCTGCGTGCCGTTCACTGAAAATCTTGACGCCATGGGGCACTTTCTCTCCCCCGACCAGCTGCGCTCTCGATTCGATCGACTACTGACCAATCAGCCAGCAGAGACCGTGGTTGCTTATTGCGGATCTGGCGTAACGGCCTGTCATAACCTGTTTGCCCTGTGTCTGGCCGGCCACCCACTGGCCAAACTGTATCCAGGCTCATGGAGCGAGTGGATCACCGATCCTGCACGCCCTGTAGCCTGACCCAAGCAGCGAAATATGACTGCATGGTCAATTTAGGCCCAACGGCTTTTATCGGCTATTCAGCCGTTTATCGGCGCCGATCGTCGCGCTTTACGAAAAATTGCACTCTTTCGTTTGCGGCTAATCAGAGAAGCTTGATAGGGTCCGAGCCGCTTTTTCCCCTGGAGTACAACAATGAAAAAAACATGGTTGAAGACCGCGATTGCAGTAGCCGTAGGCGCCCTTTCCACTCAGGCCATGGCTGCCGGCTTCGCCCTTAACGAACAAAGCATCAGCGGCATGGGCACCTCATTTGCCGGTCGCTCTTCTTCTGCCGATGATGCCACCACCCTCTTCGGCAACCCTGCTGGGATGTCACGCCTTGACCGTGAACAGGTCAGCTTTGGTATGGCGGCAATTAACGCAAAGACGGATATCAACGACACCAGCAGTTTTCCCGCCAGCGGTAGCAACGACGGCGATATGGTCCCTGTCACCGCGGTCCCGATGGGCTACTACGTCAAGCCGCTGGACGATAAATGGGCGGTTGGCGTTGGTGTGTACGTACCCTTCGGCCTGATTACCGACTATGAGAGCGGCTTCGAAGGTCGCTATTTTGGGGATTACAGTGAAGTCCGTGTGATCACCGTACAGCCCACCGTCAGCTATCGTTTCAACGAAAAGCTTTCGGTCGGCTTCGGCCCAACGATCAACCGGATCGACGGGCAACTTGAAAGCGCGGTCCCGCCAGCCACCCCCGGCGCGACAGCCGATAGCCGCGTCAAGATCAAAGGTGACGACACGGCTTTGGGTTTCAACGTTGGCGTACTGTACGAGTTCACCCAACACACTCGCGCTGGCATTACCTACCGTTCCAAAGTCGACTACACCCTCGAAGGTGATACTCGAGTATCTGGTAACGACCCAACTCTGGCCTTCATAGGCGCGTACGGCGAATACGATGCGTCGCTGGATCTCGAAACGCCTGAATCTATCGACGTCTCGATTACCCACGAATTGAACGATCAGTGGACCCTATACGGCGGCGCGATGCTGACCCGCTGGAGCCGTCTCGAGTCAATTATTGTCGAAAATGGCGGTGTCGCAGCAGGCCCGGCCACCGCTGCCTTTGGCACCATTGAGGAAGAGCAGGACTGGCACGACACTTGGTCCTACGCACTCGGTGCAGCATATAAGCTGAACAAGCAGTGGACGCTTCGTACCGGCCTGGCGTTCGACCAGAGTCCGACCAACAACACCCACCGCTCACCACGCATCCCGACTGGCGACCGCACTGCGGTGAGCTTCGGTCTGGCCTGGAACCCTACCGACGACATGACGGTTGATCTGGCCTATTCCTACCTGTGGGAAGAGGACACCAAAATCCAGCAGACTAGCGCAACTCGTGGCGTTTACAACGCCACCTACGAAAACAGCGCTCACGGTTTCGGCGCTGCCATGACCTACCGCTTCTGATGCACCCCGCCCCGACCGCTCGGTCGGGGCATCCCTCCGCTACTTTGCCAACGCCTTTTCCACCGCAGCGATCAGCTCTGGATCGTCCGGTTCAACTTTGCTCGAGAAGTAATCGACCACCTTGCCGTTGCGATCGACTACATACTTGTAGAAGTTCCAGCGCGGGGCCCCGCCGGCCTGCTCGGCCAGCTCGCGAAACAACGGGATTGCATCGCCGCCACGCACAGGCTGTGTCTGCGTCATCGGAAAGGTCACGCCGTAATTGACGTAGCAAACCTCAGCCGTCTCCGCCGCATCGTCTGACTCCTGAAAGAAGTCATCGGACGGCACGCCAAGAATCATCAGCCCATCATCTTTGTAGCGCTGATACAGCGCCTCCAGCCCTTTGAACTGAGGGGCGAAGCCGCAAAAGCTGGCGGTATTGACCACTACTAACGCCTTGCCCTGAAACTGCTCACAGAGATCGATGATTTCCTTTGATCGCAGCTTCGGAAGCTCATGCTGAAGCAACGCTGGGCACTGCTCGGCCGCTGCAGGACTAGCCACTAAAAGCAGCGCAAGTGAGGCGGCAATCCATTCGATTTTCATAACAGAGCTCCAGGTGGAATCGAAGCCACGCTACTCCCGTGTCACGCCGGGAGCAACGGTGTCTATCGGCCAAGACCAGGGCCACCACAAAAACGCTATATACAACTCTATATAGCGCTTGCCAGAATGGTCACCCCGACCGGAGCCGATCATGAGCGATCCCAGACAATTCGAGCCATTGCGCATTGACGGACAACTCTGGTTCAACCGTGGCGAAAAAGGCTACCTCGGCGGCAAACGCATCGAGCTGCTCGAACAAATCGAGGCTACCGGATCCATTACCCGGGCTGCCAAGGCCATCAATCTCAGCTACAAGGCGGCTTGGGATGCGGTGGATGCGATGAACAACCTTTCCGAGCGCCCACTGGTAATGCGCAGCGCAGGCGGCGCTAAAGGCGGCGGGACGCAACTAACCGATTTCGGTCGAGAGATGCTGCACATCTGGCAGCGCATGCAGCACGAGTACGAACGCTTCCTGGCACAGGTCGCCCAGGGTATCGATGGATTCGAAGATTTCGACAAACTACTTCGGGCGATCGCGATGAAAACCAGTGCACGCAACCAGTTCCGCGGCCGCATCACCCAAGTTGAAAGAGGCGCGGTGAATGGCAGCGTCAGCCTGGATATCGGCGACGGGCAAACCATGACCGCGACGCTGACCAACGACAGCATCGACGAGCTTCAGCTCACGACCGGCAAGATAGCCATGGCGCTGGTTAAAGCTAGCTTCGTCCTGCTGTCGCCCGATCCAGAGGTGAAAATAAGCGCCCGCAACCGCTTGAGCGGGACAGTCAGCGCGATCACGCCGGGCGCGGTCAGCTGCGAGGTCAAGCTGCAGCTTCCCGGCAACCGCACGCTGAGCGCGGTCATCACCAACGAAAGCACAGAGGCGCTCGGATTAGCCGTAGGCCAGCCCTGTACGGCACTGGTCAAGGCCTCCCACGTAATAATCGCGGTAGATTGACGAAGATGATGAATCGAACCCGTATGACGCTCATCGCGGCTTTCGCTGCACTCACCCCCTTGATGGGCCTCGCTGGAGAAGTCCAGGTTGCGGTTGCGTCGAACTTCACCGCGCCCATGCGCGTCATCGCCGAACGATTTGAGCGAGACACCGGGCACAAGGCGCTGCTGGCCTTTGGCTCGACGGGCAAGCTCTACGCACAGATTCGCAACGGCGCGCCTTTCTCAATACTGCTGGCAGCGGATGAACAGGTTCCCGCCAGGCTGGAAGACGAAGGGTTGGGCGTCGCTGGAAGCCGCTTCACTTATGCCATTGGCACACTGGTGTTGTGGTCGGCCCAACAAGACCTCGTTGATGATCAGGCCGCCGTGCTCAGTGACCAAGCGTTTCGCCACCTGGCCATCGCCAACCCAAAGACCGCGCCCTACGGGGCCGCGGCTGTGGCCACGCTAAAAAAGCTGGGCCTGTCAGATTCGGTCCGGGGCAAGTTGGTGCAGGGCGAAAACATCGCACAAACACATCAGTTCGTTGCCAGCGGCAACGCCGAACTCGGCTTCGTTGCCCTTTCGCAGGTAGTTGAAGATGGAGTGATACGGCAAGGTTCAGGCTGGGTGGTGCCTGCCGCCTACCATCCACCGATTCGCCAGGACGCCATTTTGCTGAACAAAGGTCAGCACAACCCAGCGGCGCGAGCGCTGCTCGATTACCTGCAAAGCGCAGAGGCAGCCGAGGTGATCAAAGCCTACGGTTATGACCGGTAGGTGATGGAAATGCCCACTCTGGATGACGCCAGCCTTTCGGCCATCTGGCTAACACTCAAACTCGCCAGCGTCACCACCCTCCTGCTGCTGCTATTAGGTACGCCGATTGCCTGGTGGCTGGCGCGGACCCGCTCACGCCTTAAAGGCCCCATTGGCGCCGTGGTGGCGCTGCCTCTGGTGCTACCGCCCAGTGTGCTCGGTTTCTATCTACTGGTCGCGATGGGACCCAATGGACCCGTTGGGCAACTGACCCAGTCGCTCGGTCTGGGTGTCTTGCCGTTCACCTTTGCCGGCCTGGTAGTGGGGTCGGTTTTCTACTCGATGCCCTTCGTGGTGCAACCGTTGCAGAACGCTTTCGAAGCGATTGGTGAACGCCCCCTGGAAGCCGCGATGACCTTGCGTGCAGGGCCAGTGGACACCTTCTTCAGCGTCGTGTTGCCGCTGGCTCGGCCAGGCTTCGTAACCGCCAGCATTCTCGGCTTTGCCCATACAGTCGGCGAGTTCGGTGTGGTGTTGATGATCGGCGGCAACATTCCGGAGAAAACCCGCGTGCTGTCCGTGCAGATCTACGATCACGTCGAAGCCTTGGAATATACCCAGGCACACTGGCTCGCCGGCGGGATGCTGCTGTTTTCCTTTCTTGTACTGCTCACGCTCTATGCGAGCCCCATTCGGCAGGGGTGGCGCGGATGACCAGCAACCCGAGCGGGATCCATGCTCGCCTGCGCCTGACCCATCCAGGCTTCACGCTGGACGTCGATGTCGAACTACCGGGGCGAGGTGTTACCGCTCTGTTCGGTCCTTCGGGCTCGGGCAAGACCAGTTGCCTGCGTTGCATCGCCGGGCTCGAACGCGGCAGCACGGGCGCGCTGATGGTCAACGGCGAGCGCTGGCAGGACTCAAGCCGTGAGTGGTTTATGCCACCGCACCAGCGCGCCATTGGCTACGTGTTTCAGGACGCCAATCTTTTTGCCCATCTGTCTGTCAGAGGCAATCTCGAATTCGGCATGAAGCGCATCCCGGCGAGGGACCGGCGCGTCGCTTGGGATCAGGCTGTCGAGTTGCTGGGTATCGAGCACCTCTTGGAGCGCATGCCGGAGCGGCTTTCCGGTGGAGAAAGGCAACGGGTCGGCATCGCGCGCGCCCTGCTTACCAGTCCTCGCCTGCTGTTGATGGACGAGCCGCTGGCTGCGCTCGATGTGAAGCGCAAACAGGAAATCCTGCCGTACCTTGAACGTCTGCACGACGAGTTGGATATCCCCCTGCTCTATGTCAGCCACGCGCCAGACGAAGTGGCGCGACTGGCTGACCACCTGGTCCTGCTCGATGAGGGCAAGGTGGTGGCGCAGGGAGCACTTCATGAAACCCTGGCACGCCTGGATCTGCCGACCGCGTTCGGTGAGGATGCTGGCGTTGTCATCGAGTCGGAAATTACGGGACACGACCTGGATTATCACCTCACTCGCCTGACGTTTCAGGGCGGTGATGTGCTGGTGGCGCAGCGGAGCGAAGCGGTCGGGCATCGGCTGCGCTTTCGCGTCCATGCGCGGGATGTCAGCCTGACGCTGGAACGTGCAGAGGGCACCAGCATCAGCAACCTGCTACCGGTGCAGGTGGATGAAGTCGTCAGTGCCGATACGCCCGCGCATGTCCTGGTCCGTCTAAATGCCCAGGGCACACCGCTGCTGGCTCGCATTACGCGGCGCTCGGCCGACCAGCTCGGCGTCATCGAAGGTAAAGCGCTTTGGGCGCAGATCAAGACAGTCGCTCTGCTGGGATGAGGTGCCTGGCTAGCCCAGCAGCGCCAGACCAACCAGCACCGCGCATTCCACCAGTTCCAGCAAAGCTCCGGCAGTGTCGCCTGTGGTTCCGCCCAGACGCCGGACCAGACTACGACGCACTAGCATTCCAACCGCCGCTGCGACCCCCAGCGCAAGCCAGCCACTGGCTCCCATCAGCACGCCAGCAAGCACGATCAGCGCCAGTACGAACCGAGCCTCTGAGCGCGGCATGTGCTCGGCTAAGGCTTGGCCCAAACCACCCGGCCGCACATAGGCGGTGGTAAGAAACAGCCCCAACATTGCGCTTCGCCCCAACAGTGGTACTGCCAACAGCATCAACAGGTTGCCTTGCTCAAGCAGCGTCCATAGCGCGACGAATTTCAACAGCAGCAATAACACCAGCACGGCGACCGCAACCGGACCGCTGCAGGGGTCTTTCATGATCGCCAGGGTTCGTTCCCGGTCGCCGAATCCGCCCAGCCAGGCATCCGCGCTATCGGCCAGGCCATCGAGGTGCAACGCACCGGTCAGCCAGACCCACGCGGCTAACAGCAGAGCAGCTTTTAGTGGCGCCGCCGCATTGCCAAGCGCCATGCCGAGGAAGCAGAGCATGCTGCCCAACAGCAACCCAACTAACGGGTAATACAGCAGGGATCTGCCGATCAACCGTGGCTCGGGGATGCTGTGCAGTCGCACCGGGAGGCAGGTCAGAAACTGCAGCGCAATCAGAAAGGGCTGCATCGTTCTTCCAGCCAGAGCGTGGCGTCGTTGAAACCGGTTCTCAGGCCGAACAACGCGCCATGACTGACCTCGACCTGCAACAGACATTCTCGCGGCAGACCACGGGCCTCTGCCAGCAGCAGCCGCATCACGCCCGCGTGGGTGACGAGTAATACACGTTCGCCCGCGCAACGATCGGTCAGTCGCTCGATTGCCGCCAGCACGCGCTTCTCAAAGTCCGCGACGGGCTCCGCACCGGGCGGAGTGAATCCGTACGGGTCGTTCCAGAAGCGCCCCAGGGCTTCGCTCTGATCGATCATCAGGTCGGCGGCGGTGCGCCCCTCCCAATCGCCAAAGTTCAGCTCGCGCAGGTCAGGCTCAAGATTGAGCTCAAGGGATTGTTGCTCGGCGAGTTCAGTTGCAAAGTCTGCGCAGCGGCGCAGGGGCGAACTGATGATTCGGTCCCAAGGCCCGGCACCGGCGACGGCGGCGCGCATCTGCTGCCAACCCTTTACGGTAAGCGCATCATCCAGCCGCCCTCGAAATCCGCCACCGGACTCGGTTTCGCCATGTCGCACCAACTCCAGCTGAACACTCATGAGTGCTTCGCCGCGACAGCAGCTTCGTCGAACGTGGCCATGCCGTCGTGAAGCGCGCAGGCCAGCCGAAGCAGCGGAACCGCCAGCGCCGCGCCGCTGCCCTCGCCTAGCCGCAGACCGAGATCCAGAAGCGGGCTTGCATCCAGGGCTGTAAGCACAGCGAGATGGCCCGGCTCGGCCGAGCGGTGCGCGAAGAGCAGCCAGTCACGACACGCCGGATTCAGCCGCACGGCGCACAACGCTGCCACACTGCAGATATAACCGTCGACCAGCGCGACGATTCCTAGCTGCGCGCAGGCAATATAAGCGCTGGTGAGCGCGGCCAGTTCGAAACCACCGACCCGCTGCATCCAGCCAAAGGTGTCGTGCGGCCCCGCATGCAGCGCCAGCGCCCGTTCGATGACTGCACTCTTTTGGGCAATACCAGCCGCATCCAGGCCGGTGCCTGGCCCAGCCAGTTCGTGAGGCGCGCAACCCAGCAAGGCGCAGGCCAGCGCCGCCGCAGTAGTGGTATTGCCGATGCCCATTTCGCCGCCAATGAACAGCTCGCTGCGCTGTTGTTGCGCCCGCAGCACAGTGTCGCGCCCAGCCTCCATGGCGAGCTGGCAGGTTTCGGCACTCATGGCCGATTCTCTGGTGAAATTGCGGGTGCCCGGCCCCAGCGAAAGATGGCGCACCCGAGGCAGCGACAACGGAGCCACCGTTCCCAGATCAATCACCTCCAGCATCGCGTCGAGCTGCTTGGCAAGCACACTGATCGCGGCGCCGCCGTTGACGAAGTTACCAAGCATCTGACCAGTGACCGATTGCGGAAATGCCGAGATACCTTCCTCGGCGACACCGTGATCTCCGGCAAAAATGGCGATGAAAATACGCTGAACCGAGGGTCGCTCGCGCCCTTGCAAAGACGCCAGCTGGGGGATCACCGAGTCGATACGCCCCAGCGCACCCGCCGGTTTAGTCAGCTGAGCATCGCGCTGCTGTGCCGCCCGGCGTGCCACTTCGTCCGGTACCCGGCAGGCCTCCAACCACCACTGCGTGTTCAAAGCGCCACTCCTTTAAGGGTCATTGGCAAGCCCGCCACGGTAAAGATCACCCGCTGACAACGCTCGGCGAGGGCTTGATGTAACAGGCCGGTTTCATCGACATAACGGCGGGTCAGCTCGCCCAGCGGCACCACACCCAGCCCGGTTTCATTGCTCACCATCAGTACCCGTCCCGGCAGCTCATGAAGACACTCGAGCAAGGCATCGCGCTCCTCAACCAGGCGACTCGCGTCGTCCAGCATCAGCAAATTGGTGAGCCATAGTGTCAGGCAGTCCACCAGCAGGCAGCGATCCGCACGGGCGTGTTCGCGCAGTATCGAAGCCAGCGCCAGCGGTTCTTCAATCAGCCTCCAGCTGGCAGGGCGCCGGGCACGATGATGAGCGATGCGCTCGCTCATCTCGCCGTCAAGCGGCTGGCTCGTGGCGATGTAGGTGACCGCCAGGCCACTTTCAACGGCAAGCCGCTCGGCCAACCGGCTCTTTCCGGACCGCGCCCCACCAAGGATGAGCTCAATCATGCCCCGTCTCCCTTGATAACCCGCAGAGCGCCAACAGCTGCGAGGCGTCCAGATGCTTGTCCACCAGATCCGCCAGGCGCTCGATGTCGCGTTCGCGCAGTGCCTGGTAATCGACCCGCTGCGCCTTCTCCAGCCCGGCCCAGCGCAACAGTGACTCGCAAGCAGCGGGAGACTCGAACAGGCCATGGAGGTAGGTGCCGAGCACCTGACCATCCTCGCTGATCGCACCATCACCGCGCCCCTCTTCGAGTCGTACGGCAGCACGCTCCAGTGCCGGTCCGTCACTGATGCCCGCGTGAATCTCGTAGCCGGTGATGTCGGCGCCATCAATCGCCAGTCGACCCCTGACGTTGCGCAGCTGCTTGTGCGCAGCCAGCGTTGTGGAGAACCTCAGCAGTCCCAGCCCGTCGCTTTGCCCAGCCGGTCCTTCCAGCCCCAGCGGGTCGGCAATTGCGTCGCCCAGCATCTGCAGGCCGCCACAAATCCCCAGCACCTTGCCGCCGTAGCGCAGATGCCGCTGGATCGACGGCTCCCAACCTTGCGCGCGCAGCCATGCGAGGTCCGCGCGCACGCTTTTTGAGCCCGGCAGAATAATCAGATCGGCAGATGGCACAGTTTGCCCCGGCCCGATAAAGCAGAGATCAACCTGCGGATGCAAACGCAGCGGATCGAAGTCGGTGTGGTTGCTGATACGCGGCAACACCGGCACCACCACTTTCAGGGTCTGCTCGCTCTTCGCCGACTGACGCACGTCGACGGCGTCCTCTGCTTCGAGGTGGAAATCCATAAGGTAAGGCAGCACCCCGAGAACGGGCTTGCCCGTGCGCTGCTCGAGCCAGTCGAGGCCCGGCTGCAGCAGCGCAATATCACCGCGAAAGCGGTTGATCACAAAGCCTTTGACCCGTGCTTGCTCACTTGGGCTGAGCAATTCCAGTGTCCCGAATAGATGCGCTAACACTCCGCCCTTATCGATATCGGCGATGAGGATCACCGGGCAGTCCACCTTTTCGGCAAAGCCCATATTGGCGATATCGTTGGCGCGCAGATTGATCTCGGCCGGCGAACCCGCGCCCTCGACCATCACCACCTGATAGCCATCGCTGAGGCGCTTGTGCGACGCCAGCACCGCCTCCATCGCCACGCGTTTGTAGTCGTGATAGGCCACCGCATCCATGTTGCCGACGGCCCGGCCGTGAATGATCACCTGCGCGCCAACATCGCTGTTGGGCTTGAGCAGGATTGGATTCATGTCGGTGTGCGGCGGCAATCCTGCGGCCTGGGCCTGCACTGCTTGCGCGCGGCCGATTTCGCCCCCGTCGGCGGTAACTGCGCTGTTCAGCGCCATGTTCTGCGGTTTGAACGGCACGACGGTGATGCCCTTTCGCTTGAGCCAGCGACAAAGCGCGGTCACCAGCGTGCTCTTGCCAGCGTCGGAGGTTGTGCCCTGAACCATCAAGGTGCTCATGTGCGTACCGCCTGATAGCTGATCAGCGCCCGGGTCAGCCGCGCCCATCCGGCTTCGTCCGCCGGCAGCCCGAAGCGCACACTCGACGGATACAGGAAGCGACGCACCAGAATGCCCTGGCAGGCCAGAAACTCATGGAGCATCGTGGCTTCCTCCGTCATAACCCAATGAAAAAGCCCGCAGCCCCCGGTGGGCGGCAACCCCTGCTCTGTAAGCAGCTGCGCCAGTCGCTCGCTATCGCCTCGCAAGAGCTCGCGTTGACGGTGCTGCCCCTCACGATCACCAAGCAAGACGGTACCGATGAAACGTGACGGGCCGGCAATCGGCCATGGCCCAAGGGCATCGCCGAGCACGGACAGCAAGCCTTGCTCCGCCAGCACGAAACCCAGCCGCGCACCGGCCATGCCGAAAAACTTGCCGAACGAGCGCAAGACGATCAGCCCTGGTAAGTGGCTATGCGGGGCCAAGCTGTGAGACGGGGTTGGGTCCATGAAAGCTTCGTCGACAATCAGCCAGCCACCACGCTCGGCAAGACGGCCATGCCAGTCGAGTAATTGCTCCGGTGGCAGCAGACGTCCGGTGGGATTATTCGGGTTGACCACAACCAGCACGTCGAGACCGTCGAGGGCCCGCGGCACGCTGCCCTCACTGAATTCACTGAGGCGGTGCCCTTCCCGACGCCATGCCGCTGCGTGCTCTGCATAACAGGGCGAGACGATTCCGACCTGCAGCGGCCCGCGCAGGCGCGGCAACATTTGGATCGCGGCCTGGGAGCCGGCCACTGGCAGTAGCGAGGTGGCACCGAAATAGGCCTGTGCGGCGGGCTCCAGTTCGTCTTCTGTTTCCGGCAGACGCCTCCAGGCTTCGGCGGGAATGGCCGGCAGATCGAAACCGTAAGGTGCGATGCCAGTGGAAAGATCCAGCCAATCCTGCAGCGGAATATCGAAATGCTCGGCCGCCCTGCGCAGCCTTCCTCCATGCTCAAGCACTCAACCAGTCTCCAAACAACAGCACCAACAACCACAGACCGACGCCCGCCCAGACCATGTCCAGTGCGCGTTCGATGTCGCGCGCCTGAGGCGCTTGGCCCTCGCCAAGCACGGGTCTGTGGTGCAGCTCGCCGTGGTAGACCGCCGAACCGCCCAACGCCACGCCCAATGCCCCCGCCCCGGCAGCCATCACGGGCCCGGCGTTGGGGCTGTCCCACAGCGGCGCCTGGGTGCGCCAGCAACGCCAGGCTCGGCGCGTCTGGCCCAACAAGGCATAGGTCAGCGCAACCAGCCGGGCAGGTATGAAGTTGAGCACGTCATCGATACGCGCCGCGGCCCAGCCGAATCGCTCGAAGCGCTCATTGCGGTAGCCCCACATGGCATCGAGCGTATTGCTCAGCCGGTACAGAACCACGCCCGGCGCGCCCGCCAGCACGAACCAGAAAAGCGCGGCGAATACCGCATCGCTCCCGTTCTCCAGTGCCGACTCGGTCGCCGCCCGGGCGACGCCGTGCTCGTCGAGGTCGCGTGTATCACGGCTGACGATGAAACCGACACGCAAGCGCGCCACGGCCAGGTCACCCTGTCGCAGCGCACGGGCAACCGGCAGCAAATGGTCGCCAAGACTGCGCAGACCCAGAGCCATATAGAGCAAGCAGATCTCAACCAGCCAGCCAACGCCCGGCAATGAACCGAGTAGCCACGCCAATCCCGTAAGCGGCAGCACGGCGAGGCACCAGGCAGTTACGCCGTGGCTGCGCCAACCGCGACCGTCGGGCCCGTTGAAGTGACGCTCGAGCCGGTCAGCCAGCGTGCCGAATGCAACCAGCGGGTGACCGCGACGCGGTTCGCCGAGTGCCGCATCCAGCGCAACCCCCGCTAAACAGCTTAGGGCCACGCTCACGACTGCTGATCCCAGTAATTATCGAACAGCAACTCGGAGAGTTGTTGCGGCTGGGTCCAACCTTCGAGCGCGAGCATTGGCGCAGGGTAGAACTCAGCCACCGGGCCAAGGCAAATCACCGCAACCGGCTTGGCCCCCGTGGGCATCTGCAGCAGATCGGCTAGCGCTTGAGGATCGAAAAGCGATACCCAGCCCATGCCCAGCCCTTCAGCCCGCGCAGCGAGCCAGAGATTCTGGATCGCACAGGCAGCCGAAGCGAGGTCCATGTCCGGCATTGTGCGACGGCCAAACACATGGGCCTCGCGACCCTCCATCAACGCGACGACCAGCAACTCAGCGCAATCGTGAATGCCCTCAACCTTGAGCTTCATGAACGCCTCGCCACGCTCGCCCAGCGCATCAGCGGTCAGGAGTCGCTCCTCCTCGACCAGATCGGCAATGGCGCTTCGCAATTCAGGAAGGCTGATACGCAGAAAACGCCAAGGCTGCATCAAGCCCACGCTGGGCGCCTGATGCGCGGCTTCGAGCAGGCGCGCCAGCAGCGCCGGGGCGACCTCGCCTCCGTTGAAATGCCGCATGTCGCGACGCTCGCCAATGGCCCGGTAAACTCCGGCCCGCTGCTCGTCGGTGAAGGCTGAATCGTTCATGGACAGAGCATTGCCGCAGCCGCGCGGAAATCGGACGGCATGTAGAAGTGAATATAGGAAGCCGTCAGCCGACCCTGTCGGTACACCGCCTCAGCCGTTCGTTTGTAGTTCGGGCATTCGCCTCTCGCCAGTGGCTGCATTGGCGATTCGAGCGAGGAATGGTGAAAGGTGTGGCCGCGCAGGCGTCCTTCCGGCAGCTGCACCTCCTGCAGCGCCAGTGCGGTAAAGCGCATCTGCATCTGCGCTTCGCCAGGAATCAAGCCGAGCATGCTTTCCCGGATTCCGTCCTGGCCGGTCAGGCCGTCGAGCAGATAAAGCATGCCGCCACATTCGGCAAGCATTGGCTTGCCTGCATCGTGATGAGCGCGTATCGCCTCTGCCATCGCATGGTTGCGGCTCAAGGCTCGCAGATGCAGCTCCGGGTAGCCGCCAGGCAAGTAAAGGCTATCCACAGCAGGCAAACGGGAAAATCGCAGTGGTGAGAAGAACAGCAGCTCCGCGCCCAGCGCTTGCAACAGATCGAGATTTGCCTGATAGACAAAGGAAAAGGCGGCGTCACGTGCTACACCGATACGCACCCCGCTCAACAGTTTCGGCAGTGTCTCGGGTGCCGGTGGCGGAAAGCTGATCGCTGCTGGCAGGCTGCAATCCGCGCTCGCCGCCAGGGAGTCGGCAGCCGCGTCGAGTCGGGCGTCCAGATCGGCCAGTTCCTGCGCCTGTACGAGACCCAGATGACGGCTGGGCAGGCCAACGGATTCAGCGCGCGGCAGGGCGCCGAACCAGCCAAGATTCTCAGGCAGGCAGTCCCGAAGGATTTCACCGTGTCGGCTGCTACCGACCCGGTTGGCCAACACACCGGCAAACGGCAGATCCGGCTGATAACTGGCCAAACCGTGGGCGAGCGCTCCGAAGGTCTGTGCCATCGCCGAACCATCGACTACCGCCAGAACCGGTACTCCGAACTGGCGCGCCAGATCCGCTGCCGAGGGCGTGCCATCGAACAGTCCCATGACCCCTTCGATAAGAATCAGATCGGCATCGCGCGCCGCTTCCCAGAGCAGGCGGCGACTTTCGGCCTCGCCCACCATCCACAGGTCGAGCTGATAAACCGGGTGGCCGCTGGCGCGCGCCAGCACCATGGGATCCAGGAAATCCGGACCGCACTTGAATACACGCACCCGTTTACCTTGACGGGTGTGCAAGCGAGCCAGGCCAGCCGTTACCGTGGTTTTACCCTGGCCTGAGGCGGGTGCGGCTATCAGCAAGGCCGGGCAATGATGCGACGTGTTCATCGCCCGCCTCCGCCTCCAGCAGCACACACCCTTAGCTCAAGCGTCAAAATTCGATCCCCTTCTGCGCTTTCACACCCGCTTTGAAAGCATGCTTGACCAAGCTCATTTCAGTCACGGTGTCGGCGGCTTCAATCAACCCCGGCGGCGCGCCGCGGCCGGTGACCACCACATGCTGCAACAGCGGTCGCGACTCGATATCAGCCAGCACCGGATCAAGCTCCAGGTAACCGTATTTGAGCGCGATGTTCAGCTCATCCAGCACCACCAGGCCAATCTCCGGATCGGCCAACAGTTGAGCCGCGACGCTCCACGCCTCCTTTGCTTTGGCGATATCACGCTGGCGGTCCTGGGTTTCCCAGGTGAACCCTTCGCCCATCACGTGGTAGCGAACCTCGTCGGGGAAGCGTCGGAAGAAACTCTCCTCGCCGGTGCTGGCAGCGCCTTTGATGAACTGCACCACGCCAACCTTGATACCGTGGCCGAGGGCACGAGCCACCATGCCAAAGGCCGAGCTGCTCTTGCCCTTGCCATTGCCGGTGTGGACCAGCAGCAGACCGTACTCGTCCTGCGCTTCGGCAATCTTCTCGTCTACCACGGCTTTTTTACGCTGCATGCGCGCCTTGTGGCGGGCATCGCGCTCGCTGGATTCACTCATGCGCGAGCGCCTTCGCGCTGTGCAGTCCAGGCACGCAGCCCGACGAACAAGACCGCAGCGGTGCCGACATACAGCGCCAGATTGCCCAGGTAACGGGGGTAGTAGGTGCCGATGCGCTCAGCCAGCTGCGCCAGGCTCGGTTCCGGATAGCGGCCGGAGAAAAACAGGAAACCACCGCCGGAAAACAGGTAGCACACGAAGGCGCTGAGCACCACGACGCCCGCCAGCAACGCCAGGCTGCTCAGTTGGTCACGGTGCAACCGCGCATACATCCGTCCGCCGAACCACAGGGAGCCGTAGGCAGGCACAAGCATCCAGTAAGCCGGTGACATGCAATAACTGCTCACGCCCTGCCATTGGATGGCGGCGAAATCCAGCAGCGACGCCTCGACAAACAAAGCCGGAAACACCCAGCGCGGCGCCAGCAGCACACCCGCCAGAAAGAACACCGCCCATGAAGCGCTTGGCAAATTTACCGAGGCGAAGTGTTGGCCACGGGTCATAGCCATCAGCACCGCCAGCGCAATACCGACAGCCAGTTGGGCTCTTGGGGACAGTTTTATCATCGGTGTTCTCCTTTGGGACAACGCGCCAGCGGGCGCGATTAGAGTGCCTGGTAGCGGATCGTGAAATGGATCGCGCGGCCTGGCTGTTCATAGGTCTGGGCGGTTTCGTAATCGCGGTCGAACAGGTTGCTCAGCTTTGCCTGCAGTCGCCAGGCATCATCGAGACGGTACTCACCACGCAAGTCTACGAGGGCGTAGCCGGGCAAACGCTCGGCTTCGGTATTGCTGGATTTGTCGAAACGCTCACTCGCTGCGTACAGCGTTGTGCCGACAGCAAAGCGGCCAATGGCACGGTCCAGGTCCACATTCAGCGTCCGTTTGGCGCGCCGCGGCAGCAGATGCCCGTGATTGGCTTTGCTACGGTCCTGTGGGTCTAGGACGGTCACCGAGGTGACGACATCCCAGCCCAGCAGCTCGGTGCCGACCACGCCTTCTATCCCGCGAATGCGCGCCACATCGACGTTCTGCGGCTGCATTGGACTGCTGCCACTCCAGATGATCAGGTCCTCAATCTGATTTTCGAACGCGTTGAGGCCCCACTCGCCCCATTGCTGCTCACCCTTCAGGCCCAGCTCATAGCTCTGCGACTCCTCCGGCTGCAGGTCGGGGTTGCCGGCAGTGAAGCCGGTGTCCGGCGCGTAGAGATCGTTGAAGGTGGGCGCCTTGAATGCCGTGCCGTAGGACGCGCTCAGTATCAGGTTGTCACGCAGGTCATAGCTCCAGCCGAGATTGCCGGTGTCATGGTTGCCGAACTGCTCGTTGTCATCGCGACGCAGGCCGGCCAACACGCCGTGACGGCCGAAGCGGCCCTGGTACTGAAGATAGGCGCCTTTGTTGTCGCGCGTGTCGACCGCATAGTCGTCCGTCACGTCGATGCGGTCTTGCTGGTAGTCGAAACCAAGGGTTAGCAGCTGATCTTCAGCCACGCTGAAGTCATTCTGCCAATTGAAAGAATCGCGCTTGGTATCGAAACGCGAATAGAAACGACCGTCGCGGAAGTTGTCGGTGTTGTCTTCGCTATGCCCGGCCTGCAGGGTGACCAGCCATGGATCGATCGGCGTGAATCGTGCCCGGCCGCCTATGACTTGCTGGCTGCCGTCGCTGTAGGCAAAGCGGCCCGTAGCACCCGAAGTGGACCGAGAGTCGTAGTCGCTGTGAGTGTCGACGTGCAGCCAGCTGCCATCCAGCACCAGTCCACTGTCGAAGCGGTAGCCGCCGCGCAAGGCGCCCGACAGCTCACGATAACCGTCGGCATCAGCTTCATAGGCGCGAGGCGAAGTGGGCCGATAGGCTCGCGAATTGATGCCGTCGGTTGACGCGCTCGCCACGCCGAGATTGAACCAACCGGCACCCTGGCTACCGGATATGCCGGCGGTACCGTCAAAGCTGGAGCGACTGCCCGCGCCTGCGGAGAAATAGGGTTTGAACCCTTCGCCATCGCCGCGCCGCGTGAAGATCTGCATGACCCCACCCACCGCTTCCGAGCCGTACAGGCTGGAACGCGGACCGCGGACGAGTTCGATACGCTCGATCTGCTCGACCGGTATGTTCTCAAGCGACGCACCGCCCGATGTGGCCGATCCGATTTTCACCCCATCAACCAGAACAAGCAGATGCTGGCTGCTGGTACCGCGCACATAGACCGAAGAGGTCTTGCCGCGTCCGCCGTTGGAAGCGACGTTGACGCCAGCCAGGCCGCGCAGCAGTTCAGGAACGCTCTGCACCTGACTGCGCACAATCTGCTCGCGAGTAATAACGCTGGTGGAGGCAATCGGGCTGAGCACCTGCTCGGTCCGCGTGGCCGTGACCACCTGTTCGTTGAGATTCAGCGGCTGTACCGGCTGAGCATGGGAAAGCGAAGCATAGCCAAGCAGCACGAACGCTGCCGAGGTGTTGAGGGTCTTGCAGGTCAAGTTCAGGTCTCCGTCGTGCCCGCCGCACGACAACAGTCGATAAGGGCAGACGGAGAATGCGAAGGGAGCGCAGGTGCAAGCAGCCGCACCCCGATCAGCGCCCGCCGCACTGCCGTGGAATGCGACAGGCCGGTCTCCGGGCTTGCGAGCGGATGCCTTGCATCCTGGAACCGCAGCCTTCCCATGCCTGTGGCACAGTGGCTGTGAGCGGTGTCCTGTCTCGCCTACCGTTGCGGGGGCAGCGCCGGAATCTTCATCGAATGAACCGGCTTCCCTGTTTCACCCCTCTGGCGTTTCGCCAGGGGGCACCTGAAGCAGCGCGGAGGGTAGTCCAAGGCCCTGCGCAGCGCAACCGAAAGCGATCAGGACCCGAGCCAGAACAGGTTTCGGGAGCGCTGCTTGCGATTTACCGGAACGCCGGGCGCCGATTGGCTTCGAATGCAACAATGCCACCCGTCACAGACATCAGACGAGAAGACAGCCACCCATGACCAGCATCGTGCAGATCTCCGACACTCACTTCGGCACCGAACAGCCCGCCGTCGTGCAAGCCATGGAAGACCACGTGCGCGAGCACGGCGCGGACCTGCTGATCTTTTCCGGCGACATCACGCAGCGCGCCAGGGCTGGACAGTTCGCAGCTGCTCAGGCCTTCGTGCAGCGCCTGCATGGGCATGGCATCCCGAAGGCGCTAGTGATCCCGGGGAACCATGACATCCCGCTGTATAACGTCTTTGCGCGTTTGTTCATGCCCTACCGCAACTACCGTCGCCACTTTGGTGACGATCTGGAGCCGACCTTCGAAAACGACGAGATGCTGGTCATCGGCCTCAACACCACCCACCCCAGGCGCCACAAGGATGGACTGGTGACCGACAAGCAGGTGCATGCGGTTGCCCGGCGCCTCAAGCAGAGCGACCCGAACAAGATCCGTATCGTGGTGGCGCACCAGCCCTTCGGCGCGATGGTGCTGAGCGATCTGAGCAACCTTCAGCACAACGCAGATAATGCGCTGCACCGTTGGGCCGATGAAGGGTTGGATCTGGTAATGGGCGGGCACATCCACCTGCCCTATGTATTGCCCTTGTCCAAGCAGTACACCGCGCTGTCTCGCGAGATCTGGATGGTCCAGGCAGGCACCACCCTCTCATCACGCGTACGCGGCACCTCTCCAAACTCGTTCAATCGGTTGAAGCTGCACCCGGGCGCTGACAAGAAGGTCTGTGTCGAGCGCTGGGATTTGCTCGATGATCAGTTCGTGCTCGGATCGCACTTCAACCTGCATTGGTAAACGCAGCAGCTCACCCACCGGTTCTGAGCTGCCGCGTCCCGAGCGCGGTTCAGCCCACCGCGCCTGCCACAGCAAGCCCGGTCAGATACACGCCAGCGAAGCCGAGATTGAATGCAACGAACAGGTACAGGCTGTATTTGAGGTAGCTACCGAAGGTCAGCCCCGGCACCTTGCTCATGGCCACGATGCCGGCTGCGGAACCGATGACCAGCAGCGAACCACCGACGCCCACTGCATAGGTCAGCACCATCCACTCGGCGATGCCCATTTTAAGTCCGGACTTCAGCAGTGCTGCGGTCAGCGGTACGTTGTCGATCGCGGCCGACAGGATGCCCATCAGGTAGTTGGCGACCACGGCGGGCACCTGGTCATAGATACGCACCAGGCCGTCGAGCACATGGATTTCCTTGAGCATGCCGACCAGCAGCAGGATGCCGAGGAAGAACAGTAAGGTCTCGAACTCAACCTGACGGACGTATTCCAGAATCGGATCGGTTTCGATGTCGTCGCTGAAGAAGCGCGCCACCAGAAACATGATCGACAACCCGGTCAGGAAGGTCAGCACGGGCGGAATCTGGAAGAAGAAGTTGCCAGCGATGGTGCACAGGATTGTGCCGAGAAAGATCAGTGCGATGGCAATGTCGACCCGGCGTACATCGGTGCGATGGCTCTCCACCACGACCTGCCCGCTCATGCCCAGCGAGAGCATCGCCGCTAGCAGCATGACCGCCAGAAAAGCCGGGAGCGCCAGCAGCAACAGCTGCAGGATCTGTACCTTGCCGGCTAGGAAGATCATCAGGGTCGTGACGTCACCGGTGATCAGCGCCACGCCGCCGGAGTTCACTGCAAACACCACCAACGCCGCGTATTTGATGGTCTTCTCAGCGCTGAGCTTGAGCGACATGATCAACGTGATGGAGACCAGCGTCGCGGTAATGTTGTCCGCCAGCGAGGAGAACACAAAGCAGAACGTCGCCGTCAGGAACAGCAGCTGCCGCTCGCTGATCCGCTTTGGCAAAACCAGGTAGATCAGGTTCTCAATCAGGCCTTTCTTGTTCAGGTAGGCGACAAAGGTCATCGCCGCCACCAGAAAGATCCATAGCCCGGCGATCTCCGCGATGTTTTCGTTGAGGCTGGTGAGCACCAGGTCGCGTTCGGCGCCCTGCGGGGAAAAGATGAACAGCAGCATCCACGCTAATGTGCCGAAGAACAGCGTGACCTTGGCTTTGTTTACATGGGTAATTTCTTCAAGAACGACACCGAGCAGAGCGGCCACGGCGAGGCCGATCAGCACGTACTGAAGTATTTCAGGCATGGGGCACCTAACGGATAAGGAGGGACGGTTCGTGCGCGGGTGCGCACCCGAGAAGTTGGGGCGCCGATCATAGCCAAAGTGCGACAATTCGACACCTGACAAATGTCAATTCGAAGATATTTCGAATTATTCCGCCGCACGGGTGTGGCTTGGCAGCCGTTTAATGGCGTGGCACGAAGCCGGCAGGCTTAGCCGACAACCAGTCAACGAAGGTGCGCAGCCGAGCATCGGCCAGCAACGCGTCGCGGCTGTTGAAGCTGAGCGCCAGCTCCTTTTCTGTAAACAGGCGATGGATCTGGTTGTGGCAGGGCCGGCAGACCCACAGCGTGGCGGTAATACGCTCCTCCCGAGGGAAGCGCTTTCGGATATAGGTCTTGCCGTGCAAGGCCTTGGGAATCAGGTGATGGCGGGTCAAAGGCGCCTGCCGCAGGCACAGCTCGCACACTTCAGGCTGGTCAGGCAAACGCAGGAGTGGCGCCATCTAACGACCTCTTACTCGCAGCGCCTGAAATCCGCACCAGCTCGGCGTCGCGGGGAGCAGAGAAAGTAAATTCCGGCGCCTATCATGTTCGACTCCCGCCAGCGTTAGGGGTTTTGAGCGAGACGGTCACCGTCCAGCACGCGCTTGGCGCTGAGGTAGCTCTTCTGCCAATAGCTGTTGGAAAGACTGTCCAGGCGTACCGTTCCGCCGGTTGAGGGTGCATGGACGAAACGCCCTTCGCCGACGTAGATGGCCGCGTGACTGACACGACGCCCGCCGCTGGTGGCAAAGAACAGCAGGTCACCTGCTTTCAAGGCATCACGCCTGATGGTAGCGCCCCGCATGGCGTTCATCTCGCGAGTCGTACGCGGTAATGCAACGCCGGCTGCGCCTCGGTAGACGTAGGTAATCAGACCACTGCAATCGAAGCCGCCATCAGGGGAATTGCCGCCGTAGCGATACGGCGTACCGACCAGCCCCAGAGCCGTAAACAGTACGTCTTCTGCACTGCCGGGGAACTCATGCGGTGTTGGCAAAGGCGCGACGACTACCGGTTCGACCGGCGCTTGGCTGGAACAGGCAGCAAGCAGCATCGCGGACAGCAGAACAGCTATAGAACGAGCCAGAAGAGGCATGGCAGAGCAGTCCAGGCAAATGAGCCATCACTCTGCCGGCATGCAGAAATGGATGCAAGCCCGATGCAGATCTATCTCAGCACTCAGTGATGACTGGAAACAGCGCTTGAGTTGTGGGCAAGGACCAGGACGCGCTTGGCTTGCATGAAGCTGGAACGCCAGTACTTGTCATCAAGGCTGTCGACGCGAACGCCGCCGCTGCGACTACTGGACGAGTGAATGAACCGGTCACCGCCGATGTAGATACCGGCATGGCTGACCTGACCGCGCCCACGGTTGTTAAAAAAGACCACGTCGCCCGGCTCCAGCTCGCTGCGTTTGATCTTCGGTGCTTCCAAATTGATCATTTCGCGGGTAGAGCGTGGCAGCTCGATGCCGGCCTCCTTGCGAAACAGAAAACTGACGAAACCACTGCAATCAAAGCCGGTTTTCGTGGAGCTGCCACCGTAGCGGTACGGGGTGCCCACCAGCGTGAAGCCGCGCTCAAGCACGCTATCGGCCAGAGCTGGCAACTCGTAGCTCTCGTCATCGGCGAGTTCACGAAGTTGCTGCTCGGTGGGTTCGTCTGTTACGGCTTGAGAGTCGGCATCAGCCTCTGCTATCTCGACCGGGAAATCGAACTGGAACTCCTGCGACAGCAGCGGACTTTCAGTCTGCTCCGGCTGCGCGGCACAGGCCGCCAACAGCGTAATGAGAGCAAAGGGCAACAGGGGTGCGAGGCGTTGGCGCATGGCACTGACAGGTCGGGAAGTCGAAAGTGGCGAAACTATGCCTGCGGTCGCTCCGATGAGCAAATTCTATTGCCGCAAATGTGACCGACTAGCTGCGGCAAAACGTCTGCGCGACCTGCACTTCAACTCACAGTTGATCATCCGTCGCGGTGATTTTCTCGGCCCAAACCGAAGATCGCCCCTAACAGGTTATCGCCTCTGAGTTGGTGGACCACAGCGAACATTACGTGGCCATACCAGTAGTACCAGAGCAGCTGGCCGAAGAATTTATGCTGCAAGGTGTAGCGTGTGAACGCCAAACCATCGGCTGGTGGGCCGACGTGCCCGGGTGGGATCATCGCGAACAGAACCATACCGGTAGCTGCACAGCCGCTGAGTGCCAGCAGGCCCAGCCCATGCCCGAAGCTGGAAAGCCCACGACGCGGGCCGCTTGGCGGCAACTTGCCGTGCACCAGGTCAATCCCCTCACGCAACACCATACGGCGCCCGTCGCGCCCCCACGGAAACAAGCGCTGCAGGTCGTACACGGCATAGCTGTAAAGCCAGAACAACAGCACGATCAGTGCCGCCAGCATGCCGACCAACCGATGCCAGGGAAACAGGTATTGGCTACCAGGATCGGACATCCACAAGCTGCTTAACTGCTGGAACATCGCGGTCAGGGCGACGGCCCAGTGCAACAGGCGCAACCTGATATCCCAACGCTCAGCCATGATCGTCCCGCTGTTCAACGCCCACAGCGCTCGCCCTCAGGCGTCAAGGCCGAGCAACCGAAGCCGCCACCATCGCAAGTACGTGGCGCATCGTTGCGCAGCATCTCGGCCATTTGCATGATCGCCTGCTCGAGGCGAACCCTCAGGGTGGCGTCCATGGTGATCTCTGCCAATGCTTGGCGCATGCACAGCATCCACTGGTCGCGCTCGGCCTCACCTATCTGGAAGAAGCGATGTCGCATTCGCAGCCGCGGATGGCCGTGCTTTTCAATGAAGCGGGAAGGTCCGCCCAGCCATCCGGAGAGAAAGTCGAAGAGCCGCTCGCGGATTTGAGTGGTATCCGCGCGGTGCATGTCGCGCACTGTCTCGACGCTGGGCTCGCTGAGCATGACGTCATAGAAGCGGTCGACCAGCTGGCGTAGCGGCGTATCGCCGCCCAGTTGCTGGTAAGGAGTGAGTTCAACGGTTGCGTTCACGTATTGCTCCTCTGAATAAGCCGAAACGGTTGCAAAGAACTGTGCCGCCGTGGCAGATCGGCCAGCCGCGCTACTGCTGCGCCCGCCACAGGATCAGGTAGCCAAGCCCCATCAGCAGCCAGGCGGCCGCTGGATGGAATAGCAGGCGCCATAGCCAATGCTGCGGCACGAAGCCGACGCCATGAATGAAGCCCGCGGATATGCCCCACATCACCAGCATCAGCTGTGCGTGGTTGTAACTACCTGCTCCGTCGAGCATCACCGCGGGGTGAATCAGCAACAGCAGGGCCAGCGGCGAGGCCAGCAGCAGCGAGAGCACGCAGCCGGGCCTGCGGTAGAGAATGCTATTGACCGAGCCGATCACGGCCTGGCTCCGCATCGAGGTCTTGGGTCGCTTCGAACCAGAGCGCGCTAATGATGCCGAAGCTGCAAGCCAGCAGTACGCCGAGAATCCAAGTGAAGTACCACATGATGATTTCTCCGTAGGGTCGTTCGGGCCAGACGCGTTGGCGCCTGGCCAGAGGGTCAGTACAAGCCGTGCGGGTTGGCGTTGATGGTCTGATCGTTGAGCCTCCCCCACATGCGGACATAGCTCCACAGCGTGTAGCAGAGGATCAGCGGCACGAAGATGCAAACCACCACGAACATGATGCCCAGCGTCTTGTAGCTCGATACGGCGTCCCACAGGGTAAGGCTGGAGGCCGGATCGAGACTCGACGGGAAGACGAAGGGAAACAGGGCGAAGCCGGCGGTGCAGATGCTGCCGACAATCATCAGACTGGTACCGAGAAAGCTCACCCCGCCGCTGTTACGACTGGCGCCCAGCAGCGCTATCAGCGCGCCGAGGATTCCGGCGACGGGTGCAATTTGGGTGCTTGGGTAGCGGCTGTAGTTGCCCAGCCAACCCGCATTGCTCTGCACCACCTGCTTGTCTAGCAAGGGGTTGAGTGCAGCCCCCGGATCGGTGACAGACAGCTGGTTGAAGCCCTGAATGCCGAACGCCAGCCACAGACCCGCCCCGACGAAGCCAATCAGGAATACCAGCGCGCACAAGCGGGTTGCCAGGCGCGAGCGCTCGCCCAATGCACCTTCAGTGCGCATCATCAGCCAGGCACCGCCATGGGCGCAGAGCATGCTCAGGCTGACGATGCCGCAAAGCAGCGCGAAGGGGTTGAGCAATTCGAAGAACGAGCCGTGATAGCTGGACCGCATCAGCTCGTCGAGCTGGAACGGCAGGCCGAGGAACAGGTTGCCGAAGGCCACACCGAACACCAGCGCTGGCACCGCGCCTCCGACGAACAGGGCCCAGTCCCAGGCACTGCGCCAGCGCGGGTCTTCCACCTTGCTACGGTAGTCGAAGCCCACCGGCCGGCAGAACAGCGCGAAGAGCACCAGTAGCATTGCCCAGTAAAGCCCGGAAAACGCCACTGCATAGACCATCGGCCAGGCTGCAAACAGCGCACCACCGGCGGTGATGAACCACACCTGGTTGCCATCCCAATGCGGCGCGATGGTGTTGATCGCCACGCGCCGCTCGTTGTCGGTCTTGCCAACGAAAGGCATCAGCGCCATGGCGCCCATGTCGAAGCCGTCGGTCAGGGCAAAGCCGATCAGCAGCACACCGATCAACACCCACCAGATGAGTTTGAGCACTTCGTAGTCGAACATCTTGTTTACCTCACACAGGGGTCGGTTCGATAGGTGCGTCTTTCGCTGCTGCCGGTACGGCACCGGCGTCGCGGGGCTTGTGAATGTGCCTGGGGGTGGCCGGTGCGAGCTCGAAGTGGTAGCGGCCGGTGTGCAGGCTGCTTGGCCCGAGGCGGGCGAAGCGGATCATCAGGAACATTTCCACCACCAACAGCAACGTGTAGAACGCCACCAGCGCCACTAGCGAACCCCAGATATCCCCCGCCGCCAACGTCGACGCGGACAAATGCGTCGGCAGCAGCTCGGCGATCGACCAGGGCTGACGGCCGTGCTCGGCCACGTACCAGCCGGTCTGCGCGGCGATCCAAGGCAGCGGCAGGCTGAACAAGGCGAACTTGAGTAACCAGGGTTTGTTCTCCGCATTGCGTTTGATCGAAGCCCAGCTGGCCAAACCAAACAGCAACAGCATGAGGAAGCCCGCCAGGACCATCGCGCGGAAGGTCCAGAACAGGCTGAACACGTCGGGAATCGTATCCAGCGCGGCCAGGCGGATCTGCTCGTCACTGGCGTCAACCACCTTGTCGGTATAGCGCTTGAGCAGCAGGCCATAACCCAGGTCCTGCTTGACCTCGTTGAACGCGGCGATGGCCTGCGGCGACTTGTCCCCGCTTCGGAGTGTTTGCAATCGCTGATAGGCAAGCATGCCGTTGCGAATGCGCAGCTCGTGCTCGGCGACCAGCTGCTTGATGCCCTTCACCTCCTCGTCCAGCGAGCGCGTCGCGATCAGCCCCAGCGCATAGGGAATCTTCACCGCGTAGTCGGTACGCTGTTCCTGCTGATTGGGCAGACCGAACAGGGTGAAGCCGGCCGGTGCCGGGTGGGTTTCCCACTCGGCCTCGATGGCCGCCAGCTTGACCTTCTGCACGTCGCCAATCTCATAGCCGGACTCGTCACCGAGGATGATCACGGAGAGGGTCGAAGCCAGACCGAATACCGCCGCGATGGCAAACGAGCGCCGGGCGAAGCCAAGGTCACGTTTCTTCAGTAAATAGAAGGACGAAATCGCCAAAACAAAGATCGCCCCAGTGACATAACCAGCCGACACCGTGTGGACGAACTTGACCTGGGCGACCGGGTTGAACAGCAGCGCGCCGAAATCGACCAGTTCCATGCGCATGGTTTCGACGTTGAACTCCGAGCCCACCGGGTTCTGCATCCAGCCGTTGGCGATCAAGATCCACAATGCCGACAGGTTCGACCCCAGCGCCACCAACCAGGTGACCGCCAGATGCTGCACCCGGCTCAGGCGATCCCAGCCGAAGAAGAACAACCCGATAAAGGTCGACTCCAGGAAAAACGCCATCAGGCCTTCGATTGCCAGCGGCGCGCCAAAGATGTCACCCACGTAGTGGCTGTAGTAGGCCCAGTTGGTGCCGAACTGGAATTCCATGGTCAGCCCGGTGGTGACACCGAGGGCGAAATTGATACCGAACAGCTTGCCCCAGAACTGGGTCATGTCCTTGTAGACCTGCTTGCCGGTCATGACGTAGACCGACTCCATGATGGCCAGCAGGAAGGCCAGGCCCAAGGTCAGCGGCACGAACAGAAAGTGGTACATCGCCGTCATGGCGAACTGCAGGCGTGACAGATCGACAACGCTTTCCGAGATCATCTCGGTCCTCCCTCAGGGATCGAACCCCGTGAATCAAGCAAATACTCGGCAATCCGCGCCGAACCGTTTTCCGGAGTGCTGGGCGCATCGAACCAGATCGTTTTTATGGTTATGAGGATCGCAAGCTTGACCAGCAGAACCAGCGCGATGTCCCGTCTGAGCGATGACCTAAGCATGCCTAGCTCTCCTTGCACATCAGTGCCGAAATCCGTTCGAGCGCATCGGACTCCGACCACATGAGGCGATTGCAGCCCCCTTTGGGGAGGGGGCCAAAACCCGGTTGTCGCGGCCCGGGCTCAATCGCTACACCTCGAACCTACCGTGGAACTCTGCTCGGATCCGAGGCAGGGAAAGTGTCCGGCGTCACCGTCTTAGCAACAACTGCGACAACCTGCCCCGCCCCGCCGACACTGCCCACTGCATCCACGTCGTTGCACGCTAGATCAGCGATACGGCGCCCCGCGCAGAGCATCACGGGAAGTTGCGCCTGCATCACGCGCCGCATCGACAACCTGGCTGGCAGAGGCCAGCACGTCCGCGGCGCACTGTCGCAGTCAGGGCACCCTCAACCAGCGCCGAAAACCGCTGCCACTCGTCGAGGCAAGCGGGCTCCAGGCAAAGTCCCAAGGCGCCGGAGGAAGCTCTTCCTGTTCAGCTGCAAGCGGCCGCGTGCCCAGGCGAACGTGTGGCTTCCAGTCGAACACGTGCTGATTGCCACCTTGCCAGCCAAGCACGACGCCGATTGCCGCGCTGTCGTCGCTGGCTACCCAGCGCGCGGCAGCGGCGATCATCATGGTCTCGATATGCTCCGGCTCGACCAGATCTCGGTAACCGGAACTCAGCAGCCAGCGGCAGACGCCGAGGTGAAACGTCCAGCCCAGCGCCAGCTGGCAGCCGTAGGCCCACGTCATGAACTGGCGGAAGATGTCCAGACCATCTGGCGGATCAAGCTTGAGCAACCCTGGGCAAACGTCGAACAAGGCATGCCAATAGGGCAACAACCGGGCGTCCAGATGCACAAAACTGCGGGCATTGCTGGGGTAATCCGGGAAGGGAAGCCGATAGCCGATGCGGCCCTCGGTGCGAGCGAATTTTTCCATCATGGCCATGGTGAAAGCCCCTGAGTTGACCGAACCGTCGGGTCACCGACAGTCTTTTCGTCCGCTCCGCAGCCAGGCTGCATTCGGACGGTGAGGGAGTCCGGTCGGGGGTATCAGGGTGCGCGGGGATTCAGCGATGGCCAGTGGTAACGCGGACCACCCCGTTGCGGGCCAGGTCGAGGCAGCGACACGGTTGCCGGAATTCCCAGCCAACCCAGCGCAAACAGCACCGCAATGGCGAGAAAGACCGAGCCGCATAGCGGGCAATCCAGCATGTGCTCAGCCAGCTCATGAACATCGGCGGGGAACACATCGCCGCCAGCTGACGATACATTGCTGGCGCAGAACGACTCCTGCCCCATGGCAAGCTCGAATCCCATGTGGGAACCATGGTTCAAGCTGCAGACAAAAGCGTTGAGCAGGATGCAGGTGAACAGCACCCATATGATCTGAATACGCTTGTCTTTGACGATGGTCATGTTTTGACTGTACACCGCCCGTGCTTGGGCGGCGCTGCGCCAAACCGCCGCAGAACATCGGGCTAAGCGCTGTTGCCGTCACGGGCGACATCGCCGACCAACGAAGCTTCGACACTCCACTCGTAGGTCGAGCCCGTCAGTGGTTTACCGTAAACGCCAGCATCGCCGAGAGCTGAGACATGGGACGGCCACTGTCGCTGTGCCATTGGTTGAACACCGATTGCACGGCTGCCTGGTCCCGCTGGCTGCTGGGCACCTTGTCCACCACCTTCTGTGCTTTGAGCGCAGCGACCACGTCATCGCTGGGGATGAACGTATCCTTACCCGCCATGCGCAGCAGACGCGGCGCCGAAAGGCCTCCCAGCTGGGTGCCGTGCTTGGCCAGGTAGCGCCACAGGCCGACGATATCGGTGACCGGCCAATCCGCGATCAGGTTGCCGAAACTCCCCTTCTCTTTCGCCACGTCCAGCAAGAACTGGGCGTTGCGCGGCACGCTCTTGAGTTTTCCCAGGTGGCGGATGATGCGGGCGTCCTGCATCAGCCGTTCAATGTGTTCGCCGCCCATCAACACCAGCTTTTCAGGGTCGAAACGAAAGAAGACCTCTTCGAACGCCGGCCATTTGGCGTCGACCAGGCTGTGCTTGAGCCCGGCGCGGAAGATACGCAGGCTGATCAGCGAGAGGTAACGGTCATCCGCAACGGCGCGAAGCTCATCGGGACGCTTGGGTTGCGGCAGGCGGCTCTCCAGTGCTGCGGCCGAGCCGAAACGATTGAGGCAGTATTCGTGCAGCCATTTGTAGTCGCGCATGCAGGTCCTGATTCATCGATCGAAACGAGCCGCACAGGTTGCCCTTGGCAACCCGACGTCGCAAGCCCGGCCGTCGCAGCCGGGCTGGTTCGCTCTAGCGACGCAGCCGATCCGCAGCCCGACGCAGTATTGCCTCGGTGCCCGCCCAGCCCAGGCAACCATCGGTGACGGACACGCCATATTTCAGCTTGCCAGACAGGGGCTGACAGCCGTCGAACAGGTGACTCTCAAGCATCACACCGCGCAGAGTCGAATCGCCAGCCATGCGCTGATCGATAATGGACGCCAGCACCGCCGGCTGGCTCAGCGGATCTTTACCGCTGTTGGCATGACTGCAGTCGACCATGATGCGCGGAGCAATGCCCTGGCGCAGCAACGTGTCGCGGGCCTTTGCGACGCTGTCCTCGTCAAAATTCGGCCCTGAGTGCCCGCCACGCAACACCAGATGGGTATCCCCATTGCCGCTCGTGCTTAGCAGCGCTGGATGCCCCAGTTCGTCGATTCCGAAGTGCTGATGCGGGTGCTTAGCCGAGCGCATGGCATCACAAGCAATCCCGAGGCTGCCATCGGTCCCGTTCTTGAACCCCACCGGCAGGTCGAGCCCGCTGACCATCTCACGGTGAATCTGCGACTCGCTGGTACGTGCACCGATCGCCGCCCAGCCAAGCAGGTCATCAAAATAGCCCGCCGCCAGGGGCTGCAACAATTCGGAGGCGATCGGCAACCCGCACGCCAGGATATCCAGCATCAACCGCCGCGACAGGTGCAGCCCTTCGGCCATGTCACCGCTGCCATCGAGCTGCGGATCGTAAACCAGCCCCTTCCACCCGACGGTAGTTCGTGGTTTCTCGACATAGGCGCGCATCACTAGCAGCAGCTGATCGCTGACCTGTGGGGCCAGTTCCGCCAGCCGCTCGGCGTATTCCAGTGCGGACGCCGGATCATGCAATGAGCAAGGGCCAACCACCACCAGCAGGCGCGGGTCATCGCCGTTAAGCACGGCGCGAATGGCCTTTCGATCATCTCGGACGCGCTCGTCAAGCGATGCACTGAGGGGCAGCCGTTGCCGCAGTAAAGCGGGACTCGGTAACGGAAGAGCGCTACGTCTGGCTGGGGTGGAGGAAGTGTTGCAGCTAAGGGCTGAGGCGTTGATTGATGCATTCATGACTGGCGGTCCTTTGGCCGACGCGGCATCTGTGCCGCGTCGGCGCTAGCGAAGTGTTCGGTCTGGGTGTGTCAGTACTGCGGCCGTGAAGCGGCTAAATCGCCAGTCATAGCGGTAGGTGCGGTAAGCGTTGTTGTTGTGATACATGGTGCTGTCCTCGGTGTGTAAGGCCTTCTAGGCCAGAAAAAGAAAACCCCCGATCGGGTGGCCGACCGGGGGTTCGAAAACTGTCTGGTGGCGACCCGGGTTGCTAGGGCGCCTGTGGGGTATCAGGCGCGCCGATGGCTAAACCAATACCCAAAATAGTAACCGGCAGCCGCAATCGCCTGCCCACGCAGCGACGCCGTACGCATGGCGCTGGTGGTCGCAAGGATCGAGGGAATCAGATTGAGCAGCATGCTGTTCTCCAAAGGATGCCCGAACCATACTCCAGCGCGCCGACTGGTTTCAACCGGCAGTGCAGTAAGAATCAGCCCCCGCTGCTCTGTGGGCAGCTGGGGCTCGCGCTGTCACAAGATTGCCTGAGGCTGTGAGCTGAAGACGCTTCTGTTCGGCTGAGCATCAGAGCCGCCGTCCCGATGCAGGTTGAGTGGAGGCAACCTCGCAGGGTAGGCACCTCTCTCGTGTCAGGTCCTACCGTTCAGATGAACCGTAGTGCCTGACGCTCCGCTTGCTGCTTTCCACGAAGAATACATACACCGCGCGACCGGCCCACCACATATCACCGGCCACAGAAAAACGAAACCCCGCAATAAGCGGGGTTCGGTCTCAACTAGCCCGGCGCCAGGCCGGGCTCGTCCGCGCAGGGCTGTAATCAGGCCTTGATGCGGGACTTGTACTCGCCGGTGCGAGTGTCGATTTCGATCGAGTCGCCGATTTCGCAAAAAGCTGAAACCTGCAGCTCAGCGCCATTCTTCAGGCGCGCAGTCTTCATTACCTTGCCGGAAGTGTCGCCTCGAACGGACGGCTCGGTGTAGACGATTTCACGAACGATAGTGTTCGGCAGATCGACCGAAATCACCTTGTCGTTGTAGAAAGTGGCTTCGCAGACGTCAGTCATGCCGTCTTCGATGAAGGTCATCACGCCTTCAAGGTCGTCTTTTTCGATTTCGTACTGGTTGAACTCTTCGTCCATGAATACGTAGAGCGGGTCAGCGAAGTAGGAATAGGTCACTTCCTTGCGCTCGAGAATGACCGGTTCCAGCTTGTCATCAGCCTTGTAAACGGTCTCGGTCGCCGAACCATTGAGCAGGTTCTTCAGCTTCATCTTGACCACGGCACTGTTACGACCGGACTTGTTGAACTCGGCTTTCTGGATGATCCAGGGCGCGCCGTTGATAACGGCCACTTGGCCGGCACGGAACTCTTGTGCGGTTTTCATACGAATATCCGAATGGAATTAGAGACATAAAATCAGGCCGCGTATCATAGGGTCTGTTCCTGTTTCGTCGCAAGCCGCGTTACTGCGACGCATCGCCCCCTTTGCTGTCCCATATTGGCAGGCTTACCGAATGGTCAAGCCGGAGCAGCCGGGTGTCGCGCCGGAGCAGGCCCTAACCAGTCCGCGTAAAACAGCATCAGTTTTCCGGCCAGATCTCCGTTGGCGACCTGTTTGTGTGTCCAGCGGTCCGCATGCGCCTGCAGCTCCGCCTCGTGCTCGAGCATCGCGGTCCAGGCGATGCCGCTGCCTATGCCCTCGTTCCAGGCACGCCAGAACTCACGTACCACTCCCGCAGCCGGTGGTGAGAGGTCGCGGACATACAGATCCAGATATGCGTTGAGCTTGTCCCAGTGCGCATCTTCATCTTGAGGGTAGATGTGCCAGACCAGTGACCGCCCTGCCCATTGCGCCCGAATGAAGGATTCTTCGCCGCGCACGGCATTGAAATCGCAACACCACAGCAGCATGTCGTACTGGTTCTGGGTCATGAACGGCAGCACTGCAACCTGCAGCGCACCACGGGCGTGACGATCACCAGCTCGCAGCTGTTTAAGCCCCAGCCATGCCGCCACGTCACCCAAGACCCGCCCCTCAGGCACCAGTAGCTGTGATGGACGCGCATCAACAGCCAGCGCATCGAGCCATCCGGCGACGGCTCGATTTTCATAGGCGAACAGCGAGAGCAAGCGCGCGTTGGCCGGCACGGTCAGATCGAAGCTCTGCAGAAAGGCTTCACGTAGCACCGGGTTGGCTTGAAACGCCTCCCGGCGGGCCAGCAGATCGCCCTCGCGAATCAGACCGCCGGTGCCCTGCTCGAATCCCGGAAAGAAAAAATACTTCTGCAAGCCATCGGGCTGCATAGAAGGCAGCGCATGGCAGCCCACCACCCAGTCTTCTGCACTGAGGTACTCGAGGTTGAGCCAGAGGCTGCGGCGCCCACTGCAAGCCATTGCCTTTATATAGGCGTCGGGAAGCTGGCAGGCAAAAGCCTCGATCACCACCTCAGCCGGCTCTGCCCCTGGCCACTCAGGTGTCCAATGACGCACCTCGACACCTTCGTGCCATTGCTGAGCGGAGGTGATGCTGGCGCCCGGGCAAAGCCGAGCGAAGGTATCGAGGTCATCGACCCATAACCGCACGCACTGGCCGTACTCGGCCACCAACTGCCGCGCCAGTCGCCAGGTCACGCCAATGTCACCGTAGTTGTCGACGACAACGCAAAAGATGTCCCAGCTTGTTTTAACTGACAAACGAAACCCCTCGAATGTGCCGTTTCAGGCCAGTTGACCTGCAGGATGTCAGCAGAAGAATCCCGACTACGGCGCTCCAACCACATTTCCAGCCGGACGCATGGTCAGCAATGCCAAGCGCTCGACTGGCTAGCTGTAGGCGAGCTTGAGTACTTTCGAGCACTGCAGTCTGAAGATGTCGCCTCATCTCGATAAATGGGCGTGAGCACTCGCTCGGACTCGCAGGGAGCCGATGCTTGGCAATCGAAGAAGGGAATATAGATCGTCATGGAGGTGAACCCTACCAGCCACACCCCGGCACACAATGTCACCGCTGCGGCTGCTCCCTTCCGGGCCTGACCGGGTTCACGGCTGATCGTTGCGGGGGGACCGGCAGGGCCCACCATGACAAACCCGCCTGGCGGCGAGCGGCGCCATTGTACCGGCTTATCAGCAACTTACAACCACTGCCTGCGAACGCCGGTTTCACTGGCCGCATAGCCTACCCCACCGACCAGTATGACCGCCGGTCAGCAACCCCGAAAACGGCGAGACCGTTTAGTCCATTGCGTCAAAACCCTCTAGCCAAACACGAGCGTCTGTCCGAGGATGGGGAGGCTAAACGCTATCGAACACTTGTCATGAAATCATGCCGCAACCAATCGTTTGTGCGGCTGATGACACAGCACTCGAGGTAATCATGAGCAAGGCTCCAATCGCCATCATCGGTACCGGAATCGCGGGCTTGTCCGCAGCCCGTACACTTCACGATGCCGGGCAGCCCGTACACCTGTTCGACAAAAGCCGCGGCAGTGGTGGTCGGATGGCCAGTAAACGCAGCGATGCGGGTTCGCTCGATCTGGGCGCGCAATACTTTACCGCGCGGGACCGCCGCTTCACCGAGGCCCTGCGCCAGTGGCACGCCGAGGGTTGGGTCGATCAGTGGGCGCCGAACTTGTACCAGGCTCGCGACGGACAGCTGACCCCCTCTGCCGACGAGCAAGTGCGCTGGGTTGGCACACCGACCATGAGCGCGATCACCCGCGGCCTGCTGGGCGATATCCCGGTCACCTTCAGTTGTCGCATCACCGAGGTGTTTCGCGGTGAGCAGTTCTGGACATTGGTAGACGCCTCAGGCGCCAGCCATGGCCCCTTCAGCCAGGTAGTGGTTGCGGTTCCGGCGCCTCAGGCCGCAGCGTTACTACCCAGTGCCCCCAAGCTTGCCGCCGTTGCAGCAAGTGTCGCGATGGAACCGACATGGGCGGTTGCGCTGGGCTTTGCCACACCGCTGAGCACTCAGGTGGAAGGCTGTTTCGTTCAGGACGATGCCCTTGACTGGGTGGCTCGCAATCGCAGCAAACCAGGGCGAGACGGCGAGCTAGACACCTGGGTGCTGCACGGCACCAGCAACTGGAGCCGCCAGCATCTCGATCTTTCAAAGGAAGCGGTGATCGAGCGCCTGCATGGCGCGTTCGCCGAGCTGATCGATTGTGTAGTACCCGCGCCGGAGTTCACGTTGGCGCATCGCTGGTTGTATGCCCGACCGGCCCAGGCCCATGAATGGACGGCACTGGCCGATGCCAGACTGGGCCTGTACGCATGTGGTGACTGGTGCCTGTCCGGCCGAGTCGAAGGCGCCTGGCTCAGCGGACAGGAAGCCGCCCGCCGACTGCTGGAAAACCTCTAAACAGAGTCACGGCCTCCTTCGCGCAGTGCTGCATGACTGCGGAACGGGGGCCGCTCAACGCCACGCAGATGCGTTCAACCCAGCGCAGTGTCTAGAAACATCATTACAGCGAAGCCCAGCATCAGCCCGAGCGTGGCCGGCGTTTGATGGCCGTTGCGGTGCGTTTCTGGAATGACTTCATGCGACACCACGAAGATCATGGCGCCCGCCGCCAACCCGAGGCTGACCGGGTAAGCAATGGCAAAGCCGCTGGACATGCCTATGCCGACCAGCGCCCCGATGGGTTCCATCAGCCCGGAAGCTGCCGCAATCAGCACGGACGTCCGCGCAGACAAACCGGTGGTGCGCAGTGCCAGCGCGACCGCCAGCCCTTCAGGGATGTCCTGTATCGATATCGCGGTGGTCAGCGGCAACCCGACACTCAAGTCGCCAGTGGCGAAACTCACGCCGATGGCCATCCCTTCGGGAATGTTGTGCAGCGCGATAGCCAGGACAAACAGCCACACGCGATTGAGCCGCGCGAATTCGGGTCCGCGGGGCCCGGTGCTCTGGTGCTCATGCGGCGTGAAGTGGTCCAACCCGAGCATCAGCAAAACGCCGAGGCCGAGCCCGACCACGACGGTCAATGCCGCAGCGGGCCCGTTGCCAAACAGCTCACGGCCGGCTTCCAGTCCCGGCAGGATCAATGAGAATGCGCTAGCTGCCAGCATCATCCCCGCCGCGAACCCGAGCATGCTGTCCTGGGAGCGAGTGGATATATCGCGCAAGCCGATGGCCAGAAACGCGCCAACAGCCGTGGCTACGAAACCGGCGCTCCCCCCGAGCAGGGCGTAGCGAACGTTACTGGACTCGTTATTGAACGCGTTGACGCCACCGGCCACGAGCAGTAACAGGACAACCACTGCCGCTGCGACAAGGCTGAAGGTAATCCACGGACTGGCTTGGGCCTGAGCGAGCCAGACGGCGCGCAAAGTGGCAGCGGGGCTTTGAGCGGTTGACGCCATGATCAGCAAATCCTGAAAGCGGGAACGTTGATTGTACGCAGCCCCTTCTAAGGGCGAGGCTATCGCTGCGATAGTCCCGTACCACGAAGGGGCTCACTCTTTGAGCCCAAGAGCCTGCCGATGATTCAACGCGGTTAGGTATCTCCGCCGAGGGATACCCGCGCTGTACCAATAGCGGGTGATTATCCGTAAGCTTGTGCGTCCGATGGTCGTCATGTGTCGCACAGGGAGTGGTCCGTTTGCCTGCCGCCAAATCAATCCGCCGCGCGTTCCTGTTCCTCATTGTGCTGCTGTTGATTGCAGGCTGGCTGGGCGGGCGTCAGCTGCAAGGGCCGGAGTTGCCAGGTTACCGGCTGGAAACACGACCATTGGTGCAACGCGTGGTCGCCAGTGGCGAAGTGGACACCCAGTCGCTGGCCCAGGTCGGCAGCGAGATCACCGGCGTGATTGCCGCGCGGCATGTGCGTGAAGGCGACGCGGTAAAAGCCGGTGATCTGCTGCTGGAGCTGCGCGATGACGAACAGCGTGCCCGCTTACGCGAAGCCGAAGCGGCCCTGCAGCAACTGATCGATTCCGCTCGCCCACAGGCAGAGGCGACGGCGCGCGAGGCCCAGCACAATCTCGAGCAGGCAAGCCGCGAGCTGAAGCGCCGGAAAGCACTGTTCGACCGCAAGTTGCTGGCTTCCGAGCCGCTCGAACAGGCGCGCCGCGCGGAACTGACGGCACGCGCTGTGCGTGATCGCGCACGCTTCGCCGCTGCAGCGTTGGCCGAGGGCGGCAGTGAAGAGCGGGTGCAGCAACAGCGCCTGGAAGCGGCACGCGCGGCACTGGCCAAAACCCGTATTCACGCGCAGGTGGATGGCATCGTCCAGACACGGGACGTCGAACCCGGCGATCTGGTGCAGCCGGGCCGCACACTGCTGACTATCGCGCGCTCCGGCAGCAGCGAAATTCTCCTTCCCCTGGACGAGAAGAACCTGGCACCGGTCGAGCTCGGCCAGGCCGCCAAAGTGATCGCCGACGCCTATCCCGAGCGGGTGCTGCAAGCTCGGGTCAGCTTCATCGCGCCGAGTGTCGATACCGCGCGCGGCACCATCGATGTCCACCTCGACCTGCTGGAGCCAGCCGATTTCTTGCGTCAGGGCATGACGGTATCGGTAAACATCGAGACCGGCCGCCGTGAACAGGCGCTGGTGCTACCCAACGATGCCCTGCTCGCCCGCAACGGCACTCGCGCTCAGGTGCTACGGATAAATGAGGGCGTCGTCGAGCGCGTCGAGGTTCGCCTGGGTCTGCTGGGCACTGCACTGAGCGAAGTGTTAGAGGGCCTGACCGCTGGCGACTTGGTGCTGGCTGCCGAAGCCGAAGCCGGTCAGCGCGTGCGGGTTCGCGAACAGCCGATGCCCCACGGCATCCGGGATTGACCGCGGTGCGCCTGGCCGACTCTCTTTGGACGGAATGGCTGATTGCCCTGCGCTTCCTGCTGGACAACCGCATGCAATCCCTGTTGATCATCTTTGGCATCGCTGTCGGTTCCGCGGTCATCGTGTTCATCACAGCGCTGATCACCGGCCTACAGGCCAACGTCATCGAACGGACCCTGGGCACACAGGCGCATATTCGTATCCTTCCGCCCGATGAGCTCAACCGTGTTCTGCCCGCCGATGATGGCAGCTGGTCGCTAGTGCTTGAGAGTCCGCGAGCGCAGCGCCTGCGCTCGATCATCAACTGGCAGGACATCCGCGACGTGCTTGATGAAGATCGGCAGGTACTTGCCGTTTCACCGGTCATCAGCGGTCCGGCTATCGCTCGGCGCGGTGTGGCGCGAGCATCCGTCGCGCTGCTCGGCATCGATCCGGTGCGCTATCAACAGATCATTCCGCTGGCCAAAAATTTGATAGCTGGCCAATTCACCGTCGGCGCCGGTCATGCAGTGATCGGCAAGGAACTCGCCCGCGACTTGGGCCTTGGCATCGGCGACAAGCTAAGGCTGGACGCCGGCGAAGGCCGCGAGGCCGTGGTCGACATCGCCGGTATCTTCGAGCTGGGGGTGCGCGAGCTGGATGCGCGCTATGTCTACCTCGACCTGAAGCAGGCTCAGACCCTGCTCGACCTGGCCGGAGGCGTCACCGTGATCGATACCACGGTCGGCGAAATATTCGAAGCCGACCGCATCGCCGAACGCCTGGCCCGCCTGACCGGGCTGCGCGCCGAAAGCTGGATGGAAACCAATGGCCAACTGCTCAACGCCCTCAGCTCGCAAAGCATGACCACAGAGATGATCCGTGTGTTCGTCGGGGTCTCGGTGGCCTTCGGCATCGCCAGCGTGCTGGCGGTAAGCGTCGTCCAACGCACCCGCGAGATCGGCATCCTGCGGGCCATGGGCAGCCCGCGCGGACAGATACTCCGAGTGTTCCTGCTGCAAGGTGGGTTGCTCGGTTTGCTTGGCTCGGCCTGCGGCGGCGCTGTCGGCTGGGGCTTGGTGCAGGTCTTCAATCTGGCCGGGCCACGCCTGTTCTTCATACCGGTCGACCCGACGCTGGTACCACTGGCGATGCTGGTCGCAACGGTTACCGGCGTGTTGGCCGCCGCCATGCCGGCACGCCGCGCAGCGCGCTACGACCCTGCCGTGGCGATCCGTTATGTCTGAGTCCGCTGCCAGCCCGAGCGTCGAAGAGGTTCTGCGTCTCGAGCAGGTACGTAAAGCGTTCAACCTCGGCACCCCGCTGGAAACGGAAGTGCTGCATGGCATCGACTTGCAGCTGTGCCGCGGTGAACTGACGGCGCTCATCGGGCCATCCGGTTCCGGCAAAAGCACCCTGCTCAACCTGATCGGTCTGCTCGATGCGCCCAGTTCAGGCGAGCTGTACCTGCTCGGCCAGCCCACCCGCAACAGCGATGATGAAACCCGCACCCGGCTGCGCAACCAGGCCATCGGTTTCGTGTTTCAGTTTCACCATCTGATTTCGGCGTTCAGCGTACTGGAGAATGTGCTGATGCCATTGATGATCCGCCACGGCAAGCCGTCGAGTGCGGATATCGAGCTGGCTCGCAGTTTGTTAGACGAAGTCGGGCTGGGCGCGTTTGCCAACAAGAAACCCACGCAAATATCCGGCGGTCAGCAACAACGGGTCGCCATTGCCCGCGCACTGGTCACCCGCCCTCCACTGCTGCTGGCCGACGAGCCAACCGGCAATCTCGACACTCGCACCGCGCAAAATGTCTTCGAGCTGTTCCACCGTATCAATGCGCAGTTCGGCTGCGCGGTACTGGTGGTGACCCATGATCCGCGGCTGGCTGCCGACTGCGCACGAACCATACAACTGGTTGACGGCCGTATTGTCAGTGACCAATCCGGCACCAAGACACGCTGACCTTTCACCGGCAAACCGCCAACGCTCTCCCCTGCCACCCCAGCTTCGCCTTGAAACACCAGCAGAATTGGTTCGCGCCCATTAATAACTATTAAGTCTAAGCATATAACCGTATCTAGAGCTAAGATCCTTGCAGGCATACCCCCACCCGTATCTAGCCAAACAAAGGAGCAAGCCATGAATGCCCGCGTTGAAGCGTTCTTCGATCCCGCGACCTTTACTTACAGTTATGTTGTCAGCGACCCGGAAACGCGTCAGTGCGCGTTGATCGACTCGGTGCTGGATTACGATCCGGCGTCGGGCCGTACCTCGCATGCCGGGGCTGAGTGCTTGGTCGACTTTGTGCGCGAGCACGACCTCAAGGTGCAATGGCTGCTCGAAACCCATGTGCACGCCGACCACCTGAGCGCCGCGCCGTACCTGAAACAGCGGCTGGGCGGGACGCTGGCGATCGGCGACCAGATCACCGTCGTACAAGACACCTTTGGCAGCCTGTTCAATGCGGGCAGCGAATTCGCCACTGATGGCCGTCAGTTCGATCGTCTGTTTCACGACGGTGATGTCTTTCAGGTTGGCCACATCCAGGCGCGGGCAATTCATACGCCAGGCCACACGCCGGCGTGCATGACCTATGTGATCGGCGACGCCGCATTCGTCGGCGATACCCTGTTCATGCCCGATTACGGCACCGCGCGATGCGACTTCCCCGGCGGAAATGCACGGACGCTATACCAGTCGATCCAGAAACTGTTCACGCTACCAGCCGAAACCCGCGTGTTCATGTGCCACGACTACAAGGCACCGGGCCGCGAAGAGTTTCGCTATGAGACGAGCATCGCAGCCGAACAAGAGCGCAATATCCACGTGCACAGTGGCATCAGCGAGGACGACTTCGTCGCCATGCGCACCGCGCGCGACGCCACCCTGGCGATGCCCACGCTGATCCTGCCGTCAGTGCAGATCAACATGCGTGGCGGTGAGCTGCCAGCGCCTGAAAGCAACGGCACCCGCTATTTGAAGATTCCTTTGGACGCGCTGTAACTGCCTGTGTGGAGGACGTCATATGCAAACCTTAAAACGCCTGACACCCTTCATCTCGGTGGCCGGCCAGCTGGATCCGGCCGATATGGCCTTGCTGGCGGGAAGCGACTTTCGCTGCGTCATCAACAACCGCCCGGACAACGAGGGCGAAGGCCAGCCTTCCAGTGATGCTATACGCGTCGCGGCTGAGGAATCGGGGCTCGAATACCATCACCTTCCGGTAGTGTCGGGGCAGATCAGCGAGAGCGATGTCGCCGCCTTTCGCGCGCTTCTGGAGCAGATCAAAGGTCCCGTGCTGGCGTTCTGCCGGACCGGCACCCGTTCAGCATCGCTCTGGGCGTTGGCCGAGGCTCATCATCTGGACCCACACGAGCTCATCCAAACGGCTCGACAGGCCGATTACGATTTGACCGCCCTGCGACCGCGCCTGGACCAGTACTGGCAATCTTCAGCGGAGGGTCCGCTGAGCCCTGCACCCACGTTCGCCGCCACGCCACGTTATGACGTGCTGGTTGTCGGCGGCGGCGCGGCTGGCTGCGCCGTGACGGCCAGTTTGCTAAAGCGCGACCCGGATCTGCGCATCGCAATCATCGAGCCACGCGAACAGCATTACTATCAGCCAGGCTGGACGCTGGTCGGTGCCGGGGTGTTTGATCGCGCTAACACCGAGCGGCCCATGAGCCGTTGTATCCCGACAAAGGCGCAGTGGATTCGCGCAGCTGTGGAGGCCTTCGATCCGGAGCATCAACAGGTGGTGCTTGAAGACGGCAGCCGCATCGGTTACCGCTCGCTGGTGGTCTGTCCGGGCCTGAGCCTCGATTGGGACGCCATCGAAGGCGTGCGCGACAGCCTCGGGAAATATGGCGTGACATCCAATTACGCCTTCGAGCTGGCACCTTATACATGGCAGCTGGTACAGCACCTGCGCCACGGCAAAGCCCTGTTCACCCAACCACCCATGCCCATTAAGTGTGCCGGCGCGCCGCAGAAGGCCATGTACCTTTCCTGCGACCACTGGCTCAAGAAAGGCGCACTGAAGGACATACAAGTGGACTTCTGCTCAGCTGGAGCGGTGCTGTTCGGCGTCGCCGAGTTCGTTCCCGGCCTGATGCGCTACGTTGAACGTTACGGCGCTACGCTCAACTTCAATAACAACCTGATCGCAGTCGATGGTCCGGCGCAAAAAGCCTGGTTCAAAGTGTCCGACGGAACCGGCCAGAGCAGCACGGTCGAACGTGAATTCGACCTGCTGCACGTCGTACCGCCCCAGCATGCACCGGATTTCATTCGCCAGAGCGCACTGAGTAACGCTGACGGCTGGTTCGAAGCCGAGCATGAAACTCTCCGCCACCCCCGCTTCGGCAATATTTTCAGTCTCGGTGATGTTTGCTCTGCACCAAACGCGAAGACTGCTGCAGCGGTGCGCAAGCAAGCACCGGTGGTAGCGGAGAACGTATTAAGCGTGCTCAGCGGTAAGGGACCGCAGGCCATCTATGACGGCTATGGTTCCTGCCCCTTAACTGTCGAATTCGGCAAAGTGATCCTCGCTGAGTTTGGATACGGCGGCAAACTGTTGCCGACTTTCCCGCTCGACCCCAGAGTGCCTCGGCGCCTGGCCTGGAAGCTGAAAACCCGGTGGATGCCCTCGATCTACTTCGACATGATGCTCAAGGGCCATGAATGGCTGGCCGAACCGAAACATCTGGACTTCGAGCCGCGGCCGGCCGAGGCGCTCAACGCCTGTGATTTTACTCAGGAGAAGAAGGGATGATGCAGCGGCTCGCCCGCCACCTACCGTGCCTGGAATGGGGGAAACAGTACAACAAGGCTGCTGCGGCCAAGGACAGTCTGGCCGCTGTGATCGTAACGCTAATGCTGATCCCGCAGAGCCTGGCCTACGCGATGCTTGCCGGCCTGCCACCGGTAGCGGGCCTTTACGCCAGTATCCTACCGTTGCTCGCTTACACGCTTTTCGGCACCAGCCGCACTTTGGCGGTCGGCCCCGTCGCTGTGGTATCGCTGATGACGGCTGCCGCCCTCGGCCCTTTGTTCGCTTCCGGCAGCGCCGCGTATGCAGGCGCTGCACTGCTGCTGGCAATGATGTCCGGCGCGATCCTGCTGGCCATGGCGGTTCTGCGGCTGGGTTTCCTGGCCAATTTCCTCAGTCATCCGGTGATTTCAGGGTTCATCAGCGCCTCGGGCATTCTTATCGCAATCGGTCAACTGAAGCACATCCTTGGTATCTCAGTCACCGGTGACAACGCTGCTCAGCTGCTGCGGGGGTTGATCCAAGGCTTGCCAGAAACGCACCTGCCCACACTCGCCATCGGAACCACCAGCCTGGTTTTCCTGTTTCTGGTGCGCAGCCGCCTTGGCCGCTGGCTGCAAGGGCTGGGCATGGCGCCCCGCACAGCCGGCACGCTCACTAAAGTCGGCCCGGTCGTGGCCCTGCTCCTGGCAATAGCGGCGGTCAGCGGCTTTCAGCTCGCCGCTGCAGGCGTGCGAGTGGTTGGCGAAGTGCCCAAGGGCCTTCCTTCTTTGAGTCTGCCCCCACTAGACCTCGCGCTGATCATTCAACTCCTGCCTGCGGCAGTTCTGATCAGCCTGGTGGGCTTCGTCGAGTCAGTTTCGGTAGCGCAGACCTTGGCGGCCAAACGTCGCGAACGCATCGAACCGAATCAGGAGCTGGTCGCCCTGGGCGGCGCCAATATCGCCGCTGCCCTGAGTGGAGGTTTCCCGGTCACCGGCGGTTTCGCCCGCTCGGTGGTCAACTTCGATGCTGGCGCCCAGACGCCGCTGGCTGGCGCACTCACAGCTGCCGGCATAGGCCTGACGGTATTGTTCTTTACACCGCTGTTTCACAACCTGCCACACGCTGTGTTGGCCGCGACCATCATCGTCGCGGTACTCAGCCTGGTCGACCTTACCGCGCTCACGCGCACCTGGCGTTATTCCCGCCAGGACGCCGCCGCCATGGCCGCCACCATGCTCGGCGTGCTGCTGATCGGCGTCGAGACCGGCATCATCATGGGGGTGGGGTTATCGCTGTTGCTGTTTCTCTGGAGAACCAGCCAACCGCATATTGCGGTGGTAGGACAGCTACCTGGCAGCGAGCACTTTCGCAACATCGAGCGTTTCGCCGTGGTACAGAGCCCCAGGGTGCTTTCGGTGCGCGTCGATGAAAGCCTCTATTTTCCCAACGCACGCTTTCTCGAAGACCGCATTGCCGAACTGTTGGGCCAATACCCGCACGCCGAGCATCTGGTGCTGATGTGCCCTGGAGTCAATCTGATAGATGCCAGCGCACTGGAAAGTCTCGAAGCCATCTCCGCTCGTCTTCACACGGCGGGCGTTCAGCTTCACCTCTCCGAAGTGAAGGGGCCGGTGATGGACCGGCTACGCCGCACCGATTTCCTCGAACATTTCGGCGGACAAGTGTTCATCAGCCAGTACGAAGCGCTGCTCGCGCTGGATTCGCAGACCACTCGACACGCACTTGAACGCCAGCGTTGCAACGGAACCAGCATGGGAGACTGCAAATGAAAAACGCACATGACCTCGTCGAACAGGCCCGAACCCGCATCCAGGAAATACCACTTGGCGATGCCGAAGCGGCAATCCAGGCCGCGGATGTCGTGATCGATGTACGCGAAGCCGATGAGTTTCACGAAGGCCATATACAGGGTGCCACGAACATTCCGCGCGGCCTTTTGGAGTTCAAGCTAAGCGGTACGCCCGAGCTAGGCGCACGGGATATGAACATCGTGCTCTACTGCAAGACCAGTGGGCGCGCAGCGCTGTCAGCTGCATCGCTACAGGACATGGGCTATCTGCACGTTAAATCGATCGCCGGCGGTTTCGATGCCTGGACCGAAGCCGGCAAGCCGGTAGCAAAACCGAGCCTGCCGAGCTTTGAGTAACCACGCAAGATCAGCATATCCATAATGCGGAAAACCGACGTCGCCGTCGGTCTTCTGCCGGGTGGTCCCGCCTCTGTTTCCCAGATCAGGGCTTGGGACTGCATGCCTTGCACGTCTTGATGCCGAGCAGCGTATAAGCCGGGCAGAAGCGGAAAAGGCCGGTGGCGAGCGGTACCAGCCCGATCCATCCCCACACGCCAATTACCCCGGCCAGTGACAGGCCGATGAGTGTGAGGCCGATGACGATCCGCAGTGTGCGGTCGATGGTTCCAACGTTGGTTTTCATAATGACCTCCCGGTCAGCAAACGCGCCGGCGTTCCAGCGCGGAGAACAGCAGCATCCCGCCAAGCATGGCAAGGACAAACAAGAGCACCTGCCAGTGTCCACTGAGCAACACGGCTATCGCCGGGCCCGGACAAATACCGGCAATGCCCCAGCCAATACCGAATAGCAGACTGCCGCCAATCAGGCGCCGGTCGACCTCGCGTTTGCTGGGCAATTGCATCGGGGCATTGAGCAATGAGCGCCGGCGCGCCTTGGCCAAACTGAAAGGCACCAGCGCGGTACCGATCGCACCAGCCATGACCAACGCCAGCGATGGATCCCAGGCACCGAACAGATCGAGGAACCCGATGACCTTGGCAGGGTTGGCCATACCCGAAAGCAACAACCCCAGTCCGAACAACAGGCCGGCGGCAAACGAACTCAGCTTGCGCATATTCAGGCCCCAAGGAGATGACGAAGGACAAAGACTGTGGCGAAACCGGCAGCCATGAATGTCAGCGTCGCCACGATCGAGCGAGGTGAAAGCCGGGAAATGCCGCACACTCCGTGGCCACTTGTGCAACCGGCGCCGTAGCGCGTGCCGACACCAACCAACAATCCGGCCGCCAGTAGTCCAAGCCAACCCGACTGAAATTCCAGGGCCGGCAAATCGGTAAACGAGACCCACAACAATGGCGCCAGCAATACGCCAAGAATGAACACCAACTTCTCCCCTCGCCCTTCGGCATCGCGCTCCAGCAAGCTGGCAAGCAAACCGCTAATGCCAGCGATACGGCCATTGAGGAGTGCGAACAGCCCAGCCGCGGCACCAATCAGCACGCCGCCCGCCAAAGAGGTCCAAGGAGTGAAGTTGCCCCAATCGATCGTCATAGCTAGTTCCGAAACAAGTGACAGTGAGACGTAATCTCGACCACCCCGCCGAAACCGGCTCTTCGACGGGGCTGTTCGCTCTAACGCCGAAGAATGCCGGCAACAGCTCTAAGGGCAGGCGAGATCCGCCGGCGCCGATGGCTATAGTTAATCTCATTACAATATATTTATCAATATATTGTAAGAGTTGATGGATCGAAAGAAGTTGGCCGTATGCAGTGGCATCGCTAGCATGCAGCGATGGGTATGCCAGCCTGACAAATGCTGGTGACCGAGCTTGTCAGCAGACGCCCTTTCCGTGACGCCAGGTATCAGCATGAATGACCAGATAACCCCCGCCGAAGCCCTACAGCTACAGGAACAACAGCAGGCCATGTTGAAACGGCTCGCAAGGGTGGAGGGACAGGTACGAGGCATCCAGGCAATGATCAAGCGTGGCGAGGATTGCGAAGCGATAGCACAGCAGTTTTCTGCCGCTCGCAGCGCACTGGATAAAGCCTATCGGCTGATGCTGACTTGCCTGATCGAAGAGGCCATGCACGATCAGACTCAGGACACTGGCGAGACGCTGGCGCGCGTGCGCAGCATTTTTACCAAGTACACCTGACAGTAAGGTGCTCACAGGCCGGGCCTGTGTATGGCGCATTGTCTCGAGCGCCAGGAGGCGTCAGTAGGCGAACCCCTGACAATCCAGATTTCTTCAGAGGCTATGGACAATCGGCTGATTGATTGGCAGAAACGAAAAAAGCGACCCTAAGGTCGCTTTTTCGCGCTTCGATATCTTCTAAGAAGACTCGAAGCAAATTTGGAGCGGGAAACGAGACTCGAACTCGCGACCCCGACCTTGGCAAGGTCGTGCTCTACCAACTGAGCTATTCCCGCGTATCTACAACAAAAATGGCGTCCCCTAGGGGACTCGAACCCCTGTTACCGCCGTGAAAGGGCGGTGTCCTAGGCCACTAGACGAAGGGGACGCTGCCCGGAAGCTACTGCTTTTATCCGGCTTCCAACGTTTCGCTTTAGAGCTTCACGCTGCAAGTGGCGCGCATTCTATGGACGTCTAACAAGGTCGTCAAGCACCATCTGCAAATATTTTATGAACCTAACGTCTAGCCAGCGTTGAGCTATCAGCTTGCCATCCAACGCTCTACACTCGGAAAAAATCGCTCGGTCAGAGAGGTGCGTTTCGTGTCCCCAGTTCTGATTACTGGATTGGTCATCGCCGGCCTGTTCATCCTGATTGCAATCGGCGTCATCAATCAGATCGTTGAAAAGAACAGTCTGGAAAAGGCGCGCATACGCGCCGAGCTCAGCGACCGTATGCGCCGCTGTGCCAATCTCTCCGCGAGCATCCCAGGCCAGATGATGACGCCGGAGCTCAAGCTGTTGCTGACACGCCTGGAGCTGGGTCTGGCCGAACAACTTCTTCCCCTAGACAAGAAGAACGCCACGCTCGAACCTCGGGTAGCCTCTCTGCGTAGCGCTGTTGCCAAGGGTGAAGATATACCTGTGGAAAACGCGCCAGTCAGGATCACCACCGAAGCCCAAGCGAAGGAGATTCGCTTGCTGATGGAAGACCTGCATACCCAGATCGTTTGGGCTGCCAAGCAGAACCAGCTGGAAACGGCTGCCGCCAAGCGCTGGATTCAACAGATCCAGCGGATGATGGTGATCTTGCATGTCGAATACTTCAGCAATGTTGGCCAGCAGGCGCTTCAACAGGGCAGCGCGCACAAGGCACGCCTGGCATTCGAGCGCGGCATCCAGCACATCCGCAAGCAGCCCAACCCGGCCGAGTATCAAGCCCAACTGAGCAAGCTCGAAGCAAGCTACAGCCACGCCAACAAGCTCGAGCAGACGCAACAACAGCCGAAGCTTGACGAACCAAGCGAGCTGGCCGAAGGTTTGAAGAGCCTTGAAAGCGAAGACGACTGGAAGAAAAACAACATCTACTAGGCACTGACCGGACAAAAAGAGACGGCGCCATCGCGCCATGCACTTGATCCTCTCACGTCTGGCGGTTGCCTCCCTGCCTTGGTGGAGAACTCGCTATGCCCATAACCGTATTCGGTGCCCCCCTATCGCCCTTCGTTCGCAAAGTACGCCTTTGCTTACAGGAAAAAGGATTGGATTATGGGCTCGAATTCGTCATGCCGTTCACCCCACCGGAATGGTATCTGCAGCTCAACCCACTCGGCCGCATTCCTGCCATGAAGGATGGGGAGCTCTGTCTTGCTGACTCCAGCGTGATCTGTCAGTACCTCGATGAGGCCTACGAACAAACCCTGCGGCTGTACGGCGACAACCCGGCCGGTCGGGCACAAATACGCTGGCTGGAAAAATACGCCGATTACGAACTCGCACCGCTGACGACGTTCGGGGTTTTCCGCAACCGCGTGCTGAAGCCCAGTTCGGGCAAGCCCTGTAACGAGGAAACCGTGCAGGCCGCCTTGAACGAGAAGCTGCCACCGCACTTCGACTACCTCGAACGGCGGCTGGGGGAGAACGTCTTTTTCACTGGCGAGCAACTCTCGATGGCGGACATTGCCGTCGCATGCCAGCTGATCAACATGGAACACGGCGGCGAAGTAGTAGACGCGGGTCGTTGGCCAGCGCTTGCCGCGCACTACTCACGAATGAAGGCGCGCGCGTCTGTTGAGAACGTGTTGCCCGGTGAGCAACGCATGGCCGCAAAGCTCATCGACATGGGGAAAACGCCAACACCCGCAAACTGAGGCTGATCTGCGCCGCCTGGTTGCCACTAAAGTGGCTACCACTGGGCGGCCCTTCAGCAAAGCCGCCCATTCCAGGGCAAAAATCAACAAGCCTTGCCTCGTGGCCATCTGATACATCAGTTGTGCAATAGCTATGGAGGCGCATCTCCAGGCAGGTCGTCTAGGCTGAGCTCATCAGATCGGGCCGCGTTCACAACGAATGCGACAAGGCTTGCCAATCCTCAGAGCAAGCGAACACCCACCCATTGCCGAGCAAACTGGTAAGCGCAGCGACCGTTGCGATTGCCACGCGCCGTGGCCCATCGCACAGCCTCCTTCTCGAGCTCATCATCCCAACGCCAGCTCAGCCCCGCCTGCGTAGCCAGCGAACCGATCCAATGTCGCACCACGTTCAGGTAATGCTCCTGGCTGAACGGGTAGAACGACAGCCAAAGTCCAAAGCGATCTGACAGCGCAATCTTGTCCTCGACCGCCTCGTTCGGATGCAGCTCCCCATCAACCATCTGCCAATTTTCGTTGTCGCTCTGACGCTCTGGCACGAGGTGTCGGCGATTCGAAGTGGCATACAGCAGAACGTTGTCGGGCGCGCGCTCCAGCGAGCCGTCCAGCACGCTTTTCAAGACCCGATAGTCACCCTCACCCGCCTCGAACGAAAGGTCATCGCAGAACACCACAAAATGCTGCGGCTTCCCGGCAAGCTGATCGACCAGCTTGGGCAGATCAGCCAGATGGTCGCGCTCGATTTCTATCAGGCGCAGGCCTTGTGGTGCATGTTCAGCCAGCAACGCTCGGATCAATGAAGATTTGCCCGTACCACGGGCGCCCCACAGCAGGACATGGTTTGCCGGCAAGCCGCTCACGAACTGGCGGGTGTTGCGCGATAACAGCTCGCGCTGTCGATCGATTCCGATCAGGTCGTTCAGCTTCATGTCGAGCGAAACGTTCAGCGCCTGCAGGTAGCCACCCGCCCCCTCACGGTGCCAGCGGGCGGCCAAGCTTGTTGCCCAATCCATCGGTGCCCGCTGCGCAGGCAGCAAGGGCTCCAATCGCGTGATCAGCGCATCGGCGCGCTGCAAAAAAGCCTTCAGCTCGGCATCCATTCAACGACTCCAGAACAATCGCGCCAGCTACCTGCAAGCGCTGTAGCAAGAATTACAGATTACAGGCGAGCTTCGATATGCGCTGCCAGCGCGTCCGGAGAGGTGCGCGAAGAAAAACGCTCGATCGAGCCGCCCTGATCAGTCACCAGGAATTTGGTGAAATTCCACTTGATCGCTCTGCTTCCCAGAAAACCGGGTGCGCGCTTCTTCAATTCGCTAAACAAGGGGTGGGCATCGTTTCCGTTGACCTTGACCTTGGCAAAGAGCGGAAAGCTGACACCAAAATTGCGCTCGCAGAATGCAGCGATCTGCGCCTCGTCCCCCGGCTCCTGATGACCGAACTGATCACAGGGGAACCCGAGGACTACCAGCCCCTGATCTCGATAGCGCTGCCAGAGTGCTTCCAGCCCTTTGTACTGGGGAGTGAAACCGCATTTGCTAGCTGTATTGACCACCAGCAGCACTTTCGCATCGTACTCACCCAGAGAGACCTGCCGCCCATCAAGGGTCATGCAAGGAATATCCAGCATTGGATCATGCATGATCGGACCTCACTGCCACGTTTCGAACCATATTCAGGCCTCGCCCGGCTTGTGGTTCAAAGAGGCAGAATTGATGCAGTAGCGCAGCCCGGTCGGTGCCGGACCATCCGGGAACACATGACCCAGATGGGCATCACAGCGAGCACACTTGACCTCGATGCGGTGCATGCCATGGCTGAAGTCGTCGACGCTGGAAATTGCCGTATCGCTGACCGGCTGAAAGTAGCTCGGCCAGCCGCAGCCAGAGTCAAATTTGGCAGCCGAATCAAACAGCGGCGCATCGCAGCAGACGCAATGATAGATGCCAGGGGTTTTCATATCGTTGTACTGGCCGGTGAATGGGCGCTCGGTGGCACCTAGACGACAGACCTGAAACTGTTCGTCGGAGAGCTCTGCACGCCAGGTTTCCAGCGGTTTCTCTAGCTTGTCCATCGGTACACCTCGTGATCTCAAAAAAGGCGGATCTGTACCTTTTCCGGTAGTCGGGCCGCACGTATGATGCGTTGCTCTTAGACGCCTAGTCTGGCAGCGGGGTTTCAGACTGCCAAGGCGCCCGGGTTCATGCCAAACGTCGCCAGCCATCGAAAGCTGGGCGCGTCTTCACTTCGGGACACTCAGGATCATGCAGGTCAGCAAATCGAACAAGCTCGCCAATGTCTGCTACGACATCCGTGGGCCAGTGCTCAAGCACGCCAAACGCCTGGAAGAGGAAGGCCATCGCATCCTCAAGCTGAACATCGGCAACCCGGCACCGTTCGGTTTCGAAGCGCCGGAGGAAATCCTCCAGGACGTGATCCGCAACCTGCCCACCGCGCAGGGCTACAGCGACTCCAAAGGCCTGTTCAGCGCACGCAAGGCGATCATGCAGTACTACCAGCAGAAGCAGGTAGAAGGCATCACCATTGAAGACATCTACCTTGGCAACGGCGTGTCCGAGCTGATCGTGATGTCCATGCAGGCACTGCTCAATAATGGCGATGAAGTACTGATTCCGGCGCCTGACTACCCTCTGTGGACCGCCGCCGTGAGCCTGGCGGGCGGCAAGCCGGTGCATTACCTCTGTGACGAACAGGCCAACTGGTGGCCGGATCTGGCCGACATCAAGGCCAAGATCACGCCGAACACCAAGGCGCTAGTACTGATCAACCCGAACAATCCCACGGGCGCGGTTTACCCGCGCGAAGTGCTGGAAGGCATGGTCGAGCTGGCTCGTCAGCACAGGCTTGTGCTGTTCTCCGACGAGATCTACGACAAGATCCTCTATGACGATGCGGTGCACATCTGCACCGCATCCCTTGCTCCGGACGTGCTGTGCCTCACCTTCAACGGACTTTCGAAGTCCTACCGGGTCGCTGGCTTCCGCTCCGGCTGGGTCGCAATCTCTGGCCCCAAGCACAAAGCGCAGAGCTACATCGAAGGCATCGACATTCTGGCCAACATGCGCCTGTGCGCCAACGTGCCGTCCCAGCACGCCATTCAGACGGCTCTGGGCGGCTACCAGAGCATCAACGACCTGGTGCTGCCACCGGGCCGACTGCTGGAGCAACGCAACCGGACCTGGGAACTGCTCAACGACATTCCCGGCGTCAGCTGCGTCAAACCAATGGGGGCGCTGTATGCGTTCCCGCGAATCGATCCGAAAATCTGCCCGATCCACAACGATGAGAAGTTCGTCCTCGATCTGCTGTTGTCAGAAAAACTGCTGATCGTTCAGGGAACGGCGTTCAACTGGCCATGGCCGGATCACTTCCGGGTGGTCACCCTGCCCCGCGTCGATGACCTCGAGCAAGCAATCGGCCGCATCGGCAACTTCCTCAAGACCTACAGCCAGTAGGATTCGATGGATCTCCAGATCGACGACTTCTACCGGGACGCCGCGGCCGGACTGCTGATTCTTTATCAGGCCTTTCCGCGGAAGGTCGCGCTGTACGTCGAAGACCTCATCGGTCATGAAGAACCCGATGAGTTCGGCCTGCCCAGCAAGCGCCACCAAGGCTGTCTCGGCGCTCTGATATGGCTCGCCGAGGAAGGCTATCTGCGCTTCGAGAGCACCATTCATTTCCAGGCACTGGACCAGGCGGCGCTCACCGAGAAGGCATTCATGCGACTGACACGCAGTGTTCCCAGCGCCGGCACATGGGATGAATCACTGCCGGCGGGTGTTCGTCGGGTCCGGTCCACCCTGGCGCATCAACTGCGCGAGGCGTTGCGTGAAGGCGACAGCGAGCGGCTGGCACAGCTTACCCGGCAGCTGTTCGATAGCTCGCTGGTTGAGCACCGCTAAGCCCGGCAGCGTGTAGGGCGACATAGCTTGAAATAGTCGCTCGGTTGAATCGCATCGGCCCGCCCCTTATATAGCCTATCGTTCTTTACTGTTCCCCTTGGAGTCTGCCGCAACATGATGCGCATTTTCTTGTTCCTGGCCACCAACCTGGCTGTACTGGTGGTTGCCAGCGTCACCCTCAAGCTGCTCGGGGTCGACCGCTACACCGGTCAGAACTATGGCAGCCTGCTGGCTTTCTGCGCCGTGTTTGGTTTCGCTGGCGCGCTGATTTCGCTGTTCATCTCCAAATGGATGGCGAAAATGAGTACCCGTACCGAGATCATCAGCCAACCGCGTACGCGCCATGAGCAGTGGTTGCTGCAAACCGTCGAGCAGCTTGCCCGTGAAGCCGGAATCAAGATGCCTGAAGTGGGCATCTTCCCCGCCTACGAAGCCAACGCCTTTGCCACCGGCTGGAATAAGAACGATGCGCTGGTAGCGGTCAGCCAAGGCCTGCTCGAGCGTTTTTCCCCGGACGAAGTCAGGGCTGTACTGGCTCACGAGATCGGCCATGTCTCCAACGGCGACATGGTCACGCTGGCCCTGATCCAGGGCGTGGTGAACACCTTTGTCATGTTCTTCGCACGCATCTTCGGCAGCTTCGTTGACCGGGTGATCCTGAAGAACGAAGACGGTCATGGCATCGGCTATTTCGTTGCAACGATCTTCGCCGAGCTGGTCCTTGGCATTCTTGCCAGCATCGTCGTCATGTGGTTCTCGCGTAAACGTGAGTTCCGTGCTGACGAGGCTGGCGCACAGCTGGCCGGCACCAGCGCCATGATCGGCGCCCTGCAGCGTCTGCGCGCGGAACAGGGCGTCCCAGTCGACATGCCTGACAGCCTCAAGGCATTCAGCATCAACGGCGCCCTGCGCAACGGCTTCGCCGGCCTGCTGATGACCCACCCGTCGCTGGAAGACCGCATCGAAGCCCTGCGCCAGCGCGGCTGAGCGAGCGAGCCAGAACAAGGGCGGCAATAGCCGCCCTTTTTTTCATCCAGAATTTGCACGTAGTGGCTGTATGCCTGTCGAAGCAAGCGCCTTCTTTGAATAGGGATATGCCTAATATGCGACGCTTTCTTTTACTCGGCTTCGCCCTGCTCACCTTGGCCGGCTGCCAGAGCGCCTACTACTCGGCCATGGAAAAAGTCGGATTGCATAAGCGAGACATTCTGGTTGACCGCGTCGAGGATGCCCGCGACTCCCAGCAGGACGCCAAGGAGCAATTCAAGGACGCCCTGGAGCGCTACCGCAGCGTAGTGCAGGTCGATGGCGGCGAACTTGAGGAGCGCTACGAAGCTCTGAACAGTGAATTCGAGGCCAGCGAGAACAGCGCTCGTGAAGTACGGGACCGGATCAATGCCGTCGAAGATGTCGCCGAGGCGCTCTTCAAGGAATGGAAACAGGAGCTCGACGAGTACAGCAACGCGAGCCTGAGGGCGACCAGTCAGCGAAACCTGGAGCGCACTCAGAAAGACTATCGTGTCCTGTTGCAACGGATGAAAGCAGCGGAAAAACGCATCGACCCGGTGCTTGATGTGTTACGCGACCAGGTGTTGTTTCTTAAGCACAACCTCAATGCCCGCGCCATTGGCGCCCTCAAGGGCGAATACCGCATGCTTGAGGGGAATGTGGATCAGCTCCTGGCGGAGATGCAGCGGGCCATAGACGAAGCCGACGTCTTTATTCGTCAACTCCAGCGCAATCAATGACCACGCTACCCAGCAGGGCCGCCGGCAAGCGCATCGCGTAAGCCTGCAACGGGCGCGCGGCTGAGCGCCCGCTGGGTTCCTGGCTAGACGACACGGCTCCGAGAGGCTAGGAGAGGTCATCGAGTCGATAGCAGCGTTCATCCAGGCGCGTGAGCCCACGCTGGAGGAACTTCCAATTGCTTTCGTTCAATACATCTGCAAGCTCGAGCAATTTGATTTTCCAACGCGTGTTCAAAAGATCTCGAACCTCAGCATCGCCTACCGCGAACGGCGGGCCGGACATCTGCTCCTGCTGGTAATCCAACGTAATCAGCAACCCCTGGCAGCCTGGAGCGAGGATGCTGGCGAGATGGTTGACGTAACGCTGACGCATATCGGAAGGCAATGCGATAAGGGCAGCCCGGTCGTAAAGCGCTCGGCAATCAGCCACATCAGCTGGCGTCATGGCAAAAAAATCGCCACAGCGGATTTCAACGTTACCCGCTCGGTAAACCTTGAACTCTCCCTGAACGCTGACATCTGGAACCAGCCCGTGCTCGACAAAGAAATCCTCGGCTGCGCGCTCGCTCAGCTCTACTCCCAAGACGGCTAAACCCTGATCAGCGAGCCAGGCCATGTCCAGGCTTTTGCCACACAATGGCACCAGGACGCGCGCCCCCTGGGCCAAGTCCAAGCTGGGCCAATGGCGGCGTAAATAAGGGTTGACGTCGTTTAGATGAAAGCCGATTTCGTTACGTGCCCAGCGACGCTGCCAGAACGCTTCATCCATGTTGAGACCCTCTTGAACGATGTTGGTCTAGGAGCTTATCAGAGCCGCCTTCGCCCGAAACACCGCTTCAGCCAGAGCGCAGCGCCGCCTCAGGGTCCATACCGGCGTCGCGCATCTGAGCGAGCTTGTAACGCAGGGTACGTGCACTGATGCCTAGACGGTCAGCCGTCTCCTTGCGGCGCCCGCGCTCGGCACGCAGGGTATCGAGGATGAGCTCGAATTCGCGACGCCGCAGGTCTTCGCCCAACGCCCCGGTGATTTCGGCCGGCACAGGCGCAACGGACGGAGTTAGCACGGTTTCACTCGTGTGGGCTCGCGCCAGTGAAGCGAAACCGGCAGCAGCGGTGAGACAAAGATCGTCCGGCCGGATCATCCCGCCCTGCTTCAGGATCAACGCGCGCTGGATCGCGTTGTCCAGCTCGCGCACATTACCGGGCCAGGTATGCCCGAGCAGACACAGGCGCGCCTCGGATGTCAGTCTTGCCACCGGCTGGCGCATTTTCGCCGCATGATTGGCCAGCAACCGCTCGGCAAGCGGCACGATATCCGCAGGCCGGTGACGTAATGCAGGCCAGGCGAGCGGAAAGACCGAGAGGCGATAGAACAGGTCCTCACGAAAACGCCCGCTGCGAACCTCTTCAGCCAGATCACGATTGGTCGTGGCGACGATACGAATGTCGAGCGGTATCGGCTTGCGTCCGCCAACTCTCTCGACCTCACGCTCCTGCAGCACTCGCAGCAACTTGGCTTGTAATGCCAGCGGCATCTCGGATATCTCGTCGAGCAACAGCGTGCCGTGATCGGCCAGCTCGAACTTGCCTGGCTGCATTGCGATCGCGCCGGTGAAGGCGCCTTTCTCATGACCGAAAAGCGTCGCTTCCAGCATATTGTCTGGAATCGCAGCGCAGTTGATCGCTACAAATGGCTTGCCCGCTCGCGTTGATTGCTGATGAATAAAACGAGCCAACACTTCCTTGCCGGTGCCCGACTCCCCTGAGACGAGCACTGTAGAGTCGCTCTGGGCCACCCGGGCCGCCAATGCCAGCAGTTGCTGACTCGCTGGTTCGACCGCCACAGGACCCTGCATGTCGCTGATGCCAAGCTGGCCGCACGCATGGCGGCCAACCAGGTCGAGCAAAACTTTCGGCTCGAACGGCTTGACCAGGTAGTCCACAGCCCCTTGGCGCATGGCCTCGACGGCGCGCTCGACCGCACCATAAGCTGTCATGAGCAGGATCGGAGTCTGCGGATACTGTTCGCGCACAAGCGCCTGCAAGGCGTGACCGTCCATGCCAGGCATGTTCACATCGCTGACAAGCAAGCTGAAGCTTTCCTGACTCAGCGCGAGCAAAGCGGCCTCAGCGCAATCAACAGCGCAATAGGAATAGCCACCCAGTTCAAGGGTATCGCCTAGCGCTTCGCGCAAAGCGCGGTCGTCTTCAACGAGTAAAACCTTTACGCCCATGGTGCTTACTCCGTAGAAGCCCGCGAAGACGCCTGGAGCAGCGGCAACTGCAAGGTGGCGCAGGTTCCTCTGCCCGGACGGGAGCGCAGCGCAAGCGCGCCTGAATGGGCCCGCGCGACCGAGTTGACGACGGCCAGTCCGAGGCCGGTTCCGGTCGCCCGTGTAGTGAAAAACGGCTCGCCGACCCGGGCCAGGGTCGCGGCATCAATTCCGGCGCCGTTGTCGCTGATGCTGAGGCGCAGCACGGCACCGCGTGAAAAGAGGTGAATCTTCAGCCTGGTATCGCCGGTCGCTGACTGGAGCGCATTTTCGATAAGGTTGAGAAGTGCACCAACCAAGGTGTCGCGATTGCACAACAGAGCGCCGGCGTGGGCGTCGCATTGCCAGCGAACAGCAATGCCTTCCAACTGGGTCTCGGCCGCTACACGAAGTGCTGCAAGCAACTCGGCGGGCGTCAGCCGGTCCTCAAGCGGCAGATCACCGCGGGCGAAAACCAGCATGTCACGAACCTGATGTTCCAGCTCGTTCAGCCGGTCCTTCAGACGACCGGCAAACCGCTGCTGGTGCTCGGCCGACAGACCGCCCTGCTCCAGATGGCTGGCATACAGCAGGGCTGATGATAACGGCGTACGGATTTGATGAGCCAACGAGGCGACCATCCGGCCAATCGCAGACAAACGTTCATGACGCGCCAGCTGCTCCTGTAGCCGTCGCGTCTCCGTCAGATCGGTCAACAGCACCAGCTGCCCAGGCTCAATGTTCAAGGAACGTGTAGCGATGGAAACACGACGCCCGTCCTTCAATGAAATTTCGTGGCCGTCATCGCTGCGCGGCGAGAAACTTCGTGCAATCACCTCACGCCAGAGCGCTCCTTCGAGCGGTGCGCCTAGCAGGTCAAGCGCTACGGGATTGGCTTCGCGGACCCTGCCCTGGCCATCGATGACGATCACACCGCCGGGCAACAGGTCGAGCAGGCTTTGCAGGCGATTCGCTAAGCGCTCCTTCTCATCGAGCTCCTGCAGGCGCTGCGCAGCGCTCTCTGCCAGCTGATCCTGCAACTCGGCTACTCGCGCCTGCAACATACCCTCGGACTCGCCCAACTGGCCGGATATGTCACGGACCAACGCAAGCGACTGTTCGAGCTCATCGCTTGCGTCAGCGGTAACCAGACATTGCCCTGGGAAGGGAGAGTAGATCGCTGAAGCCACGGGCACACGTATCCGTCAAAAGATGGTCGGTAACGTGTGGTTCAGCAAGGATCATGCCGCGACAGCAGATCAAGCAAGGGCCACGCCGCAAGCAAGGGCGGCGTGGCCAACGAGTCACTCGTCGAGCTCGTCTTCTCGACGGTTCATTCCGTATTTACGCATTTTTTCCACAAGCGTGGTGCGCCGTACCCGCAAGCGCTCCGCAGCGCGAGCCACAACGCCGCCTGCGTCTTCGAGCGCCTGCTGAATAAGCCCTTGCTCGAGATTGCCCAGGTAATCTTTCAGATCGAGACCTTCCACGGGAAGCATGGCGTGCGCATCCGCCGCAATGATTGGGGCATTTATCGCAGCACGTTCTTCCATTTCGTCGTGCAGGCTGGTCGCGTACTGCTCATCGTCGTCATCGACATGGCGGAATTTCTTCGGCAGCTCCATCACACCGATCACGCCGTACGGGTGCATGATGGCCATGCGCTCGACGAGATTGGCCAGCTCCCTTACGTTACCCGGCCAATCGTGCCGACACAGGGACATGATCGCGGCCGAGTTGAAGCGGATTGAGCCACGTTTCTCATGCTCCATGCGCGAGATAAGCTCGTTCATCAGCAACGGAATATCTTCGATACGCTCGCGCAGCGGGGCCATTTCGATCGGGAACACGTTTAACCGATAATAGAGATCCTCGCGGAAGCTGCCATCCACGATCATCTTTTCCAGGTCTTTATGCGTCGCTGCGATGATGCGTACGTCGGCGTTCTGCGTTCGATTGCTACCCACTCTCTCGAAGGTGCGCTCCTGCAGAACGCGTAGCAACTTGACCTGCATAGGCAGTGGCATGTCGCCGATCTCGTCGAGGAACAGCGTCCCGCCTTCGGCCAGCTCAAAACGCCCGGCACGCGAGGTGATCGCACCGGTAAACGCGCCCTTTTCATGACCGAACAGTTCGCTTTCCAGCAGCTCCGCTGGAATCGCCCCGCAATTGACCGGAACGAACGGTCCATTACGGCGCTTGGAATGGTAGTGCAGGTTGCGTGCAACAACTTCTTTGCCGGTTCCCGACTCACCAAGAATCAACACGCTCGCTTCGGTGTCGGCAACCTGTTGCATCATCTGACGCACATGCTGGACTGCACGACTGGTGCCCACCAGGCTGCGAAACAGGTTGGGCTCGCGCTGCCGGCCACGTGCCTTCGCCTTATCGTTCATGTCCCGATAGATCTGGGCGCGGTGAAGCGAGTCGAGCAGCTTGTTGTAGCTCGGAGGCATTTCCAGGCTGGTCAGCACGCGCTGACGCAGTTCATCTGGCCATTCAGCCGGCGTCGGCTCGCCAATCAATAGCAACGGCAGGTTCTCGTCCCACTTGCTGATTTGCTTGAGCAGCTCTACGGCGCCGCCCTTGGATGCAACGTCACCAAGCATTACGCCGAGTATACTGCGGCTTGATTCCAGTGAATCGACCGCAGCCTGCCATTCGCTGCTGGCGCATGACAAATGATCTTCGCTGAGAAAGTTCAGAATGACCGTCAGATCCCGGCGACGATCCTGATCGTCGTCTATCAACAAAATTTTGGTTTCACGCCACATCTTGTTTATAGCTCTAGAGGCTGAAAGAAAGCCCGCGCTCGTCCTCGGCAGAACGGCAACGTCATCGGCAGATAGCCGGTAGTTAATTAAAAAAATCGGCCTGAGTCAAATTTATGACGTGATTCAACGACAAAATAGCAAGTAATGCATTTTGGTATTGACTTAGAGCAACTCGTAAGCAACGAGTCGGGAGATATCTAGCGGGACTTGGCTCGTCTGCGCAAGCCTGGGAGATCGGGGCAAAATCGTCAGATTTCGGGCGGAAAGGCTCGCTGTAGGCGAAAAACTATGCTGCTGAGGTAAGGACTCGTTATAGCTTCTGACGGTTCGACGTCTCGTAGACACCGCCTGAGCATGTCCACTACAAGCGCGACCAATTGTCGCGCTTGTTTATAGGAACTCTCAACCAAATAACTTGTAGACGTTAGCGCCTTGCTGAGATTGGTTGAGCTGAATCAGCTCCCCTGCCACACGCTGCTTCTCGCTCTGGCAGGAGGTAAGCAGCTCACGGTAAAGACTTACCAGTTCCTGCAAACGCTGCCGGATGGCTGACTCGTCCTCACGGGGCTCCACCATTGCAGCCTCGACGACCTGCCGGCATTGCAGATCCAGCACGCTGATCGCTGTCCAATCCTGCTGCGCCATGGCGTCACGCAAGGCGTTGCCGGTTTCCTCAAGACGTTTGGCTGCTGCACTCATGGATCTGCTCCGAATGAACTGGTGGCAAGGGTCGAACCGGCACCGTTCGAGCCATGGCTCGCGGCACCTGACAGGTTATCGACCGCTTTCGCCTCGCCTTTAGTCGCACATGCGGGAAATTGGAGTGAGTCAGTGCAGACTGCGCAGCCCCGTCGGAACGCTGGGTGGCGCAACCGGCTCCCAGGGACCGCCAGGCCGACCGGCGCAATACCAGTCGCCGTCCCACCGGTAATACAGGCGTTCGCGATAGAACAAGTCCTGCCCTTCCACAACATAGACGCCCAGACGATTGTCCCAGTGCGCCGCCGCATGAGGCGGTGGCGCATAGCGTGGATGGCTCTTCTGGGTCGCAGGAGGACGCGGTGCCGGCGGAGTACGCACTGGAGGAGGCGTCGCAACCGGTTCGCGGGGCGGTGTCGATACGGGCGGCTCCGGGCCGCGAGTCGGCTCTGACACTTGATAAGGATTACCCGCACAAGCTCCCAGCAGCAGCGCCAGTGTCACCACGGCGCTGCCTCTGGTCAGCCGTTGAACGCTTGTTGATACCCGCTCTTCCAACGTCATCAGTCGTCTCTTGAGCCCCTGCGATCAGGGTGCAACCGGTTGATCGATGGTCAACTTGATCGCCTCCGGATTCCCTGGAGACAACGGCTCGCTACTGCCTTGCCACTCGCCGCGAGTAGCGTTGCCATCTTTGGATACGCGGGCGAACAATCTGACCTGCTCGAAGTTGGACAATCGAAGCTGTGGAGTCATTGCATCAGCATCACTCAAATTCACCTTTGCAGGCAGATCGGCAACAGTCAGGCGCTTCACAGCCAACGGCATGGGCGGTCCGGACAGCGCGCGTGCGAAGATGAATACGGCGTCGGTAGGGCTAACCTTGTCGGCCATCTCGACAGCCAGTTGTACTTCAACCGTTAGTTCTGCTCCGTTTCTGGTAATCATCTCGCCAGCTGGCTTTGTCACTTCCGCCGAAGCCGGTTCGCCGAGCTGTTCACGCGCACGAGCGATGCCGCCCTGAATGGCTTCACGCGATGGATCCTCAGCAGGCAGCGTTGAAACCAACCGCTCCCAGAAGCCGATCGCATCAGCAAACCGCTCCTCCTCATAAGCCGCGATGCCCAACAGGCCGAGGCTAGTAACTTCATGGGGATCCCCACGTAACGCCTCATCGGTCAGCTGTTGCAATTGCTCCGACCATTGGCGGTCGCCTGCAAAATAGAGCGCTTGCGCCCATTGCCCCAGCAGTTCCGGTTGGCGCCCTGCCAGCTTGACGACCTGCTCGTAAGCGGCGGCAGCATCCACGGGGCGTTCCCGATTCATATAGGTCTTGGCGAGGAAGTACCACGCCTCGGCAGACTCGGGTTGAGCCTTTACTGCGCGCTCCAGCCGTTCGACCATCTCTTCCATCGTGGCGGGCTGCTCGGTGAACTCCCGCGCCAGCTGCAGCTTGTCACTGGCCCCCCAGTGCAGGTAGAGACCAGCGCCCAGAAACGGAACAAGGATCGCCGCGATCAGCGGTACAGCACGCCCCAAATGGTTGCTACGGCGCGTGGTACCTCCCTCGGTGTCGTCCAGCAACTCCCGCGCCGCATCGGCGCGTCCGGCATCGAACTGCTCCGGGTCAAGGGTTCCAGCCGCCTGTTGCGCAGCCAGCTCGCCGAGCCGCTCCTGGTAAAGCGCCACATTCAGCGCCGTCCGATCCTCTTCCGCCTGTACACCACGCCCCCGCAACAACGGCAGCAATAGGAACGCCAGGGCGGCCAGCAATAAGAGGCCCGCACCTATCCAAAAATCGATCATGGTTCTTTTCTATCCAACAACGTGGCAAGGCGCGCGCGCTCGGCCTCGGAAAGTGTGTTCGACGCCGGTCCAGTGGCTGAACGGCGACGGCGCACCAAGATGAACGCCAACACGCCGAATCCAATCACCAGCAAGGCGGCTGGCCCATACCAGAGCACCAGAGTTTTGGTGTTGACCGGGGGCTTATAGAGCACGAAGTCGCCGTAGCGGGCGACCAGATAATCGATAATCTGCTCATTGCTCTGCCCCTCTTCCAGCATGCGGTAGATTTCCCGCCGCAGGTCCATGGCGATTGGCGCATTGGAGTCGGCAATGTTCTGGTTCTGGCACTTTGGGCAGCGCAACTCTTCGACCAAGGTGCGATAACGCGCGCGCTCGGCCTCGTCCTTGAACTCGTAGGCATCAATCGCTGCAGACGCGGTGCCCAGCAGACACAGCGTCAGCACAAGTCCGTGAATCAGCTGTCTCATTCGTCCACCAATTGCTGATAAAGCGCCGCAAGCTGTTCACGCCACACGCGCTCATCTATGACGCCGACATACTTGTGGCGGATGATGCCCTGCTTGTCGACAAGGAAGGTTTCGGGCGCACCATATACTCCGAGGTCCAGCCCCAGCGTGCCCTGCTCGTCGCGAACATTGAGCTGGTAGGGATCGTGGAAGTCGCGCAGCCATTTCTGAGCTGCGGCATTGTCATCCTTGTAATTGACGCCATGGATGACCACGCCTTGTTCTGCAAGCTTGTTCAGTACGGGATGCTCAACTTTGCAGGCGACGCACCAGGTCGCCCAGACGTTAACCAACGCTGGTTTTCCCTTGATGTCCTCGGCGGTTACTGCTCGCTGCGGGTCCTCGACCGAGGGCAGAGAGAACGAAGGCAGCGGCTTGCCGATCAACGCCGAGGGTAATTCGGTGGGGTCCAGAAACAGACCTCGATAAAGAAACACGGCGACCAGCAGGAAGATTGCCAGCGGCAGCAACATCAATAATCTTTTCATATCAGGCTCCTTGCTGGGCCAAACCGAGGGCCTCGCGAACACGGGTCCTGACTTTCACCCGATACCGTTTGTCACTCACCGAAAGCACGCCGCCCAGGGACATCATCAGAGCACCCAGCCAAATCCAGCGAACGAACGGTTTGATATGCACGCGGACGGCCCAGGCGCCGTTTTCCAGCGGCTCGCCCAACGCCACGTAGAGATCACGGGTGAAACCTGCGTCGATTCCCGCCTCGGTCATCGGCATTTGCTGCACGGTGTACAGACGCTTCTCCGGGTGCAGCGTCGCGACCTGCTTGTCGCCTTCAAAGACGCGAATGGTGCCTTTGTCAGAGGTGAAGTTTGGTCCTTCGAAATGTTTGGCACCGTCGAATACGAAGCTGTAACCGCCCAACTGCAGCGACTCCCCCGGAGCCAGGCGCAGGTCACGCTCGTCGCTTTGCTGACTCGTCAACACCACACCCAGCGCGCAAACCACCAGACCGAAGTGCGCCAGCTGCATGCCCCAATAACTCGGCGCCAGGCTCCGCAAGCCTTTCAACAGGCCTTTGTGGCGAGTCTTGTCGAGGATGTCACGCACCCCAGCGCTCACGACCCAACCAGCGAGCAGACAGACCGCCAGAACCGCCCAGTGGAAATCACCAAACAGCATCGAGCCCAGTCCGCCCAGAACGGCACTGGTAATCAGCACGGGCGTCAGCATGCCTATCAGCCATTTAACCGGTGTGTTCTTCCAGCGCACCAGCACGCCCACGCCGAGCGCGAGCATCAATGCGCCAATCAGCGGCAGGAACATCGCGTTGAAATACGGCGGGCCGACCGAAAGTTTGGTGTCGGACAGCGCATCGAGCAGCAAGGGGTACAACGTGCCCAGCAGGATCATGGAGGTCGCAACGACCAACAGCAGGTTGTTGACCAGCAGCAGCGTTTCACGTGACCACAGACCAAAGCCGATCTGACTCTTCACCACCGGCGCACGCAGGGCGAACAGCGTGAGCGAACCACCAATCACCACGAGCAAGAAGGCGAGGATAAAGACACCGCGCTCAGGATCGGTGGCAAACGCGTGTACCGAGGTGAGTACCCCGGAACGAACCAGGAAAGTCCCCAGCAAGCTGAGCGAGAAGGCAGCAATCGCCAGCAGTACGGTCCAGCTCTTGAAGACGCCACGCTTTTCCGTCACGGCCAGTGAGTGGATCAAAGCGGTGCCCACCAACCATGGCATGAACGAGGCGTTTTCCACCGGATCCCAGAACCACCAGCCGCCCCAACCCAGCTCGTAATACGCCCACCAGGAACCGAGCGCGATACCCGTACCCAGAAAGGCCCAGGCAATCAGCGTCCAGGGACGTGACCAGCGTGCCCAGGCCGCGTCCAGACGGCCGCCCAGCAAAGCTGCAATCGCAAATGCAAAGGCAACTGAAAAACCAACGTAACCCATATAAAGCATGGGCGGATGCACTACCAGACCGAAGTCCTGCAGCAACGGATTGAGATCTCGCCCATCCATCGGTGCTTGTGGCAGCAGCCGCTCGAAGGGATTGGACGTGACAATCAGGAACAGCAGGAAACCAATGCTGATCAGCCCCATAACGCCCAGCACCCGCGCCAGCATGTCCTCGGGCAGCTGTCGCGAGAATATCGACACGGCGAAGGTCCAGCCTGCCAGGATGAACGCCCACAGCAGCAGCGAGCCTTCGTGTGCTCCCCATACAGCGCTGAACTTGTAATACCAAGGCAAAGCACTGTTGGAATTCTGCGCGACATAGGCCACGGAGAAATCATCCACCATAAAGGCATAGGTGAGGCAGGCAAAGGAAAACGCCAAGAAGGAGAACTGACCCCAGGCGGCAGGTTGCGCCAGCCCCATCCATTGACTGTCTCCGCGCCAGGCCCCGATCAGCGGGAGCGTGCCCTGCACCACGGCCAGACACAGCGCCAGAATCATTGCGAGGTGACCAAGCTCAGGAATCATTTGGCGCCCTCCTGCGTGCTGCTGTAGGGCTTGCTTTTACCGCTTTTCTCCAGCGCTGCGGTGACCTCTGGCGGCATGTAATTTTCGTCATGCTTGGCCAGCACTTCATCAGCAACCAGGACGCCATCAGCGTTTACGCGCCCCAAGGCAACGATGCCCTGCCCTTCACGAAACAGATCGGGCAGGATTCCTTGATACTGGATAGTGACCGCTTCGGCATAGTCAGTGACCCGAAAGCTTACCGTCAGGGAATCGTTGCTGCGCTGTACCGAACCCTCTTCGACCATGCCGCCAGCACGAATCCGCGTGCCTTCAGGCGCTTCGCCTGCCGCGATCTGCGTCGGTGTGTAAAAGAGGTTGATGTTCTCTTGCAGGGCGGATAATGCCAGCGTAACCGCAACACCAACGCCGGCCAGAATGGCCAGAATGATGAACAGACGCTTCTTGCGCACAGGATTCACTTCATTTCCTCCCGGCGCAAACGACGCGCCTCGTCTTGCAGATAACGCCTGCGCGCCATCATTGGCAGCGCCACGTTGAGAACCAGGACCGCCAGGCTGATGCCGTAGGACGTCCAGACGTACAGACCATGGTTACCCATGGCGATGAATTCCGAAAAAGACGAGAAGTTCATGATGCTCTACCCACCAGTTCTTTCACTTCCGCTTTGACCCAACTGCTTCTCGACTCGCGGCGTAGCACCTCGAGGCGCATGCGCATGAGTAGCACCACCGCAAAGAAACAGTAGAAGCCCAACACCATGATCAGCAGGGGCAGCCACATTTCCACGGGCATGGCCGGCTTTTCCGTCACAGTGAAGGTCGCCGGCTGGTGAAGGGTGTTCCACCACTCGACCGAATATTTGATGATCGGGATGTTCACCACCCCGACGATTGAAAGCACGGCGCAAGCCTTGGCTGCGCTGTCACGATTACTGATGGCCTGCCCCAAGGCGATGATGCCGAAATACAGAAACAGCAGAATCAGCATCGAAGTCAGGCGCGCATCCCACACCCACCAGGCGCCCCACGTAGGCTTGCCCCACACCGCACCGGTGACCAGCGCAATGAAGGTCATCCAGGCACCAATGGGCGCAGCCTGCTGCAGGGCGACATCGGCCAGCTTCATTTTCCACACCAACCCGACCAGCCCCGCCACCGCCAGCATCACATAGATGGACTGCGCCAGAAACGCGGCCGGAACGTGGATATAGATGATTCGGAAACTGTTGCCCTGTTGGTAATCTTGAGGAGCAAACGCCAAACCCCAGACCAACCCGACGCCTACCAGCAGCAATGCGGCCCAGGCCAACCAAGGCAGCCAGCGACCGCTGATGCCATAAAACCATTTAGGCGAACCCAGCTTGTGGAACCATGTCCAGTTCATAGAGCCTGCCTCACGCCTGCTTCGTATGCCGATACTGCGCCATAACCAGTCAACCGCCGCTTGTTTGCGATCATCAAATCCATCGTGGCGATAACCGCTCGTCTCGCATCGGCCAACTGCGTTCCGCTATTGGATAGAAACATTCTGCCAATCCGTCATTCGCCGACGCTGATTCTCAGGCCGGCCGCTATTGCAAAGGGTGTCAGAGTAACTGCCAGGGCAGTCAGGCTGGAAAGCCATAATAGATAACCGAGCGCAGGCAGCCCCTGCAGCGCTGCTTGCAGTGCGCCGCTGCCCAGAATAAGCACGGGGATGTACAGCGGGAGAATAAGCAGTGCCAACAACAGCCCGCCTCGCTTGAGCCCGACTGTCAAGGCGGCACCGACCGCGCCCAACAGGCTCAGAACCGGCGTACCCAGTAGCAGCGACATCAGCAGTACCGGCAATGCGCTGACCGGCATACCCAGCATGAGTCCCAGCAGCGGTGCCAGCAGCACCAGCGCCAGGCCTGAAAACATCCAGTGTGCCAGCACCTTGGCGAGAACCAGAAGCGCCAGAGGGTGCGGCGAAACGACCCACTGCTCCAGTGAGCCATCCTCAAAATCACTGCGGAACAATCCGTCCAGAGAAAGCAACACAGCCAATAACGCAGCGACCCAGATCAGGCCGGGCGAAATGGTCTGCAGCAGCTGCGTCTCGGGGCCGACCGCCAGGGGAAACAGTGCGATGACAATGGCAAAGAACACCAACGGATTGGCCAGCTCTGCCGGCCGGCGGAACAACAGCCGGCTTTCGCGAGCCAGCAACAGCGTAAAGACGTTGCTCATGCGGCTCGCTGTCCCAGATCGATTTCGCGAAAGCCCGCCGGCATTTCAACAAGCGAATGATGGGTGGTCAGCACGACCATGCCGCCTTGCTCGCAGTGAGTCGCCAGGTGACGCTCTAGCTGCGCCACGCCGGTTTTATCGAGCGCCGTGAAAGGTTCGTCGAGAATCCACAAGGGCGGCGGCGACAGATACAGCCGGGCCAGCCCAACCCGGCGCTGCTGACCGGCGGAGAGCGTATGGCAGGGCACATCCTCGAAACCGCGCAGCCCTACGGCATCAAGCGCCAGCCAGATCGCATCACGCGACGCGGGCTGATGCAAGGCGCACAGCCAGGTGAGATTTTCCTCGGCGCTCAGCAATCCTTTGATTCCGGCAGCATGACCGATCCACAACAGATTGCGGGCCAGTTCGCCGCGCTGGCTTTCCAGCGTTTCTCCCTTCAGCAGTACCTCTCCGGAGGTTGGTTGCATCAAGCCGGACAGCAACCGCAGCAGGCTTGTCTTGCCACTGCCGTTGGGGCCGGCGATCTGCAACATTTCCCCTTTGACGATCTGCAGGTCTAACCTCTCGAAAAGCAGGCGCCAGTCTCGCTCACAGGAAAGCGCCACAGTTTCTAGAAAAGGGCTGGACACGCTAGGGCTACCTCAAGATGAAAGGAGCCCGGCCGCTACAAGATCGGGCGGGCGGCGGAATTATACATGCCGAACCCGGACGCCAAAGACCACAACGTAGAAAGGTTGTAAGAGCATTTAAGTAAGATGACCGAGATCAAAAGCACTCAGGCAATTCCCGCCGCCGGTCCTTCTCGCCCGACAGTGTCGCCGGCTGATCTAGCGTTGAAATTGCTGCAGCCAATGCAGGGATTGCTGGCCGCAGGCGAGAGTGCCGAGGCGGAAGTCATCAGCATCAAAGAGGCACTGCAAAATTTTCAGATGACGTTGCGCCTCACCCTGAACAGTGGACGGCAGGCAACGATCGAAACCACGAGCCCAAAAGCAGCCCCGCCTGGAGCCGCCCTGCTCATCACCGCCGTCTCCGATTCGCGTCTGATAGCTTCGTTGCAGCCCAACAATCGCCAGCCGCAGAGCAGCATTGATCTTGCTCAGTTACCAACGGGCAGCGTAGTGCAGGGCAAGGTGACAGCCAGCCAGCAAACTCAGCAGGACGGCAAGCTTCTGTTCAAGGTCGTAATCACCCTGCTCAATTCGCCGCTCGCTGGGCAGAAGCTCAACGTCGAATCCGCCATGCCGCTCGCGCCAGGCAGTCTGATAACTACGCGCGTCCAGGGCGACCAGTCGTTGGTCTTCATGCCATTGAGCGGTCGCTTAGACCAATTGATGCTGGGCCAACAACTTACCGCACAACACAGTCGCCAAGGCTCGATAGAAGGGCTGCTCACCGCGCTCGCACCCAGCGCGGCACTGCCCGAGCAATTGCGTGGGGCAGCCGAACGCCTGCTAGGCCTGGTGCCGGACATGCAACAGCTTGGCGATGCCAAGGCCTTGGCACAGGCGCTGGCGCGCAGTGGGGTTTTTCTAGAAGGCAACCTCCTGCGCGGCGAAGCAAGCGATCTGCCGTCCGACATGAAGGCGACCCTGCTCCGCCTGATCGCGCAACTGCCGGGCCTGCCAGGTGGGGGCGCGCTAGCAGCCGCGCAGGCAGGTGCCAGCCTCGGCCAGGCTCTGCCAGCCTTCGCCCGCAACGCGCTCGGTGCGCTTGGCCAGCCAAACCCACGCCAGCTGGCGCAAAATTTCCCCTTGTCGAGCCGTTTACTGCCGAATGCCGACGAAGAGCCCGACCTTGAGCTGATGCTGAAACTAGCGGCGGCGGCAGTGTCGCGCCTACAGACGCATCAACTGTCCAGCCTTGCCCAGACCCAGACCAGTCCGGACGGCACCCAGGTCACGACCTGGCAGCTCGAGGTGCCAATGCGCGACCAGCGCGATATCGTCCCGCTGCAAGTAAAGTTTCAACGTGAAGACGAACCCCAACAAAACCGCAAGGAAAAACCTGAAACGCTGTGGAAGGTCGAACTCGCGTTCGATGTCGCGCCACTCGGTCCGTTGCAAGTCCAGGCACAACTGCTGCAGGGCAGTCTTTCGAGTCAGATCTGGGCCGAACGCAGCGGTACTGCCGAGCTGATCTCGGCAGAGCTTGAGCACTTGCGTCAGCGACTGGTCACAGCAGGATTAAATGTTGGTGAGCTGGCCTGTCGACAGGGAACGCCGCCGCAGGGACCTCGCACTTCACTGGATCAACGCTTCGTGGATGAAACCGCATGACCCACCAGACACCGCGCCAGGCCATCGCACTGACCTATGACGGCGCCACCGCACCGACCCTGTCAGCAAAGGGCGACGATGAACTGGCCGAAGCGATTCTGGCAATCGCTCGCGAACACGACGTGCCAATTTACGAAAATGCCGAATTGGTAAAGTTGTTGGCGCGCCTGGAGTTGGGCGATGCGATCCCCGAAGCGCTTTACCGCACCATCGCGGAGATCATCGCTTTTGCCTGGTATCTAAAAGGCAAATGCCCGCCAGGCTTTAGCACCCATAAAGACCCATCGACGCTTCCGCTGCTCAATGGGCCTGAGCGTTGAGCGTCGTGACGTCATCGATGTGGCCCTTCTCCTGTGGCAGATCAGCCAGCATCCAGGCGAAGTAGCCTTCACGGAAATAAAAAACCTGCTGATAGCCCCACGCGACCGCGAGGCGCACCGCCTCGGCACTCGCCGGGCAAACGTCGCTGTTGCAATAGATCACCAGAGGCACGCTTCTTGGCCACTCGGTCCGCGACAGCCCGAAGAACTCATGTGCCAGACTCATGTGCACCGCGCCTTCAACATGCCCCCAGACCCACTCGCGCTTGGGCCGCACATCGATGAACACCGCGCCAAGCGCATGAAGTTGCCGAGCCTGATACACGTTGACGGTCATTGCACCGTTCACATGTGATGGCGCTTCCGCTGCGCTGAGCCAAGCGGGGCTCGCCAGCAGGCACAGCATCAGAATGCGCAGCATCACATCCTCCTCGCCCTCGGGCACAGGCCTTCACCAGACATGGCGAAACCTTGTCCAGATTGGAGGAAGCAACAGTCATATCGTTCAATGCCACGGTCAGCGGGCCGACGTTTTGACGCCCGAGCGCAGCGAGGGATCTGCGCGCTAATCGGACTCGCGCCGCGCCTGATGCAATTTGCGCATCAGTTCGGCTTCAGATTGGGACAAACCGCAGGACTGCGTCAGATCATCGACACTGGCGCCCATACCAACCAGTTTGGCCGCCTGAGAAAAAGAGAAATTGTTTGGATCGCGCTGCTCGAGCTGGCCCAGCTTTTCCGGCAACGGAGCAACGATACGCGACAGTTCATGCAGGTCCTTGCCCATTCGCACGTTGCTTTCCAGATAGTTGTCCAGACGGGCGCTGAGCGCTTTGATGCGTTTGTCGCGGATAGCGTCTTCGCGTGCTTGCGTCTCGACCTGCTGGCGCTGGCGGCGAAACAGCCAGATGCAGCAGCCGAGCAATGCGAGGCAGCACAAGGCAAGCGCAACGACCGCCGCTACCAGCGACGCGATCATGTTTCAGATGCTCTCAAGTTCCGCCCATTCTTCTTCACTCATCATCTTGTCCAGTTCGACCAGAATCAGCAGCTCATTGTTCTTGTTGCACACGCCCTGGATGAACTTCGCAGATTCATCGTTACCGACGTTCGGTGCAGTCTCGATTTCCGATTGGCGCAGGTAGACCACCTCAGCCACGCTGTCGACGAGGATGCCGACGACCTGGCGGTCAGCCTCGATGATGACGATACGGGTGTTGTCCGATACCGGCGCCGTATCGAGACCAAAGCGCTGGCGCGTATCGATCACCGTAACGACGTTGCCACGCAGGTTGATGATGCCCAGCACATAGCTGGGAGCGCCCGGCACCGGGGCGATTTCGGTGTAACGCAGCACTTCCTGGACCTGCATCACGTTGATGCCATAGGTCTCGTTATCCAGTCGGAAGGTTACCCATTGCAGGACCGGATCATCGGAACCCTGTGCGGAAGTCATCTTCATAGCCCCACCTCTTCATGTACCGCACTGGCGGTTGATTCTATCGGTTACTCGGGGCGCTTGTGTGCCCCTGTGTTTGTTCAATTCGTTTACGACGGGACGCCCTTGAGATGTCGGGTCGCACCGCTGGCGATCAGCTCGGCGAGCGCGGTCACGTCCACCAGCGCACACATGTGGTCGATCACCGTACCGGCCAGCCAGGGCCGCTGAGTGCGCTGAGTGCGCCACTTCACTTCTTTCGGGTCCAGACGAATCGAGCGACTGACCTGATGCACTGCCAGCCCCCACTCATATCCCTGCACAGAAATCACGTACTGAAGTCCGTCGCGGAAATCGTCGCGATACCGTTCAGCCATGACCCAGCGTGCGGTGTCCAGAACCTTCAGATTGCCAGCCTGGCTCGGCAAGATACCGAGGAACCAGGCGGGCTGACCGAAAAGAGGCGTGAGCTCTTGTCCGGCAAGCGGATAGATCGAGCCGAGACTCACCAGCGGCACCGCCAGCGTCAGCCCGGCCACATCGAACAACAAGCACTCGAACGGCTCCTCACCCCACTCCGGCTGACCACTGGGGATCGCGGGAGGACCAACCGGAGCCTGCCCCTGCGACTCGAAAATGGCAATCGGCTCGACCGGTGCAAGCGGCGCTTCCACGGGCAATTCGGGCGGCAACTCGAGTAACGCCTGAGCCTCGACTGTTACCGGAGCGGCCACAGTTTCGGGTTCAGGCAGAGTAACCGGACGCAGCGCAACCACTCGCTGCGTGTCACGTTGCTGCTCCTCGAGCACGGCAGCCTGGAACTCGTCTGGACTGACCGATTCGGTCAATCCAACGATGGCGTCCTGCAACAGGGCGTCGAGATACGACTGCAGCGTCTGTTGTGATCGGCTTTCTTTAAGAACGGTACGACTCATGGAACCAACTCGTGCGAACCCACTGGATAGGCTATCGGCCGCAACCAGGGCGAACTTGAACTGCGAACGCGGCCGTACGTCGTCATTCAGGCCACCTCTGGCGACGCTTGCGCCGCCAGCAGTGTTTTGAGCAGTGCGCGATAGGCAAGCACGCCTCGGCTACTGGGGTCATGCTGCGATGGCGTAAGACCGGCGCGACTGGCATCACGCAACCGTGTGTCAATCGGAATGAAGGCTTGCCAGAGGTGCTCCTGGTAGCCGTTACGCAAGACCTTAAGTGTGTTCATCGAGGCCTGGGTGCGACGATCGAACATGGTCGGCACGATGGTATAAGGCAAGGCCTGCCGGCGTGAGCGGTTGATCATACTCAGCGTGCTGACCATGCGCTCCAGTCCCTTCATGGCCAGGAATTCGGTCTGCACCGGGATGATCAGCTGCTGGCTGGCGGCCAGCGCGTTCACCATCAGCACGCCAAGCAGCGGCGGGCTGTCGATAATCGCGTAATCGAAATCCTGCCAGAGCTGCGAAAGACTCTTGGCGATGACCAGGCCGAGACCGTTCTGGCCCGGCGACTGGCGCTCCAGCGTCGCCAGCACTGTACTGGACGGCAGCAAGGAGAGACGCTCATGGCTGGTTGGCAGCAGCAGCTGCCAGGGCAGCCCCTCGGGAACGGTTCCCTGATGCTGGAACAGGTCGAAAACACTGTGGTCGAGGTTATCCGGATCATGGCCGAAATAGCTCGTCATCGAGCCGTGGGGATCGAGATCCAGCGCTACGACCCGCTTGCCGGAATCGGCCAGCAAACCGGCAAGTGCAATGGAGGTAGTGGTTTTACCCACTCCGCCTTTTTGGTTGGCTACTGCCCAGACTCTCATAACTCTTTTTCCATCCGGATCGAACCAGACCGGGACCGGCCGTCTCGGCTTTGGCCAACGACGGAGAATTGACGACGCCGCGAGCGGCACCTAACGATCAGAGGGAGCAGCACGTTGTGTGCCAGTTTGGGCGCTGCCCACGACCGGTCGGGCATTTGCGCTTCCTACCCCACTGACGCTGCGACGCACATCGAGATTTCGGGAGATGACCAGAATCACGCGACGATTACGCGCCCTGCCCTCGGCGGTGGCGTTGTCTGCGATAGGCTGGAACTCGCCGTACCCTACCGCCGCCATGCGCGCCGGGTCGACACCGTCAGCAGCCAGCATCCGCACCACACTGCCAGCCCGCGCTGCGGACAGCTCCCAGTTAGTCGGGTACTTCGCCGTGTTGATGGGCAGGTTATCGGTGAAGCCTTCGACGTGAATCGGATTATCGAACGGTGCCAGAATCCCGGCGACCTTTTCCAGGAGATCGAACGCGTGGTCGTTGGGCAGCGCATCGCCACTGGAAAACAGCAAGCTCGAATTCAGCTCGATTTCCACCCACAGCTCATTACCGCGAATGGTCAGCTGATTGGAACCGATAAGATCGGCGAAAGCCGCCTGCATGCTCTTCATGATGCTCTGCAGCGGATCGATTGGCTGCTGCGATGATTGCGGCTCATCGATCTGGGATACATCTGGCTGCGTAGTCCGCGGCCGCTCTTCACCAATCGGAATCGGTTTGACGGCGCGGTCGACCTGATTGAAAACGCCTACCAACGAGTCGGACAAGATTTTGTATTTGCCCTCGTTGAGCGAGGAGATCGAATACATCACCACGAAAAAGGCAAACAGCAGTGTGATGAAGTCCGCGTAGGAGACCAACCAACGCTCGTGATTCTCGGGCTCTTCGTGACTGCGGCGACGAGCCATGATCAGATCACCACACGCCAGGCGCAACAAATGAACAGGCTCACCTTAGCGGCACTTGGGTAGAACGTCTTGCTTGCAGTCTTTGCCATGTTCAGTCCCAGATCCGCAGCGCCGAGCGTACGCAGCGTTGCCCTTGTGTCATTAATCGATGAAACCCTGGAGTTTCATTTCGATGGAGCGAGGGTTTTCTCCTTCGGCGATCGATAGAACGCCTTCGAGCAACATTTCGCGGTAAGCGGTCTGCTTCTGCACCACACTCTTGAGCTTGTTGCCCATCGGCAACACCAGCAAGTTGGCAAAGGCCACGCCATAGATGGTGGCAACGAATGCAACCGCGATACCGCTGCCCAGCTGGCTGGGATCGGCGAGGTTGCCCATGACATGTATCAGCCCCATCACCGCACCGATAATGCCTACCGTGGGCGAGTAGCCGCCCATGCTCTCGAATACTTTCGCCGCCCTGAGATCGCGGGTTTCCTGGGTGTACAGATCAACTTCGAGAATGCTGCGAATCACTTCCGGCTCAGCACCATCGACCAGCAGCTGCAGGCCTTTGCGAGCATAAGGATCCGGCTCGGTTTCGGCGATCGGCTCGAGGCCAAGCAGCCCCTCCTTGCGCGCCGTGGCACTCCATCCCGTGACCAGACTGATTCCACGAACCATGTCGATGCGCGGCGGGAAAAAAATCCAGCCCATCACCGACATCGCACGCATGAACACCGGCATGGGCGTCTGCAACAACACTGCCCCGAGCGTACCGCCGAGAACGATAAGCGCAGCCGGCCCGTTGAGCAGCGCCGAAACATGCCCACCCTCTAGGAAATTACCCCCAACAATGGCGACGAATGCGAGCACCAGCCCAATCAGGCTGAGTACATCCATTAGATGCACGCCTCGCTCAAGTGGCGACCAATGTCATCGAGCCCGTAAACGGCGTCGCTGAGGTTGGCCTTGACCACCGCCATCGGCATGCCATAGATCACACAGCTGGCCTCGTCCTGAGCCCACACCTGGCTACCGCTCTGCTTGAGCATCCTCGCCCCTTCGCGGCCGTCAGCACCCATCCCGGTCAGCACTACGGCCAGCACTTTGTCTCCGTAGGCCTTGGCGGCTGAACCAAAGGTAACGTCAACGCAAGGCCTGTAATTGAGGCGCTCATCGCCCGGCAGAATGCGTACCGTGCCGCGCCCGTCGACCATCATCTGTTTACCGCCCGGCGCCAGAAGTGCCAAGCCAGGGCGAAGTACATCGCCATCTTCTGCTTCTTTGACGCTGATCTTGCAGAGCTTGTCCAGACGTTCAGCGAAGGCTTTGGTAAACGCGGCCGGCATGTGCTGGATCAGCACGATAGGCGCCGGAAAATTGCCGGGCAGTTGCGTCAGTACGCGCTGAAGCGCAACCGGTCCACCGGTCGAGGTGCCAATGGCAACCAGCCGGTACGACTTGCGACGAGGCGCCGAAGCTGGAGCTTGAGCTTGAGCTTGAGCTGTATGGACCGGCGCCGAAGGCCTCGTATGAGAGGTGATACCCGAAGGGCTGCCGCCGACCGGGCGCGCTGCGTGGGTCGTGGCTGCCGGAGCGGTGACAGTACTGCTGAAACGGCGATTGCTTCGCGAGATGCTATGAACCTTCTCGCAGAGCAGCTGCTTGACCTTGTCCGGATTTCGCGAGATGTCCTCGAAATTCTTGGGCAGAAAATCAACGGCCCCCGCATCCAGCGCATCGAGCGTGACCCGCGCGCCTTCATGGGTAAGCGAGGAAAACATCAACACCGGCGTTGGGCAGCGTTGCATGATCTGCCGAACGGCGGTTATACCGTCCATCATCGGCATCTCGTAATCCATGGTGATGACGTCCGGTTTCAGCGCCAGCGCCTGGTCGATAGCCTCGCGCCCGTTGGTCGCGGTTCCGATCACCTGAATATTCGAGTCTGAAGAAAGGATCTCCGATACACGGCGGCGGAAGAAGCCGGAATCGTCCACCACCAGGACCTTGACTGCCATAAAACAACTCCTAGCGACAGCGGTCCGAGAAAAAACCGCTGCCTACTGATCAGATCCGGCGCGCGTAACGCTTGAGCATGCTCGGGACGTCCAGGATCAAGGCGATACGACCATCGCCGGTGATAGTCGCGCCGGACATTCCCGGAGTGCCCTGCAGCATCTTGCCCAATGGCTTGATCACCACCTCCTCCTGCCCCACCAGCTGATCGACGACGAAGCCGATACTTTGATTGCCGACGTTGAGGATCACTACGTGCCCCTCACGCTGCTCTTCGAGCTCGGCTCCGTGCACCAGCCAGCGCTTGAGATAGAACAACGGAAGCGCCTTGTCGCGGACTATCACGACTTCCTGACCGTCAACCACGTTGGTACGGGACAGGTCGAGGTGGAAAATTTCATTGACGCTGACCAGCGGGAAGGCGAACGCCTGGTTGGCGAGCATCACCATCAGGGTCGGCATGATCGCCAGCGTCAGCGGCACCTTGATCACGACGCGCGAGCCCTGGCCCTTGTTGGAAAAGACGTTGACCGTGCCGTTAAGCTGCGAAATCTTGGTCTTGACCACATCCATACCGACGCCGCGGCCGGACACGTCGGAGATTTCGGTCTTGGTCGAGAAGCCCGGCGCAAAAATAAGGTTGTAAGATTCCAGATCGCTCAGTCGGTCGGCGGCGTCTTTATCGAGCAAACCTTTCTCAACTGCCTTCGCACGCAAGACGTCCGCATCCATGCCTTTACCGTCATCGGTGATCAGCAGCAGGATATGGTCGCCTTCCTGTTCAGCGGAAAGCACGACCTTGCCGGTGCGCGGCTTGCCTGCGGCTTCGCGCTCTTCCGGAGTTTCGATGCCGTGGTCCACCGCGTTGCGCACCAAGTGCACCAGTGGATCGGCCAGCGCCTCGACAAGGTTCTTGTCCAGATCGGTTTCTTCACCGACCAGCTCCAGATTGATCTCTTTCTTGAGGCTGCGAGCCAGATCGCGAACCAGACGCGGGAAGCGGCCAAAAACCTTCTTGATCGGCTGCATGCGCGTTTTCATCACGGCACTTTGCAGATCGGCGGTCACCACATCGAGGTTGGACACGGCCTTGGCCATGGCTTCATCGGCACTGTTGGAGCCCAGGCGCACCAGGCGATTACGCACCAGCACCAGCTCACCAACCATGTTCATGATTTCATCAAGTCGGGCGGTATCGACTCGAACGGTTGTCTCCGCCTCGCTCGCGGGCTTTTCCGGTGCGGCGGCAGGCTTGGATGCAGGCTCTGCTTTAGCCGGAACAGGGGCTTTGCTCGCTACGGTGCTTACAGCTGGCTTCGCAGGCGCAGCCTTCTTTTCCGCAGGCGCGGTAACCGCTGCGGGCTTAGCAACAGGCACAACTGCAGCCGCAGCTGGTGCAGCCGCGTCGGGCTCAAACTTTCCTTTTCCATGCAGCTGGTCCAGCAGCGCTTCGAACTCGTCGTCGCTAATGTCGTCACCACCAGCAGCTACAGGCTTGGCCGCCGCTTCAGCGGGTGCGGCTGCCACCGGCTCGGCGAACTGGCCTTTGCCATGCAGCTGGTCGAGCAGCGCCTCGAACTCATCATCAGTGATCTCGTCGCTGGCAGACGGTTGCACGACAGCCGCAGCCGATGCAGCCGGCTTTGCGTCCTGCTCAGCCGCGAACTGGCCCTTACCGTGGAGTTGATCAAGCAACGATTCGAACTCCTCGTCGGTGATCTCGTCAGCGGCACTGGAGGCTGGGGTCTCGACAGACTCTTCCAGCGCGCCAAGAAACTGCTCGAACTCGCTATCGGCAGTAACCGCAGGCTCGGGTTCAGCCTCGACAGGGGCTTCGACCACAGGTTCCTGCGCACCGGCCGGCTCAGCCAAGCGGGCCAGTGCTGCCAGTAGCTCAGGGGTCGCCGGGGTTACCTCGGTACGCTCGCGCACCTGGCTAAACATTTCATTGACGGAGTCCAGAGCCTGCAGCACGACATCCATCAATTCCGAGTCGACGCGACGTTCACCCTTGCGCAGGATGTCGAAGACGTTTTCGGCGATGTGGCAGCATTCCACCAGCTCATGTAGCTGGAGAAACCCGGCACCGCCTTTTACCGTATGGAAACCGCGAAAAATCGCATTGAGCAAGGCTGTGTCATCGGGGCTGCTTTCCAGCTCCACCAGCTGCTCTGACAATAGTTCGAGAATCTCGCCGGCCTCTACCAGGAAATCCTGGAGGATTTCTTCATCGGCGTCGAAGCTCATATTTAACTTCCCCTAAAAGCCCAGGCTCGAAAGCAGATCATCGACATCGTCCTGCCCGGAAACGACGTCTTCACGTATATCGGCATGCATCTGCGGACCTTCACCATTGGAAGGCTGTTTTTCTTGTTTTTTTAGTTCCTGCTCGGCGCGCATCGCTTCGCGGTCATGCTGGATGCCCGCCACGCGGTCAACCTGGCCTGCCATCAGCACCAGATTAAGCAGGTTACTTTCGAGTTCGGTAATGAGCCGGGTCACCCTTTTGATCACCTGACCGGTAAGGTCCTGGAAATCCTGGGCCAGCATGATTTCGCTAAGGTTCTGCGACAGCTGACTGCCATCGTTCATGCTGCGCTGGAGAAACTGATCGATGCGTTTGACCAGGTCGCGGAACTGCTCAGCATTCATATCGCGACGCATGAAGCGCTGCCAATCGGCAGTCAGACTCTGGGCTTCGTAGCTGACGTAGTTCACCAGCGGCGCCGATTCCTCAACCAGGTCCATGGTGCGGTTGGCCGCTTTTTCGGTCATCTCCACCACGTAGGACAATCGGTCCGTGGCGTCGGTGATTGGCGACGGATCACCCCCCGTCGCACAGGTGTCCATTTCGAGCTTGACGATGGCGTTGTGCAGCTCACGCGTGAGCTTGCCGACTTCCTGGTACAGCCCCAGGTTGCGCGCCTGATTGAGCTCGTTAAACATCTGCGTCGCTTCTTCGAAGCGGCCTTGCTGCAGACTTTCAATCAATTGGGGTGCATGAGCCCTCAGAGTCGCTTCGAACTCTGCCAGGCCTTGGTCTGCTTGCGTCATAGTGCCCTCGCGGCGTTACTGCTTCAGCCGTTGACGCGCTCGAAGATCTTTTCGATCTTTTCTTTGAGCACTTGAGCCGTGAATGGCTTGACCACGTATCCGTTAACGCCAGCCTGCGCGGCCTCGATGATCTGATCGCGCTTCGCCTCGGCGGTCACCATCAACACCGGCAGGTGCTTGAGGCGCTCGTCGGCGCGGACCGCGCGCAGCAGGTCGATGCCGCTCATGCCGGGCATGTTCCAGTCGGTGACGAGAAAATCGAAACTTCCGCTCTTCAGCATTGGCAAAGCAGTAGTGCCATCATCCGCTTCGGCGGTATTGGTAAAGCCCAGATCGCGCAAGAGGTTCTTGATGATCCGTCTCATGGTCGAAAAATCGTCGACGATGAGGATTTTCATGTTCTTGTCCAAGTACACCTCCGTAAACCCGAATCCGAGACCTGCTCACGGTCTGTTTGCGGGCCTCATGAATGAAGCTCGTAAGCGGTCTCTAATGCTTTGTTGCAAACCGGTCGTTAACGCGCGCGCCACTCGCCAAGACGAGCCCGCAGACGTGCCGCGCACTGACTGTGCAACTGGCTCACCCGCGATTCACTGACGCCCAGTACCTGACCGATTTCCTTCAAGTTCAACTCTTCGTCGTAATACAGCGAAAGCACCAACTTTTCACGTTCAGGCAGGTTGCCGATGGCTTCAGCCAACGCCTGTTGAAAACGCTCGTCTTCGAGATCGCGGGACGGTTCCGGATGGGTGCTGGCAGCATCCTCCTCGAACTCCCCATGCTCGCCTTCCTGAAGCAGATCATCGAAGCTGAACAGGCGGCTGCCCAAGGTGTCGCCCAGAATGCCGTAGTACTCATCGAGACTCAATTTAAGTTCGGCCGCAACTTCCTGATCTTTAGCGTCGCGTCCTGTTCTGGCCTCAATTGCCCGAATCGCCTCACTGACCATGCGCGAATTCCGGTGTACCGAACGCGGCGCCCAATCACCCTTGCGCACCTCGTCGAGCATCGCACCGCGTATGCGAATACCTGCGTAAGTCTCGAAGCTCGCACCCTTGCCGGCGTCATATTTCTTTGACGCTTCCAGCAAGCCGATCATCCCAGCCTGCATCAGGTCGTCGACCTGCACGCTCGCCGGCAATCGCGCCAGGAGGTGGTAAGCAATGCGTTTGACCAGCGGCGCGTATTGATCGATGAGTTGGTACTGCGAGTCTTTAGCCTGAGCTTTGCTGTAATACATACCGAATCCAGCCGCTATTGTTCGTTAGGCTCTGCGGCGGGCCTTACCAGGCGCTCCACAAAGAACTCCAGATGACCGCGTGGCGTTGCCGGCAACGGCCAGGTGTCAACTTTCTGCGCGATGGCCTTGAACGCCAGCGAACACTTTGCACGGGGGTAGGCTTCATAAACGGCACGCTGCTTCTGCACGGCCTTGCGCACCGACTCGTCGTACGGAATCGCGCCTACATACTGCAGCGCCACGTCCAGGAAGCGCTCAGTCACCTTGGTCAACTTGGCGAACAGATTGCGGCCTTCCTGCGGCGCATGGGCCATGTTGGCCAGTACCCGGAAGCGGCTGATGCCGTAGTCGCGATTGAGCAATTTGATCAGCGCGTAGGCATCGGTGATCGACGTGGGTTCGTCGGTCACCACCAGCAGCACTTCCTGTGCGGCGCGCACAAAGCTCACCACACCATCACCAATGCCGGCGGCGGTATCGATGATCAGCACATCGATGTCATCGCCGATATCGCTGAACGCTTGGATCAGGCCGGAGTGCTGCAGCGTCGATAGCTGCACCATGCTCTGCGTGCCGGATGCGGCCGGCACGATGCGGATGCCGCCCGGCCCCTGGATCAGCACGTCACGAAGATCGCATTCGCCTGCAATGACATCAGCCAGGGTGCGTTTGGTTGTCAGGCCGAGCAACACATCGACGTTGGCCAGACCGAGGTCGGCGTCGAGCAATACGACCCTACGCCCGAGATCGGCCAGCGCCAAGGACAGATTGACCGACACGTTGGTCTTGCCGACGCCACCTTTGCCGCCGGTCACTGCAATAACCTGTACGGGATGCATACCCATTTTCACACGCCTATCTCTTGCTGGAGCCCTAGGGCCATCGATGCGTTCAGCCCGAACGCGTCTTCTTTGTGTGTCACACGTAGCAAAGCGTTCATCCGACCTTCCGAGAACCGTTGTAAAGATCGGAGAACATGTCAGCCATGGTTTCCTCGCTCGGATTCTCTTCCGATTGCAAGCTCACCGCACGACTGACCAACTGGTGACTGCGAGGCAGATGCAGGTCGTCCGGAATACGCGGCCCATCGGCGAGGTAAGCGATAGGCAGATGCTGACTGATGATAAGCCCCAACACATCGCCCAGGCTGCCGGCCTCATCCAGTTTAGTCAGGATGCAGCCAGCCAGCCCGCAACGGCGGTAATTGTGCCAGGTCGCCTTGAGCACCTGGCTCTGGCTGGTCGCTGGCAGAACCAGATAATTTTTCGCCTTGATGCCACGGTCCGCCAACGCTTCGAGCTGCACCTTCATCATCGAATCACCCGCGGGTAGACCAGCGGTATCGACAAGAATCAGGCGCTTACGAGCCAACGGCGCCAGTGTTTTGCTCAAGGGCTGACTCGGGTCCAGCTGAATAACCGGTACGTCGAGAATACGCCCCAGTGTTTTCAGCTGTTCCTGAGCCCCAATCCGATAGTTGTCCATGCTCGCCAGAGCGATGCTCTGCGGGCCGTGCTTGAGCACGTAGCGTGCAGCGAGCTTGGCCAGGGTGGTGGTCTTGCCGGCACCGGCTGGGCCGACCAGAGCGATCACCCCGCCCTCTTCCAGCGGCTCGACCTTGGTCACCTTGATCGATTGCGCCAGATGAGCCAACAACATCCGCCAGGCCTGGCGTGGCTCCGATACGGTGGAGACTTTTTCAAGCAAGGCGCGAGACAGTTCGGCCGGCAAACCGATGCGCTGCAGGCGGCGCCAGAGGCCAGCCTGTTGCGGACGGCGGCTCTGCTCCTGCCCCCAGGCAATCGAACCGAGCTGCACTTCGATCAGTTCACGCAGGCCTTGCAGTTCCGACTGCATCGCCTCGACCGCACGTGATTCGAACGACGGGCTCGCGGCGCCGGGGGTTGCCTGGGGCGCAGCTGCGGGCTTCTCGTCAAGCAGCTGACGATCCTGACCAGCCGAACCGCGCGCTGGCGCGCTTATTTCAGCGTGGGCACTGGCAAGTCGCGCCTGAGTCTTGCGCAGCTCGGCTTCGAGAGCCGGATTAGGCTGCTTCGCCACAGCCGATTCCATCGGATAATCAAGCACAGCGGTCAGCTCGACGCCGCCAGCGACCCGACGGTTTCCCGTGATCACGGCGTCAGCGCCCAGCTCGTCACGAATCATCTTCATGGCGATACGCATGTCGGCTGCGAAGAAACGTTTGACCTGCATGGCCTGTAGCCCTCAGTTAATTCTGACCCACCGTTGAAACGATGGTGACCTGCTTGTTATCCGGTATTTCCTGATAGGCCAGGACATGAATGTTCGGTACGGCGAGGCGGGCAAACCGCGACAGCATCGCGCGGACTGGACCTGCCACCAGCAGAATCGCCGGCTTACCTAACATTTCTTGACGCTGTGCCGCTTCTACCAGAGAACGTTGCAACTTTTCGGCCATTCCTGGCTCGAGGAGAATGCCATCTTCCGAGCCTTGTCCAGCCTTCTGAAGGCTATTGAGCAATATCTGTTCCAACCTGGGTTCAAGGGTGATCACAGGCAGCTGCGGCTCAAGCCCGACAACGTTTTGCACGATTGCACGAGACAGTGCGACACGCACTGCCGCTACCATCGCGGCGGGATCTTGACTCTTGGCGGCGACGTTGGCGATGGCCTCGGCAATCGTACGGATGTCACGCACAGGCACCTGCTCCTGCAGCAGCGCCTGCAGCACCTTGAGCAAGGTGGACAAGGAAATCATCCCGGGCACCAACTCCTCGGCGAGCTTGGGCGAGCTCTTGGCCAGCAATTGCAGAAGCTGCTGAACTTCCTCATGCCCGAGCAGTTCATGGGCATGCTTGTGCAGTATCTGGTTGAGGTGCGTCGCTACCACAGTGCTGGCATCCACCACCGTGTAGCCGAGCGATTGGGCCTGATCGCGCTGGCTGGCCTCGATCCATACCGCCTCCAGCCCGAAAGCCGGATCCTTGGCGGCGATGCCGTTGAGCGGGCCGAATACCTGCCCCGGATTGATCGCCAGCTCGCGATCCGGATACACCTCGGCTTCCGCCAGGCTTACGCCCATCAGCGTCAAGCGATAGGCGTTGGGCAACAGGTCCAGATTGTCGCGAATGTGCACCGATGGCATCAGAAAGCCCAGATCCTGGGACAGCTTCTTGCGCACGCCCTTGATCCGGGCCAGCAGCTGTCCACCCTGATTGCGGTCAACCAGGGGGATCAGCCGGTAACCGACTTCCAGGCCGACCATATCCACCGCCGTCACATCATCCCAGCCCAGCTCCTTGGTCTCGGCGGCCCGCTGGGCAGGGAGCATTTCCTGCTGCTTCTGCACCTCCTGCTCGGCCTGTTGCGTGACCTGCTTCTGGCGGTGCCAGATCCAGTAGGCGCCACCTGCAGCCACCGCACCGAGGCCGAGAAACGACATGTGCGGCATGCCCGGCACCAGGCCCATGGCAATCATGATGCCTGCCGATACCGCCAGCGCCTTGGGCGAGGCGAACATCTGCCGGTTGACCTGCTGCCCCATGTCCTCGGAACTGGTAACGCGGGTCACCATGATGGCGGCGGCCGTTGACAGCAAGAGCGAAGGGATCTGCGCAACGAGGCCGTCACCGATGGTCAGCAAGGCATAAACCTGCCCCGCCTCGCTGAAGCTCATGCCGTGCTGCGCCATGCCGATGCCGACGCCGCCGATGAGGTTGATGAACAGAATCAGCAGGCCGGCAATGGCGTCGCCGCGAACGAACTTGCTCGCACCGTCCATCGAACCGTAAAAGTCCGCCTCGGAGGCGACCTCGACCCGGCGTAACTTCGCCTCGGACTGATCGATCAACCCGGCGTTGAGGTCAGCGTCGATCGCCATCTGCTTGCCCGGCATGGCGTCGAGGGTGAAGCGCGCGCTGACTTCGGAGATCCGCCCGGCACCTTTGGTCACCACGACAAAGTTGATGATCATCAGAATCGCGAAAACGACGATACCGACGACGTAGTTGCCGCCGATCACCACGTTGCCGAACGCCTCGATCACGTGGCCAGCCGCTGAGCCGCCTTCATGGCCATTGATCAGCACCACTCGCGTCGATGCCACGTTGAGCGCGAGTCGCATCAGCGTGGCGACCAGGAGGATCGTCGGGAATACGGCAAAGTCCAGTGGCCGCAGGGCGTAGACGCTGACCAACAGCACGACGATCGACAACGCAATGTTGAAGGTAAACAGCAGGTCCAGAAGGAACGGCGGCACCGACAGCATCATCATGCCCATCATGACCAGCAACAGCAGCGGCACCCCGAGGTTACCCCGCCCTGCGCCAGCTAGGCCGTTGCCGAAATTGATGAGTTGCGTGCGATCCACGTAGACCCCGCCAGACAAGAACAAAGAATTGACGCAAAACGCGTCCTATCCGGGCTATAGCAAGAAGAGGTCCAGTTTTGGTCGAGCCTCTATACGGCCATGCGAGGCCATGGCAGGCCAATCGAACGCGTCTGGGCCGAGGTAGTCAGACAGTCGACGGGTGGCGTAACGCTGCCCCACTTCAGTCAGAACAGGAGCGTGCTATGAAACAGTGGTTAATCGCTGCAATGGCCGGCTGCGCCGCAATGGGCGTACAGGCCGAAACCCTTACGGTCGAGATGAACAAGGTCAATGACCAGGGCATCGCCAGCGCCGTCGGCACCGTGAAGATCGAAACCACCGATCAGGGCCTGGTATTTCGCCCCGACCTGTCTGGCCTGAATGCCGGCGCGCACGGCTTTCATGTCCACGCCAATGGCAGTTGCCAGCCAGCAGAGAAAGACGGCAAACCGGCAGCAGCGGTTGCGGCTGGCGGTCACTGGGACCCCAAGAACGCCGGCAAGCATGGCGAACCCTGGGGTGAAGGCCACATGGGAGATCTGCCGGTCCTGGTGGTTGACGCTGAGGGCAAGGCCAACCAACCGGTATTGGCACCACGCCTGAAAAGCCTCGGCGATCTCAAAGGCCACGCTTTGATGGTTCATGAAGGCGGCGACAACTATTCCGACGAGCCCAAACCGCTGGGCGGTGGCGGCGCACGAGTAGCCTGTGGGGTAATCGAGTAACGCCACTTGCGGCTTAAGCCATAAGGCAGGCTGGCCTTACCGGCCAGCTTCAGGCCCGCAAGGGTTGGCTGAATCCCACCCTATGGGGCCCTGTGCGCGGTTTGACGGATGCAGGGTGGGCTCCTGCCAAAGAGGAACAAAGAACCTGTCCTGGCAGGCCAATCAATATCCCTCTCGCATGCGCATCCCTACTTTTGCTCCCTCCGCAAGGCGCCAGGTTCGCGCTTCACGCCAAGCGTATTCCCATTCGATCATTCATCGCGGCGCAAGTCCGGCGGAATCGGCAAGCTGCTCAACGGATCCGGCCGCTTGCCCTTGCCGGAGCGGTACTGGCGTAACTGGTAGACGTAGGCCAAGACCTGCGCTACCGCAAGATACAGGCCTGCCGGAATCTCCCGGTCGAGCTCAGTCGAGTAGTAAACCGCTCGCGCCAGAGCCGGTGATTCGAGCACCGTCACCTGATGTTCGTTGGCGATTTCGCGAATTTTCAGGGCGACGAAATCCCCACCCTTGGCCACCAGCATTGGCGCCCCACCCTTGCTGCCGTCGTATTTGAGCGCCACGGCAAAGTGCGTCGGGTTGGTGATGACGACGTCCGCCTCCGGCACCGCCTGCATCATCCGCCGCTGAGCCGCGTCGCGCTGCAACTGGCGAATCCGCGATTTGACTTCAGGTTTGCCCTCGCTGTCCTTGTACTCGTCGCGCACTTCCTGCTTGGTCATCATCAGCTTCTGTTTGTTGTCCCAGAGCTGAAAAGGCACGTCCACTGCAGCGATCAGGATCAACCCGCAGGCCATCCAGAGTGCAGACCAGCCAACCACCTCCACGCTATGCATGATCGCCAAGTCCAGCGGCTGTTTGGCGATGGATAGCAGATCGTCCTGATAGGCGCTGAGGACCGCCAGCGCCACGAGCAGCACCACAAGAAACTTGCCCAGCGCTTTCAGCAGCTCGACCAGCGCCTTGGTCGAGAACATCCGTTTAAGGCCGGGCCCGGGGTTCATACGGCTGAATTTAGGCGCCATTGCCTTGGCTGAGAACAGCCAACCGCCCAGCGAGATCGGCCCGATGATCGAGACGAGCAGCAGCACGATCAGCAGCGGCATGATGGCTTCCAACGCAATCATGCCGCTGCCCATCAACAGCCTCACCATAGAGCCTTCGTCCAACAGCGTTTCGCGGCTCAATTCGAAGCTGCCCTGCATGATGGCCATCAGGCTGCCGGCCAGGCTGCCGCCGGACGCCAATAAACCGCCAATACCACCCAGTGTCACCGCCACCGTATTCAGTTCGCGGGAACGGGCCAGCTGGCCTTTTTCACGCGACTCACGGATGCGTTTCTCCGTGGGTTCCTCGCTTTTATCGGCGCCGCTTTCGCTCTCAGCCATATTCGGCCTCCGGCAGCGTTAGGGAACAAATGAGCATCAGCGTAGGCCGATCAATTCGCGCAGCATCGCCAGCGCTTCACTGACGAAGGTCTGGTACTGCGCAAGAATGTCGGCCATGCCGATCCAGACGATGATCAAACCCAGCACCAGCGTCAGCGGAAAACCGATCGAGAAGATATTCAACTGCGGCGCAGCGCGCGTCATCAGGCCGAAGGCGAGGTTAACCACAAGCAGCGCGGTGATCGCCGGCAGTACCAACAGCAGACCGGCACCCAGAACCCAACCAAGCTTGCCGGCCACTTCCCAGAAATGGTTGGTGCCTACCAGCCAACCACCGATCGGCAAAGTGGTGAAACTCTCGGTGAGAATTTCCAGCACCACCAGGTGCCCGTTCATGGCGAAGAACAGCAGAATCACCAGCATGTTGAAGAACTGGCCAATCACCGGCACCGAGACGCCGTTGGCCGGGTCGACCATCGACGCGAACCCAAGGCCCATCTGCATGGCAAGCAGCTGACCGGAGACTATGAACACCTGGAAGAACAGCTGTAGCACGAAGCCCAGCATGACCCCGATCAGGATTTGTTCCGCAATCAGCACCAGTGCCTGCCCGCTCAACGCCTCCACCACTGGCACCGCCGGCAACCCCGGGACGAGGACGACTGCAATCGCGACCGCCAGGTAAAGCCGAATCCGCATTGGCACCAGCTGGGTGCCGATGATCGGCATGCTCATCAGCAGCGCTGCAATCCGAAACAACGGCAGCAGAAATTGCCCGACCCAGGCCCCGATCTGAGCATCGCTGAGCTCAAGCACTGGCGCACCGCTTGCGAGAGGCTTCGATCATCATGGCTAGCCGATGATCAGCGGAATGTTCTGAACCAGACCCTGGGTGTACTCCATGAGCTCACGAACCAACCAGGGCCCGGCCCAGATCAGCGTCAGCAGCATGACCAACAGGCGCGGCAGAAAGCTCAAGGTTTGTTCGTTGATCTGAGTAGCGGCCTGGAACATCGCCACCACCAGGCCAACCAGCAGGCTGGGCACGACCAGCACACCGACAATCATGGCGGTCATCCAGAGCGCTTCGCGAAACAGGTCAACCGCGACTTCGGGTGTCATGAGTGTCTCCGTCTAGGCCCTAGAGCGTGCCGAAACTGCTGGCGAGCGTACCGATGATCAGACCCCAGCCGTCGACCAGTACGAACAGCATGATCTTGAATGGCAACGAAATGATCAGCGGTGAGAGCATCATCATGCCCATCGCCATCAGCACGCTGGCGACCACCATGTCGATGATCAGGAACGGAATGAAGATCATGAAGCCGATCTGGAAAGCGGTTTTAAGCTCGGAGGTCACGAAGGCGGGAACCAGGATGGTCAGTGGCGCCGCATCCGGAGTCTGAATATCGGTCCGCCGCGACAGTCGCACGAACAGCTCCAGATCACTCTCGCGGGTCTGGGCGAGCATGAAGTTTTTCAACGGCACCTCGGCGCGTGAAATAGCTTCTGGCGCCGACAGCTGCTGATTCAAGTAAGGCTGTACCGCCTCGTTGTTAATCCGCTCGAACACCGGCGCCATGATGAACAGCGTCAGAAAGATGGTCAGGCCGACAAGGATCTGGTTCGACGGTGTCTGCTGCAGGCCCAGCGCCTGACGCAAGATGGAAAAAACGATGATGATCCGGGTGAAACTGGTCATCAGCATGACAAACGCCGGGATAAAGCTCAGCGCGGTCATGATCAGCAGAATCTGCAGGCTGACCGAATATTCCTGCTGTCCCTGCGCGTCAGTACTCAGGGTAATGGCCGGTATTGACAAGGGGTTGTCGCCCTGGCTGATCAGCCCTCCTGCATCCTGGCCCACGGCAAACGGGGCGGCCAGGATCAGCAGGGCCGCCAACAACAATCGAAGCATCAGGGCTTGTCCTTATTGTCCCGCCCGAGCAGCTCCATCAGGCGCTGGGCAAACTCCGGGTTGGCAGGCTCGGCATCCGGCAGGTGTACCGGCTCCTCGAGCACATGCAATGGGGTGATTCGTCCGGCGCTCAGACCAAGCAGAACCTGTTCACTGCCGACCTGCACCAACACCAGCCGCTCGCGAGGGCCAAGCGCATGACTGGAGATCAGCTTGATCGCCTGATTGCTGCGCGGGTTCAGTTGCTGCATCCGGCGCAGCAGCCAGGCAAGCAGGAAGATCAGCCCGATGACCAGCAGCAGGCCAAGCAGCAACTTGGTCATCTGCGTGCCCATGCCGCTGCTGCTCATGCTTGCCGCAGGCTCGGCGGCCATCGCTGGCAACGCCAGGAACAACAAAGGAAAGGCCAGGCAGCGCATGTCAGCGCAACTTCTTGATGCGTTCGCTCGGACTGATCACGTCAGTCAGACGAATGCCGAATTTTTCGTTCACGACCACTACTTCGCCGTGGGCAATCAGCGTGCCGTTGACCAGTACATCCAGTGGCTCGCCGGCCAGGCGGTCCAGCTCGACCACCGAACCCTGATTGAGCTGCAACAGGTTCCGAATGCTGATTTCGGTACTGCCGACCTCCATGGAGATCGATACCGGGATATCCAGGATAACGTCCAGGTTAGGGCCTTCCAGACCAGCGGGCACCGCGGCCGCCTTGGGACTGCTGCCGAACTCCTCCAGCGGCGCACGAGGCGGCGCTGGCGCTGCCGCCGGCCCCTGATTCAGCAAGGCATCGATGTCATCCTGATTGGCGTCACCGGCCTCAGCCAGCGCCGAAGCCCATTCATCCGCCAGTGCCTGCTCGTCGGCGGAAGTGTTTTCGTGTTCGTCTGCCATCGCTAATCCTCGACCGGCGGGTAATTGAATAAAGACTGAATCAACGTGGTCGCAATACGGATTCGAGCACTTGCAGGGCCAGGTTGCCCTTGTGCGCACCCAGCTTGACCTTGAACGCCGGCATGCCATTGGCGCGCATGATCATGTCTTCGGGCATTTCCACCGGGATCACGTCGCCCGGCTGCATGTTGAGAATCTCGCGCAGCTTGAGCTGACGCCGCACCACCGTCGCACTGAGCGGCACATTCACATCGAGCACGTCCTCGCGCAGCGCGTTGACCCAGCGCTCGTCTTGATCGCTGACATCGGACTGAAAACCGGCGTCGAGCATCTCGCGGATCGGCTCGATCATCGAGTACGGCATTGTGACGTGGAAATCGCCGCCGCCGCTTTCAAGCTCGATATGAAACGTCGACACCACCACCACTTCGCTGGGGCTGACAATGTTGGCCAGTGCCGGATTCACTTCCGAATGCACGTACTCGAAGTTCACGTCGAGCACTGCGTGCCAGGCTTCCTTGAGGTCGACAAAGGCCTGATCCAGCACCATTCGCACCACCCGCAATTCGGTGGGGGTGAATTCCCGGCCCTCGATCTTGGCGTGCCGACCGTCACCACCAAAGAAATTATCCACCAGCTTGAACACCAGCTTGGCGTCGAGGATGAACAGCGACGTACCACGCAAAGGCTTGATCTTTACTAGGTTGAGGCTGGTCGGTACATACAGCGAGTGTATGTATTCACCAAACTTCATCACCTGCACGCCGCCGACCGAAACATCCGCCGAACGGCGCAGCAGGTTGAACATGCTGATGCGTGTGTAGCGGGCAAAACGTTCGTTGATCATCTCCAGGGTGGGCATGCGTCCGCGAACGATGCGGTCCTGGCTGGTCAGGTCGTAACTCTTGATGCTGCCCGGTTCGGAATCGCTTTCGGTATCGACCAGACCGTCGTCAACTCCGTGCAGGAGCGCGTCGATCTCGTCTTGCGAGAGCAGGTCTTGAACAGCCATCTGGAACGACCCCTATTGCAATACGAAGTTGGTGAACAGCACTTGCTCGACCGCAAGCTTGCCGATTTCCTTCTGCGCCAGCTCCTGAACGCTGGCGGTCGCCTGCTGACGCAGCATTTCCTGGCCCACCGGCGTCGCCAGGCTGGCAAAGTCCTGACTGGAGAACAACATAACCAGTTGATTGCGTAACAAGGGCATGTGTTCCTTCAATCCGTCGAGGGCTGCCTGATCGCGCGACATCAGCGCAACACTGACTTGCATGTAGCGTTGACGCCCACCGGCATTGGTGAAGTTGACAATGAAAGCCGGCGCCAGCACTTCGTAGATCGCCGCCTGGCGCTGGGGCGCGGCATCCTCGCTTGCAGCCTCGTCCGCCGGCTTGTCTGCCTCACCTTTAGACATGAAGTACAAGGTAGCGCCGACCGACACCCCGACAGCCAGCAGCAATCCGAGGACGATCATGATGATCAGTTTGAGCTTGCCCTTCCCTTCGGTCGCAGCCGCAGGACTCGGGACGTCCGGAGGTCCTTGTTTCTTTGCCATGCCAAATATCCGTCATCACAAGTGTTATCACTCGCCTCATCACGATGCGAGCAACTGCTGTGCCAAAGTATCGACTAGCGAACAGGCAGCGTAAACGATTGCCATGCTGCGTCCTCTTTTTGCAGACGAATAGTCGGAACCGCAATCAGCGCGGGCAAAAAAAACCGGGCTAGAAGCCCGGTTCCGGTCAGCCTGTGGTGGTCACGCGTAGTAATCCACCAAGCCGCGGTCGCCACCGGCACGTGCGGAGCTGATTTCCATGCTGCCTTGCACGACCTCATCTTCCCCTGCAGTCGATACACCGGCGACGCCTCGGTCTCGCGACTCGCCGCCGCTGCCGTCACCGCGCCACCCTCGGGACTGGTCAGAGACGTTTACGTCCATCGTCATCCCCTGCTGGGTGAACATATCGCGCAATCGCTGCATCTGCCCTTCCAGCGCATCGCGTACGCCAGCGTGCGGACTGAGGAAGGTTACCTGGGTCTGATCCTTGGTCATGTCGATACGGACCTCCATGCGGCCCAACTCGGCGGGATCAAGCTGGATCTCGGCCGACTTGAGGTTCTGGCTCGACAACCACATGACCCGATCCACCACCGCTTCACTCCAGCCAGACTGCTGCATCTGTACCGGTTGGCCCGGCACCATTGGCGGCTTGAGTATCTGCTGCATCTGGTTTTGCTGCGCGATCGCCTGGGTCAGGGGGTTCAGACGATTGATCGCGGCTTCGCTGGCGTTTGCGCGGCTTTCTTTGGGCGCTTCCAGTTGCTCGAGTAGCTCGGCGAAGCCTTCTTCTGGTGAGCTTTCGTCAGCCTCGTCGACCAGCTTTTCACCCAACAGGCTCGTCGAGACTGCCTCCTTGGCGTCCAACGTGGGCTCTTCGGCCGGAGCGAGGCTCGCCACTACAGGGCTCTTCTGAGCGGTGGATTGAATGTCCAGCGTCCGCTGCCCAGCCAGCACCGTTTCGCCATCTGCCGGAACATCCTCTGCAACCGCTTGTGGCTGCGCCAGACCAACCAAAAACTCACTGCCGGTCAACGGCGGCTCTTCGACCACCGCTTCCGTGCTGACCTCACCCTGCCCGCCCATGCCGAACAGCAGCAACGGATCAAGCTCGGCTTCGGCGGTCGGAACGCTGTCATCGACCGTCTCGAGACTGGCCGGCAAATCGTTGCCGGTTTCGTTCGCGACCGGCTTTTCGACGCCACTGGCCTTGTCGGTTTCCTGACTCGGCTCCTCGCCGGCGGCCTTGTTTCGGACTGGCTTCGCCGACGCACCTTGCGCCTCGGCAGGCTTGCCCTGACGCTCTTTTGCGTACACGTTAGCGAAGCTGGAAGCCTCATCCCGACTGGACTGTGGAGCAGGCTTGGGGGATATGCCCGCCGACTTGGCGGCGGCAGTCGGGGCCTTGATATTGAGCAACAGATCGGGGGAAACGGCCATGGATCTTTCCGCTGGGAGTGGGGACGTGTAGATGCCTAAGCAAACTCCGGGCCAGCCAGCACGAGGTGATGAGTCAAAGGCAACTTAGCGAACCGCAGCGGATCTGCCGGTACAGGCGTTGATCAGGCAGGTCCGCTCCAACGCTGGCGTTCGGCCCGATAGAGAATGCGCACAATGGCAAATTCGCGCTCTATGCGCTCGATCAACGCTGGCGCCTCGTCGAGCTGCTCGCGTCTGGCGGTTTCCTCCATCTCGCGACAAAGTTCTGCCAGCAGCGCGGCGCCCATATTGCTGCAGCTCCCTTTGAAACTGTGCGCAGCCTGGCGCAGGCTCTCTGCTTGGCCGCTCCGGCAGGCCGCCTGTAACAGACGCAGTCGCTCTTCCGAATCGACGAGAAAAGTATCCAGCAGCACCGGGTACTCCGCTTCCATCACTTCCTGAAGGGTTCCCAGCACGCTGTTGTCGAGATGTTCGGCCACGGAGATGCTCCTGGCTGTAAACGGCGGATTATGCATGACCGACCCAATGAAACTCTACGTTGAGCACCTTGCCATCAGGCTGCCAATAAAAGCGCTCGCTTAACTGGCGAATCATACGCAGGCCTCGCCCACCCAGCTGCTCGCTGCAGTACTGCTGATTCAGCGCACGCTGCACATCGAAGCCCGGACCACTGTCGCGGACAGTGATGCGCAGATATCCGCTGCCCCCTTCAGACTTGACGGTCAACTCGATGGACACGAACCCTTCGTCAAGCGCTTCCAGGCGTCGCTGACGCTCCCGGTAATAGCTGGCGAAGCCTTCCGCATCGCTTTTGATCGATGAATCGAGCAACAGCACCCCATGCTCCATGGCATTGGAATAAAGCTCGCTCAACACTGTGAAAATTGTTCCTACCCGATAGCGCAAGGGTGAAATCTGCAGCAGCAGCTGCATCGTCATAGGCAAAGGGTCGGCCGTGCGCAGGCTGTCAGGCCGCAACTCGAAGCAGGTCGTCCAGTCCCGCGGACGCAACTCCCGACTTCCTAACGGATAGACATGGGAAAGGTGGGCTGCAGTCTCCTCCGACTCGGCCAACATGCTCACTTCGACGAGGCTCAGGTCGTCAAGTATTTGACCATGGAAGGCCTGCAGTGCTTCCTGTACGTCGTCGAACAGTGTCGCCGGGTTGCGGTTGGCCTCAATCACTGCAAGCAACCGCTGTTCGCCAAACAGCTGATCGTCAGCGTTGCGGCTCTCCAGCAACCCGTCTGACAACAGCAACAAGCGATCACCCATCGCCAAGGGGAGTGTCTCGAAGCTGTCATCGAATGACGACGCTTCACGCACGCCCAAGGGCAGATGCCTGGACCGCAAAGGCAACCAATCGCCGTCCGCCTTGAGCAGATAACCGTCGGGCAAACCACCGTTCCACACACGCAGGATCCCCTGCTCGAGGTTGATGTCGAGAAAGGTCGCGCAGCAAAACATTTCCACCGGCAGGATCAGTTTCAACTTGGCGTTGATATCGCGAAGGATCTGGTTGCTCGAATAGCCCTTGGCAGTCATCCCGTAAAAGGTTTCTGCCAACGGCATGGCGCCTACCGCGGCCGGCAGACCATGGCCGGTGAAGTCGCCGAGCAGCACGAACATCCTGCCGGCAGGCGCTTGAGCAGCCAGTAAAAGATCGCCATTGAACAGTGCTCGAGGAGACTGCCGGTAACGAATGTTAGGAGCGTTCAGGCAGCCGGCGTGGGCGACCTTGTCGAAAATCGCCTTCGCCGCTCGTTGCTCGTCGAGCAATTGCTGGTTGCGGCGCCCGATGAGATCGCGCTGCTCCAGGACAGTCGCCTGCAATCGCCGCAAGCGGTGCATGGCCTGGATCTTCGCTTCCAGAATGATCGGGTTGTACGGCTTGGCGATAAAGTCATCGCCGCCCGCCTCAAGACAGCGAACCAGCGCTTCGTTCTCGGTCAGCGAAGTGAGAAAGATGATCGGGACCAGTTCATTGCCAGCCAGCCGCTTGATCTGTTGTGCCGCTTCGAAGCCGTCCATCACTGGCATCAACGCATCCATCAACACCAGCTGCGGACGTTCGCGCTCGAACAGGCTGATCGCCTCGGCGCCATTGGCCGCGGTGGTCACTCGATGGCCCTGGCGGCGAACGATGGCCGCCAACAGCATGCGGTCGGCCGCACCATCCTCGGCAATGAGTATGGAGAGCCGACCAGGCATCAGGCTATTGCGAACAATTGTTCGAAGTTGGAAACCGCAAGAACTTTGCGCACATCAGGGTTGCAGTTGACCAAACGAATATCGGCTTTTTCGCTGCCGCCGTGATCACGCAGCAAGAGCAACATGCCCAGAGCAGAGCTGTCGAGATAAGTCGCGCCGTCGAGGTCGACCACATAGCGTCGGGGCGAGCTCCCGGCATTCTGATAGGCGTCCCGAAAGGCCTGGTGGGTGTTGAAATCGAAGCGCCCCTGAATCGTAATGGTCAGCTCCTGTCCATCTGCCGATAGCTGTGAACTGATGGTCATCTAGCACTCCTGTTTCGAACGAGGTCGTGACCTTTCGCCACGGCTGTCGTTATTGCTGGGTTGGTGCCGGCCCGCCGATTGGCGCCTCGTCCAACGACTGCAGCTTCAGTTCCAGCCGCACTGTTGTAAAGAAGCTGGTGAAGATTTAGCACCCAAAGTCCGGCACAGCAAGCTTCAATCGGGTTTGGGGCGGCTGGACAGTCGCTGGGAAAACTCGTCCAGCAGCTTTTGCTCTCGCTTGTCCGCTGCGGTCCTCGCCTCCTGCAGGTAGCGTTCGACCAGTTTACGCAGACCGTCGAGCCGCGCTCGCCGCTGCTGCCATTGCTCGCGCAGCTTGTCGAGGTTGTTGCGGTGCCAATCCAGGCTGCGCTGCTGTTGTCCGATAGCCGACTCGAGCTGAGAGAGAAAGCGCTGGTAGTTCATCAGCCATTGGCCGGACACGCCTTGGCTGCCTTGGGCCATCCACTGCTGCTGGTAATCGGCAAAGTATTGCCGTAACTCGCCCAGTTTGGCTTCGGCCTGTGCGACTTGCGTCTGGCCTTGTCCAAACAGCTTCGCAGCCTCTCGCTCGGCACACTCGGCCATATCGATCACCGGCGCCAGGCGCGCCGCTCGGCTGGCCGGCAAGGTTTAGCCTGCTGCCTTGGGATTGAATACGCTGGCCAGCAGCGCTTCGCTCTGGGCCAGGTGTTCGGCCTCGTTCAGGCCCTGCCGGAGGTAGCGAACCATCTCCGCCTGCCGGGCGATGGCGAGGTCGGTTTCCGGATCACCACCAGGCACATAGGCGCCGACACTGATCAGATCCCGGCTTTGCTGAAAGCGCGACCAGAGTTGCTTGAAGCGCTGGGCATTGCGCATATGCTCGGCGCTGACTACCTGCGGCATGACCCGACTGATCGAGGCCTCGATGTCGATGGCGGGGTAATGCCCCTCCTCAGCCAAGCGGCGAGAAAGCACAAAATGGCCGTCGAGCACACCGCGCGCCGCATCGGCGATCGGATCTTGCTGGTCGTCCCCCTCAGACAAGACGGTATAGAACGCCGTGATCGAGCCACCGCCCTCTTCCGCGTTGCCCGCGCGCTCCACCAGGCTTGGCAGCTTGGCAAACACCGACGGCGGGTAACCCTTGGTCGCGGGCGGCTCGCCGATGGCCAGGGCGATCTCGCGCTGGGCCTGGGCGAAGCGGGTCAGCGAGTCCATCAACAACAGCACGTTTTTGCCTTTGTCGCGGAAATACTCGGCGATGCGCGTGCAGTACATGGCGGCGCGCAGGCGCATCAAGGGTGCATCGTCCGCCGGCGAAGCCACCACCACCGAACGCTTGATGCTTTCTTCGGTGAGGATGTTCTCGATGAATTCCTTCACTTCCCGACCACGCTCGCCGATAAGCCCGACAACGATGATGTCGGCCTCGGTAAAGCGCGTCATCATGCCCAGCAGGACCGATTTACCAACGCCGGTGCCGGCAAAAAGGCCAAGACGCTGGCCACGGCCCACGGTGAGCAGGCCATTGATGCTGCGGATCCCCACGTCCAGCGGGTCGCTGATCGGATGACGCTTGAGCGGGTTGATCACCGGGCCATCCATCGGCACCCAGTCTTCGGCCTTCATCCCGCCCTTTCCATCCAATGCACGCCCTGCTCCGTCCAGCACGCGGCCAAGCATCGAGGTTCCCATCGGCAGGCGTCCGGTGTTGGCCAGCGGCACGACGCGGGCCCCCGGTGCAATGCCAGCGAGGCTGCCCACCGGCATCAGGTAGAGTTTGCCGCCGGAAAAGCCCATGACCTCTGCCTCGACCTGGGTCGGATGGTAGCTGTCCTCGTTGATCACCAGGCAGCGGCTGCCAACAGCCGCGCGCAAGCCTTCGGCTTCCAGCGTCAGCCCAACCATACGCAACAACCGACCCTCGAGGATCGGTTGGCTGGGAAGCTTGATCGCCTCGCCGTAGGTTTCGAAGCGCTTGGCGAAGCTGGTGCGCTCAAGACGCATCGGGATTGTCCAGGCCTGGATCCAGATTCAGGTGCAAGTCAGCCTCGGGTGGACTGGTGGCGTTCTCGCGCTGCTGTTCGAACAACTGCTTGATAGCCTGCCCCAGGCGGGTCTCGATACTGGCGTCGATGCGGCTTTGCTCGGTTTCGATGCGGCAGCCGCCGGGCAGCAGATCACTGTCTTCTACGATTTTCCAGGTCTCTTCGTGGCGCTCGCGCAGCGCTTTCACCAGATCGAAATCTTGCGGGTTGATGTAGATGCGCACGTTGCTGGCGCCCATCGGCAGCAATTTGAGTGCTTCGCGCAGCACTTGGCGGATCTGGCTGGAATCGATCAGCAGGTCGCGTTGAATCACTTCGCGGGCCAGCTGACTGACCAGCGTGACCATGGCGTGTTCAAGGTTGCGATCCTGGTCGGCGATGGGTTCGAGCAGCTGCGTCATCAACTTTTCCAAACTATCCAGCTTGGGCGTAAGCGCCGCCTCGGCCTCCTGCTTGGCTTTGAGCTGACCGGCGTGAAACCCGTCCTTCTCGCCAGTACTGAAACCTTCGTTGTACGCCTCCTGACGGATTGCCTCGAGCTCGTCGAGCGTCAGCGGTTTGACTTCCTCGACCGGCACGTCTTCGCTGCGTGACAAGTTCTCGTCTTCGACCGGCTCCTCGTCAATCTCTGGGTCTTCCGGCTCGGCACCCAGAGGGTCGAAGCTCGGCAAGGCCCAGCGATCAAACACGTTGACGTCTTTCGCGCGGATTACGTCGCTGGGGTTTTCCTTGGACATACGGCTCGCTTAGACCTAGAGCATTTCTTCACCGCCCTTGCCACCGAGCACGATTTCTCCGGCTTCGGCCATGCGACGGGCAATGGTGAGGATTTCTTTCTGAGCGCCTTCGACTTCGCTGACACGCACCGGCCCTTTGGCTTCCAGGTCGTCACGCAGCAGTTCGCCGGCACGTTTGGACATGTTCTTGAAGATCTTTTCCTTGATGGCGTCATCGGCGCCCTTGAGCGCCAGCACCAGCACATCCGAGGATACTTCACGCAACAGCACCTGGATGCCCCGGTCGTCGACATCGGCGAGGTTGTCGAAGACGAACATCAGGTCCTCGATCTGCGACGAGAGGTCCTCATCCACATCGCGAATGGCGTCCATCAGCTGGCCTTCGACCGAGCTGTCGAGGTAGTTCATGATGTCCGCCGCGCGCTTGACGCCGCCCAGCGTCGCCCGCGTGGTATTGGCGTTGCCGGAGAACTGTTTCTCCAGGATCAGGTTCAGCTCCTTCAGCGCCGCCGGCTGCACGGTGTTGAGCGACGACACGCGCAGTACGATGTCGAGCCGTACCTTGTGGTCGAAGTGCGAAAGCACCTCGCCCGCCTGATCGGGGTCAAGGTAGGCGACGACGATCGCCTGGATCTGTGGGTGCTCGTAGCGGATCACGTCAGCGACCGCCCGTGGCTCCATCCACTTGAGGCTGTCTAGGCCGCTGGTGTTGCCGCCGAGCAGAATGCGGTCAATCAAGCCGCCGGCTTTGTCCTCGCCCAGCGCCTGGGTGAGCATCTTGCGGATATAGCCATCCGAACCGACCCCGAGACTGGTCTGGTCGCCAACAATCTCGACGAACTCCCCCATCACCTGTTCAATCTGGTTTTTTTGCACGTTGCGCAATTGCGCCATCGCCGTGCCGACCTTCTGCACTTCCTTCGGCCCGAGGTGACGCAATACCTGCGCGGCATCGGCCTCGCCCAGCGAGAGCAGCAGGACCGCAGCCTTGTCGACCTTGTTCAGCTTGACGGGATTTCGAGCATCACTCATCTGCGTTGATCCACTCTTTGACAACCTGAGCCACCCGGCCCGGGTCCTCTGCTACCAGATTCTTGATGGCATTCAATTGCGCATCGTATCCCTCGGTCGGGCTCGGCAGCATGATGCTCTGCGGGCCGCTCAGGCTGACGCGGTCGCTCGAAAGCGCACCGTCTATGCCTTCCATGTCACCAAGTTCGGCATCGCCACCCACCGTTTGCAATTCCTTGCTCTTGCCGGCGTTGGTCAGATTGTTCAGTACGGGCCTTAGCACGCCGAACACCAACACCAGGATGAACAGGACGCCGAGCACTTGCTTGACGATGTCCCAGAACCACGGCTGCGAGTAGAACGGAATGTCGATGAACGTCTCGTCGAGCGAATCAGCAGCGAACGGGGCATTGATCACGCTGACGCTGTCACCACGGCTCGCATCGAAACCAACAGCATCCTGTACCAGCCGGGTGAAGCGCGCCAGTTCTTCGGCGGTACGCGGTACGCGAGTCGTGGTTCCGTCAGCTGCAACCGTCGTCTGGTCGTCGAGCACCACAGCAACCGACAGGCGACGCAGGCGCCCCTGCTGCTGCTTGGTGTAACTGATCGAGCGGTCCAGCTCGTAGTTGCGGGTCGCCTGCTCGCGCTTGTCTGCCGGATACGGCGCCAACATCGGTTGGCCTGTTGCCGGGTCCATGACCTGCTGGCCGTTGGCGTCCAGCAGCGGCTGGCCCGGAGCAATGGCGCCCGCCGCGCCGGCCTGCCCGGCGACAGCATTCTCGGGCGCGGCAGCGGGCCCCGGTGGCTGATTGCTGAGAGCGCCAGGCACACCTTGCGGACCGAGGCTGCTCTGACGCTGCTCGCTAACGCTCTGCTCACTGCGCAGTGCCGGTTGGTCCGGGTTGAATGTCTCGGAGGTGGACTCTACCGCGCTGAAATCTACATCGGCAGACACTTCGGCCTTGTAGCGACCGCTGCCCAGCACCGGCTGCAGGATATTGTGCACGCGCTGGGTGTAGAGGCTCTCCATGCGGCGACTGTAGTCGAACTGCTTGCCGGCCATGCTCAGCTCGGTGAGTTCCTGCTGATCGGACAGCAGGTTGCCCTTCTGATCGACCACGGTAATTTGTGATTTGGTGAGTTCCGGCACGCTGGTCGCGACCAGGTTGATGATCGCCATCACCTGACTTGGCTCGAGATTGCGCCCCGGATAGAGCTCAACCAGAACCGATGCGCTCGGCTTGCGCTCGTCGCGGACGAAAACTGAACTCTTTGGAATGGCCAAGTGGACGCGCGCGCCCTTGACGTTGTTCAAGCTGGAAATGGTACGACCCAGCTCGCCTTCGAGACCACGGCGATAGCGGGTGGCTTCCATGAACTGACTGGTGCCGAGGCCTTGTTCTTTATCGAGAATCTCAAAGCCGATATTGCTGTCGGTCTGGGCAATGCCGGCGCTGGCCAGCTTCAGCCGCGCACGGGCAAGGTCGTCGGCCTTGACCAACAGGGCGCCGGAGTTGGGCTCTACCGTGTAGGAAATGTCTGCAGCTGCCAGGGTTTCCATCACCTGGTTGGCGTCCATTCCGGCAAGGCTGCCCAGCAGTGGGCGATAATCCGGTTGCTGTGACCAAAGCACCACGGCAAAGCCGATGGCGACGCTCGCTGCCAGACCGACCAGCAGGCCGATCTGCCGCAGCATCGACATTTCGGAAAGGTTTTCCAGAAAGGACAGGCCCAGCAGAGGCTTCTTCGGGCCTTCCGAAGCAACCGGCACTGGAACTTTGCTAAGCGCGTCAGCCATTGTTCAAATCCTGCCTTAAACCGGCATCTGCATGATGTCTTGGTACGCCTGAACCAGCTTGTTGCGCACCTGGGTCATCGCTTGAAAAGAGACGCTGGCTTTCTGGGAGGCGATCATGACTTCAGTCAGGTCGATGCCGCCCTGGCCCATCTCGAAGGCAGTAGCCAACTGGCTGGAGGCCTGCTGGGTTTCGTTCACTTTATTGACGGCCTGGCCGAGCATGTCGGAAAAGCTCGAAGCACCCACCTCCGGGGCCGCCGTCACAGGCTTGGAGCGCGCCATTGCATCGGTCTGCATGGCCCGCATTTCCAGCATCAAGCGATTGAATTCGATACCCTGACTCATCATTCCTCCAACAGCTGCGGTTTTTTTGACGCCTCGCAGCAGGCACAGGAGTAATAGCAACATCGGTGCCAGTGTCAGCACGGCCATCACCGTGCCTCTCGACATGGGAGACGAACGGCGCTGAGGGGTGCGGGTGACTGTTACGCTGATCGCGCCGTTGGCTGTACCGCGACGCGAAGCGCGTGACGCCCTAGCCTGTCGTCATACCGCCTGCAGACGCCTGTTGAGGCAGAACACCAGTTCACTCGTGAGCCTTCTGCAATTCCTGTGAATCCATTTCCGAACCGGACCCCAAGCCGACGATGACCGCCACCGCCGCTCAACCTTACCGTCTATTCAAGGACAGCTCGGCCTCTACCGTCGTGGCTGGCTTCATCGCCATGCTCACCGGCTATACCAGCTCGCTGGTGCTGATGTTCCAGGCCGGCCAGGCTGCCGGGCTCAGCGGCGCCCAGATCTCCTCCTGGATCTGGGCACTGTCGATCGGCATGGCGATCTGCAGCATCGGATTGTCGTTGCGCTACCGAACGCCGGTCGTGATCGCCTGGTCGACCCCGGGCGCCGCGTTGCTGATCAGCAGCCTGCCCGGCGTTCCGTACAGCGAAGCGATCGGCGCCTTTATCTTTGCTTCAGCGCTGATCGCCCTGTGCGGGCTCACCGGCAGCTTCGAGCGGTTGATGCGCAAGGTACCCGCATCGCTGGCAGCCGCGTTGCTGGCGGGCGTCCTGTTCAACATTGGCAGCGAGATTTTCCGCGCGGTTGAAGTCCAGCCGATTCTGGTTCTGGCGATGTTCTTCAGCTATCTACTGTTCAAGCGCGTGCAGCCCCGCTATGCGGTGCTGTCGGCACTTCTGGTCGGCTGTGCATTGTCGGCCGGGCTCGGTCTGCTGGACTTCCGCCAGCTGAGTCTGGAAGTGGCGGTGCCGGTCTGGACCACGCCCAGCTTGTCACTTGCGGCCATCTTCAGCATCGGCATACCGCTGTTCGTGATCGCCATGGCCTCGCAAAACATGCCAGGGCTGGCAGTGCTTCGCGCTGAGGGCTATCAGGTGCCGGCCTCACCACTGATCTCGGTGACGGGCATCGCCTCGGTATTGCTGTCACCCTTTGGCTCCCACGGTATTCATCTGGCAGCGATCACCATGGCTATCTGCAGCGGGCCGGAAGCGCATCCAGACCCGGCGAGACGCTACACCGCAGCCGTCTGGTGCGGCGTTTTCTACGGCATCGCCGGGATTTTCGGCGCCACGCTGGCAGCCCTGTTCGCATCCTTTCCGGCAGCGTTGGTGTTGTCCATCGCAGCGCTCGCCCTGCTCGGTTCGATCGGTAGCGGCCTGACTCAGGCCATGCAAACGCCGCGCGAGCGCGAAGCGGCGCTGATTACCTTCATGGTGACGGCGTCGGGGCTGACGCTTTTCGGCATCGGCTCCGCGCTGTGGGGATTGGTCGCGGGTGTGCTGACGCTGTTGATCGTCAGCGCACCCAAGCGATCAGCCTGATCAGATTGCCGTGGCTCCGCCATCGACCGCAAGTGCGTGACCGGTGGTAAAGGCCGCAGCATCGCTGCAGAGGTAGAGCACGGCAGCAGCAATTTCCTCGACCTTGCCTACGCGACCGACCGGGTGCATGGCCGCGGCAAACTCCGCTTTGCGTGGGTCTGCCTCATAAGCACGACGAAACATGTCGGTATCGATCACCGCAGGACAGACGGCGTTGACCCTGATTTTCTTCTTGGCGTACTCGATGGCCGCCGACTTGGTGAGGCCGATGACCGCATGCTTGGACGCCGAATAGATGCTCATTTTCGGCGCCGCCCCCAGGCCCGCCACCGAGGCCGTGTTGACGATGGCGCCGCCACCCTGGGCGAGCATCAACGGCAGCTGGTGTTTCATGCACAGCCAGACCCCTTTGACGTTGACTCCCATGATGGCGTCGAACTCGGCTTCACTGCCTTCAGCCAGGCGGCCCTGTTCGATTTCAATCCCGGCATTGTTGAACGCATAGTCGATGCGCCCATAGGTCGCCACCGCCTGCTCGACCATCGCCTTGACCTCTGCGTCGCGGGTGACGTCGCAGCGCACGAACTCCGCCTCGCCACCGGCCTGGCGAATCGCTTCAGCGCATGCTGCTCCACCGGCCTCGTCCACATCGGCCACCACCACCTTCAGCCCCTGTTCGGCAAACGCCAACGCCGTCGCACGGCCAATGCCCGCTGCACCACCCGTAACCAATGCAACCTGACCGGAAAAACACATGCTCATGCTAGATACCCTGATCGATTGAAGAAAGGCGCCAGTCCTAATGTGACTGCAAGCCATATGCTGGTCATGGTTATACCGCCATCCCGAGATCCGCTTAAGCAGTAGCTGGCGATATCACTCACGCGGATGCCATTGCATTCCAGCGTGACCGTCTTACTTGCGGTGCTGCCTCAGGGAGGCTAAACCAACGGTTTGCACACACAAGAGGCTCCCATGGACAAGACCAATCGCCAGTTCCTGCTGGCCAAGCGCCCCGTCGGCGCACCTGACCGCGCAACATTCGAGTTCGCTGAAAAGCCACTGGGCGAACCCGGCTCGAACCAGATACTGGTGAAGAACGAATACCTGTCGCTTGACCCAGCCATGCGCGGCTGGATGAACGATGCCAAGTCGTACATTCCCCCGGTTGGCATCGGCGAGGTGATGCGTGCGCTAGGCGTGGGCAAGGTCATTGCCTCCCAACACCCAGGGTTCGCCGAAGGCGATTACGTCAATGGCGCACTTGGCGTGCAGGACTATTTCCTCGGCGAGCCGAAAGGCTTCTACAAAGTCGATCCGAACCAGGCCCCGCTGCCTCGCTACCTGTCTGCGCTGGGCATGACTGGCATGACAGCCTATTTCGGTCTGCTGTCGGTCGGCGAGCCAAAAGCCGGTGAAACTGTGGTGATCTCCGGCGCAGCAGGCGCAGTTGGCAGCGTCGCGGGCCAGATCGCCAAGATCAAAGGCTGTCGCGTAGTCGGGATCGCCGGCGGTGCGGACAAGTGCCGCTTCCTCACCGAGGAGCTCGGTTTCGATGCGGCTATCGACTACAAGAGCGAAGACGTTGCCGCCGGCCTGAAGCGCGAATGCCCGAAAGGCGTTGATGTGTACTTCGACAACGTCGGCGGTGACATCCTCGACGCGGTGCTGACGCGCATTGCTGTGGGCGCGCGCATCGTCATCTGCGGCGCCATCAGCCAGTACAACAACAAGGAAGCGGTCAAGGGACCGGCCAACTACCTGTCGCTGCTGGTCAACCGCGGCAGAATGCAGGGCATGGTGGTGATGGACTACGTTTCACGCTATCCAGAAGCCATGAAAGACATGGCGGGCTGGATGCAAAGCGGCGAGCTGAAGAGCAAGGAAGACATCGTTGAAGGGCTGGAAACCTTCCCGGAGACGCTGATGAAACTGTTCACCGGCGGCAACTTCGGCAAGCTGGTGCTGAGGGTCAGCTAAGCGGATGGTGAATGAGCCGGCCGCGGCCATCGCGGCCGGCTTTTTAGTTCACGCCAGTTCTGCGACGACCGCCGCCAGCGCTTGAGCCGGGTCCGCGGCCTGAGCGATTGGGCGGCCGATCACCAGGTAATCAGAACCTGCCTGAATTGCCTGCGCAGGCGTGAGAATGCGCCGCTGATCATCCGCTGCGCTGCCGGCGGGACGAATGCCCGGCGTCACCAGCTGCAGTCCGGCGAACTGCGCTTTCAGTGATTGCGCCTCCTGAGCCGAGCAGACCAGCCCATCGAGCCCAGCCTTTTCCGCCAGCCCCGCAAGCCGCAATACCTGCTGCTGCGGTTGTAGATCCAACCCGATATCAGCCAGGTCCGCCTGCTCCATGCTGGTCAACACTGTCACGCCGATGAGCAGAGGCTTTTGCCCGCTCAGCGTGTCCAGAGTTTCGCGACAAGCCGCCATCATCCGCAGACCACCCGAGCAATGTACGTTCACCATCCACACGCCCAGCTCTGCCGCCGCCTTGACGGCCATCGCCGTGGTATTGGGGATGTCGTGGAATTTCAAGTCTAGAAACACCTCGAACCCCTTGGCCTGCAACGCTTCCACCACCGGCGGACCGCAGCGGGTGAACAGTTCCTTGCCAACCTTGACGCGACATAGCGCCGGATCCAATTGCCCGGCCAAAGCCAATGCAGCATCACGGGAGGGAAAATCGAGCGCAACAATGATCGGCGTCTGGCAGGGCATGGCAAGTCCTCGGCAAAATTCGGCGCGCATTGTCGCAGAAAAACAACTTTTGAGCGGAGCCGCTCAAGCCACGCCGTGTTGCACCGGTATGGCTTCACAATGCAGCCCGGCGTAAGGTGGTATGCATACAGATCAAGCTACTGGAGAAGTCCATGCCCTGGTACATCTGGCTTTTACTGGTTCTCGTCATTGGCACGATCATCGGCGGCCTGCTGATGTTGCGTGCCGGGGCGCGCAAGATTCCGCTGACCGAAGAGCAAAAACAGCGCATTGCTCAGCGCAACGCCGAAGCAGACGCCCAGGACGCTCGGGACCGATAAGCCCTTACAACCTTGGTTTGGTGTCGCACCCTCACGGCTCGACGCCCGACGACCGCGCGTCCAGAAACCTATGCAACCGGCGGCAACAGATGGCATTTAGCCATGAACCAAGCGATCATTCGATCCTCTCTACAGGATGATTGAATGCCAGCTTCTCACCCCCTCACCGATCACATCGATCCCAACGCTAAAAGCACCTTCGCTCGCCGCATTTTGCCGGGCATCGCGTGCCTGTTGGCGGTCGCGCTGCTGGCGGCTGCCGTTGCGGTAATCCAGATCGCCAGGACCATCGACAGTGATGCGCTTGTGCGGGAGCATTTTCTGACGGGCAAGGCGTTTGAAGCGCACCGGCGCGGCATGAGCCGCCACGTGGCGGACAACGCCTTCTGGGGAGATGCATACGCCAATCTGAGCACGCGGGTAAATCTGGACTGGGCATACGAACAGGCAAACCTGGGACCCTCGCTGTACGAAGACTTTGGCTACGACGCCGTTTTCGTTATCGACGCGGACGGCAAAACCACCTACTCAGTCATCCGCGGTGAGCTCGTTCAGGTCGATGCTCGGCAATGGCTCGAAAACGGGCTGCAGACTCTGCTAGCCGATGCTCGGCTCGCCGTTGAGGATGATGAGACGTCCTCTGGCGTACTCACAGCCGGAGGACAGCCTGCGCTGGCAAGTGCAGCCGTCATGACAACCGGCGGCAGCGACATCGAAGAACAACCCGGCCCCGCCTCGACTTTGGTCTTTGTCGACCTGATGGACCGCGACTGGCTCCTTGAGGTAGGAGAAGCGTACGCCGTTAAAGGCCTTCGTATAGACGATGGCAACGAGCGCATCGACGGTGCGCTGACCGAACTGATCAGGCTTGATGGCTCGCCGGTGCGTTTTACCTGGAGCGTGTCGCAGCCCGGCGAGTATCTGTTGTGGATGACACTGCCGGTCCTCGGTGCCGTCACCCTCGGGCTTGGCCTGCTGGCTTGGCTGCTCTTGTGCCAGGCACTCAAGACCGTACGCATCATGGAAGCCAGCTACAAGCGCTTGGCGATCAGCCGCACCGCCTTGGCGTCCAGCGAGGAGCGCTTTCGTGACGTGGCGGAAGCCGCTTCCGACTGGATATGGGAAACGGACCAGAATGCCCAGCTCACCTATCTATCGGCCCGCTTCGAGGAGATTACCGGCCATGCGCCCGCGGCCTGGATAGGCCGTCCTTTGATCGACCTGCTGCTCACGGATCATGCAGCACTGCAGGACTGGCTCACCGGTAAACACAGCGTACCGCTGCGTTGCAGCTATCACGCCGCTGATGGCTGCGTGCGTCATTGCCGTTTGTCTGCCCGGGAAATCCGCAACGGCGGCCAACTCCTGGGATATCGCGGCACTGCCAGCGATGTTACCGAGGAGACCAAGGCTCAGGCTCGGGTCCAGTATCTGTCTCAGCATGATGCGTTGACTGGCTTACCCAACCGCAACCGGTTACGCGATTATCTCGAAAGCAAGCTCAACTCTCTGAATACAGCCTCGCGGCTGACCGTGCTCTATATCGACCTGGATCGCTTCAAACCGGTGAACGATACCCTCGGTCATGGCGCTGGCGACGAAGTCCTCATCGGCGTCGCAAACCGCCTGAAGCAGTGCATCAGAGGTGACGATCTGGTCGCCCGGCTGGGCGGCGATGAGTTCGTCATGGTGGTGAGCCGCCTGCAACACAATGAAGACATCGAAATGCTCTGCGCCCGTGTTGTGCGCGTTGTCAGCGAGCCGTTCAGCTATGAGGACAAGCAGATCCACATCGGCGCCAGCGTTGGGATTGCCGTGGCGCCGACCGATGCCAGCCAGGCCAACGAACTGCTGCGGTGCGCCGATATTGCCCTTTATCAGGCCAAGGCTGATGGGCGTGGAACCTGGTGCTTCTACGGCAGCGAGATGGACAAACGACTGCATGAAAGGCGCTGTCAGGAGGACGAGCTGCGCCGGGCAATCACCGAAGGTCAGTTCGAAGCCTATTATCAGCCCCGCTATCTGAGCAAAGGCATGTGCATCAACGGTGCAGAAACGTTGCTGCGCTGGCACCACCCCACGCGAGGCTTACTGCTACCGGAACAGTTCATTCCCCTCGCAGAGGAAACCGGGCTAATCGTGCCGCTGGGCGAGTGGGTGCTTCGTAAGGCCTGCCTCGAGGCGTCGAACTGGTCAGATGAGCTGGTCGTGTCGGTCAATATTTCACCCCTGCAACTGCGCGTTGGCGACCTGTACCAGATGATCATCAGCGCGCTCACGGACAGTGGCCTGCCCGCCAGCCGCCTTGAGCTGGAGATTACCGAGACCGCTTTGCTGCAGGAAAACGAGAGCACGCTGGATGTGCTCAATCGGTTGAAGTCGCTCGGCTTGCGGCTTGCAATGGATGACTTCGGTACCGGCTACTCGTCACTGAGCAATCTACGGAACTACCCGTTCGACATGATCAAGATCGACGGCAGTTTCGTTGCGGGCATGTCCCATTCGGTTGAAAACCACTCCATTGTCAAAGCCTTGATCGACCTTGGTCATGGTTTGAGCATGCGCGTTACTGCGGAAGGTGTGGAAACGCTGGAACAACTGAATCTGCTACTGGCTGACGGTTGTAGCGAACTGCAAGGATTTCACATGAGCCATCCGCTGCCCGCCAACGAGCTCCACGCTCTACTTAGCACCGCGCGCCTGAGTGACGAGGTGAAACAATAATCCAACGTCAGCGGTTCAGCGTTTGAGTTCGAAATTGATCTGCGCACCATCGATGAGAGCTTCGTCCTCGGCCGTTCCCGGCAGCAACTCGCCGCTCATTTGCAGCGAGCGAGACTCCTGGCTGGACTCGAATAGCGGTGGCAGCAGGCTCAAGGACGCTGGCTTCTCAGCAGGGTCAAGGCTTTCCGCCCAGTCATCAGGAAGGCTAAGGTCGAGGTCTGGCTCTGGCAGTTCCACTTTTTCCAGCTTGGTCTTTGGCACGGAGGCAGAAGGCTTGGCCTTTGGCGCAGGCGTGGGCGCACTGGGTTCGGTCGGGGGCTGTTCCGGGTTCGCTGCTAGAGTTGGCTCCTTTTCAGACTCGATACTCACCGGTCCTACCTGCGTATCCAGCTCGGGCTCGGCAACTAGCGGCGCAGCTGTGTCAGGTGGCGAAACAGCGACCTTGGGCGGCGTGGGAGGCCTAGGCTGATCCGGAACCTCGTCACAGCCAGCCAGTAGCGACAGCCCAATCAACGTCAGCCATCTCATTTTCCGCCCTCCCCGTCATTCAGTTCGATTGCCGGCAAAGCTCCCCAGCAAGCTCACCTAAAGTTTTCAATGCTCGCTCCGCCTCGGCCGTCCAGGGCAGCGCGCAGTTGAGCCGGATACAGTGATTGAACTGTTCAGTGTTGCTGAAAATTAGCCCTGGCGCGATGCTGATGCCTCGCTTCAACGCCTGAACGTGCAGCTCCTTGGTATTCACCCGAGCCGGCAAGCTGACCCAGAGAATGAACCCGCCCGTAGGACGTGTCATCTGTGTGCCCTCAGGGAAATACCGTTGGACCGCCAACTGGAAAGCGCTGAGATTCTTCCGGTACTCGTGGCGAATGTAACGCAGATGGCGATCGTACCCCCCGTTTTCAAGATAGGCCGCCACGCCCATCTGCGTGACGCTGCAGGCCGAATGCGTACTAAAGGTCTGCAGGCGTTTTATTTCTTCGCGGTAACGACCAGGCAATATCCAGCCAATACGCACGCCAGGCGAAATGGTCTTCGAGAAGCTCGAGCAATAAATCACCCGCCCCTCGGTGTCATTCGACTTGAGCGCCCTAATCGACCCTACGTCGAACAATAACTCGCCGTAGATATCGTCTTCGACAATCTGTATGTCGAAATTCGCCGCCATTTTTAACAACTGCTTCTGCCGTCCGTCCGGGACGCTGCCACCCAGGGGATTACTCAGCCGCGCGGTCAACACCAGCGCCTTGATCGGCCACTGACTGGCTGCAAGCTGCAACGCTTCGAGGCTGAGCCCGGTATCCGGATCACACGGGATCTCGATCACCTTGAGCCCGAGCAAATCGGCCAGTTGAAGCAAACCGTAGTAACTGGGCGATTCCGCTGCGATCAAATCACCGGGCTTGGTCAGCACCCGCAACGACATCTGCAGCGCATCGACACAGCCATGTGTGATCACGACCTCGTCAGGCCCGACAACCACGCCGGCGTCGCGCATGCGGATAGCCACCTGCCGGCGCAGCGGCTCATAGCCGGGACTGAACATATAGCTGAAGGCCTGCTGACTCTGGAAGCGAGTGACCTTGGCAAGCTGCTGATGCAACGCCCGGGCAGGCAGATAGTCCACGTGCGGTACGGCGGCGCCCAGCGGTATGAGCCCGTCACGGCGTGACTCGCTAAGCACCTGATTGATAATGCTGCTGCGAGTGACCAGCGTCGGACGCTCGACCTGCGCAATATCCGGCGTAGGGGCAGTCAGTGCCGGAGTGTGATGCACATAAAACCCCGACTGCGGGCGAGCACGGATCATTCCCTGGTCTTCGAGATTGGCATAGGCCTGCAGGACCGTCGCATGACTCACGTTCAGCTGCATGCTCATCTTGCGTACCGACGGCACACGCTCGCCCGGGCGATAAACACCTCGCCGAATGTCATCGGCAAGCTGGTGTGCAATGCGCTGATAAAGCAACAGATTGGTCATCTCGTCCGTCTCCGCCAACTGGACCATAACAGTAGTACACCACCGTTATATTCGACCAATACAGTTGCTTGCTAACTCGCCAACACAGTCAGCGCTCTTTATCGAGAATTGAGATCAACGTGGACTGCTCAAACGTCCTTGCTCGTCGGAAAACCCAATCTCTACCCGGCGATTCTGTGCACGTCCGCGTGCTGAAGCGTTCTCTGCGACACGATACTGCTCGCCGTAGCCGACAACCTCGATACGCCCGGCATCGACTCCGAGGCTTTGCATAAAGTCACCCACCGCCTGTGCGCGCGCCCTCGATAAAGCAAGGTTCTCGGCGGCATCACCGCGGTTGTCTGTATAGCCTTCGATCCGCACCCGCCGCTTGGGATTGAGCTGCATAAAATGAACGACCTTCAGCAGTGTGCGGTTGGCTGACGATCCCAGCTCGGCACTGGCCGCCCTGAACAACACATCTCCAAGCGTCATGACCAGGCCGCGATCGGTCTCGGCGGCCGCGAGACTCCCCATCTGATCCTCCAACCAACGCCCCTGGTGCTGCAGGTCGAGCATTCGGGCTTCCTGTACAGCCTGACGCAAACGCTCATGCTCCATGCTCAGTTGGGTCGCGCGCCGCTGGTTCTGCAGCTGCTCGCTGTGCTGGCGGGCTATCTCGCTATAGCGCTTGCTGAGGTATGCATAGTGAGTAACGTCCTCTGCGTTGCCCAGGTAATCGGCGAAGCGCTTGGCTCGGTCAAGCGACTCGCTCGCGCGCATCACATCCTTGGGCGCATCCAGAAGGATCTGTGGTTCCTCACTGACGCTTTGAAGATCCATTGATGCGTTTTGCAGCTGCTGTTGCGACTCGCGCGTTGCACAACCTTGAAGCGAACCAAGCGCTACCAGCAGTGCGGGTATCAGGTAGACCGGTTTCACTGGAACGCTCCCAGCTGTTCACGCAAGCGCGCGATGCGGCGGTGCAATTCCGCCAGTTCCTGCTGACTCTTCTCGTTAAGGACCCGAGCCTCTGCCAGCCGTGCGTCAAGCTCGGCTTGCTCAGCCTGCAGGCGTGCCTCTCGATAATGCTCATCCTTCATCGCTGCGACCGCAGCCGCAAACTTCTGCTCCGCCTGCATCAATTCCGGCGTCTGTTCCGCAGCACCCACCGAGCGCGCCTGGCTCAACGCCTGCTCGGTAAGCCGCAGCTGTTCAATGGGAGCAGGATCGCTGGCGCAGCCAACCATCGCCAGCAGCACGAGCGTGCCGCAAGATTGTTTGATCAATTGAAAATCCTAGCGTTGCGAATTGCGGGTCGGCGCTGGCTGCTGTTTCCAGCGTTCAAGGTTCTCTACCAGCAGTTGCTGCGGTACCCCCGCAGCGCGCAATTCTGTCATTTTTATTGCGAGCTGTCCGCGCAGCCACGGACCGTTACACGCCGAGTCGTGAGCGACCGCGAAATGCAAACCGCGACTGAACACCGCTGGTTCCAAACGCTGGATATCAGCGAGCAGCCCTTGTCGGGCGGCATATGCAATGAAACTGTAACGCTCATGCAGGACATAATCCGCCTTGCCCGTCGACAGCCTATTGAGAGCCTCAGCCAGGCTGGGAGCAGCACGTAAACGAAGGTTTTCCTTGGCATAGTGCTCGAACGCACTGCCATAGCTTCCCGTCTTCACGTAGGCGCCCGTTCGACCTGCCAAATCCTGCCGGTCTGAATAGAGGAAGCCAGGCTCCTGACCTACCCAGGCGGACATCTGCAAGGCCGTAATCGATGGATGGATGAAATCCAGATATGCCAGTTCCTTTGGTGCCAGGACCGCATCGGCCAGCACATCGACCCGCCCACTGCGCACTTGCTCCAGCGCCGCGCCCGCATCGCCGGTGTAGAGCACTTCGAGCTTCAGGTCGAGCGAGTCGGTGATCTTTTTTAGCAGATCAGCGTTCGCTCCCACCAGCCGCTTGGGGTTCTGCGGATCGCGCCAAAGAAAAGGAGGGTTGTCTGCGCCGCCAGTCGCGATCAGCCGATCACACTTTGCAGCCGCCGCGTGTGCCGCGACGGGGGTTGCCAACAACACGGCGAGCAAAGCGGACTTAAGCGAAACGGCACAGCGCATGGAAAACCTCATGGGTAGAATCGGACAGGCTTCTTGTCGGGACTGCTGGAATCTTACCATTGGCCAGTGCAGCCGAGCGCTCATAAAAAAACCCGCTACGAGAGCGGGTTTTTTCAAGCGGCTCAGTTACACGAGCTGCTCCAGTTCCGGCAGGATTTCGAACAAGTCACCCACCAAGCCGTAATCGGCGACCTGGAAGATTGGCGCTTCTTCGTCCTTGTTGATCGCAACGATCACTTTGGAGTCCTTCATGCCCGCCAGGTGCTGGATGGCTCCGGAGATGCCCACCGCGATATACAGCTGCGGCGCAACGATTTTGCCGGTCTGACCAACCTGCATGTCGTTCGGCACGAAGCCAGCATCGACCGCCGCGCGAGAAGCGCCAACGGCGGCGCCAAGCTTGTCGGCCAGCGAATAGAGGTGCTTGAAGTTGTCACCGTTCTGCATGCCACGACCACCGGAAACGACGATCTTAGCAGCCGTCAGTTCAGGACGATCGGACTTGGCCAGTTCTTCACCTACGAACGCGGAAACGCCCGCATCGCCAGTACCGGAAACCTGCTCGACAGCAGCCGATCCGCCTTCAGCACTGACCGGATCAAAACCAGTGGCGCGCACGGTGATAACCTTGATCGCCGCGCTGGATTGCACGGTGGCAATTGCGTTACCGGCATAGATCGGACGCTTGAAGGTGTCTGCGCTTTCGACAGCGATGATTTCAGAGATCTGATCAACGTCCAGCTTGGCGGCTACGCGCGGCAGGAAGTTCTTGCCGTTGGTAGTGGCCGCAGCCAGCACGTGGCTGTAATCCTTCGCCAGATCGGCAATCAGCGGCGCAACGTTTTCCGGCAGCTGATTGGCGTAAGCAGCGTCGTCAGCGACCAGCACCTTGGAAACGCCTTCGATCTTCGCAGCCGCCTCACCGATAGCAGCGCAACCAGCGCCAGCAACCAGCACATGAATGTCGCCGCCGATCGCCTTGGCTGCAGCCACGGTGTTCAGAGTGGCCGCAGCCAGAACGGCATTGTTGTGTTCAGCGATAACCAGGATAGTCATTTAGATTACCTTCGCCTCGTTCTTCAGTTTCTCGACCAGTTCAGCCACGGACTTGACCTTGATACCCGCGCTACGTGCAGCAGGCGCTTCGACTTTCAAGGTCTTCACGGTGGAAGTAGTGGTTACGCCCAGCGCGTCCGGCGTCAGCACTTCCAGCGGCTTCTTCTTGGCCTTCATGATGTTCGGCAACGACGCGTAGCGCGGCTCGTTCAGGCGCAGGTCGGTGGTCACGATAGCCGGCAGATTCAACGCAACGGTTTGCGCGCCGCCGTCGATTTCGCGCTCGACGTTTACCTTGTCGCCCGACACTTCGACTTTCGAAGCGAAAGTGCCCTGAGCGAACCCGGTCAGTGCACCCAGCATCTGTCCGGTCTGGTTGTTGTCGCTGTCGATGGCCTGCTTGCCAAGGATCACCAGCTGCGGCTGCTCCTTGTCGACCACAGCCTTCAGAAGCTTGGCGACGGCCAGGGAGTTGAGTTCTTCGCTGGACTCGACCAGCACGGCACGATCAGCACCCAGCGCCAGCGCGGTGCGCAGCTGCTCTTGGGCAGCGGTCGGACCGATGGATACCACGACGATCTCGCTCGCGACGCCTTTTTCTTTCAGGCGTACGGCTTCTTCCACAGCGATTTCGCAGAAGGGATTCATCGACATTTTGACGTTGGCGAGGTCGACGCCGGAGTTGTCCGCCTTGACGCGAACCTTGACGTTGTAATCGACCACTCGTTTGACAGCTACAAGAATCTTCATGGATTCCTCGTTACTCTCCGGTGAATAGAATTTCGCCGAGGCGAACCGAGCCATGCTCAAGGACCGGGCCGCCATTAGCCTTCCGGACCTGTTCGGCGAGCACAAAACTGCCCGTATCTTGAATGCAGGCAACAGCTGGGGTCAACAACGCAAATGACCCGTCATAAGCCGCTGTTGCCGGATTCTATCAGGCTTGAGAGAAATTCAAACAAACGTTTGTATTGGACCCTTTCGGGCGTCTATATATAATGCGGCAGCTCGGCCTGGTCAGGGACACGATCCAGCCCTCCACTATCTATAAAACAATCAAGCCTTGAGTAGGAGATAGCCAATGGAACGCGAATACATGGAATTCGACGTAGTCATCGTCGGCGCCGGCCCCGCGGGCCTGTCCGCTGCCTGCCGACTGAAGCAGCGAGCCGCCGATGCCGGAAAGGAAATCAGCGTCTGCGTCGTTGAGAAGGGTTCCGAAGTTGGCGCCCACATCCTATCTGGTGCCGTGTTCGAGCCGCGCGCGCTGAATGAGCTCTTTCCCAACTGGAAAGAACTCGAAGCCCCCCTAAATACCCCGGTCAAGCGCGACGACATCTATCTGCTCAAGACTGCCGAAGCCGCTCGCAAGCTGCCCAACGCGCTGGTCCCAAAGACCATGCACAACGAAGGCAACTACATCATTTCGCTGGGCAATTTCTGTCGCTGGTTGGCTCAGCAAGCCGAGAATCTCGGCGTCGAAATCTACCCAGGCTTTGCGGCTCAGGAAGCACTGATCGACGAACAGGGTGTGGTTCGCGGCATTCTTACCGGTGATCTCGGCGTGGACCGCGAGGGCAATCCGAAAGAAGGCATGTACACCCCCGGCATGGAGCTGCGTGCGAAGTACACCCTGTTCGCCGAAGGCTGCCGTGGCCATATCGGCAAGCAGCTGATCAATCGATTCCAGCTCAATGCCAACGTCGATCCGCAGCACTACGGGATCGGTATCAAGGAGCTCTGGGACATCGATCCGGCCAAGCACGAGCAAGGGCTGGTCGTTCACACTGCAGGCTGGCCGCTGAACGATGACAACACAGGTGGATCCTTCCTTTATCACCTGGAAAACAACCAGGTCGTGGTCGGCCTGATCGTCGATCTGTCCTACAGCAACCCGTACCTTTCCCCGTTCGACGAGTTCCAGCGCTACAAGCATCATCCGGTGATCAAGCAGTACCTGGAGGGTGGCAAGCGCGTTTCTTACGGTGCACGAGCGATCGCCAAGGGCGGCATCAATTCGCTGCCGAAAATGGTGTTCAATGGTGGGGCCCTGATCGGTTGCGACGCCGGCACCCTGAACTTCGCCAAGATCAAGGGCAGCCACACCGCAATGAAGTCCGGCATGCTGGCTGCAGAAGCGGTTGCGGATGCCTTGTTTGCCGGCCGTGAGGGTGGCGATGAGCTGACTGGCTATGAAGAAGGCTTCAAAGCCAGCTGGCTGTATCAGGAGCTGTACGCTAGCCGTAACTTCGGCGCGGCGATTCACAAATGGGGAGCGATCAAGGGCGGCGCGTTCAACTTCATCGACCAGAACATATTCAGCGGCAAGATTCCGTTCACGTTGCACGACACCAAGCCCGATTACGCATGCCTGAAGACCGCCGCAGAGTCGAAGAAGATCGATTATCCCAAGCCGGACGGCAAGCTCAGCTTCGACAAGCTGAGTTCGGTATTCCTCTCCAACACCAACCATGAAGAAGAGCAGCCGGTTCACCTCAAACTGATCGATCCGAGCATTCCGATCGAGAAGAACCTGCCCATGTACGACGAACCCGCCCAGCGTTACTGCCCGGCCGGCGTCTACGAGGTGGTGGACAGTGATGAAGGCGGCAAACGCTTTCAGATCAACGCGCAAAACTGCGTGCACTGCAAGACTTGCGACATCAAGGACCCGGCCCAGAACATCGTCTGGGTCGCGCCGGAGGGCACCGGCGGGCCGAACTATCCCAACATGTGACTAAGGCTGCCCTGCAGCGTAGCGAACCCCGCCTCGGCGGGGTTTTGCTTTTTCAAGACCCACCACTTCGGCGACTGCGAACGAAACATCTGCCATCGAGAACGTCACCAGAGCATAGCCACTTAGCAAAAAGCTCTGAAAACGAAAAGCCCCGGCCTGGGCCAGGGCTCTTTCACAGTTCCGCTAACAGCCGAAGGGCTGTTTAGCGAATAGCCGGCGGCTACAACCCAGCCACATCCTCCGCCTGCAGGCCCTTCTGTCCCTGGGTGACCGAAAACTCGACCTGTTGCCCCTCAGCCAGAGAGCGGTGGCCTTCGCCACGAATCGCCTGGTAATGCACAAACACATCCGCACCACTGCCACGCTGGATGAATCCATAACCCTTGGCATCGTTGAACCACTTAACGGTTCCGGTTTCGCGCTCAGCCATCCTACTTCTCCAACTCGTTCTTATTATTCCCGCTCGGGGATCAACGGACAGGCGTGACCTTCTTGGAATCAACGCCAGCGCCAAATATAGCGCAGCGGCCATGACAAGTACGTTTCTGGCTTCGCCGGCGCATCAGAGTAAGCCCGATTGGGGCTCGGGGCGCTCAGCACACAACACAAGCAAACCGCCGGGCCGGCCAGCTCACCGTATTCTTTCTGATCGACGCCTGCGCCAGAGCCACAGCAACAACATGCCTAGCGTGAGCAGCAGCGGCACTAAGCCTATATTGAAGAATTTGAGCGTCCGCCCAAGCGCCTCAATATCCGCGTTGAGCTGGTAGCGTACCTCACGCAACTCTTTGCGGATGAGCAGCTTCTCTTGCATGAAATTCTGCAGCGCGGTCTGTTGTTCCGCAGTCAGCTGCACAACCCCTTCCGCGTCCGGCCCCTGTAACTCGGCAAGTTGTGCTTCAGTCTCAGTCAGACGTTGCTGCAACACTTCTTCCTTCTCGCGGAAGCGGTTCTCCGCCTGACGTTGTATGTCTTCGACAACCGTGAACGGTCGAGCAAACCGACCACGTGAGCGGACGCTGATCAGCGCATCGGTGCCCAATAGATTGTCCAGCGCGTTAATCACGAAGGTGCCATTGTCGGCCCAGGGCTGGGGCATGCGCTGGCCGAAGAAGTTATCGACCTGCACCCACATGCGGTCTGCAAGCAAGTCGGTGTCCGCCACAGCCAGCACATTGATGCTTGAGCTGTCTTTCAGACCGTCCGTATGCCCCTCGATACCATTGGGATAGGCCGACTTAGCGGGGCCCTGGATCCGCGCCGCAAGCGTATAGCGCTCGCCTGTGGGCTCCAGCTCCCGCAAGAGCAACTCGGGATTTTCCAATGTCGCGAAGCGCTCCGACTCGATCGGCATGGCATAGCTGGAGCTCTGGATCAGTGGCACGAAACGAGTCGTTGCATCCGTTAACGGTTCGAGGAAGCCCGCTGTCGCCACGTTCAGGCTCTCCAGCGAAGCGGTTACGACGTCCTCGCTGTCCATCATGCGCTGCGGCAAGCTCAGCCAGGCCGGATGCCTGACCGGGCGGCGCTCCTCGCCCACACCGACGGACATCGCATAGGACGCATCCAGCACCACCTGATTGGGCACCATACGCACGCCCCAGGCATTGAACAGAGGCTCCAGATCCGACACCTTGCCCTCGCCGAACTCACCTGGCCCGATACCCAAGCCAGGATCCGCCTCGCTATAGGGGTCGAGATATACCAGCAGCTTGCCGCCGCGCATGACGAACTGGTCGATGGCATACAGGGTCTGCTCCGGCAGCTCTTTCGGGTGGATCAGCATGAGCACCGACAGGTCCGACGGAATCATGTCCACGTCGCGCTTGAGGCTTTCGATATGGAACAACTGACGGATGTTCTCCAGCACCATCCAAGGAGGCGTTGCCTGCTGGGTACGCGTGTCAAAACCGCCCGTGATGGGCAGCCCTGAAAGCACACCGACCACCGGCATTTGTGGCGTAGTCAGCGTCTGCACCAGGCGACTGATTTCGTACTCGAGAAATTCCTCCTGGTCCAGCGGGAAGAACGGAATGCTCTGCGTCTGCCCCGCCGCGTTGATACCAGCCAAGCCGAAGTAGACCTTGTCACCGCCCTGATCCAGCGGCACGGCCTGCAGGCCGAGCTCGGCGGCCCGATCCTCCTCCTCGGAGAACGGTTCAGGATCGATCACCCGCAACGTGATCTTGCCATCAGCCTCACGCTGATAGGCATGCAGCAGCTCCTCAACGCGCCGTGCATAGTTGCGTAGCGCAACCAGTTCGCCCGTCGCCTCGTCCGAGTAGAACAGCTGCAATTCAATCGGCTCTTCGAGTCCTGCCAGGATGGTCTCGGTGCCTTTCGATAAGGTGAAGAGCTTCTGCTCGGTTAGATCCAGCCGCGCATCGGTAAAGATCAGGCTGGAAACAGCATTGAATGCCAGGAAAGCCAGTGCGATCAGCAGCAGCCCGGCACCTGAATACATCAGTCGTTTCATGCGGGCTCCCTTATGCCGCTTTCTTCATATCGACGACGATGGCAGTAGCCATCAGCCAGGCGATGATCAGGGTGACGAAATACAGCAGGTCTCGCAGATCGATGACCCCTTTGCTGAGCGACTCGAAGCGAATCAGGATGCTCAGCGAAGCCACTGCGTCCACCAGCCATTGCGGCGCCCAGGCGAAGGCGTCGAGCACCATCGGCAAACCGCTGACGATGAACAGGAAACACACGCTGACCGCCAGGATGAAGGCAATCACCTGATTCTTGGCCAACGCCGACATGCAGGACCCGATCGCAAGGAAAGCGCCAGCTAGCAGCCAGCTACCGAAATAGCCGGTGATGATCGCGCCGTTGTCTGGCTGGCCCAGGTAGTTGACGGTGATGACCATCGGAAATGTCAGCAGCAAGGCAAGCCCGGCAAATACCCAGGCCGCCAGGAATTTGCCGGTGACCGCTTCGAAACGGGTAATGGGCAAGGTCATCAACAGCTCGATCGAACCCGATTTGCGCTCCTCGGCCCACAGTCGCATGGCGATCGCTGGAATCAGAAACAGATAGAGCCATGTATGAAAGCTGAAAAAAGGGACGAGATCTGCCTGCCCCCGCTCGTAAAAGCCGCCCAGATAAAAGCTGAATACGCCAGACAGCACCAGAAAGATCAGGGTGAAGACGTAAGCGAGCGGCGTCGCGAAATAGCTGCCCAGCTCGCGTTTGAAGATCACCGGCAACTGACTCATAACGCCTCCCCACGCGTTAATGTCTGAAATACTTCGTCCAATCGGCCGCGTTCCACATCCAGCTCCCGCACGGCCCAGCCCTGCTGGGTGATCAAGGCATTGATCTGCGGAAAGATCACCTGACCCGGTTTGGCCAGCACCGTAAGGCTGTGCTCCAACTGATTCACCTCAATTCCGGCCACACCCGGCAAAGCCGCCAGGGCGACCTCATCCAGCGGCCCTTCGCCGACCAGCGTCACGGCCTGGTGATACCTGGAGCGACTTTGCAGTTCCAGTGGCGTTCCGTCGGCCACCAGCTGGCCGCGAGCGATGACGATGGCGCGCGTGCAGACCGCCGTGACCTCTTCGAGGATATGCGTAGAGATGATGACGATCTTGTCCCGGGCCAAGCCCTTGATCAATTGGCGAACCTGGTGCTTCTGGTTCGGGTCCAGGCCATCGGTAGGCTCGTCGAGGATCAGTACGCGCGGGTCATGCAGAATCGCCTGCGCCAGTCCAACACGACGCTTGAAGCCCTTGGACAGCGTGTCGATGCTCTGGCCAAGCACCGACTCCAGCTCGACCTGTCCCACAGCCATGTCTACCCGCACGCGCTTGTCCGCCCCGCGATAACCACGCACCTCGGCGATAAACTCGAGAAAGCCCCGCACCGTCATGTCGCCGTAGCAGGGCGCGCCCTCGGGCAGATAGCCCATCTGGCGCTGCGCCTGAAGCGCCTGGGTCCGAATATCGCAGCCAAAGATGCTTGCGCTGCCTGACGTCGGCGTGAGGAAGCCGGTCAACATCTTCATCGTCGTGGACTTTCCGGCCCCGTTCGGGCCTAGAAAACCCAACACTTCGCCCGGCTCGACGGAAAAGGACAAGGCATCAACCGCCGTGTGCTGAGCGAATCGTTTGGTCAGATTGTTCAGTTCGATCATCAACTTTCATCCGTGCTGACGGGCCTGCGGCCACGTTTGGCATACCGGCCCAATGCGCGCCGGACTATAAGGAGAGCCACAATGCTATTGCAACCGGACCAGGTGGCTATTCGACAGCAACGCCGCATGGCTTCGACTTGCACTAGCCTCAAGCGAGAGCCATAGGCGACCGGGATGTTAAAACATGATCGAACGAATCTTTCGCAGCAGCCGTTTCCTGGTACTGGTTGCCGTTGCAACGACGGCAATCTCCGCCGTGCTGTTGTACGGCGTCAGTCTGAACACCATGGTTCACCTGCTGCTGGAGCTGATCCATCAGTTCCCCCACACCGCAAATGACAGCAAGAGTCTCGCCGTCAAGCTACTGAAGCTGCTAGACCTGCTGTTGATCGCCATTACCTTTCAGCTGATAGCTATCAGCCTGTATCGACTGTTCATCAAGCCGGTGCCGGCCGAACAAAGCGCCTCGCTCGGGCCGCTGGATATCAGGTCGTTCCATGACCTGAAGAAAACCCTGATACAGGTTTCGGTGGTCATCATCGTCATATTGTTTCTCGAGCATGCGGTCGAGGTGGGCGCTCAGCTGGAGACGCTGTATTTCGGAGCAGCCGTAAGCCTGGTCGTGTTCTCAGCCGTCTATGCATGGAAAAACATGAGGTAAACCAGGGCGAACGCACAGGGCGACTCAAATAGCCGCTTGCCCCTTCTGCAAGCGGAACAGTTGCCCTCGCCCGCTTCGAACGCACATCACCGGTTGAGCCGACACACCAACCAGTGCACTTCCTTCACCAGACTTTTGCCCGCCAACACCGCATGCGGCACACTTGCGCGCTTCAAGGGCATTAACCCTTCCACAGTCGAATCTGCCGTATGACCCGCTCTCCGTTTCGCCGTCTCGTTTTCTCCCTCGTGCGTCGCCTGCTGTATGTCTGGGTGCGCTCGGAGACGATCAACCAGTCCGCCTTCACCCTCAAGCTAGACCGCAGCAAGCCAGTGTTCTACGTGTTGCAACGCGCCTCACTGAGCGATCTCGCGGTGCTCGATCACGAGTGCAGCAAGGCCGGTCTGCCGCGCCCGGTGGCGGACGTGGCGGTGGGCAATCATGTCGAGCCGGCTGCATTCATCTTTCTCAACCCGGCCGCCAGCTGGTTCGGCACCCGGACCCGCGCTGTTACGCCAGCACCACTGGTGCGCCTCGTCGGTGCCCTGGAACAGAACGCCGTAGACAATGCCCAGATCATCCCGGTCAGCGTGTTCTGGGGTCGCTCGCCGGATCGCGAAACCAGTGCCTGGAAACTGCTGTTCGCCGACAGCTGGGCCGTCACCGGACGGCTGCGCAAGTTGCTCAGTATCGTCATGCTCGGGCGCGAAACCCGCGTGCAGTTCTCTACGCCGATCCAGCTCAATGAGCTGGTGGCGCAGAACAAGGGCCACGAGCGCACCCTGCGCATGGTTCATCGCATGCTGCGGGTGCATTTCCGCAATCAGAAAACGGCGGTGATCGGCCCCGACCTGTCGCACCGTCGCAACCTGGTCAAAGGCCTGGTACACGGCCCGCAGGTGCGTCAGGCAATCAGGGACGAGGCCGAGCGCGAAAGCATTTCGCTGGAAAAGGCCGAAGCGCGGGCGCTGCGCTACGGCAACGAGATCGCCTCGGACTACGCCTACACGGCCGTGCGCTTTCTCGAGGTGGTGCTGTCCTGGTTCTGGAACAAGATCTACGACGGCATCCGCGTCAATCACTTGGAGCCGCTGCAGGAGGCGGTGCAGGGCTACGAAGTCATCTACGTGCCGTGCCACCGCAGTCATATCGACTACCTGCTGCTTTCCTATCTGCTGTTCCGCAACGGCCTGACGCCGCCGCACATCGCTGCGGGCATCAACCTCAACATGCCGGTGATCGGCAGCCTGCTGCGTCGTGGCGGCGCCTTCTTCATGCGCCGTACGTTCAAGGGCAACCCGCTCTATACCGCGGTGTTCAACGAGTACCTGCACACCCTGTTCAGCCGTGGATTTCCGGTGGAATACTTCGTCGAGGGCGGTCGCTCGCGTACCGGACGCATGTTGCAACCCAAGACCGGCATGCTCGCCATCACCCTGCGCAGCTATCTGCGCTCCTCGCGCCTGCCGATCCTCTTCGTGCCGGTGTACATCGGCTACGAGCGAGTGCTCGAAGGCCGCACCTATCTGGGGGAGCTGCGCGGTGCAGCGAAGAAGAAGGAATCGATCTTCGACATCTTCAAGGTCATCGGCGCGCTGAAGCAGCGCTTCGGGCAGGTCTGGGTGAATTTTGGCGAGCCGCTGAAGCTCAACGAGTTTCTCGACCAGCAACAACCGGGCTGGCGCAAACAGGAGCTGGCGCCGAACTTCCGTCCCGACTGGCTCAACGACACCACCAACAAGCTGTCCGAACGCATCGCTCAACGGCTCAACGAAGCCGCCGCCGTCAATCCGGTCAACCTGGTCGCGCTGGCGATGCTCTCCACCAGTCGTCAGGCGCTGGATCGGCGCTCACTGGCGCGCATCCTCGACCTCTACCAGAACCTGCTGCGCGCCGTGCCCTACTCGCCTCACACCACACTGCCGGACGGTGACGGCGAGGCGCTGATCAGCTACGTGAAGGCACTCGGCCTCTTGGCTGAGCAGAAAGACGCGCTGGGCAACATCCTCTATCTGGACGAGCAAAACGCCGTTCTGATGACCTACTACCGCAACAACGTGATGCATATCTTCGCCCTCCCGGCATTGCTGGCGAGCTTCTTCCAGAGCAGCTCACGGATCAGCCGCGAACAGATCCTGCGGTTCACCGAGGCGCTTTACCCCTATCTGCGCGCCGAACTGTTCATCCGCTGGGAACCCGAGCAACTGGGCGCGGTGATCGATCAGTGGTTGGATGCCTTCGTCGAACAGGGGCTGCTCAAGCGCGACGGTGAGACCTACGTGAGGCCGGCACCCAGCTCTCGTCAGTTCGTCTTGCTGACCTTGCTGGCGCGGGCGATCATGCAGACGCTGCAACGCTTCTACATGGCGATTGCGCTATTGCTCAACAGTGGTCAGAACACCCTCGATGCCGAAGAGCTGGAAAACCTCTGCACGATCATGGCCCAGCGCCTTTCGATCCTGCATGGTCTGAACGCGCCGGAGTTTTTCGACAAGAGTCTGTTCCGCCACTTCATCAAGAGCCTGCTGGATCAGAACGTGCTGCAGCAGGACGCCGCCGGCAAGCTTGGCTACCACGCCAAGCTTGGCGAACTGGCTGAGGGTGTCGCCAAGCGCGTGCTGCCTGCCGAAATCCGTCTCTCGATTCGCCAGGTCGCGTTGGAGCAGCACGACGAGGAACAGCTTTCGGACTGACGCCGCTGGATGCTCAAGCATGGGCGCTCGCAGTCATGTCCTCAGTGGCAACCACGCTAAGGACGCCCAGGCTTAATGCCGAAACGTTCGATTGACGCGGTATGCGCCACCCATACTCAGCAGGTCATCCACCGAACACTTCGGCGGCCTGCCGAGAGGGGACCGTATGACGCACAGCCGTGTGATCGCCTTGTCGCTCGTCCTGGGGATGGGCGGTTGCGCAACGCCCAGTCTGACCAACCTAACGCCCTCCTCCGTTGCCCGCTCGCCGGTCCCGCTCTACCCGTTGCGAGCGCAAGTGGATGGGCGAGGCAACCGCATCGCACAAGTCAACGCGGTGATCCATGGCACGCCCTGGGCCATGATGCCGTTGCCGAGTGATCAATACGCGGTGGGCTACTTCGCCGACACCTGCGAAACCAACATTCCCTATCACTTCAATGTCGGTTATCAACGCCGCAACTGGTTCGGCTCCGGTTATTCGAGCACCGTCCATGAGAAACGCTTCCCGGAAGCCTCCGGTTACGTCATGAACGTCACTGGCGACCCGCTGCCCGGCGATTGCGCCGCCTCCATTGGCCTGACCCTGCGTGTGGACAGTACGGCCGACGAGGTGGATACCGAGCCGGGCGACGGCAACTGCCAATCCATTTCCAATCGCTGCACGCTGAGAGCAGCGGTTATGGAGAGCAACGCGCACCAGGGCCACGATTTGATAGAGGTACCGTCAGGGCACTACGTGCTCTCATTGACCGGCACAGAGACCGCAGACGTGCCAAACGATGCGGTTGGCGATCTGGACATCACGGATGGACTAACGCTGACGGGCCTCGGGCGAGCCGCGAAAAACGATGACCTGCAAGTCATCATCGACGGCGGGGCCATCGACCGGATTTTCGATATCTATGCCTCCGCGCCGAGCGCGGTGACGCTCAGCTATCTGCGGCTGGAAAACGGCAGGCCCATGGGCAGCGGCGGCGGCGCAATCTGGAATCGCGGCAACCTGCGCATGGACCGGATGCTGTTACGTGGCAACACCATTGACCATGAACTGGAAACCTCCTGCGCGGCCTTTCCCAGTCGACGCCTGTGCAACCGTGGCGCGGGGTTGTTCAACGAGGGGCAGGCACTGGTTGCGCGTTCGACCATCGAACAGAATTCGACCGGGTACCAGTCCGGCCATGGCGGTGGCATTTCCAATATGGGCGCGGCGGCGCAGCTGTATGTGCGCAACAGCCTGATTACCGCCAATGACGCTCGCTTTTGGGGTGGGCTAGTGAACTATCAGGGCACCGTCGACATTTTGAACAGCACCTTTGTCGACAATCGCAGTACCACCGGTGGTGTCCGAGCCGCAGAAATCGGCAACATCGACGGGAAAGTCTCGGTCCGCAACGCGACCTTCAGCAATCACTCGCAGCTGTTCAGCCATTCGGGGACTGGCGAGTTCCGGCTGGCCAACAGCCTGGTCGAAATACGCACATTCGGCGACATGCCGTTCTGCAGTGGCGCGCTGACCAGTGGCAGCTTCAATGCCATCGGTGGCTCCGGAGGAGGACTTTTCGACTTCCTGAGTGGCTGCGGCTTCACGCCCACTACCGCGGATGAAGCCGGAGTACGCATGGTTCTCGGATCACTGCAGGACAACGGAGGTCCGACCCGCACCGTCTCGCTGCGTGAGCCGTTCGAAGACAGCCCCTATTTCGATCCCATCGACATGGGCGGTGTGCTTTGCCCGGACACCGACCAGCGCGGCAACCCGCGTGACGATCGGCAGTGTGACCCAGGTGCTTTCGAGTTCTGACCCGCGTGGCCGCCAGTCAGCTGCCGAGGATCTCCAGCTTGGCGCGGATGAAGTCCGTATGTGCCACGTACAGCAGGTCGGCGATACGACGGATCAGGTGGTCTTCGTATCGGTGAATGTCGCCATCGGCAGCGGCGACGCGCCATAGCGCCTTGATCAAAACGAATTTTTCATCCATCGAATATTGCGCGTTGATCAGCGTGGTGAATTCATACAGTGAAGTCGACCGCTCGGCGGTTTCCTGCGCGGAGGCGACCAGCGATGCAAGCTCGCCGTCCTCCACCCCCGAGCCGAGGCGGATGGCTTCGATAATGGCTTTTTGTTCTTCTGCATCGCTTTCGTAATCCGCACGGCCGACTTCGATCAGCAGCGCTGCTGCGGCCACTTCAACGCTGTGTGCCGTAGGCTGATCGTCCTCACTGCGGTCGAACAGCGACTTGAGTGATTTGAGCATGGTTTCATTCCTCTGCACGGGTTGGTGTTCGAACGGGTCCGCGGCGAAGGTTCAGCCGCAATCGTGTCGCTGGTCAGCGCGTAGCGGATGTTCGCTCTGGCAGATTGATAAATCCGCTCATGATGATCTTTTGTAGCCGTGAAGCGTCTAGAAGTTGCACCAACGCGATTGTTATAGCGACACCGCGCCTGTACTACACCGAGCGGCAAACCTGGCTGAATGCCGCCGGTCGGCCAGTAACGCCTCGGACAGGGGTCAACGAAACGGTTGAAGCTGCTGCCACCGTTTGGCACGCCGCGCCTGGCCTATTAAGCTCGCTGCATCACTCAGAGGATTTATCCATGCTGCGCACCACTGCTTTGCTCACCGGTTTGATGCTCTCCGCCAGCGCTTGGGCGCTTTCGCTGTCCGACCTGAGCCAGGGCGACGCCAACAAGGCGCTGAAGGACGCGCTGAGCCAGGGAACGAAAGTTGCCGTACAGCAGCTGGGCCGTCCCGGGGGCTTCAGTAATGATCCGGATGTGCGCATCGAACTGCCGGGCAACATTGGCAAGGCCTCGCGCATGTTGAAGATGATGGGCATGGGCGCTCAGGTCGAAGAGCTGGAAACCGGCATGAACAAGGCCGCCGAAGCCGCTGTACCGCAAGCGCAGGCGTTGCTGCTGGAGGCGGTGAAGAAGATGACCGTCGCCGACGCCAAGGCGATCCTGAGCGGCGGCAATGACTCGGCGACTCAGTATCTGAACAAGACCAGCCGTGACGAAATCCGCGCCCGATTCCTGCCGATCATCAAGCAGGCCACCGACCAGGTCGGCGTGGCCCAGCAGTACAACGCGCTGGCTGGCAAAGTCTCTGGCCTGGGTGCGGTCGATCCCCGGTACGGCACGGTCGAGGGTTACGTGGCCGAGCAAGCGCTCGATGGGTTGTTCACTGTTATCGCCGAACAGGAAGCCAGCATTCGTCAGAATCCGGCGCAGGCAGCCACCAGCGTGGCAAAAAAGGTTTTCGGCCTGTTGATGGGTAACTGATCGAACACCTTCAAGGCTGCACAACGATGTATCACGGAGAGAAGTTCAACGCCTGGACGCACCTGACAGGCGGTGTGCTGGCGCTGATCGGGACAGGCTGGCTGCTGATCCTCGCGGCCATGGACGGCGATCTGATGAAGATCGTCAGCGTCGCCATCTACGGGTTCACCCTGGTGCTGCTGTACAGCACCTCGACGCTCTATCACAGCGTCCGTGGCCGCGCCAAAGCGGTGATGCAAAAGCTCGATCACCTGTCGATCTATCTGCTGATTGCCGGCAGCTACACACCGTTCTGCCTGGTCACTCTACGTGGCAGCTGGGGCTGGTGGCTGTTCGGGATTGTCTGGTCACTGGCAATCATCGGCATGCTGCAGGAGATCAAGCCAAGGTCGGAAGCGCGGGTGTTGTCGATCGTCATCTACGCCATCATGGGCTGGATCGTGCTGGTGGCGGTCAAGCCACTGCTCGCCGCCCTGGGCACCACCGGCTTCGGCTGGCTGGTTGCCGGCGGCGTGTTCTATACGGTTGGCATCATCTTCTTTGCCTACGATCAGCGCTTCCGCCACTGGCATGGCATCTGGCACCTGTTCGTCATCGCCGGCAGCCTGCTGCATTTTGTGGCCATTCTGCGCTACGTGGTCTGACGCCATCCCCCTGCGTCGGTCAGCTACAGCTCGTGCATGCGGTTGACCTGCTGCGCCAGGCGCATGGTCTCGTGCTCTTCAAGCTGCAGCATTTCGCCGAGTAGCTCACGTGCCTTGTCCAGTGATGGACGCTTTTCCAGCGAGCGGTACAGGTCGATGATCCGGTTGTGAAGGGCGAAGACCTCGCGTGAGATGTCGTCGACACTCATCTGTGCATAGGCATCGCTGTCGAAATCCAGCGCAAGTATCTCGCCCTCGACCGCCTCGTGCAGTCGGGCTTGCAGCGCGCGCGGGTCGGCATGCTCCTTGATCCGCTCAATCGTGCGCGTCAGCTCTTGCTCGTGCTGCGCAAGATAAGTCATCAGCATCGTGGCCAATGAGTCGCTGCGCTCATCGGCGGCCTCTGTCATGCATTCGGAGAGCCGGGCATGGGCCTGGCCGGTCCAGTCGATCAGGTCTTCGCATCGTTCGATGTTCATACCACCTCCATCCGCCGCGTTTGATTTGCCGAGCAGGATAGCCAGCAGAGTTGCGCGTCAAGCGGTCGCCCGATGCAAACACGTGCAGCCCGGATTGGCCAGTGCTGGGTGTCGGTCGCCCACGGGCGTCGCAGCAATCATGTTCCGTCAGCCTGCCTCAAGTCAGCGTCGCCCGGCGGTGCTCAGTCAGCTGAGCGGAACAGGATATCGAACGACGTCCAGCCGTCGCGGCTGTTGCAATGGATCTCGCCATGGTGCGCCTCGATGATCGACCGGGTGATCGCCAAGCCCAGTCCGGCATTGCTCGGGCTGCCTTCCCGGCGCGCGGGGTCGACGCGATAGAAGCGGTCGAACAGTCGCGGCAAGTGTTGTTCAGGAATGCCCGCGCCCGGGTTGCCGATGCTCAGCGACACCCCCTGCTCGCCCGCCTCGATGGCCAGCTGGATCGTGCCGCCGTCGGGCGTATAGCGCAGCGCATTGGACAGCAGGTTCGACAGCGCGCGACGCAGCATGGCGGGATCCCCGTGGATGCGCGCATCGCCCGACAGCACGAAACGAATACCGCGCTCGTCGGCGGTCAGCTGGTAGAAGTCCAGCAACGTCTCGCACAGGGCATGCAGCTCGATCGACTGCCGCTCGGGAACGACCAGGCCGTTATCGGCTTTTGCCAGGAACAGCATGTCGTCAATCATCCGCGCCATGCGGCGCAGCTCGTCCAGATTGGAATACAGGTTTTCCTGGTAGTCCTCGCGGCTGCGCGCGCGGGTCAGAACCACCTCGGTGTGCGTCATCAGATTGGACAGTGGCGTGCGCAGCTCGTGGGCGATGTCGGCCGAGAAGTTCGACAGCCGCACAAAGGCGTCCTCCAGCCGCGCCAGCATCGCATTGAACGCCAGCACCAGCTGCTGCAACTCCGCCGGCGTCGACTCGGACGGAATGCGCTCGGTCAGCGACTTGGCCGACACCGATGCCGCCACCAGCGTCACCTCGCGCAACGGCCGCAGCCCACTACGTGCCAATAGCCAGCCGAGCCCGCCGCTGAGCAGCGCACAGAGCACCAGCGCGCCCCAGAGCCATCCCGCCAGCGTGTTCAGGAAGACTTTGTGCGTGGTGATATCGAGCGCCAACTCTATGCTCAGCGGACGACCCGCCACCTCGATGACGGCAGCCCTGCGACGCCACACCCGCGGCATGTCTGCGCTGACCGAACCATGCGCATGTGTTTCGGCCGCGTAGGCGGCGCCGCTGGCGGCAAACAGCACCTGACCCTCGGCATCGACTATCCGCACCGCCAGGTCGCTATGCCCGCCAAGCAATGCCTGCAGTTGCGGCCTCAGCGCGTCGAACCCGGCCAGATCATCGAGGCCCCGCAGCAGCTGTCGGCTGGCCTGGAGCTTGTCTTCCAGCGTATGCCGATCCAGCTCGTCGAAGTGATGCTGACTCAACTGGAAGAAAAAGAAGCCCGCCGCACCGAGCACGCCTGTGACCGCGAGCATGAACATCAGGCTCAGCCTGGCGGTTAGCGACAACTGCTTCATCATGCTGGGTCCGGCTCATCGATCATGTAGCCCATGCCACGCGCGGTATGGATGAGCTTGGGCTCGAAGCCATCGTCGATCTTCGCGCGAAGCCTGCGAATCGCCACCTCGATGACATTGGTGTCGCTGTCGAAATTCATGTCCCAGACCTGCGAGGCGATCAGCGACTTGGGCAGTACTTCGCCGCGGCGACGCAGCAGCAGCTCCAGCAGGGCGAACTCCTTGGCAGTCAGGTCGATGCGCTGGCCGGCACGGACTGCGCGGCGCTTGAGCAGATCCACCTCCAAATCAGCAATGCTCAGCTGAGTCTGCAAGGCAGCGGCACTGCCCCTGCGCAACAAGGTGCGCACCCGCGCCAGCAGTTCGGAAAAGGCAAACGGCTTGATCAGGTAGTCATCCGCGCCCAACTCCAAGCCCTTGACCCGGTCTTCCACGCGATCACGTGCGGTAAGGAACAACACCGGCACCTCTTGCCCCGCTGCACGAACCATGCGCAGCACCTCCCAGCCGTCCAGACCCGGCATCATCACATCCAAGATCAGCAGGTCGTAGGGCGTGCTCAGCACGTGCTGCAAGGCGTCAGTGCCGCTGGTGACGCGGTCGACAGAGAATCCTGCCTCGCTCAGGCCCTGCTGCAGGTAGGTTCCGGTTTTCGGTTCGTCTTCAGCGACCAGAAGCTTCATTCGGCTCGTCCTCTCTATCCATCATCCAAGTCTGCCGGTAACACCTCCGACGGACCACAAGCTGACAAAAAAGTAATGTTCCGCTCAGCTTGCAGAAAGCCGATTCAGGCTATGTTGACAGCCAGACGAAGCGTCAGAGGCAACACCTTGACCTTGCCATCAGGACAAGGTTGATGATCAAGCCTCGCCGGACTGGCCGGCATCTACAGAGGGCTTCTCATGAACTCCACCCAGCTTCAGGTTCAAGGCATGACGTGCGGCACCTGCGTTCGACACGTCACTCAGGCGTTGAGCACCATCGCCGGCGTCGAGGCTGTCGAGGTTGATTTGCAAAGCGGACGGGTTCGCATCGATGGGGATGTCGAAAATACAGCATTGATTGCCGCGCTGAACGGGGCCGGCTACCCCGCTCAGCTCACGAGCCAGACCACATCCGCCGCAGCACCGACAACAGGCTGTGGCAGCGGCTGCGGTTGCCGTTGATTTTCCATCAAGGAGTGCTGTCATGCGTTTCATAAAACCCAAGTTCGCATTCATTGCCGCCTTGTTTATGGCCGGCAGCGTCCATGCCGCTGATGTAATCGACGTGCACCGGGACGCCAACTGCGGTTGCTGCAAGGACTGGGTCAAGTACCTGCAGGCCAATGGTTTCGAGGTTCGCGACCATGTTGAAAGCAACATGTCGGCTGTCAAGGAGCGTCTGGGCGTGGCACCGCGGCTGGGCTCGTGCCATACCGGCGTGATCGACGGCAAATTCGTGGAAGGTCACGTGCCGGTCGCGCAGATCCGCGAGCTGCAACAACGCCACGACCTGCTTGGCGTGGCTGCGCCCGGTATGCCTGCCGGCTCACCCGGGATGGATTATGACCAGCCAGCACAGGCCTATCAGGTCATCGGGCTGACAGACAAAGGCACCGATCTGGTGTTGGCCAACTACCCGGCAGAGTGAATCTGGCCGAAACCTCTGCGTCTGCCTGCTTCAGCGCTGGCAGACGCATTTGCAATCAGAGCTGAGCACAACAGGATCTCCATGCGCCGTACATCATCGCGCCGTACCTTCGTCAAAAGTCTGGCCGCCGGAGGGATCGTCGCCGGGATGGGCGTCTGGCGTCAGCCTGTGTGGGCCGTTGCGCGTCCTCACCAGAACGCTGACCAGGGTGTATTGGCCGGAACGCAGTTCGACCTGACCATCGACTCGCTGGGGGTCAACTTCAGCGGTCGCGAGCGCACCGCAATGGCCATCAACGGGAGTATTCCCGGTCCTCTGCTGCGCTGGCGTGAAGGCGACACGGTGACGCTGCGAGTGCACAATCGCCTGCCGCAGGATACGTCGATCCACTGGCACGGCATCCTGCTGCCAGCCAACATGGACGGCGTGCCCGGCTTCAGTTTTGCTGGCATCGCACCGGATGGAATGTACGAGTACCGCTTCCGCGTCAAACAGAGCGGTACCTACTGGTATCACAGCCACTCCGCGTTTCAGGAACAGCTCGGTGTCTACGGGCCGCTGGTCATCGATCCGCTCGAGCCCGAACCCTTCGAGTACGAGCGTGACTACGTGGTGATGCTCACCGACTGGACCGATGAAGGCCCGGCCCGCGTACTCGACAAGCTGAAGAAGCAATCCGATTACTACAACCGCGGGCGGCGGACCCTCGGCGACTTCATCAATGATGTGGCCGACCAGGGCTGGCGCGAGACCGTTGGCAATCGCTGGGCCTGGGCAAAGATGAAGATGACGCCCACAGATCTCGCCGATATCAGCGGTGAAACTTACACCTATTTGCTCAATGGCCAGGCACCGGACGGCAACTGGACCGGTGCTTTCGAGCCGGGCGAGCGGGTGCGTCTGCGCCTGATCAACGGCTCGGCCATGACCTATTTCGACTTCCGCATTCCGGGCCTGAAGCTCACCGTGGTGGCCGTGGACGGGCAGAACGTCGAGCCGGTCGAGGTCGATGAACTGCGCCTGGCGGTCGCCGAAACGGTCGACGTGATCGTCACGCCGGATGGCGGTCAGGACGCCTATACCCTGTTCGCCCAATCACTGGACCGCAGCGGCTTCGCCCGTGGCACCCTGGCCGTTCGTCAGGGGCTGAGCGCGCCGGTACCAGAACCCGACGCCCGTCCTGAGCTGAGCATGGAGGACATGGGGCATGGCGATCACGGCGCACATGCGGCGGGCAACGATCAGCCGGCGATGCAGCACGAAGCTCCACAGCACGGCCAGATCAACCATGGCCAAATGGACCACAACGGCATGGGCGGCATGGACCATTCGGCAATGGGCCACGGTGGCGGTGCCAGCAGCCAGATGCAGACCCACCCTGCCAGTGAGAAGGGCAATCCGCTGGTCGACATGCAGACCATGATGCCAGTGCCAAAGCTGAATGACCCAGGTATCGGCCTGCGCGATAACGGCCGCCGCGTGCTCACCTACGCTGACCTGCGCAGCACCTTCCCCGACCCGGACGGCCGTGAGCCGACGCGCACCATCGAGCTGCACCTGACCGGCCATATGGAGCGCTTCGCCTGGTCATTCGACGGGATCCCGTACGCGAAATCCGAGCCGATCCGTCTCAAGTACGGCGAGCGGGTGCGCTTCGTGCTGGTCAACGACACCATGATGCACCACCCCATTCACCTGCATGGGTTGTGGAGCGATCTTGAGGATGAACACGGCCGGTTCCAGGTACGCAAGCACACCATCGACATGCCTCCCGGCTCCAAACGGAGCTATCGCGTCACGGCTGATGCACTCGGGCGCTGGGCTTACCACTGCCACATGCTGATGCACATGGACCTCGGGATGTTCCGCGAAGTCCGGGTCGAAGAATAAAGGAGAACCTCATGAGCATTATCAAGCGCAACTCACTGTTGGTGTTCGGCCTACTCGCCGCCCTGCCGCTGACCGCTCTGCAGGCACAGACCGAGCACGACGGTCACCATCCGGCTGAAACCTCGCCGCAGCAAGCCGCCCCCGAAGCTGGTCACCCGCAGAAGCCGCAACGCCGCATGATGAACCATGACGGGATGGGCCAGGGCAGCATGGATCCCGACCAGATGATGCAGATGCATGAGCAGCACATGGGGTCCGGGCAGATGAACCACGGCAACATGGGCTCAGCGCCTCATCAACCCCAGGGGCATGACGATAAGAGCCCGAAGCATGACCGTTAAGCTCGCGCTGCTAAGCGCGCTCTGCCTGGCTGCCGCGACCAGCCAGGCGCAGGAAGCGATGGACCACTCCGGCCATGCCGGCCACTCACCGGCCGCCCCCGTTCCCGCTGAAAGTCACCGTCATAACCACTCGCAGCCGAACCACACGCAATCGGACCGCGGCATGATGGATCATGGGGTGATGGATCATGAAGCGATGGACCATTCAGGTCACGCCATGCCGCATCCACCCCCAACGGGGATTCCGCCAGGCGAGGCACATCGCCCGCCTGTCCCGACGCTTAGTCCCGCCGACATCGATGCGGCCTTTCCCGACCTGCCCGAACACGGCATGCATCAGGGGAGCAGCCATTTCATGTTCGTCGCCGACGAGCTGGAATGGCAGGACGCCGATGCCGGAAGCACGCTGGCCTGGGATCTGAGTGGCTGGGCTGGCGGCGATATCGACCGGCTGGCCTTTCGCTCGGAAGGCGAGCGAACCAATGGGCATACCGAAGAAGCCGAACTGCAGCTGCTCTGGAGCCACGCAATAGGTCCCTGGTGGGAAACCGTCGCCGGTGTCCGCCAAGACTTCGAACCCGGCTCGCCGCAAACCTGGGCGGCATTCGGCGTGCAGGGAATGCCACTGTTTGGGCTGGAAACCGAGGCCACAGCGTTCCTTGGCGAGGGCGGTCAGTCCGCGCTCCGGTTGGAAGCCGAGTACGACCTGCTGCTGACGCAGCGTTGGGTGCTTCAGCCCACCGCCGAGCTTAATCTGAATGGACGCACGGACGCATCCCGTGGCATCGGCTCCGGGCTCAGCGACGCGAGCGTCGGGCTTCGGTTGCGCTATGAGATCAGCCGACAGTTCGCCCCTTACGTGGGCGTCAGCTGGAGCCGGGCTTACGGCAACAGCGCCGAGCTGCTGCGGGCGGAGGATGAAGACACAAGCGAGGCTCGCCTGGTGGCGGGTATCCGATTCTGGTTCTGAGGTAATGGATGATGCTCAAAACCCTGACGACACTGCTACTGGCTGCAGTGGCATTGGTGCTGGCCGCTGCGGCCGTGGTGTATTTCGGAGTCGTCAACGTCGGAGCCGACGTGCCGCATAGCGGGCCGATCCACGCGCTGTTGGAGACCGCCCGCCAGCGCTCCGTGGCGGTCCGTGCCGAAGCTATCGAGGTGCCGGAACTGGGCGATGCCGAACTCATTCGCTCAGGTGCTGGCAACTACGAAGCCATGTGCGTCGTTTGCCATCTCGCACCGGGTACCGGACCGACCGAGCTGAGCGAAAATCTCAGCCCGGCGCCGCCGAATCTGACTGACGCAAACCGCAAGCGCGACCCTGCCGAGGACTTCTGGACGATCAAACACGGGATTCAGGCCTCCGGTATGCCCGCATGGGGCCGGAGCATGGAAGACCGCTACATCTGGGAGCTGGTCGCCCTGCTCGAGCAACTGCCCGAGCTGACAGCCATGGAATACAAAGCGCTGGTGGCCACGAGCGGTGGTCATCATCACGGCGGTGGGGAAACCCACATGCCCAGCGCTGCGCCCGTGGCTAAAGGCGATCACCATAGCGACATGCACTCGTCTGGAAACCACCATCAGGCAGCGGAGCCCAAGCCTGACATCCACCGTCATGCCGACGGCAGCGATCACGTTCATTGACCCGCTACTCCGCGGCGTCTGGCTCAGACGCCGTTGAGTCTCTTCGGTTTAGCCCTGGGATGCAGCGACTGTTTCGCTGCTAGACGCGTCACCGAAGCCAGACGGACGATAGGCATCGCGCCACGCCTGATAGCGCTGATCTTGCCAGACCCGCGAATGCAACTGCGCCATGCCGTCCGGATCGTTCAGCAAGCGCCAGCGAGCCGCTTCGGCAGCCCCGTTTGGCCCCGCATCGAGGATCTGCTGCATACGTTGTTCACGCAGCGACTCGGCACCCGCAACCACCTTGGCATGCCGCGCCCGCGCCATGCCGCACACCAGCGCGTTGTAGATCGGATCGACAGTGGCCGCGATAAAGCCGTTCGCCAACGCGTTGACCTGGTTCTCCCGCGTGTAGCGGTCGGTCGATGCCAGTTCCTGCGGCGGCTGGAATTCCTCGGGGATGAGGAACAACTTGCGGCGAAACGCGGCCTGCCCCAGGCCCGTGCGGCTAGTGATCACCGATACCGGCGCCGACAGGATCAGCGAAACCACGATCGGCGCCAACCACCAGAGGAAGGCTGGGTCTAGCCATCCCACCAGCGCCATCCAGAGTACGCCCAGCAGCATCTGCGGACCGTGCCGGCGCAAGGCTTCGCTCCAGGGTGTCGCATTATCGGCGCGCTGCGGTGAGTTCCACTGCACCGACCAGCCGAGGAACGCGGCGCTGACGAACACCGTGTGGAACAACATGCGCACCGGCGCGGCCAGCATGGAAAACAGGCTTTCCAGCAGCATCGACAGCAGCAGGCGAGCACGCCCGCCGTACTCGTGAGCGCCCTGAATGCAGATCAGCAATACGCTGAGCAGCTTCGGCAGGAACAGCAGCGTCAGCGTCGCCGAGAACAGCGCAATAGCCTCCTGCGGATGCCATTGCGGCCACAGCGGATACAGCTGATTCGGCTGCAGGAAGTACTCCGGCACCATCAGCGTATGAATCGCCAGCAGCCCGGTCGACAGCGCCAGAAAGACGAACCACAGCGGCGCCGACAGGTAGGACATCACCCCTGTCAGGAACACGAAGCGGTGCACCGTGTGCATGCCCTTGACTAGGAACAGCCGGAAATTCATCAGGTTGCCGTGGCACCAGCGACGGTCGCGTTTAAGCTCGTCGAGCAGGTTCGGTGGCAACTCCTCGTAGCTGCCCGGCAGGTCATAGGCAATCCACACCCCCCACCCCGCACGACGCATCAGCGCCGCTTCGACGAAGTCGTGGGACAGGATGTCGCCCGCGAACGCACCTTTGCCAGGCAAAGGCGCCAGAGCGCAGTGCTCGATGAAGGGTTTGACCCGGATGATCGCGTTGTGACCCCAGTAGTGGGACTCGCCCAACTGCCAGAAATTGAGCCCGGCCGTGAACAGCGGGCCATAGACCCGCGTGGCGAACTGCTGCATGCGCGCATACAGCGTGTCCATGCCGGACGCCTTCGGCGCCGTCTGGATAATGCCTGCGCCGGGGTTGGCTTCCATCAGCCGCACCAGACTGGTCAGGCAGTCGCCACTCATGACGCTGTCAGCGTCGAGCACCACCATGTAACGGTAGCTGCTGCCCCAGCGACGGCAGAAGTCGTCGATGTTGCCGCTCTTGCGCTTCACACGGCGACGCCGGCGCCGGTAGAAGATATGGCCGAAGCCATCGACGCTCCTACAGACCTCCAGCCAGGCCTTCTGCTCGGCGACGCAGGTGTCGGGATCGTTACTGTCACTGAGCACGAAAATATCGAAGTGCTCCAGCTGTCCCGTCGCCTTGAGCGACTCGAACGTCGCGCGCAGTCCGGCGAACACCCGCGGCACGTCTTCGTTGGCAATGGGCATCACCAGCGCCGTGCGTGCCTCGCGCGGGATCGGCTCATCGCCGAGGGTCGTTGCCGAAATGTTGTATTGGTCGTGCCCCTTGAGCAGCTGAAAGAAGCCCATCAGCGCCGTCCAGAAGCCCACCGACACCCAGCAGAACAACAGCGCGAACAGCAGCAGAATGCTCGTCTGCACCACATACGGAAGGATCTGCCGTGCGGATTCCTGCAGCGGCTGCTGAAACACCTCCTGCAGATCGATCAGCGCCCAGCCCTGGTACGGCAGCACCGATTTCATGTGCCAGGTGGCTATCACCGTCTGCACCAGCATGAGCACCAGCAATGTGGCGCGCCGGACGCCTGCCACCTTGCGCCAGCCAGAACGATCAACGGACTGAGCAGGCGGCAGCTCCACCGTGCGGTTCTTCTTGTGTAGCAAGCGCCACCAGCTCAGCCGCAACACGTTGGTATGCCAGGGTTCCGGCACCATGCGTGTGCGCACGATGGGTGGTGTCGACTCGATGCAGGTGCGGCCCTGATGGTCAAGCGTGAGGGCTTTGGCACGCTCCAGGGTTTCGCCCCAGCCGAGTTTCAGCCGAGCAGCAACCGAGCCCAGCAGAGCACCTCCGCCCGGCTCGGTGTTATCGGGAGTCGGCACAGCTCGACCCAACGCCCGGTGAATATCCGCCAGCCCACCGTCGCCCTGCTCCAGGTTCTGGATAAGGGCCTGGCGCTGCGGGTCATCAAGGGGCAGCTGGCTGATGTAGCGCCCGGTAATCGCCGGGTCCACGGGACTATTCATTGGTCGGAATCTGGTAGCTCCAGGTTTCGGAAAGCGTCTTCTCGCCTTCCACCAGGGCTGCGCGCAGTTCCACCGGACGTTTGGGATCGCGCACCTTCAGACGCAAGGTCAGGCGCCAGCCATCAGTCACCGGGTTGTGCCGCAGGTTGTTTTCCACCAATTCGGCGTTCTCGCCGATGCTGACCCGCGTGGTGACCGGCGCATCCGCCGGCAGTTCGGCCAGAGTGGGGCCAACGAAATCGACGATCAGCGCGGTGCTGCCGTCAGGCTGACGAATCAGGTTGGACTGTTTGACGTCGCCTGCAGACAGGCGCGTCTGGCTGACCCAGGCGAGCTGCTGATCATGCAGCGCCGGTTCATCCAGGGTGAAGTGCAGACGGTACTCGAAGTCCAGCGGCTCGCCGGGCTCGGGTTGCTGCTCCGGCACCCAGAACGCGACGATGTTGTCATTGGTTTCGTCAGGCGTCGGAATCTCGATCAATTCCACGCGACCCTTGCCCCAATCGCCCTTGGGCTCGACCCAGCCGCTGGGGCGCAGCTCGTAGCGGTCGTCCAGATCCTCGTAGCGGTTGAAATCGCGGGTGCGCTGGAGCAGACCGAAACCGCGCGGGTTCTCGACCGCATAACTGCTGATCGCCAGTCGCTTGGGATTGTTCAACGGCCGCCAGATCCACTCGTCTGCACCGGTGTGAATCGCCAGCCCTTCGGAGTCATGCAGCTGCGGCCGATAGTTGAGCAGGTCACTGGGCTGGTTGGCGCCGAACAGATACATGCTGGTCAGCGCACCGATGCCGAGTTTTTCCACTGGCTCGCGCAGAAAGACGCGCGCTTTGACATCGACCGTACTGTCCTTGCCCGGCGTAACCACCATCCGATAGGCACCGGTGGCACGGGGCGAATCGAGCAGCGCATAGATCACCAGATTGCGGCGATCGGCTTCGGGGCGTTCGATCCAGAACTCACGGAAGCGCGGGAACTCTTCTCCGCTTGGCAACGCAGTATCGATAGCCAGACCACGCGCAGACAGGCCGTATACCTGATCCTTGCCGATCACCCGGAAATAGCTGGCACCGAGCAGCGTCATCAGCTCGTCGGCCTTATCCGCCTTGTTCAGCGGATAGAGCACCTTGAAGCCGGCAAAGCCCAGGTTTTCCAGCGCAGCAGGTTCAATCTCGACCTTGCCGAATTCGAACATGTCAGGGTTATAGCGGACCTTTTCGACGCCTTTTGCGGTGATCTCATTGATCCGCACCGGCACGTTGAAGTGCATGCCCTGGTGATAGAACTGCACCTCGAAGGGCGTCGGCGCGTCGTGCCATAGCGCTTTGTCGCCACGGAAACGCAATTGCTGATAATCGGCAAAGGCCATGTTGCGAAACACCGGCGGCAGATTGCTCTGCGGCGCCGTATAGTCTTCGGCCGCCAGCTTTTCCGCCTTGGCCGCCACATCATCTAGGCTGAACGCCCAGCTACTGCTGGCAAACAGTCCCACACACAGACTCAACGTCATTCCCAGTGCCCGACTCGTGCGAGCGCCTGTTTTGAAATGATAGGTACGTGACACATTGCCTCCTGAGCAATCGCGATTACCGCTGACCGCGTAGCGGCCCGGTTTGCTGTCATTGGTCTTCCTCAGTGGCAAATGATTCACTGGAAAGCCAAGCAAAGCGGCAAATCATCCCACGCCGCATGGGCGCCGGATAGCTGCTCCGAGAGGTCTTTTTTTCAGATTGCTCAATGCCGCTCAGCCCCCAGCCAGAGCGGGCTGAAGGCCAGGCGGCCAGCGCTCGACTGAACGCCTTACAGAAGGGTGAATTGCCCCCGTTTTACAGCAGCTGAATCCAGCCCGATCTGCACCTCAAACACGCCGGGCTCGGCTACCCGATCGAGCTGCGCGTTGACGAATTTCAGGTCTTCTTCAGTGAGTTTGAAGCGGACTTCCTGCGTCTCGCCGGCTTTGAGGAACACCTTGCGAAACCCTTTGAGTTCCTTGACCGGACGAATCACCGACGCCACCTCGTCGCGAAGGTACAGCTGCACGACTGTCGCGCCCTCACGCGACCCGGTGTTCTTCAGCGTCACGCTGGCTTCCACGCCGTCGCCGCGTTTCATGGTCGGACTGGACAAGCGCACCTCGGACAGTTCGAAGTCGGTGTAGCTCAGGCCATAACCGAAGGGGTACAGCGGCCCATTGGGTTCTTCGAAGTACTGCGAGGTGTAGTTGCCCGGCTTGCCCTCGACATAGGGCCGACCGACGCGCAGATGGTTGTAGTAAGTAGGGATCTGCCCGACCGAACGTGGGAAGGAGATCGGCAGCTTGCCAGCCGGGTTCTGGTCGCCAAACAGCACGTCAGCGATGGCATGCCCGCCTTCGGTACCGCTGAACCAGGTTTCAACAACTGCGTCGGCGTTGGCCTTAGCCCAGTTCAGGTCCAGCGGACGGCCGTTCATCAGCACCAGCACCAGTGGCTTGCCGGTTTTCTTGAGCGCCCTCAGAAGCGCCTGCTGGCTCTCAGGAATCTGCAGGCTGGTGCGGCTTGACGCTTCATGAGACATGCCGCGCGATTCGCCCACTGCCGCAACGATTACGTCAGCCTTTTCGGCAAGCGCGACCGCTTCGGCAATCATCGTCTCTGCCGAACGCGAATCCTGCACCACCTCGGGTTTGTCCCAGTTGAGGAAATTCAGGTACTCGACCATGTGTGGGTCGTCGGTGATATTGGCGCCGAGGGCATGGTGCACAACGGCTTCATCACCCACCGCATCAAGCAAGCCCTGACGCACGGTGACTGACTGTTTGGCAACGCCCGCTGCGGACCAGCTGCCCATCATGTCGACCGGCGAATCGGCCAGCGGCCCCACCAGCGCGATGGTTCCGCGCTTTTGCAGGGGCAAGGTCTGCTTCTTGTTTTCAAGCAGCACGATTGATTCACGCGCTACGGCTCTGGCGGCTTCGCGATGCAAACGGCTTTCCGCGTTGACGTCTGCTGGATCGTCCTCTGCCGACCCGATGCGCCGGAACGGATCATGAAACAGACCCATGTCGTACTTGGCGCCAAGCACCTCGCGCACAGCCGTGTCGATCTCACCGATCCCGACCTCACCCGACGCCACCAGCCCCGGCAGTTCCTCGCGATACAAGGCGTCGGCCATGCTCATGTCGATGCCGGCCTTGATCGCCAGCTTTGCCGCCTCGCGGCCATCCTTTGCAACGCCATGCCGGATCAGCTCGCTGATCGCCCCGTGGTCGCTGAGGGCCACACCGTCAAAGCCCCAGTCACGCCGCAGCAAATCCTGAAGCAGCCAGGTGTTGGCGCTGGCTGGTACCCCATTGATGGAATTCAGCGCAACCATCACTCCGCCCGCTCCGGCATCGATAGCGGCTTGGTAGGGCGGCAGGTAGTCCTGATGCATGCGCATCGGGCTCATATCCACCACGTTGTAGTCACGCCCGCCTTCAACCGCACCGTAGAGGGCGAAATGCTTGACGCTCGCAGTCACGCTGTCCGCTGCAGTGGGCGACTCGCCCTGATAGGCCTGCACCATGGTTCGCGCGATTTCCGAGACCAGATAGGGGTCTTCGCCAAACCCTTCGGAGGTCCGCCCCCAACGCGGATCGCGGGAGATATCCACCATCGGCGCAAAGGTCATGTCCAGACCGTCGGCACTGGCTTCAATGGCCTGCACGCGCCCGCTGGTAGCGATGGTGTCGAGATCCCAGCTCGAGGCCAGGCCCAGGCCGATGGGAAAGATCGTCCGGTGGCCATGAATGACGTCATAGGCAAAGAAGATCGGAATCTTCATTCGGCTGCGCAACGCCGCTTCCTGCATCGGCCGGTTGTCATGCCGGGTCACCGTATTGAAGGTGCCGCCAATGTGGCCGGCCGCCAGCTCATCGAGAATGCGCTCGCGCGGCATGTCGCCGCCTATGCTGATCAGCCGCAACTGGCCGACCTTTTCTTCCAGCGTCATCTTTTCGATCAGGCTGGCGATGAACGCCGGCTTGTCATCCAGCAACGGAGAGCGGGGCTCGGCGGCGACTGATTGCAGCGAAAGACCGGCCATCAGACCGAGCAGATACAGCCTTTTCATTATTGGGAAATTCCTGAGCCTGAGAGGCTAATGAGACGAACCATCTGATTCCGGCAGCGCCGGCACAAGCGGTGCCGAGTATGGGTTTTCCGATGGCTTACAACCAGTGCTATGCAACGTCGGCGCAGCCGTTGCAGCGTGCGGTTACGGGCCTCTGGAATGACAGGCATGCAAGCCGCGCAGGGCCTGTTGCCAGCACACCAGAGTGCTCAGTTGTGTGAGCCGGCGGGAGTGCGCTCACCGGACGACGTCGGCGGGTGTGGTCGGGATAGGCAGCATCGGCCCACTCCATTGGCGAACCGCTTTCCCGGATTACTTTCCTGCAGGGAAACGCTTCACGGCGGCCAGCCAGGCGTCATCCAGGCGGTTCTGATCGGTATCCATTCCGCGCGCTTCCATCAACTCTCGATGCTGATTGATTTTCCCTATCACTTCGCTGAGCGAGGCGCTGTTGCCATCGAGCTGATGCATCTGCGTTAGCCCGAGATGATAGAAGCGCAGCAGCTTGATCGCTTCGAGATCATCCGTCGCCACGCCCGCCGTGACATGGTGCATGACATTGGTAACACTCATCAGGCTGCGCTTGAGACGCCAACCGTAAGCCGCGCAGGACATCCACGGCTGCTTGAGATAGACAGAACGCACCAATGCTGCAGTAAGCAGCAAACCAGCCACGACCCCTGCAATGTTCCACTTCAGGTTATCGGCCCCCGTCTCGCCGAACAGCGCAACGGCCAGGGTCGCCAGCCCCATCGCCAGCACTGCAAAGGTCACGGCGACAACTAGCGTGCTGCGTCGCGTCTGTTGCCTGTAGGTTTCCGGGCTGAGCGACTTGATTTCGAATACCACCATGAGTTCGCGATCCTTGGGCTGGGCAGGTAATAGAGTGCCGACGGGCGCGGCATTATCACCCAGCCAATCATCGAGCAGCTGACGCGGGACAGCCTTTGTATCGCCTGCTGCCGACCACTATTGAGGCTTACAGCTCGGCATGCCAACGCCGTCGCAGCACAGACAGCGCAGCGGACCCGCCGGCTTTCAAGCGCCCGTACCAGGCTCTATGATCAGCGCATCCCACCTTCGGCCGCCAAAGGACCTCCTCATGAGCCGCTATGAAATATCGTTTTCCGGCGAACTCGCTCCGGGCGCCAAGCTGGAGCAGGTCGAGGCCAACCTGACTCGCCTGTTTCAGGCCGACGCCCAGCGCATCGCCTTGCTGTTTTCCGGTCGGCGAATCGTAATCAAGCAGGATCTCGACCATGCCAGCGTCGAGAAGTACCGCCAGGCCATGGCGCGCGCCGGCGCCATCGCCGAGGTCCGCCCGATGCCGGTTGAAGTCGAGGAAATCGAGCTCGCCCCACCACCGTCGGAAGATCCGGCACCGGCACCGCTGGCTTCCGCCGCTCAGGCGTCGCCTCAACCCTTGAAGGTGGCCCCACGGGATGAGTACATGGCTGCGTTCGTCGACGTCGAGGCGCCAGACTTCGGCATCGCGCCGGTCGGCGTGGACCTGCAGGACGCACAACCCGAGCCCAAGGCCCCGCCTGTGGACCTGTCCCAGTTCAGCCTGGCGCCGGTGGGCAGCGACATGGGTGAACGGCGCCGTGCCAGCGATGCGCCGGTGCCGGACACCTCTCACCTGAAGCTGGTGGACTGATCCCCGCCCTGCTGGATGACTTTCCCCTAACCCACCTGAACAGAGGCGCCCTCCCGGCCCTGTAGGGTGGGCTCAAGATCACCGACGCAACCTTGCGGGCGAACTCCCAACGCCGACCCGGGCTCCAACCTTACAAGCCCGCAAAGTGCCGCTCACTCATGGACCTTGTCGTTGCCCGCCCCGAAGGCCTCTACTGCCCACCCGGTGATTTCTACATCGATCCCTGGCGCCCGGTCGATCGCGCCGTCATCACCCACGCTCACGGCGACCATGCCCGCTGGGGCATGGCCCACTACCTGGCCTCGAGCGACAGTGAAGGCATACTCCGTTCGCGGATCGCCGCCGACATGCCATTGCAGACGCTGGCCTATGGCGAGTCCGTCGATCATCACGGTGTAAAGCTTAGCTTCCACCCTGCCGGTCACGTGCTCGGCTCGGCCCAGGTGCGACTGGAATACAAAGGCGAAGTCTGGGTCGCCTCGGGCGACTATAAAGTCGAGCCGGACGGTACCTGTGCGCCCTTCGAGCCGGTGCGCTGTCACACCTTCATCACTGAATCGACCTTCGGCCTGCCGATCTACAAGTGGCCGTCACAGGCTCAGGTGTTTCGTGAGATCAACGACTGGTGGCGCGCCAACGCCGCCGCCGGGCGCGCCAGCGTGCTGTTCTGCTACGCCTTCGGCAAGGCGCAGCGCATCCTGCACGGCCTGGACGAAAGCATCGGCACCATCGTGGTCCACGGCGCGGTGGAGCCGCTGAACAAGGTCTACCGCGAAGGCGGTGTTTACCTGCCGCCAACCGTTTATGCCGGCGACCTGAAAAAAGGCGACCCGCGCCTGAAGCACGCCATCATCCTCGCCCCTCCCTCGGCAGGTGGTAGCACCTGGATGCGTCGCTTCGGTGACTATGCCGACGCCTTTGCCAGCGGCTGGATGATGCTGCGCGGCACCCGTCGTCGGCGCGGGGTCGATCGCGGCTTCGTGCTCTCCGATCACGCCGACTGGCCCGGCCTGCTCTGGACCATCGAGCAGACCGGCGCCGAGCGGGTGATGGTGACCCACGGGTCCGTGCCGATTCTGGTCCGTTACCTGCGCGAAATGCGCGGTCTCGACGCCCAGGCCTTCGAGACCGAGTACGGCGACGAGGACGACGCCACGACTCAGGAGGCCGAATGATCCTCAGGCTGGCCCTACACTACGTGCCGAAAGATACCGTTGCGGAACCGCCAGACTTTCCTTGCAGGTGCGAGATTGCTCGCGAACCGGATCCTTCGCGTCGCCACGGTTCGCCAGCAAGCTGGCTCCTACAGAAGAGCACCCGCGTAGCAGCACGACGCCAGACCTGTAGGAGCGAGCTTGCTCGCGAACCGGCCGCACCACGCCGGTACGGAGGCGCCATATGAAAGCCTTCGCCACCCTCTACAGCCGCCTCGACGCCACCACCTCGAGCAACGCCAAGCTCGCGGCGATGCGGGACTACTTTCGTGAAGCCGACCCGGCCGACGCCGCCTGGGCGGTGTATTTCCTGGCCGGCGGCCGACCGCGTCAGCTGGTGCCGACCCGCGTGCTGCGCGAGACCGCCATGCAGGCCTCGGCGCTGCCGGAATGGTTGTTCGAGGAGAGCTACCAGGCGGTTGGCGACATGGCTGAAACCATCTCGCTGCTGATGCCCGAGGCCGAACACAGCTCCGACGACGGGCTGGCCGTGTGGATGCAGGACAAGCTGCTGCCATTGCGCGGCCTGCCGCCGGAAGAACTGGCCGAGCGATTACCCGCGCTATGGACACAGCTGGATCGCCTGAGCCTGATGGTCTGCATCAAGCTGATCACCGGCGCCTTTCGCGTGGGCGTATCGAAACTGCTGGTCACCCGCGCACTGGCTTCGTTGGCCGATCTCGATCCCAAGCGCGTGGCGCAGCGGCTGGTGGGCTATACCGATCTGTCGCACCGCCCCAGCGCCGAGGGATACCGCGCGCTGATCGCCGACGAATCCGAGCACGAACACGCGCAGCGTGGCGGCCAGCCCTACCCCTTCTTTCTTGCCCACCCGCTGCAGGCACCTGTCGAGGAATTCGACACCCTGCTCGGCGCACCGGAGAACTGGTTCATCGAATGGAAGTGGGACGGCATTCGCGCACAGCTGGTCAAGCGTGATGGGCGGATCTGGGTCTGGTCCCGTGGTGAAGAGCTGGTCAGTGAGCGCTTTCCGGAACTGTGCGAACTGGCCAGCTGCCTGCCGGACGGCACCGTGATCGACGGCGAAATCCTGGTCTGGAAGCACGCACCCGGCGAGCCGAAGCAAGAACTCTTCGAGCAACCTGAAGGCGATGATGCCGAAGCAGTCGAGCGCTTCGGCGTGCAGCCCTTCGCGCTGTTACAGCAGCGTATCGGGCGCAAGAACCTGACCGCCAAGGTCCTGCAGGACGCCCCGGTCGCGGTGCTCGCGTATGACCTGCTCGAATGGCAGGGCGATGACTGGCGGCAACGCGAACATCGTGAACGCCGGCAGCAACTCGAAACGGTGGTCAAAAATTGTCCGAACCCTCGGCTGATGCTGTCACCCCTGGTCACGGGCAAGAACTGGAACGATCTCGCGCAACAACGCGAGGCGTCGCGAGCGCGCGGCGTCGAGGGCATGATGATTAAGGCCCGCGCCGCGCAATACGGCGTCGGCCGGACCAAGGACGTAGGCGTCTGGTGGAAATGGAAGATCGATCCCTACTCCATCGATGCCGTGCTGATTTACGCTCAGCGTGGGCACGGGCGCCGCGCCAGCCTCTACACCGACTACACCTTTGCAGTGTGGGACGGCGAACCGGGCGACCCGGAGCGCAAGCTGGTGCCCTTCGCCAAGGCCTATTCCGGGCTGACCGACGAGGAGATGCGCAAGGTCGACGCCATCGTGCGCAAGACCACCGTGGAGAAATTCGGCCCCGTTCGTAGCGTGACGCCAACCCTGGTGTTCGAACTTGGCTTCGAGGGAATCGCCGCCAGCAGTCGGCACAAGAGCGGCATCGCCGTGCGCTTCCCGCGCATGCTGCGCTGGCGCCTCGACAAGCCTGTGGCTGAGGCCGATACGCTGGAGACGCTGAAGGAATTGCTGGGATGATCCGACGCACGGGAGAAGCCAGGCTGCCCTGCGCAGGTGCCGGCTTGCCGGCGATCCACACCGTTACAGGGCCACAGGATCGCGAGCAAGCTTGCTCCCACAAAAAGCCGAAGCTAGGCCTTCGCATGGATCGAGCGGAGGACGAGGCATGAGTGCGCGGCCCGCCTCGCTTGCCGATCACTGGTTCGCCACTCGCGATTGGCAGCCGTTCCCTTTTCAACAACAGGTTTGGCAAGCGATCGATGAGGGTGAGTCCGGCCTGCTCCATGCCACCACCGGCTCCGGCAAAACCTACGCCGTCTGGCTTGGAGCGCTCAATCGTTTCGCTGCAACAGGCGCAGATACCTCCGCCGAGAAACCGCAGGCGCGCGCTAGTTCGTCGGACAAACCCGCCCCGCTCACTGTCCTCTGGATCACCCCCATGCGTGCCCTGGCCGCCGACACGGCCCGCGCCCTGCAAGCGCCCCTGGATGAGTTAGGTATCAACTGGAGCATCGGTCTGCGCACCGGCGATACCAGCAGCGCCGAGCGGGCGCGCCAGGGTCGGAGATTGCCCAGCGCGCTGGTCACCACGCCGGAAAGCCTCACCTTACTACTGACCCGTGCCGACGCCCGTCAGGCCTTTTCCGGTCTGCGCATGCTGGTGGTGGATGAGTGGCACGAACTGCTCGGCAATAAGCGTGGCGTCCAGCTGCAACTGGCGCTTGCTCGTCTGCGTCAGTGGATGCCGGAGCTGATCATCTGGGGCCTGTCGGCGACACTGGGCAACCAGCCACACGCGCTGGAAGTGCTGCTGTATCCGGGCGACGGCAAGCTTGTGCAGGGCAAGGTCGACAAGGATCTGCGCGTCGACACGTTGCTACCGCCGAGCATCGAGCGCTTTCCCTGGGCCGGTCATCTCGGGCTGCGCATGCTGCCGCAGGTGGTCGAGCAGATCGATTCGGCTGCCACTACGCTGGTGTTCACCAACACCCGTTCACAATCCGAGATCTGGTATCAGGCGCTTCTCGAGGCGCGCCCAGACTGGGCCGGACTGATCGCCCTGCATCACGGCTCACTGGCGCGCGAGGTGCGCGACTGGGTCGAGCTGGGCCTCAAGCAAGGCGCGCTGAAGGCGGTCGTCTGTACCTCGAGTCTCGATCTCGGGGTCGACTTCCTGCCTGTCGAGCGGGTGCTGCAGATCGGCTCGCCGAAGGGCGTGGCGCGCCTGATGCAGCGCGCCGGTCGCTCCGGTCACGCACCCGGCCGGACGTCGCGGGTCACGCTGGTGCCAACCCACAGCGTAGAAGTCGTGGAAGCCGCAGCCGCCCAAGTCGCCATTGCCGAACGCCGCATTGAAGCCCGGAGCGCCCCGCACCGCCCTCTCGATGTGCTGGTCCAACACCTCGTCAGCATGGCCCTCGGCGGGGGATTCCGGCCCGACGAATTATTCGCCGAAGTACGCCAAGCCTGGTCCTATCGCGAACTTACAGAAGACCACTGGCAATGGGCGCTGGCCTTCGTGCGTCATGGCGGGCATTCGTTGACGGCCTACCCGGACTATCAGCGCGTCGAGCCGGACGAGACCGGACTTTGGAAAGTCCCCAGCCGCCGCGTCGCGCTTCGCCATCGCATGAGCATCGGCACAATCGTCAGCGACGCCAGCCTGACGGTGAAGTTCTGGGCCAAGGGTGGCAGCGGCCGGTCACTGGGCACCATCGAGGAAGGTTTCATTGCCCGACTGCGCCCGGGCGACAACTTCCTCTTCGGCGGCCGTCTGCTGGAGCTGGTGCGAGTCGAGAACATGACCGCCTACGTCAGCCGCGCCACCGGCAAGAAAGCCGCTGTTCCGCGCTGGAACGGCGGGCGCATGCCGCTCTCCAGCGAACTGGCCGATGCCGTGGTCGAGCAGCTCGGCGCCGCCTCGCGCGGCCAGTTCGACAGTGCCGAGATGCGCCTGGTAGAACCCCTGCTGCGCGTGCAGCTGGACTGGTCGGCGCTGCCCACCGAAACCACGCTATTGGCCGAGGTGATGAAGTCCCGCGAGGGCTGGCACCTGTTTCTCTATCCCTTCGCCGGTCGACACGTTCATCTCGGGCTGGCCAGCCTGCTCGCCTGGCGGATGGCCCAGCGCCAGCCGCTGACCTTTTCCATCGCCGTGAACGACTACGGCTTCGAACTGCTCTCGGCAACCGAGGTGGACTGGCCGCAGTGGCTGACGCCCGCGCTGTTCAGCCAGGACGAATTGCTGCACGACGTGCTCGCCAGCCTCAACGCTGGTGAGCTGGCGCGCCGGCGCTTTCGCGAAATCGCGCGCATCGCGGGACTGGTGTTTTCCGGCTATCCCGGCGCGCAGAAAAGCGCGCGCCAGCTGCAGGCCTCCAGTGGGTTGTTCTTCGACGTCTTCCGCCAGTACGACCCGGCCAACCTGCTGCTGACCCAGGCCGAGGAAGAGGTGCTGCGCCAGGAACTGGAGGTCGAGCGGCTGGAGCAGACCCTGAACCGCTTGCAGCAGCGCGAGCTGGACGTTCACGTTGTGAAACGCACCACGCCCCTCGCCTTCCCCTTGATGGTTGAACGTTTCCGCGAAAGCCTGACCTCGGAAAAGCTCGCCGACCGCATTCGCCGGATGGTCGCCGAACTGGACAAGGCGGCTGGCCCTGGCGGCTATCAGACGGAAGCAGGCGCCAGCATTGCCGTTGAGCGGGAGACCAGCGCGAAGCGCAAACCGCGCGCGACCAAGGACGGCACGCCGAGGGTGAAAAAAGCAAAGTCATCCCGCTTGTGAACCCTGCCACCTCCCGTTCAACAGCCTCTTGTCTGCATCAACCCGCCGACCTGCAGGTTCGACACAACTGAGGTGCGCTGCTGGGACAGAGCCTGAGCTTCGCGAGCAAGCTCGCTCCTACTGAAGAGCTCTCAACTGACAATAGGGTCTTCGCAGCGTTACCGGATGAGATGGCAGTACCTGCAACCACGCGAACGCACTCGAGATTCAGCGCCTCAGTGGGATCGACCCCGCACGCGCGATAGACTCCGCGCATGACCTCGCACCTCTCCATCGAACTCGAACAGACCGAACTCTGGTTGCTGGCCGACAAGGCCATCTACTGGCCGCAACAGCAGGCGTTGCTGATTGCCGATATTCACATCGGCAAAGCCGCCGCCTACCGACGTCTGGGCCAGCCGGTGCCCCACGGCACCACCCAGGCCAACCTGCAACGACTCGACGCGCTGCTGGCGCGTTACCGCTGCAAAAAACTGATCTTTCTGGGCGACTTCCTCCATGCACCGGAATCGCAAACGCCTGCCACGCTGAGCCAGCTGCAGGCATGGCGCGCGACGCATCCCGGCCTGGCGATCACTTTGATTCGCGGCAACCACGACCGCCGCGCTGGCGACCCACCGGCGAGCCTGGAGATGACTGTCGTCCCCGAACCCCTGCTGCTCGGTCCCTTTGCCCTGCAGCACGAGCCGGAGCCGCACGCCACTCACCATGTCCTCGCCGGTCATCTTCACCCTGCATTCCGTCTGCACGGGCGCGGCCGGCAGTCGTTGCGCCTGCCTTGCTTCTGCATCGGCGCACGCATCAGCCTGCTGCCGGCGTTCGGCAGCTTCACCGGAATGATGGAGGTGGGCGCCGACCCGGGCCGGCGCCTGTTCGTGGCTGGGGATGATGGAGTGTGGCAGGTGGCCTGAGCAATCAGGCCTGGGATATACCGGTTACGGTGATGCCGAAGCGCTGAGCCAGGCGGGTGGCGGGTGTCTGTTCGACGTCCGGGTCCACCTCGTAGGCATCCTCCTCACCGGCATAATCCTGCTCGGCCTTTCGGGTTACCAGCTCAACTGCCTCATCTATATCCGGCTGGCGATCGGATTCGGTCCGCAAAATGGAGGTATTGCCGTCTTTGCTGTAAGCGATGATCCAGGTCGTCATAGGTGCCCCTCGTGTCTTAGCGCCTTCAGCGGAAACTCGCTCGCCGAGATTGGCGTCGCTTTGTTTAGAGACTAGTCCCTCGCATTCAGTTCTGCCGCTTGTGCTTGTTGAATCAGCCGCCGGACGGTCTGAACGGGGCTATACACCGTAGGTCATCCTAAAAAGGCGAACAGGAGACGAGGCCATGAATCAATCGCGCCCACGACCTAAAGAAACGACCGAGGAGCAGCTGGTCGAGCTGTTGCACCGCAGCGCAACCGTATTGCCCGGCATTGATGACCCAGCGTTTGCCGATGCCTTCGACCAGTTTGCTGATGCGCGGGTGGTGTTGATCGGGGAAGCCAGCCACGGCACTTCGGAGTTCTACCGGGCCCGAGCAGCCATCACCCGCCGTTTGATCGAGCGCCACGGCTTTACCATCGTCGCGGCCGAAGCCGACTGGCCGGATGCGGCGAAGATCGACCGCTACGTTCGCCAGCAGCAGCCTCCGGCCTGGGTCGAGGAAGGCTTCAAGCGCTTTCCGACCTGGATGTGGCGCAACCAGGAAGTCGCCGACTTCGCCCGTTGGCTGCGCAACCACAACGACGCCCAGCCTGCCGAGCGTCGAGTCGAGTTTCGCGGGCTGGACGTCTACAGCCTGGGCGCTTCGATCCAGGAGGTGCTCGGCTATCTCGACCGGGTCGATCCGGACGCTGCCGCGACCGCGCGGCGTCGATATGGCTGCCTCAGTCCATGGCACGACGAACCGGCGGTCTACGGCCACAACGTGATGCGCGGCCAACCGTCCTGCGAGGCCGCAGTAGTCGAACAGTTGCGCGCCTTGCTCGACCAGCGGCTCGAGTACATGAAAAAAGACGGCTGCAGCTTCTTCAATGCCGAGCAGAATGCGCGCGTCGTGCTCGCTGCGGAGCAGTACTACCGCGCCATGTACCAAGGCTCTGCTGAGTCCTGGAACCTGCGCGACCGGCACATGTTCGACACGCTGCAGGCCCTGCTGAAGCATCGGGGCAATGACGCCAAGGCGGTGGTCTGGGCGCACAATTCGCACATCGGCAATGCCGCTTCGACCTCCATGGGCTGGGGCGGCGAATTCAATATCGGCGAACTCTGCCGAACCGCATTCGGGCGCGATGCGGTGCTGCTGGGCATGGGCACCGATCGCGGCCTGGTGGCCGCCGCCGACAACTGGGACGAACCCATGCAGATCCAACAGGTTCGCCCGTCGCGCCCGGACAGCTGGGAGCAATTGTTTCTGCGCGCTGGGTTGGCTGCCTCGCTGACCAGCTGGCGCGATGACACACCGCTGCGCGAGGCGCTGGCGCGTCCCCGTCTGGAGCGCGCAATCGGCGTGATCTACCGTCCGGCCACTGAACGTCAGAGTCATTATTTTCAGGCCATACTTTCAGAACAGTTCGACGCACTGCTCTGGTTCGAACAGACCAACGCGGTCCAGCCGATCGGCCCGCAGCAGATCGACGACCAGAGTGTTCCGGATACCTACCCATTCGGAGAGTGAGCCATGCGCGCCTACATGCCCGAATCCCAACTGTTTCGCGATCGCACCCATGCCGGCCAGGAGCTGGCCGAAGCCCTGCATCACCTGGCAGAAGCGCAACCGCTGGTGCTTGCCCTGCCGCGCGGCGGGGTTCCGGTGGCCTTCGAAGTGGCGCAGCGTCTCGGCGCACCACTGGATCTGGTGCTGGTACGCAAGATTGGCGCGCCCGGCAACGAGGAACTGGCGCTGGGCGCGGTGATCGACGGGGCCGAACCGAAGTGGGTGATCAATCAGGAATTGTTCAACCAGATTGCGCCGCCTCCGAACTGGTTCGAAGAGGAGATGCAGCGCCAACTAACCGAACTGGAACGACGTCGCCATCGCTATTGTGGTGAACGTCCCGCCCCGGTGATCGCTGATCGTTGCGTCATCGTCATCGACGATGGCATCGCTACCGGCGCTACGGTTCGGGCGGCGCTGAAGGGATTGAAGCAGTCGAAACCCAGCCGCGTGGTACTGGCTGTGCCGGTGGGTCCACGGGATGTAATCGAGATGCTCAGAGCGGACGTGGACGAGCTGATCTGCCTGGCAATGCCCGAGCCGTTCATTGGCGTCGGCTGCCATTACCGCAACTTCGAGCAGACCAGCGACGAGCAGGTCGTCGACCTACTCGCACGGGCGTCTGGCCAGCCCGGGTTGTAGCGGCTGTCAGGCTACCGGATCTGGCGGCGGCTGATCCGGAATCGTCGGTTCGCCGGGCTCACTGGGCAAATCCGGCACGCCAGGCTCTTCGGGGTCGCCTGGCACCCCCTGGGCTTGCCAGCTGAGCGTATCGATCTCGTCCGAATAACGTGTGGTTTCCATTTGACTCCTCCTGCTGTAACCGAAAGCCCGGTTGGGCTATAGCAGTAGAGGCTGCCAGACGGGCATAAATCCGTCCTTCCGTCGGAGGGGCTCGGGAACACCTCTAACTGCTACATCCGCAAGCGCAGTCGCCAAAAGCGCTAGCTCGTGGCGATCACGTATTCGCCAGCAAGCTGGCTCCTACAGAGGCGGCTATGCAGTGGTCGTGGTGCGCAGAACGCACCAACCACGGATAGTGCCTCTCACGGCAGCGCACAGGTCGCCCGCCTCTACATTACGCCTTAGGCCACACCGAGGATTGATGGGCTCTTACCACATCAGATCATCAGGAATCTGGTAGGCGGCGTAGGGATCATCGGCGTCCGGCGCTTCGGTCTGGACGTTGAGCTGCACGATGCGGCGCGGGTCACGCTCCTGGATCTTCAGTGCCGCCTCCCGCGGGATCACTTCGTAACCACCGCCATGGCGGACAATGGCCAGCGAACCGCTGGAGAGCTTGTCGCGCATCAGCTTGTTCACTGACAGCCGCTTGACCTTCTTGTCATCGACGAAGTTGTAGTAATCCTCGGTGGTCAGCTTGGGCAGCCGGCTGCCTTCGATCAGCTGTTTGACTTGCGCCGTGCGGGCTTTCTGCTCGGCTTTTTCCTGCTGCTGACGGTTCAGCTCCTGGTCGCGGGCCAGCTTTTCGGCATGAGCCTTCAGCGCCGCATCACGCTGCGAGGTGTCCTGTTCGGCCTGGCCTTTCTTCACCAGACGCTGCTGTTTCTGCTGTTGCTTGCCGGCCTGTTTGGCCTGCTTTTCATTGACCAGCCCGGCTTTGAGCAGCTGATCGCGAAGGGAAAGACTCATGTGTCGGGTCGTCTCGTCGTGAGTTCAAATTAGACGTAAGGGTGGATCAACCGTAATTCACCAAGCGGCTTCGTGGCACAGACAACTTCCACGATCAGGCTCCGGCTATCAACCGCAGGTCGGTATCTTTTCGGCTTTTTTGGCCTCGCCCCATAGCGCGTCGAGCGTCTCCAGGTCGCAATCTTCGATGGGCCGACCGCTTTCCCGCAAGGCTTGTTCGATAAAGCGGAAGCGGCGCTCGAATTTTTGGTTGGCTGCACGCAAGGCGTTTTCCGGATCGACCTTCAGGTGCCGCGCCAGATTCACCGTGACGAACAACAGATCGCCGAGCTCCTCCGCAATGGCATCGGGGTCGTTTTCGCTCATGGCTTCGAGCACTTCGTCGAGCTCCTCACGCACCTTGTCCACCACGGGCAGAGCATCCGGCCAGTCGAAACCAACCTGAGCGGTTCGCTTCTGCAACTTGGCCGCACGGCTCAGTGCGGGCAGTGCGCTGGGCACATCGTCGAGCAGTGACAATTGCTCCGGCGCAGCGGCCTTCTCGGCGCGCTCCTCGGCCTTGATTTCCTCCCAACGCACCTTGATGGCTGCCTCATCGAGGCGCGGTAGCTCGGGCGAGCCGTACAGATCGCCGTCGGGAAACACATGCGGATGCCGGCGCAACAGCTTGCGAGTGATGCCATCGACCACCGCATCGAATTCGAAACGCCCTTCTTCTTTCGCCAGCTGGCTGTAATAGACCACCTGAAACAGCAGGTCACCCAGCTCACCGGGCAGATGTTCGAAGTCGCCGCTCTCGATGGCATCCGCCACCTCGTAAGCCTCTTCCAGGGTATGCGGCACGATGCTGGCGTAGTCCTGCTGCAGATCCCACGGGCAACCGTGCTGCGGATCACGCAGCCGCGCCATCAGGTGCAGCAGGTCGTTGAGTTGGTACATGACATTCCTCGGTGAAAGCCTGAGATTGAAGCTGAGCCCATTGTAGGGTGGATGACGCTCCACCCATCCACCGCAGCGTCGTCATGGTGGATGTAAAAAGCGACATCCACCCTTGTATCTCGACTACCACGCTATGTTGGGGTGATAGTTCCCGACTGATCATCGGGGGAAGGCCAGGAAGCCGTATCCACCCTTAGGCTTTGAGCCTGCGACGTAGATAGCGCTGCGGCCTTCCATACTCACTCTTACAGCTCGAACGGTATCCAGAGCCCGCCTCCGGCGAGAGCTCGCTTCATACGATCGCTCCTAGAATGCTGCGCACCAAACGATGCGCAGTGCCAAATAGGATACTAAGCATCCCTAGTCTGCAGTGCCAAACCAACCGTCAAACTGTGCCAAACTCGGCGCGCGCTTACACATTGCTGAGCGCGTTCCCACACTCGACCTGATGATGGCGCTTGTAGCCGCCGGCTACGGCCTGGGCTTTTCAAGCCTGGCGCGAATTACCGAACTCAACAATCCGGATGTCGTAACGCGTCCAATGGCTGGCGATACGATGCTGACCACCTTCGTCGCCCGACGCGATATAGAACCGTCGGATGAACTGGCTCGCTTCATCCACCGCATTCAACAGCTCGATGCTGACGTGGGCGCACCTGCAGCCGTTGACTTGGCGAACATTCAATCGCTGGAGATCCGATCATAACAAGGTCAACGGAAACCTCCCGCAAACAGTGCTATCATTTGACGTATACCGTTACGTCATTTGATGGTTTAGATATGAGTACTGTAGCGAAACGACCCGTCAAGCGTTCCTCCAGCGGCACTGCGCAGCCCAGCTTCTGGAGCATGGCGCTTGAGCTAACAACGATCACCGAGCATGAGCGTCTTGCGAGGATCCGCCTGGGTTTCGAGCCCTATTGGCTGGTGGCAACCAAGTCGGCCTTTGGCCTGACCGTCCCTATGATCGCAGTGATTGCGAACGTGTCGGCCTCGACGGTCGAACGCAGGCTGAAGAGCGACGAGGCCTTGGACCCGGTAGCATCGGAACGGATCGACCGCCTGGCTCAGGTTGCGGTCCTGTCCAAGGAGGTTTTCGAGAACGAGGACATCGCGAGCCAGTGGTTGGCAACTCCGAACGACTCGCTCGGAGGGCAAACGCCTCTATCGCTGTGCGAGACGGAGCTTGGCGCACGCCAGGTGCGTCGGGTTTTGCATGCAATCGAATGGGGCGGCGCGGTCTGATGCGAGCCTGGCGTATTTCGAAAGCCAAGCGCGCCGCGGATCTGTCGGGTGTCGGAGCAGCACTTGAGGGGGGCCGCTGGAATGATGCCGAAGTTGCCGCGGTATATCTCGGCCTGTCGCCTGCTATCTGTTGTCTCGAAACCTTCGTTCATCAGACCCAGCGTCCAGTGATTCCGATGAAGATCACCGAACTGGAACTGCCTGATGATCCTGATCTTTACCATGAGCCCGATGCGAAAAGCCTACCGGTGGGTTGGGCTGCGCTGCCTGCCGATCGGCCGAGCATGTCTTTCGGCACAGCCTGGCTGAAACAAGTCTCCCATCTGGGATTGATCGTGCCTTCAGCTGTGATGCCCCTGGAACGAAACATCGTGCTCAACCCCAGGCACCCCGCAATGGCGCAAGTAAGGATCACCCGAATACTGGACTTCATCTATGACGAACGCCTCTTCGCGCTGCGACCGTAAAGGGAGTGTCATTGAGGGACGACGTGTCGCTATTGCTGAGCACTCATGATGCCGAGACCTGTAACTTCCATCATCCAGACTACCCACTTCGAGATGGTCTCGAATGGTCGCATTTTAAGCGTCGGTACACTTAGTGCGGAGCGCTATCGGCCCTCTCCGCCCTTGTCGGAGCCATACGCGGTCCGGCCACTCGCGCACCGATACGTGCGGAAGCAACAATTACGGCAAGCGATATTTCTGACAAGCGACGTGCGCAGTTGCGGACTCCATCATGAGCCGTGCAACGGTCTTTCCTGTCGATTTCTTCCCCCCCGTTTGCTTCCTAACAGCGATTGGTCCTAGCAGCCCGCCCTACCCCCGACCAAGCTGGAGCTGGCCCAGGCTGGTCCAGCCCCGCCTCTTTTCGTGGCAGACATAATCACCACCGAAACGGTCTTTGATGTCTTGCTGCTGATTACCGACTCTCCTGCTCGCGGCACATTGGCGTGCCGCGCTGACGAGGGTTGGTGCCGCGGTGAAACACGCAACGAACGTGCTGTACGGACAGGTGATGGTGGTGGCGACCATCGTAGTCGGGGGTATCTGGTCAGCAACCCAGTGGACCGCCCGTGCGCTCGATTATCAGCCACGACTGGGTGATTACTGGTTCGAAGTGTCGGGTACGCCGGTCTATTACCCCTGGCGCCTGTTCGAATGGTGGTTCGTCTATGGTGCCTACGCACCGGAGATCTTCGATAGCGCCGGCTTGATCGCAGTCGCTGGCAGCGCGCTGGCCGTGCTGGTGGCGATCGGGATGGCGCTGTGGCGTGCAAGACAGTCCCTACGCGTCACCACCTATGGCTCAGCTCGCTGGGCTGATGCCCGGGAGGTGACCAAAGCCGGTCTCACCGCAGCTGCCGGCGTTTTCCTCGGCCGGTTCGAGAGCGGCTATTTGCGCCACGAAGGTCCCGAGCACGTGTTGGCGTTTGCCCCGACCCGTTCCGGTAAGGGCGTCGGCCTGGTGGTGCCCACCCTCCTCTCATGGCCAGCTTCGGCAGTCATCCACGACATCAAGGGCGAGAACTGGGGCCTCACTGCCGGATGGCGTTCGCGGTTCTCGCATTGCCTGCTGTTCAACCCGACCGATCCGGCTTCGGCGGCCTACAACCCTCTGCTTGAGGTGCGTCGTGGTGTTCATGAGGTCAGGGATGTGCAGAACATCGCCGACATCCTGGTCGACCCCGAGGGCGCGCTTGAACGCCGCAACCACTGGGAAAAGACCAGCCATGCCCTGTTGGTCGGTGCCATCTTGCATGTGCTCTACGCCGGCAACGACAAGACGCTAGGCGGCGTCGCCAACTTCCTGTCCGACCCAAACCGTACGTTCGAGCTGGCCCTGCACAGAATGATGGCTACCCAGCACCTCGGCGAGAAGCCCCACCCCGTGGTGGCCTCGGCGGCAAGGGAAGTGCTCAACAAGAGCGAGAACGAGCGCTCGGGTGTGCTCTCCACTGCCATGTCGTTCCTGGGCCTGTATCGCGATCCTACCGTTGCACAGGTGACATCACGCTGCGACTGGCGTATCGCCGACCTCATTTCAGCGCCATATCCGGTATCGCTGTACCTCGTCGTGCCGCCTTCGGATATCAGCCGTACCAAGCCACTGATTCGCCTGATCCTGAACCAGGTAGGCCGACGCCTGACCGAGTCGCTGGACGGTGCGGACGGTATCGAGCGCAGGCACAAGCTGCTGCTGATGCTCGACGAATTCCCGGCGCTGGGACGATTGGACTTCTTCGAATCAGCGCTGGCCTTCATGGCCGGTTATGGTCTGCGCGCCTTCCTCATTTCGCAGTCGCTCAACCAGATCGATAAGGCCTACGGCCAGAATCACTCGATCCTGGACAACTGCCATGTGCGCGTGACCTTCGCCACGAACGACGAGCGCACCGCCAAACGCATCTCCGAGACGCTGGGAACGGCTACCGAGCTGCGCGCCCAGCGCAACTATGCCGGTCACCGCCTGGCGCCGTGGCTGGGACATCTGATGGTGTCGCGCCAGGAAACGGCCCGCGCTTTGCTGACGCCTGGCGAGGTCATGCAGCTCCCGGCCGACCAGGCCGTTGTGATGCTGTCAGGTCACCCGCCGATCCGGGCAGACAAGCTTCGCTATTACGAGGACGCAAACTTCACGCAGCGGTTGCTTCCGGCCCCATCACTTGCCCCGGGTCGATACCAGGACGCTCCGCCGTCCCGCCCCGATGACTGGAGCAACCTCAGGGTACCTGTCGCCCACGCCTGCCCATCGCAGGAAAATCGGACGGAACAGGTTGCGGCGGATGTCGGCCCCGCCCTTCAGCCCAAGTGGCAAACCTCGCCTGAGCACCAGGTCAGCCCGCCTGCCGCCAGCGACCTTGCCCTGCTGGATGACGACGAAGATTCCCCATTGCCCATTTCTCAGGGGCCAGGTCAGGCCAAGACTGCCCGCCTGGCCTCGCTTGATAACGACGACGGTATCGCCCTATGAGCCGAGCACGCCTGAACCTGTTCATCGAACCCGAGCATGCCAAGCGGCTGAACGAGCTGGCCATCAAGAAAGGCGTATCCAAGTCATCAATCGTCGCGGCTGCACTGGCCGCCTGGCTGTCACCCGCCTCGGGCGACCAGCGTGAGACGGCCATGGCCAAGCGCCTGGACCGACTGTCGCGTCAGTTCGAGCGGCTGGAGCGGGACCAGAACATCCTTATCGAAACCGTGGCGCTGTACGTGCGCTACTACCTCACGGTCAGCACGCCCGTTCCCGAGGCCCACCAGGAAGCGGCCAGGGCGCAGGGACGGCTTCGCTTCTCGCAATTCATCGAACAGCTGGGCCGTCGGGTGCAAAAGGGCCGCCACCTGCTCGACGAGGTGCGATTGGATGCATCCCCTGACACGTCTCCGCCTGCTCCCGTCACCGACAGGGAAGAGTCCCTATGACGACGCCTCCCTCCACTTCGCGAGGCATTGTGCTCGACCGTCGGGTATTGATGCTGCGCACGGCCATGGGTCCCCTGATCGCCGCGGCACTGGGCGATCCGGACGTGCTGGAGATCATGCTCAATCCTGACGGGCAACTGTGGATCGACAGGCTTTCAAGCGGCCGGGCCGTCCTTGGAACCATGGCGCCCGCCGACGGCGAGCGCATCGTTCGCCTGGTGGCTGCGCATGTTGGCAGCGAAGCGCATCGGGCTTGCCCCCTGCTGAGCGCCGAACTCCCTGAAACAGGCGAACGCTTCGAAGGTGTGCTGCCGCCAGTGTCGACCGCACCGGCCTTTGCGCTGCGAAAGCGCGCCAGACGGGTGATCAGCCTTGAGCAGTACGAGCGCGACGGCATCCTTTCGCCGGCACAGTCCCAGACCCTGCGAAGCGCGGTACACGACCGGTTGAACATCCTCGTTGCCGGCGGCACCAGCAGCGGCAAGACGACGCTTGCCAATGCACTGCTCGCCGAAGTCGCGGAGACCGGCGACCGGGTGCTGGTGCTCGAGGACACGGTTGAATTGCAGTGCGCCGCCCGGGATCAGGTCGCTCTGCGCACCCAGGCGGGTGCCGTGACCCTGGCCGATCTTGTGCGCAGCACCCTGCGCCTGCGTCCCGACCGCATCGTCGTCGGCGAGGTCCGCGGGGCAGAGGCATTGGACCTGATCAAGGCCTGGGGCACCGGCCACCCAGGCGGTATCGCCACCATACACGCCGGCTCCTGTCTGGGCGCACTGCTGCGCCTGGAGCAACTGGTCCTTGAGGTGGCACGAGTCGCGCCGCGCTCGCTGATCACCGAGGCGGTGAACCTCATCGTGTTCCTCGACGGTCGAGGCCAAGAACGGCGCGTACGGGAGATCACTCTCGTCACCGGCCATGACAGCCAGGGTTACCGGCTGCAAACAGTCGACAACCGCACCACCTTAGCAACTCCCGAACCCCAAAGCCCCCAAGGACCCCAATCATGACCCGACACCCCACCCTCCGCTCGTGCCGAATCTCCTCGCTACAGGGCGTGACTCTCGTTCTGCTGTGGGCCTTTACGCTTCGAGCCGTCGCTGCCGGGTCGGGTATGCCATGGGAAGGCCCGCTGCAGTCGATCCTCGACTCCGTGCAGGGCCCGGTCGCAAAAATCGTTGCGGTGATCATCATCATTAGCACGGGCCTCGCGCTGGCCTTTGGCGACACCAGCGGCGGCTTTCGCAAGCTCATCCAGATCGTGTTCGGCCTGTCGATCGCCTTTGCCGCGTCCTCCTTCTTCCTCAGCTTCTTCAGCTTCGCAGGCGGGGCGGTGATCGCATGACCCCGGCGGAGCAACACCTGCCGGGATTCGAACTGCCCCTGCACTGCTCGCTGAGCGAACCCATGCTGCTGGGCGGCGCGCCGCGCAGCGTGGCCATTCTCAACGGAACTGCTGCGGCCGTGGTCGGCCTGGGCCTGCAACTGTGGTTGCCAGGCCTCGCGCTGTGGCTGGGCGGGCACGCACTGGCCGTCTGGGGCGCGCGCCTTGATCCGCAGTTCATGCAGGTCTTCGCCCGCCACATCAAGTACCCCACGCTACTGGACGTGTAGGAGCCGATCGATGCTGAACCTGCGCGAATACCGCGACCGCCCTGCCCGGCTCGCCGACTGGCTGCCCTGGGCAGGCCTGGTGGCTCCCGGCGTCGTGCTCAATAAGGATGGCGCGTTCCAGCGCACCCTTAGCTACCGCGGCCCCGACCTGGAGAGCGCCACCGAAGCCGAGCTGATGGCCACGACAGCGCGCATCAACAACGCGCTGCGCCGTTTGGGTTCGGGCTGGATGCTTCACATCGAGGCCGACCGCCAGGTGGCCGCGCAATATCCGGCAAGCCTGTTTCCCGAACCGCTGTCCTGGCTCGTTGATGAAGAGCGCCGAGCCGCCTTCGCATTCCCCGATAGCCATTTCGAAAGTTGTCATTACCTGACGTTAACCTACCTGCCGCGGGAAGACGCGCACGCCCGCGCAGCCGGCTTGCTGTATGCAGACAAACCTGCGCACGGCGTGGACTGGCATCAGCAGCTCTCTGATTTCATTGCCGAAACCGATCGTTTCCATGACCTGTTCGCCGGCGCGATGCCCGAGGCCGACTGGCTCGATGACACCCAAACACTGAGCTACCTGCACAGTTCGGTTTCGACCGGGCGGCAGGTTGTAGCGGTTCCCGAGGTTCCCTTTTACCTCGACGCGCTGTTGGCCGACCGGGCCCTGACGACCGGCCTCGCGCCCATGCTCGGCGATCACCAGCTACGGGTGATATCGGTTCGCGGCTTTCCGACATCCACCTGGCCGGGCGTGCTCGATGATCTCAATCGGCTGGGGATCGCCTATCGGTGGTCAACCCGTTTCATCTGCATGGACAAGGATGAAGCGCTGGCCGAACTGACCCGGCTGCGCCGTCAGTGGTTCGCCAAGCGCAAGGGCGTGATGTGCCTGCTGCGCGAAACGATCTTCCAGCAGGAGAGCCCGCTGATCGACAGCGACGCGGCTAACAAGGCCACCGATGCCGACGCGGCCCTGCAGGAACTGGGTGCCGATCAGGCCGCCTTCGGCTACCTGACCATCACCGTCGTCTTGCTCGATGACGATGCGCGGCGAGCCGACGAGAAGCGGCGGCTGGTTGAGCAAACAATCCAGGCGCGCGGTCTGGTCACGATTGCGGAACAGTTAAATGCGGTGGAGGCATGGCTGTCATCGATTCCTGGCAATGCCTATGCGAACGTGCGACAGCCGATTCTCTCCACCCTCAACCTCGTCCATCTGATGCCCGTTTCGGCGGTCTGGGCCGGCCCCGTCCGCAACGCCCATCTCGATGGCCCTCCCCTGATGGTCACCCGCACGGGGGGCGCCACGCCCTTTCGGCTGGTCACCCATGTCGGTGATGTGGGCCACACCCTGGTGGCGGGGCCCACCGGCATGGGCAAATCCGTGCTGCTGGCCACATTGGCCATGCAGTTTCGCCGCTACACCGGATCCCGCCTGCTGATCTTTGACACGGGCCGGTCGTTGCGTGCAACCACGCTTGGGCTGGCCGGCGAACATTACGACCTTGGCAGAGACGGCGACATCGCCTTTCAGCCACTGGCGCATATCGATCACGAACGGCATCGCATCTGGGCGAGCGAGTGGATACAGGCACGCCTTCACCACGAGGGCCTCGAGCTTGCGCCCGAGCAGCGGAGCGCGATCTGGACGGCGCTGCAGAGCCTGGCCGGCGCGCCGGCCGCGCAGCGCACCATGACCGGTTTTGTGGTGCTGCTGCAGGACGCGCACCTACGTGAGGCATTGCAGCCCTACGTACTGGGCGGTGCCCATGGGCGGCTGCTGGATGCCGATCAGGAGCGCCTGGGCTCAGCGGATGTGCAGTGCTTCGAGATGGAGGAACTGATGCACAGCAGGACCGCCGTGGCCGCCGTGCTCGGCTATCTGTTCCACCGCTTCGAGGAGCGTTTCGACGGTTCGCCGACACTGCTCATCCTCGACGAGGCGTGGCTGTTTCTCGACGAGCCGCTGTTCGCAGCGCGCATACGCCAGTGGCTCAAGACCCTGCGCAAGAAAAACGTCTCAGTCATCTTCTCGACCCAGTCGCTGGCCGATATCCAGAACTCCAGCATCGCCGCGGCGGTCATCGAGAGCTGCCCCTGCCGAATCCTGCTTCCGAACCCACAGGCACAGGAGCCGCAGGTTCACGACCTTTACCAGTCATTCGGCCTCAACGCCCGGCAGATCGAGATCCTTGCCCAGGCGGCGCCCAAGCGCGAGTACTACTACCAGTCCCGCCAGGGAAACCGGCTGTTCGAACTGGATCTTGGCCCCGTCGCACTGGCCTTTGCCGCAGCCGCAGGCCCAGCCGATCAGCGCCGAGTCGACCGATTGCTCAACGACCATGCAAGCGCCGGATTTGCCAGCGCCTGGCTTCAGGACCGGGAGCTGGGTTGGGCCGCCGAGCTGCTTGCGAGCCATTCACTGCAGGCCAGCCAGCCATGAGCCGAGCCCGCACATTCATGACATCCTCACTGTTCGCGCTTGGCCTGACGCTGCTCGGCCGCGTCGAGGCGATGACAGTGATCGACCCGACCAATCTGATCCAGAACACCCTGACGGCACTGCGCACGCTGGAGATGACCAATAACCAGCTCAGCCAGCTGCAGAACGAGACGCGGATGCTACTGAACCAGGCTCAACACCTGGCTTCACTCGACTTCAACGTCGTCGACCGGCTGAGGCTGTCTATCGCGCGCAGCGAGCAACTGCTCGCCCAAGCCCAGGGACTCGCCTATGAGGTGACGCGCCTCGACCAGGAGTTCGCTCGTCTGTATCCGGAGCAGTACGTCCAGACCATCACCGCAACGCAGCTGGCGCAACAGCGGCTCGAGCGCTGGAACCAGCAGCGCCAAGGGCTGCACACCGCGCTTCGCGTGCAGGGCCAAGTGGCGCAAAACCTGGACGTGGACCAGACGATACTCACCGACCTGGTTGCCCAGAGCCAGTCGGCCGTGGGCTCGCTGCAAGCCAGCCAGGCCACCAACCAGCTTCTGGCGCTACAGGCCAAGCAGGCGATCCAGGCCCAACAAATGGCACTCACTCAGAATCGCGCAATGGCCCTTGACCAAGCCCGCCAGGTTGCCGACGAGCAGGAGGCACGGGAACAGCGGCGACGCTTCATGGGCGGGGGAACGCCCTATACGCCCCGTCCGGTCAGGATGTTCGGGCCATGAAACGCCTGCGGCTTAAGGGAATCGTCGTGGCCATGATCGCGCTGCTGGGCGCCTGCGACCGGCGCGTGACTGAACCGAAACCCGCAGCGCATCCCCACCTGGCGTCCCCCCAGCAGCGGTTTTTCGAAGGACAGGCGCTGCCGGGCGAATTCCTCACGCTAGAAGACCTGCCTGCGATACCGGCAAGCTTCGAGGAGCCGCAGCAATGAACGACGTCGGCGTGATCGATCGCTTCCTGGAGGTGTTCTCGCTGTACATCGATTCAGGCTTCGGGCTGCTGGGCACCGAGATCGCCTTTCTCTCAGCCACGCTCGTGGTCATCGACATGACCCTGGCGGGTCTGCTCTGGGCAACCGCCGGCGACGACGTCATCGGCAAGCTGCTACGGAAGACGCTCTATGTCGGTGCTTTTGCCTTCATCATCGGCAACTTCAATTGGTTGGCCGAAATCATCTTCAACTCCTTTGCCGGACTTGGCCTGCTGGCTTCTGGATCAGCGCTTACACACGAGCAGTTCCTCCAGCCGGGGCGGCTCGCAGCCATCGGCATCGAGGCCGGACGCCCTTTGCTTGATCATATTGGCAGCCTGACCGGCCTCACCAAGACGGTGAGCAACCTGGACAGCATCGTCGTGCTGTTCCTGGCCTGGCTGGTGGTGCTGGTGAGCTTCTTCATCCTGTCAATCCAGCTCTTCGTCACCCTCATCGAATTCAAGCTCACCACCCTGGCCGGCTTCGTTCTGGTGCCTTTTGCGCTCTGGAACAGAACCGCTTTTCTTGCCGAAAAGGTGCTCGGCAACGTGGTGTCCTCCGGCATAAAGATCCTGGTGCTCGCTGTCATCGTGGGCATCGGCAGCGGCCTGTTCGGAGAATTTCTCGCCGCACCGGAAGAACCTTCGATCGACCACGCGCTGGCCACGATGCTGGCGGCGCTGGCGATGCTCGGGCTGGGCATTTTCGGCCCCGGTATCGCCTCAGGACTAGTCTCGGGCTCGCCTCAACTGGGCGCCGGCGCCGCGGCCGGAACGGCGCTGGGTGCGGCCGGCATGGCAGCCGGTGCAGCCGCCATGGCCACGGGGGTCGGTGGAGCTGCCATGGCCGGGGCGCGCTTGGCGTCGCGGGGTACCGCCCTGGCCTCCACGACGCTGGCTAGTGGCGCATCGAGCACGGCGGCTACCGTGGGCATGGCCGCTGGGAACGCTACCCAAATGCCCGCCTCGGCAATGACCGCTTCCACCCAGCCGGCCTGGGCCAGGCAACTGCAACGCCGACAGCGACTCACCCAGGCGGCTTCGACGGTCGCCCATACGCTTCGCGGCGGTGACGCCAGCGGTTCCTCGCCCGGGCCACGGCTCAACGATCCATCCGACGCTTAAAGGAGATAGGCATGCGTTTCAGACGCGCCAGGGTTCGCTATTCGGAAACACCGGCCCCTGCCACACCCTACCAGGCTGCCGGCCAGCTCTGGGATGAACGACTGGGGTCCTGCCGCGTCCAGGCCAGAAACTGGCGCCTAATGGCGTTCGGTTGCCTGGGCCTGTCACTGATGATGACGGCGGGACTGGTCTGGCGCTCGGCGCAGTCGATGGTTACGCCCTACGTGGTAGAGGTCGACAGCCAGGGGCAGGTTCGCGCCGTGGGCGAAGCCGCCAGCCCCTATCATCCCGGTGATGCGCAGATTGCCCACCATCTGGCGCGCTTCATCGGCCTGGTGCGTGCCTTGCCCATCGATCCGGTGGTGGTGCGGCAGAACTGGCTACAGGCCTACCAGTTCACGACCGACCGGGGCGCCGCCACGCTCAATGAGTACGCCCGCCGCAACGATCCCTTCACCAGGGTTGGCAAGGAGTCGGTGACGGTCGAGGTCACCAGCGTGGTACGCGCCAGCGACCGCTCGTTCCAGGTTCGATGGGATGAGCGTCGCTACGTCAACGGCGCGCCGTCTGGCGTCGAGCGCTGGACGGCCGTGCTCTCGATCGTTCTTCAAGCACCCCGTACCGAAGAGAAGCTTCGGAGCAATCCGCTCGGCATCTACATCGACGGCCTGTCCTGGAGCCGAGAACTGAACACCACGCAATGAGCCAAGCCGCCATGAACAATGCAACCCGCCTCTACCTATACCCACTCCTACTCGCCATGCTGGCTGGCTGTACCAACCGAAGTGCACCGGCTCCGGTCGTTACGCTGGACGAACCCGTTCGGGCTAGAGAGCTGCCGAACCCGCCCGAGCCCTTCAAGGTTGTCACGATCCCACAACCGCTGGCGCTGCCGGCACAACTTAAGCCACTGCCAACTTCCAATCCGGCGCACAAGCCTGTCAATGCAAGAGAGAGCGTTACACAAGCGAACCGTGATGCCCGTGTTGCACCGACTCGTGACGGCTACGTCAACGCCATCCAGGTCTGGCCTTACTCGGACGGCGCTCTGTATCAGGTCTACACCAGCCCGGGTCGAATAACGGCAATCAACCTGCAGCCGGGCGAGGAACTGGTCACGGTTGCTGCCGGGGATACGGTGCGCTGGATCGTCGGCGACACCACCAGTGGCAGTGACGACGCCGCGAGAGTCAGCGTGCTCATCAAGCCGACCCGCACCGGACTGGAGACGAACCTGCTCGTAACGACCACACGGCGAAGCTATCTCGTCGAGCTGACCTCGACTGAAAAAACCTGGATGGCGTCGGTGTCCTGGGATTACCCGGACGACCGCATGCGCTCGCTAACGCGTCGAGCCGCTGCGGCGCGTTCTGCTTCGCCGGTCGACGTTGGCCTGTCGCTCGCGCAGCTGCGCTTCCGGTATGTGGTCGGCGGTAGCAACCCGCCGTGGAGGCCACTGCGAGCGTTCGACGACGGGCGCAAGGTGTACATCCAGTTTCCCCAAGGCATCGCACAGGGAGAGTTGCCTCCGCTCTTCGTGATCGGCCCGCAAGGAGACGGCCAATTGGTGAACTACCGGTTTCGCTCGCCCTACTACATTGTGGATCGGTTGTTTGGTGCAGCCGAGCTGCGGCTCGGCGCGGATAAGGGTGATGTAGTCAGGATCGAGCGCACCGATGGGCTGGCACGGAAGGCACCGGCATGGTGAGCAATGACGACTCCCCACAGAGCGATGCCCAAGCCGTGCTGCCGAAGGTGGCTCCGGAGACACTGGAGCTGCGCGCCAGACCACCACGCGTCACCCGTCTGAACTCACGGACACTAGCCGCGATCGTCGGCGGACTCGCCGCTGTCGTGCTGGGGGCTCTCGTGTGGTCGTTGCAGCCCCAGCATCGAGCTAAGATCGCGGCGAAGGATGAACTCTTTAATGTCGAGCGTATTCCCCGCTCCGAAGGACTGCAAAGGCTGCCGGCCGATTACACCCAGCTTGAACCAACGCCTTCGCCAGTGCCACAGCTGGGACCTCCGCTTCCAGGCGACGTCGGCGCGGCCATAGTCAAGGTGCAGGACCAGGCCCTTGTCTCCGGTGATGGAACTGAAGCTGACAACCACACTGAGGAGATGCGCCTGGCAATGCTCAGGGAAGCCGAAGACGCGGTTCGTTCACCCATTTTCTTTGGAGTCGGGAAATCGAATGCCCCGGGTGGCCGGCGTTCGGGCCTCGCCGATAAAGACTTGGATCGCGGCGTGCATCCGGCGACAACCAAAGCCGGCGCTACATTAGCGAGCCGGCCGGGTCTGAACGAGCCGCTTACCAGTAATTCTTCCGATGTGCAGAAGCGGAATTCTGGATTTGTGCAACTGCCCGCGTCACCCTACCAACTGATGGCAGGCACTATTATCGCGGCCGCGTTGGTGACCGGAATCAAGTCGGACCTGCCGGGCGAGGTAATCGCCACCGTGACCGAGCCGGTGTATGACAGCGCAACGGGCGATCACCTCTTGATACCACAAGGCTCGCGCCTGCTGGGTCGCTACAACAGCCAGGTCAACTACGGGCAGCGGCGCGTGCAGGTGGTTTGGCAACGCGTGATATTCCCGGACACATCCTCCATTCAACTGGATAACCTGGTTGGTACCGATGCCGCCGGGTATTCAGGCTTGGAAGATGGCGTCGACTGGCATTGGGACCGCATCGTCGCAGGCGCCGCCATGAGTAGCATGCTGGGCATCGGCGCCGAACTGGCGGCCCCTTCGAACGGTATCGATAGTGGCCGGATCATCATTGCCGGACGCGATGGACTTCAGGACACGGTAAATCAGGTTGGTCAGGAGATGACGCGGCGCAACCTGGACATCAAGCCAACACTCACGCAACGTCCCGGCCTGCCGCTTCGCGTGATCATCAATCGCGATCTGGTGTTGCATCCGTTTCTGCCGACATTTCGTGAACCGGCGGACCCGCCCCTAACTGAGGGAGCCGTCAAGTAGCGAAGGAGCGATTGCCTTCACCGGAAGCAATTTGAATCGAGTGTCGGGGGCCAGACATCCCCGCTGTTATTTGAGACGCCCAGCTGCCTTGCTATATGCCTGTTCGCGTTCACGGCGATCAACCGCAATCACAAACACCACCACCTCTTGGTCAAGCACCTGATACACCAAGCGGTAGCCGCTGCTTCGTAATTTGATCTTGTAGCAGTCCGGCAGCGAGCGGAGCCGATTAGCCTCAATTCGCGGATTCAGCAATACTTCTGCAAGCTTTTTCTTGAGCTGCTGGCGGACGGTGTCGCCAAGCTTTTGCCATTCTTTCAGTGCTCGCGCATCGAACTCGAGGCTATAGGTCATCCAGCGCAACCTTCACGCGCTGTGGACCCGCAAGACGCTCACGAACAGTGGCGATCATCGCTTCGTCTTCCTCGGTCATCAACACAGGTCGAAATGGTAGCTGTCCGCGCTCGGCCACATACTGCAGAGTTTGTCGCATCAGCTCAGAAGGGGTAATGCCGAGCTTTTCAAGTTCATGGTAGGCCCGGGCTTTCAGTTCATCATCGATACGGATATTTATAGAAGCCATGATGATAGACCTGTAATGACAATGGTCTTTACAATGACAGCTTTATTGTAACCAGGCAACCATTCCAAAGCCCCACGGTACGTCTTGCGTAACCTTCAGTTTGGCCTTCTGTCTCGACTCTCATGGTCCCGCTCGCCCATAGAGTTGGCACCTGCCAGCCCGCGCTCCGCCAAACAGGCGCCGTTTGGGTCTGGATGATCGCCATACTACGCCCACGGTCTCCCAAGCCGGTTTCTGCAGGTGAACGAGTCGATCAGCATGCATTCGTGCATGTCGCGCGCCCTGCTAAGAGGACATTTCATGAACCGTACCGAATTTCAGCCAGTTCTCACCACAAACCGCATGGTGGATGTCAAAACGCTGTCCCGGACAGTCGGCGTCAGCGTCCCAACGTTGTATCGCTGGATGGGCGAGTTGGACTTCCCGCGCCCAATCAAGCTTTCAGCCCGCTGCTCGCGTTGGCCTATGGCCGATGTCGAGGAATGGATCGAGAGTCGAAAGGCGTCGTCGTAGCGGCTAGATGGTCAAGGTAGTCGGCCCATCGCTGCATCATGTCCCGGCGTTGATCGACATACAGTGCATGGTTGTAGGCGCCGCGCACTTTGTTGTCGTCGGCATGAGACAGTTGCGCTTCAATCCATGGACTCGGATAGCCCATTTCATACAGAGCGGTAGACAGCGTGCCGCGAATTCCATGGCCCGTGAGCTTTTCTCCATATCCCATGCGCCTGATGGCGGTATTCAGCGTATTTTCGCTTAGCACCTTGCTCGGATCGTTACGGCCCGGAAGAAGCAGGTCGTACTGCCGAGTGAACACCTGAATAGCTTTGACCACCTCGACCGCCTGAGACGATAGAGGAACAAGATAATCCGGTACGTCGGCACCCTCTGCCTTCACCCGTTTGCGCAACTGTTTGACCGAGCCTGCAGGGATCGACCAGACCCGGCTGTTGAGGTCGAACTGCTCATGACGTGCGTGACGGATCTCCGCGGTCCGCACCCCAGTGAGCAACATCAGCTCCACCGCCAACCGGACCAGCAGCGAACCATGGTAGGTCCTAAGCGTCCGGACAAATTCGCCTAGCTCATCGAGCTGGAGCCAGGGATTGTGCTTAACCGGGGGCTGCTCAGCCGCAACGATGTCCAAATCCGTAGCAGGATTGAGCTCAACGTATTCGTGAACCATCGCGTACCGGAATATCTGATGCAGCCAGGTGCGTACCTTTTCTGCGACATTCAGAGCCCCACGTTCTTCTACTGCGCGGATTACTCTGAGAATGTCGGACCTTCGCACCTCTGCGATAGGGATATCCCCGATCAGCGGAAGGATGTCCTTGTCCAGATAACGTCGTGCTTGTGCTGCCGAACCCTTGCGGCCCTGCGTAAGACGAGGGGTTCGGAAGGCGTCCCAATCGTCAGCGACCTCGCGAAAAGGCTTTTTGTACACCTCGGTGTCCAATGCTGATTCGGAGGGGTCCAAACCGTCGGCAAGTCGGACTCGGCACTCATCCCGCTTCTCCCTCGCACGCTTGAGAGAGACCTCGGGATAAACGCCTAACGACATCTTTCGCTTTCTGCCTAGGTGGGTGTAGCGAAATGTCCAGTACTTGCTACCGTTGCGGTGCACGAGTAACGCCAGCCCGTTGCTGTCGCTGACCGTATAGTCCTTGCGCACCGGCTTTGCCTGTCTCACAGCGGTGTCTGAAAGCGCCATGTGTCCAAAAACCTCCGGTCACATTCGTTTGGGACACATTTTAGTACACCCTGATCCGCGCTGGCACGGTAGTTACTAAAAGAAGCTGATAATCAACAGGCACAAAAAAGCCCCTATTACGGGGCTTTCAGGGATTTCCGAGTCCTCGTGAGAGGCCTTGAAATCATGTGATGGTGCGGACGGAGAGACTCGAACTCTCACACCTTGCGGCGCCAGAACCTAAATCTGGTGTGTCTACCAATTTCACCACGTCCGCAAACTTCTAAACGAAAACGCCAGGCAGTGCCTGGCGTTCCGGAATATGGGGTGGACGATGGGGTTCGAACCCACGACCGCAGGAGCCACAATCCTGTGCTCTACCAACTGAGCTACGCCCACCATATTACCTTGCTTGTGCCAGAGCCCAAAATGGCGCACCCGGCAGGACTCGAACCTGCGACCATCCGCTTAGAAGGCGGATGCTCTATCCAACTGAGCTACGGGCGCTTTATATCTGCATTCGGCTGAGCGCAGACTTCAAGCTACGACCAGTGAAGGACTGACCTTCAAAAGCCGCCTTACCCAGCAGCAAGCTGTGCTCGACAAGCGGGGCGAATCTTAATGGCCTGACTTCACCTCGTCAACAGCTAAACCAAAAAAAATTCAGCCTGGTAAAGGAGTTACGGGAATCCCCCACCGGGTCGCCTTTGCCGAACGGTGCCGCCGTGCGAGAATGCGCGTCCTTTTTCAGTCCTTCTCGATGGTTAATCACGCGTCATGACCGCAAAACTGATCGACGGTAAACAGATCGCTGCCAATGTCCGCCAGCATATTGCCGGCCGGGTTGCCGAGCGCTCCAAGCAAGGTTTACGAGTACCTGGCCTGGCAGTGATTCTCGTGGGCACGGACCCGGCCTCTCAGGTCTATGTGGCGCACAAGCGCAAGGATTGCGAGGAGGTAGGATTCAAGTCCACCGCTCATGATCTTCCCGCTTCGACCAGCCAGGATGAACTCCTGGGTTTGATCGATCAGCTTAATGATGACCATTCGATCGATGGCATTCTCGTGCAGCTTCCGTTGCCTAAGCATCTGGATGCATCGCAACTGCTCGAACGCATTCGTCCGGACAAGGATGTGGATGGATTCCACCCCTATAACATCGGCCGTCTCGCCCAGCGGATGCCTTTGCTACGCCCCTGCACACCCAAAGGGATCATGACCCTACTCGAGAGCACTGGCGTTGACCTACATGGCCTCAACGCGGTGGTGGTAGGTGCGTCCAACATCGTCGGCAGGCCCATGGCGCTGGAATTATTGCTGGCAGGCTGCACAACAACCGTCACGCATCGCTTCACCAATGACCTGGCTGACCACGTCAAGCGCGCCGATCTGATTGTGGTCGCGACCGGCATCACGGGTCTTGTCAAAGGTGAATGGATCAAGGAAGGGGCCATCGTGATTGATGTGGGAATCAATCGCCAAGCCGACGGCAAGCTGGTGGGTGATGTCGAGTTCGATGTGGCTGTACAACGTGCCGGCTGGATTACCCCGGTTCCTGGCGGAGTGGGCCCGATGACCCGTGCGTGCCTGTTGGAAAACACGCTGCATGCCGCTGAACACCTGCATGACTGAAGCCTTCAACGCCTCCACATAAAGCGCGTCTAGAGCAAAACGGCACCCTCGGGTGCCGTTTTTTTTCCCATGGATCGCGACTACCGCGCCTGCTCCCACGACTTGATCAGCTCGTCGTAGCTGACTGTCTGCCCTTGTGGTTTTTCATTGTCCAGTTTGGGTTTGGGCGACCCTGGCTGGCTTAGCCAGTATTCCGGGTCACGTGGTTCGTTCAGCTTTGGCCCACACTTCGGTTGCACCTTGGCGCGTTCCAGTCGCGCCATCATGGTGTCCTGCGCTTCGGCAAGTCCGTCCAGCGCTTCCTGAGGCGTCTTGTCGCCACTGGCCGCTTCGGCGATGTACTGCCACCAGAGCTGCGCGAGACGTGGATAGTCCGGCACATTGGTTCCGGTCGGTGTCCACTGAACGCGTGCCGGGCTGCGATAGAACTCAACCAGACCGCCCAGTTTTGGCGCGGCCTCGGTCATGGCGTCTGAATTGATGTCGGACTCACGGATCGGCGTCAGCCCTACCAAGGTCTTTTTCAACGACACGGTTTTGGCCACGGTGAATTGCGCGTAGAGCCAGGCAGCCAGACGTCGCTGCTCCGGAGTCGAGTTCAGGAAGGTCCAGGAGCCCGCATCCTGATAGCCGAGCTTCATGCCCTCCTCCCAATACGGCCCTTTTGGCGACGGCGCCATCCGCCACTTCGGCGTGCCGTCTTCGTTCACCACCGGCAGACCCGGCTTGGTCATGTCAGCTGTAAAGGCGGTGTACCAGAAGATCTGCTGGGCGATGTTGCCCTGTGCCGGAACCGGTCCCGACTCGGAAAAGGTCATGCCCTGAGCTTCGCGCGGTGCGTATTCACGCATCCAATCGACATATTTCTGCGTTGCATAAACCGCCGCAGGGCCATTGGTGGCACCGCCGCGCGCAACGCTCGAGCCGACCGGGTGGCAATCCTCAACGCGGATGCCCCATTCGTCTACGGGCAAACCGTTTGGAAGCCCTTTGTCGCCGGCACCCGCCATGGAGAACCAGGCATCGGTGAAGCGCCAGCCAAGCGACGGATCCTTCTTGCCGTAGTCCATATGGCCGTAGACCCGCTGCCCGTCGATCTCCTTGACGTGTTTGCTGAAGAATTCAGCGATGTCTTCATAGGCGGACCAGTTCACTGGCACACCAAGCTCGTACCCGTAGCGCTCTTTGAACTGCTTTTTCAGTTCAGGCCGCTCGAACCAGTCAGCACGAAACCAGTAGAGGTTGGCGAACTGCTGGACCGGCAATTGGTAGATCTTGCCGTCGGGACCGGTGGTGAACGAGATACCAATGAAGTCGTCCAAGTCGAGTGTCGGGAGTGTGTAGTCCTTGGCCTCACCCTCGATCATGTCGCTGATAGCCACGGCCTTGCCATAACGGAAGTGCGTGCCGATCAGGTCCGAGTCGTTGATGTAGCCGTCGTAGATATTTTTGCCAGACTGCATCTGTGTCTGCAGCTTCTCGACGACATCGCCCTCCTGCATCAGGTCGTGCCGCAGCTTGATGCCTGTGATTTCACTGAATGCACGGGCCAAGGTCTTGGACTCGTATTCGTGCGTGGTGATGGTCTCCGATGCGACGTTGATTTCCATGCCGCGGAACGGCTCGGCCGCTTTGATGAACCAGCGCAGCTCTTCCATCTGCTGCTCGGGCGACAGGGTCGATGGATTGAATTCGGATTCGATCCATTTTTTCGCCGCATCCTCATAGGCATCGGCCCAAGCCGATGCTGAAATGCCGGACAACGTCAGCAGGGCCGCGAGCGCCATGCTATGTCGGGTGTTGTTTTTATTCTCGAACATACACACCTCCTTTGGGTTTTTCGGAGGGATGAACCCGAAGGCTCAGCCCCAGCGCATCACTGCAAACAACCAGACGAGAGACAGCGCGGACGCTATCCAGATGCTCCAGTCGGTCAGGCCGATCAGCAGAAGATGCCAATAGGCGCTGCCCAGAAGTCCTATAAACAGTCGATCGCCGCGCGTGGTGACGATGGGCAGAAAGCCTTTACGCGGCAGACAGGGTCGCCGCAGTTCCCATGCGCTCATACACGCCAGCATCAAGCCGATCACAGCAAAGAAGGCTGCTGTAGGGGTGGTCCAGGCCATCCAGTTCATCTGAGGTCTCCTATACCCGGCCAAGGGCAAAGCCCTTGGCGACATGATTGCGAACAAACCAGATCACCAGCATGCCGGGCAGAATCGTCAGCACGCCGGCAGCCGCCAGAACGCCCCAGTCGATCCCCGATGCCGAAACGGTTCGCGTCATCACCGAAACGATCGGCTTGGCGTCAACCGAAGTCAGCGTGCGCGCCAGCAGCAGCTCCACCCAGGAAAACATGAAGCAGAAGAAAGCCGTGACGCCGATGCCTGAGCCAATCAGCGGAATGAAGAGCTTCACGAAGAATTTCGGAAAGCTGTAGCCGTCGATGTAAGCCGTTTCATCGATTTCCTTGGGTACACCGGACATGAACCCCTCAAGAATCCACACCGCCAATGGCACATTGAACAGGCAATGCGCGAGCGCCACGGCGATATGCGTATCGAACAGTCCGATCGATGAGTAAAGCTGAAAGAAAGGCAACAAGAAGACGGCCGGTGGCGCCATCCGATTGGTCAGCAGCCAGAAGAACAGGTGCTTGTCACCGAGAAACCGAAACCGAGAAAAGGCATAGGCGGCGGGCAGCGCGACGGCCAGCGAAATGATCGTGTTCAGGCACACGTAATACAGAGAGTTGATATAGCCGCTGTACCAGCTTCGGTCGGTGAAGATCACCCGGTAGTTTTCCAGCGTGAACGCCTGCGGCCAGAGCGTCAGCCCACCGAGAATCTCGGTGTTGCTCTTGAACGACATGTTGATCAGCCAGTAGATCGGCACCATCAGAAACGCGATGTAGACGATCAGTACGACTCGCTTGCGCAGGTTCATCAGCAGACCCTCATTTTTGATCGCCATGGGTCATGGCCGTGTAGAACAACCAGGACACCAGCAGGATGATCAGGAAGTAGATCAGCGAGAACGCCGCAGCCGGCCCCAGATCGAACTGGCCGACCGCCATTTTAGTCAGGGTCTGGCTGAGGAAGGTCGTTGCATTGCCCGGCCCACCACCGGTGAGCACGAAAGGCTCGGTATAGATCATGAAGCTGTCCATGAAGCGCAACATCACGGCGATCAGCAGCACGCTCTTGAGCTTGGGCAGCTGTATGTAGCGAAACACCGCCCAGCTCGACGCCCGGTCGATGCGAGCCGCCTGGTAATAGGCATCGGGAATGGCTCGCAGGCCCGAGTAACACAGCAGCGCGACCAGCGATGTCCAGTGCCAGACGTCCATCACCAGCACCGTCAGCCAGGCATCCCTTGTATTGGATGCATAGTTGTAGCTGATGCCCAGCTCGCGAAGGCTGTAACCCAGCAAACCGATATCCGCGCGGCCGAAGATCTGCCAGATGGTTCCCACCACGTTCCATGGAATCAACAGCGGGATCGCCATCACGATCAGGCACAGCGAAGCCCAGCGTCCACGTGTCGGCATCGCCAGCGCAACCGCAATCCCGAGCGGGATCTCGATCAACAGTACGCAGCCCGAAAAAATGAACTGCCGCAGCAGCGAATCGTGTAGCCGGGGATCATTGAGTATCTGCCGGTACCAATCCGCACCAACGAAGAAGCGTGTCGAGGGGTCGAAGATATCCTGCACCGAATAGTTCACCACGGTCATCATCGGCAGGATGGCGCTGAAAGCGACCAGCAGGAAAACCGGCAGCACCAGCCACCATGCGCGATTGTCATGAGTCTTGGTCATGGCAGCTCCTCCACCAGCTTGTCGTCGGCGTAGAGCATCAACCACTGCGCCGGGAAGCCCACCCAGGCCTCACCTTTCGGAACCGCTTGATCCTCGGGCAAGCGCGCCTTGATCAGATGCCCTTGCAGACGAAGCGTGAGGATCTTGTAAGTGCCCAGATCCTCGACGCGTACTGCCTCGGCCTGCATTGCGCCAGCACCTGGCTCCTCGCTGACCTGAACGAACTCGGGACGGATGCCAAGCTGCAGGCGACTTGTAGCCAAGCCCGGGAGGCGCGCGGCCAGCGCACCCGAAAGAGGGAGGTGCAGGCCATTGAAACCGACCCCTCCGTCCTGAGCATCCACCTCGATAAGGTTCATCCCAGGGCTGCCTACAAAATAACCAACAAAGGTGTGCTGGGGCCGCTCGAAGAGTTCTCGCGGCGTGCCGAACTGGACAATCTGTCCGCCGTACATCACTGCAATCTTGTCAGCGAACGTCGACGCCTCCAGCTGGTCATGCGTGACGTAAATCATGGTGATATTGAACTGCTCATGGATCTGCTTGAGCTTGCGTCTCAGCTTCCACTTGAGATGTGGATCGATGACAGTAAGCGGCTCGTCAAAGAGGATCGCCGAGACGTCGTCCCTGACCAGGCCCCGCCCCATAGAGACCTTCTGCTTCTCATCGGCCGTCAGGTTGTGAGCTTTTCGTTTAAGCAGTGGGTGGAGGTCCAGCACCTCGGCAATTTCATGCACTTTGCTGGTGATGCGCGCCTCGGCGATGCCTTGATTGCGCAGCGGGAAAGCCAGATTGTCGAAGACGGTCATGGTGTCGTAGACGACCGGAAACTGAAAAACCTGGGCGATGTTGCGTTGCTGCGGCGTCAGGGCGTTCACCTTGCGCGTATCGAACAGCACCTCGCCCTCGGACGGGCTGAGCAATCCTGAGATGATGTTGAGCAAGGTCGACTTGCCGCATCCAGACGGACCCAGCAGCGCATAGGCACCGCCCTGCTCCCACACGTGGTCCATCTCACGGATCGCATAGTCGGCAGCGCCCTGCGGCTGGCTGCTATAGCTGTGCGCAAGATTCTGCAAACGAATTTCTGCCATAACGATGCCCTCAGCCGCGTCGAGACGGTGCCTGGGCCAGCCGGCCCGAGGCATCGAAGACGAACAATTTGTGAGTCGGGATATAGACGCGGATCGGCGAATCGACGTGATAGTCGTGAACGCCTTGCAGGTGCAGCACCAGGCTGAGGTGTTCGTTGCGCACATGTAGAAAGGTTTCCGAGCCGCTGATTTCTGCCAGCTCGACCAGGCCGGACACTTCCAGATCATCGTCATTGGACGGCACCAGACCGATATGACTGGGCCGAATCCCGAAGCGATACTCGCCCTTTTCCAACCCACTCAGGTCGCTGTTGAGCGGGAAATGCATGCGATCTTGAAGACTCACCTCGTTCGCGGCGATCCGCCCGGGCACCAGGTTGATCGGTGGCTCGGAGAACAGCTCGGCACTGAGCACCTGGCTGGGGCGGTGATACACCGCTGACGTCGGTCCGCTCTGTATCACTCGACCTTCGTGCAAAACGGTTGCGGTCCCGCCTAGCGCGAGAGCCTCGTTCGGCTCAGTGGTTGCGTACACCGCGATACTGCGGCGAGTTTTGAACAGCTCGCGCATCTCCTGACGGAGCTCTTCGCGCAATTTGTAATCGAGGTTTACCAGCGGCTCATCAAACAGGACCAGATCGGCGTCTTTAACCAAGGCTCGCGCCATTGCAGTTCGCTGCTGCTGCCCCCCGGAGAGCTCCAGTGGGTGTTTGTGCAGGAAGGCTTCGATGTGCAACATCTCGGCGGTTTCGCGCACCTTGCGTTCGATTTCCGCTTTACCCACACCGGCCTGTCGCAACGGTGACGCGATGTTCTCGTATACGGTCAACGTCGGGTAGTTGATGAACTGCTGGTAAACCATCGACACATTGCGCTTGCGTACCGGAACCCCGGTTACGTCAGCGCCGTTCATTACGATTCGCCCCCGGGTAGGCTTGTCGAGCCCCGCCATGAGTCGCATCAGCGACGTTTTTCCCGACAGGGTTCGACCGATCAGCACGTTGAACGAGCCAGGTTCGAAACTCAGGCTGGCGTCGTCGATGTGCAGCTGACCGTCGACGGTTTTGGTGACGTGTTCCAGGGTGAGGGACATGCCGCATCCTTCTAGTTGTTATGGAAGGATCCAGAGCGATATCCATGCCAGTTACGCTGTACCGCTCTAGCGCGCGGTCCTCTGCGCAGACTGCAGTTGTTAAGTGTTCAAAATGAACATTTCTGAACATTGACAGTGAACAAAAATGAACAAGACTGTTCATGGCACCGACTGCGGCAAACATCAAAACAACAAAAACATGCAGCGATAAGAGGCAACATGGCCAACCCCGCCCAGCCCATCTCACACCAGGCTCTGGTAGAAGGTTCCTGGAGCCGTTGCGAACGCTACGGACTGAACCCACTCAGCATTCCAAGCTTCGGCGACCCGACGGAGCGAGACGTCAGTGCACTGCTGGAGCGTCAGCGAAACCTGGTCTACACCACACAGCGCGAAGTACTTCCTTATTACGAGAACATCCTTTCGAATTCGAGCTGCCTGATCCTGCTGGCGGACAGTGCGGGTCAACTGCTCGAGTCCTGGGGCGACCGGCGCTTCGTCGAGCCTGCGCAGCAGAGAGGATTCAAGCCGGGCGCCAGCTGGATGGAGCGGGATACCGGGACCAATGCGATCGGCACCGCATTGGCCAGCGGGCAGGCGGTACATATCCAGCGAGACGAGCACTTTCTCAAGGCCAATCGTTATCTGTCCGGCGCGGCGTCACCTATCTATGACGCACAACGCCAGCTGATCGCCGTGCTCGACGTATCCAGCGACAGCTACCTGCCGCCGTCGCACACGCTGGGCATGGTCAAGATGATGAGTCAGTCTGTGGAAAACCGGCTGATCCTCAACCTGTTCCGCGACGACTATTTTCAGCTGACCTTCAACACCGGCCAGGACAATCTTGATAGCCAGTGGGCCGGCTTGCTGGTTTTCGACGAGTCCGGGCTGATCGTCTCAGCCAATCGCCGGGCAGACAATCTGCTTGGGTTAGCACTTACCCGGAGCCGCATCGACAGGCTGTTCGACGTTCCTCTGCAGCAGCTGCTCAGTCAGCCGGAAGATCAGCCGATGCTGCTACGAACAACCGGCAATCATCGTTTTCATGGCCTGGTTCGACGCCCGCAAAAGCCCTTGGTCCAACCTCGTGATTTCCGGAATACAGCAACCAAACCCGCCCGCACCCTGGACCTTGCGAGCATCGACCAAGGCGACCCGCAGGTTCATAAGGTAATTGGCCAGGCGCAGCTCATGCTGGAAAAGGACATTCCGATTCTGGTCAATGGGGAAACGGGCGTCGGCAAGGAAGTGCTGGTCAAAGCACTGCATGCTGCCAGCTCAAGGGCAAACGCTCCGTTGATCGCCGTTAACTGCGCGGCGATTCCCAGCGAGCTGATCGAATCCGAACTCTTCGGCTACGAAAAAGGCGCGTTTACCGGCGCACATCAGAAAGGAAGCCTCGGCCTGATCCGCAAAGCAGACGGTGGCGTGCTGTTTCTCGACGAGATCGGGGATATGCCGCTGAGCTTGCAGGCGCGCCTGTTGCGCGTCTTGCAGGAGCGCAGCGTTCAGCCACTGGGCGGTGGTGAGCCCTATCCAGTCGACTTTCGATTGATCTGTGCAACCAACCGTTCGCTGCGCAAGGAGGTTGAAAGTGGTCATTTTCGTCAGGACTTGTTTTATCGGGTCAGCGGCCTAAGCGTTGAATTGCCACCCCTTAGAGCGCGCCACGACAAGCATGCGCTTTTCCAGCAGATATGGGAGCAGTACCGGGAGCCCGAGCAGTGGGCCGGGTTCAGTCCAGAAGTGCAGCGTGTGCTGCACAGTCACCCTTGGCCGGGAAACATCCGCCAGCTAAGCAGTGTTGTGCAGGTTGCGCTGGCATTGGCTCAAGATCAACCGATCCGTCTGGAACACTTACCGGATGATTTTCTTGCTGATACGGACTTAAGGCCGACGAACCAAAGCAATGCCGGGCCGTCTCTGCCGACAGACAAGATGCCGTCGTTTCCGATACCTGCGAATGAGCCGCTCCGCGCACAGTTCGAAGCCTGTCGTGGCAACGTTTCGCACCTGGCCCGGCATCTCGGCGTGAGCCGTAACACCCTATACAAGCGCTTACGAGCCGAAGGGCTTTATCCAACATAGGCTTGCTGGGAGGCGAGCTTCCTACAGAAATGAGAATGACCTAACCAAGGCGCCGAATGCGCCAGCATGCCGCCTGAACCGGTTATCACAGCGAACATCGCAGACAACGAATGAAAAGACCGCATCCAGGCGCGTGCAGCCTGAAATGCGGCCTGTAACTGACAGTGCGCTCTAGTCGCCAAGTCGCCAGGTTGTGCCGCCCTTCCCGTCTTCGAGAACGACACCCATGTCGGTCAGTTGGTCGCGAATCCGGTCTGACTCCGCCCAGTTCTTATCGGCGCGAGCGTGGAGGCGTGCGGCAATCAACGCTTCTACCTCAGCGGCATCCACCTTGCCTTCAGCCCCTGCTTGCAGGAAAGCGTCTGGATCCACCTGCAATATACCGAGCACGTTGGCGAGCTCTTTGAGTTGGGCCGCAAGGCCAGCCGCAGCCTGCAGTTCCGTATCGCGCAGACGGTTGATCTCGCGAGCCATCTCGAACAGTACCGCGCAGGCCTCGGGTGAGTTGAAGTCGTCATCCATTGCCTCGCCAAAGCGAGCAGCGAAGGTATCGCCACCCTGCGCTGTTGCCTCAGGCAGGCCTCTGAGGGCGGTGTAGAACCGCTCCAGGGCGCCCTTGGCTTCCTTCAAACTGTCTTCGGAATAATTGATCGGGCTGCGATAGTGGCTTGAGACAAGCAGGTAGCGAACCACTTCCGGCTGGTACTTCTCCAGCACTTCTCGGATGGTGAAGAAGTTGCCTAACGACTTCGACATCTTCTCGCCGTCGACACGGACGGCACCGGCATGCATCCAGGTATTGGCGTACTGCTTGCCAGTTGCAGCCTCACTCTGGGCGATCTCGTTCTCGTGATGCGGAAATACCAGGTCAGGCCCACCGCCATGAATATCAAAAGTGTCGCCCAGGCAGCAGGTGGACATGACGGAGCATTCGATGTGCCAGCCCGGACGGCCTGCGCCCCAAGGCGATCCCCAACTCGGCTCGCCCGGCTTGGCGGCCTTCCAGAGCACGAAATCCAACGGATCTTCCTTGGCTTCGTCGACCTCGATACGCGCCCCGACCTTGAGGTCTTCGATCTTGCGCCGCGACAACTTACCGTAGCCGGCAAACTTGCCAACCCGGTAGTACACGTCGCCATTGCCCGGTGCGTAGGCAAAACCCTTGTCGATCAGCGTCTGGATCATGCCGTGCATGCCAGCGATGTGGTCGGTAGCCCGAGGTTCGATGTCCGGACGCAGCACGTTGAGCCGTGCCTCGTCGTCATGCATGGCCGCGATCATGCGGCCTGTCAGCGCCTCGAAGGTTTCGTCATTCTCCTGAGCTCGGCGAATGATCTTGTCGTCGATGTCGGTAATGTTGCGCACATAGGTCAAGTCGTAACCGCTCTGACGCAGCCAGCGCGAGATGACATCAAACGCCACCATGACCCGTGCATGACCGATATGGCAGAAGTCATAGACAGTCATGCCGCAGACGTACATACGCACCTGGTTTCCGCTCAATGGCTTGAGCGGTTCCTTGGTTTTACTCAGCGTGTTGTAGATCGCCAGCGCCATTACTGGCCTCCCCAGGAATCACGCAGCGTTACGGTACGGTTGAATACCATCGCGTCCGGCCGGCTGTCCTTGCGGTCAACACAGAAGTAGCCTTCACGCTCGAACTGGAAGCGATCCTCAGCCTCGGCAGAGGCCAGCGATGGCTCGGCGCGGCAGCCTTTCAGCACCACTAGCGAATCCGGGTTGATGTTATCCAGGAAGCTGCCGCCGTCTTCATCCTTCTCGGGGTTAGCCGAGCGGAACAGGCGATCGTACAAACGCACTTCGCACTCGACGCTCTCAGCAGCCGGCACCCAGTGAATGACGCCTTTGACCTTGCGGCCCTCGGGGTTCTTGCCCAGCGTGTTCTCGTCGTAGGTGCAGCGCAGTTCGATGATGTTGCCCTGCTCGTCCTTGACCGCTTCATCGGCACGGATCACATAACTGCCACGCAGACGCACTTCCCCGCCCGGAATCAGCCGTTTGAACCCGGCCGGCGGCACCTCTTCGAAATCGGTGGCGTCAATGTAGATTTCCCGCGAGAAAGGCAGCTGGCGCACGCCCATGTCGTGCTTTGGATGGCGCGGCAGCTCCAGATTCTCAGTCTGACCCTCGGGATAATTGGTGATGACGACCTTCAACGGCTTGAGTACGCACATGGCCCGCGGCGCGTTGGCGTCCAGATCTTCACGAATCGCAAACTCGAGCATACCGATATCGACCACGCCGCCCGCGCGGTTCACGCCGATCATGTCGCAGAAGGTACGAATCGACGCTGGGGTATAACCGCGTCGACGATAGCCTGTGAGCGTCGACATGCGCGGATCGTCCCAGCCGCTGACGTGCTTTTCATCAACCAGCTGCTTGAGCTTGCGCTTGCTGGTGATGGTGTAGTTCAGGTTCAGCCGCGCGAATTCATACTGGCGCGGACGCGCCGGCACCGGGAGGTTCTCAAGGAACCACTCGTAGAGTGGGCGATGGTCTTCGAACTCGAGGGTGCAGACCGAGTGAGTAACGCCTTCGATGGCGTCCGACTGGCCATGGGTGAAGTCGTAGCTCGGGTAGATGCACCAGTCGTTTCCGGTCTGGTGGTGATGGGCATGGCGAATCCGGTAGAGGATCGGATCGCGCAGATTCATGTTCGGCGAGGCCATGTCGATCTTGGCGCGCAGCGCCTTGGCGCCGTCCGCAAACTCTCCAGCCTTCATCCGCGCGAACAGATCCAGATTCTCTTCCGCCGAGCGATCGCGGAACGGGCTGTTCTTGCCCGGTTCGGTCAGGCTGCCGCGGTACTCTCGGGCTTGCTCTGGCGTCAGGTCGCAAACGTAAGCCTTGCCCGCCTTGATCAGCTCGATAGCCCAATCATGCAGCTGGCCGAAGTAGTTCGAAGCGTAGCGCTCTTCGCCCGCCCACTGAAAACCGAGCCACTGAACATCGCTCTTGATCGCATCGATGTATTCCTGGTCTTCTTTCGCCGGGTTGGTGTCATCGAAACGGAGATTGCACTCGCCACAAAACTCCTTCGCCAGACCGAAGTTCAGGCAGATCGACTTGGCATGGCCGATATGCAGGTAGCCATTGGGCTCTGGCGGGAAGCGGGTGATGATCTTGGCATGCTTACCCGATTCCAGGTCGGCCTGGACGATCGGGCGGAGAAAATTGGTGGCTGCGGTAGTCTCAGGCTTGCTCATGGTGTCCTTAACGATCTGCGAGTGTGCGGCTCAGGGTAGGCCCGCCAAATCAAAGCGCCTATCATAGCGGACCCGTCAACCCCCTGACAGAGCAAAGCGCCTGCCGTGCAGCGCCCTTCAGCCGCAGCGCTTACCCATTGTCGGCACGACGCGACCTTCCCTCTTCTTCATTAGGACGACTTTCAATGATCAAGCTTCATACCAATCACGGCGTTATCACCGTCAAACTCTTCGAAGACAAGGCTCCCGAGACAACCGCCAACTTCAAGGAATACGTCAAGAGCGGCCATTACGACGGCACCATTTTCCATCGCGTGATCAGCAATTTCATGATTCAGGGTGGTGGTTTCGAATCCGGCATGAAGCAGAAAGCAACCCGCGCGCAGATCAAGAACGAAGCCAACAACGGCCTTTCCAACAAGACAGGCACGCTGGCCATGGCGCGCACGATGGAGCCACACTCGGCGTCCGCCCAGTTCTTTATCAACGTCAAGGACAACGACTTCCTCGACCACACCGCGCCGACCGTTCAGGGCTGGGGTTACGCGGTATTTGGTGAAGTGGTTGAAGGCATGGACGTGGTCGAAAAGATCAAAGGCGTGCCCACCACCATGAAGTCCGGCCATCAGGACGTTCCGGTGGAAGACGTAGTGATCGAGAAAGCCGAGATCGTCGAGTAACTTGCATTGATTCTGTTGATCTCAGATCTGCACCTCGAAGAAAAGCGCCCGGATATCACCCGGGCGTTTCTTCGTTTCCTGGAGACACGTGCAGCCCAAGCCGAGGCGCTCTATATCCTTGGCGACTTTTTTGAGGTCTGGGTCGGCGATGACGGCATGTCGCCGTTCCAGCATGAAATAGCCCGGGCGCTGAATGCGCTGAGTCAGGGTGGGACGCGTGTCTACCTGATGCACGGCAACCGCGACTTCATGATCGGCAAGGCGTTCTGTCGCGAGGCCGGGTGCACACTGCTGGCCGATCCGCATATTGCACAGATTGGTGGCGAGCGGGTACTGCTGACCCATGGCGACAGTCTATGCACGCGTGACGAAGGCTATATGCGCTTACGGCGCTGGCTGCGCAATCCGCTCAGCCTCTTCATCCTGCATAATCTTTCCCTCGCCAAGCGTCAGAAGCTGGCGCAGAAACTGCGCTCAAGCAGCAAGGAAGAGACGCGCATGAAGGCCAGCGACATCGTCGACGTGACGCCAGACGAAGTCATCAAGATCATGCAACGTCACAAAGTCCGCACCTTGATCCACGGCCACACCCACCGACCAGCAACCCATTCGATACAGATCGACGGTCAATCTGCCGTGCGCATCGTGCTGGGTGACTGGGATCGCCAGGGCTGGGCGTTGCAGGTCGATGAGGCAGGCCTTCACCAAGCGCCATTCGACCTGACCTGAACCGTCAAGCGGCGCTCGGTACGCCGCTGTGGAAACGGAACTCGGAGTCAGGGCTTTCGATCAGTTCGCGCTCACGTTCACGAACGCGCACGATGGTTGCATCGATGTCCGCCGCCTCTCCATAGAGGTAGGCCAGCTTCAGGTAATCCTGAAAGTGCCTCGCTTCAGACTTTAGCAGCCCGTGGTAGAACCGCCCGAGCTCGTCGTCGAGGTGTGGCACCAGCATCGCAAAACGCTCACAAGAGCGAGCTTCGATGAATGCGCCAATCACCAGCGTATCGGTTAGCCGGTAGGGTTCGTGGTTGCGTACCAACTCGCGCAAAACGGCGGCATAACGGGACGAGCCGATATTGCGCAAACCGATTTCGCGCTTGCGGATGAGCGAGAGCACTTGCTCGAAATGCCGCAATTCTTCTCTGGCCAAACGCGACATTTTGTTCTGCAAGTCGGGCTTATCGACGTAGCGAAACATCAACTGGAAGGCCGCGCCCGCAGCCTTCTTCTCGCAGTTGCCATGATCGATCAGCATCACGTCCTGGTTCTGCAGCGCAACGTCGACCCACGCCGAAGGTGTCACACAGCCAAGGAATTCATTCAGTTCAGGGAGCATGAGGTCTTGGTATTCATGAAGGAAATGAAAGCGGCGGGGCCGCATGAAGTCGTTCGCCCGCCGCGCATTATACGAGCCCGGCAATCAACGACCAGCGCTGCTTGATATGGATCAGTGGCTGTCGTGCAACCCTTGTCTATAGTGAAACCGTCCGATCACCCAAACGGAGCCGATCATGCAAGCCATACGCTGCATCCTCGTGGTAATTGACCCGAAACTTTCCGAAAACCTGGCGTTAAAAAGAGCGCGGCTGATTTCCAGCGTCAGCCAGTCCCGGTTGCACTTGCTGATCTGCGACGCCAAACAGGACCACAGCAGCTACCTTGAGAGCTTGCGTCAAGAGCTCGAAGACCAAGGCCACGCCGTCACGGCAGGTCAGGCCTGGCATGAGAACCTTCACCAGACCATCATCAGCGCTCAGCAAGCCGAAGGCTGTGGCCTGGTGATCAAACAGCATATTGCCGACAACCCACTGAAACGCGCCCTGCTGACGCCTGATGACTGGAAGTTATTGCGCTATTGCCCCTGCCCGGTGCTGATGGTCAAAACCGAAGCGCCGTGGACGGGCGGCAACATTCTCGCCGCAGTAGATGTTGGCAATGCCGACATCGAGCATCGGACACTTCACTCCAGCATCATCAACTATGGCTACCAGATTGCATCGCTCGCCGAGGGCACTTTGCATGTGATCAGCGCTCATCCGTCGGCGATGCTGTCCTCCGCTGATCCCGCGTTTCAGCTCAAGGAAACGATAGAAGCCCGCTACCGCAACGCTTGCCGGCAATTTCAGACCGAGTTCGACATACCTGACGGCCAGCTGCACATCGAGGAAGGGCCTGCGGACGCTCTGATCCCTCGCGTGTGCCACCAGCTTCAGGCTGCCGTAACGGTCATCGGTACTGTCGCCCGAACTGGATTCTCCGGAGCCCTGATGGGCAACACTGCAGAGGTAGTGCTCGACACACTGGAAAGTGATGTTCTGGTGCTCAAGCCAGAAGACATCATCGACCACCTTGAAGAGCTCGTGGCCCGCCGCTAGGGCCATAAGCCGAGGTTGGCCAACACCTTCCTCGGCTATCCGAGCCCTAGCGCGCCATGTCCTGCAGAAAGCGGGGGGCAATGTAACGCTGGTAGTGGGCTTCAGACAGGAGAAAGAACTCCCGATCGATCGCATCACGGAGTTCAGGCAAGGACCAATCGCGAAACTCCGGCAGTAGCACGACGCCGTAGGCTTCGAGCTGCTGAATGACCCTCGCGCCCCGTGCGATCAATTGATACGCCCAACAGTAGGCCGACTGGTCTGCAACGAAGCGAATCTGTCGGCTTTCCAGCTGAGAACGCAACAGCGTCGCATCGAAAACTTCCAGCTTGGCCGCCATCACCTGCGCAAGCAGTACCTCCAGGCGCTGCCAGACCGAGCGTTTGACTTCTTCGCTGTAGCCATTCCAGTTCACCACTTCATGATGAAACCGTTTGCATCCGCGGCAGACAAGATCGCCATAAACAGTGGAGCAAAGGCCGACGCAAGGTGTTTTGATTCGCTGATTGGACATGGCGGGCGATGGATCGATGAACAGCGCCGCATCTTAGACTTTTGTCCAAGCCGGGTCACTGACCAATCCAAGGCACGCCTTCAAAAGAGGCCCTGCAGCCCACGGATCACGGGCCTCATCCGAAACAGCCAGCGACCACCTGTTAGCGCCGCCACGGCCGCGCCTTGGCGTTTCACTTAACTTTGCGGGCCCGTTCCAGTAGAATCGGCCCGCCGTTTTAGGCGCCACAATCCGCAAGAAGCTGTTTTCAAAGCGTCACGAGCACAGTTATCCGGCTACTCCGCCGGGTGCGCAGATCCCTCTCACCTGCGCGCCCGGTTCTCAACCCGGCGTAAAACTTTGAAAACAGCTTCCGGATGCGCGTCCCGAGACACCCATGGGACCAATGATGAGGGTATAAAACTGTGCTTGAAGCCTATCGCAAACACGTAGAAGAGCGTGCCGCTCAGGGCGTCGTGCCCCAGCCGCTGAACGCCGAGCAGACCGCGGGCCTGGTCGAACTCCTGAAAAACCCGCCTGCCGGCGAAGAACAATTTCTCCTTGATCTGATCACCAACCGCGTTCCTGCGGGCGTGGACGAAGCCGCTTACGTCAAGGCCGGCTTCCTTGCCGCCATCGCCAAAGGCGAAGCCACCTCGCCGCTGATCAGCAAGCAGCACGCCGTTGAGTTGCTGGGCACCATGCAGGGCGGTTACAACATCGTCACGCTGGTCGACCTGCTCGATGACGCCGAACTGTCCGACACCACTGCAGCGCAACTCAAGCACACCCTGCTGATGTTCGATGCTTTCCACGATGTCGCTGAAAAAGCCAAAGCCGGCAATGCCAACGCCAAAGCTGTTCTGCAGTCCTGGGCGGAAGGCGAGTGGTTCAAGAACCGCGCCCCCGTTGCCGAGAAGGTCACTCTGACCGTATTCAAGGTCACTGGTGAAACCAACACCGACGACCTATCCCCAGCACCAGACGCCTGGTCGCGCCCGGACATCCCGCTGCACGCGCTGGCGATGCTGAAAATGGCTCGCGACGGCATCAACCCCGACGTTCCTGGCTCGGTTGGTCCACTCAAGCAGATGCAAGAGCTGCAAACCAAAGGCTTCCCTGTCGCCTACGTTGGTGACGTGGTCGGCACCGGTTCTTCGCGTAAATCCGCTACCAACTCGGTATTGTGGTTCTTTGGAGACGACATCCCGAACGTGCCGAACAAGCGTGCCGGCGGTTTCTGCTTTGGTACCAAGATCGCGCCGATCTTCTACAACACCATGGAAGACGCCGGCGCACTGCCGATCGAGTTCGATTGCTCCGACCTGGCAATGGGCGACGTAATCGACGTCTACCCGTACAAAGGCGAAGTCCGCCGCCATGGTAGCGATGAGCTGGTCACCACTTTCCAGTTGAAAACTGACGTCCTGCTCGACGAAGTGCGCGCTGGCGGCCGTATTCCGCTGATCATCGGTCGCGGTCTGACCGAGAAAGCACGCGCCGAACTTGGCATGGGTCCGACTGACCTGTTCAAGAAGCCGGAAGCGCCGGCAGAAAGCAACAAGGGCTTCACGCTCGCCCAGAAAATGGTCGGTCGCGCCTGCGGTCTGCCGGAAGGCAAAGGCGTCCGTCCGGGCACCTATTGCGAACCGAAGATGACCACCGTCGGCTCCCAGGACACCACTGGCCCGATGACTCGCGACGAGCTGAAGGACCTGGCTTGCCTCGGCTTCTCTGCCGACCTGGTGATGCAGTCCTTCTGCCACACCGCGGCTTATCCGAAGCCGATCGATGTCACCACTCACCACACCCTGCCGGACTTCATCATGACCCGCGGCGGTGTTTCCCTGCGCCCGGGCGACGGCATCATCCACAGCTGGCTGAACCGCATGCTACTGCCGGATACTGTCGGTACTGGCGGTGACTCGCACACCCGTTTCCCGATGGGGATCTCCTTCCCGGCCGGTTCCGGTCTGGTCGCCTTTGCCGCAGCCACCGGTGTCATGCCGCTGGACATGCCGGAGTCGGTACTGGTTCGCTTCAAGGGCAAGATGCAGCCTGGCATCACCCTGCGCGACCTGGTTCATGCGATTCCGTATTACGCGATTCAGAAAGGTCTGCTGACCGTAGAGAAAAAAGGCAAGAAGAATATCTTCTCCGGCCGCATTCTCGAGATCGAAGGCCTCAACGAGCTGACCGTAGAACAGGCGTTCGAGCTGTCTGACGCCTCGGCAGAGCGCTCTGCTGCCGGCTGCACCATCAAGCTGCCGGAAGCGGCGATCGCCGAATACCTGCAGTCGAACATCACCCTGCTGCGCTGGATGATCAGCGAAGGCTACGGCGATGCTCGTACTCTGGAGCGTCGCGCGCAGGCCATGGAAGCCTGGCTGGCCCAGCCGGAGCTGCTGGCTGCCGATGCGGATGCCGAGTACGCCGAGATCATCGAGATCGACCTGTCCGAAGTCACTGAGCCTGTGCTCTGTGCACCGAATGACCCGGATGACGCTCGCCTGCTCTCGACTGTGCAAGGCGAGAAGATCGACGAAGTGTTCATCGGTTCGTGCATGACCAACATTGGTCACTTCCGCGCCGCCGGCAAGCTGCTGGACAAGGTCGAAGGTGCTCTACCGACGCGCCTGTGGCTGTCGCCTCCGACCAAGATGGACCAGCATCAGCTGACCGAGGAAGGTTATTACGGCATCTACGGCCGTGCTGGTGCGCGACTGGAAATGCCGGGCTGCTCGCTGTGCATGGGTAACCAGGCACGTGTTGAAACCGGCTCGACAGTCGTCTCCACCTCGACTCGTAACTTCCCCAACCGCCTCGGTGACGCGACCAACGTGTACCTGGCTTCTGCCGAACTGGCAGCTGTTGCTTCGATTCTTGGCCGTCTGCCGACTGTCGAGGAGTACATGGTCTACGCTGCTCAGATCGACACCATGGCGGCTGACGTTTACCGCTACCTGAGCTTCGATCAGATTGCCGAATTCCGCGAGTCTGCGGCGAAGGCAAAGATCGACGTGGTTGCCGTTTGACGCTTCAGTGACAACGCTCAGATCGCAGGCTGTCTAGAACAGCCTGACGACGAAGCGGTAGATGAGTGAGCGCCCCGACTGGTTCGGGGCGTTTGCTTTTGTGGACCTCATACAACTGCCGGCGCAGCTATGCGACAATAGCGGCACTGTCTGGCATGAACCCCTACCTTTATCCCAACAGCTCGGCCTTGCGCACGAATGCTGCTGCTAACGTACGCCCGCCGGATCAACGCTGAGGGGGCTTTGGGCGAACGACCAACAACGTTCGATCCGAGCATGCACAAGCCGATACCTAACACTCTGAAACCCGCGAGATAGAGCTTCTTGATTTCTACAGCTAACATCACCATGCAGTTTGGCGCCAAGCCGCTGTTTGAAAACGTCTCCGTCAAATTTGGCAATGGCAATCGCTACGGCCTGATCGGCGCCAACGGGTCCGGCAAATCGACGTTCATGAAAATCCTCGGTGGCGATCTTGAGCCGTCCGCAGGCCAGGTCATGCTCGAACCCAACGTGCGCCTCGGCAAGCTGCGGCAGGATCAGTTCGCCTACGAGGACTTCAATGTCATCGACACGGTGATCATGGGTCATGAGGAGCTGTGGAAGGTCAAGGCCGAACGCGAGCGCATCTATTCGCTGCCAGAAATGAGCGAAGACGACGGCATGGCGGTGGCAGAGCTGGAAACCGATTTCGCCGAGATGGACGGTTATACGGCCGAGTCTCGAGCTGGTGAGCTGCTGCTGGGCCTGGGTATTCCTCTGGAACAGCATTTCGGCCCGATGAGCGAGGTCGCCCCCGGCTGGAAGCTGCGTGTGTTGCTGGCGCAGGCACTGTTTTCCGACCCTGAAGTGCTGCTGCTCGACGAACCAACCAACCACCTGGACATTCATACCATCCGCTGGCTGGAAAACGTACTCACGGCGCGTAACAGCACCATGATCATCATCTCCCACGACCGCCACTTCCTGAACAGCGTGTGCACGCACATGGCGGACCTGGATTACTGCGAGTTGCGCCTGTTCCCTGGCAACTACGACGAGTACATGACCGCGGCGACCCAATCACGCGAGCAGCTGCTGTCGGACAACGCAAAGAAGAAGGCGCAAATCGCCGAACTGCAGACCTTTGTCAGCCGCTTCTCGGCCAACGCCTCCAAGGCCAAGCAGGCGACTTCACGGGCCAAGCAGATCGACAAGATCCAGCTGGCCGAGGTCAAGCCATCCAGCCGTGTCAGCCCCTTCATCCGGTTCGAGCAAACCAAGAAGCTGCACCGCCAGGCTGTGACCGTGGAGCATGTGGCCAAGGGCTTTGACGGCAAAACGCTGTTCAAGAATTTCAGCTTCACGGTCGAGGCCGGAGAGCGCGTAGCCATTATCGGCCCTAACGGGATTGGCAAGACCACCCTGCTTCGCACACTGGTTGGCGAGCTGCAACCCGATGCGGGTTCGGTGAAGTGGACCGAGAGCGCCGAACTCGGCTACTACGCTCAGGATCACGCCGATGATTTCGAAGATGATGTCACGCTGTTCGACTGGATGAGTCAATGGACACAAGGTGGCGAGCAGGTCGTGCGCGGCACCCTTGGTCGCATGCTGTTCTCCAACGACGAAATCCTGAAATCCGTCCGCGTGATATCCGGTGGCGAACAGGGCCGCATGCTCTTCGGCAAGTTGATCTTGAAAAAGCCTAACGTGCTGCTGATGGACGAACCTACGAACCACCTCGATATGGAATCGATCGAGGCGCTCAACCTTGCACTGGAGAACTATCCGGGCACTCTTATCTTCGTCAGCCATGACCGGGAATTTGTTGGGTCGCTAGCGACCCGCATTATCGAGCTGTCGGCTTCGGGCGTGACCGACTTCAGCGGAACGTACGATGACTACCTGCGCAGCCTCGGCGTGATCTAACGGTCCGCAACGCACGAAAGCGCCCCGCTAAGCCGGGGCGTTTTTGTATCTGCTGTCGTTGGTTTTATGTACTCAGAAATGCGGCAGGTGTCGATACATGCTCTGGAGATACAGATAGTCCAGCCACGCGGCCCGATGAACGATGACGATCAGCCAGAACACCAGCTGGAAAGAGAATTTACGCGTCTTGTGACGCAATGCCTGCTGAGCGATCAACGCACCCTGCCAGCCGCCCAGCAACTCAACCAGATGCAGGCGGGCCTCGGGCGTACGCCAGCCGCTACGCAGTGCGCTGCGCTTGTCGTGCAGGTAGAGCCCAAACGCCAACAGGCTACCCAAGAGATAGGCATAGAGCGGCCAGTAGCTACCCTGCCCCGCCATACGAAAAAGCCCGAGTGCCGGTAACAGACAGAGCAGAATCAACCCCAGGAGTTTTGGTAGCGGCCACCTTATCGCCCCGTTGCGCAAAGGCCTTGCTTTGGACTTGGTTGGGTGCTTCTATTCTGCGCGGACTGGACCGCTACCCCAGGCGGCTTTCGTCGAATGGCCGGCTCGTCTAAAGACAGCCCTGCGTCCAGGCGTATATGCGTGGCGCGCAGGCGTCCGTTCTCGTCCCGTTCACTGATGTAGAGTACCCGGTCGCCCTGCACCGGACGCCGAGCGCCGCGCATGGCCGAAATATGCGCGAAGATTTCCTCGCTACCCTGTTCCGGCCGAATGAAACCGAATCCCTTCTGATCGTTCCAGCTTTTCAGCTGACCGCGTAATTCCATGGCAAGTGATCCCGCGGAAAACCGGGGATTCTAGCCGCTTACCTCTGGCGCTACGAGCAGCTAGCCCCTTCGGGCTTAGGTGTAGCGGCGCTCAAGAAAACTGAGAAGAAGCCTGTTGACCTGCTCGGGCTGCTCGCTCTGTATCCAATGACCACAGTCCTCGACGATGTGCTGCTCAAGGTCCGAAACCCAGCTGGGCATCTTCTGCAGCGTATGGGCTTCCAGAGTACCAACCGGATCCTTGTCGCCCAGCAGGAAAAGCGCGGGCTGCTCAACCTTTCGTTCGGCTAACGGCGCTGTGCGCTCCCAGTTACGCTCGAAATTGCGATACCAGTTCAGTGCACCACGAAAGCCACGCCCCTCGAACGTAGCGAGGTAGACGGCGAACGCGTCCGAAGCGCACCAGGCTGGGGGCGCGCCGGGATCTCGCATGCCCTGATAGAGCGAGCTGCCGGCCGGCTTGTCCTGTAGAAACAAATCCTTGGGGACCGCTGCCGAGGTGTTGTGCATCATCATCCGCAACGTGCGCGGAATGTCCTGATCCAACTCGGTCTCGGCAACACCAGGCTGCTGAAAGTAAAGGATGTAGTTGAACCGATCGGCGAACTGGCTGCGGATGATCTCTATAGCAGGTCGTTTCGGACGACCACCGTAGGGCACGGCCATGGCGGCGATCACTCTGACTCGTTGCGGCTCAAGCAAGGCTAGATGCCAGGCGACCGGTGCGCCCCAATCGTGCCCCACCACTGCTACCGAGCGCTGACCAAGCAGGTCCATCGCCGCCTGGATGTCTGCGCAGACGGTCATCAGGTCATAGCTGGAGACATCATCCGGAGCGCTGGTCTGCCCGTAGCCGCGCATTTCAGGGACCAACACCCGATATCCCGCCTCCGCCAGCATCCGTATCTGGTGCCGCCACGAATACCAACTTTCAGGAAACCCGTGCAGCAACCAGACTACAGGCCCATTCAGGGGACCCGCGCTATAGATGCTGAGTATGATGCCGTTGACTGATAGAAGCTGATGTTCGAACGAGTGCACGTAAGCGCTCCTTGGCTATCTGTTCAAGCGTGCTCAGCCGGCCGCAGTACTCCAGTCGATCAGGCTGAACTGCCAGGTTCCAAGGATGATGATGCCGAAGATGATTCGATACCAGGCAAATGCCGCGTAGCTATGGTTGCCTATAAATTTCAGCAAGGCTCTGACAGCCACCATCGCAAAGATGAACGATGTAACAAAGCCGATCGCAAACACCGGCAAATCGGCTGGCTGAAAAAGATCTCGATACTTGTAACCCGAATACACCGCAGCACCGACCATGGTTGGCATGGCCAGGAAGAACGAAAACTCCGTGGCTGCCTTACGGGACAGCCCGAACAACAGTCCACCGATGATCGTTGCACCCGAACGGGAGGTGCCGGGAATGAGAGCCAAGCACTGTGCGAAACCCACCTTCAGGGCCTGGCTCCAGTGCATGTCATCAACCGTTTCGGCCTGCACTTCATGCGCTCGCTTTTCAGCCCAGAGCATCACCACGCCACCAATTACCAGTGCGGCAGCTACCGTGATCGGGTTAAACAGGAACTCATGGATGAGATCAGCGAAGGTGACACCAAGCACCACCGCCGGAAAAAACGCGACCAGCAGGTTCCCGGTAAACTTCTGAGCCTGCTTCTGTTTCGGCAGGCCGACCACCACGTCGACGATCTTGCGCCGGTACTCCCACACGACCGCCAGGATCGCACCTAGCTGAATAATGATGTTGAAAGCCAGCGCTCTTTCCCCGCCGAAACCGATCAGGTCCGCGACGATGATCTGGTGCCCGGTGCTGGATATCGGCAGAAACTCCGTGATGCCTTCCACTACCCCTAGAAGCAACGCCTGAAAGGCAATCCATAGGTCCATCTATTTCCCCAATTTAACGCTGGATTTTATCGCGGCTGAATATGCCACAAAGGTATATGTCAGATAGCCATCTGAGCGCTGTTCTGACTCGCTTTAGCCAAGTAAATTCATTGGTGAACGCGGCCACCCTCATCTTTTTCAACTGACAGCCGAAACGCTATTCATGAGCCATGACCAAAACCGCTGCCTTAACTGTTTTTCAGGGCAGACCGTGTCGCCGCGCTCCACTCCCTATTCGAATAATAAAAAACACAAGACATTAACAGGAGCTTACAACCCTATGAATCTGCTAAGAAACTTCCCGATTAGTAAGCGCCTCTGGCTGATTCCACTGGTAGCGGTGGCCATGCTCTTCGTGCTTGGCCTGCTGATGATCCAGCAAGTGCGTAGCGACTTGTACAAAGGCAAGCAGGTCATGACGCAAAACATCGTCGAGACCGCGCGAGGAGTACTGACCTATTACCAGCAGCTCGAAGCCAACGGGAGCATGACGACGGCCGAGGCACAGAAAGCCGCAATGGATCAGGTTCGTCTGATTCGCTATGGCCAGAACGACTATTTCTGGATCAACGACATGCAGCCCGTCATGGTCATGCATCCGATGAAACCCGAGCTTGAGGGCCAGAATCTGTCCAAGGTTAAGGATCCGAACGGCAAAGAACTGTTCAACGAGATGGTCAAGATTGCTCAACTCAAAGGTGCCGGCCTGGTTGACTACCAGTGGGCGAAGCCCGGCGAGAAAGACCCTGTGCCGAAGATCTCCTATGTCGAGCTGTTCAAGCCATGGGGCTGGATCATAGGTTCGGGGATCTACGTCGACGACGTCGAAGCGGAGTTCCAGAATTATCTCGTCCGTTTTTCGATCATCGGCCTGGCAATCGCTGCGCTGATGGCGGTGCTGGTCGCCATCCTCATCCGCAGTATTACTCAGCCATTGCGCCACTCCATGCAGGCGATGGCCAACATCGCCAGCGGCGAAGCCGACCTGACGCGCAACCTCGACGTGTCAGGCAACGACGAGCTGACCACACTTAGCCGTGACTTCAACACCTTTACCGCCAAGCTTCGCTCGGTGATCGGGCAACTGTTTGAGACCTCCGGCGCACTGGAAACTTCCTCTAATTCACTCGGCGGTCTGGCCGGACAGGCGCACAAGCAGAGTCAGCAACAGTCGCAACAAATGGAGCTGGTTGCCACAGCCGTCAACGAGGTCACCTATGCTGTTCAGGAAGTGGCGAAGAATGCTGAACAGGCATCCAATGAAGTAGGTGACGCGGAGAAACAGGCAGGCTTGGGGCAACGAAATATCGAAGCCAGCTTGCAGCAGATCGACCAGCTCTCAACCACCATCAACGAAGCGGTCGGGGTCATCCAGTCGTTAGCTGACGAGACCACCAAGATCGGATCGGTTCTCGAGGTCATCGGATCGATCGCCGATCAGACCAACCTCCTCGCACTAAACGCCGCGATCGAGGCAGCCCGCGCAGGTGAGCAAGGTCGAGGCTTCGCAGTGGTAGCCGACGAGGTTCGCCTGCTTGCGCAACGCACCCAGACCTCAACGGCCGAGATTCACACAATGATCGAACGCCTGCAGAAGAACTCAGGTGCAGCCGTCACGGTGATCATGGAAAGCAGCCGAGCTTCCCAGGCCACCGTGGAGCAAGCGAGTCAGGCCGGGGCAAGCCTTGGCCAAATTGCCCAGGCACTGCGCAACCTGTCGGGATTAAACGCGTCGATAGCCAGCGCTACATTGCAACAAACGCACGTAGTCGAAGACATCAACCAGAATGTCACTCAGGCAGCTGGGTTGGCGCAACAAAGTACACAGGCCGCCGAGCAGTCGAGCGCGGCAGGAGAGCGGCTCGGTGAGCTAGCCGAGCAGTTGAATCGCCTGCTCAGGCAGTTCAAGGTCTGACTACGCAGAATTAGCGCAGCGCTTTGTATACATCGGCCAGATCCAGAACTTGGATCTGGCCGTTTTGTTTTTTACTCCGGTTGCGGCTCTTCGCCACACCCGAAACAACATTAAACGCAGGTTTGAACCGGAATCTACATGTGCCACCTGAAACTAGCTCAACTAAAACAATAACTTAGCTTGCAATTAAGCCGAGAGTGCAAGCTGCAGCTAATGCTAGACCTTTGGCTAATTGCAAAAAAAACCGTAAAACACGAAACAGCCCTGTGACTTATCGGTCCTCTGTGTACATCAATGGATATGTAAGGCCAGCGCCGACAGCTTGGCGGCAGGCTCATATCCGATTTTTGGTTATCACACAGAGAGACATGCCTGATGAACAGCCCGCTTCGCTTTAACGACGCCCTCCTGATTACTGACCGTGCGTTCAAACCATTCCAGTGCGTGGCCTGGACGCTGCTCGAAGGCAACGGCGAGCTCAGTATCACAGTTCTGGATGGCAGCGAATCGCGCACCGTCGGTCATTGCAAACTGGCTAGCCATGTCTACTCCGACCCGATCAAGCTCGGCCAGTCACTGGAGCAGGCACGCGCCGACCTGAGTCGCCAAGGCGTACATTTGGCTCCTTGGCACATGCCCGAATAAAACTGTCCGCGTTTAGATGAGGCCCGGCTGCGCAAGCGCCGGGCCTTTTCGCTTTCAAGTGCCTGATCCGCGCAGGTGCTCCGCTGAGCAGACGGACCCATTCGGGTATTCGACGGTCCCAGCAATAAGCCAATAAACAAGGAGCAGCCCATGAAAGGTGCAGAAGCCTACGTCAATGATCAATGGCATAGCAGCGGTCTGGCCAATCTGCCGGAGGGTGAACAAGGCCATTGCATCACCCTCAAGTTCATCATTCCCCGCGATACGCAGACCACCGGATTGATCACACATGTCTGCGATGTAGCGCAGCAGCATCTGAGCGACTTCTACAAGGGTCGTCAGGTGACGCACAAACCGGTACAGGGCTCGGTAGTGGGTGACGGCAGCGGCGATGGGATCAATCTGATCTTCGACGTTGCACCTGCAAAATGATCAATATCTGCGGACCAAGAGGATGACATCGGCAGTCCTTGACCTTGATGAAGCCAGACGCATCTGCGAAATGGCGTTTTTACCCTGTCATGCAGTGACTCGAGCCGACCACACGGACGGCAGCTTCTCGCTAAGCGTAACCAGTGCGGCAGGTGACGAAGTTCTATCAATCCTACATATCGCGCGATCTCAGTATGCAGACCCGGCCCACTTGGCCGGTTTGCTGGAGGCTGCCCGACTCGAATTGAGCAAGGATGGCGTGAAATTGAGTGCATGGTCCATGCCTGCACAGCCTGGGATTACTGACTGAGCATGATTCAACGGCGCCGAACAGTGAGTATCGGAGCCGGACGGAGCCAATATTTCCGCGATCAGCTGCCGCAATGATCTCGGTGGAGGCGCCGCTACTGACAAGCGGCATGGCATTGGCAGCAAAAATGGAAACAACATTGCTGTTCATGCTGCGCCGTTACGCGAGCCAGAACCCCTGTCGTCCGTGCCGGTCTGTTATTGAGACACAGCGCTTGTGTCAGCACCCTTCTCGTTCGAACCCAGGAGCGCTTATATGATCGGAGACTATTCCTCGATAAATGACCATCTGGAAAGTGCACGACGGCTGGCGGACAGCGCCGAAACAAAGGCGGATCCGGCTATCTATCGCGAGGCAATCGACGAACTTGTAGCCGCGATACGGCTGTTGATGCGTAACAGCCAGGAAAGCGAAGACTGACACCGGCCTCGCCCAGCAAGTCGCCAACAACCACCAGGACAGCCTGGCTGCATTCAACGCACAATCATTGACGCAGCTGGGCTTAGAACGCCGGGCAGAGGCCCTTTCAGGAGCATGCATGCTGATCGATCAGGGCAGCGGGAAGGCGCCGCAATTGGCGGAGGGCGTTCGCCCGCAGCCGGCGGATGAAATGCCGGATACCGGCACGGCCCTCTGCCCTGAGCTACCTACCGATCTGCACTACGTGGACGATCACGGGCCAGGCATCAGCCGCCGAAAGCTCAGAGGTAAATTTGCTTATTTCCTGCCGTCGGGCGAGCGCATCCTTGATGTGCAGGAAATAGCCCGCATCAACAAGCTGGCCATTCCGCCCGCTTATTCCGATGTCTGGATTTGCCCGGATCCTCAAGGTCATATGCAGGCGACTGGACGCGACGCTCGCGGTCGCAAGCAATATCGTTATCACGCTCGCTGGCGAGAGATCCGCGACAGCAGCAAGTACGAACGTGTCCTGTCATTCGGTTCTGCCTTGCCGCGAATGCGTGAGCGCTTGCAGCAGCAGTTGTCCTTGCATGGCATGCCGAGGGAAAAGGTAATGGCGCTGCTGGTGCAGTTGCTCGAATCGACCCTGATCCGTGTTGGCAACTCGCGATACGCAAAAGAAAACCGCTCTTATGGGCTGACCACACTGCGAACCCGTCATGTCGATGTACGGGGCGCGGCAATCCGTTTTCAGTTCCGAGGCAAAAGCGGTGTAGAGCATCGCGTGACACTAAAGAACCAGCGCCTGGCGCGCATCATCCGGCGCTGCATGGAGTTGCCAGGTCAGCATTTGTTTCAATACCTGGACGAACATGGTGTGCGTCGGCCAGTCAGCTCCAGTGACGTTAACGCATTCATACAGGAGATGACCGGGGGCGACTTTACCGCCAAGGACTATCGAACCTGGGCAGGGAGTGCCTTGGCGCTGGAATACCTGCGCAAGCGTGAATGGCAACCGGACACCGTGGCGCGCCGCAATCTGGTCGATGTGGTTTCCCAGGTTTCTCGCCAACTCGGTAATACGCCCGCAGTGTGTCGCCAGTGCTACATCCACCCTGACGTGCTTGACGCCTTCGTCGCTGGCGAACTGGCGCAACTGAGCAAGGCGAGAAAGCGCAAGTGGATGAGCAGTGAAGAAGTCACTTTGCTGAAATTTCTGAGCGCCCGCACGAAGGCCTAGTGGTACAGCGTCACCTGATTGCGCCCTGCGGCTTTTGATGAGTACAGGGCGTTGTCTGCGCGCTCAATCAGTTGCGCGTAACCACTGGTTGGCTGGCTAAGGTCCGCAATTCCCAAACTGACGGTGAAGCGAATGCTGTGCCCGTCGTAGACGACCTCATGAGCCGCAATGGTTTGCCGTAACCGTTCAGCAAAGGTCACTGCGCCCTCGCTGTCGGTGTCCGGCAGCAGTACCACGAACTCCTCACCGCCGTAGCGTCCGGCAATATCCGCGTCGCGCATGCACTGCCGAACAAGCTCGGCAGTTTGCTGGATCACGGCATCGCCGGCCTGATGGCCGTAGCTGTCGTTGATCTTCTTGAAGTGGTCGATATCGAACATGACCAGCGCTGCGTTGCGCTCATAGCGAAGATGTCGCGCATAGTCCTGACGCAGCATCTCCTCCCAATGGCCTCGATTGAACAGGCCAGTCAGGCGGTCGGTGCTGGATAGGCGCTGCAGTTCCTGATTCGCCGCTTGTAACTGGCGACGGTTGGTAGCCACATCGGTTACGTCATAGATGATCAGGCAGATCTGTTCGATTCTGCCGTTGAGCGCCTTCAATGGCATCAAAGTGGTGTTCTGGTACATGAAATCTTCCAGTCCGGTAATCGGCTGGTAGTTTTTGAATCGCAACAGATACGGCCGCTGCTCCCAGATGGTGAACGACGGAGTCCCGAGCGTAGCGACGTTCTCCACCTTACGGCGAAACCAGTGCTCGTCGACTTCAGGAAACAGCTCAAAGAAGGTTTTCTTGCGCGCCTCTTCGGGCAACCGTCCGGAGCGGTTTTCCATGAACGTATTCCAGACGTCGATGCGATACTCGCGGTCAAGCACCACGACACCCACGTCGATACTCTGGATGATGGCCAGTAACCAGTGAAGTTCGCTTAGATCGTTCGGCTCGGACATGTTCAGCTCATCAACGGGACGAGTTTGCGTGACAGCAGCTCAACCGAGTCTTCGGTGAACAGCAAGAGCAGGTCGAAATGGATGTCATGACCTTCCAGGCTGTAGCTGATTTCAACCGCCAAGGTGTTTTTCCAGCGTTTACGGTTGAGACGTATCAGTTCGTCGATTGAAGCATGCTGGCCCAGCACCTGCGGGTGCCCCTGAGAAAAGACCACATCGATCTGGTCTGCTATACCGCTCAGACATGCGCTGATCAGAAGACTGGAAAGATCGAGCAGCATCTCCAGTTCGAGGTAATCATCGGCGCGCATCAGACGCGCCATGTCAGCAATCTCGGAATCGTGGAATATCAGCAGTGCCTCGCCGGCGATGCCGCCGCCGATATAACCCTGGCACACCGCCGACAGCTTGTCGCCTTGAGCGGCATCAGCCAGCGCCATGTGCAATTCACCGACTTCGAGGATGTTCACATTGGGGATGGGCAGCTGCACGAACACCCCTAGCACCTTGGCGAGCAGTGCCGCCGCTCGCCCCATCGCTACGTTAACGACCTCACGAAAGGCATCGCGGAACGCAACCGGACCGGCGTTTCGCTCTCCGAGCGCCGGCAATTCGCTGCCGACAACCCCAAGCCCCGCCAGGGTCTGCTGCAGATGTACCGGATCGGCAGGCTTGCGAATGAATGCCAGCGCACCCAATTCCAGCACCCGGCGCACGGCCTCTTCCTGGACGTCCGCCGAGATCACGATGACCTTGCATTCCAGCTGCTCGTGGCGAAGGGCTGCCAGTAACCCATAGCCGTCCATGTCTGGCATGGTCAGATCGAGCAGCAAGACATCGATGTCCCCTTCGCGAATTCGTTCAAGCGCCTCGCGACCACTGGCAGCCTGAGAAATATCCAGCGGCCACTCAGCCGGCAGTGCGCGCAGCAATTGCTTGCGCGCCAGGCTGGAATCATCGCAAATCAAAAGGGAAACGGCAGACATGCAGCGCTCGCTCACTTGGCCAGGCCTCTGGATCCTGGACAGCTTATCTCAGCTAGCGGGCGCTGTGGGGACGACGCGAAAAGATAGTAGCAATCAGCCATCAAGCTGACCGAAACAGCCACCGTTTAGGCCGTTACCACTCAATAATAGGCATTGTCGCGATTGGTGTGGTCGGTCACATCACGCACGCCCTTCAGTTCCGGGATCCTTTCCAGCAAGGTTTTTTCAATACCCTCCTTGAGCGTTACATCAGCCTGACCGCAACCCTGGCACCCACCTCCGAACTGCAGCACTGCCACGCCTTCGTCCACCACATCGATCAAAGTCACCTGCCCGCCATGGCTGGCAAGTCCGGGATTGATTTCGGTCTGCAGGTAATAATTGATGCGATCATTGAGCGGGCTGTCTTCATTGACCATCGGCAGCTTGGCGTTGGGTGCCTTGATAGTCAGCTGTCCGCCCATGCGGTCAGTGGCGTAATCAACCAGGGCGTCTTCCAGGAATGGTTCGCTGGTGCCGTCGATCCAGGCGGTAAAGCTCTTAAGAGAGACCGCGATGTCGTCCGGCTTTTCCTCGCCCGGTTTGCAATAGGCGATGCAGGTTTCAGCGTAAGGCGTGCCTGGCTGAGTGATAAAGACCCGGATACCGATCCCGGTAGTGTTCTGCTTTTCAAGCAGGTCGGCCAGGTAATCGTGTGCAGCTTCGGTAATGGTAATGGCGCTCATGGGAACTCCTCTCATACATGCCCGGCAGTGTACGCCAACCACCGCCCCGGATAAAGTCCTAGTGTTTTAGTAGGACTTACCGGTCTACGCAGGGGTCTGCCGCTTACGAGCACTTTATCAACATGAGCGCTGCTCATGTAAATCAGCGGGTGATCAAAAAGCGTGCAGCTTTGCTATTATTCGCGGTCCTCGCAACCAGCTTCAGGTAGTTCTCATGCTCGACCGCAATGCCCGTCTCCAGGCACTCCAGCAGGCCCTCAAGGAGCGCATCCTGATTCTCGACGGCGGCATGGGCACGATGATCCAGAGTTACAAACTGGAAGAATCCGACTACCGCGGCGAGCGCTTCGCCGATTGGCCGCAGGATCTGAAAGGCAACAACGACCTGTTGATCCTCACCCGGCCGGACGCCATCAGCGCGATTGAAAAGGCTTACTTCGACGCGGGCGCCGACATCGTCGAAACCAACACCTTTAATGCCACGCGCGTATCCCAGGCGGATTACGGCATGGAGGAGCTGGTCTACGAGCTGAACGTCGAAGGCGCCCGCCTCGCCCGACAAGCCGCCGACGCCAAGACGGCCGAAACGCCCGATCGCCCGCGCTTCGTTGCCGGCGTGCTCGGCCCGACCAGCCGTACCTGCTCGCTGTCACCGGATGTGAACAATCCCGGCTACCGCAACGTGACCTTCGACGAGCTGGTCGAGAACTACACCGAAGCCACGCGCGGCCTGATCGAAGGCGGGTCCGACCTGATCCTGATCGAGACTATTTTCGACACGCTCAATGCCAAAGCGGCGATCTTCGCCGTGCAACAGGTATTCGAGGACATCGGCTTCGAGCTGCCGATCATGATCTCCGGGACCATTACCGACGCTTCGGGCCGTACCCTGTCCGGCCAGACCACCGAAGCCTTCTGGAACTCGGTTCGCCACGCCAAGCCCATTTCGGTCGGCCTCAACTGCGCCCTGGGTGCGAAAGAGCTGCGCCCCTATCTGGAAGAGCTGTCTAACAAGGCCGAAACCCATGTTTCGGCGCACCCCAACGCGGGCCTGCCGAACGCCTTTGGTGAATACGATGAAAGCCCGGCAGAAATGGCCCGGGTGGTCGAGGAATTCGCCTCCAGCGGCTTTCTCAATATCGTCGGTGGCTGCTGCGGTACGACGCCTGCGCATATCGAGGCGATTGCTAACGCCGTTGCGAAGTACCCGCCGCGCGTCATACCCGATATTCCCAAGGCCTGCCGGCTGTCCGGTCTCGAGCCCTTCACCATCGATCGCAGTTCGCTGTTCGTCAACGTAGGCGAACGCACCAACATTACCGGCTCGGCCAAGTTTGCCCGGCTGATCCGTGAAGAGAATTACACCGAGGCGCTGGAAGTTGCCCTGCAGCAGGTCGAGGCCGGCGCACAGGTGATCGACATCAACATGGACGAGGGCATGCTGGATTCAGAGAAGGCCATGGTCACCTTCCTCAATCTGATCGCCGGTGAACCTGACATCTCACGCGTGCCGATCATGATCGACTCCTCCAAGTGGGAAGTGATCGAAGCGGGCCTCAAGTGCATCCAGGGCAAAGGCATCGTCAACTCGATTTCCATGAAGGAAGGCGTCGACGCCTTCAAACACCATGCGCGGCTATGCAAGCGCTACGGCGCCGCCGTGGTGGTCATGGCCTTCGACGAAGCCGGTCAGGCCGATACCGCTGCACGCAAGCGCGAGATCTGCCAGCGGTCCTACGACATTCTGGTGAATGAAGTGGGCTTCCCACCGGAAGACATCATTTTCGACCCGAACATCTTTGCCGTCGCTACCGGCATCGAAGAACACAACAACTATGCCGTGGACTTCATCGAAGCTTGCGCCTATATCCGTGACAACCTCCCCTACGCCTTGACCTCCGGCGGCGTATCCAACGTGTCGTTCTCGTTCCGTGGCAACAACCCGGTGCGCGAAGCGATTCACTCGGTGTTCCTCTACTACGCCATCCAGAACGGGCTGACGATGGGCATCGTCAACGCGGGTCAGCTGGAGATCTACGACGAGATCCCGAAAAAGCTGCGCGACGCGGTAGAAGACGTAGTGCTCAACCGCACGCCCAACGGCACCGAAGCGCTGCTGGCCATCGCCGACGAGTTCAAGGGCGACGGCAGCGTCAAAGAAGCGGAAACCGAGGAATGGCGTAGTTATACGGTCCAGAAGCGGCTCGAACATGCGCTGGTCAAGGGCATAACCACCCACATCGTTCAGGACACCGAAGAATTCCGCCAGCAATGCGCGCGTCCTATCGAGGTCATCGAAGGGCCGTTGATGTCGGGCATGAACGTGGTCGGCGACCTGTTCGGCTCGGGCAAGATGTTTTTGCCACAGGTGGTCAAGTCCGCGCGCGTGATGAAGCAAGCCGTGGCGCACCTGATTCCCTTCATCGAAGCCGAGAAAGGCGACAAGCCGGAAGCCAAGGGCAAGATCCTCATGGCAACCGTCAAAGGTGATGTTCACGACATCGGCAAGAACATCGTCGGCGTGGTGCTTGGCTGTAACGGCTACGACGTAGTGGACATGGGCGTCATGGTCCCGGCTGAAAAGATTCTGCAAACAGCCATAGCCGAGAAATGCGACATCATTGGCCTCTCCGGGCTGATCACGCCGTCGCTCGACGAGATGGTCCACGTCGCCCGTGAAATGCAGCGCCAAGATTTTCACCTGCCGCTGATGATCGGCGGCGCGACCACATCCAAAGCACATACAGCGGTGAAGATCGACCCGCATTACAAGAACGATGCAGTGGTCTATGTCACCGACGCCTCGCGCGCCGTAGGGGTGGCGACCACCTTGCTCTCGAAGGAGCTGAAGCCGGCCTTCGTCGAGAAAACCCGTGAAGAATACGCGATGATTCGCGAGCGCACCGCTAATCGCAGCGCCCGCACCGAGCGCCTGACTTACCCTGAAGCAGTTGCGGTCAAACCCCAGTTCGACTGGGCGGCGTACTCGCCGGTCAAACCGACATTCACCGGCCGTAAGGTCCTGGAAGATATCGACCTGCGTACCCTGGTCGATTACATCGACTGGACACCGTTCTTCATTTCATGGGATCTCGCCGGTAAGTATCCGCGCATCCTCGAGGACGAAGTCGTTGGCGAAGCCGCCACCTCACTGTTCAACGATGCCCAGGCGATGCTCACCAAGCTGGTCGATGAAAAGCTGATCAAGGCGCGCGCCGTGTTCGGCTTCTGGCCAGCCAACCAGTTCGACGAAGACGACATACAAGTCTATGGCGACGACGGCGAAGCCCTCGCCACACTTCACCACCTGCGCCAGCAAACGGTAAAGACAGACGGCAAGCCGAACTTTTCGCTGGCCGACTTCGTCGCACCGAAAAGCAGCGGAGTGACCGACTACGTGGGTGGCTTCATTACCACGGCCGGTATTGGCGCTGAAGAAGTGGCGAGGGCCTATCAGGACGCCGGCGACGACTACAACTCAATCATGGTCAAGGCGCTTGCCGATCGCCTCGCCGAGGCCTGTGCCGAGTGGTTGCACCAGCAGGTCCGTAAGCAATGGTGGGGCTACGATCCTGAAGAACAGCTGAGCAACGAAGAGCTGATCAAGGAGCAATACAAAGGCATCCGCCCTGCCCCGGGCTACCCAGCCTGTCCCGACCACACGGAAAAAGGCACGCTGTTCCAGCTGCTTGATGCCGACGGCGTCAGTCAGGTCACCCTGACCGAGCATTACGCAATGTTCCCAACAGCTGCAGTCAGTGGTTGGTATTTCGCCCATCCTCAGGCGCAGTACTTCGCAGTAGGCAAGATCGACAAGGACCAGGCCGAGCGCTACAGCTCTCGCAAGGGCCAAGACATCACTGTCACGGAGCGCTGGCTGATGCCGAACCTGGGTTACGACAACTGAGCCAACTCTGGCCGTCCCATATCCTGGAGCGGCCACGAACCTACCTCAATCACCCCATACGCGAAGCGTGCAATGTCTACCGAACCCCGCTACCTGCTCGATGAACTGGAATCCGCTGACATGCTTGAAGTCGACGGTCTGCACGCCTGGCAGTTCACCCTTAACGATGACCTGCTCGACCGCGCCGATGCCGCCGCCAACGCAGGCGAGCCTTTCGCCAGTGAGGAAACCGTTGTGCGCATCGAGTCGATCGACGGCCGTGAGCGGCGGCAGTGGTCGTTCAGCTACAACAGCGTAATGGAAGCACTGTACAGCGAGGATGAGCAGTGCTGGAGCCTCGGCAGCGCACCGCAAACCCGCCTTCGCTGCCTGGGCGCGGTGAGTGCAAGCGCCGACGACGACTGAAGGGCACCTGACCTCAAGACTCGCGGAGGCCGCAGCGAACCGTTCAGTTTGACAGGTGTCTTTGACGCGCCGCCGCTACGCCGCAGCAGCCTTACCGCGCCGGAGCAGTAATCCGATAGCGATGATCACCAAGACACTGCCCGGCAGCCAGTGCCAGCCGATTCGTTGTGGTTGGGCGATGAACAGCAGCAGCATCGATACGAACGGAACCAGGTAGCTATACGCGGTCACCGCCCCCGGGGTCAGCACCGCCGTGGCTCGCTGCTGCAGGAAGAAAGTCATACCGCTGGAAAATACACCCAGATAGACCACCAGGGTGACATCACGCCAGTCCATCCGGGTTAGAGCCATCGGCTGTTCCCAGACGAGCCCTAGCGCGCCAACCAGCATGGCCCCCATCAGCAGGCTCCAGAACGTGCGCAAGCCGGCCTGAGGTGCCAGTACGCCGCGCTGCAGCCCCCACTTGCTCAGCACCGGGTACATCGCCGAAGCAATGCAGCCGAAGAAGAATGCCAACTCACCAAAGCCGAACTCCAACTGGGCTATGTCTCCGTTGCTTTCGGCTACAGCCAGCCCCAGCGCGCCCACCGCACCCAGCGCCAGTATCGCCAGCAGCCGGCCTGCAGGTTGTTCGACACCCAAGCCGCGACCGATGCAATAAGCCAGCAGCGGCACACTGACGAACAGCGTAGCCATCGACAGAGCGCTGATACGGTGCGCGGCCCAGAACATGGTGCCGAAGAAACCAGCCAGGCTCAGGCCCATCAACGCATACAGAAGTAGCCCCGGCAGGCTTGGCCAGCGTTCATTCTGGCGCAACAACAGGGGTAGCAATGCCAAGGCGGCAATGCTGAAACGGATAGCGGTCAGTAGCAACGGCGGCAGGCCTTCGCTCATCAGCCCCACTGCGGGGAAAGACAGGCCAACGAACAACGCCCAGAGCAGCATGCCGAGGTGCGCACCTGTAGTGCCACGTTTTGCCTCAGTCATCGCCCTGCTCCTCCAAGGACCGCAATAGGATGCGAAGGCCGCTCGCCAAGGCCTGTCTCTGCTCCTGATCCAGCGGCGCCTGTAGACCATCCAGCGTCGTCAGATATTCATCGAGACAGGCGAGCAATACGGTCTGCCCCTCATCAGTGAGGCGTATCAGCAGGCTGCGTCGATCGTCCGGATTGGGCGCGCGGTGGATCAGCCCGGCGGCCTCGAGGCGGTCGAGCCGATTGGTCATGGCACCCGAACTGAGCACGGCGGCGTGCCGCAAGGCGTTCGGCGTAAGCCCTTGCGGTTCGCCGCTGCGATAGAGCGTTGCAAGCAGATCAAATTCGCCGTCATGCAGACCGTGCTTGCGAAAGACATCGGCGATGCATCGGTTGAGGTATTTGGACAGCCGATACACACGCGTAAAGATCGCCATCGGCGATGCGTCACCTTCAGGGCGCACGCTTTGCCACTGAGCGAGCACGCCATCGACGTGATCACCGCCTTTGGGTTTGTGCATAATTGTCTCCACGAAAAGAATCTTCACGTGAAGCTAATTAAACGAAGCACCAAAGGCAAGCGATTACGTCGCAGGGGGTGCGTTAATCGACAAGTGACATTTGAACAACCAGAAACCTGGCGGCAGCAGAGGCTGCGCACCGGATAGAAAGGGTTACTTCAGCTCGGACGGCGAATTGCGGACGATCTTGATCGAGTGGGTGAGCGTCGGCTTGCGGGTGACACTGATGGCCTTGCGCGTCACTGTGTCGATGGTGATGTTCCAGAAGCCGGTGTTGGGCACCTTGATCTTCGCTGGAAACTTGTCGAAAGCGCCGCCGTGATATGCATGACGGCCGCCATTCTTGAAGCTGCGGAAATTCTTGTCGTTCATCAGGCGGATGTTGCAAGGTTGCGAGCATTCGATGATCACGAAGTCGTCTTCGTTGAGGTGTTCGCGCTGGTGAATGAACTTCATGTACCGCTCCGGGGCCGCATGTTGGCAAACGGGAAGATTACCATGAGTGTCTTGCTGGCTGGATGGTTTGAGCCGACTGCATCCGATGAGATCCGGCTTCGCTGGCACCTATCTATCTGCTCTCGCTGCATTTCTTTGACAGAATGCGCGCCGCGACCTCCAGCCAATGTATGAGTGAGCGTCACCCCGTTTAGAGCAAGGAACCCTGAGCATGCCTGCGGCCTCCAAGCCCCTCGATGCCGCCTCCCCCATCGCGCGCCGTGCGACACGTGTCGGCTTTTTCATGGCCGGGTTCGGTCTGTCCATCTGGGCACCGCTGGTGCCGTACGTGCGCGAGCGCATCGAAATGAGCGACGCGCTGTTCGGCACCCTGCTGCTGTGCATCGGTATCGGCTCGCTGACCTGGATGCCTCTGTCCGGCCTGCTGGTGACACGACGCGGAATCCGTCCCGTTGTGCTCAGCAGCGTCGTCTTGCTGCTGTTTGCCCTGCTTGGCATTGCCTTCACCCAATCGATAGCAGTACTGGCTCTGGCGCTTTTCTGTTTTGGCGGAAGCCTTGGCGTGATCGATGTCGTGTTGAACATTCAGGGGGCGGTGATCGAGCGCGACACTGGCAGGCGTCACATGTCGAACTTCCACGGCATGTTCAGTCTGGGCTCGATCAGCGGCGCGCTGTCGCTTACCGGCGCACTGACACTGGGCCTCGCCCCAGCTACTGGCACCCTGCTGATGATCGCGGTCATCGCGCTAGCGAACATCACAGTGATGCCCGGCTATTTGCGGGACAAGGCACCAGCTGGCGGCGTCGCCTTCATCCGACCGACAGGTGCGGTGCTGCTGGTGGGCGCCATGACCTTCGTCGTGTATCTGGCAGAAGGCGCAGTGCTGGACTGGAGTGCTCTCTATCTGACCGAGCAAAAGGCCCTGGAAACCGCCAAAGGCGGCCTGGGATACGCCAGTTTCGCGCTGATGGTGACAATAGGACGCTTCGCCGGGGCGCCGGTGGTGAACAGCCTGGGCACCGCCAGGGTGATTGGTTTGGGTGGGCTGCTGGCTGCCTTCGGCATTGCCCTGACCGTTCTTACCGACCATTGGGGGTGGGCCCTGCTCGGTTACGGCCTTTGCGGGCTTGGCTGCGCCAACGTCTCTCCTGTTTTGATCTCCTCGCTGAGCCGTCAGCACACCATGCCCGTCCATCAAGCCATCACAGCAGCGACCACCATCGGTTTTGCAGGGGTTCTTGCAGGCCCCGCGCTGATCGGCGTGATTGCTCACTACGCATCGCTGACGCTGGCGTTCGCCCTGCTTTCAGCGCTGTTGATCGTCATGGCGCTGGGGAGCCCTCGGTTCCGGGACTGACCGCCTGGCGGAACGCCATAGACCATCCTCAATGTCGCGCAACGGCCTACAGACCGGTTGATGCCGTTTGGCTAGAATGCGCGCCTTATGCGCATCCAAGATATTCACCAACAGCTCGCCTCCATTGGCGCCAAGCCCATCCACATCGGTCGGGTCACACGCGCCTGGCTGAATGGCAGGCCGCTGGATACCGGCACGCGTCATCAGAAAACCGAAGACTTCCTTCCCCTGTCCGTACGTAACGGCTTGCCGTGCGTGAACGAGACAATCGATGGCCTCGCCCGTCTGCGCTCCGAGCATCCAGCCACTGATGGTTCCGCGCGGCTGCTGGTAATGCTGGCGGACGGTCAGATGGTTGAAAGCGTGCTATTGCCCCGCGACGGCCTGTGCGTCTCGAGCCAAGTCGGTTGCGCGGTGGGCTGCGTGTTCTGCATGACGGGCAAGAGCGGCCTGCTCCGCCAACTGGGCAGCGCCGAGATTGTTGCGCAGGTCGCCCTCGCGCGCCGCTTCCGTCCGGTAAAAAAAGTCGTGTTCATGGGCATGGGCGAGCCTGCACATAATCTGGACAACGTACTTGAGGCCATCGAGCTGCTCGGCACCGAAGGCGGCATCGGCCACAAGAACCTCGTTTTTTCCACCGTCGGCGATCCGCGAGTGTTCGAGCGGCTGCCTCAGCAGAAGGTGAAGCCGGCGCTGGCCTTGTCGCTGCACAGTACCGATGCGAGCCTGCGCCGAGAGCTGCTACCGAGAGCGCCCTATTTCGACCCCGCCGAGCTTGTCGAGCTCGGCGAAGCCTACGCCCGGCTGGTCGACTACCCAATCCAGTATCAGTGGACGCTGCTCAAAGGTATCAACGACAGCCAGCAGGAGATGGACGGGATCATTCGGCTGCTTCGTGGCAAGTTCGCGATCATGAACGTCATTCCCTACAACAGCCTCGATGACGACGAGTTTCAGCGACCTGAGGCGGATCGCATTCACCAGATCATGCGCTACCTGCATGAGAACGGCGTACTGACAAAGGTGCGCAACTCGGCAGGACAGGACATCGATGGCGGCTGCGGCCAACTGCGCGCGCGTGCAGAACGCCTTGTGCGCACACGCACCCGACCGACCGAAACACCCGTGCTAGACGCAATTGAACCGGCAACACAGGGCATTGTCCTAGCGCATTGACCCCATTCCCGGTTCCGTCCGGATGCGAGAGCACCCATGCATACGCTGGCACAACTTGAACGCGGCGAACTCGCCGGGACATCCCGTCTGGACCTGTCCGAACAGCTTGAGACGTTCCCCCGAGCGATTTTTGAGTTGGCCGACAGTCTGGAAGTGCTCAACCTTTCCGGGAACCAGCTCAGCAGCCTGCCTGATGACCTGTCGCGCTTGCACAAGCTGCGCGTCCTGTTCTGCTCGGACAACCCGTTCACCGAGCTGCCCGCCTCGATCGGCAGCTGTCCCAATCTGGAGATGGTCGGGTTCAAGGCCTGCCGCATTCGCCACGTGCCCGCCGAAGCGCTGCCTCCCAAGCTGCGCTGGCTGATTCTCACCGACAACCAGCTCGAAAAGGTGCCTGACGAGATTGGCCACTGCAGCCGTCTGCAAAAGCTGATGCTCGCGGGCAATCGGCTGGCTGCCTTACCCGAAACGCTTGCCAACTGCCGCCAGCTGGAATTATTGCGCATCGCAGCCAATCGCTTGCCAGCATTGCCGCAGTGGCTGTTGTCCATGCCGCGCCTGAGCTGGCTGGCGTTCGCCGGAAACCCGTTCAGCGATGCGCTGGAGGCGCAGACCTTGGCACAGCACCCGCTGCCACCGGTCGACCGCGAGCAGGTCATCCTCAGAGAAGTGCTTGGCCAGGGCGCGTCCGGCGTCGTTCATCGTGCTGATTGGCAGGCGCCTGGCCAGCCTGCGCAAGCCATGGCGGCCAAGCTGTTCAAAGGCAGCCTGACAAGCGACGGGCTACCCCACAGTGAAATGGCAGCCTGCATCGCCGCTGGCAAACACCCCAACCTGATAGACATTGCCGGGCCACTGGCCGAGCGCGCCGATGCGCTACCGGGTTTGTTGATGGCACTCATCGACCCGTCATATCAAGTGCTCGCCGGTCCACCGTCGTTGGCGAGCTGCACTCGGGACTGCTATGCACCGGCGCGACGGTTTTCTGCAGACCAACTGCTGCGGATCGCGACAGGTGCCGCTTCGGCGGCCAGTCATCTGCATGCACTAGGCATCCTGCACGGCGACCTCTACGCGCACAATTTGCTGGTCGATTCGCGTGGCCAAACGCTGCTCAGCGATTTCGGTGCGGCCTCGTTCTTCGATCCAGACACCCCTGAGGGCCAGGCGCTGCAGCGCCTCGAAACCCGTGCGTTCGGCTGTTTGCTCGAGGAATTGCTGGAGCGCTGCAATGACAGCGGCGTGCCAGAGCGGCTTTCTCACCTTGCCACTCTGCAGCGTCAATGCATGCAGGAAGACCCTAGCCAACGCCCCGACTTCAACCAGTTGGTCGAGCAGTTGGAGCATATGATGTCGCAACGGAGCTTTTCGGCCGGGTAGTTGCATGAGTCATCGCTCCTCTCGCTTTTCGACGGCAACCTGACGCTATGCTCGCTCCAGAATCAAAACCCGATAACGCCTCTGAACGCTACGCCAGCGCCTTCGATAACGTCACGCTGGATCACGACCCCTTCGTGGTCGGACTCAAGGAACGGCTCCCTGCCGAACTGCGAGAAAGCTTTACTCCGCAGCAACTGGACGCGTTACGCAATGCTTTTGCGACCCGCTCGTGGGCCAGGCACAAGTTCGATTGGCGCGGAACCTTCAATCTGTGGAGCAACCAGTATTATTTCGTACTGGTTGGCGGGCGAAACAAGCGCAGCCTGAGCCGTGCTCAGCGGAGTCTGTCACTGGCGGCCAAGGCCGGCGCGATCACTGCGTTTCTGTTCTTTTCAGCGCTGGTAGGCCTGGTCGCTCTGTATCTGGTGAAGTCGGCACTTGGTATCAACCTGCTGCCGAATTACTCGCTGGGATTGTGGGACTGGTTCAAGGGCTGAGGGCGGCATGTGGCCCCAGAATGATGCGGCTACAGCACGCCTCAATCGCCGATCAGGATCAACTTGCCGGTAGCCGGATCACGGAAAACCTGACCGACGCTTTGCAGCCCTTTTCCACCGTCACCCTCAAGGCTGTCCGGCAGTTTGGGCAGCTCCCGTCCGCGTTCGACGGCAACCGGCTGCTTCGCTGCATTCAGTTGTTGGAGCAAATCCGTCTGGGCGACCAGCGCTGCAATCAGTCCGCAGGCAAACACCAGCACGACATCGACCATGTTGGCTAGCGGACCCAGCGGGTCGTCGTCGCCAGCCGCGAACCGACTAGAGCGCCAGCGCCGACTCATCTTCGCGCTCCTTGACTGTTTGGGCTTCCAATTCGTCCAGCAGCTCGTCGTACCAGCGCCTGCGTAAGCGTCCCAATGCGAAGCCCAGCACGCCGATCAGCAAACCCAGCACCGTCGTGTCGAAGGCTACGCGCATGGCCACGCTGAGAATCTGGACATTGCCATCGCCCAAAGCTGCCAAGCCAGGGCCTAGCGGGATCAGCGTTCCCATCAGTCCCAGCATGGGACCTACCCGCGCCACCAGATCGGCTCGATCAAGCCTTCGTCGCGCGCGCCGCTCGATCTCTGCTGCCGGCAGCTGACCCCAACGACGCAGCCCGCCGAACCGTTCGCCCATGGCGACTCCGGCATCGCAAATAGCCAGCGCCAACAGCCCGAACAGACCCCAGGTAACCGGTTGCAAAAGCCAGCCCACCAGCAGATGCAGCCAGCTGAATAATTGATTGTCGAACACGTTATGTAGCTCCTCTCGACCGTGGCCCACGTCCACGCCAAATCCCCAGCCCCAACAACAGCAGAGCGATCAACCCTGCCAGCCATAGATATTGGCTGGCGCTTCGATCACCTTGTGTTTCAGCCTGACCTGGCTCCGCCTGCGGCGTCTCGGCCTCCGGCTGTATCTCACGAATGCTGCTCGGCGTATTTGGTTGCGGCGCTTTACGCAGCGCCGAATCCAGCCGCGCCTGCAAAGGTTCACGCAGTGTTTCCGGGAGCTTGGGCATCAGCCATTCGAACATCGGATGGTCCGGCCGAGTATGTCCGCTTCCTGGCAAACCATGCTCAGCGACCAAGACGGCGAACTGCTCGGCCAGCGCTTGCTGGGTCGCCTCGTCGGCCTTCCAGAAGCCCTTCTGAATCGCTACCAGCATAATCGCGAGCATGTTGCTTTTGACGTGTACGTTGGCGCCCTGCTCGAGAAATTCATCGATACCCAGCGCGTGCTTGTCATCGAGATAAACCGCCTTGACCTCCTCCCAGGCACTGTCCGTGATGATGTCGGGATTGGTGACCTGCCAGCCCCACAGATATTCCAGAAACTCACTGCCCATGGTCCGTGCGCCAGCGTAGTCATGTTGCATCAACGCTTTGATCCAGGCGGGATTCAGGAATCTACCGCGCAGTTCGGCCAGCAGTGCCTCCTGCAACGGCTCGAGGCGCACCTTGCGCGGATCGTTGTGCCAGCTGACGAAATTCTCTGGCGCTTTTCCACTCAGGTGCTCGACGGCCATGCTCAGCCCGCCGAGGTAATCAAACGCATCATTGTTGTCCATCAGTCCATACAGGTTGCTGGACCGCCCGAGGTAGGTGCGGGTGACGTGTTTAAGGCTTTCCTCGAACACTGCCTGAACGGGCTCGCCCTGATGCTTCAAACCATAAGCATGGCCCATGCGATTGACGTAACTACGCGCAAGCTGACCGCGTTCCTGCCAGCTACCGGAGCGCTCGACAAGCGTATTGACACCGGCGCCATAAGCGCCCGGTGCAACACCGAACAGCCGCAGCGCAGCAAGGCTGCCTGCCTGTTCGGCGTCCGCACCGGCGTCGAGCCGCCGAGCGGCATCCCTGACCCAATTAGCCGCCACCAGGTTTAGCTGCAGGCTTTCATTGCCCGCGTTGGCGAGTGGCCCGAGGGGCTGCAAAGCCGCATCCAGTGCGGTGCGCAAAGCGGGATAGTCGCGCCGGATAGTTTCGCTGGCGCCATCCAGCGCAAGCAGTACACCGCGCTCAAGCAGCGCAAGCTGGTCGGCGTAGAGGTCGCGGAACAGCCCGGAAGTGGTAAACATCAGGTCGCGCCGCTCGCCGGCCGCTGCCGGCATCCTCCTGATGCCTTCGACGATGCCCCGGCTGTTCCATACAGGTTCGACTCCGAGCAACGCCAGGCCGAAGGCAATCATGGCGCCTTCGTCCCGCACGGTGTCGGACGCCCATAAAATGACTGCTTCGCGTCCGCCTTGCTCCATCGGACGCTCTTGCGCGCGCTCGGCCAACTCGTGGCCAATGTTCCAACCAATGCGACTGGGGATCAGGCTGCTGTCGAGCGCGTGAAAGTTTCGTCCAGTCGGCAGCGCTTCCGGCGTACGGATCGGGTCATTGCCCTTTCCTGGCGCGACGAATCCTCCATTGAGGGCGTTAATCAGCGCCTGCATTTCTGCAGCCGGCGAATCAACCAGCGCCTGTCGGTAACGCGCCTGATCAGTGTTCATGGATGCAAACAAAGTATCCACGGCTTCCGACGCCCAGGGCTTGCCGAACACATGCAGGCCCAGCGGCATGAAGCGCTCCTGGATATTCGTCAGGTAATGCCCGACCTCATGCACCAACAGGTCATCGTCCACCTGTTCGAAATCGATTCCGCGGGCGGCCAGCGGCTCGGCCATGGACGCGCGCAATTCTGGCTCCAGACCGGAACGGGTGACCAGTCGCTTGATTTCGGCAATGGTAGCTCGGCGCGCCGGGCCTTCGCTGCTGCCAGTACCCGTCTCGAAGCTCTCGATCAACTGGCGCAGCTTGAGAAGATCGTCGTATAGCGGGGTAGCCACCAGCGGCGGCGTGAGGTGATCGATCATGACGGCAAGGCCGCGGCGTTTGGCCTGAATCCCTTCGCCAACCCCATCGACAATGTAGGGATAGATGCTCGGCAGGTCGCCAACGATCTGCGTCGGATAGTCCTCAGCGCTGAGCCCTGCTCGACGTCGTGGCAAGAATTCATAGGTGGAATGACGACCGAGGTGGATCAGCGCATCCGCTCTGAACTCGTCATGCAGCCAGTGATACAAGGCCAGATATTGGTGGGGCGGTGGAAATACCAGATTGGCATGCAGCAGCTCCTCATCGACCTCCCAGCCGCGGGGTGGCTGCGGCCCGATGAAAATATTGCCGAACTGCACCCCCGGCAGGACCATCTGGTCGGCATGCACCATGACCTGACCCGGCGCCTCCCCCCAACCACGCAACCCCTCGATACCGGTATCAGCCAGCGCCTGGATCAGGCTTTCGGCCTGCTCCCAATCAGCCAGCCCAGGCTGACTGAGTGCCTGTTCATAGAACGCTTCGAGTTGAGCCAGTAGATCCAGCGCGCGCTCGCGTGCCGGATGCACAACACCGTCGAGCACATGGTGCAACTCGCTGGAACCTGTCTTCAGCGTCAGCCGGGCGCTGTCTAGATGGGAAGCGTGCAGCGCACGGCGCATCTGTGCGTTCCAGTATCCCAACGGGCCCTGCACCATTTCAGCCTGCACTGCCGATGGCAGCGTACGGAACCAGCGGCGGTAGCTATGGGTGTTGACGGTAACGGCCTTTTTCGCCATCGCAGCCAGCGCGTCGCCCTGTTCAGGCAGATTGACGCCCTGCTCCTGCAGCTGTTCCAGCAAGTGCTCCGGCGAGTCCGGCAAGGTGCCGGTGTTGTAGCCTTCGGCTTTCAAGCGCTGAAGAATGGCAAACAGCGATTGCGGTACATCCAGGTTGTCTGCGCCGATGTTGTGCCGCCCCGGTGGGTGGTTGTAGTAGATGAGCGCCAGCCGCTTGTCCGCATTGGGCTTGGTTTGCAATTGGTGCCAGCGGGCCAGGCGCGCCGCCATCGCCTCGACACGGGATGGCATCGGCTGGCTGAAGCCAAAGCGAATCCCTGAGTTCGGGTCGATCTGGGACGATTCCCACGCCGCCAGCACCATCGGCTGACTGGTGCCCTGCAATTCCGGCATCGCAAGCTGGTAATGCACCTTGTCGCGAGCGAGGCCATCACTGGACAGCAGCCACGCGTTCTCGTCTCGGTCATCCAGACGCAGGGCCTTGAGCACGGGCACATTGAGTTGACTCAGCAGCTCCGTTGCGTCTTCACGACCCTCGCCGCCACCAAGGACAAAATCCTGCAGCACGACGACCGCCGCCAGCGGTGGATGTTCTGCGCTGTTGAGCCAGCGCAGCGCCTGTAGCGTGCCGTCGCCCCAGCTGCCAAACAGGCTGACGCACGCGATGTCGCGTTGTTGCAGGGTCTGACACAGCGCATCGTTGAGGTCGGAATCTCCGCGTCGGTCAGCGCGCCCATGGTCGATCACCGCGACCATTCGCTCACCGCGCCACGCCAGTTCCGACGGCTCCTTTACCACTCCGTCCTGATAGAAGCGCAACGCCGACCTCGCCTGTGCAGGCTCGGCGCTGCCGCGCGAAGTGTCACGAGCCGTCAACCAGGCCAGCAAACGCGCAATGTTTTCGCTGCCACCGGCCAGCCAATAGCTGCGCGCTTCTATCCAATGCGCCTGGATCGGATTGGCCGCCGCTAGCGCCTGCACCCAGTCACCCAGATCGCCGCCGGGTTTCTCAGCACCGAGGCGTACCGCCTGGTCCCGGTTGGCAAAGAGCATGTTTCCGGCGCTACGACTTAGCGCCACCAGCGCCTGGTCACTGTGCATGATGAAGCGTTCGCCAGTGCTGTGTTGGTCGATCAGCGGGCGCAGACGCTCCGCTTCAGGCCCGAATACGCCGACCACGAGCAAACGCGTTCCGCTGGCAAGCCATTGGCCGACCTCGGCATCGTCCAGCTCAGCCAGCTGTTCGGGGGTGCGCGCACTGACGGTACGGTCGGGGTATCGTTGCTTGAAGGTGGCAGCCGCCGAAGCGAACTCGGCAGCGCTGTACTGCGAAATGATCGCATTGACCTGATTGGCACTGGCCGGCACCGTTGGAGCCAGCAGCAGAAGCGCTAGAAACACGCAGCGAAACGCGAAAGACATGCCCACTCCATCCGGATGCAGTGGGCAACAGAGCTGCTATTGCCAGAAAGGCAGACGGCATGCTCTGAGGACGTCGCCCACCGCGACAGTTCCTGGGAAGTACGGGCTGGTATCGGGCTCAGTCGAATCGACTCTACCGTTGCGGGGGCAGCATCAGCTTGCACTGATTTCCCATTTAACCCGGACCATGATCCGGGCACCACGCACTTCATGTGTTCAACCGCTGGGCGGCCAAGCCGCGCACCTTACGCGCCGGTCCGGGCAAGATCAAGCAAACACAAGCCTGACGACGCAACGGCTCAGTTGGTAATAGGATCGATGTCTGCAGAAGCTGGATTGCTGACTAGACTTCAGGCAGCGAGCCTTGCGGAGACAGATATGAGTGAAGACCGGCAACCCAAATCGCTCACGCTGCGGCAGATGCTTCAAAGCATGCTAGCCGGCGCTTTGGGCGTGCAAAGCGGGAAAAATCGAGAACGAGACTTCAGCCACGGTAAACCCAGCCATTTCATTCTTCTGGGCATCGGCTTCACCGTAGCGTTCGTTCTGGTGATACTCGGCGTCGTCAAACTGGTGCTCTATCTGGTCGGCGTCTGACACGGTTAGCCGGAGCCGCCTCGTCTACTGGTGACTTACCCAGAACACTGCTGTTGCTACCGCTAGCAGGATCAGAAAGAAGATCGCGGCGGCATCTGCGCGGCTGTCATTATCATGGCGTTTAAAATGCTCTGACACAGCGGTATACCTTGTTGTGGAGGATCGCATTGATTGCAGTTAAGACCATGCATACGGAGCGCTCAAGGCCAGCGATTGAAATGCCTGAAAAGCAGCGTTTCGTTCTAAACATATTCCCAAACATCACTTTTGCGCATAAACGCTAGCTGGTATCGTGCCGGCCTCCCATCAACGGGTGCGCGGCCGTGCGCGCAGAAGCTGTAGACAGCCTGAAAAAACAGGACATTTATGTACGTATACGACCAGTATGACCAACACATCATCGAGGATCGCGTGCGTCAGTTCCGTGACCAGATTCGCCGCTATCTCGCCGGTGAACTAACTGACGCAGAACTGTTGCCTCTTCGCCTGCAAAACGGTCTGTACATCCAGCGCTATGCGCCGATGCTGCGTATTGCTGTGCCCTATGGGCTGTTGTCGTCTACTCAGATCCGCAAGCTGGCCGACATCACTCGCAAGTACGACAAGGGTTATGCCCATATCAGCACCCGGACCAACGTTCAGCTCAACTGGCCGGAACTGGAAGACGTACCCGATATCCTTGGCGAACTCGCAACTGTTCAGATGCATGCCATCCAGACCAGCGGCAACTGCATTCGTAACACCACCACCGACCAGTTCGCTGGCGTTGCCAAGGACGAGCTCATCGACCCACGGCCCTGGTGCGAAATCATTCGTCAGTGGTCGACCTTCCACCCGGAATTCGCATTCCTGCCGCGCAAGTTCAAGATCGCCGTCAACGGCGCCGTGAACGACCGTGCTGCTATCGAAGTGCACGACATTGGTCTCGAAGCGGTAAACAACGACGCCGGCGAGCTGGGCTTCCGCGTGTCTGTCGGCGGCGGCCTTGGCCGTACGCCGATCATAGGAAGCTTCATCAATGAGTTCCTGCCATGGCAGCACCTGCTGACCTATCTCGATGCGATCCTGCGCGTATATAACCGCTATGGCCGTCGTGACAACAAGTTCAAGGCGCGGATTAAGATCCTTGTCAAAGCGCTTACCCCGCAAGTGTTCGCCGAACGTGTCGAGGCTGAATGGTCCTATTTGAAAGACGGCGCAAATACATTGACCGAGGCCGAAGTCGACCGGGTCAGCAAGTTCTTCGTCGATCCCGCTTACAAGCCTCTGGATGACCAGAGCGCTGCACTCGCGCAGCTTGACGCGGAGCATCCAGGCTTCGCTCGCTGGCGGGAACGGAATGTCGTTGCTCACAAAAAGCCCGGCTATGCAGCCGTGACGCTGTCCCTGAAAAGCACTGGCGTAGCCCCGGGTGATGTGACGGACAAGCAGCTCGACACCATTGCCGATCTGGCGGACCGATACAGCTTTGGCGAAGTACGCAATTCACACGAACAGAACATGATCCTGGCCGATGTCGAGCAGTCACGTCTGTTCGAATTGTGGCATGAGCTGCGGGAACTGGGTGTCGCCACGCCGAACATCGGCTTGCTGACAGACATCATTTGCTGCCCGGGCGGCGATTTTTGCTCCCTGGCCAATGCCAAATCGATCCCGATTGCCGAAGCGATCCAGCGCCGCTTCGATGACATGGATTACCTGTTCGATATCGGGGATGTCGACCTGAATATTTCGGGCTGCATGAATGCCTGTGGTCACCACCATGTAGGCCACATCGGCATCCTGGGCGTGGACAAGAAAGGCGCCGAGTTCTATCAGGTCTCACTCGGCGGCAGTTCCGGCCGTAACGCGAGCCTCGGCCAGATACTCGGCCCTTCGTTTGCCCAGGATGTCATGCCAGATGTGATCGAGAAGGTCATCGGCGTCTATGTGGAGCACCGTACAGAAGATGAACAGTTTCTCGATACTTTCCGCCGAATCGGTATCGACCCCTTCAAGGAGCGTGTCTATGCAGCGAATCATTAAGGACGGTCAGGTCATTGATGAGACCTGGCACCTGCTGCCTAAAGACGTGACCCTTGACGGCCTGTCCAACTGCGACGATCTGATCGTACCCTTCCAGCTATGGCTCGATCATGCTCATGCCCTGAAAGCTCGTGATGGCGGTCTTGGCATCTGGCTCGACTCCGACGAGGCCGTAGAAGAGATCGCCGAAGAGCTGGATAACTTTCAGGTCATCGCGCTCAACTTCCCGGCGTTCACCGACGGCCGCCATTACTCCAGCGCACGCCTGCTTCGTGATCGCTACGGTTACAAAGGGGAAGTACGTGCCATTGGGGATGTGCTTCGTGACCAGTTGTTCTACATGCGCCGTTGTGGTTTCGACGCCTTCGCAGTGCGTCCAGATCGCGACCCTTATGATGCGCTGGAAGGGTTGAACGACTTTTCGGTCACCTACCAGTCTGCCGCAGACGAACCCCTTCCGCTGTTTCGTCGCAGACAAGACTGAGGCCAACGCTGCGCTATAAAAAAACCCGCCTCTCGGCGGGTTTTTTATTACTGGTACATCCAGAAGTTCGGATGCTCTATCCGCTCCGCGGCAACGATCGGATGCTTACCGAACGCTGCCTTGATTATCTCGGCCAGTATTTTCATGAGCGGCTCCTGCTATGTTGAAGTAGCGTTAGCTTCGCTCAATCGATAAAGGCTGATAAATCGTTTTTGACTATGCTCAACAAGCAAAACGCTAATGGCGTCAGAGCAGCCGCCATCAGTCGAGTCGAATCAATATCCTTCCAGTCTGTTGTCCTGCTAGGGTTCGTTCAATCGCTTCAGGCAACTGATCCAGCGAGATCTCCTGCACCAAGTCATCAAGATTAGAAAGCTTCCATTGCACGGAAAGCTTGTCCCACATGGAAGCCTTCACAACCAGTGGGATTTCAACCGAATCAACCCCTAACAGATTCACCCCACGCAGGATGAATGGCAGCACGCTGGCCTGAAAATTCGTTCCGGCGGTCAGGCCGCAACAGGCGACGCTTCCGCCACGTCGCAGTGACTTCACTGCGTTGAACAATATGTCGCCGCCCACCGTATCGACCGCTCCCGCCCATTGTTCTTTGAGCAATGGCTTCTCGGTACTGGCCTGCAGCGCGCTACGCTCAACGATTTCCGTAGCGCCAAGCTTGCGAAGGAAGTCGCCTTGCTCAGCCTTGCCCGTCACTGCGGCCACCCTGTATCCAAGCTTGGACAACAGGGCTATCGCAATGCTGCCGACACCCCCGGTCGCGCCTGTTACCAGGATCGGCGAATCAGTCGGTCGAGACCTGCCTGTTCAAGCTGGTCTATGCATAGTGCAGCGGTCAGGCCGGCCGTTCCGAGAGCCATGGCCTCACGCAGAGACAGCCCGACCGGACGCTTGATCACCCACGCAGCTGGCACGCGAATGTATTGGCCGAAACCGCCCGACGTGTTCATCCCGAGGTCATAACCGGTGACGATGACTTCATCACCGACGGCAAAGTCGCTGACGCTTGACTCGGCGACAGTCCCAGCCGCATCGATACCCGGCGTATGTGGAAAATTGCGGGTGACGCCGCGGTTGCCACTCGCTGACAGGGCGTCATTGTAGATCAGCGAAGAGAAGCTGACGCGTATCAGCACCTCTCCAGCCGGCAAATCATTGGTGTCCCGCTCGATCAGGCGTGTCTCGAAACGCCCGTCGGTTTCGTTGGTTTGCAGTGCTTTGAAATGAGCCACCATCAAACCCCTTATTGCCAGAAACGCTGTTCATTGAGACGGGTCCAGCCTTTCAGTACACCGTGCTCAATGGCGGCGTTTGCAGCCATGCCGAATCGCTCAGGCAGACTTTTCTTCTCTGCATAATGCAGCTGAAACAGGTCTGCCTCACGTGCGCGGGAAGCCAGGTATTCATCGCTGGTCTGCAACTCATCAACCAGTTGCTTGCCGAGCGCCGCAATTCCGAGCCATACCTCGCCGGTAGCGACATCATCGATACTCAGCTGCTGGCGATACCGCGCAACGAAGTTCTTGAACAGCTCATGTGTCGTTTCAAGATCATCCTGGAATTTCTCCCGGCCTTTTTCAGTGTTTTCACCGAATATGGTCAGGGTCCGCTTGAACTCACCTGCAGTCAGCACTTCGACATCGACGTCATGCTTCTTCAACAACCGATGGAGATTGGGCAATTGCGCAACGACGCCGATGGAGCCAAGAATTGCAAAAGGTGCGCTGAGAATCTTCTGACCTATACAGGCCATCATGTAGCCACCACTGGCAGCCACCTTATCGACACACACCGTCAGTGGCACGCCGGCATCACGGATACGCACCAGCTGTGACGCTGCAAGACCGTAACCGTGGACCATCCCCCCGCCGCTTTCAAGGCGCAAGACGACTTCATCCTGCGGAGTGGCCATGGTCAGTAGAGCGGTAATTTCGTGACGAAGACTCTCGACCGCCGATGCTTTTATATCCCCATCAAAATCGAGCACGAAGACTCGCGAACGACTTTCTGGATGTTTCTTGGCCAGCTTGGCAGCCTTCGCCTCCTGCTTGCGCTGTAGTTTCAGCTGATCCTTTTCTATGATCGATTGCTCGAGGCGCTCGCGCATCGACTTGTAGAAATCGTTGAGCTTGTGTACCTCCAGATGGCCACCCGACTGCTTGGACCGGCCACGACGCAGCGAGGCAAGCGCAATCAGCACCACCAGCACGGCGGCTACCAGCGTTACTGTCTTCGCCAGAAAGCTTGCATAGTCAGCAAGAAATTCCACAGACCCTCCTCATTAACCACGACCGCCAACAGAAACCTGAGTGGCGAAAATCGCTCAAGCATACCGATTAGGACGTCGCGTGAGCCAGCAGAAGCAGATTCAAACGAACGTATGATTTATCGTTGACACTCTAGGACGATCCCCCTACGCTCGCGAAAACTGAGTCCCGGAGCAGCGCATGGGCAGTATCTACCTGATCAGACATGGCCAGGCGTCGTTCGGCGCAGAAAACTATGATGTTTTGTCCCCGCTCGGATTCCAGCAATCTGCAGCGCTGGGGGACTATCTAGACCAAATGGGCATTCGCTTCGACCGCTGCGTAAGCGGGGAGTTGAACCGACAGCAAGATACAGCTCGCGCGACGCTCCAACAGATGAGTTCTCGTGTCGAAAGCCAGCTACCACCTTTGGAGATTGACGCAGCCTTCAATGAGTTTCGCGCCGATGAGGTGATTCGTGCCCACATGGACGATCTACTGGCCGCCGAACCGGGTGCCATGCAGGTCTTTGCCAATGCGGCCAATCATCGCGCCGAGTTCCAACGACTTTTCAAATATGTCATCCAGCGATGGGTTTCAGGCGACCACGAAAAACAGGGCCTTGAAAGCTGGCAGAGTTTCGTAAACGCCGTACGGGCTGGATTGAGCCGTCTACTCGAACAGGCAGACAAGAAGGATAACATCGCTGTCTTCACATCTGGCGGCACGATCACGGCGCTGCTGCAATTGATCATCGGCGTATCGCCCATCAAGGCATTCGAACTGAACTGGCAGATCGTCAACACGTCGCTCAGCCGCTTGAAGTACCGGGATCAGGATGTAGCACTGGCTTCGTTTAATAGTCACGCACACCTGGAACTGCTTAAGAATCCGGAGCTCGTCACCTATAGATAAGCTCCTGCCACCGGCGGCTCAAGCCGCACGCTTTTCCCACGACAATAAAGGGTCATATCCGATGAGCAATGTCGACGAAACCATCCAGGGCATGAAGGCCAAATTCAATCCCAGCGCTGCTGCCGGTCTGGATCTGGTTTTCCAGTTCAACATCACCGATGCCGAAAACTACTACCTGGTCGTAAAAGACGGCACCTGTGATTTTCACAAGGGCGAATCAGCCGACGCCAACGTTACGCTGATCATGGATAGTGAAACCATGCAGGGCGTCATCAGTGGTGAAACCGACGGTATGCAGGCCTTCATGGCAGGCAAGCTGCGCGCCGAGGGTGACATGATGCTCGCGCTGAAGCTGAGCGAACTGTTTCCGGCCTGATCTGCCGGAATGAAAAAAGCCGAAGTCTCGCGACTTCGGCTTTTTTATGCGCTTTTTTTAGTATTTTCCGCGCATCAGGCACCTTGATTACGCGGCAACACCCCGGCCAATAACGGCCGACTTCCCTTGGTGATGCCAGATGGGCGCATTAGATTAGAGGTGTCGGATGGTCAGTGGCGCCGAGGTTAGACGGCAGCCGAAACTGGTCATTGAGGCATCGATCACAGAAAAGGGAAAAGCATGGCGCTTACCGATCAGACCAGCCGCATACGCGACGGCGAAGAACTGCCCACCGAGGCCATCGACCAGTACCTGAAAGCCCAAATTCCAGGGCTGGAAGGGATGCCGACTATTTCACAGTTCCCAGGCGGCGCGTCCAACCTGACCTATCTGCTGGAATATCCAAAGCAGGAATTCGTACTCCGCCGCCCTCCCTTTGGGCACAAAGCCAAGTCGGCACACGATATGGGCCGCGAATACCGAATTCTCAACCAGCTAAACGCTGGCTTTCCGTACTGTCCGAAGGCCTACGCCTACTGCACCGACGAGGCGGTTATCGGTGCAGAGTTCTATGTCATGGAGCGGGTCAAGGGCATCATTCTTCGCGAGGACATGCCCGCCGAGCTGGGTTTCACGGCGGAGCAAACCACCGCGCTGTGCAAGAGTTTCATCGATAAGTTTGTCGACCTGCACAACGTCGACTACAACGCATGCGGTCTAGGCGACCTAGGCAAGCCAGAAGGTTACGTCCAGCGGCAGATAAATGGCTGGATCGATCGGTATGAGCGCGCAATCACGGCTGACGCGCCCGGTTGGGAGCCGGTCAAGGCTTGGCTGCGGGACAAGATGCCAGCCGATCACCCCAAGCCTGGCATCATCCACAACGACTACCGCTTCGATAATGTAATCCTCAGTCCAGATAACCCGATGGAAATCATTGGCGTCCTCGATTGGGAGATGACAACCCTGGGCGATCCGCTCATGGATCTCGGCAATACGCTGGCTTACTGGATCGAAGCAACGGACCCGCCGCCGATGCAGCTGATTCGCAAACAGCCTAGCAATGCGCCCGGCATGCTGACTCGCCAGCAGTTTGTAGATTACTACGCTGAGCGTGCCGGTATTCGCATCGACAACTTCGATTATTACTACACCTATGGCCTGTTCCGCCTGGCGGCCATCGTGCAACAAATTTACTACCGCTTTTTCCACGGTCAGACCCAGGACAAGCGATTCGCAAAATTCGTACAAATGAACGCCCTGCTCGAGCAAGTGAGCCTGCAGGTTATTAACAACTCGAAGCTGTAACACAGCTCACCAAGAGGAAATCGACTCCATGAGCAAGACCACCCTGTTCGACCTGGACGGCAAAATTGCATTCGTATCTGGCGCCAGCCGCGGCATCGGCGAAGCCATCGCCAAACTGCTGGCGCAGCAAGGGGCCCACGTTATCGTTTCCAGCCGCAAGATCGAAGGCTGCCAAGCGGTTGCTGATGCCATCAATGCTGACGGCGGAAAGGCTACTGCAGTCGCTTGCCATATTGGTGAGCTCGAACAGATTCAGACCGTATTCGCTCAAATCCGCGAGCAGTTCGGTCGGCTGGATATCCTGGTTAACAACGCGGCTACCAACCCGCAGTTCTGCCACATCCTCGACACGGACGTATCGGCCTTCCAGAAGACTGTTGACGTGAATATCCGCGGCTATTTCTTCATGTCAGTCGAGGCCGGCAAGTTGATGCGTGAGCATGGCGGCGGAAGCATTATTAACGTGGCATCAATCAATGGCGTCACCCCGGGCAACTTCCAGGGCATCTATTCCATCACCAAGGCAGCGGTGATCAACATGACCAAAGCCTTCGCCAAAGAGTGCGCGCCACAGGGCATCCGTTGCAACGCCTTGCTTCCGGGTCTCACCGATACCAAGTTCGCCTCGGCTCTGGTCAAGAACGATTCGATTCGCGAAGAAGCGCTACGTCACATTCCGCTGCACCGTGTCGCTGACCCAAGCGAAATGGCGGGCGCTGTGCTTTATCTCGCCAGCGACGCATCGAGCTACACCACTGGCTTGTCGCTCAACGTGGACGGCGGCTACCTCGCCTGATTTGCGCCGACGTGAAAAAGGGAACCTTCGGGTTCCCTTTCTTCTGTGCAACATTCCACCGCTACCAGCCCTTCATTGCCTGCTCTGCTGCTACGCTGGCCGGTTTCACTAACAGGCCGGTTGGCGCCATTTCGACCGTAAAGACGGCGCCATCTACCATCGGCAGATAGCTAACCCTGCGCAATTGCGCCTCAAGCATCAGCGGAGCGCACTGGCACTGATTCAACCACGCCCAGAAATCCACCCCAGCCCAGCTGCTCCCCAGCTGTACGTAAGGATGGCGCGCCTGATCTTGTTGCTCTACCGCGAGGTAGCGGCCAGAGAGCCGTTCCAGCCGATAGCCTGGCTCCAATCCAATGAGCGCGGCCAGCCCTTTCCAGTGAAGCGCTCGCACGTCGAGCTGCCAGAGATCACCTTCCAGCGTGACGAAGCGAGTAGTTTGTCCCTCTTGCACCTTCACCTGATAGCGCTGCTGACCATCGGCCTGGAAGGTCAGCGAAACCAGCGGCGAGCTGTGCCCTAGCGACTGGTAGGTGGTGACATCCCAGGCGACTAGCCCCACCAGGCCGGCCAGCGAAAGTACCAGCATCCCTAGAGTGCCGCGTAGCCAGCCCAGCAACCATTGCCCACCTGCGAGCATCCGCACCGCAACAAGGACAGTGACGATTGCGAGCAACGCAACAACCACTGCAAGCCCGACATATTGCATTGATCGACATTCCCACCGAAATCCGAGAGGGCATTATCGATACGGGCAATCGGAGCAGCCAGCGCCAGAACGGAACACTGGAGACGAGTCGACATTCTGCTGTTGGCCATCTGCCTAAGCGATCGATACCGCAACCTTCTGGGCGACTTGTTGTTGGCGCCCAGGAAGCACAGCCGGCATGATGCCTTACCCTCTTTGCCGATTTTGTTATGAGTGTTCAACATGCTGATGTTTGAGCTTGCGACGGACCCAATGGTATTGGCCGCCCTCATGGCCGTCGCCTTTCTTGCCGGCTTTATCGATGCCATCGCCGGTGGGGGTGGTTTGCTGACACTGCCTGCGCTGCTTACGGCGGGCTTGCCGCCGCATCTGGTGCTAGGCACCAATAAACTGTGCGCAACCTTTGGCTCGGCTACAGCGAGCTTCACCTTCTATCGCAGGAAACTGTTCCATCCACGGCAATGGCGCTCCGCGCTTTTGGCAACCGCCATCGGGGCGGCGCTAGGCGCGGGATTGGCCCACATGATCCCAGCCCGCTGGCTCAATCAGGTGCTGCCTTTGGTGGTATTTGCCTGCGGCCTGTATCTGCTTTTCGGGCGGGTACCGACCACACCTCGAACGGACGCCTTGCCAGTAGACGTACGCAGACAGTGGCCACAAGGCCTGACACTAGGCTTCTATGACGGTATAACAGGCCCCGGCACAGGAGCTTTCTGGACCGTCAGCAACATGCTGCTCTACCCGCTCGACTTGCTAAAAGCCAGCGGAGTGGCTCGCAGCATGAATTTTGTCAGCAATGGTGTTGCACTTGCCGTGTTCATTGCTGGCGGGCAGGTCGCCTGGGGGCTGGGGATCGGTATGGGGCTGGCGCTGATGGTCGGCGCGTACCTGGGGGCGCGCACGGCAATTCAGGGTGGGTCGAAATTCATTCGGCCGATCTTTATCTCGGTAGTGCTTATCCTGAGTCTGCGGCTAGCTTGGCAGCACTGGTTCGGGGCGGCCTAAACGCCGAGCGAGATAGAGGTCAATCAAATAACGGGCGATGGATTTTGGAGCCGGCAACGCAGGCAGGTCATTGATGGAAAACCAGCCCGCATCCTCAATCTCTTCAGGCTGCATCACTATCTCTCCCGCTGCGTACTCGGCGTGAAAGCCGAGCATCAACGAGTGCGGAAACGGCCAACCCTGACTGCAGATATACCTGGGCTCAGCAATCGATACACCAACCTCCTCGTGTACTTCCCGCCTGACGCACTGCTCGACTGACTCTCCGGGCTCAACGAACCCTGCAAGAGTGCTGTATACGCCAGGAGCAAAGCGCGGTGAGCGGGCGAGGAGCAGCTCGTCGCCACGGGTCACCAAGACGATCATGCTTGGCGAGATACGAGGATAGTGATGAATGCCGCAACTCTCACACTGCATTGCACGCTCGGTAGCATGCTGGCGCATCGGGTTGCCGCAGCTGCCGCAGAAGCGATGATGGTTTGCCCAGGTGCCAATCTGCGCAGCGAAACCGAGCATACGAAACCTTTCGGTATTGTCATCCTGCATCATGAATTGACGCAGCCCCTGCCAGCCCGAGCCCGGCACTTCGACAGGGTGCGCCAACTCCATGAGAAATACCTGATCACCATCGAAATAACCCAGGCCCTGCTCGCTGAGCAACGGCAACTCGAGGCGCTTTAACCAATCCCTGGGAAACAGAACGCCATTCGCGTCACAGAGGAACCCCTGTTGGCAATGCACGACCGCCCATCCGCCTCCGGCTGCCGGATCGAGCAGCGCCGGCTGCCACCGTAAACTCATCAGGCGGCCACCGGAAGACCCAGTGCGCGGACACTTTCGGTTGCGAGATCCAATACGCTGATGCGTGAGTCATCACGCCGCAATATCGCACCGCCGTCGAGGTAATACTCGAGGCTGGTCAGCGCATCGGCTAGGGTTTCTAGCATTTGCTCTGGTGGCATCTGCACGCCCTCAAGCATCTGTTTTTGAATGAAGTCCGCACACGCGCCAATCAAGTCTGCGGCGCGATCTTGCTCTAGAAAACGCAGCCCTCCACGAACAGCCATCAAGCTGAAAGGGACGTTGGCCAAATGCAATTTCTCACCATTGGATTCCAGATAGGCTGTGATGGCTCGCTTGGCCAAGGCCAGGCCGGCAGTCGCCTCGCCAATAACGACAATACAGGCTTCGGTGAGCTGATGGTTGGCAAAGGCTTCAGCCTCTTGGCCCGGCTGCGCTATCTGAGGCCGCGAATCATAACGCTCGCCGCGCTCCAGGCTAGCAACCATGCTCTCGACGTAGAGCACCGCATCAGCCAGTTTCAGCAACGCCTGGGGCTCGGGCATCTGCTCAACGCTCCAGCCGGAAACCACTGACAGCTGAGCATGGAGGGTGCTCGATGCGGAGGACAAGCCCACCATCCCCAATGTCTTTGCCAGCTTGCCGAGCAGGCTGTGCAGGTTCGGATAAGACTCAGCCGGGGCGGTCTGGCGTTCGATCAGGTCGAGCAAGTCTTTGAGACTTGCCAGCTCTTCGCGGATCGCCGAGGACAACGAGCGCATTACGGCCTGCCCCGGGCCGGCCAGACGCTGAGACTCGTCCTCAAGAAGATGATCGGTGAAGGGTAACGAACCAAGCGAAAACGTTTCACGGACCTCACTTGCTAATGGCCCACTGCTTTCGGCCAACGCAACGAGATAAAGCAGTTCCTTGAGCAGCACCCGTGGCGGTTCATAGGCATCATGACTGCTGAGCTGCCGAAGTTCTCGGTCAAGCCTGGAGAATAAGTGCTTACGTGATTGGCGAGGCAACAACTGTCCATCCAATTGGGCCTCCACCGCTGCGCTCCCTAACCAACACAGGCGACCACCCGCTGTGTTGGCGAACAGCAGATCCAAGCGACCCAGCGCTCGCGCCATCAGCTTTAGACTTGCCGAAGCATTATCTTCCCGAATGAAGCCGAGCAGGCCAACCTGATACATTTGGCGCAACCGCCGCGCTTCGGCCGCACGCGTAGTTGGCTGGCGCACCGCGGCCGCAATCGGCGGACGCGCATGGTCGAGACGAACGCTAAAGAAGAAACTCTCGGGAAGTGGCGACTGCCCACTGACCAACCGCAATGCATTGATCGGCGGCAGCAGCAGTTCGGGCATTTCCTGTCGACTGGCGTCGACGCTTTCCAGATAACGCCCGAGGACATAAAGCGCGTTGCTCAGCGACGCGAGCTGAGTGTCCCGATCCTCCCCAGCGCCTACAGGGATGTCTGTCGCCAGCTGAAGTATTTCCTGTGCGAGCAGTTCGGCACCGGTAAGCTCGATGAGCCGCAGGGTGCCGCGAACCTGCTTGAGATTCTCGACAGCCTGTTGCAACAGGCTGCCGTTGTTCCTGTCGATGATGAAATGCTCGAGGCTCTGCTCGGCTTCCTCCATGGTAGCGAACAGCTCATCGCGAACCAGGCTGAGTGAAGTAGCTCCGGTAACCATGCCTAGCGCGCCTCCCGCGCAACGTTTGAATGATGCATCAGTCAGCGAAATCCGGTTTCTGCTTGCTCATATGGGCAGCCATCGCCACTTTCAGGTCCGCCGACTGAAGCATCGCCGCGTTCCAGGTGGCGATGTATTCGAGACCGTCATCGACACGGTGGTCGCGCATGTAACGAATCATCTCCTTGGTGCCGCGAATGGCCACTGGCGACTTACTGGCGATATCTGCAGCCATAGCAAACACACCAGCCATAAGTGATGGCTGGTCAGGGTAAGTTCGATTGACCAGGCCAATGGACTTCGCTTCCTGGCCGTCAACGGTACGTCCGGTGTATGCAAGCTCACGCATCATGCCGTCGCCAATGATTCGCGGCAGACGCTGCAGCGTGCCAACATCCGCCGCCATGCCCATATCAATCTCTTTGATCGAAAATTGTGCGTCCAGCGTGCTGTAACGCATATCACAGGCGGCAATCAGATCGATCGCACCACCGATACAATATCCCTGGATCGCCGCAATGACCGGCTTGCGGCAGCTATCCACCGCGTTGAACGAACTCTGAAGCTTGAGAATCTGGCGACGAAGGCGCTCGGCATTGCGACCGACATCGCTGCCCATCTGGCTCGCCGCCTGCGCCAACAATTGAAGGTCGATGCCGGCAGAAAAATGCTTGCCCTCGCCCGACAGCACCACCACTCGAATGTCATCCGTATCGTCGATCCATTGGAATATGTCGACAATCTCGCTCCAGAATGCGGCATTCATGGCGTTGACCTTGTCAGGTCGATTAATCGCCACATGGGCGATCTTGTCTTTCAACTCCACACGAAAGGCTTGGTAGTCGGTCACGCTATCATCCTCGACAGCCGAGGCACTCAGTGCCTTAACGGGTTCGACAGCCCCATAGAAAGAGGACTGTACTCAGCCGAACAACTATAACAACAGCGAACTGAAAGTCGATGCGGGACGATGTGAAGCAGCCCACGCCCTCGCACATGATCTTCTTTGACAAGCCGTAATACCGGCCGGATTAAGCTTACTGGTGCGCTATCCCTCGAGGATGCAGTCGACGGTGTACCCACCAGGGTGCTCCTCGTGCTGCAGCCCATGCACATCAGCATCGAAGCCTGGAAACTGCGTGGCGAACCGCTGAGCGAAGGCCAGGTAATCAAGCATCGAGCGCGTTTCCGGGGTGAAGCGTTCACCCGGCATGATCAGGGGGATTCCTGGCGGGTACGGCACCAGCATGACTGCAGCGATACGGCCTTCTAATTCAGTAATGGGAACGGCCTCAACCTCGCCCCGCACCAACTTGTCGTAGGCATCGGCAGGCTTCATCGCCAATGCAGGCAGAGCGGTATACATTCGCCTCATGGCCCTTGCTGTAGCGTTGTTGCGGTAGCAATCGTGGAGCGAGTCGCACAGGTCTCTGAGCCCCATACCGAGGTATCGACTGCCTCCTGCCCGAGCTACGGTTGGAAGCGCATCGCATAACGGAACGTTGTCGTCGTAATGCCGCTTGAATTCAAGTAGTTCGGTCAGCAGTGTGCTCCACTTACCCTTAGTGATACCCATCGAAAACAGCACCAGGATGGAGTACAGACCGGTTTTCTCCACGACCAGTCCCCGCTCCCAGAGAAACTTGCTGACCACAGCCGCCGGAATGCCTCGCTCGCTTAGTTTGCCATCAGCGGTAAGTCCTGGAGTCACCAAGGTGACCTTGATGGGATCAAGCAGCACGTAATCATCGGCGACATCCCCAAAACCATGCCAATCCGCTTCTGGCTGCAACAACCAGTCGCTGGTGACCAGCTCGTCCGCTCCATCCGCCTCGCCTGGCTGCCAGATACTGAACCACCAGTCCTCGGGCGCCAGATGCTGCCTGAGGTTAGCCAACGCGCGGCGAAAGCTCAGCGCTTCATCGAAAGTTTCTTGAATGAGGGAGCGCCCCGCGGGCCCTTCCATCATCGCCGAGGCGACATCGAGCGAGGCAAGGATGCCGTACTGCGGGGATGTGGAGATGTGCATCATGAAGGCCTCGTTGAAGCGATCACGATCCAGCTGACGCTGCTCACTGTCGAGTACATGAATCATTGATGCCTGACTGAATGCCGCAAGCACCTTGTGCGTCGAGTGAGTGGTGAATACCAGTGGGCCTTGCTCGCGGGTGTCCATCCCGTAGCGCCCGTCGTAAAACTCATGGAACGCGGCGTAGGCATACCAGGCCTCGTCAAAATGCAGAACATCAACGCTGTTGCCGAGGGTCCGTTTGATCAGGTTGGCGTTGTAGCAAAGGCCGTCGTAGGTCGAGTTGGTTACGACCGCCAGCCTCACCCTGGGCGAACGACCACGGGTAAGCGGGTTGGCGTCGATCTTGGCCTGAATCGATTCTGGTGAGAACTCTTCGAGCGGAATCGGGCCAATGATGCCGAGTTCATTGCGTGACGGCGTTAGGTATAGCGGAATTGCACCGGTCATGATGATCGAATGCAGTATCGACTTATGGCAGTTGCGATCAACCAGGACCAGGTCGTCCCGCGCCACCATCGAATGCCAAACGATCTTGTTGGCGGTCGAGGTTCCATTGATGACGAAGAACGTGTGGTCTGCGCCGAAATTGCGCGCCGCTCGAGCCTCGGCCGCCGCCAGCGGCCCCGTGTGGTCGAGCAGCGAACCGAGTTCAGGCACTGATACGGACAGATCAGAGCGCAACGTGTTTTCGCCAAAGAACTGGTGAAACGCCTGTCCGACCGGGCTTTTGCGAAAGGCGACGCCCCCACCATGGCCTGGTGTGTGCCAGGAGTAATTCGAATCACCTGTATGCTGCACCAGCGCCCGAAAGAAAGGTGGCAACAGACTGTCCAGATAGCTTCGGGCCGCCCGAGCGACCTGCCGCGCCAGGAACGGCACGGTGTCTTCAAACAGATAGAGCAACCCCCGCAGCTCATTCAGATCCGCCATGGCCTCGGCCGGCGCATTCTCGATGGTGATCTGCTCGCCAAGCGCAAAAATCGGCAGTTGAGGTGCGCGCCGCCGGGCAACCCGTATCAGGCCCACCACATCCTGCAATAGCCGCTGATTCTCGCCCGCGCCTTCTGCAGCAACCAGGATGCAAGCCAACCCGTGATGGGTGGAGGCCACAATTCGGCCTTCTGCGGCGCTGCCGGTGGGAAGAATATGAAAGCCGTCCCGCTCAAGCTCGGCCGCTATTTCACGCACTCGCTCACCAGCAACCGTATCGGCTTTGATGTCGCGATGAACAATAAGGACGGGGAATTTGAGGTCTTTATACATGGGGGTTTCCTGGAGACGTTCATCTCCAGCGTAGAGGCTCCGCCCCCCAAGCACCAAGCGAGAATTGTCACGCAGTGCCGACGCGCCCGATGTGCGCGGCATCAAGACCTCAGGCTGGTAGTGCTTCAGCTTCGTCGCTGACAGCCTGCTCCAACTGAAGCCAGAGAGGCGCTGTCCCCGCCGCCTTCTCGATTGCGCGCATGCGCACCTCATGGGCAGCGACTTCTTCCGCGTTGGCGCGGATTACCAAGGTACTGGCGCGGTCGGCTGGCAACCGACGGATCGGCGTAGCCTGTTGACGACCACCACTTTCTGAATCGGCACCGTCACCGGCGAGGGACAGGTTGGTTTGCCCGCCTGTCATCGTCAGATAGACGTCGGCGAGAATCTCCGCATCGAGCAGCGCGCCATGCAGATCGCGGCCCGAGTTGTCGACACCATAGCGTTTGCACAACGCATCAAGGCTGTTGCGCTGGCCCGGGTGGCGTTCACGAGCCATCAGCAGGGTGTCGAGGATGCTGCAGTGATCGCTCAGCTCTGCACGGTCCTGCTGGCCAAGCAGCGCGAATTCGTTATTGATGAACCCGACGTCAAACGCAGCGTTATGAATGATCAGCTGCGCGCCTTTTATGAATTCAAAGAACTCGTTGGCAACGTCCCTAAAGCGGGGCTTGTCGGTCAGGAAGTCGTTGGTGATTCCGTGAACGGCGATTGCACCCTCGTCCACTTCACGATCCGGCTGCAGATAAACGTGATAATGCCGGCCGGTAAGGCGGCGGCCGATAACCTCGACACAGCCGATCTCGATGATCCGGTGACCATCGGTCACTGGCATGCCAGTGGTTTCGGTATCGAGTACTACGCTACGCATGTTTCAACTCACTCAAGCTGGTTGTCGTTTGGCTTGCACTACGCCGCGATTGGCAAGGAGATCGGCGCGTTCGTTTCCGGGGTGGCCAGTATGCCCACGGACCCACTGCCAACTTACTTGGTGACGGCTAACCTGCTCGTCCAACAACCGCCAGAGATCGGCATTTTTGACAGGTTGCTTGGCGGCGGTCTTCCAGCCACGCTTCTTCCAATTGGGCATCCAGTCATTGATGCCCTGCATGACGTATTGGGAATCGGTCACCAGCTTGACCTGGCAAGACCGCTTCAGCTCCTCAAGCGCACGGATGGCAGCCATCAACTCCATGCGGTTGTTGGTGGTCTCCGCCTCGCCACCCCAAAGCTCTCGCTCCACGCCCTTGTAGACGAGCAGTGCGCCCCAGCCACCCGGACCCGGATTGCCCTTGCAGGCACCGTCCGTGTATATCTCGACCGTTTCGTCACTCATAAGGAATTCTTTGCCTATTAGTGTTCGGCATCGCGGCGACTGACCTTCGCCACTGGCATTGGTAGCAGCTGCCCCATGCGCTCGCGACGGCTTTGCTGCACGGGTCGAAGGCCTACCATAAGCTTTCTTGCCACAAGCATGTAGAAGCCACCGGTAGGCAGCTGCGACCTTTGTCCCGCAGTTTCCAGGCCGGACAACCGCGTGCGCCACTGGCGCGACGAAAGCGGCGGACAATAGCATCCGAATTGTCGTTTCTCCAGCGAGAATCCAAGCAGGTTCAACCAGTCGCTCACTCGGGTCGGACGAATGCAACGAGCATGGCGAAACGCCTTGCGTGACAGCAGACGAGTCGCCCCCCAGGCGCTCCATGGATTGATCCCGACGATCAACAAATGCCCTCCTGGCCGCACACTGCGGGCAGCCTCACGCAGCAGGGCGTGCGGCGACAAACTGAAATCCAGGCCATGCTGGAGCACAACGACGTCTGCAGCATGTTCGCCGATGGGCCAGGACTGCTCCTCGCAAATGATGTCGACACCCGCAAGTGGCGGACCCACTCGAACGCTGCGCTTGATCTTCTGCGGTTCGATCGGGGCATTAGCGAAGGGCCCGTAATGCACAAGATAGCTGCCGAAACACCGAGACAGCTGCTGGTTGATCACACGCTGCTCATGCTCAAGCAGTTGTAGCCCTGATGGGCCGTCGAACCAGGCACTGGCTTTATTCATCAGCGACAGCCAGCGTTCGTCCGACTTGGTACAAGACTCACTCATGGCTAGCCTCCATTCGTAGGTTGGGTCGACCCGATCAATGTGTCCGATCGGTTAAACTCTCCAGTTCGGCTGTTAGGATGCGCTTTTGCTATTGAATTGGCGACCCGTGCATATGTTGAAAATAGACGCTCTGCCCGCCTTCACCGACAACTACATCTGGATGCTGCAGGATCCACAACGCCGGCTCTGCGCTGCGGTAGATCCGGGTGAGGCGGGCCCAGTTGAGAAATGGCTCGATACTCGCCCCGGCTGGCAACTGACCGACATTCTGATCACTCACCACCACCATGACCATGTAGGTGGCGTTGAGCAGCTTAAAGCCAGATACGCCGCCACGGTCCACGGCCCGGCTATGGAAAAAATTCCAGCCAGGGATGAAGCGCTGATCGATGGACAGCGCATTCGCATCCTCGACCATGAGTTGGAGGTGTTCGAGGTCCCGGGGCATACCAGCGGCCACATCGCCTATTTTCATGATGATGCTCAAGACCCGTGGCTTTTGAGTGGCGATACGCTGTTTGCCGCAGGTTGTGGCCGTCTGTTCGAGGGCACCGCCAGTCAAATGTTCCGGTCATTGCAGAGACTTGCCGCGCTGCCTGCGTCTACCAAGGTGTACTGCACACATGAGTACACATTGAGCAATCTACGGTTTGCCCAGGCGGTCGAGCCGGAAAACCCTGACATCGCCGAACGTCTCGAACAGGTCACCCGCCAGCGCGAGGCAAAGCACTTCACCCTCCCCTCTGAGCTGAGCATCGAGCGGGCCACCAACCCCTTCCTGCGTTGCAGCGAGCCGTCAGTTATAGCTGCAGCCAGTCAACATGCAGATCGCTCGCTGGAGACAGCGGAAGCTGTCTTTGCGGTCCTTCGAGGGTGGAAAGACAGCTTTTGATGAAGATCGACCAGTCGCCAAAAACCAAGGCATTGGGTTGACCCACCGGAACGGCATTCCTACACTCGCTCGAATTTGCGCCTAGGGAGCCCATCAGCCAATGCCGTCTGACTCTTCGAACAGCCCACAGCCGGACGCCTTGGCAGCCTCCGGCCGGGCCCTGGCGCTGGCAATTTGTCTCGCTATAACCGGCTGCCAGAGCAGCGCTCCCCGGTCTCCGACAGAGAGCGATGCCCAGACCCGGACTGTACCGACGGTACAGGACACCCTCTGGCTCACGGACCAAGCGCCGGCAGAGCCGACCCATGCGGATATATGGGATCGCATCAGGCATGGATTCAAGCTGCAGGATCACCTGGACAGCAATCCGCGCATCGAGCAACAGCGCCTGCTTTTTTCCAGTCGCCCGAAGTCCATTGAAATTGCGAGCGAGCGAGGCAGTCCCTACATCCACTACATCGTCGAGCAACTCGAAGAGCGCGACATGCCGCTTGAACTGGCGCTACTGCCAATTATCGAGAGTGCATACGACCCGTTTGCCTATTCCCCAGCTCACGCCGTCGGCCTCTGGCAGTTCATTCCTTCGACAGGCCGCCATTTCAATCTGCAACAAACCAGCTGGTATGACGGCAGACGCGACATCACCGCTTCAACTGCCGCGGCGCTGCGCTACCTTACCTATCTTCACGGTTTGTTCAGCGACGACTGGCTGCTTGCCTTGGCGGCGTATAACGCGGGCGAAGGCACTGTCAGCCGTGCAATCGAGCGTAACCAGAAGCTCGGGTTACCGACGGATTACTGGAATCTGCCCCTGCCTCGAGAAACACGCGATTACGTGCCCAAATTGCTGGCCCTCTCGCAAATGATCCAAAGCCCAGAGGCATACGGGCTGAATCTAAACCCGATCGCCGACGAGCCCTATTTCGAAGTGGTCGCACTGAAGCAACGCATGGATCTCGCCAGGGTCGCCGACATGGCCGACCTGGATGAAGACGAGATCTACCAATTGAATCCTGCGTTTACCCGGCGCATTACACTGGATGGCCCACAGCACCTGCTAGTGCCAAGTGACAAGGCCGAGATGTTCGCAGCCAACCTGGCGCTGATGAAGCCACAGGATCTGGTTGACTGGCAGCAGTACAAGGTGCGTCCCGGCGACAGCCTTGGCGCAATCGCCAACAAATATCGGCTATCGGTCAATATCATCCGTGACATCAATCGTCTTCGCAGCGATCGCCTGCAAATCGGGCAAGTTCTGAGCATTCCGCAGTCGGTCGGCGCAGCTCAATCACCGGAGCTTCTGCATGCCGTGGCGCGAAGCCAACCGGCACCGCGCAGCTACCGGGTCCGCCAGGGTGACAACCTCTGGGATATCGCCAAAAAACAAAAGATCTCAGTCCGTGATCTGCAGCGCTGGAACAACATTTCTGGCAGCAAACTCAAGGTGGGCCAGGCGCTGTTTCTTCAGGCTGCAGGCAATAACCAGCAGAGCAAACCCGCGCCGACTTATTACAAGGTCAAGAAAGGTGATTCACTTTATGTGATCGCCAAACGCTTCAATGTTCAGATCAACAACCTGAAGACCTGGAACCCCAGAGACAGCGCGATGCTCAAGCCGGGCCAGACCCTTACGCTATATATTCCACGCTGAGGCATCGCGCGAACGGACCGGGCGCCCTGCTCAATTGCGTTTGCTGAGTGCATCCAGGCAGCGCCCGGCCAATTGAGTGAATCGTTGGAAAGCGACAAATTGCTCGTGCTTCAGCGCTCGGCCGGATATTCGATTGTCGGCATAGAGAACACCGATTTCGCGCGTGCCTGCCATTAAAGGCGCGATGAAGAACATCCCTTTTCCCAGCTGCTGGCGAAGCGGCAAAGTAACCAGCTCATCAAGGTTGTTGCTTGCCGGTATGCCCATCCACAGTGGCTGACGCTGGCGCAGCACATAACTGAAAATATGCGATTGGCCTGACGGATCAACGGGCAACACGAATTGCTCAAGCCAGGTCGCGGTCTGCTCTCCCGCTGCACATTTGGCCCGAAAAGAACGTTGCTGGTCGGCGAGCACTGTGAGCATTACGCGCTCCAGCCCCGCGCCCTCGTGTAACCCCTTGAGCAACGCATCGAGAATCAAGCCGACGTCACCCCGGCTAGCGGCCATCATCCCAAGGTCCTGCATGGCCTGCTGCATCAGCAACAGGTCGGGCTGCAAGAGACTCGCGGCGCGCTGCGCCTGCTGCAATTGCACTTGCTCCGGATCAGTCGATGGAATCAGCTTGCACAGTCGACTCGCTCCAAACGTCGTCGCCACGTTCACAGCCTCATCCGCACTGGCAAGGATCTGCTGCATCGCATCCGCTTCAGAGATACCGCCGAAATCAGCCAGCTCTCTCACCAGACCTTCCATTTCCGGACAGCCCCACCCGTTCAACGCCGCTGCACCGATGCGAACCCCCAGGCTGACCGAATGCACGGCAGGATCCCGCAGGTTGCCAGCCCCGTGAGCGAAGCTGGCCAGCTCACCGATATTCCAGCTCTTGATCAGACCGAGGTTAAGCTGGCGGAAACTTGTACCAAGCACTTGCTCGACAGCCTCGTCATGATCCGTACCGCCCGCCAGTACCTCGCCCAATTCATCGGCCTGCCGACCACCGCAGCCCCAGAACGCGAGCTCACCGACCTCATGGAGCAACGCGGCAATGAAGACCTCCTCCTCATGTTTGGTCAGAACGTAGCCCGCAATATTGCGAGCCTGCACTGCCGCATGAAAAGACCGCGCCAGCAATTCCTGTAGCTGCTGGCGCGGTGCACGATCAAGCAAGCCGTCAATCAGGCTAACCGAAAGACTGATCAGCCGAACGTTATCGAAGCCGATCATGACGATAGCGCGCGAGATGGTCTTGATCGTTTCCTGAGAGGGGTTGTAGTAGCTGCTATTGCCGACTCGAAGTACCTTCGAGGTCAGGGCAGCGTCGCGCAGGAGCACGTCGGCCAGCTGCTGAACGGATGCGTGCTCCTGCTCGGTGAGGCGCTGCAAATCCTGCACAACCGCCGCTAATGCGGGCAGCTCGGATTGGTTAAGGCGGTCGATCCAGGACTGTAGACCGTAACTGGTTTCGCTCAAAATCTGAGACCTCACCCAATGATCGGGCGGCTGAAGGGGAAAGGCAGTTTGCCCAGATAACCGGCCTTTTTCCAGCGGATACAAGCTGTTACTGTACCCGGCCGAAAAGACCGAAAGCGCCATGGATCGGATTCACCGTTTGATGCGACCCATCCTATTACTGCTGAGCTGCCTGGGACTGAGCTTTCCCTCTTTCGCCACCATCAGCGAAAGTCACGGTTATGCGCAGTTCGGCACCCTTAAATATGCTGAGGATTTTACTCATTTTGATTGGGTAAACCCCGATGCGCCCAAGGGTGGCCACGTGCGGCTGATGGCTTCCGGCACGTTCGACACGCTTAATCCCTATACTTTCAAGGGAACCAGCCCAACCGCCACACCCGGATTCTTCCAGTACGGCATCTCCGAACTGAACGAGCCGCTGATGGTTGGCACCGGCGTTTACGATCCGTCGGGCGATGAACCTGCTTCCGCCTATGGACTCATTGCCGAGACCATTGAATACAGCGACAACCACAGCTGGGTGGTCTTCAATCTGCGTGATTCGGCCCGCTTTCATGACGGACGCCCAATCACCGCTTACGACGTCGCCTTTTCTTATCGGCTGTTGGTCAAAGATGGACACCCTCGCTATCGCACGGATCTGCAGGGCGTCGAACGCGTCGACATACTCAGTCGTCATCGAATCCGTTTTGTGTTCGACAAACCGGGTCAGCCTTTGCTGATCATGCGTCTTGGTGAACTGCCGGTACTGCCGCAACACTACTGGAAAGACCGAGACTTCCGCGCAACCACGTTCGAGCCGCCACTCGGCAGTGGTCCTTACCGAATCAGCGATGTGCAACCAGGTCGTCGAGTTACCTTCGAACGGGTGGAGAATTGGTGGGGCGCCGACCTGCCTGCCAATCGCGGCAAATACAACTTCGGCCAGGTCGACGTCGAGTTCTATCGCGATACGACGGTCGCCTTCGAAGCGTTCAAGGTCGGTGAGTTCGACTTTTATATCGAGCATCAGGCCAAAAACTGGGCCAACGGCTATCAGTTTCCGGCTGTTCTGCGCGGCGATGTCATTCGCGCAGAGATTCCGCATGAGATTCCTACCCAGACCCAAGCACTGTTCATGAACGGGCGCCGTTCGACCTTTGCTGACATCAGGGTGCGCCAGGCACTCGGTCTGCTGTTTGATTTCGAATGGACCAACCGAGCGCTGTTCTACGGCGCCTACCAGCGCAGCGAGAGCTATTATCCAAACAGTGTGTTCTCCGCGACCGGGAAGCCGGAAGGCGGTGAGTGGCTACTGCTGTCGCCGTTTCGAGAGCAACTGCCGGCGCAGCTCTTCACAGAGCCGTTCAAATTACCGAAAACCGATGGCCGAGGGATTCCACGCGACACCTTGCGCAAGGCGCTGGCTTTGCTCAAGGATGCCGGCTGGAAACTCACCCCCGAAGGTCTTCGCGACAAGGCCGGGCATTCCTTCAGATTCGAAATTCTGCTCGTCAATCCAGGGCTGGAGCGGATACTTCAGCCTTACGTCGAGAACCTTTCACGGATTGGCATAGCGGCCCGCTTGCGAACTGTTGACGGTGCGCAGTACAAGCAGCGGCTCGACCAATACGACTACGACATGATTTTGACAACGCTGGGGCAGAGCCTCAGTCCGGGATTGGAACAGTGGCTGTATTTCCACTCCAGCCAGGTGAATGTAAAAGGCGGTCGCAACTATGCCGGCATTGCCAACCCCATCGTCGACGAACTGATCGAGAAGTTGCTCGCAGCCAAGACCCGTGATGAGCAGATTGCCGCCGCACGCGCCATCGACCGCGTGCTGCTCTGGAATCACTACACCATCCCCAACTGGTACATCAGTTACCACCGTCTGGCATACCGCAATCGGTTCGCCCACATCACTACACCGCCCTACACCCTGGGATTGCGAGCGTGGTGGTTAAAGGACCTGGAGAAGGCTCAATGACAAGCAACACACGACGGTTGTTTCTACATGCGGGCACCTTCGCCCTCCTCCTGCTCACAGGTCTGGCTGAAGCGGCACCACAACATGCGCTGACGCTATACGGTGAGAAACCCAAATACCCGCCTGGCTTTTCTCATTTCGAGTATGTCAATCCGGATGCGCCCAAAAGTGGGACGCTGCGCCAGGCGGGCTTCGGTAGTTTTGACTCGCTCAACCCCTTTATCAACAAAGGCGTGGCTGCAGACGATATCGGCCTGGTGTATGACACCCTGACCACCAACAGCCTGGATGAGCCCTTCACGGTCTACGGGCTGCTGGCAGAAAAGATCGAGAAGGGTCCGAACAACGAATGGGTACGCTTCTACTTGCGGCCAGAGGCGCGGTTTCATGACGGCGAGCCGGTTGAAGCGGAAGATGTCGTGTTCTCCTTCGAAACGCTGATCAGCAAGGGCGCGCCGCATTACCGCGGTTACTACGCTGATGTCGAAAAAGCCGTGATCGAAAGCCCACGGCGCATCCGATTTGATTTCAAGCACGCCGGCAATCGAGAACTGCCATTGATTCTCGGACAGCTGCCCGTCCTCCCCAAGCATTGGTGGGAAGGAAAAGACTTTGCCACGGGCAGCATGGAAGTGCCGCTGGGCAGCGGCCCTTATCGCATCGAGCGTGCAGAAGCGGGTCGATCAGTCCGCTATGCCCGAGTCGAAGATTACTGGGGCAAGGACCTGGCGGTAAATCGAGGTTTCTATAACTTTGACCACATCAACATCGATTACTACCGCGATAACACCGTGGCTCTTCAGGCCTTCAAGGCAGGTCATTTTGACTATTGGTTGGAAACCAGCGCGAAGAACTGGGCCACTGCTTACGATATCGCCGCCGTCAAAGACGGCCGGATCATCAAGGAAGATATCGCCAATCATAATCCGCAGGGCATGCAGGGATTCATCTTCAACACCCGAAGGGATCGGCTGCAGGATGCCCGAGTCCGTGAAGCCCTAGGGCTGCTGTTCGACTTCGAATGGACAAATCGCCAGCTGTTCAACGGCGCCTACACACGCACCACCAGCTACTTCGATAACTCCGAGCTCGCTTCCTCGGGCCTACCCAGCAAGCAGGAGCTGAGTATTCTCGAGCCTCTACGCGGCCAGATTCCCGATCAGGTGTTCGAGAAACCTTTCGAACTTCCGCAAACCAACGCCGACGGCATCATTCGCGCGCAGCAGCGCCGGGCGTACGAGCTGCTTACCTCGGCGGGCTGGAAAATCGAAAACGATCAGATGGTCGACGCCGAAGGCAAGCCGGTCAAACTCGAGTTCCTATTGGTGCAGGCAGATTTCGAGCGCGTGCTGCTGCCCTACAAGCGAAACCTTGCCAGCCTGGGTATCGAACTGGAGCTTCGACGCGTCGACGTCTCGCAATACATCAATCGGTTGCGTTCGCGCGATTACGACATGATTGTCAGCGGCTTCGGCCAGTCCAGCTCACCCGGAAATGAGCAGCGTGAGTATTGGCACTCGGCGAGCGCCGATAATCCGGGAAGCCGCAATTACATCGGACTGAAAGATCCCGCCATCGACGTGCTGGTAGAAAAACTGATTGCCTCTGATTCGCGAGACGAGCTTATTACGCGCACTCGCGCGCTGGATCGCGTATTGCTCTCAGGTCACTACGTGATTCCCAACTGGCACATCAAGACATGGCGCGTTGCGTACTGGAGTCATCTGGGCCATCCAGAGATCACTCCCCTTTACGATGTCGGGCTGATGACTTGGTGGAACAAGCCAGATGTAAGCAAGCCTGAGCCAGAACAGATCGGCGAGGAGCCAGCGGCCGAAACAGAGACCAGCGCCACCCGTGCGACGGAGCAATAAGCATGCTCGCGTATGTTTTCCGGCGCCTACTGCTCATTATCCCGACCCTGTTCGGCATCCTGCTCATTAACTTCATCATCATCCAGGCCGCACCAGGGGGGCCGGTTGAACAGGCAATCGCCAAGCTGGAGGGCTTCGAAGGCGCAACCAGCAGGATTGCCGGTGGAGGATCCGAAGTCGCGACTGGCAGCAATAGCTATCGCGGCGGGCAAGGCCTGGACCCGGACCTGATTGCCGAGATCGAACGTCTTTACGGCTTCGACAAGCCGGCACCAGAGCGCTTCTGGATCATGCTCAGCAACTACCTGCGGCTGGATTTCGGGGAAAGCTTCTTTCGTGACGCCAGCGTGACCGATCTGATCATCGAAAAGATGCCGGTATCGATCTCGCTGGGGCTGTGGAGCACGCTCATCATGTATCTGGCGTCGATCCCCCTGGGGATCGCCAAGGCAACTCGGCACGGCAGTGCATTCGACGTCTGGACCAGTTCGGCCATCATCATCGGCTATGCAATACCGGCGTTTCTGTTCGCCATTCTGCTGATCGTGCTGTTCGCGGGCGGCAGCTACTGGAACTGGTTTCCGCTGCGGGGACTCACTTCGGGAAACTTCGATGAATTGTCGCTTACCGGCAAGATAATCGACTATTTCTGGCACTTGGCGCTTCCCGTGACGGCATTGGTCATCGGCAACTTTGCGACGCTTACCCTGCTGACCAAAAACAGTTTTCTCGACGAGATTAACAAGCAGTACGTGATCACCGCGCGCGCCAAAGGCCTGAGCAAGAATCGCGTGCTGTACGGCCATGTGTTTCGCAACGCCATGCTGATCATCATCGCTGGTTTCCCATCAGCCTTCATCGGCATGTTCTTCACAGGATCGTTGCTGATCGAAGTGATTTTCTCCCTCGACGGCCTTGGCCTGCTCAGTTTCGAGGCAGCCATCAATCGCGATTATCCCGTCGTGTTCGGCACGCTGTTCCTGTTCACCTTGCTCGGCCTGGTGGTCAAGCTCATCGGTGACCTGACCTACACGCTCGTCGACCCGAGAATCGACTTCGAAAGCAGGGAGGCTTGAGATGACGCTGTCGCCGTTGAACCAGCGCCGCTTCGCCCTGTTCAAGGCCCACAAGCGCGGGTGGTGGTCGCTTTGGGTATTTCTGGCCTTGTTCATCCTGAGCCTGGGTGCCGAACTGATCGCCAATGACAAGCCGATCCTGGTCCGTTTCGACGGCGACTGGTATGTCCCGGTGTTTAAACGCTATCCAGAAACCGTCTTTGGTGGCGAGTTTCCTCTGCAGGCAAACTACAAAGGTCCCTACATCCAGGAACTGATCGAGAAGAAAGACGGCTGGATGATTTGGCCACCGATTCCCTTTCATCACTCCAGTATCAACTACGACCTGCAGGTACCGGCCCCCGCTCCGCCGTCCTGGGAAAACTGGCTGGGCACCGATGACCAGGGGCGCGATGTGCTCGCAAGAGTCATCTACGGGTTCCGGATTTCGGTTTTGTTCGCGCTGACACTTACCCTGATCAGCTCGGTTATCGGTGTGATTGCCGGGGCTCTACAAGGCTTCTATGGCGGCTGGGTAGACCTTGTGGGTCAGCGAGTACTGGAAATATGGTCCGGCCTGCCGGTGCTCTATCTGCTGATCATTCTCGCCAGCTTCGTGCAACCCAACTTCTGGTGGCTGCTCGGCATCATGCTGTTGTTTTCCTGGATGAGTCTGGTCGATGTGGTCAGGGCCGAGTTTCTGCGCGGTCGCAATCTGGAGTACGTGCGAGCGGCGCGCGCGCTGGGAATGCGCAACGGCGCCATCATGTTCCGCCATATTCTGCCTAACGCCATGGTGTCGACCATGACATTCATGCCGTTCATCCTCACCGGAGCGATCGGCACCTTGACCGCCTTGGATTTTCTTGGCTTTGGTTTACCGCCCGGCGCCCCTTCGCTAGGCGAGCTTGTGGCACAGGGAAAGTCGAACCTGCAGGCGCCGTGGCTTGGAATCAGCGCATTCATGGTCCTGGCTGTCATGCTGACCCTTCTGGTGTTTATCGGCGAGGCGGCTCGCGATGCTTTCGACCCAAGGAAATAGCATGACCGAGAACCTTATTGAGGTCCGCGATCTGGCGGTCGAGTTCGTCACCAATGGGCAGGCCCAGCGCGTAGTAACGGGCGTGAGCTTCGATATCCGCAAAGGCGAGACGTTGGCGCTGGTGGGTGAGAGCGGCTCGGGCAAGTCGGTCACAGCGCACTCAATCCTGCGTCTGCTGTCCTACCCCATCGCGCAACACCCGGCAGGTGTAATTCGCTATGCAGGTGAAGATTTACTCCAGGCGTCCGAGAAACGCATGCGCGGTATCCGTGGAGATCGGATCGCCATGGTGTTTCAGGAGCCGATGACCTCGCTCAACCCGCTGCACACCATAGGCAAGCAGATCAACGAAGTGCTGCGGATCCATAAGGGTCTCAACGGCAAGGCAGCTACGGCCCGCACCCTCGAGCTGCTTGAGCTGGTTGGGATACCTGAACCCACCAAGCGGATCCGAGCCTATCCTCACGAACTCTCGGGCGGTCAGCGCCAGCGCGTGGTAATCGCCATGGCACTGGCGAACGAACCCGAGTTGTTGATTGCCGACGAACCGACAACGGCGCTGGACGTGACGGTGCAGCTGAAAATACTTGAGCTGCTCAAGGAGCTTCAGGCGCGCCTGGGCATGGCCCTATTGCTGATCAGCCACGACCTCAACCTGGTTCGCCGAATCGCCAACCATGTATGTGTCATGAAGAGTGGTTGCGTCGTCGAACAAGCACCTTGCGAGGAATTGTTCCGATCACCGCAGCACCCCTACACAAAGGAGCTGCTTGGAGCAGAGCCTAGCGGCGGGCCGGTAACGGTCGAAGCGTCGGCGCCGACACTGCTGGAAGTGAATGATCTTCGGGTCTGGTTCCCGATCAAGAAGGGACTTTTCAGACACACCGTCGACCATATCAAGGCAGTCGATGGCGTCACGTTCAACCTGCCAAAAGGCCAGACGCTGGGCATTGTGGGCGAAAGCGGCTCGGGGAAGTCCACGCTGGGTTTGGCTATTCTTCGCCTGATTTCGAGCAGCGGCGAAATCCGTTTTCAGAACCAGGCACTGGAAACCATGTCGCAACGGGCGGTGCGCCCACTGCGGCGGCAAATGCAGGTCGTTTTTCAGGATCCCTTCGGCAGCCTGAGCCCGCGCATGTCGGTGGGACAGATCGTCGGGGAAGGACTCAGCATCCATGGTTTGGGTTCTTCCGAGGAACAAGCACAAGCAATCATCGATGCACTGGTGGAGGTTGGACTCGACCCTGAAAGTCGGCACCGCTACCCCCACGAGTTTTCTGGAGGTCAACGGCAGCGAATTGCAATAGCCAGGGCGTTGGTCCTCAAGCCGGACCTGATTCTGCTTGATGAACCGACCTCGGCATTGGACCGAACGGTGCAACGCCAAGTGGTGGAGCTACTGCGCTCACTCCAGGCCAAGTACAACCTGACCTACCTGTTCATCAGCCATGATTTGGCGGTGGTACGGGCGATGAGCCACCAGATGATGGTGGTCAAGCAAGGCAAAGTCGTAGAACAGGGAATGGCAGAGGCAATCTTTGCCGCTCCCCAACATCCATACACACAGCAGTTGCTGGAATCGGCTTTCATGGTTCCAGCCACTGATGAACAACCAGAAGAGGGAAAAGCACATGGGTTTTCTTACCGGTAAGCGCGTATTGATCGTTGGCGTTGCCAGCAAATTGTCGATTGCCTCCGGGATCGCCGCGGCCATGCACCGTGAAGGCGCCGAGCTGGCGTTCACCTATCAGAACGAGAAGCTCAAGGGCCGCGTCGAAGAGTTCGCCGCTGGCTGGGGCTCGGGCCCAGAGTTGTGCTTCCCATGCGATGTTGCCAGTGACGAGGAGATCAACAAGGTCTTCGAAGAGCTCGGCAAGAAGTGGGACGGTCTGGACGGCATCGTCCACTCGGTAGGTTTCGCCCCAGGTGATCAGCTCGATGGCGATTTCACCGAGGTTACTACTCGTGAAGGTTTCCGCATCGCCCACGACATCAGCGCCTACAGCCTCGTTGCGCTGGCCAAGGCCGGACGCCCAATGATGAAGGGACGCAATGGCAGCATCCTGACGCTTTCCTACCTCGGTGCCGAGCGCACCATGCCCAATTACAACGTCATGGGCATGGCCAAGGCCAGCCTCGAAGCTGGTGTTCGCTACCTCGCCGGCAGCCTGGGCGCTGAAGGCACCCGCGTCAACGCTGTGTCTGCGGGACCCATTCGTACGCTGGCTGCCTCAGGGATCAAGAGCTTCCGCAAGATGCTGGCAGCCAACGAAAAGCAAACCCCCCTGCGCCGCAACGTAACTATTGACGAGGTTGGCAATGCTGGCGCCTTCCTCTGCTCAGATCTGGCATCGGGGATCAGCGGTGAAATTCTCTATGTCGACGGCGGCTTCAACACCACCGCGATGGGTGCGATGGAAGACTGATCCAGCGCCCCCCAAAAAAACCCGCATATGATGCGGGTTTTTTTGCGCTGGCGTTCAGTCAGAACGTCTCGATCTCTGCGTTTTCATGCAGCATTTGGCGGTAGGCAGCGAAATCCTGTTGACCACTGCGTGAAGCCAGGAAGCGACGATAGTTCTGCTTGTCTTCCTCCGAGAGTTCGGCTTTTGGCTCGCTTACACCGCTTAGACGAACCACGACGAAATCCCCGTCAGAGAGACGCACACTGCCGTAACTCGGCTTGTCACTTGCCTCCGGTTTTGGCATCCGAAAGACTTGCTGAAGCACCGCCGGCTCAACCCCTTCCTGGCTACGCGAAGCAGCCTCGACCGGTTGCCACTGCTGCTCGACCTGCCCGCCATCACGCAGCGTAGCGATCAGCTGCTCGCCTTTCGCCAGCGCTTGCTCTGCAGCCTTGCTACTCTTGAGCTGAGCAATGATGTCGTCCTTCACTACGTCGAAAGGCAACACTTCGGGTTGCAGGTGCTCTTTTACACGCACCGCAACGACGGTATCCGGATCCAGTTCGATCACACCACTATTAGCGCCGTCGACCAAAACATCATCACTGAACGCAGCCTGGATAACCTGCCTATTCGCAGCGACGCCAGCCCCGCCCTCGCGCCCGAACGCCTCGGTCGTTTGCACTGAAAGTCCCAGTTCCTGGGCCGGCTGGAGAAGATCAGATGACTCAAACGCGGTGTCCTCGAGCTGCTTGCTAGCTTCAACAAAACGTTGTTCGACCTGCTGGGCCTTGAGTTCGCGCACCAGCTCCGGCTTCAAGCTTTCCAGTGTGGGGATCTCTGGTGACTGAACGCCAAGCAGCTTGATCAGGTGCCAGCCGAAGTCGGAACGAACCGGCGCAGAAACCTGACCTTCCTCCAGTCCGTAGAGCGCCTCCTCGAATGCCGGGTCATAAACGCCCGGACCGGCAAAGCCGAGATCGCCCCCTTCGTTCGCGGAACCTGGATCTTGTGAAAGCTCTTTAGCCAACGCCGAGAAGTCCTCGCCAGAGGCCAAACGCTTAGCAACCTCGTCGATCTTTTCCTTGGCAGTCGCGTTGTCGCTGCCATCGGTTTCGATCAGGATATGCGCCGCACGGCGTTGCTCTGCCAGGTTGGCAATGCGCTGCTGATACAGGTCCTTGATATCCTCCTCAGAAACCTCGACTTGATCAAAGAATGACTCTTTGTTCAGCTCGAGATACTCGAGGACAACCTGCTCAGGCGAGCGAAAACGGTCGGTATTCTTCTCGTAATACTCGCGCGCCTCGTCATTGCTCACGTCAACCGCGGCGGGTTCAGCCGGCACGGTAATTGTTGCGAAATCACGTGTCTGCTGTTCCAGCCGAGCAAACGCTTCGATCTGCTCATCTGTGACGAAACCGGAACCGGATATGCCTGCGCGAAGCTGGCCAATCAACATTTCCTGCTTCAACAGCTCACGAAACTGCAGCCGGGTATAGCCCATCTGTTGAATGACCTGATCGAACCGTGCGGCATTGAACACGCCGTCGACGGCAAACTCAGGCGTCTGCAGGATCATCTGATCAAGCGCTGCTTCGGAAAACGCGAAATCTGCATCGCGGGCGCCCTGCAGCAACAACGCTCGGTCAATAAGCGCACGCAGCGATGATTCGCGTACCAGCTTATCGTCCAGCATCGAGGGATCGAAGTTACCTCCGAGCTGCTGAGCCAGTTGGCGACGCTGCATGTTCATGGCCTGGTTGAGCTCGTCCAGTGAGATTTCCTCACCGTTGACCTCAGCGGCATTACGGCTATTGCTGGCCGCGTTGAAGATGGCGTCAAAGCCGGTCAACGCCAACAGCATCACGATGATGCCAATGATGGTTTTGGCAATCCAGCCTTGTGAATTGTCCCTAATGTTCTGAAGCATGCGTCCCCCAGGAGTCAGCTGCGCGGTTTTCAGTGCAGCGCGGAATCCGGATAAAAAGAAAGGCGCATCCAGGGATGCGCCTTCTCGGAGCTTTTGGAGCAGTTGGGCCTATTCCCCCAAGCCCGATACAAGCAGTGCCTGTTCGAATGACCGCTCCAAGCCAGGTCCAGCGCTAACTGGCAACTAGCCGGATCGAAAACGCTTAGTTAACGGCGTCTTTCAGAGCCTTGCCTGCCTTGAAGCCAGGGATCTTGGCTGCAGCGATGTCGATCGGCTTGCCAGTCTGAGGGTTGCGGCCAGTGCGCGCAGCGCGCTCCTTGACAGCAAAAGTACCGAAACCAACCAGCACCACGGAATCACCAGCCTTCAGAGCGCCTGTGACGGATTCAATTACTGCATCCAGCGCTCGGCCAGCAACAGCTTTCGGGATATCAGCAGATGCGGCGATAGCATCGATCAGTTCCGACTTGTTCACTCTAAGTCCCCTTATTTCTGTTGAGTCGTATCTTTAATTTTTTAGGTGTAAGCGAAGCGGTGCCGAAATAGCAACTACACAATAAGGCCGGCTTAAATAGAGGCCGCCGAATATGTGTTAACAAAGCCTTTCGGACTAATGCGTGCTGATTCGCTCCTTGGAATCAGACTCGCGCTTGTCATCCTTTGCAACAATATCAGGAGCCGCATCGGGCAAGGGCTCCGGCGCGTATTGCAGCGCAATTTGGAGGACTTCGTCAATCCACTTGACCGGTTTAATCTGCAGGTCCTGCTTAATATTGTCAGGAATCTCTTTCAGATCACGCTGATTTTCTTCCGGAATGATCACCGTCTTGATACCGCCACGGTGTGCCGCGAGCAGTTTCTCTTTCAAGCCACCGATAGCGAGGACCTGTCCACGCAGGGTAATTTCTCCGGTCATAGCGACCTCGGCCCGAACCGGAATTTGGGTCAATGCCGAGACCAGTGCGGTACACATGCCGATCCCTGCGCTAGGACCATCTTTGGGCGTGGCACCTTCCGGGACATGGATATGGATATCCTGTTTCTCGTGAAAATCGACGGAAATACCAAGACTTTTAGCGCGACTACGCACCACCGTGAGGGCAGCCGTAATCGACTCCCCCATCACATCGCCCAATGACCCGGTTTTTGTCAGCCGACCCTTTCCAGGCACAACCGCAGCTTCGATGGTAAGTAGTTCGCCGCCCACCTGAGTCCATGCCAAGCCGGTAACCTGACCGACCTGGTCTTGCTGCTCGGCAAGCCCATAGCGGAATTTGCGAACGCCCAGGAAGTGCTCCAGCGACTCTGCAGTCACCTTGACTTCAAAGCTCTTCTCGGCCGCATGCTCCTTCACTACCTTGCGGCATACTTTCGCTATCTGCCGCTCCAGCCCGCGAACCCCGGCCTCGCGAGTGTAATAGCGAATGATGTCGCGGATAGCCTCATCATCGAACAGCAGTTCGGTTTTCTTCAGCCCATTGGCCTGGACCTGCTTGGGGACAAGGTAGCGAATGGCGATGTTGATCTTCTCGTCTTCCGTATAGCCGGGCAGCCGAATGATTTCCATGCGATCAAGCAGCGGGGCTGGGATGTTCATGGAGTTCGCGGTGCACAGGAACATCACGTCGGACAGGTCGTAGTCGACTTCCAGATAGTGATCGTTGAAGTTGTGATTCTGTTCAGGATCAAGGACTTCAAGCAGAGCAGATGCAGGATCTCCACGCATGTCATTGCCCATCTTGTCGATCTCGTCGAGCAAGAACAGTGGGTTGCGAACCCCGACTTTGCTCATTTTTTGAATCAACCGACCGGGCATAGAGCCGATATAGGTGCGACGATGCCCGCGAATCTCGGCCTCGTCTCGTACCCCGCCCAGTGCCATACGCACAAATTTACGATTGGTCGAACGGGCAATGGATTCGGCGAGCGAAGTCTTACCCACGCCTGGCGGACCCACCAGGCACAAAACCGGACCTTTCAGCTTCTTTACACGCTTCTGCACCGCGAGGTATTCAAGAATTCGATCCTTGACCTCTTCCAGGCCATAGTGGTCGGTATCGAGCACCTCCTCAGCTTTGGCGAGATCGAGGCGAACCTTGCTAGCCGCTTTCCACGGCACGTTGACCAACCAATCGATGTAAGTCCGCACTACGGTAGCTTCTGCCGACATAGGCGACATCTGCTTAAGCTTGTTCAGCTCTGTCGTCGCCTTGGCATAGGCGTCTTTGCTAAGCCCGGCATTCTCGATACGCTTCTTGAGATCATCAACTTCGTTGTGGCCTTCATCGATGTCGCCCAGCTCTTTTTGAATGGCTTTCATTTGCTCATTCAAATAGTACTCACGCTGACTGCGCTCCATCTGCTTCTTGACGCGGCCACGGATGCGCTTCTCAACCTGCAGGAGGTCTATCTCAGCATCAAGCAAGGCCAGCACATGTTCGACACGAGCCGGCAGATCGGTGATTTCGAGAATCGCCTGCTTCTGCTCGATCTTGAGCGCCATGTGCGCGGCCATGGTGTCAACCAGCCGCGCCGGCTCATCGATGCTTGCAAGCGAGGAAAGCACCTCTGAGGGGACCTTTTTACCCAATTGAACATACTGCTCGAACTGGCTCAGAAGACTGCGAGTAAAAACTTCCGCTTCGCGCTCTTCGATCTCCGACTCGTCAATCAGTGCAACCTCGGCTCGACAATGGTCCTCGACGTCGAAAAAGCGGTCGATGACGCCACGTTGCTCGCCTTCAACAAGCACTTTTACAGTGCCATCCGGCAGCTTCAGCAGTTGCAGCACCGTCGCGACTGTACCCACACGATAGAGCCCGTCTTCGCTTGGGTCGTCGTCGGCAGGGTTCTTCTGGGCCAAGAGCAATATCTGCTTGTCGCCAGCCATGGCGGCTTCAAGGGCCTCGATGGATTTTTCCCGCCCAACGAACAGCGGAATCACCATGTGCGGGTAGACCACTACGTCGCGCAGCGGCAAAAGGGGCAATTCGATGGTTGTCTTCATAAATTCAGCTCTACGACGGCCATACGGCGGTAAACGGGAAATTCATACCCTTGGCGATCAAGATGAGGGCGCGCAACGCAAAAAACAAGGAGTCTGTAGAAAAGCAAAGGGGCCCGGAGGCCCCTTGTTCTGTCACGCGTCAGGCGCGGCCTTGGCAGGCGGCTCGCTGTTCTCGTAGATCAGCAGCGGCTGAGATGTACCTTCGATGACGCTCTCGTCGATGACAACCTTGCTGACGTCCTTCTGGGAAGGAATCTCATACATGGTATCCAGCAACACACCCTCGAGAATCGAACGCAGACCTCGGGCACCCGTCTTGCGCTCTAGCGCCCGAGTTGCCACTGCTTTCAGGGCATCGTTCCGGAACTCGAGATCGACACCTTCCAGCTCGAAAAGCTTGCTGTATTGCTTGGTCAGCGCGTTCTTCGGCTCCGTTAGGATCTGAATCAGCGCCGCCTCGTCGAGTTCATCAAGGGTCGCGATCACAGGCAGACGACCCACGAACTCAGGGATCAGACCAAACTTGACGAGATCGTCCGGCTCAACCGAGCGCAGCGACTCACCGATCTTCTTGCCTGGGTCCATGCTGCGAACTTCTGCATTGAAACCGATCCCGCCTTTGGTCGAGCGACCCTGAATAACCTTCTCAAGGCCGGCAAAGGCACCGCCGCAGATGAACAGAATGTTTCGTGTATCTACCTGCAGGAACTCCTGCTGCGGATGCTTACGGCCACCCTGCGGCGGAACAGAGGCGACCGTGCCTTCGATCAGCTTCAGCAGCGCCTGCTGCACGCCTTCACCCGAGACATCGCGAGTGATCGACGGGTTGTCAGACTTGCGCGAAATCTTATCGATTTCATCGATATAGACGATACCCATCTGGGCTTTTTCTACATCATAATCGCACTTCTGCAGCAGCTTCTGGATGATATTCTCAACATCTTCGCCCACGTACCCGGCTTCAGTCAGCGTGGTAGCGTCCGCGATGGTGAAGGGAACATTCAGCAACCGGGCCAGCGTCTCCGCAAGCAACGTCTTGCCTGAGCCGGTCGGCCCAATGAGCAGTATGTTGCTCTTGCCCAGCTCGACTTCTTCCTTCTTATCGCGCTGGTTAAGTCGTTTGTAATGGTTGTACACAGCCACAGCCAGGATCTTCTTCGCGCGCTCCTGACCAATCACGTACTGGTCGAGGATGCCGCTAATTTCCTTGGGAGCAGGCAGCTTTTGCGATGTGCTCTCGGCCTGTGCTTCTTGCACCTCCTCACGGATGATGTCATTGCAAAGGTCGACGCACTCGTCACAGATAAAAACCGAGGGGCCGGCAATCAACTTGCGTACTTCATGCTGGCTTTTGCCGCAGAAAGAGCAATAGAGCAGCTTGCCGGAATCCTCGCCGTTGCGGGTGTCAGTCATTCGATCGATCCAATCGGGGAAGGCTTGTAATACAAGATGAAGGCAAATGCAGGCATTTTCAAGGGCGCGCACAGCGCACATGACGGATGCCCGCTAACTACGCCCTCCTAGACCAGCGTTAGACCGGCAACTGCCGCTTCTCATGAACCGCATCGACAACCCCGTATTCCAGCGCCCGTGTGGCACTCATGAAGTAGTCGCGATTGGTGTCGCGCTCAATCGTTTCCAGGTCCTGACCCGTATGGTGGGCCAGCAACTGATTCAGACGCTCGCGAATGAAAAGGATCTCACGGGCATGGATATCGATATCCGACGCCTGCCCTTGGAACCCACCAAGTGGCTGATGAATCATCACCCTGGCATTCGGAAGGCAGAATCGCTTGCCTTTGGCCCCGCCAGCCAGGAGGAATGCTCCCATGCTGCACGCCTGACCGATACAGGTTGTAGAAACATCTGCTTTGATGAACTGCATGGTGTCGTAGATAGCCATGCCGGCAGTCACCGACCCACCAGGCGAATTGATATACAGGTGAATATCCTTCTCTGGGTTTTCGGCCTCGAGGAACAGCATCTGCGCGACGATCAAGTTGGCCATGTAGTCTTCGACCTGGCCGACCATGAAGATCACCCGCTCTTTGAGGAGGCGGGAATAGATGTCGTACGCGCGCTCGCCACGAGCGGACTGCTCGATAACCATCGGCACGAGGCCGCCGGCGGCCTGAATGTCTGGTGCTTGCATAAACGGATTGCCGGACATGTCCAACGATACTCCCTAAATTACGCCGCAAAGACATAAGCCAGCTCGAGGCTGGCTTATGAATGTGCATTAAACGATTGAAGGATCTCAGGCAGCTTGCGGGGCTTCCGCAGGCTTCACTGCTTCTTCGTAGGAGACCGATTTGTCGGTCACTTTAGCCTGCTGCAGAACAGTATCTACAACTTGCTCTTCGAGCACAACAGACCGAACTTCGTTCAACTGCTCATCGTTCTTGTAGTACCAGGACACGACCTGCTCCGGCTCCTGATAAGCGGACGCCATTTCCTCGATCAACTCGCGGACGCGTGCATCGTCTGGCTTCAGCTCGTATTGCTTGACCACCTCGGCAACGATCAGGCCCAGCACGACACGACGCTTGGCCTGCTCTTCGAACAACTCAGCAGGCAGCTGATCAGGTTTGATATTGCCGCCGAACTGTTGAACGGCCTGAACACGTAGACGGTTCACTTCGTTGTCGATCAGGGCCTTTGGCACTTCGATCGGGTTGGCGCTAACCAGACCTTCCATGACCTGGTTCTTGACCTTGGTCTTGATAGCCTGGCGCAGCTCGCGCTCCATGTTCTTGTTGACTTCAGCACGGAAGCCTTCAAGACCGCCTTCCTGCACGCCGAACTGAGCGAAGAACTCGTCGTTCAGCTCCGGCAGTTGCGGAGCCTCTACGCTGTTGACAGTAACAGTGAATTCAGCCGTTTTCCCTGCCAGATCTAGATTCTGATAGTCCTCGGGGAAGGTCGGATTGATGACCTTCTCTTCGCCTGCCTTGGCGCCAACCAGTGCGGACTCGAAGCCAGGAATCATACGACCGGAGCCCAGAACAAGCTGCGTACCCTGCGCCGAACCGCCAGCGAAAGCTTCACCGTCGATCTTTCCAACGAAATCGATGTTCAGCTGATCACCATCTTCGGCAGCACGATCAACCGTTTCAAAGCGGGTGTTCTGCTTGCGCAGGATTTCAAGCATGTTGTCTACGTCAGCATCAGCCACTTCAGCCTGCAGACGCTCGACTTCGATAGCGTCCAGACCGGCTACTTTGAATTCGGGGAAAACTTCGAATGTTGCGACGTACTCCAGATCCTTGCCCTTTTCGAACACCTTAGGCTCGACCGCCGGAGCGCCAGCCGGGTTCAGCTTCTCGGCAACGACAGCCTCGTAGAAGGTAGCCTGAATAATGTCACCCAATGCTTCCTGACGTGCAGCCGCCTCGTAACGCTGGCGGATAACGCTCATCGGCACCTTGCCGGGACGGAAGCCTGGGATCTTTGCACGGCTGGCGGTCTGTTGCAGACGCTTGTTGACTTCGGTCTCGATGCGCTCGACCGGCACGCCAATGGTCATGCGGCGCTCAAGAGCGGAGGTGCTTTCAACAGAAACTTGCATGGATTTTCCTCGTTGCACAGACATAAGCCGGCATTCCGGCCCCAGAATGGGCAAGCATTCTAGTGGCTCGTATCGGAGAAGTCACCCCGCTGATAAGGCACAAGAAAACAGAGTCGCGCGGGGTTCGTTTATAGCTGTCGAAACGCCAAACGCTACCAGCTGTACACGGCGCCGCTGACGCTATTCAAAAAAACGGGATTGCAACCAACACACTCACCCAGCGCGGACGGGCAAAGCAGGCCGCCTACCGCGCCCTCTACTGCGGCTTTAGTGCATGCCCGGCGTGAGTCGTCTATCTTTTATTTGCGCCGCCACCGACCCTGAAGATGAAGGATGAACGAACCATGGCCGATGATTTTGGAAAGCTGGTGTTAAGGGTTTCGCTGGGTGTGCTTATTCTCCTGCATGGCCTTTTCAAGCTACAGAACGGTATCGACGGGATCGCAGGCATGCTATCCAGTCATGGGCTGCCCGCTTTTTTGGCTTATGGCGTATATATAGGTGAGGTGATTGCGCCGGCCTTGGTGATTCTGGGCGTATTCACCCGAATTGGTGCGTTGCTCATAGCAGGCAACATGCTCGTCGCATTTGGACTCGCCCATCTACAGGAGCTGTTCTCGCTCGGCCAAATGGGTGGCTGGGCTCTTGAGCTTCAAGGCATGTTTCTGTTTGGATCCATCGCCGTCGCCCTCATCGGTGCAGGCAGGTTCAGTATTGGCGGGACCGCTGGGCGATATAACTGACGAGAGCATTTCCCCGTTCCGGCCTTCGTCGGCAGACGCCGATACGCTTGTTACCTCTTCAAGACAAGCATTGAAGAACGTTGTTTGAGCCAGAAGAAGACGCTACGTGCCGGACCGCTTCGGCTGCGAGATATTTAACACCTCAACGATCGTGCCTATGATCAGTCCATGACCGCTTCCGTGCCAATACGTCAGCCCTGCCCGCCTGCCGCCTGCATCTGCGGGCGCGATCAGTTGCTCGAAGCGCCCGGTAGCAGTGACCTGCGCATCCTCCGGCTGACCCGCCAAGAGGAGAACCGCTTGCTTTCCCGCTTGGAAAACCTGGAAGACCTTGCCGATCTTGAGCGTATGCAGCGACGAATCTATGAACAGCTCGGGGTTCGCCTTCATATCGCACCGGGCTTCAACGAAGTGCGCAGCATGCGCGGCATCCGCATTGACATTGAGGAGTTACCAGGCTTGTGCCGCAAGACCCGGCAATCGATCCCGGCGGCGATCCGCCGCGGCCTGGAAAAGCGCCCGGAAATCGCCTTCAGCTTGCTCAACGCACACGACCTGTTGCGCGATGCGTGACAACCCACGCAACGACCGAAGGCGCGGCGATGGCACTCGTTGCCGCCATCTGCGATAGTTGTACGACCAGCTTATTCGGCTGGCCTGCTGTTAGCCCACAAGGCTGGCACTGCTTATGACGCCTTGCGAGTTCTGCTGCTTCCTACCGTCGGCAGCCTGCCGCGTCCTTCGCGCCACCCGCGCGTTTCGATGGCTCACCTGCCATCACTGAGCCGATCGCTGTTGTCGGTGCTCGGCCGTTCGTCAATAACAACCAAAAGACCGATCCGAACAAGGACGCCTCATGAAATTGACTCGTTGCTTAACTGCGCTGACTGCTGCCGTTGCGCTCTCTGCCACCTTCGCCGCTTCGGCTCGTGAATACTCCGTTTCCACTGTGCTTTCCGACGCCTTCCCGTGGGGCCAGGCCGCCCAAAAGTGGGCTGACTTGGTTGAGGAGCGCTCGAAAGGCGAAATCACCCTGCGTGTATACCCGAACGCACAACTGGTCGCGGGCGACCAGACCAAGGAATTCTCCGCGATGCGTTCCGGATTGATCGACATGGCTGTCGGATCGACCATCAACTGGTCGCCACAAGTTCCGGAGCTCAACCTCTTCTCCTTACCCTTCCTCATGGCAGACAGCGCCGACCTCGACGCCATCACGCAGGGGAATGCCGGCGAGCAAGCATTCGCCGCCATCGAGAAACGCGGCATCGTTCCGCTGGCCTGGGGTGAGAACGGTTTCCGGGAGATATCCAACTCGGTCAAGCCCGTGAAGACGCCCGACGACTTGAAAGGCCTGAAGATCCGTGTAGTGGGTTCACCGCTCTTCCAAGACACCTTCACCGCACTGGGGGCCAATCCGACCCAGATGAGCTGGGCGGACGCCAAACCCGCATTGACCACCGGCGCTGTTGATGGGCAGGAGAATCCGTTATCCGTGTTCGACGTGGCGCGGGTCGATCAGGTCGGGCAGAAATATCTGACGCTCTGGCATTACATGGCCGACCCATTGATCTTCGCGGTCAACCAGCGTGTCTGGAAGGAGCTGCCAGAAGCCGACCGCGAACTGCTGCGTCAGGCCGCGATAGACGCTGGCAAGTGGGAAATCGAGCTGTCGCGCAACAGCGAGGCCAAGCGCCTCGAAGACATTCGCGCACGCGGCGTCGAGGTAACCGAGCTGAGCGAGGCCGAGCAACAGGCGTTCGCTGACGCGACTCGCAGCGTGCAGGATAAGTGGACGTCGAAGATCGGTGCCGACCTGGTCGAAGCAGCCCGCACCGCCGTGGCAAAGTAAAACCGTTCAGCCCGGCCGCATGATGCAGCCGGGCGTCGAGGAAATTCATGAATAATCGACAGGACGCGCGCCTTGAGCGCGTGCTGGCCACCCTGGCGCTGGTGGTCATCAGCCTGATCAGCCTGGGCAATGTGGTGGTGCGCTACTTCACCGATGCCTCCTTCGCCTTTACCGAAGAAATCTCCGTTTTTCTCCTTGTGATTCTCACCTTCGCCGGTGCGTCGGTGGCCATGCGCAGCAACCGCCACATCCGCATCGGATTTGCCGAGCGAATGTTTCCGCGACTGCGCACTCCGCTGATCTTGTTGCAGTGGCTGGCCTGCGTATCGGTGCTCGGTATGGTGCTCTGGTACGGCGGACAGTTCGCACTGGAGGAATACCAGTGGGAATCCGAATCTCCCGGTCTCGGGCTGCCGAACTGGTGGTACGTGGTCTGGCTGCCATTGCTGGCGCTGTTGATGGTCGTGCGCTTGACCCAAATGACGATCGATCGATTGCGCGGGAGGCTCACCGATGAGCCCTGACCTCTGGATGCTTGCCAGCTTCCTGCTGCTGTTGTTGGTTGGCGTACCGGTTGCATTTTCTCTGGCGCTCTCCGGCGCCATTGGCATCGTTACAGGCCTTTCACCGGACATGCTTGCGACGCTTGGTACCAACACCTACAACGGTGTTGCCAAATACCCCCTGATAGCGATTCCGCTGTTCATCCTTACCGGCCTGGTATTCGAAAAATCTGGCGTCGCGCTGCGTCTGGTGCGCTTCGCTCAGGCCTTGATCGGTCCACGCCATGGCGGTCTGGCGATGGTCGCAATCCTGGTCTGCCTGATCATGGGCGGTATGAGCGGCTCCGGCCCGGCCGATGCAGCCGCAGTTGCCATGGTGATGCTGCCGAGCATGACTCGCGCCGGCTATCCCAAGCCATTCTCGGCAACGCTGATAGCCGCCTCCGCCTCGACAGCGATTCTGATCCCGCCGTCCATTGCGCTGATTCTTTATTCCATCGTGGTCCCTGGCGTCGACCTACGAGCACTGTTTGCAGCCGGCCTTTTCCCGGGAATCATTGCAGGCCTCGTGTTGCTGCTACCGGCCTGGCTGTTGGCGCGCCGCTACGGCTGGGAGAACCCGGAAGGTGCTGAGCGCCCGCCGCTTGGTGAAAGCTTTCGTCAAGCATTGCCGGCACTCTTCGCCCCCGTATTGATTCTAGGCGGCTTGCGCAGCGGCCTGTTCACACCCACCGAAGCCGCAGTGGCCGGCGTGACCTATGGCGTGGTCATTGGCTTGTTCGTTACACGCGAACTGGACTGGAGGAACCTGTGGCGGCTCTGCGGCGAGGCAGCAGTGATTTCCGGCGTAGTGATGCTGATCATCGCGCTGGCCGGAATATTTGCCTGGGCCGGCACCATGCTGGGTACTTTCCGCCATCTGGCCGAATGGTTGATTTCGCTGTCTGACAACAGTGCGGTGCTGCTGATCCTGGTGATGATCGCAGTACTGCTGGCCGGGATGCTGCTGGATGCGATTTCCATCTATCTGATCCTGATGCCGATACTGATTCCCGTGATGCAACACTTCGGTTGGAATCCGGTGTGGTTCGGCATCCTACTGGCGATGAACATAGCGATTGGCCAGTTCACCCCTCCGGTAGCGATAAACCTGCTAGTCACCGCCGAGGTTGCCAAGATCCGCCTGGAGCAAACGGTCGGCTGGGCCATGCTATTCGTTCTGGTGATGGGAAGCGCGCTGATTTTGGTGGCCGTTTTTCCTGAAATCGCGCTGTGGCTGCCTCGGATACTGGGCTATGCGGTCTAGCTCAGAGGGTCTGCCCGATCAGACACATAGAGAGTTCGAGTAGACCCTCGAAACAGGCGATACCGATCATCGAGATCGCCTACTTTTAAGCATGGTTAAGCTCCGAACGCGGGAGCGAAACAATTCACCGGCACAAGCCTTAAAAGCGTCAACCGCCTATCGCCGCCAATTCTGGCCGCTCATGGTCCGCCGAGGGCTTCTGCTGAACCTTTGCCGCAGTCGAAGCACGCTGTTGCATGACAATGTCTAGGGCACGGCTGGGCAGAATATCGATGTCATCGAAGGTAATAAGCTGACCCGGCTCGACCGCACGCCGCAGGGCCGTCTTGCGCAGCAGACCAATGGGGACGTGATCCGGGTTCTGGTCGAGCTTCAGTGCTTCGCCGCGAAACTGGAAACCACCGATGCCCCGCTCGATCAACTCACCTGGTCGCATGGCTCGCTTGGCAATAGCCCCCACGCCAAGGGTTGGTGCGGTGGAGTTGTTCAACAGTACATCACCACCACCGAGCACTCGACGCACGGTTTTGCCGACTTCGAGCGAGCAGAGATGGAACGGGCGTACCAGCGTGTAATAAGGGCCAGGGCCAAGCTTGAAATACTCTATAGCGGCACGCTGGTCGTCGTCGTGGCGGCAGACCAGAAACACTCCACCCGCGGGATATCCGGAAGGAATCACGTAATCGACGAAGGGTTGCCCTAACCGTTCGGCCATCATGCCGAGCAGGTTGCCCGACTCAGTCAGATTGGTCGAAGCCAGGCCTTCCAGTCCTTGTTTTGTTATGGTCGCGCCGAGGCCATTGCCGACAATAGCCTGTTCGATCTGCACCTTGGTGCCGTCCGTGAATGAAGTGGTCTGGTCTACGCTTATGCCTTGGCGTTTTGCCCAGTACCTCATGTCTTCGACCGAAGGGTTGTGGTTCAGATAGCCCTTCATATTGCCGTAGACCAAGGGTTTGAAGCCCATCATCAAGGCTTCTTCATGAAGGGCCGCCAATGAACCCGGCTGGTCGCCCTCGGCCTCGGTGATGAAGCCTTTAGCAGCCAGGTACGACCCGGTGGTGACCTGCAGCTCAGCGTTGATCGTCACCACCGGCAGACCAGCTTCGAAGGCACGCTCAATGACCTCGGTGCCGTGAAATACATCGCCGCTGCATTCCACGATCAGGTCTGCACCATCAATCAGATGGTCAATAGAATTGGTGAGTCGCTCAGGCAGGGGAAAATCAGTAAAAGAGTTCAACGGGCGACGGGTCAGGACTCGCGAGATTTCAATATCCTGATAATGCTGCTTGATCAGCCGAATAAAGCAGTGGGCGATCATCCCTGTGCCGGATACACCGATCTTTTTCTTAATCTGCGAGGTAGACATAAGCGAATCCATTCAGTAGGCAACGATGCTCTGACCGCAACGACAGAAAAAGATTTTACGGCGCAGTAAATCAGGCCTGTCGGTATGGCGAAACACGGTTGCGTTAGCAAAGCCAGCTACCTGAAAGCTAAGCGTCAGCAGACCGATTGAGCCAATTGATTAAAGGCAAAAGAGAGGGGCGACTCGGCTGTTTTTTTGTCGCCAATATCCGGGATAAAAGGAAGCGGCGTTGCACCGCTCCCTATCGACAAAGCTTAGTTAAGCGCCGCTATCGCCTTGTCGTAGTTCGGCTCGCTACCGATCTCAGCGACCAACTCGCTGTGAAGCACCTGATCGTGCTGGTCCAGTACAACGACAGCACGAGCTGACACACCGGCTAGTGGGCCGGTTGCAACCAGAACGCCGTACTGCTCGAGAAACTCGCGTCCGCGCATGGTCGAGAGATTGATGACATTCTCTAGCCCCTCAGCACCGCAAAAACGCTTCTGCGCAAAGGGTAGGTCAGCAGAGATGCAAAGCACCACGGTATTGGCCAGTTCGTTGGCCTGCGCATTGAACTTGCGCACCGAGGTCGCACAGGTTGGCGTATCGATGCTTGGAAAGATGTTCAGGATCTTGCGCTTGCCCGCGAAGCTAGCAAGCGTCACATCCGATAGATCACCGCCTACCAGGCTGAACGGCGCGGCCTTCTGACCGACTTGCGGAAAGTTGCCGGCAACCTGAATCGGATTGCCTTTCAGGGTTACTTCAGTCATGTCTAATTCCTCTCAGTCATGGGCCGTGCGTGTAGCAACGGCCCGGGTTATCAGGCTGCGTGGGTGCGGGCGAAGTATTCCTTGGTCAATTTGACCACCACAGGGCTTAGCAGCAGCAGAGCAACGAGGTTGGGAATTGCCATCAGACCATTCAGCGTGTCTGCCAACAGCCAGGCGAAATCGAGCTGGGCGATTGCACCGAACGGCACAGCCAGGACCCAAATGATACGGAACGGCCAGATCGCCTTGGTGCCGACCAGAAATTCCCAGCATTTCTCGCCGAAGTAACTCCAGCCAAGGATTGTGGTGAAAGCGAACACGACCAGTGCGATCGTCAGCAGCGCTGCACCCACGCCGGGCATGGCCGATTCGAAGGCAGCAGCGGACAGCGCCGCACCGCTTTCGCCACCCGTCCAGACACCCGAGCAGATGATCGCCAGGCCAGTGATTGAGCAGATGATGATGGTATCGATAAAGGTACCCATCATGCCGATCAGCCCGGAGCGAACCGAGCTGTTGGTCGTACCGGCAGCTTGTGCGATACCGGCCGTGCCCAGCCCCGCCTCGTTGGAAAAGATGCCACGCGCCACACCGAAGCGAATTGCGGCCATCACCGCCGCGCCGGCAAAGCCGCCAGTGGCCGCGATCGGCGAGAAGGCATGGGTGAAGATCAGCTCGAAGGCCGCAGGAAGCTCAGCGGCGTGCACCACCAGCACAACGATGCCGGCAATGACGTACGCAACGCACATGAACGGCACCAGGGCAGCAGCCACTGCACCGATACGCTTGATGCCGCCGAGAATGACCAGCCCCACGAACAGCATGGTGACCAGACCGGTCACCCACAGCGGTACCGAGAAGGTCGACTCCAGCGCCAGCGCCATGCTGTTGACCTGGACCATGTTGCCGATGCCGAACCCAGCCAGCCCGCCGAAGATGGCAAAGGCGCCACCCAGCCAAAGCCAGCGCTTGTGCAAGCCATTCTTGATCGCATACATCGGTCCGCCGACGTGCTCGCCACGATCATCCTTCTCGCGGTAATGCACTGCCAGCACCACCTCGCAGTACTTGGTCGCCATTCCCACCAACGCCGTGCACCACATCCAGAACAGCGCACCCGGACCGCCGAGAAAGATCGCCGTGGCGACACCGGCGATGTTACCGGTACCCACGGTAGCGGCCAGGCAGGTCATCAACGCCTGAAACGGGCTGATCTCACCTGTTTCATCATCGCCCTTGGCACGTCCGCGCCAGATCAGCGCAAAGCCCGTACCGATACGCGCCAATGGCATGAACTTGAGCATGACCATAAGAAAGAAACCAGTACCGAGGATCAGTACCAGCATGGGCGGTCCCCAGACGAGACCGTTGACGCTATTGACCAGGTTTTGCAGGAATTCCATTCAAGGCACCCTTATTGATTATGTTAGACATCCTTGCCTGAACGGGCCGAGCCGGCACGAACAATGAAACGGCGAGTTTGAGTACACCAGTTCAACTGCTGCCCGAACGACCCGGTAATACCCCGACTTCAATGTCCGGAGCATTACCGTCACCTGCAAGACTCGTGCTAGAGCCTTGCATCAGCCGCCATGCAAGGAGCGACCGCGCGATCCTACCACCACATTCTGTACTTGGCGCCACACGCTTTGTGCGTGATCCAAAGCGGATGCTGAGTGCAAACGAGCGACCGACTGGTCAGCCTCTGAAGCCACGCCAGATTGCCGCATACGGAAGCCTGTCAGCGTAGCCCAGAGCAGCGCCAAAGCCAGTCGATAACCGAGAGTTTTTAGTTTGGTAGTCGTCAGAAATCGCGTCTGTAGAACACGTCCAGCGAGCTGGCGAGCCCGCTGGCCGCCTCAAGAAAAATTCGTTTGGTCAGCTGATAGCGCAACGCGACCGTATTGGCAGGCTCGAATACCCCAACGCCGTAACGTAACGTCAACCGATCGGTCAGCTTCCCGCTCGCCACCACGCTGGTGTCTGTACCGCTACCCTCAGTGTCCAGCTGAAAGTCCTCGATGCCGAGGCGTTGCGCGACGTTGCCGGTAATCGATGCGCTGCCCGCCAGGCCGAGCCCAAGCGCTGCCTGAGCCAAGAGATTGCTGTCTCCGGTCTCGGCACCAAGCGGCCGGCCCAGCACGAGGTAAGACAGTGCCTGCTCCTGGCTCATGGCGGGCTCGGCGAACACATCGACGCGCGGCTGCTCGGCGCTTCCTGAGATACGCAGGCCCGCGATCACGTTTTCATCCTCGATACGTCGAATGGCTTCGATATCCAGATAGGGTTGCGACAGCACACCGGTGAACAGCAACCGGGCGCGACGGATCGTCAGGCGTTGCCCATAAGCACGGTAACGCCCTTTGTTGAGGCTGAGTTCACCGCGCGCATCGAAGTCGTCACCGATGTGTAGGTAGCCGGCAAGATCTGCCGTAAGACCAAAGCCGGAAAAGCGCAGCCTGTCCTGTCCGACCTCAACATCCACGTCCATGCGAATCGCCAAGGGCGGCTTCGTCTCTTCCGCTTCGGCGCCGACAATGACCGCATCCTCGGATATCTTGACCGTCGAGGGTGGCAGCTCTCGCACCGTGATTTCCCCACGCGGCACGCGCAGCTTGCCGCTGACGGCCAGCTGCTCGTCAGCCAACTGAATGCGTAGATCGGGCGCAATTTCGAGCTCAGCATAGGGCTCGACGATCACAGGCAATTGGTTGCCATTGATACGCAGATCGAGGTCCAGCGCCTGCGCCCAATCGATTGTTCCCGCAATCCGTCCCTGGCCCTGCTCGCCGCTGCGCCAGTCACCCTCGGCACGGACCCGTTCACCATCAATAACGGCCGTCACCTGCAGCTGCTCGAAACTGACCGGCAACTCCGCACCGGCAATCTCGCCTTCGGTGAGCTTTAGCACTCCTTCGAGCTGCGGTTTCTGCAGCGTGCCCGAAATCTGACCATTGCCATTCAGTTGACCGTCGAGTCGCTCGACCTGGGCAACGAAAGGCCGGATGACGGAAAGATCGAAATTGTTTAGCTCGAAATTGCCAGAGATCGGCTTGACCTCGCCGCTAGGGTCCACCTGCAGTCGAACATCCAGATCGCCGAGATCCCCGCCCTCGAAGCTCAACCTGCTGTCGACCTGTTTCGGGGTCAGCTGGCTGTTCAGTGACAAGGTCTGATAGGGGAAATCCAGCCACTGCTCTCCATCCCGCATACGCAAAACGCCTGGCCCAGCGTCCACACGGATGGCCCCGCTTGGGCCTGATTTTGGCAGGTCCAGTGCAAGATCAGCGTTGACTTCTCCTTGCCAGAGCAAATTCTCCGGCAGGTATTCGGCGAGCGACTCAAGCGGGAAGTCGCGCAGGCGATAGCGCAACTGCGGGTCAGGTTGCAGTCGCTGGTCGTCGGCGCACAGCGTGGCCCGGCCCGAGGCCCAGCAGTGTGCCCCGAAGGTAATCTTGCCGCTCTCCAATCGCTGCAGCGACGCGGGATCGCGCAGTGCCCATTGCTGTCCCTGAGCATCCAGCTCGGCTTTCGTCAACAGACCCCGCCAATCGCCGCCTTCAAGCCCACCGGTCAACGCCAGCGACAGGTCGAGCAAGGAGCCCTGCAGTTGCAGTCTGGCCTGATGCGCCGTTGGCGTGCCTTCGGCGCTCAGCTGCAACTCGCCGATATCAGTCGCTCCAGCCTGTAAGCCTTTCGCGTCGAGGCTAAGCTGGCCCCGCTCGCCCTCGGACAGGCTCGCGGCCACTTGCAGTTGATCAACTCGATTGTCCTGAAACGCGATCCCGGTGCTGCTCAACGCAAGCTTTCCCTGAGGTGCGTCTGGCGTGCCCGACAGGTCAAGCTTGCCGGTCATTCTGCCGCTCAAATCAGGCCAGAGCTGGCCCAGGCGTGATAGATCAATGGCCAGGTTCGCCTCAAGCGTCTCGGCCCAGCGGCCGCTGCCCTGAATGCGGTTGTCGCCCAGACGCAAATCGACCGCCGGCACGCTCCAGGTCATGTTCTCACCGCTCGCCTGCAATTGAAGCCTGAGCGGCTGCTTGCGCAACGTGCCATTCAAATCGAGGCCGGCGTCGACTTGCAGGTTTTCCTCTCGCAAGGCGCCGCTACTAGTCAACGTGCCGCCGATGGTTCCCGGCAGCTCTGCGACCCAGTAAGACGGATCGAGTTCGCTCAGCTCGAGTCGGGTCGTCCAATCGACTCCGTCAGCGAACCCGACGCTGAGATTTCCTTCAGCCCTGCCCTGTCCAGCCTGCAGTTGCAGCTGCGGCAGATGAACGACCTCAAGGTCACCGCTGACCGGGCTTTGCAACGTGAAGTCACCGGAGGGACCGGTCAGCGCCGCGTTGAAATTGCCCAGGTAACTGCCCTCGTCGTACTGGATCTGCGCGTCGAGGGTTCGCAATGTCACGGGCGGCTCCTCGACGTCGGGATAGAGCCGGCGCCAGGGGAAGTTACGCCAGACCAGCTGCGCCTCGGCAGCCAAACCGTCTTGCCAATCGATCCGGCCGTCCAGATCAATGTATTGCTGCTCGCCGGCAGCCAATGTGAGGGTTTCGATATCGGCATGGGCCAAGTCGACCAATGCCTTGAGCGCGAGATCCACCGCCCCGCCCTCGCCCTGCAGGCTTCCATCACCCACCAGGCGATAGCCCTGTTCCATGTCACCTTTGACGGTCAGCTCCAGCGCCTCGAGACGCAAGGCGTCGGGCAACTCAGGGGTCGCCTTGAAACGCTCCACCGCCAGCAGTAGATTCACCGGCAGCTCCGGCTCCAAGGGTCTCACCCATCCGCTGAGCTTGGCCTGCAGATAGCCCTGGCTTTGCACGTCGACCATGAGATGTTCACGCAGCTCGCCGTCGGCTTCGAACTTCACTGCCCAGGGCTGCTCATTCGGCGAGCGAATCGCCGCGCTACCGCTCAGCACCAACGGCCAGTCGGCTCGGGTCTGCAGCCGGCCCGAGAGTTCAAGAACAACGTCTTCACGGCGAACCTCCAGCGCTCGAATGACCAGGCCCTGTTCGTCCCAGTCCGCCTGCAACTCCGCGCGCTGCATCTGTTGAACGCCGTTGAGGTTGATCGCGCCGATATCGACGCGGTCAAGACGGAGCTCGAGTGGTAGATCGAGATCCGGAAGACTGAAGGGTTCGCTTGTTGCTTCGTCCTCCGGAGCAGGAGGAAATGTGAGATCGATATCGCCGGTCACCAGCTCGTCGATACAAAGGGTCTTGCGCAGCAAACAACGGGGCGCCCAGTTCATGCGCGGCGAAGCCACTTCGACCCGACGACCATCCTGCTCCCATACCAGACGGTCCGCCTGCCAGCGACCAGCGAGGCGACCCGTGAACGCCTCAAGCTGCAGCCCAGGTACTTTGCTCAGCGTCCAACGGCTCCCCGCGTTCGTGCCGAGCACCAGGAAGACCGCCAAAACAACCACCAGCAGCAGCGCCAGCATGGCCAACAGCATCCCGCTGACGATTTTCACGCTACGCCTCAAAGCTCCGGCCCCATGGAAAAGTGCAGGCGAACTCCGCCCTCGCCATCCAGCGGATGTGCCAGGTCAACCCGAATCGGCCCAACCGGCGAAACCCAACGAACTCCGACGCCCACGCTGCTCTTGAGACTCGGCAACTCCAGAGAGTTGAATGAGTTGCCCTGGTCGACAAAGGTCGCCAGTCGCCATTTCTCAGTCACTGAATACTGGTACTCAGCGCTGACCGCGAGCTGATAACGCCCGCCGATCCGGTCGCCATCAGAGTTGGTCGGCGACAGGCTCTGGTAGTCGTAGCCGCGCACGCTTTGATCACCGCCGGCAAAATAGCGCAGCGATGGCGGCACGTTGGTGTATTCGTCGGTCCAGTTACCGCCCACTTCCACCCGCCCAAGAAAACGATGTCGAGCAGCTAGTGTGGTGAGTCCCTTGACCGTCGCGTTGGCATGGATCAGATCAGCGTCCGAGAACACGCCCTCCTTCGCCGCCCCCAGTTCGAACCTCAAGCGATAGCCATGACTGGGATCGAGACGGTTGTCGCTGCGCAGAAAGCTGTAAGAAACACCCGGCATCAACAAGGTGCTGACCCCCGAATCATCGCCCAGCTCGTACTGCTCATGACGCCACTTCAACGCCCAGACGCGCTGCCAGCCGCTGGGCAGCCGACGATGCCACTCGGGGCCAACCGTCAGCAGGCGACTCAGGCTGTCTTTATCACTCAGTTCTTCGTACTGATAGCCGGCTGCATAGCGCAGTTTGTCCGTCAACGGTGGGTCCAGTGGTACGTCATAAAACAGACCGACGTTCTGCCGCGGCGCCGACAACTCGGACTCGATGCCGTAGCTGTGGCCCTGCGGATTGACCCAATGGCGGGTGAAGTCGAAACGTATCCGTGGCCCGACATCCGTCGAATAGCCCAAACCAAGCCCGAGCGTGCGCGGCTCTCGCGTGGTCAATTGCACCGCAACGGGAATACGTTGCTGATCGGCGTTAGCCGGGTTGGCATCGACCCGGACGCCTTCGAAGTAGCCGCTGGACTGCATCGCCTGGTTGAGTTCGGCAATCAATTCCGAGTCATACGGCGTACCGGGATCGAACGGCACCATGCGCTCCAGCAAGTCCGGATCAAAAGGCGAGTCTCCTTCAAAACCCACATCCCCGAGCAAGTAGCGTGGCCCGCTGTTGAACACCAGTTCTACGTCGGCGGCATTGGTGTCGGGGTTGATCGCCAGCCGTTGACGCTCGAAGCGGCCATCAAAAAACCCATAGCGCGAGGCCTGATTGAGGATCCGTTGTTTGACCGCTTCGTACTGTCCGTGATTGAGCACGGCGCCTGGCTTCAAGGAGTTGCGCGGCACTCGAAACGCCTGCAGTTCGGCAGCAGGCCCGTTGACCTGCAATGTGATGTCGCGCAGACGAACTGGCTCGCCGGGCTTGATTCGCAGCGCCAACCGAGGAGTTTCGCCTCCGGTGACCCTGGTTTCGATAACAGCGTGGTAATAGCCCAACGCCTGCAACGCTTTGTTCGCCTGCTCCTGGGCAATGCGACTGTAACGCAGCAATTCTTCTTCGTTGCGATCATCCAGTTCGCCGATGTAGTTCTCGACGTTTTCACGCAACGCACTGTTTGATGGCGTGACCTTGACGTCGAGCTCAGCTGCATCCAGCGCAGATGCGAAGCACAAGAAGACGCCCGCCGGGGCGGTACGGCGAAGGATACGGATAGGCATGGCCAGGGATGCTAGCACGCTGCGCACTAGGCTTTGGCGAAGTGTCGATGCGTGTAGCACGGCATATACAGCGTTAGGCAAAAGCATGGGAACACTTCTTAGGACAACATCAGTACGACTGTCGCCCCTGCGCAAAATTCGTTCTAACCACTGGATGCCGCGACCTGTCGCGGCGCCGGATGGAAGAACACGTGCTCGACCACCGGACCGATGGCTACCTGGCCAATGTCTTCGTACCCCTGACGTGCATAGAAGTTGAGGTAGCGTGAGTTGCCGGTGTCGATCACCAGGCCCTCCGATGCAGCGTCCGCGGCACACCAGTTGTGCAACGCTTCAAGCAGCTGTTCGCCATAGTGCTGCCCCTGGCACTTGGGATGGACCGCCATCAGCGGCAACACATGGAAATTCCCTGGTGGCAGACAGCCCAGCACCGCAGCGTGGTAATCAAGATAGCGCCGTGTACAACGGAAGCCTGCAGTCAGCAGCATGCGCATTCGCCACGCCCAGCTCTCGGTGATGTCGAGTCGACGCTGAGGTGGCGCGATCAGCGCGGCAGCAATCAACCGGTCATCGAGCAACAACCCCAACGCCGGTTGGTCCTGCAACAAGTGCTGATTGACCAGCTCGCGAACGGTTGCGCGGACACGCTGCTCGTAGCCGGGGCGATCAGCCTCGAACAAATAAGCGAAGGTCGGTTCGTGTCGATAGGCGTTATACAGAAGCGAGCGGATTTCCCTGGCGTAACCACTGTCGAGCATTCGTACTTCTGCAGTCATCGGCATAGCGGTTCTCTTGTTATGTCACTGGGGCTGATTTCACGTTAGCAGCCGCATCGGAGTCTTGCCGGGGGAGAACCTGGTTTGATGATTACGGCTCGCCGCAGCGCCGCCATAGCCAGTAGAATCGCGGTTTTGCCGGAGCCACAGTCGATGAAGCTTGTTTCTTTCAATATCAATGGTTTAAGAGCCAGACCTCATCAGCTTTCCGCAATAATCGAGAAGCATCAGCCAGACGTGATCGGCTTGCAGGAAACCAAGGTGTCTGACGAACAGTTCCCGCAGGCCGAGATAGAGGCCCTTGGTTATCACGTCCATTTTCATGGCCAGAAAGGTCATTACGGTGTCGCGCTGCTGTCACGACAGGCCCCGCTGGAAATCCACAAAGGCTTTCCCGGCGATGGCGAGGAATCGCAGAAGCGCTTCATCTGGGGTCGGTTCGCAGACAGCAATGGCGAGCCGGTTACGGTCATGAACGGTTATTTCCCTCAGGGCGAGAGCCGCATCCACCCCACCAAGTTTCCGGCCAAGACCAAGTTCTATGCCGATCTCCAGGCGCTGCTGGAAGAACGTTTTACCCCTGAGCAATCCGTAGCCGTGATGGGCGACTTCAACATCTCACCCGAAGACTGCGACATCGGCATTGGTGAGGTGAACGCCAAACGCTGGCTGCGCACAGGCAAGTGCAGCTTCCTGCCGGAGGAACGCGAGTGGCTGGCACGCTTGAAGAACTGGGGTCTGCAGGACAGCTTTCGTACGCTGAATCCTGAAGTGGTTGATCGCTTCAGCTGGTTTGACTACCGCAGCCGAGGCTTCGAAGACGACCCACGCCGTGGGCTGCGCATTGACCTGATCCTGACCACTGCGGGTCTGCACGAGCGCGTCACGGATTGCGGCGTCGACTATGACATCCGCAGCATGGAAAAGCCGTCGGACCATTGCCCAGTCTGGATCGAGCTGGGCCAATAACTGCGCGTGCGATGCCGCACGCGTGCCGAGCCCAAAACGCATCTTTGCGAGCTGATCGACATCTTCGATCCATCGCAGTCAGCTGTCACATAACGGTAAGCAAAGCGTCTTAATCTCCCCCGCTTCTTTGAAAGGGAGAGTCGTCGCATGACAGCTTCAGCGTCCGGCAGCACCATGAGGAAACGGGCGCTGTGCCTGTGGGTCTTCGGCCTGCTTTGCGCCAGCCCGCTCGCGCTAGGTGAGCCATTGGCTGCGCCTGCTGCCAACAGTCCAGTGCTGCGCATACAGGGATCGAATACAGTCGGTGCGAAGCTCGCGCCGATGCTTCTAGCCGGTTTCTTCGAAGCGCAGGGCCTGAATTCGGTACGGGTCAGCCCAGCCGGCAAGGAGAACGAACAGCGTATCAGTGCCGTCGACAGCTCCGGCCGAACCTATCATGCACTGGTTGCAGCACACGGCACCGGCACCGGGTTCGCCGGGCTCAAGGACGGTTCCTCCGATCTCGCCGCCGCTTCGCGCCCAATCAAGGACAGCGAGCATGCAAGTCTCGCCAGCTTGGGCGATCTACGCAGCGCAGACGCCGAACAAGTGATTGCCATTGACGGATTGGCGATCATCGTCAGCCCGGACAACCCGGTCTCCTCCCTCAGCGTTGAGCAAGTCGCTAGCCTGTTTACCGGCGAGATTCGTAACTGGAAAGCGCTCGGCGGGAAGGACGTTCCGGTCGAGCTGCATGCACGGGATGATCAGTCGGGCACCTACGACACCTTCAAGGAGCTGGTACTGGGCGTCCAAGGCAAGACACTGGCCGCGGACGCCGCCCGCTATGAATCCAATGATCAGCTTTCGCAGATCGTCAGCAGCCGTCCTGGCGCGATCGGTTTCGTTGGCCTGGCATCGGTAGGCAAAGCCCGCGCGCTGGCGATAGCCGACGGCGATTCTCAGCCTATGCTGCCCAGCAAAGCGCTAGTGGCGACTGAAGATTATCCGTTGTCGCGGCGGCTGTTTTTTTACGCCAATCCGGTGCAGCAGTCGCAATGGACCCGGACCTTTCTGAGCTTCGTGCACAGCGCCGCTGGCCAGGCCATCGTTGCTAAATCTGGCTACATTGGACAGGCCATCGACGCAATCAGCCTATCGCCCTCTCCTGACATGCCGCAGCCGTATCAAACCCTCGCCACCCAGGCGAAGCGATTGACGGTGAATTTCCGTTTCGATGAAGGCAGCGCTCGGCTGGATAATAAGGCCCAGCGCGACGTGGAGCGTCTGATCGACTATCTGCAGACCACGAACAAAACGATGAGCGCAGCGGTGCTGGTTGGATTTGGTGACGCTCGCGGCGACCCGGCGCGTACCGCTTTGCTCTCCAAACTTCGCGCCATGGCCGTACGTAGAGAGCTTGCTAGAGGCGGGGTACTTGTGAAAGAAATCAACGGCTTAGGAGACTATCTTCCAGTAGCCTCGAATACGCCGAGCGGCCGCATCAAGAACCGCCGCGTCGAAGTATGGGTGTATTGAACGATCTGCTGCCAGTGCAAGATCGTATCGGTCGATAGCCAGCGGCGTACTGTTACGTCGACGCCAGCACGATTAAGCTCGGACGATTTCCAGCAGCGGAAACGATCATGTATCTGGTTTGTGGCGAAGCCCTGTTCGACGTTTTTGTAGCCCCGGGAGGCGCTCCCCGCAATCGCCTGAGTCTCGACGCGGTGGCTGGCGGCTCCCCCTTTAACGTAGCAGTCGGCCTCTCGCGCTTGGGGACGCCGTCGGCTCTGTTCACTGGCATGTCTCAAGACCACTTGGGCCAGCAACTTCGACAAGTGCTCGAGGACGAAGGGGTCGATAGGCACTATCTGATCGACTTCGATGCACCCACCACACTGGCGATGGTTGCATTGGGCGCCAACGGCTCTCCCGTCTACAGCTTTCGCGGCGAAGGTTGCGCTGATCGCCTGCCACGCGAGGAGCATCTCGCCCCGCTCAGCGAGGAGATCCGCGGCATCCACCTCGGCTCCTACTCGATCGTGACCGCCCCGATCGCCGACACCCTGCTGTCGCTGGTGCGCCGCGAAAACAAGCGCCGGCTCATTTCGCTCGACCCAAACATCCGCCTGAACGTCGAACCGGACCTGGCCCGCTGGCGCGAGCGCGTCGAGGCGATAGCCGCGCTAGCGCATCTCATCAAAGTCAGCGATGAGGATCTGGCTCTGCTCTATCCCGGCGAAGCCCCCGAATCCATTGCCAAGCGCTGGTTGCAAGGAAGCTGTGAACTGGTGGCGCTGACCAGAGGCCGAGAAGGCGCGCAGTTGTTCAGCCGTCGCCATGGCGAGTTTTATGTAACCGCAGTAGCTGTCACCGTGCGCGATACGGTTGGCGCCGGCGATACCTTTCAGGCCGCCCTGCTCAGCTTTCTGCATGACCAGCAGCTGGATACCGCCCAAGCGTTGGCGCAGATTCAGCGTGATCAACTACAGGCCTTGCTGGCGTTTGCTGTCCAGGCTGCGGCGATCACCTGCTCCCGTCGCGGCCCGGATCTACCCTACCGATACGAAATTGTCTGACAGGTTGGCCGCAACAGCACGAACGTCTATAACCCCAAGGGGACAAGAATAAGGGCGACGGAACCGGGCATGAAAGCGTTGAAGATCTCCGACCCATCCTACGAACTGATGGATGATCACCATGGCAACTCACTGATCTACCGAGAGCATGGCTTTCCCTGTCCGCTTGTGCGCTGGCACAACCACAAGGAATACGAACTGCACCTGATCGTAGCCAGCTCAGGGAAGGTGTTCGTCGGAGACTACGTCGGCAATTTTGGTCCCGACAGCCTGTTTCTCACCGGGCCAAATCTGCCACATAACTGGATCAGCCAGGTCGACGAAGATGAGGTCGTCGCCAAGCGGGACATGCTGGTTAACTTCACCGATGAATTATTCGAAGCAGGCCATAACGTCTTTTCCGAATTACGCAGCCTGACACCAATGCTCGAACGTTCGCGCTACGGGATCGAGTATCGCTGCCCTCACACCATTGCCGAGGCCAGCAGACTGATGCACCGGGTTGCTGACAGCCGCGGTGCCACCCGCCTCGGCTATTTTCTGATCATGCTGGAGCTGCTCGCCAGCTGCGAAGACTACCAGCTGCTCTCCGGCGCTACCTCGGCACAGCTCGGCGACGAACACCACGCCGATCGAACCAACATGGCGGTCAATTACATCTTCGACAACTACATGCGTGAGCTGCCTCTCGAGGAAGTCGCCGGGCATCTGGGTATGAAACCCACGTACTTTTCCCGTTTTTTTAAACGTGCCACTGGCCGTTGCTACGTTGAGTTCGTCAACAGTCTGCGCATCAGCAAATCCTGCGAGTTGCTGCTCGATAACGACAAGCCGGTCACTGATGTCTGCTTCGAGTCAGGCTTCAACAACCTGTCCAACTTCAACCGCCGCTTCCAGCAACTAAAGGGCATGACGCCGTCGTGTTATCGCCGCCTGGTGGAGCAGCGACTGACCGAGCAGAACCTCGCCAGCTGATACGCATCCTCGCTCCCTGCCGCAACAAAGATGACGTTACGCTTCGCCCTTTTCGGTTATGCCGCCCGCAGGCTTGGCACAGCTGCGGCGCTTCGCGGTGCTTGGATGTGCTCGTCACTTGCCTTTAATCACTGATAAAGGAGTGCAAAAAAGTACCAGATGACGTGCAGTCAGGGCTTTGTGACCTGACATCCCTGGCGTTGTAATGCTCGTGAGCCGCTCGTACGGCAGTAAGCGAGCAACAACAAAAACAATAAGTGCTTCCGCCCTCCGGCTGCGGAAGAGGAGCCCTAGATGAAACTCGCAAAATTGCTGATCGGAACCACCTGCATCGCAGTAATCGGCGCGACGCAAGCCGCCGAGACCTTGACCGTCGCCACCGTCAACAACGCTGACATGATCCGTATGCAGCGCCTGTCCAAGACCTTCGAAGAACAGCATCCCGACATTGACCTCAATTGGGTCGTACTGGAAGAAAACGTCCTGCGCCAGCGCCTGACCACAGACATTGCCACTCAGGGCGGTCAGTTCGACGTCCTCACCATCGGCATGTACGAGGCCTCGCTCTGGGGCGAAAAAGGCTGGCTGGCGCCCATGACCAACCTTCCTGACAACTACAACCTCGACGATATCTTCCCCTCTGTGCGCGAGGGCCTGTCAGTCGATGGCACCCTCTATGCCCTACCGTTTTATGCCGAAAGCTCGATGACCTACTACCGCACCGATCTGTTCGAACAGGCCGGACTGGACATGCCGGAGCACCCGACCTGGACGCAGATGGCTGAATTCGCCGAGAAGCTGCATAAGCCAGGCGAAGAGCAATACGGCATCTGCCTGCGCGGCAAGGCTGGTTGGGGCGAGAACATGGCACTGGTCACCACCGTGGCCAATTCGTTCGGCGCGCGATGGTTCGATGAAAATTGGCAGCCCGAATTCAACGGCCCGGAATGGACCAAAGCCGCCAATTTCTACGTCGATCTGTTAAGCAAATATGGCCCACCAGGCGCATCCAGCAACGGCTTTAACGAAAACCTGGCGCTATTCAACAGCGGCAAGTGCGCCATGTGGGTGGATGCCACTGTCGCCGGCTCGTTCGTTACCGACGCGTCACAGAGCAAGGTTGCTGAGAAAGTCGGTTTCACCTTCGCGCCACAGCAGACGACCGACAAAGGCTCAGCCTGGCTCTACTCCTGGGCGTTGGCTATTCCAACCAGCTCGCAGAAAAAAGACGCTGCCAAAACCTTCGCCGCCTGGGCCACTTCCCAGTCTTACGCTGACCTGGTGGCCAAGACCGACGGCGTCACCAACGTGCCGCCGGGCACCCGGGAGTCCACCTACAGCGAGGAATACATGGCGGCCGCCCCCTTTGCCAAGATCACCCTTGAATCGCTGAAGCAAGCTGATCCGGCCTCACCATCCGCAAAGCCGGTGCCTTATATCGGCATTCAATTGGTGACTATCCCCGAGTTCCAGGCCATTGGCACCCAGGTCGGCAAGATGTTCTCCGCCGCGCTCACCGGGCAAATGCCAGTCGAACAGATGCTGACGGCTGTGCAGCAAACGACCACACGTGAAATGAAGCGCGCCGGCTACCCGAAGTAGACCGACAGTAGGCATCCCACCGGACAGGGCTCACCTGAGCCCTCATGGCCTTCTATCAGCCGGAGCACGCCCATGGCTACCACGACCACAGCCTTGCCCAAGGCCCCTGTTACCGAAACGGCAAGCAAGTCGAACGAGCGCAAGCCGCGCCGGTTCGCACCCAGCTGGTTCCTCGTCAGCCCCTCCGTTGCGCTGTTGCTGCTGTGGATGCTGGTACCGCTGTCGATGACGGTCTATTTCTCTGTGATTCGCTACAACCTGCTCTATCCCGGCGAGAATGATTTCGTCGGGCTGGAGAACTTCCACTACTTCCTGACCGATGCCGGCTTCATGCCCGGCATGATCAACACCTTGCTGCTGGTCGGCAGTGTGCTGCTGATCAGCGTCGTGCTCGGTGTGCTGATCTCCGCATTGCTGGAGGCGGCTGATTTCGCCGGCCGCGGCATCGTTCGCGTGCTGCTGATTTCGCCGTTCTTCATCATGCCGACCGTCAGCGCCCTGGTTTGGAAAAACCTGATCTACCATCCGGTATCCGGCATCCTCGCCGCGGTCTGGAAGTTCTTCGGTGCGCAGCCGATCGACTGGTTGGCCCAACATCCGCTGCTCTCAATCATCATCATCGTGTCCTGGCAGTGGCTGCCCTTCGCGATCCTCATTCTGATGACCGCCATGCAGTCCCTGGATCAGGAGCAGAAGGAAGCCGCTCGCCTCGATGGGGCCGGCCCGGTCGCCATCTTCTGGCACCTGACATTGCCGCACCTGGCGCGCCCCATCGCCGTGGTGGTGATGATTGAGACCATTTTTCTGTTGTCCGTTTTCGCAGAAATCTTCACCACCACCAGTGGCGGCCCCGGCTACGCCTCCACGAACCTCGCCTACCTGATCTACACCCAGGCGCTGCTGCAGTTCGACGTTGGCATGGCATCAGCCGGCGGCCTGATCGCAGTGGTAATTGCCAATATCGCAGCGATCATCCTGGTGCGGATGCTCGGCAAGAATCTCACCGAAAAATACTGAGGACAGACCGATGCTGACGCTCAAACAAAGTCGCCGCATCAATACCCTGGTGGTAGGGATGTTCGCTTGGGCTATCGCGTTGCTGCTGTTCTTTCCGATCTTCTGGATGCTGCTGACCAGCCTCAAGACCGAGATTGACGCCTTCGCTACGCCGCCACAGTTCATCTTTACGCCAACGCTGGAGAACTACTTGGAAATCCAGGACCGCAGCGGCTACTTCAGGTACGCCTGGAACTCGGTAACCATTTCCTTCGGTGCAACTGCGCTGGGCATGCTGATCGCCATTCCCGCGGCCTATTCCATGGCCTTCTACGAGACCAAGCGGACCAAGGGCACACTCTTGTGGATGCTGTCGACCAAGATGCTGCCACCAGTGGGAGTGCTGGTGCCGATCTATCTGCTGGCCAAACAGTTCGGCCTGCTCGACAGCCGCACGGTGCTGATTGTGATCTACACGCTGATCAACCTGCCGATTCTGGTGTGGATGATTTACACCTACTTCAAGGACATCCCTCGCGACATTCTCGAAGCGGCCCGAATGGACGGAGCCACGCTGATGCAGGAAATGGTTCGCGTGCTCCTGCCGATCAGCAAAGGCGGCCTCGCTTCCACCATGTTGCTGTCGCTGATCCTGTGCTGGAACGAGGCCTTCTGGTCGCTGAACCTCACATCGTCCAATGCCGCCCCGCTGACTGCCCTGATCGCCTCCTATTCCAGTCCCGAAGGGCTGTTCTGGGCCAAGCTTTCGGCCGTATCCACCCTCGCCTGCGCACCCATCCTGATATTCGGCTGGATCAGTCAGAAACAGCTGGTCCGTGGCCTATCGTTCGGCGCGGTCAAGTGACGCCGACGAGCCAAAAAGAACAATAGAGGATTCGAACATGGCAGATCTGAAAGTCCACAACCTGAAGAAAAGCTTCGACGGCAACGACATCATCAAGGGCATCGATCTGGATATCCGCGACCGGGAGTTCGTCGTTTTCGTCGGCCCGTCCGGCTGCGGCAAGTCCACGCTGCTGCGCCTGATTGCGGGATTGGAGGAAGTCAGCAGCGGGAAAATCGAACTCGATGGCCGTGACATCACCGATCTCAGCCCGGCCAAGCGTGACTTGGCCATGGTCTTCCAGACCTACGCGCTGTATCCGCACATGACGGTGCGCAAGAACATGTCCTTCGCGCTCGACCTGGCGGGGGCGGACAAAAAAGAAGTCGCCAGCAAGATCGAAGCGGCAGCGCGCACCCTTGAATTGGAACCGTTGCTGGAGCGCAAACCGCGCCAGCTTTCCGGTGGTCAGCGCCAACGTGTCGCGATTGGCCGCGCCATCGTGCGTAATCCAAAGGTGTTTCTGTTCGACGAACCGCTGTCGAACCTCGACGCGGCACTGCGTGTGCAGATGCGCCTCGAGCTGTCGCGCCTGCATCAAGAGCTGCAGGCCACGATGATCTACGTGACCCACGATCAGGTCGAAGCCATGACCCTCGCCGACAAGGTCGTGGTGCTCAACGGCGGGCGCATCGAGCAGGTCGGCTCGCCCATGGAGCTCTACCACCATCCGGCGAACCTGTTCGTCGCAGGCTTTCTCGGCACACCGAAAATGGGTTTCCTCAAAGGCCGTATTAGCCGGGCCGAAGCCACCGGTGTGGAAGTCGACCTGGAAGCCGGTTGCCGCCTGTTTCTCCCGCTGGGCGGCGCTGCATTGGCGGTAGGCGACCCGGTTACGTTGGGCATTCGTCCGGAGCACCTCAACCGCGGTAGCGAAGGTAGTTGCCAGCTGACGGTAAAGGCCGATGTCAGCGAGCGACTGGGCAGCGATACCTATTGCCACGTGATTACCGAGACCCGCGAGCCGCTGACGATGCGTATCCGTGGCGATTTCACGCCGCGCTATGGCGAGCCGCTGACCCTGGTGCTGGATGCCAGCCATTGCCACTTGTTCGATAGCAATGGTTTGGCTGTCGGCCAGCCGCTGCAACAGGTCGCCTGATAACCAACCCGATTTAGCCACAGCCATCTCGCAGACCAATCGCTGCTATCACGGCAGCGATCACACCGCCGGCTATCCCCCTTCCACGCCCAGCGAGGCCTGACATGAAGCTGAATGAACAGAACCTGCCGCAGCTGCCGGCGCACATTGCCCGCCCCTCCTACACGCTTGAATCGGTTACGGCCGGTATCGCACACATCGGAGTAGGTGGTTTTCATCGTGCCCATCAGGCAGCCTATACCGATGCGCTGATGAACACAGGCGAAGGTCTTGATTGGGGCATCTGCGGCATTGGCACTCGTGTCGATGAGCTGCCCATGCGTGACGCGCTCGCCTCGCAGAACCATCTCTATACATTGGTGGAGCTTGATGACCGGCCGGACACTGAAGTTCGTGTCATCGGCAGCCTCCGCGACATGCTGCTGGTTCCTCGCGATGGATCTGAAGCGGTGGTCGCACGCCTTGCCGATCCTGCCATCCGCATCGTCTCGTTGACCATTACCGAGGGCGGGTACTGTCTCGACGACAGCACCGGTCAGTTCAACGCCTCGCTGCCGCACATCCAGCATGATCTGGAAAATCCGCGAACGCCTATCAGCGTCTTCGGCCTACTCTGCGCCGCCCTAGCCAGGCGTCGCGGCGAAGGCACGGGACCGTTTACGGTGATGTCCTGCGATAACCTGCCCCACAATGGCGACGTTACCCAAAAGGCGACGCTGGCCTTCGCCAATATGGTCGATCCCGAGCTGGCTGGCTGGATTGAAAGCAACGTCAGTTTTCCCAATGCCATGGTCGACCGGATTACGCCGATGACCAGCGCAGCGCACCGCAAGCATCTGAAGCAGCAGCACGGCATCGACGACGCCTGGCCAGTGGTTTGCGAGCCGTTCGTCCAGTGGGTGCTGGAGGACAAATTCGTCGCCGGCCGGCCTGCTTGGAACAAGGTCGGCGTGCAGTTCACCGACGACGTAGCGCCCTACGAAGAGATGAAGATCAAGCTGCTCAATGGCAGCCATCTGGCGCTGACCTACCTGGGCTTTCTGCGCGGCTATCGCTTCGTGCACGAAACCATGGCCGATCCGCTGTTCGTCGAGTACATCCGACGTTATATGGACGACGACGTCACGCCGCAGCTGGCCCATGTACCCGGTATCGACCTGACGGAGTACAAGCGGACCCTGATCGAACGGTTCTCAAACTGCGCGATCGCCGATCAGCTTGAGCGGGTCTGCTCAGACGGTTCGTCGAAATTTCCCAAGTTCACCGTGCCGACCATCAACCGGCTGATCGCTGACAATGCAGAATTGGACCGCGCTGCACTGGTCGTCGCTGCCTGGGCGATGTACCTCAAAGGCGTCGACGAGAACGGCACCCGGTACAGCATTCCCGATCCACGCGCCGAGTTCTGCCAGGCTCTGGTCGAGGAGGATGAGGGGGTCGCCGAGCGGTTGCTGAGTCGTGAAGAAATCTTTGGCGCCCAGATCCCCCGCTCCCCGGCGTTTCGCGATGCGTTCGAGCGCAACCTCCTGAGGCTGAGGACGCTGGGTGTCAGCGGAACGCTCGATCTGTTACTGACGCGCTGAGGTCGACTCCATGTATCTCGGTATCGACTGCGGGACCCAGGGCACCAAAGCATTGCTGCTCGATGCAGCCAGCGGACGCGTCCTAGGCCAAGGCTCTGCGAGCCACGAGCTGATCAGCGGGCCGAATGGGCGTCGCGAACAGGATACCGAGCAATGGATTTCAGCGTTCGAGCAGGCCACCGCGGCCGCTCTGGCTGAAGCAGGCGTGGACGGTAGTCGAATACTCGGTATTGGTGTCTCGGGACAACAACATGGCTTGGTCACGCTTGATGCCGACGGAAAGGTGCTACGCCCCGCCAAACTCTGGTGCGACACCGAATCAGCTAACGAAAATCAACGCCTGCTCGACTGGCTGGGCGGCGAACAGGGCTCGCTTGAGCGCCTAGGCGTGGTCATAGCGCCGGGCTATACCGTCTCCAAGCTGCTCTGGATGAAAGAACAGCATCCAGCGCTGTTCGAACGGATCGCGCACGTGCTGTTGCCGCACGATTTTCTCAATTACTGGCTCACCGGACGGTGCAGTAGCGAGTACGGCGACGCCTCAGGTACCGGCTATTTCAACGTACGTACCCGGAAATGGGACTTCAAGATCTTGCGGCATATCGATCCGGGCGGCCGCATCGAAGCGGCGCTGCCAGAGTTGATCGAGTCAGACAGGCCAATCGGCCTACTGCGTGCAGAACTGGCAAAACGCCTGGGCTTAAACCCACAAGCCATCGTGTCGAGCGGTGGTGGCGACAACATGATGGGTGCTATCGGCACGGGGAACATCAGCTCAGGCGCCATCACCATGAGCCTCGGCACTTCGGGCACGTTGTATGCCTTTGCCGACCAGCCGCGTATCAGTCCGCAGCCATCAGTCGCGACCTTCTGTTCATCCAGCGGAGGCTGGTTGCCGTTGATCTGCACGATGAACCTGACCAACGCAAACGGGGCCATTCGCGATCTGTTGCAGCTTGATCTTCAGCAGTTCAACGCGCTGGCCGCTGAGGCTCCGATCGGTGCCGGAGGGGTGACCATGCTTCCGTTTCTGAACGGTGAACGTGTCCCCGCCCTTCCCCAGGCCACAGCCACCCTGCATGGCCTGACGGCAGATAACCTCACCCGCGCCAATCTGTGCCGCGCGGTCATTGAAGGCGTGACGTTCGGCCTGCGCTATGGGTTGGATCTGCTACGCGATAGTGGGATTCGCAGCGAACGCATCCAGCTTATCGGCGGCGGCGCAAAGAGTGCGCTGTGGCGGCAGATGGTTGCCGACATGATGGCGACACCGGTGGTATGCACCACCCACAGCGAAGCTGCTGCGCTAGGTGGTGCGATCCAGGCCGCTTGGTGCCATGCGAGACAGATAGATGCTGAGGCCAGCCTCGCAGCGCTATGCGAGCGTTGCGTCAGTGTTGATGAGAGAACTGCTGTCGTGCCGTCAGCCAGTGCTGTCGATGCGTATGAACAGGCCTACCGGCGCTATCGGCGCCTGATCAGCGACACATACGGCTAGCAAACGCCTCCGGGCCTGAGCACTGTGGCGCCTTGAGGGGGGCTGAAGTGGAGGCAGTTGCGGGGAGATAATCCCAAGTCTTGTTCGCTGGCAAGCTCGCTCTTACCGAGGCTGTTTTTAACAGCAGCACGCTTGCTGCGAGTGCTGCCTCGTTATCACCAAAAGTGAGGGTCCATAAAAAAGCAAAGCCACTCGCGTGGCTTTGCTCCTGTCTTTTGCTGATGCGACCGACTGCTTAGCGGCTGCGGAGCATTTCCCGCGGGAAATACTTGCCCAGCTCATGCTTGGCGATCGAAGCGCGGTGCACCTCGTCCGGGCCGTCAGCCAGGCGCAGGGTGCGCTGCATGGCCCACCAATGGGCCAGCGGGAAGTCCTCGGACACTCCGGCACCACCGTGAATCTGGATGGCGCGGTCGATGACCTTGAGCGCGACGTTTGGCGCCACTACCTTGATCTGCGCGATTTCGCTCGCGGCGATCTTGTTGCCGACCGTGTCCATCATGTATGCGGCATTGAGCGTCAGCAAGCGCGCCATGTTGATCTCGATCCGGCACTCGGCGATGTGATCGAGGTTGGCGCCCAGCCGTGCCAGTGGTTTGCCGAACGCGGTCCGGTTCACGGAGCGCTCGCACATCAGTTTCAATGCACGCTCGGCGACACCGACGGAGCGCATGCAATGGTGAATACGGCCTGGACCAAGGCGGCCCTGAGCGATCTCGAAACCGCGGCCCTCGCCCAGCAGCACGTTCTCGTACGGCACACGAACGTTTTCCAGCAGGACTTCGGCATGGCCGTGCGGCGCGTCGTCGTAGCCAAACACGGGTAGCGGACGCAGGACTTTCAGACCCGGCGCATCCATCGGCACGAGGATCATCGAATGTTGCTGGTGACGCGGGGCATCGGGGTTGGTGAGGCCCATGAAGATCATCACCTTGCAGCGAGGGTCGCAGGCACCAGATGTCCACCACTTGCGGCCATTGATCACCCACTCGTCACCCTCGCGCACTGCACGGGCTTCCATGTTGGTGGCGTCAGACGAAGCCACGCCTGGTTCGGTCATGCCGAAGGCGGAACGGATCTCGCCGCGCAGCAATGGCTCCAGCCACTGCTTTTTGTGCGCTTCGCTGCCGTAGCGAACCAGCACTTCCATGTTGCCGGTGTCCGGCGCTGAGCAGTTGAATGCCTCCGGGCCAAGGCCCGAGCTGCCCATGATTTCAGCCAGCGGCGCGTATTCGGTGTTGGTCAGGCCGGCGCCCAGCTCGGAATCTGGCAGAAACAGGTTCCACAGCCCCTCGGCTTTTGCCTTGGCCTTGAGTTCCTCGACGATGGCGGTCGGCTGCCAGCGATCACCCTCTGCGACCTGCTGATAGAAGACCTTTTCGGCGGGATAGACGTGAGCATCCATGAACGCTTGCACGCGCTCTCTCAGCTCTTGAACCTTTGGGGAGTAGGCGAAATCCATGGGCGATAACCTTCTGGCAGGTAATGTTTTGTAATTTTGAATGCTAGAGGAGGCTTGTTGATTTATCTAAGCTATTTTCCTCGTGTATAAACATTCATCACCGATATATGATCGGCGAATTCCGATACACGCCAGAGAGCACAACAATGAACCTGAACAAGGTCGATCTGAATCTATTCATTGTCTTCGACGCCATCTACACCGAGGCCAACCTGACCCGCGCCGGGCAGATCGTCGGCATTACGCAGCCAGCCGTTTCCAACGCCCTGGCACGCCTGCGGGAAACCTTCAACGATCCGCTGTTCGTGCGTACCGCACAGGGCATGGTGCCGACCCCGATGGCGCAGAACATCATCGGTCCGGTGCGAAACGCACTGCAGTTGTTGCGTGTATCGGTGCAGGAAAGTCGCACTTTCAATCCGCTGCAGGCAAACAAGACCTTTCGCATCAGCATGACCGACCTTACCGAGGCCGTGGTGCTGCCGCCGCTGTTCCAGCGCCTGCGTCGGCTGGCGCCAAACGTGAAGATCGAAAGCATGCTCGCCAAGCGCCGCGAAACCACCAAAGAGTTGGCGGCCGGGCGTCTGGACTTCGCCATGGACGCCCCCCTCAACACCGATCCCCAGGTGCGCCACGTCAAGCTGCTGGAAGACCGCTACGTCTGCGCCATGCGCCGCGGGCACCCGCTGGCGAAGGACAAGCTCAGCGTTGAGGAATATCTGTCGCTGTCACACATTCATATTTCCAGCCGGCGCAGCGGGCTGGGCATGGTTGACCTGGCGCTCGGCAAGATGGGGCAACAGCGCAAAATCGCTTTGCGCTCCCAGCATTACATGATGGCCACACAGGTGATTCAACAGACCGATATGGCGGTGACCGTTCCGGAGCGTTTCGCCCGGCGTCATGACCTGTACCAGGTGCCATTGCCAGTGGACATCCCGCCGTTGGAGACACACATTTACTGGCACGAGAGCACCGATCAGGACCCGGCCAACCGCTGGATGCGCGAACAGATGATCGAGATCGCTCAGCAGGTCACGGCGGCGCAGCAAGCCGACTGATTTGCCCGCGTAGACGCTAAATCGGCCGGCACGTGCAAGGCGTGCCGGTTTTCCTCATGCGCTTTCGCGCATCACCACTTCAAAACCCACATCAATACGCCGTTGCGGTGGCGACTCGCCGCGCATCAGGCTCAGCAGCATTTGCCCGGCCAGCTTGCCGATCTCGCCGCGGATGGTGCGTACCGTGGTCAGCGCCGGGTGCATCCAGGCGGCGGCCGGCAGATCGTTGAAACCGGCAATCGCCAGCCGCTCCGGCACGGCCAAACTCAGCTGGCGAGCACGAAAGAGCGCGCCCAACGCCAGATCGTCGTTGTTAAAGAAGATCGCATCGATTTCTGGATGCTGCGCCAGTAACCGATCAAGCAACTCGGCACCAAGCCCGATGGATGACACCTGCGGCGTGAGCACCTCAAGTGCGGCATCGTAAAGCGAGGCCCCGCGCATGACCTGCCGATAACCTTCGGCACGTTGCAGGGTTCGGGGGTCGAGTTGCGCGGCTGCGAACGCAATGTTGCGATAGCCGCGGTCGAGCAACTTGCGGGTCATGGCCGCACCGGCTTCCAACTGGGAGAAACCGACGCAGTATTCTTCCTCACCGTCGCTCAGTTCCATCAAAGTCACGATCGGGCTGGTGTAGCTGCCGAGCACTTCGCGTGCGGCATCGCTGCGCTCGAAGCCGGTGACCAGCAGCCCTGCCGGCTGATGGGCAAGGTAGGCACGCAACAGGCGTTCGTCTTCTTCGGGATGGTAATGACTGACGCCGATCATCAGCTCGTAACCTGCCGGCATCAGCACGCGCTGAATGGCTTCGACGGTGTCGACGAATACGGCGTTCGACAGTGACGGAATGATCACTGCGACAAGATTCGAGCGTGCGCTTGCCAGATTGCGCGCCGCTGTATGCGGGACGTAGCCCAAGGCCTTTACCGCTGCCATCACTCGCTCGCGCAGGGCGTCCGATACTCGTTCGGGTTGCGACAGCGCACGCGAGGCGGACATCAGCGAACAACCGGCACTGCGAGCCACGTCGGACAAGGTGGCCCGCTCCAGCGAGCGGCGACGGCGAGAACTCATGGTGGAATCCAGCAAGGGGAGGCGGAGATTCTATACGGGAAGGCGCCCCGAAGCAGGCCAGGTGAGCACTGACAAACGCCAGCGTTCACACGGCCTGAAAGGGGTGCAACCGCTTACTTCGGCGCTTTTTCGATCGCTGCCTGTACTTCGTTGAACAGCGGCTCGCCAACGGTATCGATCACGGTCTGGATCGCCGGCTTGGCCTTCTCGCGCATGCGCTGGATTTCCTCTGGGCTGACCTTGTTCACTTCCATGCCTTGCTCTTTGATCTTGGCCAAGGCTTCGCGGGCTTCGGCGCGAGTGTCTTCACGCTCCGAATCACGCGCGGTCTTTGCCGCCTCCATGATGATGTCCTGCTCGGTTTTCGACAGGCCATCCCACCAGCGCTTGGATGCCGTAACAATCCATGGGCTGTACACGTGATTGGTCACGCTCAGGTACTTCTGCACCTCGTAGAACTTGGACGAGAGGATGGTGTTATAGGGATTTTCCTGACCGTCGACTGCCTTGGTTTCCAGTGCCGTGAACAGCTCGGAGAACGGCAGCGGGACCGCATTTGCGCCCATCTGCTTGAAGGTGTCGATAAACACTGGGTTCGGCATAACGCGCAGTTTGATGCCGTCGAAGTCTTCCATCTTCTCGACTGGACGCACGTTGTTGGTCAGGTTACGGAAGCCGTTCTCCCAGTAGGCCAGGCCCACGAGCCCTTTATCTTCCAGCGCATCCATGACCTTCTGGCCGACCGGGCCATCCAGCACGTAGTCGGCCTGTTTTTCGCTCTCGAACAGGAACGGCGTGTCCCACACCGCCATTTCTTCAGCCACACCGACGAGGGTCGCCGTCGAGCCGACCATCATTTCCTGAGCGCCGCCCATCAGTGCGTTTTGCATCTGATCATCGGAGCCCAGACTGGCAGAGCCGAACGTACGAACCTTGAGTTTGCCATCGGACGCCTTGGCGATCTCCTCAGCAAGCAACTTGGCGGCGCGGCCCTGGTTGCTATCTTCGTTGAGTCCGTAACCGAAGCGAATCATCCGTGGCCGGATATCGTCGGCTGCCTGAGCGGTCACTGCAGTGATGGCGCTGCTAAGCGTAGTGGCGGCCAGGGCCGCGATGAGAAATCGTTTCATGTTCACTTACCTTTTGTTGTTGTGGATGGAGGGTTGAAGCTCATGCCTCGGTCACCGTAGCCATTCCAACGGCACGGTGATGATCGACGGCACCGCAATCAACAGGACGACGATGGCCAGATAGATGAGGAAGAACGGGATGACACCACGCACCAGCGTTTCCATGCGCAGCCGCCCTATTCCGCCGACGACGTTGAGTACGGTACCGACGGGCGGCGTGATCAGCCCGATCGAGCCGATCAGCACGAACATCACGCCGAAGTACACCGGATTGATGCCGGCCTTCACCGCAATCGGCGCCAGTACCGGCCCAAGGATCAGAATGGTCGGAGTCAGGTCGAGCACCATGCCGATGGCGATCATCAGCACCATGATGGCAACCATCAGCAGCTTCGGGTCTTCAGCCAGCGGGCCGAGCATCGAGGCGATTTCGTCTGGCAGCTGGGCCAGCGTGATCATGTAAGCGGAGACGATCGCTGCGGCGCAAAGGAACATGACCGAAGCCGTGGTCCGACTGGCACGGGTCAGCACCTCGACCACACCGCTCCAGCTCAGCTCGCGGTACAGCAGGGTCGATACCAGCAACGCGTAGACTGCCGCTACCACTGCCGCCTCGGTCGGCGTGAACAGGCCAAAGCGCAATCCACCCACGATGATCACCGGCAGCATCAAAGCAGCCGCACCATCGACCAATGCCTTGCGACGTTCGGCTCCGCTGGCCTTCGCTTGTGGCGGCTCTTCTATCTTGCGAGCGATCAGCGTCCAGGCCACGACCAGCCCGGCGCCCATGATCAGGCCCGGAACCATACCGGCGAGAAACAGCTGGCTGATCGAGGTGTTGGTGACAACGCCGTAGATCACGAACGGCATCGACGGCGGGATGATCGGCGCGATGATGCCGCCCGCCGCCACCAGACCCGAGGAAGAACTCAGCGGATAGCCGCGCTCGCGCATCATTGGCAGCAGCAAGGTTGCCAGCGCTGCAGTGTCAGCCAGCGCCGAGCCGGACATACTCGCCAACAGGACCGAAGCCGCAATTGCCACGTAGCCGAGACCGCCGCGCTTATGGCCAAAGTAGGCCTGCGCCATGTTGATGATCCGGCGCGAAATGCCGCCCGCGTTCATCAGTTCGCCGGCGAGAATGAAGAAAGGCACGGCCAACAACGGAAAGCTGTCAGCACCAGCCTGAAGGTTTTGCGCCAGCAGCTGTACATCCCAGAAATCCAGGTACCACATCAGCACCGCGCCGGTGAGAATCAGCGCGAAGGCAATCGGCATGCCGAAGGCCATGAAGCCAAACAATGACGATAAGAAGACGACGACAGTCATGTACGGACCTCGGGTGGGCGTACGCCCTTGTTGTTATCAGGAATCAATCGGCCGTAACGTTGGCTTCGGCGATGGGTAACGGCGGCTGTCGACGCCAGACATTGACCAGCTGGATCAGCGCCAGGACCGCAAGCGCGACCATGCTGGCGGCGACCGGAACCATCGCCACGGCCAGCGGATAACCCACAACCGGGCTATTGATCGTCCAGCCGAACTGCATCTGATTCCATCCGCCCAGCGCAGCCAGTGCGCTGGCTACCGCGACCATGATCCAGCTGATCGAATCCACCACCCGGCGGAACAGATGCGGGAATCGGTCGCGGATCATGCTGAAAGCCATCAGCTCGCCACGGCGCATGCTCGAGGCCACGCCGACGAATACCAGCCAGACAAAGGCCAGCCTCGAAAGCTCTTCAGCACCCGTCCAGCCCGTGCCGAAGGCATAGCGCAGGACCACGCTGCTGAACACCACGATCACCATGAAGGCCAGCAGAGCCGCCATCAGCCAATCGGTAATCCGGTCGAAGCCTTGGGCGAACTTACCGCCATAGATCGGCCGGGTGGTCAGTTCGGCGCCCGTCGGCTCGACGTCTTCGACATTGGGCGCGCTCGCAGCATGGCCGCCGCGCTGGCCGCCGCGCTGGCCGCCGCGCTTGTTAGCGCTATCAAGCGGAGCCGCGGAAAGATCCTCTTTGGCATTGATCGCCAAGCCGCCGTCCTGATTCATCCAGGCGGTGATTTCGTCCAGTACTTGCTCGCGGGGCTGGCTGGCATCGACCACAAGCACATGGGGCTCGCCGGCTGGGGACTCGAGCGTGGCGAATTGGCTGTCTACCAGTGAAATCGGCATGAAATGTCCGGCGCGCCCGCCGACTCGCTGGACCGCCGTGTCGTAATCAATGGACAAGTGCGCAAAGCACAAACCCGGCACCGCGTCGCGCAGGAGGTCACGGTAGCGACGCTTCAGAGCCGAACAGGCAAGCACGAAACCGACGTCATCATCGATGGCGCGCTGCATTTCGATGACAAGCTTCTGCAGCCACTCGACCCGGTCAGCATCCGACAACGGCGTGCCGGCGCGCATGCGCGCAACGTTCTCTTCGGGGTGGAAATGATCGGCTTCGATATGTCGGAAGCCCAGCGCATCGGCGGCGGCGTGGCTGGTTTCGGTCTTGCCCGAACCACTCACGCCCATGACCACCAGTGCGCGGCGGTTAGCGGGAAATTCGCTGTGGGTTTGGTAATCCACTGTCGGTCTCCGGCGGCATCGTTGTGCCACATTATGTTTGTGGACCGGATGGTAGCGCTAACATACGAACAACCATAACTACCGTTCGTCGGTTTTACTTGCATCCGAACGGTCAAAATCGCTGCTTTTCCGCTTCGGTTTGCCGGGCTGTCTGACTACAATCGCCGCGCATCCGAGGAGATCCGCTATGCCCAAAGCCATGGCCCGCCACATTCTGGTCAAGACTGAAGCCGAAGCAGCGCAGCTGAAAAAGCGCATCGCCAACGGCGAAGCCTTCGACGTTTTGGCAAAGAAATACTCGACCTGCCCCTCCGGCAAGAAAGGTGGTGACCTGGGAGAGGTCCGTCCGGGGCAGATGGTGCGCAGCATCGACCTGGTGATCTTCAAGAAGCCGCTGCGCGAGGTGCACGGCCCTGTCAAAAGCCAGTTCGGCTATCACCTGGTGCAAGTGTTCTACCGCGACTGAAGAGCTAGTCGGTGTTACCGAAACGCTGCAGCTGCATTTCCCGCAACCGGCTCAGCGTTCGGCGAAAAGCAAAGGACAGATAGCCCTCGGTATAGAGCTCATCCATGGCAACCCAAGCCTCCAGATACAGCGGCACGCCTCGGTCGTAGCATTCGTCTACCAGCGCAATGAAGCGTCTGACGCTGTCATCGTTTGCAGCCAGTTTCGGTAGCTGGCGGTCGCCCGCCTCCACCTGCGCTGCGCCGTCTTCAGTGCCGCGCGCGATGCGCCCCTCACGCTGCTGGCTGCCCAGCTTCGGCACCGCACCAATCAGGATCGCGGAATAGCGATCACACAGCTCGATGAAATCCAGCGCTGAGAATGGCTGCTCGCACAGCGCGGCAAAGCCACACCAAAGCACGGAGTCGCTGCTGCATATGACCTGCAATGATCGACGCCCGACTAAGACCGGCTGGGTATCAGCAGCCTCCCCTCTGCTCAGAGTGTCGAACACCGAGCGCAGCGCCCCGTCTTTCTGTGGTTCGCTGACCCAGTAGCGCTGTTCGGCCACGCCTGGACGCAGACGATGATCAGCCCCTCCGTCGACATTGACGACTTGCATGTGCTGCTCGATTGCATCAATGGCGGGCAGAAAGCGCTCACGGTTGAATCCGTCAGCATAGAGCTGATCAGGTGGCTGGTTAGAGGTCGCGACGATCACCACACCCTGCTCGAACATCACCTGGAACAAGCGTCCCAGGATGATCGCATCACCGATGTCGGCAACGAACAGCTCGTCAAAACACAGCACCCGCACCTCTTCGCTCAGCTCTTTTGCCAATGCCTGCAGGGGGTCAGGTGTGCCGTTGAGCTGGAACAGACGGATGTGTACCCAGCGCATGAAATGGTGGAAATGCTGCCGTCTTGCTGGCACCTCCAGGCTGAGATGGAACATGTCCATCAACCAGGTCTTGCCGCGCCCGACTGGGCCCCACAGGTAAACGCCGCGAAGCGATTCGCCAGTCGCATCGCCATGCAGCGCCTCATGGCAGCGCTGCAGCCGCTCGACCGCGCGCAGCTGGGCGTCGTCACTGACGTAACCCTGACGTGCGATAGCCTGCTGATACAGGGCAAGCGGAGCGCTGGATTCCATAACAAGGCCATTGTGAACAAGGGCGACGATGGTAACGCAGACAGCCCTGACGAACAGAACGAGCGAACCGCTCGTCGACCGTGGCGCGAGTGTCATTAAGCTGTCGTAAGCCGAACATAACGTCACAGTCCCGTCGATTACCAATGGAGCTGCGTCGTGACTGACGATAATCAAAACATACTGTTCGGCAATGGCGATGAGCTGCCTAGCAACCGCTCAGCCAACCCTCACATCCAGGATGTCATCGATGCGGGGCGCCGCAAGGTTGTGGCCGGCGGCGCGGCGTTCGGCGCGCTGGCCTTTCTCGGCGGGCTGCCTTCGATGGCCACTGCAGCCGAGCCGGCTGGGATCGGCAACGGGTCGCCCTTTCAACGGCGTAACCGTCTCCCCTTCGGGGCGGTGGCCGTGACCCGAGCCGACGCTATTACGGTACCCGCTGGCTTCTCCGCGAAAGCCTTTATCCCTTGGGGCACGCCGATCTGTGGAAGCTATCCAGCATTCCTCGAAGACGCCAGCAACAGTGCGGAAGATCAGGCCCAGCAGACAGGCATGCACCACGACGGCATGCATTTCTTTCCGATGGATGCGCGCTTCAAAGGCCGAAAGAGTGATCACGGTCTGCTGGTGCTGAACCATGAGTACATTGATGCACCTCTGCTGCATCCCAACGGCCCGACAGTTGTTAATGGCAAACGCGTGGATGCAGATGAGGTGCGCAAGGAGATCAATGCGCACGGCGTTTCCGTAGTCGAAGTGCGCCGTGGCCCGCAGGGAGACTGGTCAGTACTGCCTTCGGCACGCAATCGCCGCATAACCGGCGCCACGCCGATGCGCATCGAAGGTCCTGCCCGTGGTCATGACCTGATGAAAACCCGCTACAGCCCGAGCGGCACCTCCACCCGCGGCACGCTGAACAACTGCTCGAATGGCTACACCCCCTGGGGCACCTACCTGACGTGTGAGGAAAACTGGGCGGGCTATTTCGCCACTCGCGACGCTGAATTGCCCCGCCATCTGGAGCGCTACGGCCTCCGTTCAACCGGGCGCTACGGCTGGGAAACCATTCGCGGCGACGAATTCGAGCGTTTTGACGCAACCACAACGGCGGCAGACCCGCGAGCCGACTATCGTAACGAGCCGAATACCTTCGGCTGGATCGTGGAAATCGATCCCTTCGACCCCGATGCCACGCCGGTCAAGCACACCGCCCTGGGTCGCTTTGGTCATGAAGGCATTGTGTTTGCGCCAACCAAAGCGGGCTGGCCGCTGGTTTGTTACTCCGGCGACGACTCGCAGAACGAGTACATCTACAAATACGTCAGCCGCGACAAGTACCGCCCTCAGCGCAGCGACGGCCGGCTGCTCGACGATGGCACCCTGTACGTTGCGCGCTTCAACCCGGACGGCAGCGGTGACTGGTTAGCGCTGGATATCGAAGACGCTGCCTTCCAGCAGGCCTGTGCTGCAGCGAACGTCAGTTTTGCCGATCAGGGCGAGGTGTTGATCAACACTCGCCTAGCGGCGGATACCGTCGGGGCTACCAAAATGGATCGTCCTGAATGGGGCGCCGTACATCCCGACACAGGTGAAGTGTATTTCACGCTCACAAACAACAGCTCGAGGCAGGAAGCCGACGCAGCCAACCCCCGCGCCCCGAACCCCACCGGCCACATCATCCGTTGGCGTGAGGAAGGTAAGCATCAGGTGGGCACACGGTTCCAGTGGGACCTCTATCTGCTCGCCGGGCCGCAGAGTGACAGCCGTGATCCGCGCGGTCGGCCACTGACTGACGAGAACATCATGGCGAGCCCCGACGGACTCTGGTTCGACGATGAGGGGCGACTCTGGATCCAGACCGACATGAGCGGAAGCCAGCTGCGCAGCGGTCCCTTCGGCAACAATCAGATGTTGGTGTCAGACCCGAAGAGCGGCGAAACCAAGCGCTTCATGGTCGGCCCCCTGGGCGCCGAGGTCACCGGTATTACCGCCACCCCGGACTTCCGTACGCTGTTCGTGAATATCCAGCATCCAGGGGAAGGCTCGACGTCAACCGAGTACACCAGCGCCTGGCCAGATGGCCCGGGCCGCAGGCCTCGCTCGGCAACGGTCACCATCACCCGTGATGATGGCGGGCGTATTCTCTAGCCCGAAGCGGCGTCCGGCTCACCCGGACGCCTACTGGGGGGAAGGTTTGGCGTCAGGAGTGATAAACAAGGCCCATGACGACATGAACAAAGCAGCAATCAGCGGCCCGATGACGAAGCCGTTCAAGCCAAACAGGGCGAGCCCGCCCAACGTCGAAATCAGCACCAGATAGTCAGGCATTTTGGTGTCCTTACCCACCAGAATCGGCCGCAGGAAATTGTCCACCAGGCCAATCACCAGAACGCCATAGAGCGTCAGGATCACGCTCTGTAAAACCATTCCCTGCAGCAGGAAATAGATCGCCACAGGTGCCCAGATCAACCCGGCGCCAATCGCGGGCAGCAAGGAAAGAAACGCCATCATCACGCCCCAGAGCAACGAGCCTGGGATTCCCAGGACAGCGAAGATCACCCCACCGAGGAATCCCTGGGTAGCCGCCACGACAATGTTGCCTTTGACCGTGGCCCTGACCACGCGGGTGAATTTGCTGAACAGCCGCCGCTTCTGGTTATCGGTCAGTGGCAGTGCGCGACGAATCTTGGCAACCAGCTCGCGCCCGTCTCGGATGAAGAAAAACAGCAGATAGGTCATCACGAAAAAGCTGACCAGAAACTGGAAGGTGCCCTGGCCGAAACTGAACGCCTTGGTTGCCAGGAACTGACTGCCCTGCAAGGCGCCACTGGCAAGCCGTTCACGCATCTGGTCGAGATTGCCGAGCCCAAAGCGTTGCAACTGTCGTTGCGCCGACTCAGGCAGCATCTCCTTGGCGCCGCCCACGAACTCGCCTACGTCGAGTTCTCCGCTTTCCATCTGTTGATACAGTGACGAGCCCTCCTGAACCAGCAGGCCCGCAATCAGGATCACCGGGAGTACCGCAACGACCAGGCACACGGTCAAGGTGATGATCGCCGTCAGGTTTCGCCTGTGCCCCATGCGACGTAACAGGCGGCGTTGCAGTGGCGCAAAGATGATCGCGAGAATAACGGCCCAGAACACGGCCCCGTAAAAGGGAAGCAATATCCAGCCGAAGGCGATGCTCACGATGAGCAATAGAGCGAGAAAGACTTTCTGCTCAAGAGTGGTGTTCACGAATACTTCCTATCGCTGCGGTTGTATCCGTTAGTCAGCGATTGGCGTCAGGAGTGCTGACGGTCTACGATCCAGCGAAACAGCGGACGCGCTGGCGACGATACGTCGTGCCAGCGCGAACCGTATCGACGAGAGTTACAGCGTCATCGCGGCAATCCAGCCGAACGCAAGAAGCGGCAGATTGTAATGCAGGAAGGTCGGAACCACGGTATCCCAGATATGGTTATGCTGGCCGTCGGCATTCAACCCAGCGGTCGGCCCGAGCGTCGAGTCCGAAGCGGGCGACCCCGCATCACCCAGCGCACCCGCCGTGCCCACCAAGCTGACGATTGCCAGCGGACTGAAGCCAAGCTCCAACCCGAGCGGTACGAAGATCGCAGCGATGATCGGTACCGTGGAGAAGGAGGACCCGATGCCGATGGTGACCAGCAACCCCACCAGCAGCATCATCAGTGCGCCGATGGCCTTGCTGTTTCCAATCCAGGCGGCAGACGTATCGACCAGCGTTTTCACCTCGCCGGTTTCGCGCATCACTTCGGCAAATCCCGCTGCAGCAATCATGATGAAGCCGATCATGGCCATCATCTTCATGCCCTCGGTAAACAGATCATCAGCCTCTTTCCAGCGCACCACGCCGGATACGGAGAAGATCACGAAACCAACCAGCGCGCCGATGATCATCGAGTCCAGCCACAGTTGGACGACGAACGCAGCAGCGACGGCCAACGCAGCCACCAACAAGGTCAGCGGGCTGTAGCTGACACTGATGACTTTCGACTGATCGACCTTGGCCAGGTCGTAGGTGCGCGGCTTGCGATAGCTGAACATGGCAATCAGCAGGCCGGTCAGCATGCCTACCGCTGGAATCAGCATGGCCTGACTGACATTGATTCCGGCGATGTCCGCACCACTCTTGGCCACGTTTGCCAGCAGAATCTCATGCAGAAAGATGCTACCGAAGCCCACCGGCAGAAACATGTAGGGCGTGACCAGGCCGAATGCGAGTACGCAGGCAATCAAGCGCCTGTCGATCCGCAACTTGCTCAGCACGTAGAGCAACGGCGGAACCAGCAAAGGGATGAAGGCGATATGGATCGGCAGGATATTCTGCGACGACACGGCGACCGCCAGCAGTAGACCGATCATCAACCACTTCACAGCCCCCGCGGAGTCCGACTCGTGCCGGCCGACCATGGCCAAAGCACGATCAGCCAGCGCATGGGCCAATCCACTCTTGCCGATCGCAACAGCGAATGCTCCCAGCAAGGCGTAGGAAAGCGCTACCGTCGCGCCACCACCCAGTCCTTTGTTAAACGCTGCAAGGCTGCCGTCCAGCCCCAATCCGCCCAGAACGCCGCCGGCAAGCGCGCCAGCAATCAGTGCCACTACCACGTGAACCCTGCACAGGCTAAGAATCAGCATGATGCCGACTGCCGCTACCACTGCATTCATTTCAACTCCCCGAAAGCGGCGAACGCCGATAAAAAGCCGCGCACTGTGCCGCAAGCCCGCGGGAGTGTCAAAAGCGCTGCATGGGCAGTGCAGCGGTTACGTCTGGTAGCTCGCTGCCCAACGGCGACAGCCGAACCCAAACCGGTAGAATGCGGCCTTTCGCCTTACCGGATCGACCAGTGGAAATATTCAAAGAGTTTACTTTCGAGTCAGCCCACCGCTTGCCCCATGTACCCGAAGGGCACAAGTGCGGCCGTCTACACGGGCACTCGTTCCGGGTTGCGATTTACCTTGAAGGGGAGGTGAATCCCCATACCGGCTGGATCCGGGACTTCAGCGAGATCAAGCAGATCTTCAAGCCTGTCTACGAACGACTGGATCATAATTATCTGAACGATTTACCCGGCCTCGAGAATCCAACCAGCGAAAACCTTGCCGTATGGATCTGGGATGAGCTGAAGCCGTTGTTGCCAGAGCTTTCGCGGATACGTATCCATGAAACCTGCACCAGTGGCTGCGAATACCGCGGCCGCTGAAGTCGGAGCCAAAGCGATAGTCCGTCCACTCAGGTAGCCAGCGTGCACCACGCTTCTGAGCTTAGTGAACGCCTCCCCGCTTGAAAACCAGGCTGCCATCGTTGCGATGGCCGCCTGATCGGTCATTCCTTATGCAGCTGGCCCGCTATCACGGTTAACCTTCCAAGCTGGCGAGGCGTTTCAGAAACGCCTCCTCGTCATCCACTTCCAGTCCCAGTTCGTTGGCCTTTGCCAGTTTGGAGCCGGCACCCGGCCCGGCCACTACGACACTGGTCTTGGCCGAGACTGAGCCTGAAACCTTGGCGCCCAGCGCTTCCAGTCTTGCCTTTGCATCGTCGCGGCTCATGCTTTCCAGCGTGCCCGTCAAAACCCAGGTCTGGCCGGCCAGCGGCAAACCTTCCGCAGTCTTGCGCTCACTCTCCCAATGCATGCCGAATTCTTTCAGCTGGTCCTCGATGGCGCGCGCTCGCGCGGCATTTGCCGGATCATCGAAATAGTCGCGCAGTGCTCGGGCCGCTTTTTCGTTGAGACGTTCAACCTGACGCAGGTCTAGCCAGTCGGCTTCGATAATGCCGGTCAGGCTGCCGAAACGATCAGCAAGACGCTGAGCACCGGTGGCGGCGATAAACGGGATGTTCAGCCTGTCGAGCAAGCCTGCCAGCGTCGCACAGGCAGCAAAGTCGGGATGCACATCCCCCTCCTCCTGCAGCTGAACACCTCGCGAGCGCAACTGCTCGATGACGGACTGGTTATGTTCATCGTCGAAGAAGCTATGAATTTCATGGGCAACTTCCAGGCCGATATCCGGCAGGTAAACCAACACATCTGGCAGGGCACGACTGATGCGGTCCAGCGAACCCAGGGCACGCGCCAGCAGTTTCGCCGTGCCTTCGCCAACATCAGGGATGCCCAGAGCAAAAACGAAGCGCGCCAGGGACGGCTTGCGGCTCGCGTCGATGGCATTGAGCAGGTTGCGGCTCGACACGTCGGCGAAACCTTCAAGTGCCAGCACCTGTTCGAAGTTCAGGCAATAGAGATCTGCCGGGGACCGGACCAACCCGGCATCGACCAGCAGCTCGACGATCTTGTCACCCAGGCCATCGATGTCCATCGCCCGGCGCGAAACGAAATGGATGATCGCCTGCTTGAGCTGCGCCTGACAGGCCAGACGACCAACGCAGCGATAGATCGAACCTTCCGTCACCGACTCGCGCCCTTTGCTGCGTTTGATCAGCTGGGTACGCTCGACGGCCGAGCCGCAAACTGGACACTGCTCCGGCACATGAACGGCACGGGCATTCTCGGGCCGGCGCTCCGGAATGACTCCGAGGATTTGCGGAATCACGTCACCGGCGCGACGGACGATGACCGTATCCCCGATCATGACCCCGAGCCGAGCGACCTCGTCCATGTTGTGCAGCGTCGCATTAGACACCGTCACGCCAGCGACCTGAACCGGCTGCAAGCGCGCGACCGGTGTGATAGCACCCGTACGGCCAACCTGGAATTCCACGTCGAGCAGTTCGGTCACTTCTTCGCGCGCCGGGAATTTATGAGCGATCGCCCAACGCGGTTCGCGCGCGCGAAACCCTAGCTCGCGCTGTTGCGCAGTCGAGTTGACTTTGAACACCACGCCGTCAATCTCATAAGGCAGCGCGTCGCGCTTCTCGCCGATGGCATGAAAGTAGTCGCGGCACTCCTTAACGCCTTTAGCCAGTTTGAGCTCGCGACTGATCGGCAAGCCCCAGCCCTTGAGTGCCTCGAGTATGCCAATGTGGGTACCAGGCAGATCACCGTCGCTACGGCCAACCCCATAAGCGCAGAGTTCCAGCGGGCGGCTCGCTGTTATCTTCGAATCCAGCTGGCGCAGGCTGCCCGCGGCGGCGTTTCTCGGATTGGCGAACGGCTTGTTGCCCGCCTCCAGCTGACGCGCATTCAGAGCCTCGAAGCCCGCCTTGGGCATGTAGATTTCACCGCGCACTTCCAGTACGTCAGGCCAGCGGTCACCGTGAAGCTTGAGCGGAATATTGCGCACGGTACGGACGTTGGTACTGATGTCTTCCCCCGTGCTGCCGTCACCACGAGTGGCGCCGCGCACCAATTGGCCATTTTCGTAGAGCAGACTTACCGCCAGGCCGTCGAGCTTCGGCTCGCAGCTGTACTCCAGCTCGACGCCGTCGCCGAAAAGATCGGCTGCCGGCAGGTCCAGGCCTTCGCGAGCGCGACGGTCGAAGTCGATCAGGTCTTGCTCTTCGAAGGCATTACCCAGGCTCAGCATCGGCACTTCATGGCGGACCTGGCCGAAGGCTGCCAGCGCCGCGCCGCCAACACGCTGAGTGGGTGAATCCGGGCTCACCAGCTCGGGATGCTCGGCCTCTAGCGTTTTGAGCGCATTGAACAGACGGTCGTATTCGGCGTCAGGAACGCTGGGTTCGTCGAGCACGTAATAACGATAATTGTGGGCGTCGATTTCGCTGCGCAGCTCGGCGATGCGTTCTGCGGCGGTCTGGGCTGACGTCATGGTATTGGTGCCATTGCTGCAGGCTGGACCGAGCGCAGAAGCAACGCACCGGCCGACCTTAAGTGGATGTTCTGCGCAGGATTTTAGCCTGTTTGCGTCGCTGCATGGAGCGTCGAGCAGCAGGGTGACAGAGGCTTCACCGCTATCTGCAGGTCAGTTTTGCCTTCGAAGACTACGTCGAGCGACAACCAGAGACATCGTTGGCCGAGATAGCTTCGGTCACCATCCGAGCTAGCGAAGAGGCTTCGTTGGGCTGAAGCCCACCCGCCGGACGGGCTCGGCAGACCAGACGGATAACTGTCCCAGAAACAAAAAACCGCTCTTGGGAGCGGTTTTTTGGATCAACGCTTGGTGGTCATCTGCCGACGCTCATAATCGACAATGCGCTGGCGATAATGCTCGATGGTCTGAGCGGTCAGCACGCTGCGCTGATCGTCCTTGAGCTCGCCGTTGAGCTCCTGTGACAACTTCCGAGCAGCGGCAACCATGACATCGAAAGCTTGCTTCGGATGGCGCGGGCCTGGCAGACCCAGAAAGAAGCTCACGGCTGGGGTAGTGAAGTGGTCGATGTCATCCAGATCGAAAGTGCCAGGTTTGACCGCGTTGGCCATGGAGAACAGCACTTCGCCGTTGCCCGCCATGCTTTCGTGACGATGGAAGATGTCCATCTCACCGAAGCGCAGACCGCTTTCCAGAATATTCTGCAACAGTGCAGGACCACGGAAGCCGTGCGGATCACGCGAGATCACATTGATGACCAGCACTTCCTCGACGGGAGGCAGATCCTGATCGAAATGCTCATTCGATTCCGCCTCTTCGTCGGCCACAGGATCCAGCAGCGTCGGAACAGGAGCATCGTCGCTCGAGAAATGCAGATCGCCCTGCCGCGGCTCGGCGGTACGACGCTTACCGGTTTCGCGCGCGCTCATCGAAGGAAGATCGGTTTCGTCCAGTGAGGGCTCGTTGTTTCGACTTACGACACGCGGCGGGCCCAACAGCTCGTTCGATTCATCTTCATCGGGAAGATTGCTCGCGATGTTGCGGTCCAGCTTGAACTTCAACTTGCCCTTGCTACCGCGCATCCGTCGCCAGCCATCAAAAAGAATGCCGGCGATGACAATGATGCCGATGACGATCAGCCACTCGCGCAGACCGATATCCATTAATGCTTGAACCCCTGAAATCGATGATAAAGACGCAGATTCACAGCCGCTGAACAGGCTCATCTGCGCATCGTAAAAATTGCGCTCTAAACTAGCACGACGAACGGTAGTTTTGCACCGCCCGACGCCGCTCTTTTATTGGTCTTCCAACACCTTCCACTGCGCTTGAAACAGCGCCATTCAAGCTTCTACGAGCGCTACCGCCTGCTCCACGTCGACCGCGACCAGCCTTGAACATCCCGGTTCGTGCATGGTCACGCCCATCAGCTGGTCGGCCATTTCCATCGCAATCTTGTTGTGCGTGATGTAAATGAACTGCACCTTCTCTGACATCTCCTTAACCAGCCGCGCATAGCGCCCAACGTTGGCGTCATCCAAAGGCGCATCCACTTCGTCCAACATGCAGAACGGTGCCGGATTGAGTTGAAAGATCGCAAACACCAACGCCAGCGCGGTCAGTGCCTTCTCACCGCCTGACAGCAGATGGATAGTGCTGTTCTTCTTACCCGGCGGACGCGCCATGATCGCCACCCCGGTATCGAGTAAATCTTCCCCGGTAAGTTCCAGATAAGCGTTGCCACCACCGAAAACCTTCGGAAAAAGCGCCTGCAAACCGGAATTGATCTGGTCGAAGGTTTCCTTGAAGCGATTGCGCGTTTCCTTGTCGATCTTGCGGATGACGTTTTCCAGCGTATCAAGTGCTTCAGCCAGGTCGTCGTTCTGCGCATCGAGATAGCGTTTGCGCTCCGATTGCTGCTGGTATTCGTCGATCGCCGCGAGGTTGATCGGGCCAAGGCGCTGGATGCGCGCAGCCAGACGCTCGAGTTCGTCCTCCCACGCCGCCTCGCCGGCCTCGGCAGGCAGCGTCGCCAGAACGCCATGCAGGTCGAAACCATCCTCATGCAACTGGTCCTGTAGCGTCTTGCGCCGGACGCTAAGGGCCTGCCAGTCCATCCGCTGCTGCTCCAGTTGGCCACGCAGCAATTGTGCCTGCTGCTCGGCCTGCGTCCGGCGCTTCTCAGCATCACGCAGCTCGCGATCGGCGTCTTCGAGCGCCAGACGCGCCAGCTTGAGCTCTTCTTCGACGCCCATGCGCCGCTCCAGCAGTTCTTCGAACTTCATGCGCAGCTCTTCAAGCGGCGCCTCGCCCTCCTCCAGATTCAGATTCAGCTGCTCGCGGCGCTCCACGGCGCGTTCGAACTGCTGCTCCAGGCGTTCCAGCGCCTGGCGGATCGAGTCATGCTGGGCCCTCAGCGAGCCAATCCGCACGGCCAGCTGGTGCGCGTGATCCTTGTGCTGGCGGGCGTCCTGGCGAACCCGGTCGAGTTGTTCCCGAATCGTGTCGCGGTTCGCCAGCAATGACTCGCGCTGCTCGGTATCGACGGCCATCGCGTCGAGCGCATCCTGCAACTGCAGCCGCGACTCGCCCAGCTGCTCGGTTTCCAGGGCGCGCTGCTCGGAGAGCTCCAGGAGCTCCTCATCCAGCCGGCGCCGACGCAGGCTCAGCTGCTCCAGCTTGGCCTGGCTGGCCGACAAGCGAGCATTCAATTCGCCTTGCTGACGGGACAGTTCCTGGTGCTGGCGTCGTTGTTGCTCGCGGCGTTCCTCTTGCTCGCGTTGCGCCTCTCGCAGTTGGCCGAGCTTTTCGGCCAACTGATCGAGGCTCGCCTCACAGTCATCACGTTCAGTCTGCAACAGCGCCAGCTCCTGGCTGCGCGCCAACAGCCCGGACTCGGCCTCCCCGGCTCGCTTGACCCTGAGAAAATGCCGACCAACCCAGTAGCCGTCACGGCTGATTAAGCTCTCGCCATCACCGAGTGAGCCACGTGCTGCTAAGGCCTGCTCGAGGTCGTCCACCGGGCGCACCCGCCCCAGCCATGGCGACAGATCGGTCGAGGAGTCGACCTTGTCCAGCAGACTTCCGTCGATCAGGCCGCGTCCCTGTGCGGCACTGACCAGACGCAAGTCGCCCTGTTCGAAGCCACTCATGTCCAGGCCGTCGAAGGTGTCCAGTAGTACCGCCTGCAGATCCGCGCCCAGCACGGTTTCGACGGCCAGCTCCCAGCCCGGCTCGACGCGTAGCCCTTCGGCCAGGCGCGGTCGCTGGTCGAGCGCTCTCTCATGCAGCCAATCGGAAACACCTTTCCCAGGATCCATGGCGGCCTGCTGCAGGGCTTCCAGCGAGGCAATACGGCCATCCATACGCTGCAACTGGCCCAGCGCCTCCTGCTCGGCGCGGCTCGCCTGTTGCAGCTGTTCACGGAGGCCCTCGAGTTGCTGATCGGTCAGCTCCTGTGCCGCAGACAGCTCCTCGAGATTCATCTCGCCGACGGCCAACTGTTCGCTCATCTCGGTAACCATGGCATCTTCCGGATCGCCGGCGAGCAAGCTGAGTTCGTCCTCAAGACGTCGCCGACGCTCGGCCAGCCGCTCCAGGCTCTGTTCAAGCTGCTGGATACGCGACTGCTCGACCTCCGCCGTTCGGCGCGGTTCGGCGCTCTGCTGGTTGAACCGCTCCCACTGGTCTTGCCAGTGCTGCATGGTTGTCTCGGATTCTTCGAGCTGGGCGGCAGTCTCTTCAGCGGCCGCGCCTGCGATCTCTTGCTCCGGCTCGAGCATGGCCAGCTCTTCACCAAGGGTGGCGAGCACGGTCCGGTCGTGCCCCAGATGAGATTCGGTTTCCAGTCGGGCCCGCTCAGCCTCTCGCAGATCGTCCTGCAGCTGACGCAAACGCTGTTGGCCATGCTGGATGCTCTGCTCGACGCGTGCGATATCACCGCCGACCGAATAGAAGCGCCCCTGAACGAGGTTGAAGCGCTCCGACAGTTCGTGGTGGCCGTCGCGCAGACGCTCGATGCTGGCGTCGGCATTGCGTTGCTCAGCAATCAGCGCTTCGAAGCTGACCTCTTGGTCGCCGATCACCTGCTCGCGCTGACCCACCTGAGCATTCAGCGTTTGCCAGCGCAGTGCCGTCAGCTGGGCCTTCAGCTGGCGCTCCTCGGCTTTGTACTCCTGATACTTCTCCGCCGACTGCGCCTGGCGATGCAGGCGTTCCAGCTGGCGTTCGAGCTCTTCGCGCAGATCGGTCAGGCGAGCCAGGTTTTCATGGGTTCGGCGAATACGATTTTCAGTTTCGCGGCGGCGCTCCTTGTACTTGGAGATACCGGCCGCCTCTTCAATGAAGTTGCGCAGGTCTTCCGGCTTGGCCTCGATCAGCTTGGAGATCATGCCTTGCTCGATGATCGAGTAGCTGCGTGGCCCCAGTCCGGTGCCCAGGAAGATATCGGTGATGTCGCGGCGACGACATTTCACGCCATTGAGGAAGTAGGTGTTCTGTGCATCACGGGTCACCCGGCGACGGATCGAGATCTCCGCAAACGCCGCGTATTCGCCGAGCAGCGTGCCGTCCGAATTATCGAAGATCAGCTCGATGCTGGCCTGCGTCACTGGCTTGCGTGTGTTCGAGCCATTGAAGATGACGTCTGTCATCGACTCGCCACGCAGGTTTTTAGCCGAACTTTCACCCATGACCCAGCGCACGGCATCGATGATGTTGGACTTGCCACAACCGTTCGGGCCGACCACTGCCGCCATGTTGCTGGGGAAACTTACCGTGGTGGGATCGACGAAGGATTTGAAACCGGCGAGCTTGATGCTTTTCAGACGCATTGAGGCCTATCCGTGGCAATCGGTACGTGAGCCGGAGCGTCGTATTCACCGTGGGCTTGATGTGTTTCCCGGGGCATTGCTGGAGTCGTCTGGGCGGTCGGCTGCGCAGTTTATCACGACGACAAGCGGGCCTCTCAGGGCCCGTAGCACAAAGCGAAAACGTGTGTAGGGAGGTCAGAAATGACAGGTTTGACCGCGAGCTAACGGCCGGCAGTGGTTAGCCATTGTCGAAGGGAAAAGCCGCTACCACGCCACGACTGAACTGACGTCGATGGCGTGAAGGCGGGCGACATCCTTCACAAAGGATGCTGGCGCTAGCCGCCCGTCATGCTCATGAACCGCACAACCTGGACCTGTTCATCAGTGCGGAATTCATGTTTCTCAGGCTTGAGCTGCAGCGCATCGACCAACGCCTGGCGCAGCCGTTCGCTGTCGCCGGGGTAGCGACGCATCAAAGTCTTGAGATCCAGCGCGCCTTCGTGCCCGAGGCAGAGCACCAGCTTGCCTTCGGCGGTCACCCGCACCCGGTTGCAACTGCCGCAAAAGTTGTTGCTATGAGGCGAGATGAAGCCGACCTGGGTGTCACTGCCCGCCACTTGCCAATACCGCGAGGGACCGCCGGTGGTGTGGCTGCTTCGTATCAGCTGATGGCCGACTTCGATACGCTCGCGGACCTCCTCGCTGGAGCAGAACGTGATCTCACGCTCATGGCTGGATACGTTGCCCAGCGGCATTTCCTCGATAAAGCTGATATCCAGCCCGCGCTCGATGGCGAAATCCACCAGATCCAGGACTTCGTCGTCGTTACGGCCTTTCTGGATCACGCTGTTGAGCTTGATTCGATCGAATCCGGCACTGCGAGCAGCATCGATGCCTGCGATCACCTGCGCAAGCATGTCGCGGCGCGTGAGTTCAGCGAAACGTTCACGCTTGAGCGAGTCCAGACTGATATTCAGACGCTTGACGCCAGCATCACGAAGCACGGGCGCGAGGGTCGACAGTTGCGAGCCGTTGGTCGTGATCGACAGATCTTCCAGCTCTTCACGGGCACCCAGACGACTCAGCAGGCTCGGCAATCCCTTGCGCACCAGCGGCTCGCCACCGGTCACACGGATACGCTTGACGCCCAGACTGATAAACGCATCAGCCACCGCATAGAGCTCTTCTAGCGTGAGGATCTGAGCGCGCGGTGCGAAGACCATGTCCTCGCTCATGCAATAGGTGCAACGAAAATCGCACCGGTCGGTCACCGACAATCTCAGGTAGGTGATGCGTCGGCCGAACGGATCGACCAACTTCGAATCTGGCATTTCGCACTCCAGCGGATTGATGCGCTTGGTGCAAGACTATGCCTGAAAGTGATCCGAGGCAAAGCCAGCTGACCAGACGGTGGGCTTCGGCCAGTGCAAAGCAGAGCCGATCAGTCACCGAGGAAGCGTACTCTGCAATAGCGCCTGCAAACCGTTTCGATGGCGCCCCTGGCGATACGTTCGCAACGATGCTTTGAATGCGCGAGTCTTAGTCGACAATAATCCAAGTCTTTTGCCGAACCGGGAGCCTGAGCAGATGGATAACGAAGCCCTCCGATCGATGGGCTGGCGCGAGCGCCTCTACGTCATCATTTTTTTTACCAACACGTCGGCAGGGAAGCGCTTCGATACCTGGTTGTTGGTGGTCATCTTCGCCAGCCTGATCGTTGTGATGCTGGACAGCGTAGCGCTGTACAGCGAGCGCTACGGCGGGTTGCTGGACGGCCTGGAATGGTTGTTCACCGGCGTTTTCCTGACTGAGTACCTAGTCCGGATTTATTGTCACCCCGAGCCGCGCAAGTACATTTTCAGCTTCTATGGTGCGATTGATCTGCTTTCGGTCGTTCCGGCCTTCATAGCTCTGCTGCTGCCAGACGCCGAGTATCTATTGGTAGTACGTGCGATCCGGATGCTGCGCGTCTTTCGCGTTCTCAAACTCACGCAGTACCTGAGTCAGGCCAACTTTCTGTTGGTCGCGCTGCGAGGCAGCAAGCAGAAAATCATCGTCTTTCTGCTCAGCGTCAGCACCATGGTGCTGATTTTCGGCACCTTGATGTACGTAATTGAAGGGCCATCGAGGGGCTTTACCAGCATTCCGATGAGTATCTACTGGGCGATCGTGACCATCACGACGGTCGGCTTCGGCGATATCACCCCGCAAACCCCCATGGGCAAGGCTATAGCCAGCCTGGTGATGATCACCGGTTATTCGATCATCGCGGTGCCCACCGGCATCTTCACAGCCGAACTGGCGACAGCCATGCGTTCAGATAGCCTTCAGCAGCGCTGCCCGACCTGTGAAAAGCTGAGCCACGAACCAAACGCCGCCTTCTGCAGCCGCTGTGGCACCCGGTTGTTCAAGCGCAATGATCCTGACAGCGACCACAGCCAGGGATCTACAGAGCGGCAGAGCGACTGAATCGCTAAACGTCGTCCGCCCCTGAGTTTCATCGACACGCTATGCCCTGCATGCTCCGAACCGGCTCGGCACGAGGTTGTCACAACCTCTGACTTGCCGCGGGCTGGACGGAGACATGCATGCCCTTGCTCAAACTGGTGCACTTCGCGGGCTTGCTCTGCTGGTGCGGCACCCTGCTCTACCTGCCGGCGCTAATCGCCGCGGGCACTCGACGCAGTGACCCACTCTTCTATGGTGACCATGCCCATCTGACGCGCATGGTTTTCAACCTGATCGGAACGCCGGCCGCCCTGGTCGCCATCGGCTCGGGCACGGCCCTGTTTCTGAGCCAGGGCCTGGTCGCCGGCTGGCTGATCGTCAAGCTCAGCACCGTGGCTGGGATGGTGCTCTGCCACGCCCTGTGCGGCGTATTGGTGCTGCATGTTGAGCGGGCGCCTGAGCAGAGCGTCAGCATTCGTTGTCGTTTTCTCGGCGTAGTCGCCGCAACGTTTATCACCGCGACGCTTTGGCTAGTGCTGGCGAAGCCTTTTTAGCCCATGCCCCGAACCGCTCGATCAACTCGAAGATGCCCATGACCGAACGATCCCAAGCCCCGTCTTATTCTGGATCAGACCTTATCCAGATCGACCCCGACAGCATGCTCGTAGACCAGCCGGCCGCCGAGATACGCCGCGAGGGAAATCAGCACGGCAGTGATCGCCGACAGGTACAGCGCCCAGAGCTGCATGCTTTGGGCATCGTTCTGGTAGCGCAGCAGCCAATTCAGCGATGCCAGCGACAACATCATCACCGCGAGGATCGCATGACACCACGCCGTGATCTTCTGACGGATCTCGCGCACGGTCACCAGATCGATCAAACCGAAAATGCTGGCGACCCAGCCACCCAGTGCACCCACACCGGACAGCCACAAGCCGGCACGCCACCAGAAATCATCAAGGGTCCAGAGGTGGGCGAGATCGACCGGCAGCAAGCCGGTCAGAGCGGCAACTGGAAAGTGGATCAGCATCGGGTGCAACGGGTGGCCGGCTATCGCAGCGCGGCTGTGGATGGAGTCTCTGTATCGGGCCATTCGACGCTCCGGCAGCATTTCTCGGGAGTAGGCAGCCGAGCCAGACGAGCCGGCAACCTCTTGAAATGGACCACGCTGGCGCTGTCAGTTCCTTTATTGACTGCCTGCGGCGGTCCGCTGTCATCGCTCAACCCAGCCAGTCATATGGCACGCCAGATCGCTCATGTCTGGTGGGGCATGTTTGCCTTCGCCACGCTGGTGCTGGTCGCGGTCAGCGCCATCTGGATCTATGCACTGGCACGCAAGCCGCGGGAGACCAGCAAAGAACAGGCAGTGAGGATCAACCGACGCTGGGTCATTGGTGGCGGTATCGTGCTGCCGAGCCTGAGCATCGTTGTTCTGCTGATCTTCGGCATCCCCACCGGGCGCAGCATGATGCCGTTGCCGGTCGAGGGTCAGCAGCCGTTGAAGATTGAAGTCACCGGTCACCAATGGTGGTGGGAGGTGCACTACCCGGACAGCGGCGTCACCACCGCGAACCAGCTGATCATCCCGGCCGGACGGCTGATAGACGTAAACGTCACCAGCGCCGACGTCATCCATTCGTTCTGGATTCCGCGACTCGGCGGCAAAATGGACATGATCCCCGGACGCACCAACGTCATTCGCCTGCAGGCGGGTCATACCGGCGTCTTCCACGGTCAGTGTTCGGAATTCTGCGGGTTGCAGCATGCGCACATGAAACTGCACGTCGAGGCGCTGGACGAAGTCGGTTTCGATCAATGGATCGCCGCACGGGAGAACCTCAGTATCGAGCAACGCGCGCCCGGCGACGCCGGTCGGGTGTTCGATGAGCGCTGCGGTCAGTGCCATCGTGTCGCGGGGATCACCAACGGCAGTCGCGCGCCGGACCTCTCAGACCTTGCCACACGGCCAAGCCTCGGCGCTGGCGTGATCGACAACGACCATGACGGATTGCGTCAGTGGCTCCGCGAACACAAGACGCTCAAATTCGGCAACGGTATGCCTGCGCATGACGACGTTCCGCCGCAAACCCTCGATCAGATTGCCGATTGGCTGGAGACGCTCGCTCCATGACTCAACTCGACCAAAGCAGCAAACCCAGCACGGATCCGGATCAGCTGCACGACCAGTTCAACGAAGTCTGGGGCAATCCGCGCGGCTGGCGCGCGCTGACGATTGTCAACCACACCACCATTGGCCTGCGTTTTCTGGTCACCGGCGCCGTGTTCTTCTTGATTGGTGGGCTGATGGCCATGCTCATCCGCACACAACTGGCCTTGCCCGGGTATGTGCTGATGGAGCCGGAGGTTTACAACCAGGTCTTCACCATGCACGGCTCGGTGATGATGTTCCTCTTCGCCGTGCCAATGATGGAGGGCCTGGCGGTCTACCTGATTCCGAAGATGATCGGCGCACGGGACTTGATCTTCCCGCGTCTTTCGTCACTCGGCTACTTCTGCTACCTGTTCGGCGGCATCATCCTGTTGTCGAGCGTGTTTCTCGGCGTCGCGCCAAAAGCGGGCTGGTTCATGTATACGCCGCTGTCGAGTTCGGCACACATGCCGGGCGTCAACTCGGACTTCTGGCTGCTCGGCATCACCTTCGTGGAGATCTCTGCGGTCAGTGCCGGTGTCGAGCTGGTGGTCTCGATCCTGCGCACGCGCACCAATGGCATGGCGCTGCACAAGATGCCGCTGTACGCCTGGTACATCCTGGTCATGGCGTTGATGATCGTGTTCGGCTTCCCGCCACTGATCCTGGGCAGCATTCTGCTGGAGCTCGAACGTGCTGCCGGGCTGCCCTTTTTCGATGCGTCCAAAGGCGGCGACCCGGTGCTCTGGCAACACCTCTTCTGGCTGTTCGGCCATCCGGAGGTGTACATCATCTTCTTGCCCGGGGCCGGAATCGTCTCGACCCTGCTACCGGTGTTTTGTCAGCGACCACTGGTGGGGTATCGCTGGGTGGTGCTCGGTGTACTGACCACCGGGTTCCTGAGTTTTGGGTTGTGGGTGCATCACATGTTTACCGTCGGCATTCCGGCATTGGCGCTGGGGTTCTTCTCCGCGGCGAGCATGCTCGTGGCAATACCCACTGGCGTGCAGATCTTTGCCTGGATCGCGACGTTATGGCTGGGTAAACCGGTCTATCACGTGCCGATGCTCTGGCTGGTCGGCTTCCTGATCGTGTTCGTCTGTGGCGGCCTGACCGGGGTGATGGTGGCGCTAGTGCCCTTCGACTGGCAGGTGCATGACACCCACTTCATCGTCGCGCACATGCATTACGTGCTGGTGGGCGGGATGTTCTTTCCGTTGATGGCCGGGCTCTATTATTGGCTGCCGCACTTCTCCGGCCGTATGCCGTCTGTGCGTCTGGGCCGTTGGGGCTTCTGGCTGGTGTTCATCGGCTTCAACACCACGTTCCTGATCATGCACTGGACTGGCCTGCTCGGCATGCCGCGACGGGTCTACACCTACGACACCGGTCTGGGCTGGGACCTGCCCAACCTGATTTCCTCGATCGGCAGCTTCATCATGGCCATCGGCATCGGCACCATTTTGCTGGATATCGTGCTGCACTTCCGCTTCGGTCAACCGGCAAAAACTAACCCCTGGAATGCCGACACCCTGGAGTGGGCCACGTGCCTGCCGCCGAGCCCGTACAACTTCGTCAGCTTGCCAGACATCACCGACCGTCATCCGCTATGGAAAGACCCCGACCTGCCCCACAGCATCGCCCGCGGCGAGCATTCCTTGAAGGCTATCGACCATGGTCGTCGTGAAACCTGGGGCTCGGATCCGCTGAGCGGCAAAGTCCGCGAAATCATTCATTTGCCCGGCAACAGTTGGTGGCCATTCGTGGCTTCGGTGTTTCTGGCGGTGCTCTGCCTGAGCCTGCTGAACAAGTTCTACTGGGTCGCGTTGATCGCTACGGTCGCCACCTTGATCGTGCTGTTCCGCTGGTCCTGGGAGAACGGTGCCCATCCCGCCGCCGCGCCCGATGCGCAAACGCAACCTGGCGAGCCACCGCTGCACTCGCGGACCTTTGACGGACCCGGCCTCTGGGGAATGGGCGTCACCCTACTGGCCGACGGCACCCTTTACTTGTCGTTGCTGTTCGGCTGGTTCTACCTGTGGACAGTCTCACCCGAATGGATGGTGCCGGAGCATTCCGACCTGAACGGCTGGCTGATGCTCGCAAGTGCGGTGCTGCTGACGATTGGGACGATGTGGATGCGACTCGTGCCCGGCCGGCTGCGTCGGGGAAGCGGCGGGCAGTTGATGCTCAACCTCGGCGCCATCACGGCGACAGGCGCCGTACAGTGGGCCATGTTGCTGTGGCTGCTGCTGACGGCGAACCTGAAGGTGACTGAGACGGCGCACGACGCGGTGGTCTTCGTGATTCTGGCCTACGGCCTGATTCATTGCGGGCTGGCGACGATACTCACGCTGCTGCAGACCCTGCGGGTGATGTACGGCTACGTCGGCGACAAGGCGCCATATGAGGTGGTGGTCGTCGAGCAGCTTTGGTACTACAACCTCGGCGTGATATGGAGCGCGTACGCCGCGATTGTCCTGTTCCCGAATGCATGGGGAGGTGCCTGATGAAGTACAACCGCACCTCCGTCTTTCATCCCATTCAGATTCCGTTTGGGCTGACCATCTGGAGCCTCTGGTTTGCCGCGATGTACGGATCGCACGCGGTGGTCTGCGGCATCGCACCACCGGACCCCAGCCAGGGAGTATTCAACTGGCTGAATGCAAGCTTCGGCCTGTTCACGGTGCTGGTGATTGTGCTGCTGCTGTGGCTAGGGCGCCGGACCTGGAAGCTGGCACACGAACCCAACGATCTCAATGATCGGCAGGTTTTCGTGCTCAAGGTGTCGTCCGGGATTCACTTCATCGCGGCGTTGGCGACGGTCTTCGTCGGCATGCAGCTGGTGTTTCTACCACCCTGCGTCTGAACGAGGCGCCCGTATGTTGCGAGGCGTTCAGTCGAGCTTCTTGCGGATCCAGTACAGATAAGTGCCGTCGTCAGCCTGCTGGTCGACCAGCTCGTGGCCCAGAAACACGCAAAACTTGGGGATATCGCGCTGGGTCGATGGATCGGTCGCAATGACTTTCAAGACGTCGCCCGCAGGCAGATCGCGCACCTTGTTGTGCAGCATCATGACCGGCTCAGGGCAGTTGAGGCCGCTGGCATCGAGCAGCGCATCAGCGGACAGTTCGGTAGTTCGAGACATCAGGGGCTCCAGAAAACAGGACGGTATTGTCGCGCCAGCAGCAGGCGGCAGGGTTTACAGCCGACGCAGATGGCAAGTCACTTCCTCGCGGTCATGGTATAGCTGCTTGCAGCCGATGCTCGCCTTCACTCCTCGTTCGGCAAGCCCGTCGGCGATGCGTTCCAAGAGCCGCTTCACCTCGGCGTAGCGCTGTTTCATTGGAAGCTTCAGGTTGACCACAGCCTCACGGCACAAGCCTTCGCCGATCCAGGTTTCGAGCAATGCGGCATTCTTTGCGGGCTTCTCGACGATGTCGCAAACCATCCAATTCACAGGGCGCTTGGGGCGGAAGGCAAAGCCATCAGCACGGTAATGGCCGACCAGACCGGACTCGAGGAGCTCTTCGTTCATTGGCCCGTTGTCCACCGCCATTACCTCGATTTCCCGGTTGACCAGCTGCCACGTCCAGCCGCCCGGGGAGGCGCCGAGGTCAACGGCCGTCATGCCTGGAGCCAAGCGCTCGTCCCACTGATCGCGAGGAATAAAATGATGCCACGCCTCCTCGAGTTTCAAAGTCGAACGACTCGGCGCTTGGCGGGGGAATTTCAGCCGAGGGATACCCATCGGCCACATAGCGCTGTTGTCCGCCTCGGCCAGGCCAACAAAGACCTCACGACCACTCTTGAACGTAAGCAACAGGCGCGGCCCCTGACCGCCCTCCTTCAATCTGCCGGCCTTTTCCAGCGCCTTGCGCAACGGACCCTCGAATTTTCGGCAGAAGTTGGAAAGCTCCTTGCCATCGTTGGTGTCCACCACTTCCAGCCACAGGCTGCTGCACACCGGCATTGATTTGAGGCGTTCGAGCAACACACCGATCCGGTCGGTTTCCGGCAGCGCCAGCCATTCGCCGCGCGCCCACTGCCGGGGAAATATCAGCCGAGCGAACCGCGCACCACGCATCATGCGCTCTGGTCCTGCTGCGTCGTTGCAGATGAACTCGGCACAGGCACTGTCGGCTTTGGCCTTGGCGTAGCCGGCCACATCGAGGCGAGCGGCCTGGTCGCTGATTTCGGCGCACACCTCGTTCTCGAAACCGGGGCGGCAATGCAGCAGCAATGTATTCATGATACGAACCCTATAAGCGGCGCAAAGCGCATCGGCGCCAGCACCCCCTACGACAAAAGGCGCACATGATAGCCGAGTGGGGAACCACGGGCTTACTGGTTCGGTCCAGTGAACAGTTGCAGGAGTCGTTTGCACCCCGGCAAGCAGCGCCTTTAGGCGGCTGCAAACACGCTGTCGCGGCCCGACTCCCGCACTCTTCGCCATTTCGATTGGCGGCCAGTTTCGTGGCGAACCCTTTCGCCAGGCGCTAGGTTCTAAAGAACGCTCCCGACTCAATCAGCCCGGCCGTGCGGGCACAAGGAGAGACCAATGCCATCCCTGGACAGCCTGAATTGCCGTCGCAGCCTCGACGTTAACGGCAAAACCTACCACTACTACAGCCTCCCCGAAGCGGCGAAGCAGCTCGGCGACATCAGCCGTTTGCCGACCTCGCTCAAGGTGCTGCTGGAAAACCTGCTGCGCTGGGAAGATGACGTGACGGTTCGCGCCGATGACTTCAACTCGCTGGCGGTGTGGCTTCAGACGCATACCTCCGAACGAGAGATCCAGTACCGCCCGGCACGTGTATTGATGCAGGACTTTACCGGCGTGCCCGCCGTGGTCGATCTGACTGCCATGCGAGATGCGGTTTCCCGTGCCGGTGCCGACCCACAGCGGATCAACCCGTTGTCGCCGGTGGATCTGGTAATCGACCACTCGGTGATGGTCGACCGCTTCGGTACCGACAAGGCGTTCGAGCAGAACGTCGATATCGAGATGCAGCGCAACGGTGAACGTTACGAGTTCCTACGCTGGGGCCAGCAGGCCTTCGACAATTTTCGCGTGGTACCGCCGGGCACCGGCATCTGTCACCAGGTGAATTTGGAATATCTAGGCCAGGTCGTCTGGACCAAGGAAGAGAACGGCGAAACCATCGCCTACCCTGACACCCTGGTCGGCACTGACTCACACACCACCATGATTAACGGTCTTGGCGTGCTGGGCTGGGGCGTGGGCGGCATCGAGGCGGAAGCGGCGATGCTCGGCCAGCCGGTCTCGATGCTGATCCCGGAAGTGATCGGCATGCGCCTGACCGGCAAGCTCAACGAAGGCGTGACGGCCACCGATCTGGTGCTGACCGTGACGCAGATCCTGCGCAAGCACGGTGTCGTGGGCAAGTTCGTCGAGTTCTTCGGGCCCGGTCTGGATCACCTCCCCCTCGCCGACCGCGCGACGATCGGCAACATGGCGCCGGAATATGGCGCGACCTGCGGCTTCTTTCCCGTGGACCAGATCACCATCGATTACCTGCGTCTGACCGGTCGTGACGAAGACCGCATTGCGCTGGTCGAGGCTTATAGCAAGGCTCAGGGCATGTGGCGCGACAACAACTCGCCGGATCCGGTGTTTACCGCCACGCTGGAACTGGATCTGGCCGAAGTCAAACCATCGCTCGCCGGCCCGAAGCGTCCGCAGGACAGGGTAACGCTCGGCGATATCGGCGCGAATTTCGATCTGCTCCTGGAAACCAGCGGCAAGACGCAGCAGATCGACGCATCGTTCCCGGTTACCGGCGAAGAATACGGCCTCAAGCATGGCGCTGTGGTCATTGCAGCCATCACCTCTTGCACCAACACCTCCAACCCGAACGTGCTGATGGCCGCTGGTCTGGTGGCGAAGAAAGCGCTGGAGCGTGGCTTGCAGAGAGCGCCATGGGTGAAGTCCTCGCTCGCCCCCGGCTCCAAGGTGGTCACCGATTACCTTGAACGCGCTGGGTTGACCACCTACCTCGATCAGCTGGGCTTCAATCTGGTCGGCTACGGGTGCACCACCTGCATCGGTAACTCTGGCCCGCTGCCTGACGCCATTGGCCAGGCCATCACCGACAACGATCTGGTGGTGTCTTCGGTGTTGTCCGGCAACCGCAACTTCGAAGGCCGGGTGCATCCGCTGGTCAAAGCCAATTGGCTGGCTTCGCCGCCACTGGTAGTGGCTTTCGCCCTGGCCGGCACCACCCGGATCAACATGGACAAGGATCCGATCGGCTACGACAAACAGAACCAGCCGGTCTATCTCAAGGACATCTGGCCGACCAGTGCGGAGGTGGACGAAGCGGTCAGCAAGATCGACGGACAGATGTTCCGCACCCGCTACGCCGATGTATTCAGCGGCGATGAGCATTGGCAGTCCATTGCGGTCACCGCTGGCGACACCTATAAATGGAACAACAGTTCCAGCTATGTGCAGAACCCACCCTTCTTCGAGGACATCGGGCAACCCCTGACGCCACCGAAGGATGTTGAGAACGCGCGAGTCCTTGCGGTATTTGGTGACTCCATCACCACGGACCACATCTCTCCGGCCGGCAACATCAAGGCCAGCTCCCCTGCCGGCGTCTATCTGCAGGAGCTGGGCGTACAGCCGGAGGACTTCAACTCCTATGGTTCGCGCCGCGGTAATCACGAAGTCATGATGCGCGGCACCTTTGCCAACATCCGCATCAAAAACGAGATGCTCGGCGGCGAAGAAGGCGGCAACACCCTGTATCAGCCAAGTGGCGAACGGATGTCCATCTATGACGCTGCGATGCGTTACCAGGCGGAGGCTGTGCCCCTGGTCGTCATCGCGGGCAAAGAGTACGGCACCGGTTCCAGCCGCGACTGGGCCGCGAAAGGCACCAATCTGCTAGGGGTGAAAGCCGTTATTGCCGAGAGCTTTGAGCGAATCCACCGTTCGAACCTGATCGGCATGGGCGTTCTGGCGCTGCAGTTCGTCGGCGACCAGACCCGGCAGTCGCTGGGGCTGACCGGAAACGAGAAGCTGTCGATACGCGGCCTGGGCGCCGACATCAAGCCACGTCAGCTGCTGACAGTCGACCTGGAACGTGCCGACGGTGGCCGCGACAGCTTTCAGGTGCTCTGCCGCATCGACACCCTCAACGAGGTTGAGTACTTCAAAGCCGGCGGTATTTTGCATTACGTGCTGCGCCAGTTGATCGAGGGCTGAAAGACAGAAACAGACGTCGCTTCAATGAAGGCCCGCTGCAGCACATCTGCAGTGGGCTTTTTTTGTGCTGCCATTTATCCACTGTCGCTTAAGTCTTTGGAAAATCAGCCGTTACGATGCCAAGCACAACGGTCGTGAACTTGGCGTCAAAATGCCATCATTCCCAGAGCCGCAAATTTGCGGACTGACCGAACATAATAAGTGGCCATGGCCACCCCGACTTGCCAGGCGTATTGCATGCGAAACAACCAGCCCGTTACTCAACGTGAATATGCGTTTCCCGATCAGCAAAGATTGATTTCCACCACTGACCTGACCGGCAAGATTACTTATTGCAACGACATCTTTGCTGAGGTCAGTGGCTTTGAACGCAGTGAGCTGATCGGCGCACCACATAGCCTGATACGCCATCCAGACGTCCCTTCGGCGGTGTTCGGCCATATGTGGGCCACACTCAAGGACGGCAAGCCCTGGATGGGCATCGTCAAGAACCGCCGCAACAACGGCGATCACTATTGGGTCAACGCTTACGTCACGCCAGTGCTGGATGCTCAGCGCAAGGTCATCGGATATGAGTCGGTTCGCACCAAGCCAACCCGCGAACAGGTCGGGCGTGCGGAAGCGCTCTATGCTCGGCTAAACGCGGGGAAAAGTGGGGTTCCCCAGCGCGACAAGTGGCTCCCAACCGTGGTCAATTGGCTGCCCTTTATCGTCATCAGCCAGATTGGCTTCCTGATCGGCGCTTGGCACGACCACGGCTGGGGGTTCGCGCTCGCCGCTCTGCTGTCGATACCCCTCGGATTGATCGGTCGTCACTGGCAGATGCGCGGGATGCAGCGATTGCTCGGCCTGGCTCAGCAGTCAACCAGTGATCCGCTGATCGCTAAAATGTATACCGACAGCCATGGCGCCGAGGCACAGCTGGAAATGGCCCTGCTCAGCGAGCATGCACGACTCAAAACATGCCTGACCCGCCTGCAGGACAGCGCCGTGCAACTGCAGCAGCAGGCCAAGCGGGCGGACAACCTGGCCCATAGCTGCTCTGATGGATTGTCGCGCCAGCATCACGAGACCGAGCAGGTCGCTGCCGCAATCACGCAGATGGCCGCCACCACCCAGGAGGTCGCCAGCAACGTAGCCCTTGCAGCGGAGGCCACCGAACAAGCCAACCAGCTCACTGCTCAGGGTCGGCAGATCAGCTCGCAGACGCGCAAAGCCATCGAACTACTGGCCGCGGCCGTCACCGAAACCGGCGACGCGGTGTCCGCACTGGCACAGAACAGTAACGAGATCGGCACCGTGGTTGATGTGATCAAGAGCATTGCCGACCAGACCAACCTGCTGGCACTGAACGCAGCCATCGAAGCCGCGCGAGCGGGTGAAAGCGGTCGAGGCTTCGCTGTGGTGGCTGACGAGGTCCGGCAACTGGCTCAGCGCACGGCATCCGCCACGGGACAGATTCATCAGCTGATCGAAAAGCTGCAGCAGCAGGCGCGCCAGGCCGTGGAAACCACCGAGCAAGGCCGAAGCCAGGCGAGCCGCGGCGTAGAGCGCGTCATTGACGCCGACGGGGCACTAACAGGCATCAGCGAGGCGGTGGGCCGTATTATCGACATGACCGCGCAGATCGCTTCCGCAACCGAGCAGCAAAGCGCAGTGGCTGACGAAATCAGCCAGAACGTTGGCAATATCGCTCGCCTTGCCGACCAAACCTCTGGCGATGCACAGAGCTCGGCGCTGCTTTCCGAAGACCTGGCGGCGACTGCTCAGTCGCAGTACAGCCTGGTAGAGCGCTTCAACCGCTAACTAAAGCCTCATCTCAGTATTGTTGAGGCCACCAAGCATGCCCGCTTACCGCGTCACGGTAGCGGGCATTTTGGATTTGATCGAGCCTAAAGGCTGCCGAGGAATGCCGCGATTGCGTCCGCAGCCTTGTCCAGAGACTGTTCGTGGGTAAAGCCTGAGCGTTTCAGTGGTTTGAGATCATGATCGGCCGCCATCAGCCAATCGAGGCGAATCGCCGGCGACAGGGAGTAGCCGGCGACGGTGTCTCGGTTACCCAGGGCATCGCGCTCCCCCTGAATAATCAGCGTCGGTGTTCGCAGCTCTGCCAGGTGCGCCACTCGTGGTTTTTCCGGCTTGCCCACGGCATGAAACGGATAGCCCAAACATACCAGCGCATCAACCGCGAGCTCGTCAGCCAACATGCTCGCCATTCGCCCGCCCATCGACTTGCCACCGATCGCCAATCGCCCTGCGGTTTGCTGTCGCACCGTTCGATAAACCGCCCGCCATTGCTGAAGCAACTGCGCCTGTGGATTTGGCGGACGCTTGCGTTCATCGATGCGCCTGCGGGCCATATAGGCAAACTCGAAACGAAAGACCGCCACGCCCCGCGCCACCAGCCGTTCAGTCATCTGCTCCATGAACGGGCTGTCCATCGGAGCGCCGGCTCCATGCGCCAGGATCAGGCCCGCGCAAACCGTCCCCTTTGGTTGATCACGCCGGACGAATGGAATTTCCTCGCCCTGTGAGTATTGACCGGCGTCAATACCGGCCATTTGCCCAGTGCCCATCCTTGCCCCCGCTTTCTATTGAAAGAAATCTCTGCTCACCGCAACAGAAAAACATGCTCATTACCGTGGATGGAAGCCCATACATGAACACAGCAACCAGTACCGCCTATGACTACAAGGTGGTCCGCCAATTTGCCATCATGACGGTGGTGTGGGGAATCGTCGGGATGGGGCTCGGCGTTTTCATCGCAGCACAATTGGCCTGGCCATTTCTCAACTTTGACCTCCCATGGACCAGTTTCGGTCGTCTACGCCCATTGCACACCAACGCGGTGATCTTCGCCTTCGGCGGCTGTGCATTGTTCGCGACGTCTTACTATTCGGTCCAGCGCACCTGTCAGACCACTCTGTTCGCACCAAAGCTGGCCGCGTTCACGTTCTGGGGTTGGCAACTGGTCATCCTGCTGGCCGCGATCTCTCTGCCGCTGGGCTTTACCAGTTCCAAGGAATACGCCGAACTGGAATGGCCGATCGATATCCTGATCACCATCGTCTGGGTGTCCTACGCGGTCGTGTTCTTCGGCACCCTGGCCACGCGCAAGGTCAAGCACATCTACGTCGGCAACTGGTTCTTCGGCGCCTTCATCCTGACCGTGGCGATTCTGCATCTCGTCAACAACCTCGAAGTGCCGGTCACAGCAATGAAGTCCTACTCGGTGTATGCCGGTGCGACCGATGCGATGGTCCAGTGGTGGTACGGCCACAACGCCGTAGGGTTCTTCCTCACTGCAGGCTTCCTCGGGATCATGTACTACTTCGTGCCCAAGCAGGCTGAACGTCCCGTGTATTCCTATCGTCTGTCGATCGTCCACTTCTGGGCACTGATCACCGTCTACATCTGGGCCGGCCCACACCACCTGCACTACACAGCACTGCCGGACTGGGCGCAGTCGCTGGGCATGGTGATGTCGCTGATTCTGCTGGCGCCAAGCTGGGGTGGCATGATCAACGGCATGATGACGCTTTCCGGGGCCTGGCATAAGTTGCGCAGCGACCCCATCCTGCGCTTCCTGGTCGTATCTTTGGCTTTCTATGGCATGTCGACCTTCGAAGGCCCGATGATGGCCATCAAGACCGTCAACGCGCTGTCCCACTACACCGACTGGACCATCGGTCACGTTCATGCAGGTGCGCTCGGCTGGGTGGCCATGGTCTCCATCGGTGCGCTCTATCACCTGATTCCGAAAGTGTTCGGTCGTGTCCAGATGCACAGCATCGGCCTGATCAACGCGCACTTCTGGCTCGCCACCATCGGCACCGTGCTCTACATCGCCTCGATGTGGGTCAACGGCATCGCTCAGGGCCTTATGTGGCGTGCGATCAACGAAGACGGCACCCTCACCTACTCCTTCGTCGAAGCGCTTGAAGCCAGTCATCCGGGCTTTGTGGTACGCATGATCGGTGGTGCGATCTTCTTCACCGGCATGTTGCTGATGGCCTACAACACCTGGCGCACCGTACAGGCCGCCAAGCCGGCCGAATACGAAGCCGCCGCGCAGATCGCCTGAGGAGCAGACTGATGAAGAAGCACGAAATACTAGAGAAAAACGTCGGCCTGCTGACTCTGTTCATGATTCTGGCAGTGAGCATCGGCGGTCTGACCCAGATCGTTCCGCTGTTCTTTCAGGACGTGGTCAACGAGCCGGTAGAAGGCATGAAGCCTTACACCGCGCTGCAGCTGGAAGGCCGTGACATCTACATCCGTGAAGGCTGCGTCGGCTGTCACTCTCAGATGATCCGTCCGTTCCGTGCTGAGACGGAGCGTTATGGACACTACTCGGTGGCGGGTGAAAGCGTGTACGACCACCCGTTCCTGTGGGGCTCCAAGCGTACCGGTCCGGACCTGGCCCGCGTCGGCGGCCGTTACTCCGATGACTGGCACCGTGCGCACCTCTACAACCCGCGCAACGTCGTGCCTGAATCGAAGATGCCGTCATATCCGTGGCTGGTTGAGGACACCCTTGACGGCCAGGACACCGCCACCAAGATGAAAGCGCTGCGCACCGTCGGCGTGCCGTACAGCGACGAGGACATCGCCACTGCGGGAGACGCTGTCAAGGGCAAGACCGAGATGGACGCTCTGGTGGCCTACCTGCAGGTGCTCGGTACCGCGCTGCAGAACAAGCGCTGAGATCGACGGCAAGCTATCGAGAACGACGCGCTGCAGCGCAGCCGTCAGGGAACCAACATCGCGGGCAGCTCGAGCGTTCGGGCTGCCCAGGAGTAACAGATGAACGCTTTCTGGAGTGGATACATCGCCCTGCTGACGCTGGGCACCATTGTCGCTCTGTTCTGGCTGATCTTCGCTACCCGTAAGGGCGAATCTGCAGGCACGACCGACAAGACCATGGGACATTCCTTCGACGGTATTGAGGAATACGACAATCCGCTGCCTCGGTGGTGGTTCATGCTCTTCATCGGCACCTTGGTGTTCGGCATTTTCTACCTGGTGCTCTACCCGGGCCTGGGTAACTGGAAAGGCGTGATGCCAGGCTATGAAGACGGCTGGACCCAGGACAAGCAATGGCAGCGTGAAGTTGATCAGGCTGACGCGAAATTTGGCCCGATCTTCGCCAAATATTCCGCCATGACTGTAGCGCAGGTCGCTCAGGACGAGCGGGCGCTGAAGATCGGCGGTCGTCTGTTCGCCAACTACTGCTCGGTTTGCCACGGCTCGGACGCCAAGGGCGCGGTCGGTTTCCCGAATCTGGCGGATAGTGAATGGCGCTGGGGCGGCGATGCCGAAACCATCAAGACAACTATCCTCCACGGTCGCGTGGCAGCGATGCCGGCTTGGGGTCAGGTCATCGGTGAGGAAGGCGTGAAGAACGTTGCCGCCTATGTACGCAATGATCTCGGTGGTCTGCCCCTGCCAGAAGGCAGCGATGCAGACACTGCTGCGGGTGGCCAGGTCTACGCTCAGACCTGCTCGGTCTGCCACGGTGCAAATGGGGAAGGCATGGCCGCCCTCGGCGCACCCAAGCTGACCAACCCAGCCGGCTGGATCTACGGCTCAAGCCTGCCGCAGCTGCAGCAGACCATTCGTCACGGCCGCAACGGGCAGATGCCTGCGCAGGAACAATACCTGGGCAACGACAAAGTGCACCTCCTGGCCGCTTACGTTTATAGCCTTTCACAGCAACCAGAACGCGTAGCCAAGCAATAACGCTCTACAGGGCGATACGCCGTATCGCCCTGCTTCTGATCAACTTTCTGCTCCATGCGACGCTCTGTCGCAGACCACCCACCCCTCCTCCGTTTGCTCCTTCCTCCCGCTGATCTAATATTCCTCTCTACTCGCCGAAGTCGCGCAGAACTATAAGGCGAAGCCCTCGATTCATCACATCGGCATGATGTGCTAAACGACCCTGCAAAGAGCATGGAAAACGCTTGGAATCAGGGTCCGAACGGCATGAGACGGCCTGGGCCTTGATTGCATTGCCCCCCTCCTTTCTCCATACTTGCCGCCGTTTTTGCCCCCTTGAAATGCCATTAGCGTGGAAGCCTTGCATGAGCACAGCAATAAGTGAGACTGCATATAACTATAAGGTGGTTCGCCAATTCGCCATCATGACGGTGGTGTGGGGAATTATCGGAATGGGCCTGGGTGTGTTTATCGCCGCACAGCTGGTCTGGCCTCAACTCAACTTCGACCTGCCCTGGACAAGTTTCGGTCGTTTACGCCCACTTCACACCAACGCGGTGATCTTCGCCTTCGGTGGTTGTGCCCTGATGGCCACATCATTTTATGTGGTGCAGCGGACCTCCCAGGCCCGCCTGTTCTCGGACGGTCTCGCGTCGTTCGTGTTCTGGGGTTGGCAGGCGGTCATCGTTCTCGCGGTAATCACGTTGCCGCAAGGCTTCACCAGTTCCAAGGAATATGCTGAGCTCGAGTGGCCGATCGACATCCTGATCACCCTCGTCTGGGTCAGCTATGCCGTGGTGTTCTTCGGCACGATCATGAAGCGCAAGGCCGCGCACATCTATGTGGGCAACTGGTTCTACGGTGCTTTCATCCTGGTCACGGCGATGCTGCATATCGTCAACAACCTGGAAGTGCCGGTAAGCTGGTTCAAATCCTACTCGGTCTACTCAGGTGCGACCGATGCGATGGTCCAGTGGTGGTACGGCCACAACGCCGTGGGCTTCTTCCTGACCACCGGCTTCCTGGGAATGATGTATTACTTCGTACCCAAGCAGGCTGGCCGTCCGGTCTACTCTTACCGCCTGTCCATCGTGCACTTCTGGGCACTTATCACGCTTTATATCTGGGCCGGCCCTCACCACCTGCACTACACCGCGCTGCCCGAATGGGCTCAGAGCCTTGGCATGGTAATGTCGATCATCCTGCTGGCACCGAGCTGGGGCGGCATGATCAACGGCATGATGACCCTGTCGGGTGCCTGGCATAAGCTGCGCACCGACCCGATTCTGCGCTTCCTGGTCGTGTCCCTGGCGTTCTATGGCATGTCGACCTTCGAAGGTCCGATGATGGCCATCAAGACCGTCAACGCCCTGTCCCATTACACCGACTGGACCATCGGCCACGTTCACGCCGGAGCCCTCGGCTGGGTGGCAATGATCTCCATCGGCTCCTTGTATCACCTGATTCCGAAAGTCTTCGCTCGCGAGCAGATGTACAGCATCGGTCTGATCAACGCCCACTTCTGGCTGGCGACCATCGGTACCGTGCTTTATATCGCGTCGATGTGGGTCAACGGCATCACGCAGGGCCTGATGTGGCGCGCAATCAACGAAGACGGCACGCTGACCTACTCCTTCGTCGAGGCACTGGAAGCCAGCCATCCAGGCTTCATCGTGCGAGCACTGGGCGGCGCGTTCTTCCTCGCCGGCATGCTGCTGATGGCTTACAACACCTGGCGCACTGTGCGTGCCGCCAAGTCGGCTGAATTCGAAGCCGCTGCGCAGATCGCCTGAGGGAACCGATAAATGAAGAATCACGAAATACTCGAAAAGAACATCGGTCTGCTGACCCTGTTCATGATCCTCGCAGTGAGCATCGGCGGTCTGACCCAGATCGTTCCGCTGTTCTTTCAGGACGTGGTCAACGAGCCCGTGGAAGGCATGAAGCCCTACACAGCGTTGCAGCTCGAAGGCCGTGACATCTACATCCGCGAAGGTTGCGTTGGCTGTCACTCGCAGATGGTTCGTCCGTTCCGCGCTGAAACCGAGCGCTATGGTCACTACTCGGTAGCGGGTGAGAGCGTGTACGACCACCCGTTCCTGTGGGGATCCAAGCGTACCGGCCCGGACCTGGCACGTGTCGGCGGCCGCTACTCCGATGACTGGCACCGCGCGCACCTCTACAACCCGCGCAACGTAGTGCCTGAATCGAAGATGCCGTCCTACCCATGGCTGGTCGAGCACAGCCTTGATGGCAAGAACACCGCCGACAAGATGGTTGCGCTGCGCAGCGTTGGCGTGCCTTACACCGAAGAAGACATCGCCAGCGCTAAGGACGCGGTCAAAGGTAAATCCGAAATGGATGCCCTTGTCGCCTACCTGCAAGTACTCGGCACTGCACTCACCAACAAACGGTAACGCACCATGGATATCGGGACTCTTCGCGGCCTGGGCACCATTCTTGTTTTCGTCGCAATGATAGCCATCATCCTCTGGGCTTATAGCAGCAAGCGCAAGAAAAGCTTCGACGAAGCGGCCAACCTGCCCTTCGCGGATGAGCCCGACGCCAACAAGCGTGATGAAGAAGCTTCCAGGAGTAAGAAATAAATGACCTCGTTTTGGAGTTGGTACATCACCCTGCTGAGCCTGGGGACCATTGCCGCACTGGTCTGGCTATTGCTCGCCACTCGCAAGGGACAACGCCACGACAGCACCGAAGAAACCGTTGGCCATTCCTATGATGGAATCGAGGAGTACGACAACCCGCTCCCGCGCTGGTGGTTCCTGCTGTTCGTTGCCACGGTGATCTTCGCATTGGGTTACCTGGCGCTGTATCCAGGGCTGGGTAACTGGAAGGGCATGCTGCCCGGCTACGAAGGTGGCTGGACCCAGGTGAAGGAATGGCAGCGCGAGATGGACAAGGCGGACGAGCAGTACGGCCCGCTTTATGCCAAATTCGCAGCAATGCCTGTCGAACAGGTCGCTCAGGATCCGCAAGCCCTGAAAATGGGTGGTCGCCTGTTCGCTTCCAACTGCTCCGTCTGCCACGGTTCGGATGCCAAGGGCGCCTACGGCTTCCCCAACCTGACCGACAACGACTGGCTATGGGGCGGCGCGCCTGAAACCATCAAAACCACCATCATGGGCGGACGGCAGGCAGCGATGCCCGCATGGCGCGATGTGATTGGCGAAGATGGCATCAGTAATGTCGCTGGCTACGTACGTAGCCTATCGGGCCGCGATACCCCCGAGGGTATTAACGTCGACATTGAGCAGGGTCAAAAAATCTTTGCCGCCAATTGTGTAGCTTGTCATGGTCCTGCAGGCAAAGGCACTCAGGCCATGGGCGCGCCGAACCTGACCGACAACGTCTGGCTTTACGGCTCGAGTTTCGGACAGATTCAGCAGACCCTGCGCTACGGCCGAAATGGCCGTATGCCCGCCCAGGAGCACATTCTTGGCAACGACAAGGTGCACCTGCTGGCAGCGTATGTGTATAGCCTCTCGCAAGAGTCGGAGGACTGATCCATCGGTCCTGGCGCGACCCAAGGTCGCACCTTAGTTCGACTGACGAGGCGTACCATTCGCAGCAGGTAAGCAAAAGATCCCGGCCGACATGCATCGGCCGGGACACTCACCCTCCGCCGTGGTACGCACTTGATGACTGAGCAGATTCCCGTCCGCAACGTAACACCTCCCTCCAAGTCCGAAGCATCGGGCGACCTCTACGCCGCGCGCGAAAAGATCTATACACGAGCCTTCAGCGGCCTGTTTCGCAACTTGCGACTCGCTGGCGGGGCGCTGCTGTTCGTACTTTACTTCGGCACCGTGTGGCTGACCTGGAACGGACGGCAGGCGGTCTGGTGGGACTTGCCAGAGCGCAAGTTCTATATCTTTGGCGCCACCTTCTGGCCGCAGGACTTCATCCTGCTTTCTGCCCTGTTGATCATTTGCGCATTCGGCCTGTTCTTCATCACCGTTTTCGCTGGTCGCGTCTGGTGTGGCTACACCTGTCCCCAGAGCGTGTTTACCTGGGTCTTCATGTGGGCAGAGAAGGTCACAGAGGGTGACCGAAACCAGCGCATGAAACTCGACAAGGCGCCCATGAGTGCCAACAAGTTCATGCGCAAAGCCGCCAAGCACTCGATCTGGCTGGCAGTTTCTCTGGCGATCGGTATTACCTTTGTCGGCTATTTCACACCGATCAGGGACCTGGTCCCTGATCTCGTGACCCTTCAGGTAGGCGGATGGGCTTTGTTCTGGGTGGGGTTCTTCACCCTAGCGACTTACGGCAACGCGGGTTACTTGCGCGAGCAGGTGTGCATCTACATGTGCCCGTACGCTCGTTTCCAGAGCGTGATGTTCGACAAGGACACCCTGATCGTCTCCTACGATCCACGCCGCGGCGAGCGTCGTGGTCCGCGGAAAAAGGATGCCGACTACAAAGCAATGGGCCTGGGAGATTGCATCGATTGCACCATGTGCGTGCAGGTATGTCCCACCGGCATCGACATCCGCGACGGACTGCAGATCGAATGTATCGGGTGCGCCGCCTGCATTGACGCTTGCGACACCATAATGGACAAGATGAACTACCCGCGCGGGCTGATCAGCTACACCACCGAGCACAACCTGTCCGGACAAAAAACCCATCTGGTGCGGCCGCGACTGATTGGCTATGCCGTTGCGCTGACGGCGATGATGGGCGTGTTCGCCTATGCCGTCTCGGACCGTGCGCTCGTCAAGCTCGATGTGCTCAAGGACCGCGTGCTTTACCGGGAAAACGAGCAAGGACGGATCGAAAACGTCTACACGCTCAAGGTGATGAACAAGGCCCAGAGTGAGCAGACATTCATCATCGAAGCCGTTGGCCTTGAAGGTTTGCAATACGAAGGGCGCAACGAGGTGCGAGCTGAAGCGGGTGAACTGGTCACCGTTCCAGTAGAGCTGTCCGTCGCACCAGAACAGCTTCCGTCGAGCACAAACGAAGTCATCTTCCACATCAGATCGGCAGATGATTCCTCAATTGAAGATGAAGCAGAAAGCCGCTTCATCGGCCCCAGCATCCGCTAAACAGGTAGTACATGAGCAATTCCGAGCAAGAAAGTACCCGTTGGTACAAGCAGTTCTGGGCCTGGTTCGTGATCGGCATCCTGCTGATGTCAGTCATCCTTGGCACATCGATGCTGACAATCGCGATTCGCAATGCCGACACCCTCGTCTCCGACAACTATTACGACGCCGGCAAGGGTATAAACCAGTCACTGGAACGCGAAAAGCTCGCTGAGCGCCTGCAAATGCAGGCGCAACTCAACCTCAACGACGAGCGCGGGCTCGCCGAGGTCCAGCTGAGCGGTTCGAGCCGCCCGCAACAAGTCATACTCAACCTGATCTCCCCTACGCAGCCAGAACGCGATCGTCGCATCGTTCTACAGCCGCAGGGCGATGGCTTCTATCAGGGCCAGATGCAGGAGCCGGTCACCGGCAGGCGCTTCGTTGAGCTGCTTGGTCGTGAGGGTGACCAGGATTGGAGGCTATTCGAGGAAAAGGAAATCGCTAGCGGTCAGACGATCAAACTGAGCTACTGACCGAGCGATGGCAAGCCCTGTCCCCTGCTACCACTGCGGGCTACCAGTTCCTGCTGGCAGCGCCTACCACGCCCGCGTGCTGAACGAGCAGCGGGCGCTGTGCTGTCCTGGCTGTCAGGCCGTTGCGGAAGCAATCGTCCAGGGCGGCCTGGAAAGCTACTATTCGCACCGCAGCGACGCTTCCATCAATCCCGACACACTGCCGCAAGCGCTGACCGAAGAGCTGGAGCTTTACGATCGCAAGGACGTACAAGAGCCTTTCGTACGTCACGAAGGTGAGCTGGCCGATGCCTCGCTAATGATTGAAGGCATCAGCTGTGCCGCTTGCGGCTGGCTGATCGAAAAACACCTGCGCCGGCTCGACGCGGTGTCCGAGGCCAGCCTTAACTTGTCAAACCACCGCCTGCGAGTACGCTGGAATGATGCCTCGTTGCCGCTCAGCGAGCTACTCGCCGAGCTTCGTCGTGTCGGTTACGCTGCCCATCCCTATCAAGCGGACCAGGCGGCAGAACGGCTTGCTCAAGAGAACCGCCGCAGCATGCGCCAGCTGGGGGTAGCCGGCCTGCTCTGGATGCAGGTGATGATGGCGACCATGGCGACCTGGCCCGAATTCAACATCGACCTCTCGCCAGGCATGGCTAGCATCCTTCGCTGGACCGCTCTGCTCCTTACCACTCCGATCGTGTTCTATTGCTGCACCGACTTCTTCAAAGGTGCAATGCGCGACCTGCGCACCCGTCACCTGACCATGGACGTTTCTGTTTCGCTGGCGATCGGCGGCGCCTACGTCGCCGGTATATGGTCGACGATCACTGGTCAGGGCGAGCTGTATTTCGATGCCGTGGGCATGTTTGCCTTGTTTCTTCTGGCTGGACGCTTTCTCGAGCGCCGTGCCCGCGAGCGCACCGCTGCGGCGACTGCACAGCTGGTCAATCTGCTGCCGGCTTCGTGCCTGAAATTGGCCGACGACGGGCAGACTGCTCGCATTCTGCTTCGAGAACTGCAGCTTGGCGATCGAGTACTAGTCCAACCCGGCGCGCTGATTCCAGCCGACGGTCGTATCCTCAGCGGCCAGTCGAGTGTGGACGAGTCGGTACTCACCGGCGAATACCTGCCACAAGCTCGGATCGTTGGCGATAGCGTCACTGCGGGCACCCTCAACGTCGAGGGCGCATTGACCATCGAGGTCCAAGCGCTGGGCGACAACACGCGGCTTTCTGCCATTGTCACCCTGCTGGAGCGCGCGCAGTCCGACAAGCCACGCCTGGCCGAACTGGCCGACCGCGTTTCGCAGTGGTTCCTGATAATTGTGCTGTTGACCGCCGCGGTGGTTGGCATTATCTGGTGGCAGATCGACCCGCAACGCGCTTTCTGGATCGTTCTTGCGTTGCTCGTGGCCACCTGCCCCTGTGCCTTGTCATTGGCTACGCCCACCGCATTGACCACGGCCACCGGCACGCTGCACAAACTGGGTCTACTGCTCACCCGGGGGCATGTGCTGGAGGGGCTCAATCACATCGACACGGTGATCTTCGACAAGACCGGAACCCTCACCGAAGGGCGACTGACCTTGAATGAAGTTCGACCACTGGCTGAGCTGGAAGCCGGTGCCTGCCTGGAGTTGGCCGCCGCCCTGGAAAACCGTTCCGAGCACCCGATTGCCCGGGCGTTTGGTCGAGCGCCCCAGGCGGCCGATGCCGTGACCAGCTTTCCCGGCTTAGGCCTCGAAGGTTCGGTTGGCCAACGTACGCTGCGTATTGGACAACCCGATTTCGTAGCGGTCGGCTATGCCGGCGCAGCGCCCGAGATTCCCGGAAAAGAGGGCCAGTGGTTGCTGTTGGGCGACACCCAGGGGCCTCTTGCCTGGCTAGTGCTTAACGACCGCTTGCGCGATGACGCGCCGGCACTGTTACAGGCGTGTAGATCACGTGGCTGGGACACCGTCCTCTTGTCCGGCGACAGCTCTCCGATGGTAGGAGAAATTGCTCAGCAGCTCGGCATCAGTGATGCCCACGGCGGCATGACCCCAACCGACAAACTCACCCACCTGCAGAGACTGCAAGCCGACGGTCGTCGTGTGCTGATGATCGGCGACGGTGTCAACGATGCGCCGGTCCTCGCAGCGGCGGACATCAGCGTGGCCATGGGGTCAGCGACCGATCTAGCCAAGACCAGCGCTGACGCCGTACTGCTCAGCAACCGTCTCGACAGTCTGGTACAAGCATTCAGCGTGGCGCGCCGCAGCCGCCGCATCATCATCGAAAACCTGACTTGGGCGAGCCTGTACAACGGCTTGATCTTGCCGTTCGCGGCTATCGGCTGGGTAACACCGCTATGGGCGGCTCTGGGCATGTCTGCCAGTTCGCTGCTGGTCGTACTGAACGCATTGCGCCTGAGCCGAGTGCCGAATCAGCAGCGACCCGACAGTCTGGTCCGACCGGCGTAGGATAGGTAGCGCCTACTCGGGGCTTGGCGTTACCCACCACTTCTGGAGGCTCTTTTGGCCGCACTTTACATCTTGATTCCCGTGGCCGTGGTTCTGGTCGCGCTGGCCATCTGGATATTCTTCTGGGCCGTCGACAGCGGCCAGTACGATGATCTGGACGGACCGGCCCACAGCATCCTTTTCGACGAAGAGGACCCAAAGCACAGGGCAGGCATCGAGCAAGCAGACAAAGCTCACGATGAAGGGAAGTCTGATCGTGAGTGAATTGTTGCCTCTGCTGGTGTCGGCGCTGGTGCTTGGCCTGCTTGGCGGTGGTCACTGTCTGGGCATGTGTGGCGGCTTGATGGGTGCCCTGACCATGGCCATTCCTGCTGAGCAGCGTGGCAAACGCCTGCGCTTGCTCGTGGCCTATAACCTGGGCCGGGTACTCAGTTATACCAGTGCCGGCCTGCTCATCGGACTGGCAGGCTGGGCCGTTGCCAACAGCCCTTTCGCGATGGCGTTGCGAATTTTAGCCGCACTTCTGTTGATCAGCATGGGCCTGTATCTGGCGGGATGGTGGACAGGCCTGACGCGTGTCGAGGCAGTCGGTAGGGGCCTGTGGCGGCACATTCAACCATTCGCAAGCAAGTTGATGCCCGTCAAGAGCGTGCCAAGAGCACTCCTGCTTGGTGCTCTCTGGGGTTGGCTGCCGTGCGGTCTTGTTTACAGCACCCTACTGTGGGCCGCGAGCCAGGGCGATGCACTGGATAGCGCCTTGCTGATGTTGGCATTTGGTATCGGCACCTGGCCCGTGCTTCTGGCGACCGGCCTGGCCGCCGAACGCCTTACCGCGCTGCTTCGCAAACGCGGCGTACGAATGCTCGGCGGACTCACGGTAATTCTTTTCGGACTCTGGACGCTTCCAGGCCCTCACCAGCAATGGTTGATGGGCCACGGTCACGTTAACAGTGCGTCCGCGCAGCAAGCGCCTACGCACGTTCATCACTGAAGGGTCGCTGACCGAGATAGCCCACTGAGTAGCAAGCATGCGTTCAGCGGGCCTAATCTGACCGGCGTTTGACTCAGGGCTCTTTCGGCAGCTGTCGCTTGTGTGCAGATTTGTCGTAGGTGTCGATGATGATGCGAGCCGCCTCGTCCGGCACCGACCGGCCTTGGAGAAAGGCGTCGATATTCTGATAGCTCACTCCGTGAGCATCTTCGTCCGGCTTGCCAGGTGAAAGCTCCTCGAGATCGGCGGTGGGGACTTTCTTCACCAGCTGCTCGGGTGCGCCTAGCGCAGCAGCCAGCTCACGAACCTGATGCTTGACCAGACCGGCCAGCGGCGTCAGGTCACAAGCGCCATCACCAAACTTGGTAAAGAACCCCATAACCGCCTCGGCGGCATGATCGGTGCCAATAACCAGTCCCTGCCGGGCATTGGCAATGGTGTACTGCGCCACCATGCGCATCCTCGCCTTGGTATTGCCAACAACGAAGTCACGTTTCTCCGGCGCCAAGTCATCAAGCGCTTCGGTCGCTCGCGTCAAACCTTGCACGGCGGCGCCGATGTTGACCGTATGGCACTCATCCGGCTTGATCGAATCGACTGCAAGTTGCGCTTCATCTTCGTCATGCTGGACTTGGTAGGGGAGGCGGACAGCAATGAATCGGTAGTCGTCGCCTTCGCCAGCTTCGCGCATGCCCTCAACGGCGCGCTGCGCAAGCAACCCGGCAGTGGTCGAGTCGACCCCACCACTGATGCCCAGTACCAGCGTCTTGAGCCCAGAATCGCGCAGGCATTGCTGAATGAAGGCGACCCGCCGGTCAATCTCGGCCTGTATTGCCGCGGCCCCATCGAAAGGTGCACAAACGTTAAGCGCAGCAGCGATTTCTTGCTGGCGATGATGCATGGGTTTCTCCTTGCAGTAGATAAGGTTGGCAAGACGGTAGCTAATCCGACCATAACTCAGCCAATAAATCTCCTTCTATGTACCGCCGGTCTCGAGCTCTGCAGCAGGGTCTGGACTCGCTTGATACAGGTCAAGTCTACGCAATGGCGCCCGCCCTAGAATCCGATCACCGCAGTCAACCCGAGACCGTATGATGCTCGACGCCATTCGCTGGGATGCCGACCTGATTCATCGTTACGATCAGGATGGGCCGCGCTATACCCTTTATCCGACGCCCCTGCAGTTCAATTCCAACCTCGGCTCGTTCGACCTGCTGCATGCGCTGCGCAGCAGCCGCCAAGCGGTCAGACCGCTGTCGCTTTATGTTCATCTGCCATTTTGTGCCGACATCTGCTACCACTGCCAGCGCAACAAAGTCATTAGCAAAGACCGCGAGCGTGCCTCTCCGTACCTGGCACGACTGGAAAAGGAAATCGAGCTGGTCGGCTGTCATCTCAGCCAGGACCAGATGGTGGAGCAACTTCATTTCGGCGGTGGCACACCGACCTTTCTCGGGCATGCCGAGCTGCGCGGATTGATGAGCCATTTGCGCAAGCACTTCAACCTGCAAAACGACGATCATGGCGATTTCAGCATCGATATCGATCCACGCGCAGCAGACTGGCCGACGATGGGGTTATTGCGTGAGCTTGGCTTCAACCGCATCAACATAGGCCTGGTAGATCTTGATCCGGATGTGCAGCGGGCAATCAACCGTACTCAGACCCTACAACAGACTCAGACGGTTATCGAAGCTGCCCGAACGCTGCAGTTCCGCTCGATACAGATCGATCTAAGCTACGGACTGCCTCTGCAAACCCCCGAACGCTTTGCTCAGACGGTGGCCGCCGTGATCGCGCTGCAGCCGGAGCGGGTTTCAGTTTCCAGTTATTCGCATGCGCCCGAGCGGTACATGGCGCAGCGAAAGATCAACACTGCAGAGCTACCAGCCCGGTCAGATAAGTTGGCGATGCTGCAGCACAGCGTGGAACAGCTGACTCGCGCGGGCTATCGCTATATCGGCATGGATCTATTCGCCCTGCCTGACGATGAGCTCGCAATGGCCCAGGAAGATGGGGCCCTTCAACGCAGCTTCCAGGGCTATACGACTCATGGACATTGCGATCTGGTCGGCCTCGGGGTTTCAGCGATCAGCCAGATTGGCGACTTGTATTGCCAGAACAACAGCGACATCACGCTCTACCAACAGTCGCTGGCACAAGGCCAACTCGCCACCATTCGGGGGCTGCGATGCAATCAGGACGATCAGATCCGGCACTACACCATTCAGGCCTTGTTCTGTGATTTCGAGCTACGTTTCGACGAGATCGAAAGTATCTTCGGTGTCAGCTTCAAGACCTATTTCGAGGAGACCTGGCCCGCTCTGGAGCAGATGGCTGCCGATGGTCTCATCCAGCTAAGTGCGGACGCGATGACCATTCTGCCGGCCGGACGGTTACTCGTACATGCTGTGTGTATGCAGTTCGACCACTGCCTACCCCCTCGCCCCGCGTCGCGGTTCTTACATGCCATGTGAATAACGGTCCTTGCCACCCCCACTGCGACCCTTGTACCGATTGGCCTAAGGTGCCTGCGTGAGTTAGTCTTGCGCACCGTAAGGTTTTATCAGGATCCCGCAATGTCCGAGCCCATCAAGGTCCGCAAGCAGCCGCAGGCTAATTGCAAGGATTGCAGCCTCTCTGGCCTCTGTCTGCCGCTTTCGTTGAACATGCAGGACATGGAATCGCTGGACGAAATCGTCAAGCGCGGACGCCCCCTGAAAAAAGGCGAAACACTGTTCCGTCAGGGTGATGCGTTCAATTCCGTGTTCGCCATCCGCTCCGGTGCCCTTCGCACTTTCAGCGTCACGGATGCCGGCGAGGAGCAGATCACTGGTTTCCACCTGCCGAGCGAGCTGGTCGGGCTTTCCGGCATGGACACCGAAACCTATCCAGTTTCCGCACAAGCGCTTGAAACCACCTCGGTGTGTGAAATCCCTTTCGAGCGCCTCGACGAGCTCAGTGTGCTGCTGCCCCAGCTGCGCCGTCAGCTGATGCGCATCATGAGCCGCGAGATTCGCGATGATCAGCAGATGATGATGCTGCTGTCGAAGAAGACTGCCGACGAACGCATCGCGACCTTTCTGATCAATCTGTCGGCCCGCTTCAGCGCCCGCGGCTTTTCCGCCAATCAGTTCCGCCTGCCCATGTCACGCAATGAAATAGGCAACTACCTCGGTCTCGCGGTAGAAACCGTTTCGCGCGTATTCACACGCTGCCAGGCGAGTGGGCTACTCGAAGCTGAAGGAAAGGAAGTCCGAATTCTTGACTCCATCCGGTTGTGCGCCCTGGCGGGCGGAAACATGGACGCCTAACGGAGCTCGTATGATCTTTGACGAATTCGCGATCAAAACCCTGATCAGACCAGTCCCAGACTTCCCCAAGCCGGGTGTGGTGTTCCGTGATATCACGCCACTCTTGCAGTCGCCAAAAGCCCTGCGCATGGTGGCGGACAGTCTGATTCAGCGCTATGTCGAAAGCGATTTCACCCACGTGGGTGCGCTGGATGCCCGTGGATTTCTGATCGGTTCGATCATCGCCTACGAACTGAACCGGCCTTTGGTCCTGTTTCGTAAGAAGGGCAAGCTTCCAGCCGACGTGCTGGCAGCGGCCTACAGTACCGAATACGGCGAAGCCTACCTTGAAGTGCATACCGACAGCCTCTGCGAAGGCGATTCGGTTCTACTGCTGGATGACCTCATCGCCACGGGCGGTACGCTGGTCGCGGCAGCTCAGCTGGTTCGCCGCATGGGCGCTCACATTCATGAAGCCGCTGCGATTATCGACCTGCCTGAGCTCGGAGGATCGCGCAAGTTACAGGACATGGGCATCCCCACCTTCACCCTGACCGCATTCGAACTGAACGAGCGCTAGACTTGAGCAGCAGTTGCACGTCTGCCCTGCGCTGCGGAGCGCTGCTCGGGCTCCTGGCATTCTGCTCAACGTCTTTTGCACTCGACCGCGACGCCATGCTCGACGAGGCGAACCTACTAGTGCTTCCGCGGGAGCGACAGTTGCCTACTGTCGAACTCGTTGACGAACAGGGCCTGAGCTTCACAAGCGATGCGCTACGTGACCGCTGGTTCCTGCTCTTTTTCGGATTCACCGCTTGCCCTGACATCTGCCCAACAACGCTGAGCGACATGCGTCGTTTACTCCACCAGCTGCCGCCCACGGTGCGTGACCAGCTGCAAGTGATTTTGGTCAGCGCCGATCCTGCACGCGACACGCCTGAAGCATTGCGTACCTACCTGAGTTATTACCGAGCAGGCTTCAAAGGATTGACCGGCGAAATGCCCGAGCTGCAGAAGCTCTCTAAAGGTCTTGGGCTTCCTTTCATTGCGACAACGGATGCGACGGTATCCGACTACAGCGTCAGCCACAGCGGCAATCTAGCAATCGTCGGCCCGAACGGGACGCTGCGCGGACATATCCGAGCCCCATTGAAGCTGGAAGGGCTAAGCAAGGCCCTGCCCCAGCTAATCGACGCAAGATGACGCCATCTACGGCCAAAAAGACCTAGTGACAATCAAGCGTATCGGCAAGCACGTAGGCCTGAAAGGCAACCTCGTCAATCCAGCGCTGCGTTACCTCAGCCAAAGCATCCTGCCCTTCCCGGCTGTCAGTGTATTGCTCGACGCGCTGTTGCAGCGCGCTATCTCCTGCCGCGACCCTTAATGTGAGGCGAGGATAGTCAAAGGCAGGTAGCAGCTGATCGTAGCGACGCCACTCAGGCAGCTTGGCGATCTGCCGCAGCAAGACAAGGTCGTCCACAACCGCCTTGCACTCACCGAGTTTCAGACCGATCAGTGCTTGTGCCGCGCTGGGATATATCCGTGCAACGCCGCCGAAGCGGCCAGCCACGATGCCAGCGTGCGGGCTACCTGCTGTGACGCAGAATGACTCGCCAGCAAGATCAGCCCAGTCGGCTAGCCCTGCTTTGCTTGCGGTTAAAGCACCAATCTCACTGGAATAATAAGCGGCACCTGATCCAAGCTCACCGAAGCGCAGCGGCCCCTTCCCGGGGGCGACTGAAGGCGCTATGTCGTGGCCCAAGGCTTCGCCCAGACGGGCGAGCCAAGCGGCCTCGAAACCCTGCTCGATTGGTTCAGCCTCCGCCGCTTTGAGCGGACGGTAAGCATCAACCGCAACAGCCTCCAGCGTGGCGGCCTGGGCGCCAGCAGGCGCCAACAGCAGGAGCATCAGCCGTAACAAACGGGTCTTCACGGCGCCGTTCTACACGTACTGATAGCGCAGCATGCGCTGCTTGAACTTCTCCAGAACAACCTGATCGATCAGCGTCGCCAGAATAGCGATGACCAGGATATTCATCATCACGCCGGCCATGTCGGCAATTTCACCGGAATAAGCCAGCGAGCGCCCGAGACCCTGACCGAATCCGATCAGCATCTCTGCCGAGATCAGCGCTCGCCAGGCGTTTCCAAAAGCCAGCTGCGCGCCGGTAATGAGTTCGGGCATCACAGCCGGGAGATAGACCCGCCGCACCAGCTGCCAACGTGATGCGCCCATCACCCGAGCAGCGGCAACCTGGACAGGCTGCACACTTTCGGTGGCGTTCATGACCGACAGCGCCATTGGGAAGAATGCCGCCAGTGCGACCACGACGATGATTGGCAAGTTACCGAAACCCATCACGATCAGAAACAGCGGCACCCACGCGATCGAGGGGATTGACTGGAGGATTACGATGGCAGAACGCAGGATTTCACGGAAGAAGAACAGCACACCACCCAGCAACCCGAAGCCGATACCAAACAGCATTGCGAAGCTGTAACCACTCCCCAACCGGCTCATGCTGCCATAAAGCCCTTCGCGAAACTCCGGCTCATAGACCGTGGTCAACAACCGCTCGAACACAACGGGTATCCCAGGCATCAGAAAGGCAGGAAGACTCCATGCAGCGATCTGCCAAATCAGCAGGATGAATAAAATCGCCAGCACCACGGCGAGGTATTTCTTCGGTCCGGTCAGACGACGTCCCTGGCTCATCAGTGCCCTACCTCCGTCTTGATACCCAACAAGCGAAGGATCTCGCGACGCTCGGCGGCGAACTCGGATAGATCGTGGCTTTTTTCGCAATGAATGAAGTTGAACGTTTTCAGCACTTTGGCCGGACGAGCACTGAACACCAGCACGTGGTCAGCCAGGTACAAAGCCTCATCCACGTCATGAGTAACCAGCAGCACCGTAGGCTGATGCTCGTCGATCAACTCACGCAGAACGTCCTGCAATGCCATGCGCGTAAGCGCATCAAGCGCCCCGAATGGCTCATCGAGCAGCAGCACTTCCGGCTTGGCAATAAACGCACGCGCCAGAGCCGTGCGCTGCCGCATGCCGCCTGAGACCTGATGCGGGTAGTAGTGCTCGAAACCCTCCAGGCTGACCCGAGCGAGCCAGACCCTTGCCTGCTCGAATGCATTGGCCTTGGCTACGCCTTGTAACTCAAGGGCCATTGCCACATTGGCCTGCAACGAAAGCCAGGGGTATAGGGCGTGCTCTTGGAACACCAAGGTGCGCCGGGGACTTGGACCAGGAATCTTCTCGCCATCGGCGAGTACACGACCTGCGGTAGGTTTTTCGAGTCCGGCAACCAGATGCAGTAACGTCGACTTCCCGCAACCGGAAGGTCCTACCAGAGCGACCAGCTCACCCTGGGCAAACTCGCCGCTGAAACCCTTGATGACTTCAAGCTGGCCAAATTGCTTGTCTACTTCTTCGAACCTGAGTTGCATATCGCTTGGAAAACCTCAAGAACTGCCCAATTAGTGGGCTAAATGACACTGCCCGGCTCTATGGCCGGGCAGTGCGGAACGATCTGCCGCCGTTTTACAGCTCGCGGGCTTCTTGCCAGGACAAGTCGAGAATGGCACTGGTATCGAATGGCTTACCATCGCGAGTCTTGAGCGAGCCCAGCTCCTGAAGAATATTGGCCAGCTCCTGAATACGTGCCAGGTCATCGCTGCCAAGCTTGGCGCCGAAGGTTTGAGTAGCGATGGCCTCTTCGATTACCACTTCACGAGGCAATTCACCGCGGTTAAGCGTCTTCAGCGTCGGCTCGGCGATAAAGTAATCAGCGATCAGCTTGGCCGCTTCGGCTGGCTGATTTTCCAGCAGCTCGATTGCCTCCCGCTGAGCATCAAGCGACTTCCAGACTGCCTCTTTGCGCTTTTCCAAAGTTTCGCCGGCGGTGATTACCACCATGCACGGAAATGGCCAGACTTCGCCGATTTCATAGATCTGCTTGACGGGGGCCATGAGCTGAGCGATCCGATCATAGGGCTCGAAGAGAAACGCCGCATCGGTGCGTCCCGAGACGAGCGACTGGACGGCTACTGCCGGACTCGTACCCATGATGTTGACATCGCTGGGCGCCAAGCCGGCAGCTTTCAAGGTGACGCCACGCAGCACCGCATCGGCGGTGCTGCCTTCTTTCTGGGATGCCAGAATCTTGCCTTTCAGGTCGGCGATCTTCTCGATGCCGGTTCCTTCGCGCGCCACGATGGAGTGATACCCCTGCTGAGCACCACCGACTACCTTAAGATCAGCACCCTTGGATGCCCATGCGACCGCATTGGTAAAGCCCAGAACTCCAGTATCCAGCTGGCCGCCAATGATGGCCTTGATCAGATCGGTACCGGAACTGAACTCGACCAGCTCAACGTCGAGACCATGCTTCTTATAGAAGCCGCCCTCATGGGCAACCATCGCCTGAGCATCATCCATTACACGGATATAGCCGACTTTGAATTTTTCCTGCGCCTGCGCAAAAGCGCTTAGCAGCAGCAGTGCGGGAACCAACCAGTGTTTTGCCTTCATTGTCGACCTCAAGTGGATAGGCAGCGCCATACATATAACCGAACGAACGGTAAACCATTGATTTGGTTATTAACGAGTTATGGCTTAGAACTTTACATCAACTCGGCCGAGCAAGGCACCCACTTAGGCGCCATAAGCATTAAACCGGAGGTTATATAGCAGCAGAACTCAGAGTGTGATCGTCTTCCGTCCAGCTAACGCATGTGCAAGCGTGCCCCCATCGACAAGATCAAGCTCTCCGCCAAGCGGCACACCGTGCGCGATACGGCTGAGCGTCAACCCTTTGGGAATCAAAAGCTGCGCAATGTAGTGCGCAGTAGCCTCGCCTTCGACGGTGGGATTGGTGGCCAGTATCGCCTCCTTGAAATTGCCCTCAGCCACTCTGCCGAGCAATTCCGGGATGCCTATGGCCTCTGGCCCGAGGCCATCGAGCGGAGACAGGTGCCCCTTGAGGACGAAATAGCGACCTCGGAAACCGGTCTGCTCCACTGCGAATACATCCACAGGGCTCTGGACGATACAAAGCAAGGTATCGTCCCGACGCGGGTCAGCGCATTGGGGGCACAGCTCTTCCTCGCTTAGTGTGCGGCACTGACGGCAATAGCCCACCTCCTCCATTGCACGCGCAAGCGCCTGAGCCAGTCTCAGCCCGCCGCTGCGGTCGCGCTCGAGCATCTGCAAAGCCATGCGCTGGGCGGTTTTTTGCCCCACGCCTGGAAGAATGCGCAATGCATCAATGAGTTGACGAATAAGCGGACTGAAAGACATGGGCTCACCAAACTGAGAGGTAATGGGGCTGTTTTATACAGAGGCGGCGCTCAGAACAGCGCCGTGGAATTCGCTTCGATAAGCGTCATTCACGGCGCCGATACGCCACGCTGGACGAGTGCCTGGAACGGCCCCCGGAATCACATCAGAAGGGCATCTTGAAACCCGGTGGCAATTGCATACCATCGGTCATGCCGGCCATTTTTTCCTTGCTGTTCTGCTCGATCTTGCGAACCGCGTCGTTTACCGCAGCGGCTATCAAGTCCTCGAGAATTTCCTTGTCTTCCTGCATCAGGCTGTCATCAAGACTGACGCGCTTGACGTCATGCCGACCATTCATGACTACGCTCACCAAGCCAGCACCGGACTGACCGGTCACTTCTGCGTTGGCCAGCTCCTCCTGCATCTTTTGCATTTTTTCCTGCATCTGCTGCGCCTGCTTCATCAGGCCGGCCATGCCACCTTTCATCATGGGGTTTACCTCGCATCAGGGTTCGGAGTGTTCTACGGGTTCGATGGTACCGTCGCGAATGACGGCAGCGAACTGTTGCATCAACTGCTGGACCACGGGGTCTGCCTGAATCGACTGCTCTGCAGCCCGCTGACGTTCGCCACGGCGCCGAGCAGCAGCCTGCGCCGGCGTTTCCTGCTGTGGGGTCTGCAACTCGATATCCAGCTGCAAAGTGCGCCCATGGTATTGGTTGAGTGCGTCGTTGAGACGCCGATGCTGAGTGGCGTTAAACAACGCACTTTGCGCCGGGTCCAGGTGCATGAGCCAGCGGTCGCCCTCAACTGCAATCAAGGTGCAGTTAGCCGCAATACTTCCGGTCAGGCCAGCGAGTCCCAGCTTCAGATAAATGTCCAGCCACTCGGCCGCCAACCCCGTGGCCGGCTCAACAGCTAGAGCCGGTTCGGCCGGCTGCGGGTCAGCCTCAAAATCGTCCAGTCCGCCAAGGTAGGCTTCCGCCTGCGTTTCGACTTCGAAGTAGTCTTCGTCCGTGAGCGGCGGCTCATCATCGTCCGGCTCATTCACTTCAACCACCGCAGCGTGATGCGCTGGCTCAGCTAAAGGCTCGGCCTTTCGTTCCAGTGCCTCACTTTCCACGGCTACCGGTGGGGTGTCTGGAGGCTCATTCCAGGGCACATCCACCACTGGCGGCGCAGCTTCCGCCTTAGCAGTTCCGGACAAGGCAGGCGCAGACCCAGTATTCGTCACGGTTGCGATTTCCGGGGACGAAACACTGGCTGCAGGCACGGGTGCCACAGTTTGTTCGGTAGCCACAACCGCCGAATCGGGCGCAATCTGCGACGGATGCGCCTGTATGGGAGTCGGTGATTGTGCCGAAGCCGATGGAACCGGATCACGAACCGGCGCAGCCGATGTTGCTGAACCGGCCACGTTCGTTGCTCTGGAATCAGTCGTGGCCGGACTGACTCCCGATATCTTTAGCGGTGTTCGCGGCGCGCCTTCAGCATCGGCAGGCCGAAACGCGAGCATACGCAGCAGAACCATTTCGAAGCCGCTTCGCGGATCGGGGGCCAACGGCAGATCGCGCCTGCCGATCAGCCCCATCTGGTAGTAAAACTGTACATCTTCGGCCGGCAACGCCTGCGCCAGGGCCAGCACTCGATCGCGATCGCCCTGCCCATTGTCGACCGCATCCGGCAAAGCCTGAGCGACAGCAACGCGGTGCAAGACGTTGAGCATTTCCGCGAGCACGCCCCCCCAATCGGGGCCTTGCTCTGCGAGATGACGCACCGCTTCGAGTAGCGCGCGAGCATCGCCCTCCAACAGCGACTGCAGCACGCCATAGACCTGTCCATGATCAAGGGTTCCGAGCATGCTGCGTACATCAGCCGCGAGCACCTTGCCCTCGCCAAAGGAGATCGCCTGATCGGTGAGGCTCATCGCATCGCGCATTGAACCGTCAGCGGCACGGCCGAGCAACCAGAGCGCATCCTCCTCGAATGGCACCTGCTCGACGCCAAGCACATGGGTCAGGTGCTCGACTACCCGTTCGGGCGGCATGTTCTTTAACGAGAACTGCAGGCAGCGGGACAGGATGGTCACAGGAAGCTTTTGCGGATCGGTGGTAGCCAACAGGAACTTGACGTGAGGCGGCGGCTCTTCAAGCGTTTTAAGCAATGCGTTGAACGAGTGTGACGAGAGCATGTGTACTTCGTCGATCAGGTAGACCTTGTAGCGCCCGCGGCTGGGAGCGTACTGCACGTTGTCCAGCAGCTCCCTGGTGTCTTCGACCTTGGTGCGGCTTGCGGCGTCTACCTCGATCAGGTCGACGAACCGACCCTCATCGATTTCCCGGCAGACCGAGCACTCGCCGCACGGCGTTGAGCTAATGCCGGTTTCGCAGTTGAGGCATTTGGCGATGATCCGCGCGATGGTCGTCTTACCGACGCCACGAGTACCGGTGAACAGGTAGGCATGGTGCAGGCGCTGGCTATCCAGCGCGTTGATCAGGGCCTTGAGCACATGCGTCTGCCCGACCATTTCGCGGAACGAACGCGGACGCCATTTACGGGCTAGTACCTGATAACTCATAACACCATCGCGGGATAAAGCAGAGGACGGGTAATGCTAGCGGAGCAGGCTGCAAATTGCATCCAGCCTGACGTCCGCCCCGTCGGCGCTGCTGATCGCGAGCAACCGGTTAACACTTAACGGTAGCACCCAGGGCTCGTACGATTTTCTCCAGCTTTGGTTGACCGCCGTTAATCTCGATCTGCAAACCGTCTATTTCGCGACGCGGCGGGTACTGCTTGCGCAGCTGATCGAAGCCGACCCGGCGCTGGGCCTCGTCGGCGCCTAGATGACGGCGAAACGCTGCGTCATCACGTCGTGGGTCGTAAACCGCCCGACAGATTGTCGCCAACAGTTCAGCCGACCCTGCGGACGCATCGAAGATCAGACCGCGCAGCGATGCGGGCGGCATCAGCTCTGCCAGCTCGACCTTTGGCTCCAGCCCTTTGCTGGCACAAAACGCTTGATAGATCTGCGCCGTTCCGCGCAACTTCCCGTCGAGGCTATAGCCAGCGATATGCGGAGTCGCAATCCAACACAACTCGGCCAATTCGACATCAACCTGCGGCTCTCCCTCCCAGACATCGAGTACCGCTTGGAGGTCTGTCCGCCTAGCCAACTTCCCGCGCAAAGCGTCATTGTCGACAACTGCTCCGCGGGCAGCATTGATCAGCCAGGTACCGGGTCGCAGCTGCTCCAGACGGGACTGATTCAATAAATGAAAAGTCGAGTGCTCGCCTTCCAGTGTCAGCGGGGTGTGCAGGCTGATGACATCGCACTCGGCCAGTATTTCATTCAGCGTGACGAACTCGCCCACTTCACGTGCCTGCCGCGGCGGATCGCAGACTCGCACGTCCCAGCCCAGACCACGCAGAACCTCTACCAGCCGGCCACCGACCTCGCCGGCGCCGATCACACCATAGCGGCGTCCCTTTAGCTCAACGCCCTCACCTTCGGCCAGAGCCAGAAGACTGCCGAGCACATAATCGACGACGCCCCGAGCGTTGCAACCCGGTGCGCTAGCCCAGCTGATTCCCACCTCTTCAAAGTAGTCGAGGTCGAGGTGATCGGTGCCGATCGTACAAGTGCCAACGAAGCGCACTGCACTTCCTTCGAGCAGCTCGCGATCAACTCGGGTGACCGACCGAACCAGAAGCACGTCGGCCTGTTCGAGTGCGGCCCTGTTGATGCTTCTCCCTGGCATACGGCGTATCTCGCCGAACTCAGCAAAAAAAGCGTCGACCAGAGGAATGTTCTCATCGGCAAGGATGCGCATTGTCAGGCTCCGTCAGTGATTTCCCATTCTAGACCGCGTCGAGCTGCTCTGCTGGCTTCCCGTGCGTGCGCTTGGCGGCGTAGACTAGTCGGCTTACTGTATACAATCCGGATAATCTGCAATGCCCACTGAGTTCAGACTCAGACGGGTTCGCGTTGAACTGCGCACCCTCTTCGCCCTCGCCCTGCCGATGATGATTGCTCAACTGGCAAACACAGCCATGGGTTTTGTCGACACCCTGATGGCTGGCCGCGTCAGTCCCGAAGACCTAGCAGCAGTTGCCTTGGGCAACTCGATCTGGGTGCCGGTATTTCTGCTTGTGACAGGTGTCATCCTGGCGACCACCCCGAATGTCGCTCAGCACTTCGGCCGTGACCAGCACGAACGGATTGGGCCGCTGGTCCGCCAGGCGTTGTGGATGGGGCTCGGTGTAGGATCGTTGTTCGCGCTGTTGATGTGGAACGCCGAACCGGTGCTGCATCTCATGAAGGTCGAACCGGCACTGATTGACCCGACCATGGCCTATTTGCGTGCAGTCGCCTGCGGCTTTCCCGCAGTGGCGCTGTACCAGGTGCTGCGTTGTTACAGCGATGGGCTCGGCCACACCCGGCCCAGCATGGTGGTCGGCATTCTTGCGCTGATGCTGAATATTCCGCTCAATTACATCTTCATCTACGGCAAGTTGGGGCTGCCGGCCATGGGCGGCGTCGGTTGTGGCTGGGCTACCGCGGTGGTCATGGCTTTCATGCTGCTGGCGATGCTGTTCTGGGTGCGCCGCGCCAACTACTACCAGCCAAGCCAATTGTTCACCCGTTTCGATTGGCCGGAATGGCCGGTGCTCAGCCGACTGCTATCGGTCGGCGTACCGATTGGTGTTGCGGTGTTCGCCGAGGCCAGTATTTTTTCGGTCATCGCACTTCTGATCGGCGGCCTCGGTGCGACCGTGGTAGCCGGGCATCAGATCGCGCTGAACTTCACCTCGCTGATCTTCATGATTCCGCTGTCGCTGGGCATGGCCATCACCATCCGCATCGGCCAGGCGCTGGGCCGAGGCGCCCCACGCGACGCACGCTTTGTTGCTGGCGTGGGGATCGTATCGAGCCTGGTCTATGCCTGCTTCTCGGCAGGCAGCATGCTGTTGTTCAGCGAGCAGATTGCGCGCATCTACACACCCGATCAGGCCGTGATCGCCGTAGCCGCCAGCCTGTTTTTCTACGCCGCACTGTTTCAGTTTTCGGACGTGGTTCAAGTCACCGCAGCCGGCGCACTGCGCGGCTATCAGGACACGCGGATGACCATGATATTCACGCTTTTCGCCTACTGGGGAATCGGCCTTCCGGTGGGCTACCTGCTTGGCCTTACCGACAAATTTGGCGAGCCCAGCGGACCGGCAGGGCTTTGGCAGGGCCTGATCGCCGGACTGAGCTGCGCAGCGTTTCTGCTGACCATTCGCCTGGTGCGCAGCGCCCGTCGTGAAATTCGCCGAAAGCCGAACCAGGCAGCAATCTAGCGCTTATTTGCTACCGGCTGTTCAGACCTCCAAGGCCAGCATGACAGCACTCAGCAACAGGAAGCCGCTGAATAGCAGACGCAAAGTACTCTCCGGCAGCGCATGGGCCAACCTCACCCCGAGGCTGATGCTCAAGAGCCCCCCGATGGCAAGCGGCAACCCCAGCATCCAGTCCACCTGACCATGAGTGGCGTAAGTGACCAGCGTAACAGCGGTGCTTGGCGCCGCCAGCGCAAGAGAAAGACCCTGTGCCACGACCTGTGACGTGCCAAATACAGCTGTGAGTACTGGCGTGGCAAGCACTGCGCCCCCCACGCCAAATAACCCGCCCAGTCCGCCGGCGCCAGCGCCCAGTACGCCTAGCCAGGGCCAGGGATGACGCAGTTCGGTCCCACCGGATGGCGGCCTGAAGAACACCCGCAACAATGTGTGTATAGCCAAGGCGACGAGAAAAACCACAAAGGCAATCCGCATGCGCTCAGCGTCCAGCGAAACAGCGAGCGCAGCACCCGCGATGGCGAAGCAAAAACTGGCGATGCCCAACGCTGCCGCGTGGCGAAGGTCGATGCGATTGCGCTGATGGTAGCGCCAGATGGCGAGCAGCACGTTGGGCACCACCATGACCAAGGCGGTGCCCTGAGCGACCTGCTGGTCCAGATCGAACAACACACCTAATACCGGAATTGCGATCAGCCCTCCGCCAATACCGAACAGGCCACCCAGTGTGCCCAACGCCAGACCCAGCACCACATCCAAAACAAATCCGACCAGGTCCATGACGCCTCCTATCAAAGGCGCAATGCTACTCAGCGCGCTCTAGTAGGCATATGCACAAGCATGCACAATGGCTTTGCGTATTCCGCAAAGCGAAGCGAGCATCATGGATGCAACAGCCCTTACTGATCAGTTCAAGTTATTCCTCGACGTAATCGATACCAGAAGCTTCTCGGTAGCAGGCAGGCTGCATGCGCTAGCGCCCTCGTCCGTCTCGCGACGCATGGACGCATTGGAGCGTTCACTTGGTTGCCAGCTGGTCAGTCGTACCAGCCATGCGATCAAGCCTACCGCTGCTGGGCAGCTGTTTGCCGAGCGTGCCAGACGCATCGTTCAGGAATTGCAACTTGCTCGGGCCGAGATGGCCTCGCTACAAAGCGCACCGGAAGGCCGCATCCGCATTGACGCACCCGCTCCTTTCGGACGCAGACATCTGGCGCCAGCACTTGCCGATTTCTTGCAGGCCTACCCTCGAGTGGACATCCAGCTACGCCTGATCGATAGCTTTATCGATATGCACGGTGAGCATCTGGGAGAGGTCGATCTGGTGCTACGTATTGGCCAGCTTGCCGACACGCGCCTCGTGGCAACGCCGTTGGCACCGATGAGGCGCATCGTTTGTGCAAGCCCGAGTTATTTGCAGCGGCGAGGAGCACCGCAAACGGTAGCGGAACTGCCGGAACACGACGGGCTGGACTGGGACGCGCTGGCCCCTCCGCACGCATGGCGTTTCGAGCACGAGGGCAAACGACAACTGCTGAGACCGAAGCGGCTGCGTATGGTGGCGAACAATGCGGAAGCGTTGCTGACCGCCACTTTGGCTGGATTGGGTATCGCCCATCTACCCACCTGGCTGATCAGTGACCAACTCCTCAGTGGTGATTTGCTGCCGCTATTCTGTGAAGGTGGCCTGCCAGAACCGGAACCTAGCGGCATTTATGCCTTGCGCCTGACCCGGGAAGCCGATTCACGCAGCCGGTTGTTGCTCGAGTTTTTGAAGGGTCGCTTCGGCCCGGTCCCGCCATGGGACCAGGCGCTGCAAAGCGGACTTACACTTACTTAAAGGATTGAGGTGTCAGACAGCGCACCCAGAAAGCTCCTGGGTCACCCCCCACCCATCCAGCACACCACCTAGCGGCTCGACCAGGTTCTCCAGGTCCTGCTCGAAATCGCCAATACCATCGAAAGTGGCGTACATCACCTTGCTGACCTGGAGGTCCCAGGCGCCATCGTCGCGGGGTGCTATCTGTGTATTGACGCACTCGCCGCGGAAATTGCTGGCCGCGGCGCAGGCACGTTCACGATCGGGAAACACGGCATAGAACTCGATCGGATGGACGCGGGCAAAGTCGAAACCGCCCTCCTTCATCCTCAAAAGAACATTGCCGCTTACATCCTCATGGAAGGTGGTACTCATAAAAACAACCTCCTCTCACTCATGGATGACGACTTCAGGAATGGAAAGCCTTGTCTACCTCGTTGCGGAACGACCGGACGGCGCCGGACGCGAATTGCCTGGTTGATCGAAAAAAGAAACCCAGCGGTGTTTCTAATAGGCCTCGGCAACGCCTGGGAGTTCGATACAGCAATCGAACGACCCTGACCGTACGTCACCAATACCACACGGCCTAGCAGCTAAGCACCAAGCGAATTCAGTGCTCCATCGCTACAACTGGAACATACGACGTATAAACAGCGTCCGCAACGGGAAGGTTTAATCCCACTCAATCACCACTGACAGGAATGCCAGCGACCAATTTGCTGCAACGAATCTCGTTGCAGCAAGCTGATCACTCAGCCGTTGCTGGGCTTGCTGATGGCTTGCAACACGTATTGAGGTAGCGCGAACGCGCCAATATGGAGATGTGGATTGTAGTAACGGGTCACGATCCCACTGCCGGCAAAACGCTGGCACAGGGTTTCCAACGACAGCTTGCGACTGTCGGCATCGCAAGCGCCCCAGGCAAACGTCATGGCGCCCCCGATATAGGTGGGAACCGCAGCTTGGTAAAAATGCCAGTCGGGAAACAGGCCGGCCATCCGCTTGGAGGTGGTCTGCACTTCAGCCAATTGCATGAACGGAGTGCCGTTCTGCGCGACCAGGATGCCACCTTCGTTGAGGCAACGACGACACGCCTGATAGAAGTTTTCGGAGAACAGCTCCTCTCCCGGCCCAATGGGATCGGTCGAGTCGGAGATAATCACGTCGAACTTCTGCTCGGTGGTCGCCACGAAGCGCATACCGTCATCAATTACCAGGCTCAACCGAGGATCGTCGAACGCTCCCTTGGAGTGTTCTGGCAAGAACTCCCTGCATAGCTCCACTACGGTGCTGTCGATTTCGACCATGGTTATGTTTTCGACGTCACGGTGCTTGGCCACCTCCCGCAGTATGCCGCCATCACCCCCACCAATGATCAGCACTCGCCGCGCCAGCCCGTGAGCCAGGATCGGCACGTGTGTAAGCATCTCGTGATAGATGAATTCGTCTGCCTCGGTGGTCTGGATAGCCCCATCGAGCGCCATCACACGTCCCATACGGGCGTTCTCGAATATCACCAGATGCTGATGCCCGGTGTGCACTTCATGCAGCATCTTGTCGACTCTGAAGCGCTGGCCGTACCCCTCGTAGAGAGTTTCCTGATAGTCGCTCATGGGTGTCTCCCTGATGGATGACTTAACAGACGGGCCTCGCAGGCGGCCCGATTGCCAGAGAGGCGCATTCTACTTTGGTCTTATGACAGGAGTAACCGCCCGGCCTCAAGGCACGTTTGATGAAGACTGCCCCATCACCACTGGCTATTGTCTAGTGATGATTTCTATCCAACTTCCTTATAACGCCCCATGGAGCTGGTCTCAGTTTCATCGGCACTTTGCCTTGCGCCTCCTGCCGGGTATCGAGGCGCTGGAGCCGGAGCGTTACAGCCGCACCGTGCAAGTGGGTGACGATGTCGGCTGGTTCAGCGTACGACCACTGCTGCCACAATCTGCTCTTGAACTGGTCATCAGCGATTCGCTAGAGGGACACGCCTCGACATTGGCAATGCGTGTACGAAAGATGTTCGACCTCGATGCCGATCCGGTCGCCATAACGCGCCATTTCGCTTCGGACCCTCAGCTCGGCCCTCTGGTCGCGGCTAACCCCGGATTGCGCTTACCCAGCGCGTTCGATCCGTTCGAACAAGCCGTGCGGGCTATCGTTGGTCAACAGGTCACCGTTAAGGCAGCGGTGACCATCACCCGACGCCTGATCGAACGATCTGGGGAAAACCGGCTTAGCCAATCTGCGGTTGGAACGAATGGCTTGACCATGCTGTTTCCCGGCCCACAAACGCTAGCCACCGCGGCACTGGAAAATATCGGCATGCCCGGCAAGCGGGTGGCGGCACTGCAACATCTATCAGCCGCCGTTGCTGGCGGCGCACTTGAGTTGCATGTCGAAAACGGTGCAGACGCGCTGGTCAGCCACCTTTGCCAGCTACCCGGTATTGGGCCATGGACGGCTGAATACATTGCGTTGAGGGGGTTCGGCGAGGCGGATGCCTTTCCAGCAGCCGACCTTGGCCTGCTGAAATCGCCGTTATGGGGAAGTGACGGCATCAGCGCGAAAGATTTGCTCGCGCGATCACAGGCTTGGCGACCCTGGCGGGCCTATGCCGCAGTGCATATCTGGGAGAGTTATGCCGCAGCGCCGATCAAGGCGGAGAGAGCCTGGCCAGGACTCGAGGCGGGTCGCTGATCGGCAACGCGAGGACCAAAGCCTCACCGGGTCGGGGAAAGATGCCCGTCAGTGCGGTGATATTGACTTGATGACTGATAAGCACGATGGGTGATGTCCCAGGCAATGCTCGCAGGTACATGAGCAAGGCTTGGGTCTGCTCGTTCTTGCGGTCGGTCTGGACAAAGAACGAATCGAGAAGCGGCAGCGGCTCAACTGGCTTAAAGCCCAGCAGTTCTGCCGTCTCCAACGCCCGGCACCAGCGACTGCTGAGTACCCGCGGCGCAGTAATGCTGTTCTGCCGGAGCAGATCACCCCACCGTTCTGCCTGCAGGCGGCCCGCCTGATCAAGATTGCGCTGAGTCGTGCAGTTCTCCAGTACGAAACCCGGCGGATCGCCTGTCCCAGGCGCCAAGGCATGACGCATGAGCAGAACGGCACGGCCCTCCCGCAGGGCAGTCCAAGCCATCTCGTCACCACTCCAGGCACTACCGGCCCAAAGCATCAACGCGACCAGAACTGCTATGTGCATTTACAACCTGACTTTGGCGAAATGTCCGGCGGCCACGAACCACATGATCAGTCCGACAACTGGCAACAGGACGACAACAAGACTCCAGATGATCTTGCGACCCACCTCGATACGACTTCGCCAGATTTGCACGATGGCTACCAGATTAGCTACCAACACGATCAAGGCCAGCAGCGTACTCCAGGTTTCCACCGGTCAGTGCCTCAGGTTGCGCTCATCAGGCCGATTGCCACGCGGCCCCATGATGCCCCAGATGATCAGGCCCAACACTGGCAGGATGACGATCAACAACACCCAGAGAGCTTTTTTCCCGGTGCTGCTGTCGCTTCGCACCACGCTGATGATTGCCCAGATATCCAGTGCCAGGATAAGCAGGCCGAAAATACCGCCGAAGGCATCGGTCATGACAAGACTCCAAATTACAGTGAGTTCGTAATTAGGATGCCAGGCGGGTTTGAGGGTTCAGTACGCGATCTGCTCACGGCGCGGATCGTTCGCCTCAAAACTGGCGAACGCTGGATGATCAGCCCGCTCAAACCCTCTCGCAGCTGGCCGCAGGTGCGCCAGCACTGCTGCGCAGCATCCAGCTATTCACATATCGAAGAAAGAGAACCCCGTCAGACGGCAAGCCGATCGAGCCCGCAATACGTGGAAACAGCACGTCGAAGACGGAACTCACGGCGCTGGTGATGTTTTCGACATCGGTAAGGATGGCTTTTGCCGGGATCAGAAATCATCCAGGCGCGGAAAACGGCCGGCAATGTCTTCCCCGGTGAATTGCGCGACCCAACCTTCTGGATTAGTGAACAGGCGAATGGCAACGAAGTGAGGGTGCTCGCCCATATCGAACCAATGCCGGGTTCCTGCAGGCACCGAGATCAGGTCGTTTTTCTCGCACAGCACGGCATACACCCTGTCCTCGATATGCAGGCTGAACAGCCCGCGGCCGACGACAAAGAAACGCACCTCGTCCTCGGCGTGCTGGTGTTCTCCAAGGAACTTGGCGCGGAGTTCTGCCTTATCTGGATGATCGCTGGTCACGCTGAGGGCGTCGACCGTGACGTAGCCGCGCTCTCCCATCAATCGATCGATCTGCGGACGATAGGCGGCTATTACCTCCTCTGAACTTGCACCGGCGCGAATGGGCGTGCTGGCTTCCCAGCGCTCCAGGTGCACACCGACTTCGGCCAGGGTGGCGGCAATATCTTCAACATGAGTGAGCACTTTGAGCGGCTGCTCCGGCGCAGTGTCCTGATAAACGCTAAGGATGCTCATACTGGTTGTCTCCTGTCGGGATGGCTGCCCCGGCGTTGGAAAGGTCGGAACCTCGGCGCTCATCAGACGGGCCGAGCGTTACTGCTGATGGCCGGCGACCAACCGCTGCCATAGCGAAACAGGCCAGCGTCGATGACTGTCTCCACGGTATAGCGGTCATGCCGAACTGCTGCGCTGGAAGACGATGATAACGGCTGCGCAGAGCGCTGACAGGCTGGCAATGGCGAAGGTCCACAAAGGGCCGAGACTGGCCCAGCTGTAGCCGGAGTAAAGCGCACCCAGCGCCCCGCCCACTCCGGCAAGGGTCGCATACAGCGCTTGCCCCTGGCCTTGCTGGCGGTGACCAAAGCTGCGCTGGACGAAATGAATGGCCGCCGCATGAAAACTGCCGAAGGTTGCCGCGTGCATCAGCTGCGCAATCAACAGCACCCCAAGATGATCAGCCAGCGTTCCCAGCAGTAGCCAGCGCAGCGCCGCCAGCAGAAAGCTAGCGGCAAGGGCCTGACGCAACGAAAAGCGCGCAAGCAGCCGTGCCATTACCAGGAAGATCAGGATCTCAGCTACCACTCCGAGTGCCCAGAGCAGGCCGATGGTGCCACGCCCGTAGCCGAGCGCCTCGAGATGAATGGTAAAAAAGGTGTAGTACGGACCATGACTGACCTGCATCAGACCGACGCACACGAAGAATGCCAATACCCCCGGCCGGCAGAGCTGGCGAAGAAAGCCACCCTGCCCCTCCGGCTCAGGACGCTCCGCCGGCACCGCATTGGGCACCCATAGGCTGCTGATCACGATCCCGGTCATCACTAACAGGACCGCCGCCGGATAGATGTCGAGACTCAGGTGTTCGAACAACGCGCCAAGCCCGACTACCGCCGCGATGAAACCGATGCTGCCCCAGAGGCGGATCTGACTGTAGCGAGACGCTTGCTCATGCAGGTGCGCCAGCGTAATGACCTCGAACTGCGGTAACACGGCATGCCAGAAGAAGGCATGCAGCGCCATCACCAGCGCCAGCCAAGCGTAACTCTTGCTGTAGAAGATCAAGCTGAACGAAATCAGCGTACAGAGTGCGCCAATCCGTACAATCGCCAGACGTCGGCCTGTGACATCGCCCAGCCAACCCCACAGGTTCGGCGCCAGGCAACGCATCAGCATGGGAATGGCCACCAGCTCGCCAATGCGCTCGGCAGTAAAGCCGAGGTGGTCGAAATAGAGGCCAAGGAACGGCGCCGCCGAACCGAGCAGCGCAAAGTAGAAGAAGTAAAAACCGGACAGACGCCAGTAGGGAATGGAAGCCGCCATAAGCAACAAGCCAGTAGCTGGAAACAAACGTGACGCTGGAGCGAGCGCTTTGCTCGCTTTCCAGCTTCAGGCCTCCAGCGGCAGGCTCAGAGCTGCGCCAACACCGGCGTACCCACCAGCACATCGGCGTTCTGCCCGCGATGGCGCAACAGATGGTCAAGCAACACGATGGCCATCATCGCTTCGGCGATTGGCGTGGCTCGGATACCTACGCATGGATCGTGGCGACCCTTGGTGATGACCTCAACCGGATTGCCGTCGACGTCAATGGAGCGTCCTGGTGTCGTGATGCTCGACGTAGGCTTGAGCGCCAGATGCGCGATGATCGGCTGGCCGGACGAAACGCCTCCCAGGACACCACCAGCATGGTTCGACAGGAAGCCGTCTGGCGTCATCTCATCACGGTGCTCAGTACCGCGCTGCGCCACGCTGGCAAAACCGGCGCCAATCTCCACGCCTTTTACTGCGTTGATGCTCATCAGGGCATGTGCCAGTTCAGCATCAAGGCGGTCAAAAATTGGCTCCCCAAGCCCCGGCGGAACGCCTTCGGCGACGACACTGATCTTCGCGCCAACCGAATCCTGATCACGACGCAACTGATCCATGTAGGCCTCCAGCTCCGGGACCTTGTCCGGGTCTGGGCTGAAAAAAGCGTTCTGCTCGACGCTGTCCCAGGTCTTGAAAGGAATTTCGATCGGGCCCAGCTGACTCATGTAGCCGCGCACCTGGATGCCCAGGGTCGCCAGGTATTTCTTGGCAATGGCACCGGCAGCGACGCGCATGGCGGTTTCGCGGGCTGAGCTGCGGCCACCTCCGCGATAGTCGCGCAGGCCATACTTGTGATGATAGCTGTAGTCGGCATGTGCGGGACGGAACTGATCCTTGATGGCCGAGTAATCTTTGGATTTCTGATCGGTGTTGCGGATCAGCAGACCGATCGGGCAACCGGTGGTCCGCCCTTCGAATACGCCAGAAAGAATCTCGACCTCGTCGGCCTCCTGGCGTTGAGTGGTGTGCCGGCTAGTGCCGGGCTTGCGTCGATCGAGGTCGCGCTGCAGGTCAGCGGCGCTTAGCTCCAGGCCTGGCGGACAGCCGTCGACAATCGCGACCAGTGCCGGACCATGGCTTTCGCCAGCCGTGGTGACGGTGAACAGCTTGCCGTATGTATTGCCGGACATGCAGGGCGCTCCGCGATCGACCTAAAGAGGGGGCGGAAGTATACCCGAGCTGCTGAAGGTTTCGCTGCCTGCGGACGCGGCGCATACTGCGAACCCGCCGGCTCGCGAGCTCGCTTCGTATCCCCGTTCCGCCGATGGTTTTTTTGTCCATGCGTTTCTTTTTACTGCTCGCCTTGCTCGCCATGTTCGCGCCCTTAGCCCAAGCCCAGACGTGGGTAAATCAGAGGATGACTGTGCAGGTGCCAGACGGGCATCTTCATGGCAGCCTGCTGCTGCCTAAGACTGACGCACCCTTGCCGGTTGCGCTGTTGATAGCAGGATCGGGCCCGACCGACCGCGACGGCAACAACCCACTGGGACACAACGACAGCCTCAAGCGACTGGCGCAGGCATTGGCCAAGCGCGGTATCGCCAGTGTGCGCTACGACAAGCGTGGAGTCGGTCAGAGCCAACCGGTGGCGCCGGACGAAAGCCAGTTGAAGGTAGAAGACTATGTCGACGATGCAGTAGCTTGGTCACGGTTGCTACAAGCCGATCCACGGTTTTCGTCGCTCGTGCTGATTGGCCATAGCGAAGGCGCGTTGATTGCTAGTCTGGCCGAACCTACCGTCAAACCTGCCGCGTTGCTCAGCCTCGCAGGCAGCGGTCGCCCCATCGATGCGCTACTGCGAGAGCAGCTGCAGGGCCGTCTACCACCGGCGCTTCTGGCAAGCGCGTACTACCTGATCGATGAACTGAACGCGGGAAGAATCCACCAGCAGGTGCCCGAGCCGCTGCAAGTGCTTTTTCGCTTGAGCGTTCAACCCTACCTGATCTCTCTGTTTCAGGAAGATCCGACCGCTGCATTTGCCAACACCACAGCGCCGGCCTTGATCATTCAGGGCTCTCATGACATTCAGGTCAGCTCCAAAGATGCGCAAGCGCTGAAACAGGCCAGGGCAGATGCCGAGTTAGCGCTGATCAAAGGGATGGGCCACGTATTGCGCATCACGCCGCAGGATAGCGCCGGACAGGTGGCTTCCTATAACAGCCCCGAACTGCCTATCGCGCATGAACTGACGAAACAGATCAGCCGTTTCTTGACCGAGCACGGCGTATTGTCAGCCTCCAGTTAGGCGACCGCCGGCCGATACGCTCCTTGCCTGCCGCAACGACCACCGCCAGGCCTATGGACACCGAGATGACCGACAGCCCAACAGCCCCTGAAGAAAACGACGCCCAGACGCCCGCGGTGGCGCAGCAGCCGCACCCGTGGGCCGCGCTCGCGCCGGATCGATTCCGGCTGCTCCGTCTGGCTCCGCTGCCTACCGACCGAGACACCGGGACACGTCCGCTGCGTTTCGTCGAGCTGGCCCAGGTCGAGCGACATACGCCTGAGCAGAGCCTGTTGAGGCTCTTCATTCGTATACCGGGCCAAGTGTTATCGAAGCAGCAGAACCTGCTGGAGGTCTGGGCCGACCACCGGGCCAAGGAGCTGCGCTTCGGCCCCGATTCAGGCTTGCATGTAGAACCGATAAACCGTGGCCTCGGGCGCTTCCTGTTGGCGCAAGGGGCAGCTTGGGCGCAGCGACGCTGGGCGCACTATCTGGTAGAAGGCGGCGCGCTGCCGGTCAAGGATATAACCGGCGAAGATGTACGGTTGCGGCGGGATCATTGCCTGCTGAGTCAAGGATTCGACGTGGTCTACGCCGAGCCCCAGAAGCCCAAGGCAACCTATAGCGCAGCTCGTGTCAGCGCCTTACGGTCAGACTGGAACATCGAAAAGGTGCAGATCATCGAACTGCAAGAAGCGGCGGCTATGCTCGAGCAGGCTGATCGAAATCTGCTCGAACAAGAAAATCGGATTCGCGACACCCATGAGCGACTGAGCAAACTCCGTCGAGAGGACGGCACCCTCCGATTCACCATTGCCTGCCTGATTGTTTTTTCACTGTTTCAGGCCGGGCTACTGATCTGGATCGCAACCCGCTGACAGCCCTGCCCTTGTACCGAGCAGAGTACCGCGCAGACCGTCAGTTGCCCTTTGGCACCAGCCGCTCTTGGAAGAGCGCCTGATGATCACGGCATTGACTCGCGGCAAGCAGAAAAACCCCATGCCCACCCTCGGTGAACTCGAGCCAGGTGAAGTCGACTTCAGGATAAAGCGCCTCTACATGCACCTGACTGTTGCCGACTTCGACGATCAGGCTGCCCTTTTCCGTCAGATGGTCCGCCGCCTCCGCCAGTATTCTTCGAACGAGATCCAAACCATCGTCACCGCAAGCCAGGCCGAGTGCCGGCTCGTGCTGGAACTCGGCAGGCATATCGGCAAAGTCTTCGGCGTCCACATACGGCGGATTGGAAACGATCAGGTCAAAGCGCTGTTTGGGTAAACCATCGAATCCATCGCTCTGAACGGTGTAGACCCGGTCTTCCAGACCATGCTGTTCAATGTTGCGATTGGCCACTTCCAGCGCTTCGAATGACAGATCGGCTAACAGCACCTCGGCATCAAGAAACTCATAGGCGCAGGCAATGCCGATGCAACCGGAGCCGGTACAGAGATCCAGAATTCGTGCTGGCGCCTGCGCCAACCACGGCTCGAAGCGTCGTTCAATCAATTGGCCAATCGGCGAGCGCGGAATCAGCACGTGATCGTTGACGATGAATGGAAGCCCGCAGAACCAGGCCTGTCCAAGCAGATAAGCAGTTGGTATGCGTTGCTCGATCCGTTGCTGCAACAGAGTCTGCAGATGTTCGCGTTCATCGTCTTCCAGCCGACAATCGAGATAGCTGTCAGCCATTTCCCAGGGCAAGTGCAAGGCACCCAGTACCAACTGACGCGCCTCGTCCCAAGCGTTGTCCGTGCCGTGGCCGAAGAAAAGTTGCTCGGCGTGGAAGCGGCTGACAGCCCAGCGAATATGATCACGCAAGGTACGCAAACGGGAAGGCGAAGCGGTCACGGGGCATCTCCTCTAAAAAGGGCGGAAGTCTAGCCGATGGCCACGCGCGTTTCGCGAGTTTTGCGGTTATGTGCGATGGCAAAACGCCCATAACACCAATCTATATGACCAATTCATCACTTATTGGCTGTTCACATCTCGCGCGACTGGCGCCACAATCATGCCCCTCTCAGAACAAGGAGTCAGTCATGTCCAAGCCACAGACCATGCTTCAGCTCAGTGGCCGCAGTTATGCACCGGCGACTCTGGCCAACGCGACCCTTGTCGTCATTGACGTTCAGGAAGAATATCGGACGGGGACACTGGCACTACCGAATCTGACGTCGGCGCTTGAGCAGGTCAGCGAGCTACTAACCGCCGCCCGCGCGGCTGGCGCACCCATCGTGCATGTCCACCATTTGGGCATTCCGGGTGGGCTGTTCGATCCTCAAGGGCTACGCGGTCAGATCATGCCGGAGGCAGCGCCGCTTCCTGGCGAAACGGTGATCGGCAAAACGCTGCCTAACGCATTTGCCGGCACACGATTGCATGAACTTTTGCAGCAGCATGGTCGCCTCGACCTCATTGTTTGTGGGTTCATGACACATTCAAGCGTGAGCACCACGGTCCGTGCGGCAAAAGATTACGGCTACCGTTGCACACTCGTTGACAAGGCCTGTGCCACACGCGACCTGCCGATGGGAGACGGCGCAATTGCGGCGGCAGAGGTGCATCGTATGGAGATGACCATTCTCGCGGACAACTTTGCGGTCTGCGTAGCTGATGCCGGCGCATTGGTATAAGCCGCAACCGAACCGAAAAGTGTTAGCTGACATCGAATAGACTGGCCCAATGGATTCAGGAGTAGCAGGCTGTTGATACCTAGCCTGCCCTGGCAACCCGGCTGTAAAAAAATCTCAGCGTGATCTTCAAGTACAGTCAAACCCGGCGTCTTCGGCTGCTTTCGCCTCGTCTTGCCTACCTCGCCTGCGTTTTTTAACGGGGCGATAGCCGTTCTGAGGAGCGAACTGGAATGAAACGAACCGATGGATTCGATGCTCGCCGTCTCCGCCCTCGCCAACACCGCAGCTGGGGCTCGCGACTTGGGGCCGCGCTCGGCCTGCTGCTGATCGTCTCTGGAGTGCTCTTCACCGGCATTGGCGCGGCTTCGCCGTTTAGCGAAATCGAAGCCCTCACTAGCATGCCGCTGGATAAAGAAGCCGCAGTGACGTTGTTGACCTTGGGCGTGGTTCTACTTCTCCTAGGCATGATCATCCGACGCCGAGCTCGCCGCCGCGCGCACGCACCGAACGACTTGAGCCTGTCGCCGCGCCTCGGAAAAAGGCGCTGAGATGTCGGCCAGCCCCATGTCGTCGTCGGCAATGGATGCGGCTCACGACAGAAGCTTTGCGATAAAATGGCCGACTAACGCGGAGGCCTCATGCAAGACGATGATTTTTCACTGTTCAGATCAGCTGTGCGTGGCGTCAAGCCGATTGAGCACGACCGGGCTGAGACGGGCAAACCACGCAGCAACAAGGCACAGATCGCCACGCTGCGGGCCAACGCCTCGATCAGCGACGGCGATATCCGGATCGACGGGCTGTCTGATCAGTTTGTAATTGATGTTGCGGCTGAAGACGAACTGTACTGGGTCCGCGACGGTGTTCAGGACAGCCAGATGCGCAAGCTGAAAGCGGGACAAATCCCGTTCGAGGGCAGCCTGGATTTGCATGGACTGAGCGTCGAGAAAGCCCGTGAGCTGCTTTGGGATTTTCTCGCCGAAGCGAGCAAACTCGAGATTCGCTGCGTGCGCGTAACCCATGGCAAGGCAGCACGAAAGGACGGCAAGCGTCCTTTGATCAAAAGCCACGTCAATACGTGGTTACGCCAGCACTCTCAGGTGTTGGGCTTCGCCTCTTGCGTGCCTAGACACGGCGGTACCGGCGCGGTGTATGTGATGCTCAAACGAACCATGCTCGAAGGGCGCGACGAGTAACCCTGGCGCGGCCACTCATGAACCTCTCTAATAAGGCGCGCGCTGCTTGCAGCCCAGCCGTCAAGTCCCTAACCTTCGCACTCGCGCTTATTTGCAAGCCTGACAGGTAGACAAATGTCTCTGGAAACACATTACACCGCGATCCTTGGCCAACTGGGTGAGGACGTCAACCGCGAGGGTCTGCTCGATACGCCCAAGCGGGCCGCCAAAGCCATGCAGTACCTGTGCAAGGGCTACCAGCAGACGCTGGAGGACGTTACGAATGGCGCACTGTTCAGCTCCGACAACAGCGAAATGGTGCTGGTCAAGAACATCGAACTCTATTCGTTGTGCGAGCATCACATGCTGCCCTTCATCGGTAAGGCTCATGTCGCCTATTTGCCCAACGGCAAGGTGCTCGGCCTGTCGAAGGTCGCCCGCATCGTAGACATGTATGCGCGCCGGCTGCAGATCCAGGAAAATCTCACCCGCGAGATTGCAGAAGCGATTCAGCAGGTTACAGGTGCATGGGGGGTCGCTGTGGTGATCGAAGCGCAGCACATGTGCATGATGATGCGCGGCGTCGAGAAACAGAACTCATCGATGGTCACCTCGGTCATGCTCGGCCAATTTCGCGAGAATGCTGCGACCCGCAGCGAATTTCTCGGCTTGGTCAAATAAGCTGCAAGGCAGTGTGCCTAACCGTGCCCGCGTGAGGCTAGCGCCTTAACCACGCGGTCACGTTTGGCGTTAATCGTACATACCGACATGGCGCGGGTGACTTTCTACACGCTGCAGCCAAGCGCTGATGGCCGGGTAGCGATCAAGGCTGAAGCCACCCTCCTCGGCTACATGGGTATAAGCATAGAGCGCCACATCCGCGATCGAGTAACGCTCGCCAACCAGATATGACGTGCGAAGTAGTTGCTGCTCCATCACATCGAGCGCGTGATAGCCATCCAGCTGCTTGGCAGCATACTCATCAAGGCGATCATCAGGCAGCTCGAGGTAAACCTTGATGAAGCGCGCTACAGCGATGAAGGGTTCATGGCTGTATTGCTCAAAGAACTGCCACTGCAGCACCTGGGTCCGCAAGCGAGCATCGGCCGGCAGGTATTCGCTTCCTTCGGCAAGAAAATTCAGAATCGCATTCGATTCCCATAGGCAGGTACCGTCTTGCAGTTCGAGCACCGGAATCTTGCCGTTGGGATTCTTTTCCAGAAAGGCAGCCTCGCGGCTTTCACCGCGCAGGATATCCACCGGAATCCACTCATACGCCAGCCCGAGCAAGTGCAGCATCAGCTTCACTTTGTAGCAATTGCCGGACCGATGGTCGCCATAAACCTTGTAAGTCATTTGCCCCTCCAGCGGCTGTTCCCGCCGCGCCTGAACTAGGCTGCTTCGACCAACAGCGCCTCACGGATTACCCCTGCCAGCCGGCGAACACCTTCATCAAGGCGCTCTGGTGCGACGTGACTGAAGTTAAGCCGCAGATATCCAAGATTCTGTTCGGGGTCGACGAAGAACGGTTCGCCCGGCATGAACACCACGTCCTGTGCTAGCGCCGAATCAAGCAGCGTTCGGGTGTCGATCGATTGTTTCAGCTGCAGCCAGAAGAAAAGCCCGCCCTGTGGTACCAACCAATCGGCTAGATCAGTGAAATGTTCCACCAACGCCGCCTGCATGGCATCCCGACGCAGGCGGTAGAAGCTGCGCAGCTCGCTCAAGTGCAGCCGATATTGCTCACTGCCAAGCCACTGAAGTGCCTGCCACTGACCAATGCGATTGGTGTGCAAGTCGGCTGACTGCTTCAGACGTAATAGATAAGGGAACAGGTCTGGGGTCGCGATCAGATAGCCGACTCGCAGCCCCGGTAGCAGCGTCTTGGAAACCGTCCCGGTGTAGATCCAACTCGCCTTATGCAAGCGGCTAACGATTGGGCGAGCCCGCCCGTCGTCAAATACCAGTTCGCGGTAGGGCTCATCTTCAATCAGGGTTACGCCAAACTCATCAAGCAGCGCGGCTACTGCGTCGCGCTTTTCCTCGCTATAACGCACCGCCGAAGGGTTCTGGAACGTCGGAATAAGATAGGCAAAAGCCGGCTTGTGCTGCTCCAGCCGCTGACGCAGCGCGGCCAGCGATGGGCCATCGGCTTCCTGCGCCACTGCCAGGCACTCGGCACCGAATAATTGAAAGGCCTGCAGCGCAGCCAAGTAAGTCGGCGCCTCAAGCAGCACCTCGGTGCCCCGATCAATGAACAGCTTGGAAGCGAGGTCCAGCGTCTGCTGGGAACCACTGACAATGAGTACCTGGCTGGCCGAACAAGAAACTCCGATGGCACGTGCTTCAGCCGCGATGGCTTCGCGTAAGGCGGGCTCCCCTTCACTCATCCCATATTGCCCCAGGCTCGCCGGCATAGGCGCCCAATCGACCTTTGGCAACATGGGCTCAGCAGGCAATCCACCGGCGAACGACATCACCTCAGGTCGCTGTGCAGCAGCAAGAATTTCACGGATCAGCGAGCTTTTCAGGCGGTCGACGCGTTCGGAGAAGGCCATAAGGCACCAGATGCAGGGGAAAGAAAAATGAGTCAAACTGCTTGACCGAAATTACGCCCTTAATCGTGAATACGTCAATATGCCTGACCTAAAAAAAAGCACTGTCCAGCGCCAGATCATGGAGAGTTTCTTTCTGGGCTACCAGGCCTTTACCGCCAAGCCGGACGAGATGCTTGCTCGACGCGGACTGTCCCGGGTGCATCACCGGATCCTGTTTTTTATCGCCAGTTATCCAGACCTCAGCGTGAAGGAGCTACTCGGTTATCTGGGGGTCAGCAAGCAGGCCTTGAATACGCCGTTGCGCCAGCTGATCGAGATGCACCTTGTGGAAAGCAGGACGGCCGATGACGACAAGCGCAAGCGCATGCTGCGCTTCACCGCGGAAGGTGCAAAGCTCGAACAGGCATTGCGACGCGAGCAGGTGCGGTTGCTCGAACGGGCCTTTGAGCATGCAGGAGAAGAAGCAGTGAATGGCTGGCTGGCGGTAAACCAAGCACTGGCAACGGGCACGACGCGCATTTGAAACCGGCCGGCAGTCAGACGCTAAAACGGCTGGCAGTACTGCCCAACCACTAAAGACGGGTCGAAGCACCAAACCTTGCTCGATCCCAAAGACACAAAATTCAGGCACAAAAAAGGGCGACCGCAGTCGCCCTTTTTAATGGATTACAGAACTTAGTTCTGGTTTTCCATTTGTGCACGGATCAGATCACCAATGGTGGTCGGACCGGCAGTCGGCTCTACGTCCTGCTTGGTACGCAGTTCCTTCATCGCGTCCTTCTCGTCTTCAACGTCTTTCGACTTGATGGACAAGCTGATGACGCGGCTCTTACGGTCGATGCTGATGATCTTGGCTTCGACTTCTTCGCCTTCTTTCAGTACGTTGCGCGCGTCTTCAACGCGGTCACGGCTGATTTCAGAGGCTTTCAGTGTGGCTTCGATATCGTTGCCCAGATCAATGATGGCACCTTTGGCGTCAACTTCTTTCACGGTACCGCGAACGATGCTGCCCTTGTCATTGACGGCGGCGTAGTTGGAGAACGGATCGTCTTCCAGCTGCTTGATGCCCAGGGAGATGCGCTCACGCTCCGGGTCGACCGAGAGGATAACGGTGTCCAGCTCGTCGCCCTTCTTGAAGCGACGCACGGCTTCTTCGCCAGCTTCATTCCAAGAGATGTCGGACAGGTGAACCAGACCGTCGATGCCGCCGTCCAGACCAATGAAGATACCGAAATCGGTGATCGACTTGATGGTGCCGGAGATGCGGTCGCCCTTGTTGAACTGGCCAGAGAAGTCTTCCCATGGGTTGGACTTGCACTGCTTGATGCCCAGGGAGATACGACGACGCTCTTCGTCGATGTCCAGAACCATGACTTCCACTTCGTCGCCGACCTGTACAACCTTCGACGGGTGGATGTTCTTGTTGGTCCAATCCATCTCGGAAACGTGCACCAGACCTTCAACGCCCTCTTCCAGCTCAGCGAAGCAGCCGTAGTCGGTCAGATTGGTAACACGCGCGACAACGCGGGTATTTTCCGGGTAGCGAGCCTTGATGGCAACCCATGGGTCTTCGCCCAGCTGCTTCAGACCCAGCGATACGCGGTTGCGCTCGCGGTCGAACTTCAGCACCTTGACGTCGATCTCGTCGCCAACATTGACGATTTCCGACGGATGCTTGATACGCTTCCAGGCCATGTCGGTGATGTGCAGCAGGCCGTCCACGCCGCCCAGGTCCACGAAGGCGCCGTAGTCGGTGAGGTTCTTGACGATACCCTTGACCTGCTGGCCTTCCTGCAGCGATTCCAGCAGAGCTTCACGCTCGGCGCTGTTCTCGGCTTCCAGGACGCTACGACGGGAAACGACAACGTTGTTGCGCTTCTGGTCAAGCTTGATGACCTTGAATTCGAGTTCCTTGCCTTCCAGGTGAGTGGTATCACGCACTGGACGGACATCAACCAGGGAACCTGGCAGGAACGCACGGATGCCGTTAACGTCGACAGTGAAGCCGCCCTTAACCTTACCGTTGATAACGCCCTTGACCACTTCCTCAGCTGCGAAAGCCGCTTCCAGAACAATCCAGCACTCTGCACGCTTGGCTTTTTCGCGGGACAGCTTGGTTTCACCGAAGCCATCTTCAACCGCGTCCAGCGCAACGTGAACTTCGTCACCCACGCTGATGGTCAGCTCGCCCTGCTCGTTGTAGAACTGCTCGACCGGGATGACGCCCTCGGACTTCAGACCGGCATGAACAGTGACCCAGTCACCGTCGATGTCGACCACGATGCCGGTGATGATCGCACCCGGCTGCATGTCGAGGGTTTTTAGGCTTTCTTCAAAAAGTTCTGCAAAGCTTTCGCTCATGTTTATTCCTGCTGTTTTCGGACGAGGATCCGCCCAATCTCCACATCCCAGATAGAAGTGGGTTCATTCATATAAAAAAAGGCCTGCGGGACTAGATCTGGTCTCCCACATGCCTCCTTGTTAACAGCCCCCGAATTGGGTGACCGTCAGGCCGCCTCTCGGCGGTCGCTCTTCAGGCGAAATCGCGTTTGGCAACTTCGCTCAGAATCTGTCCTAGCACCTGCTCGATGGAAAGATCGGTGGAATCCAGCTGAACCGCATCATCTGCCGGCTTCAATGGCGCCACGTCACGCTGGGTATCACGCTCGTCGCGCGCCCGTATCTCATCGAGAAGACTCGCGAGATTAACATCATCACCCTTGCTATTCAACTGAAGGTAACGGCGTCGGGCCCGTTCTTCGGCACTGGCCGTAAGGTAAATCTTCAATGGCGCGTCGGGGAAAACCACCGTACCCATATCTCGACCGTCGGCAACAAGCCCGGGCGGTTCACGAAAGGCTTTCTGCCGCTGCAGCAGCGCTTCACGTACCACTGGCAACGCGGCGACCTGTGAGGCCCCAGCGCCGACTTGTTCGTTGCGAATCGCCTGAGTGACGTCTTCGCCCTCCAGGATGATCTGCATTCCCTCGCCACCTTTGGCCGCTCCGAACTGCACATCCAGATGAGCGGCCAGCAGCTTCAGCGCCTCTTCATTGGTCAGATCTACGCCGTGGTTACGCGCTGCGAAGGCAAGCAAACGGTACAGCGCACCGGAATCGAGAAAATTCCACCCAAGCTTGGCCGCCAGTAACGCCGCGACCGTGCCTTTGCCGGAACCGCTCGGACCGTCAATGGTGATGACTGGGACCTGCCTGATCATGAGTTATCCTCCACACCAACTCGCATCCCGGCCCGCTCGGCGAGTGCAAGAAAGTTCGGAAACGAGGTAGCAACATTGGCACAATCGTGGATTAGGATCGGTGCAGTTGCCCGAAGCGCGGCCACACTGAAGGACATGGCGATACGGTGATCACCGTGCGCCCAGACCTCTCCGCCACCAAGGGAGCTGCCGCCTTCGATAATAATCCCATCCGCGGTGGGAGTGGCATTCACACCGAGTGCTTGTAGACCATCGGCCATTACCTGAATGCGATCGGACTCCTTGACTCGCAACTCCTCGGCTCCGCGCAGCGTGGTTCGCCCTTCGGCACAGGATGCAGCCACGAACAGCACAGGGAATTCATCAATCGCCAACGGCACAAGTTCTTCGGGTATATCGATCCCCTTCAGTTGAGCGGCACGCACGCGGATATCCGCAACCGGCTCACCGCCCACTTCGCGCTGATTGATCAACTCGATATTGGCACCCATCAGTTTGAGAATGTCGATGACGCCGGTACGGGTCGGATTGACCCCTACGTGTTCGAGCGTGATATCGGAGTCCGGCGCAATGCTCGCAGCAACCATAAAGAATGCTGACGACGAAATATCGGCTGGCACTTCGATCTGAGCCGAGCGCAGCGTATGACCTGGCTCGACCGTAGCCGTGCTGCCCTCAACTTGTACCGGATAGCCGAAGCCTTGCAGCATCCGCTCGGTGTGATCCCGTGTTGGCGCAGGCTCAGTGACGGATGTCTTTTCGGCAGCATACAGACCCGCGAGGAGCAGGCAGGATTTGACCTGAGCACTGGCCATGGGCATGTCGTAGTGCATACCGGAAAGCTTCTGACCGCCGCGGATGATCATCGGCGGGCGGCCCTCAGGGGCCGTCTCGATCACCGCCCCCATCTCGCGCAAGGGCTTGGCGACACGGTTCATCGGTCGCTTGGACAGCGAGGCATCGCCGGTCAGGGTGGTGTCGAACGGCTGGGCTGCGAGCAAGCCGGACAGCAGGCGCATTGAGGTGCCTGAATTACCGAGATAGATCGGCCCTGGTGGCGCCTTCAAGCCATGCAGGCCAACACCGTGCACCGTCACACGCCCCTGATTAGGGCCCTCGATAACCACACCCATGTCGCGGAATGCCTGGATGGTTGCCAGCGCATCCTCACCTTCAAGAAAGCCCTCAACTTCTGTGGTACCTTCTGCGAGCGAACCAAGCATGATGGATCGATGAGAAATGGATTTGTCACCTGGAACACGAATTTGGCCGCTGAGGCTGCCGCCAGGATTGGCGAGGAAGATCAGATCTTTGGAATGCATAACGTCCACGTAGGCTCTGCGAGCCAGTATTTTGCTGAAATGTTCCCGGGCAGCCTTGGCGCGCGTGAACACGCCCAACAATGTATGCCCGTCTCCTTCATCGACCGCGGCGCGCAGGGCGTCGAGGTCGGCACGAAAATCGTCCAGGGTATGCAGCACCGCTTCTCGATTGGCGAGAAAGATGTCGTGCCACATCACCGGATCGCTGCCCGCAATACGGGTGAAATCTCGAAATCCACCCGCGGCGTAGCGAAATATTTCCAGGTTCTCGTTGCGCTTTGCCAGCGAATCCACAAGACCAAATGCCAGTAAATGCGGCAGATGACTGGTCGCGGCCAGCACTTCATCGTGATGCCGGACATCCATATGCTCGACATCGGCGCCCAAGGCACGCCACAACCCATCTACAAGCGCTAGCGCAGCCGGATCGGTATCTTCCAGAGGCGTCAGGATTACCTTGTGCCGGCGGAAAAGCGTGCTTTGGGCAGCTGTAACACCACTCTGTTCCGAGCCGGCTATCGGATGCCCAGGCACGAAGCGAGGCGGCATTCGACCGAACTGCTCGCGGGCGCAGCGGACCACGTTGCCCTTGGCGCTGCCTACGTCAGTCAACACCGACTGCCCGAGATCGAGACGCGCGAGTTCGGTCAGTAGGCGCTCCATCGCCAGGATCGGGACGGCAAGCTGAATCACGTCTGCGCCCTGACAGGCCTCAGCGAGGCTGCTAGCGCAGCGATCCACTACCCCGAGCTCGACCGCTAACTCGCGCGACCGTGGGTCCAAGTCAAACCCGACGACCTCGCCACAGTGCCCGCCTTCACGCAGCCCCTTGGCGAACGAGCCACCAATCAGACCCAGACCAACGACGGCCAGACGAGGCAGCGGCTTCGTTCCGGGGAGCGGCTCGCCGTTTCGGCTCAACGTCCAAGCGCCTTGCGCAGAACTTCCAGAAACCGTTCGTTCTCAGCGCCGGTACCGATCGACACCCTGAGAAAAGTCGGCATCCCGTAAAGAGCCACAGGCCGTACGATCACTCCGTCATGCAGCAATACCTGGTTGATGGGGGCAGCGTCACGGCCAAAATCGACCGCTATGAAATTACCTTTAGAAGGTATCCATTCCAGCCCCAGCTCTTTGAATCCCGCTTCCAGTTGCTGCATACCAGCGGCATTGCTGGCACGGCTTCTGGCCAGGTATTCGTGGTCATCAAGCGCTGCACAAGCCGCGGCTTGCGCGAGGCTGTTGACATTGAATGGCTGTCGCACGCGATTAAGGACACCCGCGATCTGAGCTGAACAGATCGCATAGCCCACGCGCAGCGCCGCCAACCCGTAGGCCTTGGAAAAAGTGCGTGAAACCAGCAGGTTCGAGTGCGAGTTCAGGAACGCCAATCCGTCCGGCAGCTCCCCATCATCGGCATACTCGATATATGCCTCATCGAGAACCACCAGGACATGCTCAGGCACGGCAGCCAGGAATTGCTCCAGCGCTGCGGCGCTGAACCAGGTACCTGTAGGGTTATTGGGGTTGGCGATAAACACGACCCGGGTGTTCGCATCAATGGCGGCCTGCATGGCATTCAGATCATGCCCCCACTGCTTGGCAGCAACAGCCCTGGCCTCAGCGCCCACAGCTTGGGTAGCAATGGGATAAACCGCAAACGCATGCTCGCTGAACACGGCATTGAGGCCAGGGGCTAGATAGGCCCGTGCGACCAGCTCGAGTATGTCGTTGGAGCCATTTCCGAGCGTGACCTGCTCGATGCCGACGCCGTAACGTTGCGCCAGTTTCTGCTTGAGCGCGAAACCGTTGCCGTCGGGATAGCGGGTCAGCTCATCAAGCTGCGCGCGGATCGCATCGAGGGCTTTCGGGCTGGGGCCCAGCGGATTCTCGTTGCTGGCCAGCTTGACGATGGACTGCGGATCGAGATCGAGCTCTCTGGCCAGTTCTTCCACAGGCTTGCCAGGCACATAGGGCGACAGCTTTTGCACACCTGGCTGAGCCAGCGCAAGGAAATCACAAGACATATTCAGCTCCGCTGGAGCTGCAAGCCCGGAGCGTGAAGCCTGAAGCGCCAGGCAAACGACGTTGCTCTCGACTTCCAGCCTCAGCTGCCAGCTTGCAGCTGCTATTTAGAGTACTGCTTTGGGATAGGACCCCAGCACCTTCAGTGCCACCGCTTCGCGGCCGATTTTCTCCAGGACATCCTTGATCAAGGGATCCTGGTGGTGACCGATGCAGTCGATGAAGAACACATAGGTCCATTTGCCGCTGCGCGACGGCCGCGTTTCGATCCGCGTGAGATCGATGCCGTTGGAATGAAACGGCATCAACAGCTCATGCAGCGCGCCCGGCTTGTTGCGCATGGAAACGATGATCGAGGTTTTGTCATCACCGGTGGGCGGTACTTCCTGGCTGCCGATGATAAGAAAGCGCGTGGAGTTGTCCGGGCGATCCTCGATTTTTTCGGCAATCTTGGTCAAGCCATACAACTGCGCCGCCATATCGCCGGCGATCGCAGCGGAGTTCCACTCGCTTTTGACCCGCTTCGCGGCGTCTGCATTGCTGGAAACCGCCACGCGCTCGACGTTCGGGTAGTGCGCATCAAGCCACTTGCGACATTGCGCCAGCGACTGGGCATGCGAGTAGATACGGGTGATGCGATCCGTCTTGGTCGTCTCGCCCACCAATAAGTGATGATGGATGCGAAGCTCGACTTCGCCGCAGATGACGATGTCGTGCTCGAGAAAACTGTCGAGGGTATGGTTGACCGCCCCTTCGGTGGAGTTCTCCACAGGCACTACGCCGAAATTGACCGCACCGGCAACCACTTCACGGAACACCTCGTCGATCGCGGCCATCGGCTTGCTGATCACCGCCTGGCCGAAATGCTTGAGCGCCGCGGCTTGGGAGAAGGTGCCTTCCGGCCCGAGGTAGGCAACCCGCAGCGGCTGTTCCAGCGCCAGGCAGGACGACATGATCTCCCGGAAGAGGCGAGCCATTTCCTCGTTATCCAATGGCCCCTTGTTCAGCTCCATGATGTGCTTGAGCACCCAGGCCTCGCGCTCGGGGCGATAGAACACCGCTTCCTCGCCCTCGGCGAGCGCGGCTGTCTTGACCCGAGCCACGTCCTGAGCGCAACGAGCCCGCTCACTGATCAGCTCGAGAATTTTCTCGTCGAGACTGTCGATGCGTACACGCAGCGCCTTCAGCCGGTCGACATCGCTCATTAGCCGTGCTCCTTCTCGAACTCGCGCATATAGGCGACCAGCGCTTCGACCGCATCCAGGCCCACCGCGTTGTAGATGGAAGCACGCATGCCTCCCACTGAACGGTGACCCTTGAGGTTGAGTAGCCCACGCGCATCCGCACCGGCCAGGAACGCTTTGTCCAGCTGCTCATCGGCAAGCCTGAACGGGACATTCATCCAGGAACGGGCGTTGGTGGCTATTGGATTGGAATAGAAATCGCTTGAATCGATCACGCCGTAGAGCAAGTCCTTCTTCGCGCGGTTGCGCTGCTCCATGGCTTCGACGCCACCCTGCTCCTTCAGCCACTCGAACACTAGGCCCGAGAGGTACCAGGAGAAGGTCGCCGGCGTGTTGTACATCGAACCATTGTCGGCTGCGATCTGGTAGTTGAGCATGGTCGGGCAGCTGGAACGCGCCCGTCCAAGCAGGTCCTCACGAACGATTACCACCACCAGACCCGATGGCCCGATGTTCTTTTGCGCACCCGCATAGATCAGACCAAAGCGAGAAACATCCAGCTGTCGCGAAAGAATATCCGACGACATATCGACAACGAGCGGGGTGTCGCCCACCTCCGGAACCCAGTCGAACTGCAAGCCGCCGATGGTTTCGTTACTTGCATAATGCAGGTACGAGGCATTGGCGCTCAGCTTCCACTCGTTCTGGCCTGGGATGGCGAAATAGTCATAGGGTTTGGCGCTGGCGGCTACATTGACGTGGCCGAAACGCTTGGCTTCCTCGATGCTCTTTCGCGACCAGATGCCGGTATCAATGTAATCGGCGACGCCATCTTCAGGGAGCAGATTCAGCGGTATCTCGGCAAACTGCTGGCTGGCACCGCCCTGCAGAAACAGCACCTTGTAGTTCGAAGGAATGCTCAGCAGATCGCGCAGATCCTGCTCGGCCTTCTCGGCAATCGCTGTGTACTCGTCACTGCGATGGCTCATTTCCATAACGGATAGACCGCGTCCATGCCAGTCAAGGAGTTCAGCCTGGGCGCGCTGCAGTACGGCCTCAGGGAGCGCGGCCGGGCCAGCGCAGAAATTGAACGCGCGTTTGCTCATCTTCGTTCTCTCAAAAACGGTCGATACCTAGCTCGCTCCGTCCGTGCCAAGGGCTCGGCTCAGTGCTCGCCATTCCTTCATCTGCAAAGAGGCACACACGAAACGACGGCGAAGCCTTCAAGGCTGCGCCGTCGTCCGATCAATCCTCGTCGTCGGTGGGCACTACATCTGGCGGAACGTCGCCCCCGCCGCCCAGCAAATCATCTTCGCCTGGCTCGGTGCTGACTACGGGCATTTCCTTATCCAGCGCATCCTCATCGATTACCGCCTCGATGTCTTCCAGGACGTCCTCTTCGGAAGGTTCTTGCACCCGCTCAAGGCCTACAAGATGTTCATTCTTGCCCAGCTTGATGAGGGTAACGCCCTGCGTGTTGCGGCCCAGCGAAGACACCTCGTCGACTCGCGTACGCACCAGCGTGCCCTGATCGGAAATCAGCATGATTTCCTCGCCTGACTGCACCTGAACTGCGCCAACCAACGGCCCGTTCCGATCATTGGAGACCATTGCAATCACACCCTGACCGCCACGACCGCGGCGCGGGAACTCATCCAGCACGGTGCGCTTACCATAACCGTTCAGGCTCGCCGTCAGGATCTGGACATCTGGCTCAGGGATCAACATCGAAATCAGGCGCTGCCCTTCAGGCAGGCGCATACCACGCACACCGCGGGCGGTACGGCCCATGGTGCGGACGTGCTTTTCCTTGAACCGGATAACCTTGCCGCCATCGGAGAACAGCATCACTTCGCGCGCACCATCGGTCACGGCTGCTGCAATGAGGGTGTCGCCCTCCTCCAGGCCAAGCGCGATCAGACCCACGCTTCGCGGACGACTGAATTGCGACAGCGGCGTTTTCTTCACGGTGCCCTTCGCGGTCGCCATGAAGATATAAGTACCGGTAGGCTCGTCCACCGACTCGTCGGTCTCGTCACCCTCAATCGACTCTTCGACATCATCGATTTCGCCGATGATTTCGGCGTCTTCGATATCATCGTCGCCGCTCAGCTGTTGCTGTCGCGCCGCCTCGATATCGACCTGCAGCATCGCGGTGATGTGCTCACCCTCGGACAGCGGCAGCAAGTTCACCAACGGACGCCCACGAGACGTCCGCGAGGCCTCTGGAATTTCATACGTCTTGAGCCAGTACACCTTGCCCTTGCTGGAGAACAGCAACAGCGTGGTGTGGCTGTTGGCGACCAGCAGATGCTCGACGTAATCCTCTTCTTTCACCCCGGTTGCAGCCTTGCCGCGACCGCCCCGACGCTGCGCTTGATAAGCGGCAAGCGGCTGGGATTTGGCATAGCCGCCGTGGGAGATGGTGACGACGCGCTCTTCTTCGGTGATCAGATCAGCAAGAGTCAGATCCAGCCGCGCTTCGAGAATCTCGGTACGACGCGCGTCGCCGAAGTCGCGCTTAACGCCTTCGAGCTCCTCGCGGATTACCTCCATCAGGCGCACCGGGTTGGTCAGGATGCGGATCAGCTCGCCGATCTGGGTGAGAATCTCCTGATACTCGCTGAGCAGTTTTTCGTGCTCAAGCCCCGTCAGGCGGTGCAGGCGCAGGTCAAGAATGGCCTGGGCCTGTTCCGGAGACAGGTAATACTTGCCGTCGCGCAGACCGTACTGCGGATCGAGACCTTCAGGACGGCAGGAGTCGGCACCGGCGCGCTCAACCATCGCCTCAACTGCACTCGATTCCCACTCCTTGGAGATCAGCGCTTCTTTGGCTTCGGCCGGCGTCGGCGAGGCCTTGATCAGCGCAATCACGGGATCGATGTTGGACAGTGCGACTGCCTGGCCTTCGAGAATATGCCCACGCTCACGCGCCTTGCGCAGCTCATAGACGGTCCGGCGAGTCACGACTTCACGGCGATGGCGGACGAAGGCTTCGAGCAGCTCCTTGAGGTTCAAGGTGCGCGGCTGGCCGTCGATGAGGGCCACCACGTTGATGCCGAACACGCTCTGCAACTGGGTCTGAGCGTAGAGGTTGTTCAGAACGACCTCAGGCACTTCACCGCGGCGCAGCTCGATCACTACGCGCATGCCGTCCTTGTCGGACTCATCGCGCAGCTCGGTGATGCCTTCGAGCTTCTTTTCCTTGACCAGCTCGGCGATCTTCTCGATCAGCCGCGCCTTGTTCAGCTGATAAGGCAGCTCGGTGATGACGATCTGCTGACGGCCACCCACCTTATCGATGTCTTCGATGGTCGAGCGGGCACGCATATAGATGCGTCCGCGACCGGTGCGGTAGGCCTCTACGATGCCGGCGCGACCGTTGATGATGCCCGCGGTCGGGAAGTCCGGTCCAGGAATGAACTGCATGAGTTCATCAATGGTGATATCGGCGTTTTCGATCAGCGCCAGGCAACCGTCGATGACTTCACTGAGGTTGTGCGGCGGAATGTTGGTCGCCATGCCCACGGCGATACCGCTGGAGCCGTTGACCAACAGGTTTGGAATCTTGGTCGGCATGACTGCCGGGATCTGCTCGGTGCCATCGTAGTTGGGCACCCAGTCGACGGTTTCCTTATCCAGATCCGCCAGCAACTCGTGCGCCAGCTTGGCCATACGCACTTCGGTGTATCGCATGGCTGCAGCGTTATCGCCGTCCACCGAACCGAAGTTGCCCTGGCCGTCGACCAGCATGTAGCGCAGCGAGAAAGGCTGCGCCATACGCACGATAGTGTCGTAAACAGCTGAGTCGCCGTGAGGGTGGTATTTACCGATCACGTCACCGACCACACGGGCGGATTTCTTGTACGGCTTGTTCCAGTCGTTGCCCAGCTCGCTCATGGCAAAAAGCACACGGCGATGCACAGGCTTCAATCCGTCGCGCGCATCCGGCAGCGCACGACCGACGATTACGCTCATTGCGTAGTCGAGGTAGGACTGCTTGAGTTCGTCTTCGATATTGACCGGGAGGATTTCTTTGGCCAGTTCGCCCATGGAAGCCTGGTTCCTTGTAGTCAGCAGGGTCCTGCGATTAAGCGCGGAATGGTATCACAGCTGGGGAGCCACAGGCTCCAGGATGCACACTCTGGAATGCATGACCGGGTGTGCATCGCAACCTCAATGGAGCCGCTTTCGACTCATCAGCGCGGCGAGCTTGGCCGCATTCGGTCGTTCGACGATGCCTTTCTCCGTGACGATGGCATCGATCAGGTCAGCAGGGGTGACATCGAAGACAGGATTAAAGGCCTCGACATCTGCCGCGAACCGCTGACCGTTGACCTCCAACAGTTCGTGACCGCCGCGCTCCTCGATGGGAATGTCCTCACCTGACTCCAGCTCCATATCGATACTCGAGCTGGCAGCTACCACCATGAACCGTACGCCATGGTGCATGGCCAGCACAGCAAGCTGATAGGTACCGATCTTGTTGGCGATGTCACCATTGGCCGTGATCCGATCGGCGCCAACAACGACCCAGGTGATGCCGCGGGTCTTCATCAGATGCGCCGCCGCCGAGTCGGCATTCAGCATGACTGGCACGCCCTCGCCGGCCAACTCCCAGGCAGTCAGCCTGGAACCCTGCAGCCACGGGCGGGTTTCGTCGACATAGACACACTCGACCAGCCCTTCCAGGTGTGCCGCGCGGATAACGCCGAGCGCAGTGCCGAACCCTCCGGTAGCCAATGCCCCGGTGTTGCAGTGAGTCAGAATGTTTTGCGAGTTGCCCTGATGCTTGCGAATAAGGTCGACGCCGAATTGCGCCATGGTCAGATTGGCTTCGCGATCACTGGCATGGATGGATGCCGCCTGAGCCTCGGCAGCGGTCAGCGGATCTTCGCCGGGCTTCAGACGGTCGAGGCGTTCGCGCATTTGGTTCAGCGCCCAAGACAAATTGACGGCGGTTGGACGCGTGGCCGCCAGCAGCTGGAAGTCGGATTCAAGTGCCGCACGCCAGTCCTCACCTTCGGCGAGCCGGGCCCTTAGTCCCATGACCAGCCCATAGGCGGCGCTGATACCGATGGCTGGCGCGCCGCGTACGACCATTTCACGGATCGCCGTGGCCACCGCTGCAGCAGAATCACAGGTGTGCCAGAGCTCCTCCAGGGGCAGCTTGCGCTGGTCGAGCAAACGCAGCTGTCCGCCCTCCCATTCGATGGCCTTTACCTTTTCCGCGGCCAACAAACGTTCACGCATGGCATACCTCTTCTAGTAAGCAGTGGCCTGGCTGACGAGCGCTTCGGCGCAAAATCAAGGCCGGAAAACAAAGAAGCCCGGTCGCTTTCGGGCCGGGCTTCCTCGCTTCAATAGATTGGGACGGCGGACCGAATAATCGCCTTGCACCGTTCACCCGGCGCGAATCCTAATCGACTGATTTTGCTAGCACAAGCGACGGTCGCTGGCCGCTATTGATTGGCTTCAGCGCTTCAGCTGGATCGCTGCGTGAGCAACCAGAGCTCTTGCTTATTACAAATCAAACAGATTCGCATTAACATGAGTGCCTACCATCCGCGGATCGTCTCTGTCATGAAGCGTTACCACCCCCTCCTATCACTGGACCTGGCCGGCCGCATCACGGCCGCTCTGTTCGGCGGCTATGCGCTGGCTTTCGGGTCTACCGCCTTTCTATCCGTCTATCTACCGTTGGCGCGAGCGGATCGAGTGGTCACAGCCAGCTTGCTGTGTTTCGCCGTGTGGGTAGCCGCCGTCATTTACACATTTGCGGCCCGCAGCGCCTTGCGGGCCTGGCTTTGGCTGGGAGCGCTGACAGTACTGCTCTGCCTGGCCGCTTATCTGCCTGTTGAATGGAGGAGCCGACCGTGACCTTACGTCAATCGATGGCCGGGCTGCATACCTGGGGCGGGCTTCTGCCCAGCTGGTTGCTGTTCGTCATTCTGTTCGCCGGCACACTGGCCTGTTTCGACAAGGAAATCGAGCGTTGGATGCGCCCGGCGTTGCACGTACCTGCAACCAGCACCATCGATGCTGACAACGTCCGGCAGTGGTTGAACGCCAATGTGGAAGGGCCTCTGCATGCCTACTGGCTGCACGGTCCTACCGAACGCGAACCTTACTGGAAGCTGGGTTGGGAGAAAGATGGTACTGGCGAACGCGGCCGTGCAGCTTTCGATCCCGCAACCGGAAAGCCCATGCCGGACACGCTGGGGGGTGAGTTCTTCTTCACCCTGCACTACAACCTTCAGGCGGGCACGATCGGCATGTATATCGTCGGCCTTGCCGGCATGTTCATGCTGGTCGCGTTGGTGTCCGGAATCATCGTTCACAGGCGGATTTTCAAGGATTTCTTCACCCTCAGGCCGCAGGCCAACGGCCAACGTGCCTGGCTCGATGCGCATAACCTGTTCGGGGTAATCGGCCTGCCCTTTCATCTGGTGCTGGCTTACACAGGCGTCGCCATTTTTGTCGCGACCTACATGCCGGCCGGCGCGATGGTGGCCTATGACGGAGATCCGCTGGCCTTTTTCGAGGAGGTTCAGGGCGGCTATCACCGCAACGAGATGGACAAACCCGCAGGTGAACTGACTTCCTTGAATGGTCTGATCAGCGATGCCCGTCAGCGCTGGAACGGCGGCGAGCCGGGCTGGTTGATCGTCGAGCACCCATTCGACGCCTCGGCAGTGGTCAGCATTCGTCGGCTTGACCCTTCACGTATCGGCTCACCGCAGGACACCCTGAATTACGACGCCACCACTGGCGAAATGCTCCACCAGCAGCAGGCACCCACCAGCTACGAGGCCTATATGTGGATGGTCGGTTTGCACATGGCGCAATTCGGCGGGCAGATCGTTCGACTGTTCTACGGACTGATGGGACTGGCCGGCTGCGCAATGCTGATTGCCGGTTCAGCAGTCTGGTTGCGCAAGCGTGAAGCTCGGCAGATCACAGGGCTGAAGGTGGTTCGCGCACTCAACGGAGCGGTGTTTTTCGGATTTCCGATCGCTTCGCTCACACTCCTCTGGGCCAACCGTCTGTTGCCGGACACCCTGCCTGACCGAGCGGCAGTCGAAGGCTGGTGCTTCGCCTTGAGCTGGCTGGCAGTGGCAGCCTTCGCATGCATCAGGCCTGGCCAACCAGCACGGACCACCCGTCAATTGTTTGCGGTACTGGCGATTCTCGCCCTTGGCCTGCCTGCGCTGAACGGTATCGTGGCGCCGCAAGGCAACCTTGTGGCGAGCCTGACGCGAGGCGATATGACGCTCTTCGGCATTGACCTGGTATTGCTTGCCGTCGGGTTGGTGTGCGGCTGGCGGGCCCTCGCCCAGCCAGAGACGCGACCGGCACGTGAGAGGCGCATGCAGGAGGTTTCACCATGACGCTACTCGCTTTTGCGTTGGCTTACGTGGGCATGCTTGCGCTGTGCCTGGCGATGCCTCGCCACCATCGTCAACTGTTCAATCGCGCGCCGAGCCTCCCTCAACAACGTGGGCTGCGCCTGTTGGCAGGCGGATTGCTGGTTGCCATCGTCCTGCTGGATGTCGCAGCGCTGGGATGGGCCATCGGCCTAGTGGTCTGCCTGGGGCAACTAATGAGCGCCGGGGTGCTGGTAGGCCTGATGCTCGCCTGGCGTGAGCGCATGGCACTGCCAATGGGCGCTGCCCTCAGCGTGATAGGAGCCCTGAACGTTCTAGTGTGAGCTAGCGCATACCCCCTCAGTCGATGACGTTCATCACATCGACTTGACCCGCACTCAGACAAAGCAGAATACTGTATCCATATACAGTATTCTGGGTTTGCGGTTCATCATGTCCTCCGTTGTCTCCCTTGATCGGTTGCTCGATGCACGCCGCCTATGGCGCGGCCAGCCCAGCGTCGTCTCGACCAGTAACCAGCCAACCGGACATCCCACACTCGACGCCGCTCTGCCCGGCGGTGGCTGGCCGGATGCAGCACTGAGCGAGCTGCTGATCGCTACCACCGGGATTGGCGAGTTACGGCTGCTTTGGCCCACCCTGGCACGCCTGACCGCTGCTGGCGAACGGGTGGTGCTGATCGCTCCACCTCATCTGCCCTTCCCTCATGCCTGGCTCGCTGCCGGCATCGACCTGCGCCAACTCAGCCTCGTTCAGGCGCAAGGACGAGATGCATTGTGGGCAGCGGAACAGTGTCTGCGTTCAGGGAGTTGTGGTGCTGTGTTGTGCTGGCCGCAGAAAGCGGATGATCGCGCCTTGCGTCGTCTGCAGGTGGCCGCCGAAACTGGACAGACGCTGGCCTTCGCCTACCGCTCTTTGCACGAAGCTGTAAATCCATCTCCAGCGGCACTGCGCTTGGCAGTCGAAGCTCAGCCGGCTCAAGTGCGTGTACTCAAGTGCCGCGGCGGACTGGCGCCCGTCCAGCCGATTTCTGCCGTGGGATGGCAGTGACGATGCTCTGGGCCTGCATTCTGCTGCCGCAACTGGCCATGGACGGTGTGGTGCGAAGCCGTACCGATGCCGACGCGCCACTGGCACTACTGAGCGGTACGCCACAGCGCCGCGTGCTACAAGCAGTCAACCCAGCGGCACGATCACTGGGGCTAAAAACAGGGCAATCACTGATTGCCGCCCAGGCGCTGACCCGAGGATTCGAGACGGCCGAATATGACCTGGCTTCGATCGAACGCTGGCAGCAATTCCTCGCCGCCTGGGCTTACGGCTTCAGTTCACAGGTCAGCCTGCACTACCCGCGCTGCCTGCTCATGGAAGTGCAGTCCAGTCTAGGCCTGTTCGGTCCCTGGCCTCGTCTGGAAGCACGCTTGCGCACGGAGCTGAGCGCGCTGGGCTTTGGACATCGCATCACGCTGGCACCCAACGCGGCAGCCGCGCGGGTATTGGCCAACGTGCACGACGGCTTGGCGGTGACGGATACACCTAATCTGCATCAGATACTGGCTGACCTACCTGTAGATCGCCTCGGTTTGCCACGTGATGTCTCGAATGCCCTGGCACGAATGGGTCTGCGCACCTTCAAGCAACTGCTGGCACTGCCTCGAAACGGACTGGCGAAGCGTTTTCCGGCAGAGGCGCTGAGACATCTCGACACCCTCCTGGAGCACCGCCCGCTGGGTCTGAGTTTCTATCGTCCGCCTGATCGATTCGATGCGCGGATCGAACTGAACTTCGAGGTCGAGTCGCATCAGGCGCTGCTGTTCCCGCTGCGCCGCCTGACCGCCGATCTCGCCGCCTATTTGGCAGGTCGCGACAGCGGGGTGCAACGTTTCACCTTGCACCTGGAGCACCGCAGCCTGCCCGAAAGCCTGTTACCGGTCGGTCTGCTCGGCGCGGAGCGCGACCCGGCCATGCTGTTCGAGCTGACCCGCGGTCGCCTGGAGCATCTGCAACTCCGAGCCCCGGTGCTGGCAATACGGTTGATTGCAGACCAGTTGCCGACATTCGTCCCCGAGCATCGCGAACTCTTCGAAGAGCGACCGCAGCAGTCATTGCCATGGGAACAGTTGCGAGAGCGGTTGCGAGCACGATTAGGCGACGACTCCGTACAGGGACTTGCTGCTCGTGCCGACCATCGCCCCGAATGCGCTTGGCGACCAGAGTCTGCGACCCACCTGGAAACACCATCGTTCGCGGCACCCCGCCCCGGCTGGCTGCTGTCGGAGTCGAAGCCGCTCCACGAAGCGTCATTGCGCGTCCTATCGGGCCCTGAGCGTATCGAATCGGGCTGGTGGGATGGAGGCGACGTGCGCCGCGACTACTATCTGGTGGAAACCCGGGCGGGCCAACGCGGCTGGGCCTTTCGCTCAGTCACGGGAGGGCCGCTGATGCTGCACGGCTGGTTCGCATGACACCCGATTACGCAGAGCTGCACTGCCTATCGAACTTCAGCTTTCAACGGGGCGCCTCTAGCGCCAAAGAGTTGTTCGAACGCGCCGCACTCCAAGGCTATCGAGCCCTGGCGATTACCGACGAATGCACGCTAGCGGGTATCGTCCGTGCCTGGCAGGCGTCAAAGGAAACAGGCCTGCCGCTGATTGTCGGCAGTGAAATGCAAATCGAAAACGGCCCGAAGCTGCTCATGCTGGTCGAAAACCTGATTGGGTATCAACGCTTGTGCCGGCTCATTACCTGCGCCAGGCGTCGCGCCGAGAAAGGACAATACCAGCTGCTGGGCGATGACCTGAACGAGCCCTTGGATGGACTGTTGGCCATCTGGCTTACCCAGCAACCCGATGCTGACGCCGAAGGTCTCTGGCTGCGCGAACGCTTTGCGGGACGCCTCTGGTTGGGTATCGAACTGCATCGCGGACCTGACGATGCAATGCACCAGCAGCATTTGCAGGCAATGGCCAGGCGCGTGGGCATACCCGTGGTGGCCTGTGGCGATGTGCATATGCATGCCCGTGGCCGTCGTGCCCTGCAGGACTGCATGACCGCAATCCGCCATCACCTGCCAGTAGCCGAGGCCGGGCGCTATCTGTTTCCCAACGGCGAACGTCACCTTCGCCGGCGCGAGGAATTGGCGCAGCTGTATCCGGCCGAGTTGCTTGCCGAGACGCTGCGTATAGCCGAGCGTTGTCAGTTCAGCCTCAACGAGCTCAGGTATCAATACCCACACGAGCTGGTGCCCAGCGGTCACGATGCCAGTTCATGGCTGCGCAAACTGGTCGAAGACGGAATGAGATGGCGCTGGCCGGCAGGCGTGACGGATAAATCACGTGCGCTGGTTGAACATGAATTGCAGCTGATCACCGAGCTGCACTACGAGAGTTACTTTCTCACCGTCCACGACATCGTCCGCTTCGCCCGCGAACGTCACATTCTTTGCCAGGGTCGCGGTTCGGCAGCCAACTCGACGGTGTGTTTCGTACTGGGCATCACCGAACTCGACCCCACGCATAGCCGGCTTTTGTTCGAGCGTTTCCTCTCGCGCGAGCGCAATGAGCCACCGGACATTGACGTGGACTTCGAGCACGAGCGCCGTGAGGAAGTTATCCAGTATGTGTTTCGCCGCTACGGCCGCAATCGCGCCGCACTGACTGCGGTGGCGAGCTCCTACCGCGCCACTGGCGCATTGCGTGACGTTGCCAAGGCGCTTGGCTTGCCGCCTGATCAGATCAATGCCCTGGCCGAGTGCTGCGGGCGCTGGAGTGAGCACATACCCGATGACGCCCGGCTACTGGAAGCCGGCTTCGATCCCAGCAGTCCGGTGTTGCGTCGGGTTCTGGTGCTGACCAGGGAATTGATCGGCTTTCCTCGTCACCTTTCACAGCATCCGGGCGGCTTCGTCATTTCCGAGTATCCGTTGGATACCCTGGTGCCGGTCGAAAATGCCAGCATGGCAGACCGTACCGTGATCCAGTGGGACAAGGACGATCTCGACGTGGTCGGCCTGCTCAAAGTCGATGTGCTCGCGCTCGGCATGCTCAGTGCGCTGCGCCGTTGTTTCGATCTGATAGCTCGCTATCGCGGCACGCAGTGGACCCTTGCCACACTGCCCAAGGAAGATCGACCGACCTACGAAATGATCAGCCGCGCCGACACCGTAGGTGTTTTCCAGATCGAATCGCGCGCACAAATGGCCATGCTGCCGCGGCTTCGTCCCAGAACTTTCTACGATCTGGTGATTCAGGTGGCCATCGTGCGGCCCGGGCCGATTCAGGGCGACATGGTTCACCCCTACCTACGCCGACGCAATAACGAAGAGCCGGTTGAGTATCCCTCCGAAGAATTGAAGCCGGTGTTCGAGCGCACCCTTGGCGTGCCCCTGTTTCAGGAGCAGGTGATGGAACTGGCAATTGTCGCCGCTCAATACACCGCCGATGAAGCCGACAGGCTGCGCCGCGCCATGGCCGCCTGGAAGCGGCACGGCAGTCTCGAGCCGCACCGCGTGAGATTGAGCGAACGTATGCTCGCCCGTGGCTACACCCCTGAATTCGTTGCACGGATCTTCGAACAGATCAAAGGCTTCAGCAGTTACGGCTTTCCCGAGTCCCATGCGGCCAGCTTCGCCCTGCTCACCTATGCCAGCTGCTGGCTCAAATGTCATGAGCCAGCCGCCTTCGCCTGTGCCTTGATCAACAGCTGGCCGATGGGCTTTTACAACCCCGATCAGATTCTCCAAGACGCCCGCCGTCACGGCCTCGAAATTCGGGCGTTGGATGTTCGCCAAAGCGGCTGGGATTGCAGCCTCGAACCGACCGAGACCGAGCAACCAGCAATCCGTTTGGGGCTACGCCTGGTACGCGGCTTTCGTCAGGAGGATGCGAAGCGCATCGAAACGGCTCGTGAGCAGCAAGCCTTCGCCGGTATCGATGACCTTTGCTTGCGAGCCCGATTGGATGCCCGTGCGCGGGAACAGCTGGCCGACGCCGGAGCGCTTAAAGGACTTGTCGGGCATCGACATCAAGCTCGCTGGGCCGTGGCCGGCTTCGAGCCCCAACTGCCGCTGTTCGCTGAACAGGTCTCGAAAGAGGAAGCGCCAGTGCCACTGCCTGTGCCCTCTGTCGGGGAAGAGCTGATGACCGATTACGCCACCCTTGGCACCACGCTTGGCCCGCACCCGCTGGACTTGTTGCGTGAGCAACTCCGCAGCCGGCGCTGCCGCAGTTCGCGAGAGTTGTCTGAAGTGGAACACGGTCGTCTGGTCAGCGTGGCCGGGCTGGTCATCGGGCGCCAGCGCCCACAGACCGCCAGCGGGGTCATCTTCGTCACCCTGGAAGACGAGTTCGGCATGATCAACGTGGTGGTCTGGCACGACCTGGCCGAGCGGCAACGGCGGGTGTTGATACAGTCGCAAATGCTTCGAATCGATGGGCATCTGGAATCGGCAAACGGTGTACGCCACGTCATCGCCGGGCGTCTCAGTGATCTCACCCCGATGCTCACCGGGCTCGATGTGCGCAGCCGGGACTTTCAGTAATGCCAACGCAGACCACCCAGCGAGCAGCTAGCTACCGCGCGTCAGCAGATCAGCTATTGAAAGGGCGAACAGGAACACCAGCCAGAACCCCGCGCCCAGCGCGAAGAAGCGAACCAGCGGCGAGTGGGTGCCGAGCTGGGCCAGGCCAAACAGCACCAGCAGGGCCTGCCCGGCCGCACAAACCAACGCGACCATTGCCCATTGTGGAAACTGAATGGCTATCGTGACGCTGATGGCCACTAGCGCTAGTAGTCCGGCATAGATCAGCACCAGCTTGCTTGCCTTCATGCTGCCCTCCCGACCAGATAAAGCGAGGGATACAAAAAAATCCAGATCACATCGACCATGTGCCAGTACAGCCCGACCATTTCCAGTGTAATCGCCCGCTCCGGCAGTTTCATATGGGCGAAGTGAATGCGCCCCACCATGCCCAGCACGATCACCACCGCAATGGTCAGGTGCACCGCATGCAGCGCGGTGGCGAAGAAATAAATGTTCATGAACAGCCGCGCGGCTGGATTCTCCAGCGGCGACTCGCGGCCTATGCCGGGCAACAGCCCTTCGTGGTATTCCCAGCCGTACTCAAAGAATTTCACCCCCAGGAACGCCAGGCCGAAGAAGGCACTGAGCAAGAGCCACTGCTGCACCCGACGGTAGTTACCCAAGCGCGAAGCCTGCACCATCAGGCTCATGCACAGGCTGCCGGTGAGCAACAGCGCGCTGTTGAATCCCGCCAGAATCGAATGCAGGTGCTGCACCGCCTCGCCCACTGCCTCGGGGTGCTGCAGTCGGTAGTAGTAGATGACCAGCAACAGCACGCCAAACATCATGATTTCAGTGGCGAGAAACAACCACATGCCCAGAAAACTCGCTTCTCGCTGCTGGGCTGCGGTCTGGTAAGGCTCGGTCAGGTACCCGTCAGGATCGGCCATGGGTCGCCTCTGGAGGGTAATCGTAGGCCTCGAAGTCAACGATCGGCGTCTCGACAAAGTTGTACTGGGGCGGTGGCGACGAGGTGCGCCATTCCAGCCCCGCCGCATCCCATGGGTCGTCATCGGCCAACGGGCCGTAACGCAACGACCAGAGCAGATAGCAGAACGGCATGATGTAACCCACCGCCAGTACCCCTGCGCCAGCGGACGACAACACATGGAGGAATTGAAAGTCTTCCGGGTAGCTGTGGTAGCGCCGTGGCATGCCCAGATAGCCGAGCAGGAACTGTGGGAAAAATGTCAGGTTGAAACCGCAGAAGATCATCACCGCCGCGATCTTGCCCCACAGCTGCGAGTACATCCGCCCGGTCATCTTCGGCCACCAGAAGTGCAGCGCGCCAAAGAACCCGGCCACCGCCGCGCCGACCATGATGTAGTGGAAATGCGCGACCACGAAATAGGTGTCGTGCACGTGCACGTCCGCGGCCAGCAGTGCGAGGAACAACCCGGTTACCCCGCCAATGACGAACAGGCCGATAAAGGTCAGCGCATAGAGAAAGTGCGCATCGATGGTCAGGTTGCTTTTGTAGAGTGTCGCGGTCCAGTTGTAGACCTTGATCGCTGAAGGGATTGCCACCAGAAAGCTCAGCAACGAGAAGACCATGCTGGCGTACATCGACTGCCCCGCCACGAACATGTGGTGGCCCCAGACCATGAAGCCGATCACCGCGATGGCCAGGCTGGAATAGGCCACGAATGAATAACCAAAAATACGCTTGTGCGCCGCCGCGGTAATCAGTTCGCTCATCACGCCCATCGCCGGCAGGATCATGATGTATACCGCCGGATGGCTGTAGAACCAGAACAGGTGCTGAAACAGCAGCGGGTCGCCCCCCAGGCTTGGATCGAACACGCCAATGCCGAACAGGTACTCCGCCGCCACCAGCAGCAGTGTGATTGCCAGCACCGGCGTGGCCAGCACCAAGATCACCGAGGTGGCATACAGCGACCAACAGAACAGCGGCATCCGGAACCAGGTCATGCCCGGCGCACGTAGCGTATGAATGGTGACGATGATGTTCAGCCCCGTCAGGATCGACGAGAAGCCGACGATGAACACCCCGAGAATCACCGCCACCACATGGCCGTTACTGAACATCGTCGACAGCGGCGTGTAGAAGGTCCAGCCGGTATCCACGCCTCCGGCCAGGAGCGAGTACAGCGTGAAGAGGCCTCCACCCACCAACAGGTACCAGCTGAACAGATTCAGCTTGGGAAAGGCCATCTCCTTGGCACCAATCATGATCGGGATGAGGAAGTTGCCAAACACCGCCGGGATCGAGGGAATCAGGAAGAACCACACCATGACCACACCGTGCAGGGTGAAGGTGCGGTTGTAGCCGTCCGGGCTCAACAGGTCGCCCTCGGGGGTGACCAGCTCGATGCGCACCAGGCCGGCAGCCAGGCTGCCGAGGAAGAAGAAGACTGTTACACCGATCAGGTAGAGGATTGCGATGCGCTTGTGGTCCGTGGTCAGCAGCCAGGTGCGTAGCCCGTGCTCGTCGGCAAGGTAACTGGGCGAGCGGTCGGCGGCCGGGTTCTTCTGAGTCAAGGTAGTGTCTCCTCTGGCGTCGGGCTGCGGGGGCTGTCGGCATGCGGCTCGCCCTGCCCGCTTTCCCCTACTTTGCCAAGCGACTGGATATAGGCCGTCAGGCGCAGCACGCCCTCCTCATCGATCACGTTGGCGAAGCTCGGCATGATCGATTCGTAGCCAGCCACAATCTGCTTGTGCGGCAGCAGGATGCTGTCGCGAATGTAGGCCTGGTCGGCCACGACAAAGCTGCCGTCCTCCAACGCCACCCGACGGCCATAAAGTCCCTCGAGTTTCGGTGCCTTGGCCACGGCGGCCGGGCCATGACAACCGCTGCAACCGAACTGACGAAACAGCACCTCACCCTGCTCGGCCAAGGATTCGCTGGCACCGGCCTGTGACAGCCAGCGCGCGTACTCCTGTGGCGGTTGCACAATCAGCGTGGCAAGCATCTTCGAATGATCGGTGCCGCAGTACTCGGCACAGAACACCTCGTAGCGACCCGCTTCGGTGGCGTTGAACCAAAGCTGCGTGTAACGCCCCGGCACCAGGTCCTGCTTGATGCGCAGGGCTGGAAAGTAAAGGCTGTGAATCACGTCCTGGGAGATCATGTTCAGCCGCACCGGGCGCCCAACCGGCACGTGCAAGGTATTGATCTCGCGTTGACCACCGGGATGCTGGAATTTCCACATCCATTGCTTGGCCACCACCTGAATCTCCATGGCATCCACCGGCGGCGTGCGCACTTCGTAATACAGCTTTGCCGAGACCAGATAGATGATCATCGAGCCAATGAAGGGCAGTACGATCCAGGTCATTTCGACCTTCATGCTGCCGCGCGGGCGATGGTCGCGTCGGACCTTGGTGCCCTTGCGGTAGCGTATTGCGAAAAGAATCGTGAGCACGAACACCGGGACCACGAAGATCGTCATCATTCCGGTGAACGACCAGATCAACCAGTCGATGCTGCTCGCATGCTCGGATGCGGTTTGCGGCCACAGGCGCAGAAAATCATTGTCCATCGCCGGCCTCCCGCTTGCGTCGCTCGCGCCACAGCGACAGCCCGATGAAACCGAGCAATGCCAGCGCCGTGCCGGTGCCGCCCACCTGCAGCGCACCGATGACCCAGTTGTCGTACCCACCGGTGCGCGGGTTGTAGTGGTAACAGAGCAGCAGTAACTGATCACTGAAATCGCCGACCCGCCCTTCGCCAGCATCAGTCAGGGCCAGCCGCAGATCGTTGGGCTGATAGCCGAGCCCATACAGCCACTGCACCAGCTTGCCGGACGGGCTCAGCGTGGCGACCGCCGAGGCGTGCGCGTATTCCTGAATTTCCGCATCCCAGCGGTAATGAAAGCCCAGCGCGTCGCTGACACGGCGGCTGGCCGACTCCTGTCCGGTGAGCAAATGAACCGATTGCGAACCCGCCAACTCTGGCCAACGCCGTTCGAGCTTGTCGCGTTCGGCACGGGCATCAGCCGGCGTCTCGTGCGGGTTGAAGCTATAGGCGATCACCACGTAATCCTTGCCGAGTTCGAAGGGCACCGCGCCGAGCAGGTTGAACAGGCTCGCCAGTTGCGACCCGCACACGTTGGGGCAGCGGAAATACACCGGCACCAGCACCGCAGGCCGACCATCGAGCAATTCGGCAAGCGTGACCGACTTGCCGCTGTCATCGGTGAAGCGCGTATCCAGTGGCACCTGTGCACCGGGCTGCGGGTCGATGCCGGCGGCAGCGAAGGGATCAAATGGCTCGGCGGCTCGCGCAGAGAATGTCAGCACCAAGGACAAGGCAGCGGCGAGGATCAGCAGCAGACGGCTCATCAGGGTTGCGCCCTCTGTTTGGTCTGTTGCAGGCGTACGTCCCCCCCGCCGCTGGCCTCCACCGGCGCCGGCCAGCCGCGCTCGAGCAACAGGACACGTGCCCGCTGGAGCGGGACGCTCGCAATGCCAGCATCGCGGTCGATCCAGGCATAGCGGCTCAGGCGCTGCTCAGCCTCGCGGATCACCTGCTGGCCGTTGCCACGGCTACTGGTTTCCAGACGCGGCGCAGGCGGGATAATTCTGTCGCGTTCGAGCGCCGTCACCGGGGGCTCGGGCGTCGACTCGTAGTAGCTAATCAGCACAGCAACGGCAGTAAGCGACACTGCCAGCGTAGCCAGCAAGCCGAAGCCAACCGCCAACAGGCCTTTGACATTGGCGTCGTGATGTTCGAAGCCATCGTCTTTCGAGCGCGGGTCGACCGGAACGCTCATGCGGACCTCCTCGGTAGAACCAGCAGCGCGATCAGTCCGCCACCAGCGGCGGCAGCGGCCAACATCGCCAAGCCGCTCGCCAGCGCATTCAAACCAGACAGGCTCGCCAGGCTCAGCCAGGCGCCTTCGGCCAGCCCCAGCAGCAGCGTGCCACCGGCGAGCACCGCCAGTGGCACCCGGCGCGCTGAAAACGGCCACCAGGTCGCGACGAATACCAGGCTCTGCAGCGCCACCAACCAGGTCAACAATGGCCATTCGCGGGCGCGGATCTCGTACCAGCGAACCTCTTCGGGCAGGTTGCCGTACCAGACAATCAGATACTGCATGAAGTGCAGATAGATCCAGGCTAACGCCGCAGCCGACAGCAAGCCGCGCAAAACACCCGTGTGGGAGGCACCGGCGAACAGGCTGAACAGAATGCAGGCAGTGATCCCGGACAGCATCAGCCGGCCCAGCCACAACAGCCCGAATATGCTGGACGCGAAGTGCGGGTCCATCGATTGAGCCCAGTCGAAGGCCGCCAGCGACACGCTCAGCACCACCGCGATCAGGCCCAGACCGGCCCCAGCAGGGTTGTGCAGCGTGGTCGGTAGCAGCCAGCGCGCCAGCGCCCACCACAGGACGACATAGAGCAAACCGCGCACGACGAAACTGGGCCACCAGAGCCACAATCCGCGGAAGCCATCGTTGTACTGGTGCATCCACTCGTAGATAAACCCGGCGCCAAGCAGCCCGGGCAGCACCAGTATTGCCAACCCCGGCATGGCCCGGCTGGCAACCAGCGTCCAGGGCCATAGCTGATCGCGAACGCTGCCGCTGACCGGCGCCAGTGCAAGCCCCAAAGCCAATGCGCCCAGCGGAATCCCGGCAAGCCCCAGCAGGCTGGCCACACAGGCGGCCAGGGTGTCGCGCGGCGCCAGCAGCAGGCCGATGCCGAGCCCAACCACGCCGATGGTCAACGCCACCCAGGCAATGCTGCGTGCACCCTTGGCGCCCTTGAAACTCACCGCGCTCATGGCAATGCCTCCAGCGCGCGGCGATCCAGCTCCGGCAGCGTCCCGACCTTGGCCGCCCGCGCCAACTGCAAGGCGCGTATATGCGCAACGATGGCCCAACGATCAGCCGGTTTCACGCGCGCGGCATAGCTGTACATCACCCCATAACCTTCGGCGATTACCCGGATAAAGTGGCGATCCGCGGCCTGAATCAGACGCGGCTCGGCGAAGTCTGGCGGTTGCGGAAAGCCCCGCTCGACCACCGCGCCCAGGCCATCACCGGCCAAGCCATGACAAGGCACGCAATTGATGCGATAGCGCTCCTCACCACGCGCCAGCAGCGCTTCAGTCAGCGGCGGACGCTCGGCCAGGACCGCCCCCCATGCCAACTCGCCGCGCGCCACCGTGCCTACCGGCGGCGCCTGGTTCACCTTGCCGTCCGGGAAGAACAGGGAGGCCTCCTGCGCGTCGGCACGTGGCTGCTGCGCCATCTGATCGCAGCCGCTGAGCAACAGGATGAAAACGAAAAGCCAAGGCATCAGGCAGGCACCTTGCTGACCGACACCGCCCGTTCCGCCAGCCATAGCGCTGTCTCGGTCTCGCTGAACAGCGGATCGTCCGCCCGAATACAGAGCAGGAAGCGATCGTCCGTGGCGCGTTTGAAGGCTTCCATTTCGAACAGCGGGTGGTGCAGCAGCGGCAACCGGCAAAGAAACAGCGGACCGAACAGCGCACCCAGCGCGCCGCCGGTGATGGTCAGTAGAAAGGTGATGACGGCGAAGCCCTGCAAAGCGATCAGCGGCCGGCCGCCGATATCCAGTGGGTAACTGAGATTGGCGTATATCTGCATGCCCAATCCCAGCCCGCCGCCGATCAGCGCACCGAGGATCCCGGCCCAGTAGGCGCGATTGTTGCGCTGGCCGAGCACCGGCTCCAGCTCCGGCAGCATGAACGGGCTGTACGCCTCCATCCGCGTGTAGCCAGCCTCGCGCGCGGCGCGGGCCGCCTCGATCAGCGGCTCGGGCTGGGTGAAGTCAGCCAGAAATCCGTAGCAGCGCTCAGTCATCGGCCTCTCCCCGATAACGGTGCAGCGCCTCTTTGACTTCAAAGGTGGAGACCATCGGCAGCAGCCGCATGAACAAACTGAACGGCACAAGGAACAGCCCGAAGGTACCGATGAACAAGGACCAGTCCCAGAACGTCGGGCTGTAGCCCTGCCAGGTGGCCGTGAGGTAATCACGGGTGGCCGGCACGATGATCAGCATCCAGCGCTCGCACCACATGCCGATCAGCACGCCGACCGCTATCGCCAGCAACGCCTTGCCATTGCGCCGCACTTGCGGCCACCAGAGCGCTTGCAGGCAAACCAGATTGAAGAAGATCGCCGTCCACCAGCTCCAGGCCATCGGCCCGGTCAGACGCGCCATGGCCATGGTGATCTCGTGTTCCTTGCCCGAATAGAAGGCGATGAAGGTGTCGGCAAAATAGCCGTAAGCAGTCATCCAGCCGCTGGCGAGCAGCAATACGCCGAGCACGTCCAGATGCTTGACCGTGATCAGTAACTGCCAACCGAAGAAACGGCGCAGCCCCAGCGCAATGATGATCACCAGCGCAAAGCCGGAGAAGATCGCGCCAGCGACGAAATACGGAGGAAACACCGTCGAGTGCCAGCCGGTTTCCGGTGACAGATCGAGCAGGAACGAGTAGCCGCTGGACACCGCAAACACCAGCGGAATCGCCAGCAGCGCAATGAAACGGTAGGCCCGCCGCCAGTGCGCCCAGTGCGAAGAAGCGCCCCGCCAGCCGAGTGCCAGCAGACCGTAGAAAATCTTGTAACGCCGTTTGAGGGCGTGATCGCGGGCCGAGGCGAAATCCGGTATCGCGCCGATGTAGATGAATATCAGCGACACGAACAGGTAGCCAAGCACGGCAAAGAAGTCCCACGACGTCGGGCTCTTGAACTGCGGCCACAGCTCCATGGTGTTCGGGTATGGGGCGCTCCAGTAGAACAGCCAGGGCCGCCCCAGGTGCAGGATCGGGTAGATGCCGGCGCAGACCACCGCCATGAGCGTCATCAGCTCGGCCATGCGGTTGAGCGAGTTGCGCCACGGCCGGTTGAGCAGCAGCAACATCGCCGAAATGAAGGTTCCGGCATGACCGATGCCCAGCCACCACATGTAGTTGAGGATGGGAAATCCCCAAAACACCGGGTCGTTGTTGCCGAACACGCCGACACCCTTCCAGACCACCACGACCGCCGAGGCGATGAACAGCCCCAGCAGCAGGCAGCTGAAGATGAACAGCGCCCACCAGGCGCGGCGATAACGAGCAAAGTCGACCGGGACGGTCAGCACCCGGTCCGAAACTTCACCGAGCGGCATCTGCCCGGGCAGGAAGTGCGGCGTATCGGCACCTGTGTACCCGCAACCCACACCAGCGCCGCTCACGACTCGTCCTCGACAACCTTGGGCAGATCGACCACACCCAGATAAGTCGTCTTCGGTCGCGTGCCGAGTTCTTCCAGCAGCGCGTAGTGACGCTGGGTATCGCGCCCCTCGAGGACGCGCGCGCCGGGATCAGACAGATCACCGAACACGATGGCCTGGGTCGGGCAGCTCTGCTGGCAAGCGGTCTGCACCTCGCCATCGGCCACCGGGCGATTCTCGATACGGGCAGCGATGCGCGCCTCACTGATGCGCTGGACGCAATAGGTGCACTTTTCCATCACGCCGCGCGAGCGCACCGTGACGTTGGGGTTGCGCTGATGCTGGATCGAGGGCTCATCGTCGCCTGTCCAGTCAAACCAGTTGAAGCGTCGCACCTTGTACGGGCAGTAGGACGCGCACGTGCGGGTCCCGATGCAGCGGTTGTAGATCTGCTCATTGAGACCGTCCGGCCCGTGCACCGTGGCGTTGACCGGGCACCCGACCTCGCACGGCGCCTGTTCGCACTGCATGCAGGGCACCGGCTGGAACGCCGACGACTCGGGCTCGTCAGGGTCTCCTTTGTAATAGTGGTCGACTCGCAGCCAGTGCATGTTGCGGCCCACGGCGACCTGCTCTTTGCCAACCACGGGAATATTGTTCTCCGCCTGGCAGGCGACAACGCAGGCGTTGCATCCGATGCACTGATCCAGGTCGATGGTCATACCCCACACCGGCTCTTTCGGAGGCGTCGGCGGGTAGAGCGTCTTCGCTTGTTCGAAGCGGTACAGCGGCTCTGTCGCCACCTTGCGATAGGCCTCATCGCGCGGCTCGCTCTTGATGGCTTCTTTGCCATGCAGCACGTGATGCGACTGGGTCGTGGCCAGCGGCATGAACTCACCGGTTTTCTCCAGCATGGCGCCGCGACACAGCCAGGGATCAACAGCTGTGCGCAACGGCGCCAGGTCATAGCCCAGACGATCCGCCACGCGCCCGGCGCGGGTGCGGCCATAACCGGCATAAAGGCTGAGGGTGTGCTCGGCGTGGCCAGGCATGATCCAAACCGGGCCAATCACCACGCGGCGTTCTAGCGTGACGCGCACCATGTCACCGTTCGCCAGCCCATAGGCTTCGGCGAGCTTTGGTGCCACGCCGATGACGTTGTCCCAGGTGAGCTTGGTGATCGGCTTGGGCAGCTCCTGTAACCAGCCGAGGTTTGCCAGGCGTCCATCCCATACGCTGGGGTCCGGCAGAAAGCGCAGTGTCAGCCCTTCCACCGGAGCGGGCTCTGCTTCCCAGGTGACGGGCGCCGCCTCGATGGTCAACGGAGGCAGCGCGGTGTCGGCGATAAAGCCAAGTTCCAGCGCCTGCCGCCAGGCGTTCTCATCGAGCGCCTGCCAGGTCTTGCGCAACTCTGCCCGGCCATCGGGGGTGAGGTCCCCCTGCAACAGCGCCAATACCTCGGAAACCGTTCGGCTGCTGTAGAAGGTGCGCACCAACGGCTGGCCAAGACAGACACTGCCATCGGCGGCGCGGGCGTCGTTCCAACCGTCGAGGTTGTGGGTCAACGGCAGATGCCAGTGGCAGTAGGCGGCCGTCTCGTCGTAGTAGAGCCCGGCATGGATGCGCAACGGCACCTGATCAAGCACAGCTTCCAGTTCCAGATCCGCCGGTGCGGTGTCCACGGGGTTGCATTCAAGCATCAGCAGCGCTTCGACCTGATCGCTGCGAATAGCCTCGACCAGTTGCGGAAGATCGCCCAGACGCTGCCCCGCCGCTTCGAGCCAGACCACCGGCACGCTATAGGTCAGCGTGTTTCCGACATTACCCAGCCGCTGATTGAGCCGGTGCACAGCTGCCTGGACCGCCAGCGGTGTGCGCTCACCAGCAGTGATCAGGCAGCGTCCGGCGCGGGCTTTGAGTTCGCGGGCGACCGCCTCGATCCAGCGCTGACGCTCGACCGGCAGCGGTTGGGCCGGCCCTTCGCCCTCACCCAGCGCGGCTGCCAACGCCTGCAGACAGGCTTGCAACGTCTCCGGCTCGATTCGCTGGCGCTCGCTGGCCTTCGCCCCGGTCAGCGTCGGCACTGATTCGACGACCAGCAAACGTGCTTCGCCGTCGCCCTTCGCTGCTCGCCGCTTGCGCTCGCCCCAGCCGAGCGCATGCGGCAGTTCGCGGGGCCCGGCGCCAAGCCAATCATGTTCGAAACTCAACACCCATTCGGCCGCCTCGAAGCGGTAGTGCGTCTCGACGGCACGACCGAAGGCGCGCTCGGCAGCCTGATAGTGATCGCCCTCGAAAGGTTCGTGTCGATACAGCTGGGCCTCGGGCCAGCGCTGCAGCAATTCCTCTAGCTGACGGCGCAACGTCGGTGAGCTGCTGGCACCGAACAACAGGTGCAGCCCGCGACCACGCTGTTGATCAAGCCGTTCAGCCAGGCGGCTGGCATCGAGCTGGAAGCTGTCCCAGCTGGTATCCACGCCTTTGAAACGTGGTGCCTGCGAGCGGTCGGGGTCGTACAGCTGGAGAATCGCCGCCTGAATGATCGCCGTACTGGCTCCCTGGCTGAGCGGGTGATCGGGGTTGCCCTCCAGCTTGGTTGGACGACCCACATGGGTGCGGCCCAGGACCGGCTGGGCGTAGCCGGCAAAGGTCACCGTGGTGGCATACCACTGCGCCTCGCCGGGGATGACCTTTTCCGGCTGCACCACATAAGGCACGCCCTTTTCCGGTTCACTGCAGCCGGCGAGCCCGGCCATGGCCATGGACGCGCCCATCACCTGCAGGAAGCGTCGACGGTCCATCTGCGGCGCGATCGACGGAAACTCGGCTTCGACGAATTCGGCAAACGCCGGTTCGTCGGCCAGCTGTTCGAGGCTGCGCCAGTACCCTGCCCCGCGCTCGCCTTCCAGACGCGCGCGAATCGCCGTCCAGTCGAGGGGCGCAGGGTGCTGTGGGTCGGTTTCGTCTCGAATCTGCATGGCCTACCTATGGCATGTGTAGCAATGGGTCAGGTTGCCGTCGCCGATGTGGTACTGGCGCATGAGCGCCTCGCCGAGCTCCCGGCGGTCGCCCTTGTATTGCCAGTTCATGTCGGTCACAGCGTCCCGAGGGCGCAGGCGTGGCGCAGGGTCCTGATGACAATCGAGACACCAGCTCATGGTGAACGGCTCCGCCTTGCTCATCAGCGGCATGCGGTCGACCTGCCCATGGCATTCGGCGCAACCCACGCCAGCGTTGACGTGCACACCGTGGTGGAAAAATACGTAATCCGGCAGTTCGGTCACCCGATTCCAGCGCAACGGCTCGCCTTCAACGAGGCTCTGGCGAACCGGTGCGAGCATTTCCGCGCCGGTCCAGATATGCGAATGACAGCTCATGCAGGTGTGAGTTGGCGGCAGGCCCGCCACCGGGCTGGTCTCGACATTGTCGTGGCAGTAGCGACAGTCGATCTGCAGCGCACCGGCGTGATGCTCATGGCTGAAAGGCACCGGCTGGTTGACCGTGAAACCCTGGTCGGTGACATAGGACGAGCGCGACAGGATGACGAACGCGACGAAAACCCCGACAAGCCCCAATGACAAAAGGAGCAATACCAGACGTAACCACATGTCGGCGGTGCGGGGGAAAAGCTGGGCCATCCGGTAAGGCGCGTCCTGACTGTATCCGTATGTGACTGTATGTTTCTGGCCGCCCACCGGCGCATGAGTTCAATCGAAGCGGCGATCCAGGTGCCAAAGGCCATGGAGACCCCACAGATCAGAAGGGAACATTTGCGCAGGGCGGCCAGTCAGCTATGAACAATCATTTCCGGAACCAGCGCTCTAGCCTTGCGCTATAGCGCTGGAGTTCGCAGGAGCCGCCGGGCCGTGCCGGCGCCAGGCCAGGATGCCATCCGCACCCATCCGACAACAAAAACGGAGGCCTGATGAGCAACTGCACGATCCACTTCGACGGCAAGCCACTTAACGGCGATGCCGACACCCCGCTGATCGATTTTCTAGCCAGCCATGACATCGACCTTCCCCACGTCTGTTATCACCGCGCGCTGGGATCGCCACAAACCTGCGACGTCTGCTGGGTTCAGGTCGATGGCGAACTGGTGCGCGGCTGTACGCTGAAAGCGCACGACGGGCTCGAAGTCACCAGCCAGATACCCGAGGCCAAGGCCGCGCGCGAGGAAGGCATGGATCGGCTGGTGGCCAAGCACGAGCTGTACTGCACGCTGTGCGAGCACAACACCGGCGACTGCACGTTGCACAACACCTATGCGCAGATCAATCCGCCGATCCAGCGCTACGAATTCAAGCGCAAGCCTTACGACAAGGATCATTCCAACCCCTTCTACACCTACGATCCCGACCAGTGCATCCTTTGCGGCCGCTGTGTCGAAGCCTGCCAGAACGTCGAGGTCAACGAGACGCTGTCCATCGACTTCAACATGGAACATCCGCGCGTGCTGTGGGATGGCGGCAAGCCGATCGACGAATCCAGCTGCGTAAGCTGCGGCCACTGCGTAACCGTATGCCCATGCAACGCGCTGCTGGAAAAGACCATGCAGCCCGACGCCGGCCCCTTCACGGCGCTGCCGCAGGATGTGAAGCGGCCGATGATCGACATGGTCAAGAAGCTTGAGGAAACCATCGGCGCGCGGCCGATCACCGCCATCTCGAAGCTGGACATGCATTGGCGCCAGCCTGAGATCAAACGTACGAAAACGGTCTGCACCTACTGCGGCGTGGGCTGCTCGTTCGAGATGTGGACGCGTGACCGGCATATTCTCAAGGTGCAACCAGTAGTCGATGCGCCAGCCAACGGCATCTCCACCTGCATCAAGGGCAAGTTCGCTTGGGATTTCGTCAACGACCCGAAGCGCCTGACCACCCCGCTGATCCGCGACAACGGCAAATTTCGTGAGGCCAGCTGGGATGAGGCGCTCGATCTGGTCGCCCATCGTCTGCTGCAGATCCGCGATAACCACGGACCGGACGCTATCGGATTCATCGGATCGAGCAAGGCCAGTAACGAAGAGGCCTACCTCACACAGAAGATCGCCCGCGCGATCATCGGCACCAACAGCGTCGACAACTCCTCCCGCTACTGTCAGAACCCGGCCACCAAAGGCCTGTTCCGCACAGTAGGCTATGGCGGGGATGCCGGCACTATCGAGGATATGGAGAAGGCCGACCTGATCGTCATGGTCGGCAGCAACCTGTCCGAAAACCATCCGGTGATTGCCTCCAAACTGAAGGCGCAAAAAAAGCACCGGGGCCAGAGGTGGGTGGTGTTTGACCCGCGCAAGCACGAGATGGCCGAGCGCGCTGATATTCATCTGCGTCCCAACGCCAGCACCGACATGGTCTGGGCCTCAGCGCTGTCGCGCTACATGTTCGAGCATGGCTATGCCGACCAGGAGTTCCTCGATGCACGGGTCAATCAGATCGAGGAATACAAGCAGTCGCTGGAGCCCTTCACCATGGACTTCGCTGCGCAGATCACTGGTATCGAGAAAGAAAAACTGATCGAAGCGGCCGAGCTGATTGGTCAGGCGAAAAGCGTGTGCCTGCTCTGGGCCATGGGCATCACGCAGCACAGCCACGGTTCGGACACCAGCACGGCGCTGTCGAACCTCTTGCTGGTTACCGGCAACTACGGCCGGCCCGGCACCGGCGGCTATCCAATGCGCGGGCATAACAACGTTCAGGGCGCCAGCGACTTCGGTTGCCTGAAGAACATGTACCCCGGCTACGAAAAGGTCACCGAGGAAAAGAACCGCGACAAGTGGGCCAAAGCCTGGGGCGTGCCCAAGGAGAAACTGTCGCTGGAAAAAGGCAACGACAACTTCACCATGGTCAAGGGCGCCGACGAGGGCTCGGTCAAGGCGATGTTCATCATCGGCGAGGAAACCGCGTTCTCCGACGCTGACAGCACTAGCGTGCACAGCGGCTTCGAAAGCCTGGATTTCATGGTAGTGCAGGACATCTTCATGAGCCGCACCGCCGAGTTCGCCGACGTGGTGCTGCCGGCCTCTCCCTCGGTGGAGAAGGACGGCACCTTCACCAACACCGAACGCCGCATTCAGCGCTTCTACCAGGTGCTGCCGCCGCTCGGCGAAAGCCGTCCCGATTGGCAAATCCTCACCGACCTCGCCAAGCGCATGGGCTATGACTGGGGCTACACCCACCCGAGCCAGATCATGGATGAGGCGGCGAGCATCGCCACCATGTTCCAAGGCGTCAGCTATGAGCGGCTGGAAGGCTGGCAGTCGTTGTTCTGGCCGATGCAAAGCGACGGCAGCACCACACCGCTGCTGTATACCGAGCGTTTCCACACCGATGACGGCAAGGCCATGCTCTTCCCGCTGGAATGGAAAGCGCCCGCCGAAGCGGCCGATAGCGAGTACGACATCATGCTCGACAACGGCCGCATGCTTGAACAATTCCAGAGCACCAATCAGACCGGGCGCGGGCCGCGCATCTGGTCGCAGGCGCCGAACTGGTTCGTCGAAGTCAGCCCGGAGCTGGCCGCCGAGCGCGGCATCGAGGACGGCACCTGGGTACGGGTGACCTCGCGGCGCGGTTCGGTAGAAGCGCGCGCCACGGTGACTGACAGGGTCGCCGGTAACACGCTGTTCATGCCCATCCACCAGGGCAAACCCGGCTTGAACCTGCTCACCGGTGAACATCATGACCCGGATGTGAACACGCCGGCTTACAAGGAAACCGCGGTCAAGCTGGAAGTACTGCCAGAGAAAGGCGAGCCGCCGCTGCCGTCGAACAACTTCCGCAACGCCCATCGCACACCGAACGATGGCGTGCCCGTCGAGGTGAAGTGGTATCGCGAGGACTACGTCGAACCGCCCGCCCAAGCCCCGCACCCGGAGAGATTCTGATGGCCCAACGATTGAATTACGACGTCAAACCGACCCCGACCGAGCCGACTGCCCGCGAAGAACTGGATACCTTGCTGGAAACCCTGCATCAAGGCGGCATCCTGCGCTTCGCCAATGATCTGGCCGGCTCGCAGCAACAGCTGCTCAAGGTGCTGGTGGACGGCATGAGCAAGGAAGGCTCGCTCAACGCCATGCAGAACCTGTCGATCCTAGGCATGGCGCTGTCCCGCATCGAGCCCGCGCAGTTCTACAAGACGGTGTTCGCTTTCCAGTCCGCCTTTGCAGCCGTTGGCCGGTACCAGCCGGACGACAAGCACGACGAAGCGCCGGGTGTGACCGGCGCCTACAAGATGCTGCACGACGACGAACTATGGGCTGCGCTGATGCCCATCATCGAGGGGCTGAAGACCTTTGCCAGCGGTCTGGACAAGGAAGCGGAAAAGCCGATTACCGCCTTTAGCGGCAAGAAGACGGAGCAATGAAACCGAGTGCTATCTCCCGTTAAGCCTGATGCCCGGCCAGCAGCTTCGCGGCGAAATCCTGCAGATCATCACCGATCAGATCCGGCTGGCTTCCGGCCGGATTGAGCACTTTGCCCGGCCGTGCGATGAACGCGGTCCGACAACCTGCTGCCGCCGCGCCGGTGATGTCCCAGGCATGGGCCGCGACCATCATCATTTCTCCCAGCGCTATACCGTGGCGCTCGGCAGTCATTCGATACGGCTCCGCTGCCGGTTTGTAGCGCTGTGTTTCCTCGACAGACAGAACAGCGTCAAAGCTCTTGCCCAGCCCCGCCGTCTCCAGCTGCTGCCGTAGCGCCTGCAAGCTGCCGTTGCTCAGGGCGGTCAGGTGAAATCCCGCGTCGCGCAGCTGTTCCAGCGAGGGGCGCACATCCGGGTGGGCCGGCAGCCGCTTGATGCCCTCCACCAGCTCCTGACAATGCGCTTCGCTCACCTCGACCCCGTGTCGGCGCCCGACCACGACTAATGCGGCCTGAGCCAGATCAGCGAAAGGCTGAAAGCGGCCAATGATGGTCGCGGTCATCCAGCCCTCCTGCAGGGTCAGGAACCATTCGACACGGCTATTGGCATCACCGAAGAGGCGCGCAAAAAGCGGATCAAGCGCGGCAACGTCCAGCAACGTCTCGTTTACATCGAACACAAGGTGGCGAAGCATGCTCTTCTCCTACACGGATCGGTGGAGGGCCAAACGACCCTCATGGGATGGCAATGGCGCGGATCGCTGCTTATCGCGCAGGGATCACGGCGTGGTGCAGCGATACCAGCCGCGGTAGCCAACCCGTAGCCCCTGCTCTAGCTCGAATACCATATCGGCTTCCGTGAGTTTGGCTGGCATGGCGTCGCCGGCTATCTCAGCGGGTTTGATACTGACCGACATGCCATCAGTACTCAGCGCGAAACCACCGGCCTCGGCACGCTGCGCCGCGAGCTTCACCAACAGGCCATGAACCTTCATCACGCCTTGGCCTGCTTTATCACCCTTTAACTCAAGAGCGACAACAGGGGCGCTTTCGGCGGTGTAGGCAAAAATGCAGCGCGGCCCTGCGTCCAGCACCTTGTCGATTTCGGCTGCGTGGAGCGTCTGCGGATCAATCGTTGGAATGTCAGGCGTGCCCACCGCTTCGCGCGCACTGACAACCTCTGGTGTCGGTCCGCTCATCAGCGGCTTTTTAACACCTTCCCCAGGCGCAGGGTCGCCACAGGCGGTCAGCAACAGTGCGGCAAGCGGTGTGAGTAATTTCCAGGCGAGCGAACGAGAGCCGCTCCGGTGCATATGAAGTTGCATCAGTCGACCCTCTCGAGTTCGTTGATCAGGTATTTCATTTCGGATATTTCGCGACGCTGCGCCGCAATGATTTCATCAGCCAGTTTGCGCACGCGCGGATCGGTAATCTGTGCGCGCTCGCTGGTCATGATTGCAATCGAATGGTGGGGAATCATCGCCTTCATATAGTCCGTATCGCCTACCGTGGACTGGCTTCTAATTACCCAGAGCGTCAAGGCGAATACAACAATGCTGCCAATATATATGGCGATATTGACGCCCTTCTTCTGATACATATTGAGCATAAAGCTCAGCATGATCACCGCCATAACGGCGCCCATCAGAAGCGCCATCCATGCCCGGGTTTCGCTCCAGAAAATATGCTCGAAGGCATAAGTGTTCAGGTACATCAGGCCGAACATCACGACGGTAGAAGTTGCGATCATGGCGGCAAAGCGCCAATAGGACATTTGCATTATCTCGTTTCCTTTTATTAGTGCTTATGCGTGCCGGTTTGCTGACCCAGTGCGGCGTACTCGCTGCTGGTCATACCGGGTAGCCGCTTTACGAAAGCGGCAATATCCCAGAGCTCGGCATCCCCATGCGTTTCGCCGAAAGCCGGCATGGCCGACATACGAACGCCATGCTTGACCAGCCAGAACACCTCGTTTGGCTGCCAATGTGCAGCCTCCTCGACCAGGTGCGGCGGTTGCGGCAGCAAGCCCGTGGCCCACTCGGCTCGTTTGACGCCTGGGCCCGCGTGGCAGTGTTCGCACATTGCCTTGTAGTGCTCTGCTCCGGCCTCGACCTGCGCTTCGGAAAATTCTTCAGGCACCTCCAACTCATCGGCCCTGGCCGCCACTGAGTTACTCATGGTGGTGGAGAACAACCAGCGAACGAAGGGTGAATGATCCTGGGAAGCGGCGATGTTGTATGAGCCGGTATAGGCCACGAACAACATGAGCAACAAGGCAAATAAAGCAGCTAACATCACGCCCGCCGCTATGCCTTTGGTAAAGGAGCCTCTGGAGTTTTCCATATAACTCATTACCTCCATTGAGTGAGTGGCTTTGCTTAAGGCGTAGACATAACAGCGTGGAGGTTAGTTGCTGGCAATTAAGCTAACTGACAAAAACGTAATGTAGATCAATAAAACGAAGCGGTTCTTGATCTTTGAATTGAACTGGCAACGACATAATCGGTGCGCATCCATTGATTGTGTCCATCCCTACGGTGCATCGTGCCTCCAATCATTTAGGAGAGACATGTGCTCTGCCGAGAGCTGGATTCTCCCGAGTGCGGCTTGAACTACAGATAGGGCTCGATCTTTAAAAAGCGCGCCAGCCAGGCATTGAAGCGACGCCATGGATTGGCCGGTTCACGTTTGAGCCTGAGCGCGCGGCCTTGGTCATCCTCATAGTTCCAGACAAGCCCGGCGCTCTGACTACAATCGCCGAGTTCGACTTCGTAGCTCACGGTTCCGGATTGCCCCTCAGCCACCAGCTGGCGTACAGCACTGGCCAACGTCGGGCTGTCGATCAGAACGCCAACTTCGGAATTCCACAGAACCGAGCGTGGGTCCAGGTTCAGAGGGCCGATGAATACCTGACGACCATCGAACACGGCCGCTTTGCTATGCAGACTCACCGGCGTGTCGGCGAGCCTGTAGCGCGAGTGCGTTGCCGGTTTTTTCCGCATCTCGAACAGCCTTACGCCGGCGCGCAACAGAGCCGCGCGATAGGGCTGGTAGCCACCGTGTACCAGTGGAACGTCCGTCGCCTCCAGCGAATTGGTCAGTACCCGGACCGACACTCCCCTACCTGCACAATTACTTAGATAATCCAGCCCCGCTCGGGTGGGCACAAAGTAAGCGGACACCATCACCAGCTCTCGGCGAACGGCCTGCGCCACGGGCAGTAGCGGCGCAGTCATCATCTCGCCTTCGTCGGGCACCGTAGCCGTCGCAAGCTTGCCGGGCGGATCCCACAGCGCTGTGCCCTTCGCCCAGACCAATTGATCCAGCCATGTGCCGAGCTGTGGCGCTTGACGGTAAGCGGTCAGCTGCGCGCAATGGTCCGCGTCCTTGTTACAGGCATCGTCTATTTCCTGCGCCAGGGGCCGAGGTTGCTGCCTTCGTCCGAACCGCCTGATGGATTTACGCAGGCATTGATCGATGGGCACGGCCAGTGAATGTTGCCAGTACTCCTCGAAACTGCCGGACAGATCGCTGGCTACGGGACCGACACACAGCAGGTCGATGTCGACGAAATTGCGATCAGCGTCGACATCGTAATATTCATCGCCGAGGTTTCGCCCGCCCATGACGACCAGATTGCGATCAGCCAGCAGCAGCTTGTTATGCATCCGCCGATGTTGATGAGGGAGCTCAAGCAGGCGACCCATAGGTCGCGTGATGGCTCGTTTGCGGCCCTTTCTCGGCGGGTTGAACACCTTCATCTCGATGTTGGGATGGGCGGCGCTGAGCAGAATGCGGTGATCGCGCGCATCGCTGGCGAAGTCATCGAGCAACAGCCGGATATGCACGCCGCGGCTGGCCGCCTGTAGCAGCTCGCCAAGCAACAGGCGTGTGCTGATACCGTCGTGGGTAATGTAGTACTGCAGGTCGAGCGACTCGGTGGCCTGCGTTATGGCTTCGGCCCGCGCATTGAACGCATCCTCGCCGGACAGCAGCAGACGAAATCCCGAATGGCCGGGCGTGGAGGCCTGGATCAGAGCGTCGACACGCGCCTTCAAGCTCGATATGGGCGTATCGCCGCCCACCGACGTTCGGTGCGCCGAGCCGGACCGGAGGTAGGGTGCTCGTCCGAAGCCGTCCGGACAGTTCATGCGGCCGGCTCGGCCATCAGTAAAAGTCAAATCAGCCCTCGCATTGGACGTCGTTTAGCGCGGTATTGGCGCGTCGGCATGCAGTAACCCCTGATCCTTGGCCGCCGCCCAGAAGGCAGCCGGTACAGGCGCATCAACTATCGATGCAACGTTTTCTCGGACCTGCTCGGGGCTGCTCGCCCCGGCTACTACAGCTGCCACAACGTCCGGTGCATTGCAGAACTGCAACGCCGCGGTGCGCAGATCGACGCCGTGATCACGCGCCAGCGTCCGATAGCGCTCGCGTTTGTCGGCAATATCGGCCGGCGCACCTCGGTCGTAATTGAAATACTCGCCACCGGCCAAGTAGCCAGAGTTGAGCGGCGCGCCGAGCACCAGCGAGACGTTGCGTTTCGCACAAGCAGGAAAGGCGCGCGTGAGCGCATCCTCATGTTTCAGCAGCGAATACTGAGTGGCCAGCAAGCTGATATCCGGATCAGAGGCGTCCAGCGCGTCGAGCAGTGGCTCGAGCGTATTGACGCCCAGCCCCCAGCCCTTGATCAGCCCCTCCTCCCGCATCTTCACCAGTTCAGGCATGGCGCCCTTGCGCGCCACTTCGAAATGCTCGCGCCATTGTTCACCCATGTGGTCGGGTGACAGGTCGTGAATGAACACCATGTCCAGGCGCGGCACGCCCAGGCGCTGCAGGCTGTCTTCGATGGAGCGACGGGTAGCGGACGCTGAGAAATCCCATTCGGGACGGAAGTTGTCCACCCCCTGCCAACCGGGATGGTCATAGCCCGGATCGGGTTCGAGCAGCCGCCCGGTCTTGGATGACAGTACGTAGCCGTCGCGATCGCGCGGGTAAAGTAACTGGCCGACCCGGCGCTCACTCAGACCCAGCCCGTACCAGGGCGAGGTGTCGTAATAACGGATGCCCTGCTCCCAGGCAGCCTTGAGAATGGCGCGCGCCTGTTCCTCGCTGATCTGGCGCCGCATGTCGCCCAGCGCGATGGCGCCCCCGAGGCCAAAGCGTTGTGGCGGTCGATAGCGAGGGTGATCGCCCTCGTTGCGTGGCAGTGAATCGGGCGAACGGCTCGCTACCTGATCCTCTGTGGTCTGCGCCAGCAGCGGCGGTGCAGTCAGCGCCAGTGCACTGCCGGCAGCCAATGTAGAAAGAAAGACGCGACGCTGCATGTTGCCTCCTAACCGTGTGCGGCCTGCGTGCAGACCTTTAGATGTTGCCCGCCGTGTACGCCGGGACCTCAGGCACCCCACTTCGCCGCGTGATGTGACCCCTATCGTCACGTGGCTACGAGGATCTGGCCGCTGCGCATATCCATGTCGACCAGTAGCCTCATAGTGACTGTCGGGCCCGGGCGGCGGCATTCCAGCGCACAGCCGCGCGGTCACGCACTCGCCTGCCGCCAACGGCTGCCCGCGCTGCCCGCGCTGCCCGCGCTGCCCGCGCTGCCCGCTCAAGGATGCGGCACATCGTCCTTGCTGGCCGGTTCCTGCGCGACTTTGTTCTGCATGCGCGCCCGGTCATCAGCGTTGGTGTCCAGGCTGTGCTGTTCGCTCGCGTGGCGGCGGTCGTATTGCAGTTCGATGAACATTGGAAAGTGATCCGACCCGATATCCGTCAGGCGCTTGATGCGCACGACGCGAAAGTGAGCACTGTGGAAGAAGTGATCCAGCGGCCAGCGCAGCAAACGGTGCTGCGCATGAAAAGTGTTGAACATGCCGCGACCGATGCGCGGATCGAGCAGGCCGCTGATCTTGCGGAACAGCCGAGTAGTCGGCGACCAGGCTACGTCGTTCAGATCGCCAGTGATGATCACCGGTTCATCGGTCTGCTTGACGCTGCGCCCGACGATCAGCAGTTCGACGTCACGTTCGGTGGACTCGTCGTTTTCGGTCGGGCTCGGCGGTGCCGGATGCAGGAAATGCATTCGCACGCCCAGCTCGTCATTGACCCGCAGCCGGGCGTGCATCGAGGGGATATTGTCCTGCACCAGGTAACTCAGCCGCTGATTCTCCAAGGGCAACCGCGAGAACACGTGCATGCCGTAGAGGTTGTCCAACGGACAGCGGATGCTATAGGGGTAGTCGTCGCTGAGGACCTGCAGCTGGTCCTCCCACCATTGGTCGCTCTCGAGCGTGACCAATACATCCGGACGGTACTGTCTCACCAGAGCGATCAGGCGGTCGGCATGGCGGTTCGGGGTGAGCACATTGGAGGACAGGATACGAATCCGCGGACCGTCGTCGTTCGGGTCGGCCCAATCGGCCTCACAGTGCACCAACGGCGTGTACGGGCGTATCCACCACCACTGGTAGGCCAGGCACCCCAGCGTCGCGGGTGGCAGTAGCAGGTTCCAGTAGTTGGAAAAATCCAGCAGTACGAGCTGAATCAGCAGCAGCGCCAGCAACAACGCACCGATCTGCAACTTGGGGAAATCCCAGCCGCGTATCCACCAGCTCGGGTTGCTCCAGTATTGAATGAGAGTGACCGCCACGAATACCACCGTCACCCCAACCAGGATGCCTTGGGTCATGGCTTGCCCTCCACTGTTTGAGTCCAGTCCATAGCTAGTTCGGATCGGCCTTCGCGCTGATTGTTCCTCTGCGCAGTAACGGCTGCCTGCCGGGCGGTCTGGAACCCGCCCGAACCGGGTCGCTCTACTGCCCAGTGCCTGACGATCTTTCCGCCCGACATGCCGGCGCCGCCGCGACGGATGGCGAAATGTCGACAGCCCATGCGACTCAGCCGAGGAGACCCGACCATGCCTGCGCTATCTGCAAAACCTGAATGTTGCTGGACTGCCAGCGCACCCCACTGCGAATTTCCGCCAGCGACTGGCCACAGCGAATGCGACGTCGTCGTGGTCGGCGCCGGCATCGTCGGACTGAGCGCAGCCATGACCCTTTGCGAGGCAGGCAAGAAGGTCGTGGTGCTCGAAGCGCGCGAAGTCGGCCGGCAGGTCACTGGTCGCTCGACCGCAAAGGTCACCACACAGCACGCGCTCATCTACCGACACCTGATCGACACCTTTGGCCAGGACCTGGCGCAGTGCTACGCCGACGTCAACCGCGAAGCGGTGAACCGCATTCGTCAGTGGGTAAAGAGCCTGGAGATCGATTGTGACTACCAGCGCCAATCCGCCTTCGCCTATGCCTGTTCGGCCGACGCCCGCGAAGCCATCGAGCGCGAGGCCGAGGCGGCACACTGTCTGGGGTTTGCAGCGCGTGTACTCGACCGTGCCCCTCTGCCCTTCGAGACCACCGGTGCGCTGGAATTTCCCGATCAGGCACAGTTCAATCCGACCCGCTACCTGGTCGGTCTCGCGGCGGCAGTACAGGCTCGCGGTGGGCAGATCCACCAGCAGACCCGCGCCCTGAGCTTCGAGCGCAACGAGCGCTGGCAGATAGGCTTCGACGGCGGCGCGATCCAGGCCGACCAGGTGATCATTGCCACGCACCTGCCGGTGGAGACGCCAATCGATATGGCCAGCCCCACTCAACCGCGCTGTCACGTGGCAATCGCCTTCCGGCCAGAGGATGGCGCCAGCCTCGACGGCATGTTCATTGCGGTTGAAGAGCCGACCCATTCGATTCGCATGGGCCGCGACGAACACGGCCCGCTGCTGCTCGTGCTTGGGCCGCGCTTCAACACCGGACAGGACGGCGACGTGGCGAAGCGATTTGTCGATCTAGAGCAATGGGCGCGCAGCAACCTGCCAGTCGGTGAAGCGGTGTGGCGTTGGTGCAACGAGGATTACGACACGGCCGACCGCATGGCCTACGTTGGCGAAGCGGACCCCGAGCAGGCGCCCGGGCTGTTCATCGCGACCGGATTCAACGCTTGGGGCATCAGCAACGGCACCGCCGCAGGGCTCGGCATCGCCCGCCAGATAGTGACCGGACGCAGGCCATGGAAGACGCTGTTCGATCCCCAGCGTCCGTCGCCGGACGACTACAACCAGAGCACTGAGAGTCAGTCGCAGGTCGATGATCTGGAGGCCATCGGCCCGGGCGAAGGTGGCGTGATCACCCGCGGCGATGAACAGATTGCAGTATGGCGCGACGATGCCGGCGCGCTGCATGGCGTCTCCGCGGCCTGCACGCACATGGGCTGCAGCGTGACCTGGAACAACGCCGACCGCACCTGGGACTGCCCGTGCCACGGCTCGATCTTCCAGGCCGACGGCAAAGTCATCCATGGTCCGGCCACGCAGCCCCTGGCCAGCAAGCCGCTCTGACGCATCGGGGGCATTTGTAATGCCGAAGCACGCTCGGAAGCGGCTTCGGCTGGCTGACATTGCTCTCGTTGGTGAACACAGCTCGTTTGCAGAGGCGATGCATAGCCTTGAGGCGCTGCTGGTCGGCTAGGTGACTATTGGCTGGTAAGCCATAGATAACCTTCTGACATACATCGCCCGTGCATTTTTACCTGATCTGAGGGCATCCTTTCGCACATAGGTTCGTGCCACCCGGAGACGCTGTTCGGTGTCCGGATGGCGAGAGTCTGTTCGCCGAAGCGACCTGAGCAAGCCGATCCGCTGTCCGCATACAGAAAAAAATGTGACGCTGGGCCGCGGCGCAGCTCCAATAGACACCACATAAAGAGTAGCGATCGCCATGCATGCCACGCTTCCTCTTCTCAACGCCCTGGCGTTTCCCCCGATCAGTCGCGGGTCGCTGGAGGCTTTGCAGGTCAACCTGACCTACCGCTGCAATCAGCGCTGTTTGCATTGCCATGTGAACGCCGGGCCGACGCGCACGGAGGCGATGACCGATGAAAGCCTGAGCCTGCTGCATGAGGTAATCGACGCGCACCCGGTGCACACACTCGACCTAACCGGCGGCGCACCGGAGATGCACCCTCGTTTTCGCGAGATAGTCATCCACGCGCGGCGAGAGGGGCTGAGGGTGATCGACCGCTGCAACCTGACGATCCTGAGCGAACCGGGATACGAAGATCTGGCTGAGTTCCTTGCCGACCAGGGCGTTGAGATCACCGCCTCCCTGCCCTGCTACTCGCGTGAAAACGTCGACAAGCAACGCGGCGACGGCGTGTTCGAAGCCAGCATCGCCGGGCTACGAAAACTCAACCGCCTCGGCTACGGAGCCGAGGGCAGTGATCGCATCCTCAATCTGGTCTACAACCCCCAAGGCCCCAGCCTGCCACCCCCGCAGAACCAACTCGAGGCCGACTACAAGAGCCACCTGGAGCAAGACTTCGGCATTCATTTCAATCACCTGCTGACGATTACCAACCAGCCCATCGCCCGCTTCGGCAGTACCCTGATCAGCAAGGGCCAATTCGGTGATTACATGCAGCTGCTGCGCGACAGTTACCGACCGGCGAATCTCGGCGCGTTGATGTGCCGCAGCCTGATCAGCGTGGATTGGCAGGGCTATTTGTATGACTGCGACTTCAACCAGATGCTCGACCTGCCAATGGCCATGCCCGAGCTGATTGGTCGCGACCGACCACACTTGCGCAACCTGCTGCAGACGACGAGCCTCAACGGCAACGCCATCGTCACGCGTGACCATTGCTACGCCTGCACCGCCGGGCAAGGCTCGAGCTGCGGTGGCAGCCTGAGCGATTAGAGGTAAGGCGCAATAGCAAGCGGCTGGACTAGCCGACCAGGCCTCAATGAACGGAGACGCAAGGATGAACAGCCGCAAAGTGGCCTTGATAGCCTTGGTGCTGGTCCTGCTGGCAGGCTTCTTCGTATTCGATATCGGCCAGTACCTCAACCTCGATGCGCTCAAGGCGCAGCAAGCAGCGCTTGATGCGCAGGTGCAGGCTCACCCCTGGATCGCTGGCAGCGTATTCTTTATCGTCTATGTGTTGGTTACCGCGCTATCCCTGCCTGGCGCGGCGCTGATGACGCTAGTGGGTGGCGCGCTGTTCGGCCTGCTGGGCGGCACCTTGCTGGCCTCCTTTGCGTCGACACTGGGGGCGACTCTGGCGATGCTGCTCAGCCGCTACCTGCTTCGCGACTGGGTACAAACACGCTTCCAACAGCGACTCGCGAAAATCGACCAGGGGATCGAGCGCGAAGGCGCCAGCTACCTGTTTGCCTTACGTCTGGTGCCTGTCTTTCCCTTCTTCCTGATCAATCTGGCGATGGGCCTTACGCGACTGCCCGTCCGGACATTCTGGTGGGCCAGTCAGCTGGGGATGCTCCCCGGCACCCTGGTCTATGTAAATGCCGGACGCGAGCTCGGCCAGCTGCAATCACTTGGCGGAATTCTCTCGCCGGGCCTGATCGGCGCCTTCGTCCTGTTGGGGCTGTTGCCCGTCCTGTCGCGCAAGGCGCTGGACGGGTTCAAAGCGCGCAAGGTGTACGCCGGTTGGGATAAGCCTCGTCATTTCGACCGCAATCTGGTGGTCATCGGCGCGGGGTCTGGTGGCCTGGTCAGCGCCTATATCGCCGCAGCCGTAAAAGCCAAGGTCACCCTGATCGAAAAACACAAGATGGGTGGCGATTGCCTGAATACAGGCTGCGTGCCTTCGAAGGCGCTGATCCGTTCGGCGAGACTGGCCAGCGATCTGAAGAAAGCCGAACAGCTGGGCTTCAAGCCAATCGACGCAGAAGTGGACTTTGCCGCGGTCATGGCGCGCATTCAGCGCGTGATTACCACGGTCGAGCCGCACGATTCAGTCGAGCGGTACACCGGGCTCGGTGTCGAGGTGATCGAGGGCGAGGCGCGGATCACTTCGCCGTGGACGGTTGAGGTCAACGGCCAGCGAATCACCACCCGCGCCATCGTCATCGCCACCGGCGCGGGGCCAACGGTGCCGAGCATCCCCGGTATCGAGCAGGTTGCGCCGCTCACCTCGGATACGGTGTGGGCGCTGCGCGAGCAGCCGAAACGGCTGCTGGTGCTCGGCGGCGGGCCAATCGGTTGCGAGTTGGCCCAGGCTTTTCAGCGTCTCGGCTGCCAGGTCACACTGGTGCAGCGCAACGAGCGCCTGCTACCCCGTGAGGACGCCGATGCCAGCGCCGCAGTACTGGCGGGCTTGCGTGCTGACGGCGTGGATGTGCGTCTGGGGCACAACGCTGAACGCTTCACGGAGGGACAGCGGCAGCTCGTCTGTCGCAGTCTTGATAGCGACGGCGAAGTGGTTATTGAGTTTGACCAAGTGCTGCTGGCGCTGGGCCGCACCGCCAATATCAAGGGTTTTGGTGTCGAGGAGTTGCGGTTGGAGGTGCGGAAAAACGGCACCCTCGCCACCGATGATTACCTGGCTACTCGCTTCCCCAACATCTACGCCGTCGGCGACGTGACCGGGCCTTTTCAGTTCACCCATGTGTCCTCTCACCAAGCTTGGTACGGCGCAGTGAACGGGCTCTTCGGCGAGTTCAAACGCTTCAAAGTGGACTATCGCGTGATTCCTTGGTCGACCTTTACTGACCCGGAAGTGGCACATGTCGGGCTCAACGAACGGGAGGCGAAGGCTCAGGGTGTCCCCTATGAAGTCACCCGCTTCAGCATCGATGAGCTTGATCGCGCCATTGCCGACGAGGCCACGCATGGCTATATCAAAGTGCTGACGGTGCCAGGCAAGGACCAGATTCTCGGCACCACCATCGTCGGCGAGCATGCGGGTGACCTGATCACCGAATACGTCTCGGCGATGAAACACGGTTTGGGTCTGAACAAGATTCTCGGCACCATCCACATCTACCCGACACTGGCCGAAGCCAACAAGTTTGTCGCAGGCGAATGGAAACGTGCTCATGCACCGACCACGGTGCTGCGCTGGGTCGCGCGGTTTCATCGCTGGCGACGTGGCGGCAGCGCGGATTCGTAATGACCATGGCAAAGCGCGGTTCAAGTCCGCGTAAACAGAAACGGCACGGTCACTTATTGATCGTATAGGTAAAGCAGCGGATGAAACTCAACGGCTAGCAGCTGGACCTTGCATCGAATGCCCGACAGTACAGATCCAAAGACACCTTCAACGCCTCGCTGCAACGATCGGCAGAGCGGCCTCTCCAAACCGAATACAACCGCAGCGCCGAGATGTGCCGCATCCGACGTCCCCAACGAGCCAGCTTGATGACTACAAAGCAAACCCTTCCAACCGACGCAGCGCTGGTCCTCATTTGCAAGCGACCTGCCCTAGGCCACGGCAAACAGCGCCTGGCCGTGCAGGTCGGCCTCGAGCGAGCCTTGAATATCGCCGAGCATCTGCTGGATTGCGCACTGGAAGACCTGCGCAGCTGGTCCGGGCCGGTCGTCATTGCCCCCGATCAGAGGGATGCGTGTGACTGGGCCACACAGCTGATGCCGCAGGCTCTGTGTCTGGCGCAGACTGCCGGCAATCTGGGCGAACGAATCAACAACCTGGACCACAGCTTGCGCGGCCGCGGCCACCGGCAGCTTCTGTACATCGGAAGCGATGCCCCGGCGCTCACACCGGATGACTATCAGCGGGTACACGCTGCGTTGGAGACACGCGATACGGTGCTCGTGGCTGCGCGAGACGGAGGGGTGGTGCTGATGGCGTCGAACCTTCCGTGGCCGGATCTGGCTGACCTGCCTTGGAGCACGCCTGAGCTGGGTCACGCACTAACAGAAGCATGCCGGCGAGCCGGTCACTCGGTCGCGCTCTGCGGGGAGTCGTTCGATATCGACGAACAAGCAGACCTGCCCCTTGCAGCCCAGGCGCTCGCTGACGACCCCCGAGCAGCGAGGCGGAGACTGTTAAAGACGCTGAACAATCTTGAGGGACGACAAGCGTGAGCTCATCGGGGATCAGCGTGATCATTCCGTGCCTGCACGACGAAGAGCACCTTGATCAGCTGCTTCTGCAATTGCGTCTGGCTGAGTCAGCAACCGGAATACCGCTGCAAATCGTCGTAGTGGATGCGGCTGTCAGTGAGCGATGCCAAGCGCTGTGCCGGAGCCGCGATGCGCTGTGGTCATCGGCAACGCCGTCGAGAGGCGAGCAGTTACGCCAGGGAGCCGCGCTCTCAGTGCATGAGACCCTCTGGTTTCTGCATGCCGACGCCCATCTGGGGCGTCAGGCACTGATGGCCGTAAGCGAGGCCATAGAGGAAGGTGCTACGGGAGGCTACTTCGCCTTCCGCTTCAGCGACACCAACTGTTGGCAGGGCCGCTTGATCGAACGCCTGGTGGCGTGGCGAAACCGGGTCGGCGTGCCCTATGGCGACCAAGGAATCTTCGCTCGCCGCACGGCCTACTTCGCCGCAGGGCAGCACGCGCCCTGGCCGCTTTTCGAGGAAGTGCCCCTGGTCAAAGGATTGCGCCAGCAGGGAATTTTTCAGCGCCTCGAGCATGGCCTTGGGGTCAGCTCACGCCGCTGGCAACGTGACGGCTGGTGGCGCCGCGCCTGCCGAAACCGCCTGTTAGCCATTGCGTTCATGCTCAAGTTGTCGCCCTTCACGCTTGCGCGGCTGTATGCCAGAAAAACAGTCCCGAAACGGTAACTGCCACTGACACGCCAAAGGGATTAGGCGGTCGCCTGCTCCAACCACCCGAGCAGCTGAATGGCCTCCTGCTCAGAGTCTCCACAAATCTCACGATCGGCTTGAAACTGACCACAAACAGCGGGCCTGGACGAATGGCCGAATAGCCCGCAGAGGTTTCGCTCGGAAAGATGCAGGCAGCGCTCACCCGCCGGTTTGCCATAAGGCATACCGGGAATCGGCGAACTGATCGAAGGGGCAATACAGCAGGCACCGCAACCGGGACGGCAATTCATTTCAACGTCCGAAATGAAATAACGGGGCGGCGATCATAATCGCCGCCCCGGCAAAAGGCACTAGCGCTGCGCAGCGTTCGTCAGATACTTGCGAGACCCTATCCAGGGCCAATAGGATTCGCCACCGCCCCGGAGTGTCCTATGCCTATCTGGATTCAGACCGCTGCACTGCTTTGCATTTCTAACCTGTTCATGACCTTCGCCTGGTACGGTCATCTGAAGACGCTCAACGGTAAACCCTGGCTGATAGCCGCGTTGATCAGCTGGGGCATCGCCCTGTTTGAATACCTGATCATGGTGCCGGCCAACCGCATCGGTTACACCGAGCTGTCCATCGGCCAGCTGAAGATCATGCAGGAAGTCATCACCCTCGCCATCTTCGTGCCGTTCAGCGTGCTGTACATGCAGCAACCCATGAAGCTCGACTACCTATGGGCCGGGTTGTGTTTGCTGGGGGCGGTTTACTTCATCTTTCGCGCATAGCAGCCGTTTCGACGGGTATTTCCGCACTTTGCCATGCCGCAATACGACCTGATGACGGCGTTCAGCGGCTTCGGCATACTGGCCGCCCTTTTCCCACCCTTTAGAGATTTTCCGAATGTTCAAGGTCAACGAATACTTCGACGGCACCGTCAAATCCATCGCCTTCGACATGGCAGCAGGCCCGGCCACCATCGGCGTCATGGCCCCCGGCGAATATGAGTTCGGCACGAATCAGTTGGAAGTTATGCACGTTGTCGCTGGCAGCCTCGACGTGAAACTGCCGGGAAGCGAAAACTACGAAACTTTCGGCGCTGGCACCCATTTCACCGTACCGGCCAACAGCAAGTTTCAGCTGAAAGTAGCCGAGGCGACTGCCTACTTGTGTGAGTACCGCTAAGCGGCAGATTTGATACGCGGCAATCCGGGCTTTTGTTGCGGTGGATGGGTAAGGCGCCATCCACCCTACGTCCCCTGTAACCCGCAGGGTGCGCCGGGCGGCGCTCCGCTTCAGCCCACCCAGCCGCAGCACGGTGAACCGCTCCTCGTAGGATGGAATCGCCAGAGGCGCTTCCGTCGTTTACCACGGACGGCGCCGTTTCTCACCGCAGCACCACAACCGCATCAACCGGACCTCGGACTACTCCGTCGGCTAATCCACCCTTGTATCTCGACTACCACGCTATGTTGGGGTGATAGTTCCCGACTGATCATCGGGGGAAGGCCAGGAAGCCGTATCCACCCTTAGGCTTTGAGCCTGCGACGTAGATAGCGCTGCGGCCTGCCAGCCCGGCGCATTCTACTCGAATTCGCCATCCGTGCAAGCCTTTATTTTCGATAACTTCTTGATTTACAAGAGGTTTCGCTAAAGGCCTGCGCCGGAGAAGGTGCGCATTATAGGCACTCAGATTCTCACGTCAACGGTTGTTTTAGCTTTGATTGAATTAAGGAACCGTGGCTGTCTACGCTGCCTATATATGTACCAACATCGGACCTACCTTGGATTCCTTCAAACTGAGTTCTACAGGCCTTACACTCATATCCTTATCCTCATCATCCGAAGATCGATATGCCGCGCATACCTGTAGAGCCACTCGACCTGCTGTTACTTCCGACCTGGCTAGTCCCAGTCGAACCAGCTGGTGTTGTGCTGAAGAACCATGCGCTGGGAATCCGTGACGGGCGCATTGTGCTGATAGCTCCCCGTGAAGAGGCCGATCAGTACCTCGCTAATGAAACGCGTGACCTTTCCGGAATGCTTCTTGCGCCAGGGCTTGTAAATGCTCATGGCCACGCAGCGATGACCCTTTTCCGGGGACTGGCCGATGACCTGCCGCTGATGACGTGGCTACGCGAGCATGTTTGGCCAGCAGAAAGTCGGTGGGTCGATGAGGCGTTCATCAAAACAGGCACCGAGCTGGCTATCGCGGAACAGCTGCAAAGTGGCATCACCTGTTTCTCAGACATGTACTTCTTTCCAGAGGTTGTCAGCCAGCTTGCTCACAAGCACGGGATTCGCGCGCAGATAACGATTCCAGTGCTGAACTTCCCCATACCGGGTGCCCGCGACGCCGATGAGGCTCTTCGTAAAGGCGTCGCGCTGTTCGACGACCTCAAACACCACCCGCGCTTGAGTATTGCCTTTGGCCCCCATGCTCCCTATTCGGTTGGCGACGATAAGCTGGAAAGCATCCGGACTCTGGTCGCGGAAATGGACATCGGGATTCATATGCACGTTCACGAAACTGCAAATGAAGTAGAAGAGGCGATTCGCCAGTACGGCGAGCGCCCGCTCGCTCGCTTGGCCCGCCTGCAGCTTCTAGGGCCGCGCTTTCAAGCGGTGCACATGACCCAGGTAAACGACGACGACATCGCTCTGCTGGTGGAGCACAACTGCAGCGTGATCCATTGCCCTGAGTCCAACCTCAAGTTGGCCAGCGGCTTTTGTCCAGTGGAGCGTTTATGGGAAGCAGGCGTCAATGTGGCCATCGGTACCGATGGGGCTGCCAGCAACAACGACCTTGATCTACTGGGAGAAACCCGCACTGCGGCACTGGTTGCAAAAGGCGTGTCGGGCTCAGCGACCGCGCTCAATGCCCATCGTGCGCTGCGTATGGCGACGCTCAACGGTGCACGGGCGCTCGGGCTGGACGACCATACCGGCTCCATCGAAGTCGGCAAATTTGCGGACCTGGTAGCCTTCGATCTATCGCGCCTAGCGCAGCAGCCTGTCTATGATCCCGTGTCTCAACTGATCTATTCCTGTAGCCGGGATTGCGTGCGACATGTGTGGGTCGCTGGCAAGCACCTGCTCGACGACCGTCAACTGACCCGCATGGACGAGGAAGAGCTCATCGCCACAGCCCAGGAGTGGGGAAACAAGATCGGCTCTAAACACTGACGCGAAGCTACCCTCAACCGATACTCCGCGACAAACTGACTTACACGATGCCTTCTATTAGATGTCCTGCATCCGACCAAAGCTGGCAACATGGGCATTTGCAGCTCAAGCTTCCCCTTCAAGCTTCTAAATGGAACCAACCATGAGCAACGTCGACCACGCCGAAATCGCCAAATTCGAAGCCCTCGCACATCGGTGGTGGGACCGCGAAAGCGAGTTCAAACCGCTCCACGAAATCAATCCGCTCAGGGTCAACTGGATTGATGAGCACGTTTCGCTGGCCGGCAAAAAGGTCTTGGACGTCGGCTGCGGTGGCGGAATTCTCAGCGAAGCCATGGCTCAGCGTGGCGCTACCGTGACAGGGATCGATATGGGCGAGGCGCCTCTGTCCGTTGCCCGCTTGCATTTGCTCGAGTCAGAACTGGAGATCGATTACCGACAGATCACTGCCGAGGCGCTGGCTGACGAAATGCCTGCGCAGTTCGATGTGGTGACCTGCCTCGAGATGCTCGAACATGTGCCGGATCCCGCTTCGGTCATTCGAGCTTGCTACAAGATGGTGAAACCTGGCGGGCAGGTGTTCTTTTCGACGATCAACCGCAACCCGAAGGCCTATGCGTTCGCCATTATTGGCGCTGAGTACGTGCTGCAGCTGCTGCCGCGCGGTACGCATGATTACCGGAAGTTCATTCGCCCATCGGAGCTTGGCGCCTGGAGCCGCGAAGTCGGGCTACTGGTAAAGGACATCATCGGCCTGACCTACAACCCCCTGACAAAACACTACAAGCTGTCACCTGACGTGGACGTGAATTACATGATCCAGACACTGCGGGAGGCGTGATGCGTCTGCGCGCAGTTTTATTTGATATGGACGGTACCCTGCTCGACACCGCGCCGGACTTTATCGCCGTGGCGCAGGCCATGCGTCTGGCGCGCGGCCTCGAGCGCGTACCTGACCAGCATGTGCGTGACGTCGTTTCCGGTGGTGCCCGGGCGATGGTACTCAGCGCTTTTGATGTCGACCCGCTTTCCGATGAGTTCGAGTTATTACGACTGGAGTTTCTGGAGCGCTACCAACAGCATTGTGCAGTCGAGAGCCAGCTATACGAAGGGATGGCAGAGTTGCTCACCGAGATCGAACAAGCCGACCTGATCTGGGGCGTGGTTACCAACAAGCCAGTGCGTTTCGCCGAGCCGATCATGCAGCAATTAGGGCTTGCTTCTCGCTCCGCCGTTCTGGTCTGCCCTGATCACGTCAGTAAGAGCAAACCCGATCCGGAGCCGATGCTGTTGGCCTGCAGCCAGTTGGACCTCGATCCTGCAACCGTCTTGTTCGTTGGAGACGATCTTCGGGATATCGAGTCCGGGCGTGCTGCGGGAAGCCGCACGGCTGCTGTGCGTTACGGCTATATCCATCCCGATGACAATCCAGATACCTGGGGCGCGGATGTGGTGGTAAATCACCCGCTTGAGCTGCGCAGGTTTCTCGGGTCGCCAAGGCTCGACTGACCGACAACGGCCATCATCACTTTCACGATAATTACCAATGGGCGATCGCCCTACTCCGTTTTCTACGAGGCTTTAGATGTTCGAGTACTCAGCCCGCCCCGACCTGCTCAAGGATCGGATCATCATGGTCACCGGAGCAGGCCGCGGAATTGGCGAAGCAGCCGCAAAAGCCTACGCAGCACATGGGGCGACCGTGCTCCTGCTGGGCAAAAACGAGGACAACCTCAACCGGGTCTACGATGAGATTGAAGCAGCCGGCTGGCCGCAACCAGTGGTAATACCGCTCAACCTCGAAACCGCACTGCCACATCAATACGATGAACTGGCCGCGACCGTCGAGCGCGAGTTTGGGCGACTGGACGGGCTTCTGCTCAACGCCAGTATCGTGGGCCCCCGCTCTCCGATTGAACAGTTATCAGGCGATAACTTCATGCGCGTAATGCAGGTGAACGTGAACGCTACCTTCATGCTCGCCAGCACCCTACTGCCACTGCTGAAACTGGCGGATGGCGCTTCGGTGATTTTCACGTCGAGCAGCGTTGGCCGGAAAGGTCGAGCCTACTGGGGTGGATATGCCGTCTCCAAGTTCGCCACCGAAGGCTTGATGCAGGTACTGGCTGACGAGCTGGATGGCACCAGCTTCGTGCGCAGCAATAGCATCAACCCTGGCGCTACGCGGACAGACATGCGCGCCAAGGCCTATCCCGGGGAGAATCCTGCAGTCAACCCTTTGCCTGCTGAAATCATGCCTGCGTACTTGTATCTGATGGGTCCGGACAGTCGAGACGTCAACGGACAGTCATTCAACGCTCAGTAAGCACTCAGCAGGGGCGCCTGTTTTCCGGCGCAATGGCAGCGGCACACATGTCAAATTGGCATCAGGCTGCCGTTTCGCTGGCAACCTCTTGCCACTAGCTTTGTAGCGCCGGGCTAAGTACTTGTTTTTGTAGCAATTATTAAGTTGGCATCATATTCGCTATAGGACCTCTATCAACGCAGGCAGCGTTCTGAGGTTCACTCCCATGCTGGCAGACAAGCAGACCCCTTCTACAGTCGACATCGGCAGCGCCCGAATTCGACGCATGGACATCAGTTGCAGCAAGACGCTGTCGACAGGCCAATATGGCCTTTCCGAACGACTGAGACATCTGACGTTGCGCTTGCAAACCAGCCTTGAGCTCGACCGGCTACTGGAGTTCTTCTTCGAGGAGGTCCGCCATCTGGTTCCCCTGCGAGCCCTTTCGTATCGCCATTCGGGCACTGACTTCCAGCTTCAAATTGGCGAGACCAATGGCTTCGATGTCAGTTATTCGCTCTCCCATAGCGGGGACTGCCTGGGCGAGCTGCGCCTGTTCAGCCCGAAGTATGTGGCCGATCCGCTTCTGGATCAGCTCGAAGATGCCCTCGACTGCCTGCTATTCCCGTTGCGCAATGCGTTGCTTTACCGGCAGGCCGTTCAAGCCTCGCTGAGAGATCCGTTGACAGGTGCTGGCAATCGCGCAGCCATGGTCCAGTCTTTGACGCGGGAAACCGAATTGTCGCGCCGCCATTGCCAAGCCGTGTCAATCATCATGCTGGACATGGACCATTTCAAACACCTTAACGATACCTACGGACATCAGGCGGGAGATGCTGCCCTGAAAGCCACCGCGCTGCTGCTTAGAGAACAGCTACGCAACGTCGACATGGTGTTCCGCTTTGGCGGCGAGGAGTTCGTTCTGGTGTTGTCAAACACGGGGCCGGAGGCTGCGGCTGTTGTGGCCGAACGGATCAGAGCCTCCATTCAGAACCTCTGCTTGCTGGTCGGGGACAAACAGGTCCGGCTATCAGCCAGTCTCGGCTGCGCTACTTACCAGCCCTGCGAGTCCCAGGATGATTTGCTGCGTCGCGCTGACCAGGCCCTGTACCAAGCCAAAAGAGATGGACGAAATCTGATCCGCGTTGCCTCGGCTTAGCGACAAAGGCTAGGTAGGCCAGCCAAACAAAAAGGGCGAGACCGTAATGGCCTCGCCCTTTCTATTTAGCTTCTCGCTACACCGTCAAGGCCGCTTGGAGCGATCACCACGCCCAAAACCCGGACGTTGCCCTTCGGTTGCTGCCGGGCCATTACGCTTGGCAGGCGCCGGCTTGCCACGCTCGCGGCCAACAGCACTTGGCCGCTCCGCCACGGGTGTGCCGCGGCTGGGTTTGCTGCGCTCATCAGTATCGCGCGGCTTGCGTGCTGGTTTATCACCGCGTGCGCCTCGGCCGCGTCCCGCATCTCCAGGCGCATCAGCTTCATGTGAAGAGCGCAGCACACGGGGGCGACGGTCGCCGCGACCGATAGGCTTGGCCACTTTACGCTGCATGCGATCAAGCTTCTCCTTGGCCTTGGCTTTCATGCCTGGCAACGCCACTGACTTGAGGCCAACCTCTTCACTGAGGATATCGACTTCGCTTTGCGACATTTCACGCCAGCGACCCATTGGAAGGTCTGAGGTCATGAACACAGGCCCAAAACGCACACGCTTCAGACGACTGACCACCAAACCCTGCGACTCCCAGAGGCGCCGGACTTCGCGGTTACGGCCTTCCATCACCACGCAGTGATACCAATGGTTGAAGCCCTCACCGCCAGGCGCTTCCTGAATGTCGGTGAATCGGGCCGGACCGTCTTCGAGCATGACGCCCGTCTTCAGGCGCTCGATCATTTCCTCGTCGACTTCGCCGCGCACACGCACCGCGTACTCACGGTCCATTTCGTACGAGGGATGCATCAGACGGTTCGCCAGTTCGCCATCGGTGGTGAACAGCAGCAAGCCTGTCGTGTTGATGTCGAGGCGACCAATGTTGATCCAGCGTCCCTCTTTTGGACGTGGTAGCCGGTCGAATACCGTCGGACGACCTTCTGGATCGTCACGGGTGCAGATCTCGCCATCGGGCTTGTTGTAGATCAGCACTCGACGGACCGTTTCGGCCGCTTCTTCACGCTTGAGCAAGCGGCCATCGACGGCAATCGCATCGTGCAGATCGACACGCTGGCCGAGCGTCGCAACGGATCCGTTGACCTTGACTCGGCCAGCCGCGATCCAGTTTTCCACGTCGCGCCGCGAGGCAAGGCCAAGACGGGCCAGTACCTTCTGCAGTTTTTCGCCGTGGGCAATGTGAGGAGTTGTTTCTTCGTGTTCGGTCATCTGGGCACCTCCCGGTGTGGCAATTCCGATTGAAAGGCCGCGCACTATACGCGCAACGGTTTACCGAAGCACGAGAAGGTTAGCAGCCAGAAAGGAGGCGCGCCCGGCGCGCGCCTCGATCTGCCGTCAGCCTTTCGCCAAGGAGGCCAGAGCTTCAGCCGTGGCCTGCTGTATTGCAGCCCAATCCCCGTTCTTCAACGCGGCGCCATCAATCATCCAGGTTCCGCCGACGCACAAGACGTTAGGGAGCGACAGGTACTGAGCGGCATTGCCTGCATTCACGCCACCGGTGGGACAGAAACGAACGTCAGCGAACGGTCCTCCAAGTGCTTTGATCGCAGCGACCCCACCACACACCTCGGCAGGGAAGAGCTTGAAGCGCCGATACCCGAGCGCGTAGCCACGCATGATGTCGGAGGCATTGCTGATGCCGGCCAGCAGGGGCACGGAGCAATTGACGCCGGCTTGCAACAGTTCATCGGTGCAACCCGGTGAGACGATGAACTGAGCACCAGCAGCCTCGACCTCGTCCATCATGCGCTTGTCCAGCACCGTACCGGCACCGACGCACAGGTTGGGCCGTTCCTGGCGCAGGCGGCGAATGGCAGTCAGCCCATGTGCTGAACGCAGGGTTATCTCAAGCGCCGTCAATCCACCAGCGGCGAGCGCGTCCGCCAGCGGCAGGATTTGCTCCTCGCTGCCAATGGTGATCACCGGCAGGATGCGAGCTTCGGTACAGATCTTCTCGATCAGCGCGTTTTTCTGGTCCATGGTCATGGAAAAGTCCTCGGGCCTCACGGGCACCAGTAGATCTCTAGAGGTGAATGCAGAAATGCGCGAATCGGCATCTGCGAAGGTTCGAGCCGCATGGCCTGGCGCAGCGTTTCCAGCTTGGCGGAGCCTTGAATCGCCAGGCATTGAACGCGTGCTGATGCCAGCAGCGGGAAGGTCATGCTGATGCGCTGCTCGGGACTGACGGGCGCCAGCATTGGCAGGCAAAGGTCACTACCGCTTTCATCCAACCCTTTTGCCAGCAGCGGGCTGTTCGGGAACAGCGATGCGGTGTGTCCATCGTTACCCATCCCAAGCACCAGCACATCGATCGGCTGAGCGAAGCCCACCAGCTTCTCACTGGCGAGCTCTGCCGCTTGCTCCAGGGTCTCAGCGGCTTGATACAAACCGACAAGCAGGGCGTCGGCCGCTGCGTTTTGTAGAAGATGTCGACGGAGCAAGCCTTCATTACTGTCTGGGTCTTCAGGTTCAACCCAGCGCTCGTCAGCCAAGCTGACCTGCACCTTGGCCCAGGGCAACTCGCGCACGGACAGCGCTTCGAGAAACGCTATTGGGCTCCGCCCACCCGATACCACCAGGCTTGCTCGGCCATGGCTGGCGACGGCGTACTGCAACGCCCCCGCAACCCGATCGGCCAGCGCCTGCGCCAGCTGTTCCGGCCCAGGCAGACTGTGTGCCACTACGTCGGAGGGTAGATCGAGTTCAGAGATCGCCATACCAAGACCTCCCGTCACGCGTAATCAATGCAATTGAAGCCACAGGCCCCCATGAACCCGCCGGGTAGGGTTTGGGGGCATCCCCGATGCGCGACCAACCGTCGATCAGCTGATCGCACCATTTCCAGGCATATTCAATTTCATCCTTGCGGACGAACAGGTTCTGGTTGCCCTGCATCACCTCGAGCAGCAAGCGCTCATAAGCATCCGGAATGCGCGAGCTTTTGTAGGTTTCGGAGAAGTTCAGCTGGAGCGGGCCGCTACGCAAATGCATGCCTTTGTCCAAGCCCTGCTCTTTGGTCATCACCTGCAAGGAAATGCCTTCGTCCGGCTGCAGGCGGATGATCAGGCGATTGCTGATCAGCGACCGTTGCTCGGGCGCGAAGATATAAAAAGGCGGCTCTTTGAAATGGATGACGATCTGAGAGACCTTTTCACCCATCCGCTTGCCTGTACGCAGATAGAACGGCACTCCGGACCAGCGCCAGTTGCAGATATCGGCCCGTAGCGCAACGAAGGTCTCGGTGCTGCTTTCGGCGTTCGAGTTCTCTTCCTCGAGATAACCCGGCACCTGCTTGCCGCCGACCGAACCCCCAACATACTGGCCCCGCACAACTTGCCGAGACAGACGCTCGGGTGTGATCGGCGCCAGCGCCTTGAGTACCTTTACCTTTTCGTCACGGATGCTGTCGGCAGTCAGGTCGCTTGGCGGGTCCATGGCGATCAGACACAGCAACTGCAGCAGGTGATTCTGAATCATGTCGCGCAGCTGGCCGGCCTGATCGAAATAGCCCCAGCGTCCTTCAATGCCAACCGTCTCGGCGACCGTGATCTCGACGTGGGAGATGTGGTGCTGATTCCACTGGGTCTCGAACAGGCTGTTGGCAAAGCGCAGCGCGATCAGGTTCTGGACCGTTTCCTTGCCGAGGTAGTGGTCGATCCGATAGATGCGCGTCTCGGGGAAGTACTGCGCAACGGCATCGTTGACCAGTCGCGACGAGTCCAGGTCGTGCCCGATCGGCTTTTCCAGAACGACTCGCGTCTGCTCGGCCAATCCGGCCGCTGCCAGGTTTTCGCAAATCGAGCCATACACCGCTGCAGGTGTGGCGAAATAAGCAATCAGCGGCATCTCGGGCGCGACCATTTCGGCCAGCGCCGCGTAGTCTTTCGCATTGCGAAAGTCCATGGTCAGATAGCCCAGCCGGCCTTGGAATCGGCTGAGAACGCTTTCGTCCAGCTGAGCAGCCGGCACATAGCGACGCAGCGCCTGGTCGATACGCTCGAGATGAGCCGCCGGCTCTCCCGGATCACGCGACAAGGCCAGGATGCGCGTGTTGTTGTTCAGCAGCCCCGCTCTATCGAGCTGATAAAGTGCCGGGAACAGCTTACGCAGCGCCAGATCCCCGAGGGCGCCAAACAAGGCGAAGGTAGTTGCGTCAACAGTTATAGCAGGCATGATTTTTATATTAACCAAATTAGTCTGCGCGAGAGGTTCAGATGCGCAGTTTAAGCACAATATGTTGTTATTAAAACAACATACACCGATTTTTTCGAACGCCGAATTCGGTACTATCCGTAGCCTTGGGCATGAGTCCCTGAAGGAAGAGACATGGATCGCATGAAAAATCTCTTGGAACAGATAAAGAATCGGCTCGATGAGCTGAACAAGGCAGAGCGCAAGGTGGCCGAGGTCATTCTTCGCGACCCACAAGAAGCAACGCGCTATAGCATCGCCGCGCTGGCGCAAGCAGCGAAGGTCAGCGAGCCAACGGTGAATCGCTTCTGTCGCTCATTTGGTGCGGCCGGCTATCCAGCCTTGAAAATCCAGCTGGCACAGAGCCTGGCCAGCGGCGCGGCCTATGTCAGCCGGGCCGTGGAAGCGAACGATGGACCTGAGGCGTACACGAGGAAGATATTTGGCAGCGCCATTGCGTCTCTGGACAGCGCCTGCCAGGCGATAGACCCTCAGGCGATCAGCCAAGCCGTCGATCTGATGATTCAGGCGCGGCAGATTCACTTCTTCGGGCTTGGGGCTTCGGCATCGGTGGCGCTGGACGCTCAGCACAAATTCTTCCGGTTCAACCTGCCGGTAACCGCACACAGTGACGTGCTAATGCAGCGGATGCTGGCTTCGGTCGCGCATACCGGCGATCTATTCGTGATCATCTCGTACACCGGACGCACCCGAGAGCTGGTGGAAGCCGCGACCATCGCACGGGACAACGGTGCCTCTGTTCTAGGTTTAACGGCAGCAGACTCCCCGTTGGCAAAGGTTTCCACGTTGAGCCTGGATATTCCGCTGCCAGAAGATACTGATATCTACATGCCGATGACGTCTCGAATCATTCAGCTGACGGTACTCGACGCACTGGCTGCCGGCGTGACATTGAAGCGAGGTGTGGATTTCCAGCCACACCTGCGCAAGATCAAAGAAAGCCTGATGGCGACCCGCTATCCAAGCGAAGAGCACTGATCATTTCTTTTTCTTCTTTGCCTTGCCCAGCTGTTTGAGCCGCTCGGCGGCCACCTCATTGACCGCCTTGCGCTCCTTGTTCTTCATGCCCTTCCAGGCCTTCATCTCCTCCCGGCTGCGACCGCAGCCGATGCAGATGTCGTCCTTGAGCTTGCAGATACTGAAGCAAGGGTTCTTCGCCTTGTCGCCCAAAACCACCTCCTGATCAGCCATGGCGCCTACGATCAGTAGAGGCCATGGCGGGCAGGAGGTTCTAAGCGAATTCGGCTATGGCGTCGATCAATCCCACCAGTACTCGACCTGCACGCCAAAGTTGGAACCGTGCTGCGCGGTGCCAAAGGCACCGGTCTCCGACAAGGCGCTACCAGCGGCCATCAGATTGGCGGCCTCCTGCGCAGCGTCGTTCCACTGGGCATAGGTGTAATACAGACGGAATTCGGGACGCGCCCAGAACCCAGGGCCTGCGGGTGACCAGGTCGGAGCGATGGTGAATTTGGTCAGCTTGCGGGTCCCGGCTTCAGCATCGATCTGATCGTGTCCCACCTCGGCCACCAGCTTGAACTCCTCGGTCAAGGCATAAACCGGGCGCACCCCCACCGAGATCCAATCCTGATCGCCGCCACCCTGGCGCTTGTCCTTCTGATAGACCACCTGGAACTGCCCACCGAAGCGCGGCGTAACCTGCCAATCGAAAAACTCAACCACCCGCCAGCTCTTGGCGCTTTCATCCAGCGTCACGTCTCCGGTGTAGCCAAGCCCGGTACCTGGGCCTTCACCATATTGAACAGCGAAAGTATTGCTGCCCCCCAGAAACCCAATCTGCTCATGCTGAGCCGTCACCGACCAGCCACTGTTGGAGTCGCCACGGTCCGGATCGGCGATGTAGCTGACGCCGAACTGCAGCTCACCGTCGGGGTTAGAGTCAAACCCGCCGACGTTGAAGTCGTGGCGATTGGTGTAGTTTTCCTGGAAGACGCTGTCCTTGCGCGAAAATGCGTAGCTGTATTGCAGGCCGCCAATTTCAACGTTTTCAATACCGGCACCCGTAGCACTCTGGTTCCAGTAATAGAAGTCGGAGATGTGGATGTCATTCCGCTTGTAGAAGCGCCTTCCGGCCCACAACGAGCCGTTGTTAAGCGCCGCGATGTTGCTCCATTCGGCGTAGGCCTGCACCAACCGCGCAAAGCCATGGTCGCCGGTGAACTTGGGTGTGTGATCGTATTCGTTGTACAGCGCAGCCATGCCCTCAACGCTCAGGACTGACCCGTCGTCCATGGTGAATAGATTCTGACGCAACCCCAGCTCGGCGTACTGCTCGCACTCGTTCCCTAGTCGGAACTTGGACGCTGCGCCCGGCAGCTGGAAGCAGGCCTGCGATTCGCTTGCCGTCGATTCGCCAACACCACTGCGCACATAGCCGTTGAAGTCCAATGCCTGCGCAGTAAACGGCAAAGCGAGACTGGCCAGCGAGACTGCGAGGCCTATGCGTGTCGTTTTCTTCATATCCACTCCAATTAGCTCTTATTGTTGTTACTGCTTTTGGATTGAGCCGGTATGGCTCTCCTTTCGATCCGCATCAGCGTCGCTGCCTGTCGCGGCTCGAGTTTTCACCAGCAGCGACCATGGCCACTGCCTGCTAAAAAAGTCTGAAATATCAATAACATCTCAAAGCGCCGGGTGCCGGTACGCAAATACACGGCGACCCGGCCTTTTTCCCACTTCGCTTGGGATCAGCGATTTACCGCGCGACCAGCCGGGTGATGGTGCTATTGCGACCGGAAGCTCCGTTGCCAGGCGTAACGCCCAACCGCTCACCCGTCTGCGCATCGAACAGCAGCACCTTGTCCGGCTCGAATTGCAACGTCAGGCTCTCGTCGGGATTCGGCGCGGCGTCCGGGCTCAGCCGGCAGCAAACCTTGGTCTGGTTGAGGCTGACGAAGATCATGGTGTCGGGCCCTGTCGGCTCGATGACCTGCACTTCGGCGCGCAGCGAAGGCAGATCTACCTCGGCACCTACGCTGATCTGCTCTGGACGTATGCCGAGGATCACCTCTCGGCCTTCCAGCGATTGCCCATCCGCCAGGTTCAACGGCAACTCGCAACGGTCCTGGCCGCTTTCCAGCAAAGCGCGCCAGCCACCGGCGTGACGGCTCAGGCGCAGCGGGATGAAGTTCATCGGCGGTGATCCGATAAAGCTTGCGACGAAGAGATTGGCGGGATCGTTGTAGATCTCCTTTGGTGTCCCGAACTGCTGGACGATGCCATCCTTCATCACGGCAACTTTATCGCCCAGAGTCATGGCTTCGATCTGGTCATGGGTGACATAGACCGTCGTGGTCTTCAGGCGCTGATGCATCAGCTTGATTTCGGTGCGCATCTCCACCCGCAATTTGGCATCGAGGTTGGAGAGCGGCTCATCGAACAGATAGATCTTCGGCCGGCGCGCCAATGCCCGGCCCATGGCGACGCGTTGCTGCTGACCACCGGAAAGCTGAGCCGGCTTGCGACCGAGCAGATGTTCGATCTGCAACAGCTTGGCGACACGAGAAACCTCTTCGTCGATCTTCGATGCCGGCACTTTGCGCATCTTCAAGCCGAAGGCGATGTTCTCCTGCACCGTCATGGTCGGGTACAGGGCGTAGGACTGAAACACCATGGCGATGTCGCGATCCTTTGGGCTGGCGCCGCTGATGTCTCCGCCGTCCAGGCGGATCTCTCCACCCGTGATCTCTTCCAGCCCAGCAATGCAGTTCATCAAGGTCGATTTGCCGCAACCGGAAGGCCCGACAAGGATCAGGAATTCGCCATCGTCGATTTTCAGATCGATGTCTTTCAGGGTGTCGTGGTTGCTTCCGGGATAGCTCTTACGGACATTGCAAAGTTCGAGTGCGGCCATGATTGTTCTCCTATCCCTTGACTGCGCCGGCAGTGAGCCCGCGCAGGAAATACTTGCCGGCAAGGATGTACACCAGCAGTGTTGGCAGCCCGGCGATCATCGCCGCAGCCATATCGACGTTGTATTCCTTGACCCCCGTGCTGGTATTCACCAGGTTGTTCAGCGCCACGGTGATCGGCTGCGTATCGCCACTGGCGAACACCACACCGAAGAGGAAGTCGTTCCAGATCTGGGTGAACTGCCAGATCAGGCAGACCATGATCGTGGGGATCGACATCGGCAGCAGGATCCGCGCAAAGATGGTGAAGAATCCCGCACCGTCCAGGCGTGCTGCGCGAATCAACGCGTCCGGCACACTCACATAGAAGTTGCGGAAGAACAGCGTGGTGAAGGCCAGGCCATAGACCAGATGCACCAGCACCAGGCCCGGCGTGGTATTGGCCAGCCCGAGTTGCCCGAGCGTGAAGGACGCTGGCAACAGGATCACTTGAAACGGCAGAAAGCAGCCGAACAACAACAGACCGAAGAACAGCTGCGAGCCGCGAAAACGCCACATGGCCAGCACGTAGCCGTTCAAGGCGCCGAGCAGTGTCGAGATGATGACGGCCGGAACGGTGATCTTCACAGAGTTCCAGAAGTAACCGCCGACGGCATCCCACGCCTTGACCCAACCGATCACAGTCGTGACCTCCGGCCACGACAGCAGATTGCCGGTTCGGATGTCTGCGGGCGTCTTCAGGCTGGTCAGCAGCATGACCACCAGCGGTATGAGATAAACCGCAACGGCGACCAGCAGCGTTGTGTAGATCGCTACACGACTCAACGTCAGGCGCTTTGGCCCTACATGGCTAGTCATGGCGCTTGTTCCTCAATTCCGAATACAGATAAGGCACGACGATCGCCATCACCGCGCCCAGCATGAGGATCGCGCTCGCTGCGCCAAGCCCCATCTGCCCGCGGGTGAAGGTGTGCGTGTACATGAACATGGCCGGCAGGTCGGAGGCGTAGCCCGGCCCCCCTGCGGTCATGGCCGCCACAAGGTCGAAGGCCTTGATGGCGATATGCGCAAGGATCATCAGCGCACTGAAAAACACCGGGCGCAGGCTGGGCAGGATGATGCGCAGGTAGATGCTCGGCAGGCTGGCGCCGTCGATCTGCGCGGCGCGCACGATGGACTGGTCGACGCCGCGCAAGCCGGCGAGGAACAGGGCCATGACGAAACCCGAGGCCTGCCATACGGCTGCAATCACCAGGCAATAGACCACGCGGTCCGGGTCCACCAGCCAGTCGAAACGAAAGCCTTCCCAGCCCCAGTCGCGCAGCATCTTGTCGATCCCCAGGCCGGGGTTCAGCAGCCACTTCCAGGCCGTGCCGGTGACAATCATCGACAGCGCCATCGGGTAGAGGTAGACGGTACGAATGAAGCCCTCGCGGCGGATGCGCTGGTCCAGCAGCACCGCCAGCAACACGCCAATCGCGAGACTGATCGTGATGAACAGCCCGCCGAATACCAGCAGGTTCTTGCTTGCCACCCACCAGCGATCGTTGTTCCAGAGCCGCTCGTACTGCAGCAGCCCGACCCACTTGTAGCTCGGCATGAAGCTTGAATTGGTGAACGAAAGCAGGAAGGTCCACAGGATGTAGCCGTAGAAGCCGACCAGAACGATCAGCATGCTGGGCGCCAGTACCAACTTGGGTAGCCAGTTCTGCAGCGCATCCAGCGGCGAAGCCTTGGTGTAAACGGCTGTTGAGCTCATGGTTGGCTCCGATTGTTTACAGGTTCCGTTACGGTCGTGATCAGAGCGCGCTGATATCGAGGCCCGTTACGAATTTCGAACAAGCCGTTCCCGTCGCGGCCGGCTGACAGCTCGGCCGCGGGGGAGTCAATGCTTGATCGGTGTTGAAATGGGGCGCGAGGGTCCGCGCCCCGTTGCGCTACTGGACCGCCTGAATCGCAGCTGCCAATTGCTGGGCAGCCTTTTTCGGGTCGGCGGACGAGTCGTTGAAGAAGTTCGTCACGACATCGAACACAGCGCCCTGAACGTAGCTCGACGCCGCCATGCCATGCGCCAGGCTGGGCACCAGCCCCGGGCCCTGAGCCGCTTGCTTGAAGTCCGTCATCGATTGCTGGGCGCAGGCATCGAACTCACTCATGTCCTGATCCAGACGGACCGGGATCGAGCCCTTGTTCTGGTTGAAGAACTGCTGGAACTCAGGCTCCAGAACGATCCGGGCCAGATCCTGCTGGGCCTTGCGATTGTCATCGTTGTTCAGCTTGAACATCGCCAGTGAGTCGATGTTGTAGGCGAAGCTGCCCTGAGTGCCCGGGAACGGCACGCACTTGTAGTCGTCGCCAGCGATCTTCTTGGCTGCGCTCCACTCGCTCTTGGCCCAGTCGCCCATGATCTGCATGCCAGCCTTGCCGTTCATGACCATGGCCGTCGCGCTGTTCCAGTCGCGGCCTGCGGCATTGTTGTCGACGTAGCCGCGCAGCTTCTTCAGGGCCTCGAAGGTCTTGACCATCTTGTCGCCGGTCAGCACGTCACGATCGAGCTCGACGAATGCCTTTCGGAAGTCCTCCGGGCCAAGGATGGCCAGGGCCAGATCTTCGAAGACGGTTCCGTCCTGCCAGGGCTGGCCACCATGAGCCAGTGGCATGAAGCCCGCTTCTTTCAGCTTCTCGGCCACTGCGAAAAATTCGTCGAGTGTTTTCGGCGGTTCAACGCCGGCTTTCTCGAACACGTCCGGGTTGATCCACAGCCAGTTCACACGGTGTACGTTGACCGGCACGGCGACGTAGTCACCGTCGTACTTCATCGCAGCCGATACCTGTTTGGGCAGCAGTTCGTCCCAATTGGCTTTTTCCGCCACCTCGTTGAGGTCAGTCAGCAGGCCCAACTCACCCCACTCCTGAATGTCAGGGCCTTTGATCTGAGCGGCTGCAGGTGCGTTGCCAGAAACGGCGCGGGTCTTGAGAACGGTCATGGCCGCTTCGCCACCGCCACCGGCAACGGCGAAATCCTTCCAGGTGTGGCCCTCTTCCTCGACCAGTCGCTGCAGGGTGTCAGCAGCGCGCTTTTCGCCTCCTGAGGTCCACCAGTGCAGCACTTCAACTTCCCCGGCGTGGGCGAAAGGAACGAGGGAAACAAGGGAAACAGCAGCAACCAGACGATGAATCGCGTTCATTGGGGTTCCTTTTCTTGTTGTTATCGATGCAAGTCTTTGCTTGCGCTGCACCGATTCTAGGCGCGCGAATCATCGCGCCGGGTAACGAAGGGATAGTGATTGGTCACCGTTTCGTTACAAAGCTCGGGACTTTGTAACGCGTTGAGGTGCCACGCCTGCAGAGGGGCTCAATCGGTCGTCCGCGGAAGGCTCAAGGTCACCCGCAGCCCCCCGGCAGGCAGATTGCGCAGACTGACCTCACCGCCATGGGCATGCGCGATGTTTCGCGCGATGCCGAGACCAAGTCCGTAACCGGGTTGCTTGGCGGCGAGGCGGAAGTTGGGTTCAAAAACCTGCTTGAGCCAGGCTTCCGGCACCCCAGGCCCTTCATCATCAACATGCAGAACGAATGTTCCGTTATCGTCTTCGATAAGCAGATGGGCACGTTCGCCATACTTCAACGCGTTGTCCAGCAGGTTGCCGATGCAGCGCTTGAGCGCCAGCGGCTTGCCGGCATAGGGGGCACTCGCCCTGCCCTGAACCGTGACGCGGCCGTTGCCTCCGTTCGCCAGATACGGCTCGGTGACGCAATCGAGCAGCAGATTGAGATCCAGCGGTTCGATGTTTTCGTGGATATCGGTGTCCTTGACGCACTGCAGTGCGCCTTTGACCAACAACTCCAGCTCATCCAGGTCACGACTGAATTTGCGCTGCAAGGCTTCATCTTCCAGCAGCTCCACTCGCAACCGCAGCCGCGTGATGGGCGTACGCAGATCATGCGAGATCGCACTGAACAACTGGCTACGTTCGGTGAGGTAACGCCCGATGCGCTCACGCATGCTGTTGAATGCGCGACTGACTTCCACCACCTCACTTCCCCCCGCCTCGGGCAACAGTTCCACTTCGCTGCCCAGCGACATCTCACGCGCCGCCTGGGCCAGCTGCTTGAGCGGTCGGCTCTGCCAGTGCACCAGAATACCGATGAACAGCAGCAGAAAACTGCTGGTCAGAAAGATGAACCAGAGTTGCTGAGTGGGGACGCCTTCGTTCTCGAGGCTGACATAGGGTGCCGGCATCAGCGAGGCGAGATACAGCCACTCGTTCGGCGCAATCTGAATCTGAGTGACCAGCACAGGCGGGTTCAGCGGCTCCAAGCTCAGTGCGTAATGCGCCCAGGACCGCGGCAACTCGTCCAGCTTCAGGCCGCCGTTGAAAATCCGCAGATCGTCAGGACTGACGAAGCTGACCGACATGTCGACATTCCTGCCGAGACGTTCACGCAGCACCTCATCCACCTGCGCCAGCACCGCCTGCTTGCGCTCGGTTGGCGGCAGGATTCGCATCTCAAGCGGCTTGTCATTCAGCGATACGAAAAAGCGCGTACCGCCCATGCTGCGCAACTGGTCGAGCACCAGGGGCCGGTACCCCAACGGCAACGAACGGAAATAGCTGACGCTGGCAGCCATCGAATGGGCCAGGCTGCGTGCACTGGTCAGCAGCCCCTCCTTCTGGCTTGCGCGAAGCTGCGAGACCCAGATAAAGCTGGACAGCGCCTGCGCCATCAGCACCACCAGCAGCGTCAGGAACAGCATGCGGCCGAGCAGTGAGCGTGGAACAGGCGACCAGCGGCGCTTAACCGAGCGCGTCATGATGCGGTGCGACCTGCGCGGCGAGCATGTATCCACTGCCCCGTACGGTTCGGATCAGTCTTGGGCACTTTCCGGTGTCGCGCAGCCGCTGACGCAGGCGACTGACCGCCATGTCGACGATCCGCTCGAGCGGCATGACCTCGCGGCCGCGGGTGGCGTTGGCAATGGTGTCGCGGTCGAGGATCTGTTGCGGATGGTCCAGAAACAGCTTGAGCAACGCAAAGTCGGCGCCGGACAGCAGCACCTCTTCACCGTCTTGATGAAACAACCGGTGACTGACCATATCCAGCCGCCATTCATCGAAGGCCTGTACGTCACTGCCGCGCTCCTGGCCAAAGTTGACCCGACGCAACAGCGCTTTGATCCGCGCCAGCAGCTCGCGCGGACTGAAAGGCTTGCCGAGGTAATCGTCGGCACCCAGCTCCAGACCAATCACTCGATCAGCCTCATCTGAACTGGCGGTCAGCATGATGATTGGCATCTGTGCCAGCCGCTGATGCCCTCTCACCCAACGGCAAAGGCTGAAACCGTCCTCGTCAGGCAGCATCACATCGAGGATGACGAGGTCTGCAGGGTCGTGGCTCATGGCTTCGCGAAACTGCGCACCGTCGGCAACGGTGCGCACTCGAAAGCCTGATCGGCTGAGGTAGGTGTCTAGCAGCTCGCGGATTTCCTGGTCATCGTCGACCAGCAGAATCGATCTTCCAACCTGGCTCACTGGCGTCCTTTCTTTTCTTATAGGGTGTTTCGAAACGGGTCAGTCCCCGCTGTGCAGGCCCTCCAGCAACTGCTGCAATGCCACGCCGGCGCCTTCCAGGCCAGGATACTTGGCAGTCACTACCCAGACCGGAATATTGTCAAAATACCGACTCATATTGCCCTTGTCGCGAAAACTCTGGCTGAAACCGCTGCGCCTGAAGAATTCGACGAAGCGCGGAACGATACCACCCGCGATATAAACGCCACCTCGTGCACCCGTGGTCAACACGTTATCGCCGGCGATCCGACCCAACCAGACGCAGAATTGTTCCAGCACTGCTGCCGCATAGGCATCACCGGTCAGCGCTGCCGCGGTCACCTCAGCTGGGCTGGCCAGTTTTACCGGCTCGTTATCCAGCGCGCAGCTGGTCCGATAGAGTTCCAGCAAACCGCCGCCACTCAGAATCGCTTCAGCATTCACGTGCCCTAACTTATCGTGCAGCCGCGTCCACAGTGCAGCCTCTCGCGCGCTGCCGATTGGCAGGCAGACATGGCCACCCTCCCCTGGCTGCGCCCGCCAACTGCCGTCCTTGAGCGGCAGCAGGGTCGCGACGCCGAGGCCGGTCCCGGGGCCGATCACCAGGCGTGCGGCGCCGGGTTCAGACTGCCCCGAACAGACCTCGACCAGTTCGCCTTCGCGCAGCCGGGTCATGCCCAGCGCCATGGCGGTGAAGTCATTGATCAGCAACAGGTTGCTCAATCCCAGGTCCTGGCTGAACGCCTTGCGGCTGAGGCGCCAATGGTTGTTGGTGAAAGCGAATTCATCGCCTGAAACCGGCCCGGCACAGGCCAGACACACGGCCTGCAGCGCGTCGACAGCCAGTCCGACGCCTTGCAGGTAGGCACGAATCGCATCTTCCGGGCGTGGATAATCAACCGTCGGCAATACCCGCACCGACTCGATCTGCTGGTCTCGCCACAAGGCAAAGCGCGCATTGGTGCCGCCGATATCCCCTACGAGCGCCGTCACTTGAGCGCCCCCAACGCCTCGGTGAAGACGCTAGCGCCCTTTTCCGCCGGGCTGAACGCCGCGCGCAGAAAGCCGAACAGCTCACGTCCGCAGCCAATCCCCAGATCGCTCGGAGCCGAGATGGCGTCGCGGCTATCGAACTCGGCCTGATCAACCAGTACTCGAAGCTCACCCGTTTCGCCATCGACACGAATGACATCGCCGTCGCGCACACGGCACAGCGGACCGCCGTCGAGCGCTTCCGGACAGACGTGGATAGCCGCCGGTACCTTTCCGGAGGCGCCGGACATGCGGCCGTCAGTGACCAGCGCAACTTTGTAGCCGCGATCCTGCAGCACGCCGAGGAATGGGGTCAGCTTGTGCAGTTCAGGCATGCCATTGGCTTTCGGCCCCTGGAAACGCACCACGGCGACGAAATCCTTTTCCAGTTCACCGTTCTTGAATGCCAGTGCGAGCTCGCTCTGGTCATTGAACACGCGCGCCGGCGCCTCCACCACGCGGTGTTCCGGCGCGACCGCAGAGATCTTGGTGACGCCACGCCCAAGATTCCCTTCGAGGACACGCAGCCCGCCCTCAGGCGAGAATGCGCGCTCGACCGGGCGCAGGATCGCCTCGTCCAGACTGTTTTCCGGCCCTTCGCGCCAGACGAGCTTGCCGTCTTCGAGGAAGGGTTCCTTGGTGTATTGGCTGAGGCCCTTGCCCAGGACCGTGTATACGTCCTCGTGCAGCAAGCCGGCCTCAAGCAACGTACGCACCATGAACGGAACGCCACCGCAGGCGTGGAAATGGTTAACGTCCGCCTGGCCGTTCGGGTAGACCTTGGCGAGCGTCGGTGTGACGGCCGAAATATCGGCCATGTCCTGCCAGGTCAACTGGATGCCTGCCGCCTGGGCGAACGCCGGGATATGCAGGGTGTGGTTGGTCGAGCCGCCCGTGGCATTCAGCGCTACGACCGAGTTGATGATCGATTTTTCATCGACGATCTTGCACAGCGGCACGTAGTTACCCGACTGCGGCGTAAGGCGAGTGATCTGCCGCGCCGCCTCACGTGTGAGCTCGTCACGCAGTGGCGTATAGGGATTGACGAAGGACGAACCCGGCAGGTGCAGGCCCATGATCTCCATCACCACCTGGTTGGTGTTGGCGGTGCCATAGAACGTGCAGGTACCAGGGCTGTGATAAGACGCCATCTCCGATTCCAGCAGCTCCTCACGGCTGGCCTTACCTTCTGCGTAGCGCTGGCGCACTTCCGCTTTCTGCTTGTTGGGAATGCCAGAGGTCATCGGGCCACCGGGCACGAACACTGACGGCAGGTGGCCGAAGCGCAGCGCGCCGATCATCAGGCCCGGAATGATCTTGTCGCAGATACCGAGGTAAAGGGCCCCGTCGAACATGTTGTGAGACAACGCGACGGCCGTGGCCATGGCGATTACTTCGCGACTGGCCAGGCTCAGTTCCATACCCGCCTCGCCCTGGGTCACGCCGTCACACATTGCCGGCACACCACCAGCGAACTGCCCGATCGACCCCACTTCGCGCAGAGCTTCCTTTATCAGGTCGGGAAAGTACTGATACGGCTGATGCGCCGAGAGCATGTCGTTGTAGGCCGAGACGATGGCTACATTCGCCTCGTTCATCAGTCGCAAACGCTGCTTGTCATCGGCCGATCCACAACCGGCAACGCCGTGAGCGAAGTTGGCGCACTGCAGCTTGCCGCGCTGAGGCCCGTCACTCGCCGCGCCGGCCATCTGCGCCAGATAGCGCTGTCGGGTCGGCCGGCTGCGTTCGATCAATCGCTCAGTCACTTCTTGAATCCGCGGGTGCATGCCATCACTCCTGCTCATGAATCTTTGGTTTTATCAACAAAACAACATGGATTTGGGCTTGATTTCTATTTTGACAGGAATAATCTTGTAATTCCTACAACAAATTCCGCCCAGGACCTCTTATGACTATTCGGATCGCCATTAACGGCTTCGGTCGTATCGGACGCAACGTCCTTCGTGCCCTGTACAGCCAGAGCTATCGCGAGCATCTGCAGGTCGTGGCCATCAACGACCTCGGCAGCCCGGCGATGAACGCCCACTTGTTGCAATTCGACAGCGTCCACGGCCATTTCGACGCAAAAGTCGAAGTGTCAGACGACCAGCTGCGGGTCAACGGTGACCCGATTGCCGTGACAGCTATTCGTAATCCCGCGGAGCTGCCGTGGCGCCAGCACAACGTCGATGTGGTCTTCGAGTGTACCGGCCTGTTCACCTCCCGTGAAAAAGCCAGCGCACACCTGCAGGCCGGTGCCGGCAAAGTCATCATTTCAGCCCCGGCCTCCGGCGTTGACGCCACCATCGTCTATGGCGTCAATCACGATACATTGCGTCAGTCGCACCAGATCATTTCCAACGCATCCTGTACGACCAACTGCCTGGCGCCCGTAGCGCAGATCCTGTCACGCGAATACGGCATCGAACACGGCCTGATGACCACCATCCATGCCTACACCAATGACCAGAACCTGTCCGACGTCTATCACAGCGACCCGTTCCGAGCGCGCTCGGCCACCCAGTCGATGATCCCGACCAAGACCGGCGCCGCCGAAGCGGTGGGTCTGGTACTGCCAGAGCTGGCCGGCAAGCTGACCGGCATGGCCGTACGCGTTCCGGTGATCAACGTCTCGCTGGTCGACCTGACCCTCGAACTGGGTCGCGAGACAACCGCCGAGGAGGTCAACGCATTGATGCTCGACGCCAGTCAGCACTCGCCGATTCTGGCGTGCAACTCGCTGCCGCTGGTTTCCTGCGACTTCAACCACAACCCGATGTCGTCGATTTTCGACACCAACCACACCAAGGTTAGCGGACGCTTGCTGAAAGTGATGGCCTGGTATGACAACGAGTGGGGTTTTTCCAACCGGATGCTAGACACTTGCCGCGCTCTTCACGAAGCGTCATAAGATCAGCAGCCCATCCCTGCCCTCAAGGAAGAACATGAACCGCATCGATTTTGTGAGCGCGACACTCCCCGCCCGCAAACGTATCGCACTGGTCGCGCACGATCACTGCAAGGAGCGCCTGCTGGACTGGGCTGAGCGGCAGAAATCTAAATTGGAGCCTCATGAGTTGCTGGCTACCGGGACCACGGGGTTGCTACTCGAGCGGCGCTTGAAGTTGCCGGTCGAGTGCATGATCAGCGGCCCCCTCGGAGGAGATCAGCAGATCGGCGCACGCATTGCCGAGCGCAGGATCGACATGCTGGTGTTCTTCTGGGACCCCTTCGAGCCACAGCCCCATGACCCTGACGTGAAGGCGCTGCTAAGGGTCGCCGCAGTGTGGAACATCCCACTGGCGGCCAACGAAAGCAGTGCCGATTACCTGCTTTCCAGCCCGCTGCTGGACCAGGAACATTCACTGAGCATCCCGAACTATGCAAACTACCTGGCCGGCCGCCAGGTAGCCGATCAATAGTCGCGACGGTCCTCTTCTGAGGTGGACTGGCCTTCCTCAGGGTCAGTCTCGCCGCGCAGGTCATCAAAATCGGTCTTCAATCCGGTTTCCATACTGTCCAGCTCGGCCAGAAGACTGCGGAAGCTGGTTTGTTCACGCGGCGTCTCCGGCTCCCCTTCGAGATCGGCGCGCGCCTGCAGCGCTGCCGGCACCGGAGCCTCTTCGACGTCGACCAGCTGGGGTTCGGGCTCCATCTCGCGCAACACGGCCAGCGGGGGCAGCTCGTCGAGGTTCTTCAGGTTGAAATGATCGAGGAATTGCTTGGTGGTGGCGAACATGGCCGGTCGCCCTGGCACATCGCGATGACCTACCACCCGCACCCACTCACGCTCCAGTAGCGTCTTCACGATCTGGCTGTTGACCGCCACTCCGCGGATATCCTCGATCTCGCCACGGGTGATTGGCTGGCGGTACGCGATCAGTACCAGCGTCTCCAACAGGGCCCGCGAATAACGCTGTGGCCGCTCCTCCCATAGCCGGCCAACCCAGGGAGAAAAACGCTCGCGCACCTGCAGGCGGTAACCACTGGCCACTTCTTTCAGCTCGAACGCTCGTCCCTTGCATGACTTGTCCAGCACTTCTAGCGCCTTGCGCAACAAGCTGGGGGTTGGCCGCTCAATTTCGTCGAACAGCTCGGCCATTCGCTCAACCGACATCGGCTTGCCTGAGGCCAGCAAGAAGGCTTCAAGCAGCGAGGCAAGATCCTTGGGATCGGACAGATTCACAGGCTCGGTTCCATTGACTCTTCCAGTGGCAACGAGGACTCATCGCTGCGGGCCCTGACATGAATTGGTGCGAAGGGCTCGTTCTGCACCAGCTCGACCAGCGATTCCTTGATTAGCTCAAGCACTGCCATGAAGGTCACCACCACACCGAGCCGCCCCTCTTCGGCAGTAAACAGCGCAACAAAAGGTACAAAGCCGCCGCCCTTGAGCCGTTCGAGCACGTCGCTCATGCGCTCGCGGGTCGACAGCGTCTCACGGGTGACCTGATGGCTTTCGAACATGTCAGCACGACGCAAGACCTCAGCCATGGAGATCAACAGCTCCTCCAGGCTGACCTCAGGCAGCAGCTTGCGTGCGCGAGCGTCAGGTGCGTCGAGTCTAGGCACGTAAAGGTCGCGACCTACCCGCGGCAGCTGGTCGATATCTTCCGACGCCGCCTTGAACCGCTCGTATTCCTGAAGCCTGCGGATCAATTCGGCACGCGGGTCGAGTTCGTCCTCCTCCACCTCGGCCGAGCGAGGCAGCAGCATGCGCGACTTGATCTCAGCCAACATGGCCGCCATTACCAGGTACTCGGCCGCAAGCTCCAGGCGCACGGCCTTCATCAACTCGACATAGCCCATGTACTGACGAGTGATTTCCGCGACAGGGATATCGAGAATATCGATGTTCTGCTTGCGGATCAGATAGAGCAGCAAATCCAGAGGTCCCTCGAATGCCTCAAGGAAGACCTCGAGCGCATCTGGGGGGATATAGAGATCCTGCGGCAGGTTATTGAAAGCCTCGCCGTAGACAAGCGCCAGCCGCAGCTGCTCGCCGGGCGCCTTGAGGGTCGCCTCGGCCTGGGTGTCCTGCATTATCTCTCCGGAACGAACGAGTACTGGAAGCGGCGACAGCTTATGCCGGCGCCCGAATAGGCTCTAGCGATAATTCAGACCCATGGCCTGACGCACGACCACCAAGGTCTCGCGTGCTTCGTCGCGTGCCTGCTCAGCGCCTTCAGCGAGAATGCTGCGCACCAGATCCGCATTCGCCTCGTAGTCCTGAGCCCGTTCTTGCAGCGGTGCCAACTCGAGCTTGATCGCATCGATAAGTGGCGCTTTGCATTCCAGGCAGCCGATGCCCGCGGTGCGGCAGCCCTGCTCCGCCCAACTGCAGACCTCTTCTACCGAATGGGCCTGGTGCATTTGCCACACCGGACAACGTGTCGGCTCACCCGGGTCGTGGCGATGAACGCGTGCCGGATCGGTTGGCATGCGCTTGATCTTTTCCTCGATCTCAGGCGGCGTGTCGCGCAGAAAGATGGAATTACTGGCCGACTTGGCCATTTTTCCGCCGTCCAGCCCAGACACCTTGGGGATATCGCTGAGCAACGCCTGCGGTTCGGGCAACAACAACCTGCCGCTCCCCTCGAGATAGCCAAACAGGCGTTCCTGGTCGCCAATGGTAATGGTCTGCTGATCCTTGAGCAGCGCACGGGCGGTATTCAGCGCTTCGAGATCGCCTTGCTCCTGATAGCTCTTGCGCAGACTGGCGTATAGCTTAGAGCTTTTCTTGCCGAGCTTGCGCACCGCCGCTTCGGCCTTGACCTCGAAATCCTCTTCGCTGCCGTACAGATGGTTGAAGCGTCTGGCGACATCACGAGCAAACTCGATATGCGGCAACTGATCGGCGCCAACAGGCACGACACCTGCGCGATAGGCGAGGATGTCCGCGGCCTGCAACAACGGATAACCTAGAAAACCGTAGGTGCCGAGATCTTTGTTCTGCGAATCAAGCTGCAGCTCCTTGTAGGACGGCACGCGCTCCAGCCACGCCAAGGGGCAGATCATCGAAAGCAGCAGGTGCAGCTCGGCGTGTTCGGGCACCTGGGACTGGATGAACAACGTGGCAGAGCTCGGGCTGACACCGGCTGCCAGCCAATCGACTGCCATCTCCTGCACATTGCGTGCGACATCTGCGCCTGCAGCGTAGTCGGTGGTCAGTGCATGCCAGTCAACGATGCAGAAAAAGCATTGGTACTCATGCTGCATTCTGACCCAGCTCTTCAGCACGCCGTGATAGTGGCCGAGGTGGAGACGGCCATTAGGCCGCATTCCGGAGACTACACGTCGCTGCGAATCCATGGCGCTCAAAAGGGTTTCCTTCGTAGATTTGAAAAAAGCGAACGGTTCAGCCGGCGAACGGCGCGGGATCGCCGCAGCCGACCCGTACCACTTCCGGATCGCCATCAACCAGGCTGATGACGGTCGACGCTTCGACGCCACCGTAACCGCCGTCGATGATCAGGTCTACCTGATGCTCCAGCGCATCCCGCATTTCGTAAGGGTCGCTCATCGGTTCGGTTTGACCAGGCAGGATCAGGCTGACGCTCATCAATGGCTCACCCAGCTCGGCGAGCAACGCCTGCGCAATCGGTTGAGCAGGCACGCGCAGGCCAATGGTACGACGCTTCGGATGCAACAGCATTCGCGGCACCTCCCGAGTGGCGCTGAGAATGATGGTGTAAGGCCCTGGCAGATGCGTCTTGAGCAGGCGGAAAGCGGCGGTATCCACCTTCGCGAACAATCCCAGCTGGGACAAGTCGCGACAGACCAGGGTGAAATTATGTTTATCGTCCAACTGGCGCAGGCGGCGAATGCGCTCGATGCCGGTTTTGTTTCCCATCGAGCAACCCACGGCATAGGACGAGTCGGTGGGGTAAACCACCACGCCGCCGCTGCGAATGATCTCTACGGCCTGCTTGATCAGCCTGGCCTGTGGGTTGTCTGGGTGTATCTGAAAGAACTGGCTCATGGGAACTCCCTGTTCAGCGGCCAACAGACTCGCCGGGTTCATGATCAAAAGACTTCCACAGCGGTCGCAAGTCGTCAGGGAGGGTTCTATACATACCCAGCTCCGACCAGTCGCCTGGCGCATGGAAATCACTGCCGATGCTGGCCATCAGCCCGAACTCCCGCGCCAGGATCGACAAGCCACCCACCTGTTCCAGTGGTTGCATACCATTGACCACTTCCAGCGCATGACCGCCTGCCTGGGCGAATTCGCTCACCAGTCGGCGTCGTTTGCTGCGGGTGAAATCGTACTGCCAGGGATGCGCCAAACTGATCCAGGCGCCGGCGTCGCGCAAGGTACTCACGGTTCGCTCAAGCGTCGGCCAATGCTGCTTGACATCCCCCAGCTTGCCGGAACCGAGCCACTTGCGGAATGCCTCGGCGCGGTCGCGCACATGCCCGGCACGCACAAGGTAATCCGCGAAATGAGGGCGAGCCGGCGCGTTGCCGCTATCCCCCAGCTCCTGCTGAATTGCCCGCGCACCCTCCAGCGCACCAGGCATTCCCTTGGCCTCCAGGCGCTGAGCAATCGTCTCGGCACGCTGCCAGCGGCCGGCGTGCAACTCGCCAATAGCCTGTTGCAGCGCAATGGCATCACGGCGAAACGCGTAACCCAGCACATGGATGGTGGCGCCATTCCAGACACAGGACAGCTCGATGCCATTGACCAGCCGGACACCCAGCAAATCAGCAGCGGCGCGAGCATCATCGAGCCCTTCGAGGGTGTCGTGATCGGTCAGCGCAAGCAGTTCGATTCCACGCGCATGTGCTCGCTGCACCAGCACGTCCGGCGCAAGCACGCCGTCAGAGGCGGTGCTATGGCAATGCAGATCAACAATCATTCGGGACAGATTCTCCAGGGGGCTTGGCAGCTCACAGCGTGTGACCGCCAGCGCCAGCGCTCGTGCCGTCGTCCAGTTTGCCAAAGCTTGCGCAATGTCTTGGAAACGGCAAGCGGACAGCGTTCCGCTAAAAGCGCGGTTTGTTATTATGCCGGGCACATCTGCCCTCTGGCTTGCCTCGTGAAACAAATCATCGACTTCGTTCCGCTGCTGCTGTTCTTCATCGCCTACAAAATCGAGCCTACAACGGTCGACATCGGGGGTTTCAGCCTAGGCGTCGGCGGCATATTCAGCGCAACAGCGGTGCTGGTCGTCAGCTCCGTCATCATCTACGGCGTTTTGTTCATCCATCAGCGACGACTCGAAAAAAGCCAGTGGCTGACATTGGCGGCTTGCTTGTTATTCGGCGGGCTGACCTTGGCGCTGCACAGCGAAGCGATCCTCAAGTGGAAAGCGCCCGTACTGAACTGGCTGTTCGCGCTGGCCTTCACCGGTAGCCACTTCATCGGCGACAAACCGCTAATTCAGCGGATGATGGGTCATGCCGTCAGCTTGCCGGCAGCACAATGGGCCCAGCTCAATGTCGCCTGGATTCTGTTCTTTCTCGTCTGCGGCTTCGCCAATCTCTTCGTTGCCTTCATCTATCCCACGATCTGGGTAGACTTCAAAGTCTTTGGCAGTCTCGGCCTGACGCTGCTGTTCATGGCTGGCCAGGCCTTATATCTGGTGCGCCACATGCGACCCGAACCTGAACAATCATAGGAATCCATCATGCTCTACGCCATCATCGCCAGCGATGTACCCAACTCCCTGCAGGACCGTCTGGCCTCGCGCCCCGCTCACCTGGCGCGTCTCGACCAACTCAAAAGCGAGGGCCGGCTCGTGCTGGCTGGCCCACATCCGGCAGTGGACAGCAATGACCCAGGCGCAGCCGGCTTTACTGGCAGTCTGGTTGTCGCCGAATTCGACTCGCTGCAGGCAGCCGAACAGTGGGCTGCGGCCGACCCCTACAAAACCGCAGGCGTTTATGGCGATGTCATCGTCAAACCTTTCAAGCAGGTTTACCCCTAAGTCGATCGGCTGACGCCGCCACCCTGCTGCAGAGCCGTCGCTTCGCCACGGCCCTGCAGAGAAACAACCGTTGAGGAAAAAGGAGTTCCGATGCGCCAAGGTCCGCTGTTTCTGCTGATTGCCCTAGGTCTCGCCACACCCTTGCTGCAGGCCGAAGAAGCCACCATCGAGCCGCCCGCCGAACAACAGGTCGAGCTGGAGCACCGCCTAAGCGACAATCAGCAGCAACGGGAGGCGATCAAGGAAAACCTCGACGTCGCCGTCAGCGCAGTGAGCCATGCCCAGCTTTTAAGACTGCGCCAGGAAAACCAGCGATTACGCCTGCAGCTTGAACAAGAACAAGCGCAGACGCAGGTGCAGCCGCCACTGCTCAACGACCAGCAACAGTGGTTCGCCGTTGGGGGCGGCGTCGGCGTGCTGGGCTTTCTGCTTGGTGTCCTGACAACCCGCGGCCGCCGCCGCCGGCAGTGGCTGAACTAAATCGACGCGAGCGAACCATGAGCGAATTGCTGCTGATAGACGATGACCAGGAGCTCTGCGAGCTATTGGTCAGCTGGCTGGCCCAGGAAGGCTTCGTCGCCCGTGCCTGCCATGACGGCCAAAGCGCACGTGCAGCGCTGGCCGAACACCAACCCTCGGCAGTCGTGCTCGACGTGATGCTGCCTGACGGCAGTGGGTTGGAATTGCTCAAGCAGCTGCGTAGCGAATATCCCGACCTGCCAGTATTGATGCTTTCCGGGCGAGGCGAGCCACTTGACCGCATCCTGGGCCTGGAGCTGGGTGCGGACGACTACCTCGCCAAACCCTGTGATCCACGCGAACTCACCGCCCGCCTGAAGGCTGTCTTGCGCCGTAGCCAGCCGGCCAGCACGCCGACCCAACTCGAACTGGGTGATCTCTGGTACAGCCCCGCACGCGGCGTCGCCAGCGTCGGCGATCATGAGGTCACGCTCACCCTTTCCGAAGGGCGCATCCTCGAAGCACTCCTGGGCCAGCCCGGCGAACCTATGGAAAAGCAGGCGTTGGCGCAGCTGGCCCTGGGTCGCAAGCTCACCCTGTACGACCGCAGCCTGGACATGCACGTCAGCAACCTGCGCCGAAAACTCGGCCCCCATCCAGACGGCCGCCAGCGGATCGTCGCCTTGCGCAGCCGCGGTTACCTTTACGCATCCTGATCGGCCTTTACCCAGCCTTTACCCTGCACTGACTGCCGTTGACCTTGCGCGTCCTAGACTGAGCTCATCCGGTCGAAGCCTTGCTGAGGCGCCCTCGAAAGGCGCCAACTCGGTGACCGGTTTCCATATCAAGGAGAAACTCATGATGCGCAAGACTCTGATTGCCGTACTTTTCGCCTCCACCCTGCCCACCATTGCCATGGCCATGCCTGACGATGGCCAGCGCCATCACGGTGGCAACCACTCGCCTTTCGAGCAGCTCGACCTGACCAAGGAGCAGCGGAAAGAGATGCGCCAGCTGATGGGGCAGCAGATGAAAAGTCATCGCGAAATCACTCAACGGTACCTGAACAAGCTGCCCGAAGCTGATCGCAAAGCCATGCAGGACGAACTGAACGCCAACCAGGAAAAAACCCAAAAACAGGTGCGTGACCTGCTCAAGCCTGAACAGCAGAAGAAGTTCGACGAGCTGCACGAAAAGATGGCAGCCAAGCGCGCCGACCGCGCTGAATTCGAACAGTGGAAAGCCGAACGCGATCAAAAGAACTGATCCACAAATCCGCAAAACCGCCCGGCGCGCCCCCACCTTTAGCCAAGCGCGCCGGGCTTTTCTCTGGAGTACATGACAGGTGCGATCACTGTTCTGGCGCATCCTTGCGACGTTCTGGCTGGCCATTGCGCTGGTAGCAGGCTTGGCCATGCTCCTCGGTCATGCGCTCAACCAGGACACCTGGATTCTCAACCGTCACCCCGGCGTAAATGGCCTGGCCGAGGTTTGGACCAAGGTCTACGAGCGACAGGGACCAATCACTGCACAGTTTCTTCTCGAACGGCATCGCAACCGCTACGGCGTCGATGTGCAGGTTCTCGCTGAGAACGGCCAGCCAATCATCCGCGGCACCTTTCCAGCTCGCGCCGCCGCTTTCGAAGCGCGCCAGGAACACCGCGACGGTCGCCTGCCCTGGCGGCGGCTGACTGCTGATTACACCAGTCCCGAAACCGGCAATACCTACCTGTTTATCTACCGTATTCCGAATCAGGAGCTGCAAGCCTGGCACCGAGGCAGCCTGTTCTGGCCCCTGAGTGCGCTCGCCATCGCCTTGGTCGTTCTGACCGGGTTCAGTCTGCTGCTGACCCTTTCGATCACGCGTCCGCTCGACCGGCTTCGCGGCGCCGTGCACGACCTGGGGCAGACCACCTATCAGCAGAATTCGCTGGCGCGCCTGGCCAATCGACGCGACGAGCTGGGCGTGCTTGCCAAGGACTTCAACCGCATGGGAGCCCGACTGCAAAGCTTGATCGGCAGCCAGCGGCAATTGCTGCGTGACGTTTCCCACGAACTGCGTTCGCCGCTGGCCCGCCTGCGCATCGCACTGGCACTGGCAGAACGCGCCACGCCGGCCGAACGCGAAGCCATCTGGCCACGGCTGGCTAAGGAATGTGATCGCCTGGAGGCGCTGATCAGCGAGATCCTGGAGCTCGCGCGACTCGACGCCGACCCTGGCGCGCCGAACCCCATTAACTTGCAATCGATGTTCGACCAGCTTGAGGAAAACGCCCGCATTGTCTCGCCGAATCAACGCATTGATTGTCAGGTTGAAACCGAAGCCCAATTGCAAGGCTGGCCGGACATGCTCGAGCGCGCCCTCGACAATCTGTTACGCAATGCCCTGCGTTTCAATCCCGAAGGCAAGCCCATCGAACTGCGAGCCAGCAGCGACAGTCAACACCTGCTACTGAGTGTCCGCGACCATGGACCTGGGGTAGACGGAGCCCACCTCGAGCAACTGAGCGAACCCTTCTTTCGAGCACCCGGGCAGACCACAGCGGGACACGGATTGGGGCTGGCAATCGCTCGCCGAGCCGCCGAACGCCATAACGGCGAGCTACTGCTGGGCAATCACCCGGACGGTGGCTTTATCGCTACGCTGAAGCTGCCGCTGAAACTGGCTATCGACGCTCCGCAGCACGCGTAGTGAGCTAGCGTGCACCGGACCACTCAGTGACGAACTGCTGAGGCTCCAGTTCCGGCGGGGTCCGCAGCGTACCCTCGGGAGTGCCGACGTAGATGAACCCCAGGATTTGCTCGTCACCGGTCAACCCCAGCGCCTTCGCCAGGTACGGATCGTAAGCAAAGTCGCCGGTCCGCCATACGGCGCCAAGGCCCTGAGCGTGCGCAGCCAGTAACAAACCGTGCGCAGCGCAGGACACTGCAAGCACTTGTTCGGAACCCGGCACCTTTGCGTGCGGCTGCACGGAGGCTATGACCACCACCAGCAGCGGCGCGCGCAACGGCATTTTACGAGCCTTAAGCAAAGCTTCATCGCTCGCCTCAGGCGAGCGCACACGCAGCGACTCAGCCATCAACTTGCCCAACCGCTCGCGGGCTTCGCCTTGCACAGTCAAGAAACGCCACGGACGCAGCTGGCCATGATCCGGCGCGCGCAGGGCAGCACGAAACATCACGTCCAGCTGAGCCGGTGTTGGCGCAGGATCGGTAAGCCGCGTGACAGACACGCGGTTGAGCAACAGGTCGAGAGCTTCCATCCGACTACCTCCGAAAACGAATCGGACATTCTAGAGCCCAGAGCCGTTCGTTTGGCAGCACAGGTTGTAGCAAGCGTCGTATCGGCTGACCAATTTGACGATCAGCGCCCCGAATGCCAACGCTGTCAGGCGACCCGATCAGGCGCAAGCTGCGGTTCCAGCGGGGGCATCAGCGGTGGAAGACCGTGGGCCGCGCGAGCAGTGTCGCAATGGGCGTTATGTTGACCGTCGACCCAGGACGCTTCGAATTCGCGACAGGTACTCGAGCGCTGCTCGTACATGGTGCAACGGACGCCGCAGCCCACATCGCCCATCAGCCCGACACAACGCGCTGGACTGGCTTGCGTCCCGAGCATGGCAACGTGAAACGGGCTGACCTGCACGGTAGCGCTGTCAGGAACGGCACCGCCGGACGAGGCACACTCGCCCCAAAAGAAAGACACACGAAAATACGCGCAGCAGGCGCCGCACGTGAGGCAGGGATTGTCGATGGACATGGAAGGTGAACACTCAGAAACCGGCAAAGGGCCGGCACCGGGCGGCTATTCTATTTATCGCAACGAACTTGGGAAGAGGCCCGCCAGGGGGGTTACAAAAGATTTTTCAACAGGCCGATAGCCGGTTTACTGCCACAGCGACAGGCGTAGAATGGCGGCCTCATTTTTCGAGCCGAGCAGCAATCACACATGGCCTTGCCGACCCTGCGCATCATCGGTTTCATTCTCGGCATTTTCCTGATCACACTCGCAGTCAGCATGGTCATTCCAATGATTACGTTGTTCGCTTTCGATCGCACGGACGATCTCCAAGCGTTTCTGTGGTCCAGCCTGATTACTTTCAGCTGCGGTATCGCATTGGTAGCGCCCGGACGCCCCGAATTGGCCCAGCTGCGGCCGCGTGATATGTATTTTCTGACCACCGTCAGCTGGCTGATCGTGTGCTGCTTCGCCGCGCTGCCGATGATGCTGATTCACCACATCAGCTACACCAACGCCTTTTTCGAAACCATGTCTGGCATTACAACCACAGGCTCGACGGTGCTCTCCGGTCTGGACTCGGCATCGCCCGGCCTATTGATGTGGCGTTCGATGCTGCAGTGGCTTGGGGGCATCGGCTTCATTGGCATGGCGGTAGCGATTCTGCCGTTGTTGCGGATCGGCGGCATGCGGCTGTTCCAGACCGAGTCGTCCGACTGGTCGCAGAAAGCCATGCCGCGCTCGCACGTCATGGCCAAGTCGATTCTGCTCGTCTACCTGGCGCTTACCCTGATCTGCGGGCTGGCCTACTGGCTGAGTGGGATGACGCCCTTCGAAGCAATCAACCACGCCATGACGACCATCGCCACCGGTGGTTATTCAACATCCGATAGTTCAATGGCCAAGTTCAGCCCTGCGGCGCACTGGGTAGCAGTGGTGTTCATGCTCCTTGGCGGCTTGCCCTTCATTCTTATGGTCTCGACGATACGTGGGAACCGCTACGCCCTGATTCATGATCAGCAGGTGCAGGGCTTCGTTGGCATGCTCCTGATCATGTGCTTCGGGTTTGCGATATGGCTGACGCTCAACTCCGACTATGTGTTTCTCGACGCCCTGCGCATCGTCTCGCTGAACGTCGTGTCGGTGGTCACCACTACCGGTTTTGCACTGGGCGATTACACCCAATGGGGTGAATTTGCAGTGTTGGCTTTCTTCTACCTGACCTTCATCGGTGGCTGCTCCGGCTCGACCTCGGGTGGCCTGAAGATCTTCCGCTTTCAGGTCGCGTATTCCCTGCTGCGCGCCAACCTGGCGCAGCTCGTTCATCCACGCGCCGTCATCAAGCAGCGCTACAACAAACACACCCTCGATGAAGAAATCGTGCGGTCCATCCTGACCTTCTCGTTCTTTTTCACCATCACCATCGGCGCGCTGGCGCTAGCGCTGGCGCTTCTCGGATTGGACATGCTCACCGCGCTTACCGCGGCAGCAACCGCGGTCTGCAACGTGGGCCCAGGGCTCGGTCCGATCATCGGTCCCGCGGGCAACTTCTCAACCTTGCCAGACTCGGCAAAGTGGTTGTTGTCGTTCGGCATGTTGCTCGGACGTCTGGAAATCATCACCGTACTGGTGATGCTGACCCCTTCGTTCTGGCGCCACTGACGGGGATTACGTCTCGCCGATATCCTCGTTCCACAGCTCGGGGCTGTCGGCGATGAAGCGACGCATCATCTCGACACAGCCCGGCTCCTGCAGCACCTCAACCTCAACGCCCCGACCGCGCAGCAGCAGTTCCTCGCCCATGAAGGTCTGGTTCTCGCCGATCACCACCTTCGGTATGCCATAGAGCAGAATCGCCCCGCTGCACATGGAACAGGGCGACAGCGTCGTATAGAGGGTGGAATCGGCGTAGACGCTGGCCGGTTGCCGACCGGCGTTTTCGAATGCGTCCATCTCTCCGTGCAGCACCGCGCTGCCTTGCTGAACCCGCCGGTTGTGACCGCGACCAATGATCCGACCCCGATGGACGATCACCGAACCAATCGGAATTCCACCCTCGGACAGCCCCTTGTGCGCTTCGTCGATTGCGGCCTGCATGAATTCATCCATTCACGGTGCTCCTTCGCTCTTGCTGGATAGTGGGATTCGCCATTAGGCGGTTTCGGATCGACGCTTGAACAGTCGCTTACCCAACTCGACAGCTGCAAATACCAGGCCGCCAGCCAGTATCCCGAAAGCGGCGTCCAGCAGCGTCGGCAACAGCCCGGCCAGAACAGTCCCGATGTACGGCAGCGCCAAGGTGTGCTCCGCGCTGTTCTCGATGAGGTGGTGAATGGCCTTGAAGCCGTGGGTCAGAATGCCGCCGCCGACCATGAACATGGCGGCCGTACCAATCACTGACAGAGACTTCATCAACCAGGGCGCGACCGAGAGAATGGCACTGCCGAGCGACTGCGCTGCGGAACTGGTGCGTTTGGTCAGCGCCAGGCCCGCGTCGTCGAGTTTGACGATGCCGGCAACCAAACCGTAGACGCCGATGGTCATGATGATTGCTATGCCCGCCAGTACGACGATCTGCTCGACAAAGGTGGCGGCAGCGACTGTACCCAGTGTGATGGCGATGATTTCGGCGGACAAAATGAAATCGGTGCGCACCGCCCCGCTGATTTTGTCGCGCTCGAACGCCACCATGTCGACGTTCTCGTCGGCCAACGCCTTGATCTGCTCCGCATGATGATCCTGATCGCGGTGCAGGAACCGGTGTGCCAGCTTCTCGAATCCTTCGAAGCAGAGAAAAGCACCGCCCAGCATCAGCAACGGCGTGATGGCCCAGGGGATAAACGCGCTGATAAGCAACGCTGCCGGCACCAGAATCAGCTTGTTGCGCATGGAGCCCTTGGCCACGGCCCAGACCACCGGTAGCTCGCGGTCCGCATTGACGCCGGTGACCTGCTGAGCATTGAGTGCCAGATCGTCGCCGAGCACGCCAGCGGTTTTCTTTGCTGCCACCTTGGTCATCAGGGATACGTCGTCCAGGACCGAAGCGATATCGTCGATCAAGGCAAGAAGGCTACTGGCCAATGCGGGTCATCCTTTAGGTATCGGCAAAAAGCGGCACAGGTGCGCCGCGGTCATGTATACGCAAGCTAAGGCTATGGCAGCAAAGCACAAGTTCCGGCATGGGCGCTTCAACGCTGTGCGCGGTATTCGCCAGGTGTCATCGCGAACCAGCGCTTGAAGGCGCGGAAGAAATTGCTCGGATCGGCAAAGCCCAGCAGATAAGCCACTTCCAGCAAGGCGAGATCTGCACGCGCCAGATATTGCTCGGCAAGCGTGCGCCGGGTGTCGTCGAGCAACTGCTGGAAGCTCGTGCCCTCCTCGTCCAGTCGCCGCTGCAATGTACGCTCGGACAGTTGCAGCGACTGCGCTACCGTTTCGCGCCGCGGTTCGCCCTGAGGCAACAGACGGCAGATCACCTGCCGGGCCCGGTGCGTTACCCGGTTGTCCGAGAAGCGTGCCAGGTAGTCGCCGGCAAACCGGTCGTGCAACTGAGCCAGTTCGGCGTTCGCGGTAGGTAATGGAATATCCATATCAACGTGGCGCATCAGCAAGCCGTGGCTGTCGGCATTGAAGCGTAGCGGTGCTTGAAACATGGCCTGGTACGGTTCGACATCCGCAGGTCGTGGGCCCTGGAAATAGACTTCTAGCGGGACCAGTGACTTGCCGGTCAGCCAGCGACAGAATGCAAGCGTACTGGCCAGGGAACCGTCTGCGCTCTGGCGGGCGGGTGGCAACTGATCACCATGAATCGCCAAGGTCAACAAAGCGCCGCGATCAGTTGGCCTGAACTGCAGGTCCGCACCTTCGGCAATGATGCGCTGGTACCGCACCAGCCGCTGAAAGCTGTCCCTGAGCGTGCTACTGGACATCAGTGCATAGCCGACCACATGCATCGCGCCGGGGCGCATCACCTTTGCCAGATTCAAGCCGATCGCAGGGTTCCCGGTCATCTCCACCGCGCGTTGCCAGAGCCGAGTCATGCCATCCTGGGCAAACCGGGCGTCGGGATCGCTCAGTGCGCAATAGTCGAGCCCAAGCTCGCTGAACAGCGCCTGGCAGTCGAGGCGCTCGAGTTCAAGCGCCTGGACAATGCTCAAGGCCCAGCTCGAGGACGTGGTGCGTTCTGTCATTAATCGATTCGCTCATGGTCAGCTATTACTCAGCGCGCCGTCATAACAACGGCCAACGCAGTGTCAACCGCCGAGGGATGGCACACAAGGCTACTAAACTGGCACCTGGAGTCAGTGGCCTATATTGCCGGAGGTTCTAGACTCCAACGACCACAACTACAGGAGGTGCGGCATGAGCACGCAAACCGCCGAACGCTTTACCCGCTTTGCAGATTTCTATCCGTTCTACCTGGCCGAGCACAGCAATCTCACCTGCAGACGGTTGCACTACATTGGCAGCTCGCTGGTACTGGCAATCCTGGCGTACGCAGTGATCACCCAGCAGTGGCTATGGCTATTGGCGATGCCATTGGCCGGCTATGGGTTTGCCTGGGTCGGTCATTTCATTTTCGAGAAGAACCGTCCGGCGACATTTCAGTACCCGCTGTATAGCTTTCTCGGCGACTGGGTAATGCTCAAGGACATGCTGACTGGAAAGATTCGATTCTGATCCATGGATCGTGTGCCGGTGCTGCGCTGCACCGGCGCTCGGTCACGGAATGGACCGGCGGTTTGGCGCAGTGCTGGCGACTTGGTTATGATCTGCGAGCCAGCGCCGGTCGATGCGCTGCAGCCTCTCACGGCGCATTCCAGAGCGCCGGCATCTTTCAGGGATAGCAACCATCATGTCAACCGTGACCGGTGAACGACGTAACGGCCTCGCGACTCGTCCATTGCGCGAGTACTACGCACGAGTCTTCGCCTATCTGATCTGTGCCGCCACGCTCGCTGCCGGTGTTTATACCCAGCAGTTCGGGCTCGAGCTCTTGTGGATGGTGCCGTACACACTCCTGTATCCGCACTTCGCCTATCACCTCAGCTACCGCTTCAAACGCGACCATCCGGAAACCACCTCACAGACCCTGTTGTGCCTCGATGCCCTCAATGCAGGCGCCGGAATCGTGCTGCTCGGAGGCAGCCTCGTACCGAGCCTGATGTTCATGCTGACGCTGAGTTTCAGCGCGCTGGTGGTCGGTAGCCTGCGTCATCTGTTGATGACGCTGTTGATGGTCTGCATCGGCGCCGGACTGACCAGCCTACTGGTGCCTTTGCGCTTCGAAGGCGTCAGCTCGGTCTTGGTATCCACAGTCAGCATCCTGCTCACCACGCTCTACGTGTGCGTAACGGCTTACTACGTCCACCAGCAGGGCATCCGTCTGGCGCAGGCACGCAGCGAAGTGGAGGCCCAACAGGCTAAAGCGGCGCGACTGGCCCGTAGCCTGGCCAAATACCTGTCACCGCAGGTATGGGAATCGATCTTCTCTGGCAAGCGCACGGTCCGCCTTGAAACTCAACGCAAGAAGCTCACCGTCTTCTTCTCGGACATCAAAGGCTTCACTGAGCTCTCGGAAGAACTGGAAGCCGAAGCCCTCACCGACCTTCTCAACACCTACCTCAACGAGATGTCGAAAATAACGCTCAAGTACGGCGGCACCATCGACAAGTTCGTTGGCGACTGCGTGATGGTGTTCTTTGGCGACCCCACCAGCCAGGGCGCGAAAAAGGACGCCGTGGCAGCGGTTTCGATGGCTATTGCCATGCGCAAGCACATGAAGGTCCTTCGCCAGCAGTGGCGCAGCCAAGGCATCACCAAGCCGATGGAAATCCGCATGGGCATCAACACTGGCTACTGCACAGTCGGCAACTTCGGCGCCGACACTCGAATGGACTACACCATCATCGGTCGCGAAGTGAATCTGGCGAGCCGCCTGGAAAGCTCCGCCGAGGCCGGTGAGATCCTCATTTCCCACGAGACCTATTCGCTGGTCAAAGACGTCATCATGTGCCGCGACAAAGGCCAGATCACGGTCAAAGGCTTTACCCGCCCGGTACAGATCTACCAAGTGGTGGACTTCCGTCGCGACCTCGGCGCCACAAACAGCTTCGTCGAGCACGAGTTGCCCGGCTTCTCGATGTACCTGGACACCAATGGCGTGCAGAATTTCGACAAGGAGCGTGTCATCCAGGCGCTCAACCAGGCCGCTGAAAAGTTGCGCGACAAGGTCATCATGTAGCGCCCCCCAGGTCCGGCACGGGTCCGACCGCCATCACTCATAAATACCGGCCGGCGCTCCGCAGGCAGTCGAGGTCTACCATGCCGCCCATCCTTTCCTTGCGTCATTACAACCGTGACCAGATCACCCATAGCCATGAGCACACGCAGCTGGTCTTCGGCCTGCGAGGACGGTTGGATTTCGAGGTTGATGGCCATGGCAGCCGCATCCAACAACAGCTTCTGGCCGTTGTGCCCAGTGACACTCGGCATGCCTGCGACAGCGCCGAGGGCAGTCTGTGTCTGGTCCTCGACATTCCGGATGGTGCCTGGCTACGGCGGCAGCTCGGCCACCACGCCGATTCGGCGCAGCGGCTGCTAGAACGCCCCGCTGCCCTGCACCTGAGTCAGACGCAAAGCCAACTGGTGGGCTGGCTCGCTGCCAGCCCCATCAACGACCCGATCATCAGCGAGCAAGGCGCTGCCCTCTTGCTGACGAGCCTCGCCGCCGGCTGCGAACCCATTGCTCGGCAACACCCGCTGCCGATCGCGGCGTTGCGGGACTTCGTCGATCGGCATCTGTCACATCCACTCGAGGTAAAGGATCTTGCACGGTCGGTGGGCCTTTCGGTGCAGCGATTCCACGCACGCTTTGTCAGCGAAACGGGGCTCACGCCGCAGGCATTCATTCGACGTCGACGCCTGCATCAGGGCCGTGAGTTGCTGCTCAGCACCCCGCTCGCAGTAGGCGAGATTGCAGCGCGGGTAGGTTATGCCTCGCAAAGCGCCTTTACCGCAGCTCTTAGCCGCCAGTTCGGCATCACCCCACGTGAGGTCCGACGCGAGTCGCTCGACAAACCGCAAGCGTGACGCGACAGACCATTCGCCTCGCACGGCCTACCATGAATCTTCACTGATGCAGATGCGTAAACGCATGCTATTGCGAGGCTTCATGAATCATTTCAGCTCATCCGCCCCCCACCTTCGGTCTGCTCCGCTGGACCTCAGACCATGACCCATCGCAACGCCCTGCTGGCGATTCACCTCGGCGCACTGATGTTCGGGTTGTCCGGTGTGTTCGGCAAGCTGGCGGCGAGCACGCCTTTGATCATCACCCTCGGCCGAGCCGGCTTCGCCGTCGTGGCGTTGATACTGGCCGCACAAATGCTCCCCAGCAAAGGCACGCAGCCAACCGCACGCCAGCGGTTCGGACTGCTGCTCGGCGGGCTGCTACTCGGTGGACACTGGCTTACCTTTTTCCTGGCCGTAAAGGTGGCTGGAGTCGGCATCGCTACGCTGGGCTTCGCCAGTTTTCCCGCGTTTGCCATCCTGCTCGAGGGCATGCTATTTCGCGAGCGTACACGCCCCGTCGAGTTCGGCTTGGTCGCGCTGGTCTGCTTCGGTCTGCTGCTGGTAACCCCGCAGTTCGATCTAGGTAGCCAGAGCACGCTGGGTCTGCTCTATGGGATCGTCTCCGGGTTGACGTTCGCCTTGCTTTCCCTGCTCAACCGGGCAGTCACCCGCGACGTAGACCCGGTCCAGGCCGCGCTCTGGCAGAACGGCACCATCCTCCTGTGCCTTCTGCCGTTCACGTGGACGTCCCTGCCGGCCGTCCCAGCCATGGACTGGCTGTGGCTGGGCTTGCTCGGCGTGTTTTGTACGGGCCTCGCACACAGCCTGTTCGTGGCGAGCCTGAAGGTATTGAAGGCACGGACCACCGCTGTGATCTTCGCGCTGGAACCGGTCTATGGCATCACCATCGCCTGGTGGTTGTTCAATGAACAACCCACGGTAAGGATGCTCGTCGGCGGCGCCTTGATCATCCTCGCCTCGGTCATCGCCAGTCGATTGAAAACACCGGTAGTCACCAACGCCGCCACGCCCTTGGCAAAAGCAGCACAAGTACAAGAGCGGCGCTAAAACAATGTAAATGTCGCTGCAAGCGCTACGGCAGGCTCAGGGGCGGTCGTTATGCCCCAGATTTCGCTCTGGATCGATCTGGTCCCGCACCCGCTGTTTCAAGCTCTTGGCTTCGGGAAACCCGCCGTCCAGCTTGCGCTCCCAGATCTGCACTCCGTCGCAGGTGATGTGAAAGGTTCCGCCTGTTGTAGGCACCAGCGACACCTTGCCGAGGTCATCCGAAAAGGTTGAGAGCAGTTCCTGGGCCAGCCAGTTAGCGCGCAACATCCACTGGCACTGGGTGCAATAGGTGATGACAATTTCAGGCTTGGTAGCGGCCATATCGAGGCGCTCGGGTAGCTGACGGGGCGCCTATAATAGCCGCCATTTTCACGTCAGTTTGCCCGGTGTGCCTTCATGTCTCGTCTGCTCTTTCTGCTGATACTGCTCGTCCCCTTGGCAGGCTATGCCGAAACCCAGCCACGCACAGGCCTGGTCCTTTCTGGCGGAGCCGCGAGGGGGCTTGCGCACATCGGCGTGCTGAAGGCGCTGGAAGAACAAGGCGTGCAGGTCGATGCGATTGCTGGCACCAGCATGGGTGCCGTGATCGGTGGCCTGTATGCCGCTGGCTACAGTGTCGATGAACTGGAAAAGCTGGCGCTCGAACTGGACTGGCAACAGGTACTCTCCGACGACCCTCCGCGCGAGGACATCCCTTTCCGACGCAAGCAGGACGACCGAGATTTCCTGGTCAAACGCAAGCTGAGTTTTCGCGACGATGGCAGCCTCGGCCTGCCGCTCGGCGTTATTCAGGGGCAGAACCTGTCGCTGCTGCTTGAGCGCCTGTTGGTTCACGCCAGTGACACCCGTGACTTCGACCGGCTACCCATCCCGTTTCGCGCAGTCGCAACGGATATCGCCAATGACAAGAAGGTGATCTTTCGCAGTGGCCACCTCCCTCAGGCCATTCGCGCCAGCATGTCGATCCCGGCAGTTTTCGCCCCGGTCGAACTCGACGGCCGGCTACTGGTCGACGGCGGCATGGTCGACAACATCCCCATGGACGTTGCGCGGGACATGGGCGTAGACCGGCTGATCGTGGTGGACATCGGCACCCCTCTTCTACCTCGCGAGCAGCTGCTCACTGTCGTCGATGTGCTCAACCAATCGACCACCATGATGACGCGACGCAACTCAGAAGCGCAGTTGGCCACCCTGCGTCCAGAAGACCTGCTGGTGCAACCGATGCTGGCAGGGTTTGGGGCGACCGATTTCGCGAGAGCCGAGCAGCTGATTGATGCCGGTTATCGCGCCGCCGATGCCTTGGGTGCGCGGCTGGCTACCATGCGCAGCGAAAGCGGCGGCAACCTTTCGCTGAGCCTTGCCCGTTCGGCCGAGCCGCGCAACCCGCTGATCAGCGCCGTGCGCATCGAGAACGATTCCAAGGTCAGCGATGCGGTGGTACGCCGACACATCCGTCAGCAGACCGGTAAGCGCCTCGATTTGCAGGGCCTGCAGAAGGACATGGGCACGCTGTACGGACTCGATTACTTCGAGCAGGTCGAGTACCGAGTGGTCCACGACAAGCTTGGCAATACGCTGGTCATCACGACCCGAGAGAAGCGCTCCGGCACCGATTATCTGCGCCTTGGGATCAACCTCTCGGATGATTTTCGAGGCGATAGCGCCTTCAACATCGGCGCAAGTTTTCGCAAGAATGGCATCAACCAACTCGGTGCCGAGTGGCTGACGCGCCTGCAACTGGGCGATCACCAGGAGTTCTTCAGTGAGTTCTACCAGCCGCTGGACGCCGGCTCGCGCTGGTTCGTGGCGCCCAACCTGTTTGCCGAGGCGCAAAACGTCGAAGCAATTCTGGATAACGACCCGATCGCCGAGTACCGCCTGCAACGTTATGGCTACGGGCTGAACCTGGGCCGGCAGATCGCCAATAACGGTGAAATCCGCTTCGGTGTAGGCCAGGCCTGGGGTGAGGCCGATGTCCGAGTCGGCGATCAGCAGCTGCCGGACTTCTCGTTCGAGGAAGGTTACTACCAGCTGAAATATTCATTCGACACGGTGGACGACGTCGACTTCCCTCGCGAGGGCGAGGACATTGGGCTCACCCTTCGCCAGTACGATCCAAGCCTGGGCTCCGATGGGCGCTATCGTCAGTGGGAACTCCGCCTGGACAAGGCCGTCAGCTTCGGCCTGGACACATTGGTATTTGGCGGCCGCTACGGGCGCACGCTGGATGATGCTGAGATCGTCACATCAAGCTTTCTGCTCGGTGGGGCGCGGCAGTTGTCGGGTTTCCGGCAAGACGCCCTGTCCGGGCAGAACATCAGCCTGGCGCGGATGATCTATTTCCGCCGAATGACGCCGCGCTCGTTCCTGCCGCTGGACTTTCCTTTGTACCTGGGCGCATCGCTCGAGCGAGGGCGCGCCTGGAACAACGACAATGCGTTCGATAGCGGCTACATCAACGCCGGCAGTGTGTTCGTTGGCTACGAAACACCTTTGGGCCCGCTGAACTTTAGCTACGGTCTGAATGACGAGGCCGAGCGGGCCATGTATCTGAATCTAGGACGCAGTTTCTAATTGCTGCGCCCGTTCAATACTTCCACGCCATCAGCCGATCATTGCCAGCAACTCGTTGACCTGCCGCCGCTGCGCTTCATCGCCCTCAGTCGCAAGGGTTTCGAGAATGCTGCATGCACTCTCCATATCACCCTGTTTGATATACGCAACGGCCTGGTTAAGACGAACCAGATGTTCAGGGTTTGGCTCTAGCTGGCGCAGCTCCTCGGCCGTGGGCTTCGACTCGACCGGTTCCACATTGCCGAGCAACGATGTCAGCTCGCCAAGCGTCAGCGCTTCATCGAAACCATCGATCAATGGTTGCGCGGGATAAGACTGCCTGACCTCTGCCGCTGAGCCTTGCAGGGCGGGAGCGGATGCAGCATCCAAAAAGTCCGCTGCCAATGATTCGTCCAAAACAAACGTGATGTCCGGATCCAGCAAAGCCTCAGAGTCCGGTTTGGCTGCAGCAATGGCCGAAGCCAGCGCGGGATGCAGCGCGAGCAGCTGATCGAGCTGTGCCTCCGCACCGCCGGCCTGCAGATAAGCTTCAGCTGCGGCGCTATAGCCCTCGGTGTCACCGGCCTCAGCAAGAAGTCCGATATGACGAAATCGAATATCGAGTTGTGCCGGCGCTCGCTCGATGCCACGTGCCAGCACGTCGATCGCTTCATCGCGGCGGCCATAGGTGATGTATATATTGGCCGCTTCGAGCACGTCGGTCTCGCTGACCGAGGCATGCGCGGGCTGACGAGGCATTTCCGGCGAAGCCGCGACAGCCACCGGTGCTACGCGCGCCGGCTGGGCTGCAACCAGGGGCGCTGCATCCGGGTATTTGGGTTCAGGTTTTTTACGGCGACTGAACCACAAGCCGCCCAGCAGCATGGAAATCAACACGCCCCCGCCCAGCAACGTCCAGTCCTGCCAGCGGAATGACGAAACAGGCTCGGTCGGGGTCGATACAGCGGCTGGCTGGTCCATCGGCTCGCTCTGCGGCATGACCGCCGGTGCCGACGGTTGGCCAGCTAGCGAAGCTTTTGTCTGCGGAGTTCTTTGCTCGGCCAGTTGAGCAGTAACGGCTTCGAGCTGCAGCCGCATGTCGATGAGCATTTGCTTGAGCTGCTGATTCTCCTCACGGCTCGCGGCCAGTTCTTCGAACAACTGCCGGCGCAACATCGCTACCTGATCATCGACAAGTGCCGGATCGGCAGGCACGGGCGCCGTGGGCTCGGCATCAGCTGCCAGCGGGCTCTGCACGATGGTCTCCGTCACTGGCGCTGGCGCAGCGGGCTCGACGAGCTCTGCTGTGGTTTGTATGGCTGCATCGGGCAGCAGCAGATCAGCACCCGCCTTGAGACGCGCCGCATCACCACCGGCGAACGCATCAGGGTTCAGCGCCAGAATGTCGCGCATCAACTGCGCCTGTGATGGCTGTGAGCCATCTGTGTAGGCGCCGGCGATGGTCCACAGGCTCTCGCCGCTCGCCACCCTGTGGCGCTGGCCCTGAGACGCTTGCGGCAACTCTGCAGACGGCACGAAATGCGATGGCTCGACGGGCGCCGGCGAAGCTACGGCTTGCGGATTATTCACGACGAAGCTGGTCGAGGTCTCGGGCGAGCTCGGCATCGGGTCGAGCAGAACCGTGTACTCACGGAGCATCCGGCTTTTTGCTCGAGTGATCTCGACCAGAAAATTCAGATATGGCTCGCGGACGGGCTTGTTGGACGCAACGCGGATACGACTGCGGTTACCGTCGATCACTGGCGTGAAGCGCAGATCCTGCAGAAACGCCGGACGCTCGACGCCGACCCGCGCAAAGTCAGCGCTGGAAGCCAATACGACACGAATGTCATCAGCGCCCAGATCACCTACGTCCAGCAGGTCGATCTCGGCGCTCAGCGGCTGATTCAGTGCCGAATTGAGCGTGATGTCGCCCATACCCAGGGCGGAAACCATCCCCGAATAGATCAGTGAGCCAGAGGCCACTGTGAACAAGACTCGACGACCGAGTGCCATGAAACCTCCGCTGGTGGCGCTCGGCGTGTTTCGTCGCCGGTCCACGGTTCGATTACTGAACTGTGACGCGGTTATCGACTGATGCAGCAGAAAGTAGAGGCAGTTCGTCGGCTTGCGCGTGAAAGCATTGTGCCATCATTTGCAAACCATAGCCTAACGTCAAAGGACAAACGGCAGCGAGAGGCAGTGCCTGGAATTGGTCGCTCAAGTATTCGCTTCAAAACCGTCACGTTTTGCTTGCAAGCCTTCACCCACGAGGCAATCTTACCAGCGGCGCTATCAACGTTTGGCTTTCACCAGGTTAGCCAGGATGCGTTCATGCACCTGCTGGCATTTGCGCAGATCCTCTTCATCAATGCCATCGAAGAGCTCATGGCGAACCTGCGTGGAAATCGCCTCGATTCTCTGAATAAGAGGACGCGCCGGAGCACCAAGCGTAATCAGTTTGGCGCGACGATCACCGGGCGCCGGCTGGCGGTGGACGAGCCCTTGGGCTTCGAGACTGTCCAGCAACCGCGCCAATGTCGGCCCCTCAACCGCAACGCTTTGCGCAAGCTCACGTTGTGTCGGGTCGTGATCGAACCGGGCCAGATGCAGCAGCACCAACCATCGAGCCTGAGAAAGATCGAGATCTGCCAGACGACGGTCCAGCTCGGCGCGCCAGCCACGCGAAAGTTGAGCCAACTGCATGGCGAAGCGGTGTTGGTCGGGATACATGGAGCGGTCTTTCCGGAAAAACTAATTATTAGTGAGCTAATCACAGCACCGGAAGACTGGCAAGGCTACCATCGACTTGGGTACGTAACCCAGTGTTGCGGTGCCCCGCGCTAACCGCCACGCCAAACAAGCGCAGCGGCAATACGCCGCACTGCACCCGTCGAGCGCTAGAGCTCGAACTCCGCTTGCAACGAGGCACGCACGCAGAACAGCACCGCTTCCGGGACGCGACCGGCGAACTGCTCGGCGACTGCCGCAACCGGGGGCAATTCTCCTTCGCCGTCGAGGAACGCCTCCTGAATCTCACCGAGCAGATCCTCTGGCAGGTCCAGCGCCTGCTCGAGGCTCAGCTGCTGGTGGCCTATGGCTTCTGCAAGCATGGCGTAGACGTTTTTTTCGCTGCAGTCGAGTTGCCGCGCGATCTGAGCCGGCGTCATTCCGGCACGTGCCAGCGTGATCAGCTCATGACGAACATCCGCGGGCGACTTGGCCACCGGCGCCGTACCCTGCAGGGCTTCGAGAAACGCTTCGCCATAACGCTCCAGTTTGCGTGCACCCACGCCGCTGATACGCGCCATATCGCTGAGCGTGCCGGGCTGGCTGCGCAGCATCTCAAGCAGGGTCGCATCCGGGAAGATGACGTAAGGTGGCACGCCATGCTCCTCGGCCAGCTTGCGCCGCAGTGCGCGCAACGCTTCCCAGGTCTCGCGTTCCTCGCTGCGCACCAACTGACTCGCCGCGCTGGCAGCCGACTTTGGCGCCTTGGTCGTCAGCTCTCGACGCAACTCCAGGGTAACCTCTCCCCTGAGCAAGCTACGGCAATTGTCGCTGAGTCGAAGGCCGCCGAAACCCTCAAGATCGACGTCAGCCAGCCCTCGCGCGACCAGCTGGCGAAACAGCGACCGCCACTCCCCTTCGGACAGCGCCTTGCCTACGCCGAAAACCGACAGATGCTGATGACCGAGACTGCGGACCTTCTCGTTGTCCCGTCCGAGGAGGACGTCGACCAGATGGCCCACACCGTAGCGCTGGCCGCTGCGGTAGATCGCCGACAAGGCTTGTCGTGCGGGCTCGGTGGCATCCCAGGTCTGCACGCCGTCGACACAATTGTCGCAATGGCCGCAAGGCTCCGGCATCTGCTCATCGAAATAGGCCAGTAACACCTGGCGACGACAGCGAGTTTCTTCACACAGCGAGAGCATCGCGTCGAGCTTGTGTTGCTCGATACGCTTATGCCGCTCGTCACCGTCGGAGTTGTTAAGCATCTGCTTGAGGAAAATTACGTCTTGCAGCCCATACGCCATCCAGGCGTCTGCAGGCAGACCATCTCGACCTGCGCGGCCGGTTTCCTGGTAGTAGGCTTCCAGCGACTTCGGCAGGTCCAGGTGCGCGACGAAACGCACGTTAGGCTTGTCGATGCCCATGCCGAACGCAATGGTTGCCACCATGATCAGGCCTTCCTCATTAAGAAAGCGCTTCTGGTGAAAGGCCCGTAAATCGTTCGGCAAGCCGGCATGGTAAGGCAATGCCGGAAAACCCTGCTCGGTGAGGAAGGCGGCAATGTCATCGACCTTCTTGCGCGACATGCAATAGATGATGCCGGCATCACCGCGTCGCTCAGCCAGGAATGCCATCAGCTGCTTGCGCGGCTGCTCCTTTGGCACAATGCGATAAAAGATGTTTGGCCGATCGAAACTCGACAGGAATCGCTCGGCGTTCCCCAGATGCAAGCGCTGGACGATTTCCTCCCGTGTGCGCTTGTCAGCCGTGGCAGTCAGCGCAAGGCGTGGGACATTGGGGAAAAACTCAGCCAGCTGACCGAGCTGCAGGTACTCGGGTCGAAAATCGTGCCCCCACTGCGACACGCAGTGCGCCTCGTCAATGGCGAACAGGCCGATCTGCAAGCGCTGCAGGAACGCCAGCATGCGAGGCTGAACGAGCCGCTCCGGCGCCAGATAGAGCATCTTGATTTCGTTTCGGCGCAACCGCTCAGCGATATCGCGCTGCTGTTCGGCCGTCAGGGTAGAGTTGAGAGCCGCCGCCGCAACACCCAGCTCATCAAGCGTGGCCACCTGATCGTCCATCAACGCAATCAGCGGCGACACCACCACAGCCAGGCCGTCGCGAAGCAGCGCCGGCACCTGATAACAAAGCGACTTGCCGCCACCTGTCGGCATTAGCACCAACGCATCGCCGCCGTCGGCCACGCGCTGGATGATCGCACCCTGGTTGCCACGAAACGCGTCGTAGCCGAATACATCTTTGAGAATGCGCTGTGCCTGATCGAGCATGCCGGTCTCCGAAACAAGACGCGCGAGTATACGCGACACAGCCGCCCGGTTCAGGCCGAACACTGCCGCGCCGCGATAGTCGGATGCCCCATGCTTTGCACAGCGGAACTCCGCGCGTTTTTTTCAATCAGTCGAAGCAATAGAGGCTGGAAACGACCTCCGCCACCGCAGCGCCAAAGCGTGCGGTAGCCGGAGGCCTGCAGCTCGTCTAGAATCAGCGCTGTTTTCTCTCCAAGGTAGCCATCGATGTCCTTCGCCGAGCAACTCGCCCGCCTGCAAGTGTTTCTGGATGCAGATGATCTGCATGAAGAAGCGCTCGATTACATCGCCGCCCATGGCTATCTGACTGCCCTGTGCATCTGTTCCGAGCAAGTGTCCGAGCGCGAGTGGATTGATGCGCTATTTGCCGAACCGCCAAAATACGCGGACGACACCGAGCGCGAAGCCATCGAGGCGACGCTGATCCAGCTCAAGGCACACATCGCGCGGCAGCTGGCCAGTGATGAAGACATGGACCTTCCCTGCGAGCTCGACATGGGCGACGAGCCTGACGAATCCGATCTGCGCGGCTGGTGCATCGGTTTCATGGAAGGCGTATTCATGCGCGAGTCGGTGTGGTTCGAAGATTCCGAAGAGGAAGTCAGCGAGCTGCTTCTGCCGATCATGGTCGGCTCAGGGCTGTTCGACGAGCAACCCGAGTTCAGTGATATCGCCACAGACAAGGACCTGGTAGCCGAGATGGTCGAGCAGATACCAGAGATCCTCACAGCGCTGTATCTGATCTGCCATGCACCTGAAGAGAAGCCCGCGCTTCTCAAACCGCGCAAGCACTGACGTCGGACAGCCCACTTGGCTCACCGCGATATTCCGACGTATCGCAACCCAGTAGCGCGTTACGTGCTACTGGTGATCGGTTGGCTTAGCGTCACGCTCGGCATCATCGGGATCTTTCTGCCGGTCCTGCCTACAACTCCCTTTCTTCTTCTCGCTGCCGCTTGCTTCGTTCGTAGTTCTCGTCGCTTCTATGACTGGCTTGTGACACATCCGCGGCTCGGCCCCTGGTTCCGCGATTACCTGGAAGGCAACGGCATCCCCCTGAAAGGCAAGGTCTACGCCATCGCGACCATGTGGCTAAGTATTGGTGTTTCCTGCTGGCTGGTTCCGATGTTCTGGGCGCGGATCGGCATGCTGACCAGCGCGACACTGGTCAGCATCTATATCCTTCGCATGAAAACCCTCGCCGCCCGCTGATTTGCTCTCAGCCATCATGGGCATGGTTGCGCTGGTAAGTTTCAACACCCATTGCGGCTATCTGAGCCTCGATCAAGGCTTCAAATGGCCGAAGCAACTGATCGAACCGTCCCCCGCCTTCCAGCATGTTCAGCGCTGTGACGATCGCCTCGATCGTTGAAAGCGCACCTGGCACTGGTGCTTTTCGTAACCGATAGCGCGAGACGAGCCCCGCTGGCAGCGAGACGCGAGGCAACGCCGCCAGCTCTGGATTGAGATGCAACAGCCTGCGCGCCTTCCGCCAGGTGCCGTCCGGAACGATCAATCGCAACGGTCGATCGCCGCTCGCCAGACTTTCCAGCGGAGTGGCATCGACCCCAGGGAACAAGAGACAGTTGTCACGCTCATCGACCGGAAGCGTCACAACTTCCCCCACCCGCAACTGCGCATTGCGCAACCCCAAGGCCGCCAATCGAGCCGTATTGAGCGCATGTGCGGTTTCACTGGGGTGTTGCAGGATCAGCACCTGCGTGGAGCTGTCGAGTGAGGGGATCAGCGAACACAGGCAGTGACTGGACGGACGCTGACAACGGGGACATTGCGGACGGGACATGACTTCTCCTGTGATTGGCGAAGTCTGCCATATCGCGCGCAACGGCAGGCTATGCTGGTCTCACCCACCGAGACCAAGAAGGCAAGCGCCAATGATCACGCTCCACCATTTGGAACACTCCCGCTCGCAACGTGTGCTGTGGCTACTGGAGGAGTTGCAGCTACCCTACGAAATCAAGCGCTACACCCGGGACCCGCAGACTATGCTGGCGCCGCCCGAACTGAAACAAGTGCACCCGCTGGGCAAATCCCCAGTCATTACCGACGGCGACCTGACGCTCGCGGAGTCCGCAGCCATTCTGGAATATCTGGTGGAGCGCTACGGCGAAGGTCGGCTGGCGCCGGCTGCCGGAACGCCGGGGTACCTCCGCTATCGGTACTGGATGCACTACGCGGAAGGGTCAGCGATGCCGCCATTGCTGCTGCGGCTAGTCTTTGATCGTGTCGCCAATGGACCAATGCCATTCTTCATCCGGCCCGTAGCGCGGGCGATTGCCAAAGGCGCTAACCAGGCGTTCATCAGCCCGCAGCTAAAATTGCATCTGGACTATATGGAGAACGAGCTGTCCAAAACCGAGTGGTTCGCAGGGGAGAACTTCAGCTTGGCGGATATTCAGATGAGCTTCCCCTTGGAGGCCGCCCAATCTCGGGCAGGCCTGGACTCCAGTCGCCCGAACTTGACTGCATTTTTGCAGCGGATACGAGAACGGCCCGCCTATCAGCGCGCGGTCGAGAAAGGCGGTCCTGCAATGCCCGGTCGCTGACAACCGCGCCCGGCTCGTAGGAGCTAGCGACGTGTATCCGCTACCCTATCTCGTTGCGCACGTACCGGGATAGGTTGCAAACGAGGCGGTTCGATAAACCCAAGCGCCACTGCCAGGTTCCAGCACACACTATTGAGCCATGCTTTCATGGTCTAACCCCTCCTGCTTGATACGGGTCTTGGTGGAGCCGTGGGACTTCGAGATCAGCATAACTCAACAATCGCAACATCGCCCGTGGGCAGGTGTTGCAGAGTGTGCAATAGCCTCGCCGTCCGTCCAGTCTTATAATAGCGACCCATACCTGCTAGAAGTGTTCGCTTCGCGCGACTAGCGGGCAGTCTGCTCCTTGCGACGATATGGAAAGACATCGATCACCTTGCCGGCGCTGATCGCCTGCTGCAAGCCCTTCCAGTAATTGGCGTCGTAGAGCTCTCCGTGCAGCTTGGCGAAGAGCCGGCGCTGCTGGATATCTGCAAACAGAAAACGAGGAAATTCTTCGGGGAATACATCGTTGGGCCCAACGGAATACCACGGCTCGGAGGCCATTTCGTCCTCAGGGTATCGGGGCTCGGGGATGTAGCGGAAATTAACTTCGGTGAGAAAGCAGATCTCGTCGTAATCGTAGAACACAACGCGGCCATGGCGGGTCACTCCAAAGTTCTTCAACAACATGTCCCCAGGGAAGATGTTGGCGGCAGCCAGTTGCTTGATGGCCAACCCGTAATCTTCCAGCGCCTCATGGACCTGCTGCTCGCTGGCGCTTTCCACGTACAGGTTCAATGGCGTCATCCGCCGCTCGGTCCAGCAGTGCCGTACCAGAACCGTATCGCCCTGAACCTCGACCGTAGAGGGCGCAACTTCCAGCAATTCAGCCAGGCACTCCGGCTCGAATTTGTCCTTGGGAAAGCGGAAGTCGGCGAATTCCTGGGTATCGGCCATGCGCCCTACCCGGTCGACGCTTTTGACCAACCGGTACTTCTCTACGACCGTCGCGCGGTTGACGTTCTTGGTATGGGAAAAACGATCCTTGATGATCTTGAACACGGTGTTGAAGCCCGGCAACGTGAACACGCTCATGACCATCCCGCGTACGCCCGGCGCCATGATGAAACGGTCGTCCGTGGTCGCCAGATGGTTGATCAACGCGCGGTAGAACTCAGACTTGCCGTGCTTGTAGAAGCCTATCGAGGTGTAGAGCTCGGCGATGTGCTTGCCTGGCATGATCCGCTTGAGGAAGCCGATGAACTCCGCCGGGATCGGGACTTCAACCATGAAGTAGGAACGGGTGAACGAGAAAATGATCGACACTTCCGCTTCATCCGTAATCAGGGTATCGGCGACCAATCCGTCGCCTTCCCGGTGCAGCAGCGGGATAACCAACGGCCATTGCTCGTCGCAAGTAAAGATGCGCCCGACCAGATAGGCACCCTTGTTGCGATACAGCACCGAGGTGAACAGCTCGACGACGAGCTCCGGATCCTTGCACACCCAATCCGGCAGGGACACCTGCAGCTGCGCCTCGAGTCGCTGCAGATCCCCCTCCCGATCGCCATACGGTACATCGAATGCGAAATCGCTGAGGATTTGCTCGAGCACGCCATGCAGGTCGCCGCTGGGTTGGTAGCGCCGCGTCTGAGCCATCCGCTGGGCGCGATTAGCTGGCCGTGTGGTGTGGATGAACATGGTGCTGTCATTGATGCAGTCATGGCTGAACAAGGTACAAAAGATCGAGTTGTACCAAGTTTCCGAAAGCTCATCGTCAAAGCGCGGATTGATCAGGCCGATGTACTCGCCCTTGATCTGCGGCCAACGGTTCACGTCGAGCAGAACCTGCGGATCAACAGCCGAGCGCAAAGCCGCCGCGGTTTCGCTGACCTTTTCTTCGTACAGGTTGATGCGCGCTGCCGATGCACGCTGCGCATCCTGCCACTGGGCTTGCTCGAAGCGCGCCCTGGCACCCTCGGTAATGAGCCTGAAATGTTCGCGGTAGTCATCGAACCCCAGAAGGATCTGTCGGGCGATCTCGTGGTCCGGCGAATGCTGCGCCATATCATTTTCTCGCTGCATGAAAACGTCGAGCTTATCCACGGACCCCGTTCAATGAAAGCCAGTCAGCTCAACGGGTGTTTGAAAGCGCGAGCCGAGCGCCAGGCACGCCCGCCTCACCAACACTGACGACTGTCCGCCGGAGCGCTACTAAGACTCTTCGACAGGCTGCGCCTCCTCAGCCTTGCACTGGCTATAGCGCCAACTTTCTCTTCCTGCGCATCATCGCGCCGGTGCTTGGCACCTGCGCTGTGCGCCTAGGCGGTGCCAAGGACCCGCCGCGGCTAGGCGAAATCGGCACTCGTTATCGTTGATCACATCGACTACGGCGGGACTGCATACAGCCCCGCACAGCATCGATTATTGCTGCAGCTCCTGCTCGCCGAACATGTCGGAAAACAACATGGACGACAGGTAGCGCTCACCCGAGTCAGGCAGGATCACCACGATATTCTTGCCCTGCATTTCCGGCTTCTCGGCCAGGCGCACCGCCGCAGCCATCGCCGCACCGCAGGAAATACCGCACAGGATGCCTTCCTCACGCATCAGGCGCAGCGCCATCGCTTTCGCCTCATCATCATCGACACGCTCGACCTGATCGACGATCGACAAGTCCAGATTCTTCGGCACGAAGCCCGCGCCGATGCCCTGAATCTTGTGCGGACTGGGTTTGACTTCTTCACCCGCCAGCGTCTGACTGATCACAGGCGAGCTGACCGGCTCCACCGCGACGCTCAGAATCTGCTTGCCCTTGGTGTTCTTGATATAGCGCGAGACACCCGTGATGGTCCCGCCCGTTCCCACACCAGCCACCAGCACGTCGATGTTGCCTTCGGTGTCGTTCCAGATTTCAGGCCCGGTGGTTTTTTCGTGAATGGCGGGGTTCGACGGGTTCTCGAACTGTTGCGGCATGAAATAGGTATCTGGCGCTGAAGCAGCAATCTCAGCAGCCTTCTCGATGGCCCCCTTCATACCTTTTGCGGGCTCGGTGAGAACCAGTTCAGCGCCGAGCGCTTTCAATACCTTGCGCCGCTCCAGGCTCATCGACGCAGGCATGGTCAACATCAGCTTGTAGCCCCGCGCCGCAGCGACGAAAGCCAGGCCAATGCCCGTATTGCCCGAGGTCGGCTCGACCAGCGTCATGCCCGGTTTCAATTGCCCGCTATCTTCGGCGTCCCAGATCATTGCGGCGCCGATCCGGCACTTGACTGAATAGGCGGGATTACGACCTTCGATCTTGGCCATGATGCTGACGCCCTTGGGCCCCAGCCGATTGATCATTACCAGTGGCGTGTTGCCGATGGTTTGCGCGTTGTCAGCGAAGATGCGGCTCATGACGGTGTCCCTGCGATGAAAAAACCAGACTGATGAGCCTAAGCGCAGTCAACGGAGTCGTCCAGCCGAACTCAGGGTCTTTGGGCACGGTCAATCCAGAAGCAGAGCCGCCCATGCTTCCACCCGACCAGGCCTCCGATGAAGACACGTTACCGACCCCTACTATGGACCTTGTTGTCGCTTGCACTGCTGTTGCTGGCTGTCCATCTAACGCTGCCCTACCTCGTCCTCAACTACCTGAACGGCAAGCTCGCCGACATGGGCGACTATCGCGGCCACATCGAAGACGTCGATCTGGCCTGGTGGCGTGGTGCCTATCGCCTGAACGATCTGGTGATAGAGAAAAAGAACGAGCAGGTCCAGGCGCCCTTGTTCACCACCGACGCCGTCGATATCGGCCTTAGCTGGACGGCGCTCTGGAGGGATCAAGCGCTGGTCGGGGAAATCATTCTTGAACAGCCGCACCTGAACTTCGTCGACGGTGAGAAAAAGGAAAGCTCGCAAACGGGTGATGGGGTCGATTGGCGTGATCGCCTCAATGAGCTGATGCCGTTCACGCTTAATGAACTGAAGGTTATGAACGGGCAGGTCTCGTTTCGCAACTTTCAGGCAGACCCGCCCGTTCACGTCTATGCCAGTGCCATCAATGCCAGCCTCTTCAACCTGACCAATACTGCCAACCAGGAGCAGGGCCGCGTCGCACGCTTCGAAGGTACTGCTCAATTCTTCAACCAGGCCCCGATGGAAGCCAGCGCACAGTTCGATCCCTATACGGACTGGGAAGACTTCCAGTTCAGTTTGCGTGTGACAGGCGTCGAACTGACCAAACTGAATGATTTCAGCAACGCCTATGGAAGCTTTGACTTCGCCAGCGGCACCGGCGATCTGGTAATAGAAGCCGAGGCCAAGGACGCTCAGCTGGACGGTTATATCAAGCCGCTGCTGAGAAATGTCGAGGTGTTCAATTTCAAGCAAGACGTTAAAAACGAAGACAAGGGATTCTTCCGTGGCATCTGGGAAGCGGTTGTCGGCGCCGGTGAGGAAGTGCTGCAGAACCAGCGCCAGGAGCAATTCGCTACGCGCGTTGAACTGAATGGAAATACTAAAGATGCCGATGTCAGCCCGTTCCAGGCCTTCGTTGCGATTCTCCGCAACGCCTTTGTCGAGGCCTTCTCAGCTCGTTTCGAGCGCTCGCTCGGCGACGATGAGGGATAAGCGCGAACACCTATAGAAAAGCTGCCCATTCAGTGACTGAATGATCCGCTCACGTTCACACTCGCGCGTCCATCACTTATAGTCGGCCGTCTAACTAAACAGTAAGCGCCTGCGTGCCAGGCCCGATGCAAGGAAACTCCGATGAAGTTCGAAGGCACCCAGTCCTACGTCGCCACCGACGACCTCAAGCTTGCGGTGAATGCCGCCATAACCCTCGAGCGTCCGCTGCTGGTAAAAGGCGAGCCGGGCACCGGGAAAACCATGCTGGCCGAGCAACTGGCGGAGTCATTTGGCGCGCAGTTGATCACCTGGCACATAAAATCCACCACCAAGGCGCATCAGGGCTTGTACGAATACGACGCGGTGAGCCGTCTGCGTGACTCGCAGCTGGACTCCGACCGCGTTCACGATGTACGCAACTACATCAAGAAGGGCAAGCTGTGGGAGGCATTCGAGTCGGAGCAGCGCGTTATCCTGCTGATCGACGAGATCGACAAGGCCGACATCGAGTTCCCTAACGACCTGCTGCAGGAACTCGACAAGATGGAGTTCTACGTTTACGAGACCAACGAAACCATCAAGGCCAAGCAGCGGCCCATCATCATCATTACCTCTAACAACGAGAAGGAACTGCCCGACGCCTTCCTGCGCCGCTGCTTCTTCCACTACATCGCTTTTCCCGATCGTGACACGCTGCAGCGGATCGTCGATGTGCACTACCCGAATATCAAGAAGGACCTGGTGGCCGAAGCGCTGGATGTGTTCTTTGATGTACGTAAGGTGCCAGGCTTGAAGAAGAAGCCGTCCACCAGCGAACTGGTCGACTGGCTGAAGCTGCTGATGGCCGACAACATTGGCGAGGCGGTCCTTCGCGAGCGCGATCCGACCAAGGCCATCCCGCCGCTGGCTGGCGCCCTGGTTAAAAACGAGCAGGACGTGCAGCTGCTTGAACGGCTGGCATTCATGAGTCGTCGCGCCAGCCGTTGACTGACGGCGTTCGCACGAGCCGGACGCCTCACTTACTGGAGGAAGATCCATGCAAACGCATACCGGTAGTTGCCTCTGTGGCGTCGTTCGTTATCGCATCGATGCCCCGATCAACGAGCTGACCCATTGTCACTGCAAAATGTGTCGCAAAGCCCACGGTGCGGCTTTCGCCACTTATGCGAGCGTGCCGCTGGATGCGTTTCACTTTCTCTCCGGCAAGGATCAGCTGGGCGTTTATCACTCGTCCGACCATGTGACGCGGACGTTCTGCATTCGCTGCGGCTCCAACCTGCAATTCGTCGACAACCGCGAGCATGAGCTCGGCGTCGCAGCCGGCACGCTCGACTCGCCATTGCCCGCCCCGCCGCAGGCGCACATTTTCGTGCGCTCCAAGGCGGACTGGTATGAGATCCGAGACGGCCTGCCGACTCACGACGAAGATCTCTGAATCAATCATGAAAAGCTGCCGCCACGACCGGCAGTTCGAGGTTCTGCCATGTTGCTTGGCTTGTTCAATGAGATGCGCGCTGCGAAGGTTCCGGTATCGGTGCGCGAGCTGCTCGATCTGATCAATGCGCTTAAACACAACGTCGTGTTCGCCGACATGGACGAGTTCTACTATCTGTCGCGTGCCATTCTGGTGAAGGACGAGCGACACTTCGACAAGTTCGATCGCGCCTTCGGCGCCTACTTCAAAGGTCTGGAAAATCTCGATCAACACATCGAAGCGTTGATTCCGGAAGAGTGGCTGCGCAAAGAGTTCGAGCGCTCGCTGAGCGATGAAGAGCGGGCCAAGATCGAGTCGCTAGGCGGCTTGGACAAGCTGATCGAGGAGTTCAAGAAGCGTCTCGAGGAGCAAAAAGGCAAACACGCGGGCGGCAACAAGTGGATCGGCACGGGCGGCACCAGCCCCTTCGGCTCCGGCGGTTACAACCCCGAGGGCATCCGCATTGGCGATGCGGGCAAGCGCCAGGGCAAGGCGGTCAAGGTCTGGGATCAGCGCGAGTACAAAAACCTCGACGATCAGGTCGAGCTGGGAACGCGCAACATCAAGGTCGCCCTGCGCCGTTTGCGCAAATTCGCCCGCCAGGGTGCGCAGGACGAACTGGATCTGGACGGCACCATCGACCACACCGCGAAGGACGGCGGCCTACTGAACATTCAGATGCGACCTGAGCGCCGCAATGCCGTAAAGCTGCTGATACTGTTCGACATTGGCGGTTCGATGGATGCCCACGTGAAAGTCTGCGAGGAGCTATTTTCGGCCTGTAAGACCGAGTTCAAGCATCTCGAGTACTTCTACTTTCACAACTTCATCTACGAGTCAGTCTGGAAAAACAATTTCCGCCGCACCTCAGAACGCACCTCGACCCTCGATCTGCTGCACAAGTACGGCGCTGACTATAAGGTGGTGTTCGTCGGTGACGCGGCCATGGCACCTTACGAGATCACTCAGGCCGGAGGCAGTGTCGAACACTGGAACGAGGAAGCTGGCTACGTCTGGATGCAGCGCTTCATGGAGAAATACAAGAAGCTCGTCTGGATCAATCCTTATCCGAAAGACACCTGGGGCTATACCTCATCGACCGGAATCGTCCGCGACTTAGTTGAAGACCGCATGTATCCGTTGACCTTGAGCGGGCTGGAAGAAGGGATGAAGTTCCTGTCGAAATAGGCCGTTTCCGGTTAACCGTTGCAAGGATGCAAGTAAATGAAACAGCGTTGGGCGATTGCCGCAGTAACCGGATTTACGGCGCTCACCGCAGTTAGCGATCTCCGTTTGGTTATAGCGGTACTGCAGTCTAGCCACAACAGTTGGGCAGCAGCCCCATCGCATGCATTCTTGCTAGGCAACGGAGGGATTCTTCCTGCCCTGTGGAAAATGTCGTTATCTATGACCGTGCTGGCGTGGTGGTTACGCGCCCTGCTGGTGCCAGCGCACCGCCCGTGGCTGCGAATTGCCAATGGGATTTTCGGCGGCTGGCAGCTCGCTCAAGTCACGCTGATATGGCTCGGGGTTATCGGAATCCTGCTGCAGGTTGCCGAAATGCCCACGACCCTTCGCAACGTGAAGCTGATTGTGAGAGATACCGACCTGCTGTGGATCATACCTCTGACGCTGTGCCTGCCTGCCGCTCAGCTCGGTCTAGGGGAGTGGGCGTGCCGCGTAAGTAGGCGTGTCGAGCGAACTCAGGCGACCAATACTATCGCTTCGATGGAAGCGGGTTAGCCGTACGACGCCGGCGTCGATTACGTTGTGGAAACAGCGCCTGGCGAAGCAGTACGAAGAGACTTTCAACGATCCAGGCGAGCAATAGCGCACAGCTCAGACCCCAGGCGATCGCCTCGGGTGCCAGTAACACCTGGAACCGATAGTTATTCCAGACTTGCTGCCTGATCGCCTGGTCTGCACCTACCAGTACGTGCCAGGCCTGCACATACCAAGGCCCCTCCATGATCCGCCATTCGCGGTCGAGCAAACGCGCACGCTCGACCAACGCCGAAACACTGCGGGCATCGCTCTGGATCACCGGATCTTCGCTGGCGCGGTAATGCTCGACCAGTTCGTTGAGGTCACCTTCGAAAAATTTCCCGGCGGTGTCCTGAAACCCTGCCAGGCCTTGGTGGGCCTCCAGGCGACGCGCCTCGACCTGATTAGCATAGGCCTCAATGAAGCCCGGCACCTGAACGCCGACGAGCAACCCGAGGGCGAACAAGGTAAGCCGCAAATAGCTTCGCAGCATCACTGCACCTGCCCGCGTGCGACGCACTCGCCCAACCGCCACAGCGTCCATTCGCCCGAATGATGGACGTCCCACTGTTCATTGTCGGTCAACGGCTCGGTCGCCAGCACGGTCACGACGTCGTTGGGCGTCGTCTCGGCGTTGAAATCCACCGTCAGTTCGGCATCTTTCAGCTGAGCCGGGCCAAACGGCGCGCGACGGGTGATCTGCGCCAGCTTGGTCGAGCAGAAGCTGAACAGCCATTCGCCGTTGCTGAGCAGGCAGTTGAAAACGCCTTTGGCACGGTAACCGGCGCACGCATCGAGCAGATGAGGGATCAAGTCCTCGGCTGCTACCCGCTCGGGGAAGTCGCCGCGTATCTGATTGAGCAGGTCGCAAAATGCCGCTTCGCTGTCGGTATCCCCTACCGGCTGATAGAAGCCACGTGCTGGGCTGAAATTTGCTAGCTGCCCGTTGTGGGCAAAACACCAGTGCTGCCCCCATAACTCACGCACAAAAGGATGCGTATTGACCAGCGCGACCTTGCCCACATTGGCGTGACGGATATGGCCGATCACCACATGACTTTTGATCAGATAGTGCTGGACCATCTTCGCCACTTCCGACTCGCAGCTCGCCACCGGATCCTGAAACAGCCGCAAACCGCGACCTTCATAAAACGCGATGCCCCAACCGTCCTTGTGTGGTCCAGTACGTCCACCGCGTTGCATCAGTCCGGTAAAACTGAAGTGGATGTCGGTCGGTACATTGGCGCTCATGCCGAGCAGTTCACACATGCGCTATCTCCCGATTGTTCCTGCTGCGCCTGGAGGCGAGAAAGGTTGAGTCAGAGTCTGGGTTCGGTACGCGCCTGATAGCGGTTCGTTGGGCGGAGGTCCTCGTCATCGTCTTCCAGTCGCTCGCGCAGGGTACGAGGGTCCTCATGGCGCGATTGGCTCCCCTGCTGTCTCACTCGGCGTTCGAACAGCCAGCGTATGACCGCAAATATTGAGTAGATCGCGAATGCGACCAATCCGTAGAGCGCGAGGTCGGCCACGGCACGCCAGGCATTGCTGCCGACTTCGAAAAGCAGATCCAGCATGGTGATGGCGACCGCCGGGGCGAACAGCTCCTTGGCAGGGTCGACGATGGTCGGCGTCAGCAGCAGCACAGCAACAATCAGCCGCAACGGTTCGCGCAACCATCGCCACATAGGGCGAGTAATGCGCATCCAGACTAGCAGACAGCCCAGCGCGGCGACTCCGTAGGCAGACCAGGCGAGCAGATATTCATTGGCGAGTAGGAACATAACGATCTCTGTACAGACCGGAGGAAGCACCGGCATTAACGGCGGACATGATAACAGTGGTGAACCGCGGCACGGCTAGCTACCTGATGCGATGCACGCTGGCCATTACGCATCCAACGCCGTATAAACCCTGAAAAAAAACGCGTCGCAGCCCACACCGCGTGCCTAGAAGCCATACTTGTAGCAACCGACACTTCAGGAGATTCACCATGATCTACCAGCATATTCTGGTCGCCACCGACCTGAACGACGACTGTCACCCGGTGGTAGCGCGCGCCCAGGCGCTGGCGACAGCCAGCGGCGCAAAACTGGCGTTGATTCATGTCATCGAGCCCATGGCCATGGCTTTCGGCGGAGATGTGCCGATGGATCTTTCAATGCTGCAACAGCAGCAGTTCGATCAGGCCCGCGAGCGCCTGGCCGTATTCGCTGACCGCTACCCTGAGCTTACCGCGGACCAACGCCACCTGGCTTACGGCCAGCCCCGCCAGGAGGTGCACCGGCTGGCCAAGGAGCAAGGGTGCGATCTGGTCGTGGTCGGCAGCCATGGCCGCCATGGCCTGGCTTTGCTGCTCGGCTCAACCTCCAATGACATCCTTCACGGTGCGCCCTGCGATGTGCTTGCCGTGCGCCTGAAAAAACCCGAGTGAGCCCTCGAAACGGCCTGAACCGAGATCCGATTCAGGCCGTTTCGACGTTCTCATTGGCGCTCATCACCAATGGTCGGATCTTCTGCAGCTGGGTTTCCAGTGAATAGGTCAGGCTCGATGCCATTGAAAAAAAGGTCAGAAAGGCCTTGAGATTGGAGTCACCATGGCAGGTGTCATGGATACGCTGCCAGAACGCCTGGTTGACCAGCTGCAACTGCTGAAATGAGCGCACCAGTCCGCGCAGCTCCCAGTCGGCATGCCGCCCCTCGCGCAGATTGAAATACTGTTGCGCCAGATACAGTGATACAGCACGCAACACGAACTCCTGGTTGCTGGCAAACGGCAGGTGCTGATGGGCCATCGGTTTGAGCCGGCCGAGCACCGGGCAGGCGCTGGTGGCCATGATGACGCCAAGTAACGCTCGCAGGCCCTCCTCCAATCCCACGAGTTTGTTGTATTCCCGCTCCGGTGTGCGAACGCGCACATGCGCCTTGCGGATGGCGGGCAGGCCCTGGAAGTCTTCGATTACCTGATGCAGATCGACCGCAGCCGGGCAATGACTGTGCTGGTCGCGCTTCAGCGGACAGTTGTTGCACTGCTGATGATCCAAACGCGTCCACTTGGGCGCTTGTTTCGCGGCCTCGTGATCAAAGGCACGGTCCAGCTCGATCCGGTAACTGAATTCGTGCTCATCGTCGAGAATGATGCGGTATTCGATAGCCATCTATGCTCCGTCCAATGCTGCCAGATGTTCCGTTCAACTAGGTTCCGTCAATCAGCCGGACGTCTCATGCGGCATGCGCCTAGGCTGTACGCGGCTTTTTTCGAGCGTGCCGAAGCAGAAGCCGCCCGGCGTTTCAGCCTTCCAGCTCAGCCCAACGCTCTAGCAACTCATCGAGCTCTCGCTGCATCGCCTCAAGCTTCGCTATCGTTTCGCCGGTACGCTCGGCGCTCTGCTGGTAGAAGGTCGGCTGCGCCATCTCCTCCTGCAGCCCGGCAATACTCTTTTCGGCAGCATCGATCTTTCCTGGTAGCGCCTCGAGTTCGCGCTGAACCTTGTAACTCAGTTTCTTCTTCGCCGGAACGGGTTCGGCAGGTCTGGGTGCAGCCGCCGTGGTCGCCTCGGATTTGCTCTCCTTACCGTCTTTCGCCTCACCGACGCCGAGCAGCTTTACCGAGCCGCCCTGGCGCAGCCAATCCTGATAGCCACCGACATACTCACGAACCACGCCGTTGCCTTCGAACACCAGTGTGCTGGTCACCACGTTATCGAGGAATGCCCGGTCGTGGCTGACCATCAATACCGTGCCCTGGAATCCCAGCAGGACTTCCTCAAGAAGCTCGAGCGTTTCCACATCGAGATCGTTAGTGGGTTCGTCCAGGACCAGCAGGTTGGCGGGTTTGCTGAACAACTTAGCCAGCAAGAGCCGTGCCCGCTCGCCGCCCGAGAGCGCCTTGACAGGCGTGCGAGCGCGCTGAGGGCTGAACAGGAAATCCCCGAGGTAACTCAGGACATGTCGGTTCTGGCCATCGATGGTGATGAAATCGCGCCCCTCGGCTACGTTGTCGACCACGGTCTTTTCCAGCTCCAGCTGGTGACGCAGTTGGTCGAAATATGCCACTTCCAGCTTGGTCCCGGCTTCTACCGTACCGCTGGTTGGCTGCAGATCACCCAGCAGAAGTTTCAGCAACGTAGTCTTGCCGGTGCCATTTGCGCCGAGCAAGCCAATACGGTCACCGCGCTGCAGCACCATGGAGAAATCACGAATCAGCGACTCACCGCCAGGATGGGCAAAACTCGCATGCTCCACGACGATGACCTGCTTGCCGGACTTTTCAGCCGCATCAATCTGGAGATTGGCTTTGCCCTGGTGTTCGCGACGCTCGCTACGTTCAGCACGCAGCGCTTTCAGCGCCCGCACGCGGCCCTCGTTGCGGGTACGGCGCGCCTTGATACCCTGACGAATCCAGACTTCTTCCTGGGCAAGCTTCTTGTCGAACAGCGCATTGGCGGTTTCTTCAGCTGCCAGTTGCTGCTCCTTGTGTACCAGAAAGCTCGCGTAGTCGCCGTTCCAGTCGATCATGTGCCCACGATCGAGCTCCAGGATCCGGGTTGCCAGGTTCTGCAGGAATGCCCGGTCGTGGGTGATGAACAGCACCGCACCATTGAAGCCGGTGAGCGCCTCTTCCAGCCAGGCGATAGCGCCGATATCCAAGTGGTTGGTCGGTTCGTCGAGCAGCAGCAGATCCGGCTCGGACACCAGCGCCTGTGCCAGCAGCACGCGCCGGCGCCACCCACCGGACAATTCGGCGAGGGTCTTATCGGCTGGCAGCTGCAAGCGGCTCAGGGTGCTGTCGACCAGCTGCTGCAAGCGCCAACCATCTTTGGCTTCGAGCTCCTGCTGGACGTGCATGAGCTTATCGAGGTCAGCCTCGTTCTGAATGTTCTGGCTCAGGTGATGATAATCAGCGAGCAGCTGCCCCACGCCCGCGAGCCCCTCGGCCACGACATCGAATACGGTGCGCTCATCGGCGACCGGCAGCTCCTGAGGCAGCTCGCCGATTTTCAGTCCTGGCGCACGCCAGATCTCGCCGTCGTCCGGCAGCTGGCTGCCCTTGACCAGGCTGAGCATGCTGGATTTTCCGGTGCCGTTACGGCCGATAATGCACACCCGCTCACCCCGCGCAATCTGCCAGGACACTCCATCGAGCAATGGATTGTTGCCATAGGCGAGGGACACATCGGTCAACTTGAGCAGGGTCATGGCTATCTCCGGAAAACAGGGCGCGCATTCTAGCAGAAGGCAGCGGTCCGTCGGGCTCTGACGAACGCCGATCAACCTGCTTGAGGAAAGGTTATCGCCGACCATTTCAGCCTCTATCCGAGGGGGTCGGGGCAGTCTGGAACGGACGATGGCATGACGCTCGTCGGAAGTTTCGCTTTGACGGTTCCCAGCGCTTAATCCTCGTTTAACTGCTGGACCGGCCAAGCTAAGCTAGCCCCAAGAAATCCCCCTCCGTACCCCCGTTTTCGGAAGTCTCATGCGCGGTCGACTCTCCAGTGTTTGTTTGTGCCTTTTCTTCACCGTCGTCACCCTCGAAACCACTCAAGCCGCGAGCCTGCAGCAGCAGCGTCAGTTCTACGACGAAGCCAAGCGGGCTTTGGCCAAGGGCGATAGCGGGCCCTACCGGCGTTACGCCAACGCGCTGCGCGATTATCCGCTTGAGCCTTATCTGGCATATGACGAACTGACCGCACGGTTGAAAACCGCCAGCAACGACGAGGTGGAAAAATTTCTCGCCGAGCACGGAGATTTGCCACAGGCGAGCTGGATGAAGCTTCGCTGGCTGCGACTGCTGGCTGCACGTGGCGACTGGCGCCCCTTCGTCGCCTACTACGATCCAAAGATGAATTTCACCGAGCTCGACTGCCTGTATGGTCAGTACCAGCTCATCAGCGGGCAGAAAGAACAGGGCTATGCCACCGCCGAAAAGCTCTGGCTGGTCGGCAAGTCCCAGCACAACGCTTGCGATGCCTTGTTCGAGCGCTGGGAAGGCGCGGGTCAGCTGACCGAGGAGCTGCGCTGGAAGCGCGCCAAACTGGCGGTCGAGAGCGGCAACTATGGCCTGGCCAAGTTCCTGATCAAAAGTCTACCGACGCTGAAAGCGCAGGGAGAGCTGCTGATCGATGTCGCGCAGAAGCCACAGCTGCTCAGCCAGCCCGAGCGCTTTTCACCGGCCACCGAAACCATGGGCGATATCGTCTCGATAGGCTTGCGCCGGCTGGCCCGTGCAAACCCGGAGCAAGCCCTTGGACTGCTAGACAGTTACGCCAGGCGGATGTCGTTCTCGGCGGAGGAGAAGGTCTCCATTGCACGCCAGATTGGCCTTACGCTCGCCAAGCGTTTCGATCCCCGCGCGCTGAAAATCATGGCCGAGTACGACCCAGAACTGCGTGATGACACCGTTAGCGAATGGCGGGCTCGGCTGTTGCTGCGCCTGGGCCGCTGGGATGACGTCTATGCGCTGACTCAGCGATTCCCCGAGGAACTCGCCAACAGCAATCGCTGGCGTTATTGGAAGGCACGCAGCCTAGAACTGGCAAAGCCTAACGATAAGCAAGCCATCGAGCTCTACCAGCCGGTTGCCGGGGAGCGTGACTTTTACGGTTTCCTTTCGGCAGACCGCATCCAGGCGCCCTACAAGCTCAATCATCAACCGCTCGCACTCGACCCGAAACTGGTACAGAAGGTTCGCAATACCGCTGGTATTCGCCGCGCCATGGAGTTCCATGCGCGAGGGCAGATCGTCGACGGACGCCGCGAGTGGTATCACGTCAGCCGACTGTTCAGCCGCGACGAACTGGTCGCCCAGGCGAGACTGGCCTATGAGTTGGAATGGTACTTCCCGGCCATCCGCACCATCAGCCAGGCGAAGTACTGGGACGACCTGGACATCCGTTTCCCCATGGCACATCGCAGCAGTCTGGTAAACGCCGCGAAGGCGCGTGAGATTCACCCGAGTTGGGTATTTGCGATCACTCGCCAGGAAAGCGCATTCATGGCCGATGCCCGCTCTCACGTAGGTGCCTCGGGCCTGATGCAGCTGATGCCGGCTACCGCGAAAGAAACCGCCAGGCGCTTTGGCATTCCGTTGGCGTCGCCCCAGCAAGTGCTCAACCCCAACGTCAATATCCAGCTAGGTGCTGCCTATCTCAGCCAGATCTATGGTCAGTTCAACGGGAATCGGGTGCTAGCCTCGGCTGCCTACAACGCCGGTCCTGGGCGGGTTCGACAGTGGCTGAAGAATGCTCAACACCTGCCGTTTGACGTCTGGGTCGAAAATATTCCGTTCGATGAAACCCGCCAGTACGTGCAAAACGTCCTGACCTATTCGGTTATCTACGGGCAGAAACTCAATTCGCCGCAACCGCTGGTTGAATGGCACGAGCGCTACTTCGACAGTCAGCGATAGGCTGCGGATCCGACTTGATGAGCTGCGGCATGCGCCGCAGCCTTCAAATCGCCAGTCTTAGCCGTAGCGCAATTTTTGAGAGATTAGCGTTGTTCTGGCTACGCCTGCTCGAGCACTTCAACGGTCATACCAACCTGCAACAAGCCAGTGCCTTCGGCGATCAGATTCTGACCGAAGAACACGCCACCCTCCCCCTTGCGGTAGCCCATCAGCGTAGCCAGCGGCTCACGATCAGGGTTGCGCTCCCCGCTAAGGGGGTCGATGGTCGGAATGATGCAGCGCGAGCAGGGCTTGACCACGCGGAATGTCAGATCACCGATGCGGATGCGCCGCCAGCCATCTTCTGCGTAAGGCGCCGCCCCGGCAATCACCAGATTCGGCCGAAACCGGCGCGCGTCAAGCAACTGTCCGACTCGCGCCGATAGGTCGTCGAGTGACCGCTGGCCAATCAGAAGGAAGGGGAAACCATCACTGAACGCTGTGCGTTCACCTGGCCGTGCGTAGTCCTGATCGACCTGGATGCCACGCGAAGTCGGCAAATGCACCAGACGACAGGGATGATCAAGCAACCGCGTCAGCCATCCAGCCGCAGCGTCACCCGCATCGGGCACCCGTACACTTTCGCGCCAGATCAGCACGCCACGCTCAACGGCACCTTGCTCCGGAACCGCCACACGCAACGCATCCATCCCTGGCGCGGTCAACAGCAGCGCCGCATCGCCCTGCCAGCGGGCATCCAACAGGGCCATGCGTGGCAGCATTCGCTGGGTAAGGAATTTCCCGCTTGCAGCGTCCACTACCATCCAGCGCCGGTCACCGCACAAGCCAAGCTCGTCGCATCGTTCATGCTCCAGTAGCTCAGCCGAACCGGACTTGAGCGGAAAACGATACAGCGAGGCAAGGTGCATGCTGGGCCCTCTATTGGTCGATCAGGTCAGTGTTTTTCGTCCAGCAACAAACGTTCGCGGACGACGTCGACCAGTTTCTCCGGCTGAAACTTGGAAAGGAAGTTGTCGCAGCCGACTTTTTGCACCATTGCCAGGTTGAAGCTGCCAGAAAGCGACGTATGCAACACCACGTAGAGATCGCGCAGGCGAGGATCGTTGCGGATCTCAGTGGTGAGACGGTAGCCGTCCATCTCTGGCATTTCGGCGTCGGTGAACACCATGAGCAGACGATCCGTGAGTGCTTCACCGCTATCCGCCCAAGCCTTCAGTTTGTTCAAGCCCTTCATGCCGTCGCTGGCGGAGTGAACGGTGATACCCAGTTGGCTCAGGGTTTCACGCAGTTGCGCCAAGGCCACAGTCGAGTCGTCGACGCAGAGGACCTCACGCCCCCTGGCACGCTCAAGCACCGGATCGGTCAAACGCTCCGGTGCGATGCTGGTGTTGTACGGAACGATCTCCGCCAGGACCTTTTCCACGTCGATCACTTCGACCAGCCTATCCTCGACTTTGGTAATTGCGGTGAGGTAGTGCTGCCGTCCCGCCGTGGTCGGCGGCGGTAGCACATCCTCCCAGTTAAGGTTGAGGATGCGGTCGACACCGCCGACCAGAAAAGCCTGAATCGAGCGGTTGTATTCGGTCACGATGATGGTGCTGTTCTCGTCCGGCACCAACGGCCGCAAGCCTATGGCACGCGACAAGTCGATGACCGGCAAGGTTTGTCCGCGCAAGTTCACAACGCCGCACACCGAGCCGTGGCGGTGCGGCATCAGCGTCATCTTCGGCAGCTGCACAACCTCTTGCACCTTGAACACGTTGATCGCGAACTGTTGCCGTCCGGAAAGACGGAACATGAGAATTTCCAGACGGTTCTGCCCCACCAATCGGGTGCGTTGATCGACTGACTCCAGAATGCCGGCCATTGCGGGCTCCTTTGGCGAATAGGGACTAAGGAGCTATCGGCCGCAAACGTCCGGGCTTTATCCACCGGCAATAGAATTTATCTCCCGCCCGCAAGCACTGCTCGCATACGGAACCGCAAACGGTCAGGCGGATGGATGATCGTTCTCTATCAGCGGCTCGTCCCGCAGCAATGGGCTATCCACAGGAAGGTGCAAACGCAGTGCTCGCCGTTTCACGGAAAAATGCATCTGCTTTGCCGCGATCGGCTCGCCATCAAGATTAATACTGATTTCTTCTGGCGCTTCTACCTCGAACCAGGGTGCACGGGCTTTGACCGAGACGGTGTCTATACCCAGCAGACCGCCACTCAGCAAGGTGCCGAGGGTCCCGACCGCATCAGCCGGAGCTGGAACGATGCAGATGTCGAGCAGCCCGTCATCGATCGAGGCCTGAGGACAAAGCTGCTGCCCACCACCGGACTGGCGGCCATTACCGATGCCCAGCGCCAGAAACTCCCCCTCCCAGGTGAAGTCCGGCGCCACGAAGCGGCCCCAGGTGGCGCGCAACTCACTGAAGCGGGACAAGCCGGTCAGCAGGTACGCACTGCCGCCGAGAACCCGCTTCAGTTCCGACGATGTGGTGGCGGTCACCTTGGAGCCAAAGCCACCTGTCGCCATATTCATGAACAGTTCGCCGTTCATTTCGCCGACGTCTACCCAAACTGGCTCTCGATTCAACAAAGTGAGTGCATCGAACGGTGCGAGCGGGATTTCCGCCGCGTGGGCAAAATCATTAGCGGTGCCGAGCGGTAACACCGCCAAGCTCGCGTCAGAGCCACTGTCGAGCAACGCCTGCGCCATCTCACGCAGTGTTCCGTCACCGCCTCCCGACACCAGCGTCCGATATCCCGCCGCCAGCGCTTCACTGACCAAGCGCGCGGTGTCGCCTGGTTCCCACGTCACCCGCACCGCAAGCTCATTGCCTAACTTGCGCCATTCGGTAACGGCCTCTCTGACTTCTTCGTTGAGCCCTTGCTTCCCGTGGAGGACGAGCAATGCCTTGGGTTCATTCATGCCAATCGTTCCAGTCATCCGTATCGGTATGCGCAGATAGACCTGTTTGCACCGCATAAAGTTGTGAAGAGGCAACCGCACACGGGCTTAAGCCGAGCAACCAAAACGTTGACCACTGGTCAGCGCAGGGCACTGAAAAAAACGCTTAGATGCAACGACATGATCAATTTAACCCTGGCATATCAAGCACTTGCGACATGCATTTAATTCTTTCGTAGCGATAGGCTCTTTGCATGGTTTCGGTGAACTCATTTCCTGCAGGGCGGTCGGAGCTGTTGTCCAGGTGAAGGTTGCGATAGCGGCCTGCCATCAGAACCGCGGATCGCGGCGATCAAAACGAGTATTGAGCTAGCAATAGCCATAGGAAGGAGCCTTGTATGCGCTTACAGTCCGTTGGAACCCTTGAGTACGCCCACCCCAGCTTCGTAGATTATTTTCTAGCCAGCATTCGGCTGATTCATGGGCTGACCTCAGTGCTGCCGGGCGTTCTGTTGTTGCTATTTCTGCCACTCGACCTGCCCGCAGGCGGAGGCACATTCAGCACCTTCCTGATGTTTTTTGGCGTTATCAGCGTTGTCATCTTTCAATCGGTAGGCATCTACAGTGAAGAAGTCTTCAGCACGCTGCTGCGCTTCCGCACCATGCTCGTTGCCTGGGCTGCGGCTTTCAGCCTGATGATCTTCATGCATCAGGGGCTGGGCATGTTCGGCTACCTTGAAGCCAAACATCTGACCTTCTGGTTCGTCACCAGTGGCATCCTGTTCGGTGCCGAGCGACTGATGATGCTCGCCCTTTTTCGCCGACTGATGTCAAAAGGCGTTTACCTGCAGAATGCCGTAATTCTGGGCGGCACCGACAATGGTGTGCGCGTTGCCGAGTATCTGGCTCATCACCGCGATATCCGCACTGGCGTACTCGGTTTCATCGACGACCGCCTCGAGCGCCTGCCGGACACACTGGCTGATCTGCCGCTGCTGGGCAATACCCGCGACCTGGAGCAGATGATTCGCGAAGAAAAGGTGACTCAAGTACTGGTCGCCCTGCCCTGGTTTGCCGACAGCCGCATCGGCCAGCTGATTAACGAGTTGCGCAGACTTCCGGTCAACGTTCTGCTGGTCCCGGACATGGTCGCCTTCCGCCATGCCAACAAGCGCATTACCGAAGTCGGTGGATTGCCGACGCTGATTGCTTCCGACCTGCCGCTGCGTGGCTGGTCGCCAATGTTCAAGCGCATCGAAGACATCGTGCTCTCCAGCCTGGCTCTGCTGGCGGCGGCCCCGGTCATGCTCCTCCTCGCACTGGCGATCAAGCTCGATTCGCCCGGCCCGGTGTTGTTCAAGCAGAAGCGCTACGGCTACAACAACCGACTGATCGAAGTGTTCAAGTTCCGCTCGATGTACCACGCAAAATCGGACGCCAATGCCGAACGGCAAACGACGCGCGACGATGACCGCATCACCCGAGTGGGTCGTTTCATTCGCAAAACCAGCCTCGACGAGCTGCCACAACTGCTCAACGTATTCCTGGGCAGCATGTCCATGGTCGGACCACGCCCCCATGCGACCGCAACCAAGGCCGCAGGCGTGCTGTTTGAAGACGCTGTATCGGAATACTCCGCACGTCACCGCGTAAAACCCGGCATTACCGGCTGGGCGCAGATCAATGGCTATCGTGGTGAAACCGACACAGTCGAGAAAATCGAGAAGCGCGTGGAGTACGACCTCGATTACATCGAACGCTGGTCGGTCTGGTTCGACATCTACATCCTTGCCCGGACTGTCCCCGCCCTGCTGCTCAACAAGGACGTCTACTGACTGCCACACGCATTGACCAGCCCCAAACTGGCAACACGCCACATTACATGCGCGAGCGCAGCAGGAAGATTGAACTAATGAAGCGAGCCAACATCAGATTTGCGTTCTGCAACAGGCAGACCTGTTCGCCCACTAATTCAGGGCTACGAGGCTGAGTAAATGTTCCAGAACATATTGATTGTCTGTGTGGGCAACATCTGCAGAAGCCCCGCAGCCGAAGCATTGCTAGCCCGCAAACTCGAGGGCAAAGGCCTGACGATCAGCTCGGCAGGCATAGGTGCCTTAGTAGGCAACCCGATGGACAAGACGGCACATGAGGTGCTTAACGACCATGGAGTGGAACACACGGCTCACCGTGCGCGTCAGGTCGATAGCGAAATGCTTCACCGCGCAGACCTGATCCTTGTGATGGAGCAGAGCCACATCCAGCACATTCGTCAGATCGCACCCGAAGTACACGGCAAAACTTTTCTGCTGGGTAAATGGCTGGACGATACGGAAATCCCTGATCCCTACCGCCAGTCCAAGCCCGCATTCGAACATGTTCACAGCCTTCTGACCCAGTCCGTCGAAAGCTGGCTTCCTTACCTGAAATAGAAGAAGGAACTTCAATGACCACCATGCCCCGACCCATTTATGAAACAAAAGAGGACAAGGACATTGACCTGGCCCACCTCTTTGACACGTTTCTGAACAACCGAGCGCTGATTCTTACCATAACGGGGTTTTTCGCCGCGCTGGGGGTTGCCTATGCGCTGCTCGCGACACCGGTATATCTGGCCAGTGCAATGATCCAGATCCAGGCTAAGGGCGGCCTGCCGAGCCTCACCGACGTGGTCGGCACTGCTCCCGCCGTTTCGCCGGCGCAAACAGAGATCGCCCTGCTCAAATCACGCTCGGTCGTGGGTAGCGCAGTCGAAGATCTGAACCTCGATATCATCATCGAGCCTCACCACTTCCCGGTGTTCGGCGGTTATATCTTCCGTAGATTCGAGCCAACCGAGGAAGGTGAGCTGGGCTGGTATCCGGAAGGCTTCGAGTCCTATGCCTGGGGCGGCGAATCGCTGCGCGTCACCCAGCTGATCGTGCCAGACAAGATGCATGGCGAAGAACTGACACTGGAAGCGGCCGAAAACAACGGATTCATCCTGCGCGACACCGACGGCGAAGTGGTCGTTCAAGGCGTCGTTGGCGAGCCCATCGAGACCCCGGATTACGGCATCACCGTGGCGGAGCTTAATGCACGCCCGGGCACCACTTTTACCGTGGTCAAGAACCGCACCTACGCCACTACCGAGGACTATCAGAACCGCTTGAACGCTGGTGAGCGCGGCAAGCAGTCGGGCATCCTCAACGTGACACTGGAAGGGACCGATCCGGAAAAAGCGGTCAAGGTGCTGGAGGCGGTAGCCCAGCGCTACGTCGATCAAAATATTGCGCGCAATGCGGCCGAAGCGACCCAGAGCCTTGAATTCCTGAGCGAGCAGGTACCTGAGGTCCGCAAGAAGCTCGATGCCGCACAAACGGCGCTGAACGAATTCCAAACCGGCAACCGCTCGGTGGACATCTCTGCCGAAACCCAGTCGGTACTCGACCGCATTGTGGATCTGGAAAACCAGATTTCCGAGCAGAATCTAAAGCGCACCGAGATGGAGAGCCGCTTCACTCGTCAGCATCCTAATTTCCAGGCGCTGATGAACCAGATCAATCAACTGCAAGCGCAAAAGGCCGAACTGGAGAAGCAGATAGGCACCCTGCCCTCTACACAGCAGGAATTGTTGCGCCTCAACCGCGATGTCGAGGTGTCCTCCGAAACCTACTCGATGCTGCTTAACAAGACGCAAGAGCTGGATATCATCCGTGCTGGGACCGTGGGCAACGTTCGCATCGTCGACCACGCTGCGGCAGACATCGACGAGCCGATCAAACCCAACAAGCCGTTGATCGTCATCGTCGCTACGCTGCTTGGCGGCATTCTTGCTGTCGCCTTCGTCTATGTTCGTGAAGCTCTGAAGCGTGGCGTCGAAAATCCTGAAGAGATCGAGCGTGTAGGCATCCCGGTGTACGCAGCGATTCCGTTCAGCGAGAAACAAGGACTGCTGGAAAAACGCCTGGCCAATTTCAAGCGGGACAAGAGCAGCGCTTCGTATCTGCTTTCGATCAATGATCCAGCCGACTTGGCGACCGAAGCGATGCGCAGCCTGCGTACGAGCTTGCACTTCGCGATGATCGAAGCAAAAAACAACATCCTCATGATCACTGGACCAAGCCCAGCAGTGGGCAAGTCCTTCGTGACCAGCAACCTTGCCGCCGTCATCGCGCAGTCTGGCAAGAAGGTGCTGCTGATCGACGCCGACATGCGCAAGGGTTATCTGCACAAAGTCATGCGTTGCCAGGGTGAAAAAGGCCTGTCCGACATTCTGTCCGGCCGAATCACACTGTTCGATGCCATTCAGAAAACCCAGTTGAACAATCTGCATGTGATTACTCACGGCCAGCTGCCTCCTAACCCATCGGAACTGCTGATGCATGAGAACTTCTCGCGCTTCGTCAAAGAGATCAGCAGCATGTACGACCTGGTCATTTTCGATACGCCACCAATTCTGGCCGTAACCGACGCTGCACTGGTCGGCAGCCAGGCCGGCACCACCCTGATGGTGACGCGCTACGGGCTGAACGGAGTGAAAGAAATCGAGTTCGCCAAGCGCCGTCTTGAGCAGAACGGTCTCCTGGTCAAAGGCGTTATCTTCAACGCCGTAGTACGCAAGGCATCAACTTATAGCGAGTACGGTTACTACCAGTACGAGTACCAGAGCAAGTAACCCTTCTGGCTTTTGGAGTCCTGCAAGTTATCAGGCTCTGCCGCCGCTGCCCCCATTGCTACTAACCGAACCGTTCGCCTTGCACAAGGAGAACGGTTCGCATTATGCAATCGACTGAGCACTACAGAGCCGTCGAGTTGGTAGCGGCCCTTTGGAGATAAAGGTCATTATGGAACGTCGCCCCCTTTCTCTTTTATTCCGCACTGCAAGGTTATTAGCCGGCTTGTCTATTGCCGGGTGCATATCGGTCGCACAAGCGCAGCCCGACGATCACACAGGCATCGACTTGGTTGGCATTAACATGTCAGGCGCGAACTTCGCTCCTCACATCACACCCGGAAAAGTCGGCACCAATTATTTCTATCCGGAAGAAAAGCACTTCGAATACTACGCAAGCAAGAACATCCGCCTGATTCGGTTTCCGTTCATATGGGAACGCCTGCAACATGACCTTTACAAAGGCGTCAACTTTGATCAGATGCGGTTGCTTAAGCGGACGCTGGACTTCGCGGCCAAACATAACCAGAAAGTCATTCTGGATATGCACAACTATGGGCGGTACAAGGGCAAGCTGATCGGTTCGCCACAGGTGCCCTACGAGGCCTACGCAACTGTCTGGCGCAAGCTTGCGCAAGAGTTCAAAGACCACCCCGCGTTGCTGGGCTACGACATTATGAACGAGCCCCATTCCACAGATGGCCTTTGGCCTGGGGCCGCCCAGGCAGCAGTCGATGCCATCCGCCAGGTAGACATGGACACCTTGATATTCGTCGAAGGCGACCGCTGGGCTAGCACCTTTCACTGGCGCTACGTCAACGAGGACTTTCTGATCAACGATCCGGCAGACAAGATCATTTACGAGGGACACCTGTACCTCGACAAAGATTTTTCCGGGCGTTATGCCAAGGACGAAGTGGTCGACCCAATGCTGGGGGTGGAACGCGTTCGGCCGTTCGTCGAGTGGCTGAAGGAAAACAAGCTGAAGGGTTTCCTCGGCGAGTACGGTGTACCTGGGCATTCCGAATCGATGCTGATTGCCATGGACAATTTGCTTGGCTACCTCAACGAAAACTGCATGCCTAGCGCGTATTGGGCGGGCGGCCCGGGCTGGGGGAAATACGTGTTGGCTGTCGAGCCCATCGATGGCAAAGACAGACCTCAAATGGAGGTTTTGCAAAAACACATTTCCAATAGCTGCATGGAATACGGCCCTAAGCAGCAGCCTTGACAGACGCGTTGTCACCCTGCCTGTGGATGGCGGCATGGCCAGCGGCAAACAGTGTGAAGCCGTTCAGAAAGATTTCGATGAAATCTGAAAGATCGACGCAACCCTGCCGTCAGCCGCTTGTCCAAATTCGACCTTACATCGAGCGGCTTAATGCGAGGGGAACTCAAACACTCCTGCGGCTATCGAATCCAGTTGTTACTAGCTGACTGCCGGCAGCGAATTGACCGAGGCGCTTAAGCTATCAGCCAGACGTAGAGTGACGACGCACCGAAGGCATCAATGTGGAAATGCTAAAGCTTGAGTTTGTTGCGACGTAGTAAATCTGGAATGGAAATGCACCTAAGGACTCAGGTGATGACAAACATCAGCTCAAAATTTTTCTTTTTGCCGTTGACCGTGCTTGCGATCGTCTTGCACTTTTCGGTGTTTGGTGACAGTACGCACAACCCGATCGGCTTCAAGTTCCTGAACGAAGCCTATTTGGCCGTCTGTTTGGGATTGTCGCTACTGTTGATTCTTGCCAGCACCGAAGAGTCATCCAGAGAGTTCCGCATCCTGATGTATTACGCTTTCTACAGCGTTTTCGTATTCACTGTACTACCTGCAATCTTTTCGTTTTACACCTTTGGCCAACCCATCACTTACGGCCTGATCGAAGAACGCCGAATTCTCTTTACATTCGGCTTCGTCCCGCTGCTATTGCTTGCCAAGCACATCAGTACGCGCCAATTCGAACATGCATTCGTTTACGCCGCACTGATTGCAGTGGTCCTGTCCTGGTGTTTCAAGTTCGGGCTGGTTCCGGATCTGCGCGAGGAGCAAACGTCCTGGGATCGTCCGGACCGCTCATCCATCGGGCCCTTTTTGATCTGTTTCGCCTATTTCTATTGCATTCAGGTGTGGGCAAAAGGCAAATCGCCTATCAATGGTGAGCAGCGACAGCGAAAGCTGTATCTCATTCTTGCGGCCGTGCTGTTGCTGACCTTGGTCTTCGCCACGCAAACTCGTCAGCTAATTGTACTGTGCCTAGCATTCACGCTCTTCTCGTTGCGGGCCAAAGCAATCATTTGGGCTGCCTCGCTTTGCGTTCTGTTGTCCCCGCTGTTCTTTTATCCAGAGTTACTTGAAATTCTCGGTCTGAACGTGGAGTTCTACGAGAGCAGTTTGGACGGTGACGTGGAGGATGGTGTGAGGCCCCACACGATCGCATCCGTGTTCAGTCACTTGAACCTAGTTAACTGGTTGCCTAGCGGGTCCCTTTCGCTGATGTGGCAGGACGGTTTCATCCCCTACTTCGGCGAACACTTCTTCCTGTCAGACATCGGCATCATTGGCACACTGTTTCGCTTCGGTTTTCTAACGTTCCTGCTAGTGCCTCTGACCCTGTTCGTCTACCACCGTATTGCGCGCAGTATCAATTCCGAAATGGAGTTCACCTATGCAGTGATGCTGGCCTTCTTCGTGATATGGCCACTTAACGGTCTATTCGAATATACCCAACCAGTTATTTGCATGCTTTTCGTATTACATGCTCTACGGGCACGCCATCTTCGCAGCAAGGAACGAGTACATGAACGTCGCACTTATTCTCAACTACAAAGCTGCTACTGAAACGATCAGCTGCGCTGAAAGCCTGCTCGAACATTGCGCAACGATTGGCCATATCGTCATCATCGACAATGATTCGCAGGACGGCTCCGCCATCGCCCTTCAGAACTGGCTGGATGAAAAAGCCCATACGAACGTGACCCTGCTGTGTAACCCAGACAACAGCGGTTATGCGGGCGGCAACAACTACGGGTTGCGCTGGGCAATGGAGCATCTGCAGCCCGAATATTTCTGGGTCATCAATAACGACACCTATGTAGACAGTGATGCCTTCTCACCGCTATTGGAGGCATTGCAGCGTAACGACCGTCAGTTTGTTGGCTCGCTCGTATTGAGCGCCGACACGGGTCGGCTTGAGTGCTATGGCGGCGGAAAGCTCTATCCGATCCTAGGCAAAGCCCGATTACTCGGAAAAGATCAGAGCATCGAAGCGTCTCAACAGCAGCAACCTCAGCACGCTCCAGACTACATCATGGGCTGCAGCCTGGCCTTTTCGGCCGCATTGACTGAAGAAATCGGTTTGATGGATGAGGATTACTTCATGTATTTCGAAGAGGTTGACTGGCAGTACCGTGCCAGGAGCTTTGGTGTTTCAACGAGAGTGATCCCTGAAAGCCGTCTGTATCACTACGGTTCACTCAGCCTGGGTAGTCGATCAGCGTTCTATCACTACTATCGCAACCGTGCCGCCACCCGTTTCAACAAGCGTTTCTACGGCCCGGCATTCGCGATCGTTTCCGCGTTTCTGCTTTCGGCCGTTACAACTGTCAAGGAATACAAAAATCCCACCCTCGCCTGGTCAGGTATCAAGGGCGCCTTCAAGGGAGTAGCAATGAGTGTCGAGTGATACTAATGCGTTTGGAATAGACTTCTATTCCGGCAATAAGAAGACTTTATTGACCTGCATTCGCGAGGGCGTCAAGCAACCCTATTCGTTTGTGGTGACGCCGAATGTCGACCATCTTGTTCAGTTGGAACATGACGAACAGCTGCGTGACGCTTATTTCAAAGCACGCTGGAGAGTATGTGACAGCCGCATCCTGCTTTCGCTGTTGAGCCGTCTGGGCATACATCTGGATGAAGCTATTCCCGGCAGCGATTTGACACTCGACCTGCTCAAATGGGCGGACCGGGATCGGCTGCGCATTGTCCTGATTGGTTCAGCGACTTCCGAAGCCGACAAACTCAGAGCGCTCTATCCAGGCATTTCTCTTTATCACTACAACCCGCCGATGGGCTTCATTAAAAAACCGGAAGAAGTGCAGCGTTGCTTGCAGTTCGTTCGCGAAAATCCATCGGAGTTGGTTCTTTACGCCGTGGGTACCCCACGCGGTGAAGTCCTGGCTGCAGCCACCCAGCCCTACGAGCGCACGGGTATGGGCTTCAGCATCGGCGCCTCCATTTCGTTTGCAACGGGAACCATCAAGCGAGCCCCGAAGTGGATGCGCGAATTCAAACTTGAATGGCTGCATCGCATGTGCATGGAGCCCCGCAGGCTAGCCAAACGCTACTGGGCGGACGCGGTGTATATCGTGCCGGCCTTCCTGAGGGAAAAAAACTCCAGGCAGAAAGGCAGCCCAGCAAAACAGGAGTCTTGATCGAAGATTGCGGCCACCCTTCTGACATACCGAGCACCGGTACGCGGTGATCGGCAGTCAGTGAAGCTTACTTACCGATTAACTTCGCTGCCATTCAGTGCCTCGTGCTAGGCAGGAGCGAAGCAAGAGCACATCAGAAAACCTATCCTCGAACAGGGAAGAACATGAAAGCGATTATCACGGGTATCACAGGACAAGACGGCGCCTACCTTGCAGAGCTCCTTTTGGAAAAAGGCTATACCGTCTACGGCACGTTCCGCCGCACCAGTTCGGTCAATTTCTGGCGGATCGAAGAGTTGGGCATCGACAAGCATCCCAATCTAAATCTTGTTGAGTACGACCTGACGGACCTGTCTTCCAGCATTCGATTGCTTGAAAGCACCGGCGCGACTGAGGTGTACAACCTCGCCGCACAGAGCTTCGTGGGTGTTTCTTTCGAGCAACCGCTGACTACCCTTGACATCACCGGTGCAGGCGCCGTGAACCTGCTGGAAGCCATTCGTATCGTCAACCCCAAGATTCGCTTCTACCAAGCCTCGACTTCAGAGATGTTCGGTCAGGTACAGGCCATTCCACAGTCCGAAACCACACCCTTCTACCCCCGCAGCCCCTATGGCGTGGCCAAGCTTTATGCGCACTGGATGACAATCAATTACCGCGAGTCATACGGCATATTCGGCTGCAGCGGCATCCTGTTCAATCACGAGTCGCCGCTGCGCGGGCGTGAGTTTGTGACTCGGAAAATTACCGATTCTGTGGCCAAGATCAAACTGGGCAAGCTCGACGTGCTGGAGCTGGGCAACATTGACGCCAAACGTGATTGGGGCTTTGCCAAGGAATATGTGGAAGGGATGTGGCGCATGCTGCAGGCGGACGAGCCGGGCGTTTTTGTGCTGGCTACCAACCGCACCGAAACCGTGCGCGACTTCGTGACCTTGGCGTTCAAGGCGGTTGATGTCGAGCTCCAATGGGAGGGCTCCGGCGAACAGGAACAAGCCACCGATGCGGCAACCGGCAAGGTCGTTGTGCGGGTGAATCCTAAGTTCTACCGCCCAGCGGAGGTCGACCTGCTGATCGGCGACCCCCAAAAAGCCAAGGACGTGTTGGGCTGGGAACCTAAAACTACGCTAGAGCAGCTGTGCCGCATGATGGTTGACGCCGACATGCGCCGTAATCAGCAGGGCTTTTCGTTTTAAGGGCAATCGACTAGCAACGGCCGTTCTGATTCAGGCGCCTGCTGATATCCGAGCACCCCTGAGGTTAGCCTCGTCTAAAGTCAGCCGGCGCTTTGATTTCGGTGCGGTCTGTTGGTCGTTTCAGCAGTCGAGACAGACTCAACCGGTACACCGAGACAGCGCTGGCGTTACGGCACTGGTCGCCAACTGACGTCGACAGTAACCGCAACGCCATGCCCCTCGCCTATACCTGGGCCCTGCATCGGCTTTTGAAACTGGAAATTCATCCTATCGGGAAGATCATGCGTAAAGTGCTGATTACCGGCGCTACCGGTTTTACCGGGCGCTATATGGCAGAGGAACTCGCGGCCTGTGGCTACGAGGTTCATGGCCTCAGCTACCGCCAACCCGTCGGCGAACTGCCCGCGGCGGTCTCAGCCGTCCATTGCTGCTCGTTGAACAATGCTGAGCTGCTACGCGCGCTTTTGATCGAAATTTGCCCAACCTACGTCGTGCACCTGGCCGCGGTTTCTTTCGTCGCACACAGCGATGCCGATGCTATTTACACAGCCAACCTGCTCGGCACTCGCCACCTACTGGAAGCGTTACGTACCGCAGCAATCGAGCTTGAAGGCGTGCTGCTAGCCAGCAGTGCAAACGTCTACGGAAACGCAACCGAAGGTGTACTGGATGAATCCGCGCCCTTTGCTCCGGCCAATGACTATGCTGTTAGCAAAGCAGCCATGGAGTTCCTTGCCCGGCTGTACCAGGATCGTTTGCCGCTGATAGTCAGTCGCCCGTTCAACTACACGGGCGTTGGTCAAGCGGAGCAATTTCTCATCCCGAAAATCGTGTCGCATACGCGCCGTCGGGCCGCGGTAATCGAGTTAGGTAATCTGGATATTGCCCGTGATTTCTGCGATGTACGTCAGGTTGTCCATGCTTATCGACGCTTGCTTGAAACACCCGCCGCGGTCGGCCAGACAGTCAATATTTGCTCCGGATCTGCCTATACACTCGAGTACGTTCTCGAGCAGGCAGCTGCCATTTCCGGCCACCGCATGGAGGTCAGGGTCAATCCAGCGTTCGTGCGCAGCGCAGACGTAAAGAACCTGTTCGGTAGCCGAGCCAAACTGGATTCGCTGATTGGCGACATGTCCCGTATCGAATTGAAGGACACGCTGCGCTGGATGATCGAGCATTCCTCCGCGACAAATACCTGATCCAACCACTTGCCGTCAGGAATGTGGCCGTCGATCTCAAGTGATGGCAACGCCCGCTTTCGGGGGCTCACGTCAGCGGTGTCCAGTCAGCCTGATAGCAAGTTGACAGCCGCATTTAACCGGTCACGGCTGCTGGTTACCTCAGCGTTCGCTTGCTTTTGATCACCCTTTCGCCTCGTGCCGGCAAGCTCTGCATTACCAATTCATTTATGCACAATGGTCGTGAACCGCAGAGAAACGAAGCGGTCTATGGCTACTGTGAGCAACACGGCGTCGTTTTCCTATTAAGGAAGGACGCCAAGCAACGATTGAGCGGAACCTGCCCGGTGGCTCGATCCGACCTGGCCTCACAGAGGTCTGGAGGTATATCCCTCAGAGCTTGCAGTAGCGACACCCGGAACAGCAGAGATTGAATGCGTCTGTAGCACCGTCGAAATAACGTCGGCGACTGTCCATAGACAAGTCAGTGTTCGCTCGCTCCTTCAGCTAAAGGTGAATTGCGCTGTTTCACTTCGTAAAAACAACTATTCCGTCAAGGATGAAGAAACCATGAAACCATTATTTGCTCTCGCTTTCTCTTCCGTGCTGGTGCTACAGGGATGCGTCTTCTCGCCCGGCCAGCATCTGGATCCCGATCAGTTCAAGGACGGCGCAGAAACGGAAGACGGCACTGTCCAGCTGATGCGCATCACCCCTGAAATGCTCAAGGGAGAACTCTCCTCCGACCAGGGCACATCCAGCAAGCAAGAGCTGCTGAGCTTTAAGCCAGAGGCTTATCGCATCGGCGCGAATGACCTCCTCTATATCACCGTCTGGGACCATCCCGAGCTGACCGCTCCATCGGGACCACAACAGCAGCTGGACGCCAATGGTCGTCTGGTTCGCCCCGACGGCACCCTGTTCTACCCTTATATCGGTAACATCGAAGCAGCCGGCAAAACGATCGAGCAGCTTCGCTCCGATATCTCCAAAAGGCTGGCCAATTACATCGACAGCCCTCAGGTAGATGTCAGTCTGCTGCGTTTCGGTAGCCAGCGCATTGTGCTCTCCGGTGCATTCAATACTGCTGGCGAGGTCGAGGTGACGACCGCTCCGATGACCATCATGCAGGCTATTGGTCAAGCCGGTGTCGATACCGATACGGCGGACCTGTCCGGCCTGATGCTCAAGCGTGACGGCCGCGAATACATGCTTGATCTTGACGACCTGAACCGTCCGGACTCCTGGCTCCATAAGGTGTATCTGAAAGACGGCGACCAACTCCATCTGCCGTATAACGACCAGAAGAAGATCTATGTTCTGGGCGAAGTAGTGAACCCGCAAGCCATGACCTTCAAGGCCACCAGCCTCAACTTGATGGATGCTATCGGCACCGCGGGGGGTATTCGTCAAGACACTGCCGATGGCGAAGCGGTCTACGTTATTCGTGGCGCTGAAAACATCGCCACTGAAAAAGCCACCGTGTTTCAGCTGAATGCCGAGTCGCCTGCGGCATTTGCCCTGGCTCAACACTTCCCTCTGCAACCGCAGGATGTGGTGTTCGTCGGACCGGCAGGTATCACTCGCTGGAACCGCTTCATCAGCCAGCTGCTGCCTTCGGCTAGCGTCATTGGCACCGGGGCTGCGTTCAACCGGTAACAACCGCAGTCATCAGGTCGAGATCGGCCTGATCAAAACCGCAGTCAGCTTTAGAGCTACTGCGGTTTTTTATTGTGCTGCCGAACTCCCCGGGGCGCATATGTACGCTTAATCACTAGACCATTCAAGCGGCTGTACATCCGACCCCAATCAGCGCGTGGAACCTTGCCGTTATGGCTACGCAGCCGTGCGGCGCCGCACGGCGGTCTCACGCACCAGGACCCTGCTCTCCTGATAAACTTGCCGGCCATTTTCCGAGGCGATCGGTTAAGCAACCGCACCAGTCTCCTTCAACGCGCTCAGACAGTCGCTAGTCGCTATATCGCCACAGCCAACGGGCATAAGGTGTCGAAGCAATCGTAGCGCGCCCTAAACGCTCCGCCGGAAAGCCGCATGAACGCCAGCTACAAACCTGTCACTACGTCTCCGCAACTGTCGCGCCGGTTTTCCGTCGCACCGATGATGGACTGGACCGACCGGCACTGTCGGTATTTTCTGCGTCTGCTTTCACGGCATGCCCTGCTCTACACCGAGATGGTCACTACGGGCGCACTGATCAATGGCGATGCCGACCGTTTCCTGCGTCATGATGAGGCCGAGCATCCCTTGGCGTTGCAACTTGGCGGCAGTGTGCCAAGTGACCTCGCCGTCTGCGCAAAGATGGCCGAAGCGGCTGGTTACGATGAGGTGAATCTCAATGTGGGATGCCCCAGCGACCGCGTGCAGAACAACCTGATCGGCGCGTGCCTGATGGGCCATCCAGCACTGGTGGCCGACTGCGTGAAAGCGATGCGTGATGCTGTGGGGATTGAAGTAACCGTCAAGCACCGCATCGGCATCAATGGGCGCGACAGCTATGCCGAACTTTGTGATTTCGTGGGGCAGGTCCAAGCGGCAGGCTGCCGCAGTTTCACTGTCCATGCGCGCATCGCCATTCTGGAGGGGCTTTCACCAAAGGAGAACCGAGAGGTTCCACCCCTTCGCTACGATGTTGCGCAACAATTGAAGCGCGACTTTCCAGATCTTGAGATTATCCTCAACGGCGGCATCAAAACGTTGGATCAATGCGAAGCCCACCTGGAGCAGTTCGATGGTGTGATGCTCGGGCGCGAGGCCTACCACAACCCTTACTTGCTCGCGCAGGTTGATAGCAGACTGTTTGGCAGCGAAGAAACTGTCATTACCCGAGCCGAGGCATTGAGGCGCATGCGCCCGTATATTCAGAATCATCTTGATAGCGGTGGCTCGATGCATCACGTTACCCGTCACGTGCTGGGGATTGGCCAGGGTTTTCCAGGCGCTAGAAGGTTTCGCCAGCTGTTATCGGTCGACATCCATAAAACCAGAGAACCACTGGCGTTGCTTGAGCAAGCGACCGGATTGCTCGAGGGACACTGATACCAGTAGGGAACACGCGGCGGCATTTTCAATCCAACAGCTGCAACACCCGGACCATCGGATACAGATGGCGCGATGGCCACGGAAATCGAGTCATGACTACCAAAGGATAGAGCGCCCTTATGACGTCAAAGCTGGAACAACTCAAACAATTCACCACCGTGGTTGCCGACACCGGCGATCTCGACGCCATCGCCCGTCTTCAACCGGTTGATGCCACCACCAATCCTTCGCTTCTGCTCAAAGCTGCTGCACTGCCGCGTTATGCAGAGCACCTCAAGGACGCTATGTCCCGCTGTGGCGGTGATATTGGCCTCGGCTGCGACCTGTTCGCGGTCGCGGTTGGGCAGGAGGTGCTCAAGTTGATCCCGGGGCGGATCTCTACGGAGGTCGATGCGCGGCTTTCATTCGATACACAAGCCATGATCCAGCGGGGCGAGCGCTTGATCGGCCTATACGAGCAGGCCGGCGTATCCCGTGACCGCGTATTGATCAAGCTGGCCTCTACCTGGGAGGGCATCCGTGCGGCTGAGCAGCTGGAAAAATCGGGCATCCAGACCAACCTGACACTGTTATTTTCATTTACCCAAGCAGTGGCATGTGCCGAGGCCGGGGTGTTTCTGATCTCGCCTTTCGTCGGCCGTATCTACGATTGGTACAAAAAATCGGAAGGCCGCGACTATGTGGGCGACGAAGATCCTGGCGTGCAGTCCGTCAGCCGGATTTATGACTACTACAAGACGCACGGTTACAAGACCGTAGTAATGGGTGCGAGCTTCCGTAACGCGGGTCAGATCGAAGCGTTGGCAGGCTGCGATCGCCTGACGATCAGCCCTGAGTTGCTCAGCCAGCTGGCACAGGAAGAAGGCACGCTGGAGCGCAAACTCTCCCCCGGACGCGCCTCCGAGCCGCGCATCAGCATGGATGAAGGCAGCTTCCGCTGGGGATTGAACGAAGATCCGATGGCGACGGAGAAACTGGCCGAGGGAATTCGCCAGTTCGCGCGGGATCAGGAAAAGCTTGAAGCACTCCTGCCAACCAAGCTGTAGCTCAAGACCGCTCCAACGCTGTCACGAGGTCGCGAAACGCCTCGCGGTTCGATTCGTTAAGGCTCATCAGAATACGGTGAGCCTCCAGCACCTTGCCCTTTACGATCTCCTCGGACTGATCCTGGCTTGGCAAATCGGCCAGTTGCTCAGGCGAGGGCAGCGGCTGATCAACGATATTGAACACCTGATCGAAACCCATAGATTGCAACAGACGTGTGATGTCTTCATGGGTGGTAACCAATGTCGGCAGCATGCCGACCTTCTGCCGCGAAAGAATCGAAAGTTTGGCGAGCAGACCGAGCGTGGTGCTGTCGATGCTACGGCTTTCAGTGAGATCGATAACGATCGATGAGAAATTGCGCGAAGAGAAGATCTTCTCGATCGTTGCATCCAGCGCCGAGCAAAGCGTCAGTCGGATCTCACCGACGAACTTGAGCACGAACGTGCCGTTCTGCTCAGCGAACTGGATCTTACCCGTGCTCATGCAAGGTTCCTGCTCAATACCAACAACGCGATGTCATCGGGCATATCCTCCAGATCGGCTAGGCCCAACACCCGCTGTAGCCCCACCAGCGTACCGCCTGCTTCGCGAATCAATCCGGGTAGCCCGGCCTCTTTATCTTTGAGGGTCTCGCCGGGCAAAAGGTCCAAAATGCCATCGGAAAGTAGCGTAAGACTGAAAGACTCAGGCAGTTCGATATCGTAATTCTCGTAGGTGGCTTCGACGAACAAACCGACCGGCAAACCCTTTCCTTCGAGATATCTTGCAGCACCGTTGGCGTATAACACCGGCATTGGAAGGTGGCCGCCGATACTGTAATGCAGCACGTTGCGCTCCTGATCAATCACCCCGCCCAGCATTGTGACGTGCTTACCTAGCTTGCAGTTGATCAAGCCACGATTGATGTGATCGAGCACCTCGGACGGCTTAAAAGCGCGTAATGCTCTGCCCCGTCGAGACTCGTAGAGCAACCGCGTGGTCATGAATTTGAGCAGGACGGTGACGAACGCTGAAGAGGCCCCGTGGCCGGATACATCCGCCAGGTAGAAGCCGATGCGGTGCTCATCAACTCGGAAGTAATCGACGAAATCACCCGAGAGGTACAGAGAAGGAATTATCTGATGGGCGAACTGGAACTCGTCGAGGCTGCAGGGTGTGACCGGCAGCATATTCATCTGCACTTGTCGACCAGCATCCTGATCCTCCTGAAGAAGATGCAAGCTCGCCTGCAGGTCGCGGTTGGCCGTCTCCAGCTGTTCCCGGTAACGCCGGTTTTCCATACGCAAGCGAGACCGATCGAGGGCACGACGGACCGAGTGCTCAAGCATCGCCAGGTCTTCAAGGGGCTTGATCAGATAGTCGGCAGCGCCCAACCGCAGAGCTTCGACCGCATCACTCATCACACCGGCACCTGACACTACAATTACCGGCAGGTCAGCCTGACGCTCACTGATCAGTCGGATGAGCTCCAGGCCATCCATCTGCGGCATACGCAGGTCGCAAATCACTAGATCAGGGTGCTCCGCGTCGAACAGCTCCACCCCTCGCGGTCCGTTAGGCGCCTGCAACACCTTGAAACCACTGTCATCCAGATAGGCAGCCAGGCTGGCTCGCACCACATCGTCGTCATCTATGATCAGCAGCGTCGCGCTTGGGTTATGCATGTTCCTACCAGGCGGTATCGCCAGGATGATTGGCGAAAGCATCGGCCCTGCGCGAGCGCCGGGCATGGGATCGTTTCAAGGCGCAGACGGTACTCCCATACGATCGGCGTTTCAAGCCAGGCGCGGTCGCTCCGCCTGTCCTTTACAGGCCGAATTGACGGGCGTTATAAGAACTGGCGAAACAAGAACTCAGAGGACGAAACAATGACCCAGCGAGATCGGGACTACAGCGAAAAACGCGACTTCATTCGCATGAATATCGAGACAGCCATAACCCTGACTCAGGGTGACCACTGCTACGAGGCAACCTGCCTGGACCTTTCCAGCACAGGGATGCAGGTGGTCGCAGCGACGAGTTTGCAGATGGGTGACAAGGTCCAGGTGCACATTCCTTCGGAACACAGCGAACTGAAGGGACTGGATGCCGAAACAGAAGTGGTGCGGGTCGGTAAGCACGAAGACGGACGACAAAGCCTTGGGCTAGCGATCCTTTCAATGAAATGACTGTTGCTTAGGTAAAAACCACTTGGGAACAGCAAGGCTGTTAGAAACAGGCGGACCGCATTGGCGTTGGCCAATGCGGTCCGCAGTAGACCTATCAGAAATCGTCTTCGACCTGACCATCCTGCGTGCGGAATTCACGATTCTGCAGGTAGGCGTTGCGCACGAAGATGTACCTGTCGCCAGTAATCATTTTTTCCGCCGAGAGCAGACCGGCACGCATGTCCACCACATTGACGGCGCGGGTCACGTTGCGTGTCGGCACATGCTCGATATACGGATACGGCTGCAGGAAAGAGTCCGGCACGCGTCCAGCCGCATCGCGCACAGTGCTCGGCCCCAGCAGCGGCAACACGACATAAGGGCCACTGCCCAGGCCCCACGCGCCAAGCGTCTGCCCAAAGTCTTCATCGTTCTTCTGCAAGCCCATACGGGTTGCGACGTCGAAGAAACCCAGCACGCCGAAGGTGCTGTTGAACAGGATACGGCTGGTGTCGATGCCCGCGTCTCGAACCTTGCCCTGAAGCAAGTCATTGGTCAGCACCACAACATCGCCAAGATTGCTGAATACATTGCCGATGCCGTCTTCGACAAAATTTGGCGTGATCTTCTGATAGCCCTGCGCAAGCGGCTTGAGCGTATAGGTATCGACTTTATCGTTGAAGGTGAAGATCGCGCGATTCACGCCTTCCCAGGGGTCTTGCTCGGCGGCCTGGAGCGATGATGCGCCAAACACGGCCAGCGCCGTCACCACCGTTATCCTGAAGTAACCAACCCAATCCTTGCCGATGACTTGCATCGCGGCCCTCTCCTATTTCGAATGGGGGCAATTGCCCAACAAAGCGCCGCAGTATAAAGGGATAACGGCCAGTTCCGGCAGCGGGCAGACACACGGAACCCCTACGGATTTTTGCAGACTCATTGAGACTCAAAAGCAAGGACAAGCCCAGCACGCTGGTTTACCCTGCTCACATCAAGCGCTGGCGACTTTGCCGTACGACAAACCAAGAGGGTAGCAACATGCCGGAACATGATCTGCAGTCGCAGCTAGCAGAGCTGCGTAGTCAACTGGCCCAGGACACACCGCTTACTGAAGAAGAGCGCGCGTCGCTGCAGGTGATTGCCCATGACATCGAACTGCGACTCGCCAACGAAGACGGAGTCGACCATCAGAACGACTCGCTGGTCGACGGCGTCAATCTGGCCGTCGAGCGTTTCGAGGTCAGCCATCCGAACACGGCAATGACGCTGCGCAACATCATGCAGACCCTGGCGAACATGGGAATCTGAGCAAAACCTGCTCGGTCCACTCGAGCGTGAACGCGTTCACGCTCTCCTATCGCAGCGGTTATTGCCGAACCAGCCGGCTATTGCCCGGCGATACGGGCTGGGTACTGCGGTAGGGATTGATATCCAGCCCGCCGCGACGTACGTAGCGAGCATGCACGCTGAGTCGCTCTGGCATCAGCACGCGCTGCAAGTCGAGAAAGATACGCTCGACGCACTGTTCATGAAAGTCCGCGTGTTGGCGAAAACTCACCAGATAGGCAAGCAGGCTGCCGTGATCCAGCGCAGCGCCCCGGTACTCAATTACCACTGTGCCCCAGTCCGGTTGGCCGGTGACAGGGCAGTTGGATTTGAGCAGATGGCTGTAGATGCGCTCGTCCACCTGACGTTCAGGATTGCTGCTCAGCAGTTCTGGCCGCGGCGAATCGTATTGCCGGATCTCGATATCCAGATCATCGATACAGTACCCGTCTAGCGGCGCGATCCCGTCCTCAGCAACTTCATCCAACGTGCGCAAGCGAACGCCGACGGACTTACCCGCTGCGGCTGACAAGTCCCGCGTCATCACCTCCACAAGCGCTGCCCGACTCTCGAAGACCGATTGGTTCAGCGAGTTGAGATAAAGCTTGAATGACTTGGATTCGATGATGTTTGGCGAGTCGGCGGGAATGCTGAACTCACCAATGGCCACCACCGGCTTGCCGGATGGCAACAGCCAGGACAGTTCATAACAATTCCAAATGTCGACGCCGCCATAGGGCAAGGACTCGGCCGTCAGCCCAAGCTCGGCCCATTTGGGGGCACGCGGGATGGGAAAGAGCTGCTCGGGGCTGTAGGTCGCGACATAGGCGCTGGATTTGCCCAGCGGCGACAGTTCGGCGGGGTGCTGCATAGCGGGAACCTGTACGAAAAATGACCGCAAGTGTAGCGGTTCCCGTGTGGTTTATCACCGCGCCTGCTCATCGGGCCATTGGCTGCCCGTCAGATCAAGCGCAGCAACCTCGCCAATGGAAGTGCCTGGCGCGATGACTACTGGCGCATGCCTCGGCCACTTTTGAGCAAATGAATGCACAACAGGTACATGAGGACTGCCGCCACGGCCATGAAGCTGATCGCAATGCTTATACGGATGTCCGAAACCCCCAGAATGCCGTAACGGAACGCATTGACCATGTGCAGAATGGGGTTCGCCAGCGACAGTGTCTGCCAGAACGGCGACAGCAGGTTGATCGAATAGAACACGCCGCCGAGGTAGGTCAGCGGGGTCAGCACGAAGGTCGGAATGATTGAAATATCGTCGAAGTTGCGGGCGTACACCGCGTTGATGAAGCCGCCGAAGGCAAAGATCGTCGACGTCAATGTAATCACCAGAAGCGTCACGCCTAGATGATGTACCTGCAGATCGGTGAAGAACATAGACAGCAGCGTCACGATCAACGCTACCGCCAGCCCGCGGGTAATGCCGCCCAGAGCGAAGCCAATCAGGATCACATGAGGCGATACTGGCGAAACCAGCAGCTCTTCAATCGATCGCTGAAACTTGCTGCTGAAGAAGCTGGAAACCACGTTGCTGTAGGAGTTAGTGATGACCGACATCATGATCAACCCGGGCACGATGTACTGCATGTAAGTGAAGCCATCCATCTCACCAATCCGCGCGCCGATCAGGTTTCCGAAGATGACGAAGTACAGCACCATGGTGATCGCTGGTGGCAGCAGTGTCTGCGGCCAAATGCGCGTGTAGCGGCGAATTTCGCGGTGGACGATGGTCTGCAACGCGACCAGATTGGGCCGGAATTCTGCGTTCATTTGGCCACCTTGGGTAGGTTGTTTTCCACCATCGAAACGAAAAGCTCCTCCAGCCGGTTGGTCTTGTTGCGCAAGCTCAGCACCTCGATGCCCTGGGCCGACAGCATACGAAACAGGTCGGTCACGCCCTGGCTCTTGTCCACCTGCACCTCAAGGGTGTGATGGTCAACCAGGCGCGCCGGATAGCTGCCAAGCTCTGGCGGGACCAGCTGCGACTCTTTCAGGTCGAGCAGGAAAGTCTCGACATGCAGTTGCTTGAGCAACTCGCGCATGCTGGTGTTCTTGACGATCTGGCCGTGGTCGATGATGCCGATGTTGCGGCACAGCTGCTCGGCCTCTTCCAGGTAGTGTGTCGTGAGGATGATGGTGATGCCCTCACGGTTGAGGTCGGTCAGGAACGACCACATCGAACGGCGCAGTTCGATGTCCACCCCCGCGGTGGGCTCGTCGAGGATCAGCAAGCGCGGCCGATGTATCAGCGCTCGAGCAATCATCAGACGCCGCTTCATGCCGCCTGACAGCATGCGCGAGGACACGTCACGCTTGTCCCACAGCCCTAACTGGTTGAGGTACTGCTCGGCGCGTTCCTTGGCGACTTTTGCCGGAATACCGTAGTAGCCGGCCTGGGTGACAAGGATGTCGAAGGCCTTCTCGAACTGGTTGAAGTTGAACTCCTGGGGTACAACACCCAGGCAGCGTTTGAGGCCTGAAGGATCGCGATCAAGGTCGTGACCGAACACGTTGACCGTGCCGCCGGTCTTGTTCACCAGCGTGGAAAGGATACCGATGGTGGTGGATTTGCCGGCACCGTTGGGACCCAGCAACGCAAAGAAATCGCCTTCGGCAACGTCCAGGTCAATGCCCTTGAGGGCCTCGAAGCCGTTTCCGTAAACCTTGGTCAACTGCCGAATGGACAGAGCAGTAGTCATATAAGAACGCACACAACACAGAGAGATTCAAAGTAGATAAGGGCGCGCTGCGTCAATTGCAACGCCGAAATGCAAACCTCGGAGAACCACCAGGTCACACCAGGGTAAATAAACATGATGACCCGAAGCAGTCACTTCGAACTCGCTTGTGAAGGCTCGGTCATTATCTGATACCAAACGCGTCGTCCTGTCTCTTCACCCCGCTTGCTACAAACGCCTATGCTCAATTTGGACGCCATTCGCTCAACAAGGAAAACCATATGACCCTGCTCTGGCTGCTCGTATTACTCATCGGCATTGCCGTGATTGCCCATTTACGGGTTTCCCCCGTTCCGGCGTTGGCCATTGTTGCAGCGTATCTGGTCTTGATGGGCGCGGCCGACGAGACGCCGACCTGGTTGATGGTCATCCTCTGGCTCATGCTGATTGCGATCGCGGTGCCCTTGCTGGTCACCGACCTGCGTATCAAGTACTTCAGCGGCCCGATGTTCGACTGGTTCAAAAAAGTCCTGCCCCCTATCTCCGACACCGAACGCGATGCGATCGACGCCGGGACGGTCTGGTGGGATGGACAGTTGTTCAGCGGCAAACCTGACTGGGACGTCCTGCTCGGCTATCCAAAGGCCGTCCTGACCGAGGAAGAACAAGCTTTCGTCAATGGCCCGACAGAAACCTTATGCGCCATGGTCAACGACTGGGAAATTGGCCAGCGCATGGACCTTCCACAAGAAGCGTGGGATTACATCAAGGCCGAAGGATTCTTCGCCTTGATCATCCCCAAGGAATACGGTGGCAAGGGCTTCTCGGCCTACGCCCACTCGCAGATCGTGATGAAACTGGCCACCCGCAGTGGCGACCTTGCGACGACCGTCATGGTGCCCAACTCCCTCGGCCCGGCTGAGCTGTTGATGCATTACGGCACGGATGAACAGCGCAATCATTACCTGCCGCGCCTGGCCAATGGTACCGACATTCCCTGCTTTGCCCTGACCGGTCCCTATGCGGGCTCCGACGCTGGCGCCATGAATGACAGCGGTGTCATCTGCCGCGGTGAATGGGAAGGCGAAGAAGTACTCGGCCTGCGCCTGAACTGGGAGAAGCGCTATATCACTCTCGGCCCAGTCGCCACGCTGCTCGGTGTCGCCTTCAAGACGTACGACCCTGAGCATCTATTGGGCGATGAGGAAGAGTTGGGCATTAGCCTCGCGCTTATTCCGACCGATACTGTTGGTGTCGAGATCGGTCGCCGTCACCTGCCCCTTGGCGCTGCGTTCATGAATGGTCCGAACTGGGGCAAGGATGTGTTCGTGCCGCTCGAAGCTATCATCGGCGGACGAGACATGATCGGCAAAGGCTGGATGATGCTGATGAACTGCCTGTCAGTCGGGCGTTCGATTTCATTGCCAGCGACAGGCGCCAGCGCGGCCAAGACCTGCAGCTATGTCAGCGGCCGCTATGCGCAGATCCGCGAGCAGTTCAACGTGCCGCTGGCAGCCTTTGAGGGTATTCAGGAACCGCTTGCGCGCATCGGCGGCAATGCCTGGCTGATGGACAGTGCACGAATCCTGACGGCCAACGCAGTCGACCTTGGAGAAAAACCTTCGGTGCTGTCGGCGATTCTCAAATATCACCTGACCGAGCGCGGCCGCGAGTGCATCACCGACGCCATGGATATCCATGGCGGCAAAGGCATCATCATGGGCCCCAGTAACTACCTCGGCCGCATGTGGTTGTCTGCACCCATTTCGATTACGGTCGAAGGGGCGAATATCCTTTCGCGGAACCTGATGATCTTTGGCCAAGGCGCGATCCGCTGCCATCCGTTCGTACTGCGCGAGATGGAGCTGGTTCATGAGCCAGACCGCGACGCTGCAATCAAGAAGTTCGACGGGTTGCTGATGCAGCACTTCGGTTTCGCCGTCAGCAACACCGCCAGCACCCTGGTGCTCGGGCTGACGTTCGGCCTGTTCGGCAAGGCGCCAGGCAACGACCTGACCCGCCCCTACTTCCGCGCGCTGGATCGGATCGCCGCCGCGTTCGCCATGCTCGCCGACCTGTCCATGATGTTGCTCGGCGGCGAACTCAAGCGTCGTGAACGCCTCTCCGCGCGGCTGGGCGATGTGCTCAGCCATCTGTATCTGGCTTCCGCCGCGCTCAAGCATTATCACGACCTGGGCCACCCAATCGAGCAAGCACCGCTGCTGCGCTGGGCGATGGAAGACTGCCTCTGCAAGGCTGAGCAAGCCCTGGCCGATACGCTGGCGAATTTCCCCAACCGCTTGCTTGGCGGCGTGCTGAAGGTTCTGGTATTTCCGTTTGGTGCCCGCCACAAGGGGCCGTCTGATGCGCTTGATGCCGAAGTCGCCGCAATCCTCGGTCGCCCAGAAGGAGACCCGGCCTTGGAGCAGATTCTCGAGGGCGTCTACCGGCCACAAGGGCGCGAGGAAGCCTTGGGTGCATTGCGAGACGCGTTCGACACCCTGGCGGCATCGCAACCGCTGCAAAAGAAGCTGCACAAAGCGCTCAAGGCCGGTGATTTCCAACCTGCCGCCGGAGAGGACCCGATCAGCGCCGCACTCGCAGCAGGCGTACTCGATCCCGCCGAGGCAGAGCAGCTGACCGCTGCGGAAGCGGCGCGCCGCAAAGTCATCAGCGTAGATGATTTCGCCAAGGAGCCGCTTGAGCTACCCGAAGGCAAGACTCGCTAGCCCTGCCTGCTACCCAGTCCACTTGTAGGCTCTGCCAAGCGCCGCGCTCACGCGCGATGCTTGGCGAGTCGCTCCTCTCGGCGTCGCCTGCCGTCATCGGCCAGCACCGACTCAGGCGACGTTTGCGTACACGAGCAAGCCAACGCTCACCTTGGCACCAAGGGCCTTTGCGCAGCTATCCGACGTCCGTACCGAACCCAGCACCACGACCCGAGTCAACTAGACACGCCCCAATTAATCCGCGCGCCTTTATAATCGCGCGCCCAATCGATTCAGGTGAACCATGGCCAACCCTTATCACGATCACAACCTGGCGCTTCTGGCCCATCTGCGCGGCATCCTGCTTGCCATGGGTGAAACCGAACAGGTTTCGGAAGAAAGCCATGCGCTGTTTCTCGAGCGATTCGACGAACTGATCATGAACCTGCAGGACGTGCCAGAAGAGCGCCATATGGGTCAGGACATGATCTGCCAGGTCTTTCACCGCTACCCGCAGATTGCACATCTGGTTCCGCGCGACCTGCTCTGGTACTTCGGCGGTGATTGCCTGCACTTCATGCCGGACGAAGAGATCGAAATTTTCCAGCAGCTGGAAGAACGTCGCTATGAAGCAGAGCAGAACGACGAGCCGTTTGATTGGAATATGGAAAGGCAGCTGATGAGCATGCCTGAAGAGAGCCCGCGCCACTAAGTCGCCGCCCAACCTATACAGAAAACAGCGTCTACGACGAGGCGGATATCTTTGGTTTCGGTTGACCGGTGCTATAGCTGGAATGGCTTCGCGCAGCACTTTAAACACTACTCAGCCGACCTGAGCCCTGCCCGCCTTCTAGCGGATAACACCCCGTTTAGCCTGAGTCAGTGCTGTACCCAGCGTATTGCACAATGCGGACGTTGCTCTTTGCATTGATTGACGGGTTTAGCCCACAAGCGAAGCGCTCACCGGCTTTGTTCCGTCACCTGCAGCAGTCAACAGCCGCGACCGTTTTACCATCCGCCAGCTTAAGTCAGCGCCACGGCTAGAATCTGTCCGATGTGGCTACACGGCATCAGCCTCGCCCGCCGCTGAAATTGGCAGCTCTTGGAAATCCGGCCCTAGATGTCTGGCCGATTAGATGGATGCTCGACATGGCCCTGAACGGATAGCGTCGCGGGTGTCAGGACAAAACTGATTCCTTGAGCCAAGCTTGTAGCTCGACGGGACTCTCTGGCTGGCCTGAACGGAGAGCTGTCAACACTATTGCTCCAGCTCAGAGCTGAACGTCGCGGAGGGAATAAGCTCTTCGGGGAAAATCCGCTTCGTTTTGAATCCTCGGCCGAAAATGCTGCCCAAGCTGCATACGCAATGCGTCGACAATCAGATACTCAAGTGATTCAGTCACTTATGGATATAACGGCACGCCGCCCACTCTTGGCAGCCTGCCTTCACGGATAAATTGCTCAAGGTTGTTTTGCTATGACGTCGTTATTAGCCCCCATCAGCTCGCTGCTGGGTGGAGTTGCATTTCTCCTGCTCGGCCACGGATTGCTGAACACGCTGCTGACGCTGCGCGGCATTGAAGAAGGCTATTCCACCGGGCTGATCGGCCTGCTGATGTCCGGCTATTTCGCCGGCTTTCTCGTCGGCACCTGGTTGGCGCCTTCGCTGATCCGGCGCATTGGCCACATCCGCACCTTCGCTTTCTACGCCGCACTCGCCTCGGTCGCCGTGCTGCTGCACGTGCTGATCGTCAATCCATGGGTGTGGTTGGTGCTGCGGGTGATGTACGGCGTCGCCCTGGTCACGCTCTATATGGTGATCGAAAGCTGGCTCAATGCGCAGGTCAGCGGCGAAAAGCGCGGCCAGGTGTTCGCCCTGTACATGGCCGTCAACCTCGGCTCGCTGGCTGCGGCTCAGCAGTTGCTAAGCCTCGACAGCCCGATGAATTTCACGTTGTTTGCGCTTGCCGCGATCCTCATCTGCGCAGCCCTGATGCCGATTACCTTGACGCGTCAGGCACAGCCCGCGCAGCCCGACATGCCGGCTACAGACCTCCTGCAGCTGGCGCGAATCGCGCCATTGCCCTTGATGGCTGCGGGAATTTCCGGGCTGACCCTCGGGGGGTTCTGGGGCCTTGCGCCAGTCTATGCCTCGCAAACCGGTTTCGACGCCTCGGGCGTCGGCCTGCTGATGAGTATCACCATTCTCGGAGGCGCCGTTCTGCAGTGGCCCATCGGGCTGTTCTCCGACAAGCATGACCGCCGTCTGGTCTTACTCTGGGTCGTGGCAATTGCCGCGGTGATCGGCGGTTTGATCACTCCCTTGACCTCCGGTCCGCTGCTACTGGGAATGATGTTTCTCTGGGGTGGTTTGGCCTTCTCCATTTATTCGATCGCTGTCGCGCAGATGGTCGACCAGTTGCACCCCGACGAGATTCTGTCCGGTTCCAGCGGCCTGTTGCTGGCGAACGGTTTCGGCGCGGCCTTCGGCCCGGTGATAGCAGGCGGCCTGATGAGCTTTTTCGGGCCCAAAGCGCTGCCTGTGTTCTTCGCGGTCACCCTGGCGTTTCTGGCGCTGTATTCCTATTTCCGCGCGCGCCGCGTGTTCGATCTGGTGACCGAGCCGCACGGCCACTTCACGCCGATGCTACGCACCAGCCATACCGTGCTCGAGCTGATGCCGGATACGCCGGAGGGCGAGGTCGCCGAGGCGGACATCCTCGACCAAGGCCAGCAGCCCCTAGACGAAGAAGAAGTCGCCGAACCGCGCACCGGCACGCATTCTTAAGCAACTGACGTGGGTCCGCTTGCGCCAGGGATTGTGGCCCTTCGGCTCTGACCTGACACAGGGCCGGCCCAGCCGCATCCTGTCCGCTGGCGGGGCCGTGCTGCTGACGAGCGTCAGAAATCCACTTTGCCGCGTCCGGCCTTGATCGCACCACGCTTGGTCTTGCCTTCCAGGCGCCGCTTCTTGGAGCCCAGCGTTGGGCGTGTCGGGCGGCGCGCTTTTTCCACTTTCGTCACGCTACGGATGATCTCGGCCAGACGCTCCAGAGCATCGGCGCGGTTCTGCTCCTGAGTGCGGTACTGCTGCGCCTTGATCACGATCACACCGTCGCCTGTGATGCGGCTGTCGCGCAGCGTCAGCAAGCGCTCTTTGTAGAACGCGGGCAATGAAGACGCGTTGATGTCGAAGCGCAAGTGCAGCGCACTGGATACCTTGTTGACGTTCTGCCCGCCGGCACCCTGGGCGCGGATGGCAGTCAGTTCGATCTCGCTGTCGGCTAGTTGCACGTTGTTGGATATGTCGAGCATCGGTCCTACATCAGTTGGAATCGGAGGTCATTGTCCACAACAGGAGCCTCGCGGACATGTTTTTATATGATTTGGAGCCGCTACGGTACTGCCAGTTCGGCTACCGTAGCGCACTCGGAAAAGATGGAATCGCGCATGGACTCGATAACCCAAGCCCTTCTCGGTGCCACTGTGCAGGCGACCCTGCTGGGCCGATGGCAAGGCCGCAAGGCGCTGCTCTACGGTGCAGTGCTCGGCACCCTACCTGATCTAGATGTGGTCATCGATTACGGCGATGCCATCGCCGACATGACCTATCACCGAGGCTTCAGTCATTCATTGTTCGTTCTCAGTTCACTGGCCGTTGCGCTGGCTTGGCTGGCGCGTCGAATAAGGCCTGATCCCAATTACAGCAGCATGCGGCTGTTTCTCACGGTCTGGCTGGTGTTGGTGACCCATGTACTGCTCGACGCCTTCACCAGTTACGGCACCCAGCTGTTCTGGCCGCTGACCACGCCGCCGGTGGCATGGTCCAGCGTGTTCATCATCGATCCTCTGTACAGCCTCCCGCTGCTGCTGGCCGTGCTGGTTGGCATGATCGTCGGTGTGAAGGGCCGCAGCCCCCGCTGGGCTGCGAGCGCACTGCTGCTGTCGTCGCTCTACTTGGGCTTTACGCTCACTGGCAAGCAGATGGCCGAGCAGCGCGTGGAAGCGGCAATGAACGCACAGGGTATACAGGCCAGCCAACTGTTCAGTACGCCGACACCGTTTAACAGCCTGTTGTGGCGAGTCATTGTCATTGAAGGCGATCAATACTACGAAGCGCTGGTGAGCTGGTTCGATGGAGAACCACCTGAACTGGTGAGTATTCCTCGCGGCGAGCGGCTCGCCACAGCTCTTCGCGAATCGCCGCAGCATGCTCGCTTGCAATGGTTTACCGGCGACGTGCTCCGTTACGATGAGGTGGGAGGCCAGCTGCTGGTGACAGATCTGCGTCTCGGCATGACTGGTTTTCATCCATTCCGCTTTGCTCTCGCCGAGCGTAACGGCGCGGGCTGGGGGCTGATTCCCTACGTCGAGCGACTGCCCGCCGAACGCGGCGATCTTGACCGGCTCAAGCAGATCTGGCTGCGCATCTGGCAGCAACGGCCGGGCCTGCCGCTGGCAGAGTGGGCAGCAGACCTTAACCGGCCCGGCTGACCGCGACGCCTTCTCTACTGGGAAGCTCGCTGGTGTTTTCAGATCGCAATAAAAAAGCCCCGGCAGACCGGGGCTTTTTTTATTTCACGGGTGCAACCTTCAGGTACGAAAACGCGCCACCAGCCCCTGCAGCTCAACGCCAAGGCGCGCCAGCTCAGCACTCGCTGCGGCGGTCTGCTCGCTACCGCTGGCGCTTTGCTCGCCAATGTCACGCACACGAGTCACGCTCTCGGAGATGTTTTCCGCTACAGCGCTCTGCTGCTCAGCTGCAGCGGCGATCTGCTGGTTCATCTGCTCAATGGTTGAGACCGATTCGGTAATGCGACCGAGCGCACTGCCCGCTTCGTTCGCCAGGCCAACGGTGCGCTGGGTCAGGCTTCGGCTGGTCTGCATTTGCTCGACAGCCTTATGCGCCACCCGCTGCAGGTTGGCGATCAGCCCTTCGATTTCCTCGGTAGAGTCGTGAGTGCGACGAGCCAGGGCGCGGACTTCGTCCGCCACAACAGCGAAACCGCGGCCCTGCTCACCGGCACGGGCAGCCTCGATTGCGGCATTGAGCGCAAGCAGATTGGTCTGCTCAGCCACCGCTCGAATCACCTCGAGTACGGTGCCGATGCGGCCGCTTTCGGTATTCAGCTCTTCGATGGCGTGAGCGGAGTGCTCGACTTCGCTGGACAGGCTGCCAATCTGGCCGATGGCTTCTTGCACGACCCGATCGCCCTGGCGCGCCTGCTGGTCAGCCTGTCGGGCGGCATGCGAGGCCTGCTCAGCGTTCTGCGCAACTTCCTGAACGGTGGCCGCCATTTCGTGCATGGCCGTAGCAACCTGTTCGGTTTCAACCCGCTGCTTCTGCACGCCGGCGCTGGTTTGTGCAGTCACCGCCGAAAGCTGTTCAGCTGCGGTCGCTATCTGACCGACACCTCCACCAATGCGACCGATCAGGGTGCGCAGACTGTCGGTCATGCCGTACATGGCTTGCTGCAGCTGACCGAGCTCGTCGCGACGGGTGACTTTCTGCGACTGGGTCAGATCGCCTTCGGCCACCCGCTGAGCCAGCTGTACGGTATAACGCAGCGGAACGACGATCATGCGAGAGATTGCCGTGGCGGCCATTAAGCCGATCACCACAGCCAGAACGCTGATAACTCCGAGCAGCATATAGGCGCTGCGGCGCTGGTCCTGCATCGCCTCGGTTGCGCCAGCCAGCGCCTTCTCGGCTGTATCCAGGATGCGTTGAGCCTGAGCCACCATCGCCTGTTCCAGCGCGACGCGCTCGATCCGGTTGCTGCGGAAGTCACCGAATGCCTGCTGGTAGGTTGCCAGTGCGGCGAGCGCACCATCCATGGTGGTCTTCTGCTCGTCGTTGAGCCAGGTTTTCAGACTGCTGCCGATGGTTGTCACGTCCTGATAGGACTCGTTCCAGCTATCCACCGCGGCTTGAGCGCTATTAGCAATGAACATGCTTTCGAACGTACGCAGATCGAGGATGCGTTTTGTCAGGCCAGAAGCCGCTTCAGCGATGGTCAGCGGATCACTGCCTGTCAGACGGTCACCTTCAAGGCGCAACACACGCACCGCGTCGTACATATCCAGCTCGATGTACTCGAATTCCTCACGGCTTTTCTGCGCCGCCTCGGCCATGCGCTCCCGAAGCGCTATGCCCTTGTCGATCAACTGACCGTATTGGGTGAACTTGTCTGCATACTCTGCAGCATTACTGCGAATCTGCTGCAGCGCCTGCTGGTCTTCTTCGGGCACGCTTCCGGCAAGCTCGTCCAGTTCCTGATTGAGCTTGGCCAAGGTGCTGCGCAAGGCGGCAGCGGACGCGTCACTCCGAGTCAGCGCAAAGTCACGCTCCAGGCCACGGGCCTCAAGGACAGCGGCGTTGATCCGTAACAGCTGATTCATCTGATACGAACGGGTCAGAATCGAGTCCACAGCATAGAAGCCGGTTCCGGCGACTCCCAGCGTCAGCAACAGGACCATGGCAAAGCCGCCCAGCAGCTTCTTGCCTACGGAAAGGTTGGCGAATATATCGACGGACTGCATCTTAACTTCCTAGATAGATGAGATAGGCACAGCCATGAAGTCGGCAGGCTGCGACTAAAGTTGAACGCAAATTCTGATCATTTTAATCAGGCATTAATGGCACCAGGCCGGCCCGAGAAAGCAGCAGTGGACGGAAAGCCCCGACCCGCTAGGCAAGCACAGCTTCAATGCTGCTGGAGATGCCCGTAAAGCTTGGCATAGAGCCCTCCGTCGGCGATCAGCTGCTGGTGATCGCCCTGCTCCGCGATGCGCCCGCCATCGAAAACGAGCACCCGATCAGCCTGCTTCACCGCCGATAAACGGTGAGCGATGATCAGCGTCGTGCGACCTTGCAGGAAACGGTTGAGCCCCTGATGCAAGGCATATTCGGTGGCTGCATCCAAGGCCGATGTCGCCTCATCGAGAATGACCACCTTGGGCTCGGCCAGCACCATGCGCGCCACGGCCAGTCGTTGTCGCTGGCCGCCGGAAAGACGCACGCCCGAACGACCGACAATGCTGTCCAGCCCGGCTGGCAATTGGCGAATCGTATCAGCCAGCTGAGCGATTTCCAGCGCCCGCCAGCACGCCTGATCATCCCGTTCACGGCCCATCAGCAGGTTGGCGCGCACCGTGTCGTTGAACAGAGCCGGATGCTGCAGCACGACCGCGACGTTGTCGCGAACCGTGGCCAGGCCGATGTCCTGCACTTCGACCCCAGCGAACCGGATATGCCCGGCCTGCGGCTGATAGAGGCCCAGCAGCAACTGCACCAGCGTGCTCTTGCCGCCGCCGCTGGCGCCGACGATTGCGACTTTCTCGCCAGCCGAGATGGTCAGATCAAGCCCTTCCAGCACTGGCTCATCCTGGTAGGAAAAACACAGCCCCTGCACCTCGATTTCGACCGTTTCGCGGCCAACGAACGGGTCCTGACCGCCGGCATACTGCGGTTCATCGGCACGCGCCAGCAGCTGGTTGATACGGCTCAGCGCACCGCCTGCCGCATAGAAGGCGTATTGCAGATTGAGCAGCTGCTCAACCGGACCAATCATGAACCATAGGTAGCTGAACACCGCGAGCATCTGCCCGATGGACAGATCGGAGAACAGCACCGTGAGCATGGCCGCGGCGCGAAAGATGTCTATACCGAACTGAAACAGCAGACCGCTGGCGCGGTTGGAGGCATCAGTCTTCCATTGCGAAGCAACCGCGTGATCCCTGACCTCTCGGGCCTTCAGACCGAGGCGTCCAAGGAAGAAGCCCTGCCGGTTACCGGCGCGGACTTCCTGGATTGCATCCAGCGTCTCAGTGAGCGCCTGGGTGAACAGCGAAGTGCTGTCGTTTTCCAGCTTCTTCAGATGTTTGACCCGCTTGCCCAACTGCACCGTTGCGTAGATCACCAACGGATTGAACAGGAGGATCAACAGCGCCAGCTGCCAATGCATCCAGAGCAGGATCGCCGCCGTACAGATAATGGAAAGCACGGCGACCAACAAACGGCTAAGCGTCTCGCCGATAAATTTGTCGATCGTTTCCAGATCGGTGACCAGATGGGCCGCAACGGTGCCGCCACCCAGGCTTTCATACTCGCTTAGGGCGATTCGCTTGAGTCTTTCGATCAAGCGCACTCGGATGCGATAAACCAGATCCTTGGAGAGACGAGCGAACAGCCGGGCCTGCAGCACGTTGAAGGCCAGCGCCGATGCGCGCAGCAGCAGCGTCACGCAGAGCATCAGGCCGATATAGCCGACCGCCGTCTGCCATTCTGGCGGAAGAAAGTTGTTCATGATTTCGAGTGCTGCGTCGCCCTGTTTCAGCAGCACCTCGTCAACCAGCAACGGCAGCAGCAAGGGGATCGGCACGCTACACAGCGTCGCCAACACCGCGACAAGGTTGGCCAGCACCAAGGCTTTACGATGGTGCAGCGCGAGGCGGCGGATTTCGGCCCAGCTGAGCTGATCAGGCATTTATGTTGTGGTCCAGCCAGCGCGCCAATAATGGAGACAATGCCTCAAGCGGTTGAAATCCGTTGGTCACCAACGCCAGCTGACCATCGTGCTCAGCCAGCAAGGTCGGGAAGCCGGCAATGCCGAGATTGCGGGACCATTCGAAATCAGCGACGGTGGCATCGCGGGCGGCCTGAGAATCGAAGCGATCGGCGAACTCGATGCGCGGAACCCCGGCGGTTTCGGCCAGCTCAACCAGCTCCTGAGGCAGCGTGACATTGCGCCCTTCGACATAGAACGCGCGCTGAATCAGCCCGGCAAGACGCCAGGCGACCTGAGGATCAAGACTGCGCGCAGCAACCAGCGCCCGGCAAGCGGGCTCGGTGTCATAGACCAGCCCTTCGGGAAGACCCGCCTCGAAGTTGAAGGGCTGACCGCTCGCCTCGTGTACCGCATGCCAATAAGAAGCCGTGCGGTCGCGAGCGGTTTGATCCATCACGGTACGCTCCTGGCGCAATCCTCCGACGACGAGATCCGCACCTACCCCACGAGCCTGCGCCTGCTCGATCAGCGCCTGCACGACCGGCGCAAAGCCCCAGCACCATGAGCACATTGGGTCCATCACGTAGATCAGTCGGCTGCTCATCGGCGCTCCGGTTCTATCAGGTTGAAGCGCGTCTAGCGCGCCTCATGACTGTACGGTTAAACACCCGCCTTGCGATAGTTGTAGCCGATGGGGTGTGGCTGGTTGCGCTTGAGCGCCAGTTCGATCTGCTTCTGCCGCTCACGCGCACTGTGGCGCGTCTTTTCGCTGAGGTTATCCCAGCAGTGCGGGCAGCTGATGCCTGAAGCGTAGTGCTCGGATTGGCGGTCCTCCAACGAAATCGGTGTGCGGCAGGCGTGGCACTGGTCGAAGTCGCCCTCGGTGAGGTCATGGCGGACGGTGACGCGGTTGTCGAACACGAAGCAGTCGCCGCGCCAACGGGTTTCTTCCTGCGGTACTTCTTCGAGGTATTTGAGGATGCCGCCCTTGAGGTGATAGACCTCTTCGAAACCCTCACCGAGCATGTAGCTGGACGCCTTTTCGCAGCGGATACCGCCGGTGCAGAACATCGCGACCTTCTTGTGCTTGGCAGGATCGTAGTGAGCCTTTATGTACTCGGGAAACTCGCGAAACGACTTGGTTTTCGGGTCGATTGCGCCTTCGAACGTACCGATGGCCACTTCGTAGTCGTTGCGGGTATCGATCAGCAGCACTTCCGGATCTTCGATGAGCGCGTTCCAGTCCTTCGGATCGACATAGGTGCCGACGCGCTGGTTGGGATCGACGCCCTCCACACCGAGGGTGACGATTTCCTTCTTCAGCTTGACCTTGGTGCGGTAGAACGGCTGCTCGTCACAGTAGGATTCCTTGTGATCGATATCGGCCAGGCGCGCATCGGTGCCAAACCAAGCGAGCAAGGCATCGATCCCTTCGCGGGTGCCGGACACGGTGCCGTTGATACCTTCTTCAGCCAGCAAAAGCGTGCCTTTGATGCCACTGGCCTCAAGGGTTTCGAGCAGGGGTTCACGCAACGCGACGTAGTCCGGCAGGGAGACGAACTTGTACAGCGCCGCGACGACGATCTTCTGGGTCATGCGGGTATTTCCTCCAGTGGTCACCCACGCAAAGGGCGGACCGGGAATGCGAAAACGACAACGCCGGCGTGAGCCGGCGCGGCGCGCATTCTAGCAACAATTGCAGGACAGGCTTCAAGCCGCCCGGCAGCTGACTACTTATGTCCCCCGGCACAGACCGGGGACGCCGGTGCGACGCCCTGCTCGGCCCACTCTTGAGGGGTATAGGTGTGCAGGGCGAGTGCGTGAATCTGCGGCATCAGGTCGCCCATGGCCGCGTAGGCGCGCTGGTGGCGCTTGACCGCATTCAGACCGGCAAACTGTTCGCTGACGATCACCGCCTTGTAATGGGTTTCCTGACCACGGCTGTGCATGTGGCTTTCATCCAGCACCTGCAGATGCTGAGGTTGCAGTGCGCTTTGCAGCGCGTCTTGGATAAGGTCGATCTTGGGCATGCCGGGCGTGCTCCGTCAGGGTTTTTTCTGGGTATCAAGTTCGGCCGTCATTTCTGCCAGCAGTTTGTTCACCTGGGGCACGGCGCTTTCCAGCTTGGCCTGGGTGACCTGAGCCGAGCGTGCATTCAGCTCCGGCAGTTTGGTCAGCATTTTCTTGCCCAGCGCCGACTCGTAGAAGTCGTTCAACTGGGTCAGCTCCTGCTCGGTGAAGGTGTCGGTATAGAGCTTGATCAGATCGGGTTTGACTTTTTCCCAGCCGATCGCCTTGTCCAGCGCGGCATCCGCCTTGGACTGGTATTGCTCGAGAAGCGCGCGTTTGCTTTCCGGTGCCCGAGTCTGTTCAAAGCGTTGGGCGAACATCTGCTGCACCTGGCCGTAGACCGGCACCGACAGCCGATCGGCATTGACCAGTTCCAGAAAACGCTCGGCCTGAGTTGCGTGACTGGCGCTGTCCGCGCTGGCCTGACCACTGAGCAGCGCGATCGACAGAGCGCTACAAAGGCCGAATGTACGAAGCATGTGCATGAGATGATCCTTGGCGATCGTTGGGTGAGCCTCAATGGACACATTCTGCGCGCTGAGTTCCCGTCGCTCAAGGCACACTGCAGGCCAGATTGAACCTGTGCCCGCTGCCAGCGACCTAACAGGGATACCTCATTAATGGAGTACGGCATGACACGCACCGAAACCGACAGTCTGGGACCTGTGGAAGTACCTGAGCAGGCTTATTGGGGCGCTCAGACACAACGTTCCCTGATCAATTTCGCTATCGGTGAGCAGCGCATGCCGCTTGCCGTCTGCCATGCGCTGGCGCTGATCAAGAAGGCTGCGGCGCGAGTAAACGACCGCATAGGCGACTTGCCGCCGGACATCGCCCGCCTGATCGAACAGGCCGCGGACGAGATCCTTCATGGCCAACACGACGATCAGTTTCCGCTGGTGGTCTGGCAAACCGGCAGCGGCACCCAGAGCAACATGAACGTCAACGAGGTCATCGCCGGACGCGCCAACGAGCTGGCCGGTGGTGCGCGCGGCGGCAAGAGCCCGGTCCACCCCAACGACCACGTCAACCGTGCACAGAGCTCCAACGACTGTTTCCCTACCGCCATGCACATCGCCATTGCGCGGTCGATCCAAGAGGACCTTCTGCCTGCAATCGCCGAGCTGTCTGGCGGCATTGCTGAGCAGGCGGCGCGACACGGCGGGCTGGTCAAGACTGGGCGCACCCACATGATGGATGCGACGCCCGTCACCTTTGGCCAGGAACTATCCGCTTTCGTGGCGCAGCTGGACATTGCCGAACAATCCATTCGCCACGCGCTGCCTGCAGTCTATGAGCTGGCTCAAGGTGGCACCGCGGTGGGTACTGGGCTTAACGCCCCACACGGCTTCGCCGAAGCTATTGCTGCCGAGCTGGCCGCGCTGTCCGGCCTGCCGTTCGTTTCGGCACCTAACAAGTTTGCGGCCCTGTCCGGTCATGAACCTCTGGTTGCCCTCTCCGGCTCACTGAAGACGCTGGCGACCGCGCTGATGAAGATCGCCAACGACCTGCGTCTGCTGGGTTCCGGCCCGCGTGGTGGTTTCGCCGAGGTGCGTTTGCCAGCCAACGAGCCGGGCAGCTCGATCATGCCGGGCAAGGTCAATCCAACTCAGTGCGAGGCACTGTCCATGCTTGCCTGCCAGGTCATGGGCAACGACGTTACCGTTGGTTTCGCCGCGAGCCAGGGTCATCTTCAGCTCAATGTGTTCAAGCCGGTGATCGTGTACAACATGCTTGAGTCGATCCGGCTGTTGGCTGACGGTTGCCGTAACTTCAACACCCACTGCATCGTCGGCCTGGAGCCGGACGCCGGGCGTATGGCCGAGCATCTGGAGCGAGGGCTGATGCTGGTGACCGCGCTGAACCCGCACATCGGTTATGACAAGGCAGCCGAGATCGCCAAGAAGGCCTACGCCGAAGGCACTACCCTGCGTGAGGCGGCGCTGGCGCTTGGCTATTTGACCGACGAGGAGTTCGACCAGTGGGTCCGACCGGAAACCATGCTCGAATCCAGTCGCAGCTGAGCTGAGGCAGCGATCTGGCCGCGGGGTGGTCGGCTGAAGCCCACCCTACAAGCCTCGGTCGCCAGACTGCGGTAACAAAAAACCCGCGCCAGGCGCGGGTTTTTATTTATCTAACTGCCTCAGCGTACGGCTTCAAACAGCCCCGATGCGCCCATGCCGCCGCCCACACACATAGTCACCACGCCGTAACGCTGATTGCGGCGCTGCAGCTCACGAATGAGATGGCCCGCAGTCCGTGAGCCGGTCATGCCAAACGGGTGACCGATGGAGATCGAGCCGCCGTTCACGTTGAACTTCTCGTTGTCGATGCCGAGTGTGTCGCGGCAATAGAGGCACTGAGAAGCGAAGGCTTCGTTAAGCTCCCAGAGATCAATGTCGCTGACCTGCAGGCCGCGCGCCTGAAGCAGACGCGGAACCGAGAACACCGGGCCGATGCCCATTTCGTCCGGCTCGCAACCCGCGACGGTGAAACCACGGAAATAGGCACGCGGCTTCAGACCCAGCTCCAACGCTTTGTCCAGGCTCATCACCAGCGTCATCGAGGCTCCGTCGGACAACTGCGACGCGTTACCAGCGGTGACGGAGCCGTCATCCGCGAACACGGGCTTGAGCGACGAGAGGTTCTCCAGCGTCGTATCGGGACGGTTGCAGTCATCGCGATCAACCACGCCTTCATGTTCGGTGCGCTCGCCAGTGGCCTTGTCTTCAGTGAAGTAGCGGACGTTCATCGGTACGATTTCGTCCTGGAACAGACCTTCGGCCTGGGCCCGCGCCGTGCGCTGCTGGCTTTGTAGCGAGTATTGATCCTGTTGCTCGCGTGTCACGTTGTAGCGGCGCGCAACCATCTCAGCGGTCTGACCCATGCTGTGATACAGCCCAGGGACGCGCTCCTGCAGGATCGGATTGAAAAGATTGTCACTGTTACGGCTCTTGGCCGTCATGGTGATCGACTCGACGCCGCCAGCAACAATGACGTCGCTGCAGCCCGAGGCGATCTGGTTGGCCGCGATGGCGATTGATTGCAGGCCAGACGAACAGAAGCGATTGAGCGTCATACCCGCGCACTGAATGCCCAGGTTCGAGAGAACCGCCACGTTACGGCCGATGTTGTAGCCCTGAGCGCCTTCGTTGGAACCGGCACCGACGATACAGTCCTCGACCAGCTTGGGATCCAGGTCGTTGCGCGACAGCAGCGCATTGACGCAATGGGCCGCCATGTCATCGGGGCGGGTCATGTTGAACTTGCCGCGGAAGGACTTGGCCAGGCCGGTCCGGACGCTGTCGACGATCACTACTTCACGCATGGCATACCTCGAATGGTTTGGGCGGCCGCGACGGGGGCGACCGGCCTGTTGACGATGGGTCGAGCATAGTTCCGGCCCATTGCCAAAGGCGACGACCATTCAGCAGGGATATGGCCGGCCATTGTCTCCCTCCCTTTGCAACCTCAGCTGATCGCAGCGTCCAGCGCATCGTTGAGCGTTCGTAACACCTTGACCCGAGCGAAGCGCTTGTCATTGGCCTCCACCAGTGTCCAGGGCGCTATTTCGGTACTGGTGCGGTCGACCATGTCAGCTACCGCATTACTGTAGTCGTCCCATTTTTCACGATTTCGCCAGTCTTCCTCGGTGATCTTGAAGCGCTTATGCGGGGTATCTTCACGCTCCTTGAATCGCTCAAGCTGCGTCTGTTTGTCAATCGATAGCCAGAACTTCACCACCACCACGCCGGCATCGACCAGCTGTTCCTCGAACTCATTGATTTCGGTGTAGGCCCGCAGCCATTCATCCGGCGAGCAGAAGCCCTCGACCCGCTCGACCAGCACTCGGCCATACCAAGACCGGTCAAAGATGGTGAACTGCCCGCGGGCCGGGACGTTGCGCCAGAAGCGCCACAGCCAGGGTTGCGCCAGTTCGTCCTCGCTGGGGGCGGCGATCTGTATGGTGCGATACAGCCGCGGATCCAGTGCACCGGTGACCCGGCGAATGGCGCTACCCTTGCCTGCGGCATCGTGGCCCTCGAACAGGGCCAGCACCCCGCGCTTGCGTAATCGCGGATCGCGTAGCAGCTGACTCAGCCTCGCCTGCTCCTGCCCCAGTTGCTCCTTGTAGTGGTCCTTGCTAAGCGACTGGCGCATGTCGAGGCTGTCGAGCAGGCTTGCCTGGTCGAGATTCAGCTCGACGGTTGCCGTGTGCGGCTGAGTGAAGGGTTGGTCGGCGGCGTCCAGCGCCGAGTTCAGCCCTTCGAGCAACAGCCGGCCGGCGGTCAGGCTGCGGTATCGTTCGTCGCTTCCTTCAATCACGTACCAGGGCGCAAAGTCCCGGCTGCTGCGACGCAGGATCAGTTCACCGTGCTTGACGAACCGGTCGTAGGTTTTCGACTGCTGCCAATCCAGCGGGCTGATACGCCAGCTGTGCAGTGGGTCATCCTTGAGCGACTCAAGCCGCTGCTGCATGCGGTCCTTGGACAAGTGAAACCAGAACTTGAAGATCAGCATGCCCTCGGCGCAGAGCATCCGCTCGAAACGTTGAGCGCGGTCGATAGCAAGCTGAAGATCGGTCTTCTTGATTCGACGATGAACGCGATCCTCAAGCATCTTGCTGTACCAGTTACCGAAGAAAATCCCGGTCTGGCCTTTGGGCGGGAGCCGTCTCCAGTAGCGCCAGGCTGGAGGATGCGAAAGCTCTTCGTCGGTGGGCACATCGAAGCTATCAACGCGGATCAACCGTGGGTCCATCCATTCGTTGAGTAGCTTGATCGTCTCGCCTTTGCCAGCGCCCTCAATCCCATTGATCAGGATCAGCACCGGAAACCGCGCCTGCTCTCTGAGGCGGTACTGCGCGTGCAGAAGCGCTTCACGCAGAACAGGTACCTCTTTGTTGTAAATGTCCTTGTCGATGGTGTGACCGATTTCCGCGGACTCGAACATCTTGAACTCCAAGAAAGGATGCTGTGATGAACCCTAGCAGGCCGAGACAGCTGCAGTACTGATGTAGCACCGCCTGTTTGCGCTGGTGCGCAAGCTTGCACGCCTGTCGATGCGACAAAGCGCGCCCGCAGCAGGTTTCGCGCGGCTGCTAGAATCGCGGTCTTTCACCGCAGGAAACGTCGATGTCCGCCCCGCTCCACACCGGTTTTCAGCATGCCGAACTCGATTGGGACGAGAACGGCCAACCGCAATCCCGGCAGTATGGTGACGTGTACTTTTCCCGCGGCTCCGGCATGGCCGAAACCACCCACGTGTTTCTGCGACCCAATCGGCTGGCCGACCGTTTCGCTGCCCTTCACGCCGGAGAACGCCTGGTGATTGGCGAAACGGGCTTTGGCACCGGTCTCAGCTTCCTTTGCGCCTGGGCGCTTTTCGAGCGCACTGCGCCTGCCAATAGCGCCTTGCACTTTGTCAGCGTTGAAAAGCATCCCCTCACCCACGACGACCTGTGTCGTGCCCTGGCTTTGTGGCCGGAACTGCATGACCAGGCGCAGCAGTTGCTGGATCAGTATGTAGCGATCAACCCGGGGTTCCAGCAGTTTCGTTTTGGGCGGGTGACGCTGACGCTACTGGTCGGCGACGCGCTCGAGAGGCTCAAAGAGCTGGATGCGCGGGTAGATGCCTGGTTTCTCGATGGCTTCGCACCGCCAAAGAACCCGGACATGTGGCAGCCCGAGCTGTTCGAGCAGGTGGCGCGGCTGTCGGCTCCAGGTGCAACCCTGGCAACCTTCAGCAGCGCCGGCAGCGTACGGCGAGCACTCAAGGAAGCGGGCTTCGAGGTCAAGCGGATTCCCGGCTTAGGCCATAAGTGGGAAAACCTGCAGGGCCAGCTTGTCACGCCGCCAGAAACCCCGCAGACCCCTTGGTTCGCGCGCCCTTCGCATCAACCGGCGCAGCGCAAGGCGCTGGTGATTGGCGCAGGCCTCGCGGGTTGCGCCAGCGCCGCCAGCCTGGCGGCGCGCGGATGGCAGGTGGCACTGCTGGAACGGCACGACGATATTGCCCAGGAGGGTTCTGGCAACCCGCAGGGCGTGCTCTATTTGAAGCTCTCAGCGCACGGCACCGCGCTCTCGCAGCTTGTTGCCAGCGGCTTTGGCTACACCCGTCGGCTATTGCACAACCTGCAGCGCGGACAGGACTGGGATGCCTGCGGCGTGCTGCAGCTCTCCTTCGATCATAAGGAAAGCCTCCGCCAGGCGGCACTTTCCGACGCCTTCCCGCCCGGTCTTCTGCATGCGGTGCCGCGCGAAGAGGCCGAGCGGCTGGCGGGCGTAGCGCTGGACCATGGGGGGCTGTTCTATCCGGATGCCGGCTGGGCGCACCCGCCAGCGCTGTGTCGCTGGCTGATCAAGCACCCGTCGATCGAGTTGCATCGCCATCGGCACCCGCTCGAACTGCGTCGAAGCGGCGAGCAATGGCAGGCGCTGGCCGGCGATGAGCTGGTGGCCGAGGCGCCGGTCGTGATTCTGGCCGGCGCTGCCGATGCCAAGCGGTTCAGTCAAAGCGCCTGGCTGCCACTCAAGCGGATTCGCGGGCAGATCACCGCCCTGCCGGCGAACGAAAAAAGCGCCGCATTACGCACCGTGTTGTGTGCCAAGGGATATGTCGCCCCGCCACGTGAGGGTCAGCATACGCTAGGGGCGAGTTTCAATTTTGCCGAGGCCGATCCCGCGCCGAGCGCTGCTGAACATCATTCGAACCTGGACATGCTCAGGGAGATTTCCGGCGATCTGCATCAGCGCCTGGCCGTCGAAAGCTGCGACACGGACCAGCTGCAAGGACGTGTCGCGTTCCGCTGCACCAGCCCCGACTATCTACCCATCGTTGGCGCCCTGGCCGATCCGGAATGTTTCGCCGAGACCTATGCCGTGCTGGCAAAGGATGCCCGCCAGGTGCCCGATAAGCCATGCCCCTGGCTTGACGGGCTATACGTGAACACCGCCCACGGCTCGCGCGGCCTGATTACCGCGCCCCTGGCCGGGGAATTGCTCGCAGCCTGGCTGAATGACGAACCCCTGCCCGTGCCGCGTGCCATCGCAGAAGCCTGCCATCCCAATCGATTCCTGCTGCGCAAACTCATCCGCCGGACCGACTGACTGACCGCGATCGCCTGGCGCTCGCACGCCAGGCACGCGGCCTCGCCGTAGCACTAGCATCGACGAAACGGCTCGTCCCAAAACGGACGGGAAGTTTCGGTTTCGATATCGGCCCGGCTCAAGCCGATGTCCTTGAGCATCTCGTCGCTCAATGCCGCGAGCTGCTGACGCTGACGATACAACGCATGCCAGCGGGTTAACTGCTGCCAGACCGCATGCAACGACCGGCCGAATGAGTAATGGGCCGTTGTGCTTCTGACGCAAGGTTGAACGAACTCAGCATGGCTTTTCATCTGGGATACCTCCGAGTGGATGGCGTCAGTGTCCTGCCGGGCTTATGATCAATCCAACGAATGTTTCTGATGGCGTACATCTCGGAGATTGATGGATGGCCAATTACCCCAGTATCGATGCAGAGCTGCTGCGCAGCTTTGTGGCAATTGCCGATCACGGCGGCTTTACCCGAGCGGCCGAAGCCGTCAATCGCACGCAGTCGGCGATCAGCATGCAGATGAAGCGCCTGGAAGAGGATGTGCTGCAACGGTCGGTATTCGAGCGCGATGGGCGTCAGGTCAAGCTCACCGCCGAGGGCCAGATCCTGCTCGGTTACGCACGGAGAATCCTCAAACTGCACGGCGAGGTGCTGACGACTCTACGCGAACCGCACATGGTAGGCTCGGTGCGCATCGGCACCCCGGACGACTATGTAATGCGCTTCCTGCCGGGCATCCTGTCGCGCTTCGCGCAGGCCTATCCGCTGGTACAGGTGGAGGTGCATTGCGAACCGTCTTATCAGTTACTGCAGCGGCGCGACCTGGATCTGTCCATCGTCACCCGCGAGCCGGGCACCGAGATCGGTCAGCTGCTGCGCCGAGAGCGTTTCGTCTGGGCCGAAGCGCCTGGCTTCAACACCCATGAACAACGGCCCATGCCACTGGCCATGTTCAATACCGACTGCTTCTGCCGGGCCTGGGCCTGCAACGCCCTGGACAGCCTGGAAGTACCCTACCGGGTCGCCTATACCAGCCCCAGCCTCTCGGCGCTGATGGCTGTGACCAACGCGGGACTTGCGGTGACCGCGCAGCTGCAGAGCCTGGTGACAGCGGATATGCGCGTACTGGGCGAAGCCGAGGGCATGCCGGAGCTGCCTTCGTGCAGCATTGTCCTGCTGCGCAACGATCGCAACCAGTCTCAGGTCAGCGAGACGCTAGCGGAGCATATCGTCGAAGGTTTTCGTCTGTAGCGGGTCGGTCGATCAGCGCGGCGGCGGTTAGTCTTCCGATCCGCATATCGACGCGGCGCGCAGTAGCGCCGCGGTAATCCCGTGCTGCTCCCACTCCGGCAACGCCGAGAATCGCGCAACGAACTCGGGCGGTAACAGCGAAGGCGCCTGCTGTTGCAGTGCGCGCCCCTCGTCAGTCAATAAAAGCCACTGACGACGGCGGTCCTGATCATCCCGTTGGCGCAACAGCAGTCCGCGCTCAGCAAGGCGGTCGAGTTGCCCGGACAGCGTCGCTGGCGTCAGGCTGACGCGCTTGCTCAAAGCGCTGGCGGTCAGCTGCCGTTCGCTGGCCAGCACCTGCAGAATCATCAGCTGCACCGGGCTCAGCCCACCGAAACGCGCCAGTCGCTTGGCATGCATCTCGGCGTCTTGCTGCAACCGGCGCAAGGCCTGAAACAGAGACAACTCAAGGTTGCTCTCTGCCGCTTCAATAGTTTCAGATCGAATGTTTTTTTCGCTCATAGACAGTTAAATCGTGCCGAGTACGGTTTGACATGAAAGCACTATTTTTGTTTCCCTGTAAAACCTGACTGACGCAGCAGAGCGCGATTCAGGCCAGCCGAGGCGCCCCTTAACAAGCCCCTCAGCCACCGAGCCAGAGCGGTACACGCCCGTCTGAAATCCTGAACTTCGCGGTCCGAGCGTCAGTCACACTCCCCAACGGCAATACCGGTAAGGATCCTATGTGTGGCATAGCTGGCGAACTTCGCTTCGATAATCAACCGGCCGACCTGGCCGCGGTTGAACGCATCACCCAATCCCTGACGTCCCGTGGCCCGGACGCCTGCGGCTTCAACAGCCAAGGCCCTCTCGCTCTGGGTCACCGACGCCTGAAGATCATGGATCTGTGCGAGGCCTCTGGCCAGCCGATGATCGACTCGGCGCTCGGCCTGTCCATGGTGTTCAACGGCGCCATCTACAACTACCCCGAATTGCGCGCCGAACTGGAAGCATTGGGCTACAGCTTCTTCTCCGGCGGCGACACCGAGGTCTTGCTCAAAGGCTTTCATGCCTGGGGCGAAGCCCTGTTGCCCCGACTGAACGGCATGTTCGCTTTCGCCATCTGGCAGCGAGACGTGCAAGAACTGTTCATCGCGCGCGATCGTCTCGGTATCAAGCCGCTCTATCTGTCACGCACGGGCGAGCGCTTGCGCTTTGCCTCGACGCTTCCGGCGTTGCTCAAGGGCGGAGATATTGCTGGCGTGCTGAACCCGGTGGCTCTGAATCACTACATGAGCTTCCATGCTGTGGTGCCGGCGCCGGATACCCTGATCGCCGGAATCGAAAAACTGCCGCCCGGCACCTTCATGCGGATTGACGCCAGCGGCAAGAGCAGCCAACACCGCTGGTGGACGCTGGAATTCGGCGCATCGGAAGAAGAACAAGGCTACAGCTTCGAAGACTGGCAGGAGCGCACCCTGACCACCTTGCATGAGTCCGTTGCCCTGCGTCATCGCGCGGCGGTCGACGTGGGCGTTCTGCTGTCCGGCGGTGTCGACTCCAGTTTGCTGGTCGGCCTGCTTCGCGAAGCAGGCGCTGGCGATAACCTGCAGACCTTCTCCATTGGCTTCCAGGATGCCGGTGGCGAGCGTGGCGACGAGTTCAAGTACTCGGATCTGATCGCTCAGCATTACGGAACGCGTCATCACCAGCTGCGCATTCAGGAAAAGGAAATTCTCGAACAGCTACCCGCCGCGTTCCGCGCCATGAGCGAACCGATGGTCAGCCATGACTGCATCGCGTTCTATCTGCTCTCGCGTGAAGTCTCCAAGCACTGCAAGGTGGTGCAGAGCGGCCAGGGCGCAGACGAGCTGTTTGCCGGTTACCACTGGTATCCACAGGTGGACGGTGCCGAGGACCCGGTTGAGGCTTATCTCACAGCCTTCCGTGACCGCGGCTTCGAGGAATACGCCGATACCGTGCAGCAGCAGTGGGTCAAGGGCGACTTCTCCGGCGATTTCGTACGTCAGCATTTCGCCCAGCCCGGCGCCGACGCCGCTGTAGACAAAGCTCTGCGCATCGACAGCACAGTGATGCTGGTCGACGACCCGGTCAAACGCGTCGACAACATGACCATGGCCTGGGGCCTCGAAGCTCGAGTGCCGTTTCTCGACCACAACGTGGCCGAGCTGTCGGCAAGAATCCCAGCCAAGTACAAGCTGCCTGACGGCGGCAAGTACGTGCTCAAGGAAGCCGCGCGCAAAGTCATTCCAGCTGCGGTCATCGACCGTCCCAAGGGTTATTTCCCGGTGCCAGGGCTCAAGCATCTGCAGGGCGATACCTTGAATTGGGTGCGGGAGCTGCTGACCGACCCGAGCCAGGACCGCGGGCTGTATAACCCGGCCATGCTGGACAGGCTGTTCAATGACCCAGAAGGTCAACTGACGCCTCTGCGTGGCTCGAAATTGTGGCAGTTGGCAGCGGTCAATCTATGGTTGAGCGAACAAGGCCTCTAACAACCCGTTCATGACGACGCAATGAGCGAGCGCCGAAGCGTTGCCGTAGTGAAGTCATACAAGCTCCAAGGAATGCACCATGCAGAAGTCTCAAGCCTACGGACAGCGACTGTTGCGCGGCCAGACACCGACCTATGAGCGCTTGCAGCAACGGCTCGCCGAGGACGGCCAGGCGGAACATCAGGCGCCAGTAACACTGCACTGCGGCTGGGGCCGGATCTTGATCGGCCACACCTACTCCGACCCTGAGAAGCTCGCGGCCGACCTGCTCCATGAACAGGCCGGTGAGCGGGATATCGCCCTGTACGTCGCCGCGCCGCATCAGGTACTCGCCTATGCGCCGCAGCAGCTGTTCCTTGATCCATCGGACACATCGCGCATCTGGTTCACCGATTACCGCCCGGCTCGCCGGAGCTTCCGCGGCTTCGGCATCCGCCGCGCTCAGAGCGAGGAGGACTGGAAGGCGATCAACAGTCTGTATCAGTCCCGCCACATGCTGCCGGTCAACCCTGAGTTGTGCACACCGCGAGAGCAAGGCGGTCCGGTGTATTGGCTGGCTGAGGACGATGACTCCGGCGAGATCATCGGCAGTGTCATGGGCATCAACCACCACAAGGCGTTCAATGATCCGGAGAACGGTTCCAGCCTCTGGTGCCTGGCGGTCGCGCCAAACTGCACGCGCCCCGGTGTAGGCGAAGCGCTGGTTCGCCACCTAATCGAGCACTACATGGGCCGTGGGCTGGCGTATCTCGATCTGTCGGTACTGCACGACAACAAGCAAGCCAAGGCGCTCTACGCCAAGCTTGGCTTCCGCGACCTGCAAACCTTCACGGTCAAGCGCAAGAACACCTTCAACCAGCCGCTGTTTCTTGGCCCAGGCCCGGAAGCGGAGCTGAATCCCTACGCCAAGATCATCGTCGACGAGGCACGCCGCCGCGGCATCGAGATCACCATCGATGATGCCGAGGCCGGCCTGTTCACTCTGACCCAGGGTGGCCGCAAGGTGCGCTGCCGCGAGTCACTGTCGGACCTTACGTCTGCGGTCAGCATGACGTTGTGCCAGGACAAGAGCCTGACTCACCGGACCCTTGCTCGCGCGGGGCTTAAACTACCTGCCCAACAACTCGCGGGTTCGGTCGAGGAGAATGCCGCGTTTCTCGAGCAACACGGCGGTGTGGTCGTAAAGCCGCTCGATGGTGAACAGGGCCAAGGCGTCTCGGTCGACCTGCGCAGCAGCCAGGATGTCGAAGAAGCCATTGCTCGCGCACGTCAGTTCGATCAGCGCGTGTTGCTGGAAAGCTTTCATCCCGGACTTGACCTGCGCATTGTCGTGATTGGATATGAAGTCGTGGCCGCGGCGATCCGCCGTCCGGCTGAAGTGGTGGGTGACGGCAGCCACAGCATTCGCCAGTTGATCGAGACCCAGAGTCGGCGCCGCCAGGCTGCAACCGCTGGCGAAAGCCGAATCCCTATGGACGAAGAGACACAGCGCTGCATCAGCGACGCTGGCTTCGACTACGACAGCGTCTTGCCACGTGGCGAGCGCTTGGCGGTGCGCCGCACTGCCAACCTGCATACCGGTGGCACGCTCGATGATGTAACCGATCAGTTGCATCCAGATTTAATCGACGCCGCCGTTCGGGCCGCTCGCGCGCTTGATATTCCTGTAGTCGGCCTGGACCTGCTGGTGCCGGCAGCAGACAAACCCGAGTACGTATTCATTGAAGCGAACGAGCGGGTCGGCCTCGCCAATCACCATCCCCAGCCCACCGCCGAGCGCTTCGTCGACCTGCTCTTTCCACTCAGCTACGGCACCCACTAGCGGGGCACTCAGGCCGTAGATGGCCTGGTTCCGGCACCAGCAGATGCCGGAACGGCCCGCCGCCTCGCTTGCGGCACCACCGCAGCTCAACTTCACTCACTTACATAGCGGCAGCCAGTTTTCCGCCGCTAAGGAATGATCATGACTGCCAAGCTTCCCGAACCGGACCTCAACTACCTGCAACGTGTGCTGCTGGAGATGCTCGCCATTCCCAGCCCCACCGGCTTCACCGACACAATCGTTCGATATGTGGCAGAGCGCCTGAAGGAGCTCGGCATTCCCTTCGAGCTGACCCGCCGCGGAACCATCCGCGCCACGCTCAAAGGTCGCCGGTACAGCCCGGATCGAGCCATCGCCGCGCACCTGGACACCATCGGCGCCAGCGTCCGGGAAATTCAGGACAATGGCCGACTCGGTCTGTCCCCGGTGGGTTGCTGGTCAAGCCGCTTCGCCGAAGGCAGCCGCGTCAGCGTCTTCACTGACACCGGCGTGGTACGTGGCAGCGTGCTGCCCCTGCTCGCCTCGGGGCATGCATTCAACACCGCAGTCGACGAGATGCCGATCAGCTGGAACCACGTCGAGCTGCGTCTGGACGGCTATACCGCGAGCCGCGCCGACACCTTCGCGCTGGGCATCAACGTGGGCGATTTCGTCGCGTTCGATCCAATGCCCGAGTTTACCGACAGCGGTTACATCAGCTCGCGCCACCTGGATGACAAAGCCGGAGTGGCAGCCTTACTGACGTCACTGAAAGCGGTGATCGAAAGCGGTCGTGAGCCACCCATCGACTGCCATCCGCTGTTCACCATCACCGAGGAAACCGGGTCTGGGGCAGCCGGCGCCCTGCCCTGGGATGTCAGCGAGTTCGTCGGCATCGACATCGCGCCGACGGCCAAGGGCCAGGAATCCAGCGAACACGCAGTTACCGTCGCCATGCAGGATTCGGGTGGGCCATACGATTTCCACCTGTCCCGGCATCTGCTCAAACTGGCAGAAGCCAAGGAGGTACCGGTGCGGCGTGACCTGTTCCGCTACTACCACAGCGATGCACAGTCGGCGATCGCTGCCGGGCACGATATCCGCACCGCGCTGCTGGCGTTTGGCTGCGATGCGACACACGGCTATGAGCGCACCCATATCGACAGCCTGGCCGCCATGAGCCGCTTGATTTCAGCCTATTTGCTGAGCCCACCGGTTTTCACCAGTGATGCCCATGCAGGCAAGGATTCCCTGGAGAATTTCAGCCATCAACTCGAACACGTGACGCAGATGGAAAACGACACGCGCGTGCCGGCAGTCGATTCAATCTTCGACAAGCCGACCGATGATTCTTCAGGTTGACTGTGGCGTTTCATGATGTGCCGCCAACTTGAGGCATTTGCCGATTGCGAGGCGGCGGTGATCCGGGCAAAGTCGCAAGCCTCTGAAACATATGAATGCTTGGCCAGTCAGGCATGAAGCGAACAGGGTTTGCCATTCGCGCGACTGGAAACTGCGTTTTGCGAGTGTGTACTCCTTGGATCAATAACATGGCGCCGCGTCTTTTTCTGGCCGTTCTTCTGTTCTGTCTGACCGCTCAGGCATCGGCGTTCGAGCCCGTGCCGGTGGACTCCCAGCATTTCCGCCAGGCACTGGGTAGCTGGAGCTACTTTTTGCGAGACCCGGCTGCCGAACTCGGCGTGGCTGAAGTCTTCGCGCTGCCGGAAAAAACCTTCGTCCCCGTGTCCGGGGTACATCCCAACAAGGGCAAGAACGATTCGGTCTGGTGGTTCCGTGTCGACCTGGAAAACCAGTTGCACGACCCCATCGGCGGCTTCGTCGAGATCAACTACCCCCTGCTCGACGACATCCAGCTCTATCTCCGTCACCCGGACGGCCGCATCAGCCAGCAGCGCTCCGGCGACAACCATCCGTTCAACGAACGAGCGGTCAGGGTCAGCAACTTCTGGTTTCCTCTGGAACTGGAGCCCGGTACCTCGACCTTGCTGCTGCGTGTGGAAAGCACCAGCACTCTCTACGTGCCGCTGTACTTCAGCAGCTATGCAGCAAACGCCGAATCATTCGAGGATTCGACGGGCTTGGCCGGAGCCTTCTACGGCGTGCTGTTTGCGATGTTCTGCTACAACTTCTTTCTGTTCCTCTCCCTCCGCGAGCCTGCGTATTTCTGGTACCTGATCTACAACCTCAACGTGGGCCTGTTTGCGCTCAGCTTCGATGGCATGCTGGTCAAGTGGCTGAACGATGCAGGCGGGGTGATCGCGCTGGGCATCTATGCACTGATGCTCAGTCATTGCCTGGTGTCTATCCAGTTCAGCCGCCATTTCCTGCATACCCGAGAATACTTTCCGCGCCTGGACTTCGCTCTGCGGGTGGCTCTGATCCTGTCAGTGGGCGCGCTGCTCTCCGGTTTCGTTCTGGAAACGCAGGTGTGGAGCGTACTGGCCAGTGTGATGGTCATCAGCTCGTCGATCGGGCTGCTGCTGACCGGAGCGTTCGTCTGGAGCCGCGGCGTGCGCTATGGCCTGTATTACACGCTGGCCTGGGGCGTGCTGTTGGCGACCTTCGTCATCGTCACGGCCGGATCACTGGGCTTCAACCTGCTGGGGCTGTATGGCCCCTCGATCGTCAAAGTTGGTATTGCCTTCGAGCTGATCACCCTGTCGATCGGGCTCGCGGACCGCATCAACCTGCTCAAGGAAGAAGGCTTCCGTTCACGCCAGGCAGCCGAACGGGCGGAGAGCGAGAACCAGGCAAAGAGCCGCTTCCTGGCGAAAATGAGCCATGAAATCCGCACGCCGCTGAACGGTGTACTGGGCATGCTGCAATTGCTGCGTGAGACCCCGCTTGACCGTAACCAGCGGTTCTACCTCGACACTGTTTCGAGCTCCAGCCACTCGCTGATGACGGTCATCAACGACATCCTTGACTATGCGCGGATCGGTGCTGGCAAGCTGGTTCTGGAAGACATCGAGTTCGACCTCGAAGTGCTGGTCTCCGAAACCATCAGCCTGTTCACGGCTCAAGCGCTGCAGAAGCAGCTGAACCTGCATCTCAGCCTCGCCCCGGGTGTGCCGCGCCGCCTGCGCGGCGATCCGACTCGTCTCAAACAGGTTCTGATGAACCTGCTTAGCAATTCGCTCAAATTCACCGAACAGGGCTGTGTGGTACTGAAGGTTGTCTGCCAGGGCCCTGAAAGCAGTCGAAGCCTGGTCTTTTCGATCACCGACAGCGGGATCGGCATGCGCGCGGAGGTTCTGGCCCAACTGTTCGAATCCTTCGCTCAAGGCGATTCCAGTACCACCCGGCGCTATGGTGGCAGCGGTCTGGGGTTGGTTATCAGCAAGGAACTGGTAGAAATGATGGGCGGCCAGATCGATGTGCAGAGCACGCCCGGCCAAGGCAGCCAGTTCAGCTTCGACATCCCGCTGCGCGAGGCGAGCGGCAACCTCGACCCACTGACGGCGCTACTCGAGGGACGCACCGCTGTGATCGCGTCCAAGGACATCTGCGCCCTGGATGCAATGGGCAACTTGCTGCAGCGCTGGGGCATGCGAACCGTCCGCTGCGAGGAGCCACAACATCTGCGCCGCTACCTCGACGATCAAGCCTCAGCCCCACTATTGGTAATCATGGCGCCGTGGCCAGGTAAACCCCAGGCTTGGCTTAACGCCGTAGCCGATCAGCTCGAACTGAATCAACGGGTGATGCTGCTCTACCCGCCGCAAAGCGAACCTTCCCCGGCATCGTCATCGCTGCGCCTGGCCAACTTGCCGTTGCCACTGCTGCTCGGTCCCTTACGCGAAGCGCTGCATCGCCTCCATCAGGCGAACCCTCCGTCCGATAGCGCTGCGGCGGACACTGAGCACCCGGGACGCTCCAAACCGCTTATCCTCGCTGTTGAGGACAATCCCGTCAGCCAGATGGTGGTGTCCAGTCTGCTGCGCAAACGCGGCTATGAGGTCATGATGGCCGAAAACGGACGCAAGGCGGTCAGTGCCTACAGCGAGAACCCGGCCGCGGTGCGGCTGATCCTGATGGATTGCGAGATGCCGGAGATGGATGGTTTCGAGGCCAGCCGACAGATCCGCCGACTAGAGGCGCAGTTGCGGTTGCAGCCAGTGCCGATCATTGCGCTGACCGCTCACGTACTCGATGAACATCGCCGCGCTGGCAGCGAGGCCGGCATGGATGAATTCATTGGCAAACCACTGGACAGCGAGCAGCTGTATGCTTACCTGGATCGGTTCCTCAACGCGCCGATCAACGAACCCGACCTGCACCCTCCCACCTGATTCGGCATCGATGCTTATTCCTTACGACCAACTCGAACCTGACACCCTGACCCGCCTCATCGAAGATTTCGTGACCCGCGAGGGCACCGACAATGGCGATGAGACGCCGCTGGAAATCCGTGTCGAGCGGGTACGCCAGGCGCTGAGCAAAGGCACCGCGGTGATCGCGTTCGACATTGAGCATCAGCAATGCCAGTTGGCGCTCAGACGCGACGTACCGAAAGAATGGCTGGAGGACTAGAACTCAGCTGAGCACCCCACCGTCACGTTCCCAGGCGCAGCGCATGCGCAGATCGCGCTGATGAGGGCTGTGCGAGCCGCTTTCGGTTTCCCAGCGAAAGGTATGAATGCCATTGAGTTCGGTCTCCAGATGGACCACCGCGCTGGTCCAGTAGAGTTCGTTCAGCAGCTCCTCGAAATGACGCACCCAGAGCGCCCACTCATATTCGACCGCGCGGTAGCTGGCACCGAAATGAATGACCTGCGTCTGATACACCCCTTCGTCCATACAGCAAGAGAACATCTCTCTTCCGAGAAAAGGCCAACCCTCGCCTTGCGGCAGGCTGTACAGCGCACGCCGATTGACCGCGCGGCGCAACCGGCACTGCTCGATATCGGTTGAAGGCCAGTCACGGATGCTGCCGTAGACGATGGATTCCGGCTCCACAGAAACACTCCAGGAGAAAGCCCGTCATGTTCGACTAAATCCGTTCAGCCTTCCAGCGTCCCTTGCAGACAAGGTCTGGGTACAAGCTGCAGAGGTGACGCAGACCACAACCTCAAGGCAGTCGAGTCGCTTCAGCGCGTGCTCGCTGCAGCCAGATCGCGCCGAGGCGCCAGCCGCAAGGCCAGCAGGGACATCGCCGCCGACATGGTCGCGAGTACGAGGAAGGGTTCACGATAGTCACCGGCGATATCTCGGCCCAATCCGGTCAGCACAGGGGTGAAACAGGCCAGACAATAACCGGTGCAGAGCATCATCGCCGTCAAGCGGCTAACCGCAAGCGGCGTACTGGCTTCGTACATCGGCAATACCAGCGACATGGAGAAGGTCCCGTTCAGGGCTATACCCAGCAGCATGCACACCAGCAGCGGATTGACCTGCGGAAGCCAGGCAATGAGCAGCAGACAGACCGTTGCCAGCACGCCGCAGCAGGCCATCAGCAAGTGCCGCCGGCCAAAGCGCTGCGCCAGCCAAGGCATGATGAACGCGCTGGGCAAACCGATCAGCATGAAGCCACTGAAGAAGGCATTGCTCTGCAGCAGACTGAAGCCAACCTCGTGGTAACGCGCCACCAACCAGGTAGCCAGCGCGTAAAACAGACCAGCCTGCAAGGCGAAATAGATGCTTACCAACCAGGCGCGCGGTTCGCGCCATGGCAGACCGGTACGGCTCTCCACGGCCGGCTCCGGCTGGTTCGGTAGGCGCCACCAGATCAGCAATGCCAGCACCGCCGGGATTGCCCACAGCGCCAGGCCCCAGGTCCAACGCTGGCCCAACCATTCGGCTGCTGGTGCAGTCAGCACTACGCCGATGGTGCCGCCAACCGCCATGCTCAACGAATAGTAGGCCGCAGTCTTGCCCATCTGCTCGAGAAAATAACGCTTGATGAAGCCCGACAGCAGCGGCCCGGCAACCGCGATTCCGGCACCGACCATAGCCGCTGTGCCGATCAACACTGGAGCATTCTTGCCGAACAGACGCAGTAACAGCGCCAAACCGATCAAACCAAGGCACAGGCTGATGGTGCGCTCCAGGCCGAAACGCACGGCCAGACGGGGTGCCAACGGCGCCAGCAGCCCCATCAGCAGTACTGGCAAGGCGGTGGTGAGGCTGATGACGCTGCGGCTGAGACTGAGCTCCTCGGCGATGCGTTCGATCAATGGTGCAAACGAAGTGATGCCTGGCCGAAGGTTGATGGCGGCCAGCACAAGGGCCAGCATGAGCAGCCAGCGAGACGGGTTTTTCACAGTGAATCCAGAGGCAGACTGGGAAGGATCGGCAACCCTACTCCCGCCCCTGGATCAGGGCAAGCAAAACGGACCAGCCGGTCAGGTTTTGCTCTTGCTGCGCTTCTTTTCTGCCAACAGCGCCATCTCGTCGTAGATCGCCTGCGGGTTCTGTTGCTTGATCTTCCAGGCCATGCGCCCTTCATCGTGGGGCAGGATCATGAACACGCCCTCAGCCACCTGGCGATAGATGTAGTCGGCAATGTCGGCAGCAGAGATAGGCGACGCTTCGAGCAGCTTGCTGATCTGCGCTTTCATATTGGGAGTCGGACCGCGGTAGGAGTCCATCAGGTTGGTCTGGAAGAATGACGGGCAGACCACATGAACTCCGACTTCCTGCTGCTTCAGCTCCACCAGCAGGCTCTCGGACAACGCCACCACACCGGCCTTGGCCACGTTGTAATTGCTCATGCCCGGCGCCTGCATCAGAGCCGCCATGGACGCGATGTTGATGATCTTGCCTTGGCTCTTCTGCACCAATGGCAGGAAGGCCTTGCAGCCCTTGACCACACCCATGAGATTGATCGCGATCTGCCAGTCCCAGTCCTCCAGTGACAGCTCGTCGAAGAAACCACCCGAGGCAACACCCGCGTTGTTGACCACCACATCGATACCGCCAAGCTTGCTTTCGCATGCCTGCGCCAGGGCTGTCAGCTGGCTGTAGTCGCGCACGTCACAGCGTTGAGTAAAACCGTCGCCGCCTGCATCACGGACCATTTTCAGGGTTTCGGCCAGGCCGGCCTCGTTGACATCCGACAATGCCAGCTGCCAACCCTCGCGCGCCCAGCGCAACGCTATCTCGCGACCCAGGCCGGATCCGGCCCCCGTGACCATCATGCGATTTTGCATCGGTTGTAACCTTTTGTTCGTTGGGTTGCCACGAGTCTAGCGAAAGCTGCAGCAGGCTCCGGCCTCTATCGAAATGCTGAATGACTGGCATGCTCCGCTCCCGATTGGCCCCGCAGAGATGGCTGGTCCCAGAACAAAAAAGGCAGCCCGAAGGCTGCCTTTTCGATCACAAAACCCAGGATCAGTGGGCGACCGCACCAGTCGAACCCAGACCGGTCTGCGAGCGGATGAACTGCGGGAAGAAGCGCGCGCGCTCTTCGGCAGCCGTCTTGGACTTGTCGGTGACCGAGAAGAACCACAGGCCGGCAAAGGACGCGATCATGGCGAACAGGGCCGGATACTTGTACGGGAATATGGCCTGTTCGAAATGCAGCACGTCGACCCAGACCGTCGGGCTCAGGATGGTCAGCAGCAACGCCGTACCCAGGCCCATCGCACCACCGATCAGAGCACCGCGAGTGGTCAGGTCCTTCCAGTACATCGAAAGGAACAGGATTGGGAAGTTACAGCTGGCGGCAACCGAGAACGCCAGTCCCACCATGAAGGCGATGTTCTGATTCTCGAAAGCGACGCCAAGCAGGATGGCCAGTACGCCCAATGCCAGCGTGGTGCGCTTGGTCACCTTCATCTCGTCCTCTTCCTTGGCTTTGCCCTTCATGATCACGCAGGCATAGAGGTCATGAGCGACCGCGGAAGCACCGGCCAGCGCCAGGCCCGAGACCACCGCAAGGATGGTGGCGAAGGCCACCGCAGAGATGAAGCCCAGGAACAGGTTGCCGCCGACCGCCGATGCCAGGTGAATGGCGACCATATTGGTGCCGCCAACGATGGCGCCCGTGGCATCTTTGAAGCTTGGGTTGGTGCTGACCAGCAGGATCGCGCCGAAACCGATGATGAAGGTCAGGATATAGAAATAGCCAATAAAGCCTGTCGCGTAGAACACGCTCTTACGCGCTTCCTTGGCATCGGCGACGGTGAAGAAGCGCATCAGGATATGCGGCAGGCCGGCAGTACCAAACATCAATGCGAGGCCCAGCGAGATAGCCGAGATCGGGTCGGAAACCAGGCCGCCCGGGCTCATGATCGCCTGATGACTCGGGTGCAGCGCTACAGCCTCGGAAAACAGACGGCTGAAATCGAAGCCGACGTTATACATGACCATGACGGCCATGAAGGTTGCGCCGGACAGCAGGAGCACAGCCTTGATGATCTGCACCCAGGTGGTTGCCAGCATGCCGCCAAACATCACGTACATGACCATCAGCACACCGACCATGACCACTGCAACCAGATAGTCGAGGCCGAACAGCAGTTGAATCAGCTTGCCCGCACCGACCATTTGCGCGATCAGATAGAAGGCCACCACGATCAGCGAACCGCAGGCAGAAAGGATACGGATCTGTGTCTGTCCCAGGCGGTAGGAGGCTACGTCGGAGAAGGTGAATTTGCCCAGGTTGCGCAAGCGCTCTGCCATCAGGAAGAGAATGATCGGCCAGCCCACCAAAAAGCCGATCGAATAGATCAGGCCGTCGTAGCCGCTGGTGAAAACCAGCGCGGAAATACCGAGAAATGACGCCGCCGACATGAAGTCGCCAGCAATTGCCAATCCGTTCTGGAAACCAGTGATACTGCCACCGGCCGTGTAGTAATCAGAAGTGGAGGTATTGCGTTTGGCCGCCCATTTGGTGATTCCCATCGTGAACACGATGAACACGATGAACATGGAAATGGCGGTCCAGTTGGTGGCCTGTTTCTGCACATCGCCGGTCAGGGCGTCAGCAAACAGCGCCGGAGCAACTGCCATCAGAGCAGCTGCGGTCAGCAGACGAGCGAGCATTATTTCTGAGCCTCGTTGAGAATGTCCTGGGTAATGCGATCGAACTCGCCGTTAGCGCGCTGCACGTAGACGCCGGTCAGCACGAACGACAGGAAGATCAAGCCCAGACCCGCCGGGATCCCCCAAGTGGTGACGGAGCCTGCACTTAGAGGGGTTCCCAACACCGCAGGGTCAAAGGCGATGACCAGAATGAAAGCGAAGTAAGCGGTGAGCATGATGGTCGCCAGCATCCAGGCGAAACGACCACGCTTGGCAACCAGGTCCTGAAATCGTGGGTCAGCATTGATCTGCTGAATTACGGTCTCGTTGTTCATTGGGGGTCTCCACACGGTCCTCTGCCCACACATGAAGGCAGGGCGGCTACTTTAGGGCCGGCCCGTTTGAAAACCACTCGACCATAGTCTTGTTTTTATTTGGTGGAAGGCCCGTGCCAGACGCATTGATGACGACTTCCACCTAAAGCAGCGGGCACCGATAGCGATGGCCTATGTCATTCATCAAGCGTGACCATTTCCAACGTTTTGGCGGCATCTGCACACTCCATTGCAACCGAGAACAGTTCTCGATCGCCTTGGAGAAACAACCATGATCAAGACCGTTACCTTTACCCTGATGCATTTCTGCATCGCATTCTCGGTGACCTATGCGTTAACCGGCAGCGCTGCAGCGGGCGGGCTGGTTGCGGCGATCGAGCCCCTGTGCAACTCAGTAGGTTTCTACTTTCATGAGAAAATTTGGCAGCGCCTGGACAAGCGTCAGCTTTCGGAGGAGAACATCCCCGCTCACGCCTGGTTGCATCACCAGGCGTAAGCGACTCGACCGCAGTCCCGGAAGCGCTTACGCCGTCAAGAATTAATCGGCAGCTTCTTTAAAACGCTCTGTTCAGCGCCTGCGCCTGCCCTGACTGATCGGTCACATTTACCAGCCAATCAGTCCGCGACCGGCTTTTCGCTATCACCGGGCCTAAGCTACGCAACCTGACGGCTTAATTGTGGTCCATGCTTAGCGAAACGACAGGGTGCAGGCGATTCCAGGCATGATCTGGGTATGAAGATGCGTGGTCGTTGCGATCGAATCAACCTCTGCCGAGACGCCACCCGTTGTACCAACCGACGCCATTTCGCCGGACGGATTCCGGCCCCGCCGCCGACACGCGAACACTAAAGATTAAATCTGCCAACCCCCCACCGTAGTCACCGGAGATCACCTCATATGCGATTGCTGCTGTGCCTGAGCGCACTGCTTGCACTGGTCGTTACGCCTGCCCACGCGGCAGACATCAGCGTCGAGCAGTATGGCTATCCCCTGAGTAACCCGTTCGAGGCGACGATAGCGACGACACCGGCGCCTTTTCGTGCCGAGCTGCCTGAGGATGACGAGATCGATCAGGCCGACTACAGCCTGCGGTTACGCCCCGAACGGGAGTTCACCCTGCCCGACAATTTCTGGGCGGTTAAACGGCTGACCTACCGCTTGGCAAAACAACCCGGACCAGCACCGCTGATGTTCATCATCTCAGGCACTGGTGCCAGCTACTCGGCTGGCAAGACCGAGTCGCTCAAGCGACTGTTCTATGGGGCTGGCTATCATGTGGTGCAATTGTCCTCCCCCACCAGTTTCGACTTTATCGCCGCTGCCTCGCGCTACGCCACGCCAGGCTACAGTCCAGGCGATGCCAAGGACCTCTACCGCGTGATGCAGGCCGTTCGCGCACAGCAACATGAACTGCCCGTCACTGAGTTCAACCTGGTCGGTTATAGCCTCGGCGCGCTTAATGCTGCGTTCGTCAGCAAGCTTGACGAGACGCGACAAAGTTTCAACTTCAAGCGCGTGTTGATGATCAACCCGCCGGTGAACCTCTACACCTCGATCAGTAACCTCGACAAGTTGGTGCAGACGCAGGTCGATGCCATCGACAGCACCACAACCTTCTATGAAGTCATCCTGGAAAAGCTCACGCGTTACTACCGGCAGCAAGGCACGATCAACCTGGACGAGGCGATGCTGTTCGACTTCCAGCAGTCCGCGCTGCGGCTGACCGATGAACAAATGGCCATGTTGATCGGCTCGGTATTCCGCTTCTCGGCAGCTGATATTGCATTCACCTCGGATCTGATCAACCGCCGCGGCCTGATCGTGCCGCCGAAATACCCAATCGATGAAGGCACCAGCCTCGAGCCGTTCTTTCGCCGCGCGCTGCTCTGTGACTTCGATTGCTATATCACCGAGCAGCTGATCCCCATGTGGCGCGCGCAGCAGGACGGCGGCAGCATGGCGCAGCTGGTAGAACAGGTAAGCCTGTACGCGCTTGAGGATTACATGCGCAACAGCCCGAAGATCGGTGTAATGCATAACGCCGACGACATCATTCTCGGCGCTGGAGACCTGGGGTTTCTTCGCCGCACCTTCGGCGAGCGCATGACGCTTTACCCTCGCGGTGGCCACTGCGGCAACCTCACCTACCGGGTCAATGCCCACGATATGTTGGAGTTTTTCCGTGGCTAAACGCTCTCTGCTTGCTGTCATGCTGCTGATCAGTAGCGTGGCCCATGCCCAGACGGGAACTGTCGATGAAGATGGATTCACCCATCCGTTGCGTGACCTTGAGTTCAACCCTGGCCTCGACCAACGCGAATTCGAGCGCGCTACCTTCGACGCGCTGAACATCTATGACCCCTGGGAATCGCTGAACCGGCGCATGTATTACTTCAACTACCGACTGGATCAGTTCGTGATGCTGCCTGCCGTTCGCGGCTACCGTTACGTCACGCCTAAGATCGTGCGGACTGGCGTCAGCAACTTCTTCGATAACCTCGGTGAAATCCCGACGCTCTTCAACAGCATCGCTCAGCTCAAGGGCGAGCGCGCCATGACCACCACGGCGCGCCTGCTGTTCAACACGATCCTTGGCGTCGGAGGCGTCTGGGACCCTGCTACGCGCATGGGCTTGCCCCGTTACAACGAGGATTTTGGTCAGACCCTTGGCTTCTATGGCGTTCCCCACGGCCCGTACCTGATCCTGCCCGCACTCGGCCCGTCCAACCTGCGGGACACCGCAGGCCAGGCAGTGGATTTTGGCGTCGAACGGCAGGTCGACTACTTCAGCTATGCCGAAGCCAGCGGCGGTGAGTTCGGCTTAACGGCGCTTCGGTTGATTGACATCCGCTACACGACGCCGCTGCGTTACGGACAGCTCAACTCGCCGTTCGAATACGAGAAGGTCCGCTACGTCTATACCCGGGCGAGGGAGCTGCAGATCGAAGAATGATCGATCTGACCGATACGAAGGGTTCAAATTTCGCATGAACGGATCGAGTTGCTGGTCGTAGTCTTAGCTCATCTGTTCTAGGAGCGAGCTATGACCACGCGCGAAATCTTTTCTATCAGCACCGGCCGTGCCACCTCCGATGGTGCAGGCGTCAGCCTGACACGGCTGTTTGGCGGCGCCGAGCCGAAGCGATTCGATCCCTTCCTGATGCTTGACGAGTTCGGCTCGGATAACCCGGACGAATACATCGCCGGCTTTCCGGCGCACCCACACCGCGGCTTCGAGACCATCACTTATATGCTCGAAGGCCGCATGCGTCACGAAGATCACCTCGGCAATGTCGGTCTGCTGGAAAGCGGCGGCGTGCAATGGATGACCGCCGCACGCGGCGTCATCCACAGCGAGATGCCTCAGCAGGAACACGGGGCGATGCGCGGCTTTCAGCTGTGGCTCAACCTGCCGGCGAAGAACAAGCTGGACGAGCCGAGCTACCGTGATTTTTCACCTGCCGAAATCCCACGGATGACGCTGCCGAACGGTATCGAAGCAGTCGTAGTCGCCGGCCAGCTCTGCGCCGAAGGCGTCAGCCAAGCCGGTGCTGTGCAGCGCCCTGATACAGAGCCACAGCTGTTCGATCTTCACCTTCCCGCCGGCACAGGGTTAAGCCCACAGCTGTCCGACGGGCTGCGAGTGATCCTCTATGTGTTCGATGGCGAGTTGCTGGTAGGCGGGCAACGCCTCTCGAAAAACCAGCTCGCGCGACTTTCCGATCAGGGCGAGTTGGCGCTTTCGACCAGCAGCGGCGCCCGCGTTCTGCTTCTTGCAGGCCGTCCAATCGGCGAGCCGATTGTGCAGTACGGCCCGTTCGTAATGAATAGCCGCGAAGAGATCGAGCAGGCGCTGCGCGACTTCCGCGACGGCGTCTTTACAGACTGACCGGTTTCTTCGGGCGCTTGCGGTAAAGACTCGGATCCCCCGCCGGTCGTGTCTTGAAGCGCCGGTGGGCCCACAGATACTGTTCAGGATGCTGCCTGACCGAGTCTTCAATCCACTCGTTGATGCGGCGGCAATCAGCCTCCTCGCTTTCACCGGGAAAATCTTCCAACGGCGGATGCACCACCAGGCTGTAGCCCTTTCCGTGGGGCAGGCGCTCCAGCGTATAGGGGATCACCTTTGCCCGTCCCAGGCGGGCAAACTTGGTCGTAGCGGTCACGGTTGCGGCCTGAATTCCAAACCAGGGTACGAAGATGCTCTGCTTACGGCCGTAATCCTGGTCGGGTGCATACCAGATCGCCCGGCCCGCGCGCAGGACCTTGAGCATGGCACGCACATCTTCACGCTCGATCGCTGTCGCGTCCTGGTTGTGCCGCTCCCGGCCACGCCGCTGCACATAATCGAACACCGGATTCTTGTGCTCGCGGTACATACCATCAATGGTGTGCCACTGGCCGAGGAGCGCTCCACCGATTTCCAGCGTGGTGAAGTGCAAGGTCATCAGGATCACGCCCTGCCCTTGCGCCTGTGCTTGTTGCAAATGTTCGAGCCCCTGGATTTGTGCCAGCTGCTGCAAACGCGACTTGGGCCACCACCAGCTCATGGCCATCTCAAAGAAGGCAATGCCGGTCGAGGCAAAATTCTCGCGCAGCAGCCGCTCACGCTCCGCTTCGCACAGCTCCGGAAAGCACAGCTGCAAGTTGCGTCGGGCGATCTGCCGTCTCGAGCGCGCTACGCGGTACATCAACGCGCCAAGGCCGCCCCCCAGCAGCAGCAGTATCCGATAGGGTAACTGCACCACCAGCCACAACAGGCCGAAGCCAAGCCACAGCAACCAGAAACGTGGGTGAAGAAATGATGAACGGAAACGAGGACGATCCATTGGCAAGCCCGAACCAATAAAAGCGCGCATTCTAGCGATAAATCGCCCGCCAATGCGGTGGCGTCGCGATACACGGCATCCGTCCGACAGCGCTGGCGAGACTTGCAGGCGACAGTTTGCCCCGCTATAAGTCCTCGCCATTTACCGCAGCAGGCAGACCATGAGCCAAGCCGATCTCACCGACCAAGCCCCCGTGTTCCAGCTCAAGGGCAGCATGCTCGCTATCACCGTGCTGGAGCTGGCACAGAACGACCTGCAGCGTCTGGATCAACAGCTCGCCATCAAGGTCGAACAAGCCCCGGATTTTTTCAACAATACGCCGCTGGTGTTGGCGTTGGACAAACTCCCGGCCGATTGCAATCTCGACCTGCCCGCGCTCATCGCGCTCTGCCGCAAGCACGGCCTACGCACCCTTGCGTTGCGTGCAGGCGACCCGCAGATCGTCGAAGCCGCCGGCCGCCTGGATCTGCCCGTACTGCCGCCGTCGAACGCTCGTGAACGCAAGCTCGACATCGCCAGCAAAGCCCCAGCCGAGCCCGACAAACCGGCAGAGCCCGTCTACCGACCAACACGGGTGATCACCACCCCTATCCGCGGTGGCCAACAGGTCTATGCTCAGGGCGGCGATCTCATCGTGCTTGCTGCGGTGAGTCCTGGCGCGGAACTTCTCGCCGACGGGAACATCCATGTGTACGGCCCGTTGCGCGGCCGTGCGCTGGCAGGCATCAAGGGCGACGCCAACGCACGTATTTTCTGCCAGCAACTGGCCGCTGAAATGGTCTCGATTGCCGGGCATTACAAGGTCGCCGAAGACCTGAGACGCGACCCTTTGTGGGCCGAAGCCGTGCAAATGAAGCTATCCGGCGACGTGTTGAACATCACCCGCCTTTAACGGATACTGCCGCGAATTTTCAAGCACCAAAACGGGCGCACTGTAAGCCGACTCGGCTACGGTCCCGACTTCATATTTAGGGTGAATCACCTTGGCCAAGATCCTCGTAGTCACTTCCGGCAAGGGTGGCGTCGGTAAAACCACTTCCAGCGCCGCCATCGGTACCGGCCTCGCCTTGCGCGGCCACAAGACCGTCATCGTCGACTTCGACGTCGGTCTGCGTAACCTGGACCTGATCATGGGCTGCGAGCGTCGCGTGGTGTATGACTTCGTCAATGTCATTCAGGGCGATGCCACCTTGACCCAGGCTCTGATCAAGGACAAGCGTCTCGAAAACCTCTACGTTCTGGCCGCCAGCCAGACCCGCGACAAGGATGCCCTGACGCTCGAAGGCGTCGGCAAGGTCATCGACGAGCTGGCCAAAACGTTTGAGTACGTCATCTGCGACTCCCCGGCTGGTATCGAGAAAGGCGCCCACCTGGCGATGTACTTCGCCGACGAAGCCATCGTCGTCACCAACCCGGAAGTCTCTTCGGTTCGCGACTCGGATCGCATGCTGGGCCTGCTGGCCAGCAAGTCCCGCCGTGCTGAAAACGGCGAAGAACCGATCAAGGAACACCTGTTGTTGACCCGCTACAACCCCGAGCGCGTAGTCAAAGGTGAAATGCTTGGTGTCGAGGACGTCGAGGAAATCCTTTCGATTCGTCTGCTCGGCGTCATTCCCGAATCCCAGGCCGTACTGAAGGCTTCCAACCAGGGTGTGCCGGTGATTCTCGATGACCAAAGCGATGCCGGCCAGGCGTATAGCGACGCCGTGGATCGCCTGCTGGGCAAGGAAGTGAACCATCGCTTCCTCGACGTTAAAAAGCAGGGCTTCCTGCAACGCTTGTTTGGAGGCCGCGAATGAACCTTCTCGACTTCTTTCGTGAACGCAAGAAGAAGGAAACACCAGCCAACATCGCCAAGGAACGCCTGCAGATCATCGTCGCCCACGAGCGCGGCCAACGTACGCAACCGGACTACCTGCCGGCTTTGCAGAAGGAACTGGTCGAGGTGATCCGCAAGTACGTCAACATCGACAGCGATCAGGTTCAGGTCGCCCTGGAGGATCAGGGCAGCTGTTCGATCCTCGAGCTGAACATCACCCTGCCGGATCGTTGATCGAACGGGTAGTCGCCAGCACCTTTGTGTAGCGGCAGATTCATCGGCGACTTCGGTCGCCGATGTCGTTTGCGGAATTCGAAAATGCCACTGAGCAACATCCAGATCGTTCACCAAGACGCCGCGTTACTGGTCATCAACAAGCCTACTCTGCTGCTGTCGGTTCCCGGTCGCGCCGAAGACAACAAGGATTGTCTGGTTACCCGCCTTCAGGAAAATGGTTATCCAGAGGCACGGATCGTCCACCGCCTGGATTGGGAAACCTCAGGCCTGATCGTGCTTGCGCGCGACGCGGACAGCCATCGCGAACTCTCCCGACAGTTTCATGACCGCGAAACAGAGAAAGCCTACACCGCCTTGTGCTGGGGCGAACCCGAGCAGGACAGTGGAAGCATAGATCTACCGCTGCGCTATGACCCCCCAACCAAACCCCGACATGTGGTCGATCATGAACTGGGCAAGCATGCTCTGACGTATTGGCGAGTCCTGGAGCGCTGCGGTGATTACAGCCGGGTCGAACTCACCCCGATTACCGGCCGCTCCCATCAGCTGCGTGTACACATGCTCTCGATTGGCCATCCTCTATTAGGCGACCGACTGTATGCGCATGAGCAAGCCCTTGATGCGCATGACCGGCTCTGCCTGCATGCCAGCATGCTTGCCCTGACCCATCCTCAAAGTGGCGAGCGTATGCGCTTCGACTGCCCGGCGCCGTTCTAGAACGAAGCGGCTGAAGGCTTCATGCAAAACACAAGGTGCGGTTTCGGCTGCTTGCAGCATGCGGCTGTAGCTAGCACCTTGTTCCGCGATAAACTCCGAGCCATTGCCGTCCGGAGCCAACCATGCGCGAAGAACTCAACCAGGGTCTGATTGATTACCTCAAAGCCTCCCCTACCCCATTTCACGCCACCGCCAGCCTTGCCCAGGCGCTGCAGGCCGCTGGCTACAAGGCATTGGAAGAACGCGAGACCTGGCACACCGAACCGGGCGGCCGTTACTACGTCACCCGTAACGACTCCGCGATTATCGCGTTCCAGCTGGGTAACCAATCGGTCATCGAACAGGGTATCCGCCTGGTCGGCGCCCACACCGACAGCCCCTGCCTTCGGGTAAAGCCGCAACCTGAATTGCAGCGTCAGGGCTTCTGGCAGCTAGGCGTCGAAGTCTACGGCGGCGCGTTGCTGGCGCCATGGTTCGACCGTGACTTGTCCTTGGCTGGACGCGTGACCTATAGCCGCGATGGCCGGATCGAAAGCCAGCTGATCGATTTCAAGCTGCCTATTGCCGTAATTCCCAGCCTTGCCATACACCTCAATCGAGACGCCAACCAGGGCTGGGCGATCAATCCGCAGAACGAGCTGCCGCCGATACTGGCGCAAGTCGCCAGTGAAGACAGCCCGGATTTCCGGGCGCTGCTGGCGGACCAACTGAGCCGCGAGCATGGTCTGGTAGCTGACGTCGTACTGGATTTCGAACTGAGCTTCTACGATACCCAGAGCGCTGCCGTGATCGGTCTGAATGGCGATTTCATCGCCGGCGCCCGCCTGGATAATCTGCTGTCGTGCTTTGCCGGCCTCCAAGCCCTGTTGCGCGCCGGCCCCGAGGAAACCTGTGTACTGGTCTGCACTGATCATGAAGAAGTCGGCTCCACGTCGATGTGCGGTGCCGACGGGCCGTTCCTCGAACAAGTCCTGCGCCGCGTATTGCCTGAAGGCGAATCCTTCCAGCGCAGCATCAACCGGTCACTGATGATCTCTGCCGATAATGCTCACGCCGTGCATCCCAACTACAGCGACAAGCATGACGGCAACCACGGTCCGAAACTCAATGCCGGGCCGGTGATCAAGGTCAACAGCAACCAGCGATACGCCACAAGCAGCGAAACTGCCGGCTTCTTCCGCCACTTGTGTCTGGAAAATGAAGTCTCGGTGCAGAGTTTCGTAACCCGCAGCGACATGGGCTGCGGCTCGACCATCGGTCCTATCACCGCCAGCCAGCTGGGTGTACGCACCGTGGATATCGGCCTGCCGACCTTTGCTATGCACTCGATCCGCGAGCTGGCCGGCAGCCAGGATCTGGCACATCTGGTGAAGGTACTCAGCGCGTTCTATTCGAGCGCCGAGCTGCCTTGACCCGTGAAATCCAGGCGCACGCGCCTGGCTTGGATTGTTCAGCCAGACTGGCATCGATAACCAACGCAATATTCGCCGATATATGGTTGCTCGCCAGGGCAGCAAACGCGCCTCCACGTCGCCGGGACTGCATCCAAGGCGTGGAGAAAGCGTCTGGTTGGCCAAGAGCGGCCCGAATCTGCTCTGCAATGTCAGCCAGTAACTTAGCCCGGTCATCCGAAGATATCGGTCACACCGGGTGGCGGCGGATGGTGCCCGCGCACTGCAGCAAATCGGCACGGTTCAGGCCTGCAGTCGCCATTTGAATCCTGACCTCTTTCTTGCCGCACTTCGCAACGGTGCGCTCCACTCACTCCAGCTGTCCTTCGATGCCTTGCAATGCCTTCATGCTGCCTCCATAGTGGTTCACACCTGCGCCCGCTAAACCGTGACTCCGGCAGTGCAGGCCGCTGATCAAGTTCTACCCAGGCCTCACAGCGATACGCCCATTCAAAACCATGGATTGCCTGATCGGCATCCTCGGTGCGGAGAATCGCCCTACCGCCTCGGTGCGAACTGAATCGCGGCGTGCCAGCCGCCAGATACCATCGGGCTGTGTTCTTCCCGCCGAGCGGATTCCGTCTCGGCGCCTGATTTGATGGCCTAATATGCGTTACTACTCAGCCTCGCGTCGCTCTCTCGATATGAAACGATCATTAACCGCAGGCTTGCTAGCTTTGCTGGTAGGTCTTCAGGCAAGCGCCACTCTGGCCAAGCCTGCCGACCCGCACACCTGGGATTATCTGCAGCCTGACCGTGATCAGGTGATTGCCAGCCTGAACGTGGTCGAACTGCTCAAGCGTCATCACTACAACAAGCCCCCGCTCAACGACGCTCGCTCGGCGAAGATCTTCGACAGCTACATCGAGATGCTCGACCCTTCGCGCAGCTATTTCACTGCAGGCGACGTCGCCGAGTTCGAAGCCTGGCGCAACCAGTTCGACGACTTCTTGAAGAATGGCAACCTCGAGCCTGGGTTCATTATTTACAAAGTGCATCTGGAGCGGCTGCAGAGCAGGCTGGAGTACGCCCTGAGCCTGCTGGAGCAAGGCGTTGACAGCTTTGACTTCACCCTGGACGAGGAGCTGCTGGTCGATCGCGAGAATGCAGCGCGCCCGGAGAACGAACAGGAACTGGATGACCTCTGGCGCAAACGCGTAAAGGACGAGGTGCTGCGACTGAAGATCGCCGGCAAGGAGTCCAAGGCCATCGAGGAGTTGCTCACCAAGCGCTATAAGAACCAGCTGGCACGCCTTGAGCAAACCCGTGGCGAAGACGTGTTTCAGACTTACATCAATGCCTTTGCGCAGTCCTACGATCCGCACACGCAATACCTCTCTCCCGACAACGCGGAGAACTTCGATATCAACATGAGCCTCTCCCTTGAAGGGATTGGCGCGGTACTGCAGAGCGACAACGAGCACGTCAAAGTGGTGCGTCTGGTCCCTGCTGGTCCTGCGGAGAAGAGCAAGCAGATCGCGCCTGCCGACAAGATTGTCGGGGTCGGTCAAAGTAATGAGGAGATGGTCGATGTGATCGGCTGGCGGCTAGACGAAGTCGTCAAACTGATCCGCGGCCCGAAAGGATCAGTCGTCCGGCTCGAGGTCATCCCGGCGAGCAATGCGCCAAACGACCAGAGCAGCAAGGTCGTTGCCATTACCCGTGAAGCGGTGAAGCTTGAAGAGCAGGCGGCGAAGAAATCCGTGCTCAAGCTCAATCAGGACGGCCGCGATTACAAGCTCGGGGTCATCGAAATCCCTGCGTTCTACCTTGATTTCAAGGCCCTGCGTGCTGGCGACAAGGAATACAAGAGCACAACCCGCGACGTGAAAAAGCTGCTGACGGAGCTGGAAGAGGAAAACGTCGATGGCGTGGTCATCGACCTGCGTAACAATGGCGGTGGCTCGCTCCAAGAAGCCACCGAACTGACCGGCCTTTTCATCGATCAAGGGCCTACGGTTCTGGTCCGCAACAGCGATGGCCGTGTCGACGTCCTCGCCGACGAGCAGCAAGGTGTGTTTTATAAGGGCCCACTGGCCGTGCTGGTCAATCGACTGTCCGCATCGGCCTCGGAGATCTTCGCCGGCGCCATGCAGGACTATCACCGGGCGCTTATCGTCGGTGGTCAGACCTTCGGCAAAGGCACCGTACAAACGGTCCAGCCACTTAATCATGGCGAACTCAAGCTGACACTGGCCAAGTTCTATCGGGTCTCGGGACAGAGCACGCAGCATCAGGGCGTGATTCCGGACATCTCCTACCCAGCCGAAGTCGATACCAAGGAAATTGGCGAAAGCGCATTGCCGGAAGCGATGCCCTGGGACAGCATCCGCGCAGCGGTCAACCCGGATATGAACCCGTTCAAGCCGTTCCTTGCTGAACTCAAAGCTCGTCACGAAGGACGGACCCATGAGGATCCCGACTTTGTGTTCACGCGCGACCGTCTCGCGCTGACTCAGGAGCTGACTCACGAGACGACCATCAGCCTCAACGAGGAAAAGCGCCGGGCTCAGCAGGAGCGCATCGAGAAGCGCCAGCTGGCCCTGGAGAACACGTTGCGCGAGGCCAAAGGCGAGGAGCCACTGGCCAAGCTCGAAAAAGAGGATGAAACGACACCGCACGTTGAGGATAAAAAAATCAAACCCGAGGACGATGCCTACCTCTCGGAAAGCGGCAGAATTCTGCTGGATTACCTGGGACTGCATAAGGCGATGGCCAAGAACCAGTCTGTCGAGCGCTGATCTCGGTGTCATCACAATGACATCATAGTGTCGTGAAATACGAAGGGCCGCCATTGTGCGGCCCTTCGCATTTTAAGGCCGCCACGAGACCCTCATGACCGTCACCGAGCAGTTGAGCACGCTGGATTCCATCCTTGCTCACAGCAGCATTACCAGCCTGTTCCAGCCGATCGTATCGCTTGCCGAACGAGTCATCCTCGGCTACGAAGCCCTTACCCGCGGCCCTTCAAACACCTCGCTTCACTCCCCTATCAATCTGCTAGCCGCCGCTCGACATGCCGGACGGCTCAATGAGCTGGAGATGACTTGTCGCGAGAGCGCCTGTCGCCGGTATAGCCAGCAGCAGCTAAAGGGCAAACTGTTCCTCAACGTGTCGCCGGAAACATTATTGGATGCCACGCACAAGCCGGGCCGCACCCTGGAGCTGCTGCACAACTACGGCATCTCGGCCGACAGTGTGGTAATCGAACTTACGGAGCAAACGCCCACCGACGATTTCGAACTGCTTCGTGCCGCCTTGCACCACTATCGTGACATGGGCTTTTCCATTGCACTGGACGACCTCGGTGCAGGCTACTCCAGCCTGCGCATGTGGTCGGAACTGCGCCCCGACTACGTCAAGATCGATCGTTACTTTATAGACGGTATCCACCGGGACGTTGTTAAGCGCGAGTTCGTCGGGTCGATCATGAAGATCGCCAGAGCATCACGTGCTCAGGTCATTGCTGAGGGCATCGAGCTGGGCGAAGAACTGCACGTCCTGTCAGACATGGGAGTCGATCTGGTTCAAGGCTATCTGTTGGGCCGCCCGGAAGAGGAGCCGAAAGCGGACGCCAGTCTTTGTCTGCCGGTTTTGGGAAATCGTGGCAGGCCATCAAACGACCACGACCCTGCCTGGCCGCTCGGCGGCTCAAGCAGCCCACACTCTTCAGCTAGTTGGGCTTGTTCAGCCTGCAAACAAGCTTGACGCTGCAATAAGAAGTTAGCGCAACAGTCAGGCTGGTGATCTTTTCCGTAGCGACCCATCGGCCAGTGCTGGTCACCCTCGTGTGCCTAACGAGCGAGACCGCACTCGCTCCGCAAGCGGCTGACGCAAGCAATCATCGGTTCAAAATACAACCGTGATCTATCGCCCTCCTCGTCCAAACAATGGGGGTGATCAATCCTGATCTCGGTCCCCCAACGTTCGGCGCGGGCGATGCTCCATATCCGGATCAGTGTCGCCATGATTGGATTGCTCGTAGATCTGCTCCAGCCGCTGATCGTGGACCTCACGAACGTCGCGCTTTTCCCCAGACTGTTCCGGTAGTCGTTCAATACCCGCGCCAGTGCCCATGGAACCATTTCCGAGGGTACGGTCGACCGAGCCGGTATTCTGCGCCAGCAGCGTATAACCAGGCATCGAATTTCCCGCTGACGCCTGGGCCGTAGCCACTGCCGCAAGCGCGGCCCCAAGCACGATAAGCAAATAGCTCGGCATACGTTTCTCCTTATGTTTAGAGCCGATACTCGAAATTAGGCAACGGGCTGCGGCCATTGATCCGCGCTATCGACAGAAGGCAAGCGGAACCGCTGTTTCGTTTCGGTGGTCCCATATCCAGAGAGCACTTGATGTCTGGTTAGAAAGGAATCCAACGATGATCACAGCGCCACTGGTAATTCTTCTGATAGTAATTGGCTGGAGTGCAGCCGCCCTGGCGATGCTTTGGGGCATGCTGCGAGTCGCTCGTCATCATCACAAGCCATCCGCAGATAGCCGACTGGATCAGAACCGGCCTCGGGCAAGCAAGTCGCACAGCGCTCATGTTTCGCTTAGCGCGTGACGAAATATCGTTCGGTTCGCAATAAAACCGTGACAGATCAGCCGAAAGATGTAAAATGCCGCCCACAGACGCGGGATGGAGCAGTCTGGTAGCTCGTCGGGCTCATAACCCGAAGGTCGTCGGTTCAAATCCGGCTCCCGCAACCAAATACGGAAAGGCCACTCAATTGAGTGGCCTTTTTCGTTTGGGTCCGCGCACAGACCCGGACTTAAGCGCTCCACTCATTGCGCCAACGCCTGACTACCCGCCTAAATACCTGAAAATAAAACGCTTTATCGAGCAGCAAGGTTGACACGGGATCGTTAGCCTGTAGAATGCCGCCCACAGACGCGGGATGGAGCAGTCTGGTAGCTCGTCGGGCTCATAACCCGAAGGTCGTCGGTTCAAATCCGGCTCCCGCAACCAAATAGAAAGGCCACTCAATGAGTGGCCTTTTTTTTGGTCTCCGCTTTGTACCCGAAAGAATTTCAAACGATATAAATCGCCCCAACCTTTTAATTTCGAAATAAGCCAAATAACTTCCGGCATCTATCTGTTCATCGATAAAATAGTCGTAGATCAAACGACTTAGTTCAGAAGATGGAGCCCGCTTAAACCCGTCCAACGCGGAAACCCATAAACACTTTAAAAGTTCCTTTGCAATCAAGGCATTGAGCTAAGTGACCGTATTGCTGACGATTTTTTTTGTTTCGGTTCTTGACTGCCGTCAGGTTCTGAATGTTAACTACATCACACAGCTAAGAGACGCCTCATTTCGAACGGCAAACTAACTAGTAAGCCGAGCTGTACTGATGCGCATGGATGGCGTTTCTTCAGCAGCAGCAATGCTGCTGCTTTCGCCAACAAAGATTTGTTTGCTTATCTCGAATTCTAGCCGAGTGCGGTAGCTCTGTCTGAAGCGTGCCAAGCCTGCAACCTAGAGCAACGCTCTAATCACGCAAAGGCAGCTGTGTCGGCTGGTGCGGTAGCTTTGCCTGATCGAAACTCGTGAGCGAAAAGCCAATACGGCTCGATACTGGCTCAAGCCCTTAATGCCAAACATCAGTCGTAAACAGAGAGCGCTGTTTACGAGAAGTTATCGCTTGGCTTGAACCTTTAAAAACTTCTACTCGATTGTATTATCCAATTGGAGTGCATCGTGAATACATCTTTCCGCAACCTGGAAGCGCCCGATCTTCAGTTAATTACTTATGAGATGTCCAATAAGGGAAGCGCCTGCATTGCCAACTTTCTAACAAGTGACCAACTGAAATCTCTTAAAGAAAGCGTCCGAGCAGAAGCCGAGAAGCATAAAGGAAGTTATTTCGCGCATCATGGTGGCAGCGAAATAGAAAGCTCCCTGCTCGGCGCGCTAGGCGCATCACCAGAATTTCGAAACATGCTGGAAAGTGTCTATCAGGCGGGCGCGGGGCAAGCTGCTTATAGCAACGAGATACTCAAAGTCCTGCGCTGTGTCCAAGGGACTTCAGGTCGCCGTGAGTCCAATTGCTTTCACTACGACGCTAGCCTGGTCACGGCGCTGCTACCGATAGAAATTCCTCAGGATGGCGTCGACCGGGGTGATTTGCTGTTGTTCCCCAATGGTCGCCGCATCCGCTCCAACGTGTTGATCAATGTTCTCGAAAAAGCGTTGCTGCAGAACGCGCTGAGTCGGAAATTGATTAGCGCAGCCATCCGGCACAACTTTCTGCGTCCACAAAAGCTTCAACTCGTTCCCGGCAACCTTTATCTGTTCTGGGGCTACCGCACGCTTCATGCCAACGAGCCCTGTGACCCTGATCATCGCCGCGCAACGGCCATCTTTCACTTTGGCGATCCACATGCAGGCAGCCTCGCGACCCGCTTGATTCTCAAGCTGAATCAGCGACGAGCACGACGCGCAACAGCCTTGGGTACGCAACCTGCAGCGTGACCTCACAGGCGCAACATTCATTGCGCCTGGTTCAGACGTGACGACAGATAGGGATATCGAGATGATCAATGTCACCCGATCATATCTTGGCAACAAAGCCAAATTTCTGGGCTACGTCGACAGCATCTATGCCACCGGTTGGCTGACCAATCATGGCCCTTTGGTTACGGAGCTGGAGGAGCGGCTGCGTGATTACCTGGGTGTCAGAAACATCATTCTGACCAACAACGGCACCTTGGCGTTGCAGATTGCCTATCGGGCTCTGAACCTCACCGGCAGTGCAATCACCACCCCGTTCAGTTTTGTCGCGACCACCAGTTCACTGCAGTGGGAGGGCATTCGACCGATATTTGCGGATATCGACAAAGCTACCTGGAATCTTGATCCCAGGGCGATCGAAGCGAGGATAGAGGCCGACACTCAAGCTATCGTCGCCACCCATGTTTTCGGCAATGCCTGCGACGTCGAAACAATCGCGCAAATCGCGCAGCAGCATCGCCTGAAAGTGATCTACGACGGCGCCCACGCATTCAGCGTCCGCTACAAGGACCACTCGGTATTCAACTGGGGCGATATCAGTACGCTCAGTTTTCACGCGACCAAGCTTTTCCACACGATCGAAGGTGGTGCCATCGTCACCGACGACGATGCGCTGGCCGCCAGGATTCGTTTGCTCTGCAACTTCGGCATCGTCGACACCGACATCATCGACGGCATCGGAATCAACGCCAAACTCAATGAGTTTGCCGCCGCGATGGGGCTGTGCATTCTCGACGACATGGCATTGATTCTGGAGCAGCGTGAAGAAATCGCTAGCCGCTACGAACATCAGCTCAGTGACCACTTCGACTTGCAGCGCCAGCAAGCGGACTCGCAACGCAACCACAGCTATTTCCCCATTGCCCTGACTGATGAAAGTCAGCTGCTGCGGTGTCGAGCGGCACTCATGGACAAGGGCATCAACCCCAGGCGCTACTTCTACCCCTCGTTAGACACGCTCAGCTACGTGCAGCCGCAAACCCCACAAACCGAGTCCCGCGCCCTGAGTCGTCGGGTGCTGTGCCTGCCGATCTATCCGGGCCTGCCACGGCATGTCCAGAACACGGTTATCGAGACGCTGTTGAAAGAATCATCACATCGCAGCCAGCCGCAGGCCGAGCGTATCTGGCCTCAGGTCACCGCCGGTTGGCTGGTGGACGACCGGGCAAACCTGCCGGCCCCTATGTGCAAGCGCATTTACTGATTCATTCGCAACGGCTGACGTCATGTCCGATCGAAATTTATCGATGCTTCGTAACACCGGCCTGAGCTATGCGGGGCAAGCGTATGCCATGCTCATCGGCATTCTTATCCTGCCCTTCTACCTCGGACATCTGGGCGCGGAAGCTTACGGTCTGATCGGCTTCTTCGCGGTACTACAAGCCTGGCTGCAGCTGCTGGACGCTGGCCTGTCCCCTTCACTGGTTCGTCAGATCGCCCATTTCCGCGGCCGGCCGGACAATGCGACACAGCGCTACGAACCGGGACAATTGCTGCGTTCGTTCGAGATCATATTTCTGCCGTTGGCAATATTCACCGCTCTCAGCATTCATCTCACCAGCGGATGGATTGCCTACCAATGGCTGCAGGCAGCCGAATTGAGCAACACCACCATCGTCCACTGCATCAGCCTGATGGGCTTGATGATCGGGCTCAAGCTCTACGCCACCCTGTATAAGAGCGGCCTGCAAGGGCTCGAGCTACATGCGTGGCTGAACAGCGCCAATGTCATCGTCGCCACGCTGCGTTATTTCGGCGGGTTGTTTCTGGTGGCCAATATCAGCCAAAACCCGGAAGACTTCTTTCTCTTCCAGACAGCTGTCGGACTGCTCGAAACCCTCATCTTCGCCGTAAAAGCGTACAGCTTGATGCCCAATCCAAAGCTGCTGACCGGTTTCAACTGGGCAGTCGTCAAGCCGGTGCTGCCATTTGCCGCCGGCATTTCGCTCACCTCGGTGCTGTGGATTGTCCTCACGCAGCTGGATAAGGTGCTGCTATCCAATGTGCTGCCGCTCAGCGAATACGGCTATTTCTCGCTGGTTGCGCTGATGTCGACCGGCATCATGACGCTGACCAATCCGCTGGTGCAGACGCTGTTACCGCGCATGACGATGCTTGTCGCCGAGGACCGTATCGCCGATATGCAGGCGCTCTATCTGAACGCGACCCGGTTCGTCTGCAGCTTGCTGTTTCCCCTGGCCGGGGTGATCGCGTTTCACTCTGCCGAGCTGGTTTTAGCCTGGACCGGCGACGCAGAAGCCGCGCAATGGAGCCGTCTGGTCCTGCCGTGGTACGTGATCGGCAGCGCCATCATGGCCGTTACCGCCTTCCAGTTTTACCTGCAGTACGCCTATGGGCAGTTGCGCCTGCATGTGTGGTTCAGCCTGGTCAGCGCCGTATTGAGCATCCCCGTGGTCGTCTACGTAACCCTCGAACACGGTGTCTACGGCGCTGCGCTGGCCTGGTTCGGATTACGCATGCTGACCTTTCTGATCTGGCCGTCGATGGTGCACAAACGCTTCGGTGCCTGCCTGCATCGCCCATGGCTACAGGACCTGTTGCGCATCACGGCCATGACCGGCCTGGGGCTGCTGATCGGCGAACCGGTGTTCGCTGCCATCGCCAGTGACAACCGATTCGACATTCTCCTGGGGCTGGCAGTCAGCGGCCTGATCTGCCTTGCCCTGGTGACCTTCACCTCCAAGCCGGTGGTAATGCGGCTTTACGTAATGATGACCAAGTCGAGCGTTTGAAATGGACAGCCAATCGAGAACCGAACAGGACGTAATGGCAGCTTGGGGCGACCAACGCTCTCCCCTGCTGAGCATCATCTGCCTGACCTACAACCATGCGGCGTTCATAAAGGAAACGCTGGACGGTTTCATTCGGCAGGAAACCGACTTCCCGTTTGAGGTGGTCGTCCACGATGATGCGTCGACCGACAGCACAGCCGCGATCGTCCGCGAGTACGCCGCGCGTTACCCCAACCTGATCAAGCCGATCTATCAGCAAGAAAATCAATATCAGCTGGGGGTGCCGTTCAGCACGCGACTTTTCGCTCAGGCCCGCGGCAGATATATCGCCTACTGCGAAGGAGACGATTACTGGACGGACCCGCGCAAGCTGCAGATACAGGTGGACTTCCTCGAAACACATCGTGACTACGTGATGACTTACCACGATGCATTCATGTTCAACAGCCAGGGCGTCGTCCGTACCCCTCACCTGACCGGCAAGTATCGAAAGGACGCAACCGCTCTCCAGCTGCAAAAGGCGCGTCCGGTTTCCACGCTGACCGTCTGTTTTCGCAACCTTTTGAAGGAGTTGCCACCGGAGTTGCACGGCGTCGAAGTGCTGGATATCTGCTGGTGGTCACTGCTTGGCGCGCATGGCAAAGGCAAGTTCATCGAAGAGATAAAGCCTGCGGCCTATCGCGTGCATGAAGGCGGAATCTTCTCGATGCGCAGCAGTAAGCAACGCATCCAGATGACCACGCACGCCTACTACAACCTCGCTCGTTACTACCAGCGCATCGGCGTTCAGCCGCTGTACGAGTACTTCATGATCCAGGTGTTCGCTCAGGTGCTCGCGTCGATCTCGCCGCTCAGCAAGCTCCAGGCACTGGGTCAGGTCTTCCAAAACATCAGCATCAATCTTTTGCGCAGGCTGACCCCAGGTGTCTGAAGAACACCTGGCCGTCACGCCCGCTGCTGCACCGGTGGCGCAACACTCAAGGAAGGAACCCGCAATGACTGCAATGGCCCGCTCTTCGCTGGAATACGATGGCGATAACCGGATCGATCTGGCGCGCATTCTGCGCGTGGCGTTCGATCACAAGCGTCTAATTTTCACCATCACCGGCCTCTTCGCTCTGCTCGGCGTCGCCTACGCCATCGTCGCCACTCCGATCTATGAAGCCACCGCGATGATCCAGATCGAACCAAAGAAGTCAGGGATCACTGGTATTCCCGAATCCGTGCCCAGGCCGAACTCGGTGTCGCAGGCGATCACCGAAATAGAGCTGATCAAATCCCGTGCGGTACTAGGCGACACCGTCAATGACCTGAGGCTTTACATCAATGCCCGGCCCAAGTACGTCCCGCTGCTCGGCAGCTACCTGGCCCGCCAGCACGACCCCGTAGAAGACGGAGAGCTCGCTGCACCGCTATTGGGCCTGGACAGCTACGCCTGGGGTGGAGAAAAACTCGACATCTTCCAGCTGGACGTGCCGGACGCCTACCTGGGCGAGAAACTGCTGCTGCGTGCCGGCACTGCTGGCTCATACCGCCTGTATGACGCTGAAGAGAAATTGTTGCTGACCGGCAAAGTCAACGAAGCCGTTCAACTAGACGGATTTCGTCTTCAAGTCGCCGAACTCAAGGCTCGCCCCGGCACCGAGTTCGTCGTTGTGCGCAGCCGTCCGCAGACCACAGCCTTGGACTACCAGAAGCGCCTCAAGGTGGGTGAAGCCGGAAAGGACTCCGGGATCATCTATCTCACGATGGAGGACCCGGATTCGGACAAAGCAAATCGGGTGCTCGACAAAATCAGTCGCCTGTATGTTCGACAGAACATCGAACGCAGCTCCGCCGAAGCGGCTCAGCGCCTGGAGTTCCTGAGGTCGCAGGTACCCATGGTGCGCAAGGAGCTGGAAAAGGCCGAAGCCGCCCTCAATGACTACCAGACCAGCGCCCAGTCGGTGGACATCAGCATCGAGACCAAGGGCGTGCTCGATCAGATCGTCGCGCTGGAATCACAGATCTCCGAACACAACCTCAAACGCACCGAATACAACCAGCTCTACACCCCGGAACACCCGACCTACCAGACGCTGATGAAGAAGATCGGCCAGTTGGAGGCCCAGAAAGCCGCGTTGATGGGCAAGATCGACACCCTGCCAATGACGCAGCAGGAACTCTTGCGTTTGAATCGCGACATGCAGGTCACCACGCGCACCTACACGCTGCTGCTGGACAAAGCCCAGGAACAGGACATCCTGCGCGCGGGCACCATCGGTAACGTCCGCATCATCGACAGCGCCTACGCGGTGGTGGAGAAACCAGCAAAACCAATCAAGCCACTGGTGGTGCTGGTCGCGATCTTCATCGGGCTGCTGGTGTCGGCAATGGTGATCCTGCTGCGGCAGGTGTTCTACCGCGGCATCGAAAGCCCCGAGACCATTGAGAATCTAGGGACGCCAGTGTATGCCGCGCTGCCTTTTTCGCCGAAGCAGGAGCACCTGTACCGGTTGAGGAAGATTCACGACGGCAGAAGCAAGCTGCTGGGTCGCGCCGATCCCGCCGACCTGGCTATCGAATCGCTCCGCAGCCTGCGCACCAGCCTCAAGTTCGCCATGCTCGAGGCACGCAATCAGGTGCTGGTGATTACCAGCCCGACGCCCGCGGTGGGCAAATCGTTCGTCGCAAGTAACCTCGCTTCTGTCATAGCTCAGGCTGGCCAGCGCGTGCTGCTGATCGATGCCGACATGCGGCGCGGCTATCTGGCCGGCATGTTCGGCATGGCGCCGCGCAACGGTCTGTCGGACGCCCTGGCCAGCGGCTTGCAGCTCGCCGCCGTGGTTTGCAAGACCGATCAGGCCAACCTGCATTTCATTGCCAGCGGACATAGTGCGCCCAACCCCTCGGAACTGTTGATGCACGAGAATTTCGCTCGTCTGCTCAAGGACGCCGAGCGTGAGTACGATTTCGTGATCGTCGATACACCACCGGTGTTGGCCGTAACCGATGCCGTTCTGGTTGCGCAACAGGCCGGCACCTGCCTGTTGGTGGCCCGATATGGGTTGAGCACTGCCGGCCAGATCGAAGCCTCCAAACGGCGCCTGGCGCAGAACGGCGTACTGCTCAAGGGCGCCATTCTCAACGGCGTCAAACGCAGGGCCTCGAGCTCGGCCTACGAGACCGGCGCCTACGGTTACTACAGCTATTCTCAAAAAGCCTGACACACGCGAGGGATATGCCCGTGCTCAGAACCGTCTCGATGATGCAGCCCTACCTGTTCCCCTATCTCGGCTATTTCCAGCTGATCGCGCGCAGTGATGTCTTTGTGCTGGGCGACGACCTTCAGTACGTCAAAGGCTCATGGATCAACCGCAACAGGATACTGGCGGCTGGGCAACCGAAACTCATCACCTTTCCACTGCGGAAAGCCAACCAGTTCTTCCCGATCAACCAACGCTGGCTCTGCGACGAGTTCGAGCAAGAAGCGCAAAAGATGCTGAAGACCTTGGAGCTGGTGTACTCCCGTGCGCCACACAAAGCCGAGGTGATGACCCTGGTGCGTCAGATCTTGGCGCACCCCGAGCGCAACCTGGCGCGCTTCATCGAGAATTCCATCCGCCGGATCTGCGCCTACCTGCAGATCGCGACGCCGATCCGCATCGGCTCTGAACTGGGCTTGCCGGCACGCATGGACAAGCAGGAACGCGTGGTCACCATCGCCCACAAAATGAACGCGGAGCTGTACATCAACCCAATCGGCGGCACGGAGCTCTACAGCCACGCCTTTTTCAGAGCGCAGGGGCTGACGCTGAGATTCCTGAAGATGGATGACTTGAGCTATCCCCAGTTCAACCACCCCTTCGTGCCTTCGCTGTCGATCATCGACGTGTTGATGTTCAACAGCCGAAGCGAAGCGCAGGCGCTGCTCAAACGTTTTTCTTTGGTCGAGGGCATAGAGCAGCCGGCCGCGTTGCAAGGCGCATGACCTCGACAGAACGGACATCGACAATTCTCACTATGGAAGGCGGTTCAAATGACCTCGCTCAGCAGCAACTCCCACTGGTACCTGATCCAGACCAAACCCCGCCAGGAAAGCCGCGCCGAAGACAATCTTCGACGTCAGCACTTCGAGTGCTACCGGCCTATAAAGCCTTGCACAGGGAACGGAAAAACGGACGAAGCGCTCTTCCCGGGTTACCTGTTCATCCGACTCGATCGGCAGCTGGATAACTGGTACCCGATTCGCTCCACGCGCGGCGTCGCCCGCGTAGTGTCATTCGGCAGCGAGCCGACACCCGTCAGAGACGAACTCATCGAGCAGTTGCGTCAACGTCTGGCCAGCGAGCCTCAGGCGCCTCAGTTCGAGCCCGGCGAAAAGGTTCAGGTGCATGGCGGCAGCTTCATCGATCTCGAGGCTATTTTCGTCAGTGCCGACGGCGAGAAGCGTTCGGTGATCCTGCTGAACCTGCTTCAGCGTGAACAAAAGGTTCGTGTGCCCAACCGCTACCTCTGCAGCATCCCTGCACAGCCAGCCTTCTCGCTGGCCTGCCGAGCGGATTGACTGATCATCGAGGGGCGCACCATGAAGGTTCTTTTTCTACACAGTTTGTATGCGCCCCACATTGGCGGCGGAGCGGAAATAGTGGTCCGACAGTTAGCCGAAGGGCTCCAGCGCCGTGGCTGCGACATTGTTGTCTTGGCGACTGGCCCAGAGGCGGGACTTCACGATGAGGAACTCGACGGCGTGCGGATCTACCGCGCCGGGCTGGATAACTTCTACTGGCATTTCACTCAGTCCCGTCCCAGTCGACTGTTGCGGCTGGGTTGGCATTATCGAGACCGCTACAACCGCCCCATGCGACGGCATGTGCGTCAGGTCATCGAGCGCGAGCGACCCGACGTGGTGGTTTGCAACAACCTCACAGGCTGGTCGATATCCGCATGGGACGAAATCAGCGCGGCCGGACTGCCCATCGTTCAGGTGCTACACGATCTCTATCTGCTCTGTCCCAAAGACACCATGTTCAGCAAGGGCCGTAGCTGCGAGCGTCAGTGCGGCAAGTGTTCAGCCTTTCGCCATTCGCATGCGGCGGCCTCGGCTCAGGTCGCGGCGGTAATCGGCGTCAGTCGGTTTGTCCTAGATCGGCTGACCGCCCAGGGCTATTTCGGCCGAGCCAGCCAGCATGTCGTGCATAACTGCATCGACGCCGGCAGCGGCCTGCCCGCCAGGCCAAGGTCACGCCATAGCGGGCTGTTGCGCTTCGGTTACATCGGTACGCTTTCTGAAAACAAGGGTGTGGGCTGGCTGATCGAGCAATTTCAGGCGCTCTCCATCAACGCCACGCTGGAAATCGCTGGTAGCGGCAAGCTGGACTACGAGGCCAAGCTCAAGGAACAGGCCGACCCTGCCAGGGTGAGGTTTGTTGGCTACCAACCCTCGGAACGCTTCATGCGGGAAATTGACGTGTTGGTCATCCCGTCGATCTGGGCCGAGCCCTTCGGGCTGGTGGCGGTTGAAGCCTGCGCTCAGTGCTTGCCGATCATCGCCACGAACATGGGCGGTTTGCCGGAAATCATTCAGGACAACCTGAATGGCTTGATCTGCACCCCGAGCGACCCCGACTCCCTCGGCAGGGCCATGCTCAAGCTCTATCTGGACAGCGGACTTCGCCATCGTCTGTCCAGCCATGCACGCGAGAGTGTCGCCGCCTTTTTAGATACGGAACGAATGCTCGATCAGTACCAGTCGATCCTGCATTCCACGCTACACGGCCGGAGCGCCCACGATGAACCCGAGTTCGCTGACCATTTCGCATCGCAGGTCGAGACCGCTGGCGATTGATAAACCGACGGTGCTGACGCTGATCGCGGCCTCGCTGCTGATCAGCGAAACCTTCGCCGGAGCACTTCGTTATTACCTCGATATTGCTGGCGTTTCGGCCCTGCTCTACTTGCCCAAACTGGCCTGCGTCGCGGCAGTTGCGCTGGAAATGCCCAGGGCCCGAAGCCAGCCCGGCGTCTGGCTGGTGCTGTTTGCCGTGCTGGTCTCAAGCCTGTTTGCTCTGCTGCACGGTGCCACGCTGGGCAATGTCGGCTTCAGCCTGTTCATCTACATCCCGCTGTTGTTCGGATTGTTCTGCGGCGGCTATCTGGAGCAAAGGACCAGCCTGCTCAGCTGGGTCATCGGTTTCTGCCTGGTCGCGTCAATGCTCGGCATTGCGCTGGACATGTTCACCAGCGTGCCATGGAAGGGCTATAGCTACATGATGGGCGACGTCGAGCTGACCGCAAACAAATCCTGGGCGTTCGGCAGTACCGACCGTCTTGCCGGATTCGCCCGGATGTCGACCAACCTGGCCGTAATGATCGCCCTGTACAGCCTGTTCCTGGCGGCGTTCCTGCGGTCGCGGTTACTACGGATGCTGCTGTACCCGCTGGCCTTTGGCGCGATATTTCTCACGACCAACAAGTCCACTGCCGCTGCATACCTGCTGACCCTGCTCATGCTGTTTCTGGCCGGTTACCGCCTGCCCAGCGCCACGGCATTTTTCATCGCCGTGCTGGTGGGCATGGGATTGCCGATCGCCAGCCTGCTGTTGAACATCCCGCAAAGCGAGGCGTATAGCGCCAGCCTGCTAGCGTCCTTCAATGATCGGCTGATCCACAGCTGGCCGAATTTCATCGATGTCATCGTTAACGAAGGCTGGGGTTGGTGGGGCGCTGGCTTCGGCGCAGTAGGCAGCAGCGCGGCGGCCTTCCCATTGGCTTGGCTGGAGTTGCTGAGCATCGCTGACAACACGGCGTTGTATCTCTGGGGAATGCTCGGCGTATTCGGTGTACTGCTGTATCTGCTGCTGTTTCCGTTGCTGCTGCGCCTGCATGACCGTGGCCCGCGCATTCGCGACGCGCTACTGGGGATTGTTTTCTGCACCATCCTGATCGGCTGGGCAACCGACGTACTGGAAGTCACCACGGCCACCCTGTTCCTCGGCATGGCCATTGCCCATGCCCTGACGCCGCAGGAGCGTCACCATCCGGTTGCAACGGTATCAACGCATTACGGCCTTGAGCTTGATAAGCGAAAACCCAGGGACGACCGGCCATGAAACACCGACATCCATTGCACTGCCTTGCGCTTGCCGCTGCTGTGACTGCGCTTGCTGCGCCAGCACCGGCACAACCGACAGAGGACCCATTTATCGTGGGGGTCTGTTCGCATGACCTGCATCTACGCGACACCACCAGCAAGGGTGTGCAGCTTTTACAACAAGCAGGCATCGAGTCGGTACGCACCGATGCGCACTGGGCCTTCCTCGAGCGCAAGCGCGATCAGCTCAAGGTGGAGCGGCATTGGCCAGCCTACCTTGCTGGCAACGAAGCGCAGGGGATCGAAAGCATGTTCATTCTGGGCTATGGCAACCGCTTTCACGGCAACGGCGAGAAGCCACGCAGCGAGCCGGTGCGCGCGGCGTTCAATCGCTACGTGGCGTTCACGGCTCAACAATTCCGCGGTCGCATCAAGCACTACGAGATCTGGAACGAATGGGACGTAGAGGACCCGATCGACCCGCAGTTCACGCAGGATTACGCCCGGTTGATCACAGATGCGGCGGGCATCATCCGTCAGCATGACCCGGACGCCAAGGTGCTGGCCGGTGCAGTGACCACCAAGGGCATCGAGTCTGGATTCGCGTTGCGTCTGGTCGAGGCTGGGATCATGCAATCGATCGATGGCCTCTCGTTGCACCCGTACGTCCACTGCCGTAACCGTGGGAAGAACACCCCCGAAGCCTGGATCGAATGGCTCGCCGAGGTCGATCTCGAACTGTCGAGCGCTGCCAACCAACCGGTTCCGCTTTACCTGACCGAAATGGCTTGGCCTGCGCACCAAGGTGCCTGCGGGATCGATGAAACCCTTCAGGCGGCCTATCTGGCACGAAGTTTTTTCCTTGCCAAAACGTTACCCAACGTGCGCGGCTACTGGTGGTATGACTTCCGCAACGATGGCACCGATAAGCGAGAGCGGGAACACAACTTCGGTCTGGTCCGACAGGACTACTCGCTTAAACCGGCGTATCGCGTGCTCGAAACAATCAGCCCGATCATCAATAACTTCGAGTTCGTAGGCCGGGTTGGCAACTCACCGGACAGCGTCCAGCTGCAGTTCTCCAATGGCCAGGAGCAGCTGCTGGTGGCATGGGCCCCCGACCGGCCACGCCCAGCCACCATTACCGCTACAGGAAAGACAACGGGTGACTTGAAGCTGCTCGATACCGCACAGCCCGACAAGGGATGGTCGTCCTTTAAAGCCTGGCAGTGCGCGAGCGACACAGGTACCTGCACTGCGCAGATTGAGCTCGACCGGTTCCCTAAAATTGTCAGCCTCGGCGAAGCGGCTTCGCCTGATACGGGGCAGGCGCTGACCATCTCGACTCGTTGAACAGAAGGAACTCAAGATGATCGTGATCAATGCTCGCTTCCTGACTCAGGATATGCGAGGCGTACAGCGGTTCGCGGAACAGATTTGCCTGCAGCTCAAAGACTTGCGCAACGACCTGGTCTTCGTCGCGCCTGATGACATACGCCTGCACGAAAGTGCAGAACAATTGCAGGTCCGACGTATAGGCCGACACCACGGGCACTTGTGGGAGCAATTGGATCTTCCACTGTGGCTGGCACGCAACGGCTCTCCCCCCCTGGTCTCGCTGTGCAACACCGCCCCACTGTTCTACGGCAACCAGATTGCGACGCACCACGACATCACCTACATCAGGCACCCGGAAAGTTATTCCAGGACATTCAGAGCCATGTACCGAAACCTGACCCCGTTTCTGCTTGGACGAACCAAGGCGTTGATCACCGTCAGCGAATTTTCCAGAAAGGAGATAGCCGGCCATTACGGGTATCCGGCAAAAAATATCTGCGTTGTACCAAACGCGGTGGATGCACGCTTCCAACCCTTTTGCGCAGAGCAATGCCCACGCGAGGCGGCGCCTTACCTCCTGGCAGTGTCGTCGCCCAGCGCGCACAAGAATTTCGCCCGGATGGTCGCGGCTTTCCTGAGCATGGAAGGTCTCGATGAGGTCGAGCTGCGCATCATTGGTGACTCCAACCGGATCTTCTCGGGAAGCCTCCACGATGTGGCCGGTAGTCGACGCATTCGCATGCTAGGCAGGCTGACGGACGAGGAACTGGTAGAGGCCTACCAAGGTGCGGCTGCCTTCGTATTTCCTTCGCTATATGAAGGGTTCGGCATCCCTCCACTCGAAGCGCAGGCCTGTGGTTGCCCGGTTATCGCCGCGCGTGCCGCATCCATTCCCGAGGTTCTCGGCGACAGCGCGCTGTACTTCGATCCCATGAGGGTAGAGGACATCGCCCAGAGCATGCAGCGGGTCCTGCGGGACGAAGCCTTGCGTCAGGACCTGCGCCGTCGAGGCAAGGCAAACGTCGCGCGATATTGCTGGAACACCTCGGCTCGTCAGGTCTCCAGACTTATCGACCAAGCATTCACCGGCGTGCGAAATGTCGACGTTGCAGACATTAATCCGCTGCCAATCAGCCAACCAAAGCACTAGCCAGGAAGCGGGTCCGTTCCCAGCCGTCCCGATATCCCCGCCCCGCTGGCGGCTGAAGCATCACGCCAGTAGCTGTAACTGCAATTCCCGTCACTGCAACCGGGGTGACGCCTGCCACTCCCCTACCTAGAAAAGGCCTTCGCAATGAAAATCGCCATAATTCATGACTGGCTAGTGACCTATGCCGGTGCCGAGAGGGTGCTTGCCGGATTGCTGGATGTCTGGCCGGAAGCTGACCTGTATTCCGTGATCGATTTCCTCTCCGATGAGGACCGAGCCAACCTCGGCGGCAAGCGCGCCACCACGACTTTCATCCAGCAATTGCCGAAGGCGAAGACGCACTACCAGAAGTATCTGCCCTTGATGCCGCTGGCCATCGAGCAGCTGGACATGTCGGGTTACGACCTGGTGATTTCCAGCAGCCATGCCGTTGCCAAGGGCGTTTTGACCGGCCCCAACCAACTGCATATCAGCTACGTGCACTCGCCGATCCGCTATGCCTGGGATTTGCAGCATCAGTACCTGCACGAAGCGAGTCTCGATCATGGATTCAAGGCCAAACTGGCGCGCATGCTGCTTCACTACATGCGCATGTGGGATCAGCGCACCGCCAGCGGTGTTGACGACTTTGTCGCCAACTCTCACTTCATCGGTCGGCGCATCAACAAGAGCTACCGCCGCGAATCCACCGTGATCTACCCACCGGTCGACACACGTCAGTTCACGCTCCACGCGGCGAAAGAGGATTACTACCTGACGGCCTCGCGAATGGTGCCGTACAAGCGCATCCCGATGATCGTCGAGGCGTTCTCCCGAATGCCCGACAAGAAGCTCATCGTGATCGGCAGTGGGCCGGAAATGGAAAAGGCCAGGGAACTCGCCACGTCGAACGTGACGCTGATGGGCTACCAGAGCTTCGCCGTGCTGCTGCACCACATGCAGCGCGCCCGCGCCTTCGTGTTTGCTGCAGAAGAGGATTTCGGCATCGCACCCATCGAAGCACAGGCGTGCGGCACGCCAGTCATTGCCTACGGCAGAGGCGGCGTACTGGAAACCGTGCGGGGAATCGAGCATCCCGAGCCAACGGGCGTGTTCTATAACGAGCAGACACCTGAATCGTTGATAGCCGCCGTGGAGCGATTCGAGGTGCACGCGCATCAGATTCTGCCTGAGACCTGCCGCACAAGCGCAGAGCGATTTTCAACCGAACGATTCAGGCAGGAGATCAAGTCATTCGTTGATACTAGGGTTCGAGAGGTTTCGTTGCTCCAAGGGCAGGATGCGCTACTGGATCTACCAACGATCACCTCTCTGAATGTGGCTCAGGTTTACCCTACGGCAGTTCCGATGAAACATGCCTGACCGAGTCCTCACTCCCCTATGCGAGGCTTCAAGGATGAACACAACCACCGCAGCACAATGCTTTCAAACCATTTCGGCATTAAGCCTCGCGCTGTTGATCGGCGGTACCGCTAGCGCCCACCACCGCTCGGACTTGCCAAGCGAAGACGGGCTGTTACATGAGTCTGGCCATTCCGTGCAGAGCAAAACAGGCTGTGCCAAGCGTCGCGGAGCAACCCTGTTCAACCTCGGCATGCATCAGAACGCTCCGCAATGCGCAGGCAGTTCCAGTTCCGACATAGCGACACCCGCGCCGATCCGCCTGGCAAAACCCTTTGTAGGCAACCCATACCGCTCAAACGAAACCATTCGCTACTCGTTTTAACCCCCGTGATACTTGGAGTCGCTATGGACAGTGCAGACCAAACCCAGCAAACCCTGGTGTATGCCGACGGATATTCCTACACGGAATTTTTCCAAACGCCGCCCGACGCGTCCGGGCCCAGCAAATTGATCAGTGTCTTCCACGCATTGTTTACCCCGGACCGCCATGTCCTATTCTCAGCAGTCGAGCCGTCCTCTGAAGCGCAGCCAAACGCCAACGCTACATCCGACCAAATCGGCTGATTAGAACCACCCACTTCCTAGCGATCCCGCTACCCGCTACCGCAGCGCCGCAAGGGCCTTGCCGGGAGCGCCACGCCCCTGGGTAGCGGGCCGCTCACGTTTCCACGTCGAGACAATCATGACTTCGAAAACCACTGTGGTCACCGTGACCTACGGAGACCGGCTGCCGTTTGTGCAGCAATCGATCGAGCGCGCCCTGAGTTTTCCCGCGGTCAGCAACGTGGTGGTGGTGAGCAACGCATCGCTGACGTCTCTCGATCAGTTGGTACAGCGCTGGCCGGATCAGGTTCGTGTGATCGAACTGGCCGAAAACACAGGCTCGGCCAATGGCTACGCCGTGGGACTTGAAGCTGCGCTGGCTTCCGACGCCGACTTCATCTGGATGATGGACGATGACAACCTGCCCACTGCCGCCGCCGTATCGATTCTGCACCATGAGCTCACGCGTCTGACTGGCCTGCTCGGCTCGGACCAGGTCGCAGTCCTGGGCTACCGTGAGACCCAACAGGCCGACATCGCTCAGGGCATACCTGCCCGTTACATCCGGCAACCGCGCTCCAGCTATTTCGGGTTTCACATCGCCCAATTGCCTTACAAAATCTGGAGGCGACTGCCGTGGGGCAAGCGAGCCGGCCCACTGCCTACAAGCATCAGCCTGCCATTCGCCCCCTATGGCGGCATGCTCGCGCACCGCAGCCTGTATGAGCGGATAGGTTTGCCGCTGAAAGAGCTGGTCCTTTACGTTGACGACACCGAGTACACCCGGCGAATCACGGCCAGCGGTGGGCGGCTGTTTCTCTTTACCGAGGCGGTGATCGAGGAGCTGGAGCAGTCCTGGAACACAAAGCAGCGTACCCGAAACATCTATGAAACCTTCCTCCTCGGCGAGTCGGATTTCCGCGCCTACTACACCGCGCGTAACCAGGCCTGGTTCGACAAGAACGTTTGGGCTGCCTCCCCCAGGCTCCACCGCATCAACCGAGCGATGTTTCTCACCCTTTTGCGCCTCGTCGCTCGTCTGCGCAACAGCCGCGGGCGTCTGGCGCTCATTGAGCAAGCCATTCACGACGGCGAATCCGGTGCGTTAGGAATGAGCAAGACATTCCCCTTGCGTTGACCTGGCCACCTCGGGCGTTTCAGAAACATCAGGAGCCGTGCATGGACATCGCCTCAATGCAACGCGACGAAAACAACTTCGACTTTCTACGCTTCTTCGCTGCATCCGCAGTGGTGCTTGGCCACTGCTACTGGCTCTCTGGACTGGGCGCTGTCGAACCAGTACGGCTGTTCACCGGCTCCATGGACACCGCTGACATTGCGGTGAACCTGTTTTTCGTCATGAGCGGTTTTTTGATCGCCGCCTCGTGGATTCACAGCCGTAGTGGCCTGGACTTCGCCGGCAAACGAGCACTGCGTATATTTCCAGCGCTGGCGGTATCGACGCTGTTCACCGCGTTTGTCGTCGGCCCACTGGGCACCGACCTTTCGCTCGGCGAGTACTTGCTCAACAGCCAGACTGTCCGTTATCTCTCCAATGCAGCGCTGTTCACACAGTTCCATCTGCCCGGCGTCTTCACCGAAAATCCGTTTCCGGGGACGGTCAACGGATCGGTCTGGACGCTGCCTTACGAAGTACTGATGTACACGATGCTGTTGGTGCTAGGGCTGCTCAGGCTGTTTGGACGAGCTGCAGTAGTGGCGGTGCCGATGGTGCTTATGGTCGTCCACTTCTACCTGGTGCCGAAGCTGGGGCTGGAGAGCGACATCCTGCGCAAGGTAACCCGCTTGGGCATGTTTTTCTTTCTTGGCTCAGCGCTATATATCTACCGCAAGCTGCTGCCGTGGAACTGGAAAATCGCGCTTGCCCTGCTTTCGCTATCGCTGATTAGCGCAAGGACCGAATGGTGGTTCTTCGTACATGTCCTGACATTGCCCTACCTGACCATTTACCTGGCGCATCTGAAAATCCCGCGGCTGTCAGGCTTCGGCCGATACGGTGATTTCTCATACGGCATCTACATCTTCAGTTTTCCCGTGCAGCAACTGATGATGCACTGGTTGGATCCCCACCTGTCGTTGCCGGCATTCATGGTAATCAGCCTGGTGGCGAGTATCGCCATCGCTGCAGTGTCTTGGTATCTGATCGAGTCGCCAGCGTTGCGCCTCAAGCGCTTCCTGCCGGGCAGTCGGCAAGGTATCAGCGCTACTGGCCTGAATCCGGTGCCCTGAGCGCGATATTCTTATCGGCCTAGCGAGTCGCCTCCGAGGGCGTGCCGTTGTCCTCGACGAGACGGCGAATGGTGGCCACCAGTGTCTCCAAGCCGGTGCCCTTTTGCAGGAAATGATCGACCAGGCCGTCGATTGGCAGCTGCTGGGGCAACGCAGCGCTCATCATCAGGATTGGCACGTCGTCATACGCAGGGTTCTTGCGTATTGCGCACACCATCTCGAAGCCATTGAGCTCGGGCATCATGTAGTCGGTGATGATCAGCGCGGGCTTTTCCTGCTCGAGCTTGGCTAAGCCCTGCGCACCGTTTGCCGCTTCGACGACTCGGTAACCCTCGTCCTCTAAGATCATCACCATCAGTTTGCTGAGGCCGAGCTCATCCTCGACCAGCAACACGAGCGGTTGGAGTCTTTGGGGCTGCTCGTCACGCATCCCGCCCTCCCGTCAAGGTTTGACGGTGGGGCTGCCCCGTCACGACCCCCTCAGTACGCTCCATCCTCCCTCCGAGCTTGAACCCGCCCTCGCCCAGATAGAACTCGTACACATAGGGGTCGAAGCCGCTTTCGCGCATCTTCAGGATCGCCAGTGTTCGGTAGAGCCGCGATTCGAGTTCTGCATACCTCAGCAGAATGATGTTCTCGGCGATCGCCGAGACGGCGGCAAACTGCAATCCATGCTCGCCGCCGACGATCTCTGCCAACTCCGCGGTAAATACCGTCGTAACACCCTCGCAACGGAGAATGGCCGTCAGGGTGCTGACAAAACGCCCCAGCCGCTGCTCATTCACTGCCGCTTGTTTGAACGCGTCGATGCCGTCGATGAACAGCCGCTTCACGCCTCTCCGGCGAACCTCCTCGATAATCTCTTCGGCGAGCTGATCCTGCAGCAGCTCGGTTGGAGCGTGATGAACCACCTCCACCACGCCACTGTCGATCATGGCCCCCAGCTCAAGCCCGAGTGCTTTTGCACGACGTCGCAGCCTGTGTGCGTCCTCGTAAAAGCCAAAAATGAGACCGGGCTCAGCTTCGCTGCTGTCACAGATGAAGCTCAGTCCCAGGGTGGTCTTGCCCACCCCGGTGGGGCCTACCAGCAAGGTCGTCGAGGAAAAAGGAATACCGCCCTGAATGATGTCGTCGAGCCCAACAACACCGGTGCTCAGGCGCTCATCGCGCATGGGCGCCGATTCCAATTCGCCGGTAACTGCCTCCAGCCGTGGGAACACACGAAAACCGTCGCTGGTGATCGAACTCATGTGCCGACCGGAAATGAAGTCGCTGCCGCGGAACTTGCGCACCTGCAGATACCGGTAGGTCCGGAACTGATCCTCGTCACTGCCCAGGTGCAACCAACCATCGACCATGGTGAACTCGGGGCTGCCAGAGTCGCGTTTGCTGTTGGTCAGCAACAGGATGGTGCAGCCAACTACGTCAGCGTAAATCGACAGGTCATTGATGAATTCGCGAAAAGCACGCTCCGAGGCGGCGTTTTCTTCCAGCGCGAACAGCCCGTCGATCACGATCAACGAGGCCTGTTGACGCTTTCCATTGCGCGTGAGGTAACGCAGGATGCCTTCCAGCCCGTCGGTACGGAGAATGTCAAAGGCACTCTCATAGACCACCGAAGTGCCAGCATACTGGTTGTCCATGAAACGCATGTTCTGCAGATGGCGAAGCAGACGGTGGTGGGTTTCGGCCAGCAAGGTCACATACAGGGAACGCTCGCCACGGGCTGCCCAGCTGTAACAGATCTGGTTGGCCAGAATGGTTTTCCCCTCACCCGGCCCACCCTGGACGATGTATACCGCTCGGGGCAGCAGCCCGCCTTTTAGGACAGCGTCCAACCCTGGCACGCCAGTCGGAACATGAGCTGGCGCGGTTGGCGAGTAGGTAGAGTTGTCGGTCACAGCAGCTTTCCGTTTCGATCAGTGAGCGCATGGTAGCAAAGGCACCCCGGACCAGATTACTCGCCGGTGCACATTGGTCACCTTCCGGGCCCGGTTGTTCATGTTTCATACAAGGTATGACAGGGGAAGCGATCAATAATCTTGCTTGCCTGCTTGATGACCGTGTTAGGGTCTCGCGAGCTGCACGCCCGCAACCAGAATCTGCCAGACCTGTTGTCGACTGTTTGCCGTCATTGCTGGAGGCAAGGCAACAAACGCCCTAACATCCCGCCGAGATTGACTACAGCTGGAACTATGCAAACCGCTCGCCTACCTCGCTTGGACTTGCGCCGACTGATCATCCTGTTGGCAATGCTGAGTGGCTTGATCACGCTCGGCATTGGCTTCTACGCCAGCTACAAGGTCCAGCGCGACTCACTGATCGGCAGCACACTCGCCGCCAACCAAGCGTATGCAGCAAAGTTGGCAGACGGGGCCGAAGAGTTCTTCCGTAGCGCTCAACAGCAATTGGCTGTGAGCGCCGAGATCATGGCCACGCGGTTCCCGGACGTTAACCAATGGCAGGCTGAGGCCTGGCGGCTTCGGCAACAGACCGACAGTTTCAATGCTGTGGTCATCACCAGCGCCGAAGGTAAGGTTCTCGCAACCGCCCCGAATACCGGACTACTGGTCGGCCAGAAGCTGAATTCGCCGGGCGCAAGCCAAGCGCTCGCCGAGCGCAAGCCCCTGATCAGCAGCCCCTATATTTCGGCTCTGGGCACATTGGTCGTCCTGATTTCACATCCCATCGTGGCAGACGACGGAACCTACCTCGGCTATGTCGGTGGAGTGATCTATCTGCGAGAGCGCAACATCCTGCACAGCATGTTGGGCCAGCACTTCTATCAGGACGGCTCCTACCTCTATGCCGTCGACCAGACGCGAAGGTTGCTCTATCACCCTGAGCCGAAACGGCTGGGTACGGTAGTGGGCGAAAACGCAGTGATCGACAGGGCGCTACAAGGCGAGTCCGGTAGCCTTCGGGTGGTCAACAGCCAAGGCGTGGACATGCTGGCCGGCTATGCGGCCTCCCCTGCCGCTGGCTGGGGCATCGTGGCTCAGCGGCCGACAGCCAACACCTTGCAACCGCTCGATGACCTGATGTTCAGGGTTGCTCGCCAGACCGCGCCGCTAGCCCTGCTGACGTTACTGTGCATTTGGGGCCTGGCGACGCTGATTACTCGACCGCTGTCGCAACTGGCCCAGCGCGCCAGCGAAATGGACGCACCCAACACCGCTGAGCGCATCCAGCGTATCCGCTCGTGGTATTTCGAAGCGGCCCAGCTCAAGCGCGCCATGCAATTGGGTATCAGCCTGCTGCATCAGCGCATCGGCAAGCTCAACCTGGACGCACAGACCGATCCGCTGACTGGGCTGCACAACCGTCGAGGCCTTACCTTCGCGCTGGAGATGCTCGGCAGCGAAGGCCGTTCCTTTGCAGTCATTGCGCTGGACATCGACCATTTCAAGCGCATCAACGACACCCACGGCCATGACGTAGGCGATACCGTCATCCAACAGATGGCTGGACTGATGAAGACTTGCTCGCGGGATGCCGACATTCTCTGTCGCAGCGGCGGCGAAGAGTTCTTGATGCTACTGCCCAACACCACGCTCGATTCGGCGTTGCTGGTAGCCGAGCGCTTGCGTACCTGCGTCGAGCTTGAGCAAATTCCGGTGGTTGGCCACATCACCGTTTCGCTGGGGATCGCAGTCTGGCCGATGCACGCCAGCGACATCGAACGCGTCCTGAAACTGGCCGATGCCGCGCTCTACCGAGCCAAGCAACACGGGCGCAATCGCTCGGAAATCGCTGAACCCGATCAGTACTTGCCGGAAGATTCCAAACCGGACGCTTGAGCTCTGCAAACCCCGCGGTTTTAGTGCTGACAGGATTCCACCTTGACCTGGGCGACGGCAGACATGGCTAAAAAATACCCAGCTCTGTATACTCGCGCGCCTTTTTCATGCGCGGTTTTCGAGGTTCAAAGTCGATGAGCAAAACGCCAACAGTCGGGTTCGTCAGCCTGGGTTGCCCCAAGGCCACGGTCGACTCTGAACGCATCCTGACCCAGCTGCGCATGGAGGGTTACCAGATCGTGCCGTCCTACGAGGATGCCGATGTGGTGGTGGTCAACACCTGCGGCTTCATCGACAGCGCCAAGGCCGAGTCGCTGGACGCCATCGGTGAAGCCATCGCCGAGAACGGCAAGGTGATCGTCACCGGCTGCATGGGCGTCGCCGAAGACAATATCCGCAGCGTGCACCCCAGCGTCCTGGCGGTGACCGGCCCGCAGCAGTACGAGCAGGTGGTCAACGCCGTACACCAGGTTGTGCCGCCGAACATCGATCACGACCCCTTCGTCGATCTGGTCCCGCCGCAAGGCATCAAGCTGACCCCGCGCCATTACGCCTACCTGAAGATTTCCGAAGGCTGCAACCACACCTGCAGTTTCTGCATCATTCCGTCCATGCGCGGCAAGCTGGTCAGCCGCCCGGTAGGCGATGTGCTCAGTGAAGCCGAGCGTCTGGTCAAGGCCGGTGTAAAGGAAATCCTGGTGATCTCTCAGGACACCAGCGCCTACGGCGTCGACGTCAAGTACAAGACTGATTTCTGGAACGGCCAGCCGGTCAAGACGCGGATGCTGGAGCTGTGCCAGGCATTGTCGAGCATGGGCGTGTGGGTGCGACTGCACTACGTGTATCCCTACCCGAACGTCGATGACGTGATCCCGTTGATGGCTGCCGGCAAGCTCCTGCCGTACCTGGACATCCCCTTCCAGCATGCCAGCCCCAAAGTGCTCAAGGCCATGAAGCGTCCGGCCTTTGAAGACAAGACCCTGGCGCGCATCAAGAAGTGGCGCGAGATCTGCCCGGAACTGACCATTCGCTCCACCTTCATCGTGGGCTTTCCTGGCGAGACCGAGGAAGACTTCCAGTACCTGCTCGACTGGCTGACCGAAGCCCAGCTCGACCGCGTGGGCTGCTTCCAGTATTCGCCCGTCGAGGGCGCGCCCGCAGAAGCCATGGATCTCGAGCCGGTACCGGACGACGTCAAGCAAGACCGCTGGGACCGTTTCATGGCCCATCAGCAAGCCATCAGCGCAGCGCGCCTGGAACGCAAGGTTGGCCAGGAACTGGACGTGCTCATTGACGAAGTCGACGAAGACGGCGCGATCGGTCGCTCATGGGCTGATGCCCCTGAAATCGACGGCATGGTCTATGTCGACAGCGAGCGTCCCCTGCAGGCTGGCGAAATGGTCCGTGTTCGGGTCACCAATGCCGATGAATACGACCTCTGGGCTGAAGTGATCTGATCAAACCCATGCGAAAGCGTTAAGCCCCGTACCCACGGGGCTTTTTTCTGTCCAGAAAGGCAACGCGATCATGCGACATCCATGCAGCGCGACCTGGATCAACACTGCGGCCGCTAATGAATGAGTGCCGGCTTCTGGGCGAGAGCAGATGGCTTATTGCTGCATCGAGATGAAGCATTGTCCGCTTGGTCAGGTTCTTTCTGGGGCAAGAACCTGCGCTGGCGCCGAACGAGCCCGGCGCTATAGCTGACCGTAAGGCTTATGTAATTGATAAATAAACAATAATACGAACACAAGGCCATTCGAGAGCACTTGGCTCAAGACTTGCTTTGTCAGATTCATCTGACCGTTCGGCCAAGAAAAAGCACACATAACGCAACAGGAGCACTACATGAAATCCATACTGACCACTGCCGCACTCGCCAGCAGCATGATGCTCGCTGGCCAGGCAATCGCCGCACCGATGCTCTGGCAGAACAACAGCCTGACTTATCTGTACGGGAACGACTTCAAGGTCGACCCGGATACCCAGCACACCCTGACCTTCGAACATGCCAGCGGCTGGACCTACGGCGACGTGTTCATGTTCGTCGACTACAAGTGGAATGAAAGCACGGACGACAGCGAGGCCGCACGGACCTACTACGGCGAGTTCAGCCCGCGTCTTTCGCTCGGCAAGACCACCGGAATGGATTTCTCGTACGGCCCGATCAAGGATGTACTGATCGCTTTCACCTACGAGCGCGGCGAGGACGAAGTGCAGAACTACCTGCTCGGACCGGCCGTCGACCTGGCGGTCCCGGGCTTCGACCGCCTGGCCATCAACACCTACTACCGCAAGCCCGACGGCATTCGTGACAAGGCGTCCGGCCAGTGGCAGATCACCCCGACCTGGGCTATCACAATTCCCGTCGGCAGCTCGGACATCCTCTTTGATGGCTATATCGACTGGGTCGTGAATGACGCCGGTAACGAAGGTTCGGACGATTTCCAGTCGAAGAACCTTCACATCAACCCGCAGGTGAAGTACGACCTTGGCAAGGCCGTGTATCAGAAGGCCGGTCAGCTTTACGTCGGTATCGAATATGACTACTGGTCGAACAAGTACGGCATCAAGGACGGCGGCTTCGTCAGCGAAAACTTTGTCGGCCCTACCGACCAAAGCGCCTGGAACGCCATCGTGAAGGTGCATTTCTGATGCACGCAGCCGCCCGTTCCACGGGCGGCCCACCGTCTTGAACGGTCTTGCTCGCCAACGGCGGAGCCCAAACGGTGCCGCCGTTGTTGCGTATCGAACACCGCTTTATTTGTCGCGCGAGTGCACGGTCAGCCGAAGGTCTGTAGCCACCGCTTCCGGAGCCGGCGTAGGCTAGCATTCGACAAGCGCATCGGGCCTGATGCCGCCCCTACAGGGAAAGGACCTTATGACAACTTTCGACGCGTTGCTCCCCCCGGCGTCAACCGACGGTAAACGCACCGGGCGGATTCGCCAGAAGAACGAAGAGCTGATTCTGTCAGCCGCGGCGGAAGAGTTCGCCCACCACGGCTACAAGGGCACCAGCATGAACGCGATAGCCCTTCGAGCAGGTCTGCCCAAGGCCAACCTGCATTACTACTTCACCAACAAGCTCGGCCTCTACGTCGAAGTGATGCGGCATATCCTCGAACTCTGGGACAGCGCTTTCGATCACCTCACCGTCGAGGATGATCCGGCCGTTGCGCTGGCTGATTACATCCGCACCAAGATGGCTTTTTCCCGCAAACAGCCACAGGCCTCGAAGATCTTCGCCATGGAGGTCATCAGCGGCTGCGAATGCCTTTCCGCGCATTTCAACGAAGACTATCGCGATTGGTTTCGCGGTCGCGCAGCAGTGCTGCAGGCCTGGAGCGATGCCGGCAAGATGGACCCGATCGACCCCATGCACCTGATCTTTCTGATCTGGAGCAGCACCCAGCATTACGCCGACTTCTCCGATCAGATCCGACGCATCACCGGTCAACGCCGCGTCACCAAGGATGATTTCGAGCGCGGCACCGAGACGCTCATCCAGGTGATTCTCAAAGGGTGTGGCCTGACCCCACCACGCTGACCCCAGCGCCATTCACCGTTTGCTCCCGAGCCGTCAGCCTGTATGTCCCGACGCCTGCGTATCCATTCACCTGCGATCCATTACTTCGACATGGTGCGGCGTTGCCAGTCGATCCGCGAAGCCGCGCGGCGTCTGAACGTCGCCTCCTCCGCCGTGAACCGGCAGATCCTCAAGCTGGAAGGCGAAATCGGCTCGCCGCTGTTCGAGCGCCTGCCAGCGGGCCTGCGCCTGACTGCGGCTGGCGAAGTCTTCGCGCGTCACGTCCTCGTCGTATTACAAGACGCTGCACGCGCGAGCTCGGAACTTGACGCGCTGCAAGGCTTGCGCACCGGCCATGTGGAGATCGCCACCGTTTCGGGCGTCACCGTCGACTTGCTGCCCTCGGTGCTGGAAAGCATGACAGCACGCTATCCGCACATCACGGTCGGGGTGACCAGCCTGGGTTCGCAAGCCATTCCGGAAGCAGTCGTCAGTGGCCAGGCCGATATCGGTATCGCCTTCGCGCTGCGGCGGACTGCCGATCTGCAACAGCTCGGCGTCGGTCATTTTCGCCTTGGCGCCATCGTCCCTGCGGCCCATCCGCTGTCAGACCGCCGCGAGGTGAGCTTCTCGACCTGCGCTGAGCATCGCCTGATTCTGGCCAAAAGCGACCTCTCGATTCACCACCTACTTGCCCCGGTATTGGCGCGTACCCGTTCGCCACAGAAAGCAGCACTTGAAACCAGTTCGGTGGAGCTTGCAGCGCAGATGGCCAAGCGTGGCGCCGGCATCGCTTTCCAGACACGTATCGGCATCGAGGCGGAACTGTCTGCAGGTAGCCTGGTGCACCTGCCGCTGAACGACAACGGTCAGGTGCTCAGCGATCTCGGCGTGTATGTACGCAGCTCACGCTACCTGCCCGTGGCGGTGGATGCATTCGTTCGCGCGCTCTGCGAGGAAATCACTCTTCGCGAGCAACGCGAGCGCACCGATGCCGGGCTGATCTGACGTCCCCCCCTGGCCCCGCCGCGCCCTCCCATACAAAACCCAACACCGCCCGCCGCTCAGCTCAGAACCAGTCCCTTCAAAACAGCACGCTCAGTGCTTCAGCCATCCAATGAGAGTGGAGTTTTTTCGCCTCACTCAGAACCCGCCTGAGTGCGCCCTTTCGGAGCACACGGTTTCGGCTAAAGGCTGCCCTCATGCCTGCAGATCACGCACGGCGCGAATAACCACAAGCCCCGTTTTAGAGCGCCCCAAGCCCTATAAAGAGGCAGCGAGCGCTGATGCCGAAACGGCATCGGCATGCGCGATATTCTCTTCTTTTGCGCACAGCTGACGCACCGGATACTGCAGCACAAAGGGTCACCGCCCTCCCGTACGCAGGACTGTTTACATGCCTTATCCCCTCGTCTCAGGCCACGCACCCGCATGCCATCTGCCCTTGATCGACCTGACCGGTCTGCTCGGCGAGGATCCACAGGCACGCATCGCCGTCGCCGAGGAAATTGGACAGGCGTGCTGTGACTGGGGCTTTTTCTACATCCACCACCATGGCATCGATGCGGCGCTGCAAGCGGTCGTGTTCGAACAGGCGCGACAGCTGTTCGCCCTGCCTGACGAAGCCAAACGAGCGCTCGACAAAGCCGCCTCCCCTGCCAACCGTGGATACGAAGCGCTGCGCGGTCAGCGGCTGGAGCCAGGCGCGCCGGCTGACTTGAAGGAAGGCTTCTACCTTGGCCGCGACCTTCCGGCAGAAGACCCGCGCGTACAAGCCGGACGCTTCAATCACGGGCCGAACCAGTGGCCGGTGACCCTGCCCGATTTCCGCCCTGCCATGGCGCGTTATCACGCCGCCATGACCGATCTCGCCGAGCAGCTGATGACGGGACTGGCGCTATCGCTTGAGCTGCCGGAAGCGTATTTCGCCGGCTTCTGTGAAGACGCCATGGCCACCCTGCGGCTGCTGCACTACCCGCCGCAACCCGCAAACGCTGCGCCGGGCGAGAAGGGTTGCGGTGCGCACACCGACTTCGGCGGCTTGACGCTGTTGCTGCAGGACGACAACCCCGGCCTGCAAGTCTGGAATCACCGCACTCAGGACTGGATGGACGCTCCGCCTCTAAAGGGCACCTATGTAGTCAACCTCGGCGACATGATCGCCCGCTGGACCAACGACCGTTACCGCTCGACCCTGCACCGCGTGGTCAATCTGTCCGGTCGCGAGCGTTACAGCGTGCCGTTCTTCTACGGCGGTAACCCCGATCATCTCGTCAGCTGCATCCCGACCTGTCTCGAGCCCGACGAAGCGCCGCGCTACCCAAGCGTCACGGTCGAAGAACACTACCGCGAGATGTATCGGAGGACGTATGCCTGAACGCCATGTCGTACTGATTCACGGCGCCTGGGCCGGCAGCTGGGTCTGGGACGGTTTGCTCGACGGGCTGCGGTCTGCCGGCTTCACGCCCCACGCCGTGGACCTGCCCGGTAACGGCAGCGATGACACGCCAGCAACAGCGGTGAGCCTCGAGAGCTACGAGGCGCACGTCTGTACGCTGATAGATCAACTGGAAGGCTCCATACAGCTGGTGGCGCATTCCGGCGGCGGAATGACCGCGACGGCTGTGGCCGAAAAGCGCGCCGAGCGTATCGCGGGCGTGTCCTATGTCGCCGGCATGATGTTGCCCAGCGGCTTGTCGTTTGCAGAAGCCTGTGCGGAATTGGTCAGCACAGCGCCGGAAGTGTCCGGCGTTGGCCCTTTTCTACAGCGCAGCGCGGACGGACTCGGCACCCGGGTGCCCGCCGAAATCGCCTGCGCACTGTTTTTCCATGATGTGCCATTGCCGCAAGCGCTGGCCGCCGCACAGCGGTTGGGGGTCCAACCCGACAGCGGGCGTGCAGTCGTAGCGCGCTGGACCGCCGAGCGCTTTGGCCGCCTGCCACGCCTGTACATCGAATGCAGCACGGACCGCTCGGTGGTGCCGGCCGTTCAACGCTGGATGCAGGAGCTGGTGCCCGGCGCCGAACGGGTCACGCTCGACTGTGGGCACGCGCCGCAACTGGCCGCCCCGGACAAGTTGCTCGCCAGCTTGCTGCCCTTTTTCTCACACCATCCCGACCCCGTTTTCTGATCGACACCCTCTCGTGACGCCAATCAAGGAGCGACGCCCCATGTTCAAGAAAAACCTGATCGCCAGTTCACTGCTGGCCCTGTTCTCCCAAGCTGCGCTGGCGGCCGATACCGTGCGCTGGCTGAATGACTGGCTGCCCGCCGGCGACAAGGCAGTGATCTATCTCGGCGTCGACAAAGGCTTGTTTGCTGACCAGGGCATCGAGGTGGAGATCGCCAGCGCTCGCGGCGGCAGCGACGTGGTGACCAAACTGGCCACTGCCAGCGCCGACTTCGGCAGCGCCGGCCTGGCCTCGGTCCTGCAGGCGCGGGCACAGGGACCTGTGCCGGTGGTCGCCGTGGCACCGATCTACAACAAGCAGCCAGACGCCTTCTTTACCGCAGAAGGCTCAGGCATCGAAGCGTTCAAAGACATCGCCGGCAAGACGGTTGCAACCCCGACCTTCTCCGCCTCCAATGTGGTGTTCCCGCTGGTGCTCGAAGCCAACGGCATCGACCGCGACGGAGTGAAGCTGCTCAAGCTCGACCCGGGCGCGCTGGCGCCCATGCTGGCCACCGGCAAGGTCGATGCGACCATCAATTGGGTCACCGTGGCGCCAGGCTTTGCCCGTTCCATGCAGGAAGCCGGCAAGCAACTCAAGGTCATCCCGTGGTCGGACTACGGCTTCGACGGCTATGGTCTGTCACTGATCGCCTCTGAACGCTTCCTGAAGGACAACCCCGAGGTTGCGAAGAAATTCATCAAGGCCTACCGCCAAGCCCAGGACATGGCCATTGCCGATCCCGCCGCAGCCGCGGCTGCGCTGAAGAAAATCGTTCCAGAAGTCGATGAGCAGCAGGCGGTCGAGCAGTTCACGGCGTCAGTCCCACTGATGCAGAACGAGGTCAGCGAAGCCGAAGGCACCGCCCAATTCGATGCCGAGCGCCTGGAAACCACCTGGCAATGGGTCGCCCGCGCGCAGAATCTGCCAAGCGACAGCCTCGACCCGAAACAGGTCATTGCCAACGGTTTTGTCGAGTAATCGCATGAATCAGACCGAAACCCCCTCGGCCGTACGGCCGAGCATCACCTTCGAGCAGGTCCGGCAGGTGTTCACCTCCTCGGATGGCAGCGAAGTGGTGGCCCTCGACGACACCAGCTTCGCCATCGATCGCCACGAGTTCATTGCCGTGATCGGCCCGTCAGGCTGCGGCAAGTCGACGTTACTGCGCATTCTTGCCGGTCTGATTCAGCCCACCAGTGGTCATGTCAGCATTTACGGCAAGAAGCTGGACGGCCCGCGTGATGAGGTGGGCATCGTTTTCCAGAAACCAACGCTGCTGCCCTGGCTGACGATCCGCGACAACCTGACCTTTCCGATGAAGCACAAATACGGGCGGGTCACCCAGCAGGAGCGCGAGCGTGGTGAAGAGCTGCTCCAGCTGGTGGGCCTTCAGGAATTCGGCGGCAAGCGTCCGGATGAACTGTCCGGCGGCATGCAACAGCGCGCAGGCATCGCCCGCGCGCTGCTGCACGACCCGGAAATCCTGCTGATGGACGAGCCCTTCTCGGCGCTGGACGCCCTGACGCGCGACGAACTCAGCCTGGAGCTGCTGAACATCTGGACCCAGCGGCCGAAGACCGTGCTGTTCATCACCCACTCGATTCCCGAAGCGCTGCTGCTGGCCGACCGCATCCTGGTGATGTCAGCACGCCCGGGCCGAGTGACCGAGATCATCGATGTCGATATACCTCGACCGCGGTCGCTGGACACCCTCACGGAGCCCCGTTTCAACGAGCTCGCCAACCATATCCGTCGCAAGGTATTCAGCCGTCATGGTCTCTAAAAGCGCACTGGGCGAGCGTTTCGCCCCTGGGCTGGCACTGCTCGGCCTGCTGTTGCTCTGGGAAGCAGCCTGCCGCCTGTTGAGCCTGCCGGCATTCGTTCTGCCTTCCCCGAGCGCCATCCTTGCCGCCACCTGGAAGCTCGACCCGACGATCTGGGCCGAGCACATCTTCGCCACGCTGCGGGTCACCCTGCTCGGCTACGGGCTTTCGATTCTGATCGGGATTCCGCTGGCTATCGCGCTGGCATCGTCCAGGCTGCTGTCACGCACGCTCTATCCGCTGCTGGTCATCGTGCAGTCAACGCCCATCGTCGCGGTCGCCCCGATCATCGTAGTGGTGATGGGTGCCGGTGACCTGCCGCGCGTGTTCATCACCTTTCTGATCGCCTTTTTTCCCATCGTGGTGTCGACGGTAACCGGCCTGCTGGCGACGCCACCTGAGCTGATCGAATTGTCGCGTTCGCTGGGCGCCTCGCGAACCCGCGAGTTTCGCAACATCCGTCTGCCCTACGCGATTCCTCACCTGTTCTCGGCGCTGCGCATCTCCATCACGCTGGCGGTGATCGGTGCGGTGGTCGCCGAGTTCGTCGCGGCGGACAAGGGCCTGGGTTACTTCATCAATTTCTCGACCTCGATGTTCCAGGTCCCACAAGCCTTCGCGGCCTTGATGATGCTGGTCATCATCAGCCTGGCGCTGTTTCAGCTGGTCGGCCTCGCGCAACGCCTGTTCTTCACCTGGAGCCTGCCGAAAGGCGAAAGCTGAACCCTGCCCGCCAGCAGATCCAAACTCTCAATGGACATCTCACCATGCCCCTAGACGACACTGCCTTGCTGCGTAAAAGCTTCGACGTGGCGCGCCGCGCCCTGGCCGAGGGTACGCACCCCTTCGGCGCCATTCTGGTCGGCCCGGATGGCGAGACCCTGCTCGAACAGGGCAACGCCTACATGCCGGACCATGACATGACCGGCCACGCCGAACGTGTACTGATGACCCGCGCTTCGACCCGCTATACGCCGGAGTTTCTCTCACGCTGCACCATGTACACCTCCGCTGAACCCTGCGCGATGTGCGCCGGCGCCGCGTACTGGGTGGGTCTGGGGCGGGTGGTGTATGGCCTTTCCGAGCGCAGCCTGAAGACCATCACCGGCAACCATCCGGAAAACCCGACGTTGGACCTGCCCTGTCGCGTGGTCTTCGAAGCGGGCCAGCGAAAGGTCGAGGTCGTCGGGCCACTGCTTGAAGATGAAGCGGCCGCGCTGCACGACGGCATCTGGTAAGGCTCACTCAGCCAGAATCAGGCAAGCCCTCGGCAGGATCGACATAACGCCGCGTACCGTCCGCTGCTTAGCATTCATCTCACGGCGCATCCGCGCTGCCGAATGACCGAGCGAGGATCTGCGCATGTCGAACATCAACGGAAAAGTCGTACTCATTACCGGCGCCAGCAGTGGCATTGGCCAAGCCACGGCGCGCCTGCTGGCCGCTCGCGGCGCTACTGTTGTACTCGGCGCCCGCCGCGTGGAGCGGCTCGAACAGCTTGCCGCCAGCATCACCAGAGCCGGTGGCAGCGCAGCCTTTCGTGCATTGGATGTCACCAGCCGCGAAGACACCCAGGCCTTCGTCGATTTTGCCGAGCAGCGCTTTGGCCGGGTCGACGTGATCATCAACAATGCCGGGGTAATGCCGCTGTCACGCCTCGATGCCATGAAAGTCGATGAGTGGGACCGGATGATCGACGTGAACATCCGCGGCGTGCTGCACGGCATCGCCGCCGCACTACCGCTGATGCAGCGTCAGCGCTCAGGCCAGTTCATCAACATCGCCTCGATAGGTGCCTACGCCGTCAGCCCCACTGCAGCGGTCTACTGCGCGACCAAGTACGCGGTTCGCGCCATCACCGAAGGGCTGCGTCAGGAGGTCGGCGGCGACATTCGCGTCACCCTGGTTTCACCCGGTGTCACCGAATCGGAACTGGCCGAGAGCATCTCCGATGAGGGTGCACGGGCGGCCATGAACGATTTCCGTCGCATTGCCATACCAGCCGAAGCCATCGCGCGCGCCATCGCCTATGCCGTCGAGCAGCCAGCCGGTGTGGATGTGAGCGAACTGGTGGTCCGCCCGACTGCTAGCCCCTACTAGCGACACCATCATGGCTCTACTTACCGGCAGCCCGCATTGGGCTGCTCGGCTCGCGGTCCTCGATGTTGCCCGATGCGAGCCGGTCTGAGCCTGGATCATCAAAAGCGCCTTCTTCGCCCGCCCCACCCCGGTGCACCCAGGGGCGGCAATGCCCTTCCTGGCACCAATTCGAAGCACTGATAAGGCTCGCTGTTATCCTGTGCCGACAGCCAGCCACCCTGTTGTTGGCCCCGCTGCGGAATCCTGACTGCCTGGCCAGCTTTTTGCTATTCACTCGGTCATGACTTCCAGCGGACGTTCCCATGCCCGATACATCCCAACCCCGCCTGCAGCTGAACGGCATCACCAAGCAATATCCAGGCTGTCTGGCCAATGACCGCATCGATCTCATCATTCATGCTGGCGAAATACACGCGCTGCTCGGCGAGAACGGTGCTGGCAAAAGCACGCTGATGAAGATCATCTACGGCGTCACGCAACCCGACGCCGGGGAGATCCGCTGGGAAGGCCAACCGGTCGTCATGCGCGACCCCGCGCAGGCGCGTGAGCGCGGCATCGGCATGGTGTTCCAGCACTTCTCGCTGTTCGAAACCCTGAGCGTCGCCGAGAACGTGGCGCTGGCCCTCGGTGCAGCCGCCGGAACGCCCAAACAGCTGGAATCGAAGATCCGTGAAGTGTCCCAGCGTTATGGCATGCCACTGGAGCCGAATCGCCTGGTTCATAGCCTCTCCATCGGTGAGCGTCAGCGGGTGGAAATCGTTCGCTGCCTGATGCAGGACATCAAACTGCTGATTCTCGACGAACCGACCTCCGTACTCACCCCACAGGAGGCCGACGACCTGTTTGCCGTGTTGCGCCGGCTGGCGGCGGAAGGCTGCAGCGTCCTGTTCATCAGCCACAAACTGAACGAGGTGCGAGCGCTATGCGAGGCCGCAACAGTGCTGCGCGGCGGGCGTGTCTCCGGCGATTGCATACCCGCAGAATGCAGCGATCTGGACCTTGCACGGCTGATGGTCGGCGACGCCGAGGGGCTTGAAGCGGAATATCCGAAAGCCGTAGGCGGCATGCCTTTTTTGCAGGTCGAGTCGCTGTCCTGGCACAACGCCGATCCGTTCGGCGTGTCACTTGAACAGGTGATGCTCGAAGTCCGCGCCGGGGAGATCGTCGGTATCGCCGGTGTCGCCGGCAACGGCCAGGACGAGCTGCTCGCACTGCTCAGCGGTGAACAGCGCCTGGCACGGGACCAAAGCGCACGCATCTGCTTTCTCGACGCTTCCGTGGCGCACCTGGCGCCGGATGCTCGACGTCGCCTGGGGATGACCTTTGTCCCGGCCGAGCGCCTCGGTCATGGCGCGGTGCCGGCGATGAGCCTGGCTGACAATGGTCTGCTGACCGCGTTTCAACAGGAGGGAATGGTCAACCACGGACTGATTCGGCACAGCCGAGTCGAGGCATTCGCCCGGCGCATCATCGAGACCTTCGCGGTAAAGACCCCCGGCACCCATACCCCGGCGCGCAGCCTCTCCGGCGGCAACCTGCAGAAATTCATCCTCGGCCGCGAAATCCTCCAGCAACCGAAACTGCTGATCGCTGCGCACCCGACCTGGGGCGTGGATGTCGGCGCGGCCGCAGCGATTCACCGTGCGCTGATCGAGTTGCGCGACGCCGGCGCCGCCATTCTGGTGATTTCTGAAGACCTCGAAGAGCTGTTCCAGATCAGCGACCGCATCGGCGCGCTGAGCCATGGCCGCTTGTCGCCGCTGCAGCCCACCGCTGCTACCAGCGCCACGGACGTCGGCCGCTGGATGGCGGGACAGTTCGATCACCCCACGACCACAGCCGCCTGAGAATTCCATCATGTTGTTATCCCTTGAACCCCGCGGGTACGAATCGCGCCCGATGCTCTGGCTCTCGCCCGTGCTGGCGGCGCTGTTGACCTTGTCCAGCGGTGCCCTGTTGTTTGCATCACTCGGTCACCCGCCGCTGGAAACCCTGCGTGTGCTGCTGATCGACCCGGTCAGCGACCTCTACGGCGTCTCCGAACTGCTGGTCAAGGCACTGCCGATTCTGCTTTGTGCCCTGGGCCTGGCCGTGGTCTACAACGCGCGGATCTGGAACATCGGCGCGGAAGGCCAGCTGCTGATTGGCGCACTGGCAGGCAGCGCGGTGGCGGTGCATGTCATCGAGTGGGATTCGCGCTGGGCGCTGGTGCTCAGCCTGCTCGTAGGCACGCTCGGCGGTGCCGCCTGGGCGGGACTCTGTGCCTGGCTGCGCACGCAGTTCAACGCCAACGAGATCCTGACCAGCATCATGCTCAATTACATCGCGCTGAACCTGTTGCTCTTCGCCGTGCACGGCCCGCTTAAAGATCCGGAGGGTTTCAATTTTCCCGAATCGGCCATGTTCGGCGACGCCACGCGACTGCCGCAGCTGTTCGAGGACCTGCGCGTGCACGGTGGCTTCTATTTCGCATTGCTGGCGCTGGTGGTGGTGTGGGTGCTGCTGCAGAAGAGCTTTCTCGGGTTTCAGATCAAGGTGCTCGGGCTCGACAAACGCGCTGCCAGCTTTGTCGGCTTCCGCGAGAAGCGGCTGATCTGGATCGCGCTGCTGATCAGTGGCGGTCTGGCCGGCCTGGCGGGTGTATCGGAAGTCGTCGGCCCCATAGGCCAGCTGGTGCCGCAGGTGTCGCCTGGCTACGGCTACGCCGCGATAACCGTGGCCTTTCTCGGTCGACTCAATCCCATCGGGATTGTCTTTGCCAGCCTGCTGATGGCGCTGCTTTATCTCGGCGGCGAGAACGCCCAGATGGCCGCCAACCTGCCGCAATCGATCACTCAGCTGTTTCAGGGCATGGTGCTGTTCTTTCTGCTGGCGTGCGATGTGCTGATTCTCTATCGCCCGCGCCTGAAGGGCTGGAGCCGCAAGGTGCAGCCAGCAGCGCTCGAACCGGAGCCCGCCGCATGATCTGCCTTCCCCACTCTTCCGATGGTTTGCCGCTCGCAGCTCGAGGCTTGATTTGATGGATATCGATCTACTCACCAACATTTTCTACGCCATGATCCGGACTGGCACGCCGCTGCTGCTGGTGGCGCTCGGCGAGCTGGTCTGTGAAAAGTCCGGCGTTCTCAATCTCGGCCAGGAAGGCATGATGCTGTTCGGCGCAGTGGCCGGATTCATCGCCGCTTTCGCCACCGGCAATCTCTGGCTCGGCGTGGTGTTTGCCTGCCTTGGCGGCATGCTGTTGTCGCAGCTGTTCGCACTGGTGGCGCTGGGCTTCAATGCCAACCAGGTAGCCACCGGACTGGCGCTGACCATCTTTGGCGTCGGCCTGTCCTCATTCATTGGCGCGGGCTGGGTCGGTAAACCACTGGCCGGTTTCGAGCCGATCGCGATCCCGCTGCTCAGCGATATCCCGCTGATCGGACGCATGCTGTTCGCTCAGGACTTGCTGGTCTATCTGTCATTCGCGCTGTTCGCACTGGTCGCCTGGGTGCTGCTGAAAAGCCGCGTCGGGCTGATCATCCAGGCGGTTGGCGAGAATCCCGATGCCGCCAGCGCCATGGGCCTGCCGGTGCTGCGGGTGCGTTCGCTGGCCGTGCTGTTCGGCGGTGCCATGGCAGGGCTGGCGGGAGGTTACCTGTCGCTCGCCTACACGCCGATGTGGGCGGAAAACATGACCGCAGGCCGTGGCTGGATCGCCCTGGCGCTGGTGGTCTTCGCCAGCTGGCGGGTGGGTCGCGTGCTGCTCGGCGCCTATCTGTTCGGCCTTGCCAGCATCCTGCATCTGGTCGCGCAGGGTATCGGTTTGTCGATTCCCGGCAACCTGTTGGCAATGCTGCCCTACGTGGCGACCATCATCGTACTGGTGCTGCTGTCGCGTGACGCCATCCGCACCCGCCTCTACGCGCCGGTGTCGCTGGGGCAACCGTGGAAAGCCGGTCATTGACCCGCGTGGAGAGCGGGTCCTACGGGCCCGCTCTCCATCTATTGCTAATACGTGGCACCAGCCCCTGCACCACAGCTCTCCCTATAGGCCGAGGCCCAGACGCCGCAGCAAGGCCTTTTCGATTTCCAGGATGACCAGTACCACCACCCCGGCCAGTACCACCACCATCCCCGTGGACAGCGATAACGCCTCGGAGGCGAACAGCGACTGCATGAACGGCGCATAGGTGAACAGCAGCTGCAAGGCGAATACGCCAAACACCGCGACCAGCACCCGCGGCGTGCCCTTCACGCCCTGCACTGTGAACGAAGGCGCCTTCAGGTAGCGCACGCTGAACAGATAGAACACTTCCATGCAGACCAGCGTGTTGACCGCCACAGTGCGCGCCGCCTCGACCGTCGCGCCCTGCGAGAGCATCCACTGGTACATGCCGAAGATGCCGGCCAGGAACAGCGCGGAAACGAAGAAGATTCGCCAGATGACGAATCGCGACAGCATCGGTTCGTCCGGCCGTCGCGGCGGACGCTGCATCACATCCGCCTCGGTCGGCTCAAAGGCCAGCACCATCGCCAGTGCCACCGAGCTGACCATGTTGACCCACAACACCTGCACAGGCGTGATCGGCAGGGCGATGCCGAGCAGCACAGCCAACAGCAACGAAAGCGACTCGCCGCCATTGATCGGCAGCAGGAAGGTCACGGTCTTGCGCAGATTGTCGTAAACGGTACGGCCTTCTTCCACGGCATGCGCAATCGAAGCGAAGTTGTCGTCCGCCAGTACGATGGCACCGGCCTGCTTGGCCGCCTCGGTGCCCTTCAACCCCATCGCCACACCGACATCGGCTTGCTTCAGCGCCGGCGCATCGTTGACGCCATCGCCGGTCATCGAGACCACTTCGCCGTTGGCCTGCAGTGCACGCACCAGCCGCAGCTTGTGTTCCGGGCTGGCGCGGGCGAACACGCGGGCTTCGGCCACAGCTTGGCGCATGGCCGCTTCGTCCATATGCTCCAATTCAGGTCCGGTAATCGCGTTGATGTCATCACCCATGCCGAGCTGTCTGGCAATGGCGCTGGCCGTCACGCCGTGATCGCCGGTGATCATCACCACCCGGATGCCGGCAGCGCGGCACTGCGCAACTGCGCGTATCGCCTCCTCGCGAGGTGGATCAATGATGGCGACCAGCCCCAGCAGGGTCAGCGCGTTGGCGACATCAGCGTGTTCAAGCATGTCCTTTCCGGCGGGCAGTTGCCGACGAGCGAGCGCCAGAACGCGGCGACCGGCTTGCGCCTGCGCCTCGACCTTCGCATGCCACAGGTCCAGTTCCAGCGGCCGCTCCTCGCCATCGGCCATCATCTGGTTGGCGCACATGGCCAGAATGCGCTCCGGTGCGCCCTTGACCAGCACCTCGCTGCCGCCATCAGTCGCGTGTAGCGTCGCCATGAAGCGGTGCTCGGACTCGAAGGGGATCACATCCAATCGCGGCCGATCGACATGCAGATTGGTCGGCGACAGCCCTGCTTTCATCGCCAGGGTCAGCAAGGCGCCCTCGGTGGGATCACCGGCCAGGGTCCACAGCTGGTCTTTCTCGTGCAGGCTGGCGTCGTTGCACAAAGCAGCTGCTTGCACCAGTGCGCTGACCGCCGGAGAACGCGCCAGCAACGCGGCCGGTTCGACTGCCGCGCCGTCGAGCAGGAGCGCACCTTCAGGCGCGTAACCGGCACCTTCGACTTCTAGTGACTGGCCGGCGCAGATCACCTCCTGCACCGTCATCTCGTTACGAGTGAGGGTGCCGGTCTTGTCGGAGCAGATCACCGTCACCGAACCCAGCGTTTCCACTGCGGGCAGTCGCCGAATCACCGCATTGCGGGTCGCCATCCGCTGCACGCCAATGGCAAGGGTGATGGTCATGATCGCCGGCAGCCCTTCCGGGATTGCCGCCACTGCGAGCCCCACCGCCGCAATGAACATTTCGCCGGCGCCCATGCCGCGTACCAGCGTCCCGAACAGGAACAGCAGCGCGCTGGTCGCAAGAATTACCATCGTCAGGATGCGGCCGAATTCCTCCATCTTGCGCAGCAGCGGCGTGGTGCCCTGCTCGACCGACTCCAGCATGCGACCGATGCGACCGATCTCCGTGGCCGCGCCGGTGGCGACGACCACGGCGCGGGCCTGCCCCTGCGTCACCAGCGTACCGGCGTAACCCATGCAGAGACGATCACCAATGGGCGCGTCATCGGCCACCGCATCGATCTGTTTGTCCACCGGAACGGACTCACCGGTGAGCGCTGCCTCGTCGATGCGCAGGTTGCGCGCCTGCAGCAACCGCACGTCCGCCGGCAGGCTGTCGCCCGAGGCCAGCAGCACTACGTCACCCGGCACCAGCTCGGCGGCATCGACGTCCTGTTGACGACCATCGCGCAGCACCACCGCATGTGGCGCCAGCAGGTGACGGATTGCCTGAAGGGCTTTTTCCGCCTTGCCCTCCTGCACGAAACCGATGGCGACGTTGAGCACCACCACCACCAGGATCACGAAGGTATCGACCCAGTGCCCCATCAGCCCGGTGACCAGCGCGGCGGCAATCAATACATAGAGCAGCACGTTGTTCAGATGGCGCAGCAGCCGTTGCAAGACGCTCGCGGGCTTGGCTTCATCGAGACGGTTCGGCCCGTAGCTGGCGAGCCGTTCCTTCACCTGATCGTGAGTCAGCCCTGCGGGCGACGCTTCAAGCTCACGCAACGCCTCATCAGCCTGACAGGCGTGCCAGCAGTTGGTTCGGGTTTGCTGTTCGGGCATGGGATCCCCCTTTGTCTTGATTCGCTGGTGCCGAATGCAGCAACGCAGGTGCTTCATGAGAGCCGAATAAGGATGACCATAGCTATCGCAGGGACATGCGTTGCAACACAGAGGCAGCGGTCAAATGTCGCAGCAGCGCCCCTCGGCGCAACCGCGCCACGCTATGCTTTCTTGCCCTACCCCCTACTTTAGGAGCTCTCATGCAGAAAACCGTGCTTATCGTTGGCGCATCCCGCGGTCTGGGCCTCGGACTGGCCAAACAATTTTCCAGCGAAGGCTGGCAGGTAATTGCCACGGTTCGCAATTCGCAACAGGCCGACGCGCTCAGCCAGATTCCGCAGGTGCGTGTTGAAACCCTGGAGATGACCGATACGGCCAGCATCGAAGCGTTGGCCGAGCGGTTGGAGGGTGCACGGCTGGATGTGCTGTTCGTCAACGCTGGCGTCGCCGGCCCGCAGAACAAGCCGGCCACCCAGGCGAGCGAAGCGGAAGTCGGTCAGCTGTTTTTCACCAATGCCGTCGCCCCGCTGCGCCTGGCCGAGCATCTGCTGCCACGGGTGGATGACAAACAAGGCGTTGTGGTGTTCATGAGCTCGATCCTCGGCAGCGTCGAGACCGGTCCAGGCATGGGCATGTCGCTCTACGGTGCAAGCAAGGCCGCGCTCAATCACATGACTCGCACGTTCGTGGCGGAGTTGGGCGAGACCGGGTTGACCGTGCTGTCGATGCACCCTGGTTGGGTAAAGACCGACATGGGCGGTGAGCAGGCGCCGCTGGACGTCGAGACCAGTGCGCGCGGCATGGTCGAGCAGGTCACCAAGGCGCTGGGCAGTGGCGGCCATCGGTATCTGGACTATCAGGGAACTCCGCTGCCCTGGTAAGGCCTGCAGACGCGACGCGGCCCTCTGCACCGGCACGCCTGGCAGCGGGCTCGGCGTCGCTTGAGCTCTGCCCTGGGCGCACTGACCTGGGGCACCGCATTCCATTCACGCACCACTTGCGCTCCTGCCTTACCCGCCGTCTGCCGCACTTGATCCCCTAGCGCCCGCTGTTTCGCCGATCTGTCCATCTGGTCAGCTTTTTGCAATTGGAGTGGCAGCCGCTACGGCTCTCGTCAGCACACACAGGAGCGTCATCCCTATGCATAAGAAATCACGGAGCACCCTGCTGCGCGGCCTTGCCGCCGCCATCGGCTTTACCACCGCACTGGCCGCCGGGGCAGCGATCGCGGCCGATCCGCTGAAGGTCGGTTTCGTGTACGTCGGCCCGATCGGCGACCATGGCTGGACCTACCAGCACGAGATGGGCCGCCAGCATCTGGAAAAGGAGCTTGGCGAGCAGGTCGAGACCACCTTCGTGGAAAACGTGGCCGAGGGCGCCGACGCCGAGCGGGTGATCCGCAACATGGCCAAGGGTGGCTATGACCTGATCTTCACCACGTCCTTCGGCTACATGAACCCGACGCTCAAGGTCGCCAAGCAATTCCCCAAGGTGACCTTCGAACACGCCACCGGCTATAAGCAGGCCAAGAACCTCGGTACTTACCTGTCGCGCTCTTATGAAGGCCGTTACGTCGGGGGCTTCCTCGCGGCAAAGATGACCAAGAGCAAGAAGATCGGCTACATCGCCTCGTTCCCGATTCCTGAAGTCATCCGCGACATCAACGCCATCCAACTGGCGCTGGACAAGTACAACCCCGGCACCGAAATCAAGGTGGTGTGGGTGAACTCCTGGTTCGATCCGGGCAAGGAAGCCGATGCCGCCAACGCACTGATCGACCAGGGCGTGGATGTGGTCTTGCAGCACACCGACAGCCCGGCACCGATCCAGGCGGCCGAGCGCCGAGGCGTCTATTCGGTCGGATACGCTTCGGACATGGCGCACTTCGGTCCGAAGGCGGTGCTGACGTCCATCGTCAACGACTGGGGCCCGCACTACAGCAAGTCGGCTAAAGCGGTTATCGACGGTAGCTGGAAGCCGCAGGATTTCTGGGGCGGGTTGGCTGAAGAAACCATCAGCCTGCCGATCAGCGACCTGGTGCCGGCTGAAGTGAAAACCGAGGCGGAACAGATCATCGCCAGTATCCGCAGCGGGGCGTTCCACCCGTTCACCGGCCCGATCAAGGATCAGTCTGGCACCGTGCGCATTGCCGAAGGCGCCACCGCCAGCAACGGTGATCTGGCATCGATGGATTACTACGTAAACGGCATCAGCGCCGAGCTGCCGAAGTAACACGATAGGCCACAGCATCAGCCGCGCCCTCAGAGGCGCGGCACCCGGAAATTGCCGTGCCGTCCCTCCTCCCGGAGAACCGCTGGCAGAGGGCTGAGCCCTACACGGCTGCCGGTACGAGAAGACCGCAGCGATCATTCCCGGAGTCACCCATGAGCACACCACTCCCCATTATCGACATCGCGCCGCTCTATGCCTCGGACGAGGACGGTTGGCACGAGGTCGCCCGACAGATCGACTCGGCCTGCCGTGACTGGGGCTTTTTCTATATCCGCAATCATCCGATCAGCGCTGAGCGTATCGGCCAGCTGAAGGATGCGGCCGAACAGTTCTTTGCGTTGCCGGTCGAGCAAAAGCTGCAGATCGACATCACAAAAAGCAAACACCACCGCGGTTACGGAGCGATCGCGACCGAACAACTCGATCCCGGCAAGCCCAGCGATCTGAAGGAGACCTTCGACATGGGTTTCCACATGCCGGCCGATCATCCGGACGTCCTGGCAGGCAAGCCGCTGCGCGGGCCAAATCGCCATCCCGATCTGGAAGGCTGGGAAGCGCTGTTCGAGCAGCACTATCGAGACATGCATGCGCTGGCTTGCACCCTCCTGCGCGCAGTGGCTAATGCGCTTGGCGTCGAGTCGGGCTTTTTCGATGAGCGCTTTGTCGAGCCGATCAGCGTGTTCCGCATGATCCACTATCCTCCACGCCAGACCGCAACGGCACCCGAGCAACAAGGGGCCGGCGCGCATACCGATTACGGCTGCATCACCCTGCTCTATCAGGACCAGGCTGGCGGCCTGCAAGTGCAGAATGTGCGCGGCGAATGGCTAGATGCGCCGCCGATTGAAGGCACCTTCGTGGTCAATATCGGCGACATGATGGCGCGCTGGAGCAACGACCGGTACAAGTCCACACCGCACCGGGTGATCAGCCCACTGGGCGTCGGCCGCTACTCCATGCCGTTCTTCGCCGAGCCGAATCCCGACACGATCATCAGTTGCCTGCCCGGTTGCCAGAGCGAAGGCCATCCGCCCAAGTACCCGGCCACGACCTGCAGCACCTACATGCTTTCGCGTTTTGCCGAGACCTATGCCTATCGGCGGGAGGCCTCAGCCGCAGCGACGTGAACTGCTCACACGCCCGAGGCGGAAAGCCCCTGTCCGTGTCAGCATCGCTGTACTAGAGGCGCACCAGGGAGAACGGGGGCGAATCGCTCGCCCCCCGCTCAACCCAACCTGACCATACTCAGCCGCGCAGAGGCGCCTTGCGAACCGGCGCGCCATTGGCCACGTAATAGGCGGCCGTGCTGCGCTGCAAAGGTTCACGTCCACGAATCCGGTCGGCGATCTTCTCGGCGATCATGATGGTGGTGGCGTTGAGGTTGCCGGTGATGATCTGCGGCATGATCGACGCATCCACCACGCGCAGGCCTTCCACGCCGTGGACACGCCCCTGACCGTCGACCACTGCCATCTCGTCCGTGCCCATCTTGCAGGAACAGGATGGGTGATAGGCGGTCTCGGCATGCTCGCGGACGAAAGCGTCCAGATCCGCATCACTCTGGGCTTCCACGCCCGGGCTCAATTCCTTGCCACGGAAGGGGTCGAGCGCTGGCTGATTGATGATCTCGCGCGTCAGGCGGATGCCATCGCGGAACTCCTGCCAGTCCTGATCATGTGCCATGTAGTTGAAGAGGATGCTTGGATCGACGTGAGGATCGGTCGAACGGATCTGAATCCGCCCGCGACTCGGTGAGCGCATCGAACCCACATGAGCCTGAAAGCTATGGCCGTCGTGGGCATTACTGCCGTTATAGCTGACCGCCACCGGCAGGAAGTGGAACTGGATGTTCGGCCATTCGAACGCCTCGCGACTACGAATGAAACCCCCGGCTTCGAACTGGTTGCTGGCACCGATACCGGAGCCGAGAAAAAGCCACTCGGCGCCAATGGCCGGCTGGTTCCACCATTTGAGGGCGGGATACAGCGAAACCGGCTGCTTGCACTCGTACTGCAGGTACATTTCCAGGTGATCCTGCAGATTCTGGCCGACGCCAGGCAAGTCGTGAACCACCTCGATACCGAGCCCCTTGAGCAACGACGCCGGACCAACGCCGGATCGCTGCAGCACTTGAGGTGAAGCAATAGCCCCGCCGCACAGCAACACTTCACGACGAGCCTGAGCGACGGTGGCTTGTTCGCCGCCACGCAGGTACTTCACACCTACAGCGCGCTTGTTCTCGAAGAGCACACGGTCGGTGACGGCATGGGTGACGATGGTCAGGTTCGGGCGGTCCTTGGCTTGGTCAAGGTAACCACGCGCCGTACTGGCGCGACGGCCATTAGGCGTGACAGTGCGGTCCATGGGCCCGAAGCCTTCCTGCTGGTAACCGTTGAGGTCCTCGGTCTGCGGATAGCCAGCCTGCACGCCCGCCTCGACCATCGCCTGGAACAGGACGTTGTTGCCGGCCTTGGGCGTCGTGACACTGACCGGGCCGTCTCCGCCGTGGTAGTCGTTGGCGCCAATGTCGCGGGTTTCAGCCTTGCGGAAGTACGGCAGGCAATCGAGATAGGACCAGTCCTCCAGACCCGGCATGGTCGCCCAGTTGTCGTAGTCCAGGGCGTTGCCACGGATGTAGCACATGCCGTTGATCAATGATGATCCGCCCAGGCCCTTGCCGCGTCCGCAATCCATGCGCCGATTGTTCATGTGGGGTTCTGGGTCGGTCTTGTAGGCCCAGTTGTAACGAGTGCCTTGCAGCGGATAAGCGAGTGCTGCCGGCATCTGAGTGCGGAAATCGAGGCGGTAGTCAGGCCCGCCCGCCTCCAGCAGCAGAACGCTGACATCCGCGTCCTCCGTCAGCCGTGCAGCCAGGGTATTACCCGCAGAGCCGGCACCAATGATGATGTAGTCGTATTCCATGAATCCTCCTGCCGCGTTGGCGAGCACCGCCCTACGCTCGCCTCGGCCTGCTCGCTTAGAAAACCGACGCGAAGTCGCCCAGTTCAACCTGTACCGATTTCAATCGCGTGTAATGCGACAAAGAGGAGATACCGTTTTCGCGGCCGATCCCGGACTGCTTGTAACCGCCGACGGGCATCTGTGCGGCTGACTCACCCCAGGTATTGATCCAGCAGATTCCGGCTTCCATCTGATGGATGATCCGATGCGCGCGCACCAGATCCCGCGTGACCACACCGGCGGCCAGACCGTAGTCGCTGTCGTTGGCACGACGCACGGCTTCGTCTTCGCCGTCGTAGGCCAGCAGGCTCAACACCGGGCCGAAGATCTCTTCACGGGCGATGATCATGTCATCGGTGCAGTCGCTGAAGATGGTCGGCTCGATGTAGGCGCCACGGCCGAAATCGCCGCTGGTGGCGCGTTCACCACCACAGAGCAGGCGCGCACCTTGCGACTTGCCCTTGGCGATATAGCCGAGCACGTTCTGCATGTGGGCGAAGCTGACCATGGGGCCGAATGTGGTCTGCTCGTCCTGCGGGTCGCCCATGCGGATGCGCTTGACCCGCTCGAGCAGCTTCGCTTCGAACTCGCTCAACAGCGAGCGCGGCACGAAAACGCGGGTGCCGTTAGTGCAGACCTGACCAGAGCTGAAGAAGTTGGCCATGACGGCGATATCCGCGGCGCGATCCAGATCGGCGTCATCGCAGACAATCAACGGCGACTTGCCGCCCAGCTCCATGGTCACGTCCTTGAGTGAAGAGCTGGCGGCGCTGGCCATGACCTTCTTGCCAGTCGCGACACCGCCGGTAAAGGACACCTTGGCTATGCGCGGATGCTCGGTGAGCAAGGCGCCGATTTCGGCACCGGTGCCGGTCAGCACGTTGAACACACCCGCAGGCAAGCCGGCTTCGGTAAAGATTTCGGCGAGCTTCAACGCGCTCAGCGAAGTGACTTCGCTCGGCTTGAAGATCATCGCATTGCCCGCGGCCAGTGCCGGGGCGGCCTTCCAAAGGGCGATCTGGATCGGGTAGTTCCACGCGCCGATCCCCGCGACCACGCCCAGCGGCTCACGGCGGGTATAGACGAAGCTGGTGTCGCGCAACGGGATCTGCTCGCCTTCGATGGCCGGCGCCAGGCCTGCGTAGTACTCGAGCACATCGGCGCCGGTGACGATATCGACGCTGCGGGTTTCCATCAGTGGCTTGCCGGTGTCGAGGGTTTCCAGCAACGCCAGCTCATCATTGCGCTCGCGAAGAATGTCGACCGCTTTGCGCAGCACCCGCGAGCGCTCCATGCCTGTCAGTGCGGCCCAGACCTTCTGGCCTTTCTCCGCGCTGACAACCGCTCGCTCAAGGTCAGCACGCGATGCCTGGGCCACTTCGGCAAGGACTTCGCCGTTGGCCGGATTGATGCTCTCGAACACCTGTCCACCGCTGGCCTCGACATAGGTGCCATCGATATAGAGTTGTTGCCGTGGATAACGGGCCATGATTTACCTCTTCGAATGTCCGAGTGGCAACGGCCGGATAAGCCGCTGCCACGTTTCAGATGTCCAGGACGAACCTGTAGGTTCGCCGTGATCGCGGTCAGGTGGCGCTTGTGGTACCGGGTTCGGACGAGCCGTCCGCCAGGCTGCCTTTCTCGCGCTGCAGATGCAGGAACTGCATGTGGTGCTCGTAGTGATCGAGGATGTCTTCGATCAGCTGACGCTTCGAGTAGCCCATCAGGTCGTAACCCAGGCTGCCCTGACGCAGGTGTACCTCAAGCCGGTAATAGTGCGCACTGCTGCTGGAGGTGCGCACCGCAAACGACGGCATGGAGCTGCGAACGGGCCAGATCTGGTAGGTGAAGTCCATTTCGCTGCCGAGATTCACGTTGAGGATCAGGTGCTCGTTGCCGGGCTCGCCTTCGACGATCTCCACCGGCACGCCCTTCTCGCCGAGTGCCTTCTGGATTTCTTCCATCGCCGGCCGGCATGTCTCCTTGAGGTAGCGGCGAATTTGCGACTGGCTCGGGAAGCTCATCGCCCGCGAGAGTCGCTGACTCCAGTTCATGTGGGCATGCTCGAGCGTCGCGCGGCCGGACAGCTGGCCGGAGAGGCTCTTCTGGTAACTGTCCGCCATCACGCCTTCAACGTGCAGCGCCTTGAACAGGCCGACCATCATGAACAGAAGCACAATGGAGAACGGCAGGCCCATGATCACCACGGTGCCTTGCAGTGCGCTCAGCCCGCCGGCAATCAGCAGCGCCAGGGTCAGCACGCCGATGATCGCGGCCCAGAGTATGCGCATCCAGACCGGCGCATCGCTGTTCGCGTCCCGGAGAATCGAGGTGAAGTTGGACAGCACCAGCGAACCCGAGTCCCCCGAGGTCACAAAGAACACAATCGCGAGCACGGTGGCGACCGATGTCGTCAGGCCAGCCCAGGGCAAGCTCTGCAGAAACAGGTAGATCGAGGAGCCAGGATTGCTGACAGCCTGCGCGCCAAACTCGACGGCACCGTTCATGACCAGGTCGATGGCGCTGTTACCCATGATCGACATCCACGCCATCATGAAGGCCAGCGGCAGCAGCAACGTGCCAACCACGAATTCACGGATGGTACGGCCTCGCGAGATGCGCGCCAGGAACAGGCCTACGAACGGCCCCCACGCGATCCACCAGGCCCAGAAGAATACCGTCCAGGCATTCAGCCAGTCGGTCGGCTGGTCGTAGGCATAGGTGTCGAACGACAGGCTGATGAAGTTGGAAAAGTAGTCGCCGATGTTCATCACCAGCGCGTTGAGCAGGAAGGTGGTCTTGCCGGCGAACAACACGAACAGCAGCAGCAATACCGCGAGCAGCATGTTGAATTCGGAGAGTCGGCGGATGCCCCGCTCCACCCCGGTCGCCGCCGATATCGCTGAAAACACGACAATCAGCACGACCAGCACTGACTGGGTCAGCGTGCTTTCAGGCACCCCGAAAATGTAGTTCAGGCCGAAATTGAGCTGAATGATGCCAATGCCCAGGCTCGTGGCGATACCAAACACCGTGCCCAACACGGCGGCCGTGTCGACTGTATGCCCGATGGGTCCGTAAATGCCTTTGCCAAAGATGGGGTACAGCGACGAGCGGATCGAAAGAGGAAGCCCTTGGCGGAAGCTGAAGTAGGCCAGCGACATGCCCACAAGGGTATAGACGCCCCAACCAGACAGCCCCCAGTGCAGGAAGGTCAGCTCCATCGCGTGCCGGGCCGCCTGCGCGGTGCCGCCTACGCCTACCGGCGGCTCCAGATATTGGGTGATGGGTTCAGCGATACAGAAGAACAGCAAGTCGATGCCGATACCGGCGGAGAACAACATCGCCGCCCAGGTCACGACATTGAATTCCGGTTTCGAATGGTCAGGCCCGAGCCTGATCTTGCCGTAACGCGAGGTCGCAATGACGATTACGAACAGCAAGTACACCAGCACGGCCAGGAAGTAGAACCAGCCAAAGGTGTTCGAAATCCAGCCTAAAACGGTATTAATGACCGTCAGGGAAGGCTCCGTGAAGAACATCGTCCAGATCGCAAACACTACGATGGCTACCGCCGAACTGTAGAAAACGACCGGGTTGATGCGATCCCGTGTTGAGTCGGTGTGATTGGGTGAGAGCTCAGCCTCGTTCATCAGTTCTATCTCCGGAACTTGTTCTGGCTTTTAGGACATCGCGAAGCGACGAATGCGGCTGCCACGTTTCGCGACTGCCAAAGCGGCTGCACTGCTGCTGCCTTATGCGGGCGACGTCAGGGGCGACGCGCCAAAACCGCCGTATAGCTCTGGCGAGCACGGCGCTGGAAAGGGGTAAAGCGTAGAGCCGTAAAACAAACCTAGCCTATGTTCGAAAAAGGGCGCGCATCCTACACGATTTCTCCAAACGCCGCATGACTCGGCCGCCTCCGCGCGAGGGAAGTTCGACTCTTAAAGGACGCATCTGCGGGGTCTAGCGCTGATTGGATCGATGTTGAATTCCGGGTGCATGACGCGAGCCGTTACCGCAACGAGTAAGATGGCAGGCTCCGCGCCTGGATGGTCAGCATGTCCTACTCCGTTTCCCCAATCGGCTTCGTGCACTCCTGTTTCAAAGAGAAGTTCGCAATTCCGCGCCAGCCGCAGTTGGCACCGGCTGCTCGCGGCGTGCTGGAGCTGGTCGCACCGTTCGACCAGTCCCACGCGCTGGAGGGGCTGGAACAGGTGAGCCATGTCTGGCTACTGTTTCTTTTTCATCAGGCGCTGGAGGCTGAACCCCGGCTACGGGTGCGACCGCCACGTCTGGGCGGCAATCGGATGGTTGGCGTTTTCGCCACGCGCGCGACGCACCGGCCCAACGGCATAGGGCAGTCGGTGGTAAAGCTCGACCGGATCGAGCCAGGACGCCTTCATCTATCAGGGATCGATCTGCTCGATGGGACGCCCGTACTGGACATAAAGCCTTACGTTCCCTACGCCGACGTGGTCAGCGATGCGCGCAACGGTCTGGCCGAGGACGCGCCCCACCTCATCGCCGTGCACTGGACCGAATCCAGCCTGCAGCAAGTACAGAGCGAAGCGGCAAGGCTGGGCGAACCTCTGCAAGCCCTGATCGAGCAATGCCTGGCGCAAGACCCGAGACCGGCCTACCAGACCCCGGCTCCGGACCGCCGTTACGGTACTCGTCTCTGGGACGTTGAAGTTCGCTGGCATTACCCCGACCCGTCGAACATAACTGTATTGGAAGTGACACAAGCGGCCAGCTAGGCTGAGTGAACCCGCGCAGAACCGCTCAGGGACGCCCTGCGTAGCGGCTCGAGCAGCTGCCCCTCCAGCCCGGCGCACACGACAGGTGACCGTCATGCCCACATTCGTCGGTATTTACATTTATCCCGACGTCGAGGTGCTCGACTTTACCGGGCCCTACGAGGTGTTCAGCACCGCGACGCGATTGGCGTTGCGCGACGGTCAGCCACCGCCCTTCTCGACCTCGACCATCGCTGCACGCAAGGGCCTGGTTCGCGCCAGGGCTGGGCTGGTGGTGCAACCCAACTACAACTTTGCCAACCATCCACCCATCGATCTGTTGATCATTCCGGGTGGCGTGGTTACGAGCGAACTGGAAAACCCCGAAGTGGTGCGGTGGATCGAGAAAGCTGCCGCGCAGGCCGGACTCACCGCGTCGGTATGCACCGGCGCCTTCCTGCTGGCGAAAGCCAACGTGCTGTACGCGCACAAGGTGACCACGCACTGGGAAGACATCGGTGAGCTGAAAACGATGTTTCCGTTGCTGAAGGTGGTAGAAGGCTGCCGCTGGGTGGACACCGGCCGCTACGTGACGTCGGCCGGCATCTCTGCCGGTATCGACATGAGCCTGCATCTGGTCGAGCGAATCGCTGGCCGAGAGCTGGCCGAAGCCACCGCCCGGGAGATGGATTTCGATTGGCGTCAAAACAACTGACCCGCAGCGACGCCCCATCGTCCGCGGGTCTTTACACTACTTGGGCGCCGGCGTGAGCAGCAGCCGCTGGGTGCCGTAGACCTTGTCCAGGTTTTCGGATTTGAACGGGAAGCTCATGTAGCCGCCCTTCAACCAGGCATCGATGCCGTCTGCGTAGTGAGGGCTGGCCGGGTTGCCGGACTGACCCGTACTGTTGAGGCCGATCATGGGCTCGTCACGACCGAAGTCGACAATGATCCGCATCGCCGGAATCAGCCAGGTATCGAAATCGTCGCCCCAGCGATAGGCCGACACGTTCAATGTGCTGTGATCACCGCCGGCCGGGACCGGGCCACGATCCAGATAGCCGCTGATCGCGTTGATGCCGGCGCGCTGGCTGGTCGACATGTAGGGCGCCAGCTGCGTAGTGCCGGTCTTCCAGGTGTAGGTATGCAGCTGCCCCCATTGCCATGCATTCCGGTCAGTACCCAGGGCAGCTTCAATACGAACGACCGAAGCGGCAAGCGAGCGCGCCAGAATGGCAGGCTTGTCTTCTTTGCCCGGGGTACCGATGTCGTCCCAGAAAGGGCTGTCGTCGCGGCCGAGCAGATGATCCGCCTGCGCCGAATAGGAGGCGTTTGCGGTTTCGACCAGCGCCTTCCATGCAGCACTGCTGTCCGGCCCTAGCTCGTCGAGAAAGGTCAGGCGCGCCGTTTCCATCAGGAACGTTTCATACAGCGCGGCGTCCGCCGAGCCGGCGGCCAGCTTGCCATCGAAGCGCAAAAGTGTCGAAAGCGCCTCACGTGCTCGGCGCCGATCCGGCTCGCCCAGTGCGTCGATGGAGGCTTTCAGCGGCTCTGCCATTCCCGGTGCCTGCAGCATGGTCTGCAGCTTGGCAGCAAAGGTCGTGGTCTGATCGTATTGCATCGCGATCACGCTGCGAGTGTCCTGCTTGCCTTGCCCAAGCAGCGCGGCCATGCGCTCGGCACGATCCGGGTAGTACCAGGAATTGGAGAGCTGCATGCCGTAGCCCTTGGGCACGGTGCGCTGATTGGCAGTACCCAGCCAGCCCTGCACCGGGTCCTGGTCGTAGGGATGCAACATCGGATCAGCATAACCATCCCAGTCATAACGCCCTTCCCAACCGGGCGACGGGACCAGGCCCAAGCCCTCGCGACGGTTGGGATAGCGCCCGGTGACCTGCCAGCCGGTACTTTGCTGGTCAGCAAACACAATGTTCAGCGCCATGGCACGGATGTCACGAGTCGCCTCGAACGCCTGATCAACGGATTGCGCACGGGTCAGGTCGAAAAATGCGTCCAGCGACTGATCCGCTTCGAACTGGTTGGTTTTCAGGGCCAGCCCGTAGCCACTGCTCAACTGCAGCGGCTGCAACGGGTGCTTGCGCTCGCCTAGAGCGCTGTTGAGCAGCGGGCCGTTGCGTGTCTCATAGATCGTTTCACGGACTGGGCGTGCGCCCTTGATAAAGAAGGTCTCGTTTCGCTCGCGCGCCGGCACCCACTTGCCATCGGCCAGGTAAAGCAAGCGGCCGCCCTCACGCCGCACCTGCTCGAGAAACAGATCCTGGGTATCGCCCATGACCATGGTCATGCCCCAACCCAGCTTGCCGTTGAAGCCTGCGACAACCGCAGGCACGCCGGCGATCGTCACGCCTGCAGCCTGGAATTTCGGCGAGCGAATCTGCACGAAGTTCCAGTACGACGGCATCGACAGCGGCAGGTGAGTGTCGTTGGCCAGGATCGGTTTGCCACTGCGCGTATTGCTGCCGGAAACGGCCCAGTTATTCGAAGCGGCAACGCCCAGCATGTTGAGCGATGCCACTTGAGTGGCAGCGCTATCGAGCGCTGCAAGCCCAGCGATAGCGCCACTGAGCTTCAAGCCTTTGAGCTTGTCGACTTCCTCGAATGGCAACGCCTCATCCGGATAGGTGGGCAGCAGCCAGGCGACCTTATCCGCACCGACTTTCTGCGCCATGACCAGCGATGCGATTTCTTCCTGAAGATTAACCGCCAGGCCGAAGTTCAACAGACAGAACACCAGCGCCGAATCTTCAGCCTTCCAGTATTCGGGGGTATAGCCCGTGGCGGCCAGATCCATCGGCAACTTGTCGCGATGGCGGAACAAGTAGGCGTTAACGCCCCTGGCATACACCTCGAAGAAGCGTTTCATCCGAGGCGAGCTGTCCCGGTACAGCCCCGCTGCGCTCTGCCGAAGATTCACGGCACGCATGAAGCGGTCTACTTCAAGCACGCCGGGGCCGGCCATTTCAGCCAGGCGCCCTTCGGCCATAAGCCGCATGTTGACCATCTGGCTCAGGCGGTCGGTGGCATGCACATAACCCAACCCGAACAGCGCGTCGTGAAAGTTCGCCGTTTCGATCAACGGCATTCCCAACGTATTGCGACGGATGCTCACACTCTTGTCCAGACCGGTAATCGCCTGGACGCCACTAGCAGGCGGCAAGCTGTCGCTATAGCGACTGTCCAGATAGGCCTGGCAGCCGCTGAGGGCTCCACCTACAAGTGCGGCGCCCAAGAACAGGCGAACCAGAGAAAACGGCAGACGCAATGGCATCAACGGCTCCTTGCAGGCAGGGCAGTACGAGTATGAAAAGGATGTGATCAGCCGTCGCGGTCAGGCGGCTTGGTGATTCTTCGGCAGTGCTTCATCGAGCAACCAGCGGGCGGAGCGGCGCGCCTCGGCCTTGTGCTGCAGTTCGAGCGCGCTGAAGCGGGCTTCATGATGACGACGCTCGGAGCGATCCAGCGCTTTCCAGGCGTCATGCGTCGGCACCTGCGCGGTCTCAGCGAAGAGCACCTGGAAAACCTGGCAGCGCGGATCCTGGCCTAGCGTGGAGTCGTAGTTGTCCAGCAGCACCTTGATCCGGATCGCGCCTTCGATTAACGGCACCTGCTCGTCGAGCAAGCTACCCGCCAGTACACGCAGATCCGCCGCAAGCGATGCATGCTGCTGCGCCTGCATTTCCGCCAGCTGCTGCTCCCTACGCCACACCTTGCGCCATAGATGCAGGGCGTATCCCGCCAGGGCCGCAATCAGCAGCAGGCCAGCTATGAGCAACAGTGTGGTGATGGGTGTCATGCGCGGATCAGGCTCCGTGGCACTTCTTGAACTTCTTTTCGCTACCGCAGGGGCAAGGATCGTTCCGACCAACATCCTTCAGCGGATTGCGCACCGGGTCGTGGCTGTGATTGCAATGCGGGCCGTGAACATGACCATGATCGTGGTGTGAGTGGTCGTGGTCGTGGTCGTGGTCGTGATTGCAATCGGGACCGTGCACGTGGGTTTCGTGGTTCATCGGTACTACTACTCCGGGATAAAGTTGCCAGGGATTATCTCGCCATTGGTGGAGATGTGCACGCGCCGCCCGAGCATCAGGCCCGTTTTCAACTCACCATCCAGACGATAGGCAATGGGACGGTCCGGCTTTTCCAGCAAGCGAACAATGTATTTCATGTGCCGCCAGAGATTGGTATGGATCGGCACCTCGTAATACTCGAAGCCATTTCCAGGCACGGTTGTCCAACCACTGGACTCACCGCTCGCCAGCTCGATGTCGTTGAGATGCACTGTATAGACCAGGCCGCGAACAGGAAGGCTTTGGTCGTTGGGATTGTCGATGCGAAAGCGCAGCATGAACTCCTGCTCGAGCAGCCTGGCCTTGATGATTTCAACGTTTTTGAGTTGAACGCGAGGATCCCGGAAATCACTGCTGAACCAAGTTGAACAGCCTGCAAGGCCGGCCAGCAGACTCAACAACATCACCGTTCTGGATATTCTTCTTATGGGTGCGTGGCAAAGCATTCCGGTACTCCAAAGGACGGCCAAGTGTAGCAAGCAGCGGATCGCCCGCAATGGGTGTTGGACGAAATTAGCAGCGATACGCTACGTCTTTACTACCGTTCTTTTTGGGTCCGCCAGCCGATCGCGCCAGTTCAGCCTACGCACCACTCGCTCCCAAGGCAGCACGCCCATCCTTGTACTCAACCCACCAGCGCGCGTGCCAGTACCGTACGTACCTTGACGATCCCTTCAGCCAGCGCGGCCTCGATATCGGTCATGGTGATTATCCCACTGGCCTTTCCAGCAGCAGGATTAACCACCAGTGCCAGACAGGCATATGGAAGCTCCAGCTCACGCGCCAATACTGCTTCCGGCATACCGGTCATCCCGACGATATCGCAACCATCGCGCTCCATCCTGGCGATTTCGGCAACTGTCTCTAATCGCGGCCCCTGAGTGCAGCCATACACGCCATGGCTGCTGAATAGATAACTCTCAGCTGCCAGACCGCCTATCAGGCGCTGACGCAGGCGTTCATCATAGGGATAGCTGAAATCGACATGGGTGACATGCTCGATGTCGCCCTCGAAGAATGTGTGCTCACGGCCATAGGTGTAATCGATGAGCTGGTGAGGCACACAGAGATGGCCGGCACCCATGGCTGGATGAATGCCACCAACAGCGTTCACTGCGATGATCGACTCTGCGCCCGCGCGCTTCAGAGCCCACAGATTGGCGCGATAGTTCACCTGATGTGGCGGAACCCGGTGAGGGTGCCCGTGCCGGGCGAGAAATAGCACTTCATGACCGGCATAGTCGCCACGCAGAATATCGGCCGACGGCGGACCGTACGGCGTCTCGGCGGGAACAGCTTCACGCAGGGTCAGCCCCGGCAGCTCTGTAAGCCCGGTGCCGCCAATAATGGCATGGACAGTCATCTATGTTCCTTGGTCAAGCAATCAGCTCAGCGGTTCTGAGCGCAGCAATGGCGGCCTGCCAGCGTGGGTCCTGTTTATACTCCGACGAGTCGGCCGCGCGGCTGCGCATCTTGCCTAAGGCCGCGGATGGCCGCACTCCAAGCCGCTGCAGCGCCGACAGCGCCAACTCCGCGGCGCCTCGATCGTTGCATACCAGCCCCATGTCGCAACCCGCTGAAAGAGCTGCTTCGATCCGGCTCGCGGCATCACCGGCCACGTGCGCCCCGGCCATCGACAGGTCATCACTGAAGATCACGCCGCGAAAACCCAACTCGCCGCGCAGGACATCCTGTAACCAGCGCCGAGAAAACCCAGCGGGCCTGTCGTCGACCTGCGGATAGATCACATGGGCTGGCATTACAGCGTCAAGCTTGTCCGCCAACCCGTAAAACGGAACAAGATCCTGACCGCGAAGCTCATCCAGTCTGCGTTCGTCGACCGGTATCGCCACATGAGAATCTGCTTCGGCCCAGCCATGACCGGGAAAGTGCTTGCCAGTGGCGGCCATCCCGGCACTGTGCATGCCGTTGATGAAAGCATCTGCAAGCTCACTGGCGCGTAGCGGATCTCCCTCGAAAGCACGCGAGCCCACCACTGCGCTGCGCTGATAATCAAGGTCCAGCACAGGCGCGAAACTGAAATCGAGTCCAACGGCGAGCACCTCGGTCGCCATGATCCAGCCGCAGGCTTCTGCCAATTCAACGGCATTGGCATGCGAGGCAAACTCTCGCATCGCCGGCAGCCGGACGAAATCACGCCGCAGCCGCTGGACACGCCCGCCCTCCTGATCGACTGCGAGTAAGAGGTCAGGCCGCACCGCTCGAATGGCGCGGCAAAGGGCCTCGACCTGACGCGGATTTTCGATGTTGCGGGCAAATAAAATTAGCCCACCGACTTCCGGCTGGCGTAATAACTGGCGATCCTCGGCAGTGAGCCAGGTACCAGCGACGTCCAGCATCAAAGAGCCTTGCATGTTAGTCAGCGAATCCTTAATTGATCGTTGCGCTCGACCATTCCGGACATGCCGCTTCGCCGATGTGCACGGCACAACCAGCGGGCACACGAGGAAACAGATCGAGCAGGTCGGCATTGCGCATTCTGATACAGCCATGCGAACGCGGTATGCCCATTGGCTCAGAGTCAGGCGTGCCATGCAGATAGATATAGCGACGGAAGGTATCCACCGAGCCCATCCGGTTATAGCCAGGCTCGCAGCCGCTTAGCCAGAGAATTCGGGTCAGAATCCAGTCACGGCAAGGAAACTGGTCATGCATGTCGGCATTCCAAACCTCCCCGGTCCAGCGTCGTCCACGCAACACGGCGCCCAAAGGCAGGCCCTCACCAATCCGCGCACGCACCCGGTGGCGACCCCGCGGTGTACAACCAGAGCCATTACGCTCGCCTACCCCATTAAGCGCAGTCGAAACTGGCAACCGGAGCCGCAGGCGGGAACCGGTAAAACCGTAAAGCATCTGGTCAGCGATCGAGACGTGAAGAAAATCGAGGTCAGTCATGGGCGGCTAGCTTAGCTGATCGCGCCCCGAGGATGCACCCTAGCCCTTGGCTGGCATCGCCAGCGCGTTACGCCGGGCAATCGGATGGGCCTGAGCCAGCCCAGGATCAGCCACACCGGAATCGGCCCGCATGCCGGCCGCGAGGAACGGCACCATCATGCGCATGACCTGCTCGATTGAGGTTCTAGCGCCAAAGTCGTTCTCGGCAATCGCCCGTAGAGCCTTGATGCCGGACATGCTGAATGCCGCAGCGCCAAGCATGAAGTGCACACGCCAGAACAACTCAATGGGTGGGATCGACGGAGCGGCCTCGTGGACTCGATGCATATAGCGGCGGAACACCTTGCCGTACATGTCTTCGAGATAACGACGCAGATGGCCCTGGCTCTGACTGAACGAAAGCCCCAGCAGGCGCATGAAAATGGACAGGTCGTCGCCACTGCGTGGCGTCACCGCCAGTGCCTGCTCAACTAGAATCTCAAGCAGCTCCTCGAGACTTTCTTTTCTGTCGGACTGGGCCTCACGCCTGTCGAGCTCACGTTCGAGGCTCAAGCAGAACGGACCCAGAAAACGTGAAAAAACCGCTTGAATAAGGGCTTTTTTCGAGCCGAAGTGATAATTCACCGCGGCCAGGTTGACGCCGGCTTTGCTGGTGATCAGACGCAGCGACGTCTCGGCGAACCCCTTCTCAGCGAATAGCTGCTCCGCCGCATCCAGAATACGCTCGACTGTTTCAGACTGCGCCATGCTTCTCCCCCGACAAACATCTGTTTGAAACTTACGTTTCAACCTACCTCAAGTCAACCGACATAGCGCCAAATAACTCTGGCGACCGGTTCAAAGCGCATTCAAAGATAGCCTGCGGCTGCTTCAAACAACCATTGCCAAGCATCCAGCACTGTATATAATCCCAGTCACTGTATAAAAGAACAGAGACCCTTTGATGATCAAGCTGACCCCACGCCAGTCGGAAATTCTCGCCTTCATCAAGCGCTGCCTTGAGGACAACGGCTATCCGCCGACGCGTGCCGAGATCGCTCAGGAGCTGGGTTTCAAGTCGCCCAATGCCGCAGAGGAGCACCTTAAGGCCTTGGCTCGCAAAGGAGCCATTGAGATGACGCCCGGCGCCTCCCGCGGGATACGTATTCCAGGGTTCGAACCGGTTACCGAGGAAAACGGACTGCCCGTAATCGGCCGGGTGGCCGCTGGGGCGCCAATTCTCGCACAGCAGCATGTCGAAGAATCTTGCCAGATCAATCCTTCATTTTTCCAGCCGAAGGCTGATTACCTGCTGCGTGTACACGGTATGAGCATGAAGGATGTCGGCATCTTCGATGGTGATCTGTTGGCGGTCCATACCACGCGTGAAGCGCGTAACGGACAGATTGTCGTGGCCAGAATCGAGGACGAAGTAACCGTTAAGCGTTTCAAGCGCGAAGGCAGCAAGGTCTGGCTGCTCGCTGAAAACCCCGAGTTTGCGCCTATTGAAGTTGATCTCGAGCAGCAAGAGCTTGTTATCGAAGGTTTGAGCGTCGGCGTAATACGCCGCTAAGGAGAGGTTCATGCAGTACCATCCCCAACCCACCGCAGGCAAACCACCGCAGCTTTCCTTGTTCGAAGGGCTGATCGCGCATCGCCTGACGCCCTTCGGCGAGGTAGCGCGCGCCCCGCAGCCCGCGGATGACTGCCTTAGCGAAATGACCCTTACCGGTAGCGGGGATCACTGCCGCCAGTTGCTGGCTCCAATGCTGCGCGAGCTCAGTGAGGCGGCTGATACGCGCTGGCTCACACTGATTGCTCCACCGGTATCACTTTCACAGAATTGGCTGCGAGAAAACGGCCTGAATCGTGACCGTATCCTGTTGCTGCAGGCGCGTGAAAGTCAGACTGCGCTTGAGCTGGCGTGCAAGGCATTGGTGTCAGGCTGCAGCCACACGGTGATTACCTGGTTCCCACGCCTCGACAAGGCGTCCCGGCTGAAACTTCGGGTGGCGGCCGCTCAGGGTAATGCGCAAAGTTTGAACATACGTCTGGGTAGCTGATACGTCCCAGCCATTCGGCATAAGGATGTGCCGAAGCCCGCCCGCAGCCGTAAAGCAGTCCAAGCATTCCACCTCTCAATGCAATACCCGCGAGCCCTCTTCCTCCCGCTCGAAATCACCCTCTGACACCCGCCCCGCCATTTGCACGCCAATGTTGAACATTGCCTTGGCGATTTCGACGTGCTGCCCCTGCAGGAACGCCTTGGCATCGTCAGAAAAATCCAGCGTGACCAGTACGCCTTCGTCCTCGGCGCGACGCAGCACAATGCTGCCGTCGGGTAGCTCGACGATTTCCAGAAAAGACGTTGGCATGATCATGCTCCCGTTCAAACGGCGCATTGTAACAGCCACCCGGCCTGCGGGCAGCTTTTGGGTTTCGCTGCCGAGACACATTGCTGAATTTTCAGACACTCTCGCCCAGACAGAAAGCAGATGCGCAGCAACGCGGCCAGCCGTTAGGATGGCGGTCTACCGTGGACCGGACCGCTGGATGACCATCAAAACCTTGCTATTGACGGCCCTGGCCATGCTTGCATTCGCTGGCAACTCACTGCTTTGTCGCGCGGCACTTCGCGACAGCCAGATCGATCCGGCCAGTTTTACTGCACTGCGTTTATTTGCCGGAGCAGTGGTGTTGTGGCTTTTGCTGTGCCTGAGAAGACGATCTTCGTCGACCTCCGGTAGCTGGCGAGGCGCCTTGGCACTCTTCGCCTATGCAGCCTCCTTTTCCTATGCCTACCTCAACCTTGACGCAGGCGCCGGCGCGCTGCTGCTGTTCGGGGCTGTGCAGTTGAGCATGATCGCCTGGGGGATGCTTCACGGTGAGCGATTGCATTGGGGGCAGAGTGCCGGAATGCTTATGGCAGGCGCTGGCCTACTCACGCTTCTGCTGCCTGGCACGAGTACACCGCCGCTATCGGCTTCTCTGCTGATGGTGCTGGCGGGCGCTGCGTGGGGCGCCTATTCGATATTAGGCAAAGGTACGCCTGATGCACTGGCTGCTACTGCGGGTAACTTCGTTCGGACCCTGCCAATTGCCATCCTGTTATGCCTGCTGGCGCTGAACAGCCTGAAATGGGACAGCACAGGAGTGATCTATGCGCTGCTGTCTGGCGGCTTGACCTCCGGCATCGGCTACGCCATCTGGTACGCAGCGCTCCCGGGCCTGGCGGCCATCCAGGCGGCCACCGTACAGCTGAGCGTGCCACTTCTTACAGCCCTGGCGGGAAGCCTGTTGCTAGGGGAGCCCTTGACCGGAAAGTTGCTGGTCGCCGGCTTTGCGATTCTAGGCGGCATTGCTCTAGTCCTAAGGTTCAAGCAGCGCACCTGATGCAACGGCAGCCCCCTGCCGTTGCGCGCTTATTCGCTTACCACTCGGTCAGTGACTCGCGAAAGCGTAAGGCCAGCTCTTTCAAGCTGCGCCGCCAAGCCTCCAGCTCTTCCCGTGCCAACGCCGGCACCTGTTCATCGACACTGACTGCCTCGATCAACGGCATGGTGGGATCGGTCTTGGCTTTGGCTGGCGTACGAGGCGGCTCGAAGAGTACCGAGTAAGCTTTCAGCAGCTTTGCTAACCAGGTTTCGGAATGCTCGGCCAGCTCAATTAGCTCAGCCAGCTCCGGGCTTGATGAAGCGCCTTGCACTGAGGGCACCAGCAACAGCTCCGGACGCGGCGCACTGGCTTCGGGCAGGCGATAGTAGCCGGCGATCTCATGACACAGGCCCAACAACGCGCCGTACAGATGAAAAAGGCTAGCCTCGCGCTCGGCCTGAATCAGACCTGGCGCATTCATCGCGCCTTTCTCTTCAGCCCGCCGCCAGTTTTCGAGGGCCAGTCCGGCGAAGTAGATTTTCTGATTGGTGCGGGTGTACAGCTCATGAGCCATGGCGACGGTCTCCCGAGAGTTGAAACGCAATGAGTCGAAGCCCGCAGGAAGACGGCTTCGACTCGCGGCTGTCAGTTACTTGCCGGTGCTCTTGTCTTCTACCTTCCACTTGCCGCCATCAAAGAATGCCTTCCAGCCGGTCGGCTTTCCATTGACCTCGGTTTGAACGTATTGCTCCTTGGTCTTGCGGCTGAAGCGGATCACGGCCGCGCGCCCTTCCGAGTCCTTCTGAGGCGCACTCAGCAGAAAGTGATACTTAGGGTCGATCTCATCCTTGTGGGGGAGCAGCTCCTGCACCAGCGGTGCACGGGTCTCACGGTTCTTCGGGAACTGGCTGGCGGCCAGGAACAAACCGGAGGCGCCGTCACGCAACACATAGGTGTCGTCGACCTTTTCACATTTAAGCTCAGGCATCTTCACGGCATCCATCTTCGGTGGAGCCGCCTCACCGCTTCTGAGCAATTTACGCGTGTTCTTGCAGTCGGCATTGGTGCAGCCGAAGAACTTGCCGAAGCGGCCCGTCTTGAGCTGCATTTCACTGCCGCACTTGTCGCATTCCAGGCTCGGTCCCTCATAGCCCTTGATGCGGTACTGGCCCTCTTCGATTTCGTAACCGGTGCAGTCGGGGTTGTTGCCACAGATATGCAGCTTATGGGTTTCGTCGAGCAGATAGGCATCCATCGCCGTGCTGCAGATCGGGCAACGATGTTTGCCCAACAGCACTCGGGATTCGGACTCACCTTCGTCATCAGCGGCAATCTCATCGCCAGGGATGAGGTTGACCGTGGACTTGCAACGCTCTTTTGGTGGCAGGCTGTAGCCGGAGCAACCTAGGAAGACGCCGGTGGACGCGGTGCGGATCATCATCGGCCGACCGCAAACCTTGCACGGAATGTCGGTCAGCGTAGGCTGATTGGCACGCATGCCGTTCTCGCTGGCCTCGGCCACCTCGAGCTTTTTCTTGAAATCTCCGTAGAACTCGTCGAGTACGTGCTTCCACTCGCGCTCGCCCTGAGCAACGTCGTCGAGGTTTTCCTCCATGCCGGCGGTAAAACCGTAGTCCATCAGATTATTGAAGCTTTCTGACAGGCGCTCGGTAACGATGTCGCCCATCTTCTCGGAGTAGAAGCGGCGGTTGTGCAGCGAGACGTAGCCACGATCCTGGATCGTCGAGATGATCGCCGCATAGGTCGATGGACGGCCGATGCCTCGTTTTTCCATCTCCTTGACCAGGCTCGCTTCCGAATAGCGCGCAGGGGGCTTGGTGAAGTGCTGGCTCGGATCAAGCTTGATCAGCTTCATCCCATCGCCCTTGCTCATGTCCGGCAGGACGTCGTCTTCACCGCTCTTGCTCTGCTGCGGCATCACTTTGGTGTAGCCGTCGAACTTAAGGATGCGGCCCTTGGCGCGCAGCTCGAAATTGCCGGCAGTGACCGTCACGCTCGTCGACAGATACTGTGCAGGCGGCATCTGGCACGCCACGAATTGACGCCAGATAAGGTCATAGAGGCGTTCGGCGTCTCGTTCCATTCCCGTCAGCTGCGCCGGGCGCAGATTGACGTCCGACGGACGAATCGCCTCGTGAGCCTCCTGGGCGCCCTCCTTGCTGGAGTAGAAGTTGGGCTTTTCAAGCAGATACTTGCCGCCAAACTCGTCTTCGATGAACCCCCGAACCATCGTCAGCGCATCTGCCGACAGATTGGTCGAATCGGTACGCATGTAGGTGATGTAACCAGCCTCATAGAGGCGCTGCGCCATCATCATGGTTTTCTTCACGCCGAACCCTAAACGGTTGCTCGCCGCCTGCTGCAACGTCGAGGTGATGAACGGCGCGGACGGCTTGCTGCTGGTCGGCTTGTCCTCACGCTTGGTGACGCTGTAGCTGGAATCCTTGAGCTGCTCGAGCGCCGCCATGGCATGCGCTTCGTTGAGGGGTTTGAAGGCTTCGCCGTTCTCGCGAGAGACCTCGAAGCGAACCTTGGCATTGCCGCTCGTACCGAGGTCCGCGTGTACTTCCCAATATTCTTCCGGCACGAATGCCCGGATCTCGCGCTCACGCTCCACCACCAGCTTCACGGCAACCGATTGAACACGGCCAGCGGAGAGGCCACGGGCGATCTTGGACCAAAGCAGCGGTGAAACCATGTAACCCACGACTCGGTCGAGGAACCGTCGCGCTTGCTGTGCATTGACACGATTGATATCGAGGTCGCCCGGCTTGGAGAACGCCTCTTGAATCGCCTTCTTGGTGATCTCGTTGAACACCACGCGCTTGTAGCGGCCATCATCGCCGCCTATGGATTCGCGCAGATGCCAGGCGATGGCCTCCCCCTCTCTATCCAAGTCGGTCGCGAGATAGATGGTGTCGGCTTCCTTGGCCAGGCGACGAAGCTCATCGATGACCTTCTCTTTGCCGGGCAGGATTTCGTACTTCGCCTTCCAGCCGTGCTCGGGATCGATGCCCATGCGGGTAAACAGCTGACGCTTGGCCTTCTCCTTCGGCGAAAGCGCTGGAGCTTCGGCCGCTGCAGCCTTGCCGCGCTTGACCGGCTCCTTGTTGGCAGAGCCGCTGGTGGGAAGGTCGCGGATGTGGCCGATACTCGACTTCACCACGTATTGGTTGCCCAAATACTTGTTGATTGTCTTGGCCTTGGCCGGTGATTCCACGATGACCAGCGATTTACCCATGGAGAGGAGAGTTCCTGAATCGAGAGGTGAACTGAGATTGTTGAACCGGCAGCAGCCCGACGTCGAAACGTCACCTGGTTTGCCAGCCTAGAAGCGAAGCAGCGTAACCAGCCTGCGAGAGCAATCATTTGCTCCGGAAAACGTCCGCACCCATGGCCTAAATCCATTGGCAGCCTGGCTGCCCGGCTGGGTCTTATCGTCCTAAACCGAGGGAGAATGATCTTCACCCGGTCTGAAAGCACCGCTATATATAGTGGCGATGGAGCCGAGGTCAAGCGCAGGGGTTAAGCCAGCTCGTGCAAACAGTGCCTAAAATCGAGTGGGCTCGACTTCGATCAGGGCGAAACGGGGAAGCGTTTCGCCGTCGACCTCTACCGTTTCGGTAAACATCGAGAGCGGACGAACCCACAGCCCGAAATCGCCGTATAGCGCCTGATAGAAGACCACTGACTCTTCCGTTTCGGAATGCCGAGCAACTGCGTATACGCGATACTCGGGGCCTTTGTAATGACGGTAACGGCCTGGCGTGACTTGCATCTCGACTGCCTCTGAAAAAAACACTCATCAAAAATGAAAACCGGGGCACAAGGCCCCGGTTTCCGTACCGCCAAATAGCTTAGACGCGTTCGAACACCGTGGTGATGCCCTGACCGAGGCCAATGCACATTGTGGACACGCCAAGCGTACCGCTGTTCTGCTTCATCACGTTCAACAGAGTGCCGGAAATACGCGCACCTGAGCAACCGAACGGGTGACCCAAGGCAATGGCTCCACCGTGAAGGTTGACCTTCTGCTCCATCTTGTCGAGTAGCTTGAGGTCCTTCAGAACTGGCAATGCCTGGGCGGCAAAGGCTTCGTTGAGCTCGACGAAGTCGATGTCGTCCATCGTCAGACCAGCACGCTTGAGCGCTTTCTGAGTCGCCGGCACCGGACCGTAGCCCATGATTGCCGGGTCGACGCCGGCCAGCGCCATCGAGCGAATCACCGCCATCGGCTGGATACCAAGATCCTGAGCACGCTGCGCCGACATGACGATCATGCAGGAAGCACCGTCAGTGATCTGCGATGAGGTACCTGCAGTCACGGTGCCGCCCTTCGGGTTGAAAGCAGGCTTCAGCGCCGCCAGGCTTTCCAGGGTGGTTTCCGGACGAATGGTCTCGTCGTAGTCGAAGACCTTGAGGAAACCGTTCTCGTCGTAGCCTTCCATCGGGATGATTTCATCCTTGAACAGGCCTTCGACGGTCGCTTTGTGCGCCAGACGATGCGAACGCTCACCAAAGGCGTCCTGCTGCTCGCGGGTGATGCCATGCATCTTGCCCAGCATTTCGGCTGTCAGGCCCATCATGCCGGACGCCTTGGCAGCGTGCAGCGACAGCTGCGGGTTCGGGTCGACGCCATGCATCATGCCAACGTGGCCCATGTGCTCGACACCACCCACGACGAAGACATCACCGTTACCGGTCATGATCGCCTGAGCGGCGGTGTGCAAAGCGCTCATGGACGAACCGCATAAGCGGCTGACAGTCTGCGCGGCGCTGGTATGCGGGATACGGGTCAGCAACGAAGCCATACGGGCGATGTTCCAGCCCTGCTCCAGGGTCTGGTTGACGCAGCCCCAGATCACGTCCTCGACTTCTGCCGGGTCGACTTTGGAGTTGCGTGCCAACAAGCCATCGATCAGCTGCGCGGACATGGTCTCGGCGCGGGTGTTGCGGTGCATGCCGCCCTTGGAACGACCCATCGGGGTACGGCCGAAGTCGACAATGACGACGTCTCTCGGATTAAGGCTCATATCTCTCTATTCCTCGATTAACCGTAGAAGCTCTGGCCGTTAGCGGCCATCTCACGCAGCTTCGCAGTCGGGTGATACAGCGGGCCCAGGTCGGCGTACTTGTCGGCCAGTGCCACGAACTCGGCAACACCGATCGAATCGATGTAGCGCAGTGCACCACCACGGAAAGGTGGGAAGCCGATGCCGTAGATCAAGCCCATATCGGCCTCGGCAGCGGTTTCGACGATGTTGTCTTCCAGGCAGCGGACAGTCTCCAGGCACAGCGGAATCATCATGTAGTTGATGATGTCTTCGTCGGAGAGCTCGCGCGTCTCGCTGACCACCGGCTTGAGCAGCTCGTAGGACTGCGGGTCGACCACTTTCTTCGGTTTGCCCTTCTTGTCCATCTCGTAGGCATAGAAGCCTTTGCCATTCTTCTGGCCGAGACGGTTGGCGTCATACATCACATCGACGGCCGTACGAGTGTCGTCCTTCATGCGATCCGGGAAGCCTTCAGCCATCACGTCACGGCCGTGGTGGCCAGTGTCCATGCCGACGACGTCCATCAGATACGCCGGGCCCATCGGCCAGCCGAACTTTTCCATCACCTTGTCAGCGCGGACGAAGTCCACACCATGAGCGATGGCGCGGGCAAAGCCGCCGAAGTACGGGAACAGCACGCGGTTGACCAGGAAGCCCGGGCAATCGTTGACCACGACCGGGCTCTTGCCCATTTTCTTCGCGTAGGCGACGGTGGTGGCGATTGCGGTTTCGCTGGTCTTCTCACCACGGATGACTTCCACCAGCGGCATCATGTGCACCGGGTTGAAGAAGTGCATGCCGCAGAAGTTTTCCGGACGCTTGAGCGCCTGGGCCAGCAGGCTGATGGAAATGGTCGAGGTGTTCGAAGCGATGATGGCATCGTCACGCACCAGGCCTTCCACTTCGGCCAGCACCGACTGCTTGATCTTCGGGTTTTCGACAACGGCTTCAACCACGATGTCGACGTGACCGAAGTCGCCGTAGGACATGGTTGGACGAATGGCGTTGAGCGCTTCAGCCATCTTGGCTGGCGTCAGGCGACCTTTCTCGACACGCTTGCCGAGTAGCTTGGAAGCCTCGTTCAAGCCCATCTGGATGCCTTCTTCGCGGATATCCTTCATCAGGATCGGCGTGCCTTTGACAGCCGACTGATAGGCGATACCGCCACCCATGATGCCGGCGCCGAGAACGGCAGCCAGTTTCACGTCACGGGCCTGTTTGTCATACGCCTTGGCCTTCTTCTTCAGCTCCTGATCGCTAAGGAACAGGCCAACCAGGCTCTGTGCAACAGAAGTCTTGGCCAGTTTGACGAAGCCAGCGGCCTCAACTTCGATCGCTTTGTCGCGGCCGAAATTGGCGGCTTTCTGAATGGTCTTGATCGCTTCGACCGGCGCCGGATAGTTCGGGCCAGCCTGACCAGCCACAAAACCCTTGGAGGTTTCGAAAGCCATCATTTGCTCAATAGCGTTGAGCTTGAGCTTGTCCAGCTTTGGTTGACGCTTGGCTTTGTAGTCCAGCTCACCAGAAATGGCGCGCTTGATCAGATCCAGCGCGGCGGCCTGAAGCTGCTGGGGAGCAACCACGGCATCGACGGCGCGCACCTTGAGCGCATCTTCAGCACGGTTTTCCTTGCCGGACGCAATCCACTCGACGGCGTTGTCCACGCCAATCAAACGCGGCAGTCGAACGGTACCGCCGAAACCTGGGTAGATGCCCAGCTTCACTTCTGGCAGGCCGACCTTGGCAACAGTAGACATGACGCGGTAGTCAGCGGCCATGCACATCTCGAAACCACCGCCCAACGCGATGCCATTGATGGCCGCGACGGTCGGGACACCGAGGTCTTCGAAATCGCTGAAGATCTTGTTCGCTTCGAGGTTACCGGCGACCAGCTCCTCATCGGACATCTTGAAGTTGTCGACGAACTCGGTGATGTCCGCACCGACAATGAAAACATCCTTGCCGCTGGTAACGATGACGCCCTTGACCGAAGCGTCCGCCTTGATGGCGTCGACTGCCTGGCGCAGGTCGTTGAGGGTGAGGCGATTGAACTTGTTGACGGACTCACCCTTGAGGTCGAAATTCAATTCGACGATGCCGCTCTCAAGAGCCTTAACCGTGATGGCTTTACCTTCGTAAATCATCAACTGATCTCCACGGTATGGAAGCTGAACGTTACGTGTCGCACGTCATCGGCCCGAAGACCGTCACTGCTACACAGTGAAACGACACCCACCGACACGATAAACCGGGCTGACGGCATTTGCGTGGCAAACGCTCGATTCATACGCCCGTTTGATTTGGGTGAGCACACCTTCTTTGAAAAGCATCCGAATGTCAATCGACTGGCCAAACCGCAAGAGCACTTCATCCGCTTCAAGACCATCAAGCCTAGCCAAGGCCAGCCAAACCCGCGACGAGCAGGCACATCTTTCCTCGCATGGGCGGGCATTCATGCAGCTGATCCCACCCGCCATCAGTGATGGACCACTTCTCACGCCCAGCGTCACAACCAGCCTGGCTTGCTTGTACACTCACCGCCTGCACCCAAAATCTCGTTCAGCTGCGCCAGTGCGCAGCCACGCTTCAGGAGTCATGCATGTCTGCACCCATTGCCCGCGTCGATACAGGCCAGGATCCATACAAGTGGCTGGAGAACCGCGACGCACCCGAGGTGCTCGATTACCTGAAAGCGGAAAATGCCTATCTGGAAGAACAGCTGGCTGACCAAGACCAACTGCGTGAATCGTTGTTTCTCGAGATCAAAGGCCGTATCCGGGAGACCGACCTTTCGCTGCCCTCCCCCTGGGGACCCTGGCTCTATTACCAGCGCACCACGGCTGGCGATGAATATCCGCGCCACTACCGCTGCACGCGCACGGCGGACGGCTCATTCGCCGTGGATGAAGCTAGCGAGCATCTCTTGCTCGACCCCAACGAGCTGGCAGCGGGAGGCTTCCTGTCGCTGGGCGCGTTCAGTGTCAGCCAGGACCACAGCAAGCTGGCTTACAGCCTCGACACGCAAGGCGACGAGATCTACCAGCTGTTCATCAAGGACCTGCAAACAGGCGAGGTGACCGCGCTCCCCTTCGAAGATTGCGACGGCAGCATGACCTGGGCCAACGATAATCAAACCCTGTTCTTCGGCGAACTCGACGACACCCACCGCCCCCACAAGATCTACCGTCACCGGCTGGGCGACAGCGAGCGTACCGAGGTCTATCACGACCCGGACGGGCGTTATTTCGTGCATTGCTACCGAGCCAGCTCAGAGCGCCAGCTGGTCATCCTCTCCAACAGCAAGACCACCAGCGAAGCCTGGGCGCTCTCAGCGGATGAACCCGAAGGAAACTGGGTTTGCCTGGCACCACGCCAGGATGATCACGAGTACTACCCTGACCACGGCCTGTTGGATGGGCAATGGAGCTGGCTGATCCGCAGCAACCAGGCCGGTATCAATTTCGCCCTGTATCAGGCACCGGAGCGCACCCCGCAACGCGAGCACTGGCATGAGTTGATCGGCCACAGCGACTCGGTGATGCTGGAAGACGTCAGCCTGAACGCCGGCGCAGTCACCCTGAGCCTGCGTGAGGCGGGGCTTCCCATCATCGAAGTTAGACCGTCGACTGCCGCGCCCTATCGCGTGCAACTGCCGGATGCCGCCTACAGCCTCCACGTACACAACACGCTCGAATTCGACAGCCCGGTTATCCGGCTGCGCTACGAAGCGCTGAACCGCCCGGCTCAGATCCGTCAACTGAACCTGGCCGACGGCCAGCAGCAGGTGCTCAAGGAGACGCCGGTAGAGGGTCCGTTCGATGCTGACGCCTATGAGAGCCGACGCATCTGGGCCATTGCGGCCGATGGCACTCAAGTGCCTATCAGCCTGGTTGGCCGCCGTGAGCATTTCGGTAAGCCAGCCCCTCTGTATCTCTATGGCTACGGTGCTTACGGTCACAGCCTGGACCCCTGGTTTTCCCATGCCCGGCTATCGCTGCTCGATCGCGGATTCGTCTTCGCCATTGCCCATGTACGCGGCGGCGGCGATCTTGGCGAGGCCTGGTATCGCGGGGGCAAACTGGAACATAAGCCAAACACATTCAGCGATTTCATTGCCTGCGCTGAAAAACTCGTTGCAGATGGTTATACCGAACCGGCTCGACTCGCCGTCAGCGGCGGCAGCGCCGGGGGCCTGCTGATTGGCGCCGTAGTCAATCTGCGGCCGGACCTGTTCGGTGCGGCCATCGCCGAGGTGCCCTTCGTCGACGTGTTGAACACCATGCTTAACGCCGACCTGCCGCTGACGGTGACCGAGTACGACGAGTGGGGCGACCCGAATCAGCCCGACGTGCATGCCCGCATCAAGGCCTACGCGCCCTACGAGAACGTGCGCAGCCAACCCTACCCGGCCATTCTCGCGGTAGCCGGGTATAACGACAGCCGCGTGCAATACTGGGAAGCGGCCAAGTGGGTCGCCAAGCTGCGCGCGCACAAGACCGACGACAACCTGCTGCTGCTGAAAACAGAGTTTGGCGCTGGGCATGGAGGCATGAGCGGGCGCTATCAGGCGCTGAAGGATGTCGCGCTGGAATACGCCTTCGTCCTCAAGGTATTCAACATGGCGCCTCGCTAGAAAATCGAGGCCCCAAGCGTGCCGCCGCCCCCCTTGCCTGTGGCGCCCAGGTTTGCCGACCCACGGTGGGAACAGTGTCGGAGCGACGGGGTCACTTATCACACCATCAATCCGGAGTGATTACCCATGTTCAGGACATCCTCAAACCACGCCTCACAGAACGTGCACGGCTGGGAGCGCGCAGCATCGATCATCGGCGGCCTGTACTTCCTCGGTAAAGGCCTTGGGCGTGGCGGCGTGGGCGGAGTTCTACAGCTGGCGGTCGGCGGAATGGCCTTGGCGCGAGGCATCTCCGGCCAGTGCGAAGCCAAGCGCATGCTCGACGACGTGAACGAACAGGCCAGAATGGCCGAGGGAAACTCGCGAAGCATGCCGCTCGAACGCAGTGAGGCCGATGACGTGCGCCTGAGAGCCAATGCCCAGGCGGCCACCGGCACCGCGACAGTGACCGGCAACGACTCGCTCGAGAACCCGCGAACGGGCGTCTGACCAGGCTACAACTGCGCGAGCGGTAATCGCTCCAAATCCGCTCGCGCGGAGGGGTTTGCCCGCAAAACAAAAGCACAATCGGCCCCGAGGCACTGTGTTGCTGCCGTAAACGCTCCAGCTTGCCTACGGCAACGCCTGTTTTTGGCGATGGCCTACCAGCAGTTCGAAACCGCTTACTGCTCAGTCACGGGGAACGACGATCAACCCGGCACGCCCGCCGATCGCGACGTCCGCAATCGGGAACAAGATCCGCGCATGTTGCTCTTCTACCACCCAGCGCGTGCCGTTCTCGTCCTCCGCCAGCAAAGTGCCAGGCACAAGCGGAGTGAAGTTCTGAATATCCTCTGGGAGGCGAAGAGCGAACTGATCGCTTTGTTTGATGATTTCGCGCGCCAGCCGAAATTTCAGTAAAGGCGGCCGCTGAGGATCATGAAGTGCTGGATCGACCGCTTCGATCCAGCTACGCGCAGCTTGCAAGAATTGGTGGAGACATTGTGGCCATATGCCTCCCGGAGCTTCGGCCATTTCCAGCGTAAAGGCCTCGGCCCCATGCCGAGTCGCCGTGTGAGCACTGAAGGTTCCGGAAGGCTTCTCCTGCAGTAGCACCGCATCAACCGCAGCGTGCTGAAGACGTGTCAGGCTTTGCGGGTCGACTTCGCGCCCTTCTACCCAGGGACAGACGGCGAACTGCGGCAATACCGATTCACGCATCGCCGAGTGCAGGTCGTAATGCCAGCGCTGCCGGCCAGGCTCCTGGAAAAACGCGGCAACCCACGCCTCCAGCTGCGCAGCGCGGCGCGTCTCGTCGCTTGGCTCGTTTTCCGCGTGCTTACCACAGAACAGCCGGTTGAGATCCTGCCCCAGACGACGCACGCCCTGCCGCATGGCGGGCGGATTGCAGAACAACAGCAACAGCCGCGCACGCGGGCGAATCTCGCTACAGGCGACCGCCTTGATCAAGCGGTCCAGCAGTTCAATCGGAATGACTTCACAGCCATGCACGCCCGCCGACAGCACCAGATCGAGCCCTGAGTCCAGGCCGTTCGCAGGGGTGACCTCCAAGGCTCCCTCGCCCAACCATCGCAGCCGAGCACCATCGGGGGTGAACTGCTCGCTTTCAGACCGCACCTCACCGGCAATCGTCAGCTCCAACAGCCGACCCAGCGTCGGCATTTCGGAACTGTCAGTGGTCGTGGTTACAGTCTGGACCATGAACGTGATCATCCTCGCTGGCTTCAACCGGCTCCATCTCAAGTTCAAGGCTAACCAGATTGGTCGCCAATGGACGTAGCAGCAGGTTGGCGTATTCAGTGTCGCCGTCTTCTACATCGACACCGATCATCAGCTGGTTGTTGCCGACTTGCTGAATCCAGACCTCCCGCCCCTGCCACATCACAGCAAAACGGGTGCAAGACGTCTCCAACTGGGTGCCGTCTACGTCTTCAAGGATCAATTGCAGGCTGTCGCTCATCGTCAGAATCTCGGTAGGGGAAAGAGGCAGGGCAGATGACTGCCCTGCTAGTTTTAAAGACGCTATGCCTCGCCTCAGGCCTGGCTCAGTTTTGCCGCAGCACGCTCAAGACGGGCAAGCCCTTCGGCGATATCGGCCTCTTCGATGATCAAGCTCGGAGCCAGGCGGATTACATCGGGGCCAGCCTGCAGAATCATCAGCGCTTCGTGCTCAGCCGCGTCGAAGATCTCGCGCGCGCGACCTTTCCAGGCGTCCTCAAGTACACAGCCGATCAACATGCCCATCCCCCGGACCTGGCTGAACAGGCCATGACGCTGCCCGATCTCCAGCAGGCCCCGCTTGAAGCGCTCGTGCCGTTCCTTCACGCCATTCAGCACCTCAGGCGTATTGACGATATCGACCACCGCCTCGGCCACAGCGCACGCCAGCGGGTTGCCGCCGTAGGTGGTGCCATGAGTACCCACGCTGAAATGCGCAGCGATCTCATCGGTGGTCAGCATCAAACCAATTGGAAAGCCGCCGCCAAGGCTCTTGGCATTGGTCAGGATGTCTGGTGTGACGCCATAGTTCATGTAGGCGTACAACTCGCCGGTACGGCCCATACCGGTCTGGACTTCATCGAAAATCAACAGCGCGTTGTGTTGATCACACAGCTTGCGAGCCCCTTCCAGATAAGCCTGATCAGCGGGCAGAACGCCACTTTCACCCTGGATCGGCTCGAGCACCACGGCACAGGTCTTGTCCGAAATCGCCGCGGCGAGCGCATCGAGATCGTTATACGGGACGTGGCTGATTCCCTGAATCTTCGGGCCGAATCCATCGGAATATTTCGGCTGGCCGCCTACCGTCACGGTAAACAGCGTCCGGCCGTGGAAGCTGTTAACGGCGGAGATGATCTCGCATTTCTCCGGCCCGTGGTTGTCATGCGCGTAGCGGCGCGCCAGCTTGAACGCCGCCTCGTTGGCCTCGGCGCCGGAGTTGGCGAAAAACGCCCGGTCGGCAAAGGTTGCTGCGGTGAGCTTTTTAGCCAGACGCAACGCCGGCTCATTGGTAAAGATGTTGGAAATGTGCCAGAGCTTGCCAGCCTGCTCGGTCAGCGCCGCCACCAGCGCCGGGTGGGCGTGGCCGAGCACGTTGACAGCAATGCCGCCAGTAAAGTCGATCAGCTCTCGCCCGCTCTGATCCCAGACTCGTGAACCCTCCCCGCGCACGGGAATGAAAGCGGCGGGTGCGAAAGTGGGAACAATGACCTGGTCGAAATCAGCGCGTTCTACCGGGGTGTGCGGGGCGGACATCAGGACTCTCCTGGGAGGCGACACGAATAGGAAATAAAACGCCCCGCCATGGCGGGGCGTTGCATGCGCAGTTTAAACGCAGCCCCGCCAGCAATGGGCGGACCGGCGAAAATTCTCTTCAGGACACGATCGAATGCTGCTGATCGAGCTCAATGGCCCGCTCTAAGGTTTCGAGCAAGGCTTTGCGTGCCTTGAGCTTGGTGTTCTTGTGCGCAGTCATGTTGATCTTCTTCAACTGGGCCGCCGCCGCTTTGGCCGCATCCATCAGCTCACTGGCCGGGACTATCTTGTCGAGGAATCCCGCCTCGACTGCAGCGTGTGGATTGAAGATCTCACCATTGATTACCGATCGCTGAAAAGCAGGCTTGGTCAATCGGTCCCGAGCCAGTTCGATACCCGAATGGTGCATGGTCATACCGATCTGCACTTCATTGAGCCCAATATTGAACGCGCCGTCGACACCGATGCGGTAATCGGACGAGAGCAGCAGGAAGGCGCCTTTGGCAATCGCATGGCCCGGACAGGCCGCGACGATCGGGAAAGGATGAGCAAGCATTCGCAGCGTGAACTTAGAGCCCGTGGTCACCAGCGAAATGGCGTTTTCCGGCCCCGAGGTCATGACCTTGAGATCATAGCCACCGGAGAGAATGCCCGGCTGCCCAGTAAGGATCACTACGGCGCGGTCCTGCTCGGCGCGGTCGAAAGCCGCGTTAAGTGCGTCGAACATGGCCGGAGACAGTGCATTAACCTTGCCGTTATTCAGCGTCAGCGTGGCGATGCCGTCTTCGATTTCGTAGGAAACCAGATCACTCATGACGAATATTCCTTGTTAAAAGTCCACAGACGTTACCCAGCAGAACCCGAGAGGTAAAGCATCGTGACTGACCGACAAGTCATGGTTTGCGACCGGTGCCCGGCTGGCGTCGGAAGGAAAAGAGAAGAGGCCTAACCTTCGACCGCCTCCGGCTCGAGCTCGAGGACTGCAAGCAGTTCGGGATGCAGAATGGTCTGCAATTGCGGATCAGCAATGAACAAGCCATAGGACCCATCCGGAATCCCGCTACTGATCCTGTAGGGCGTTCCATCTGCATCGACTGTCAGCTGAGACAAGTCCAGATAACGCGGCTCACAAGGCATTTTGTTAGCGCCGCGTAAAACGACTACCTTGGGTCTGAGGTGCAAGTGGGCGTGTTTCTCCAGCACCAACCCCACCTCGCCAGTGTGCAGTTCCACCAACGTACCGACTGGGAAAACGCCGAGCCAGCGAATGAATTCATGTACCAATGCTTCGTCGAACTGCTGGCCGGCACTGCTGCGCAACACGTCATAGGCCGCCTGGATCGGGCGCGCATTGTCATAAGCACGATGACTGGTAATCGCATCGAACGCGTCAACGATGGTGATTACCCGTGTCGTGAACGGGATCTGGTAATGATCGAGCCCTTGCGGATACCCCTTTCCATCCAGCCGCTCATGATGGCCGTGCGCTGCCTGAATCGCAGCGGCAGGAATGTCTTCCTGAGTGCACAGGGCCTGAAAACCAAACGTTGGGTGCAGCTTGATGTGCTTGAACTCTTCCTCGGTCAGCTTGCCAGGCTTATTCAGGATCGCCGGATCGATCTTCATCTTGCCCACGTCATGCAACAGACCGGCAATACCCAATAGCTCGATCTTATCGTCGGCTAACCCAAGGTGCGTTCCAAATCCCATTGCCAGGATGGAGACAGAAAGGCAGTGCAGGCTCGTGTAAAGATCCTGAGATTTCAGGCGCGTCAACCACAGCATGGCGCTTTCATTACGAAGCATGCTTTCGAGGTTTCGCTTTACCAAAGCCTGACAGGCCTTGGTATCGATCGCCCGGCCCTGCTGAACATCCAGTAGTACCTGATCCAGAACCAAGGTGCTGCTCAGATAGGCTTCTCGCGCCTCCTGCACCTCAAGGGAGAGCGGGATGCGCGTCATCTTGCGCGTCACGCGCAGGGGCGTCGCCGAAGGTACGATCATCTGCCCATGATCGACCGGCACATGGCGAGTGTCGTCTACGAACACATAATCGCAGCGCTCGCGCACCGCTTGAATATGCTCAAGCTTAAGCAGCGGGAAGCCTTGAAAGAGAAAGTCTGTCTGCCGCCACGGCCGATCCAACTCGCAGATATACATCCCGAGTTCCAGATAGCTGACGTGCAGACGACGTTTGGTGGCAATTTCCACCACCTCGGGCCGTTTACGCTTTGTTTTGAATAACTTCATCAAAGCCTTTCCTGGCTCTCAATATTCACTACGCTTGATTGCGCACAGGCACAGCAACTCTTTGAGCTTCGAACCCTAGAGCAACGATAGGTTCATTGCCACGCTCGCCTATCCGGATTCCCAACAACCCCTTAAGCGCATGAAAAAACTAAAAAACTTTTTGCCATCCGCAAGCTCTTCGGCTACATTAGCGCGCCTCGAAGGACAACGCGTCTTTTGAGACCCGGTGAGGTGTCCGAGCGGTTGAAGGAGCACGCCTGGAAAGTGTGTATACGAGAAATCGTATCGTGGGTTCGAATCCCACCCTCACCGCCAGATCAAACGACAAAGCCCCGTCTATCGGGGCTTTGTCGTTTCTGCGGTATGCAATTCTAAAAGGGTGTTGCTCGTTGCGCTCGTACGCTAAGGCGATACACCGCCAAGCATTCAGGCATTCAGGCATTCAGGCATTAGGGCAGCGCTGCATCGCCCCGCTACCTTGTTGTTTCGATTCCACCCGAATTGCCGCCAGCGAAAACTTAGACGTTTCCAAACGATCCATCAGGCCATTGGATCCGGCAATGCGGCACTCAGAAATGCCAAGTGGCTAGTGACAAGCCATAAAGCAAAGGCTCCATCCCTAGCAAACACATCTCTTGGGGCCTCCACCGAAGATAAGACCAGCCGCACCCCGGTTCGAAACCAAAGCGCTCTAGCGGAAGGCTTACCCGGCGATAAAATCAGATCGCCAGCACGCCTACAAGCGGAGCGACATTTGGTAGAGCAGGCCTCAGTGCATCGCCCCTTACATTTGCGTGGCCCACATATTGCTTTCCTTACGCCGAAGCTTGAATAAAAAACCTCCAAGCTCGAGATCGGTCTGGAACAGCGCTGCTGATCCGCCAGAACAACCAGAATAATTAAAAGGCCGCCATCATGTTCAAACACAAAAAGGTCAGACAGGCTACGATGATCCTGTTCGCCACCGCCGTGATTCTGATCTTGCCGAACCTCACTCGGCTGATTAGTTGACACCGCCTGAATGAGGCCTCCGATGAAAGTCCTGTCCCACCTGCTTACTTTAATCATTGCAACGGTTGCGACCGCTGCCGCCAGTGCCGCTCAAGTCGATCAGTCAGCCGCGCTGGACGCGTTGCAGCGCCCTAGCAGCGTCTTGATCGACGTGCGCACCGAACAAGAGTTCGCAGAAGGCGCGCTGCCTGGCGCTACGCGTATCGAGACGGAAGATCTTGCGGAGCGCATCGCCGCTGTAGCCCCTGACAAGGATGCTCCCGTGGTGCTCTACTGCCGCAGCGGCCGCCGGGCCTCAGCCGCGCAGGATCTGCTACAGGAGCTGGGTTATACCCAGGTTTTCAATGCTGGCGGTTACCAGGAGCTGAAAGAACTCGCACCGCTTCGCTGATCGCACACGCCCTCACCACCGGCCTTCCTCGCTTCACCGACCTCTCTAGTGGGAACTAATGCGCTGCAGTGGCTACTGAAACAGGAGCCACTGCTTAAGCGCTTGGTCGCGCATGTCGGGAGGAAATGACTTGATAAATTGGGATGTGATGTTGGACGAAGAGCTTTGGATCAACATCGCCATAATTGCTGGCATCACGATTGCCAGCTATCTCATCCTGCAGACCGTCCTGCGGATCATCACCAACCGTCTTCGCAAGCTGGCGAAGGGCTCCAGGAGCGGCTTCGTTGGCATCGCCGCGGAGATGCTGAGCCGCACCAGCCACCTGTTGCTGATCGCCCTGTCACTGCTGATTGCGCTGAAGGCCGTTCAACTGCCGGAGCGATGGGAAGCTGCGATGTCGCACGGCTGGTTTATCGCGCTGGCATTCCAGATAGCACTGTGGATGGACACCGCCGTCCGCCTCTGGATGGAGAGCCTGACTCACGACGGAAAGACGCGTAATCCGGTCACCACAACAATCATCGGGATCATGGTACGCATCGTTGTCTGGACGATGATGCTGCTGTCGATCCTCGCCAATCTCGGTGTGGATATCACAGCCATGGTGGCCAGCCTGGGGGTTGGCGGTATTGCCATCGCCCTGGCAGTGCAGACTCTGCTCAGCGATATCTTCGCTTCGCTTTCGATCGGGATCGACAAGCCGTTCGAGATCGGCGATTTCGTCGTGTTTGGTGAGGTGGCGGGCAATATCGAACATATCGGCCTGAAGACCACCCGCATTCGCAGCCTGAGCGGCGAGCAGGTGGTGTGCGCCAACGCAGATCTACTCAAGCAGATCCTGCACAACTACAAGCGCATGAACACGCGCCGTATCGTGTTCAAGTTTGGGATCACCTACAACACACCGTCAGACAAGGTGCGTGAAGTTTCGGCGCTAGTGAAGCGAATCGTTGATGGCGTGGAAAACGCCAATTTCGACCGAGCGCATTTTCTGGCCTTCGATGACAGCCAGCTGACATTCGAAGTCGTGTACATCATGCAGGTCTCGGACTACAACGCCTACATGGACGCCCAGCAAGAGATCAACCTGCAGCTGCTCGACGGCATCCGCGAGATGGGCCTGCAGTTCGCCTTCCCGACACGCAGTGTCGAGTTCGTCGGCGGAAAGTTTCCTGAGCTGACCGTAGCAGGTGTGCCGAAAGACAAACCAGCAGCCAACCATGAGACGCAAAACGCGATGACCAACGGGTGAGCTTAGGTTCGGGTGACCCCCGGCCCGATGCCGGGAGTCACTGCCTATCAACTCATAGCGCGCATCTGGTTGTGCGTTTCAATCAAGTGCGGCACCACGCCTGGATCAGCCAAGGTCGAGATATCACCCAATGCATCGTGCTCATCGGTCGCGATCTTGCGCAGGATGCGACGCATGATCTTGCCTGAACGCGTCTTAGGTAAGCCCGGCGCCCACTGGATGACATCAGGCACGGCAATTGGCCCGATTTCCTTGCGTACCCACTGCTGCAACTCCTGGCGCAACTGATCCGAGGGCTCCTCCCCCGCCACCAACGTCACGTACACGTAAATCCCCTGTCCCTTGAGCGGATGCGGCACGCCAACTACTGCCGCCTCGGCTACCTTGCGGTGGGCGACCATCGCGCTTTCGATTTCCGCGGTGCCCATGCGATGTCCGGAAACGTTCAACACATCATCGACCCGCCCGGTGATCCAGTAGTAGCCGTCCTCATCGCGGCGGGCGCCATCACCAGTGAAATACATGCCGCGAAAGGTCTTGAAATAGGTATCAACGAAGCGATCGTGGTCTCGATAGATGCTGCGCATCTGTCCAGGCCAGGAATCAAGGATAACCAGATTGCCCTCCGTTGCCCCTTCGAGCAGGTTGCCGAGGTTATCCACCAGCCCGGGCACCACACCGAAAAAAGGCCGCGTTGCGGAGCCCGGCTTCAGCGCGGTCGCGCCTGGCAATGGGCTGATCAGAATGCCGCCCGTCTCGGTTTGCCACCAGGTGTCGACAATCGGGCAACGTGATTTACCGACCGTCTCGTAATACCAATGCCAGGCCTCAGGGTTGATCGGTTCGCCCACGGTGCCAAGCAGGCGCAGACTCGAACCATCAGCGCCTTCCATCGCAGCAGGACCCTCGGCCATCATCGAACGAATCGCAGTCGGCGCGGTGTAGAGGATATTCACCTGATGCTTGTCGATGATCCTGGCGATCCGCGTGACATCCGGATAGTTGGGCACACCCTCATAGATCAGGGTGGTGGCGCCGTTGGCCAGTGGACCGTAGATGATGTAACTGTGCCCGGTGATCCAACCGACGTCGGCGGTACACCAATAGACCTCACCAGGGCGGTAATCGAATACCCGCTCGTGGGTCAGGGCCGCGTAGAGCAAATAACCACCGGAGGTATGCAGCACGCCCTTCGGCTTGCCTGTAGAACCCGAGGTGTAGAGGATGAACAGCGGTTCTTCCGCCCCCATCTCCTTCGGCGCGCAGACATCCCCAGCCACACGCATCAGGTCCTCGTACCAGATGTCGCGATGCGGGTGCCAGCGGATGTCGCCGCCAGTGCGCCGCACCACAATGATCTTCTGCACGCAGCGCGTCTGCGGATTAGTCAACGCCTCATCCACATTGGCCTTCAGCGGCACCTTTTTGCCGCCACGGAGCCCTTCATCGGCGGTGATCACCACCTTGGAATTGCCGTCGATGATCCTTCCGGCCAAGGCTTCCGGCGAGAAACCACCGAAGACCACCGAGTGAATGGCGCCGATCCGCGCGCATGCCAGCATCGCAACGGCCACTTCTGGAACCATCGGCATATAGATTGTGACCACGTCACCCCGATGCACATCCTGTCCGCGTAGCGCATTGGCGAACTTGCTCACCTGGTGATGCAGCTCGCGGTAGGTGATTTCACGGTGATCTGCCGGATCGTCGCCCTCCCAGATGATCGCAATCTCGTCGCCGCGAGTTTCGAGATGGCGGTCCAGGCAATTGGCCGAAACGTTCAGGGTGCCATCGGCGAACCATTTGATATCGACATGGTGGTCGTCAAAGGACGTCTGTTTGACTCGGGTAAACGGGTTGATCCAGTCGATGCGCTCGGCCTGCTCGCGCCAGAAGCCGTCAGGATTGACCACCGACTGTTGATACATGGCTTTGTAGGTGGCTTCATCGGTAAGCGACTGAGCCGCCACCTCTGGACTTACCGGATACAGGGACGCAGCACTCATGGCGAATACCTCATTCGTCGGTCTTGTTATCGTCTCGAATAACCCTGTCTTACAGGCGAACCATACGAATCAAACCAAGCGCCTGGCAGACATCATCTGGAGCTTTGGGGCAGCGTTCAGCCGATCACCGCACCAGCCTTGGAAAGCATAGACCGATAATAACCGGTGTACTTCATGGCTCAGCGCTGTCACAGCATTACAGGGCGGTACGCCCGCTACGCAAGATTAGTACCGACATGCCAGCGCCTTCCAACACGCTGTTCCGCCAGTTCAAGCGCGTTTCTGAAAGCATCGCGTTCTATCCCGCACTGATCACCGCTTTCTACGCCTTTCTCGCCGCCGCCATGCTCGCCTTTGAATCGACGTCCATGGCTACCTCCCTGCGTGCCCACCTACCCGCAGGACTGACCGACCCAGACAACGGCCGAGAAATCTTGGGCACCCTGATCACCAGCATCGTCTCGTTGACCGTCTTCAGCTTTTCGATGGTCATGGTCGTGCTGAACGGCGCGGCGGCGCGCCTGACACCCCGTGTACTTCCCGGGCTGATCAGCGACATGCGCAACCGAGTGATACTCGGCATCTACCTGGGCAGCACGCTTTATTACCTACTCCTGATCAGCACTATCAATAAAAACGAACCAGCCAATGTCCCCTCGACCGGCCTGTTGCTCGCCTTAGTGATGGGCATACTGAGCCTGGCGATGTTCGTGGTGTTCATACGCTCGGTATCGCAGTCGATTCAGGTCGACTGGGTACTCAGCCAGCTATATCGCGGGGCGTACGCCAATCTTGAAAAGCGCAAGCAGCGTGTCGCTAGGATCGACTCTGTGCCAGATAGCGGCCAATGGTGGTGCCTGTCGGCAAGCCGCCCAGGCTATCTACGTGCAGTGAATGAGCGCCGGCTGGGGAAGCTGCTGCACAAGCGCGGCTTGCTGGCCGTTATCCAGGTCGAACCTGGCTTCTTTCTAGTTGAAGGCCACCCCCTGATTCGCTTCAGCGAGCCGCTAAGCGACGAAGACCGAGCGGCAGCAACCGACTGCTTTGACTTCCACAGCAACGAGTTCGCCAGCGCCAACGTCTCGTACGGCATGCGCCAGATAGCCGAGATTGCAGTCAAAGCGATCAGCCCAGCGATCAACGATCCCGGTACCGCAATGCGCGCCATCAATTTGATAAGCGTGTTGCTGCAACGCATTGGGGGCGTGCCACCATTCGACGTTGGCTGTTTGGAACAGGGGCGGCCACGTCTCTTTTATCCACAGTTGCCCATGCAACGCCTGTTGGAAACGGTCATTGCACCCATCCGTGTTTATGCAAGTCATGACCCGCTGGTAATCATCACCCTGCTGCAGTGCATGAAAAACGCGCTGCATGACAGCCCGAGCGATGATCAGATCGAGGCGATACACAGCGAGATTCACGCACTGCGTGACCAAGCCGATTCGGATGTAAAAAGCTGGCGTGACCGTCAAGCGGTCAACGATGCAATCGATCGGCTGATGAAACTCGAAGGGCGCAAGCATCCCCAAGTGAAACGGCTCCCGGTCGAACGCAACCGACCCGATTGATCGGCCCCCTCAAGCGTGCTCGAACCGAACGCAGGCGTTTCACTTGGGGTGAGATCGGCGGCCAACATCGTCTTCTAAGCATCTGCCAGCGCTGCAATGCTGGTCAGCCTTAGCCGAGTCGGGCTAACAGCCCGCTCCGCCATTGGTAAAGACGAAGCCGTGCGGTCGGCGCGACAGCCTGCTCAGCACCACTGGGCAATCCAGCCACCCGCAATCAGGTACGCGCCTGCACAGCTCCGCTTTGCGTTTGCCGCTCAACTAACGCGGCAATTGTCCGTAGTGCGGCACTCCTTCATCCTGCGCAGATGAATCGGTCGCTACAGGTGTTGCGATGAACCAACAGAATGAGAACAGCTTGCCCCTTCATGGCCTTAAGGTCATAGAAATGGGCCAGCTGATTGCCGGCCCTTTCGCCAGCAAGATGCTCGGCGAATTCGGTGCCGAGGTGATCAAGATCGAGCCGCCGGGCGTTGGTGATCCGCTGCGCAAATGGCGCAAACTCAAGGACGGGACGTCACTCTGGTGGCACGTCCAATCGCGCAACAAACAGTCCCTGACGCTGGATCTGAAAGCCGCGGAAGGCCAGGAGATCGTCCGTCAGCTAGTCGCCGAAGCCGATGTGGTGGTGGAGAACTTCCGCCCAGGCACGCTAGAAGCCTGGGGTCTTGGCTGGGACGAGCTGTCGGCGCTCAACCCGCGCCTGATCATGTTGCACATCTCCGGCTACGGCCAGACCGGCCCCTATCGTGACCTGCCCGGCTTTGGTGTGATCGGTGAAGCCATGGGCGGCCTGCGGTACCTGACCGGCTATCCGGGCGAGCCCCCGGTGCGTGTGGGCGTGAGCATTGGCGATTCGCTGTCGTCGTTGTATGGCGTGATCGGCGTCTTGCTCGCCCTGCAGGAGCGCAACCGCAGCGGCAAAGGCCAGGAAATCGACGTGGCGCTCTACGAATCGGTATTCGCCATGATGGAAAGCCTGGTGCCCGAATACGACGCCTTTGGCTACATCCGCGAGCCCGCCGGCAGCGCCCTGCCGGGCATCACGCCATCCAACTCCTATTTGTGCAAGGACGACGCATACGTCCTGATTGCCGGCAATGGCGACAGCATCTACAAGCGCCTGATGACGCTAATGGACCGCCAGGACCTAGCCGACGACCCACGCTTCGCCCATAACGATGGTCGTGCCATGCACGCTGAGCTGATCGATGCGGCAATTGGCGAATGGACCGTTCAGCACAGTCGCGACGAGGTCATCGAGGCGCTGAAGGCAGCGCGCGTCCCGGCCGGCTATCCCTACACGGCCGCCGATATCGTAAAAGACCCACATTACCTGGCCAGGCAGATGATCGAGGAAATCCAGACCTTCACCGGCCCGCTGAAAGTCCCCGGCATCCTCCCCAAACTCAGCCGAACTCCGGGTCGCATCGGCACCGGCGGCCCACAGCTGGGCGAACATACCGAGGACGTCCTCTCGGGGCTCGGCCTTACCAACGACCAAGTCCGAGGGCTACGTGAGCGGGGGATCGTCTAAGCGGCGACCTCCGTAGGGTAGATGACGCTTTTTTCATCCACCGTGACAGCCTTATAACTGGTACGGCCACGCGTCAACCGCCAGCGCGTTCCCATGCTCTGATTGATAAGCCCATCGACGACGCAGTTGTAGCATATGTGGAAACACCGTCAGGTACACACGATGGATAATATTGATGCGCGCTGGCAACACCGCCTGCACAACTACAGTAGGGCTCTTTTACAGCTCGATGAAGCAATGGAGCTCATGCAGCAATGCGAGCTATCGAAACTGGAAAAGCAGGGCGTTATCCAAGGATTCGAATATTACTATGAGCTTGGCTGGAATACGCTGAAAGACTTCCTCGTCTGGCAAGGTATCGATGGGATTGTAGGCTCTCGCGACACCATTCGTGAGGCATTCAGCAAGGGTTTAATCAGCGACGGTCACGCCTGGATGCAAGTGCTCACCGACCGCAACCGCACCTCGCATGCATACAACGAGGAAACCGCCGAAGCAATCTTGAGCAATATCCGATTGAAGCACCACCTGCTGCTCAAGGAGCTTGAGCAAACCATGCAAAGCCGCGCCGAGCAAACCGCATGATGGTGGAGAACACGGGGCTGTCCCGAGAGGATGTTCACTCGATCCAGCAAACGCTTCGACGTTTCCCAAGAATCAGCGAAGCGATCCTCTACGGGTCCCGCGCTAAAGGAAACTACCGCCCCGGTTCCGATATCGATTTGACCTTGATAGGCAATGAGCTATCACACCAGGATCTACTCGATATAGAGCTGGCGTTGGACGACCTACTGCTGCCCTACAAGATCGATCTATCCCTACATCACCAAGTCGACAATCCGCAGCTCATCGATCACATCAACCGAGTCGGGAAGCTATTTTACAAAGCAGCAAGCTAGCGCATCGCGGGACGTAGGAGGATTGAATGCTTGTGGCTTGCCAAAGAAGGCCGCACCGCTTCAGCTAAACTGAGAGGCGCGCCTCGTAGCCGTAGCGAACGGCCGCAACCAAAGCCGCTATTCAGTCGCTCCCAACCGCCGCTGCTGATAGATCAGATCGACGATTTCCCCTTCTGGCACATAACCGCTCACCACTTCACGCAGCAAGACCCGCACCTGCGGATAATCATCCTGCTCCACGGCTTTTAGCAACCTGCCCAGCACGCCGCGCAGCACGTCCCAGGTGAAGTACTCCTCATCGGCGCGCATGATCATCGGGTGCTCGGTGGGGCGGACGTTGTCGCCGATCAGCAGCTCTTCGTACAGTTTTTCGCCCGGCCGCAACCCGGTGAATTCCACCGCGATATCCCCATGCGGGCACCTCTCCGAGCGCACGCTCAGGCCAGACAAATGAATCAGCTTCTCGGCCAGCTCGGCTATACGCACCGGTTGCCCCATATCCAGCACAAACACATCACCGCCCTGCCCCATGGAACCCGCCTGAATTACCAGCTGCGCCGCCTCGGGAATGGTCATGAAATAGCGGGTGATCTTCGGGTGGGTAACAGTAACTGGCCCACCGCTGCGTATCTGCTGGTAAAAGCGCGGAATGACCGAGCCCGAAGAGCCCAGCACATTGCCGAACCGGACCATGGTGAAGCGAGTCTTGTTGACGTGATGGACCGCCCCGTCCGCATTGAACAATACGGGCGCGGTTTCACGGCTCAACGCTTGCAGGATCATCTCGGCGACACGCTTGGTACTACCCATTACATTGGTGGGGCGTACAGCCTTGTCGGTGGAGATCAGTACAAAGTTGGCCACTCCCGCCTGCACCGCAGCCTGGGCAGTATTCATCGTTCCTAGAATATTGTTCAGCACGCCTTCAGCAACGTTGTGCTCCACCATCGGCACATGCTTGTACGCGGCCGCGTGATAGATCGTCTCCACCTGCCAGGTGCGCATTACATCCAATAGACGATCAGGATTGCGGATGGAGCCCAGAATCGGCACCAATTTGATCGGCAAGGAGGCTCGCTCAATCGTCCGCTCCAGCTCGATGTGAATGCTGTAGAGATTGAACTCGCTATGCTCGAACAGCAGCAACGCCTTGGGCTTGTTCGAGAGGATCTGCCGGCACAGCTCCGAGCCAATCGAGCCGCCCGCGCCAGTCACCATCACCACCTTGCCGCGAATGCACTTCTCAAACAGCGCCTGTTGCGGCGGTACGGCGTCGCGCCCGAGTAAGTCAGCAATGTCGACTTCCTGAATGTCCTCGACCTTTACGCGTCCGCTTGCCAAATCCATAAAGCCGGGCACGCTGCGAACGTGGAGGGGGAAATGCTCCAATGTCTCCAACACCTCACGCCGTCTGCCCCGTGACGCCGACGGAATCGCCATGAGGATTTCATCAGCGCCCGTTTCATCGATCATCTGCTGAATATGCTTGGGCGAATAAACCCGCAGCCCTGCGATGCTCCGATTGTAGAGGTTGGGGTCATCGTCGATGAACGCGACCGGGCGCATACCCCTGCCCAGACGCAACGCCGCAACAAGCTGATTACCCGCCGTGCCAGCGCCGTAAACCGCCACCTTCGGCAAGCTAGCATCCCGGCTTATGAACTTACTGAGCGAATCCGGGGAAAACCAATCGCCCATGAAGTACTGACGCATCACCAGGCGCAGACCGCCGATCAATACCAGGCTCAACCACCAATAGTTGAATACCATCGAACGCGGTATCAACTTGGGCGCATCACTGCGCCAATAAACAGCCAAGGCAAGCAACAAGGCGGAAAGCGTAACGGCCTTTGCGATAGCCATCAGGGCGTCGTTGCCGAAATAGCGCATCACTGCGCGATACATGCCGAAGCGGATAAAGAAGGGAATCGAGACCAGGGGTGCTACGCCGAACAGCCAGGCATGGCCACCGAGTGGCTCGACAAAATCGGACTCCCCTAGGCGAACGAAAAACGCCAGCCAAAGTGCCAGCCAGACCAGTAGGACATCCGTGGCCACCTGTATGACACGCTTCTGTCTGCGTGGCAGCTGTACCAGGCGGGACCGTAGTTTTTCAGCCAATCTCAACACAGGAAAACCTCAAACCAAGCAACCTTAACGCGCATTAATAACCCAAACGGCATAGCCCCCTATCCGCGAACTCTGGCAGATCGCTTCTCTAACCCACTGTAGGAGCCAGCTTGCTGGCCAAAACACACCATACCTCAAGGGACGCTTCAGCCCGATCGGAAACAGGCAAAGCAAGACAACAACGAGACCTCACCGAACCCTATCGCCTGCCCCTTTACCGGCCACCGTCATGAAGATGTATTTGAAATAATCCGTCACCGTAAGGCTCTGGATCATCTTCTGGTCCGTCTCCGCCAGTAATGCCGGTGTGGACATATCGATCTCATTGACCTGCGCCAACCCGGTAATACCAGGGCGCACATCGAAAACTCCGCGCTTAGCGCGCTCTTCGGTCAGCTCTTCCTGATTGAGCAAACCAGGCCTTGGCCCCACCAGACTCATCTCGCCCTTGAGTACGTTCCATAGCTGGGGTAATTCATCCAACTTGGTCTTGCGCAGGAAATGACCAAAACGGGTAATGGATGCACTGCTGGCCAGATGAGTGGCAACCGAGGCGGTATCCACTTTCATGGTGCGAAACTTCACCAGCGTGAAAGGCTTCTGGTGGCGGCCAACCCGCACCTGCCGAAAGATCGGCGAACCCGTATCAAACAGCCCGACAATCGTCAGAACCAGCAGTACCGGAAAACCCACCAAGAGCCCCAACAGCGAAAAAACAAAATCAAACACTCGAATCACAGATCCACCATCAAATGATCAATTGGAACGCTCGAAGCAGCGCCTCAGCCCCTCTTCCACCGTATAAGGTGGCTTCCAATCAAGCAGTTCGCATGTCTTGCTGATATCGACCTGCAACGAGCCAAGCAGCCGTTGAGCCATGGCCTTCCTACCCAGCAGCGTAGCGCCAAATTGCAACAGGCCAGCCGGTACGGGAATCAACCGAGCAGGCTTCCCCATGGCCCGCCCCACGCCACGTAGCAATTCGGTGGTGGAAAGATCTTCACCGTCCCCAGCAAGAAATACCTGATTAGCGGCGTCGGGATGATCAATGCAACGGATGATCAGATCAACCAGATTGTCGATGCCGACCAAAGAGCGTTTATTGTGTATCGCACCTAAAGGTAACGGTACCCCTTTGCAAACCCAACGTGACAAGCTACCGAAGTTACCCGGTGCATGAGCGCCATAAACCAACGGAGGCCGGATGATAACCAGCTCAATCCCTGTTTCCTCCTGAACCTGCCAAAGCCCCTGCTCTGCCTCCCATTTGGACAGCGCATAAGGCTCGGCAGGATTAGGTTGGTCGCTGGCTGTAAACGGACGAACATTGTTATTGCCATTGACGCCAATAGAGCTGATAAAAATGAAACGCTTCACGCCGGCCGCCACAGCCTGACGAACTAGCTCTAACGTTGCGTTGCAGTTAACTGCACGAAACTCAGCGAGCGGATCAGCCACATTGTCAGCTAGTTTGTGCGCACGGCCGGCCAAGTGAACTACACATTCAACGCCATTTAAAAAATTAGCCAACTGCGGGGTGTTTTCCAGAGGCACATTGATCGACTGCAATCCGGGAAGGCTCGACGTCTCAGAGCGCACCAGCCCTAGCACTTCATCACCACGCGCCAACACCGCTTTACACAGCGCGCGGCCGATAAAGCCTCCCGCCCCGGTTACCAGAACCTTCATTCAGCCTCCCTCCCGAGAATCTCGTCCAGCCACCCCTCAAGCCGATATCGCTGATAGATAACAGGATCAACATCCACATAAGGTGTCTGCAGAAAGGACGGAGGTATAGTCGGATCGCGCCTATCGATAACACAAATATTATGAGACGAATAAAAGTCATAATCCTGTATATTAGCGTTAGTTGTAATAAGCTTCTTACGTGCACCTAGCGTTTCCAATGTGCGCATAGTTAAACCCGTTTGCCGGGGGTGCTCGATATCCAGCACAGCACGTGACGCAAAGAATACCCGCTGCACCTCGGACTTGCTTAACGGCGAAAAACTAAAATCCTTTAACCTTGCCGCAGTGAACCCAGGATTGATCACACGGTACAACCAGTAAACCCAAGGGGCCTGCAAAAAAAGATACCAATAGGGTCGTATTCCTTTGTCTAGCTCTGCCGCCACCTTTGATACGATGGCATAGCGGTCAGTGTGCGCGGTACCAATGAAGCTGATATCCCATTGCGATAGCGTATTGCTAAGTGCTTCGAATCCTTTCGAAAAAAACAGCGGCCGAAAATGAATGCCGTAAGAAGATGCATCACTGCGATCAAAGGTAAACGCATGATCAAAGAAACGTAGATTGCTGATTACATCCTTACGATTTCCAAAGGAGTCCCACATGTATAGAAAGAACTTCGCCTGACCGAATTTACTACGCCACAGTTCCAGCACCCCAGCTGAAAGAGTCTGACCGTTGATGACGAATACATAGTCGTAATCAGCCTCCAAGTTAGTGTGCTTGTGATAGTACTGATCGGCAGATGCCATCACCCACTGTCGACGCCAACGGGTTACAGCCTTGAGAAAGGGCGATGTGAACGGGCGATCCAGTAGAAAGTCAACCCGTGCTCCCCGCCGTTCGATTTCACTACGAATCTCTTCCTCGTATCCAAAAAACTGCGGAGCAACAAGCAGTACTTTTTTATTTTCCAGTGAATACTTCACGTCACTTCATTCCGAGATTTCAGAATTTTGGCTGGAATTCCACCCACAACACAATGGTCAGGGACCGACATCAGCAATACGGCATTGGAGGCGACAGTAACGCCGTCGCCCAAAGTGATGCCTCCGAGCACCTTGGCCCCCGCTCCGAGCAACACATCGTTTCCAAGCACGGGGCGGTGTGTTTCATCATAGGTAAAGTCCAGATCACGTGCTCCGATAGTCACTCCCTGATAGATCACTGCGTTGCTTCCAATGCTATATGCACCTATTACAGTGCCATGAGTATGGGGAAAGAACAGGCCAGGACCGATCCGGCAAGCAATGGCGATCTCAATACCAAACAGTAAAAAGTTCAGTAAGGAGAACATTTTTGCAGCAGGAGATAATCGCAGTTGGTGACAAGCATAGGCGAAACGATACAGCAAAACCGGCAAAAAACGCGGCGACAGCATCCCCATATACAACCTGAGTAGCGAGACATCTACTTTACCGCCAAGCAGCTCCCGGTGACGTCTAGCGTCAAGTCTTAGCAAACCAAACAACCCGATCTCATCCGAACTCATGACGGACCTCAATTCATCAGTTTTCGCTCACGCAATTCCTGATTGGCTTTATCCAACTGATCTTCCGGTAGAGGCTGGCTGCTCACCCACCGAGCAAAACGCTGCAGCCCTTGCGCAAGAGTAACTTTTGGTGTCACACCAAGAATGGTTTTCAAACGTTCGATGTCCGCAAAATTGTGGCGAATATCACCTATGCGGAACTGGCCCGTAACTACCAAATTTGGCTTCTTACCAAAAGCATGTGATAGCTCTTCGGCAACTGTACGCACTGAAGTTGCAATACCACTGCCTACATTGATCACCGTGTTGGGATCCTGACTTGCAGTAACCGCGGCAAGCATGGCATCCGTGACGTCTTCGACATGAACAAAATCCCGGCTCTCTTCGCCGTCCTCAAATAGTGGCAATTCACCATCTCGGCGGATTTTCGTAGAGAAAATAGAAAGGATACCAGTGTACGGGTTATTCAACGATTGCCGCTCACCGTATACATTCTGCAGTCGGAGAATGGCGTAACCAATCCCCATGGATTGGCAGGAGATGCGCACCAAGTCTTCCTGCGCATACTTGGTGGCAGCATATATGGAAGCCGGTGAAACGAGGTCTGTTTCATGCGTGGCTACCAGCTGCAGCGCATCGCCGGTTTGAGAGCACGTCGGATCCCAACGGCCGTGCTGAAGCTGCTCAGCCCCACGACTTGCTGGAAAGACACGTACGCCGCTTACAGGGTGTATGTAGGCTCCCTCACCATAAACGGAACGACTGGACGATAGCACCACTCGCTTGACCTTATGGCCATTCATTTTGCCAAGGACGTCGAACATCAAAGCAGTGCCTTGGCTGTTTACCTCATTGTAGTGCGCTATCTGATACATTGATTGGCCTGTGCCAGTCTCAGCAGCCAAATGGACCACCGCTTCAACACCTTTAAGAGCCCGCTCCCAATCCTCGCGTCGAGTCACGTCACCACGCATAAACTCAATTCCGTCGCCGTTTAACCATTCCAAGCCCGACGGCATCGCACCATGAACCTGAGCCGATAGCGAATCTAAAACACGAACACTTAAATCACTATCAATCAATTTTGGGATCAGGTGAGAACCTATAAACCCAGAACCACCGGTCACCAGCACAACTTTTTCCATGAACACCTCGATTTAAATTTGTAAAACAGCCCAAGCCATACAACACATATACATAGCAGTTAATAGCTCAACCCACAACTTAGCGCTGGTGATTTGAGCGGCGACCTCGTTAGACTATTTCTTTTCCGGCAGCCTCGTACAACCGAAGAAGAGAAAGCAACCGGGCGACTAAAGTGTTTCACAAGAAGCATTACGACCAAAAAATACGGATTAGTTAAGGAATTAGTCAGAAAAAGCAAAAGCAAAGCAAACCAAGCGACCCCGCCAGAGAGCAGCAATAGCAACAAAAGCAGTAAGCCGCCAGAAATCCCAAACAATACAAAAATATAGCTTAGCGAATTAAGCCAACTCACAGCCTGAGTATCTAGCCTGCCCAAACCTGGGAAAACAAAATCATTTAAGTTTCTGAAAAGATAAAGAAATGGATCGAAAAGCCTAACGGCCAGGCTTCCACCACCAGCGATAGTCTCCGCTACTCTAGAAGGAAAAAAACCGAAACTATAGCAAAAAACAAAAACCATCGATGAAAGCAATAACGCTAGAGCTAAAAAAGATTTCCTATCTGCAAAGAAACTGTAAAAGGTAACAACGACAAATAGAAAACCCAACGCAGAAGTGGACAAAATAATACTTACCGAAAAGAACGACCAAAGAACTATCTTCTTGGAATTGGCCGCGTAAAAAAGCGCAGGAAACATATAGATCACGTAATAACTTGGCTCCTTAAACACCCCTCCGGTTCTCATCCCATAGGCTTCGACGCCCAGCGACCGAACCGAGTTAACCTCAATATCGTAGGGCGTTTCCAAATAAACAAAAACCACACCAAAAAACTTATACAAAAAAACCTGAAGCACCAGCAAGACTGCAAACAGTACTGATAAACCCATGTACAATAAAGCAATCTGCCGCATAAGCCCTTCGCTTCGAAAGCCATCTAACAGAATAGCGAGGCAAGATATATAAAACAACATGCGCAAGGCAGGAAAATAGCCAACATTGAAAAAAATCAATTTATATATCAAAACAAAAAAAGCAAAAAAAGCAACAACACCTAACGCAACCCAAGAGTTCAGGCTTAAACTTCTCCGGGAAGTTAAAAACCAAACCAAAAAAAATAGCACCGCAAGGTCTCCCCAAGAGAAGCCAGGCAGAACCTTTATGTTACTTAAAAGCGGAGAAAGCAGGAATAAAAAAACCGCTATTAAGCGAATCATGCGAAAACTCAAAAGATTCAAATATATCCGAAATTCCATCTACCCAATTACTCGCTTAATGAAATACTTCAGGCCCACAATAGAACGCCCCAGCACCCGACCTCGAAGGGCGAAATGATTCATCCGCGCCAAGTAGTAGAGGACTTGGTATTTGAATCCTGACTGATTCCCTAAAACATCATACGCAAGCTTTAAAGCTAATGCGGAATCTTCCTCTAGCTGCCTAAATGCTTCTCCAGCAATATATCTCGCTTTTGCTTTTTTTATTAGCAACGAAGTGTCAGCTCCTCTAACACGATCCTGGAAGACATCCAACGCATATAACGATTCAGCAAGGAGTGAATATGTTTGTCGGCTGACCCCACCAACATGCTTTCGATATCTAGCAAGCACTTCATCGACTTTTTGCAGATTACCTTTTCTGGAAATCTCTAAAAATAACAGCCAGTCACTTACAGTTTTTAAGCGCTCGTCATAACCACCTTCCGGTATGGCACTCCGGCGAACCATAATGGAGCAGCCTCCCGGTATGCCTCCCTTCAGTAACAAATCCTCAGTCGAATATACATCTTCACCTCGATGCTGATTCGTAACGTACAATATCTTATTTGTGTCTGAGTCGAAAATTTCAACTGGGTGATAACATAAAACGCATTCCGGATCGCTATCCATCAATGCAACTTGCCGGGAGAGTTTGCCCGACAACATAACATCATCCCCCGCAAACAGCGAAACGTAGTCACCATCACAATACTTCAACGCCAAATTGCAATTAGCTGTAACACCCAAATTAACGGAATTAAATATGGCAATAATCTTATCAGGGAATTTTTCCTTGTAGCGCCTAATGATACTGGCCGTTCCATCCGTAGAGGCATCATCGCTAACGACTATCTGAAAGTCAGAATAGTCTTGTGAAAGGATCGAGTCCAATGCTTCAGAGATAAAGCTTTCTGCATTATATGTAGGCATCATCACACTAACCTTGGGCATCATATTTTCCTAATATGCCAAAAAGCAATGAAGGCAGTGAAAAACAAATACAGAATGTAATTGACCACAAACGCATACATTGCTCCAATCAAACCAAACTGACTGGTTAACAAAACCACCCAACCACAATACATACTGCTAAATGCAAGCTCCGAAAGCAGAAATGTCTTAGTCATTGCTTTCGCAAGCATCATATAAGAGAAAATGAACGAGGCGATTTTTATGACGTCTCCTATAAGCTGTGGTGCATATAGGTAGCTTGCCGACAAAAACTCCCTTGAGAACAGAACAACAGTAATAAGGTCACGGAACAAGTAGATAAGAACTCCAAGCACTGCCACTAACGGCATTAAATATACATAAGCGCCTTTAATCTCTCTTATGAGCTCTCTTTTAGCCTGTAACGCGGAAAGCTTTGGTAAATAGTAGACGCTAATGGCCATTGTAATAAAAAGCAGATAGGCTTCAGACACCTTACTAACCGCCTGCCAGTACCCCACCTCCTCCCAAGAGAAAACACCAGCCAAGTAGTTACGTACTGCAATCTGTACTATTGGGGCCAAGAGAGCGGACGTCAGTGTCATCAATGAAAAACGCGCCAATAGCGCAAAATCCGTTTTCTCGACACGCCAACCTATATTTTTCCATTTGAAATAATTACTGCGTTTGTAGGCCGAAAAACTAATCACCAGCAAAGCGGCCTGGGCCAGTACGAACGCCAAAAGTACTCCGTTGAGTGCGTAGAAATACCCCAGCAAAACGGGAAGTATCGTCCCGGCAAGGGCGCCACATACGTGTATGAATGCAAGGCGCTTTACATCCATCATCCCATTGACTGTGGCGATTACCAAATTATGCAAAGCCACAAATATCTGAGCAACAGCCAGAATAACTATAAGCCATTGAAACTCGCTGCCACCTAGAAGCCAGGCTGCGATGTAATTGCTCGATAGCAATACCAATAAGCACATGCATAGTGAAGCGATGACAGTAAAACTGAAAGCCGAGCGTAATAGATTAGCTGACTTGGCATCATCGCCCTTGAATTCCGCGAGATACTTGATTACGCCAGGGCCGACCCCCCCGCCAGCAAACACCACTAGCAATGCCGTCAAGCTCATAAACTGTCCCAACTGGGCCACGCCTTCAGGGCCTGATAGCACAGCCACCAGCTTCATCACAATGAATCCGGACAAAAGACGTGCAATCGTGGCAATGGCCGTTAAGACACTCGTTTTGAAGATATTCACAGCAAGCTGAACGCCAAGCAAGAAGCCAGACCAATGGTCACATGACCACTGTTGTTAGCTATTTCAAGCGAAAGCATTCACCGCTCCTATTACAGTGCTGATCTCTTCTTGGGTCATAACCGGACTGATCGGCAGGCTAAGCACTTCACTATGGATGGTTTCGGTCAAAGGTAATGTTAGCGAGTTATAAGATGCATAAGCCTGCTGTTTGTGGGGCGGAACAGGATAATGAATAAGTGTCTGCACACCCTGATCAGCAAGAAAAAGCTGGAGTTCATCGCGCCGGTCAGTGCGAACCACAAAAATATGCCAAACATGTGACTCTTCATTACCAACGTACGGTATTGAAACTAGTGGATTACTGATACCGGCACGGTAAGAATCAGCTATCTTTCTACGCAATGCAATTTCTTGGTCAAGATGCGCAAGTTTCACTCGAAGCATGGCGGCCTGTATTTCGTCCAGCCGGCTATTCACACCTAGATACTCATTCTCATACTTTTTATAGCTTCCGTAATTGCCCAGCCCGCGAACCAACTTTGCCAGCTCCACATTCTGGGTGAGCACTACGCCCGCATCCCCAAGTGCTCCAAGGTTTTTACCGGGATAGAAGCTGAAGCCCGCTGCATGCCCCCAAGCCCCAGCTTTTCTACCATCAATACTGGCACCATGTGCCTGTGCCGCATCTTCGAGCACAAGTAGATTGTGCTCAGCAGCCACAGCCATAATGCCAGGCATGTCTGCCAGCTGACCATAAAGGTGGACTGCAAGAACAGCTTTGGTCTTGGGGGTCAAGGCGGCCCTCACGCCCTTGGAAGAGAGATTAAATGTTACGGGATCCGGCTCGACAAATATCGGAACCAAGCGATTCTCTGTAACAGCCAACACACTTGCAATATATGTATTAGCCGGCACTATGACCTCATCGCCCTCCCGTAACAGCCCCATCTCCTTCCATGCGCGCAGCGATAGCGTTAACGCATCCAGGCCATTCGCTACACCTACGCAATGCTCGACACCGCAGTAAGAAGCAAACTCCTGTTCGAACGCAGCGAGCTCTTTGCCACAGATGTACCAGCCAGAGTCAATTACACGCGCGCAAGCTTCGAGCAACTCTGAAGCATAAACGCCGTTGAGCTTTTTAAGGTCAAGAAAATTAATCAATTTATACTGATCTCGTAAAAATCTAGAACCATACCGCGAGCGCCAAAACTTTCCTTTTGGTTAATCAACCCTGAGTTCAAAGTCTTGCCGCCATCCTCAGTAGAGATTCCGAAGCTGAAGTACTTACTGCCTCTTGCTGCGCTTTCCTGAATACAGGTTTCAATTAGCGCATCCAGCGCGCCCATTTCTTTTCCCTCATCACTTGTTGCCAAATATTGTGTATGAGTGACCTGGCCAAAGCGAAACAGGACGGCTCCAGCTAGCAGCCTCCCCTCATGACGAATCGTCTTGAGTTCGATATTTTGCTCGAAACGTGAGTGCAGCAACCGTAGCTCTTCAGGAGTGTGCGTAGGCAATGCCCCATGGCGTTCTAAAACGGAAGAGAGCAAATCATGGAAACCTTCCCAGTCGGTCGATATTTCGGGCTTCAGCCCAAACTTGGCTGCCCTAGCAATCAACCATTTTCTGCCCTTTGAGAGTTTCGGTCGGCTGTCTAAATGAATCACACTAGACAGGTCGCGGCGTACCAGAACGGCACCATGACGGGTTAAAGCATACAGGTCTTCCTGGCAACTCTGACTGGCAAAGACGTAGGGAATGGCCTTATATAACATTTTTTTATAACCAAGACCGCGAGCATGGGCAACCAGTGCATTAAAGACCGCCAGTACCGTATCGGCACGTACCTTGGAGCTTAACAACATTCCCCCAAATGTAAGTCCACCATGGCTGATCAGTGACTTTCCGTGCCTCGATGCCGGGAAGACGGCTACTAGCTTGCCGTCTTCATAGAACATTAGCGACGCGTCTTCGAAACGATCCGCGTGATACTCCATAAAGCCGCGTTTAAAGAAGAACAACGGTGTACGTGCGGAGTCAATCAAGTCGTCCCATGCATTACAGGCTTCAGGCTGGTAGGCAACGCATTTCATTCTGCTAGCAACTCCGCAACACCAAAGCCCTCGGCGCCCATATTGTTCCCGTTGTAAAAACAAAAGGTACGATCTCCTGCAACTATAAGCCTTGGGTAGCAAAGATGCCGGTTATCGAACCCTTCCTCGGAGAGGGATAAACCCAACATCTCATCTTTGCGCTCCCAACGGATGCCGTCGGTCGAATAAGCGACACCGGGAAAATAATCTTCACCGCTGACCCCACCCTTGGTATAGAACATCATGTAACCGTGACCGGTTTTATAGACAGAAGGACGCCCGATCCGATATTCGTCGCCTTGCACGTCTACGCACAGAATCCCCTTCGCTGGAAACGTCTTACCGTCGACAGACTCGCTATACCAGATGTTGTATTTCGGGTAAGGCACACCGTTAATCATTTGCCATTCATCACCCACTGCATACCAGATCTTCCAGATACCTTGCTCGAACAAAGCCGTATGTACGGCGCGAATCGTATTACCTTCCATCGAACGGTCAAGAACAGGCGCCTCGCTAACCCGATGGAATGTCTCTCCTTGATCCAAGCTCTCTGCTAAGCCGGTAAAAGCCAAAAACTTAGCCCGCTTCACCAACTGGAAGCCGACGTAATACATGCGCAAACAATCACCGTCACGCACCACGTCGCCTAAAATGACACCATTGTCATCGAAACAACCATCCCTTCCACGGTCCAGAACTGGCTTATCAGAAACACGAATAACACTGGTCGGATCCTGAGCGTCGACATCCACATAGCCGATCCGACTGATGCCTTCTCCATCACGAAATCCAGCATAGACGCGGATGATTTGATCGTTCAGCAGGAAAGGAGTTGGGGTAAGAGCAGAATTGCGACTCCAGGCGGCCGAGCCGCTCTGGGAGAATACCAGCCCGAGCTTTCTCCAGATCATGAGATTTTCCTAAAATTTAACGTTGAGCGCGCTTTTCTTCGGGAGCTGTTGGGCCGGTGCGCCATAATAAATACGCTCGGGTTCTTTTAGATCTTTATTAACGAGCGTCCCCGACGCAACAACGCAATCAGGCGCAATCGTAACCCGATCATTAATCGTAGCGTTTACACCGATAAAAGTAGACTCGCCGATACGGCAATAACCGGACACAACTACGTGAGATGAGAGAAAACAGTTATCTTCTATGACGCTCCGGTGACCAATATGATTGCCGCTCCAGAGAATCACATTATTTCCAATTTCCACAAAAGGCTGAACCGTATTATCTTCAAAAATAAAGCAGTTCTCACCAACCTTGGCGTTTCGCCAAACGAAAGCATGTGAGCTTATATAGGTAGCACAGCGATATCCCTTACCCTTAGCTTCTAGGTAGAGCCTTGTCCTGACACGGTTAAGCTGCGAAGCCGGAATAGCCACGAAAAGTTCAAATTCGGAAGGGGGATAAGCTCCTTCTATTTCCTCAAACGCAGAAACGGGTTTCCCGTTCAGGGTATCATCTTCAAGATACGCTCGTTCTACAGCGAAGCCGCAAACTTCATAATTCGAGTCGTATGTAAAATATTCATCGGCAATCATTGCCAGTTCGCCAGCGCCAACGATCACCAGCTTTTTATTTTTTTGCATTTCGGGCCTCTGTAAGGAATTTCTGATAGTCACGAATATAATCAGACTCGTCGTAGTGCTCGGTTGCCAAGACTAACAATACGCAATCAGGACTAAAGTCATGCATTTCACGCCATATCATTTTCTCGATAAGGAGCCCCCTTGCTGGACTATCCAACCAAGCCTCTTCACGGGTAGTTCCATTATCGAGAACCATCCTGCATCGCCCTGCTACACATATGGCCAATTGCGTAAGATTGTGATGCGCATGATAACCACGACTAACACCTAAAGCTGTACCATAGAGATAATAAACACGCTTTATATCAAGCGGTATGGCTTGCCCCAATTCGAAAGCTACCAAGCTTCCTCGCTCATCACCCAGAGCCTGGAAGTCATACCATTTAATTAGCCCTGCTCCGCGCTCCAGCCTAACCTGAGATAAAAGTGGAGCATTTTGGTCTTTTTCACTGACGATCAAATCGTCCAGCATAGGCCAAGGGATAGCCAACTCCGGGTCATCCCAGCGAATACTGGCTTCGTGAGTACTCTTGTAATAACTGGTTGTCTTGTAATGAAAATGTGTATTGTCTTCTAAAGCTACGAAGCCATGAGCAAACCCTTCAGGAATCCACAACATTCTTTGATTCCTTTCGTTAAGCTCTACAGCCACATGCTTTCCGTAAGTGAAAGAATTCGGCCTTATATCGACCGCAACGTCGAAGGCAGCGCCCTGTGTTACTCGTACCAGTTTGCCCTGAGCATGCGGTTCAATCTGAAAATGCAGCCCCCTCAGAACGCCCTTCCTTGAACAGGAATGGTTATCCTGTACAAACCTCTTGGGAACAGGCAGGTTTATTTTTTTTAATTCTTTATGAAAATCTTGCTCATTGAAGCTTTCCATAAACCAGCCACGTTCATCGCTAAACATGTCTGGTTCTATGATCAGCACGCCGGGTATCGTAGTGCGTATTATTTTCATTATTCCCCCGGCGCCAAACGCATTAGATATTGCCCATAACCGGTTTTCTTCAGCAGCTCAGCTTGAGCCTTAACTTTCTCAATACTTAGCCATCCATTATGGAAGGCTATCTCTTCGAGACAGGCAACCTTGAGCCCTTGGCGCTGCTCAATCGTATGAACAAAATGGCCTGCCTCAAGCAGCGATTCATGCGTTCCGGTATCCAGCCAGGCAAAGCCACGCCCCAGCATTTCCACGCTGAGGCTCTTGTCTTTCAAATAAAAACTATTGATATCGGTTATTTCCAGCTCGCCACGCTCGGAAGGTTTGATCGATTTGGCAACATCGACCACGCGATTGTCGTAAAAATACAAGCCAGTAACGGCATAATGCGATTTAGGCTTGGTCGGCTTTTCTTCAATGCTGACTGCTCGCCCCTGCTTGTCAAATTCCACTACACCGAAACGTTCAGGGTCTGATACGTGATAACCAAATACGGTTGCGCCTTCAGTGCGTGCGTTAGCTGCCTTCAGATTCTCAGAGAAGTGCTGCCCATAAAAAATGTTGTCCCCAAGGATTAGGCAGCAGGAATCGTTACCGATAAAGTCCTCTCCGATAATGAAGGCCTGAGCCAAACCATCCGGTGATGGCTGAACTGCATAGGAGAGCTTGATACCAAACTGCTCCCCATCACCTAGCAGCTTCTGGTAACTAGGCAAGTCTTCCGGAGTACTGATGAGAAGAATTTCGCGAATGCCTGCCAGCATCAGGACAGAGATGGGGTAATAGACCATTGGTTTATCGTAGATGGGCAACAACTGCTTGGAAACACCAAGGGTAATCGGGTGCAGTCGGGTGCCAGAACCGCCAGCGAGAACAATGCCTTTACGTTGGATCATATTTATTGTCACTTACTTCTTTCAACAGACGAGTTATGCCTTCCCGCCACGCTGGCAGGTGTAACCCAAAGCTATTAGACAGCTTTCCGGTGTCAAGGCGAGAGTTGCGTGGCCGCTGGGCCGAGGTTTGATATTCGCTCGTGCTAATGGGTGATATATCCTGAACCTTGAGTTTTATTCCATGGTTTAGCCCGCTAGTCACGATAAAGCGTGCATAGTCGTACCATGAGGTTTCACCAGCGGAGGTGACGTGGTACAGCCCAGCCAAAGCTGGCTTGATCACCGCGCGGTGCAAAGCATGAGCAGTAATATCAGCCAAGAGATCGGCCCCCGTTGGAGCACCTATCTGGTCATCGATGACTTTCAGGTGATCACGCTCACCAGCCAAACGCAGCATGGTTTTAGCAAAGTTGTTTCCATGCGCGCCATAAACCCAGCTGGTACGAAAGATCAGGTGCTTGCACCCGGATGCCTGTATAGCCTGCTCGCCAAACAACTTGCTCTTCCCATAAACACTTAATGGGGCAGTAAGGTCATTTTCACGCCAAGGGTTCTCGCCACTGCCGTCAAAAACATAATCGGTTGAGTAATGCACAAGCCAGCCATTGAGCCGGTGCATTTCTTCAGCGAGAAACTGAGGTGCCTCATGGTTTATCTGCAGTGCCTTAGCTGCCTCGCTTTCAGCTTTATCCACGGCGGTGTAAGCCGCTGCGTTGACGATGATGTCTGGCTGTACCCTTTCAATGGTAAGGCGCAAGCCATTTAGGTCGGCCAAATCACCACAAAGGCCGTTTTCACCTTCGCGATCAAGCGCCACCAATTTACCGAGTGGCGCTAGAGAGCGCTGTAGCTCCCAGCCGACCTGCCCATTTTTGCCTAAGAGAAGAATTTTCATGGAGTTACAGTCCGGTGGCTGTAGTTTTTCTCAAGCCACTGCTGATAAGCCCCACTCTTGATGTGTTCAATCCACTCGGTGTTTTCCAGATACCACTCAACCGTTCTGCGAATTCCGGTCTCGAAAGTTTCTTCTGGCGCCCAGCCCAGTTCGCGCTGGATTTTGCTTGCGTCGATGGCGTAGCGCAGGTCGTGGCCGGGGCGGTCCTGGACGTGGGTTATGAGCTGTCTGTAAGAGCTGATTGTCAGGCCTGTGACCTGATTCGCAACGGGGGCGGCGCTCCCACAAATTTTGTCATTGCTGGATACAGGGCGCATTTCATCGAGGATATCGCAAAGGGTATGGACGACTTCGATGTTCTGTTTTTCGTTGTGACCGCCGATGTTGTAGGTCTCGCCGATCTGGCCTTCGGTCAGCACCTTGTACAGTGCACGGGCGTGGTCTTCGACGTACAGCCAATCGCGAATCTGATCGCCTTTGCCGTAGATAGGCAGCGGCTTACCCTCCAAGGCGTTGAGGATGATCAGCGGAATGAGCTTTTCCGGAAAGTGGTACGGGCCGTAGTTGTTAGAACAGTTGGTAATCAGAACCGGCAAACCATAAGTCCGCAGCCAGGCGCGAACCAGATGATCGGAACTGGCCTTGCTCGCCGAATAGGGTGAGCTTGGCGCGTAAGGCGTGGTTTCGGTGAAGAGATCTTCAGGGCCTTCCAGATCGCCGTACACTTCGTCGGTGGAGATATGATGGAAGCGGAAGGCTGACTTGCGGTTTCCATCCAGCGCCTGCCAATACTGGCGGGCTGCTTCCAACAATGTATAGGTGCCAACGATATTGGTTTCGATAAAGTCAGCTGGGCCATCGATGGAACGGTCAACGTGAGATTCAGCAGCTAGATGCATTACGGCGTCGGGCCGATGCTCACGAAAAACCCGGTCCAGTTCGGCACGGTCACAAATATCGACTCGCTCGAAGGCATAGCGTGGGGTTTGACTGACATCAGCAAGCGATTCAAGGTTGCCGGCATAGGTCAGCTTGTCTACGTTGACGACGCAGTCATCTGTACAGCCAATGATATGCCGGATTAAAGCCGAACCGATGAAGCCGGCACCGCCGGTTACCAGAATTTTCATTTCTCAGTGATCCTTTAGTTACTTCCCTAGGCACCACGAACATGAAGGCCTAAAACATAACGTGTTGCCCGAAGCGCTCAGCGCATTATCTTCAGTTTCTTTTCGCCCTCGACATAGCGCGCTTCAAGATTGTCAGCCAATGCCCTCTTTGCCCCCTGCTCCCCATGCACCACACGTATCTCACTCGGCCACTGCTGCATCCCAGTCACGAACTCCACCAATCCTTTCTGATCTGCATGAGCCGAATAGCCACCGATGCTGGTAATGCCGGCGCGGATATCGATGCGCTCGCCATCAAGATCAACATAGCCGCCTTTGGATCCATAGGACTGGATTGCATGGCCGCGTGTACCCTTGGCTTGGTAGCCGACGAACAGGACGTTATGCCTTTTATCGCCCAGCATCGCCTTGAGATAATTAACGATGCGACCGCCGCTGCACATGCCGCCACCGGCTATAACGATGGCTGGGCGTGCGGTCTGAGCCAAATGGTTCACGATGCGCTGGTGGTCGCTGTGGCTGTCTATTGTGATCAGTTGTTCGAAGGCCAGCGGCCGGCGCCCGGATTGGATGCGGTCGTGGGCCTCTTGGTTCCAGAAGGGCTTGAGGCTTCGGTAGGCCTCGGTGAAGCGGCTTGCCAGGGGTGAGTCGAGGATGATGGGGAGTTCGGGCCAGTTGGCGTGATCCGTCCCTGGATAATTTTTGTTCGCGAGCGAGCTCGCGCCTACAGGAGCGGATGCGTCGTTGAGCCTGGTGTGGATGATCTCTTCGAGTTCGTAAAGCAACTCTTGGGTGCGGCCGATGCTGAATGCGGGGATAAGGACGGTGCCTTGGTCTTCGAGGGCTTGCTCGATGACAGCTTCGAGCCGCTTTCGGCGGTTTTGTCGATCTTCATGGAGGCGGTCGCCGTAGGTGCTTTCCAGCACCAGAATGTCGGCGCGCTCCGGTGATTCGGGCGGCATCAGGAATGGCGCGTGCGGCGCACCGAAGTCGCCGGAGAAGACTACGCGCTTGCTCTGCCCTGTTTTTGGATAGGCGAGATCGATTTCAACGTAGGCAGAGCCCAAGATATGCCCGGCGCGCTGCAGCCGTATGCGAGCCACCAGCTCGTCCGTATCCGTCAGGGTGAACCAGTGTTTATACGGCAGCGCGATAACCCGCTGCTCTACCAGTTGGATGTATTGCTCAATCTTTGCCCGGTCACGGCTGAAGCCTAACTTGAAGGCATCCTCCAGCACGATCGGCAGGAGTTTGGCGGAAGGCTCGCTACATAGGATGGGGCCATCGAAGCCTGCCGCCAGCAGGTAGGGGATGCGTCCGACGTGATCAATGTGTACATGGGTCGCGACCAGCGCTTTTATCGTGTCCAGCGGGAACTCGATGTTGAGGCGATCCGCGCCCGGCTCACCTGGGATCGATGCGTCGTTGCCCTGGAACAAACCACAGTCGATCAGCAGACTGTTAGCGGCGTTCATACGCAGTTGGTGGCAGGAGCCGGTTACGCCATCCTTGGCGCCGTGATGTTCTATTTGTGGATAGTTCATGGTTATTCCTTTAACTAGCACTTGAGTAAGCGCTCCACCCTTGGGAGGAGCACTCGACGTCTCCCCGCTCAGCAACACCGCAACGGAATGCGGCGAGTTTGCTTACGCCTGGCTCGCGTTTCGGCCAACCATGAGTCGTATCAATGCGACAAATACGCCGAGCATCCCGCCTAGTACCAATCCAAGCGCAACAATCATCATCTTCTTGGGCTTGATTGGGGTTTGCGGTTGCTGGGCAGCACTGTCTAGCGTGAACACGGCGACGGCGCTGGGGTCGATCTCGATGGTATTCAGGAAGGACAACTCTTCCTGCAGGCTGCGTAGTTCAGGAATGAACGGGTCATCGGATTTGCGCGCTTCCAAAACTGCCAGTTCAGCTTCGATGGCCCTGGCACCGCGCATATAGGTCAAGGTCCCATCGACAAACTGTGCCAGCTCATTGCTCGAAGACGTATGGCCCGCAGTCACTTGAGGCGTGATCATCCCGACCGCCCTTGCAACCACTAGCGCTTCTTGAAGCACAGCTATACGGTCCTGGCGGCGTTGGGATGCGGTGCTGCGCAAGGACGCAATGCGGCGTTCGGTTGAGCGGATCCGAGTATCTATCTCGCTCATTACGTTGCGTTGCATATCGCTCTTCGCCGCAGCCGAAGCACGGCTGACAAGGTCGTTGACCCAAGCCGCCGCTTGTTCTGGATCGTGATGCTCGACTTTCACCTCGTACATATCCAGCTGCTGCTCATCTGGCGCTTTGATAGAAAGCAGATCGTTGAAATTCGCCCAAAGGCGATCATCTGCCGCAGATTGGTCATCCGGCGGCAGAGATGGCAGATATACATCTCTGAAGAAAGCGCGGCGCAACGACAATGAATTCAGATTGCGTTTGAAAACAGCGTAAACATCCTCAGTCGAGAAGGTCTTCTGCCGTCCCTCGGTTGAGTCATCTCGATCTGTTCTGTAGGCCGGTACGTTTCGGCCAGCGTTATAGGCGGTAATGTCTGAAAGAAGCGGCGGCAAAACAGTCGCATGGGCTTCATATACGGGCCTCGCTAAATATGCGTACGCAGCCGCGCATGCAGTTACGGCGATGGTTACCCCTATTATGATTAGTTTCTGTTTCCAGAGTCCCTTGAACAGCTCCACCAGATCGATTTCATCGTCCCGGTATGAATTTGGATGGGTGTCCTTGTCCTGCATGAATCTCTCCAGGGGATGCGCCTAAAAAACGCGGAATCCTGCCATGGACGGGACTCAAAGCCAAACACAAATCACGTTTTTATCGGACGAAAGGAGGTGTGAGGTTCAAGCCGGCCTTAAACTTCGAGTCGTAAGTGAAAGCGGTTCTTATTCGTCCTCATTCACCCGGTCACGCAGCTCTTTTCCCGGCTTGAAATGCGGAACGAATTTGCCATCGAGCGGGACGGACTGGCCGGTTTTGGGGTTGCGGCCGACGCGTGGGGCGCGGTAGTGGAGGGAGAAACTGCCGAAGCCGCGGATCTCTATGCGGTCTCCGGTCGCCAGTGCTTGGGCCATCTGTTCGAGCATGGTCTTGATGGCCAGCTCAACATCCTTGGACGAAAGAAGGCCTTGTTGGGTGACGATACGTTCGATCAACTCCGACTTGGTCATGGTTTTCCCTTCGTTTTCAAGCGGCTAGATCAATTAGGTTGCGCTCGTTTGTAGCATGTTGTTCAGAGTTTGAACAGCCTAGACGTTTGGTTCAGGTTTTTGAATGTAGTGCAGGGTTGGGACGTTTAGCTTTTGGCTCGCGGTAGGGTGAAGCGCGATTCACCCTACCCTTCCGCCAGCGGTGCAAGTCGCTCCGGGGGCGACGGGTTTCATTCGCGCGGCACAACCCAGCCGAAAACCAGGCAACTACCGCAGGGTGGGTGACGCTTTTTTAAGCTCGACCCCATAACCCTGCTTGCGCAACTCCTCGGCGACAGCGGCGCAGGCGGAGCCGCAGCGGTGGCGTCGACTTGCTTGGTGGATCGGTGAAGCGTGATCCACCCAACCGTTCTCGCTTCAACGAGTTGAGCGCAAAAAAAAGGGTGGACCGAAGTCCACCCTTTCTATATCTGACGAGGCCTAGCCTCATCGCGTGCCGCTACATCCAAGCATCAATCTTCGCGATAGCGACGCAGCTTGAGTTGCTTACCGCCGACACGGGTGTCCTTGAGCTTGCCCAGCAGGCGCTCGAGGCCCTCTTCCGGCAGCTCGACCAGGCTGAAGCTGTCGCGCACTTGGATGCGGCCGATGTCTTCACGGGCCAGGCCGCCTTCGTTGAGGATGGCGCCGAGTAGGTTGCGGGCAGCAATACCATCGCGTGCACCCAGTGCGGTGCGGCAACGGGCGCGGCCTTCGGCCAACGGGACCGGGGCACGACGCTCGCGGTCACCGCTACGCTCGGGACGATCGGAGCGCTCACGCGGGCTGCCGGTCGGGACCAGCGGCTGCTCTTTTTCAACTTCAGCCAGGGTCAGCGCCTGACCGTTGGTGGCCTTGCGCAGCAGCGCAGCGGCCAGGGCACGCGGGCTGCAGCCGATATCGGCGATCAGCTTGTCGAGCAATTCACCGTGGCTTGCTTCAGCATCGGCTACCAGCGGCGACAGGCTGTTGGTCAGCTTCTTGATGCGCGCTTCCAGCACTTGCTGGGCGTTCGGCAGACGGGCTTCGGCAACCTTCTGGTTGGTGACGCGCTCGATGACCTGCAGCATGCGACGCTCACGCGGGGTGACCAGCAGCAAGGCACGACCTTCACGGCCGGCACGGCCAGTACGACCGATACGGTGTACGTAGGATTCCGGGTCGTAAGGCATGTCGACGTTGAACACGTGGGTGATACGCGATACGTCGAGGCCACGGGCAGCGACGTCGGTCGCAACCACGATGTCCAGACGGCCATCCTTGAGCGATTCGATCACGCGTTCACGCTGGTTCTGGGCGATGTCACCGTTCAGCGCGGCGGCCTTGTAACCCTTGGCTTCCAGCGCAGCGGCCAGATCCAGCGTGGCCTGTTTGGTACGCACGAAGGCGATCAGCGCATCGAAGTCTTCGACTTCCAGCAGACGCAGAACAGCCGGGATTTTCTGGTCGGCGTGGACCATCAGGTGCGCCTGCTCGATGGCGGTCACGGTCTGGGTCTTGGTAGCCACCTTAATGTGCTGCGGCTCGCGCAGGTGCTTCTCGGCGATTGCGCGAATCGAATGCGGCAGGGTCGCGGAGAACAGCACGGTCTGACGGCTTTCCGGCATGGCTTCGAAGATGACTTCGAGGTCGTCCATGAAGCCAAGCTTGAGCATTTCGTCAGCTTCGTCGAGCACCAGATACTGGATGGTCGACAGCAGCGTGCCGTTACGGCTCAGGTGGTCGACCAGACGACCTGGGGTGGCGACGATGATCTGCGCGCCCTGGCGGATGGCCTTGAGCTGAGGGCCCATCGGAGCGCCACCGTAAACGGCGACGACGCCAACGCCTGGCATCTGCTTGGAGTACGTTTCGAACGCAGTGGCAACCTGCAGGGCCAGTTCACGAGTCGGCGCGAGAATCAGCGCTTGTGGCTCACGCTTGGCCGGATCGATCTTGGAGAGGATAGGCAGCGCGAAGGCTGCGGTTTTACCGGTACCGGTCTGGGCCTGGCCGATCATGTCGTGGCCGCCGAGGATTACCGGGATAGCCTGGCTCTGAATGGCCGAAGGCTCTTCGTAACCTACTGCAATGACAGCAGCGAGTACGGAGGGATGAATACCGAGTGCGGCAAAGCCGCCGATTTCCTGGGTCATGGGTCTTTTCCTGATGCTCCGCAAAGACCCATGTTCCGAAGCTGCGCATGCCATGCAAAACCCGAAGGTCACCCTGGCAGCCTGGTCGGCGGGGTTTGCGAAAACGTAATGAATGATGAATCGTCTAGGACAGCCGCGAGAAGCGGACAGCAGCCGAAGCAGCGCTTCGTGTGTTGCAGTACCTGAACGCAGGCTGTGTTTCAGCCGGCGCGTACTATACCGGATTTCTGTGAAGCTGTGCGTGTAATTTGTCTTTGGAGTTAGGTTCCGGGAAGTGCATTTATCGGTGTCTCGCCGCTAGCGAATATTCCTGGAGTGGCCTCATCAGGGCGCGCCACAAATGGCGAAGGGTCGAGCCAGTCTTCGCGAGCAAGCTCGCTCCTACAAGAGCGTCGTGCTTAACCGTTGCCCTGGATGCCTCAGGCATTAAAGGGGTGCTGATAGCCAGCTCACTGCTTGCTCAGCTCGCCGGTCGTAGCGCATTGATCAACGAGTCCAGCGTGTATCCCAATCGCGGGGCCAGCGCTGCGGCGCGCTCGCGCAGGCTCGCCTCGTCGAGCGTCTGTTCCAGATCGGCGGGCACGAACAGGATGACGTTGCCCTCCTTCACCGGGCATTCCCAATAGTGGCGATGAAACAAGCCACGAAGCAACGCCGCGCCCAGCGGCTTGTCCTCGTCGGTACCCCACTGATTGATGATCAACCAGCCATCTGGGCTCAGCTTTTGCTGGCAGCTTTGGAGAAAACGCCACGCCAGGTGCGCGGCCGCCGGGCCTACGTCTGTATAAAGGTCGACAAATATCAGGTCCGCGGTCTCGGCCGAATCGAGCAACTCCACCGCATCGCCAATGCGGATGTAAAGCCGGGAATCGTTCTGCAGGCCCATATAACGCATCGCCAGTTCAGGCACGTCCGGCCGCAGTTCGATGGCCTCGACGTCTTCCAGCGGCAGGAATTCGAGGCATGCTTGGGTCAGGGTGCCAGCGCCCAGCCCGAGAAAAAGCGCGGTTTCCGGAGCAGCGTGCAGCAAGCCGCCCATCAACATGGCGCGCGTATAGTCGTACTCCAACCAGCTCGGATCTTGGGTAAACACGCAGCTCTGCTCGACCGCCGCGCCGAACTCTAGAAATCGGTACTCGCCCACTTCCAGCACACGGATCAGGCCGAACGCGTCATGCACTTCAGCCAGCAACACTTCCTGCTTGTCCACCTGCGTTCACTCCCAAACCGGTCGGCGCATCTTACCAGCCCGATTGGCAAGGGCTATCAGCGCTGAGCTGTCGCATCAGGTAAAATCCGGGCACTTTTTTGCGGACGGAATCAATTTCCATGACCCACGCCTGGAGCCCCACCAGCTGGAGAACCAAACCTATCCAGCAGCAGCCCGAATACCCGGACGCCGCGCATCTGCAGCGCGTCGAGAGGACGCTGGCGAGTTTGCCGCCGCTGGTGTTCGCTGGCGAGGCACGGGAGCTGCGCCGGCAATTCGCTGAGGTCACCCAAGGCCGCGCGTTTCTGCTGCAGGGTGGTGATTGCGCGGAAAGCTTCGCCGAGTTCTCCGCACCGAAAATCCGCGACACCTTCAAAGTACTGCTGCAGATGGCGATCGTGATGACCTTCGCCGCCGGATGCCCTGTAGTAAAGGTTGGTCGCATGGCCGGCCAGTTCGCCAAACCGCGCTCTTCCGGCGACGAGACTATCGACGGCGTGACCCTCCCGGCGTACCGCGGCGACATCGTCAACGGTATCGGCTTCGATGAGAAAAGCCGCGTGCCGGACCCGGAGCGCCTGCTGCAGGCATACCACCAATCCACGTCCAGCCTGAACCTGCTGCGCGCCTTCGCCCAAGGCGGTTTCGCCGACCTGCACCAAGTGCATCAGTGGAATCTTGATTTCATCGCCAACTCCCAGATGGCGGAGAAGTATCACCGCTTGGGCGCACGAATTGATCAAGCGCTGAGGTTCATGCGCGCCTGTGGAATGGACAATGCGCCCCAGCTGCGCGAAACCAGCTTCTTCACCGCTCATGAGGCATTACTGCTGAACTACGAGCAGGCGTTCGTGCGCCAGGACAGCCTCAGCGGTGGTTGGTACGACTGCTCTGCGCACATGCTCTGGATTGGCGACCGCACGCGGCAGCTGGACGGCGCCCATGTGGAGTTCCTCCGCGGCGTGGGCAACCCCATCGGGGTGAAGGTGGGGCCAAGCATGGCCAGCGAGGATCTGATTCGCCTTATCGATATCCTCAATCCAGAGAATGATCCCGGCCGCCTGAACCTTATCGTGCGGATGGGTGCAGACAAGGTTCAGGAAGGCTTGCCTCGCCTGATTCAGACTGTGCAGCAAGAAGGTCGTCAGGTGCTGTGGAGCTCCGACCCGATGCACGGCAACACCATGAAGGCCTCCAGCGGCTACAAGACCCGGGACTTTGCACGGGTGCTGGCGGAGGTGAGGCAGTTCTTCGACGTGCACCGCGCCGAAGGCAGCTACCCCGGCGGGATTCATATTGAAATGACTGGGCAGAACGTCACCGAGTGCATCGGCGGCTCACGCCCGATTACCGAGGACGGGCTCTCCGACCGCTACCACACCCATTGCGATCCCCGCTTGAACGCCGATCAGTCGCTGGAGATGGCGTTCATGATCGCTGAAACGCTGAAGCAGGTCCGACCTAGCTGATATCACCTGCAATAGCGTGCGCCTGCTCGGTTGGCGAGCCGGGCGCAAACCTCACGTTAAAGGACAGCGCGAGTCGCTGGAGTCAGGTGTACGGGACTGCAGCGAAGCGCTATCCGACCGTTCCCAAGCCCCCACTGCCGTGGTGGGCTGAAGCGGTGCACCGCCCACCCTACAAGCGTTCGCTTGGGACTTATGGCTTGAAGCCCGCGGCTGCCGTTACAAGCTCATCACATCGAGGAAGCGTGGCGTGGCGTCGTTGTCGATGCGCAGGCTGGTGAAATCGAACAGATTACGATCGGCCAGTTGCGAGGGCACCACGTTCTGCAAGGCACGGAACATGATCTCGACGCGGCCCGGCGATTTGCGCTCCCACTCCTGCAGCATCTCCTTGACCACCTGGCGCTGCAGGTTTTCCTGCGAGCCGCATAGGTTGCACGGGATGATCGGGAACTCTTTCATCTGGGAATAGGCTTCGATATCCGCCTCGCTGCAATAGGCCAACGGGCGAATGACCACGTTGCGGCCATCATCGGAAAGTAGCTTGGGCGGCATGGCTTTTAGCGTGCCGCCATAGAACATGTTGAGGAAGAACGTCTCGAGGATGTCGTCACGGTGGTGACCGAGCGCCATCTTGGTCGCACCGATCTCGTCGGCAAAGGTATAGAGCGTGCCGCGACGCAGGCGCGAGCACAGCGAGCAGGTGGTCTTGCCTTCCGGGATCTTCTCCTTGACCACCGAATAGGTGTCTTTCTCGACGATGTGGTACTCAACGCCGATGGACTTCAGGTATTCGGGCAGCACGTGCTCGGGGAAGCCGGGTTGCTTCTGGTCCATGTTGACGGCCACGATCTCGAACTTGATCGGCGCAACCTTTTGCAGGTACAGCAGCACGTCGAGCATGGTGTAGCTGTCCTTGCCGCCGGACAGGCAGACCATCACCTTGTCGCCTTCCTCGATCATGTTGAAATCAGTGACCGCCTCGCCGGCAAGGCGACGCAGACGCTTCTGCAGTTTGTTCTGGTTGACCGAGAGGTTGCCCATTTCAGGAGTCCGGTGAGATGCGAAAGGCGCGCATTTTACGCGCAAAAGGCACCAGTGCCCCACCCCATCCATCCAGCCGTTTGCAACGCTGGCCTTGTGCTAGGCTTTTCGACATGAACGACGATCTCGAACCCGAAATGGACTTGGCCGAGCAGATACTCGTGCTGCTGCGCGAGCAGCCGGAAGGCTGCAGCGAATATGAGTTGATTCAACAGCTCAAGGCCCGCCATAGCACGCATATCCCCAACCTTCCGCTGCTCGACAAGCTCGTGCTGTTCCGTACCCATTTCCTGGTATTCAATGCGCTATATCGCTTGCGCGACCAGCTCTGGGGCGAGACGAGCCATACCGTGCAGATCTCGCCGCTGTGCGTCCAGCTTCAACCCTACGTACCCGGGGTCAGCGGTATTGTTGAAAACGATCCGCTGCGCGATTACTACCTCGACATGACCAACCTTCGCGATACCGATGAGGCTGAAGTGGAGCGCCTGCTGGCGAGCTTCTGGTCGCGCATGCGCGGCGATCATCTGGGTGAGCGCAACGAAAGCTGGGACCCAGATCAGAAGCGCGCTGCTCTGGAGCTGTTCGAACTGGATCAGGACGCTGCGCCTTTGAGCCTGCACACCATCAAACGGCGCTATCGCCAGCTAGTCAGCATTCACCATCCGGACCGGGGCGGTAGTACGACACGCCTGCAGTCAATCAATCTGGCGATGGAAATACTGCAACGCTATTACCGATAGGCTCATAGCTCCCAAATGCTCTAATCCGGCTCAGTGCGCCGTACCGTCCTCTTCCTATACTGCGACTTAAGGTCGCACGCCCGTCCAACTGACGGCACGCCAGGCGAAGCGACCCTCCAAAACCGAGGAGACGCTGGCATGATCAATCACGTTTGGGGACTGTTTGCACACCCTGGCCAGGAATGGCAGGAAATAACCGGAGAAGAACGCGCCGTTGGCCGACTGCACCTTGGAGAAGTGGCGGTACTGGCAGCGATTCCAGCCATCTCGGCGTTCATCGGCACAACGCAGGTTGGCTGGAGCATCGGCGGAGGCGAAGCAGTCAAACTCACTGAAAGCAGTGCACTGCAACTGACCATCCTCTCTTACCTGGCGATGCTGGCGGGGGTCGCGGTCATGGGCGGCTTCATCCATTGGATGTCGCGCACCTACGACGCCAGCCCGACGCTCGTTCAATGCATCGTGTTTGCCGCATACACCGCCACGCCGCTGTTCGTCGGTGGCCTGGCCGCGCTCTACCCGCATATCTGGCTGGGCATGATCGTGGGTACGGCTGCGATCTGCTATACGACCTACCTGCTCTATGTCGGCTTGCCGACCTTCATGAACATCCACGCCGATGAGGGCTTCCTGTTCTCCAGCTCAGTGTTGGCTGTCGGACTGGTCGTCCTGGTCGCGATTCTGGCGCTCTCGGTGATCATGTGGGGCATGGGGGTTGGCCCGATCTACGTACGCTAACATCACCACGAAACGGGCCGACGCGATGGCCTCCGCGTCGGCCCGTTTTTTTGCCTGCGACAGAATGGCGTTGAATCCCTGCCGCGCTCGAGCGTCTAAACCAGCAAGACCCGCTCAAGCGTCAGCATCGGAGGCCTCATGACCCCAGAATTCATCAGCTTGTTCACCCGGCCCGACCGCGCCTGGGAAACCATCCGCCAGAAGGAAGATGCTCACTCGCTGCACTACCTGATGCACCTACTCCTGCTGGCCCTGGTTCCGGCCGTGTGCCTTTTCATCGGCGTCACCATCGTTGGCTGGAGTCTGGTGGATGAGGAGCGCGTTCGGCTCGATACCGCGAGCGCCCTACAGCTCTGTCTGTTGCTGTATCTCGCGATCGTTATCGGAACCGTGATCATGGGCTTCTTCGTACGCTGGATGGCACGTGCGTTTGATGTTCGTCCTAACCTCAACCAGTGCATCGGCTTCATTGCCTATGTCATCACGCCGTTCTTGCTCGCCGGTTTGACCGGGCTGTATCCTAATCGCTGGTTTGCAGCCATCGTGCTGCTTATCGCCGGCATCTATTCGACCTACCTGCTGTTTACCGGACTGCCTGCATTCATGCGTCAACGCAGCTCACAGAGCTTCCTCTATGCCGCTTCAATCTGGGGGGTAGCGTTGCTGACACTAGTAACGGTGATGGTTACTACGATTCTGTACTGGAATCTCTCCCTAGCGCCCACATACGAACGAACTGTGCAGCAGGACCAGGCCTACGGTACTCAGGACGATCTCCCAGAGCGTGTTCCCCCTAAGCTGTGAGTGGTTGTCAGCCAAGCGGAATGCGGCATAATTCAGGGCTTCCTCGGAGGCCCTATGCCCGATCAGCTACACGCTCGAGTCGAAGCCTGTTACCAACAGGCCGAAGCTTTTTTCAACAAGCGCTTCGAGCGGCCACAAGTCAGTTTCAAACTGCGTGGACAGAAAGCCGGCGTTGCGCACCTGAACACCAACTTGCTGCGATTTAACCCTCAGCTGTATCAGGAAAACAGCGAGCACTTTCTCAAGCAAACCGTGGCTCACGAAGTGGCCCACCTGATCGCTCATCAAATGTTCGGCGGCCGGATTCGTCCACATGGCGAAGAGTGGCAATTGATCATGCGCGGCGTGTATGAACTGGCGCCTGATCGCTGCCATAGCTACGCAATCACTCCTCGGCAGACCAGCGCTTATATCTACCGCTGCGCCTGTCCCGAGCGGGACTTTCCATTTACAGCGCAGCGTCATGCCCTGGTACGCAAAGGGCGACGCTACTTCTGCCGCAGCTGCCGCGCCACGCTGGCTTTCAGCGGCGAACTGCGTATCGACTGAGCGAACGGCGCGCTACAGGCGCCTGGCGCGCCAGGCGGCAATCAAAAACAGCGCTGCCAGCACCGCCATCAGCGGCAGCCATCCCGCATGTTCCCAGACGTAGCCCGCCGCATAACCCACCACACTCGAGCCCAGATAATAGGCACACAGGTAGAGCGCCGAGGCCTGCGCCTTGGCGCCCTTGGCATGTACGCCAACATGTCCGCTGGCCACGGCGTGCGCGGCAAAGAAGCCGAGCGTGAACAGCGCCAGCCCGACCACAATCGCGAACAGCCAGGGTGTCGAACACAACCCCACGCCCAGCAGCATCAGCCCAACACCGCCTTGCAGCACCGTTCTCGCACCCAGGCGTGGCACCAGCCGCCCGGCCCAACCGGCACTGAATATTCCGGCCAGGTAAACGGTGAACAGCAGACCGATAACGGTCGACGAAAGCCCGAACGGTGCCCCGGCCAGACGGAAACCAATGTAGTTGAACAAGGCGACGAAGCCGCCCATCAGCAGAAAAGCCTGAAGGAAGAGATTACGCAGGGTCGGATTGCTCAGGTGCTCGGCAAAATTGCTCAGCAACCCGCGCAGCGACAGCGGTTGAGCCTTGAAATGACGAGACGGGGGAAGCAGCCAGACAAAGGCGCCCAGCGCCACCAGACCCAAGCCGGCAATTCCGCCAAGCGCCAGCTGCCACCCGCCGAGATCGCTCAGCAGGCCCGACAGGAGCCTGCCCAAGAGGCCACCCAGTGCAGTTCCGCCGATATACAGCCCCATTGCCGCTGGCAACGATTCGGGATCGAACTCCTCCCCCACATAAGCCATCGCCAATGCCGGTAGCCCGCTGAGTGCGAGACCCAGTAAGGCTCGCAACACAAGCAGCAGCGTCCAGGACTCCACTATGGCGCAAGCAAGCCCAAGCAAGCCCGCCAACAGGAGCGCCACGCCCATGACATGCTTGCGCCCCCAGCTTTCCGCCAAGCCGCCTGAAATCAACAGGCAGAGCGCCAGTGACAGTGTGGTCAATGACAGGGCCAGGCTGCTGGTGGCGGCCGATACTGAAAAATGCAAGGCCAGCAGCGGCAGCAGTGGCTGCACGCAATAGAGCATGGCAAAGGTTGCGAACCCGGCGCAGAACAACGCCAGGGTCGCTCGACGGTAAGCAGCGGTGCCGCGTTTCAGGTGGGAATCAAGCGAGTCACAGGACATGAAAACAATCTCTACGCCCGCGCAACACGGGCCCAAAAAGCTTCACAAGCTAGCACAACCTTACTATCAGCAAGCTGCCTACATACCGTCCCAGAGCCTCGTATCCAGCAAATCGCGATCGAGCGCGACGGACGAAACACCTCCAGCACGAGCCAGTTTATTGCGCCAAATCAATATAAGTGGTTTTAGCTCATATAGCCCTTAGTCAAATAGACAGCTGACTTTGATTAAGCAGGGAACGCTTACTAGACTCCCACTACGCCACTCGGATTAAAGGTGAACGTAGTGCCGCACCATACCGATCCCGCACCTGTGGGAAAGCCGGAAGAAACACGGCTATTTGTCTTTCTGCTGGTCTTTCTATTTCCGCTTTTAAGCGTCCTGACCGTATCCGGCTATGGCTTCATCGTCTGGATAAGCCAGCTGTTTTTTGGCCCGCCCGGCCCGCCGAGCTGATTGCCTCAGCCCTGAACTCCTCCCTCCAATGTTTGCTTGCTCGTTTCCGGGCAGGCGGAGCTTCATAACAAAAATGACCAACGCCTTGCATATCGCGAGCCTGCTCGTGCACTGCCGCCCCGAGCTGATGGATGCAGTGAAACAGAACCTGATGCTATTGCCTGGCACAGAGCTGCATCAGGAAAGCGCCGCCGGAAAAGTGGTGGTGGTCCTCGAGGCGGAGCATGAAAGCCGCATTCTCGACACGATCAGCCACATTCAACAATTACCCGGCGTCCTCAACGCTGCCCTGATTTACCACGAACTCCTCAGCCCCGAAGGAGAGCCTGAATGAGCCTCACACGACGTCAATTCGCCAAAGCCAACGCCGCGGCCATCGCCGCCAGCGTTGCAGGCATGCCTATCGCTACCAGCGCCAGCAATCTCGTTACTGATCCGCAAGCGACGGCACTCAAGTGGCACAAGGCGCCGTGCCGGTTCTGCGGCACCGGCTGCGGCGTGATGGTCGCCACCAGCGGCGACCGCGTCGTCGCCACGCATGGCGATGTGAAGGCCGAGGTCAACCGCGGCATCAACTGCGTCAAAGGCTATTTCCTGTCGAAGATCATGTACGGCGCCGACCGCCTCACTGAGCCGTTGTTGCGGATGAAGGACGGCAAGTACGACAAGCAAGGCGAATTCCAGCCAGTGAGCTGGGAACAAGCGTTCGACATCATGGAAGAGAAGTACAAGGCTGCGCTGCGGGACCACGGTCCCACCGCCGTCGGTATGTTCGGTTCCGGTCAGTGGACCGTTTGGGAAGGCTATGCGGCCAGCAAGCTGATGAAGGCCGGTTTCCGTTCCAACAACCTCGACCCGAACGCGCGGCACTGCATGGCCTCCGCGGCCGTCGGCTTCATGCGCACCTTCGGCATGGACGAGCCCATGGGCTGCTATGACGATATCGAAGCTGCCGACGCGTTCGTGCTCTGGGGCTCGAACATGGCCGAAATGCACCCGGTTCTCTGGACCCGGGTGACCGACCGACGCCTGAGCGCGCCGCATGTGAAAGTCGCCGTGATGTCGACCTTCGAGCACCGCAGCTTCGATCTTGCGGATATTCCGATGGTGTTCACGCCGCAGACCGACCTAGTGATCCTCAACTACATCGCCAACCACATCATCGAGAGTGGCGCAGTCAATCAGGACTTCATCAAGAACCACACCAAATTCGCCAAAGGCAATACCAACATCGGTTATGGCCTGCGCGCAACCGATGCGCGGGAGATGAAGGCCGAGAACGCTGCCGCCGCAGGCGGTTGGACCGACATCAGCTTTGAAGACTACGCCGAGTTCCTCAAGCCCTACACGCTGGAGCGTGCGGCTCGCGAATCGGGTGTTCCGGCAGAACGGCTGAAGATGCTCGCCGAACTCTATGCCGATCCGAAAACGAAAGTGATGTCGTTCTGGACCATGGGTTTCAACCAGCACACCCGCGGGGTCTGGGCGAACAACATGATCTACAACATCCATCTGCTGACAGGGAAAATCAGCGAGCCCGGCAACAGCCCCTTCTCGCTGACCGGACAGCCGTCAGCCTGCGGTACGGCACGTGAAGTCGGCACCTTTTCGCACCGTTTGCCTGCGGACATGGTTGTTACCAATCCCAAGCATCGGGCTGTTACCGAAAAGATTTGGAAACTGCCCGAAGGCACCATCCCGGAAAAGCCCGGTTTCCATGCCGTGCAGCAAAGCCGCGAGCTGAAGGATGGCAACCTCAAGGTCTACTGGACCCAGGCCACCAACAACATGCAGGCCGGGCCGAACATCATGCAGGAGGTGCTGCCGGGCTGGCGGAACCCGGAAACCTTCGTGATCGTTTCCGATGTTTACCCCACCGTATCTGCCCAGGCAGCAGACCTGATCCTGCCCGCCGCGATGTGGGTAGAAAAGGAAGGCGCCTACGGCAACGCCGAGCGTCGCACGCACCTGTGGCATCAACTGGTCAGCCCGCCTGGCAAAGCGCGCTCCGACCTCTGGCAATTGATGGAGTTTTCCAAGCGTTTCACCACTGAGGAAGTGTGGCCGGCGGCGCTGCTGGCCAAGACACCGGACCTCAAGGGCAAAACGCTGTTCGAGGTGCTGTTCAAGAACGGTCAGGTCGACAATTTCCCGGTGTCGGACATCCAGGAAGGCTATCGAAATCAAGAGTCGGAGGACTACGGTTTCTACGTGCAGAAAGGCCTGTTCGAGGAATATGCCCAGTTCGGCCGTGGCCACGGTCATGATCTCGCCGACTTCGACCGCTATCACCAGGAGCGCGGCTTGCGCTGGCCCGTCGTAGACGGCAAGGAAACCCTCTGGCGCTATCGTGAAGGCCATGACCCCTACGTCGAGAAAGGCTCAGGCGTCCAGTTCTACGGCTACCCGGACAAGAAAGCGATCATCTTCGCACTACCGTATGAAGCACCTGCAGAGATGCCGGACGAAGAGTATCCGTTCTGGCTCAGCACCGGCCGCGTCCTGGAGCACTGGCACACCGGCAGCATGACCCAGCGTGTCGATGAGCTACACCAGGCAGTACCCGATGCCCTGGTGTACATGCACCCCGACGATGCGCGTGACCTCAAGGCCCGCCGCGGCAGTGTGGTCAAGGTCATCAGTCGTCGCGGTGAAATGCAGGCCCGCATCGAAACCCGTGGTCGCAACAAGCCACCGAAGGGGCTGATCTTCGTGCCCTTCTTCGATGCCAACAAACTGATCAACAAGGTCACCCTCGACGCTACCGACCCGATCTCCAAGCAAACCGACTTCAAGAAGTGTGCCGTGAAGATCGAAGTGGTCAGCATCGCCTGAGGAGAGTCACCATGAAATACCGTTTACTGCCTTTGATGCTCCTCGCGGTGTTTGGCCTGGCCGTCGCAGCCGGGCCCGACTACCCACTGGATGCGCCTGCCCCGGACGGCCGCCGGCCGGGCGGCACCATCACCCAGGAGTTCACCCCGCCGCCGCTCAAGGATGAGGAAAACAAGGACCTCAAGCGCGAGCGCAACTATCCGGAGCAGCCGCCGACCATTCCGCACACCATTCGCGGTTATCAGGTCGACAAAAACAGCAACAAGTGCCTGTCCTGCCACAGCCGCGCCAACAGCGCGCGCACCCAGGCGCCGATGATCAGCATCACGCACTTTACTGATCGCGATAGCCAGACGCTGGGCGCCGTCGCCCCTCGTCGCTACTTTTGCACTCAGTGCCATGTGGTGCAGCACGATGTGAAACCGTTGGTGCAGAACAACTTCGAGAACATCGACGAGCTGCTCTATCACGAAAACAAACAGAACGAACAGTGAGGACGCCTGGATGAAGTCGATACTGTCGTTTCTCAAACGTTACTGGACCGTCCTGCGCCGACCGAGCGTGCACTACAGCCTGGGTGTCCTGACGCTCGGGGGTTTTCTAGCTGGCATCATCTTCTGGGGCGGTTTCAATACCGCACTGGAGGCAACCAACACCGAGGCCTTCTGCATTTCCTGTCACGAGATGGAAGACAACGTGTACATGGAGATCAAGGACACCATCCACTACACCAACCGTTCCGGCGTGCGTGCGACCTGCCCGGATTGCCATGTGCCGCACGAATGGACGGACAAGATCGCGCGCAAGATGCAGGCCTCCAAGGAGGTGTGGGGCAAGATCTTCGGCACCATCAACACACGCGAAAAATTCCTCGGCATGCGCCGGGAAATGGCCGAGCGTGAATGGCGTCGCCTGAAAGCCAATGACTCGCTGGAGTGCCGCAACTGTCACAACTACGAGTTCATGGATTTCACCCGCCAGAGCAAACGCGCCGCTGAGTTCCACTCCACAGCGCTAGGCAAAGGCGAAGCGACCTGTATCGACTGCCACAAGGGCATCGCCCACCGCCTGCCGGATATGCATGGCGTGCCTGGCTGGTAACCCACAGAGCCGGCGCTGATCTACATCGACAGCGCCGGATCGCCATTGATGAACCTGAGCCCAGAAACGGGCTCGGGCCTTCCAACCAGTTGGTTCCTCCCTCTCTCAAGCCACTGAACAACCCTGTTGCAGCTATGTCGAACTCCAGCTATCTATCGGATCGTCTCGACATCAACGACAACAAGGAGTCCACCATGCGATATCACCTGTTCGGTGCAGCCCTGATGGCTTTCAGCGCCTTCGCTCACGCTGAAATTCAGACTCAGGAAATCCCCTACACCGCCGCCGACGGCACCAAGATGGTCGGCTACTACGCCTATGACGACGCAGTCGAAGGCCAGCGCCCGGGCGTCGTGGTGGTCCATGAGTGGTGGGGCCTTAACGACTACGCCAAGAGCCGCGCCCGTGACCTGGCCGGGCTTGGTTACAGCGCTCTGGCGATCGACATGTACGGCGAGGGCAAGAACACCGAGCATCCAAAGGACGCGATGAGCTTCATGAAAGCCGCACTGGCCGATGCCGATGCCGCCAAAGCCCGCTTCAACGCCGGCCTGGATCTGCTCAAACAGCAACAACAGACCGACAGCGCCAAACTCGCCGCCGTTGGCTACTGCTTCGGCGGCAAGGTCGTGCTGGACATGGCCCGCCAGGGCGTCCCGCTCGAAGGTGTAGTCAGTTTCCATGGCGCGCTGGCTACCGAAACCCGCGCAGCGCCGGGCAGCGTCAAGGCGCGTGTACTGGTCGAGCACGGCAGCGCTGACAGCATGGTCAGTGCCGAAGACGTCGCTGCCCTGAGCGCGGAAATGGTCAAGGCCGGCGCCGACTATCAGTTCGTCAATCTGCCCGGCGCCAAGCACGGCTTCACCAATCCAGGCGCTGACAAGTTTCAGGAAAAAGGCGTCGACGTGGCCTACAACAAAGCTGCAGCCGAACGCTCGTGGAACGACATGCAGCGGTTTCTCGACGAAACATTCGATAGCAGCCGACCATGACTTAACAGGGATCGCACCGGCACTCGTTGCGAATGGCTTGGATGTTGGAATAGCTGAACGCTCTGCTTCAGCGTTCTGGTTGTACTGAACGTGTTGACCACTCCTGATAGCCAATGCCGAGGATGGCTTAGTGGAAGCAGTTCCAATACGTCCGAAACTACTGTACGGCCTGCCCCCTCTCCCCTGAGGGGAGAGGGCTGGGGTGAGGGGCTAGCGTCGCCGAATACCGGTTGCCTATGGCCCCACCCGCAACCTGCCTCGGTTGCGATTACATTGCCTGCAATTCGCGGTAGTGATCTGCCGGCCCGCACCCATCTGGTCACCAAGAATCCTCGAAATATACCTCGCGACTAGAGCTGCCAAACCTTGTCTCGACAGCCCACCGAGCCGATGCCGTGCTAGCATTGCGACCTCATCGCCCCTCTCCATTTCGAACTGATCGCGAGTCATGGCCGAACACGATTTCCGCTACACCCTGCTCAATCCCGGACACACCCTCACCGAATGCCGCGCCTTAGCGCCGGGCCGTTACCAGGTCACCGGTAACGGCGGCAACGTGCGCGCCGGTGACGTCCTGATCGTCACCCTCAAGGGCAGCCGTGACCTCTACCAGCGCCTGACCGTGGACAAGGTTCGTCACCTGATCAATCCACCAGGCCAGTGGATGGCCGTGGCGAACGGGCCTGTCTTCAAGGAACTGGCGATCATCAACTGGCAGGTCGACTGTGACGGCTGCGGCAAACAGCTGGATTTCGAGTTCGCCGTGGACGCCGCCAAAGGCGAAGCCGCGCGCGCCCCAGCAGCCGAAGCGCGGATCGCCGAGCTGGGCTGGAAGAACGACGCTGGCCGTCACCTGTGCCCCGCCTGCCAGAGGGCGAATCCGTGAGAAAAGCCTTGTTTGCCAGCTTGACCTTCTTGTCCGTAACGGGCTGCTCAGTTGAACCCTTGACCCTGCAGAACGAAGTCACCTATATCGCCGAATGGATCGGTGACGACCCAGTGGTAGGCCGTAACCCTGTCTCGCTGACCTTCAGCGAAGACCGCGCCTACGGCAACGCCGGTTGCAACCACTGGTTCGCCAGCTACCAGCTCGACGGTCAGAAGCTGCGCTTCAGCGAAATCGGGAGCACGCGGAAGATGTGTCCTGAACACATCATGAAGCAGGAACGGCACTTCCTCGAACTGCTCTCGCAGATTGAGCGCTGGGACGTTTCCAGGATCGATCAACTGCGCTTCTGGCCCGCAGAAGGCGCACCGCTGCGGGTATGGCCAGAGCAGAACTGAACTGCGCCAAAGGTGGGCATGCCGACAGTGGCGTGCCCTTCGAGCAAGCGTAAATCCGATGTGACGCTGAGCATTCAAGGCCTCTGGTAACCAGAGATACCGCTCGTGTCGTCTGCAGTCAGCATCAACAAAAGCCGCGAGAAGCCGCATAAACGCTGCAGCTCAGGCCGCATACCGACCTTAAGGCTGCCGTCTGACGGTTACCCACCGCAACAGCAGAGATAGTCGCAGGAATTGGCACGCCCTCTGCAATGACCCAGGTAACCAGTTTTGGGGACCCTGGTACAGGCAGGCCAGGGATTCCCCTCTTTTACACCCAGACGAAAAGGCCGCTCAGTGAGCGGCCTTTTTGTATTCGGTTATTCACATTCCCCGGTAAATCTCGCGGCGGAAGATCAACGGCTTCGGGCCATGGTAGATCCCAAAACTGGCCAGCCCCTGGCTCGCCTCCCGTCCTTCTCCCCGCCAGTCATACCAAAGCCATTCCGGCACATTTTGAAATCCGATGCGAGCTTCGCCGGTGGCTTCCGGTCTAGTAATGGTCAGGCTGCCTTCGTACCCAGCTTGTCCACCAGCAATCAGTAACGTCTTGCCTACAATTTCGCCAGTTTGCTTCGTGGCCTTCGCATCCCCCCAAACCGTTGCACTGCAGGCATCACCGGCTTCAGGGAGAAAGATATTCGAGCTCTCCCAGGTCTCAATGACCCAGGGCAAGCTCAAGTCCTGCAACTCCGATCCATGGCCGTTGCCGATATGTAGCCGGCCTAGGCGGAACTCGCTTTGATCCAGGATCGCCTCGGTGTCCTGACAAGTGCTGCCGGTACAGACACCGTCTCCGTCTGTCAGCTCTTGCGCAGTGAAGTGCAAGAGGACTTGGAAAGGATGGTCATCGGCATCCGGTTGCGCTGCTCGACCGTATCGTAGCCAATCTGCGTCCCAAGTATAGGTCCGCTGCCCGTCGCCGTCGTTCTCGCCGCTCTCGCTTGGAGCGAGGTCTTTGATGGACTGCCAGGTCACCGTCTCAAGGATGCCCTCTCCCTGATCCAGTCGAGGGGTCAGGTCTAGATTCCCGTCAGCCGCCAACCAACGCGGGACTGGGCTACTATCGAAGCCCCAGAAGCCATCGAAATCATAATTCTCGGTGGGGTACTCCGCCCCGTCGGCAACGCCATAGCCGGTGATCGTCAGCGCGGGCGGCGCAGCCACAACTACTGGCTGATCCTGATAGCTGAACACGCCGCAACCCGCTTTCAGCACACCTTCGATCTTTGCCTTCAGGTGGCGCGGGATAAACCGCCCGACTGGAGCCGAGTCGCTGACTGGTACCGTCACGCCGAGATAGGGGGGCGGCTCGACGCGCAGACGAAACACGCCAACCTCCGACAGCGCCACATCTTCGGCGACAGTTCCATCCCAATTCGCCGGTAATCCCGGTGGCAGATGATCATAGTGTTCGTCTACCGGTGTGAGTACACGTCCGGCGACCCCGCCGATAGCTGAAGAGGGGGTCAACACAACCGGACGCAGCTGCAGCCGGTCCTGTCGATAGTTTCTGGTCGTGCTCGCGTTACAGAGCTCACCATCGGCACGCCAGGCCACCGGCCTGAGCGTTGTTGAAAAAGTCTGCCCAACTTTCCGGAACACATCGCAGCTGCTGTCTCCTGCCGAGCAGGTCTGCGACGGCTCGATGCAGAACCCCGCCGGCGTGGAAACGAAGTCATCGCTGCCGCTCATCGGTCCGCTGTCACTCTCCTCCGTGCTGCCCGGATAGTAGGCGTTGAGAAGCATTCGGCCGGCTTCAACGTAGTTCACGTCGAGCGAGGTGGCGCCGTTCTGATCGAAACGAAGCGCGAGCGACCGAGCCTCTGCAAAGTTCTGCCCGACCGATTCGGCATTCACTTGAACCGGTTTCGAACTGTCCGACAGCTCGCTGACGGAAGGGGTGACAAAGCTGCTCCAGAAACGCACATCACGCGTGGTATCGGTGAACGCCGGCTCGCAGCGAGGGCTTCCCTCATCCCCAACGTCAACGACCGCTCGCATAGCGACGTTGGTCTGCCCACGATCAGCCTGCATGTCCGGCACATCGAAGATAAAGCCGCTCTGCGCGAAGTTCAGAAGACAGTTGGAAGAAAGCGGCGCATCGCCAATCCGGCAAAGTGTCGATCTAAAAGCATCGGGCTCTGAAGCGTCGACGGCTAAGGGCATCTGCAGCTGGAGTCCCTGCAGCTTAAAGGTCCCGACGCCGCCCCTGAGCGTCTGCTGGTTGCCACCGAGCCAGCCACCTCCTCCGAGCGTGACCGATACCTCACCCGGATAGGGGTGACAGGCCTCAGGGGCTGCATTGGTACAAGCCATGAGGGTGACGGTTTGGGGGCTACAGGTATGTGCCAAGGCACTAGTGGTGAATTCGAAATGATCAATGCTTGCTGGCGTGCCACACCAATGGCGCGCTGCCATCTGCCTCTTGTAGTCATCGATTGTCCATAGCCCTTGATGTAACCGAACCTCGTCGATCGATCCGACCAGACCACTTGGATCACCTGCGATGATAAGAGGGTCAGTGTCATTCGGAATTGAACCAAACAAGAATGTCTCACTGGCTGCCGACTCGGCAGTTCCGTCCAAATAGAGTGCCCCTTCTAGCCTGTCTATGCCTAAGAAGACGACCGCTAGTTTGAGGTGAAAGCCTACGTGGACCCACTTGCCAATCGGGAGTGGGCCAGATTCAACCGTCAAAGCTCTTCCGCCGAACCAGGTAGGTGCTCGTGAAGTTAGTACCAACCGACGTTGGTTATCTAACTCAAGCCTGTACCTAGCTCCCTTAGTAAACACGGCGACGTTACCGCTCGGCGTTGCCTCCACCTTGAGCCAAAAACTCGCGCTCAATTCACTATTGAGATCCAGTGAGTCTTGATCTCGCACCTGGACCCCGCTTGCAGGCGCATCGAATCGTCCATATCGACAGGTTCCCTCGCCCTGCGCGTTGGCTTTCAGCGCAGGATCGCCCCCGGATGTAACAGCTCCGCCAAAAGCCTGAATATCGAAAGCCCCACGCCCAGTGTTCGCTGGTACGCCCCAGCTCGCCTCGTCGAAGCGCAGGTAGAGCGGGATATTTTCCGTAGTCTGGCAGAGGTCGCCTTGGGCAAATGCCGAAGCGGCCACCTCATCGTAGGTGATGGTGTCCTTGACCTTGGTATTGATACTGCCTTCGGCTGTTAGGGCACCCTCTATGTGGGAGCTGGGATTAGCGGTGACATCGCCGGTCACATACACCAAGGCATTGATATCGTTCTTGGTGCCGATGCTCAGATTGCCGCGCACGACAATCAGCAAGTCGGACGCCGAACCGTCCGGATTGATCTCGCTATGTGACGCAAGGTCAAGGTCGCCATTTACGAATATGCGCACGGGCCGGCCGGCCGTTATCGAGATAGTCTCGCCATTGTTCAGCTTGCCAGCGTTGTAGAAGTAATCCCCAGACGCGGCGTACGCCGCACCGCGGGAGGGAAAGGGACCGTAGACCTGGCGATCCATTACGGCAAGGTCGAGTGTCGCGCCAGTATCCGGTGTCGCGTCCTGGGGAAAGACATTTGGGCAGAGCGCCGCCGACGCGGTTGGGCTGCCCAGGCAGGCAATACAGAGCAGGCATAGCACCGCGAGCGACGATGCCTTCACCCGCACCCAGTTCGCGAGGATCCGCCAGCCGCCGCGTATTCTGTCGATCATGTCAGTCTTCCTTTTCCACGACGGCATTCAAACGGCGATAGGCGTGATCCGGGGTGCCTGGCGAAGCGTATTCGGCCGCGCTGGTAATGCTGAAAAAGGTAACGGTCGAGACTCCTTCTTCCGGCAGGGGCGTCGACCCTTCTGTCTTCTCGCAAGAAACATCCACGCGAAACTGTTCTGCGAAACCGTCCGGTGTAAAGCTTGGATTCACAAGCGAGCAGTTGCCCGCGAGCGCGCTGGATATGCCCCACTCGATTCCCGCCCGCGCAGCCTGATACGCACGGGACTGTTGCAGAGACAAATTGTTGGTTGCAGTTTGCGTGACCGACATACGCCACATGGACGCAATCGCTCCGGCGACCACGATGATCAGGAACATCGCCGCGACCAGGCCGAATCCCCGCTGCTGGCGGCCTGGAAGGAGCGAGCCAAGCGCGCTGTGCTTGTGGGCGACCGGCGTTAGCGGGAATCGCCGGCTCGTACGGCGTACGGCGTGGGGGGAATCAGGGTGCATTGTCGACCTGAACCTGCTGAAGCAACGTGATGGCTCCACCGTCATTGGCCAACACCAGCTTGAGCGTTACGACGCCGTTACGTGTATGGGTGCTGGTGTCGTAAGCAAACCGGCTCCGGCTGCAGTCGACGTGATCGACCACTTTGGCGGCTCGCGAGTAGTCAGACCCATCGAGCTCGTCGAACTCGGCACGAACGAGCGCGCCGGCTTGGCAGCGATAACCGATGACCCGGTCGGCCAGGAAGAACCGATGCTGCGGTGAGGCGAATTCGAAGCGGAAACTCCATAGATCCGCCTTAAGCACCCCATTTTTCCAGGTGAAGGCCTTGGGTGAAATCGGCGAGACCGCCCCATCGACGGCCTCGGGGCGCCCGACAAGCGAACCGGTGTTGTAAATGATCAGCCAGTGCTTGTTGTCCTTGCTATCTGCCGGCTCGATTGGGCTGAGAATATCGATCGCACAGGAAGCGCCGGATGGCTGGGTGCAGACTGGAGGGTCCTGGCGCGGACCGGCTGGGTCCGGCTGATTCGCACGATAGCGACCGGCCGCCGCGATCGGGATAAGCCGGATTTCGTCACCCGCGTCGGCTACGACAACGGAGTTTGGTACGGCTAGCCGAATGTCACGCGCCATCCGGTTTAGCGCGGTGGCAGCCAGATCGGTCAGCTCTGCCCGCAGGCGATGATCCGCAAAGCCCTGCAAGGGCCGCGACATGACCGTGCCGACCATAACCGCGACGACGCCGGCCAGCGCGATGACCATAACCAGTTCGACCAGGGTAAAACCCTGGACACAGATCCCGCGTCTAGACGCCTGGCGGCGGAGTGCCCCGTCTTGAAGCTTCATGGGCATAGGCCGTTTCCGGCAGCGTCGTACTCACCGTAACAGGTGCGCCATCCTGACAGCTGTATAGATTGCTTTTGCGGGTCGAGTACGATCACCTCGATATATGTGGCATCCACGCCATTCAGGCTGGCGCCGCTGTCTACTGCCACCCGCACCGAGTAGCCTCTTAGCTCACCGATAGGTCTTTTGTCCACATCCTGCGGCGGCGTGGGTCCTTGCGCCGCTGAACTTAATTGTCCATATGGAAGCGCTAAGGCTGCCTCCAGGTAGCTCTCCGCAATCATCAGGCTTTGCTCGCGCAGCAGCGGGTCGGCCGAGCGAGCAGTAATGGCGGCCATGGCGGAAAACAGCGCGGCGGCGGCGATACCGATGATCACGATGGTGATGACCAGCTCGACCAGAGTCATGCCGCGTTGAGCGCGGGTCATGGTAATGATCTCCGCACAGTAGGAAATCCGTAGGGTGGAAGACCGCGATGCGTTTTCCACCGTTTATTCGGAATGAGGATCTGGGGCTGTCTCACATTGGTGGATGGGTGAAGCGTCATCCACCCTACTTTTGTACCCGGCAGGCTGTGGTTGGAACGTGTCACGTCCAAGTCCAATGTGCATCGAAGCGGTGGCAGGAGCGTGCCGCCGTGGCGCCTTTTTCTCTGCTCGTTGGGCTTCGCAGGCTCAACCCAATCTACGGTCTGGGTCCGAGTCATTGGCCTTCCTCGATAAAACCGGTGGAGTGGACAGTTAGCTTGAAACTTCCATCTGCGAATTCGACGCTATCGGTAGGACTGGCCGCCCCGAGAGAGTCGAATGTCACAACCAAGTTTTTATTAATTTTTACATGGCGCTCGTTAGCACCTTGATAAACCCCACCCGATGGATCAGCAACAAGATCGTTGATCTTGGGATCAGTCGCTCCATCGCCACAATCTTTTGCATAGGTCAATCGATAGCCATCGTGATCGACCAAAACTTTTATTGAACAACCACTCGCCACCGCCAACTGCTGTGCATAACGAACAGACGAAAGAACTTCTTCGAAATAAAAGCGCTCATCGAAAGTCTTTCGATCGAAAAAGCGCGGAAGGGCCACGGCGGAGATGATACCGAGGATCATGACCACCATGATCAACTCGACGATCGTGAAACCGCGCTGCCTAACCATTGGCCAGCCCTGTCATCGAAGCGGGAAGGAACCTGAAATCAACCAGCCTTCTGAAATTGCGCACCCCGGCCAAAAGCCAGGGTGCGGTATAGCATTGCAGGGCGGATGCAATCCGCCGAACCAAAGCAAGGTTACCGTCAAAGGCGGGTTGCAACCGCCCTACTTCGGAGAGCAAATTACCTGCAATTATCAGCGATGACCGGAAGGTTAGTAGTAGTTGCGCCTTCGCCTTCACCAGTGATACCCGCAAACGTGGGTGCTCCACCTGCAGCCAATGGCGCGGTATATGTGAAAGCGCAATTTGTATATGTATTACCAGCTTGCTCTATTCGGCTACCCGAAGCTTTGAAATCACCGGTCATTCCGGCCGCCTTCACAAGCTCAGCTGCATTAGCGGGATAGCCATTCGCCAGCGTTATATCTGTACCTTCAAGAGTAACTTTGGTCACCGCCGCCTCACCCTCGCCTGTAGTACTTGCTTTCCCCATTAAATAAGCAGAATGCACAATAGCACTGGCCGACTTAGCAGACCCCAAAGCACCATTAATGGATGCGGCCCGGGCATCGGAACCAAAATCTGCGAATTTCGGCAAAGCCACTGCCGCCAAAATCCCCAAAATCACAATAACCATAATCAACTCAATCATGGTGAAACCGCTCTGTTGCTTTTTCATAGTTTTCGCTCCTTGTTGACTCAGTTGAAGTTGATGAAAACTTCGCCGGTATTGGCGTTGTATTCGATGACGTCGTCACCGCCATCGAGGTTGTAGGTGTACAGGCAGCGGGTGCCGTTGGCTGTAGCGGTCAATGCCGGGTTGCTGCCGGTCAGGCTCTGCGAGGAGGCCTGCAGCAGATTGCTCCAGAGGTTGCGGCATTCATCGGCAGACATGCTGGTGTTAGCGAGCGGGGTGCCGCTGCGTTCTGTGCCGACCGGCCAGCCGTTGGCATTCACATCCATCGCGCCATTGCCGTAGCCCTGCACGTTGATCTGGCAGTTTCCGGCCAGGCAGGTATTGCTGCCCCCGTTTCGGTTCAGTTCGTACTGGCCACGCAGCAGCGAGACGGCAGACGTTAGCGCACCGCCTGCGCTGCGCACGCTGGCGCGGTGGGCGTCCTTGGCGGAGTCGATAAAGTGCGGCAACGCCACCGCTGCTAGGATGCCGAGGATGGCGATGACCACCACCAGTTCGATCATCGTGAAGCCCTTGTATCGCTGCATTCCGCTTGTCCGCTGTCGATTTTCAGTCATCTGCTTGCCTATGATTGGGCACTTTGCAACCGCCGTGCCTGTCGGATCGCTTCTATGTTCGTGTATCTCGAAGCTCATCACCCTCTCCCCTGCGCTGCACTACCCAGCTCCCACATCGGCAGAAATACGCCCAGCGCCAGCACCAGCACCATCACGCCCATGCAGACGATGAGAATCGGTTCGATGGCTTCGGCCAATTGCTTGAGGTCGTAGTCGACTTCCTGCTCGTAGAAGTCGGCGACTTCGATAAAGAGGTCGTCCAGTGCGCCGGTTTCTTCACCGACCGCCATCATTTGCAGGACAAGCGGTGTAAACAGACCGGAGTTGTGGGCAGAGCGAGTCAGCGCTTCGCCGCGCTCAACGCTTTCGCGGATGCCGAGAATCGCCTGACCGATATGCTGGTTGCCGACGCTGGCGCTGTTGATCGAGAGGGTTTGCAGCAACGGCACGCCGGCGCGGTACATCATTGCGAAGGTACGGGTGAAGCGCGCCAGGGCGATGCGTTCGAAAATGCCGCCGACGATGGGCAAACGTAACTTGATCCGGTCCCACTTGAGTTGACCTGGGTCGGTCTCGATCCATTTGAAGAAGGCGTAGAGCCCACCGACGATGCCGAGCAGCAGTAACCACCACCAATCGCGCATGAAGTTGGAGGTGCCGATAAGCACACGAGTGGCCCAGGGCAGCTGGGCGTGGAACTGAGCGAAGACCTTGGCGAAAGCCGGGATCACTAGCAGGTTGATCACCGCCAGCGCGACGCCCATGGCGACCATGACGAATATCGGGTAGCGGGTCGCCTGCTTGATGCGCTTGCGCGTTTCACGCTCCAGCTCAAGGTAGGCCGCCAGTTGCTTGAACGCCTGATCAAGCTGGCCTGTGTTCTCGCCGACGCTGACCATGCTGACGAACAGGTTGTTGAACACCTTGGGGTGCGCATTCATCGCCACGGCCATCGACTGGCCGCTTTCCAGGCTGGAGCGCACGTCCTGCAGGATGTGGCGGAAGAACAGGTTTCGGTTCGACTCTGCCAGACCGCCGATAGCGCGGATGATCGGCACGCCCGCCTTGCTCAGGCTGTACATCTGACGACTGAAGATGATCAGCTCATCCAGATCGACGCGCTTGCGGCGCAGCTGTTCGCGCAGCATCACCAACGCATCGCCGCTGCCCGTCTGGCTCTCGCTGGCCTCGATGGTCAGCGGGGTGATTTGCCGTGACAGCAGTTCGCCCGCAACGGAATTGGCGCTGGCGCCCTCGAGTGCGCCGCTGATCTTGGCGCCCTGGGCGTTGCGCCCGGTGTATCGGAACGTGGGCACTAGATGGGTGCTCCAGCTGTTCGCAGGCCGCGTCGGCTCTGTGCACAACCCAAAAGCGTCCCCTCACCCCAGCCCTCTCCCCAGAGGGGCGAGGGAGCGTTGGTGCGGACGTGATGATCAAGCTTTCTGAAGAATTCCGAGGAAGCCACGCGTCTGTGGGAGCGAGCTTGCTCGCGAACGCAGTTCAGTAGCGTGCATTGCGCATTCGTCAGCAAGCTGACGCTTACAAAAACTATTTGGCGGCTGGCCCTGCACGCTTTGTTCGCCAGCATGCTGGCTCCTACGAGAGCAGCGTGGCCAGACCGATGCTGGGCGTTCACGCCGTCACCTCGTCATCCGCGAGGGTCGCGCAAACCTTGAGCACTTCATCGACGCTGGTGATGCCGGCGATGGCGTAATCAAGCGCGCATTCAGCCAGCGGCCGGTAGTGCGGTTGCTGGCGTGCCGCTTCGGCAAAACCTTGCGGATCACCCCGGCGCAGCGCAGCGATCATTGGCTCATCGAGTTCGAGCAGTTCGTAGACGCCAATCCGGCCGCTGTACCCGCTGTTGTGGCACTGGTGGCAGCCGCTGCCGCGACGGAAACGCTTGTCGGCGAGCGAGCCGCCATGCAGCGTCTCCAGCCAAGCCAGCTGGCGCGGATCCGGCTGGTGCTCTTCCTGGCAGTTCTCGCAGACGCGGCGAATCAAACGCTGGGCCAGCACCGCGTTGAGCGCCGTGGCGACGAGGAAGGGCTCCACGCCCATGTCGATCAGGCGCATGGCCGAGGTCAAGGCGTCGTTGGTGTGCAGCGTCGACAGCACAAGGTGGCCGGTCAGCGCCGCGCGCAGGCCGATCTCGGCGGTTTCCTGATCACGGATCTCGCCGACCAGGACGATGTCCGGGTCCTGACGCAGGGCGGCACGCAACACGCGGGCAAAGGTCAGGTCGATCTTGGCGTTAACCTGCACCTGGTTGATTCGTGGCAGGCGGTATTCCACCGGATCTTCCACGGTGATGATCTTCTTTTCCGGGCTATTCAGCTCCGAAAGTCCTGCATAGAGCGTGGTGGTCTTGCCCGAGCCGGTCGGGCCAGTGACCAGCACCATGCCGTGGGGACGTTGCAGCAAGCGACGGAAGCGTTCGAGCATCGCTGCCGGCATGCCGGTGCCGTCGAGTTGGAACATCGCCCCGCTCTGGTCGAGCAGGCGCATCACCACCGACTCACCGAACTGCACGGGCATGGTCGAAACCCGCACGTCGAGGTTGCGGCTCTTGACCCGGATATTGAAGCGGCCGTCCTGCGGCAGACGTTTTTCGGAGATATCCAGACCCGACATGATCTTCAAGCGCATGACCAGCGCCGAGGCGACGCGGTGCTCCTTCATCACCTGCTCATTGAGCACGCCGTCGATACGCTGACGGATCCGCACCACGCCTTCGTCCGGCTCGATATGGATGTCCGAGGCTTTCATCTGTACCGCATCTTCGAACAGCGTCTGCAGCAGCCGCACCACGGGTGCGTCACTGTTGCTTTCGGCACCAAGGCGCGAGAGGTCGAAATCGCTTTCCTGCAGTTCGCCTTCCAGCTCACCGGCCAGCGAGGCGATTTCACTTGTCCGGCGGTAGAGCTGGTCGAGCGCGCCGAGCAATTCGCTTTCACGCACCACGGCCGGGAACACCCGCTTGCCCAGCATGCGCTCCATCTCGTCCTGCGCGAACAGGTCGAGTGGGTCGGTCATGCCGACCAGCACGCCCTCGGCCTGGCGTGACAGCACGATCACGCGGAAACGTCGCGCCACCGCCTCGGGCAGGCTCTGCGTCAGCTGATTATCGAACTTGTAGTGTTTGAGCTCGACGAAGGGAATCTGCAACTGCTCGGACAGCGCCCTGAGCAGGCGGCCTTCATCGATAAAGCCAAGGTCCAGCACCGTGCGCCCGAGCTTAGAGCCGGTCCGCTTCTGGTCCTGCAGCGCGAGCTGCAACTGAGCGTCACTGATCAGCCCGGCTTGGACCAGGAGATCGCCGAGGCGAATCTTGCGCTGGCGGATATCCTGAGTCATTGCGTGCCTCCGAGTGGACCGGCGCGTTCGGTGGCGAACCGACGCGCGCTTTCATCCAACCCCTGCCCTTGAAGAGCGAGCCGGTAATGCCGGCCGGCCTGCGCCGGCTGATCGAGTTGTTCCAGCGCGATAGCCAGGCCAAGCTGCCAGGCGCCCTGCCCGGGTTGAACGGCGATCAGCTGGCGGTAGGTCGCAGCGCTTGCGGACCAGTCGTTGACCTGCTGGTAGAGCGCAGCCAGCAGCGCGTGATACGCCGTGTGACGCTGCAGTGGCGGCGCGCTCTGCTGCAGCGTCGCGATGGCTGCGTCTTGATCCCCGAGCTGTAGCTGTCCGCGCGCGAGCAGCTCGCGCAGCTCGGCATCGAACGGACGCGCCTGTAGCTGAGCCGGCAGCCACTTGAACAATGCGGCGGTGTCGCCGGCACTGAGGTAAGCACGAGCCAGCCAGCGGCTGATCTCCGGGTTGTCCGGTTGTGCCTGATGCAGTGCCTGCAATTGCTGAATAGCCGCTAGATGATCACCTCGATCCAGAGCGCTGCGGGCTTGCGCGAGGGGATCGGGCTGATGCGCACCGATGGTGAGATTTGCTTTCGCTGAGGGAGCAACGGGTTCTGCAGCAACTGCAGCGCGGGGCACGGCCATGGGCTCTGGTGACGGCTTAAGGCGGGCCGGCTCGTTGAGCGTCTCAGCCGGCTCGACTTCACGGGTCACCCAGTCCGGCAATTCCTCGTCCATATCCGGCGATTCGGCAACTGGCAGCGATAGGGTCTGCGGGTCGGCTTCAGCGGCGCTGCCAAGCGACACGTCGAGCCAGAGCTGCGAGCGTTCACCAATCGATTCGAGGCGATCAGCGACGTTCAGCTGGTCGCCGAAACCGATGATCAGCACATTGACATCGCCGTCCTGCGGCTCGACGCGCCACGACAGCGTTTGCCCGGCTTTTTCGATGCGCCCGGTGCGCGCCTCGCCTGTGAACTGCACATCGTTGAGCCGGAAGCTGACCGACCCGGTCGTATCGACTCGCTGGTAGCTGACGGATCGATCAAGAAGCAGTTGCAGGACGAAACGCCGCCCGTCGTTTTGTGGCAACACATCCAGCAGCCGCGTCGTGGCGACAACCTCTGGCGGCGGTGCAACCTCTTCGATCAGTGCCGGGACAACAGGGGCTGAGACGACTGGTGGCTTGGCAACCGGCTGCAGGCGTTCTGAAAGCAGGAACAGCCCAACGGCCGCTACCACGAGGGCCGCGGCGACCAGCAAGCCACGACGCATGCGCCCATGACGCTCACGCCTTGCCGCGGCGGCCTCGTCCACGGCGTAGAGGCTGCCCAGTTGCTCACGTTCGGCCGGCGCGGCGCGGCGGGTCTCCAGATCCCGCAACATGTCATTGACCAAGCTCACGGCAGCACCTCGGCGAGGTGCGCTAGCCAGGGCCAGGCACCGACGATCAGCACCAGTGACAAGCCGCCAGCAGCGATCTTCCAACCCAGCAGTCTTGAGGCACTTCGCCAGAATGGCTTTGCCCCTTCGGTATCGTGCAACGCACGGCGGACATGACGGGCCAGGACCTGACGAGACCCTTCGCCGAACGCCACCATCAGGCACTTGTTCGCCAGAATGTTGAGCAAGCGTGGAATGCCGCCACTGCCGCGCACCAGCAATCGCACCGCCGCAGCCTTGAACAACGGCTCGCCACGGTGGCCGGCCACGGCCAGCCGCTCTTGCAGGTAGCGAGTAGCATCGCTGACATCCAGCGGCCGCAGGCTATAGGAAAAAGTGATGCGCTGACGCAGCTGGCGAAAGTCTTCACGGGCCAGCGTCGCGTCCAGTTCCGGCTGGCCGAACAGCACCACCTGCAGCAGCTTGCGCTGTTCGGTCTCGAGGTTGGTCAGCAGACGCAAGGCTTCCAGCGTCGCTGTCGGCAGCGCCTGGGCTTCGTCGATCAGCAGCACAGTGCTCTTGCCCTGCCCGGCCAGCTGGATCAGGCGCGCATGGAGCGCGGTGAGCAGGCCGTGGTTATCCAGCTCCGCCGCCCCGGCTATATGCAGCTCTTGCGCCAGCGCCTGGCGCAAGGCCATCGGCGTCAACGTCGGATTCGGCAGCCAAGCGACCTGGTACTGGGCAGCGTCCAGTTCGTTGAGCAGCGCGCGGCACAGTAGCGTCTTGCCCGTGCCCACCTCACCGGTGACCTTGATGAAGCCCTCGCCCTCGCCCAATGCCACCCGCAGCAGATTGAGGCAGGCCTGGTACGGCGCCAGCTGGACCATGAAGCCGGTGTTCGGCGTTAGCGCGAAGGGCTTCTCGCGCAGGCCGAAAAATGCTTCGTACATACCGGCCGTTACCTGGTCGACCGGAAGGATTCGGCGGATTTGCGCAGATCATCCAGCCAGACCTGATCGTCCACTACTTGCGGCCGCATGAGGATCACCAGCTCGGTCTGCAGCAGGGCTTTGCGCTGCTGCTGAAACAACGTGCCGACTATCGGCAGCTTCGACGCCCAGGGAATGTTCGCGTCAGTGTTGGTGTTGCGGTTTTCCAAGAGGCCGCCGATCACTACAACCTGACCGCTGCGAGCGCGCACAATGGAGTCGGACTGACGCGTGGTCGAGAGTGCCAGCGGCAGATTGAAGACGTTGTCCGAGCCGCCCAACTGGATGCTCTTGTTCTGGTCCTGCACGCGGCTGACAGTAGGCCGCACATGCAGCGTGACCTGGCCGCTTTCATCGATCTGCGGGGTGACGTCCAGCGAGATGCCGGAGAAGAACGGAGTCAGGGTGATGTCCAGATCCGGCGCGGTGGTGCCGCCCACCAGGGAAGTGGTGGTGGTCGAGACATCGGTCACGAAGAACTCGTCGGTCCCGACCTTGATCACCGCCTTCTGGTTGTTCAGGGTCGAAATCCGCGGACTGGACAGCACCCGCACCTCGCCCTGGGTCTCCAATAGCTGCAGCACACCGCTGAAATCGCCGACCTGCACAGCGGCACTGAACACACCACCAACACTGTTCGGTCCGCTCAGGGTGTCGCCTTGCACGCCGAGGCTGAAATCGGCATTGCCCATGCTGCCGAGCTGCGCCCAGTTGATCCCGGACTGGAAGCCATCGGACAGGTTCACTTCGAGAATCTTGGTTTCGAGGATGACCTGACGCTGCAGGTTGCGCTGCGCCAGCGCGAGAAAACGTTCCACCGCCTGCTGGTCTGCGCTGGAGGCGCGCACCACGAGCAAGCCGCTTTGCGGATTGACCACGACCTGATTGCCTTCTTCGCCGCCAATCATCATTTCGATCACCGCGCGTACTTCACTCCAGAAGTCCACATTGCTGGTGGTCAGCAATTGGCTGGCGTTCACGGTCGAGGAGGTGCTGCTGGTCGTGGTGCCTGCCGCGCCCACACCGGTACTGTCACTGCTGGTGACCTGACCGGAACTCACGCGGGTATCGGTCATCCCCTGGCGCTGGACGTTCAGGTAGTCCAGATCGTAGGTGCGGGTGATCGCCTGATTGGGCTGGATCTGATAGCCGTAGGCAGTGCGGCGGTAATCGTAGCCGTAGCTATCTCGCACCGCCGCCAGTGTTTCTTCGAGGGTGACATTACGCAGGCTGAAGGTCACGTTGCCGGTCACCCCGGGATGCACCAGCAGATTCTCCCCAGCGCTTTCCATCAGGCTCAGGAAAAATTCGCGGGCCGGCATGTCGCTGACGGCCACATCGAAACGAGGCCCCGACACGACCAGGTTGTCAGCTGCCAGCGGCGGAATCAGACCGGCCTGTACCGAAACCGGCGGAACAACCTTCAGCTGATTCTGTTCCAGGCTTTCCTCGAACAGACGATTGCTCTGCTCGTACAGGCGTTTGTCGCCGTCTTCAAAGGTCTGGCAGGCAGACAGCAGGCAGAACAGGCTCAACACGCCGAAGCGAGACATCTGGGTCGGCATCATGGCTGGGTACGGCTCATTTGAATGATGGGGGTGCTCAGGTGCAGCTCTTGCTGCTTACCCTCGCGATCGATGACGACGGCGTGCCGGTGGACTGCGAGGATGCGGGCATCCCCCACTCGATCTCCAACCCGCAGGATGTTTCCGTTGATCACGGCACTGGCACGCCCGGGACCTCGCAGGATCGCCTGCAGATGCAAGCTGGCCGCAGCCTCTGCCGGCGCATCAGCAGCGAGCCGCCCGGTCGGCGGTTGGGTAGGATCCAGGGCTAAGACCGGCGCGGTGAAACACAGCGCGGCCAAGCAGATCGTGTTGACTGCAGACTTAAACACCAACCCACCCCGCATCGCGACTCAAGGTATGCAAGTCGAGGATGACGCGAGCCCGGCTAGCGCCCTCCTCTCCGACTTCGTAATTCAGGCTGTCCCAATGCAAGCGCCAGCCACTTGCCTGGATTGCGTTGAGATACGCCAGCAGATCGAAATAGCCACCTTCCAGCGTCAGGCGCAGGCCGTGGCGGTAGAACACCACCGGCGGCGTCTTCTGTTCTTTGTTATCAGCCGTTACCGCTGAAGGCACAGCAAGGGGCCCGCTCGAACTCTGCAGGGCGACCAGTTTCAGCTTGGCCTGGTTGCGCAAGAGATCCTGCAGCAGCGCCTTCATCCGTGCCGGTGATATCAGCGTGCTGGTTTCCAGATCAATGCGCTGCAACAGGTTGTCGTGGCTGGTCTGAGCGGCCGCCAAGGCCTGGCGGTAGCTCAGGTTCGGATCAGCCGCGAGCTTGGCCTGGATTTCGAGGATGCTGTTGTCGGCCGCGAGGAGACGGGTATGCGCGTCCTGTTGCCGACTGCCTTCGGCCGCGATGCGCAAGCCCAGCGGCTCGGCGATCAGCAGGACGTAGAGCATGATCAGCAGTGCCAACCCGACGCCGTAGGTCAGCCATTGCTCACGCGGCGCCAGGGCCTGCCAATGCTGGATGAGCTTATTCATCGTCCTGCTCCGTCACGGCTTGCGAGGACAAGCGGAATTGCAGCAGATCGCTGTCGTCGCGCTGAATCTCGAACCGGGCAAACGCTCGCCCGCTAAACGCGCTGCTTTGGCCCAGACTCTGCAAATAGAGCGGAAGAAGTTCCTGATCCTGCGTCAGCCCCAGCAGTGCCATCTCATCCCCTCCCGCCTGCAGGCGAATCTGCGTCAGCCACAGCCCGTGCGGCGGGTGGCGATCAGCCAAACCCTGCAGCAACGCCGAGAAGCCGCTGCTGCGCTGCGCATCGAGCGTTTTAAGATGGTCGGCCAGTCGTTGCAGTTCGCGGTTCTCGGCTTCGCGCGCGGCCAGCTGCAGCGGAAGCCGCGGATCGAGTGTCGGCTCGCGGAAATCCGCTTTGACCACGTCTAGCCGGGCCTCAGCCTGCGCGGCCTGTTGTTCGGCAACTACGGCCGCTTGGCCGGCGGCATGCAGCTGCCAACCCTGCCATGCGCCATGGATCGCCAGCACTGCGATAACCGTTATGGCGCCAAGCAGCATATGCCTGGGCCGTGGTCCGCCGCCGCTACGGCGCTCGCGTTGATAGAGGTTGATGTTCTGCATCAGACTTCATCCTGACGCAGGGCGGCGCCGACCGCGCCGATACAGAAGGCCTGGCTCGATTCGGAGAGTTCGGCCGCCGGTTGACCCGGGAACAGCTCGCGCAGATCCATCCGTTGCAGATTGACTGCCAACCCGGCCGCCAGCGCCTGGTGGGTCCGCTCACCGTCCTGTTTCATCGGCAGCAGCAGTAGGCGGCTGATATAGCCTTTGCCCAGTTGGCTTTCGTAATAATCAAGCGAGCGTTGGATTTCCAGGGTCATGCTGGACAAGTCCTGCTCGGCACGCGCCAGGCCGTGTTCGATACGCCGCGCCATGTAGAGTTCGGCGCCATTCTGCACACTAATCAAGCCTTCGCTGGTGCGCAGGCGCAACAGCGCCAGATTGATGGCATCGGCGCCGGCCAGCAGCCCTAGGTTGCGAAAGGCCATCTCGGTGATATCAATGCTTGCCAAGGTCAGGCCGGCCTGCTGAACGAGCGAGCGAAACTCGTTCATCCGGGACTTTTTCAGCACCACGCAATAGACCATGCGCGTGCGGCCACGGTAGGCATCTTCAGGAAGGCTGAAGCAATCGATGACAACGTCTTCAAGCGGTTCGCTGAGCAGATCCTTGACGCGCCAGCGCATGGCGTCACGCAGCTCTTCGGCCGGAACCTCGGGCGCTTCCAGCAGGAACATCTGATAAGCCGAAGGGTGCAGCAGGAGATTCACCGGCATACCGCTCAGGCCATGGTCGGCAACGACTTGCCTGAGCAACTCGGCTTGCGCCTCCGGCTGACCTTCGAGGTAGTCGCAACGCAGCAACTGTGGTGCCTCGCCGTCAGCGCGCCGAACCTGCGCGAGCGCGACGCCTTGCGGCGCGAATTCGAGGCCCAGCAGCCCGGCTGCAGCGGCTTTGCGACGCTTGAAAAATAGCCCCATCAGGGAAGGCACTCCTGCCGCTTCGCGACTTGCACAACTGTAAACACGAGACGGAACACACTCACCCAGCCTGATATCAGATTGCCACCCTTGCCGCGGGAAGCCTAACAAAATGCGTTGCCCAGTCCAATCACCGTCACCCGTGCACGCTTCAGATGGAGCCGCGCCGGAAAAGTGACCTTTTCGGCAACGCCGCTACGCCTGCAGCAACAGGCGTACCAGAAAGCTGGATAATTTTTGACAGAGACGATCGACCGACGGGTGGTGACCTAAAACAACCGCAACTGCTCGAAGCCGCTACGCAGGTCAATCAGGCGAACCCCGACACCAATCAGCCGCACCGGTCGCTTGCCACGGGCGAAGGCGCCTGCCAGAAGATCGGAATAGTCTTCAAGCTCCAGTCCGGCCCCGGACTGTTCGAGGGTCGTCTGGGTGAAGTCATGGAACTTCAGCTTCACGAAAGGCTTGCCGGGACGGTAGCCACTATCGAGTCGGGCCATTCTGCCGGCGAGCTGCTCGAGCAGCTCCGGGAGGCACTCAAGGCAGGCGGCGAGGTCAGGCAAGTCGCGCTCGTACGTGTTCTCGACGCTGACCGATTGGCGCCGGCTCTCGACCTGAACCAGGCGCTCGTCGACGCCATGCGCCAGCCCCCAGAGCCGCTCACCGAACGAGCCGAAATCCCGAACCAGATCAAGGCGCCTCCAGCTGCGCAGGTCAGCGCAGGTGTGAATACCCATGCGCTTCAGCTTCTCCGCCGTCACTCGGCCGACACCATGGAGTTTGGTGACCGGCAGTGCGAGTACGAAGTCGTCCACCTGATCCGGGGTAATCACGAACAGTCCGTCCGGCTTGTTCCAATCGCTGGCGATCTTCGCCAGAAACTTGTTGGGCGCGACGCCTGCCGACACCGTGATGCGCAGCTGCTGCCAGACTCGCCGGCGGATGTCCTGAGCGATACGCGTGGCACTGCCGGCAAAATGCTCGCAGCCACTCACATCGAGAAAGGCCTCGTCGAGCGACAGGGGTTCGATGAGATCGGTGTAGGTTCGAAAGATCCCGTGGATTTCGCGGGACGCTTCCTTATAGGCATCCATCCGGGGCCGCACAATCAGCAGATCCGGACAGAGCTTCAGCGCATGTCCGGAGGCCATCGCCGAGCGAACGCCGTATGCGCGAGCTTCGTAGTTGCAGGTTGCAATCACGCCGCGCCGATCAGCCAAGCCACCGACCGCTATGGGCCGGTTGGCGAGGCTGGGATCGTCACGCATTTCGATCGCGGCATAGAAGCAATCGCAATCGACATGGATGATTTTTCTGGACGGGCTAACGGTAGGAAACTCGTGAGTGGACTGAAACGCCGCGCCTCTTGCACAAGGTCATCAAGAGCGAAGCGGGCCGCCCGACATTATGGCCGATCCGGGCGGCGACGAGGATATGGCGGGGATGAGCGGATAAGCGAGGCGTCAACCTGAGAACCGTCCAGAAAAATTAGCTGCTTGCCCTTCAAACAGAGTAATTACCCAACTGAGCAAGCCACTCACACGGCAAACCGACCAGAGGTAAGACGCACGAAAGCGCTGCGCTAGAGGCTACGCCAACGCTTGCACGCCCGGCGGCAGGGGCTATCCACGAACAATTTCCGGGCTACCGAGTCGGATTTTAAGAGGTAGAGCAGCAAACACTTCCAAGCTACCCGGAGGATGACCGATGAAGACCTTGAGTATTGCCACTGCCGTTTTCACCAGCCTGCTTGCGACCGGCGCCATGGCCAATCAGGAAGCCATGCAGGACGACGACCTTGGCTTATCCAGCACCGCCCAGGGCAGCGCGATGAACGAAAACCACCAGCGCGCCAATACGGCGAACATCAAGAATGATCCCAAGACCCTCGAGCAGAAAATGGAAAACGAGGTGCAGGACGACTGGCGCGGCGATGCCGAGGAACGTCGCGAGGCAGACGTCAGCAAGCCAGAACAGCGCTGACCGGTACAGGCATCAGAGTTCGAGGGGATAAGGCTGAACCAACGCCTTGCCGTACCCCTCGACGAACTCGCCCGGCATGCGTTTGGGCTTGCCGGTGGACAGCTGGATGCAGACGAACGTGGTTTGCGCACGCAGCAGCGTCACCTGGTCTGCTGTCCTGATCAACTGGAAATTACGCTTCATCTTCAGGCGCTGATCAGAGTCCACGATCCAGGTGCCGAGCTGCAATTGATCGCCCTTATACGCAGCAGCCACATAGTCGATCTCGTGCCGCAGCACGGCCATCGCGCGATCCAGACGGCGATAATCCTCCAACCCCAGCCCTAGGTTCTGTGAATGCCGCCAGGCGCATGTTTCCAGCCAGGTCACATACACCGCATTGTTAGCGTGGCCGAGCTCGTCGATGTGCTCGGATTGCACCTCAATGTCGATGACGAATGCGTCCGCCTGGTCCCAGATCATGCATACCCTCGCTGTGCAGTGCGCCGCCTATGCGGCCGTATCGCCTATTGGAAGCCACACACGGATGATTGTCACGCGTACTGCGGACATCTATGACGAGCCATTCAGCATGACGGTTCACTTCAGATTGATGACGCTGCGCTGAATTACAGGCAAAACAAAAAGGGTCATTTCGTGAGAAATGACCCTTCGGTGCCCAAACCGGGCAAAAAAATGGCGTCCCCTAGGGGACTCGAACCCCTGTTACCGCCGTGAAAGGGCGGTGTCCTAGGCCACTAGACGAAGGGGACGAAACCTTCGATGAACAGACCGTAAGTCGCTACGTTCTGTCGTGGATTGGTGGAGCTAGACGGGATCGAACCGTCGACCTCTTGCATGCCATGCAAGCGCTCTCCCAGCTGAGCTATAGCCCCGGATTTAACGTCTCTCGACTCGCCTCGCTTTCGCGTTGCGATTTTAATAATGGCGTCCCCTAGGGGACTCGAACCCCTGTTACCGCCGTGAAAGGGCGGTGTCCTAGGCCACTAGACGAAGGGGACGCAAAGCCCTTCAAAGGCAACCGGCGTGAACCGGTGTGGCAATCGAGATTGGTGGAGCTAGACGGGATCGAACCGTCGACCTCTTGCATGCCATGCAAGCGCTCTCCCAGCTGAGCTATAGCCCCATCTCGAGGACGGGGCGCATATTAGGTGTGGCCTCTCGGAGTGTCAACGATATTTTTGCCTGACCCCGAAGATTTTTTGGCATCAGAACAAATACTTACCGGCGACGAGTGGCAAGCGGCGGACAACTGCGGCGCAGCGCCAACCGCCGCCCATGAAGCAATCGCGGGTCAGCCCATCGCAGCGAAGAGCTTCTCCCACTCCTTCACTTCCTTCTTCGAGGCGCCGCCCAACAACTCCAGCGCCTGACGCAGGCGGAAGCGGGTCAGGTCTGGCCCGATGATTTCCATGGCGTCGAGTACCGACACGGAGCTGGCCTGGCCAGTGATCGAGGCGAACATCAAGGGCATGACATCGCGCAGCTTCAATTCGAGATGCCCCCCAACCGCCTGGATGCACTCGGTAATGCGCTCTTTGTCCCACTGACGCAGCGCTTCCAGCTTCCACAGCGTCAGCTGCAGCACCTGACGGACCTGGGTGCCGTCGAGCTTTTTGTGCTCGAACAAGGCCGGATCGAGCGTCAATGCGCCGGAGAAAAAGAACCCTGCCAATGGCGCGATCTGACTGAAGGTCTCGACACGCTGCTGCACATGGGGCGCAATCTTCATCATGTAGTCAGGGTTGAATGCCCACTTCTGCACCTCGTGTGCGAACTGCTCGACCGGCAGCTCGCGCAGCCACTGACCATTGAGCCAGGACAGCTTCTCGACGTCGAAAATCGGCCCACCCAAAGAGACGCGGTTGATGTCGAAGTGCTCGATCATTTCCGCCAGGGTGAATTTTTCGCGTTCGTCCGGCATCGACCAACCCATGCGGCCCAGGTAGTTGAGCATCGCTTCGGGCATGAAGCCCATGCGCTCGTAGAAGGTCACCGAGGTCGGATTCTTGCGCTTGGAAAGCTTGCTCTTGTCCGGGTTGCGCAGCAGCGGCATATAGCAGAGCTGCGGCTGTTCCCAACCGAAATACTCGTACAGCTTGATCAGTTTCGGCGCCGATGGCAGCCACTCCTCGCCGCGTAGCACATGGGTGATGCCCATCAGGTGGTCGTCAACGACGTTGGCCAGGAAGTAGGTCGGCAGGCCATCAGCCTTCATCAGCACCTGCATGTCCATGCGATCCCAGCCGATCTCGACCGTCCCGCGCAGCATGTCATTGACCTGACACACGCCCTCGCTCGGGACCTTCATGCGGATCACGTGCGACTCGCCTGCCGCGATACGCTGTTGCGAGGTCTCGGCCGAAATATTCATGCAGTGGCCGTCGTAGCGCGGCGTTTCCTTGTTCGCCATCTGCTCGGCACGGACCTGATCCAGACGCTCGGCACTGCAGAAGCAGGGAAAGGCATGGCCCTTGGCGACCAGCTCGTCGGAGTACTTCTTGTAGATCTCGCCGCGCTCGCTCTGCCGATAGGGGCCGTGCGGGCCGCCCACGTCCGGGCCTTCGTCCCACTCGATACCCAACCAGCGCAGCGCGTCATAGATCTGTTGTTCCGACTCACGCGTGGAGCGCAACTGGTCCGTGTCTTCAATGCGCAGGATGAACTGGCCGCCGTGCTGGCGTGCGAAGCAGAGATTGAACAACGCGATATAAGCGGTGCCGACGTGTGGATCGCCGGTGGGAGATGGTGCGATGCGGGTGCGAACGGTGGTCATGATGTTCTCGAATCAAGGCACAAGAAGACACGGCGGCTGCGATAACCGGCTCGGTCGGCTGAGTCAGCGCGTGTAAAGGCGCGATGTTAGCAGGCGTGCCTCTACCGGCTCCACCAGACGACCCTCGACAACCGGCAGCGATTGCATCAGGAAGTCGAGAAAGGCCTTGACCTTCATCGCCTGAAATCGACGCGTTGGGTACACCGCATAGACCTCTCCGGTCGGTAATAAGACGTCGGGCAAGAGCTCCACCAGATGCCCATCACGCACCTCCTGATCAGTGATCATGGTTGGCAATGCCGCGATACCGGCGCCGGCCAAGGCCGCTTCGCGGGCGAAGGTGATGTTGTTGCAGGTCAACACGCGACGGCAGCTGATGTTCCGCTCGGTGATGGGCCAATAGCGAACCGGATCGCGCGACAGCGTGATCGCACGATGACTGGCCAGGTCCTCAACTTGCATCGGCACACCATGCCGAGCCAGATAGTCTGGGCTTGCGCAAAGTCGACGCCGCGTCTCGAATAGCTTGCGCGCGATCAACGTTGAATCCTGCGGTTGTCCGACCGATATGGCGATATCCACGCCCTCCTCCACGGGATCGACCGGCCTTGAGGCCAACTCGACCTCAGCGTTGATATCCGGATACAGGCGCATGAATTCCCCCAGCACCCGTCCCAGAATCCACTGACCAACCTCAATCGGCGCGGTGATCCGCAGCAAACCTGCCGGTGCCTGCTGAAGCTGCATCACCGTCTGCTCGGCCTCGGCAAAGTCGAGCATGATCTGCCGGCAGCGCTCGTAGTAGGCCTGGCCGACTTCGGTCAGGCGCAAACGCCTTGTGGTGCGGTGGATAAGCCGAACACCGAGTCGCTCTTCGAGCTGGACGATGCGCCGGCTCACAGTGGATTTCTGCATTCCTAGGCTTGTGGCCGCTTGAGTGAAACTGTGGCACTCCACCACCCGGGTGAAAATCAACGCGTCGTCCAGGCCCATCCATTGTTCCTTATACGCAACAAAGTTTAGCGATTGTAACGGCTTATTACAGAACCGGAACACTGATAGATTGCCCGGCTCACTTACCGGCCAAGAGCGACGACATGCCCGCCAAGCTGAAACGCCGACTGTTCATTTTCATTGCCCTGGTCCTGCTGGTGGCGGCTGCCTTTTTCGCTCACTGGTACTTTGTTGGCCGCTATTACGAGCACACCGACAATGCTTATGTGCAAGGTGAGATCACGCGTGTATCCAGCCAGCTTCCTGCCCGTATCGAACAGGTTCACGTTCAGGACAATCAGCATGTGAAACCCGGAGACCTGCTGGTGACGCTGGAACCGGGCGATTTCCGCCTGGCACTCGAGCAAGCCCGAGCCAACCTCGCCATCCGTGAGGCAGAACTCGCCCAGGCGCGAAGCCGACTGGCACAGCAGAGCAGCACAATCGCTGCCAGCCAGGCGTCGGTCGGCGCGGCTCAGGCCAATCTCGAACGGAGCCAGATGGACCTGTCGCGGGTCGAAGCGCTACGTAAGCCCGGCTTCATCTCGGAGGAACGTGTCACTACGCTCTCTGCAGACGCAAAGGTCGCCCGCTCCCAACGGCAAAAGGCTGAAGCTGATCTGACAGCTCAGCGCCAGCAGGTGGAGGCCCTGGATGCTGACGTCAAGCGTCTGCAAGCGCAGATCGCCAGCGCTCAAGCTGAAATCGAGCAAGCCGAGCTCAACCTGAGCCGCACGGAAATCCGCTCGCCCATCAGCGGCATCGTCGGCCAGCGGTCGGCGCGCAGCGGCCAGTATGTGCCTGTCGGCGCGTACCTGATGTCCATCGTTCCCGACGAGGAGATCTGGGTGCAGGCCAACTTCAAGGAAACCCAGATTGGCCCAATGCAGGAAGGCCAGCGCGCAGAGCTGACCTTCGACAGCTATCCCGATACGCCTATCGAAGGCCGTGTCGAAAGCTTGTCTCCCGCATCCGGCGCTCAGTTCAGCTTGCTGCCGCCTGACAACGCCACCGGTAACTTCACCAAAGTGGTTCAACGCATCCCCGTCAAAGTGACCTTCGCCAGCGACAACCCGCTCAAGGGCCGCATCCGCCCCGGCATGTCGGTGGATGTGAAGATCGATATCCGTGGCCGCTGATGCGCTGATTCGGCCGGTTGGCGAGCCCAGCCGGCGTGACTGGATTGCCGTGATGAGCGTCATGCTGGGTGCGTTCATGGCGGTACTGGATATTCAGATCACCAACTCTTCGCTGAAGGACATCCAAGGCGCGTTGTCCGCCACGCTGGAGGAAGGCTCCTGGATTTCGACGTCCTATCTGGTCGCGGAAATCATCATGATTCCGCTCACGGCCTGGCTGGTGCAATTGCTCTCGGCGCGCCGGCTGGCGGTATGGGTGTCGATTGGTTTTCTGATCTCCTCCCTGCTCTGCTCCTTCGCCTGGAACCTCGAGAGCATGATCGTGTTTCGAGCGATGCAGGGCTTTACCGGCGGCGCGCTGATTCCGCTGGCCTTTACCCTGACGCTGATCAAACTGCCCGACCACCACCGCGCCAAAGGCATGGCACTGTTCGCCATCACGGCGACCTTTGCACCCTCGATCGGCCCGACTTTGGGAGGCTGGCTCACCGAGAGCTGGGGCTGGGAATACATCTTCTACATCAACGTGCCGCCCGGCCTGCTGATGATCGCGGGCCTGCTGTACGGCCTGGAAAAGAAGCCACCGCACTGGGAGCTGCTCAAGAGCACGGACTACGCAGGCATCGTCACCCTGGCCATGGGGCTGGGTTGTCTGCAGGTATTTCTCGAGGAAGGCCATCGCAAGGACTGGCTGGAGTCGACCCTGATCGTCCAACTGGGCTCGGTGGCCGTGGTCAGCCTGATCCTTTTTGTGATCCTGCAGCTATCGCGCCCCAACCCGCTGATCAACCTCGGCATTCTGCGCGAGCGCAACTTCGGCCTGACCAGCATCGCCAGCCTGGGCATGGGACTCGGGCTTTACGGATCGATCTATCTGCTGCCGCTGTACCTGGCGCAGATTCAGAACTACAACGCGCTGCAGATCGGCCAGGTGATCATGTGGATGGGCATTCCGCAGCTGTTCCTGATTCCGCTGGTGCCCAAGCTGATGAAGATCATTCCGCCGAAGCTGCTCTGCGCAGCGGGGTTCGCCCTCTTTGGCATATCCAGCTTTGCCTCCGGTGCGCTCAATCCCGACTTCGGCGGCGATCAGTTCCACCCGATCCAGATCGTTCGCGCGCTCGGCCAGCCAATGATCATGGTAACCATCTCGTTGATCGCCACCGCCTACATCCAGCCGCAGGATGCCGGCTCCGCCTCCAGCCTGTTCAACATCCTGCGCAACCTCGGCGGCGCCATCGGCATCGCCCTGCTCGCCACCCTGCTGGACAGCCGCGGCAAGGTTTACTTCGACTACCTGCGAGAATCCATCGTACCCAACAACCCGGCAGTAGCCGAACGCCTGACTGCACTGACCCAACAGCTGGGGAGCGAGCAGGCGGCGTTGGGACGAATCAGCGAGATCGTGCATCAGCAAGCCATGATCATGGCGTACAACGATGCCTTCCACTTCGTCGGTATTGCCTTGGCGGTCAGCATGGTCGCGGTACTGCTGACGCGTCATCTGCCCGAGAACATGAAGGGTGGCGCCGCGCACTGACCTCGGGGGCGCCATGGAAAGGAGCAGATAAACTTGACGCAGCAGGACTGCAAGCCCGCACCGCGGCGCCGGCTTAGGCACATCAGAACCTGCGCTGAGCGCCAGCCATCAAACCTGCAGCAAGCGCTCACGCAGCTTGTGGATTTCGTCGCGGGTCTGCGCGGCGGCCTCGAATTCCAGGTCGCGCGCATAGGCGAGCATCTTTTCCTCCAGCTGGCGAATCCGCTTGGTGATTTCGCTCGGCGAGCGTAGCTCGTTTTCGTAGCGCGCCGCTTCCTCTGCTGCCTTCGCCTCGCCACGGCGTTTTTTACTGCGCGAGCCTGGCACAGTGGCGCCTTCGAGAATGTCCTTCACATCCTTGAAAACCCCTTGCGGAACGATGCCATGCGCCTCGTTGAAGGCGATCTGCTTGTTGCGACGGCGCTCGGTTTCGCCAATGGCTCGCTCCATGGAGCCGGTCATATTGTCGGCATAAAGGATGGCGCGCCCGTTGAGGTTACGGGCCGCGCGACCGATGGTCTGGATCAAAGAGCGCTCGGAACGCAGGAAGCCCTCCTTGTCGGCGTCGAGGATCGCCACCAGCGACACCTCGGGCATGTCCAAACCTTCGCGCAGCAGGTTGATGCCCACCAACACATCGAACACACCCAGGCGCAGGTCGCGGATGATCTCAACCCGCTCCACGGTATCGATGTCCGAGTGCAGATAACGCACCCGCACGCCGTGGTCGCCGAGGTAGTCAGTGAGGTCTTCAGCCATGCGCTTGGTCAGCGTCGTGACCAGCACCCGCTCTTCTTCCTTGACCACACACTTGTTGATTTCCGAGAGCAGATCGTCGACCTGAGTCAGGGCCGGCCGCACCTCGATCTGCGGGTCCACCAGGCCCGTAGGACGCACCACCTGCTCGATCACCCGACCGGCGTGTTCCGCCTCATAGGGCCCCGGAGTGGCGGAGACGAAAATCGTCTGCGGGCTTATTGCCTCCCACTCATCGAAACGCATCGGCCGATTATCAAGAGCCGAGGGCAACCGAAACCCGTACTCGACCAGCGTTTCCTTGCGCGAACGGTCGCCTTTGTACATGGCGCCGACCTGCGGCACGCTGACGTGGGACTCGTCGATCACGAGCAACGCATCGGCCGGCAGGTAATCGTAGAGGGTCGGTGGCGCTTCGCCGGAGGCTCGACCCGACAGATAGCGAGAGTAGTTCTCGATGCCGTTGCAGTAGCCCAGCTCCATGATCATTTCCAGATCGAAACGGGTGCGCTGCTCCAGCCGCTGCGCCTCTACCAGCTTGTTATTGCTACGCAGGTAGTCGAGGCGATCTTTCAGCTCCGCCTTGATGTTCTCGATGGCGTCCAGCAGCGTTTCCCGCGGCGTGACGTAGTGGCTCTTGGGATAAAAAGTGAAGCGCGGCAGCTTGCGGATGACCTCGCCAGTCAGCGGGTCGAACGCAGACAGGCTCTCCACCTCATCGTCGAACAGCTCGATACGCACCGCTTCCAGATCCGATTCGGCCGGATAGACATCGATCACATCGCCACGCACGCGAAAGGTCGCACGGGCGAAATCCATTTCATTGCGGGTGTACTGCAGACCGGTGAGTCTGCGCAGCAGCTCACGCTGATCCAGACGATCGCCTCGATCGATGTGGAGCACCATTTTCAGGTAGGTTTCGGGGCTACCCAGACCGTAGATGCAGGACACTGTGGTCACGATGATCGCGTCCGACCGCTCCAGCAGCGCCTTGGTCGCTGATAAACGCATCTGCTCGATATGGTCATTGATCGACGCATCCTTCTCGATGAAGGTATCGGACGACGGTACATAGGCTTCCGGCTGGTAGTAATCGTAGTAAGAGACGAAATACTCCACCGCATTGTTCGGGAAGAAGGCCTTGAACTCCCCATAGAGCTGGGCTGCCAACGTCTTGTTTGGCGCAAGCACCAGCGTGGGCCGCTGCACGTGGGCGATCACGTTGGCGATGCTGAAGGTCTTGCCGGACCCCGTTACACCCAGCAACGTCTGGTGCGACAAGCCGGCCTCGATGCCTTCGATCATCTGCCGAATGGCTTCAGGCTGGTCTCCGGCTGGCTTGAAGCGCGTGACCAATTCGAACTGCGACATATCGACCTCTTCAGATAGCGAGACGACTCGAAACATGAATATTCGAGCCGCTATGGCGGTGTTTCCAGACGTGCAACGTGCTGCTGGCAACGCGGCGCACAGCAACCACAACCCCTTTCAATGCGGGCTCGCCCAGCGATATCAAGTGCTAGGGCGACGAGCAGGCAAGGCCATGAAAAATCGCGGCCTCCGCTGGGCTTAAACCGACAGAAAAACCGCCCTAGCATATCGCGACGCAAGCCTAGTCCCGTTATACTCTTGCCCCGTTTGCGCACCGCCCTCAGCGCGAAGCGAGGGTGCTGCATCAGTCACCTCCTCTCTTCGAGCCTCCCCATCATGAGTTTGTTCTCCGCTGTCGAAATGGCGCCGCGCGATCCGATCCTCGGCCTCAATGAAGCCTTCAATGCCGACACGCGGCAGAACAAGGTCAACCTGGGGGTGGGCGTCTACTACAACGAAGAAGGTCGGATTCCCCTGCTGCGCGCTGTCGCTGCCGCCGAGATGGCGCGACTGGAGCTGAACGCACCACGTGGCTACCTGCCGATCGAAGGTATCGCCAGCTACGACATGGCCGTGCAAGGCCTGTTGTTCGGTGCCGACTCGGCGTTGGTTGCCGATGGCCGCGTGGTCACCACCCAGGCACTGGGCGGCACCGGCGCACTCAAGATCGGCGCGGACTTCCTCAAGCGCATGTTGCCCGATGCGGTCGTGGCCATTACAAACCCAAGCTGGGAAAACCATCGCGCACTGTTCGAGGCCGCCGGCTTTCCTGTGCAGAATTACAGCTATTACGACGCGGCCAGCCATGGCATCGACCGGGCTGGCATGCTCGAAGATCTGAACAGCCTGCCGCCCCGCTCCATCGTCGTTCTGCATGCCTGCTGCCACAACCCGACCGGTGTCGATCTGCAGCCGGAAGACTGGAAGCAGATCCTCGAAGTACTCCGCGCCAACGACCATGTACCCTTTATCGACATCGCCTATCAGGGCTTCGGTGACAACATCGAAGAGGACGCTGCTGCAGTGCGCCTTTTCGCCGAATCAGGCATGAGCTTCTTCGTCTCCAGCTCCTTCTCCAAGTCGTTCTCGCTGTATGGAGAACGCGTCGGCGCGCTGTCGATGGTGACTCAGAGCCGCGACGAATCAGCCCGCGTACTCTCGCAGATCAAGCGAGTGATCCGCACCAACTACTCCAACCCCCCGACCCATGGCGCCACGGTGGTGTCCGCCGTGCTCAACAGCCCGGAATTGCGGGCCATGTGGGAGACCGAACTCGGCGAGATGCGCACCCGAATCCAGGACATGCGCCTGACCATGGTGCGCCAGCTGGCTGAAAAAGGCGCCAAGCAGGATTTCAGCTTTGTCGCCAAACAACGCGGAATGTTCTCTTACTCAGGACTCACGGCCGCTCAGGTCGAGCGCCTGCGCGTCGAATTCGGCGTATACGCGATCGGCACCGGCCGCATCTGCGCCGCGGCACTGAACCATGGCAATCTGGACCATGTAACCGACGCCATCGTGCAGGTCCTGTAACTGGCGAGGGGTTGACTTCCCCTTAGTTATCATTAGGATACGCACCGCTGTTCCGCGATAGCTCAGTCGGTAGAGCAAATGACTGTTAATCATTGGGTCCCTGGTTCGAGTCCAGGTCGCGGAGCCAACTTCAAAGCCTCAGACGATTGTCTGGGGCTTTTTTGTATCACCCGGACTCTCGCCAGGGACGCTGTCCCAGGTTATTCGGCTCACTCAGCCTCACGGAGCCGCGCCGAAGCGCGTTCTGCTGCGCAGTCGAGTCCAGGTCGCGGAGCCAACTTCGAAGCCTCAGACGATTGTCTGGGGCTTTTTTGTATCCGCTGCACCCTCACCAGGGACGCTGTCCCAGGTTATTCGCTTCGCTCACATTCACGGAGCCGCGCCGAAGCGCGCTCTCCTGGCAGGCCACATACGCCGCGGAGTCGACGTCAAAGCATCAGATGAGAACCAGGCGCTTTTCGCCTTCGTACGACAGTAATCAGTTACGAGAACAGCCTGTAGGAGCCAGCTTGCTGGCGAACCGAGCTCAACGCTTGCTTCGCGACGGCATAGACACTGATCGCAGGTACGCTCGCCCCTACAAAGGGCATGCCCCGCAAACCATTTCGAACACCATGACAACTCTGAAAACAAAAACGCCCCGCATCTGCGGGGCGTTTGGTTGGCGCGGAGCAGTTACTCCTTGGTCGCCTCGATAGCTTCTTCGACCGCTTCCGGCGGAGGCGTTGCCTCAGCCTTCTCGTCTTTGATACCCAGCAGCTCCAGGTCGAAGACCAGAACGGAGTTGGCCGGGATCAGCGGGCTCGGGCTCTGCTCGCCATAGGCAAGCTCGCTCGGAATATACAGCTTGTACTTCTCACCTACGTGCATCAGTTGCAGTCCTTCGACCCAACCTGGAATCACGCCACCAACAGGCAGATCGATCGGCGTGCCACGCTTGATGGAGCTGTCGAAGACCGTACCGTCAGTCAGGGTGCCTTCGTAGTGAACAGTGACGACATCGTCCGGACCCGGCTGGGCGCCGTCGGATTCTTTGATCACTTCATACTGCAGGCCAGACTCAGTGGTCTTCACGCCTTCACGCTTGGCATTTTCTTCGAGGAACTTCTTGCCGGCGCTAACCGCCTCCTTGTTCATCTCGACCATGCGCTCTTCGGCACGAGTCTGCAGGTAAGCGAAGGCTTCCATCAGTTCTTCATCGGTCAGCTGCTGGTCTTTCTTGCCGAGCGCATCATCGATGCCTTGCGCGACGGCTGTCGAATCCAGATCAGCCAGGCCTTCCTGCGCCAGGCTCTTGCCCATATTCAGGCCGATGCCGTAGGAGGCTTTCTGCGCCGGCGTTTCCAGCTTAGCGCTGGTTTCCGAATCACAGCCCGCCAGGACCAGGCCAACCAGGGCTATCGCCGACGCCAAACGTTGAGGTCTCATTCTGTTTCCTTATTACCCAAGAAGTGGTGCAAAAACATTGCCGGAGCTTAGCAGCGAGCTCGGGCAGTGGCTACCGAGCACACCGCGCTAATAGGTAAAGACAGTGAAAAGCACAGAAGTGCCGCACGAAACGACGAAACAGATGAAGGGAAAAATCGAGGACAAAAAAAAGCGACCCTAAGGTCGCTTTTTTCGAGCTATCAAGGCGTTCAGTGGTCCTTGATGGCAAATTTGGCGCAGCGGACGGGACTCGAACCCGCGACCCCCGGCGTGACAGGCCGGTATTCTAACCGACTGAACTACCGCTGCGCTAAACCTCGAGTGGTGGGTGATGACGGGATCGAACCGCCGACCCTCTGCTTGTAAGGCAGATGCTCTCCCAGCTGAGCTAATCACCCGTTTGCTCTCGAAGTGGGGCGCATTCTAGAGATGGATCTGGACCTTGGCAACCCCCTTTTGAAAAAAAAATTGAAGAACTTACAAAGACTTAGGAATCCCTCGGTTTAAGGGGCGTTTTTGTGGTTTCCATCGGCATTGCCCTTGCGCAGGGTTGGCCTGCGTTCGCCGGAGGGGAATAATGCGCGCTTTGCTTTTACCGGAGTTTCAAATCGCCATGTGGTTTCGCAACCTGCTCGTCTACCGTCTCACCCAGAACGTCCCTTTCGATGTCGAGACACTTGAAACCGCATTGGCCGCCAAGCCCGCGCGCCCCTGCGCCAGCCAGGAACTCAGCACCTACGGTTTCGTCGCGCCCTTCGGCAAAGGTGAGGATGCACCGCTGGTACATGCCAGCCAGGGCTTTCTGCTGATCTCCACCCGCAAGGAGGAGCGCATCCTGCCCGGCAGCGTGGTCAAGGACGCGCTGAAGGAAAAGGTAGACGAGATCGAAAACGAGCAGATGCGCAAGGTCTACAAGAAGGAGCGCGAGCAGCTCAAGGACGACATCATCCAGGCTTTCCTGCCTCGCGCATTCATTCGCAAGTCCGGTACCTTCGCAGCCATCGCGCCGGAGCAAGGTCTGATCCTGGTGGATGCTTCCAGCCCGAAGCGCGCCGAAGATCTGCTTTCCACGCTGCGTGAAGCCATTGGTTCGCTACCGGTTCGCCCGCTGACCGTGAAAATTGCCCCATCGGCCACCATGACCGACTGGGTCAAGACGCAGAAAGCCGCGGACGACTTCTTTGTCCTCGACGAGTGCGAGCTGCGCGATACCCATGAAGATGGCGGCGTTGTGCGCTGCAAGCGCCAGGACCTCACCAGCGATGAAATCCAACAGCACCTGGAAGTCGGCAAGCAGGTGACGCAGCTGTCGCTGGGCTGGCAGGACAAGCTGTCCTTCGTGCTGGATGACAAGATGGTGATCAAGCGTCTGCGCTTCGAAGAGCTGCTGCAGGATCAGGCCGAGCAGGACGGTGGCGACGACGACCTCGGCCAGCAGGACGCCAGCTTCTTGCTGATGATGCTGACCTTCAAGGAGTTCCTCCCGGCGCTGTTCGAAGCCCTGGGTGGTGAGGAGATTCCGCAGGGCATCTGATCGGCCTTGTGCGCCGCCGGTTGAGACTGGCGGCTTAGACGCACGTTGATATGCCGAACCGGGCCGGGCCCATTGCCCGGACCATCGCATCGTGGACAATAGCGCCAGCTGAGGACGACCTCAGGCTGCACCACTCACCGGGGACGGCCCCACCCAATCACCGTCCTGCCGAGGTGCATATGTCCTGGATCATTCTGTTTCTTGCCGGCCTGTTCGAAATCGGCTGGGCTGTCGGGCTGAAATACACCGATGGCTTCACCCGTCCCCTTCCCACGCTGCTGACCATTGCGGCAATGGCCGCTAGTCTGGGCCTGCTCGGGCTCGCCATGAAAACGTTGCCACTGGGCACCGCCTATGCCGTGTGGACCGGGGTGGGCGCAGTTGGAACGGTGATCGCCGGCATCATCCTGTTCGGCGAATCGATGAGCCTGCTTCGTCTGGGTAGCGTGCTGCTGATCTGCATTGGCCTGCTTGGCCTGAAGCTCAGTCATTGAATGCACCAGGACGACTGGCGACAGAGACCGGTCGGATACAACAGCACTGGCGGGATATGCCCCCGCGGGCCGGGCCAGTCAATACGGCCGCTTCCCAGCCACCCAATGCCGCGGCTGAAGCGTTGCGACATGACGCTGCCGCTAGCGACTCCCCGCCGCGTAATACCGAGGCAGATGCCCAAGCATAGAGGCCGTCCACCACAGAGAGCTTAGGAACAAGCCTCTGCACGAGCTCCCAACCATACCGCTCGTCATAAAAGCGTCGATAAACAAGCGAATCGACATTTATCTGTCACGACCAACTTCTAGGATTGATGAAGCTCCAGGACTGATTCGCAGTAGCTGCCGCCTAGCAGACCTGCGCAGCCGCCCAGTCAGGAGCGACACGCATACAAAATCCATGGAGAGATTAAATGTTCAAGTGCAAGCCCCTCGCAGCCGCCATCATCGCGATTCTGGCCACCCAGGCACACGCCGCAGACAATAGCGCAGAACAGAATCAGTCCGGTGCGGACAACATTGTGGAAGTCACCCAGACTGGCGGTCAGGACAACATTTCCTATCAGGCCCAGACCGGCGAGGCCAACGACGGCATGGTGACCCAGACCGGGGCCACAATGTCCGACGCCGTGCAAACCCAGGCAGGCAACCAGAACTTCGCTGACATCGTCCAGACCACGACCGAGCAGAGTGAAGCAATCCAGCTGCAGGACGGCGAGAACCATGACGCGAGCATCATTCAGAGCGACTCCTTCGGCGCCACCGCCCGCCAGTACCAGCAGGGCAGCTTCAACACGGCATACACCGAACAGACCGCCGCTGACCTGAGCACCGCCGTGATCGACCAGGACGGCAGCGACAACTTTGCCGAGTCCATTCAGAGCAGCACAGAGCTAAGCGTTTCGGAGCAGCGCCAGGTCGGCAATGAGAACGTCTCGCTGGTCTGGCAGGAAGGCGGCGCGCGCAATGATGGCGTGGTCAATCAGGAAGGCAACGGCAACGAAGCGACCGTCTACCAGATGAACGCCTCTGACTCCATCGCCGATATCGACCAGCAAGGTGATCTGCAGGTCGCGTCCGTTACGCAGGGAGGCACCGATCACAGCGCAGATATCGAGTCCAACGGACTGCAGAACGAAGCCTACATCGACCAGAGCGGCTCGCTGCAGACCGCATCGATCTACCAGGACGGCACCGCAAACAGCGCCGACATCTTCCAGGTAGGCGATGGAAACACCGCCAGCACCGAGCAAACCGGGGACAACAACTATGCCATCGTCGATCAAGACGGCAGCATGCAAACCGCTTCGCTGCAGCAGGCTGGTGAATACAACGAGGCCTATATCACTCAGCAAGGCACCGATCACCTGATCGATTTCGCCCAGGACGGCACCGACAACCTGCTCACCGTGACCCAAACCGGAAATGGCAACGAGCTGACCGGCTCCAGCTACGGCGACAACAACCGCGTGGATGTCCTGCAGGGCGGCGACCTCAACGTGGCTGACATTCAGCAGATCTACGGCTCAGACAACGAGGTCAGCCTGACACAGACGGGCGAAGCCAATCTGGCGCAGGTCATGCAGGGTGGTGTCGGCAACCAGGCGATGCTGACCCAGAGCAGCATGGGCGACTCGGCAATCGTGTCGCAGATGGGTTCTGGCAACATGGCCACCGTGACTCAACAGTAATGTGTATGGCGGCCGGTCCCAGGTCGGCCGCCACACACCTTCGGTACGCCACAGACTGCTGGAATGCCGTAACCGAACGGTTCAGATCAAACCTGACCGGCAGCCTTGGCTGCGGCTTCCCTTACCGCATCAGCACTCGTCGGCCGCACCACCCGCGACAATTCCTGCCCAAGGCGGACGAATACCAGCGTTGGCCATAATTTGACCCGGTAGCTGCGCCCGAGCGGCCGCCCCTGGCCATCTTCGATCTTGATGTGGTTGACCTGCGGAAAATCAGCCAGCGCCCGCTCGACATGCGGCTCCGCGGAACGGCAATGCCCGCACCAATTGGTGCCAAAGTCGAGCACTGTTATCCCGTCCAGCGAATCGACCTCGGAACGTGTGATGGTTTCTGTCTTGTATAAGTCGGCCATGCTTCATCTCCGATCCTGTTCTCTTAATCGACCCCGACTCGACGCGAGCGATCCATGCCCTTGCTTGAGCACGCTGAGATGCATGACGCCTTAACCCTTGGTGCCCTGAATGCAGACACTTGCTGCCTAGCGCCGGTCGCCACGTAACAGACTGACTTGCGCCTGTAGCTGCTCACGACTGGCTTCGCTGGCGGCGACAGGCGAACTGGCGACCAGATCTACCTGCGACCAGATCCGCCGGAAGAAGCCTTTATCCGGATCGCGACTGAAAAAGCTGCCCCACAGCCCTCGCAGGGCCATCGGCACCACGGGCACAGGATTGGCCTCGAGGATGCGCTCGACTCCCGCCTTGAACTCGTTGATCTCGCCGTCGGTGGTGAGCTTGCCTTCGGGGAAGATGCACACCACTTCGCCATTGCTGAGGTAGCGACTGACGCGCTCAAACGCCTGGGTGTAGATCGTCTCGTCTTCGTGTCGCGCAGCGATGGGCACTGCGCCTGCCGTGCGAAAGATGAAGTTCAACACAGGGATGCGGAAGATCTTGTAGTACATCACGAAGCGAACGGGTCGGCGCACCGCCCCGGCAATCAACAGCGCATCAACGAAGGACACGTGGTTGCAGACCAGTACCGCCGGCCCCTCATCTGGGATCGCATCAAGTCCTTGCTGGCGCATCCTATACATGGAGTGGCCGAGCAGCCAGACCATGAAGCGCATGCTGAATTCCGGCACGATGCTGAAGATATAGGCGCTCACGGCCACGTTCATCAGCGACACCACGAGAAACAGCTGCGGAATCGACAGCCCCACGACACTCAGCAGCAAGATCGCCACAATCGCAGAAATGACCATCAGCAGCGCATTGAGAATATTGTTTGCCGCCACCACCCGCGCCCGCTCGTGCTCAGCGGTGCGCGACTGAATGAGCGCATACAGCGGCACGATATAAAATCCGCCGAATACACCGATCCCCAGCACCGAGGCGAGAATCCACCAGGCCTGCCCGATACTCAGCAGCGTTAGCCAGTCGTGAGGCACTGCAGCCTGCGGAAAGTCGCCCGAACACCACCACAGCAGCAGACCGAACAGCGTCAGACCAAAAGAGCCGAACGGCACCAGGCCGATCTCGACCTTGTGGCCGGAGAGCCGTTCGCAGAGCAGCGAACCGAGGGCGATGCCCACCGAGAAGACCGTCAGGATCAGCGTGACGACGGTTTCATCGCCATGCAGCAGATCCTTCGAATACGCCGGGATCTGCGTCAGATAGGTCGCGCCGAGAAACCAGAACCAGGAGTTACCAATCAGCGAGCGCGACACCGAGAGGCGCTGTCCCAGGCCCATGCGCAGGATCGCGCCGGTCTGACGAAACAGATTCCAGTCCATCTCGAGTGTCGGTAAGGACGCACCGGTCGCAGGCACGGCTCGGCTGGCGAGATAGCCGGCAACCGCTACCAGTAACACGCTGCCTGCTATCAGCTGCGCATACCCGTCGGTGGCCATCATGACGCCAGCCGTGATGGTGCCAGCAAGAATGGCCAGAAAAGTGCCCATCTCCACCAGCGCGTTGCCACCGACCAGCTCGTGATCCTCGAGCAGCTTGGGCAATACGGAATATTTGACCGGCCCGAACAGCGCGGACTGGGTGCCCATGCAGAACAGCACGGCCAGCAGCAACGGCAGGTTGCCGAGCAGCATGCCCGCGCCGCCAGCGAGCATGATGAAAATCTCACCGGCTTTGATTGCCCGGATCAGTCGCTCCTTGGCGTATTTCTCGCCAAGCTGGCCGCCCAGCGCCGAGAAAAGGAAGAACGGCAGGATGAACAGCAGCGCGCACAGGTTGATCAGCAGGCTGCTGTCAGCATTCGTGCCGATCTTGTAGAGGATCGCCAGGATCAGCGCCTGCTTGAACAGATTGTCGTTGAAGGCCCCCGACAGTTGCGTCAGGAAGAACGGCAGGAAGCGCCGCTTACCGAACAGAGTGAACTGGGAATGAGGCTTGGTCATCGATCCGCTTCCATGGAAAACATGTTGGCTATTTGAGCCTCCAGGGTCCGGCAAAGGCACAGCACTGCCACGCGCGTGTCGCGGACTGGGCGATACGTCACAGCGGCAACTGCCCGAACGCCCAGCGCAACAGAAAGAAGGCCAGCAACCCGCCCGCGATGGTCGCCAGCAGATTTCGGCTGAGGGCCGCGATCAGGATCGACAGCACGCCCGCCAACAGATAGGCGTTACGCCAGTCCAGCCACCATTCGCCTGCTGGCATCAGCATTCCTGGCACCACGATGGCGGTCAGCACCGCGACCGGCACGTAATGCAGCCCCTGCTCCACCAGGCGTGGAAAGCGCAGGTTGGGCCAGGCGAAGAAGCTGAATCGAGTCAGAAAGGTGATCGCCAACATTCCGAGAATAAGTAGCCAGATCTGCATCAGCACACCTCCGTTTGAAGCTGCCGCTCGGCCCGGCGCTCCAACCAGACACCCACGACAATGCCCGCCAGCGCGGCGGCGATCAGACCGAGCTTGTAGGGCAGCTCCCAGGTCAACAGCGCGACGACCGCTGCGACCAGCGCTGATGCCACCTGCGGGCGGGTGCGCATCATGGGTACGGCGATGCCGATAAAGGTGGCGATCATGGCGAAGTCCAAGCCCCAACTGGCAACGTTTGGCACAGCTTGGCCAAAGGCGATACCGGCCAGTGTCGCCAGCTGCCAGCTCAGGTACATGGTCAGCGCAGCACCGAAGAAGAACCAGTGCTTGTGCGGCGAAGCGTCATCGCGCGCATATCGATGCTGGATCACGGCGAAAGCTTCATCGGTCAGCCAGAACGCCAGCGGCACACGCCAACGGCCAGGAAGGTGTCGAACGAAGGGCTGCATCGAGGCGCTGTAGAGCGCGTGGCGCAGATTGACGACGAAGGTCGTGAGCAGCACCACCGCTGCCCCAACGCCACCGGTGATCAAGGTGATGGCAATGAACTGCGCCGAGCCGGCGAAGACCAGGGCAGACATGCCCATGGCCTGCCAGCCGGACAGCCCGGCACCTATGGCCAGGGTTCCGAAAATGATGCCGAAGGGAATCGCGCCGACGATAAGCGGCAGAATATCGCGGCAACCGTGCAAGAACTCTTGCGAGCGGGACATCGGGGCTCCTTAGGTATGCACCGCAAACGATGATGAGCTACGCACCGCCGTCGTGGCCGGAGCATAGGGAAGGTTGAAGACAGGCGGATGAACGCTGAAGCAGCGCTTCTGGAGGGGCCCAACATTACCCCAAGTCGAGGCCCGAGGGCGATGGCCGGCACCTGAGGTGTTGATACCGGCCGAAATCCAAAAGTCGAACCGAACTCGGTCGGCCAGCTAGGGTTCAACGCATGCCGGTCTCCAGCAAACGCTTGACGGACGGCCAATCGCGGTCGGTGATGCTGTACAGCGCGGTGTCATCCAGGCGGCCGTCGGCGAGGCGGCGGTGATTGCGCAAAAGCCCCTCCCGCTGGGCTCCGAGCTTTTCGATGGCGCGCTGGGAGCGCAGATTGCTCACCGCGGTTTTCAGCTGCAGACGCACTAGCTGCCAGTCCTCGAAGGCATGCTTGAGCAACAGGTATTTGATCGCAGTATTGAGGCCGCTGCCATGCTCGGCCTTGTCCAGCCAGGTCCAGCCCAGTTCTGCGGCTGGCAGCGAAGGATTGAAATCAGCAAAGCGGGTGGTGCCAACAATGCGTCCGGCCATGCGCAGGGTGAAGACCACGGCACGACCCTGGTCCTGCTCGGCAAGCGCCAGGCGATACCAGTCGGGGCGCAAGGGCCCGCACAGGTAGATCAGTTCGTCGCGGTTGTGGTTGGCCAGTTCGACCAGGGCCGGGATATCGGCGTCCACCAGCGGCTCCAACCGCAGCGCTCCCCGCTGCAAGGTGACTGGCCCTGGCATGAACATCGCGGTTTCTCCTGACATGGATGGAATGAGGCGCTGCTGTTATCTCAGCGGCGACGGTAAGTGTGTCGAGCATGAATGACCAGCGCGGCACGACCAAGCGGACGTGCGCCTCGGTGGCTCGCTCCTGCTCAACGGCAATCGCGCGGTACTGACTCTGCAAATTGCCACTATGACCAAGCAGGTTGTCTATCGCAGGGCTTTGCGGCGGATCCAATCATACTTGTCGCGCTCATGCGACCATGGTCGCAGCCGCAACACGCCGCCCCGTTTTACTGCGAAACTTTACCCATTCAACTATCAATGAGCGGTAATTCCGGCCATCCGAAACCTGCAGAGTATGAGCAGCACCCAAGCACTATCCCGGTAGCCTCCCATCTATCGGCTGCGCCTGAACGCAGCTCGAGTGACCAGGCCGGCTACTGGCAAATGTGAGTGCTGCCCGACCCGGCATGACTCGACCACCCGGCAGAAATGGCCAGGCTGAAGCCCGCTTGATTTATGTGTATCTGGAGTTCGCATGTCGTTGTCCGGTGGGCTGATTGCGCTGGTCGCCCTCACTTATATGGCCGTGCTGTTTGCCATTGCCTTCTACGGCGATCGCAACCGCAGCCAGTTGTCGCCGCGGGTTCGTGCCTGGGTTTATAGCCTGTCGCTGGCGGTCTATTGCACCAGCTGGACCTTTTTCGGCGCGGTCGGCCAGGCGGCTGAACAACTCTGGGCCTTCTTGCCGATCTACCTTGGCCCGATTCTGCTGATGCTGCTGGCGCCTCAGGTCATCCAGAAGATGATCATGATCAGCAAGCAGGAAAACATCACTTCGATTGCCGACTTTATTGCGGCGCGCTACGGCAAGTCGCAGCCGCTGGCGGTGGTGGTGACGCTTATCTGTCTGGTCGGCGTGCTGCCCTACATCGCACTGCAGCTCAAGGGCATCGTCCTTGGCGTGAACCTGCTGGTGGGCAATGAAGGCGAGGCCGCAGCCGGCTCCGGCGCGCAGGACACCGCGCTGATCGTATCGATGGTGCTGGCGCTGTTCACCATTCTGTTCGGCACTCGCAACCTGGACGTGACCGAGCACCACCGCGGCATGGTCCTGGCTATTGCTTTCGAGGCATTGGTCAAGCTGTTTGCCTTTCTCGCGATCGGCGCCTTTGTCACCTTTGGCCTGTTCGATGGTTTCGGCGACTTGTTCAACCGCGCCCACGACGCCCCCGAACTCTCGGCCTTTTGGCAGGAGACGGTGAACTGGCCGGCCATGATGGTGCAGACCACCGTCGCGCTGATGGCGATCGTTTGCCTTCCACGCCAGTTTCACGTGACGGTGGTGGAAAACATCGAACCGCGCGACTTCCGCCTGGCCCGCTGGGTATTCCCGCTGTATCTGGTGCTGGCCGCCGTGTTCGTCATCCCGATCGCCCTTGCGGGTCAGTTGCTGTTGCCCAGCGGCGTCAGCCCGGACTCCTTCGTGATCAGCCTGCCGCTGGCAGAATCGCATCCAGCCCTGGCCCTGCTCGCCTTCATTGGCGGGGCGTCAGCGGCGACCGGCATGGTCATCGTGGCCAGCGTGGCGCTGTCGACCATGGTCTCCAACGACATGCTGCTGCCCTGGTTGCTGCGTCGCAAGGAAGCCGAACAGCCGTTTGAAGTGTTCCGCCACTGGATGCTCTCGGTGCGCCGGATCAGCATCGTCGCGATCCTGCTGCTGGCTTATGTCAGCTATCGCCTGCTGGGCTCCAACGCGAGCCTGGCGACCATCGGCCAGATCGCCTTTGCCGCGCTCACTCAGTTGGCACCAGCCATGGTCGGCGCCCTGTACTGGAAGCAGGCTAACCGCCGCGGTGTGTTTGCCGGCCTCACTGCGGGCGGATTGATCTGGATTTACACCCTGATCCTGCCGCTGCTCGGCTGGCCGCTGGAAATGTTCCCCGGCCTGCAGTGGATGTACACAGCCGATCTGCCATTCAACACCAGCGCGCTGACGCTTGGCGTCACCCTGTCGCTGGTGGGCAACGCGACGCTGTTCTTCTGGGTGTCCATCCTGTCGCAGACGCGCGTCGCCGAACACTGGCAGGCCAGCCGTTTCATCGGTCAGGAAATTCACTCCACCGCGAGCACCCGCCGGCTGCTTGCCGTGCAGGTGGAGGACCTGCTCTTGCTGGCCTCGCGTTTCGTTGGTGCCGAGCGCGCCGAACTCAGCTTCCAGCGCTTCGCCCGGCGTCACGGTCACGACTATTCACCCCGGCAGCAGGCTGACGGCCAATGGATCGCCCATACCGAACGACTGCTGGCCGGGGTACTGGGCGCCTCGTCCACCCGTGCCGTAGTCAAGGCTGCGCTGGAAGGCCGCGACATGCAGGTTGATGACGTGGTGCGCATCGTCGGCGAAGCCTCCGAGGTGCTGCAGTTCAACCGCGCACTGCTGCAAGGAGCAATCGAGAACATTACCCAGGGCATCAGCGTGGTCGACCAGTCGCTGCGGCTGGTGGCCTGGAACCACCGCTATCTGGAAATGTTCGAGTACCCGGACGGGCTGGTCTACATCGGCCGCCCGATCGCCGACATCATCCGCTACAACGCCGAACGGGGCCTTTGCGGTCCCGGTGATGCCGATACGCACGTAGCCAAGCGGCTTTACTGGATGCGTCAGGGCCGTGCGCACACCTCGGAGCGCACCTTCCCCAACGGCCGGGTGGTCGAGCTGATCGGCAACCCCATGCCCGGTGGCGGCTTCGTCATGAGCTTCAGCGACATCACCGCCTACCGTGACGCCGAACGTGCCCTGAAAGAAGCCAATGAAGGCCTCGAACAGCGCGTCAGCGAACGCACGCAGGAACTGTCCAAACTGAACAAGGCGCTGACGGCCGCTAAGAGTGCGGCCGAGGCCGCCAGCCAGTCGAAGACACGCTTCCTTGCCGCAGTCAGTCATGACCTGATGCAGCCCCTGAACGCGGCGCGGCTGTTTTCCGCCGCGCTGTCGCACCAGCACGACGCCCTGCCGGTAGAAGCGCGGGAACTGGTGCGTCATCTGGACAGCTCCCTGCGCTCTGCCGAGGACCTCATCTCCGATCTGCTCGATATCTCGCGGCTGGAAAACGGTCGCATCACACCCGACCGCAACCCCTTCCCGCTGGCGACCCTGTTCGACACCCTGTCCACGGAGTTCACCATGCTTGCCGCCGAACAGGGCGTCGACTTCAGGGTGCATGGCAGTCGTTTGCGGGTCGACAGCGATATCCGCCTGCTGCGCCGAGTGCTGCAAAACTTCCTCACCAACGCCTTCCGTTACGCCAAAGGCCGCGTGGTGCTGGGAGTGCGTCGCCAGGGCTCCTCGTTACGTCTTGAGGTGTGGGACCACGGCCCGGGCATCGCCGAGGACAAACTGCGCGTGATCTTCGAAGAATTCAAACGGCTGGACAGCCATCAGACGCGCGCCGAGAAAGGGCTCGGACTGGGTCTGGCGATTGCGGACGGCTTCTGCCAGGTGCTCAATCATCCACTTGCGGTTCACTCCTGGCCCGGCAAAGGCAGCGTATTCAGCGTGACCGTGCCAATCGCCAGCCAAGTGCTGCGACAGGCTACCGGCAACGGCAAAGGCGAAGCGCAGCAAACCGCCCTGACCGGCATTCAGGTGCTCTGCATCGACAACGAAGACAGCATCCTGGTGGGGATGAACAGCCTGTTGTCACGCTGGGGCTGCCAGGTCTGGACGGCCAGTAACCGGGCCGAATGCGAGGCGTTGCTGCGCGAGGATGTGCGTCCGCAACTGGTGCTGGTCGACTACCACCTGGACCACGGTGAGACAGGTTCGGAGCTGATGGCCTGGCTGCGTACCCGCCTAGGCGAGCCGGTGCCCGGAGTGGTGATCAGCGCAGACGGGCGCCCGGAGCTGATCGCCGCGATCCACGCGGCGGGACTGGATTTTCTCCCTAAGCCGGTCAAGCCTGCCGCGCTGCGCGCACTGATGAGCCGTCACGTTCCGCTGCATTGATGCCGCGTTGCGCCAGCGCAAGCCGCCGCGGCAGCGAGACGGCTAGACTGATGTCATCAGAAGTTGCTGACGGCCTTTGCCCATGACCCTCGAATTACTGTTGAACCTGGCAACCGCTCTCGGCGTGGGCCTGCTGATCGGTACGGAACGAAGCTGGAGCGGCGGTGACCAGGAAGGCCAGGAGATGGCCGGCATTCGCACCTTCGGCCTGGCAGGACTGTTCGGCGGCTTGGCTGCACTGAGCGCCAGTCACTTCGGTATGCCCGCCTGGATTGCAATGTTCGTCGTACTGGCCCTGTTGACGATTGCCGGCTATGTAATCGAATCCCGCACCAACAGCGACCACGGCATGACCACCGAGATGGCGCTGCTGCTGACCTTCCTGCTGGGCAGCCTCGCGGTAGCGGAGAGTCGCTTGCTGGCCGCCTCCGTGGCGATCGTCGTAGCGCTGCTGTTGAGCCTGAAAGCGCGTCTACACGGCGCGCTGCACAAGCTCAACGAGGCCGAACTGAGCGGCGTACTGAAACTGCTGTTCATTTCCGTGGTGCTGCTGCCAGCGCTACCCAATCAGGGTTATGGACCCTGGCAAGCTTTCAACCCCTACACCACCTGGTGGATGGTGGTGCTGATCGCCGGCATTGGCTTTGCCGCCTATGTCGCCATCCGTCTGCTGGGCACCCGACACGGATTGATGGTCACGGCGCTGCTGGGCGGCATTGTTTCATCCACGGCGATGACCATCACCCTTGCTCGACTGGACTCAGGGAAAATGCGCCATGCCTTGGCCGCCGGTCTTCTGGCAACCTCGGCGCTGATGTTCCCGCGGGTGCTGCTGGAAGTCGGGGTGGTCAATCGGGCGTTGCTACCGGCATTGCTTGCGCCGATGCTGACGGCCGGTCTGATCTACGCCGCCGGTGCGTTGTTTTACTACTTGCGCGCCGGTCAGCAGCACGACAACACCGCCGAGCCGCCCTTGAAGAACCCCTTCGAACTTGGCCCCGCGCTGCGTTTTGCTGGCCTGTTAGTACTCATCCTGTTCCTCGTCGAAGCCGCGCAACGAGGGCTTGGCGATGCGGGGGTCTATCTGGTTTCCCTGTTGTCAGGGCTGACTGATGTGGATGCCATCACCCTGTCACTGGCCAACAGCGCCCGGACCGACCTGGCGGAGCAGGTCGCGGTGCAGGGAATCTTTCTCGCCGCGCTGAGCAACAGCCTAGTCAAGGGCGGCCTGATCGTCTTTATCGGAGGGCGTACCCTGGCGCTGCTGACCTTGCCGTTCATGCTCAGCGGTCTTCTCGCCGGCCTGGGAGTGCTGTGGCTGCTGTGACAGAGACGCGCGCTATTCCTCGGCCTCCAGCGGCGCCTCGGCCCCGGCGCGCTCGAGCCAGTCGGCCGGCAGGCGCTTGCTCGCCCGTGCACCCAACAACTTGAGCTGTTCGGCGCGGCTCACCAGATTGCCGCGCCCGTCGGTGAGCTTGTTGCGCGCGCCGAGGTAAGCCTTGTCAAGTTGCTGCAGGCGGCTGCCGATTTCGTCCAGATCCTGAATGAACGCCGCGAACTTGTCGTAGAGCGCCCCAGCACGCTCGGCAATTTCGCGGGCGTTCTGGCTCTGTCGCTCCTGGCGCCAGAGGCTGTCGATCACCCGTAGCGTCGCCAGCAACGTCGTCGGGCTGACGATCACAATGTGCTTGCTGTAGGCCTCCTGAAACAGCTCCGGGTCGCCTTGCAACGCCGCCGCGAACGCAGCTTCGATCGGCACGAAAAGCAGGACGAAATCCAGACTCTGTAGCCCCCCAAGCCGCTGATAGTCCTTGAGCGACAAGCCCTTTAGATGGTTACGCAGCGACAGCACGTGCTGCTTGAGTGCAAGCACACGGCTGCTTTCATCCTCGGCGCTGATCATCGCCTGGTAGGCGGTCAGGCTGACCTTGGCATCCACCACGACCTGCTTGTCGCCGGGCAGCTGAATCAGGACGTCGGGCTGAAAGCGTTCGCCATCGGAGCTCTTGAGACTGACCTGAGTATGGTATTCGCGGCCTTTTTCGAGGCCGGCATGCTCAAGCACCCGCTCAAGGATCAACTCGCCCCAGTTGCCCTGAGTCTTCTGCCCCTGCAGCGCGCGAGTCAGGTTGGTCGCTTCATCACCGAGGCGCTGATTGAGCTGCTGCAACCGCTCCAGCTCCTTGGCCAGGGAAAAGCGCTCACGCGCCTCGTTCTGGTAGCTCTCCTCGACGCGCTTCTCGAATGACTGAATTCGTTCTCTAAGCGGATCGAGCAGCTGCCCAAGCCGCTCATGGCTGGTCTCGGCAAAACGCTGCTCGCGCTCCTCGAAGATCTTGCCCGCCAGCTCGGCAAACTGCGCACGCAATTCATCGCGCGCACCCTGAAGATCTTCCAGGCGCTGCTCGTGGGTTTTCTGCTGTTCGTTCAATTCGGCTGTAACCCCGGCGTGAGCGGCGCTCAGCGCGCGCAGCTCGGCTTGCTGAGCATCGCGCTCGGCCTGCAGGTCATCAAGGGTTTCGCGGGTTTCTAGGCGCTGAGCCTGCAGCCATTCGGTTTCCCGCCGCAGCACGGCGGCTTCCGCCTGCAGCGCCGCCCGGGCCTCATGCAGGTCGGCCTGCTCCTGACGACTGGTTTCCAGCTGCGCGCCGAGGCCTTCCTGCGCCATGACCGCCTGACTCAGCCGCTCGTCCAGCAACGAAAGCTCAGCCCGCTGCAGGGACAGGCGCCGTTGCAGTGACAACGTGACGACGGCGAGTAATAAACAGAGGGCACCGAGACCGGCTGCTAGATAGAGGGGATCGAGAGGCATGTACGGCTCCGACTGAACTGCCCGGCAGTATAGCCAGCCAGCCCGTACAGGTCAGGCCGGCCCGTCTGCGACGCCGAATCTAGCGCTTGGCCGGCAGCCGCAAAAGGATGCGCGAGGCTTCGGCCGAGCCTTGGGCCGCTGCCTGTTCCAGCCAGTGGCGCGCTTTGGACAGCTCGCGGTGCTGCCCCTGACAGTAAAGCTGACCGAGCTCGAGCTGGGCCTGACGGTCGCCGGCTCTTGCTGCCTGGCGCAGCAGTTCGAAACCGATGCGGCGATCACGCTGGCTGTCGCAGTCATGACAGAGCAAGCGTCCCAGTCGGCTCTGTGCTTCAACTACACCTTCGAGTGCCGGCTGCTTGAGCATCCGACCCGCGATACGTTTAACACTCTTGGTCTGTCCTAGACGCTGGCTGTCCAGCAGCCACAACGCCATGCGCATCGGCAGGCGTGGAGAAGATGATGTGCTCTCGAGCGGGCTCGAGGCGAGTGGACGCGTTCTCATGGTCACCGAATGGTTCGGGGGAACAAGGGCGCGCACTCTACTCCTTTTTTCACAGAGTTAAAGTCTTGAAAAAATCGGAAATACACGATCTGGTTCACACAATTTTTTAATCCACAGAAGCTGTGGATAAGTCTGTGGGCAAACAGGTTACAAAATCCCCTAGAGCCTATGGTTAGTGGGCTCGAGTTAAACTGGCGTTTTTTTCGACAACGCAAAATATGCTTATTTTTCAATTAGTTATTGAAGACATAAGCTTCCGCTTGGTTTGCGACAGATTGTCATAAGCGCTTGACAAGGCATGCTGGCAGATGTGCACAAGTTTGGCGCAGCCCTCTCCAAACGCCCGCCAGAGCGCTGTTCCTGGCCTTGCCGCTGATTTCCTGGGAACTTTCCAAGTGAAGATCAGTCTCGCCGAACACGCATCGGGGCCGGTCGCAAGCGCGCCATGACCGGCCTATGCTAGAGCATCGATTTTCAGCGGAACGGGTCATGACAAAGCGGCGGACAATCCTCGTCTGGGCGGTTGCCGGCCTGACTCTACTCATCATTGGGTTCGGGTTTTACGCAGGCTTTCGCTGGCAGCAGTTGAAGCGTGACCTCGGGATCGTCACGCTTGAGGTGAGCGGACCGCGCCTGACACTCAGCCACCTTGCCGTGCGACAGATTGTCCTTGTCAGACAGCCATCAGCCGACGAGCGGCTCGCAGTATTTCTCGATGAACTACGGCTCGACTTTGCAGACGGTTGGCAATTGCTGCCGCTGCAGTCACTGCGCATCAAGCGCCTCGACGCGCAGTGGCAGCCCCCGTCGAGCAACGATGACAACCCGCCCTTCTCTTTGCCCGACTTTAATCAACTGGTCGACTGGTCAGCCTGGCTGCCGCGACAAGCACAGATCGACTCGCTGGACCTGACCGTGCCCTGCGCAAGCGGAACCTGCCAGGCTCAAGGGCAACTGACGTGGAGGCTTGGCGAGCACGCCCCCTTGCCCGCCACGCTTGATCTGCAGCTGGACCATCAGACGCACCACCTGGCGCTGGAGCTGCAAGCCTACGAGCAAGACAGCGACACCCATCTGGATCTCGATCTCCAGCTCGACGGTCAGCAGCGCTTGAGCATGCAAAACCAGCTTTCGGCAAACAGCGACTCGACACTCTGGCGCGGCACATTGGCCATGAACGAATTGCCGGAAGCGCCTTGGCTGCTGGATTGGCTAAGTGAATGGGTGGCTTATTCGCCGCCCGCGCTGCCGGCACTGCCGGAGCAGATGCGGATCGGCGCAGGCTGGGCACTGCAGATCGACACGCAGGCTCTGCCGCAGGATTGGAAAGCGCTGAACGGCGAACTGCGGTTGTCGGCCAATTTGCCGGCGCCATGGCCAGTGGTCGGCCTGGGCCAGGTACAGGGTCAGGTCGACCTCAGCGTTCGTGCCGATGGCGGCCTCTGGATACCAACCGAACTGAACGGCGATCTCACCCTGCAGCCGGTCGCCGATCTGTTCGCCGGATTGCCGGACCCACTGCGCCCACGGGCCGTCAGCCTCAAGATCGTTCCGGCACAGAATGACGAGGCACCCCAGACGCTGCCCTTGAATGTTCAGCTGGCTGCCAGCGGTCCCTCGCCTATGACGCTCGATACGCACCTGGTACTGCAAACCGCTGCGCCCTATACAGCAGCCTTTGACCGCACCCAGGTCAAGCTGCGCAGCCCGGCGATCACAGGGGCGGACTTCAGCTTTAAAGGCTTCGAAGCGGACCTGCGATTAAGCGGACGGGTTTCACAACAAGACGCGACCGTTCGCCTGGAAAAAGGCTCGAAGCTACGGCTGAACAGCCTGACAGCCGCCTCAGACCTAGCAGCCAGCACGCTGATGATGGAGCTGGCGGGGCTCGGCGCTGAGGCAAGCTTCAGCGATGGTCAGATTCAGAGTTTGGCGGTCACTGGAAAAACAGCCGTAACCGCCGGTGAAGTGAAGCAGCCCGCGTTGCGTCCTCAGGGCTGGCGCTGGAGCGGCACGCTCAATGCGGACCAGTCCCAGATTTCGCTCGACGGCCCGCTGAGCAACGACGCCGGAATCAGCCTGCCGTTGAAGCTGACCCATACCCGGGTGGACAGCGCGACTCGACTCAATGTCACCCTGCCGGAGCTGTTCCTGCGTGCTGGCAATCCGCTGGCCGCGAGCCTCGCCGATTGGCCGCCACTGCTGGAACTCAACAACGGCCGCATGCAGGCCCAGGCGCAACTCAACCTGCCCGGCAGCGGCGCACTTGCGGCAACGGCCAAGCTCAGCGCAAAGGGGCTGGGGGGTATTTACGACCGCACCGAACTCAGTGGGCTCGATGCTGAGCTGTCAGCCGTCCTGCGGCGCAATCAACTGCGGCTGGACGTGTCCGAACTGACGCTGCGTGAAGCCAATCCCGGCTTTACCTTTGGCCCCCTGCGCTTTGCCGGCGAATACGCGGCCTCGCTCGATACGCTCGCTCAGGGGCGCCTGGCCTGGAGTACCGCCGAGGTGCGGCTGCTCGGTGGTCGCCTATGGCTGGAACCAGGCGCGGCCGACCTCGCGGCAGGTACCCAACAATTGCATGCCCATCTGCGCGGCCTGCAATTGCCTTTGTTGCTCGAAGCCTATCCTGCCGAGGGACTCACCGGCACTGGCGTGATCGATGGAGAACTGCAGCTGCAGCGCAGCGAAGCCGGTATCAGTATCGAGCAAGGCTCGCTGCAGGCGCGCGAACCTGGAGGCGCGCTGCAATTCCGCTCGCCGAAGATCCAGGCCCTGGGGCAGGCCAACCCGGCGATGCGCCTGGTGACCGAGGCACTGGATGACTTCCACTACGATCTTCTGGCCAGCGACGTACATTACGCCGCTGACGGAAAGCTGGACCTGGGACTGAAACTGCATGGAAGAAACCCAGCACTGGAAGGCGGCCGCCCGATCAACTTCTCGATCAATCTGGAGGAAGACATTCCAGCGCTGCTGACCAGCCTTCAGTTATCCGACCGGGTCAGCGAAACCATTCAACGGCGCGTGCAGGAACGCCTCAGATAAGGCACTGTAACGCCGTCCTCGACCTGGAGATGCCGTCATGCGGTTGCCCCACCCGATCAGCATTTTACTGCTCGCCCTCCTCGCCAGCGCCTGTACGCCACGCGTAGAGCTCGCCGTGCCCAACGAGCCAATTAACATCAACCTCAACGTGAAAATCGAGCACGAGATCTACATCAAGGTCGACAAGCAGCTCGACTCGATCATCAATGAAGACAGCGGCCTGTTCTGAGGAGCGTTATGAAGACCTATCTGAAACTTGGAACCCTGCTGCTGGCGCTGTGCCTCGCCCTGCCGGCCGCGGCCATGACACTCAACGAAGCCATGTCCGCGCTCGGCCAAGCCAAGGCCAGCGGCCAGCTCGGCGAAAAGCCCGACGGCTATCTGGGCGTGGTGCAGAGTGGCGGCCAGGCTGAAGAAATCGCCAGCCAGATCAACCAGGCGCGGCGCGCCGAGTACTATCGCCTGGCGCAGAAGAACGGCATCGGTGTCGCTGACGTCGAGGCGATTGCCGGCAAAAAGGCCATCGAGAAAACCCCAGCTGGACAGATCATTCAGCTGAACGGCAACTGGATCAGAAAGTAAGCGAAGCCTCCGCGGGGTGCATCCGCACCCCGTTTCTTTTCGACTTTAGAACCAGGTCGAAACCGTCAGCGATCCGAACTGATCGTGCTGGTCTTGCCCGTTGAATTCACGGGTGCGCCAGACCCTGGCGAAAGCCAATTGCCAACTGTTCCAGGTCAGCGCGACGCCTGCTTTGGCATCGCCAACCCACTCGTTTGGGTCTACCGAATGGCTGTCCTTGAAGGTATTGCCTTCGAGCAACATGTTTTGCGCCATGTAGCGCCCTTCGACGTCCGCGAACAGGCTCCAGGCGAAGCCGCCGCCCTGATCAAAAAACATACTGCCACTTTGGGCGGGCGCCACGGCCGGAATGCTGAAGCTGCGCTCCAGCCGCTGCCCGATGCGCAAGCCGAACCCGGCAGAACCGTAGGTATAGAGATTGCCCAGTGCAAAACCGGCACTCGGGCCGTATTCGAACTCCAGCCCGCCAAGGCGTTGCTGCTGCCACCAGCGGTACTGGTAAGCGAGGTTGACGAAGGGTTCGTTGCGCAGCTGGTTGTCCCAGCCGCGCGGGTCGTCGCTATTGGTGATTTCATGGACCCGGCGCTGAATTTTCTCGCCACCGGCCGCCGGGCCGACGATACCGATGTCCAGATGCAACCCACTGGCGCCGCGCCAACCCTCGTGTTGGTCATCCGAGAAGATCGACATGCCGGCAAACAGCAGCGCAGCATAGGGACGGTCATCCTCGATCAGCTCCGCACGCCTGATGTTGTCCGGCGTATAGAGCTGATGGCCAAGCCGATAGGCGATGTTGTCGACCTCCTTTGCCTCCCAGCCTGGCATCGCCTCTGCGAACCGTCGCGACCAGTGATCGGCGTCGGGCTTGAACGAGCGCATCAGCTCGAACCCGTTGGTGTAGTGGCCATCGTCAGAAGCAAAAATGTCGTTTTCGATTTTCAGCGAGTACAGGCCCGCCTGGCTCACCAGCGGCGTACAAGAAACAATGACGGCGAGGGACACGCGTGTGCGCAGCGGCGAAATAGCCATGACCCGGCTCCTTGGTTACATGCAAACAGGTATGTATCAGCCTGTTAGAGCCGGGCCGCAGGTTAAACGTTCAGCATGAGCGCGGTGCACGAGATGCGCAACGGCATGGATGGCCGCCTGTAAATGAGCGCATCAGGTTCCGATGACGCCCCCGTCATTTTTGGTGATGAGCACCGTGGAAGAACGAGGGCGCGTCTTGCCATCGCTGGTTGGGAAGCTCAGCTCGGGGTGTTGGATATTGATCCACATGGCGCGGTAATCCGGACTCCAGGTGATGCCTGTGATCTCGCACCCACGCGGGCCAACCAGGAAGCGCCTGACCTCGCGAGTTCGAGGGTCAGCGCAGAGCAGCTGATTGGTGCCCATGGCCTGCATCGCGGCCTCTTCGTCGCCGTAGTCGGTTTCGATCCACAGCCGCCCTGCTTCGTCGAACGCCAGGCCATCTGGAGAGGAGAAGATGTCGCCGTTGATCGTACCGGTGAGGTTGGGTGGCACCGGCTGGCCGCTGGCATCCTTGGCGCCTGGTTGTTCCCCGGCCAGTAGAAAGACTTCCCAGGTAAAGGCGGTGGCGGTCGGGTCGGCGCCCTTCTCGCTCCAACGCAGAATCTGTCCGTGCAGGTTGACTGGCCTCGGGTTGGCCTTGTCGGTTGGCCACTTGACTCCACGGTTGTCGTTGTTGGTGAGTGTTACGTAGACCTCACGGCTACGCGGGTGCACTGCAACCCACTCGGGTCGGTCCATGGGCGTCGCACCCGCTTGGTCCGCAGCGGCACGCGCATTGAGCAGCACCTCGGCCTGATCGGTGAATCCATTCTCGACGGTGAGCCCGTTCTGGCCGTGGACCAGCGCCAGCCATTCACCGCTGCCATCGGCTATGAATCGCGCCACGTAGAGCGTGCCGCTATCGAGCAACTGGCGGTTAGCCTGATCGGCGCCCGGCACGAAGCGGCCGGCGGGGACGAACTTGTAGACGTACTCGCCCTTGGTGTCGTCGCCTGAGTAGAACGCCATGCGGCCGTCTTCACCCAATGAGAGCACCGAGCATTCGCGGCAGTAGCGGCCAAAAGCGGTGCGCTTGACCGGTTTGCTCTGCGGGTCGAACGGGTCGACCTCGACCACCCAACCAAAGCGGTTCGGTTCGTTCACGTAGCCGCTATGGGGTTGCGTCGGGTCCGGGGTGGCGTTGAAGCGCGCGTCGGCGGTTTCCCAGCCGTAGAGCTTGCTCAAGCCTTCGCCAGCGATGCCGTAGCGCTTGTGCGACGTGCGCTTGGCCAGATCAGCCGCATCGTGATTGACGAAGTAGTTGTGCCAGTTCTCTTCACACATCAGGTAGGTGCCCCAGGGCGTGACGCCGCTGGAGCAGTTGTTGACCGTGCCGATGATTTCGCGCCCGCTCGGGTCGGCAACAGTTTTCAGCGCCTCGTTACCAGCCAGCGGACCGCCAACTGCCATGGGCGTCATCGCGGAGAGGCGGCGGTTGTAGCGCGACGGCATGACTCGCTGCCACTGCCCCTGGGCATCCTTCTTCACCTCGATGATGCTCAGGCCGTGGGCTGCCTGTTCCTTGCGCACCTCGTCCAGCGGGCGCTTGCCGTCGACGAAAGTCATGCCGTTGGGGTGCAGCGGCGGGTTGACGTATTCGTGGTTCATCACCAGCAAGCCGTGGCTATCAGGGGCGTCAGGGAACGGGAAGAAGTGCATGCCGTCATGGTTGTCGCCGGCCTGTTTGAGCTGGGCCTGCCAGTCGTCGGTTGCGTCCGGGTTCCAATCTGGCGCATCGGCCAGCACGGCGTCGCCCCAGGAAAAGAAGGTGCGCGCGCTGTAGCCCGGCGCGACCTGCACGCTGTCGAATTTAGGGTCGAGCTGGGTAGGAATCCCGCTGAAGCCGATCAGCGAATCCGACTGTACAGCGCCACGACAGGCGCTCAGCGCGCCGCCGAGAAAGCCCAGCGCGGCGAGGCCCATGCCGCCCCTGAGCAGGTTGCGCCGACCCTGATCGACCAGCTGCCCGAGCGAGGGATTGGCGCTGGGGTTGATGGCCTGATCGTCCAGGGCGGAAAGGTTGGCGTGGAAACTCTGAAAGTCCTGTTTCATTCACTGGCTCGTCTGGCAAATGGATCTGCTGCGCATCACTGGATGCGGTAATGAAAGGTGTTCTTTACTTCGGGAACGGTCACAGCACGACCCTCGACAATACGCGGCTGATAGCGAAAGCTTTTCGCCGCCGTCAGCGATGGCCGGATAAACAGCGGGTGGCAATCCTCGAGGGCCCTCGGGTTTTCGATCCGCCCCTGCGGGTTGACCGAGTAACTCACCGTGCAGCTGCCTTCGATGCCCTTGTCCAGTGCACGCTGCGGATAGTCCGGCGCGTGCTTGGCGATCGGCAGGTACTGGCGGCTGGCAGCTGCGGCGGCCTCAGCCTGTCGCGCCCGTTCCGCTGCCGCCTGGGCCTGCTGCGCAGCCTGTTCGCGCTGTTGCGCCTCGCGCACCAGCTGCTCGCGGCGCTCAGCTTCGAGCCGTTCCTGCCGCTCACGCTGGCGTTTTTGCTCGAGCTGCTCGTCGCGTAGACGTTGCTGCTCCAGGCGCGCCGCCTCTTCCTGCTTTTTCTGCTCGGCCCGCTTGAATGCCAGCTCGGCCTGTTCGAACCGATGCTGTTCGATTCGCGGATCGACCTGCGGTTCCTCGAGCACCGGCTCGATGGCTGCCTCGACCGGCTCGGGCACGGGCTCTGGTTCGACGGGCGCCTCGAGCACCGGCTGCGGCGTGGGCAGGCTGACCAGCTGGGTTTTGAGCACCTGCGTAGAGCTGGGCGGCGTCAGTTCGGGCGTCCAGCCGTGCAGCAACAGACCGAGCACCGCGGCATGCAGCGCGACCGTTACTGTCGCCGCGCTGGCATGGCTGCGCCATTGGGGACGAGCCACCGCAAAGCTGCTAGGTAACGGCATGCTCAGACTGCTCATGGTGCGGGCTGTCCGGGGGGCGCCTCGGTGATCAGACCGAGATTGACCACCCCGCCTCGCTGCAGCTCGGCTATGCCAGCCACCACGCGGCCATAGTCCGCGGCATCATCGGCGCGCACGTAGACCTGGGTGTCGCCGCGCTCGGCAATGATTGCCGCAACCTTCCCGCGCATTTCCTCAAGGTCGATGGCGCTGTCGGTCTGGTCATCGGCGTTCAGCTCGTTGCCCAGGTTCCAGTAGAAGCCGCCATCAGCCTTGACCGAGAGCGTCAGGATCTGCCGCTCGTTCTCGGTGGGCATCGCCTCGGCGGCGACCTTGGGCAGCTCGATCTTCACGCCTTGCACCAGCATCGGCGCGGTGACCATGAAGATCACCAGCAATACCAGCATCACGTCGATATAGGGCACCACGTTCATTTCAGCCTTCGGGCCGTGTTTGCGCTGCGGTTTAACCAGCATGGCGAGGCTCCTTTCAGGCGGCTGCGGCGATGCTCGGCGAGCCGGCATGCAGCCGGCGATGCAGCCGCGCCTGCAGTTCGTTGGCGAAGCTGTAGTAGCGAGCGCTGAGGGTCTGGCCACGGGCGGAGAAGCGGTTGTAAGCCATCACTGCCGGGATCGCGGCAAACAGGCCGATGGCCGTGGCGATCAGCGCTTCGGCGATGCCTGGAGCAACGGTGGACAGGGTTGCCTGCTGCACCATGGACAGCCCGAGGAAGGAATTCATGATTCCCCAGACAGTGCCGAACAGGCCGATGTAGGGGCTGACCGAACCGACGGTAGCGAGGAATTGCAGCCCGTTTTCCAGCCGCTCTTCCTGCTCGGCGATGGCCACATAGAGGCTGCGTTCCACTCCATCGATCACCGCATCCGGAGCGATGCCGGGCTGACGCTGCAGCTGGCTGAATTCCTGATAGCCGGCGAGAAAGATGTGCTGCAGGGCAGCCTCGCGGGGAAGCGACTGCTCGTTGCCCTCGCGATAGAGCTGGCTGAGTTCGCCGCCACTGCGAAAGCGCTGCAGGAAGCTTTTCAGCAGCCGTTCGCTGCGGCGCAGCGCGGCGCCGCGCTGGATGATCAGGTACCAGCTGGCGACGGACGCCAACACCAGCGTCGTCATCACCAGTTGCACCACCAGGCTGGCTTCGCTGACCAAACCCCAGACCGACATATGTTCGTTTTGCATTTCTGCTCCTCCGGCCGTCCCATGCAACGGCGCTCATTGGATTGCATTGGGGTTACGCTTCGATGACAGCGCGGCGTAACCCGGGTGGTTCACGCCGGTCAGTCCAGCCCCAGCGCTTCGGCGACGGCCGTCCACGGCACGTATTTGTAGTTCTGAGCACCTTCAGGCATGCGCTTGCGGCCGTCCTGTACCACCAGCATGCCGCGACCCCAGACGCCGCCGAGATTGGCCGAAGTGACCTCCAGGCCATCGGTCTCCGAAGCCCCGTCGATGCCGCGCTCGGCATTCAGGCCCACGCGGAAGGCGCCGCGCACGGCATAGGGCGCGCGCGCATCGAGCACCAGATAGCTGTCGTTACCCTGGCTGGAGACCACCAGGTAATCGCCGGCCGCACCGCCATAGATCGCCAGCCCCTCAACATCGGCATGCAGCGGGCCGCCCACGTCGATGACCTTTTCCAGCGCAGCCGCATCGCTGCGCAGATCCAGCGTCCATACCGCCGCGTCTTCCTCGCCCACAAACAGTCGCTGGTTGCGGTCATCGGCGACGCAGCCTTCAGGCTGGCTGTCCACCTTGAACTCGCGCACCTGCTCGCCACGCGGCGAACCGCTGCTGCCATCCAGGCGGTACTGCAGGAAAGTGCCGTCCTTGTCGTTGGCGATGGCATGGATCGCGCCCCGGCGGTCCTTGAACAGGCACAGGCCGTAGATTTCACTGAACGGCGTTTCGATCTCGCCAATGCCGCTGACCTCGCCGCTGTGCGGCTCAATGGCGAACAAGTGCAGGCTGTTGTGATCACGATTGCTCGCCACGGCCAGATCGACCCGCTTGCCACCGAGGGTGAAGCCGTAGCGCACGTCGACATTGTTCAACCGCCCTACCGGTAGGTACTGCAGCTGCTTGCCGGTCAGGTCGTAAACCGCCAGCCCGCCTTTCTTGTCGGTGCCGAGCACGCGGCTGCGTGCCGAATCGGTCGGATTGACCCAAATCGCCGGATCGTCCGCCGCATCGCCCAGGTGCGGCACCGGATCGGTCTGCACCATCGCGGGCAGCATCGGGATAACCGGCGTCACGGCCGGCGCATCCGGTTGCCAGTCCAGGCGAGCCATGTGCGCACCGCGTTCGTCGGTCAGCAGCAGGTCGAGACCGTGTTCGCCCAATCGCGCACTGACCTGCTCCGGCTCGTCGAACCCGTCCAGCGCAATCACCTGATGGCTGCGCCAGGCATCGCCATCGCGCCGATACAGGTGCAATGCACCCGCCTCTGGATCCAGCGCCAACATGCCGCCCGGCACCAGCGCCATGCCGGCGGCGGCTTCGGCGATGCCGCCGAACGGCTGCACGATGTCGATCGGATGGCGCAGCAACGGCGCTTCGGCATCGGCGGCATAACGCCAGAGGCCAACGTTTTCCTCGTTCACCACCAGCTCGCCGGTCTGGTCGTCCGCCTGGCAGTAGCTGCTTCCCGGTGGAAGGCTCAGGCCCCGCACGCGCTTTGGCGCAGCCAGCAACTTCTGCCCTGCCGCCACCAGCCATTGCTCGCCGATGCCATCCTCACCGATCAGAAACAGGTAGCCATTGCGCCCGGCGTCGCGATACAGGCACAACCCCTCGATCGCGAAGCTGGTCTTCGGCACGTAGAGCGGCTGGCTCCACCGATGCTGGCGATCGAGCCCGAGCAGCACAGCCTGCTGACGCTTGCGGTCGAGGGTCGCGACCAGCAGGCCCTCCTCGCTGGCACGATGATCAAGCCCCTCGAAGCGGCCTTTGAACGCACTGAGCGGCGCGCCCTGTGCGTTCAGCAGCTCCACGCCGCGCGAATCCGGCCGAACCAGCAGCTGCGAAGCGCCCGGCCAGAACTTATCGGTGCCGATCAACTGCGCACTTTCGGCTTCCAGTGGCGCGGCGCTCAGTGTGCTCAGGTGCAGTGCGGCCTGGCCGGCAGCTGGCTGACCGGCGCCGGCCTGACAGGCCGCCAGTGCGATGCAAAGGCTCAGCCACAGGGGTTTAAACGACGTTACGTCCATGGTTTTTCCATTCAGCAGCCGCTGACCGGCACCGGTCCGAAGGGGAACGAAGCGGTGTCGGGGCGGCGTAAAAGTGAAGTCGGTAAGGTTCGGGATCAGAAATGCGTCAGGGTCAGGCCGAGCTTGTAGGTCGGGCCGTACTCTTCGTACTGGGCGTTGTAGTTGCTGCGCCCGGTGTAGACGAAGTAGGACTCGTCGGTGAGGTTCAGCGCCTCGAACGTCACCTGCAGGTTCGGCGTGATGAAGTAGCCGGCCTTGAAGTCGAGAAACAGCTGCTCGTCGGCGTAGAGGTCGTGCGCTTCATCGTCGACGCCGGACACCTCAGCCAGGTATTCGGACTTGTAGTTGGCCGCCAGCCGCATGTTGAAGACGTCGTTTTCCCAGCCAACCATTAGATTGCCGACCGTATCGGAGTGGTTCGGCAGGTCGATGCTGCGACTGCTGTCCTGGCCTTCGATATCCGCGTCGGACTTGCTGAGGGTGGCGTTGGCGCCGAGCAACACGCCGTTCCAGGGCGCTGGCAGCCAATCGAGCTTCTGCGAGTAGGACAACTCGACACCGTAGAGCTTGGCGCTGCTGCCATTCTCGTAGCTCAGCGCCTCGTCAAAGCCGGCCCACTGGCCGGTGCCGGCCACGTCGGTGTTGTAGATGAAGTTGTCGATGTCCTTGTAGAACAGATACGCCGACACAGCGCCCGCGCGGCCCATGTAGTGCTCGATGCCGAAGTCGTAATTCATCGACTCCAGCGGCTTGAGGTTGGGGTTACCGAACTCCGCCTCGTCGCCATCGATGATGAAACCGGGCGCCAGCTGCTCGAAGGTGGGACGCACCACGGTGTTGGTCCAGGCGGCGCGCAGAAGGGTGTCGCCCGTCAGTTGATAGCGCGCGTGCAGGCCGGGTAGCCAGTGGTCGTAGCGGTTATCGCTGGAGATGGATTCGAACTCGCCCTCGCGTATGCCGGTGCCCTTGGCGCTGAACTCGGTGCCCTCGTAACGCAGGCCGGCGATGATGCGCCACTTGTCCAGGTCCAGCGTGTTCATGAAGTAGGCGGCGTTGATGTCTTCGCTCATGTCGAAGTCGCCGATGCGCGACTCTTCTTCGTCCCGGAACGCACTCGCGTCCAGACCACCAATGAGGCCTTCAAGGGCGCCGGCGCTGATGCCGGGGCCGAAGCGGTCGAGGCTGTAGTCCACGGTCCCGTGCTGATAGTCAGCCAGAGTTAGGTCATCGAAGTCATCGTAGGCCCAGACATCGACGTCGTTGGTCTTGTCGCGCCGGCTCAGCTTGCCGCCTAGCTTAAATTGCGAGGCGTAGCCCTGGATGTCGTATTCGCGGGCCAGGTCCAGGCGGATGTTCTTTTCCTTGTCGCGGGCGTCGCTCTCTTCCCACTCCACCTCATCCAGCTCGAAGCTGGCGGGATCGTAGAAGGACGGATCGACAGTCAGACGCGGCTTAGTGGTACTGGAAAAACCAACGTCAGCGAAGTCGCCTTCGAAGGTAGCACTGGAGATGCCGCCCGGGTTGCGCTCGCGCGCCTCGCTGTAGCCGGCCTGTCCGCTAAGGGTCCACAGGCCCATCATCCGTTCGCCGCCGAACACGTAGGACTGGATGGTCTGGGTCTCCTCGCGGGACTTGATCTCGCGCCAGCCCTCGGCATTGCCCAGCTCGCCGGCCAACTGCGCATCTTCGAACTCGACCCCGGCGGCATTGCGGGTTTCGGTGTCCTTGAAGCGGCTATAGAGGGTGCGCAGGTAGTAGCTGCTGAAATCGTCTGGCTGGTAGTCGAAGTTCAGGCCGACACCGGCGCGTTCGCGGGTGATCTCATAGTCGCGCTGCTCAAACTCCTCCAACCGGGCTCCGTTCTCGAAATCCCAGTTGCCGCCGGTTTCGACGTTGTCGGAGCCGAAGTCACGCTCCTGCCAGCTCAGGGCGGCGGCGACACCGAAGTTGTCCGCGCCATCACCGAGGCTGAAGCGGTTGCTGAACGCACCGGAGAACTTGGAGCTGGTCTTGCCGACGTTCTCGTCGTAGCTGCCTTCGGTGCTGAGGCTGTAGAACAATCCGTCGTGGTCGAACGCCGACAGGCTTTCCACCTCGATGGTGCCGCCGAGGGAGTTGGCGTCCATGTCCGGGGTGAGCGTCTTGACCACCGAGAGCGACTGAACGAGTTCGGAGGGAAGCACGTCCAGCGCCACGGCGCGACGACCGCTTTCCGGTGAGGGCACCAAGGTGCCATTGATGGTAACGCTGTTCAGATCCGGCGCGATGCCGCGCACGCTGACGAAGCGGCCTTCGCCCTGGTCGCGCTCGACCGAAAGCCCAGGGATGCGCTGCAAGGCTTCGGCAGCGTTGTTGTCTGGCAACTGGCCGATACCGTCGGCATGGACCACGCTCTTCACGCTGTCGGAGTTGCGTTGTTCCTTCAATGCTTCGTCGAGGCTGACGGCCTGGCCGATCACCTCGACGTGCTCCATGACAAGCGGCTCTTCGGCCCAGGCCGAACCGGCGCTGATGGCCAGGGCCAGCAGGCTGATGCGGAACCCTGCATGGCGGATGCCGCTGCGGTATGTGCTCATGAACAAATCCCCCGAACGCTGATTACCGGGTCCATCCCGGAACTGGAGCGGACGGTAGGGGTGGGATATGGC